>NZ_JAVMJZ010000004.1:0-329400 GCF_036320405.1 Streptomyces sp. WAC07094
GGTTCAGCTGCCGACCGTGGTGGCTGGGGAGTCGCTGGCGTAGGGGGCGGGTGTGCGGGTGTCCAGGGCCGTCTGGTGTGGGAAGGAGGAGAGCACGGGGGTGGGCTGTGGGGCGGGGGCGTCTTGCAGGGCCTGGTAGAGGCCGGCGGTGGCGGCGGCGTCGTCGGTGACTTCCACGCCGGTCTGGCGGGTGCCCCACTTGCCGCGGGTCATGGTGAGTATGGCGTAGATGCGGATGGGCAGCAGCAGCACCAGGTGCAGCAGCCCGTATAGGGGGGCCAGGGAGTAGATCCCGAGTCGGCCGACGAAGGTGACGCCGGGCCGGGGCACGTCGAGGTAGCGCACGCTGCGCGCGTATCCCATGACGGCGGTGAAGACGAGGTAGCCGGCCAGGTGGGTGGGGATGTTGCCGGGGTCGGTGGCGGGTTTGACGGCCAGTGAGGTCAGTGCGGCGCCGGTGAACACCAGCCAGGTCGCGACCTCCAGGAACGTCAGGTACCAGCCGGGGCGCAGGCGCGGCAGGTTGCGCAGCGCCCACTGGGACTCGCGGAAGAAGGATTTGTTCCACCGCACCTGCTGGCGCAGGAAGTGCCCGAGGCGTTCGGGGACGGCGGTGTAGGCGACGGCGGTGGACTGGAAGAGGACCTGCCCGCGCATCAGGGAGTAGTTGGTCAGGCGGCGGTCGTCGCCGAAGACGGCCGGGCGGCCCAGGAACTTTTGGGTGAGGAAGTCGTCCAGGTTGGCGTGGACGACGTCCGCGCGGTAGACGACCAGGGAGCCGCAGCAGCACAGCACCGAGCCGAGCCGTGAGTAGGCGGCGCGCTCGAAGAGGAAGGCGTTGCCGTAGCGCAGGTCTATCAGCCGGGTCAGCAGGTTCTTGCGCTGGTTGAGGGCGAGGACGAGACCGGTGACGGCCTTGACGCGCCGGTTGGACAGCGGCTTGATCAGTTCCTCGACCGCCTGGGGGTCCAGCACGGTGTCGCTGTCCACGCACAGGTAGGCGTCGGCGCCGGGACTGGCCCTGAAGCCGACCGCGAGGGCTTCGCGCTTGCCCTTGTTCTCCCTCTGGCGGTGGATGCGCAGGCCGATCCCGGCCCGGGCGAACTGCTCGGCCATCTCCTCGGCGGCCCGCACGGCGGACAGGTCGCCGCTCGCGTCGTCGACCACGTGCACCAGGGACACCGGGCGGGACTGCGCCAGGATGCTGCGCAGGCTGCGCCGCAGGGTGCTGGGGTCCTCGTTGTAGGTGGGGATGATCGCGACCAGGTCGAGCCGGCCCGGGGCGGCGCCCCGGACGTCGGCGGTGCGTGCGGCCTGGTAGGGCCGGTAGGTCAGGGACAGCAGCAGCTTCACGGAGAGCAGCCCGATGGCGGCCATGCCGTACAGGTGGAGGGTGCCGCTGATGACGTAGGCGGCCGCCGAGCCGGTGACGACGAAGGCGAGCAGGGACAGGCGCGGCAGCCTGGAGGTCCAGGACGTCGGGCGGTCGGCCCGGTGCAGGCCGCGGGTTTTCCTGAAGGAGAGCTGGGGCACGTGGGCACGGCTTTCGTCTCGGTCGGGCGGGCGTGGCGGCAGTGCGCCGCACCGAATGCGCCCGGCTTTCCCCCCACGCATTCGCCGACAGTTAAATACGCGACACGAAACAACAGATAGGGCATAGCGGGGTGATATGACCCACAGTGTGGTATAGGCGTCCTATGTAAATAGGCGGATCATTCCGCCCTGCGGGCGCGGCGGCACCCCCGCGCCCGCCCGCACCCCCTGCAGGCGGGTGAGGGTGCTCGGCCCGGGCTTACAGCGTGGCGAGTGCGGGTGCGGGGGTGGGCACGGTGGCGGGCGGGAGGGCGAGTTCGGCCCAGATGGTCTTTCCGTCGGACTGCTGGCGGGTGCCCCAGCGTTCGGCGAGCTGCGCGACGATGAACAGTCCGCGTCCGCCCTCGTCGAAGGTGCGGGCCCGGCGTAGGTGAGGTGCGGTGTGGGCGCCGTCGGACACCTCGCAGATCAGGGTGTCGTGCCGGATCAGGCGCAGCTGCACGGGGCTGCCGCCGTAGCGGATGGCGTTGGTGACCAGTTCGCTGACCACGAGTTCCGCGAGGAATGCCGCCTCCGGCAGCCCCCAGTGGGCCAGCTGGAGCGAGGCCAGGTCGCGGGCGCGGGCGACCTCGGCGAGGTTGTCCAGCAGCTCCCAGGCGACGGTGTGCCGGTCGTCCAGGGCCTGGGTGCGGGCGATGACGAGGGCGATGTCGTCGCGGGTGCGGTCGACGACCAGCCTGTCCAGTACGTGGTCGCAGGTGTCCTGCAGGGTGGGCTTCGGCTCGGACAGGGCTTCGAGCAGGCGCTCGAGGCGCTCGTCCAGACAGTAGCGGGGAGCTTCGACGAGGCCGTCGGTGTACAGGGCGAGCAGGCTGCCCTCGGGCAGGTGCATCTCGGCGGTCTCGAAGGGCAGGCCGCCCACGCCCAGCGGGGGACCGGCCGGGACGTCGAGGAAGCGGGCGCACGTGCCGGGGTGCACCACGGCGGGCGGGGGGTGGCCGGCCCTCGCGGCGGTGCACCGCCGCGAGATCGGGTCGTAGACCATGTACAGGCAGGTGGCGACGAACTCGCCGACATCCGCTTCGGCCGCGTCCTCGGCCCCGCCCGTCGGGGTGGGACAGGTCTCGCTCTGCAGCCGGATGACGATGTCGTCGAGGTGGGTGAGCAGCTCGTCGGGCGGCAGGTCGATGTCGGCGAGGGTGCGCACCGCGGCGCGCAGCCGCCCCATCGCCGCCGAGGCGCGGATGCCGTGCCCGACCACGTCGCCCACGACCAGGGCGACCCGCGCCCCGGACAGCGGGATCACGTCGTACCAGTCGCCCCCCACACCCACCCCGACATCAGCGGGCAGGTAGCGGGCGACCGCCTGCACGGCCGGCTGCGGCGGGACCACCTGGGGCAGCAGGCTGCGCTGCAGCGCCACCGAGGTGGCGCGCTCGTGGGTGTAGCGGCGGGCGTTGTCCACACACACCGCGGCGCGCGCCGCGATCTCCTGTGCGAGCAGCACGTCGGCGGCGTCGAAGGGGTCCCGGTGGCGGGAGCGGGTGAACAGGGCCGCACCGAGGGTCACGCCGCGGGCGCGCAGCGGGACCGCCAGTGCGGAGTGCGGCGCCTTGGTGCCGGTGCCGTCCGGATCGGCGGGCCAGCACTCCTCGCCGTCGGCGGCGCCGGGGAACTGGCCGTGCACGGGGACGCCCCGCAGCAGGCTCAGGGCGGGCATCGAGCCCCGGCAGTAGGTGACGGTGCCGCCGTCGGGCGATGCGGCGGCGAGCGCGGCCGGCACCGACCGCCGGGCGGCGCGGCGCAGGGTGACCGGGCCCGCGTGCGGCCCCGGGGCAGGCTCCTCGCCCTTGAGGACGGGATCGAAGAGGTCGACCGCGGCATGGTCGGCGAAGCGGCGCACGGCGACCTCGGCGAGCTCCTCCGCGGTGCGGGCCACGTCCAGGGTGCCGCCGACCCGGGTGCTGGCCTCGCTGAGCAGCGTGAGCCGGTCCCGGGCGACCATCAGACCTTTCAGGCGCCTTTCCATGGCGATACGGGTGCGGCAGACGGCCAGGCTGACCAGGATCGAGGCGGCCAGCGCGGTGATGACGGTGATCCGGCTGGCATGGGACATGGACGGCAGCAGGATGCCGTAGGCGACGATCCCGACGACGAGGTTCGTCAGGCCCAGGATCAGGGTCAGCCGCAGCGGCAGCAGAGCGGCGCCCACGATCGGGATCAGCGTGGAGTACTCGGCCATCCCCATGACCTGCATGCCCCCGGCCGCCAGAACCAGCCGCGCACCCGCGACCACCACCACGGCGAGCAGCAGGACGACGAAGGCGGCCCGGACGGGCGGGACGGCGGTCCCGACCCGACGGGGGACCAGCGGGGTGCGGTGCATGACGTCCTCCTCGGGCCGCCTGCCGTAGGCGAGACGACCGGAAAACAGGCGGGCAGTGGCATCCGCGCGGGGCTACTACCGGCGACCGGCGAAGCGCTCGTCGGCGCCGGCAACCGAATGCAGCCAGATTCCTATTTATTATCTGATACCGGAAATTTACGCCGCCTCTGTGTGGCGCTTCCACAGCGAGGGCGTCGGGCGCTACGGCTGGGGTGGAGAGCCGGTCGTGATGCGGGCGAGCGCGCGTCTCGGCAGCACGCGCGGCACCCGAAGGGCGTGTCCGGCAGGGCAAGCCGCGGGGCGGGGGAGTGCGCCACACAGTGGTTGCGGCATCCCACCATGATCCGCGAATGGCTATGTGTCCGCCCGCCGGGCAGGTGGCCGATGACCGCGATCGTGGGAGGCCGGCGTCGGGTCAGGCGGCTCAGGGTGACGCCGTTGGGAAAGGCGGTGCGCTCGGCCATGTCGAAGACCGTGGGGTCGAAGGCGGGGATCCCGGCGCCGGCGACCACGGGATGGCTCTTGATCACCAGGTTGTCGATCTCGGGCAGGAGAGTACCCGCGAGCCTGCCGCTGCCGCACAGCCAGACGGCAGGGCGACCCTGGGTTCCTTGGGGAGGCATGCGCCGCACGCGGGGCGCCGGCTTGGCCTCGCCCCCGGAAACAGGGCTGGGCCCCTGTCCGCGGTCCGTACCGCGGACAGGGGCCCTTGTGTCGGTGGCCTGCTTCTACTTCAGGCCGAAGGCGCGGATCAGGGTCTGGCTCACGCTGTTGCCCTTGGTGTCCCGCGCTGTGGTGCGCAGGCTGGCGAAGCGGGCCCGCAAGGGCGCGGCGAGCTGCGCCGTCCAGCTGTCGCCGGATTGCCGCAGTGCCGTCCGGTGCCACGTTGCGCCGTCGTCGTAGGAGACGTCCAGCGTCACCGCGCGAATGGCTCCCTTGCCCGCCGCCCCATTCAGGTGGGAGGGCGTGAGCGTCAGTCCGGTTCGGCGGTGGGCCGTGCCGGACGGGTCGGTGGGCACCGCGTAGTCGAGTTGGACCAGCGGCAGGGTCGTGAGGGCGGTGTAGTCCGCAGTGCCGGAGGTGAAGCCCCACTCGGTGCGCGTGCGGGTCGAGTACGGACGCTCCGGCAGGTTCCGATCGCCCTCGACCACGATGCGGTAGGGCAGCGGGCCTGGTGAGAGGCCCTCGACGGTGACGATCCCCTCGTTGACGTCCTCTCCGAGCAGCTGATCGCCCTGGTACAGCGAGATCTTCGAGGTGTTTCCGTCGGCCCAGACAACGCCCGCGTGCCCGCCCGCGTCGCCCCAGGCCGGCACTACGGAGGTGCTGATGATGTCGCCGACCCGGTAGGGCGCCTGCCAGGTGATCCCGTCGTTGAGCAGGCGGGGGTGGTGGACGGGAGAGAACCAGTCCTCGCGGGTCGTACTGCGCGCCGTGTAGGCGTGGGCCGCGCCCCGCAGGCCGAGGTCCCGCATGGCCGCGGCGGAGGCCCAGCGAAGGCCCGCGCCCGCCGTCACCCAAGACGTCAGCGTGCCCTGGGCCCGGATGGGCGTGGAGGTGCTGAGCATGGCGTTGCCGGAGACCACGGAGACGTCGTCGCGGTACTGCACGGCCTCGCCCTGCTCGGTGTTGCGGAAGGACTCCTCGATCCGGGCAAGGTCGCCGCTGCGGGGACGGTAGGACGGATCCCGGGCAATGGCGCCTTCGCTCTGGCGGACCAGGTCGTACAGGTAGCGCGGGTAGGGGTGCGAGACCACGCGCAGCGTCGCCGTGCCGGGCTTGCGGATCCGCTCCAGCAGCTGCGCACTGTCGTCGGTGCCGAGCGAGGCCACCGGCAGCGGTGCGGCGTCGGGCAGTTGCGCCCAGGGATCCAGCTTGCCGTAGCCGTCGTTCAGGATGAGCAACTGCCTGGCGCCGGCCTTCGCCGCTGCGGCCGCCTGGTCAGGGGCGGAGACGGTGTCGCTGCGGCGCACGACGGCTACCTGGCCGCGCACCTTCACGGTGCGGAAGTCGGCCACCGAGCCGTCGGCGGCCCAGACGGCTCGGTAGGTTCCCGTGCCCTGCGGCAGCTTGGGGGACAAGCTCTGGATGGTGACGTCCTCATAGGTCCGGGATCCGGAGGAGAACGTCAGGGGCGGCTCGATCTGCCGCCAGCGCGTCGCGAAGTGGTACGAGCCCTCGGTCACCTTCGGCGTCGGCGTGACCCAGAGGCTGTCGTACAGCCAGTAATCGGGCATGTAGCTGTCCATGAACGGGTACAGGCCGCCGTTGGCGCGGTACTGGTCCACCCTCATGAACTGGTTGGCACTCGGCTGCGGGGTGAAGGCGGCCGCCCGGCGCAGGTCGGCGGCGTCGAAGCGGACGGTGCGATCGGCATCGAGGTCGACCTGCGGCGCCGAGAACACGGCGGAGCCCAGCGTGTGCGTGCCGTCGATGCCGGGGACGTCGGCGTACATCCAGGCCGCGTAGGTGCTCGGCGGCAGCCGCAGGTCCGTGCGGCCCGAAGCGTCGATCTCGTACACCTTGGGCAGGGTGTTGCGCTCGACGTCCTTCAGTACGAGGGTGCCGGGCAGGGCGGCGCCGCGCCGGTCCTTCGCCGTGACCGACAGTGTGACCCGTTGCCCCTCCTTGTTGAGGCCGACCGACGTACGGGCCAGGACCGTGCCGTCGCTGCCTGCCGCGGTGAGCCGGCTGGAGTAGGCGGCATTGTCCGCCGCCGCGTCGAGGTGGCTGATCACGCCGACGGTTGCGGTGCCGTGCGCGGGCACGGTCAGGCGCGAGTCGGTGAGGGTGAACAGACCCTCGGGCAGCTGGTCCTGGCCCAGCAAGAGATCCAGGGTCACCGGCGCGGCGGCGGTGTTGGTGTAGGTGACGTCCTTGCGGACCGTCTGGCCGGGCGTGTACGGGTAGCGGGTCTGCGCGAACGCGCTTCCCGACGCGAAGAGCGTGGACTTCACGGCGGCGGCGATGTCGACCCGGCCGCTGCCGGCCTGGAAGGGGCTGAACCGCTGGGTGCTCGAAGTGGTGCTGACCAGGGCGTCCTTGAGTTGCTGCCCGGTCCAGTCGGGGTGTGCCGCGGCCAGCAGGGCGGCGGCGCCGGCGACGTGAGGCGTCGCCATGGAGGTGCCGCTCATCGTCTGGTAGGCGCCCTCGCCTTCGGGCGCGTACTGGGAGCGGGCCGCGAGCACGTCCACGCCGGGGGCGGTCAGATCCGGCTTGATGGCGTTGTCGCCCACCCGCGGGCCGCGGCTGGAGAACTCCGCCAGCTGGTCCACGCCCTTGCCCGGGCCGTGGACCGCGCCCACGGTGAGCGCGGCGTCGGCCGCCCCGGGCGCGCTGACGGTGTAGGCCTCCGGTCCGGAGTTGCCGGCGGCGATGACGAAGAGGGCGCCGGTTTCCTTGCTGAGGTGGTCGACGGCCTGGCTGAGGGGGTCGGTGCCGTCGGTGGGCCCGCCGCCCAGGCTCATGCTGACGACCTTGGCATGCTGGGTGCGGGCGGCCCATTCCATGCCGGCCAGGATCCAGGAGTCCTGGCCGCTGCCGCTGTTGTCCAGGACCTTGCCGATGTGCAGCGAGGCGCCGGGGGCGACGCCCTTCTCTCTGCCGCCGGAGGCCGCGCCGGTTCCGGCGACGGTGGAGGCGACGTGAGTGCCGTGACCGTGCCGGTCGGTGACGTCCTGGCCCGGCACGAAGCTCTCCGCGGCCGCGATCCGGCCGGCGAAGTCCGGGTGCGTGGCGTCGATGCCGGTGTCCAGGACGGCGACGTCCACGCCTTGTCCGGTGTCCCCGCCGGCCCACACCGCGGGCGCCCCGATCTGCGCAGTGGTGTCGGCGAGGGTCGCGGTGACCTTGCCGTCCAGCCACACCTTGGCGATGCCGCCGGCCAGCCGCCCCTGCGACGGCGCGGAGGCCGCGTCGCTCCGGGCCCCGGCCGCGGGGGCCGGCGTGCTGCCGGTCAGGGACGACCAGAAACCGGCCGCCGTGGCGTGGTCGGCGGATATCGCCGCGCCCTGGATGCTGGAGAGGGTCAGGGTCTTGCGCGCTCCGTCCGGCGTCTTGGCGGCGCGGGAGCGGGCAGCGGCGTCGGTGTACGTCACGATCAGCGGCAGCCGGTCGCTGCGGGCATCGTCGTAACCGTCCTTCAGCAGCCCCGAGACGTTGAACAGTTGCTCGTCCAGCGTTCCTGACGCGATGTAGGGCAACGCGGCGTCGGGATACACATAGGTGTCCGGCCCGACCGTCATCACATGCGCGCCACCGGTCCTGCCACGCGGGTCGGTCACCGATGTGACCGACTGTGCACGGCCGTTGGCGGTGACAGTGACCTTGTCACCCGTGATCAGCGTGACGGTGCGGACGATCGCGGGGCCGCCGGCCGCCGCGGCGGGGGAAGGGAACGTCGCCGCGGTATCGGCCGACGCCGCAGGACTCAAGGCCGTCAGCACCACCAGGGCGGCGACGGCGGCGGTCAACCCGCGTCTGCGGGAAGGAGGCAGGGGCAAGGGGAACCTCACGAACTAGATGTGCCGGAGTTGTTCGTAGTCAGCCATCCGTTCGCATCACTGTGAAGACAGTGCTTTGGCACATGAGTGCCATGTCACCAGGTTGACACGGCCCAAATCCCTGCAATGCGCCATACATCATGCGCAGTTGGGAGAGACGCCGCTGGACTGTCCACACGCTGCCGAAAGCCGCGCGCGGTCGCATGCTACGGGCCCCGCCGACGCTCCAGACGCCGTAAGGCCCCGGTCCGTTGCTCTGCGCGTCACCTCGGCTTGTATTTTTCTGTCCGCATCACACGCGCACAGGCCAGAGGCGGACAGCGATGACGGAAGCCGACCCACCCTGGGAGGCAGTGGGGCTCGACGCACAGGCGGAGGCCGTCTACCGCCGGCTGCTGACCCACGGAGGCGGGACCGTCGACGACGTGGTCGCCTCATGCGGACTGCGGCCCGAGCAGGCACTGTCGATGCTGGAGCGGCTTCACCACTCCGGACTGCTCAGCCGCCGATCCTCGGGTGAGTTCCTCACCGTCGATCCCCGCCATGCCGTGCGGGCACTCGTGGAGTCGCACGAGCGTCAACTGGCCGCCGTACGCGACGCGGCGGAGCCGTTGGGGGCGATATTCGACGAAGTCAGGCGCTCCCATACGGCCGAACCCGCCACGAGGACGATCAGCGGGCCGGAGGCGGTCGGAGACTGCTACTACCGCCTGAAGCAGCGCGCCCGTCACGAGATCTGCGCTCTGGACCGGCCGCCGTTCCTGCTGGCTCCCAACGGGCCGCTCGACGAGGCGGCGGTCCGGCGCGGGGTACGGGTGCGGGTCGTCTACGCGGCGGCCAGCTTCGACGCCGAAGGCGGCTGGGAGGAGTTGGGCAGTCTCGTCTCGCGCGGCGAAGAGGCCAAAGTCGTGCCCGCACTGCCGATCAAGCTGGCGATGGCGGACCGGTTCGCGGCGATGGTCTCGCTGAGCCTGGACGGCGAGGGCACCGAGTGCCTCTACACCGAGGCGCCCCCCTGCTGGACGCCCTGACGGAGCTCTTCGAGCGCTACTGGGCCACGGCGGCGTCCTTGAGCGGTCCCGGTCTCGAACCCTCGCCGCCACCAGGCCCACCCGCCGAAGACGGCAGCGCCCGGATGCCCACCGACGAGGAGCGCAACCTGCTCGCCCTCTTCGCCGCCGGGGTCAAGGACGACGCCATTGCCCGCCAGTTCGGGATCTCGACGCGGACGCTGCGCCGACGGATCCAGGACCTCTATGCGGAGCTCGGGACGACGAACCGTTTCGGCGCCGGCGTTGCGGCGGCCCGACGCCATTGGGTGTGACGTCCCGGAGACGGCGGCACGAAACTCCGTTACCGGCCGGCGCGCACGCCACTGGTCCGGCCGGCCTGACGCGGATCCCCCGTTCGTGCGGGGCGCGTCCGCCCGGAGCGCCCGGGCGGACGCGTGACCCGCCTTCCTCCTCGGGTGACGGTGGTGTGCTCGCGGCAGGCGACGATTCCCTGGTGGAGCCCGGTGAACCGCACGGTGCCACTCGGCTGCCCACTTGAAACGGAAGGACTCCTCCGGTAAAGTGGAGGTGATTCTCCGCTTGAGATGGGGTCAGGGCGGGCGATGAACGACCTCGAACGCCGAGGCCCACTCTCACGCGCTTTGGCCCCGTCCGTTCCGTTTCCGCGTAGCGCCCGGCGATGGCGCGGCACCCACCTGCCGACGGGGCCTTTGGGTGATGAGCCCCGCCGGACTCGGCCTCGTAGGCCGCCACCTGAAAGCAAGGGAGTCCAGCACGATGAAGAATTCCCACGGTTCCCCCAGGCTCCGCCGCGTACGACTTCCCGGCACGGTGGCAACTCCGCCTTCTTCACCCGACAGGCGGGCGGCGTCCGGAGGCGGTGCGGACACCGTCGTCCGCGCGGCACGCAGAGACGCCCGCCGCACCGACGGACGCCCGTCGACCGGCGGGTCGCCGGCGCCCGAGCAGCCGGCGGCATCGCCCATCGCCGCGGGCGCGACAGCCGCCGCGCACTGCGAACCAGCTCCGTGAGCATTCAGCCGGCGGCCCCCGCCGTCACCCGCACTGCGTTCCGGCGACCGGGAGGACCGCTTGCGGCCCCCTTGGTGCTCGGCGGGCGGAGCGCTTGACCTGAGGTTGATGTAGATACAACATGAGGGGGTGAGTGCTTCCGTCGACGCGATCGTGCAGGACTGTCTGGCCGTGCGTATCCGGCTGATAGGCCGGGCGGTCACCAGTCTTTACGATGGCGCCCTTGAGGGTCATGGGGTGACCATTGCCCAGGTCAACCTGCTGGCCGCTCTGGGCAAGGTGGGCCCGTGTCCGCCCTCCAGGCTTGGCGAGGTGCTCCAGTTGGAGAGGTCCACGGTCAGCCGGAATCTGCATCTGCTGCTGAACCAGGGCTGGATCGAGGCCTCGGCGTCCGACGCGAAGGGCATGCGTGAAGTCGCCCTCACCGGCGCCGGCCGAGCCAAGATCGAATCCGTGATGCCGCAGTGGCGCCAGGCCCAGCAGCAGGCTGCTCGGCTTCTGGGGGCGGGCGTGGCGGCGGTCCGGGAGATTGCGGGCGGCATGGGGTATCCGCCAGGCGCATAGCGCTCAGGGAGGGGTGGTCGCAGGCCCGCTCCAGCTCCTCATGTTGTATATACAACGAGAGAGGGAATGTCATGAGTGTCTCCTTCGTGAACAAGGTTGTACTGGTCACGGGTGCATCGCGGGGAATCGGTAGAGCCGTTGCGTTGGCGTTCGCCCGGCAGGGGGCGCTGCTGGTTCTTGCGGCCCGCTCGGCTGAGCGGCTTGCCGAGGTGGAGAGCGAAGTCCGCGCTCTGGGGTCGGACGTGCTGTCGGTCCCGACGGACGTGACCTCCCCCGAGGCTGTGACGGCCCTGGTGGACGCCGCGGTGAGCCGGTTCGGGCGGATCGACGTGCTGGTGAACAACGCCGGGATCGGGAGGGTGGGCTGTGTCGAGTCGGCGGCGTTCGAAGACAACGTCCGCCAGACGATGCAGGCGAGCCTTTTCGGAATGATCAACGTGACGCAGCGCGTGCTTCCGGTGTTCCGGCGGCAGGGTTCAGGGGCGATCGTGAACATGTCGTCCGTGATGGGGCGAAAGGCGTTCGCTCGATTCGGCTCGTACGCGATCGTGATGCACGGGGTCTCCGCCTTCTCGGACGGTCTCCGCCAGGAGGTGGCCGGCAGCGGTATCCGAGTGTCGGTGATCTATCCGGCGCTCACCGCCACCGACCTGCTGCGGGAGGCGAAGGAGGCGGAGATGCCGCCCCCGTTCCGGCACATGACGCCGCTGTCGGCCAACGAAGTGGCACGAGCCGTGGTGGCCGCAGTGCGGCGAGGGAAGCGACGTGTAGTGCTGCCGCGCACGGCGAACATGCTGCTGCTCGGCGAGGCGTTGTCGCCTCGCATCGGCGACTTGATCGCGACCGCTCTGACAAAGCGGCGCATCGCCGGGCTGCTCAGGATGAGCAGCGGGAAGACCTACCACGAAACGATCGCAGGTCACCCGGGCTGATGAAGCGACGCCGGTACACACCTCGTATGTCGCCGAGGCCGTCGTCGCCCTCCCTCTGGCCTGATTCCTGATCCACCCGACACCACGCCGGTCAACGCCGCACTCCCACCCCGGCCCCCTAGTGAGCCGGCACGCATCTCCATGCCGGAGTGCTAAAGGCCGGGCCGGGGGATGCAGCTGAAGGCCGGTCGTGCTCATCTTGACGAGCCGTTGCCCACCGTTGTCCAGCGGATTCCCCGCCGTCGTCACGTGACGCAGCCGTTCGGACACACCCGTGGCGAAGGCATCCCGAATATCATGGGATGAGGCTTTTTCGGTATATGTCGGGGAGCTGTAGATGGATGCCTTGGACGAGCTCCTTCGAAGGCCCACCCCGTCGGCTCTCGTGGCCCTGGACGGATCTGTCCTCGGCCTCAATGCCGCGATGGCCAGGGTGCTGGGCAGGTCGGTGGAGCAGTGCCTGGGGCACGGCTTCGGTGATCTGTTGCCCGCAAGCCAGCTGACTGCGGTCGAGAGTCTCGTGGCCCACGCCGCCACGACGGACACGGTCGCGATGCGGGTGCTGGAGTTCCCCGGGCCGGCAACGGCATCTGTCGTCTGTCTTGTCGAGGCACGATCGGTGAACGATCCCGCAGGCCGGGAGCCGCTGGTCTGGGTGCACTCGTTGGACGCGGCAAACGACCGGGGCGGCCTGTTGATCCCGTTCCGTCTGGCGGCCAAGGCCGCCGATCTCGGCCTGTGCATGTATTCACCCCAGGAGCGCGAGCTGGAATGGCTCGGTGGCGCACCCGCCTTGGCGGCGCTGTTCCCGGAGGCCTCCATGCCGTTGTCCGAGGTGGTGCGGCGAGTCCACCCCGAGGACCGGGAGCCTTTGCGGCGGCTCGTGACGTCAACGGCCGCCCGGTCCCCCTGGATCAAGGTGCGGTTCCTCACCGAACGCGACGGCTGCCACCATCTGGTCTGCCAGAGTCGCCGGATCATTCTCGGCTCCGGCGGTCCTGAGCGGGTCCTCGGAGTGATCCGTGACGAGACCACGTGGGAAGCACGCCGACGCAGAGCACTGGTCGCGCTGAGTGCCGAGCGCCAGCGCGCCGACGAGATCGCCGCCTTCTCCTCCGCCGTGATGACCGCAGTCACGGAACAGGAAGTACGGCAGGTGGTCCTGACCCGGCTCGCCGCGACGTTCGGTGGTACCGGCGCCGCGCTGGCGCTCGTCACGAAAGACCGCCTGCGCGTCTCCTCCGATGCCGGGATCCCGCTACCGGTGGCCGCCGTGCACGGCCTGCCGCTGGACGCTCCCAGTCCGCTGCCCTACGTGATCCGCACGGGCAAGCCGCAGTTCATCCCCGACCAGGAGGACTACATCCGCTGCTGGCCCAACGGGGCCATGGTGCCGTACTTCGACCAGCTCGACACCGGCTATGCCATCTCGATCACCCCCCTCGGCCCGGCGGGTGAGCAGCCGCTCGGGGCCTGGCTGGTGACCTACGACAGCGCACACCACTCGTCCCTGGACGAGCGGGCCCTCATGGTGACGCTTGCCGACCTTGCAGGCCAAGCACTCAAGCGCGTCAGGTTGCAAGAGGCACGAGTCGAGCTGGCCGCGGCGCTTCAGCAGACCATGCTCCCCACGCTGCCCGAGCACCTGCCAGGGCTGGAGGTCGCCGCCCGCTACCGCCCGAGCCGAGACGGGCTCGACATCGGCGGAGACTGGTACGACGCCTTCGTCACGCCCGACGGTGCCGTCGCCCTGGAGATCGGTGACGCCCAAGGACACGATGTGGACGCCGCCGCGGCCATGGGACAGGTGCGCGCCTCCATGCGCGCGATCGCCGCCCACGAACCCGATCCCGCAACCGTGCTGATGCGCACCAACGAGTTGCTCCTCACCATGCAGGCGGCACGATTCGCCAGCTGCACCATGCTGTCCATCGACCCGGGCGACGGACGGGTCACCGGTGCCAGCGCCGGCCATGTGCCGCTGCTGTACGCACGCGACGACGGCAGCCACAGCATCCGTGAACTGCCGGGCGGCCCGGTACTGGGAGTCCTGCCCGGCGCCGACTACCCGGAAGAAACCTTCACACTGGACAAGGACGCCGCGCTGGTCATGGTTACCGACGGCGTGGTCGAAGGACCAGCCCTGACACTGGACGCCGGACTGGAGCGAGCCGGGAAACTGGCCGCCCAAGCCGTCCATGACGGGCTGAACGCCGAGGAGACCGCCGACCTCATCCTCGACGACGCGGTCGCGGAAAACCACCTCGACGACGTGGCCGTGCTGATCATCCGACGCACATGACAGCACCCGCGGCCTCATGTGCTCCCTGTGCGGTCCTTGCGGCGAAATTGATCAGGCGGAGCAGCCCACAGCCCACAGTCTCCGCGGGGATGTCACGCCGGATGACACCGGTCCGCAGCAGCACGCACAGGATGCCGGCGACTGCCGCTCGGTTGGGAACAGGCGACCGCCCCGGATGGCGGCGGGTGGCAGCAGCGGAGCCAGCCGCCCTCACGCGTCGTCAGGAACAAGACCGGCACGCCCTCCGGACACCTTGCTGACCAAGATCACCGAGTGCAAGAGCCGTAGCTCAACTCATTTTGAAACGATCAGTTGGTCGTAAGCGATGAGGGAGAGCTCAGGCGGCAGCCATTCGATCCTCCGCGAATGCGGAGCGCTTGCCCAGGTTGCGCCAGGCGATGGCGCCCAAAACCGGGAACAGGACCATGATGATCAGCCAGCCGGCCTTGGGCATCATGCGAATGCGCGACACCGGCGTCCTGATGCAGTCGACCAGGGCAAAGACGTACAACACCGCGACTACGAGGTAAATCGCGTAGACCAGCAAGGACGTCATCGGGTCACCTCGTGTGCCAGGGCGTCTGCCCGTTTGTGTGCGGCACCGCCTGGCCCCACTGCCCGCCCATGCTAACCGGCTTCGCGCAGCGAGGCTGCACGTCCCTTTCATCCCTGGGCAGCGGTGCGCTCGATGCCGGCACGTGTCTGGGGATTGGCGCTGTGGTGCCACGGGGAACGCAGCAACGGCGATGCGGCCGGCCGTTTTGGACATGAGCATCGCGACGGCCGCCCGCACCTACAGGGCAGGGTGCCGGGTCAGCAGCCAGATCAGGGTGAGTGCGATGACGGGCCGGTGACCCAAGACATATATCCGGTTGAGGGTCGTGGGAGGGTGTGTTCGTCGACCACCGGCTGCTGCAGCCAGGGCTCACGAGGCGGCGGGTGATGGCTTCACCACCTCGCTTGCGCGAGTTGCCTCTGCCTGCGTAGCTCGTTCGTTTGCGAGGCCGGTTGGGCGAGGGCGTTGTCGGCGGGCGGCGTACCACGCGGCAAGCACGGGCCGCAACGATGCGGGCCACCCGGTAGGTTGCTTCTCGCCGGTCAGTCCCCGACCCGTATCAGCCCGCTTTCGTAGGCGAAGATCACCGCGTGGATACGGTCCCTCAGGCCGAGTTTGGTCAGGACGCGGCCGAGGTGGGTCTTGACGGTCGTCTCCCCGACGAAGAGGCGGTCGGCGATCTCGCCGTTGGCCAGTCCTTTGGCGACCAAGGCCAGGACTTCTCGTTCCCGCTCGGTGAGCGCCGTCAGGCGGTTGTGCTGGGCGGCCGCGGACGCGGGGGCCTGCAGGACGAAGCGTTCGACCAGGCGCCGGGTGAGTGAGGGCGCCACCATGACCTCGCCGCGCAGCACCGCACGGACGGTCACCAGGATCTCCTCGGCGGGGGCGTCCTTGACGAGGAAGCCGCTCGCGCCGGCACGCAGCGCCGCGTAGGCGTACTCGTCGAGGTCGAAGGTGGTGACGACGAGGATTTGGGGCCCGTCGGGTTGCGCGCAGAGGTGTTCGGTCGCGGCGAGCCCGTCCAGTCCCGGCATGCGTACGTCCATCAGGACGAGGTCCGGCTCCAGGGCGGCCACGCTCGCGATCGCCGCGTCGCCGTCGGCGGCCTCGCCCACCACGGTGAGATCGGGCTGGCTGTCGATGACCATGCGCAGCCCCATCCGGATCAGCTGCTGGTCGTCGCAGATCAGCACCCGGGACGATGACGCCGTGGGAGCCGGGGTCGGGGTTCGGCCGCTCATGGGGTCGCCGTGGCGGGCTCGGGCTTGGTGGGGCGCAGCGTGGCGGTGACCCAGTAGCCGCCGTCGGGCGTGGGCCCGGCGTCGACGCTCCCGCCGTACAGGGCGGTGCGTTCGCGCATGCCGGTGAGTCCGCGACCGGAGGAGAACAGCGGGGCGGGGCGCTGTGCGGCGGCTTGCCCTCCGGCTCCGGCGGAGTTCTCCACCCGGACGCGGACCAGCCGCCCGGGCCCTTCGGTGCCGGTGTCGACCCGTACCTGGATGGTGGCGTCCGGCGGCGCGTGCTTGACGACGTTGGTGAGCGCCTCCTGCACGATGCGGTACGCCTGCATGGCCAGATCCGCGGGAAGGCCGCCCCGCTCTCCGTGAAAGTCCAGCCGGGCGCGCATGCCGCTGGTGTTGAGGCGTCCGACCAGCCGCCGCAGTTCGGCCGCAAGGGACTCGGTGGTCCCCCCGGGCGCAGGACCGGGGCCGTCGGCTGAGGCGTCCGCGTGGGGAGTACGCAGCACCTCCAGCAGCCGGCGCAGTTCGCCCAGGGCCTCACGGCCGGTCGCACTGATGACACCGAGGGTGCGGTCGACGACGGCGGGATCGACCTGCCGCATCAGCCTGCCGCCCTCCGCGTTCAGCACCATCACGCTCACACTGTGCGCGAGGACATCGTGGATCTCGCGGGCGATACGCGCCCGCTCCTCGGCGACGGCGATCCGGGCCAGGGCCACACGCTCCGACTCGGCCAGCTCGGCCCTCCTCTCGAACTCGGCGATGTAGGCACGCCGGGCGCGGACGTACTCGCCGAACACCCACGCCCCGGCCAGCAGGAGTGCCACCGCGAGCGAGGTGAGCCAGGCACCGCGGCCGTCCTGGCCCGTGGATTGCCGCTGCCACGCGGGAATCCACAGCACAACACAGCCTGCGGCACAGAGCACCGTTGCCGCGGCGGCCCGGCGCAGTCCACGCACCGTGAGGGTGGCCAGGACCGCGGCCAGGGCGACGGCGCCGCGGCCCGGTTCCCCTCCCCACACCTGTCCGAGGTACTGCGCCCAGAACGCCGCCGTCACCAGGGCCGCGACGAGCACCGGCCGGCGGCGGCGCCACAGCAGAGGCAGCACCAGGGCGGCATACATCCCCGCCTGTACCCAGACAGGCCGCCAGCCCGGCTGCGGGCGGATCACCGGGGGCACGGCCACCAGCACGACGAGCAGGATGTCCGTCAGCCACGGGTGGCTGCGTCGCAGGCGGGGCAGGGTCTCGATCAGCCGATGCACCGCCTCACGCTACGGCCGGGGCCCGCTGGCCCGCATCGTCCTGCGGGGCGTCGCGGGGTCCTCCCGCGGTCGTACGGACACGGGCCGGGGATACGACGTGCGGTCACCCGGGGCACTTTCAGCATGGCCGCCATGTCGATCACCACCGAGTTCCTGAGACGACCGATCACGACCGGCGCCGTGGCCGCCAGTTCACGACGGCTGGCGCTTGCGATGACCGAGGGCATCGGTCTGGAGCGTGCCCGGCTCGTCGTCGAACTCGGGCCGGGGACCGGGGTGTTCACCGACGCGATCCTCGCTCGGCTCGCGCCCGGCGCACGAATCGTCGCGGTCGAGCTCAACCCGGTGCTCGCGGCCCGGCTGGCGGCCACCCGGCGCGATACACGGCTCACCGTGGTCCAGGGTTCGGCCGCCGAGCTGACCGCGACGGTGGGCGAACCGGTCGACGCGGTGGTTTCCGGGCTGCCGTGGACGGTCATGCCGCGCGAGCGGCGCGCGCACATCCTGGACGCCGTGACCGAAGTCCTCGCGCCCGGTGGCCGGTTCACCACCTTCGCCTATCTGCACGCGGCCTGGACTTTGCCCGCCCGTCATTTCACCACCGAACTCGCCCACCGCTTTGCCCGGTTGGAACGCTCGAGGACGGTGTGGCCGAACCTTCCTCCCGCTTTCGTGCACCGGGCCACCAAGAAGCCATGAACTGTTCGAGCCCTGCTCCGGCCGATCGCGTCACGCGGACGGCCGATGCGGCGGGGATACCTCGTGCGTGCCGGGTGCGGCATTGCGTGGCCGTCATCGGCCCGCCGGTGCCTGCGCGGCGGCTCCTCGCCCTGCAGGGGAGTGCTGCCATGGGCGCGGTTTCGCCATGAGAAAGGGTGCCGACGCCTTCCGGTCCGGTGTCTGATCCTGGATGTGCGGGTGGTCCTTGCCGGGCCTGCGTGGCAGCGCCAGGAGCGTGCCGGGGCGAGGAGGCGGTGCGCGGTCGTGGGCGGCGTGTGCGGCATGGCCGTGGACCTGTCTGCTGCGCGGATCGGAGCCTGGCTATGGCAGCCCAGTCCGCACAGCGCGGGTAGGACCGTTCCCCGTACCGGTGCGGCGCATGGATGCGGGAACTGCCCGAGCTGCGCCCGGTAACGGTGCGGCGGGCATCGTCCTGCTTCGGGCGGCGGGATGTCGCATGCTCCCGTCGGTCAACCATTGCCCTCCTCCTGGCGGAGGACGGGGATGGGCCCGGTGGTTGACGCCTGGGCGAGAAGGGCGGATGAGACTTGAACTCCATTGCCGACGGGGGAGTTCATGTGGACCGATGGGATCGGGCGGGACGGGCAGCGGGATACGGGGCGGCACTGGCGCTCACACCGTACTTACTGATCAAGGTGTCGTGGGTGGCCGGTTCGCTGCTGGGGCTGCTGCCGGTGGGCGCGGGTTTCGGCAAGGCGGAGTGGGTGGTGCTGAACAGCGCAACGATCGGCATGGCGGGTATCGGGATCGTGGTCGCGCTCGCGCTGGTTCGGCCGTGGGGGATGCGCATCCCGGCGGCGCCGTTGACATTCTGTGCCTGGGTCGCAACGGGGTTCCTCGTCCCGGTGCTGCCCTACGCCGTCCTCAGCTCACTGCTGGGCTCGGCACAGGGCGATCCGCACAGCGGGAGGCAGGCAGGCCCGTCCATGCCGGCCTGGGAGGCCGCACTGGTCCAGATCGGCTTCGTGGGGATGGGGCTGGGTCTGGCCGTCGCCCTGCCGGCGTACTTGCGGCGGCGCTGGCCACAGGCATTCGCCGGAAGGCTCGGGGACGGCGGCAAGGGCTCCCTTGGGGTGCCGCCGTGGACAGCCGTGATCGGCGCCGCCGTCGGCCTCATCTGGCTGTACTGGGCGCTCGGCGGCACAGCGGGTGTCGCGCACCGTCCAGAGCGCGATCTCACCTGGCACCTGTTGTCCGGCGTCTTCGGGTTCTGGGCCCTTGTCGCTTCCGCCGCCACCTGGGCTGCCGCGCGAGGACGGCCCGCACACATGCCCCGGTGGGCTCCGATAGTGCTGGGCTGGCTCGGGTCGGGTTCATTGTTCGCCTGGAGCGGCTGGAAGCTCCCCTTCACCCTGTACGTGGCGATCGCGCAACCGGCCGATGCGGTGCTGCCGGAGGAACTCGCGCTCGCCGCGGTCCTGCACCTGGCAGCGGTGGCGGCGGGCGCCGCGATGCTGAGGACGCTCGTGCGCACCCGGCCGGTCCCCGGCACACCCGTAGCCGCCGCCTGACCCTGCCGTGCGACGGACAGAGCCCCTGGCAGTGCTGTGGCCGTGAGCCCGGCGACCACGCGTTGACCCTCCCCTTACGTCAGGCTGAAGGCTGTATGCGGACGAAAGGGGGAGGCGGATGAGCTACTCCGTGGGGCAGGTCTCGGCGTTCGCCGGGGTGACGGTACGGACGCTGCACCACTACGACAAGGCGGGGCTGCTCTCGCCCAGCGGCCGCAGCCACGCCGGCTACCGGCTCTACAGCGAAGCGGACCTGGTCCGTCTCCAGCAGATCCTCTTCTACCGCGAACTGGGTTTCTCCCTCGATCAGATCGCCGCGATCTTCAAGGATCCGCAGGCGAACGCCCTGGAGCAGCTGCGGGCCCGGCAGCGGCAGCTGAGTGAGGAGATCGCCCGGCTGCAGCGGCTGGCCGAGGTGGCACAACGGGCGATACAGGTCCAGCAGACCGGGGTGGCGCTGACTCCTCAGGAACGCTTCGAAGTCTTCGGCGAGGTCACCTTCGACCTGAGCTACGCCACCGAGGCGGAGCTGAAGTGGGCCGACTCGGACGGACAGCGCGAGGCGATGGCGCGCGCAGCCGCCCACACCAAGCAGGACTGGCGGCACCTCATGAACGAGGCCGCCGCCTGGCGCGCGGAGCTGCTCGCGGCCTTCGACGAGCAGGAGCCCGGCGAGGGCGAGCGGGCCATGGACCTCGCCGAGGAGCACCGCCTGCACATCTCACGCTGGTTCACCTCCTGCCCGCCCGACATGCACCAGCGCATCGCGGACGACTTCACCGCCGACCCGCGCGCCTTCGCCCTGGTCGTACCGCCCTCGCAGCAGCGCCCGGGCCTGGCCGCCTACCTGCGCCAGGCCATCCACGCCAACGCGGCCCGCCACACGGGCGGACCTGGCGGCATAGAGGAGGACGGATGAGGATCCTGATCGCCGCGGCCGGATCACGCGGCGACGTCGCCCCCTACACGGGCCTGGGCGCCGCACTGCGCCGAGCCGGCCACGACGTCGCCCTGGCCGCCGCGGACGGCTTCGCCCCTCTCGCACGCGACGCGGGGCTGGCATGGCGCCCTCTTCCTGCCGACCCACACGCGCACGGCGTCGTCAGGGGCAAGCGGGAACTGATGCAGGCCGCTGCCGGATTCGTCACCGAACTCGCTCAAGGCTTCGTCGACGCACTCGCCGACGGCACGGACCTGCTCCTGCTGTCGACGACCACGGCCCCGCTCGGCTGGCACCTCGCCGAGGCCACCGGCACACCGAGCCTGGGCGTCTACCTCCAACCCACCGCCCCCACAGGCGACTTCCCGCCCGTCGTCACCGGCACCCGCTCACTGGGCCGCCCCGCCAACCGCATGGCCGCACACCTCGCCTGCCGCATGGCCGACCACGTCTACGCGCAGGCGGTCACCACACTGCGCCGCCGCCTCCACCTGCCGCCCCTGTCCCCGTCCCGGATGCGCCGGCGCCGGGAAGAGGCGAACTGGCCGATCCTGCACGGCTTCAGCACCGCGCTGGTGCCCCGCCCCCGCGACTGGCGCCCGGGCCTTGAGGTGGTGGGCAACTGGTGGCCCCACCACGATCCGGTACAACGGCTGCCCACGGCCCTGGAGGACTTCCTTCGCGCCGGGCCCCGACCCGTCCTCATCGGCTTCGGGAGCATGGCGGCCGGCGACGGGGACCGGCTGAGCCGCCTCGCCGTGCACGCCCTGCGCCGCGCCGGGCTGCGCGGCATCCTCCAAGCCGGCAGCGCCCACCTCGCGGCCGACGGCGACGACGTCCTCACCATCGGGGACGTCCCCCACGCGCTGCTGTTCCCCCGGCTGGCCGCCATCGTCCACCACGCCGGCGCCGGCACCTCGGCCGCCGCACTGCGCGCCGCAGTGCCCGCGGTCCCCGTACCGGTGAGTGCGGATCAGCCGTTCTGGGCCGGGCGGCTTGCCGCACTCGGCGCCGCGACCGACCCGATCCCCTTCCGTGGGCTGACGGCCGAACGCCTCGCCGACGCCCTCGAGAGGGTGGTGAAGCAGCAGTCCTACACCCGGGCCGCCGCGAGAGCGGCACGCCACATGGCGAGCGAGGACGGAGCCGGCCGGACGCTCACGGCCATCCAGCAGCTGACCTGTGCCTGATCCGCCTGCCGCCCTCGTCGCAAGCCCCTTGCGCTCCAGCGACCCCCGGCAACGCGCTCAGAACCGCTCGATCAGCTGGTCGGCGATCGCATCGAGGTCCTGTCCGATGAGATCGGGTTGCGGGCCGACGTCGAGTGGCGCGTTGCCCTCGCGGAGGACGAGTGCCGTCTGCCGGCCGGCCGCCGCGGCGCCGATCGTGTCCCAGACGTGGCACGCCACCAGGCAGATGGCGCCGGGATCGACCTCGAGTGCGCCGGCCGCCGCGACCCGATACGTGAAGACGGCCACGAACTGCCTGGCCGGACTCCCCATCGCGGGCATCCTCCTCCGGTCCGCCCGATAAGCCGAGCGAAACCGCCTGGTCCGGCCGGCGACCTGTGGGTTGTTCAGTGGCCGATGCTGTCCAGTTCGGCCACGTCCTCCTCGGAGAGGGAGAGTCCGGCACCTGCGATGTTCTCGCGCAGGTGGGCGGTGGATGAGGTACCGGGGATGAGCAGGATGTTCGGCGAGCGTTGCATCAGCCAGGCCAGCGCGACCGACATCGGCGTCGCCTCCAGCCGGATCGCGACCTGCGAGAGGGCCTCGGACTGCAGCGGCGTGAAGCCTCCCAGGGGGAAGAACGGCACGTAGGCGATGCCGTCAGCGGCGAGGTGGTCCACGAGGTCGTCGTCGTGGCGGTGGGCGAGGTTGTACATGTTCTGCACGCACACGATCGGGGCGATGCCGCGTGCCTGGGCAACTTGCTCCGCGGTGACGTTGCTGACGCCGAGGTGGCGGATCAGGCCCTCTCGCTGGAGGTCGACGAGCGTTTCGAATGCTTCGGTGATCGAGCCGGGCTGGGGGCCCTGAGCGTCGCCCATGCGCATATTGACCAGGTCAAGGGCCTCGACGCCGAGGGATTCGAGGTTCTCGTGGACCTGCTTGCGCACGTCTTCCGGGCGCCGGGCCGTGGGCCAGCCGCCCTGCGCGTCGCGGGTCGCGCCCACCTTGGTGGCGATGAACAGCGACTCCGGATAGGGGTGCAGCGCTTCGCGGATCAGCTCATTGGTGATGCGCGGTCCGTAGGCGTCGCTGGTGTCGATGTGGGTGATCCCGAGGCTGACTGCCTCGCGCAGGACGGCCAGGGCGCCGTCGTGGTCGGCGGGCGGACCCATGACCCACGCTCCGGCGAGCTGCATCGCGCCATAGCCGAAACGCGTGACGGCCGAGTCACCCAACGTCCAGAGTCCGCCGGGAAGAGGTGTGGAGGGCGTGTTCATCGTGATGCCTTTCACTCATTGCCAGGGGTGGTGTCTCCGGCCCCCTTGCACCAGCATTGGAGACAAACTTCCTATCGGGAAGTAGGCACTCTGAAGTGCCTAACTAACCCAGAGGGTGCGAGGCGAGAGCAGTGACGACGACAAAGGCCGACAAGAAGGCGGAGTACAACGCTTTTTTGGCGGTGTGCCCCAGCCGTCAGCTCCTCGACCGGATCTCAGACAAGTGGGTGGTCCTGATCCTGTGCGCACTGGGCGGTGACGCGTCCGAACAGCCCGGCGCATCGCACGCCCCGAAGGCGATGCGCTTCTCCGAGCTCGCCCGGCTCCTGGCCGGCGTCAGCCAGAAGATGCTGACCCAGACCCTACGAGCCCTCGAACGCGACGGCTTGCTCACCCGCACCGTGACACCCACGGTCCCCGTCACCGTCACCTACGAGCTGACTGACCTCGGCCTCTCACTCCACCACCTGACACGCGGGCTCAGACAGTGGGCGCAGACCCACATGGACGAAGTCTTCGCCAACCGCGAGAAGCACGACACACGAGCCTCCTAGCGGGGGACAGCGTTCTGCGTCCCTGCTGCGGGCTGAGATGAACCCGACCCTGAGCTACGTGCAGTGGACGCGAATTGAGCCGCCATTTCCGGGACCGGACGCCGCGACCGGGCCTAAGGCCGAAACAACCGGCGGCTGATCCAAACGAAACCACCTAGTCCCGCATGCTGCGGGACAGCCACGGCGTCAGCCGTATCATCCCCGCCACCAGCTCCTGGTAGGTCTCGTCGCCGGGCAGCGGCACCACGAGCCGCAGGCCCGGGGGAAACACCCGGCCCTTGGTGTAGGCGAGGCCGCTGTAGAGGGACCGGAGGAACGCGGGGACCGAGTCGCGCGGCACGTCGTGGAAGTCCACCCCGTCCACGGTGATCTTCGCGTCGTCCTCCGGGAACAGGAGCACGCTCACCGACGGCGACCCCCCGAGTTCCACGAACGCCTCGTGCGGCAGTGAGCCGTCGGCGTCGAGCACGGTGAAGACGCCGGCCGACGTGCGCCGCGAGGTCTGGTCCGCGCCGATGTCGTCGGTGACGGACACCTCCAGCGCGTACTCCGTCGCGATCGCGCGGATCGCGGTGACGGCGGCCTCGGTGGTCGGCAGATGCGCATGCTCCATGACCCTGATCATGCCCGACACCGGCCACGGGGCGCCCTGTTGAGGACGAATCCAACTCTGCGACGCGGGAGGGCCGTTGCGGCCGCCCCGGATGCGGGGAGAGGGGCACGGGTGGAGCGCGGCGCACACCTGAAGGCGCCGTCTGTCGTGGGCGGCGGCCGGGTTGCCTGCTCGCGTGACGGGTGTTTGTGCTGGTGGGGGCCTTGCCCGGAGGGAGGGGGAGTGGGCCGTGCAGTGAATGTGGTCTGCGCTACAACCATCCGGCGGCCCGCGCGGTCTTACCTGATGACCGATACGCGTGGACAGTGCTCTTCACGGGGTGTGAAGGCTTTCGCGGCGTTTTGTCGTGTCTTGTGTGCTGTCCGGCGTGCCTGATCGTCATCAGCGACACCGTCATTCGGAGCAAGGGGGAACTTTCTCATGCGTGCTCGCAGCATCCTGGTCGTCGCGGCGGCCTCCGCCGCCGCACTGATCCCGGCGGCCTCCGCCGTCGCGGGGACGGGCCCGGCCCCGGCACCCGCCAAGCAGCACCTCACGGCCCGTTCCACCGCCCCGTCGGAGGCGGGCAACCCGCTCACCACCACCGCGCAGGCCGCGGGCGTGTGCGCGGACGCCTACCAGATCGGCGCCACCGCCTACATCAACCGGGCCGGCGCCCACGTCGCGTCCGTCAAGCAGTTCTACTCGCCCTCCTGCAAGCGCAACTACGGCTACGTGTGGGTGTGGCAGAGCTTCCGCAGCAAGATCAAGGACTACGACGTCAGCACCGGCGTCTACAGCTACTCCCGCGACCAGATCGTCGGCCAGGACTGGTGGAACGCCACCAACGGCCAGGAGTTCTGGTCGCTGCCGGCGGCCACGGTGAGCGAGTGCACCGCGGCGATCGGCACCCTGCGCGCCCCGGGTGACCCGGTGGCCGGGCAGGCCGTCACGGCCAAGCGCTGCTGAAAAAGCGTCACCCCTGCCCGGGGTCCGGCCGGCGCGCGGCGGCCGGACCCCGGCACGGTCCGCTCCCGGAGGGCAGAACGGGCTGCGTTCATGCCGGTGCGGTGACCCGCAGGACGGCCTGGCTGCCCTCCACGATGTACAGGTCGCCACTGCGGCGGTCGACGGCCACGTCGAACGGTCCGGCGAGCGCGGCCGACAGGGCGGGTCCGCCGTCGCGGCCGGTGGTGCCGAACGAGCCGCTGCCGGCCACGGTCGTGATCCGGCCGCCCTGCACACGGCGGACGACGTTGTTGAGGGTGTCCGCGATGTACAGGGTGCCGGCGTCGTCGACGTCGATGCCGTGCGGTGTGTTCAGTGCGGCGGCTACGGCAGCCCCGCCGTCGCCCGCCCCGCTGTCACCGGGCCGGCCGGGGGTGCCGGTGCCGGCGACGGTGCGGATCCGCCCGTCCGCTGCGATGCACCGGACGCGATGATTGTAGGTGTCGGCGATGTACAGGGCGCCGGACGCATCGACGGCTATCCCGCAGGGATGGTTCAACTCGGCCCGCTCCGCGCGGATGCCGTCGCCGTTGTAGCCGGCGGTGCCGGTGCCGGCGAGGGTGCGGATGGTCCCGTCGCCCGGGATCATCCGGATGCGGTTGCTGTAGGTGTCGGCGACATACACGGTGCCGGCGCCGTCCACCGCGAGGGCGTGCGGATGGTGGAGCGAGGCGTGCACGGCAGGGGTGCGGTCGCCGCTGTATCCGGCCCGGCCGTCACCGGCGACCCCGACGAGCACACCCGCCGGATCCACCTTACGGATGCGGTTGTTGTAGGTGTCGGCGATGTAGACGGTGCCGTGCGCGTCCACCGCCACACCGTGGGGGTGGTTGAGGTGCGAGCGGGCAGCAGGCAGGCCGTCGTCGTAGCCGATGCTGTTCATCACCCCGGCGACCTGTTCGGTGGCGCCGGTGACCTGGTGCTGGCGCACGACGGCGTCGAAGACGGTGACGTCGAGGGCCGGCTGCGCGGACGGGGTGCGGATCTGGAACTGGCAGGCGGCGCCGGACACCGTCGTGGTCAGTGCGAGGGTCTGCGGCGAGCCGGTCAGCACCACGGGCGCGGTGCGGACGTCTTCGGCGCCGTTGTAGAAGCCGAGATACACGGTGCCCGACCCGCGCACGCCGACACAGCAGTCGACGCGCGCGCCGGCGAGCACGCTCGGCACCGCGTACAGCCAGGTGTTCGCCGCCACGTCGGTGCCCGTGAAGCGGACGGCGCTGCGCCCGTCCACGGTGGCGGGCTCGAGCAGCAGGCGGGCCGGGCCGGTCGCGGAGGTGGCCTTCCAGACCAGTTGGCCGGTGGGCGCGCCGAATCCGCCGGCGAGTTCCTGATCGCTCCACGAGGACGGCGCCGCGATCCGCCCGACGACGCCGGCGGCACCGGCCGCAACGTAGATCCGGCCGGCCGCATCGACGCCGATGCCGTGGTTGTCCCCGAGGACGCTCTTGCCGCCGGCGATCGGCACGGCCTGGCGCAGGTCGAGACCGGCCGCCGGGCCGCCGAAGCCGCGGCGGTCGCTGCCGTCGCCGGCGATGGTGCTGATCGTCGCCACGTCTGCCCTTTTCTCCCTGAGCCCCGTCCTGGTGCGTCTTGGCTGCTTCAGCCGCTTTGGCCGACGGCGGTGACGCGGTTCAGCGGCAGCGGGACAATGACCTGACGCTGTCTCAGGTAGCGGATGAAGCCCTCGCGGTCGCGCTCGCCCCGGACCGGGTCGGTGAAGGAGGTGACCGCGCTCGTGCCGTCCGCGCCGATCAGCGTGTAGCTCAGGCCGGCCAGCCGGTAGCTGCGCCCGGTATCCAGCACGGTGTCGTCGATGAACACCGCCTGCGGGTCTATCCGGGAGCCGGGCGGCTTGCCCGGGTCGACGCTGTAGCGCACGTTGTGCGAGACGGCCAGCGGCGCGAAGGCGACGGTGCCGCCCTGCCCGGCCGTCCACTGGCCCTCCAGCGCGGCGTGGACGGCGGCCCCGGTGACGGTGACGCTCAGCACGACAGCGCCGTAGCCGAACGCGTTCCACGCCTCGCCGAAGAGCACCACACCGTCCTCGTCGCCCGGCACATCGCCTTGCGCGTAGGTGAGCCCGTCGCCGCCCAGAGCCGCCGATCCCGTGGCCGGGGCGGTTGAGAAGAGTGCGAGGTCGGCGCGGGAGCCGTCCTGGTTGGCCAGCCAGTACACCGCGTCGGCGGCGAGGTCGCCCATCGTGCTTTCGCCCAGCGCGTTGGCGGTGCGGGAGAAGCCGGCGCTCTGCCGGGCCACGGGCTGCGCGTAGCGCCGGGTGGCCTGATCGACCCAGTAGTCGGCGATGGCCTGGATCTCCGGGTCGGGCGGCACGTCGTGCGTGGTCGGGTGGTTGACCGACGTGGTCAGCTCCCGCACCACCTCACCGGTGCGCGGGTCCAGCCGCAGCACGATCTCGCTGATCAGCTGTCCGTGGCAGCCCGCCTCGACCACCGGCCGGGGCCGGCCGAGCGGGTCGGGCAGCATGCCGTTGAACGCCGCGTGCCAGTGCCCGGTGACGATGGCCGCGATATCGGGGGAGGCCTGGGCGGCCAGCTGGAAGCAGAACCCCGTCGGGTCGCTCAGGCCGTTGAAGTCCGTCCCCGCCGCGCCCCCGTCGTGCATGCTGACGACGATCGCGTTCACGCCCCTGGCCTTCAGTTCGGCCGCGTAGGTGTTGACGGTGGCGATCTGGTCGAGCTCGCCGAGATGGGGCTGGTACGACGTCGAACCGGTCACCGTCCCCAGCACGGTCAGGTGGATGAACCCCACCGGCAGCCTGCGCCCCTTGCCCGCCTCCACCCACACGATCGAGTACGGCGGCACGATCGACAGCCCCGAATCCGCGTACACGATGTTGGACGTGTAGAAGGGGAAGTTCGCGCCGCCGAATCTTTTGCCGGTGGAGTCGGTGAAAGAGCCGTCGAGTCCGGGGACGCCGTAGGGTTTGCCCTTCTCGATGTGGTCGATCAGGTATTCGGGGAAGCGCTGGTCGAGTTCGTGGTTTCCGACCGTGCTGAACTTAAGGCCGAGCTTGTTCAGCACTTCCACCGTCGGCTCGTTGGCCAGGGAGTCCGCCTCGAAGGTCCAGCCGGAGAAGTTGTCCCCGGACGAGAAGAAGATCGAGTTCTTCCGCCCGGCCCGCAGCCTCTTCAGATGGGCCGCCAGATATCCGACACCGCCCACCACGACCTGGTCCCCGGCATGGTCGGTCAGGACGTTGTAGCCGCCGACCTCCGCCGGCTGGAGGTAGCCGTGCAGGTCGGTGATGTTGAGCAGCTGCACCTCGACATGGCGGTCCGGATTCAGCTCGATCGCGTTCGCCGACGCGTACGCGTGCTGACCGACACCGGCCCATCCAGGTGCACCGACCAGCGCAGAGGCGATTGCCCGGGTGCCGGCGCGAAGAAAATTGCGCCGCCCGATGTCGTCACCGTGGGACATGCTCACCGAACTTCCCGTCCGACACGATCAGTGCCGGAAGGGAAGTTATCCACGCAACGGGACAGGCGAATGAATGCCCAGTGGTTTCCCGATGCACGCATCATGGTCCGCACCGAATGCCCGGGTGAACGGAACGATGCCGGCGGGGTGTTGCCACGTAAAGAGCCGAAAACCTTGGTGAACTCTTCCGTCGAGGGACGACGTCTCCATCGGTTTTCACCGAAAAACATAGCCGGAGCCGCCCCTCTTCCCTCCGCGGGTGGTCTCGGCGCTTCCCGGGCCAGGACAACTGCGCGCACCGGCTACCGGAAGTCGGACATACAGCAAGCGCGTGCAGGGCCCGTGCCGGCGAGGACACCGGTGACCGCACCGGGACGCCGCCCGCCGGCGAGCGCCCGCGACGCAAGCGATCCCGCTTCGGGGTGCAGGCGGAGCCCGCCTTGCCGCTCTCGCCCCGTCACAGTCCGGAACCGAGATACCGCAGAGCGCACATCCCCCCGCCCGGTGACGCTGCCCCTGCCCCCTCATCAGCGCTCCCTTGGCGCCGGAAGCCGCCCTTCCGTTGGGCCGTCCCGGTCCCGACGCGCTCCGATATCGCCGCTGCCCGCCCCGGAGGACACTGGTGGCGTACCGAGCTCTGAGGCGAGTCGAAAGCTGATGACTATGGGTGCATCTCGTACCACCGAGCGCGGCGGCCACCCCGAGGTGGCCCACCCAGAAGACCCGGCGGCCCACATCATCGTCGACGACAGGGGCACGGTGGCCGGATGGAGCTCCGCCGCCCAACGGCTCCTGGGCTACCCCGTCCACGCGATGCTGGGACGCCCGGTAACGGACCTGCTGGCCGATACCGGGCCCCCGGCAGCCCCGCGCCCCGCCGATGACGCCTTCGCAGTGCGGCTGCGGCACGCCAATGGCGCCGATGTCTCCTGCCAGGTGGGCATCCGCCCCGAACGCACCGGGCAGGCGGGAACAAGGTGGCAGGTGACGCTCGCCTGCGCACAGGAGGAAAGCCCGACCGCCGAACTCGACCACGCCCTGCTGGACACCCTCTTCACGGCCTCACCCGTAGGCCTGTACCTCCTGGACCCCGAGCTGCGGATCATCCGCTTCAACCCCGCGGCCGAAGGCATGGAGAACACCTCGATGGCAGAAGCCGTCGGCCGGCGCCCCACCGAGGTATGGCCGGACTTCGCCGTGGAGATGGTGGAACGAATCATGGAGCAGGTCCGTGACACCCGGCAGTCGGCGATCGCCGTCGAAAAGCGGATGTACCCCCCGGGAGACCCCTACCACGAACATGTCTACTCGGCCTCCGTCTTCCCACTGGAGGACAGTCACGGCCGGCTGCTGGGCATCGCGGACGCCACCATCGACGTCACCGCCCGCGACCTGGCCAAGGAGCGGCTGAACGTGCTGGCCCTGGCCGGCACCCGGATCGGGGCGACCCTCGACGTCCTCGACACCGCCCGCGGCCTGGCGGAAGTGTCCGTGCCGGGGCTGGCCGACGGCATGGCGGTGGAAGTGCTGGAGTCGGTCCTGGCCGGAGAAGACCTCGTCCCCGGCCCCGTACAACCCGACACCGTGCTGCGCCGCGCGATGGTCCGCATGCGGGACGAGGAGGACCCTGCAACGGTCGGCGACCCGGAGGGCAGGGTGAGTGCCGCCGAGGCCCTCGCCGACTTCCAGCCGCGCATCCTCGATCCGCTCAGCGCTGTCGGGCGCCGGGCCATGGCCGGCCTGCCGACCCACCGGGACATGCCCCACTCGCTGATGGTGGTCCCTCTTGTCGCGCAGGACCGGGCTCTGGGACTTGCCACGTTCTGCCGCTGGGGAGCACGCCGGCCCTTCGAACAGGACGATCTGACTCTGGCCGCGGAACTCGCCCAGCGCACCGCGGCATGTCTCGACAACGGCCGCCGCTACTTGCGTGAACGCAATTCCGTTGCTGCACTGCAGCACGCTTTGCGCCCGGACGGTGTGCTCCCCGAGCAGACCATGGACGTCGCCCATGCCTACGTGCAGGCAGGTTCCGGCGGCGACTGGGTCGATGCCGTCCCCCTCTCCGGCGCCCGCGTGGCCCTCGTCGCCGGCCGCGCGCCGGGCCACGGCCTGCAGACCGCCGCAGCGGCGGGACGGCTGCGCGCCGCGGTCCACACGCTGTCGGACATGGACCTGCAGCCGGACGAACTCCTCGCCCGACTCGACGACCTGGCACGCCGGCTCAGCAAGGAAGACGGCCACCACGCCCCACCGCCGGTCCCGGACGGCGAGGCCAGAGAGGCGGGCGCGACCTGCCTCTACCTGATCTACGATCCGGTGTCGCTGCGCTGCTCCATGGCCAGCGCCGGCCACCCCTGGCCCGTGATCGTGCACCCCGACGGCACCACCGTCACCCTGGACCACCCCATCGGCGCCCCCCTGCGCTGCTCCGACGGGCCGTTCGAAAAGATCGACCTCGACCTCCCCGAACACTCGATGCTCGCCCTGTACAGCCCGGGCCTGTTCCAGGAACAGTCCGAAGCCCTGGCCCGCGAGCGCATAGCCGACCTCCTCACCGGCTACACCGGATCCGTGCGCCAGGCGTGCAGCATGCTCACCCAGGCGCTCGTGCCACCGCACCCCCGCGAAGACGCCGTCGTCAAGGTGGCCCGCACCCACTCCCTCAGCCCCGCACGCGTTGTGTCTTGGGACCTGCCCAGCGACCCCTCCGTGGTCTCCATCGCCCGCTCCCTGGTCACCGAGCAGCTCACGAGCTGGGACATGAGCGAGACGACCTTCACCACCGAACTCATCGCCAGCGAACTGGTCACCAACGCCATTCGCTATGCCAAACCCCCCGTCCGCCTCCGCCTCATCCGCGGCCACGTCCTGACCTGCGAGGTCTCCGACGGCAGCAGCACCTCACCCCGGCTGCGCCACGCCCGCACCACCGACGAAGGCGGCCGCGGACTGCTCCTGGCCGCCCGCCTCTCCGAACGCTGGGGCACCCGCTACACCGACGACGGCAAAACCGTCTGGGTTGAACAGAGCATCCCCGAACTCGCGACCGTATAAGGACGCGTGGAAGGCCGCCGGCTGCGCTGGGGGCACGCAGTGTCCACACGGCTCAGATGTCGTCTCAGCCGGTGCAGCGGTGGCGGACGAGGGCACCCTGCGATGCCGCGGCGAAGATTGCCGACCTGGTCCCCGGCCGTCCAAGTCGGCTCCGGGCTTGCCCGTTCCCCCGGGCAGCCTAGACCTTCGCGTCCGGCTTCCATTCCTGGACCAGGAGCCCGAGCAGTACCTCGTCCAGGAACTCGCCCATCACCCAGGCCGAGGAGCGCAGCACACCCTCGCGGACGAAGCCGTTGCGTTCGGCGGAGCGCAGCATCGCGGCGTTGTCCGACAGCGTCTCGATCTGCAGTCGCTGCAGGCCGCGTACGACGAAACCGTAGTGGCACAGCACCGCGACCACATCGGTGCCGTAGCCCTTGCCGCGCGAGGACGGCCGCAGCCCCAACCCGATGTGCGCGGACCGGTTGTGATTGTCGATGCCCCACAGCGCCGCGGTTCCCACCAGCGTGCCGCGATCCAGCTCCACCACAGAGAACGGGACGATGCCCTGGTCCTTGTCGTCCACCACGAACCGCGAGTCCTTTGAACCGGGCGTGATCGGCCGCCACGGCCCGCTTTCGGCCCGCGAGGAGTTGACCACGTCGTCGTAGAGCTCGGTCCGCAGGATCGGGATGTCGTCCTCGTACCGGGCCCTCAGCCCGACCTTGCCGCCCCTTAGCATGCAGGTTTCCTATCCGACCGGGCCGGCCGGCGGCAAACCAATACTGATGCGAGCCGCCGTACCCCTTCGCACGAGATGCCCTCACCCTTCGCTTTGAATTCCCGAGTTGACCCCGGTGTGGAGCGGCGCGGCGAGCCCCACGGCCCGCTCGTAGTGTTCCAGCACAGGGACGGGTTCCGGGTTCCTGCTCAGAGTCAGGTCCTTGGAGCCGCAGCCTTGGTAGACGGTGAGGGCCGTCGGCGGGAAGGGCGACCTTCAAGGTGCTGAAGGTGCGCAGCCATCGAAGCGATCGCTGCGCAGTGGAGTGTCGACGCCTCCCGGGGGAACACGTGTGCCATCAACTCATGAAGGGGCGACAGGCATGGAGATCTCAAGCATCATCAGCGCGATCGTCATCGGCATCGTGATCGGTGTCCTTGGCCGACTCGTGGTCCCTGGCCGACAGCACATCGGCATCCTGTGGACGATCGTCATCGGCATTATCGCCGCCTTCATCGGCACGGCCATCGCAGCGGGCATCGGCGTCGCCGACACCGACGGCGTCGACTGGATCGAATGGCTCATCCAGATCGCCCTCGCGGCAGTGGGCGTGGCTGCACTCAGCAAGGTCAAGGTGCGCCACTGACAGGCGACTTCAGCCCCTTTGCGGAACCTGACCAGCTCGGTTTGCCGCGTCTGCAGGTGACACTTTGCCCCGCAGGCGCGGCGGACTGCTTTCCGGCCGATGCTACGCAGTCCTGCAGGTCAGAACGTGGCCTTCACGTTCCCTGTGGCATGCCGACCGGGGAAGCGGATCAGTTGCTGAACACGGCAGGTGACGACGTTCCTCGGGGCCCCTCAGTGAGCACCGCACGTGCCTGGCGGTTCTGCGCCCGGGAGCGCCAGCTTTTTGTCGATGCTGCGGTGCAGAGCACCCGAAGAGGTGTAGACCGCCTGGTCTGGAAAGTGCAGAGAAGAGGGGCCTGTGCCGACGTTCCCTGCTCTGTAGGCGAAGGTCTGCGTTGCAAAGGAAGGACAGGGCTGCAGCTGGCGGCGCCGCTTGCTGGAGGAAGCGTTCATGCCGAGAGCAGTACGCCATACTGGTGCAGTGACTACGCGCGGCTCCGCCACCTCTGTCCGTTGGGCTCACCTGGCCGAACGTCTTCCTACGAGCCTCGAGGAGCTGTCTGGCCCCCGCAGGGGGAGTGTCGAACTTCCTTTGCACCTGGCCTGGTCCGGGCTGACCCGCTTCGACCTCGGCGACGAACAGCTCCTGCTAGGCCTATACCGGATCGTGCTTACCAACGGTCTGCGCGAAGACCTCATTCGATACCTCAACGCTGACCTTCTCCTGCGCCACTGGTCACGACTGCGCATCGCTCTCGGCCGGCCCGTGCGCAGCTGCTGGGAGGAGCGCTTCCCGCAGTTGGTGGCTGCAGCTGCAGCATGAAGCTTCCCGACCTGCACCGTCGCCTGCTCAGCGACACCCTGACGTGCGGCAACACCTACGGCCTTGTGCTGGCGGGCGGATATGCCATCCAGGCCCACGATCTCGTCTCCCGCCTCAGCCAAGATCTCGACTTGGCCACCAACGCGGCTGCGGGCATGACTGAGATTGTCCAGACGCTTGTGTCCGGCCTCGAGGAAAAAGGGTGGGCCATCAGCGTCGTCGAGATCGCCCCCCGCATGGCCCGTCTGATCGCCACGGACCCTGTGATCAACGCACAGTGTGAGCTGGACATTCTTAAGGAGATCTTTCTCAAGCCACCAGCTCAGACGGATGCTGGGCCCACCCTCTCCCGTGACGACGCTGTCGGCCTGAAGGTCCGCGCACTGCACGATCGCGGCTTCCCTCGTGACGTCATCGATGTCTTCAGCGCCCGCGAGCTGTACACGACGGCGGAATTCGAGTGGCTTGGCGCTCAGCATGACGAGGAGTTCGACTTGGAAGAACTCCACAGCCGGCTTGAAGCGGTCGACTTCACCTCCGACCGCGAGTACGCCGCCTACGGGATGGCTTCGAACGAGATTACCGAGCTACGGATGTGGGTCCAGCATTGGCTGGACGACCTTGGGCTGCGGCTCGCACAGCCATACGACGAAAACGAGTAAGACGGGGATCGCCGATGGCCGGAAACTACTGCGCCTGCCGAGTTGCTTGAGCTACAACTCACGGTGATGCGGTAGATCCGGGCGTGAGTCGTCGACGTATCGCCTGATCCTTCGCTGCCATCGGATCTCACCGTCGTGCCATATGTCGGTGGGGGCGAGTCCGGCGGCAGCGGCGACGGCAGCCGATGCCCGATGTTCGGGATGGATGTGGGCGATGACGGTGTGCACCGGCTGCGGGCCGAGCCAGTCGACGAGTCCTTGGGCTGCTTCCGAGGCCAGGCCCCGCCCCTGCCACGGGGTCCCCACCATCCAGGCGATCTCGGCGACCAGGCCGTGCGCGGACGGACCGACCGTCGCCTGGACCGTGCCCGTCAGACAGTCTTCGTCGCGGAGCCGGATCACCCAGTTCAGCCAGGACACGGCCGGGTCGGGAGAGCCCGCGGTCATGCGCTGATAGCGCGAGCGCAGGGCGTGCAAAGTGTCCGGAGTACCGCCGATGAAGGCGTGCAGAGCCGGATCGGACAGGACCGCGGCCATCTCCTCGGCGTGCTCGACCTGCAGCGGAAGCAGCATCAGCCTCTCGGTGCCGATGGCCTCGGCCACGAGCCTGCTCACGCGGCCACCGCCTGGGGGCGCAGAAGCGTCTCGCTGCCGGACGGGTATCCGATCCCGCTGCACGCGTCGACGTTCGCCCAGGTGCCCGACGAGGCAGAGATCGACTGACGCACCCGACCGCCGCTCACAGGACCACGGGCGCCCATCCGCAGTACCTGGCCCGTGAACAGCTTCTCCGCGCTCATACCCTCCACCCTCACACCGTGCCGGTCCGCCAAGCGGCCGCCTCCACCGAGGCGCCTTACCGCGACCAGAACCCCAAGGCGAGGACCGTCTCCCGCTGCACCCAGAGCGGGCTCCAGCCCCGGCAGCGTCTGCGACGCCTGCGCCCTCTACCGGTGTGGAAACTACTACGGCAGCGCTCGTACCGACCGGTCCGGGGGCGCCCTTCCCACAGCCCGCTCGGGGTGAGCACGGCCGGCCCGGTCCGCATCGACCACGGCAGCCGAAAGACCCCGCTCCACGCCGGCCCTCACAGCGGCAAGCCCCTGCATCGGATGAGGCGGAGAGCGGCCTCGTGCGGGAGGGCGGTGCGGCCGTGTGACGCGGCCGCACCGCCCAGGGGCTTTTCTGCTTGTAGGGCGCCGTATCAGGTGGCGTGTCGGCAGTGGAGACCGTCTTCTCGGTCGGCAGGTCGCGCCGCCGTGAGGGATGCGGTCAGCCGGTGCAGCGGGGGACGCTGTGGAGGGGGGCGCAGTTGGCCGGGAAGTTCCTCACGACGGAGCTGCGCAGGAGGTCCACCGGGAACGGCGGCAGGGTCGCGTTCGGCTGGGCCTGCATGCGTGCGCTCGTGCCGATGAACAGGTTCAGGAAGCTTCCGGGGTTGGAGATGCCGCCGCCGGAGCTGCCGTTGGAGGTGTTGTCGGTGACGGTGCTGCGGTAGAGCGTCGTCCGCTCGGCGGAGCCGAGGCGGATGCCGCCGCCGTCGTTGCGGGCGATGTTTCCGCTGACCTGGGTGGAGTTCAACCGCAGCGGCCCGGTGTGGCGGTTGATCGCGAGGGTTGCGATGCCACCCCCGAGGTCACCGGAGTCGTTGTGCTCGACCGACGTGTTGGTGAGTGTGGTGTTTCCCGCGTTGGCGAGACCTCCGCCCCAGATCCCGCTCGCGTTGCCGCGCAGGGCGCCGCCCTGCATCGTCATCGTGCCGTTGGTGGCCACGCCACCGCCGAAGGCCGCCCGGTTGTAGCTGACCGTGGTGTTCCTCAAAACGAGCGTTCCCTGCTGGTTCCAGATCCCGCCGCCGGTGCCGGCCCGGTTGTTCCTGACTGTTGAGTCGGTCAGGGTGAGGGCGCCGCCGGCGTTGAGGATGCCTCCGCCGTCGGAGTCGTCGGCGCCCGTCTCGCCGTAGCGCACGGTGACCGACTTCAGGCTCAGGCTGCCGCCTGCCCGCACGTGGAAGATGCGGAAGGGGGCGGCGGCATTGCGCTCGATGGTGGTGTCGTCTCCGGTGATCCATACCCTGCCGGCGATCTCGGGCAGACCGTCACCGGGATTGTCGGCCGACGTCAGGGTGTAGACGCACCGGGGGGCAAGGACGATGTTGCCGCTGCCGCCGGTGTTCGCGTTGGTGATGGCCGTCTTCAGTGCGGCGACGTCGTTGCACGGGACGCGGGTCGCCGGCTGCGCCTGCGCGGGCGCAGCCGGCAGCAGGGTCAGGCACAGGCCGAGGCCGGTGACGGCGGTGACGGTGGCGCGTCTGAGCGTGTCAGTCATGCGGCTTCCCTTGGCTGTGGGGGAGGGGAGGTGAGGCGATCCGGGCGAGGCCCGGATACCGAGCCTTCACTCCCCGAGCGCCGGTGATCATCACTCAGGCATACCTGATGACCTGTCAGGTTTATGAGGGGTGGCCGCCCGGCGCACTGCGGTCCAGCCGTTCGGACGCACCATCGAGCCCCAAGCGGGCCATGGCTCGTTGGGTCGATGACTGTGGCTCGTGCTCCCCGCAGTGCCTGTCGGCCCCAGCCGCAAACGCCGCCCGGGGCCCCGTCTTGCAAGAAGCCGGGGCCGGCGAGTGGGGAGTCCCGCACCGAACGCCTGGGTCGAGGCTGCCCGTCTTGCCTCTTCACACGGGCCTCGAAAACGGGCCGGCCGGTGGGCGTCGAGCCCCCCAAGGCCCTCGAAGGCCGTGAATCCGCCCCGCACGTCGGTGACCATGGCGTGCCGGACGGAGAAGCCGACCGCGCCGTGGACCGGGCTGAGATGACGTACGTACCGGTCACTTTTTCCTGCGGACGAAAGTCTGAGACGGTGCTTTCCGCGCCGTTCCTGGGTAGGGCGGGTCGACCTCTTCGTACGGGGTGGACCTCGGAGGCTGCGGGTGGCCCTGCCGGCGGCAGGGCCACCCGCGGGGGCTTACCGCTGCTGCGCGAACCAGTCGGCGAAGCGGGTCGCGGCGAGCTGCGCACCGGGGCCGGGGACGAGGGAGTCGTCCTGCAACTCGGACCCGTAGTACCGGGCGTGCGGGTCCGCGACGACCTTGCGGGAGTCGTTCTGGGAGGTCAGCACGTCACGGACCAGATCGTCGAAGCGGAACACGTCCGGGCCGGCGATCTCCACCACGCCGTTGAGGGGCTCGCCGGCCGCGGTGCGGGCGACGGCCGTGGCCACGTCGTCGGAGTAGATGGGCTGGAACTTGACGGGCGCGATGTGCACCGTGTCGCCCTCGGTGCTGGCGTCCGCGATGCCGTTCACGAACTCGAAGAACTGCGTGGCGTGGACGATGGAGTAGGCGATGCCCGACGCCTTGATCAGCTCCTCCTGGGCCAGCTTGGCGCGGAAGTAGCCGTTCTCCGGGAGCCGGTCGGTGCCGACGATGGAGAGCGCGACGTGGTGGGTGACGCCGGCGTCGGCGTTCGCCTTCATGAGGTTGCCGGTGCAGGTGCGGAAGAAGTTCATCACCGCGTCGTCCTCCCACGAGGGCGAGTTGGAGACGTCGACCACGACCTGTGCACCCTGAAGGACCTCGGCCAGGCCCTCACCCGTCAGGGTGTTCACGCCGGTGTTGGGGGAGGCCGCGACGGCCTCGTGTCCGTGCGCGTTGAGCTTGCTGACGACCTTCGAGCCGATGAGCCCGGTTCCGCCGATGACTACGACCTTCATGAATGGAGTCCTCTCGGGTGCTGTCGTGCACGGGGCGCACGGGGCGGTGACCCGCCCACCGGCACCGGTAGGTAGGTATTCGCCGGTATGACCGAGCGGCAGGGCAGTTTGTGACAGGGGCCCGGCCCGGTGGCGCCCGGTACCTCGTCGGGTGTGGTGTCTGCTGGCTGCGAGCTTGCCCTCGGTGGAGATGTCCTGCGTCCAGGTGGCGATCTCGCTCTGGCGGGTGACGCCGGTGGTGGGGGACTCAGGTACCACGGGTCGGCCCCTCCCTCGGCGTGGTCCGCACATGAACAACCGCCGTCGGATGAGCGGGCAGGCGAAGCCGGTCGCTTCTGGTGGCCGGCTTCACCGGTGCGTTGGAGCGATACCTGTGGGTTTCACAGGCCGGCTTCGCCTGCCGTGGCTGCTGCACGCCGTGGGGGTGGTGACGTGAGCCCCAGCAGGTGTGGGGAGGTGCTGCTTCCGTCGGAGACTTCGCAGGTGAGTCCTGTCTCCTGGCGGATCAGACGCAGCTTGACGGGAGGACGCGCATGGTGGATGGCGTTGGTGACCAGCTCGCTCGTGATGAGTCCTGTGGTGGGTGAGTCGCTGTGGACTTGGTGGGTTCCACCTGGTTTCACCGCGTGAAGGAGTGCGCCAATCCGGATTGCACACGTCTGTTCGTCGGCCTGTCCCACTCCGGCGCCCGGCGGTGGTGCGGGATGGCCGAGTGCGGGAACAGGCAGAATGCCGCCCGCCACCGGGAGCGGAAGAAGCGGCACACTGAGTCATTTCCAACCTGATCGCGATGCTGAGGAAGAGAAGTTCCTGGTGAAGGGTTGGTTTACCGCGGCAGCCGTGTCAGTCAGGAGCCTCTCAACGCTGCCTGTGTGGTCCGAGATTGAGCAGCACTTTGTCAAGCTGGTCACCAGTGAGGGCCGGCGCGGGCAATGGGGGCGCGGTCGGGTTGGTGCGAAGGCTGTCGAGGAGCAAGGCGAGCGGGCGGAGCCATGCATCGGGCGCGACCGTGGTGAGCGCGGGTACAGCCCTGCCCAGTGCTGCCAGGGTGATGAGCAGGTCCTCGGTGGTGAGGTCCGGGCGGATGGTGCCCTGCTTTTGACCGCGCCGGAGCAGCTCGTCGATTGTTTCGCGGTTGTGGGCGTGGATCGCCGTCAGGGAAGGGACACCTTCCAGGTTCGTGGTCATGAGGTCGTTGGCGCCGCGGTCTGCGGCCAGGCCCGCGAATACTGTTCGTAGGTACTGCGTGAGTCCCATCCATGCGTCGCGGGCGGTTCGTGCCCGTTCGCCGGCTGCTGCGGTCTCCGACAGCGCATCCCGGAAGACCTCGTCGACAAGCGCAGCGCGGGTCGGGAAGTGGCGGTAAAGGGTGGCGTTGCCCACGCCCGCCCGCCGGGCGATCACATCGAGCGGGGCGTCCAGGCCTTGTTCGGCGAAGACTTCGCGGGCTTTGCTCGTCAGCAACTTCCGGTTGCGCAGCGCATCACGGCGCTCCACTGGCGGACGGTCACCCATCACGTCTCCCTTGCCTTGCCCGTACCGGGGAGTGCTCCCCGGTACGGATGCTATCGTCGGCCATATAAACGGGGAGTGTTCCCCGTTTCATTTGCTGCGGGTGTGATGTCCGTGGTCGTTCAGGGGGGAAGCATGCTCGGAACCGCACTCGTGCTCGGCGGCGGCGCACCGGTGGGCGGAGCCTGGTTGACCGGGGTGCTCGCCGGGCTCACCGAGGCCGGGATCGATCTCGGCAGCGCCGACGTCGTGATCGGCACCTCCGCCGGTGCCGTCTTCGGATCCCGGCTCCGGTCCGGCGTCCCGGCTGCCGATCTCTACGAGCGCCAGCTCTCCGGAGCAGACGCGGTCCGTCTGCCGGTGACAGCACGCCAGACGGCGCGCTTTCTCTGGGCGGCGCTCGGCTCCCGAGACTCCCAGCGGTCCATCGAACGCCTTGCCCGGACAGCACTCCGCGCCCGGACCGTCCCGGAGTCAGACGTCTTCAACACGGTCGGCGCGCTCCTGGGCGACGTACGCGGCTGGCCTGAGCGGGATCTGCGAATTGCCGCAGTCGATACGCAGAGCGGACAGAGCGAGGTGTTCGACGCGCACTCTGGTGCCACACTCCTCGAAGCGGTCGCCGCGAGCTGCGCCGTGCCTGTCGTATGGCCGCCGGTCACCGTGGCGGGCCGGCGCTGGATGGACGGGGGCAGCCGTTCGACCGCCAACCTCCACCTCGCACGCGGGTACCGCCGGGTGCTGGCGATAGCGCCGGTTCCCCGGGCGGTCGGACCGCATCCAAGCGCCTCGCAGCAGGCCGCGGAACTGTCCGATGACGGAGCGCGTGTCATCCTGCTGTCCCCGGACCGCGCCGCGCGCCGCGTGATGGGCCGCAACATGACGGACGACACACGCCGCTCGGTTGCCGCCCGCGCGGGCCACGCCCAGGCCAGTACATTGGCCCCCTCGGTGGCCGACATCTGGCAGAGCTGACTGCGTCGTCGTCAACGTCTCCTTGACCGAGGGAAGTTGAAGTCGTCCGCTGCACAGAGACGATGAAGCTCCTGGTAGGTGAGTTCTCGACCGGGGAACCGTTCCCCCCGGAGGCTGCGCGTGTTCGTTTATCGATGGCCCCGCAGTGGGCGACGTCGCATGGGCGGTCCGGCTCGCCCCCCGGGGGCCCCGCATCGAGCAGCACCCCAGGAAGCGTCGCGGCCACGCCGGCATATAAACACCGCGAGGTCGGAGCAGACTTCATGCACCCGGCACATCGAGCGCTCCCCGCAGGGGAGTTGGCGGACTTCAACAGCTCCGGCGGGGGATACGGAGCGCCGCCCGACGGGCCCCGGGGGTGCGAGAGCAACATGGCGGCCCGCCATGGGCGCGGGCCGCCACCGGTAGCTCAGTAGTTGTTCCTGGAGGCGCTCAGGCAGCTGCTCATCAGGGAGTCCCTGTCGAAGTTGGCAACCTCCACACGCGCTATGAGGATTCCGCGACTGTCGGACGCGCTCGTGTGCCAGACCTGGTAGTCACCGGACCCTCCAGTGGCCGCATGCCACGGCCAATTCACTCTCACGCCGCTGTTGGTGTAGGTGACCAGCCGGACCTCGGGGTGGCGACCGTCGGGTTCCTCATCCTGAGCGTCCAACCACAGGTCTTTGATCGATGTCGAGCTTGCCCAGTTGCCGCCCCAGCTGCCCCATGCCCCACCGTCCGGCGTGGTACAGCTACTGGTGGCGTCTATCGCGGCGGCCGGACTGGCCGCGAGAGCGACGAGCGCAGCGGCTGCAGCGACCACTCCTACTGCGGAAAAACTGCGCAACCTCATATTCATGCTCCTTTTAAAGGGAGTTGACGGGGCGTTAAGAATTCCCTGCCGGCAGAAGGTGATCAATATCCGGGACGGTACGTGACGGGGGTCACATACCAGGGCCGGAAGTGCGGGGGTCTGGGGCACACCGACAGTGGGGCCTGCCAAGGCCCCTCGGCTCGAGGTTGCGATAGACGTCGCGCCTGGGAGCGCGCCCTGGCGTTGCGACAGGGTGCGAGAAGGCGCACAGGGAGGGACGCCGGCAGACCGGCCGTGCGCTTTGGGCTGTTGGGCCATGCGCCCGCGGCGCCCATGGTGTGACACGTCGGTGCGACACGGCCTGCGGGGTCAGCCTGTCGTTGCGGCCGCCTGTTCCTTTCTGCGCTGCCGGTAGGCCCGCATGGACGCGCGGGAGGCGCACTTCGGGCCGCAATAGCCGGCCGAGCTGTTGCGCGTCCGGTCGAAGAAGCAGAAGTGGCAGGGTTCATGACGGCAGGCCCGCAGCCTGTCCCACACGCCCGCGTGGGCGAGTTCGGTGACGTTCGCGAGCACGGTCGCGAACAGCCCGGGGATGCCGGTCTGCGTGCCGGCCAGGCTGGCTCCTGCAGCGGTGACGACCGTGGTGAGGGGATACCGCGTCGAGAGGCCGCGCAGCTGCTCCTCCGCCCGGGCGATTGCCCCGGGCGGGGTGCTCTTGTCGCCTGCATGCGCCAGCAGCACGGTGATCAGAGCGTCGCGCAGTTCGCGTGCTCTGGCCGCGTCGGCTTCGGTGACGCGGGCGGTCCCCGTGACCAGTCCCTGCTCCTGCAGCCAGGTGTGCATGGTGCCGGCGTCCGCGAAGCGCTCGGGGAGCTGCCGGGGCCCCGACGCGTGCGTGTTGAGGAAACGCAGGAGTGTGTCGGCGGCTGCCGGCTGGGTCAGCGGACTGCGCTCGGTCGCGGGTGCGGGCATCGTACGCGCCTCCTTTCCCCGTCAGTCTAGGTTGCCTCCCGTTAGGGGCGAAACCACTACGGCCTTCATCCCCTCCCGGTCCGGTGAGGTGTGTCACGAAAGCCCGGAATCATGCCGGTACGCCTTGGTGAGTTAGTGGCTAATCGTCTACGGTCCTCACCATGAAGAGGGGCTGAGCCGCTCCTGGAGCACGGCTCGAAGTCTTCGGTGATCCGGCCGGTACCCGGCGTGCGCGCACGGTACGGACGGCCCCGCCGCCCTCATCTCCCCGAACCGGTGACCCGCCTGTGCGCGGCGCACCGCCGTCAACCAAGAAAGGACCTCCCCATGTACATGAAGCTGGAACTGGCCGTGCTGCCCGTGTCCGATGTCGATCGGGCCAAGGCGTTCTACGAGGCAGCGGGATTCCGCCTGGATCTGGACAAGGACGTCCATGCGGAGTGGCGCGCGGTGCACCTCACCCCGCCGGGCTCGGAGTGCTCGGTGATGTTCGGTACGGGGCTGACGTCCGCCGAACCGGGCTCCGCCCAGGGCCTGTATCTGGCCGTCCTCGACATCGAGGAGGCCCGTGCGGAGCTGATCGCCCGTGGCATCGAGGTGAGCGAGGTCTTCCACGACGCCGGCGGACTGCTGTTCCACAGTCACGAGGACGGGGAGATCACCCACCGGCAGGAGGGGCAGGGCCGGCTCGCCGGCCCCCAGCCCGACCGCGCCTCCTACGGATCGTTCGCCACCTTCAGCGACCCGGACGGCAACGGCTGGGTGCTCCAGGAGATCAAGCAGCGCTTCCCCGGGCGCTGACGCCCCCCCGCAGGGCCCGTTCGTTCCGGCGGGCCCTGCACTCAAATAAGAGCATAGGCTCGTTTTCTGTGAAAGGAATTCCCGTGAACATGCCCCCGCGCAGTTCAGCCATGTTGCCCGGCCAACGTGAGCTCTGATCCCGAGGCAATCTCCTTTTCTTCTGGGTGGCACCGTCACCCAGAAGCACGGATCGCTCCCAGCGTGACGAAGCGAGACCACCGATTCAGCGAACCACACCGTCATAGCGGGCCGGACCGGGCGCTCCGGAACAGGGCTTACCGGCCCGCCTCCTGAAACGCCGGGGAAGGGGGGTGCCAGCCCAGCTCGGGGGCGATCAAATGCCGTACGTCGTGCAGGATCTGTTCGTACTCCTCGCGGTGGAATTCGTACGGCAGCTCCAGGCGCAGCTCCGACACCTGCGCGAGGACGGGATCGGCCGCCAGCTGCTCCAGGATCTGCTCCGCGGTGCCGACCACGTCCGGGGCGAACAGGAACCGCTTCGAGCCCAGCGCCGCCAGGGTCTGCGGCTTCAGGGTGCGCTCGTGCCGACTGGCCGCGTAGTCCCGGTAGCGGGCCCGGGTTGCTGCGTCGGCGCTGTCGAACGGCACGATCACCCGCCCGAGCGCTACCCGCGCGGCCGGCCGGTCGTCGCCCAGGCTGCGCCGGTACTCGGAGAGCAGGTTCAGCTGGGCGGTGGTGAAGTCGTCGGCGTCCTGGCCGGAGACGATGTTGCCGGACAGCAGGTTGAGACCGTTCTCGGCGGCCCAGCGGACCGATTGCAGGCTGCCTGCGCCGTACCAGATCCGCTTCGCCAGAGCGGGGTTGTGCGGCTGCAGTCGCGGCCGTTGGGTGTTGCCGGGCGAGTGGATCACGGTGTCCGGGCCGCCGAGGTAGCCGCCGCGCAGGTTGTCGACGAGGCGGGCGATCCTGCCGTATGACAGGTCGAAGCTGCGCCAGTCGCCGTCGTACACCAGGTCGCCGAGCAGTTCGGCGTGCGGCATGCCGGTGCTGAAGCCGACCTGGAGGCGGCCGCGGGACAACACGTCAGCCAGCGCGAGGTCCTCGGCCAGGCGGAACGGGCTCTCGTATCCGATGGGGATGACTGCGGTGCCCAGCTCGAGCCGCTCGGTGCGCTGACCGGCCGCGGCGAGGAACACCGCGGCGGAGCCGACGCCGTGCTCGAGGTGGCGCTGACGGATCCAGGCACCGTCCAAGCCCAATCGCTCTGCGTAGGTGAAGAGTTGGAGTGTTTCCTCCAGGCCGGTGTACGGATCGTCGTCGGCGAAGTTGCCCGGGGTGAGAAGGGCCAGTGAGGTGATGGTGGGCGTGCTCATGCGATGTGGTCCTCAGCTCGTGGCCTCTCGGCGGTGGGGGCGGGGACGCGGCCGCCGGGGATCGCCGCGAGCAGTTCGCGGGTGTACTCGTGGCGGGGGCGGGTGAACAGTTCCTCCGGCGGGCCTGTCTCGACGACACGGCCGGCCCGCATGACGGCGACCTGGTGAGCGATCTGCCGTACGACGGCCAGGTCGTGGGAGATGAAGAGGTAGGCCACCCCCAAGTCGGTCTGCAACTCGGTGAGCAGTTCCAGGACTTGGCTCTGCACGGACACGTCGAGCGCGGAGACCGGCTCGTCGCAGACCACCAGGTCGGGGGAGAGGGCGAGGGCGCGTGCGATCGCCACGCGCTGTCGCTGGCCGCCGGACAACTCCGCCGGCCGGCGCTCCAGTGCGGCGGCGGACAGGGCCACCCGGTCGAGCAGTTCGCGGGCCCGGGCGAGCCGGGAGGTGCGGTCGCCGATCTTGAAGGCGCGTAGCGGCTCGGTGATCACTTCGCCGATGGAGAAGCGCGGGTCGAGTGAGGCGTACGGGTTTTGGTAGACGAGTTGGGCGCGGCGGCGCAGCTGCCTGGCCCGGGCGCCCTTGGCGGTGGTGACGTCGGTGCCGTCGAACAGGATGTGCCCGGCGCTCGCGTCGGTGAGGCGGAGCACCAGGCGGGCCGTGGTGGACTTGCCCGAGCCCGACTCGCCGACCAGGGCGAGGGTCTGGCCCCGGTGGAGGGTGAGGCTGACGTCGTCGACGGCGCGCAGGGTGCGGGGCCCGTCCCCGGTGCGTGGCAGCCTGAATTCCTTGACCAGGTTGCGGACTTCGACCAGGGGCGCCGTCTTCGCTTTGGGGATGGAGGCCGGGGTGCGGGGCCGGGCGGTGGTCAGGCTTGTGGCGCTGGCCAGCAGGTGCCGGGTGTAGTCGTTCTGCGGGTCGGCCAGGATGTCACCGGTGGGGCCCGCCTCGACGACCTTGCCCTGGGACATCACCACCAGCCTCTGTGCCCGCTCGGCGGCGACCTGGAGGTCGTGGGTCACGAGCAGGACCGCGGTGCCCGACACCTCGGTGAGGCGCTGGAGATGGTCGAGGATGACGCGCTGCACGGTGACGTCGAGCGCGCTGGTGGGCTCGTCGGCGATGATCAGCTCGGGCTGTGCTGCGATGGCGATGGCGATCAGAGCGCGTTGCCGCATTCCGCCGGACAGTTCGTGCGGATACTGCCGGGCCCGGACGGCCGCGTCGGGCAGCCCGGCCCGGTCCAGCACGGCGACCGTCTCGGCGGGAGCCGAGCGGCGGGTTGCCAGACCGTGGATGAGCAGCACCTCGGCGACTTGGTCGCCGATCCGCTTGACCGGGTTGAGGGAGACCGTCGGATCCTGGGGGACCAGTCCGATCCGTGCTCCGCGGACGGTGCGCAGTTCCGCCTCCGACAGGGTGGCCAGGTCGTGACGGCCGAAGCGGACCGTGCCCGCGTCGATGCGGCCGTTCGCCGAAAGGAGCCGGGTGATGGCGTGTGCGGTGGTGCTCTTGCCGGAGCCGGACTCGCCGACCACCGCTGTGACCTGTCCCGGCCACACGTCGAGGTCCACGCCGCGGACGGCTGTGATCGTGCCGCCTCGGGCGCGGTATGACACGGACAGGTCGCGTATCTCCAGCAGGGGTGTGGTCACATCCTCACCGTTCTCACGTTCGTCGGTCATGGCTGCCGGTTCCATTCGCCGTCCAACGCGCGGGCGATGCGGTTGGTGGCCAGCACGGTCGCGGCGATCGCCAGCCCGGGCAGCGCGGTCAGCCACCAGGCGTTGGCGAGGTAGTTGCGGCCGTCGGAGATCAACGTGCCCCACTCCGGGGCCGGCGGGGGAGCGCCGTAGCCGAGGAAGCTCAAGGCCGACACGGCCAGGATGGAGGAGCCGAAGTCGAGGGTGGCCAGCACGATCACCGGGCCCGCCGCGTTGGGCAGCACATGCCGGCCCAGCACCGCGTACCAGCGGGCCCCGCTCGCGTGCGACGCCTCCACGAACACCGCCTGCCGTACCCGCAGCACCTCCGCGCGCGCCACTCGCGCGAATGCGGCGACGCTGGCGATGCCGACCGCGACCGCCACCTTCACCGTGCCGTAGCCCAGGGCGGTGACCAGGGCCAGGGACAGGAACAGTGCGGGGATGGACAGCAGCACGTCGACGAAGCGCATCAGCACGTCGTCCACCCAGCGGCCCGCGAACCCGGCGACCACCCCGAGCAGCCCGCCGGCCACGAACGCCACCAGCACCGCGATCAGCGTGGCCTTCAGGGACAGTTGGGCGCCGTGGACCACCCGGGAGAACACATCGCGGCCCAACTCGTCGGTGCCGAACCAGTGACTGCCACTCGGGCCGCGGAAGTTCTGCGACGGCACGCCCTTCAGCGGGTCCTGCGAGGTGAACAGGTCGGGCCAGAACGAGGCCAGCACCACCAGCACGAGGACGACCACCGACAGCAGCAGCCCCGGGCGGCGCAGAACGAACCGCAGCAGCCGTCGTACGTCCACGCGGCGCCCGGGATACGGCTCCGGCCCCGCCCCGATGGGGCGGGCCAGTGCCAGTGCCGCTTCGGCGGGGTCGTCGACAAGGCTCTGGCTCATGCGAGGGCCGCCTTTCTGTCCGAGGCCACCACGAGCCGGGGGTCGAAGAGTGGATAGACCAGGTCGATGACCAGGTTCGTCGACACGAAGATCAGCGCCCCGAACACCACCACCCCCTGGACCAGGGGGATGTCCTGGGCCGTGACGGCCGCCGCGGTGACGCGGCCGAGGCCGTCGCGGGAGAACACCGTCTCGACGACGACCGAACCGGCGATCAGCTGCCCCACCAGCAGGCCGACGACCGTCAGCGCCGGCAGGGCCGCGTTGCGCAGCGCATGCCGCAGATGGACCCGCCACCGGCCGGCGCCCTTGGCCCGGGCGGTCTCCACGTACGCCTGGTCCAGTGCGGTGAGCAGGCTCTTGGCGAGCACCTGCGCGATCTGCGCACCGGTCGGCACCGCCAGAGTCAGCGCCGGCAGTACCAGCCCCTTGAATCCGTCGTTGCCGAACGCGGGGAACCAGTGCAGCCGGAAGGAGAACGTCTCGACGAGCAGCAGTCCCACCCAGAACGTCGGGACGGACACCCCCAGCGGCGGCAGCGACAGCAGCAGCTGCCGCAGCCAGCGCTGAGCGGTGTAGGTGGCCAGCACCGCCAGAGCGCCGCCGAGGACCACGGCGAGCAGCAGTGCCGCGCCGGTCAGCTGCAGTGTCTGCGGCAGGGCGTCGGCCAGCGCCGAGGTGACAGGGCGGCCGGTGGACACCGAGTCGCCGAAGTCCCCGCGCACCGCCCGGCCGAGGTATTCGGCGTACTGCACCAGCACCGGTTTGTCGAAGCCGTACTCGTGCCGCAGGGCGGCGATCTGCTGCGGGTCGACCTGCCCCGAGTCCATTCCGGCACTGGCCATCGCCGTGACCGGGTCGCCCGGCAGATAGTCCAGCACCAGGAACGAGACCGTGTAGGCCGCCCACAGCACCCCGACCGCCTGGCCGAGCCGTTTGATCGCATAGAGGCGCATGCGCTACCCGATCCAGGTGTCGTGCAGCTGGATCCGGCTGGAGGCGTCGAAGTTCACATCGTGCACCTTCTTCGCCACACCCAGCTGGGTCTGGAGTTCCACCACCGGCACGTAGTAGGCGTTCTGCACGAGCGACTGCTGCGCCTGGGTGACCAGTTGCCTGCGCTTGGCCGCATCGACGGTCGCGGCCTGCTCGGACAGCGCCGTGTCCAGGGAACTCGCAGGCAGGTGGTAGAAGTTGGCCAGCTTGGTGGAGAAGGAGCTGCGCAGGATGTCCGGGTCGGCGCGGGTCACGTTCCCCCACACCGCGTCGAAGTCACCCGACTGCAGGGTGGGGGCGAACTGCGTGACCTGCAACTGCTTGAGGACCACCTCCACACCGACGGCCTTGAGCTGCTGCTGGATCAGCTCCAGCGCGGGCTGGTTGGTGGAGGCGTTGGGGAACCACTTCACGGTCAGGCTCAGCTTCTTGCCGTCCTTGCTGCGGATGCCGTCGCTGCCCATCTTCCAGCCGCTCAGGTCCAGCAGCGACCTGGCCTTGGCCGCGTCGGACCTCAGGTCGGAAGCGAGACTGGTGTAGTCGGGTGTGGTCTGCGCGAGGACGCTGGTCGCCGCCTGCGTGCCGGTGGGGAAGACGGTGTCGGCGATCTGCTGCCGGTCGACGGCCGACACAATCGCCTGGCGCACCCGCGTGTCCTTCAGGACAGGCCGCGAGTTGTTGAGGCCCAGACCGAACACGACGCCGGGATTGGCCCGCCGCTGCAGGGTGACCTGACCGCCCTTGAGCGCCGCCTCGTTGGCCTTGCCCACGCTGCTGATCGCGTCGACCTGGCCGGACTGCAGACTTCCGGCCCGTACGCCCGCCTCCGGGACGACCTTGAAAACCAGCTTGTCCAGGTACGCCTCGCCCTTCTTGCTCCACCGCGAGGAACCCCACGCGTATCCCGTGCGCTTGGCCAGCGTGATCGACTGGTTCTGCACGTACTGCTTCAACACGAAGGGCCCGGACCCGATCACCCCGTCGCTGCACTTCTGCTGCGGGGTCCTCTTCACGCTCGCCGACGACTCGATCCCCAGCGAGTGAGTCGAAGTGGCCTGCAAGAACTGGGCGTTGGGCTGGCTGAAGGTCACCTTGACGGTGAGCGGGTCGACCACCGTGGTGCTCTTGACGCCGCTCAGATAGCCCTCGGCGAGCGTCCCCAGAGCGCCGAGCTTCGGCACCGCGTCGAAATTGTCCTTGACCACCTGCGCGGTCAGCTTCGAGCCGTCGCTGAAGGTGACGCCCGACCTCAGATGGAACGTGAACGTCGTGGCGTCGGAGCTGACATCCCAGCTCTTGGCCAGCCACGGCACGATCGTGCCGGTCTTGGGGTCCTGGTCCGTCAGCGAGTCCACGATCTGGCGCACCGAGTAGATGGTCTCGTTGCTGGCGACCTGCTGCGGATCCACGCAGCCGGCGTCCGAGCCCACCGCGAAGGTCAGGGTGCCGCCGGACGTGGGCCGTCCGGCGCCACTGCCGGAATCGCCGCCGCCGGAGCCACAGGCGGTCAGCACCACACTGGTCGTCACAAGGGCGGTCAGTACCGCCCACCGGGAGGTTCTGACATCGAAAAGTGCAGTCACGGAGGGCTTCTCCTACTCGTATCACCAGGCACGGATGGTGCAGGGCACGGCCGTGCGTGGGCGTGCGGCCCCGGCCGGCGCGACGCCGGGACCGGGGGAGCGCCGTGCAGACGAGGATCAAAGGGCAAAAAAAGGGGGGATCAACGACAGAACGAGATCAGGCGCAGGCGGGTGCGGCGACGGCGGGTGCCGTACTGCGACCAGCGGCGGGAAGGCCCGTCAGGCCTGACAGAGACAGCTGGTCGAGCGCTTGAGGTCGATGTGGCGCCGACGCGAGAGCCGGGAGAACACGGTGGCGCCGGCGAAGCGGGCGCTGAGGTCACCACCGTGCCGCATATCGGTCCTCCACCTATCCGAACCCCGGTCACGGGGCCCCGCGCTTGCGGAGATCGTCGCTGATCCCGCCGGGCTTTCACCTGGAGCACCCCACCGCGGGGGAGGGTTGCCGGTCAGCGAGCCAGGGCTTGACGCTGACACTCAATGCCAGTTTGTGATCGTACGGAGCGGTCTTGTCGTACGTCAATGGCGCACAAGGACGCCCTGTAAAAGGGGAGTCGGTGCGAGAGTGCGCGTCCGGCTCAGGAGCCGCCACGCTCGCGCGGGATCTTCTGGCCGGCCTCGATCGCCACCGGCAGCCGGTTCTCGGCCGGGGGCAGCGGGCAGGTGGCCAGGTCCGTGTAGGCGCACGGCAGGTTCGCGGCCCGGTTGAAGTCCAGGACGACCGTGCCGTCGGCGGCGGGCGGATCGAGGGCCAGGGACCGGTTGGCGGCGTAGGTGGTGACCCCGGAGGTCGCGTCGGTGAACAGCACCAGCAGACGTCCCGCACCATGGCCGGGGAACGCGGTCAGCGACAGCGGGCGCCCCTCGAGCTCGAACTCGACCCTGCCCGGGGCGTCGTAGACATGCTCAAGGCCCTCGACCGCGGCGCCCACGGTGGTCGGCCGCGGAGTGTCGAAGGGGATGTAGCGGCCCCTCACAGCCCACCGCGGGTCGGGGGCGTAGGCGGGCGTTCCGGTGAAGGCCGTGCGCAGCGGCGCGTCCGGGTGCCGGGGGCGCACGATGTCGTGCCCGCCGCGCTTGGCGACCTCGATGACGGCGTCTGCCCACAGGGCGTCGACGCCGCCGCGCTCGGGAAGCACGCCGAAGCGGTGCTCGCCGCGCACCGGCGTGCCGTCGACGACCAATTCCTCGCCGTCGTCGAGGTCTACGACGACCCCTTCGGGGCCCGTGCGCCACGCGCCGGGCGCGTCCGGAAAGCGCTGGGGCCGGTCGTCGAGCCAGTGCAGGCCGGTGATCGCCAGGAACCCGTGCGGGGCAGCGAGCCGGGCCTCATGGGCGCGGTACCACTGCAGCCAGGTCTCGGTGAAAGCCTGGAGGTCCGTGGTGGTGGCCTCGGTGGTCATGGGGAATCTCCTTCGCAGCCGGGGGTGCCTTCGTGCAGGGCAGGTGCTGTCGGGCCGACGGGCGACTTCAGCCGGCCAGTTCGCCGAGGAGGCGCCAGGTGCGTTTGCGGTCGTCTTCTCCCGCGATGTCGGTGCCCGAGAACACGACCTCGGTGGCGCCGGCGTCGCGGTAACGGCGTACCTCGGCCCCGACGGTCCTCTCGTCGCCGATCACCGCCAGGTCGGCGGCCCGCCGACCGCCGGAGAGTTCGATGACCCGCGCGTAGGACGGGATCTGTTCGTAGAAGGCGAGGTTCTCGGTGGCCTTGGCCCGCACCGCGTCGACGTCGTCGGTGACCACACCGGGCACCAGGGCCACGATCCTGGGCGCGGGGCGGCCGGCGGCCTCGGCCGCGGCGATCAGGGCGGGCACGATGTGCTCCGCCAGGGCGCGCGGTCCCGCCAGGTAGGGCAGGATCCCGTCCGCCAGCTCCCCGCTGACCCGCAGCGCTTGCGGCCCCATCGCGGCGACCAGCAGGGGGACACCGCTCCCGGCACCCGGTACCCGCGCCGGGACCGGGGTGGTCGCGGTGAGCAGCTCACCGTGGAAATCGGCCGTACCGGTCTGGGTCAACTGCCGCAGGGCGGTGAGGAATTCGCGCAGCCGGGCGACGGGCCGCTCGAAGGGCAGGCCGAAGCCGGTCTCCGTCAGCAGTTTCGTGCCCAGGGCCAGACCGAGGTGGTAGCGGCCGTGGGTCGCGGCCTGGGCGGTCTGGGCCTGGCTGGAGACCAGCAGCGGGTGGCGGCCGAAGACGGGGATCGCCGAGGTGCCGACCTGCAGTGTGGGCACTTCCCGCCCGACGATCGCCGCGAGCTGGGGCGAGTCCGCGCCGAAGGTCTGCCCGAACCAGGCCGACGTAAGACCGAACTGCGCTGCCTCCTGGGCCAGTTCTACGGTGGCGTCGACCTGGTTCGGCGCGTCGGATGCGTTGAGCGCTACTCCAACAGTCATGTCAGTCACAACGGGCGCCGGTCGAACCGGCATTCCGGTCCGTGTGTGACAGCTTCTTGTCAGTCATGTGTACTGCGTCCTGAGTGGAAGGGCGTCCCGGCGCTCAGCCCGCCTGCTGTTCGGTCCTGTGCGGAGCGGTGCGTGAGGGGTTCGCGCGGGCCGAGGTTCTCGCGCAGGGTGCCCGGCAGTTGGGCATTGCGGCAACCGAAGGCATCAACGTCCTGGTGGACACCGTGGGCGGCAAGCAACTGACAGCGCCACTCACAGCGGCGCGCCGCGGCGCCCGATCAGCGCTCGTCGGCGCGCTGTCCGGCCAGTCCACCTGGTGGACCCGGCGTTGACATCTGTTCGGGCCGTTGTCTTAATTACGGCTCAGAACGGTCATGAGTGTCAGCGACAAGCCCTGGCTTGCTGACCGGCAACCCTCGCACCGCGGTGGGGTGCCCCAGGTGACGACCGGACCGGATGACGTTTCGGTAAGCGCGAGGCCCACAGGGCCGGAACAGTGACGGTGACGCCATGTATGCAGCTCCCAGGACGGCGATGTGCCGCCTGCAGGGCTGCGTACCGTCGTACGCGAACCTGCTCGTCGCTGATCGCGCCGTCGATCTGCTCCGCGTGAACAGCGCACTGTGTACCGCACCGGGCCGCGCCCGCTGTCGGGGCTGACACCGCCCCGCAGCCCCCGCACTTCCTGACGAACACCGCACCCGCGGTGTGCCTTTGCCCTCCCCGGTATCTCGCCGCCGTGCGCGCCGCTGCAAGCCGCCGTGCTTCCGGGGTGTTCCCACCCAGCCGGAGCCCACCATGAGTGAACCCCCTGGCGCCACCGTCACCCTCACCGAGCAACCGACCGCCGGCGAGCCGTCAAAACTACTCACCGCTCAGCGGGTTCTTCCGCTGCGGCGGCCAGGCCGCTGGATCGCCACCGCGGTCGTGCTGGTCCTGGTCGCCCAGTTCGTGCACGGACTGATCACCAACCCCTTCTACCAGTGGGACCGCTGGAGCTACTGGTTCCTGCGCCCCACCATCCTCGACGGCCTGCTGATCACCCTCGAAGTCACCGCCTACAGTGCGGTGCTGGGTCTTGTCGGCGGCATCGTGCTCGCACTGGGCCGGCTCTCGAAGAACCCGGTGCTGCGCGCGGTCAGCTGGACCTACGTCTGGGCGCTGCGCTCCATCCCGCTCATCGTGGTGCTGATCTTCCTCTACAACTTCAGCGCCCTGTACAAGACGTTGAGCGTCGGCATCCCCTTCGGCCCGGCCTTCTTCTCCTTCGACGAGTCCAGACTCGCCACCGACATGGTCGTCGCGGTCATCGGGCTCAGCCTCAACGAGGCCGCCTACGCGGCCGAGGTGGTACGCGGCGGCATCCTCTCCGTCGACCAGGGCCAGCACGAGGCGGCCGCGGCGCTCGGCCTGCCCAAGGGCTACCAGTTCAGGAAGATCGTCTTTCCGCAGGCGCTGCGCTCGATCATCCCGAGCTATGTCAACCAGCTCATCGGCCTGATCAAGGGCACCTCGCTGGTCTTCTACGTCTCCCTGCTCGACCTGTTCGGCTCCGCGCAGACCATGGGCTCCACCTACCCCGGCGACATCGTGCCGCTGCTGCTGGTCGTCACCGTCTGGTACCTGATCCTGACCAGCGTCGTCTCCGTCGTCCAGTTCTACGTCGAGCGGCACTACGCCCGCGGTGCCACCCGCAGCCTGCCGCCGACCCCGCTGCAGAGGCTCCGCACCGGTCTCACCGACCTGCGGGCCCGTATCCGCCGGGAGGCCGCCCTATGACCGCCAAGACGCTCGACGCCCTGACGGACGTCGAAGCCGCCACCGTCGAGGTCCACGACGTGCACAAGTGGTACGGCACCCACCGGGTACTGGACGGCGTCGACCTGAGGGTCCGCCCCGGCGAGGTCACCGTCATCCTGGGCCCCTCCGGCTCCGGCAAGTCCACCCTGCTGCGGGTCATCAACCACCTGGAGAAGCCAGAGATCGGCCACGTCAGCATCAACGGCGAGCTGATCGGCGTGAGGCGGCAGGGCGAGCGGCTGAAGGAACTGAGCGAGCGGGCCATCCTCACCCAGCGCAGCCGCATCGGCTTCGTCTTCCAGAACTTCAACCTCTTCCCGCACCTGACCGTCCTGGACAATGTGGCCGCCGCCCCGGTCGCCACCGGGAAGCTCGGCAAGCCCGAGGCCCGGGAACTCGCCCGGGAACTCCTTGGCCGGGTCGGCCTCGCCGACAGGACCGGCGCCTACCCGCGCCAGCTCTCCGGCGGCCAACAGCAGCGCGTCGCCATCGCCCGCGCCCTCGCCCTGCGCCCCGGCGTCATCCTCTTCGACGAGCCCACCTCCGCCCTGGACCCGGAACTGGTCGGTGAAGTACTCGCTGTCATCAAGGACCTGGCGTCCAGCGGCACGACCCTCGTCATCGTCACCCATGAGATCGGCTTCGCCCGCGAGATCGCCGACCGGGTCGTCTTCATCGACGGCGGCCGGATCGTCGAGCAGGGCCCGCCCTCCGAGGTCCTCGACAAGCCCCGGCACGAGCGGACCAGGGACTTCCTCAGCAAGGTCCTCTGACCCGCCGCCGCACCCCTCGACTTCCCCCCACGCCCGCCCCTCATCACTTCCAGCGACAAGGAACGGCCATGTCTGCCCACTTCACCCGACGCAGCCTGATACGCGGCATCACCGCGGCGATTGCCGTCGCCACCCTCGCCACCGGGCTCGCCGCCTGCGGTGGCGACAGCGACGCCGCCACCACGACGAGCGACAGCGCCGGCACGGTCACCGTCGGCCGGCTGTCCAACGGCGCCGCCAAGGAGACCACCCTGAAGGTCTCCGAGGTCAAGTCCATCAGCGACCAGCTGCCCGACGCGATCAAGAAGAGCGGCAAGCTGGTGATCGGGTCCGGCACCCTGCCCTCCGGCTCCCCACCGCTGGGCTATGTGGGCAGCGACCAGAAGACCCTCACCGGCTCCGAGGTGGACCTGGCCCGGCTGGTCGCGACCGTCCTGGGCCTGGAGCCCGAGGTCAAGCGGTTCACCTGGGAGAACCTCTTCGTCGGCATCGACAGCGGCAAGGTCGATGTCGGCTTCTCGAACATCACCGACACCGAGGAACGCAAGCGGAAGTACGAGTTCGCCTCCTACCGCAAGGACGACCTCGCCTTCGAGACGCTCAAGTCCTCGAAGTTCGCCTTCGACGGCGACTACACAACCCTCGCGGGCAAGACCGTCTCGGTCGGCGCGGGCACCAACCAGGAGCGGATCCTGCTGGAGTGGCAGAAGAAGCTCCACAGCGAGGGCAAGAAGCTCACCATCAAGTACTTCCAGGACAACAACAGCCTTTACCTGGCCCTGAACAGCGGCAAGATCGACGCCTACCTGGGCCCCAGCCCCAACCTCTCCTACCACGTCACGCAGACCGCGAGCACCCCCAACGCGACCAGGATCGCGGGCCAGTACTCCGGCGCCGGCGCGAGCCTCCAAGGGCTGATCGCGGCCACCGCGAAGAAGGACAGCGGCCTGGCCAAGCCGCTCGCCGACGCCATCAACCACCTGATCGAGAACGGGCAGTACGCCAAGTGGCTCGCCGCCTGGAACCTCTCCAGCGATGCCGTCACCGAGTCCGAGGTCAACCCGCCGGGACTGCCCCTCGACAACTCCTGACCACCGCGTGCTTGGGGCCCCACCACCACCCCGGTGGAGCCCCCGGGCACGCGCGACACCCCGAGCCGAGCCGCACCCCGGAGACCGCCACACCATGTCCGTCACCACCCTCGACGCCCGCTCCTCGCACATCCTGGACAACCCCGCCTGGGCCGCGCTCACCGGCCCCCACGCCCACTTCGCCGAACGAATCGGCCACGCCGCCCGCTACCACCAGGACGTGGCCCCCTTCTACGCCGTCCCCGACGAGGACGACCCGCGCGCCTGGACCGACCTCGCCACGCTCGTCGGTCCCGGCGGCACCGCCTCGGTACGGGGCGTCACCCAGGCACCGCAGGGCTGGGAGGTCGTACGCACCGGACACGGCGTCCAGCTCGTGGACACCTTTCTGCGTGCCGAACCCGACGCCGACGCCGTACGGCTCGGTCCCGACGACGTGCCCGAGATCCTCGACCTGGTCGCCCGCACCGAGCCGGGCCCCTATCTGCCCCGCACCGTCGAGTTGGGCACCTACCTCGGCATCCGCCACCGCGGCCGGCTGATCGCCCTGGCCGGCGAGCGGCTGCACCCGCCCGGCTGGACGGAGATCAGCGCCGTGTGCACCGACCCCGGGCACCGTGGCCGGGGCCTGGCCACCCGTCTGGTCCGCGCGGTCGCCGCCGGCATCAAGGAGCGCGGCGAACGCGGCTTCCTGCACGCCGCGGCCAGCAACGCGAACGCGATCCGGCTGTATGAGTCGATCGGCTTCACCCTGCGCCGCCGTACCGTGTTCTCGCTCGTCCGGCACACCGGCGCCGCAGCTCTGGAAGAAACGGCATAGCCGTGCCGTTGTCCTTGTCGAAGGCGAATGCTCGGACCGTTCGGACGGAGGCGCGACACATGACACGTGTACTGCGCGCCGTCCGCCTCCACTCCCGGCCCCACATCGACCTGCAGCGCGTGGCCGGCGCCCTGTGTAGCTCCTGACCCGTTTCCTCATCCGCCGTGCGCCCCGTTCCCGCGGGCCGGCGATCTCGTACGGACCTCCAGGAAGGCACCCTCGTGTCCTCAACTCCCCCTCCTTTGCACCTCGCCGTCGCCCTCGAGGGCACCGGCTGGCACCCCGCATCCTGGCGCGACCAAGCGGCCCGCCCCCGCGACCTGTTCACCGCCGGACACTGGGCGGACCTCGTCGCCGAGGCCGAGCGTGGCCTGCTCGACTTCGTCACCTTCGAGGACGGCCTGGGCCTGCAGTCCTCGCACTACGGCGAGCTGGACGGCCGCACCGACCAGGTCCGCGGCCGTCTGGACGCCGTACTGACCGCCTCCCGGATCGCGCCTTTGACCCGGCACATCGGCCTGGTGCCGACCGTGATCGCCACCCACACCGAGCCGTTCCACATCTCCAAGGCGATCGCCACCCTCGACTATGTCAGCACCGGCCGCGCGGGCCTGCGGGTGCAGATCAGCGCTCGGCCGCACGAGGCCGCCCACTTCGGCCGCCGCACGTTCGCGCCGATCAGCCTGGAGGAGCTCAAGACCGCGGCCGGACAGGAACGGCTCACCGACCTCTTCGACGAGGCCGCCGACTACGTCGAGGTCGTGCGCCGCCTCTGGGACAGCTGGGAGGACGACGCGGAGATCCGGGACGTGGTGAGCGGCCGCTTCGTCGATCGCGACAAGCTGCACTACATCGATTTCGAGGGCAAGCGCTTCAGCGTCAAGGGCCCCTCCATCACCCCGCGCCCGCCGCAGGGCCAGCCGCTGGTCACCGCCCTCGCCCACCAGACCGTCCCGTACCGGCTGGTGGCCCGCCAGGCCGACGTCGGCTACGTCACCCCGCACGACGCCGAGCAGGCCCGCGCGATCGTCGCCGAGATCCGCGCCGAGCAGGAAGCGGCCGGTCGGGCCGGTGAACTCCTGCACGTCTTCGGTGACCTTGTGGTCTTCCTGGACGACGAGCAGGCCGCCGCACAGGACCGCCGCGCCCGCCTCGACGCCCTCGCGGGAAAGCCGTACACCAGCGACGCCCGCATCTTCACCGGTACGCCCGCTCAACTCGCGGACTTTCTGCAGGAGTTGGCGGCGCAAGGGCTGAGCGGCTTCCGGCTGCGGCCCGCGGTCGCCGGGCACGACCTGCCGGCCATCACCCGGGGGCTGGTGCCCGAGCTCCAGCGCCGGGGCGCCTTCCGCACCGCTTACGAGGCCGACACCCTGCGCGGCCTGCTGGGCCTGCCCCGCCCCGCCAACCGCTATGCCGCCACCGCCTGAGCCGGAGGGACGCAACCCACCATGAACAAGCCGCTGAAGCAGATCCACCTGGCCGCGCACTTCCCCGGCGTCAACAACACCACCGTGTGGAGCGACCCGAAGGCCGGCAGCCACATCGAGTTCAGCTCCTTCGTCCACTTCGCGCAGACCGCCGAACGCGCCAAGTTCGACTTCCTCTTCCTCGCCGAGGGCCTGCGCCTGCGCGAACAGGGCGGCAAAATATACGACTTGGATGTCGTCGGCCGCCCCGACACCTTCACCGTCCTCGCCGCCCTGGCCGCCGTCACCGAGCACCTGGGCCTGACCGGCACCATCAACTCCACCTTCAACGAGCCCTACGAGGTGGCCCGCCAGTTCGCCAGCCTCGACCACCTCTCCGGCGGCCGTTCCGCCTGGAACGTCGTCACCTCCTGGGACGCTTTCACCGGCGAGAACTTCCGCCGCGGCGGCTTTTTGCCGCAGGAGGATCGCTACTCCCGCGCCAAGGAGTTCCTGGCCACCGCGAACGAGCTCTTCGACTCCTGGCACGGCGACGAAATCGTCGCCGACAACGCCACGGGTGTCTTCCTGCGGGACGCGAAGGCGGGCTCCTTCGTCCACGCGGGGCAGCACTTCGACATCCACGGGCAGTTCGACGTGCCGCGCTCCCCGCAGGGCCGCCCCGTCATATTCCAGGCCGGCGACTCCGAGGAGGGCCGCGAGTTCGCCGCGTCGAGCGCCGACGCCATCTTCAGCCGGTACGCCTCCCTCAAGGAGGGCCAGGCGTTCTACACGGACGTCAAAAACCGCCTCGCCAAGTACGGCCGCTCCCACCGTGATCTGCTGATCCTGCCCGCCGCCACCTTCGTGCTCGCTGACACCGATGCGCAGGCGGAGGAACTGGCCAAGGAGGTACGCCGGCAGCAGGTCAGCGGTGCCACGGCCCTCAAGCACCTGGAATTCGTCTGGAACCGTGACCTGTCGGCGTACGACCCGGAAGGACCGCTGCCCGACATCGACCCGGACGTCAGCGACAACCACATCTCCAAGGGCCGCGCCCAGGTGCGCATGTACCGCGACCCGCTGGCCACCGCGCGCGAATGGCGGGAGCTGGCCGCCGCGAACAACTGGTCCATCCGGGACCTGGTCATCAACACCGGCAACCGGCAGACTTTCGTCGGCTCCCCGGCCACCGTCGCCCGCACCATCAACGACTTCGTCCAGGCCGATGTGTCCGACGGCTTCATTCTCGTCCCGCACATCACCCCTGGCGGACTCGACCCCTTCGCCGACAAGGTCGTACCGCTGCTGCAGGAGCAGGGAGTCTTCCGCACCGACTACGAGGGCACGACCCTGCGCGACCACCTCGGCCTCGCGCACCCCGACGACGCCCCAGGAGAGCGGGTGGCGTCGTGAAGTTCATCGCGATCACCCTGATCGTGCACCGGCCGGACCCGCTCACCGGGGTACAGAAGCCGACGCACGACCGCTTTGGCGAGGTGCTCGACAACGCCCTGCTGGCCGAGGAGTTGGGCTTCGACGGCTTCGGCGTGGGGGAGCGACACGAGCGGCCGTTCATCTCCTCGTCCCCGACCGTCGTGCTGAGCCATGTGGCCGCCCTGACGAAGCGGATCCGCCTGTTCACGGCCGTCACCACGCTCAGCCTGCTGGACCCGGTCCGGGCATACGAGGACTACGCCACCCTCGACCACCTGTCCAACGGCCGCCTCGACTTGATCATCGGCAAGGGCAACGGCGCCGCCCAGCGCGAGCTGTTCCACGTCACGCCCGAGGACCAGTGGGACCGCAACGCCGAGAGCTACGAGGTCTTCCGGCAGATCTGGCGCCAGGACAAGGTCACCGCCGAAACCCGCTTCCGTCCCCCGCTGACCGACGCCGAGGTGTGGCCACGGCCGTACCAGCGGCCGATCCGGGTCTGGCACGGCAGCGCCACCAGCAAGGAGTCGGTCGACCTGGCGGCCCGCTACGGCGACCCGCTGTTCTCGGCGAACGTCACCCACCCCATCGAGCCGTACGCCGAGTTGATCGGCCACTACCGCGAGCGCTGGGAGCACTACGGGCACGACCCGGCGCAGATCGCCGTCGGCGCCGGCACCGCGGGCATCTACGTCGCCCCCACCTCGCAGGAGGCGCTGGCCGCGTACCGGCCGATCTTCGAGTCCAACCTGGCCTTCTTCAAGAAGGCCGGCCTGCCGGTCGTCTTCGAGACCTTGGAGGACTTCGTCGAACGCAGCTCCGCTCTGGTCGGCAGCCCGCAACAGGTCCTCGACAAGGTGCACCGCTACCACGAACAGTTCGGCCACACCGTGCTCCATCTGCAGGCCGACGCGGGCGGGCTGCCGCAGTCCCAGCACCGCGCCTCCCTGGAGTTGTTCCAGTCCAAGGTCGCCCCCGTGCTGCGCCGCGAGATTCCCGACCCGCCGTTCGTATGGGGACCCGTGCTTGCGGCGTCACCGCTCACCCAGGAGTCCGCCCATGTCTGATGTTGCCCTCGGCGTTCTCGACCTGGTCCCGATCCCGTCCGGGTCGACGGCAGCCGATGCCCTGCGCAACTCCATCGATCTCGCGCAGCAGGCCGAACGCTTCGGATATGCCCGCTACTGGTTCGCCGAGCATCACCTCAATCCCGGAGTGGCCGGCACGTCACCCGCCGTCGTCCTGGCGCTGACCGCATCCGCCACCTCCACCATCCGGCTCGGCTCCGGGGCCGTGCAGCTCGGGCACCGCACGGCGCTGTCCACCGTGGAGGAGTTCGGCCTGCTCGACGCACTGCACCCGGGCCGCTTCGATCTGGGCCTGGGCCGCTCGGGCGGCCGCCCGAGCGGACAGCCGGCCGCACCGTTGCCCACGGCGACCCCCGTCGTCGACGGCCGCACCCCGAACGGCCTGTTGATCCCGCCCCGCTTCTCCTTCGAGCATCTGCTCGGCTCACCCCGCATCGCGCTGCAGCGCAGGCTGCTCCTGCTGCCGGGCGCCCAGTCACAGGAGTACGCCGAGCAGATCGACGACATCCTCGCCCTGCTGGCCGGCACCTACCGCTCCCCGGAGGGCGTCGAGGCGCACGTCGTGCCGGGGGAGGGGGCCGACGTGGAGCTGTGGATCCTGGGCAGCAGCGGTGGCCAGAGCGCCGAGGTGGCGGGCGCCAGGGGGCTGCGGTTCGCGGCGAACTACCACGTCAGTCCGGCCACGGTCCTGGAGGCGGTGGAGGGCTACCGGTCCTTCTTCCAGCCTTCCGAGTTCCTGGACAAGCCGCACGTCAGCGTGTCGGCGGACGTCGTCGTCGCCGAGGACGAGGCAACAGCCCGCGAACTCGCCACCGGCTACGGCCCGTGGGTGCGCAGCATCCGTACCGCCGAGGGCGCCATAAAGTTTCCGACGCCGCAGGAAGCGCGTGCCCACACGTGGACCGAAGAGGACCGGGCCCTCGTCCAGGACCGCCTCGACACACAGTTCGTCGGCTCACCGGGCCAGGTGGCCGACCAGCTGGAACAACTCCAGGAGGCCACGGGCGCGGACGAGTTGCTCATCACGACGATCACCCACGACCACACGGACCGGGTCCGCTCGTACGAACTGCTCGCCAAGCAATGGCGCCGGCGGGGTCACTCCTTCCAGTCGAGCTGATGCCCGGGAGTACACCACCGACCGGCCGTACGTGACCGCTTCGGCGCGGCCCGCCTCGTCGCCGCGCCGACAGCCAAAGACCTTGCGCGTGAAGACGGCCACGCGCTTGGGCGGCCGGCCGTGCGCGACGACGTGGCCGAGCGGTGCGCTCGCTCGCACAGCGGCCCGGTACCGGTCAGCCCGGCGCCAGGCCGCGCAGGAGCAGAGCCAGTGACTGCGGCGGGCTCTGCCCCGCGGTGTCGACGACGACGTGCTCGCGGTCCCACGGCTCGTACTCCCGGTCGAGGACCTGCTGCCAGTCCGGCAGCGGCAGACCTGGAATGTCGACCGACCGCGAGTTCACGCGGCGCCGGTGCTCCGCCGGATCCGAGCACACCACCTCCACGTCGACGGCACGCACGCCCGCCCCGACGGCTGCCTCCCGCCAGGCGTCACGCGTCGCACTCAGCGGATTCACCGATTCCGCGATCACGGTCAATCCCTGCCGCAGATGGTCCTCGGCCAGGGCATATCCGACGACGTAGCCCACGGGGCCCACCGGGTGCCGGGCCATCCCCGAACGGACGATCGCCTGCTCGATGGTGTCGACCCGCAGATGGACCGCACCGATCCGGGCCGCCAGGAGACGGGCGAGCGTGGTCTTGCCCGTGCCGGGCAGGCCGCTCATGACGATGAGCACAGGATCACCCCGTCGTCAGCCGTCGCGAAGAAGCTTCGTACGCCTGGGCGTTGCGCACGAAGAGTTCGTGCAGGTCGCGGACCGCACGGGGAACGGAGCCGGAATGGCGGCGCTGCAGTACCAGCAGTACGTCCGTCGCATCCCCCGCGAGCGGCCGCACGGTGATCGCGCCCTCTCGCTCCAGCGGGTCGCCGACGACGCTGAAGTCCGGCAGCACCGTGGCGCCCAGGCCTTCTGCGACCATCAGCTTGCCCATCTCCGCGCCGTCGGTGGAGTACGAGAAGGACGGTGTCCTGCCGCGGAGCAGCCGGTGCACGAAACGATGCATGACATAGCCGGAGCGCATCACGATCAGCGGCTCGGTCAGGAGGCTGTCCGTATCCACCGCGTCCAAATCCGCCAGCGCACTGTCCGGACGCACACACACCACCGGCCGGCCGCACAGCAGCTCGGTCGTTTCGAAGCCGGGCGGCATGTCGTCACCTTGGAGGTAGTTCACCAAGCCCAGGTCGAAGGCGCCCTCCAACAGCCCGCGGTGGATGTCGGCCTGCTGCGTTGCGACGATCTCGACCTGGGTGACCGGGTGCGCGGCCCGGAACTCGCGCACGGTCGGGATGAGCAGCGGGACGGTGGCCGTGTTCACCGTGCCGAGTCGGACCATGCGGCTGATGCGGTGCTGGTCGCCGGCCGCTCCGCGCAGCCGGTCGACCGCGTCCAGCACACTCATGATGTGGGGCAGCAGCTCCCGTCCCTCGTCGCTGATCTTCGCCCCGGACCGCTTGCGTTCCAGCAGGTCCACACCGAGCTCGCGCTCCAGATTGCGTACGGTCTCGCTGAGCGCCGGCTGGGACAGATGCAGTTCCTCGGCGGCGCGCCGCAGCGAACCGAGCCGTGTGACGGCAGCGATGTATTCGAGCTGTTCGATACGCACGAACAGGAGACTGAGCCCTCCCGCGGACCGGGTTCAAGGGAATCCCTGTCACAACCTCGTGAATACCGACTCTCAGCATGTGGAATCACATCCGGGCATTCTTGACCAGATGGACTTCCTCCTGGTTCGATCGTGACATGAAGCGACAGGACCTCACGCGGCGACGCCACGTCGACCTTGCGCGTGTCTCCAGCGCCTTCTGTTGCTGTCGGGTCTGAGCGCAACGAGGGAAACCCTCCCACTCGCTCCCTCCGCGATCTCTTCTCGTGAATTCCGATCCCGGCCGGTTTCCGTCCTGATGACGAATCTCCCGGGGACGCCGCTCCAGCGTGCCTGAATTCCCCAGACCTCATTCGCCCCGCCCGCGCAGCATTCTCCTGCCAGGAGTTCACCATGTCCGTGTCCCCCGAACCCTCGGGATGCGATCCCGTCCGCTTCGCCTACTGGGTCCCGAACGTCAGCGGCGGCCTGGTCACCAGCACCATCGAGCAGCGCACCGACTGGGGTTACGACTACAACCGCGAACTGGCCGTGCTCGCCGAGAACAACGGCTTCGACTACGCCCTCACCCAGGTCCGCTACATGGCCAGCTACGGCGCCGAATTCCAGCACGAGTCGACCAGCTTCAGCCTTGCCCTGCTACTGGCCACGCAGCGGCTGAAGGTCATCGCCGCCGTCCACCCCGGCCTGTGGCACCCGGGCGTCCTCGCCAAACTCGGCGCCACCGCCGACCACCTGTCGAACGGGCGCTTCGCCGTCAACGTCGTCAGCGGTTGGTTCAGGGGCGAGTTCACCGCCCTCGGAGAGCCGTGGCTGGAACATGACGAGCGCTACCGCCGCTCCGAGGAGTTCATCCGTGCCCTGCGCCAGATCTGGACCGAGGACCACACCGAACTCGCCGGAGACTTCTACCGGTTGCGTGACTTCTCCCTCAAGCCCAAGCCGCTGAACACCCCGCAGCGCCCGCACCCGGAGATCTTCCAGGGCGGCAACTCCACCGCCGCTCGCGCCATGGCCGGCCGCGTCTCCGACTGGTACTTCAGCAACGGCAGGGACTTCGACGGCGTCACCGAGCAGATCAACGACGTTCGGGCATCGGCCACTCAAATCGGCCGTAGGGCACCGAAGTTCGGCCTCAACGGCTTCCTCATCGCCCGCGACACCGAGGCCGAGGCCCGCGAGACGCTCCGCGAGATCGTCGCCAAGGCCGACACCCGGGCGGTGCACGGTTTCCGCGACGCCGTCCAGCAGGCCGGTCCGTCCACCACCGACGGCAAGGGCATGTGGCAGGACTCCGGCTTCGAGGACCTCGTCCAGTACAACGACGGCTTCCGCACAGGTCTGATCGGCACTCCTGAGCAGATCGCCGAACGGATCGTCGCCTACAAACGGCTCGGCGTCGACCTCTTCCTCCTCGGCTTCCTGCACTACCTGGAGGAAGTCGAGTACTTCGGCAAGAAGGTGCTGCCCCTGGTGCGCGAACTGGAGGCACAAAAAGCCCGGTCCGCTCCCGCAGCCGCCCACGCCTGATTGCCGCCCGCACGCGAAACGACAAACCGAAAGGACCTTGCATGGCCACCGTCCTGTCCGTCTCCGGAAGCCCCTCCGCCACCTCCCGCACCGCCCGACTGCTGCGCCACCTGGACGAGCGGATCATCGCGCAGGGACACGATGTGATCCCGCTGGAGGTTCGTACGCTCCCCGCCGAGGCACTGCTCGGGGCCGACTTCGGCCACCCGGCGATCGTGCGGGCCACCGCCCTGTTCAAGCAGGCGGACGGGGTGGTGATCGGCACCCCCGTCTACAAGGCCGCCTACTCCGGAGTGCTGAAGTCACTGCTCGACCTGCTGCCGCAGTACGCCCTGGCGGGCAAGACAGTCCTCCCGCTGGCCACCGGCGGCACCACGGCCCATGTCCTGGCCATCGACTACGCCCTGCGCCCGGTCCTTGCCTCCATGGGCCCCGCGCACATCACGCCGGGCTGGTTCACGCTGGACAAGGACATCACGGTGGGCGAGGACGGCACCCTGACCATCGCGCCCGGCTCGGCCGAGGCCCTGGCACAGATCACCGACCAGTTCGCCGCGGCACTGGGCGGCCGTACGACGCTGCTGGCGGCCACCGGATGAGCGCCGCGACCGTGATCGCAGACGACGCCGAGGCCCTCGCCGTGGCCGCCGAGCTGGCCGCGGACTTCCGCAAGGACGCCGCCGAGCGGGACGCACAGCGCAGGCTCCCGCACACGGAACTGGAACGACTGTCCGCCTCCGGGCTGCTCGCCGTAACCGTGCCCGCCGAGTTCGGTGGCGCCGACGTCCGTACAGACACGCTCGCCGAGATCTTCCGGCTGCTCGCCGCCGCCGACGCCAGCCTCGCCCAGATCCCGCAAAGCCACTTCGTGTACGTGGGCGTGCTGCGCCGGCAGGGCACGCACGAGCAGCAGGAGTTCTTCTTCGGCGAGGTGCTGCGGGGGAAGCGGCTCGGAAACGCCCAGTCCGAGGCGGGCACCAAGCACGTCCAGGACATCCGCACCCGGCTCACACCGCGCCCGGACGGCTCGTACCTCCTCGACGGCGTCAAGAACTACTCCACAGGGGCCTTGTTCGCCGACTGGATCCCCGTCCTCACCCGCGCCGACGACGACGCCCTGCACGTGGCGTACGTCCCGCGCGACGCGCCCGGCCTCACGGTCGTCGACGACTGGGACGGTATGGGACAGCGCACCACCGCCAGCGGAACCGTCCGCCTGGAGTCGGTGCCCGTCCCCGCCGACCGGGTCCTACCGCACCACCTCACCTTCCAATCACCCCAACTCCACGGTGCGCTCGCGCAGTTGCTGCATGCAGCCATCGACGCCGGAATCGCCTCTGGAGCGCTGGCCGAGGCGGTGGAATTCGTCCGCACGAAGAGCCGCCCCTGGTTCGAGAGCGTCGAGGAGGGACACGAGACCGCGGCTGAGGACCCACTGCTGATCCAGCGGTTCGGCGAACTGGCGATCCGGGTACGGGCCGCCGACGCGCTGCTCGCCGCCGCGGCGAGGTCCGTGGACGCTGCCCGCGCGGAGCTGACCGACGACTCGGCCGCCGAGGCCTCGATCGCGGTGGCCGCGGCCAAGGTGACGGCGGCCAAGGCCGCCGTGGAAGTCGCCAGCGCCCTCTTCGAGGTCTCCGGTACGCGCTCCGCGCTCGACTCTCTGGGCCTGCACCGCCACTGGCGCGACGCGCGCACCCACACCCTGCACGACCCGGCCCGCTGGAAGGTCCAGCACATCGGCCGCTACGTCCTGAACGGCACCAGGCCACCCCGGCACGGCCTCCTTTGACCACCTGACCCATTCTGACGAACAGCACTGATCGGAGACCTCTGTGTCCCTCACGTTCCACTGGTTCCTGCCCACCAACGGCGACAGCCGCCACGTGGTCGGCGGCGGCCACGGCACTCCCGCCACCGCCTTCGGACGCGACCGCCCGCCGACCGTCGCCTACCTCAGCCAGATCGCCAAGGCCGCCGAGGACCTCGGCTTCGTCGGAGCGCTCACCCCCACCGGCGCGTGGTGCGAGGACGCGTGGCTGACCACCGCGATGGTCAGCCAGAACACCGAGCGCCTGAAGTTCCTGGTCGCCTTCCGCCCCGGTTTTGTCTCACCGACGCTCGCCGCCCAGATGGCCTCGACCTTCCAACGGCAGACCGGCGGACGGCTGCTCCTCAATGTCGTCACCGGCGGCGAGAGCCACGAGCAGCGTGCCTACGGCGACTTCCTGGACAAGGACGCCCGGTACCGCCGGACCGCCGAATTCCTGCAGATCGTACGGGAATTGTGGAACGACAAGACGGTCAGCCTGCACGGCGAGCACCTCCAGGTCGAGGACGCGAAACTGGCTCGGGTGCCCGATCCGGTCCCCGAGGTGTACTTCGGCGGCTCCTCGCCGATTGCAGGTGAGGTTGCCGCGCGGCACGTCGACGTCTACCTCACCTGGGGTGAACCGCCCGCCCAAGTCGCCGAGAAGATCGCTTGGGTCAAGGCGCTGGCCGCGAAGGAGGGCCGCACGCTGCGCTTCGGCATCCGGCTGCACGTCATCACCCGCGACACCTCCGATCAGGCGTGGGCGGAGGCCGACCGGCTCCTCGCCGGCTTCGACCCGCAGACCGTGAAGTCCGTGCAGGCCGGCCTCGCCCGCAGTGAATCGGAGGGGCAGCAGCGGATGCTCGCCCTGCACGGCGGCGGCAACCGCGCCGGCCTGGAGATTTATCCGAACCTGTGGGCGGGCATCGGCCTGGTGCGGGGCGGCGCGGGCACCGCCCTGGTCGGCAGCCACGACGAGGTCGCCGAGCGGATCAAGGAGTACCACGCCCTCGGTATCGACGAGTTCGTGCTCTCCGGCTACCCGCACCTGGAGGAGGCGTATTGGTTCGGCGAGGGCGTCCTGCCGAGACTTCAGGCGCAGGGTCTGTGGCAACACCCCCTCGGCAAGCAGACCGCCCCCTCCGCGCAGGTCCCCTTCGCGGGCGCCGGGAGTCCGCGATGAACCACAGCAGCCGCTGACGGGCCGTCCTCGCCGAGCAACGGCAGGCAGTTGACCTATAAGGGCTGTCCCGCAATGACGTGGCAGCGATGGCGCGAGCCGTTGATCGGGTAGGCGGGTGAGGGGCCAGGTGCTGGCCGTTTACCCTCGTGTTGTGGAGAAGTCCTGGGAGTCGCCGAATAGCACCGATGCCCTGGTGAGTGCGTTTCCGTCCCGGCTTGCTAGTGACGTCCGGAGTGTTCTGGCAGTCGTACCGGACGGCAGGCTCTCATCGGCGGACCCGTTGAATGTCGAGGTGTGGGGTGAGACTGTCACCATCCCCTATCGGATCTACCACGATGAGCCGAACGCCGACGTGGTGCGTTCACTGCCCGGGATCCAGCAGGTGATCTTGCACTGCCTGTACTCCCGGCACTGCGATGGCAGGGTCCGTCAGCGTCACCTCGAACAGATTGTGTGGCTGGACGAGGCGTGGGTGGTCCCGTTCGTCGTGCAGCTGGCCGGCGAGTACGTGGTGGAGATCCTTGAGGCGATCTACCGAGGGCTGCCCGGACTCGGTGTCCCGGACTCCGTCCAGCGCGGACTCTATGGGGAGTTCATCGCTCGGAATCCTGCGTTTTTCGCCAGCACGGAACGACGTGTGGTGAGCTACTGGTCCTGCTACTACCGCTGGAAATACCCGGAGTTCGGCACGTATCCGGGAAGCTCGCTGGCGGAAGCGTTTCGGGCCGCCGCCTCGGAACGGGCGGGCGCACCATGGCCCCGCCACACACCGGCTCCACTGATGAACACAGACGGACAGACGACCTGAGCCCTCCACCGTCTATCCGGTGAGGGCCAGGTTGTGCAGGCGGGCGATGCCGAGCATCGCGTGATGGACGCCAGCGCCTTTGAGCCGGCAGTCGCGCAGGATCTTCCAGCCCTTCATACGGGCGAAGGCGTGCTCGACCCGGGCGCGCACCTGCTTGTGGGACTTGTTGTGGGCTTCCTTCCACGCGGCCAGTTCCTCGCCCTTGCGGCGGCGGTGGGGCATCACGAGTCCGGTTCCGGGGTAGCTGCCGTCGGCGATCGTCAGGGTCCTGCCCACGGCAGCCTTCGCGCCGGACTCCGCCCACGCTTTGCAGTCGTTGCGGTTGCCTGGCAGGGGTCGGCCGACCACGACGATCAGGTGGGTGTCGGCGTCGATGACGACCTGGTGGTTGGTGGAGTATCGATAGTTCTTCGACTGCTCGGCCACCGTGTGGTCGCGGGTGGGTACCAGGGTGCCGTCCACAATAAGCACGGCGTCCTTCGCGAAGCGGAGCCGGGGCTGCAATGCGAGGAGCGGACCGAGCTGATCGATGATCCGGTCGGCTGCGGACTTCGAGATCCCGAACAGCAGGGCCAGCTGGCGCATCGTCAAGTTCGTGCGCCAATAGGTCGTGACCAGCAGCACCCGATCTTCCAGCGGCAGACTCCAGGGCCGGCCCCGGCGCACCTCGTCGCCGCCCTCGCGGCGCAGCGCCGTCACCAACTTGCGGAAGCAGCGCGGACTCAGGCCCGTGAACGGGCCTATCCAGGACGGCTCCGACGCCGTGATCACACCAGCCACATCAAGATCATTTCGAGGCCACCCCCGACACCACGTCCCGCACCAACCGCTCGGCGGCGCGGACGCACAGCCGTACATCACACCTGCTGACCACACATCCCGCAGCGCCGCGGCGAGACCGGGCGGCGCTGCCGCTGGATCCTGGGGGATCCGTTGCGGAGACCAGGAGCGGGAGTCTGGCCCAGGCGGCGCAGAGGTATCCCCTTCGCTAACCTCGCCCGTACTCCGGGGTCAGATCCTGGGTGCCGATCACCGAGAGCAGCTCGAACTGCTCCACCGCCGGGGTGCCCACGGCGGGGGTGAACCACAGCAGCCGCTGGCGGCCGTCCTCGCTGAACAACGACAGGCAGTTGACCTCGATCGTTCCCAGAGTTGGATGGACGATCCGCTTACGGTCGTTGCGTCGCACGGCGACGTCGTGCGCGGCCCACAGTTCGGCGAACTCCGCCGAAGCCTCGATCAGGTCGTCCACCAGGTGGCGCGCCTCCTCGTCCTGGCTGCCGCGGCGGGCCACCGCGGCCCGCAGGTCGGCCGTGAAGGCATGCGCGTGGTAGTCGTGATCGGCCTCCGGGTAGATCCGGCGCTCGGCCGGTTCGGTGAACCAGCGGTAGACCAGGCTCGCCCGCCGCCCCGCATAGGCCGACTCGTTGCCGATCAGCGCACGTGCCAGCGAGTTCTGGACCAGCGTGACGTGCAGGTCGGTGACGACCATGGCCGGTGTGTGCGGCATCCGGCTCATCAGGTCGAGCATGCCCGGGTGCACGTGCGATGCGGCGCTGCCCGCAGGCGGCACGGGCCGGCCGGCCAGGTGGTACAGATGGTTGCGCTCGTCGAGATCGAGCCGCAGCGCGCGGGCGAACGCGGCCAGCATCTGCTCCGACGGCTGCGCCCCGGACCCCTGCTCCAGCTCGGTGTAGTACTCCACCGACGCCCCGGCCAGATGAGCGACCTCATCACGGCGCAGCCCCGGAACACGGCGCCGTGGACCGCCCGGCAGGCCCACGTCGGAAGGCCGGATCCGGTCGCGGCGCGACTTGAGGAACGCGCCGAGCTCGTGAAGGTCCATGCCCCCAGTCTCGCTGCTGCCGCACCCGTTACCCAGGGGGTGGCAACCCCTGGGTAAGCGCCATCTGCCTCTCCGGGCGTTCGCGACGGACAGTGATGGCAGGCAGCCCACGACCGCTGCCCGCCATCACACAAGCCCTCGAGGAGCCGGATATGCCCTTCGCGAACTTCAAGGTCCCTGCCGGATCCCTCACGGCCGAGCAGACCAAGACCCTCATCGCCCGCACCACGGACCTGTACGCCGAGATCTACGGGGAGGCGGCGCGCCCGGCCACCCTGGTCCTCGTCGAGGAGGTTCCCGACGGCGGCTGGGGGATCGCAGGCAGCGCCCTGACCCTGTCGATGATCCAGAGCAGGCAGGACCAGGGCTGAACCTCCCACCCGCCCGCACTTACTACTGATCATTCAATGAATCGAGTTTTCGTCATGGCTTCCACCCCACCGGCCACGGACCGCCCCGCCAGGATCGCTCTTGTCACGGGAGGCAACCGCGGCCTCGGGCGCTCGGTCGTCGAGTCGCTCGCCGCCGCAGGCACCGACATCGTGTTCACCTTCCGCTCCCACGAGGAGGAAGCCAAGGAGGTCGCCGACGCCGTCGCCGCACTGGGCCGCACCGCGGTACCACTGCACCTGGACACCACACAGACGCAGACCTTCGCCGCGTTCACCGACCGGCTCCGGCAGGCCCTTCAGACGAACTGGGGCCGCGACAGCCTGGACATCCTGGTCAACAACGCCGGCTTCTCCGGGAGCACCGTCCTCGGCGCCACGGACGAGAAGACGATCGACGAACTGTTCGCCGTCCACGTCAAGGGCGTCTACCTGCTCACCCAGGCACTCGCCACGGCCGAGGAGGGCGCCGAGCCCCTGCTCGCGGACGGCGGGCGCATCATCAATCTCTCCTCCGGCCTGGCCCGGTTCGTCACCGCCCCCTACGCCGTGTACGGAGCGATGAAGGGCGCGGTGGAGGTCCTCACCCGCTACTGGGCGGTGGAGCTCGGGTCTCGCGGGATTTCGGTGAACACCATCGCCCCGGGGCCCGTGGCGACCGACTTCGCCGACGGCTACCTGCGCGCCAGCCAGGACGTGCAGAAGGCCATGAGCGGCATGACGGCCCTGGGTCGCATCGCCCACGCCGAGGACATCGGTCCCGCCGTCGCCGCCCTGACAAACGAGGGAACCCACTGGATCACCGGCCAGCGAATCGAGGCCAGCGGAGGCTTCCGGATGTAGCCGGACACCGCCCGGCACAGGGTCCGGCCGGAGCGCCTTGCTCGGCGGGGGGAAGCGGGCGCGGAGGGTCAGGTGGGCCAGTGGCGTGACGGATCATGCCGGCCTGCGGCAGCGTCGGCCCGCCCCGCGGTCCCTACCCCGGCCGGTGCAGGCCGCGCCCCGCCCCGCGGTCTCCACCCCGGCCGCAGCGGGACCCGCCCGCCGTGCCGAGGAAGTTCTGCGGCGGGCGGGAACATGCGCCGGGTGCCGGTGGTTATGGAAGGCGTGGTGGTGAAGGGGACAGTGTCCCCGGGCCTCACCTATTGCCCATGAGGACGATCGTTCGGCTGAAGCCTCATGGAGCCTTTCGCCGCGTAGGCGACCGCCCTTCACCACCGCATACGCTCATCAGCCCCGGCCGGCGCCCGTCGCCGGCCGGGGCTGTCCTCGTTGCTGCGGTGCGGGCCCGGCGCCGGGCCCGCCGGCCACCCCCGCATCCGCGGGGGACACTCGGCCCAGGCGCACCGCGGTAAGCGGTGACAGGTCTTCAAGCACTCAGCGGCACAAGCAGTCAACGGTTCGACTCCCCGTGGGAAGCATCCCACGGCGTGTGCCGCGGTCAGCCGATCCGGCCCACGTGAAGGATCACGATGCGCCGACCGGAGGGCGGAAGAGCGCAGCCCCCGTGACTCGTCATCCGGCTTTCGTCGTTCCCGGTGCCTGGGTCCTCTCGCGCCGGAAGCGGGCGGGTGTGGTGCCCAGATGGGCCCGGAAGGCCCGGGAGAACGCGGACTCGGAGGAGTAGCCGACCTGGCCGGCGACGCTCGCCACGGTCGCGTCGGTGGTGGTGAGCAGTTCCGCCGCCGCCATCAGCCGCGCGCGGGCGAGGAAGGCGCCCACGGTCGTCCCGGTGTCCCGGGTGAAGTGGCGCAGGAAGGTGGCGCGGGACATGGCGGCCGCGCGGCTGAGCCGTTCGATCGTCCAGTCGGCCCCCGGCTCGTTCAGCATGCCCTCCACGGCCGACGCGATCCGGCCGTCGGCCGCCGCGGTCCACAGGGTGGCCCCCGTGGCCTCGCCCCGCGCGGTCCGCAGCACCATCGCCAGCAGCACGGTGCACAGGGCGGAGAGGATCGCCGCGGTGCCCTCGCCCTCGCGGCGCGCCTCACCGCGCATCAGGGCGCTGAGCATCCGCAGCACTTCGTCGCTCTCGGCCGACTGCCCGAAGGAGACGTGTACCGGGTCGGGCAGGCTCGCGAACAGCAGCGAGCCCGCACCGGCGTCGAAGGTGTAGTGCCCGCAGAACAGGTCGATGACGGGTTCTCCGCCGTGCTCGCTGCGCGTGGTCACGAACGCCTCGCCGGCCGTGTCCGCCGTCCCCGCCGGGCCGGCTTCGCCGGCGGTGATGACCCGGTGCGGGGCGCCGCTCGGGATCATCACCACGTCCCCGGGGCGCAGGTCGAGCAAAACCGTGCCCACCTGCAGCCGGCATGCGCCGTCCAGCAGCACATGGAACGGCGCCTCCAGCTCGCCGTAGGCCGGCACGTGCATCCTGGTGCCGGCCCCGAGCAGGCAGCGCTTGTCCAGGGCGGCCTTCAGGCGGGCCATGCGCAGCAGCCGGCTGACTGAGTCCACGGTGAGACTTTCGGGCAGGAAAGCGAGACGGTCGAGTCTATTTGTACCAGCGCAGGGCGTCGCAGACTCGAGGCATGGAGATCACCACAGCGCTCACCGCGGATATTCTGGTCATCGGCTTCGGCAAGGGCGGCAAGACCGCCGCCCGCGTGCTCGCCGACGCCGGCCGCCGAGTGGTCCTGATCGAACAGTCCGCGAACATGTACGGCGGGACCTGCCCGAACGTCGGCTGTGTACCGACCAAGATGCTCGTCCACTACGCCACCACCAAGCGCCTGCAGGACGACGCGCAGCAGTACTTCGCCCAGTCGGTCGACGGCGTCCGCGCGCTGACCAGCGCCTTCCGCGCCGGCAACTTCGAGGCGCTGAACGGCAAGGACACCGCGACGGTCATCACCGGCACGGCCCGGTTCCTCGATCCGCACACCGTCGCGGTGGGGGAGGGACGGGACCTCATCACCGTCACCGCCCCCACGATCCTGGTCAACACCGGGTCCGAGCCGGTCATCCCCCCGATTCCCGGCCTCGCGGACAGCTCCCACCTGGTCTCCAGCACGGAACTCACCCAGACGCAGAACCTGCCCGAGCGTCTGGTCGTCCTGGGAGGCGGCTACCTCGGCCTGGAGTTCGCAGGCATCTACCGGCACTTCGGCACCGAGGTCACCGTCCTGGAAGCAGCCGACCGGCTCCTTCCCCGGGAGGACGAGGACATCGCCGAGGCCGTCCAGGAGATCCTCACCGGCGACGGCATCCGCATCATCACCGGCGCCAAGGTCACCGAGGTCCGCGACAACGGCGCCGTCTCCACGGTCGTGTACGACAAGGACGGGCGGACCCACACCGTCGAGGCATCCGCGCTGCTGCCCGCCACCGGGCGCCGCCCCGTCACGGCCGGCCTCCATCTCGACGCCGCCGGCGTCCACACCGCGCCGAACGGCGCGATCGTGGTGGACGAGTACCTGCGCAGCAGCCAGCCGCACATCTACGCACTGGGCGACGTCAACGGCGGCGAGCAGTTCACCTACATCTCCCTGGACGACGCGCGCATCGTCCTGGACCAGCTCCTGGGCGAGGGCAAGCGCACCACCGGTGACCGCAGGGCGGTGCCCCACACCCTGTTCATCACCCCGCCGCTTGCCACCGTCGGGCTGACCGAGAGCCAGGCGCGGGCACAAGGGCTGAACATCACGGTCGCGCGGGAGAAGGTCGCCGACATCGTGGCCATGCCCCGCGCCTACACGGTCGAGGAGACCCGCGGTGTCATGAAGTTCATCGTGGACTCGGACACCGACCTGATCCTCGGAGCCGCGCTGCTCAGCATCGACGCGCAGGAGATCATCAACACCGTCGCGCTGGCCATGCGGCACCACATCACCGCAACCCAGCTCCGCGACTCGATCTACACCCACCCGAGCTCGACCGAAGCCCTCAACGAGGTCTTCGACAAAGTCCTGCCCTGACCGGCCCGGCCGCGCATCCCGATGGGCGTCCGCCCAGACACGGCACGCGGTCACAGGCACCTGTCTCGGCCAGATACGCCACACCAACGCAAGCCGGAGTGCGTGTGGCGAAGGCCGAGGCGGTGCGGTGCGCGGCGGCCCAAGGGGGGACCGTCACCGCCACGACACCGGTCGGTTTGCCGGACGGCGTCACGCGGCGCGGCTTGCCACCTCCGGGGACCCGCCGCAAGCCGATCGGCGCTGCGTGAATCCACGGACCCGGCGTATACGCGAAAAGCTTGCATCGCCTGCCGCACTACCCCTCACGCGGCGTCGACACGGCTGTCCTCCTGCCAGGAGACACCTTGACCACTCGACGAGGCAGGACCCCGTGCACACGTCGGGAAGAGATTCCAGTCGGCGACGGAGATGATGCAGGAGGAGGAGAAAGCCGTCGCCTCCTTCGCTGTGCGGCGGGTCCGGCCGACGTCCGCGGTCGACGACGTGTGCGCCGACGGCCTGGCCGAACGAGGTCGATCAGCCGTTCCGCCTTCCCAGGAGAAAAGGACCATGCACCACCAGAAGAACAGGCCTTTCGAACTCGCCGACGTCCAGATGCACCCGCACCGACTCGCCGAGGGGGTGTACGCCGTCATGGCGAGCGACGTCGATGCCACCGACCACACCGCGACCAACGCCGGGTTCGCCGTGGGTGATTCAGGAGTGCTGGTGGTCGAGTCGCTGAGCAACGGCCGATTGGCGTCCCAGGTCATCGGCGAGGTGCGCAAAGCGACCCCGCTGCCCATTCGGTTCCTGGTCAACACCAGTTTCCACGGCGACCATTGCTTCGGAAATTTCGCCTTCCCGGCGCAGACGGTGATCATCCATCACGAGGCGACCAAGCGTGTCATCGACGAGCGCTTCGAGCAGGACCGCGCCTTCATGATCGACCTGCTCGGCGCGAACGCCGGCATCGAAGAGGCCGTGGCCCGCTCAGCGGACGTCACGGTCACCGGGTCCTGCTCCCTCGATCTGGGAGGCAAGCATGTGGACATCGAGCACATCGGCTACGCCCAGACCGACGGCGACCTGGTCGTGCGCATACGCGAGGACAACATCGTCTTCGTCGGGAACATGCTGCAGGCGCCGCCCCCGGCATTCCCCTGGCTGTTGGAAGGGCGAGCCGACGAGGCGCTCGTCACCTACCGGCGCCTGCACGACATCCTCGACGACGACACCCTGATCGTGCCGGGCCACGGCCGGACCATGCGCCGCGCCGACATCCTGCATTCCATCGCCTACCTCGAGAAACTGATCAGCCTGGCGCGGGACGCCCAGGACAGCAAACTGCCCCCCGATCAGGCCCGCGAGGCGCTCGCGATGAAGGAATACAGCGACTACAGCATGTACGAATTCATCCACTTCCAGGTCAACATCCCCGCGGTGCTGAGCCAATGAGCGGCGAGCCCACCATCCGCGACACCGAGGCCCCTCGGCCACCCCGGCAGCAGAAAGAGGATGTCGACGCGGCGAGCAACCCAGACGCCGGTAAAGGCGGCGCCGGCCCAAGACGGCCTTCTGCCAGGAGCCGCGCTACGCATCCGGTTGATTGCGGCGACCTCTCCAACGACAGCGCGGCCGTTCTTCTGCCTGCCGCGGCGGGTCCGTAGGGCACGCGCCGGGCATCGTCAGGTCATGTGTGAGCCGCAGACGACGACCGGCCATGGATCCATCCGCGCTCACGGTCCGGTGGCGGGGGACACGGGGCTCTGTTCGCGCAGGCACCAGTCCAGTGCAGCCGGCCATGGGCCGTATCCGTCCTGAGGGGTGATGTGGCCGGCGGCGGGCAGGACGTCGCAGTCCAATCCGAGCGCAGCGCTCCACGCGCGTGGGTCGGCGGGAGCGTAGGGATCGGTCGCCGAGACGACCACATGCGGCGCTTTGGCCGACGCGGCGGTAAGCAGCTCACGGTCGATGCCGTCGAGCCTGAACTCTTCATTGCCGTTGGCCGCGGTGAACGCTTGGTCACCCAGCGGGGACACCAGCAGCACCCGGGTGACACGCAGGTCCTCCGGCAGGCTCTGAGCGGCGTGCAGCCACAGGGCACAGCCCAGGGAGTGGCACACCACGACGCGTTCCTGTTCGCCGAGTTGGGCCAGCTCGGCGTGCAGGAGATCGATCCATTCACTCATCGACGGCTGCTCGGGCGTGGGGAACTGCGGATAGAGCACCTGCTCACCCCGCTGACGCAGGGCCTCGGTCAACCACCACAGCCAGTGGTCCCGCGGGCGACGGTGCTGCACACCGTGCACCATGAGGAAGCGCCGCGCCGGCGGAGGCGAGCTGGGCATCTCGGTCACCTGTCTCCTTCGTCCCGAACCCGATCCACGGGTCGCGGCAACTGTAAGGCCACGATGCAGATGATCTTCCGACGTGAACCGGCGGAGGCCGCACTGAAGCTGGGCGACACCTGGCAGGTGGGATTCCCTCAACCGGGGTGCACGTCCTGGCAGTCCACGCCCGACAGTCGCGTCTTCGTCACGTTCCGGCCCGTAAGACAGTTCAGGCAGTCGGATCAACGGCCCAGACGAACGGCAGGCGCCCCGGCCCGGGTACAGCAACGAACCGCTTGGACTCTGTGGCCGCGAATGAGGTTGGTTACGCTCTGTCCGCCGGCCGGTTCGAGAGCGGGGAACGCCCGCTCGTGGGCCGCCTCGAGCCCGCCTAGGAGGTCACCGGCTACCGCCGACCCCGGTCTCAAGTGAGTGACCTGCGCAGCCGAAACGGGTGGCCCCTCAGTCGACGCCCCTTCGCTACCGCCCTGTTGGTCGGCCGACAGGAGTTCCACCGCCGCGCGTTGACGCCCGGGTCTCGTACCCGGGGGCCTCAACTCGCCTGGGCGATCAGCTTCCTGATCGCCCTGGCGGTGGTCAGCACAGCAGTTGTTCTGCCGAGAGGTCGGTTCGGGACCGACCGCGTCCTTGGAGACGCACCCACCCGGGATCCAGGTGCGGCCCCAACGGGTTCCGATGTTTCCATTCCTTCCCTGCCGTTTTCAGAAAGGGATAAAGGCATCGTGGTCCGCCGTCCTGACAGGCGCAGGGGCGCTCGAGGACCGGGCTGCGCGCCCGGACTGCGGGGCCGAGTCGGCCGGGGTGCAAGGCCGGTCCGGTGCAGCTCACCGCAGGTCTGATCGGCCTGGAGGGCTTGGGGGAAGGTCCGGCCCGCAGCGAACGCCCTGCGTGACCGGGCCGCCGGGTCGGTATCGGGCGATGCACCGGGTGTTCGAGGTGCTGTCCGGGCCGCCGGCCCAGCCGACGATGCCGGGAGTGCGCCACGGGCGGTTCGGACGGCTCCCTTCGACGGCTGCAGCTTCATGGACCGGCGACCGTTGGCCGCTGCCATGCCCTGGCATACCGACCTCACCCTGATACGGCACGAGCCGAGGCAGCGGGGTCCGGCTGCTGCGCGAACCGCAGGAGTCCGGGGCGCTCGCAGCACGCCTGGCGCATGATCGGCTGCGTTTGCTGGTGACCCAGGGACGGGGCATCGATGCGCGCCGAGGCAGACCGGCTGGCACGGGAGGTCGCCGCCCGAATGGATCATGAACGGCCGAGGTGCGGGTGCACGACTGCCCACGGTGCCTGCGACTGCTTGCGGTGAGCGGCTTTCAGGGCACGCTAACCTCTCGCCGGTGTGCTGTCGCGGCAGGATCCGCCGACCGCGCAGGGATGTGTGAGACAGGATGCGGGCAGAAAGGTTCGGGCCCCATGGTTGAGCGTGCCGCCGCGCGCCGCATCGGCGCGGCCGTCGTGTCCCTGGCCGCGCTCGGGACCGCGGCGGGACAGGGGTGGGCGCAGCCCTCGTCGGCGCTGGTCGATCAGACCGCCTTACGTGCCGAGACGGCCTCGGTGACCGTCAAAGGCAGTGCCCGCGGGGAGAGCGGCGGGTGGCGGCTCACCAGCCGCCGCAACCAGCCGCCGCAACGGCTTGGGGCCGCCGCCGTCCGCATGTTGCCCCCTGCCGCATTGCACGGCGCCGACCGGGTGCCTCGGGGCGCCGCTCTTGTCGTCGGTGTGTCCCGGTCGACTCCGTCCGCCGACTACGTTCCCGTCAGCGAGACGGTCAAGGGCAGGGTGGGGGACACCGCCGTGGTCCGCTTCGGTGTGGCGAACCTGGGCCCCGGTACCCCGGACGGCGCAGCCCTCGGATCGTTCGCGGTGGTGCCCCCGGCCGGGACCACGGTCACGTCCATTCCCTGGGAAGGGGACGACGACGACCGGAGATACTCATGCCGGCCACCGCAGGACAAGGACAACGACTTCTTCCTGTGCGACCTCTCGCAGCGAAGCGCCCCACAGCCTGGATCCCCCGTCACCATCGGTTTCCACATCCGCATCGACAAGCGGATTCCCGGTGCCGAGGGCTCCATCACCGTGTACGGTCCGAACGACCCGGTGGCGGGCAACGACCGCGACGCGATCCCCGTCGAGGCCGCACCTGCGCCGCTGTGGCGGTGGCAGAACCCGCTCTGGCGCTGGCAGCACTGGGTGCTGGCGGCTGGGGTGCTGGCCTTTGCCGCAGCGGGCAGGTGGTTCGTCAAGAGCCGGCGGCAGCACAGGTCCTAGCACCGCCCCCCGGCCCGTGTCCTCGGCGGTGTTCGTGGCGGGGGCCGCGCATCGCGGCACGGCGAGCAGGGGTGGCGCCGTGATCGCAGTGGTGGACACGGTGCCGTGACCAGCACGAAGGGCCGCCACCTGAGGATCGCCGCAGCCCCGCCCAGCCCTTCCACGGCGCACGGACTTCCCGGATACGGTGTCCCCGACCTGAGTGCCAAGGATTTTTTTGTCCGCCTGTTGATCCGCGTCCGCCTCGTTCGACCTTGAGGTGAGAGGGCCGAGAGACGGCCCTTCTGCCAAGGAGACCGAAGATGGCGAAGTACATGCTCATCATGCGCGGCACGGACGAATCCGTTGCGAAGATGATGGCCACGCCCTTCGAGGAAATGCTCGAGACGGTGGGCCGCTTCAACGAGGAGTTGATCCGTGCCGGCGTGCTCGTGGCCGCCGAGGGCCTGGACGACCCTGCGCAGGGTGTGGTGGTCGACTTCAGTGGTGAGACGCCGGTGGTCACCGATGGTCCGTACGGTGAGACGAAGGAGCTGTTCGGTGGCTTCTACGTGATCGACGTGGCATCGAAGGAGGAGGCCGTCGAGTGGGCCAAGCGGCTCCCGGCGGTCGCCGGCTCCAAGTGCGAGGTCCGCCGCGTTCCGGGCATCGAGGAATTCCCGCAGGACAACGAGTGGATCATCAAGGAGCGGGCTTGGCGCGAGAGGACCGGCCAGCTGTGACGCCCGAGGCCGCCGGCGGCCCGCCGAGCGCCGAGTCGGCACGGCGGGCCGTCGAGGCCGTCTGGCGGATCGAGTCCGCACGGATCGTAGGCGCGCTGGCCCGCTACACCGGTGACTTCGAGCTCGCCGAGGACGTCGCCCAGGAGGCGGTGACGGAGGCGCTCGTCACCTGGTCGCGCGACGGCACTCCGACGCACCCGGTGAACTGGCTGCTGGCGACCGCGCGCCGACGCGCCATCGACAGCTTTCGCCGCCGCTCGGCACTCGACGCGCGGTACGCCGTACTCGCAAGCCGGCTCACCGAGGGCGACCTGAGCTCGGGTGTGGTGGACCCGCCGGGCCGGTCGGAGGACCTGCCGTGGGATCCCGACCGGATCGACGACGACGTCCTTGCGCTGATGTTCATCTCCTGCCACCCGGTGCTCTCGCCCGAGGCCCGCGTGGCCCTGACGCTGCGCGTGGTCGGCGGTCTGTCCAGCGAGGAGATCGCCCGGGCGTTCCTGGTGCCCACACCGACGATTCAGGCACGGATCACGCGGGCGAAGAAGACCATCGCCGCGGTCGGAGTGCCGTTCGAGCTGCCGCCGGCACAGCAACGGCACAAGCGGCTCGGAGGTGTGTTGAGCGTGCTGTACGTGATCTTCACCGAGGGCTCGACGGCGACCACCGGTGACCGCCTGCTGCGCCCCGACCTGGCGTACGAGGCCATCCGACTGGCCCGGATGCTGGCCGCGTTGCAGCCCGACGACCCGGAAGTGCACGGGCTGCTTGCCCTCTTGGAGCTCACGGCCGCACGCTTTCCCGCACGCACCGGCCCGGATGGCGAGGCAGTGCTCCTGGAGGATCAGGATCGGCGCCTGTGGGACCGGTCGGCGATCCGTCGAGGTGTGGCTGCGCTCGGCCGTTCCTCGGCCCTCGGACGCGGCCTGGGACCGTACGGTCTGCAGGCGTCGATCGCCCTGTGCCATGCGTCGGCGTCCTCGGTGCGGGAGACGGACTGGGAGCGCATCGTGCTCCTGTACGAGGCACTCTGCCGCCTTGCACCCTCACCCATCGTCGAGCTCAACCGGGCCGTCGCCATCGCGATGGCTGAAGGCCCGCAGCAGGCGCTGACCGTGGTGGACGAACTGACGGCCTCCGGCCGCCTGTCGGGCTCGCACCTGCTTCCGAGCGTGCGTGGCGAGTTGCTCATCCAGCTCGGCCGGACTGCCGAGGCACGGACCGAGCTGGAACTCGCCGCCCGCCTGTGCCGCAACACCCGTGAACGATCAGTGCTGCTGCGCAAGGCAGTTGCGCTGGAGTGACACCGGGTGCAGCCCGGCGAGCAGCCGCCAGGCGGAGCCCGCCCCTCGCTGCCTGCTGGCGGGCGCGGCGTATCGCAAGGGCGCCCTGGTCCCGAGTGGAGACCAGGGCTTGGACCGACGATCGGCGTCACCCCTGCGCCGGGGTGCCCAGGGAGCGGGGCCCGCTCATGCGGCGGGGGTGAGTTCCGCGCGGCCGAACAACAGCGCGTACCCGCAGGGGAGTTGGTTCAGGATGCGGGTGAGGAGGTCGGGCCCGGCCAGGGCTGCCACCGCGCAGAGGACCGAGCCGGTGTCCCATCGAGTGGTGGCTATGGTGGCGCCGGTGCGATCGGCGAGGTCCTTGACGAAGTCGAAGCCGGTCAGAGGCTGGATGTCCGGAATCTGCCCGCTGAGGGTCTGTGCGGCTTCCAGAGGGAGGCGGGCGGCCAGCTCGACGCGTTCGTCGCCCGTCAGCTGGCGTCCAAGGCCGGCGAGGACCAGGCGGACGGCTTGCTCGGCCCGTTCCCGTGTGGGGTAGGCGCCTTCGTAGCGGACCTTCTCCAGCAGCTGCTCGTAGGTTATCGCGGACAGGTGCTGGAAGGGCGCACGCCTGTCGGACATCACTGCGGTATGTGCCTTTCTCAATCGGTCTGGTGCCGGTGCGTGGACACCAGGGATGGAGGTGGTCAGGTGGGCTGGGGGCGGCCGAACAGCAGGTCGTAGCCCCCGGGCAGCTGGAGCAGGATCTGCCCCAGCAGGTCGTCGCCGACAGCGTCGGCGACCGTGCTGAGGACGGCGCTGACGTCCCAGGCCGCGGTCTGTTCGGTGGCTCCTTCGATCCAGGCTGCCGTCGCGCGCACGAAGCGCTCCGGTGACAGGGGTTCGGCGCTGTGCAGCGGGTTGAGCAGGATCAGGGCGAAGTCTTCCGGCAGGCGAGCTGCCAGCTGGGCGCGCACGTCTCCGACCAGATGGGCGCCCAGCAGCGCGAGGACCACGCGGGACGCGCGCTCCGCCTCCTGCCGGCTGTCGTACGTGCCGCGTTCTTGGACGTAGTCCAGGAACGCTTCCCATCGCAGGGTCACGTCGGCCGCCACCCTTCCTTCGGTGCTGTGGGTGCGGAGGACGGGATGAAGGGGAGATCAGATGCCCGTCCTCCGCCGCCGTTCGACCCGTATCGGCCGGCTCAGCCGGCGATCTCCTTGCGGTCGGAGCGCCCGCCGATGGCGATCTTGCGGGGCTTGGCGCGCTCGGCGATCGGGATGCGCAGGGTGAGCACCCCGGCTTCGTAGTCGGCCTTGATGCGGTCGGTGTCCAGCGTGTCCGCCAGCACGATCTGGCGGGAGAAGACACCCAGCGGTCGCTCCGACAGTTCCATCTGCACGTCGTCGGCCTTCGCCACGGGCCGGCGTTCGGCCTTGACGGTCAGCATGTTCCGTTCGACGTCGATGTCGATCGCCTCCGCGCTGACGCCGGGGAGGTCGAAGGCCACCACGTACTCGTCACCCTCGCGGTAGGCGTCCATCGCCATCGCGGCCGGCCGCGACCAGGTGCCCGGACCCAGCAGCTGCTGCGTCAGCCGGTCGAGCTCACGGAAGGGGTCAGTGCGCATCAACATCGTGAAAACACCTCCAGCAGGTTCAGGCAGTTGCTGCCAATGCGCCTCACTGAGACCGTTGTAGCATGTCATCCAATGGATGACAAACATGGTGTCGTCCACACGATGACGCTCATTGAAGGAGGTGCCATGACCCCAGCCGACCAGCCGGCCTCGTCCCGCGCCGACGCCCAGAGCCCGGCGTCGTTCCTCGCCGCCGCTTCGGCCCTTGAAGCCATAGACGAGGCCCTGCGCGGCGCCCATCTGGAGGCCCCCGACTCCTCCGACCTGGGCCTTGGCCCGGAACAGGCCCTCGCCTGCCTCCTGCTCCTGCGGCAGGTACGCGAGCAGCTCGCCGGATGGGAGACCGGGCTGATCGAGACTGCCCGGGACGCGGGAGCGAGCTGGGCCGACCTCGCCCATCCCCTCGGCGTCGCCAGCCGCCAGGCCGCCGAACGGCGCTACCTGCGAGGTCGGCCCGGGCCCGCCGGAACCACCGGCGAACAGCGCGTCCAGGCCACCCGCGAACATCGCGCCGCCCAACGCACGGCTGCCACCTGGGCCCGCCGCAACGCCGCCGACCTGCGCCGCATCGCCGGCCAGATCACCGCTCTGACCGACCTGCCCACCGCCGCCCGTCGCCCGCTCAGCCAACTCCATGCGGCCCTGGCCCAGGACGACCCGGCCGATCTCCTCCACCCGCTCGAAGCCGCCCGCCCCCATCTGACAGCCACCCACCCCGACCTCGCCGCCCAACTGGACGCCCTCACGGGCCCCGACACGCCTCCACCCACCCCCGGCTGACCACACGGCACCATCGGGCCCACCCGCGCAAACTGTCGGTATGCCGGCCATGCAGTGGCCCGTCGCCGCAGGCCGCAGCCGGAGCACGGATCTGCCGAATGCAGAAGACCGCGCCAGAATGCAGATATGAGCGTGCTGACCATCCGGGACGTGCCCGAAGATCAGATTCGTGTCCTCAAGACCCGTGCCGCCCAGGCCGGGAAGTCCCTCCAGACGTACATGCACGAGTTGATCGCTGCAGAGACCGCCAAGCCGACCGTGAAGGAAATGGCTGTACGACTGGAGCGCGAGGCCACCGCAAAGTACACCACTGACGACGTGCTGGCAGCGATCGACGAGGGCAGGCTGGGCGGTTGATCGCCATCGACACGTACGCGCTATGGAGTCCGCCTGACCGGTCACGGCGCCACCGGTAGTGCCCTCCCCTGGGGTACCGTCCTGCCCGGAGGCGGTCGGCGCGCACCGGGCAAGGGCCCTAGCAAGGCTGCCGCGTGCACCTGCGAGACATGGAATGCATCCCACGATCACCCGAGTTGGGCCGCCCGCCGGCGCAGAGGATCACAGGACGGCCACCAGGCTTCGACGAAGCGACGGACAGCAAGCGCCACTGTCGAGCGCACCGCCTCCAGGGGCAGGCAGGTGCGGAGCTCAGGACAGCGAAGACGCCGCGGGCGGCACGGTGGTGAGCGAAGTGGCGGTCTCCCAGGCGAATCCGTCCGGGTCGGTGAAGGCGCCGGCGGTGCTGCCCAGGACGATGCGGTGGGAGCCGGTGCCGTCGGCGGGGACGCCGAGGTCCTTGGCCAGGCCGCCCCGCTTGTACAGGGCCAGCTTGACCGGGTGGGAGTCGCCGGCGGCGAACTCGGCGTACTTGCCACCGAAGCTCTTGGCCACGCTCAGGCCCCGGCCGACATAGAACTGCTTGCTGGCCTTCACGTCCTCGACGCCGAGCAGGAGGACGACCTCGTCGATCTCGCGGGTGGCCGGGCCGGTGTCCTTCTTCGCGGAGGTCGCCACCTTCCAGATCGTGCCGTCCGGAGCCTGGACGACGCCGCCGTAGCCCCACAGCGATTTCGCGCCGGGCTTGAGCACCGTGGCCCCCGCGTGCACGGCGGCGGCGAGGAAGCTGTCGACGGTGGCCGGTCCGGACACCGTGAGCGCCAGGGTGAAGCCGCGGAACCCGCTGGAGTGCGCCTCGGACGCGCGCAGGCGCAGGTGTGTGTCCACTCCGAAGGCGGTGTAGAAGCGGTGGGCGGCATCGGGGTCGGCCACCTCGAGGGTGACGGATGCCAGGGACAGGGTGGGTGCGGTGGTTACCATGGCCATCACGCTAGGTGCTGCCCGGCGGCCGGGGCTTCTCGATTCCTGACGGGTCTGGTCACCTGCTTCGCCACGCACGCCGGCATCCCCTCCACTGTGACCGTCGGCTTCCCGTCCCCGGCCGCAGGTACGGCATCGGTGCGGTCGGCCGCCGCATCGGCCACACGGCGCCGGAAGGCCCCGGGAGGCATACCGACGAGCTCGGTGAAGCGGGTGGTGAACGTGCCCAGCGACGCGCAGCCGACCGCGAAGCAGACCTCCGTGACGCTGAGGTCGCCGCGCCGCAGCAGGGCCGTCGCGCGCTCGATGCGACGCGTCATCAGGTACGCGTACGGCGACTCGCCGTAGGCGGCCCGGAACTGCCTGCTGAGGTGCCCGGCGGACATGTTCACACCGCGGGCGAGCTCCTCCACGTTCAGCGGCTGCGCGTACTCCCGGTCGATGCGGTCACGGACGCGACGCAACCGCGCGAAATCGGCCAGCCGCTGCGCCTGGACACGCGCACGCCGCCACTCGGGCCGACACATAGGATCACTCCCCATTCTTTCCTCTTCCCACGACGCCTGCGACCGCCTGCGGGGTGCCTGCCGCGGCAGGCACCCCGCAGGCAGTGGGTGATGAGGTCCGGCCCAGCCGGGCCGAGCAGCCGCTTGAGCAAGCACCGGACGCCAACGGGACGGCCTTGTCGGACCCCCCGGTGCGACGAGGCGCGCGGACGCGGCCCCTCGGGCGGCCGGCAAAGGGGGGCAGGGCGCCTAGCCGGTGGTGTGCCGGGTCCCGCAAACGCAGTCGCTGCGCCGGCCGTGACGGCGGCATCGATGCCGGGCTCAGCGAAGCTCCTGGATGCGGACCAGGTTGCCCGCGGGGTCACGGAAGGCGCAGTCACGGATGCCGTACGGCTGCTCGGTCGGCTCCTGGACGACCTCGGTGTCACCGGCCTGCACCTTCTCGAACGTGGCATCGAGGTCCGGGGTGGCCAGCAGGATCCACCCGTAGGTGCCCTTGGCCATCATCTCGGTGATGGTGCGGCGCTCGTCCTCGGTCACCCCGGGATCGACGGCCGGCGGGGCCAGGAGGATGGACGTGCTGGGCTGGCCGGCCGGCCCGACCGTGATCCAGCGCATCCTGCCCTGCCCGACGTCACTGCGGACCTCGAAACCGAGGACGTCGCGGTAGAAGGCGAGCGAGGCGTCCGGGTCGTCGTGCGGCAGAAAGCTCGTGTGAATGGTGATGTCCATGACGGCAGGCTAGAAGGAGCCCCCTCGCGTGTGCTTCTCAATTCCTGATCGATCCTCCGGGCCGCGCTCGCCTGGGGCCGGGAGGACGTCAAAGCCTGCCGAACATGCCCTGCCCAGACGTTGAGACCGCCCAAAGCCTTTTGGCGCCGGTACTGCGCCGGGCGACTCGAACCGGAGGGGCGGATGCGTCGTCGGTCAGACCTCGTCTTCCATGCGGATGGCCTTGCGAAGGTTTTCCTGCGCCTTGCGTGCCTGGCCCTCGTCCTGCTCCAGCAGCGCCGCGGCGATCGCGTCCAACTTCCGTTGGATCGCGTGCTCGGCCCGCCGTTCCGCATTCTTGAGCAGGGCGAGCAACAGCAGGGTGACGGACGTCATCAGGTCCCCGGCCAGCAACTGCCAGGTGATCTCCAGTCCCGCCGCGTGTGCGGCGATGAACAGGGCGACCAGCACCAGGCACACCACGTAGAAGGCCGGCGAGCTGGTGAAGTTCGACGCCGCTTCGGAGAACCGCTCGAACCGTCCCCTTTTCCCCGCTGCGGGATGTTGAACGAGCATGGGCCTGGCCTTCCGCAGGAGGGGCTGGGGAGTGATCGAGTACCCGCAAGTTCAGGCGCCAACGCGTTCCAAAGCACCTTGGGCAAGGGCCCGTCGGCGGAACGCCGTGGTTACGTGATCGTGGCGGGCACGCTGAGCGGCCTGGCGGCTGTGCCGGCCGCCGAGGGTCTGGCCGCCTCATCCACTCGACTGCCGCACTGCCGGCGAGCATTGCGGCGGCCATATACAAGCGTCTTGCCGGAGCCACCACGGCAGCGTTCAGGCCGCCCTTGCGTGGTTCTGAAAAAGCCGGGGGATGCGTCACCAGGCGCTGGCGCCGCCGTCGACTGCGTAGTTGGCCCCGGTGATGTAGGAGGCGCGGTCTGAGGCGAGGAAGGCACCGAGTTCGACGATCTCCTCGGGCCGGGCGAAGCGCCTGAGGAGGGTCTTTGCGGTGATGGCCTCGCGGGCGGCCTGGTTGTCGCCGAGGTCGCGGTCACTGGCCGGGGTCAGCACGGGGCCGGGGCTGATGGCCACTGCGCGGATCCCATGGGGTGCGCCCTCAAGAGCCATCTGCCGTGTCATGCCGATGACGCCGGCGTTGGCTGCGGTGTGCCCGACCATCGGGGGATTGTGTCCGGCGATCATGCCGGCCATGGACGCGACGTTGATGATGACGCCGCCGCCGCGGCGCACCAGGTGGGGCCAGGCGAACTCCGAGATGAAGAAGGGGATGTCGAGCTCGCCGGTGATGGTGGCGTGCCAGTCCTCGATGGAGAAGTCGGGCAGCGGGCCGAAGCGCAGCGAGGCGGCATTGTTGTAGATGACGTCGAGACCGCCGTAGGCGGCCACGGCATTATCGACGAGGCGCCGCGCTTGCTCGGGGTCGGTGAGGTCGACCGGTGCGATGCCGGTCATCTCGCCGCCTGCACGGCGGACGAGTTCTGCTGTTTCCTCGTTGGCGTCGGGGTGGATGTCGGCTCCGACGACCTTCGCGCCTTCTCTGGCGAAGACCTGGGCCGCGACGCGGCCCATGCCTGCGCCGGTGCCGGTGATCAGCGCGATCTTGCCGTCAAGAAGAGATGCCATGGGAATGCTCCTGGTCACAGGGGTGTGCGGGGTGGGTTGGGTGGTGCGGCGGCCCCCCGGGCGCACGCTGCAGGTCGCGCGCCCGGGGGCCCGGTGTCCGGCCGGGGCGTGTGCTGCGGCCCGGTGATGCGGGCCGTTCGAGCGGCTACTTGGTGCTGGGGTGAACGGTGCCGGGAGGCGTCTGACCGCGCAGCTCGTCCAGGAACACCCCGAAGTTGCCTTCCGACCAGTGCTCGACGGACTGGCCGCGGATGACGCGGTCGATGGAGATGCCGCTGAGCTGGACGTCGCGGCCGGAGGCGGGGATGCCGAAGACCGTGCCGGTGTGGCGGCCCGCGAAACTCCAGCGGGTGACGACCTTGTCGCCCTCCACGATCTGGTCCAGGACGGTCATCTTGAAGCCGGTGAGCCCCGCTTTGATGTTCAGGTCGCCGTTGATCCAGTCGTCCCGGTTCTCGGGGCCGTTGAAGCCGTGGAGCACCAGGTCCTTGGAGATGTAGCGGTCGAAGCCGGCGGCCAGGTCGCCGTTGTAGCTGGCGTAGTACGCCGAGGCGACCTGCAGCGGCGACAGGTAGTGGTGGTGGGCCGAGTGAGCGGACGAGGCGGCGTGCGGTGCCGGGCTCTGAGCCGCGGCAGGGACGGCCACCGCGGTCAGCGCACCGGCGGCGGCCAGAGCGGCCACGACGCCGAGCACCTTCTTGCGTCCCGCGGACGCGGTAGCGGCGGGGGCGGTTACGGCCTCACGGGTCTTGGTGGAGATCACAAGGCACTCCTCAGCTGAGCATCGGCGCCCGACGGCAAACCGATGTGATTGACGCGTCAAGCATCCGTCTGAGCTTGACATGCGTCAAGCGGTTGCCGGATCGAACCTCCCGTGACCTACCGGCCGGCGACCGGCATGGAAGACTCAGAACACCAGTGACTGCCTCGCCGCCCTGCCGGGGCCTGCGGACCCGCACGCCGCTCACCAGGCACGACGGGCCATCCCGGGCGGCGTGAGCGGGCAGGAGCGATCGACATCGGGTGGACCAGGGCGAACGGAGCGAGGCCAGAGTGACCGACGGAACACCGCAGGAGGCGCCGGAGGCGAGGGCGCGCGGCAAGTACGCCCCCGTCCGGCTGCCCGAAAGCGAAATCCTCCGGCGGGGCCTGGACACCTTCGCCGAGCTCGGCTACGCCGCGACCACCATGAGGGAGCTGGCCCGGCGGCTCGGCGTGAGCCACAACTTCATCCACGAACGCTACGGGTCGAAGGACGACTTCTGGCGCGCGGTGGTGGACTTCGGGCTGCAGGGCGGCCAGCCCGCGCTCGACCGGCTTCTTACCGACTGCCGCGACGCCGAGGAACGCCTGCGAGCCGTCATCGTCCACCTGTACCGGCTTGCCGCGAACGACTCCGCCATGAACCGGCTGCTCACCGACGAGTCGACCCGGGACTCCAGCCGCCTGGACTATCTCCACCAGCAGTTCATCAAGCCGTTCTGGGACAGCATCGAGCCGACCGTCAGCAGCCTCATGGCGGCCGGCCGCATTCCCCGCGTCCCGGCGCACATCCTGTACTTCGCCGTCACGGGCCCCGCACTCGCCCTGGCCCAGGACCCGATAGCCGACCGGCTCAGCCCCGACGTCCGGCCGACAGCAGAGCACGACAGGACCGCCATGGCCGACGCGCTCTCCGCTGTCGTCCTGCACGGCCTGCTCCCACCGCATGCATGAGACACCCCCTCCCGCCCGGGCCTGACCTTCAGCTTCCGTGCCCAATGGTGTGTCGACCTTGATCACCCGGTTCGGTAACCGGCGTACGCGGAGGCGGCCTTCGGCTGAGCATGTGTTCCGACCTCGCGGCGAGCCGGTTCCCCGCGTCCTCAACCATCGACACCAGATGGTGTGACTTGCGCCATTTTGACTCTTTTGACGTGGTTGTAGAGTCGCCTCGCTCGAGGACGGCCCCCTGCACTGGTCGGCGTGCCGGGCGCCGCCGAAAGGAGCAGTGGAATGCAGGCCGACCTCTCCCCGGTCATAGCCGCCACCACCCAGTGGCTCCTGCGGTCCTACCCTCACGATGGCGGCCCTGTGGGAGCATCGCTGGCAGAAGCTCAGGCCCGCCAGGCGGTGACGGTCGCCGCATGGCTGCGCTACCCCACAGCGACGGATGCCGCCCTGCTCACGATGGCGGGCCCAGGCGGCTCGGGACGGCTGGACTGGCTCGTGGGATCCGAAGCCTCCAGCGCAGACGTTGCGGACCATGCGTGGCGGTCCTGGGTCGATGAAGTGGTGGCGAGTTGGGCGGCATGCCTGCTCACCGCGACCGCTGCTGCCGCGCAGGCCGTGGCGCACCTGACGGAGTGCGAGCATACGGGCGGACTGACGTTTGACTTTCGTCGGCTGGTCAGTCCCGACGACCGCGACCAGCAGGCCGCAGTGCTGCTGCGGCACCCCGATCTGCTGGCGCCCGTCGCCAACCTGCACCGGCACGCACTGCGCGAACGCCTGGCCCAGGGCTGAGCGACGCGGCCTGAACCGCCAGCAACTGGCGCGCGCCGCAGAAACAACTGATGCCCCTCCACCGCCGGCATGTCCGACACGCCTACTCGCTCCGAGCTGCAGCTGGCAGTGGCTCCAAGGGGATCTCTTGCCGCCGGTGGCAAACGCCGTCAGTCCGGCTGAGGCCTTGCACAGGCTCTTTCCACCGGACGGTCCCGTGACCGCAAGCCCGCGCATGCCGGTGGCGTTCGTCGCGTGCCTGTGAGGGTGACCTCTGCGTTCGTGCCGCGCACGTCGACAGGCCAGCGGCACGCTCGGTTGGTCTGCCGCCGGCGGTCGCCCTCATCAACTCCTCTTAACGGGTGAGATACCTCGCCGTGCAGCACGCGGCGGCGGCAATCGGCTCGCGCAGCACCGAGCATGGCCGGGTACCGTCCGGCGCCAGGTCGCGCCACGCGGCGAAAAGGCATGCCCCGCAGGCCCGTCGAGGAGGCAGATGTGACCTTCAACCCGCTGGAACAGCGCGGCATCCCGCTGGACCGTCAGCTGCGCAATTGGCGTGAGATGAACGTGCAGCCGATCGACCCCGACCGCGGCGACCCCTACACCCGGTGCCGGATCATCACGATGAACGGCATCGAGGTGGAGGCGATCCTCTTCAGCCACCAGCTCGCCCGCAACACCGTCGATCCCGACGTCAAGCGGCAGCTCGCCCGGACCCGGTACATCGAGGCACAGCAGCAGAAGGTCGTGAACTGGCTGCTGCCGGGCGTCTCCTCCGTGCTGGAGACGACGATCGCCTACGAGCAGGTCGCGGTGGACCTCACGGCGTGGGTCGCACGGATGGAGCCCGACCCGTACCTGAGGCAGGCCTACCAGTTCGGTGTGCTGGAGGACTTCGACCACCTGTACCGGTACGCGAACCTGTACGAGATGATCGAGCACCGCAAGGCGGAGTCGATCGTCGACAACCTCACCGAGGTCATGCCGGGCCGGCCCACGAAATTCCACCACCGTGACCCGTACGACAACGTCCGCGACCCGTACGACAAGAACGAGGCGAACCCCCTGTCGAAGCTCCACGCCCTGACGATCATGTCGGCGGAGCAGCAGACGATGAACTTCTACATGAACACCGGCCCCACCTACATGGAGCCGATCGCCCGTCAGCTCTACCAGGAGATCGGGCTCATCGAGGAGGAGCACGTCACGCACTACGAGTCGCTGGTCGACCCGGGCGAGACGTGGTGGGAGCAGCTGGTCAACCACGAGTACAACGAGTGCTACCTGTACTACTCCTTCATGGAGCAGGAGAGCGACCCCAAGGTGCAGGCCATCTGGGAGCTGCACCTGAACATGGAGCTGGAACACCTGCACTCCGCCTGCGACATGATGCGCCGTTACGACGGGCGCGAGCCGCAGGAGGTCCTGGCGCCGGAGCTGCCCAAGGTAGTGACCTTCGCGCCGAACAAGCAGTACCTCAGAGGGCTGCTCGACACCCAGATGGACCTCACCACGCTCGGAGCCGGCTACGTGCGTGAAGCGCATGAGCGGTTCGAAAAGATGCAGGAGCAGATCCACGGCGGCCAAGAGCCGCCCAGCGAGCGGGTCATGGCGGAACACGACGACATGTTCGGCCGCGAATACCGCGTGCAATCCGAAGGCGAGCACCCCGACCCCGCCCTGCGCGAGAAGTGAGGCAGTCGAACATGTCCGAACCGCGCACCCATCGGGCCGGCGGCGACAAGGCCAAGGACACCGACGTGGTCGCTCTGCTGATGCGCCAGCACGGTGACATCCGCAACCTCTTCGACGAGGTCGAGCAGAGCAAGGGCAAGGAACGCCGTAACGCCTTCCACCGCCTGGTGCGGCTGCTGGCCGTCCACGAGACCGCGGAGGAAGAGGTCGTCCATCCCTTCGTCCGGCGGATGGTGCCGGGCGGTGAGCAGGTGGTCGAGGACCGCCTCGCCGAAGAGAAAGCCGCCAAGGAAACCCTTGCGACGCTCGACGAGATGGACACCGATGACCCGAAGTTCATGCCGCAGCTGATGAAGCTCCGCAAGGACGTGCAGGAGCACGCCCGGGCGGAAGAACGCTACGAGTTCATCCACATCCGCCGCCACACCGACGCCACCAACCTCGCCGTCATGGCCAAGGCGGTCAAGGCGGCCGAGGCCATGGCTCCCACCCATCCTCATCCCGGCGTCGAGTCTCTTGCCCGCAACGTGGCCCTGGGCCCCGTTGCCGCCCTCATGGACCGCACCAAAGACGCAGTCCGTAAAGCCATGGGCAGCGACTGAGTCCGAGGCAAACCCCACTACAGCCAGGCGCCGCAGGCGGCCCCTTCTCCTCGAGAGAGCGAAGAGGAGGAGGGAAGATGCGGCAGACGCGCACACCTTCAGCCGCGCGCACCGCTGATACAGCGCCACCGTGACGCAGAGACTCGAACAGTGGGAACCGCATGACCCGCATGGGCTGGCCGGTATGCGGCTGACCAGCGGACAAGCGGATCACCCGAAAGGGTTGCGGCCGCGTGGACACCTCTTCTGACGCTCCGTACGTGCCACAGTTAATGCCAATGGTGAGATCCCCACAGGGCCCGCCTCGCCGCGCTCCCTCATCTGGCGAGGCGGGCCACGGGGATCGAAGCGCGGACGCACATGTCGCATAGCCTGCCGGGCGAAGAGGCCTGGGCGCCACACCACGTGGCGCCCAAGCTGACATGCATGGTGAGCAGCATCTCCGATGAGTGGCCAGGGCCTGCCCTGGGACGAGGACGACTGCAGGCATGGCCGGGCAGATCCCGGCGATCGTGCGGCGGCTCACGACGTCCTTCAGCGTGCTCTTCGCACCACTCACCACGTCGGCAGGCATAGGCCCTTTGATGCGGGGCACCTGAGAGCTGCTCGATGCTGCTCGGTATGGGGGAGTGGCATTGGGCCCTGTACGCGGTCTGTGCCTCGCGGTGGCGTTCGCCCGCCTTGCGAGCTGTGCCTTGTGGGAGAGGAGCCACCATGATCCTTCCGGTGGAGAAGGAACTGCGCGCTGCACTGGCGAGGTTTGCTGATGCGCGCATCGAGCACGACGTACGCCCCACCGGCCGCACCAGCCGGGCTCTGGAGGACGCCACCTACACGCTGTGTGTGATGACCGGGACCCGCAGCGCAGAACAGGCTCTGCGAGCAGCGGACGCGTTGCTGCACCGCTTGAGCGCCGATCGTGAGGGCTCCGTACAAGAGGACGCCAGGCTTGCCGCGTGAGCCAGACTCGCCCGACGACGTGTTCCGTTGGCTTCCCTCGCGTTCCCCGGAGCGCAGACGCCTGACCCGTCAGGCGTGTGTGCGGACCTGCCTCTGCCCGGCGCAGGGCGGGGGGCTGTGGGCGATGGCGCACGCACTGTCACCACGTGGGCCAGACGCGTCCGGGGATTCCTCTTCGGGGGGATGGTCGAGCAGCGTTTCATGCGGCGTAGGCCGGCAGGTGCTGACCCGTCGCCGTCCGGACTCAATCCATGGCGAGAGAGCGCCACTTATCGGCATGCATTAGGGGTGTTACCGCGATGACGCGGAAGCGTCCTGGCGTGCAAAAGGTGATCACGACTTCGCCCGGGGCGTCACCGTCGCGCACCGCGGCGATTTCGGAACGGGAGATGTGCCAGCCGGCGGCTCTGGCTTTGAGCTCCGTGTCAGATTTGAAGTGAAGGTGGTCGTCGCAGACCTCTGCGACTCCGGCGATCTTCTGGAGGGCTCCGGATGCTTCAAACGCGGTTGCGTCGGCCATCAGAGCACGCCCGGCATTCACTGCCTGGACGATGTGCTCGATCTGAGCGTTCGCCTTGCGACGGTGCCACCAACTGCGAAGTCCCACCTTGCTCCCCATCCCTGGCTACTGCATTCGCTCAGCAGTGTGCATGGTCGGGGTGATCATGCAACGTGCGGGTTCCCTGTGCACGCTGTCCCAGCCGGTACAACCGCGTTGGGCGTCGTCAGTGAAGGCTGATCGTTCATGTGGGGCGGGCGCCGAGGCCGTAGTCAGGACAGCGGTATCCCGCAGACGCAGGCGATCGGCCTGCCTTCGACGGCAGGGGCCGCACGCATGCACTCTATGAAGCCGTTGTCGTACCGAACTTGATCTGAAGGGTGCACGACCGCCCACTTCGCGTCCGACATGTCCGAAGGGTACCGCGGCTCGCGGCCCGGACGGTCGCCCGCATTCCCGAACCGGTGAGCGAGGCAATCACACGACCGGGCAACCGAGTTGGACTCCGTCGTTGCGGAACCGCAAGACTGCGACACAAGGGCCTCCTGGCCAGCTTGTTCGGACTTCGACAATCCCGAGCTGAACAGGAGGCCCCGCTTTCATGCATACCGCAGCCGAAGATCACGCGACCGAGTCACCCCTATCGAACCGGCACCCGACAAGATCGCTGCGAAAACGACCTCCCACGCCTGCGGCAGGTGGTCGGTCAAACGAAGTAGTGGCCCTGTTCGATGTCCTCGATGAGGCCGGGGTGGGTGGGTTTCCATCCCAGGAGTTGCTGGGTGATGGTGCTGGAGGCCGGCATGTCGGTGCTGAGGAGGCGCATAAGTATCCCGTCGTACTCCTCGGCGGGCAGAGAGCGCGCCGGCAAGTCGAGGTGCCGACCGATGGCCTCGGCGATCTCGCGGACCGGCACGCCCTCGTCGCCGACCGCGTTGAGGACGGAGCCGGCGGGAGCGTGCTCGACGGCCAACCCGTAAAGGGCCGCGGCGTCCTTGACGTGGACGGCGGGCCAACGGCTGGTGCCGTCACCGATGTAGCCGCAGACGCCCTTGGCCCGAGCCGTGGCGATGAGCTGGGGGACGAAGCCGTGACGCTCCCCTTGGCCGTGGACCGAGCGGGGCAGCATGACCAGGGAGGTGCGGACGCCTGCCTCTGCGGCTGCGAGCGCTGCCCGCATGTTGGCGATGCGGGCAGCGACGGGGCCCGCCGCGACGAGCTCGTCGCGCTCGGTCGCGGGCCGACCAGGTGTGACGAGTGTTGCGCCGGAGATCACCAAGGGCTTGCCGGAGCCGGCGAGGGCGGCGGCGAACGTCTCGATGGCCTTGGCATCGGTCCGCGTCGCAGCCTCGCTCATGCTGGGCACGACGAAGGCCAGGTGGATGACGCCATCGCTGCCGAGGGCGCCGGCGCGCAGCACGTCGGTGTCGTTCAGGTCGCCACGCAGCACCTCGGCGCCCATGGCGATCACTGCCCGCTCGGAGGCGTCCGAGCGGGCCAGCCCGAGAACCTGGTGGCCGGCGTTGACGAGTTCGGGGACGACGGCTGAGCCGATCCAGCCGGAAGCACCGGTGATGAAGATACGCATGGGAAGGACTCCTTGATCACAGCCGGAGGGAGGACGCGTGGCTCAGCTGCCGTTGCGCAGAGGGCTGATGCGACCCCGTTGCATCAATAGTATTCGACTCATGCGACTGCGTCGCATCATCTGCTGAATGATGCGACCCGATCGCTTCGCATAGAATGTGTTGGTGAGCAGATGGGCACCGGACGCGCGTGAGCGCCTGGAGAGTGCGGCGTTGGACCTCTTCGTGGAGAACGGCTTCGAGGAGACGACCGTCGCCCATATCGCGGACCGCGCTGGCTTGAACCGCGCCACGTTCTTCCGCCACTTCGCTGACAAACGCGAGGTCCTGTTCGGCGGCGAGGACGTGCTGGCCGGCCTGTTCGCCGAAGGCATTCGCGCTGCCGCTGCGGACGCGACGCCCGCCCAGTGCCTGCAGGCGGCGTTCGCGGCCACCGACGCTGCCATGACCCCGCGGCAACGGGCCAAGGCCGCCCAGCGCATGCGGGTGGTCGCGGCCAACAGCGAACTGCAGGAGCGCGGACTGCTCAAGCATGCCCGGATCGCCGCCTCCATCAACGCCGCCCTGCGCGAACGAGGCACGGACGATCTGACCGCCCGACTGGGCGCGCACGTGGCGATGCTCGCCTTCGCCATCGCCGTCGAGCGCTGGATGAAGGCGGAGGACGACGAAGCGTTCCCGCCCCTCGCCCAAGCAGCCCTGAGTGACCTGCAGGTGCGTGCAGCCGAACTCGACGCCCGCCCCCGCCTCTCCACCTGACGCGGGAATCCGACGGCTGCCGTCCAGCGCCTCACCTTCAGCAGGAGGCCCAGCCCTCTTGCATGCGCCGGAACTAAAGGATCATGCGACCGAGTCACCACACTCGAACTCGCACCCAGCAGGATCGGTACGACAACGGCTTCTATCGCCCGCACCCGACATGGGCTCTCGGCTAGCAGGTCCGTCCGGGAGCACAGTGTTTCGGGCCTGCGTATGACGCTGGAGCCGTGCAATCAGCGGGCGTTGGTATCCGCGACCGCCACCAGCGCCGCGGTGGACGTGGTGGCCTCTGCGCTAGTGCCGCATCAGGCAACGTTCGCCCTGGTGAGGAACCAAGCCAACACAGCCACGCCGACGGGCAACGCAACAAGGTAGCCGACGAGGATACCGACGCCCGGATCAGCCAGCGCAGGAAAGGCCCAGTTCACTGCTGCAGCCACGAGCAGTCTCACCGTTGCCAGCGCAAGGAGAGCGGCGACAACAGCAAGCCGACGCGGCGGGCCCGCCCCGCGGTACAACTCAGCCGCAGGCCCGATCGCGATCAGGCCCGTCACGAGGAGGACGAAACCAGTGTCGGGCAGCCACCCGAACGGCCACCCCACCAGAGCGACCGACCCGGAGACAGCAAGGCCGCCCAGTTCCAGTGCGACAGTGGACACTACCGGGTGGTGCCACGAGGGGCGTCGGATCGAGCCGCTCCCACTGTGCTCTTCATCGGCCACGTCGTCAGAGTAGCCATCGGCAGGGCGAACGTTGCTTGATGCGGCACTAGTTGGTCGGTAATGCCCACCCTCGTTGAAACCTCCAGCTGCCAGTTGAGGGCCCGCACGCGGTGTGATGGACTTCTGTGGGCTATCTTGGCTGCTTGCGTACAGCCCGTCATTGTGTGGCAGTTGATTCGGGGGACAGATGAATCTCCAAGGCGCGTACCTGGGCGTGGCGGCTCAGGCGGTCACCTTGCTGGGGGAACGTGAAGTTGCTGCGTCATGGGAGAAGCCCAGCGCGTTGGCGGAGATGACGGTCGGTGGTCTGGCCGGTCACCTCATGCACCAGATTTTCTCTGCCAGTGCCGTCCTACAGGAGCCGGCGTCCGCGGAGGCACCGATCCCCCTACTGGAACACTACGCACGTGCCGTGTGGGTTGATGAGCCGCTTGACGGCGAAGCCAACACGGGCATCCGGGCGAGGGGGGAGCAGATTGCCTCCGAGGGTGCGCAGCCGCTGCTGGAACGAGCTCGCGCTGCTCTCGCCGAGCTGCAGGCCGAACTCCCGGCGATGCCGGGTGACGCGGCGGTGTTCATCCCCTGGGGCGGGTGGGCATTGACCCTCAACGACTTCCTCGTGACAAGAATGATGGAACTCGCCGTGCATATGGACGATCTTGCCGTGAGCGTGGGAATCACCACCCCCGAGATCACCGGCGCCGCGTTCGAACCCGTGCTCACCCTGCTGACGCATCTATCCGTCCGTCGGCACGGTCAAGCAGCATTGCTGCGCGCCTTGTCTCGGGTGGAGCGAGCGCCATCAGCGATCAATGCGCTCTGAACCACACGGCGTGGCTCGAGGTAGGTCATGGCGCAGATTGCGCGAGGCCGAGACGCTACGGCTGGGTGCTTGAACGATCGGCCGACTGCCGGCCTGGGTCGCCGAGAAGTTGACTGGCGATGAGAAACGGACGGTGGGTCGTTCAACCCGACGCACGCCACGGTACCCGGCGTGGGTGTGCCTGCATCCGTGTCGGCGGCTGCAGGCACACCCAGACTGCACGCAGACGACGCCGGGGCATCTGCCGGTGCTCACCGCGATGTCTTCAGTTGAGGGTGCCCATGCGTGCCGGCCTGGTCGTGCCGTGGACCCGCCGTGCGTGGGCGGCGTAGCGGCGGCGCCCGATGACCGGTACCAGCAGGCGCACGGGCAGCGGCGCGTGGCCGAGTACCGCCTTGATGACCGCAGGGTCACCCTCATACATGGCCATGCCGAAAGCCAGCGGCAAGTCTCTTTTGGGGGTCGCGGCCATGCCGTGCTCGCCGAGCTCTCTCCACTCCGCGGCGGTGACATGCTTCTCCGCCAGCGGCAGGATCCACTTCTCCTCAGTCGTCATGTGCGTCAGGAGCACAGCCAGCAGTACCTCGAAGACACCGGCGAGCTCCTCACTGCCCCGCCCGGTGGAGCGCCAGGCGGGCAGGAGCCCGGTTGCCTCGGCATGTGCCTTGTCGATGGCGTGATGCTGTTCTTCCATCATGGGCACGATGGATGCGGCCTCATCGCCTCCCCGTTGGAGGAGCTTGGGCCACAGCAGGAGGTCCTCTCCCTCGTGATGTGTGTGCAGGATGCGGCAGATGAGTTCGGCATGGGCGCTTACGACTTCGGCGCGTGCGGTGTCGCCTGGTGCGACGTCCCGGATCAGCTGAGGAAGCAGCCGGAATTCGCGGCGCAATGCGGCATGGGCCATGTACATGTCCCGGACATCAGCCATGGGTGCGTCGACGGTCGAAGTCACTGCCATTCCTCGGATTCATAGGGGTACCTCACCGGGCACGCCAAGAACCACCTCCAACGGTGAGGTGGTTGTCGCATTCCCCGACCGGGCCGCTGTGCCGACGGTTCAGGTGAGCGACCGCTTTCCGGTCCTTCTTGGGGAAGAGGTCTGCTCATGCCGGTGGATCATCGACATTGATGCCGGGTTCTTCAGAGCCCAGGACCAACTGCCCCCTTGGGGCCCATTGGATCAGGCTGTCCGGCGGGGAGGTGAGAACGATCCTGCTCCCGGTGTGCACGATACTGCCGACTTTTGGTCTTCCTGCTTGCCGGGAGAGGTGTGCGCCCGCTCCCGCTCGCCCGGTGCGGCATCGCTCAGTGGGACTGGTCCCGCATGCTTGTCCGTGGTCTGTCAGGTCCGGCGCCCGCGTAGCTGCCGGGGTACCTCGAGATCGGTGAAGGCGGGTCGGTTGTGCCTGGTGGAACATGGGCGTGCCGCACCGAGTCGACCGCAGGATGCGGATCCGCCTCCGGCCGCTGGGATGGGGTCTCTCAAGCCTGCCCAGGCAAGCGATGTCCCGGCGTGTCGCGCCCCGGAGAGGTTCCGAACTTTTTTCGGTATTCGCGGTTGAACTGGGACGTGCTTTCGTAGCCGACGCGGTGAGCGATGTCTGCGACGCTTCCCGAACGGGTCCACAGAAGTGTTCGGGCGGTCTGCAGGCGGATGGTCTTTTGAAACTGCAGCGGTGTCGCGGACGTTGCTGCACGGAAGTGCCGGTGGAAGGAGGAAGGGCTCATACCGCAGAGCCGGGCGAGAGCGGCGACGCTGAGCGGCTCGTGGTAATGGTCGCGGATCCAGCCGATGGCCCTGCTGATGTGCGCGAGGCCGTTGTCGGCCCGGCCGATCTGCCGTGCGAGCGCGCCTTGGTCCCCGGTGAGCAGCCGCCACAGGATCTCCCGCTGGTATGACGGGCCGAGGACCCGCATCTCGTCCGGACAGCGGGCGGCTCGCAGCAGTCGTACGACTGGGTCGAGCAGCTTCGGTGTTGCGTCGCTGATGGCCAGTTCGCGGTGGGCGGGGGATGCGGGGGTGTCGGTCGTCTCCAGCAAAAGCGATGCGATGGCCTGCGGACGGAGGCCCATGATGAAGATCGCGAGAGGGTTGTCGGGATCTGCCTGGACGACCTGGCTGGTTGACGGCCAGTCATGTGAGGCGATCACGTACGTGCCGGCGCCGTACTCGTACGGCTCGCCGTTGAGCACGGTGCGCATGGTGCCCTGGGCGACGATCGCCAGGGTCGGGCCGGGCATGGCGGCGACCACCGGAGGCGTCGGCTCGTCCACGACCGCAACGCTCACGCCGTCCGCGATGGTGGCTCTGCGGCCGTCGTCCCCGACGTGTTCGAGGATCAGCGTCCGCAGCTCCTGCAGAGGTTCCATCCTCAAGCCCCGTCGGCCGGTGCCCTCGGGGGCACGATGTCGAGGATGGTCAGGCCGCCCGTCGGACAAAGGCTCAGGTGGACTCGTGCGGTCGGAGTCGACCCGATCGGTGAGGGCGGGAGGAAAGGCGGGGGAGACATGGCCACTTCATACGGGACGAACAACGGGAGGCCGGACAGTACGCAGCCGTAAGGCCCTTTGGGGTACTGCCGGTTGGTGGGTGATCGGTACCGCGTACCGGGCGGGAGGCTGTGGCACGTGGTCAGAAGTCCGAGTGTGCCGCCATGGTGTGACCGTCGGTATGGGCGTCCTCTGATGGTTGAAGTTGCTCTTCCGCCCAGATGATCTTGCCGTGCCCAGTGTAACGCGTGCCCCAGCGGCGGGTGAGCTGAGCAACGATGAACAGACCCCGACCGCTTTCGTCGAAGGTACGGGCTCGCTTCAGATGCGGGGAGACGCTGCTGCCGTCGGAGACTTCGCAGGTCAATCCTGTGCTGTGGAGGATCAGACACAACCGGACCGGTGGGCAGGCATGACGCAGTGCGTTGGTGACGAGTTCGCTGGCGATGAGTTCCGTGGTGGGTGCGGCGTCTTCAAGGCCCCACTCGGCCAGCGTCTGCGAGACGTGCTTGCGGGCTTCGGAGACGGCTGCGAGGTCGGCTGCGAGGTCCCAGCCGGCGACATTGCTGCTGCCGAACATGCGCGTGCGGGCGGCCAGTACACCGGCGTGGGCGTAACGCCTGTCGGACAGCAGGGTATCGAGGGCGGTCCGGCAGATCGTGTTCAGGCAGGACTGGGATCCCAGGCCCGCCTTGACCAGCACAGCCCCATCGGCCTTGGCCGGCGGGGCGGGTGTAGCCGTGGTGCATCCGTGCAGCAGGAGGACACTGCCTTCCGCGAGATCGAGCTCGGTGGTCTCTGCGTGCGGTTGCATCTGCCCGAGCGGCGGGTTGGTAGGAACCTCGACCGTGGTGACCATGCCCTCGGGCAGGACGACCGTGGGTGCGGGGTATCCGGCGCTGGCGAGGGTGCAGCGGGCGGTGACAGGGTCGTAGACCGCGTACAGGCACGTCGCGGTGACCCCGGACAGGTCGGCGTGCCGGCTCCCGTTGGTGGGCCGTAGCCGGGCCAGAACATGCTCCAGGTGGGTGAGCAGTTCCTCCGGCTGCAGGTCCATGTCGGCCAGTGCGCGCACTGCGGCGCGAAGTTCGGCGGCGATGGCGGGCGCGGCGTCCCCACCGTCGGGGACGCATCCGGCAACGAGCGCAACGCGGGCGGCCGGCAGGGGTATGACATCGAGCCAGTGGGCCTCGGGCCTTGCTGTGTTGTCGGCAGCCGTGCACCAAGCGGCATGTTCCACCGCCGCAGGCTGCGGGAGCAGATCCGGTGGCATGTAGGTCACCAACGGCGGAGGTGTGTCGCGGGAAGGCATGTCGGGCGTCTGCTTTACATCCGAGTTGAGTGGTGTGCTGCCGGAGCGTTGCCCGGCCCCTTCCACCGGGGGGTCGGCCTGCAGGCGCAGGCGTGTCCGGCAGATGACGATGCTCAGGCCGAAGGACAACACAGCCGAGGCGATCACGACCGTGCGGCCGCCTTCCGACACCCCGCGGATGGCGAAGCCGTAGACGGCCACGCTGGCCACGAGCGTTGCAACCCCGATGGTGAGGGTGCGTCGTACGGGCAGCAGGGCGGCGGCCACGAGGGGCGCCAGTACCGAGTAGTCGGACCATCGGACCAATCCGCCTGAGGAGGCGCGCAGTTGTACCAAGCAGGTCACTGCCAGGTAGAGGCCCAGCAGTGAGACCGGCTGCCACGGCAGGCGTCGTACAGTGCTCATCCTGGTCACTGTCCCTTTGGGGTTGGCGTGTGGTGCAGCGTGTCCGTCCGCCCAGGGCACCGCCGGCTCTTCGGGGGACGGCAGCGGTACCGGCTGCGTCGCAGGTATCTCACCCGGGCCGGCGGAGCGGGCAGGACCGTCATGCACGCGCACGGGGTGGAGCTGTTGTCTTTCACGAATCGTCGGAGCGGACAGGAAGGGCTGTGCGGGAGGTGGTGGGGTGTCAGCCGTTTCCGCAGTCAGGCGGTGGTCTCTGGCGTACGGCATGCGAGAGCCTCCGAAGCGTGGAGTGAGGGGGCAGGGCAGTGGACGGCCACCATGGCGAGGTCGTCGTTCAGGTGCCCACCTGCATAGCTCTTGAGGTCCTGGCTGATGTGCCGCAGGAGGGTGTGCGGGCACCGCCAGGCCCACGTGGCAGCGCGTTCGAGGAAGGGATAGAAGTTTCCGGTGGCGTCGCGAGTCTCGATGAGCCCGTCGGTGTACAGCAGCAACGTGTCGCCGGGACCAAACGCGAAGGTGTCGAGGGGGAATGTGTCCGCTGTGCTTCCGGCCAGGCCAAGTGGTGGAGCGGGCCGGCTGCCGCACAGGAGGGTCGTTCGGCCGTGCTGCTTCAGTAGAGGCGGGGGATGCCCGCAGTTGACGACCCTGACCGTCTCTTCTCCGTCGGGAAGTTCGACCAGCGCAGCGGTGATGAAGCGCTCGGCGCTGTCGGGATCCCTCTCGGCCATCTCGGCCAGGTGCCTGCGGACGCTGCGCTCCAGAGCGGCCGCCAACTCGGTTAGTTTCTCGTGCTCATGGACGGCTTCGCGGAAGGCCCCGAGAAGTGCGGAGGCGTCCTCGATGGCCGGCAATCCCTTGCCGCGGACGTCGCCTATGAGGATGCGGTTGGTGCAGTCGGTGCGGGCGGCGGCGTACAAGTCGCCGCCCACCAGGGCGTGAGCGGTGGCCGCCCGGTACATCGACGCGAGACGCAAAGAGCCCAATGTGCGGGGGAGGGGCCGCAGCAGAACCCGTTGGGCCGTCTCGGACACGGCTCGCACCTGTGTGAGTTCTCTCAGGTCGCGATCGTGCAGCGCGCGGGCAGCGATGGCAAATGCGGAGACTGCCAGCACAGCGCCGATGTGTATGGGCAGCAGAGCCGTATGCACCAGATTGTCGTGCCAGTCGACGAGGACCACCGCCGCACTGGCGGCCAGGGCCATGGCGACCGTGAGCCGGGTCCGTGCGATGGCCGCGGTGCAGGTGGGGGCCGCCACGAGGAGCGGCGAGAGGTGAATGGCCAGAGGGGCGACGGACGCCACAAGGGTGATCACCGCGATCAGCAGGATGGGAAGCGCCACCTGCGCTCGGGTGCCGTCGGCCGGTGCCCGACTGCCGCCTGCAAGGCCAGGCCGAAAGCGCCTCTTCCGCTGCCGGGGCGGACGGACCTCGCGGCCGTCGCAACCCGGCGCTGAGACACCGCTGGCAAGGAATTTCATGGGTGGTCCTGCGAGAGGTGAAGCGGGGGCGCGCTCTGTGCTCCTGAGGGGCTGCGCGCTGTGGCGGAGATCATCCAGCCTGTTGGGATTCCATAAAGCGGATCTGTCGCTCTTACCGAATCCTTGGCACTTTCTTGCCGTATCGCGAGAGATTGTTTCCGCTATGCGGACTCCAATATGCGACGGGGGGAGGGCCTGGTCAAGGCGTCACGCGTAAAGAATCCGAAAACAAGGCGCCGACACTGGCTGACTCAATAAGCCGGTTCGCCGCTGATGCCCGGACCGGTGGCGCCATTTGAGCCTTGATCCCTCGGTGCGCAGAGTCCACTGCATCGTGTCTGGGCGGGGCAGCAGTGGTGACGAACAGAACATGGGGCCGCCGCGGATCCGCCTTGAGGATATGGGCTGCGTAAAGCTGCAGTGGGCGTTCTCCCCTACGCAGGCAGCCCCCCAGTGGGCGGAAGCGGCGACCCGCGGAGTACAGCTAGCGGGAATGCTGGCGGGCACATCCCCTTGAGAGGCTGGTCACATGCTCCGCTGCATGATTGTCGATGACAGCCCTTGCTTCCTCAAGGCTGCCCGCTGTCTGCTCGAAAGCCAGGGCATTGCAGTGGTGGCCGTGGCATCCGACACCGCGCAGGCGTTGCGGCAGGCTGAACGCCTCAAGCCGGAGGTGGCGCTGGTGGACATCGATCTGGGTGCCGAAAGCGGCCTGGACCTGGCCCGTCGGCTGCAGTGCGAGACCGACCCATCCCCACCGCGGATCATTTTGGTCTCCAACCACGCCGAGGACGACTATGCCGACTTGATCGAGGAAAGTACCGTTGCGGGCTTCATAGCCAAAACTGGATTGTCGGGCGACGCCATTCGTGCCCTGCTCGTCGAGGAAGACGAGGATCCCCACGGCAACTCGGTCATCGCGACTCCAGAAACGTGATGACCGCCCGGACACGACGGTGATCGTCGTCGGTCGCCGGCAGGTTCAGCTTCGCAAGGATATTGCGCACATGCTTTTCCACCGTTCCTTCGGAGACCCACAGCCGACGGGCGATGCCGGCATTGGAACGGCCCTCGGCCATGAGCTCCAGCACCTCGCGTTCCCGCACGCTGAGCAGCGCCAATGGCTCCTCCTTGTGACGGGCGGACACCAGCTCCCGCACCAGTGCGGGATCGACCACCGCGCCGCCCCTGGCGATCTGCTGCAGCGCCTCCAGGAACTCCTGCACGTCATTGACGCGGCTCTTCAGCAGGTATCCAATGCCGTGGCCACTGTCCAGCAGTTCCAACACGCACTCCACCTCGGCATACGCCGACAGAACCAAAATGCCCATGTCAGGGAACTCCTGCCGGATGGTGCGAGCTGCGTCCAACCCTTCAGTGGCCTGTCCGGGCGGCATCCGGATATCCAGTACGACTAGATCCGGCGTCGCTCTCCGCACCATGTCGAGCAACTGGACGGCATCGCCGGCCTGCCCCAGAACCGCGCAGCCCGCGCGCTCCAGCAGGCTCGCCAGTCCTTCGCGAAGCAAGACATCGTCCTCGGCGAGGACGATCCGCAGGTGCGCCATGGCCGGTCCGCTGCCGCTCGGCCCAGCCCCATAACCGGACGTCGAGCTTACGGGCGTCATGCCTACCATTGTCCTTGAGCCTCGTCGGGCGAGCACCCCCGCAACAAGCCCGCACAACCTGTCGCACCGACAGGGAGGAACCAGTGCACGAGCTCACTTCTCCCACCCGGAGAGCCGGCGCCAGGACTGGACTCACGCGCCGTATGATCGTTGTGAGTAGCCTCCTGATACTCCTCATCGGCTCGGCCTTCGCGGTCCTGCTGCGCTCGGTAGCAGACCTGCGCACCACCGAGCAGCATGCGCAGCAGTCCGAAGAACTGCTCATGGCGGTCGACCAGGTACAGCGCCAGTTCTTCAACCTTGAGACGGATGCGCGCGGCTACGCACTGACCGGGCAGCAGCAGTACAACACGCGCTGGCAGGCCGCCCAGGCCGCCTTCCCCAAACAGGCCGTAGCACTGACACGCCTGGCCGGCATCAACCCTGAACAGCGGTCCGCAGCGGAACGGATCCGGCAAACGGGCATCACCTACATCAAGGAACACCCCATACCTTCGAAAAGCGCCGCGAAGCATGACCCCCCGACGAGACAACGCATCACCGCAATGGAGCGGGACGACTGGCGCGCGGAGCCCATCCGGGACGAGTTCTATCGCATCGTGGCCACCCGGCAGAGCCTTGTCACGGCCCGTGAGGAACGCGCCGTGGCCACTGCCGACCGGGCAGTCGCCGCATCCGTCGGAGGCCTGACCGGATCGGTGCTGCTCCTCACCGCATTCGCGGGCTACATCATTAGAGCCATCGTGCATCCCGTGCGCCGAACAGCCGCCATGGCCGACCGACTGGCCAACGGGGACCTGAGCGCACGTACGCCGGAAACAGGCGTCAGCGAGATCGGGGGGCTGGAGCGCAGCTTCAACCGCATGGCCGCCTCACTGCAGGAAAGCCACGCCGAACTGTCCACCTCACGGTCCAGAATCCTCGCCGCCGCCGACCGAGCCCGGCAACGCATCGAACATGACCTGCATGACGGCGCCCAGCAACAACTGGTGGCGGTCATACTGGAACTGAAGACGGTTCAGAGCGCCATACCTGCGGCCCAACCATGGCTCAAGGCCAAGGCGGCCCGGGCTGCCGATGAGCTCGTGGGGGTACTGGACGGTCTGCGCGAGCTTTCCCACGGGATTCATCCGGCGGTCCTTTCCAAGGGCGGCCTGCCCCCCGCGCTCAGGGCCCTGGCTCGCCGCTCACCGGTTCCGGTCACACTCGACGTGGACGTCCCCCAGCGGCTGTCCGAGCCGATCGAGGTCGCGGCCTACTACGTCGTCTCGGAGGCGCTGACCAACACCGCCAAGCACGCCCACGCGTCCTACGTCCACGTCACGGCGCGGGCCCGCGACGACGTCCTGTACCTGGCCGTTCACGATGACGGTGTCGGAGGCGCCGCATTGGGGCACGGCTCAGGCCTGGTTGGCCTCACCGACCGGATACGAGCGCTGGGCGGCATCCTCACCCTCCACAGCCCCGACGGGCAAGGAAGCACCTTGCGGGCATGCCTACCCCTGACGGAGCCGTAACCGGCGCAATTGCCTCCGCCCCACTGCTGTGAGTTGAGGGTGAAGGGCATGCTCTCCAGGCGCCGGGCTTGGCTGCGGTAGGACCGATGCCGGACAGGACCGTCGGCGTCTTCACGCACGGATCCGTCTTGGTCGTCTCTGCCGACGTGATGTCGAGAGGATCGACGACCTGGCGCAGCGCCTCGATGGTCTTCGGCACGCTGTCCAGGATGTTATTTGGCACGATCTCGTCCTCGTCATAGCGCACATGCGACTTCGGCTCCTGTCAGATGCGGCTTTGTCAACTAGCGTTCCGACCGCAGGCGACAGCGGTGGTGGCAGTGGAGCACTACAGGCGGGTATGTGGGGGAGGCTTGAGTTGGGATGGCGTCGTCGGCTGACGGCACTTTGTCGGGAGTCAATTGGTGAAGGCGCAGCACTTTGAGAACCATGGGGTGCTCGGCCAACAGGGTCAGCGAGCCCCCGGCCTCGCGGATGCGGCGCGCGGCAGTGGCCACAGGGCGTGCTCCCGCACAGTCCAGGAAGGTGACTTGCCTTAGGTCGATGACGACGTCGGGCTGAGTGCCACTACTGGCGGCGGTAAAGATGGCCTCGGTGTGGACGGCGGTGGCGATGTCCAATTCACCGGCAGCAGTCACTACGGTGGGACGAGGTCCAACAAAGACGGTGCAGATGGCTGGCACTTTCGATTCCTCTCTCTAAGACACTGCTATCTACGGGGTTCTGGGCTTCCATGCGCTCGGCAGGAAGACAGCCCAAGGGCACAGGCCGTGGCGGGGATATCGACGTCGCAGAGAACAGAACGCCGACGGGCTGCAGGGCTGGAGACAGCGCATATGGCCGGAAGTTGCCCGGGGACGACCTGACAGTGGTCGGCCGCCACACGTCGCGCACTGCCCGGCCTTCGCCGGGGGAGCATCAGGCCGTCCGTGACTGCCCCGCATGCAGGCATCGAAGCGGGCCGTCACTTTCTTGTCAGCTGGGCCCCATGGCGAAGGCGCTGACGCCGTCCGTGATCAAAAGACTCCCGCACCACCTCGCTGGTTGCTTGTCAGCTCAGCACGGAGCGCGAACGGCCATGCCGGCAGTCGTCGGCAGCCCGTATACGTGCGTCATGACCAGCAGGACGCCGTACGGTTGCTGCATCAACGAATGCGTCCACCCTAGGAACACAACGACGGCATGGTCATCCCGGCCAGCCCCCATCCCTCCCCCCAGCTAGCGCCACCATCCATGTGTTGCGCACAGAAGCTGAGGCTTGTCACGGTCTGTGGATCGGGCCGGGCCGAGGCGGTTCGGTGGACTTCCTGATCTCGCTGCTGCTCTCGCCGTGACGAGTGATTGCGTGCAGGACCAAGTCGCCGGTAGAGGGCGGGCACGCTGATTGATGACGATGACGTCCAAGGTAAGGCGTCAGCACTGCCGGCGAGCCTGGTGCAGGAAGCTGCGGATGAGCCGGCTGCCGATGCCGAGATTCCGGTAGTCGGGGTAGATCGCGATCCGCGCCCAGCCGCAGCGAGTCGTCGCCGATCAGACGGTCGGGTCGGGCATGATTTCCCGGACCTCTTGCGCACAGCGGCACGCGGCAGCGAACTTGGCAGCCCACTCCAGTGCGTCCTCACGTGAGGGCACGTCGATGATCGAGAACCCGCCGAGGACCGCCTTGGTTTCCGGGAACGGGCCGTCGGAGACGGTCCCGTCGGTGGCCACGACGCTTGCCTGCTGCCTTTCCAGCCCACCGCCGAAGACCCACACTCCGGCGTCCTGAGCCTTGCGCACCACCTCGTGCGAGGCCTCGGCCACCTCGGGCAACTCCTCCTCGGGGAAGGTCATCGCGCCGTCATCGAACGAGATCAGGTACCGCGTCATGCATTGCTCCCTTGACCGAAGGCCGCCTTCGGCCGCCTCTCACCCTACGACGAGCGGCTCCCTCCCGGCTCCCGCGACAGGCCAATCACCTGGTTCGGCAACTGCCGTACCCGGAAGCGGCCTTCGACTGAACGCGTGCTCCCACCGAGGAACACACACCTTCACCCCCGAGTCCCTGCCCACCGCCGCCCCGGCCGGTGACCGCCTGACGGAACTCCCGTGCAGGCAAGGGGAATAGCAGCGAGGAGGCCGCTGCCACAGACCGCAGTGCGGCCCAAGGACCGGACCGCAATCCCTCATGCGGCCCCGATGCCACCAAACGCGACAAAGAGGGCGCCCGCGTGGGGCGACTTCACATACCTGTAACCAGGCGAGCAGCAGGAGCACGCTACGCTGTGCGCCAGCCGTCCCGGTGGCTCCCCCCGTACCACCGGGACGGTTTTTGCACACCAGCCCCCACTGGCTCATAAGACCCAGCGCCTACTGCCACCCACCCTGGGCCTGGGCGCAGCACCTATTGACCCCAGCACGGTGTGCCGGTGCCATCAACGGCCTTCATCTGCCCTCCGATTCAGCGCCCTCAGCGGCGAGAACGGGCATGCTGTGTCTGTGGAAGCGGGTTGGGAGGTACAGGGATGCGGTGGTGGGCCGTGGGGTGGATGGTCGCTGGGATGGTCGCGATTGCGGCGTGCAGCTCGTCATCAGGTGGCGATGCAGCCGCCGGGCCGTCCGGGAGCCGCTCGGTGAAGCCGCTGACCGGCGCGTCGGCGCACACGCCTGCGGGCCCGTCCACGAGCGAGACCGCAAGCTCAACCGCGGGAAACCCGTCAGCGCCGACCAGCACGTCCTCCAGCGCGGTGCCGGGCTGTGCCGCCGGGCATGTGAAGGTCGCGGTCAGCCCTGGTGACAGAGGCGGACGGCAGCTGTGCGTGCGTCCGGGGACGGGGATATCTCTCGTCCTGCAGCCTCGGGCAGACGACAAGCGGTGGAGGGGCGTGCAGAGCTCGGCGCCGGTGTTCGTCCTTGTATCCGGATGGCGGGTGGACGCAGACGGCACCGCCCACGCCACGCTGCGCTGTGCGGGCACCCGTGCCGGCAAGGCCAAGATCACTGCACTGGCGAAGGCACCAGACGTGGCAGGTGCGGCCGACGGCGTCTTCACGTTGGCCATCAGCGTGGTGCCCTACCCGAGGCAGGGGTGATCCCGAGAGCCGGGATCACCCCTCCACCTCGATGTCGGCTGTGTGGGTGTCAGCCGCAGTCGCGCACCTTGATGGTGTAGATGCCGCGGCCGTGCGTGGCCGCGTACAGGGTCTGGCCGTCAGGGCTCAGCTTCAGCTGGAGCACGGCAACGGCCGGGAGTGAGCCGACGCGCTTCCACTTCGTCTGGCCCGGCGCCCGGTAGACGACGCCCAGGTCGGTGGCGACGGCAATGCCGCCGTTCGCCGTGACGACCGCGGAGTTGGTCGGTACGTCGGGAAGGTTCGCCGAGATGTCCTTCCAGGTCGTGCCGCCGTCCTTGGACTCGAAGACGTGGCCGAGGCCCGAGCCGGGGCCCTCGGTCCAGTGTCGGGAGAAGCCATTGACCGCAAGGTAGACGTGGTTGGCGTTCTTCGGATCGACGGCAAAGCCGCTCAGGTAGCGGTTGGGGACGGTTCCGTCCACGGGCAGGGAGATGTCGTGCCACCCCGTGCCGTCAGCATTGCCGACCGCGATCCCGCGGGCGTAGCCCTCCTCGTTGCAGGGGCCACACCAGGCCGCGTAGACCTTGCCGCCCGAAGCCGCGACCGCGGTCGCTGTACGGCCGGCGCCGAGGTCGTACACGCTCTTCCACTCCGAGCCGCTGCGGATGGCGTAGCCGTGGGTCTGCACCCACACGTGGCGGCCGCCCGCGACCCACGTCGAACCGTTCTTCAGGTCCGCCCCGATCGGGGCGATGAAGCGGGCCTCGCCGGTGGCATTGTCGGCCGGAGCGATGTTGTACGACGTGGCCTTGCTGGGGTCGGTGATCCAGGAGCCGTCGTTGAGGGCGCAGTTCTGGGTCACCTGCAGGGCGAGGTAGACGTATTCCTGGGCGATGTTGCAGCCGTTGGCGGGATCGGTGAGGGTGTCGCCGCCGTCGCCGCCGAAGTTGGAGCCCATCACCTTGTCGTTGCTGCGCAGGATGGACTGCCCGTTGTCCTGCAGGCCGCCGGTGACGGAGACCCCGCCGTGGTCCAGGTCCTTGCCGATGCCCACCGAGTAGTACTGGAGGGTGTCGATGGTGCCGTCGTTGAGGGAGGTCCAGTCGGTGGCGTGCCCGGAGGAGTCCTGGGAGCCGTTGACCGGCCGGCGGTAGGCGCCGCCGTCGTTGCCCACGTACACGTAGCTCTTGCCGTGGTAGCGGCCGATCGCCACGCCGTGCTGGTCGGAGTGGGTGGTGGGGTTGCAGTCGCCCGTTTGCTTGGCGGGGTCGATGCTCCAGCAGGAGAAATTGAAGTTCCAGTAGGGGCCGACGGTCGACCAGGTGCTGCCACCGTTCTTGGTCTCGTAGACCTCCTCAAGCCCCGCGTATACGTGCTGCGGGTTGCTGGGGTCCACGGTCAGGAACTGGTTGTACCAAGCCTGCACACCCGGCATATAGCCGCTGGAGGTCAGCGCCGAACCGTCCGCGGCCAGCCCCTTGTAGTCGGCGACCTTCGTCCAGGGCCCGAACAGCGAGCCCGCACTGTAGATGCCCTCCAGGCCGCTGTCCGGGTTGGACGCCATCTGCTCGGGCGACTCGTCGATGGCGTAGTAGCGCGAACCGTCCGCGGAGCGAGCGAAGGTGACCGTTCCGACGTTGTCGGCGTCGGTCGGCAGATCACCGAAGCCGCTTGTGATCCGCTGCCAGCGGCCGCCGACCTTGGTGTAGAAGCCGTTGTAGTCGTCACCGCTGCGCCAGCCGACCGCGAGGACCACCTTCGAGGGGTCCTTGGGGTCGATGGCGATGTCGTTGGTGATGTTCTTGTACGGGGCGTCGGCGTCGGTCGCCTTGGAATGGCCCGGCAGGTAATCGGGGTTGGGCGCGTACTCGAGTTTCCAGGAGCCGCTGAGCGTCTTCGTGGAGTGGCTCCACACGCCTTCGCTGGTCGCCGCCCACACCTTGCCGCCGCCGAACCGCAACTGGCGCACGGTGGTGCTCTCCAGCTCGTCTCCGCCCACCCTGGTGCGCGTGGAGAAGGTGCCGTGGTGGGGATCGGACAGCACATACACGCCGCTGCCGAGGTACGCGTCCGCGTTGGTGTTCGCCTCACCGGTGCCCAGCCACAGCCGTCCGCTCCCGTCGAGCGCGAGTGCGCCGGTGGACTGCGAGGGCAGCCGGTCGCTGATCGGCTGCCAGTGCCCGCCACCGGTGGCCGAGCGCCACACCCCGCCGCCCGCGCTGCCCGCATAGACATAGCCGTCGTCGTCCGCGGCCATGGCGGCCATCCGGCCGGTGACGTTGCCCGAGCCGCCGCTGGAGTTGGAGTCGATGTCGCGGTAGCGGGGGTCGTCGGAGTTGTACGGCAGATTCGTGATGTGGCGCCAGTTGCCACCTGTGCTGGGCAAGTTGGCCAGGCTCTGCCAGGCGGCGCCGTATGCGCCGGGTGCGACGACGCCGGGTGCGGTGCGCGCCTCGGCGTACTGGTCCGCGCCCTCGGCGATCTCGTCGGCCTCGTTGCCGTCGTCGGGATCTTCTGCCGTCGCCTTGGTGGTGACGCCGCCGGCGGAGTTGGAGTGTTCGCGCTCGGAGGCCAGTTGGCCGAGCGTACGGGCCCCGAAGGGGCTGCTGTCGTGTTTGCCGGGCGCGGCGCTTGCGGGTATCGCGAAGAGTCCTGCGGATGCGGTGATGGCGCAGATCGTGAGCCATCGTCTCTTACGGGTTGGTGCTGACACCAAGTCCTCCCACGCGGGCAGTGATACAGCCGTCACAGGGACCCGATCACGAGCGCAAGGAAACATCCGACACTTGACAATCTTTTGATCAGAACCTGCCACTCCAGTGGCCGGAAGTCGACGTGATTGCTCGGGCGAGGGACTGAGTCAGCCGGGTCATGAGGTCGTCGCCCGTCAACGGGACGCGCTCGCCCGCCCCATCGCCAGCTCTGTCATCGCCCGCCGGGGCCTGCCGGCCTGCTCGCACTTCTTCCCCCGCGCCGATCATGCCCGCCGAGCGGCTCTTGAGGGGCACCTGGCTGGCACCGGCAGCACGAAGGTGTAGCCGGCCGACAATGCGGCCGCACTCGGGGCGGACATCGCCGTCGCATCGCGTGGAGGCGCTGACCGGTATCGATCGAGAACGGACCTGGAAGGGTAGTTGCGGCGTCGGAGGTACGTCCTGGCGTCCCTCAAGTGCCCACCGGCATGCCGATCTACAGACTCAGACCACGAACCGTCTCGCTTCGCGTAGACCCAAGGCGCAGGCTAGGCGGGCGAGGTGTCGGGGCGGGCGTCGTACGTGGCGCGGGCGGCGTCGATGTGGGTCAGGTGCGTGATGCTCCACTCCAGCAGGGGTGCGGTGGCTTGGCGGAGGGTTTTGCCCATAGGGGTGAGTTCGTAACTGACGTGCGGCGGCATGACGTTGCGGACGGTCCGTGTGAGGATTCCGTCGCGTTCCAGGCTGCGCAGGGTGACGGTGAGCATGCGCTGGCTGATTCCGTCGATGGCGCGCTTGAGTTCGGTGAAGCGGAGGGGTCCCTGGCTGAGGTTGCGCACGACGAGCAGTGACCATTTGTCCCCGACGATGTCGAGCACTTCACGGGTCCGGCACGGCTCCTGTTGCTGCGTCGGCCGCGACTCGCTGTCGGGTGTGGTCATGGTTACCTCCAGGGAACCGGGGCACCGGAATGTGCCTTATTGCCCGAGACGTGGCGGGTGCACCACGATGGCTGCGGTTCTCAAAGAGTACCGAGGCACGAATGGGAACCGTTATTTTTTCGCGGCCTCCGCACCCCGAAGAGGAAGATCGTTTCGATCATGTCAACATTCACGCTGGTCCACGGCGCTTGGCACAGCGGGCGGTGCTGGGAGCGGGTGGTCCCGCTGCTGGAGTCGGCTGGGCACCGCGTGTTCACGCCGTCGCTGACCGGCTACGGCGACAGAAAGCACCTGCTCAGCCCTGAGGTGGGGCTCGACACACACGTCGAGGACGTCATCAGGCTGATCCACGAGGAGGACCTGACCGAGGTGGTCCTCGTGGGCCACAGCTACGCAGGACTGGTTATCTCGTCCGTGGCCAACGAAGTCCCGGAACGGATCGCACACCTGGTGTATCTGGATGCGATGGTCCCGGAACACGGCGAGAGCGCCATCGACGTCCAGCCTGTGACGCAGAACCTGATCGACCTGGCCGCAAAGTCCGACAATCCCTGGCGCGTTCCACCGCTGTCCGAAATGCCCCCGCCCCTTGGCCTGTTCGGGGTCACCGACCCTGCGGACGTCGCGTGGCTGCGTGCCATGCTTTCCGACCACCCGGTGCGCTGCCTGCAACAACCGGTCCGGCTGGACAACCCGGCCGTGGACAGGATTCCGCGTACGCACATCCACTGCGTCGGCGTCATGCCGCAGGGCATCACGCGGCGGCCCGTCCCCGCGATACAGCCCAATGGTTCTCCGGCACAGGTGTGGGAGCTGCCGACCGGGCACGACTGCATGATCACCATGCCGACAGAGCTGAGCGAACTGCTGCTCAAGCTCGGCGTTTAGCCCTGGGATCGATGGCGGGCCTCCACGGGGCACGGAGCACCAGGTGCGGGAGGCGCGCCGCAGTGTCTCCGAAGGGCCTGCCACCGGTCCAGTGGGTCACGGTCGCCGTCGGCCGGAGCCTCCAGCCGATGGCGATGGGGGGCATCGGGCCGGGGCGGGGGAGCGGATGCGGGAGTCCCGGCCGCCAGATCCACCTCGGTAAGGCCGCTGATGCCCGCGCGGCAGAGGAACACACTGAGACCGTGCAGACTGCAGCCGTGCCGAGGATGGTGCCGTCCACACGCACCCGCCGCCCGCCTGTCGGGGTTGGCGGGTAGATGATCACGCGGTGCCTGGCCACAGCCCCGGCCTCGCCCGGGGTCATCGGATTTGCACGCTCCCGGCCCCCTGCCACCCAGATGGCTACTCCGACAGGCGCTCTTGGCGCCGCCCGATCAGGATGGGCTCGACTCCACGCGGCCTGGTGTCTTCCAGATCAGGCAGGCTGGAAGTCGAGGCAGAGCGCGCCCCCACCCCATCGGAGGCAGCACCGCAGGGAGTGGGTGGCGCGCTCACGGGTTCAAGATGCATCCGCGCTGCGGCAACGTCACGCTTGACCTAGCGGAAGGCGCCCCAGGTCGGTCGGCCTCCGCCGCACTGATCCGGGGTGCCGCCGTAGCGGGCTACGGTCCGCGCCGACAAATAAAAGCTGCGCCGACCGTAGTCCGCTGGCTGCAGGTGTCCATGCTGCCCTGTCTGCGGGCTACGCCCTCGATGCCGACGCGGCGTACCGCGCCTCCCGTGCTGCCACGCGTACGGGAGGCGTTTCAGGTGGGCGGCAGCCTCAGTCGAGGACTCCCAGCGCCGGACCAGCTGCTACCCCGCCACGGCGTCGACCTCGCCCGGCTCGACCCTGCACTCCACGGCCGACACGGCAGGAGAGCGGAGATCACCTCTCGTTCCTGACCGGATGCGTAGTTTGCGGCGACACTGTCTCAGCGCTGGGCCGTCGACACAGGAAGCGGGCCCCGGCGGGCTGGTCTCTGCCAGATACACACGCCGGGCGTATTCCGAACTGGTCGCGCCGTCCGTGCTCATGGATGACGCCGGCCGGTATCACCTCTCCCCGACCCTGATGGCCGCGCGCCATGGACGGCTGCTGGCGGGACGAGGAGACGGCAGGCGCCCAGTTCCCTGGGATCGTCGGCAAGCACGGCCGCGATAGGGCGCGCATCGTCCTCGTTGACACCGAGATGGACGCAGGGCTGGCCCTCTGGCCGAAGCCTGCGGCCATCTCTGCGCCATAGGTCAGGTCACTTCCGGCTTCCGGTGAGCAGCAGGGCCGTCCAGGTCGATGTGCAGTTCGTTGGCCGCAAAATGCGGGCCGGGCAGCGGAGCGGACGGTCAAAAACTGGCAGTCCACCGCAGCGGTGCAACCGTCTCGAATTCTGAGCGTGTTCCGAGGGCGATCGCCGGATCGGCCGCTGCGAAGGTGCGTGCGGGGCCTTGCCCGGTCACGCTTGCGTCATGCCAGAGCAACACCGCACCGGTACCAGTACGTCCTCCAAGGGTGTACGTGCCCGCGATACCTCCGCGGACGCCGGTCAGGAAGCGGTCACGCAGGTCGGGCCTGAGGAGGCCGCTCGCACTGCCTGCGACTGGCTGCAGAGCTTCATCATCCACCGCATCGAGGGCGTGTGCGCCGTTCGGCGGACCGAAGAGGGCTGGTGCGTTGGCATCGACGTGCTGGAAGTGCCTCGTATCCCCGACACGACCAGTTTGCTCGCCACATACGAGGTGGAGCTCGACGGATCCGGCGGTCCTGCCGAGTACCGCAGGGTCTGCCGCTACCACAGAGGGACCGCCAACCGCTGACGGGCCTGTCGGCGCCGCTGGAAGCCTCCCGAGAGGACCACCCGACCATGACCACCACCACCTACTCCAGCAGCGAGGTCGTGTACGTACCGCGCGCCGGGACGCTGTACGACACACTCGAACTCATCCTGGACCGCGGCATGGTCATCGACGTCTTCGTCCGGGTCTCCCTGGTCGGCATCGAGATCCTGAAGATAGACGCGCGCATCGTAGTCGCCAGCGTCGACACGTATCTGAAGTTCGCCGAGGCGTGCAACCGGCTCGACCTTGAAGCGACCTCGCGCAGTACCACCATCCCCGAGATGTTCGGCGGGGCAGCCAAGGGCGTGGGCACGCGCAAGGTCAAGAAGACCATCGAGTCGGTGGGCGAGAAGCTGCGCGACGTCATCGGCGGTTCTGAGGAGGACGACGAGGAGCAGGAAGCGGAAGAGAAAAAGGCTGAGGCGCGGCCGCGGCGCCGCACCGCTTCGGAGAAGTCCGAGCAGGGGCGCCGCAGGCGGGAAAGTGAGCGATGACTGCGGCTGGGCCCTACATCTACGGCATCACGGGCTGCGACCACCCCATGCCGGCGCAACTGCGCGGGGTAGGCAGACCGTCGGCGGCCCTGGAGTTGCTGCCTGTGGGTGCGACTGCGGCCGTGGTCAGCGCCGCCCCGGTCCCATTGCGTGCGCGGCGGCGAGATTTGCTGGCCCACCAGGAAGTGCTGCTCACGTTGGCCCTCGACGGACCGGTGCTGCCGATGCGCTTTGGAATGCTGGCTCCGGACGCCGAGGCCGTCCGCGAGCAGCTGGAAGCCGGCCACGAGCAGAATCTCCGGGCGCTCGAGCGGCTAGCGGGCCGCGTGGAGATGAACGTCAAGGCGCTGCCCGCCACCGGCGCGCTTGCCGCGCTGGTCGCCGAGGAGCCCCGGATCCGGCAACTGCGCCAGGCCGCACACAGCCGTCCGGGATACGAGGCGAACGTGCGCCTGGGCGAGGCGGTGGTCCACACTCTGGCGCGACGCGCGGCTGACGTCACACAGGAGATCGTTGCGGAACTGGCGGCGCTGGCGGTCGCCCGAGCGAGGGGGCCGCAGGTCGCCGGAACCGTCCTGAACATGTCGTTCCTTGTCGCCCGGCAGGACGTCCGGGCCTTCCAGGCGGCTGCCGACCGCCTGTCCGCCCGACACCAGGACCGGGTCGAGTTGCGCGCGGCCGGGCCGTTGCCCTGCTACAGCTTCACCGAGCCCGAGGGCGCGACCGCTGCCGCGGCACGGGCGGGGGCCTGACATGGGCTTGTTCACTGCACTGCTCACCGCGCCGCTGGCTCCTGTGAGAGGCGTGGTCTGGGTTGCCGACCAGCTTGCCGAAGCTGCCGATCGCGAGGTCAATGATCCGGCAGCGGTCCGCACACAACTTGCCGAGCTGAACCAGGCGTTGGAGGCCGGGCAGATCGACCTGGCTGCATTCGAGCGGGAAGAGGACCGGCTGCTCGATCGGTTGGAAGCCGCAGTGGGCCCGGAGGTGGCCCGTGACTGAGGTCGACTACCGGCGAGCCGGCCAGCTTCCAGGCCCCTCCACCAGCAACCTCGCCGACATCCTGGAACGCGTGCTGGACAAGGGCATCGTCATCGCCGGCGACATCAAGATCGACCTTCTGGACATCGAGCTGCTCACCATCCGGCTTCGCTTGTTCGTCGCTTCCGTGGACACCGCGAAGAAGGCAGGCATTGACTGGTGGGAGACCGATTCGGCGCTCTCCTCCCGTGCCGCGCACCGAGAGCTGGTAGAGGAGAACCGACGACTGCGCGAGCAGCTCGCGGCGCCCTCGTTCGCACAGGATCCGGAACTGCACGGTGACGGCACGGCCGCTCCCGGAGCAAACGAAGACCCCCCGCAGGGCCGGCCCAGCCAACGGGCCCGACGAGCCGAGGAGCGACCGGTGTCATGACGCAGCCCGTCCCCGCAGTACCGCCTGCCACCGCGGCGACCTATGTCTTCGCCGTCTGCCGCCATGCGGACGACGATGTCCTCTGCCGGCTGCCAGGGATCTCCACCGCTCCTGTGCGGACGCTGCCGTTCGAGCAGTTGCACGCCGTCGTACAAGACGTGCCCGCGGCCGAGGCCGACCGCCAGTTTTGGACCGAGCGGCTGTCCGACCCCGATGACTTGGAGCGATACGTCCGCGCCCACCACCAGATCGTGACGGCCGTCGCGACTGCCGGGCCTGCCGCGCCGATGGCGCTGGCCACTCTCTACAGCAGCGAGGAACGCGCACGGCAGGCGCTCACGGCCGACGCGGCACGCTTCCACACTGTGCTGGACCGCGTCGCCGGACGGGTCGAGTGGGGCGTCAAGGTGTACGTGTCCTCGGCCTCCACCATGACTGAGACGGACCGCACCGTCGCGCCCGCCCGCGTGCCGCAGGCGCCCGGAGCTGGACGCGCCTATCTGGAGCGGGTCCGAGGCACACACCGGGCACGGGAAGAAAGCCGAAGCGCCGCGCTGCAAGCCGCCGAGGAGCTGGACGCGGCGCTGCGAAGCTTGGCGGTGGCGGCCCGTCGACTGCGGCTCCAGGAGCAGCAGTTGAACGACTGCCGCCGTGTCCAGGTCCTCAACGGCGCCTATCTGGTGGACGAGAGCCAGACTGCACGATTCACAAAAGCGGTGGCCACGCTGCGGCGGCGAGCCGGAGCGCTGATCGAGCTGTCCGGCCCATGGGTGCCCTATTCCTTCGCAGGGGAGGACGGGGCCCATGGAGATCATTAACCAAGTGCCGTGGCAGGAACCCGAGCCGCTTGAAGGACCGATCGGCGTACCGCTGGTGGATCTGCTGGACCGGCTCCTCGCCACCGGCGTCGTGATCAGCGGGGACCTGGTGATCGCCATTGCGGACGTGCCGCTGGTACGACTGTCGCTCCACGCCCTGCTGTCCTCGGTGAACGAGCGGGTGCCCGCCCCCTGGGCGGACTCGGGGCCACTATGACGGGCGCCCGACTCGACGCGGACCCCGACACAGTCGGACGCGATCTGCTGGCCCTGGTGCTGACCATCGTCGAACTGCTCCGCCAACTGATGGAGCGACAGGCGATCCGCCGGGTGGAAGAGGGTGACCTCAGCGATGAACAGGTCGAGCGAATCGGGCTGACGCTCATGATGCTGGAGCAGCGGATGACCGAGCTGTGCGACCAGCACGGGCTGCGGCCAGAGGATCTCAACCTGGATCTCGGACCACTGGGAACCCTCCTGCCGCGGCACTGAGCCCTGCTACGCCAGTGATTCGGCATCCCGAGCTGGCCTGTGCCCCTTTCCCTCACCGCACCCACTGCTCCCACACGTCAGCCCTCCTCCGCCAGCAGCAGAGCACGGCACTCCTCCACGTCGTAATCGGCCGCCGGGTACTGGGGGTCCAGCTCGCGCAGGCATTCCAGCAGGAGCCTGCTGATGGCCCAGTTGCGATACCACTTGTGGTCGGCCGGGACCAAGTGCCAGGGCGCGGCTGGGGTCGCGCAGCGGGTCAGGGCCGTCTCGTACGCCCCCTGGTAGGCCGGCCACAGGGCCCGTTCGTCGATGTCACCGGGGCTGAACTTCCACCGCTTGTGCGGTGTGTCGAGGCGTTTCAGCAACCGGCGCAGTTGCTCGTCGCGCGAGATGTGCAGGAAGCACTTGATGACCGTCACCCCGTTGCCCGTCAGCGACGTCTCGAATCCGTTGATCCGGACGTAGCGGCTTTTGATCTCGCCGACCGGGGCCAGGGAGCGGACCTTGGCGATCAGGACGTCTTCGTAGTGCGAGCGGTCGAAGATGCCAATCTCGCCGGGGCGCGGGAGTTCTTTCGCAACACGCCAGAGGAAGTCGTACTGCCGCTCCTCCCGAGTGGGAGATTTGAAGGCGTGAATGCGGCAGCCCGCGGGGTTGAAGTGGCCGATGACGTGCTTGACCGTGCCGCCCTTGCCGCTGGTGTCCATACCCTGCAACACCAGCAGGATCCGTCGACGGTCACCAGCGGTCGCTGCCGCCCACAGACGTTCCTGCAGGCCGGCCAACTCCTTACCCAGCCGGGCTGTGTCCGCGAGCCCGGCGGCTTTGCTGTCGGGGCCGCCAGGGGTCGCGCCGGTGTCGTAGGCAGACAGGTCGACCGGCTTGCCGACGGGGAGGCGGAGCAAGTCCCGCAGCGGGGCCTCGTCATGCATACCTCCTCCTCGCGTCAGTTCCCCCGATGGTGCGCCAGGGCGACGGACCGCGCTACCTGTCCAAGGACCGGTGAGGCCAGGTCGCCGCCTCTTCTGTTCTCGACTTCCCTCCAAGTGACGACCGCCGGGCCTATTGCTACTGACGGCTGCCGCAGCCGGGCCGCCGGACGCCGGTGGTCGCTTGGGGGCCCCTCGCTGGTGGCATGGGTCGCCAGATGGTCCAGCGGTAACCGGCCGCCACTGCGACGCGCGCTGTCCGGGTGAACCGAGACCTGCTCGACGTGGAGGTTGCCACTCGGGGACTCCCGACCGAACTCGGGTGCCTCCCGGCCGAAGGGAGTCTGTTCGTTCTCATGAACAAAGCCACCCCCTAGACAGCCGAATCGCTAAGGCGATCATCACGGGCTCTCTGATCCCAGAGAAGGGCCGGGCTCCAGCACCGTCACCGCCATTAGCGGGCATGCCCCCGACGGGTGATCTTGGCGAGGACCTCGCAGGATGATCCCGGCTACTCAGCCGCACGAGGACGGCTGGCGGCTGGGCAGCTCATTCCTTCCGCGCGGTTGACGCCGCCTGACCTCCGCAAGGAGCAGCCCATGATGACGACGCAGGCCTTGTTACCGGCGCTCGAAGACGCCTACCACGCCCATGCCGCAGTACGCGACCGACTGCGCGCGGGCGCGGCTCTCGCGCCGCCTGGATCCCACCAGCGGATGCTCGAGCGTCAGGCTGACGACATGGACGAAAGGGTGTACCGCATCCAACACCGTGCCCGCGATCTACAGCCACGCGGACTGCTGGGGGGAGCGGCCGACGTCGCGCGGTTCGCCGCCCGCATCACCTGGAAAGCGGCATCCCTCCCGATAACCCTGGGGCAGAAGGCCGTGAACGGTGTGATGCGTGGCAGGGGGCCGGCCGACGAGCGGCGACTGCTGAGGCACACCGAGGACGAGTACACCGCTGCCGCCCGGGCGCTGGCCACTGCTCGAGTCGGGGAGGTTCTCGCCGACCAGGCCCAGGACCATGCAGCCCTCGACCTGTTCCAGGCGATCCGGCACCACGACATGGAACTGCTGGATCTGCTTGAGGACAGCCTCGCCCACCAAGCCCGAGCCGTAGCCGCCGCAAGAAACGACTTCCGCGGGGAAGAGCCGGCGAACGAAAACTTCCCCCATGTGTCCACCCGCCCGCTGCGGGCCGCGGCCGAAGTCGCGGACCGGCGGCGCTAGGCAGCACGCCGTTGTCCGGGTGGCTGTTGGCTAACGCGCCCGGGGGAGCGGACGAGCCGTTCCTCACGGGCCGGACGTCCTGTTTTAGCCTTCGCAGTTCGAACGCGTGGCGACGTGGCTCTCGCGCGATGGCATCCGACATCGCGCATGACCGGCAAGCCGAGAACCACGAGTGCCGGCATGCCCGCTCGGAGATCAACGCTCCTGTTCCCCCGGCGCGGGACCGCTGTCGCGGGGGATGGTGCGCGAGCCGGGGTCGCCGACCGAACTTGCGGCTGCGGCGAGACTCTGCCGTAGGTGTGTGAGCCGTGCGATCTCCGCGTCCAGGGCTGCTAGGCGATCGGCCACGACGTTGTTGAACTCGGCGGGGCGGCTGTTACAGGATCCCGCCGGGTCTTGGGCGAGGAGATCCAAGCGGTGGGCACGACGGCGAAGGTCCTCCAACGTGAGGCCCAGAGCCAGCAGGTTGCGGATCACGCGGACGCGCGCCACTTCGGCAGGGCTGTATTGGCGTTGGCCGGATGAGGTACGTGGCGGAGGCCGGAGCAGGCCGCGAGCCTCGTACAAGCGCAGAGCGCGCGGCGTGGCGCCGGCCGCCGCCGCTGCCTCACCGATCCGCATGCCCGCTCCCTGTGTCCTACAGCTCCACGATTGCCGCACCGAAGGAGCGGCCAGCGATCAGTCGAGGCAACGCCTCCGGGGCGCTCTCCATTCCGTGGACCGCGGTGTACGGGAATTGGATGTTGCCCGCCCGCAACCAGTCCCCGAAGCGGGCCTCCCATTCGGCCTCTACATCCGGGTGATCCACACCGTTGTAGCCGGCGATCCGGATGCCCTTGGTCAGCAGCCGGTACGTGTCGACCACAGCCGGCGCGCTCCCGCCCGCTCGTTTTGGAGAAAGTTGACCGTCCAGTGCGCCCACCAGGGCGAACCGGGCGCCTCGGTTCGCCGCATGGACGGCGGCCGTCACCTGTTCGCCGCCCACGGTGTCCAGGACGATGTCGATGCCATCCGGCGCTGCCTCAGAAAGCTGCGAGCCGATGGGGCCCGCTCCGCGCAGCACGACGGCGTCGTAGCCGAGTTCCCGCTTCAGCCGCCGGGCCTTGTCGGGTGAGCCGGTGCTGCCGATCACCCGGGCGGCGCCCAACAGCCGGGCGATCTGGCCTGCCAAGGTGCCTACGGCGCCGGCGGCCCCGGTCACGAACACGGTGTCGCCCCCTTGCACCTCGGCCAGCCTGGTGAACGCGCCGTAGGCTGCGGAACCCTGGGCGAGGTGGGCGATCGGGTCGGGCAGGATGCCTTCGAGCGGCCTGCACTCATCGGCTGCGGGTGTCGCGTAGTCTCGCCAGCCCTGAAGGTGCAGTACCAGCTGACCCTTCTTCAGCGGCCCGTCGACCACCTCGCCGATTGCGGGCCCGAACAGGGTGTCGCCAGGGCGCAGTGGCGGCAGCGGCACATCGCGGGTCTCGCCTCCGATAAGGGTGCGCAGGCCCGGAAAGACGAGGAAATGCGTGTTACGGATGAGTACTTGGCCAGCCTGGAGCTTGGGAACGGGGGCCTGTGCCAGGGTGAAGTCGTCAGGGCTCGGCAATCCGGCGGGGCGACGGACCAAGCGTACGAAGCGATGAGTCGTGTGCATGGCCGGACGCTAAGCCTTGACCCGCGGGTAAGGGGCAAGGCCTCCTCGTAGGGCATCCGACGAGCCGGATGAGGAAAGCTCAGTTACCAGTCCATCAGCGGCACCGAGCTTTGGGACGGCGCCGGTGGCGAGCGCGGAGGCGCATAACCCGACGATGGCTGGCACAAACCGAGCTGGAGGGTATGAGCGCCGGGCCCACGGCCAAACGCTAGGCACCTGGCACCTGGCGGCGGATGCAGGCTCGACCCCGCATCGGGGGAGAGTCTCAGGGAGGGCTGCGGAGACACCGCTGGTTGTGGGATCGATGCGTGTGGGCACTCGCCGATGCGTCCGAAGATGCGTAGTTGGCGGGCCCACCCGATCGCCGTGTACTGGCGTGCGGCGTCCCTGATCGCGGCGTAGACAGTGTTTATGGGCGAAGATGCCGAGAAGGTCCACCATCCTGGCGAGATCGTTCCCTTTCCTGGGGTCTATGAGTGCGACTGCGGCCAGGGCCACGGATACAGCACCGATGTGAAGGGCGATCGTTTTCCGCCGCTGCCCCAGGAGTGCAGCGGCAGCGGTTGGAGACTCGAGGCATTGCAGAACGGAGCCTCCCCACAGGTCTTTGGTTAGGTACGTCAGCCTTCCCGCACCACTGGTGCTGCTCGCCTGTGAACTTGTTGACCTCCGCCAACCGGTGCTTGCCAACTTGGTTGATCTGCACACCGGTCTGACCGCGAGGCCCTGGCCGTGATCTACGAGGTGGGAGCGTCTACCACCGGCGGGGCCATCAACGAGGTCCGCCGCGGACGGTGTCGGTCGGCTTCCCCGCGTTTCACGGCTGTGTCCACGAGACCTGTTCACAGAGGCTTGGTCAGCACCAGGGCGTCACAGACGCGTCCCCACCCCGTGGTCGCGCTGGAGCCGACGGATGATGGGCTGGGCGAAACGGCGGGTCGACGGCTGCGCGCCCGGAAATATGCCCTTGCGGAGCGCGGTGGGTGGGCCGGCACTGCGGCGAAGGCGTGCAGGTCAACCTGTGGACCCGCTCCTGGGGCCGAAAGCTCTGAGGGTCGCGTTGACAAGTCAGTCGGCGTAGGCGGCGTTCAGCGGTCCGCTGCGGTGCAGCCACCGTGGAAGAGGGGGGCGTAGAGCATTTCGAGGGCCAGGTCGACGTCGGCATCGACGTCGAGTTGACCTGCCTTCTGGGCGCTGCGCAAGCGCACCCTCTTCGCCTCTTCCAGTGGCTGGGCCAGCTTCTGTCGGCACTCGACCGCCACCACGGGATCGTTGGCGATCTCGGTGTTGAGGGCCCGGATCAGCTTGTCGAAGGCCGGGTCGGCGAACCCTTCCGCCGTGGCACGCATGACGAGCTTGAGACCCGCCTCGAGGTCGCCCGTGTCCGGCAGCGCGACGGACTGCCCGTCCGTCTCCTGGCTCAGAGCCAGGAAGGCAGCGAAGACGACTGCGCTCTTCGACGGCCACCGCCGATAGATCGCTAAGAGTGGCCCGACCGCGGGTGACCACGTCCTGACTATGGTCCGGCCGTGCCGGTGGAGTTTGCGGAGGGGCAGGTGACCCCCCAGGCCGCCTCGATCATCCGGAAGATCTCGTCCACCGCGGCCTTCGGATCGGCCGCCTCACGGGCCAGTGAATAGGCGTCGATCACGAACCTGGCGATCGCCCGGCAGGCCGTTGCGGTCCGGTCGGAATCGGCGGCGATGGCCGTTGCCAGCGACTCCGCGTGGCGCAGTCTCATGGACTCCTCGTACTCCCGCAGGGCAGGTGACTCGTCGATGAGGCGCCAGATCGGAGCGGCGCTGTCCGCCGTGCAGTGGCGCACCAAGGCCTGGATCTCGCGGCGCAGCGCCGGGATGAGCGGCTCGTGCGGCGCCCGGTCGGTGACCGCCTGCATGACGCGTTGCTCGAAGTCTTCGTCCTGTTCGAACACCAGGGCCTCTTTTGAGGCGAAGTGAGAGAAGAGCGTGGTGACGGCCACGTCGGCCTCGGTAGCCACGTCACGGATGCCCACCGCGTCGTACCCGCGTTCCAGGAAGAGTCGGAGGGCGGCATCAGCGATCTTCCGGCGGGTCACGGCCTTCTTGCGCTCACGGCGTCCGGTCGGCACGGTCATGCTCTCACGCTATCAGGTGCGAAACCATAACGGATCCAAAACACTATCCGTTAGTGTTATGGTCCCCGCATGAAGAAGGTGATCTTCGCCGATTTCGGCGGTCCGGACGTCCTGCGACTCATAGATGCCGAGGAGCCCCACGCGGGCCCCGGCCAGGTACGCATCGCCGTGCGGGCGGCGGGCGTGAACCCCGTCGACTGGAGGATCCGTGAAGGCCAGGTCCTGGGGGCCCATCCGATCGAGTTGCCCTCCGGGGTCGGGCTGGACGCCTCCGGGGTAGTGGACGAGGTCGGTGAGGGCGTCGAAGGGGTCGCGGTCGGCGACCGCGTGTTCGGCGAAGGCTCGAGCACGTACGCCGAGTTTGCCGTGCTGTCGGCTTGGGCCCGTACGCCCGAGGGGCTGACGTTCGAAGAGGCGGCCGGGTATCCCTCCGTGGTGGAGACCGCGCTGCGCATCATCCGCGAGGCCGGTGTGCAGGCCGGGCAGACGCTACTGGTCAGCGGTGCGTCCGGGGGAGTCGGGTCGGCGGTGCTGCAGATCGCCCGTGACCGCGGCATCACGGTGATCGGCACGGCTGGGGCCGCGAACCAGGACTACCTGCGGAGCTTGGGTGCTGTCGCCACGACGTACGGCGAGGGCTGGGTCGCGCGGGTGCGGGAGCTCGGCCATGTGGACGCGGCTCTCGACCTGGCCGGCTCGGGCGTGATCCGCGAGCTCGTCGAGTTGACCGGGGATGCGCAGAAGGTGATCTCCATAGCCGATCTCGAAGCGCCGGAGTTCGGTGTCCGATTCTCCGGCGTGGCCGGGAGCGTGCCGGAAGCGCTCGCCGAGGCCGTCGGCCTCATCTCGCGGGGAAAGCTCCACATCCCAATCGAGAAGTCGTACACGCTCGCCGAGGCCGCGGCGGCGCACATCGACAGCCAGGCCGGTCACACGCGCGGGCGCCGGGTTCTGGTCGTCTGAAGCCAGCTAGGCGTCGCCCTCAAGCAGGAAGTGAGGGCGACGCCAGCCAGGATCTCGCTACTTCGTCGGATGAACCGCTCCGGGTCTGGTGGAGGTGGGGGCGTGTGGTTGCACTCGGGCGGAGCCGGTTGGCGACCGCCCGGCACCACCTCAGCCCGCCATCGACGACAGCTACGAGGACAAGCTGGAGCTCGTCGCCACCGGCCACTGTGTCGCGATCTTCCCCGCCGGCGATCGACGCGCCGCTGTACGCGAGGACATCACCCTGGTGCCCGTCATCGACACCGATCCCTGCGAGGTCGTACTCGTCACGCGCGCCGACGACCCGAACCCGCTGCTCAGATCACTGGAAGATGTCGCACGTACAGTGCTCGGCACAGCCTCCAGGCGGGAGAACAGCGCGCTGCCGGTCAGCTGACCCTCAGGCGTGCCTTCGAATGATCTTGCGTTCTAGATCATCGGGTGACATGAACTGTCGGATGCGGAGCGGGAGTTCGTTCTGCCACTTCTGCCCGTGTCGTTGCGGGGCAGGAGGTGGTTGGACGACCCACGATGCTCAACGGGATCGTATGGAAGTTACGTACGGGACGGCTTGCGGAATGTTCCCGAGCGATATGGCCCGTGGTGCTGCACACCCGTTTCAACTCGGCCTCGTCAACGACGAGGCACAGCCCTGTCCTCCGAGCGTCTGCCACGGGCGGGCCCGCGCGGAAGTCGTGCGCCGCGAGCCGTCGTTCCGCACATGGACCGGCGCCCCGCGGCGTGACCTTCCAAGAAGATTCGGGAGTCGGCAGACCTGTTACGACCGCACCGGCATCGGTCCGCTGGACCACGTGGGGGGAGTGGACCTTCCGGGCTATCCAGGGCGCGATGTCGGCGCGGAAGGCCGCATCAACCGGACAGCGCCACTTGGCTGAGGGCGCACTCGCAGCGCGGACAAGCCTACGATTCCCGCGACTGAACGTCATTCGCCCTCGTGTCACTGATGAGCGTTGGCGTGGTGTTGGGAGAGGCACTTACAGCGCCGTTCTGTTTCGGGCCTCTACGGGGATCGCGTATCCGCGGGGGGCGGATTGCAATGCGCGATGCCGTGTTCAACGGCTCTTCCGCGGGTTGGTGACGGGCAGGGCTGTCGGTGGCGGCTGCAACCCTGTTGAGCATGGATGAGCTGGAGTTCATGCGGGGCCGCGTCTACGGGGCCGACCACGAGGACGCCGGGCCACGGCACGGGCGTGTGTACGCGGTGTTGGTCGCGGGCCCGCTGGACGGTCTGCTCTTGGATGTCACGGGTTGGTCCGCGCATGATCGGGCTGAAGGTGTCGCTTTGCGTACGGAGGTAGGGCGGTATGGTCCGGGTGGTCGGGCCCTGTATGCGCCCAGGCACGCGGATGGGGGTGTGTTCGACTGGTGCGGAGACGTCCCTTGAAGATGACCGTGGCGCTGGCCTCGACGGGCCGCAAGACCACTCCCGGCACCGGGACGACCACCACCCTACAGCGAGCTTGACCAGGTCGGCCTCCCTCGCCGCCGTCGGTATCGTTGACGAGAAGGCTCCTCAGCTACTCCTATGACGTGCTCGCCGCAAGACGGACATGCGCGACGGCGCCGCCCAAGGATCCCGCCCACGTGTCGGTAGGCCACGGTGACGGGAGTGCGCCTTGGGTAGCGGACCCGCCTCTGGTCGCTCATGGGCTGAGCTGCCGTTCGGTCCCGGTTGGACAATTACCGGATCCGGCGGGCGGCTTCAAGCTCCCCGCGGCGTGGGCTGTCCCGCCTTCGACGCGCGCCCGGGCATACGACGGGAGAATCACCGCTCACCCTGGCGAGGGTTCTCCTCCAAGCAACGGTCCGTGCTGCACACTGCTCTGACAGACTCACAGGCATGTCCGGATGCTGCGTCTTGACGACGGGGATGTCCTCGCCGTCGGGGGTGGCCGCCCGTGGCGCCGAACGGCTCGCTCAACAGCCAAGGGGCCGGTACCGCCCCTTGGCCCCCGATGCATGTCCTGACACGTGCACGGTTCACGGGCAGCGGCTCGCACAATCGGAACACAGTGCAGGAGCAGGCAGGAAGAAGCAGTAGTGGAACACAGCGATCCCTCCACCACCACGGTGTCGCCCCGCGTCGCTACGTTGGTGGCCCGCAGCGGGGACCTCAAGGGCGAACTGGTGGCCTTCGCACAGAGTCCGCGTTTTGCCCGGCGGCTGGATGCCCGGCTCGATGAGGCAGCGGACCGGCTCGGCTTCCTGGACGAGGCGACCGCCATCGTCACCATCGACCACTTCGTGCTGCAGCACCGCCTCGCGGACGGCTCCAGTGTCCTTGAGCGGTTTGTGGCGCAGCGGCGGCCGCGGTTGGGCGAGGACGAGCGGGCGATGCTGCTCGGCTGGCACGATGTGGTGGAGGGGGTCTTCGAGGTACAGGGCTTCGAGAAGGACGCCGTCGTCCTGCACAACCTGCTCGATGACCTTGTCTACCAGGTCCACTCCAACCTGGGGCGGCGTGCCCTGGGCAAACTCCGCCCCGGGATGTTCGTGACTGCCCGTATCGTGCCCGTGCATCCCGACACCGACGCCTGGCTGGTCAGCGGCAATCTCAGCATCTACGCGGCCGGCGACGGGCCGCGACTGGCACAGCTCGCCGTCCAAACGCTCGCCACTCATCCGCAGGTGCTGCGCCGCAATCCCGAGATGCTGCGCAAGGCGTGGCAGATGCAGGCCGAGGCCCGCGCCGACTTCATCGAAGTGTTCGGGACCGACATACTCGTCCTGGACCCCGGCGAGGCGACCGCGCGGATGCGGGAGTACCACCGCCACCGGCAGGACAAGGCCCTGGCCGAACTCGACGACGAGACCGCCGCCAAGGCAGCACGCGGCGGGCCCTCCCTCGACGAACTCAGCAGCATCCCCGAAGAATTCCACGACGCGGACACCGTCGCCGTGATCTACGACGAGACCGAAGGCCTGTGCTACTACGCCGACTTCGGCCACCTCGACGCACTGTTCGCCGATCCCGCCCTGACCCGCGACCGCGCCCACCTGAGCCGGCTTCGGGAGTACCTCAACGACGACTCCGTCGCTCCCATGGTCATCCGCCGTCTGGTCCAGCGGCATCCCGAGAACGCCGATGCCGTCTTCCAAGCGCTTCTACGTAAACCCACGTTCGCCTGGGACCGGGACGGGGAGACGCTGCTGCGCCGCCGCAAGGCGGAGCACTTCGCCCACGAGCCCCTGCCCAGCGTCACCCCGGTCGGCAACCGCCTCGCGGAACTTTTGCGCAAGCCAGGAAGAAAGCGGCGATGAGGCTGCCCCGCATGGCTGATCCTCGCTGCCTACACCACCTGCGGCTTGCCCGCCCGGTGGCAGCCGACCTGCGTCGCCTCTGAGAGACCACGCCGCGCTGCTTTGCGGGGTGTGCAGGTCGCGGCGGGGTGTGGCCCGGGTTTTCTGCCTGGAGGCGTCCGGGGCCCGAGCCGGGAGAGTCTCGGTGCTTGGGCCGGGCAGGCGGTCCGTGGACGGATGCGCTGGAAGTCCCAGCGGAGGCGGGCGGGGGGTGAGTCCGTCCGGTGGCTGACCGCACGTGGGCGTCTTGCAACCGCATGGCTGCATGAAGCGACTGCGCCCTCAAAATCGCCCGGGGCCGCGCGCAAGCCCAACCGGCGGGGTCATCGCCGCGTCCAGCCTCGATCGGGGTTCGGTCTTCACTTTGCGACTACCGGCAACTGACCTCGAAGGCTTGCCCATCAAGTACCGACGGGCGAGCTCAACAAGGACATATTGCGTAAAGTGTCAAATAAAGCCCTTATCGTGCTTGCCGGACCGGGTCGTGCCTGGTGCTCTGTGGTGGGGCTGTCCTGCGTGTCGGGATTCGCGTGGACTCTATGCTGGCCCGTGGTCGAACCCCGTCAAGGCGGGGTGCTTCGGATCTACATGTCATTACAGTTGGTACGGTAATTCCTGTGTGTATACGTTTCGCCGTGCTCGGCCCGGTCAGAGCCTGGCGCGGCGACACGGAACTGGTGCTGGGGCCGCCCAAACAGCGGGCCCTCCTTGCACTGCTGCTGACCGAGGTGGGGCATCCCGTCGCCGTCCATGAGATCGTCGATGCCCTGTGGGGGCAGGATCCGCCGGACACCGCCGTCAACGTGGTCCAGCGGCACATCGGCGCACTGCGCCGACTGCTCGAACCCGATCTCCCGGCGGGGAGTGAGTCACGGTGGCTGGTGCGTGGCTCGGGTGGCTACCGACTGGAAGTAGAGCCTGACGGACTTGACCTACTTCGCTTCCGAGCCCTGCGGCAGGAGGCGGAGCATGCTGCGCAGAGCGGGGATGCGGCTGCTGCCACCGAGTACTTGATCGAGGCTCTGGCCATGTGGCGCGGGCCCGCGGCCTCGGGGATTGCGGTAGAGGTGAGGTCTCACCCCGCCTTCTCCGCCCTTGACGGCGAACATCTGACCGCCGTCAAGGAAGCGGCCGAGCTGGCTCTGGAGGCCGGACCGGGCCTGGGTGCGCGAGTGCTGGTGACGCTTCGGCAGGCCGCTGCGCAGCATCCGTTGGACGAGGCGTTGCAGGCCAGGCTGATCCTGATGCTTGCAGCCACCGGGCATCGGGCCGAGGCCTTGGACGTTCATCGGTCGGTGCGTAGCAGACTCGCTGAGGAACTAGGGGTACAGCCGGGACCCGAACTGCAAGCCGCTCACCAGCGTGTGCTGGGCCGCGCCTATGCCCTGCGTGCTGCTGAGCAGGTCGCAAGCGGGGAGTCCACCGATCCTGACGCGAGTGGGGGAGAGGCGGCCGATGCGGCGAAGGCCCAGCTGGACGCCGGCGTCGTGGTGCGGCCTGCCCAACTGCCCGTGGGTCTGCGTGCCTTCACCGGTCGACGCCATGAGCTCGCTCACGTCGAGAGGTTGTTGCCCGCGCCTGAAGGGGCGGTGTCCACCGTATTGATCGGCGGCATGGCGGGTGTGGGTAAGACAACGCTGGCGGTCCACTGGGCACACATGCTCGCCGACCGTTTCCCCGATGGACAGCTCTACGTCAATCTGCGCGGTTTCCACCCCACTGGCTCGGTCATGAGCCCGGCCGAGGCGATACGGTCCTTCCTCGACGCATTCGGCGTTCCAGCACAGCGCATTCCGGCGGGGCTGGATGCGCAGGCTGCGCTGTATCGCAGCCTGGTCGCCGGCCGGCGAGTGCTGATCGTCCTCGACAACGCTCGAGACACTGAGCATGTCCGCCCCCTCCTGCCCGGTGCCCCTGGTTGCCTGGTAGTCGTCACCAGCCGTAACCAGCTGTACGGGCTGGTCGCCGGCGAAGGCGCGTACCCGCTGACGCTGGGCGTGCTCAGCGACGCGGACGCCAGCGAGTTCCTTTCCAGCCGTCTCGGCGCCGAACGGATCGCGGCCGAACCCGACGCGGTCGCGCAGATTATCGCCGCGTGCGGACACTTGCCTCTCGCGCTGGCCGTCGTCAGCGCTCGCGCTGTGGTGAACCCGACCTTTCCGCTCGCGTCCATCGCGGCCGAACTGCACGAGAACGAGGACAGCCTCGACGCGTTTTCCGGGGAGGCCCCTGTCGCAGACGCACGCAGCGCGTTCTCATGGTCATATCAACTTCTCACCCCCGCGTCCGCCCGCGTTTTCCGCCTGCTCGCACTGCATCCGGGACCCGACTGCTCACTCGCGGCCGTCGCCAGCCTGGCCGGTCAGCGCACTGGCCAAACCAAGGCACTTCTGACGGAACTGGTTCGGGCCCACCTGATCACCGAGCCCGTTCCCGGACGTTACGGATGTCACGAACTGCTCCGCGCCTACGGCGCCGAACTGGCCCGGGCGCAAGACACAGCACACGAGTTGGCCATGGCACGGCGCCGCATGCTGGACCACTACCTGCATGGTGCGCACGCTGCGGACAGCGTCCTTGCGCCCAGCCGGGAGCGAATCGACCTGCGGCCCCACCTACCCGGGGTGACTGTGCCGCGCCTGGCCAACCAAACGGCCGCTGCCGAGTGGCTGGAGACCAACCGCTCCGTCCTGCTCGCCGCGATCGAACAGGACGCCCGGCACGGAACCGGCGAGCACGGCTGGCAGCTGGCCGCGACACTGGAGCTGTACCTGGACCGCAACGGCCGCTGGCAGGAACAAGTCGCCGCCCAGACAGCCGCCGTGGGCGCGGCCCAACGCCTGGGCGACATTCGTGGTCAGGCACATGTGCACCGCGCGCTCGGCTTCGTCAACGGCCGCCTCGCACTGTGGGGCGAAGCCGACGCGCACCTCGCGCGCGCCTTGGAGCTGTTCAGCGAGATCGGCGACCTAGCCGGGCAGGGTCGAACCCGCCGCTATCTCGCATTCCTGGCCAACCGGCGCAAGCAGCATGAGCAAGCCCTCGAACACTACAAGCACGCGAGCACCCTGTACCGCGCGGCTGGACTGCGCAGCGGCGAGGCGAGCATTGCCAACGAGGTCGGATGGACGCACATCCTGATGGGCAAGTACGAAGACGCCTTGGACGAGTGTGCGCAGGCGCTCTCGGACCACCAGGCGAGCGGCGACCGCAACGGCGAGGCCGCTGCATGGGACAGTCTCGGCTACGCCCACCACCACCTCCACAACCACGAACGGGCGCTCGATTGCTATGAGCACGCCCTGGAGCTGTACCGGGCGATCCGCGACCGCTACCTGGAGGCCGACACTTTGGTGCACATCGGCGAAACCCATCGTGCAGCCCACCACCCCACACAGGCCGTGCACGCATGGCGCGAAGCACTCGCCATCCTCGAGGAGATGGGCCACCCGGATGCTGCACACGTCCGCGACCGGCTGAAGGGCCCTCTCGCACCTGATCCGCCCCCACGTCAGTAAACCGTCAGCGTTCCGGAAGCGGACCCTGCCTACGCTCCCGCTCCGCTCCACCAGGAGCTGAAGCCGCGTACAGCCTTGTCCTTCAGGAACTGGAACATGACCTCGACCACTGACGCGGCCGTCGCGTCGGCCGCCCACCGCAATCAGCTGCTGCACACCCTGATGTCCGACCATGCGAAAGCATTGGTTGCCTACGCCGCCAAGCTGCTGAACGACCACCACATGGCGGAGGACATCGTCCAGGAAACCCTCATCCGCGCCTGGTCACACGCGGAACGCCTCTACAGCACCGAGGGATCAATACGGGGCTGGCTCCTCAAAGTCACGCGCAACCTCGTTGTCGACAAGATGCGCAGCGCCGCCGCCCGCCACGAGACCCTCGACGCCCACGACCGGGACATGCCATTGCCTGACCATTCCGGCACGGTGCTGACCTCGGTCGAGACGATCGAACTGCTGCGACAGCTGTCCCACGAACACCGCGAGGTCCTGCTGCACACCTACCTGTGCGGCCGGACAGCACAGGAAACGGCTCGCATCCTCGGTATACCTGCCGGCACCGTCAAGTCCCGCCAGCACTACGCCCTCAACACCTTGCGCGCCAAAGCCGACCGGGGCCTCAGGCCGGAACGGTGAGCTGCACATCCAGCACGGGGATGTCGACATGGCCGTCGGCATCGGTGTACCAACGCCAGTGCGCGCCGCTTGCTTCGCCGCAGACCAGCCCCGTCCAGCCCGCGCCGCCAGGCCCGCACAGGGCGGCCAGCTCCGCGGCCTCCCGCTCGCCGGGTGCACCGGTGACCACGACCAGGCCCTGCACCGGTCGGCGCGACGCGCCGGCGCGTACCGTCCCGTGCTCCGTCGCCGGCACCGAGACAGCAGGGGCCTCCACTCGGGGCAGCTCTCGCAGACCCGTGGGTACGGTGAAGGCCGGGGCACCGTCGGCTCCGCGCAGCACGCTCACCGGGGTGTTCGGCCGGGTGCGTGCGATTTCCGCCAGCAGGTTGTGCACGACGTCCCGGGCCACGGCCTGATCACCGCTCACGCTGAGGACACCGTCCAGCCAGCTGAGGTCCACGAACACGGGCTCACCGTCGCTGTCGGTGCCGGCCCGAACGAGGCAGGCCGTGCTGACCGAGGACTGCGGCGTCATACCGGTGGTCTCCCCGCGGGTCAGCCAACCGCCGGCTGCGGCAGGGCGGCGCCAGCGCGTGCTGTCAATGTTCGTCCACGGGGCGTCGGCTGCGTCGGAGGCCGTAAGCCATACGGTCACGCCCGTGTCGTCGACGCGCAGCGCGTGCACCGGCCGTTCGGGCTGCTGCCGGGTGGGAGTGAAGTCGTCCAGGGTGGCGTAGGCGCGCCGCACGGATTCGGCGTCGGTGGCGAACCGTCGGCCCGCCGCCCGCCGCTGCGTCAGCCGGCGCTTGCGCCGCATCGGCTCGCCCAGCTTGCGGACGGCGCGCAGTGAGGCGGCGTACGCGCTGCGCACCCTGCGCCTTGCCACGATGCCCGCGGTGATCAGCGCGAGCACGATCGCTGCGAGCACGGCCACGACCGCGGTCAGCGGAATGGTGAACATCGTGGTCCAAGCGGTGTTCGGCGGCGACGTCCGCTGTCCGGAGTCCGGCGGAGAGGAGACAGCGTTCTGCGTTCCGGTGTCACGGGCCAGTTGGACCTCGGGTCCCGCGGCGTCCTGCGGAAGGCGCAGGATCCAGCCGGGGTGCAGCTGGTCGTCCGGGCCGTTGAGCGCCCCGCCGTCCTTTTGTGCCAGACCGCGGTTGAGGTCGAAGACCTCAACCGAGCGCGAGGGGTCGCCCAATGTCGAGGCGGCGATCGATTGCAGGGTGGCAGGCTGTCCGCCCGTCGCAGTGGGCTCCGGGACCACGAACACCTTGATCAGACCGTCCCCGGACGCCGCGTGCGCGGACGTGGCTGCCCCGAGCGCTAGGCACGCCGCCAGCAGTGCGGCCAGGGCGTGCAGAAGCACGCGTGCCGTGGCGTGTGCCGGCCTGTGCTCGAACCCGAAGTCCGCGCCGTTGCTCATCGTGTCCACCCATGCCCTCCGGGATTTCGTTGCACCGACTACACGGAGCCGACCGGTGAAAGCGTTCGAAGCGAAAACGGTTTGAACCCTCCGGACGGCCGCCCCCGTGTACCTGGCGATCGCGTCTCACAGGCACCGCACCGGGGGATTCCAATGGCACGTCGGCACGCCAGTCCCGAGGACTTCCAGCTCGTCGGCATGGACTCGGACCCGACACCTGGTGACCCTGACCTCATCCAGGGCGTGATGCAGCGGTACCGGGACATCGGTGATGCCGCGGAGAAGGCGCTGAACGTCCTGAAGAAGGACGGGACGATCTCACAGGGCCGTGGTGCGGCGATGGATCAGCTGAAGGAGAAGATCGGCGACGATCTCCCGGACAAGCTGACCAAGACGATGACGTCCTACCACGATGCGGCCCAGGCATACAGCGACTACATGCCGCGGCTGCGTGAGGCCCAGGACACCTTCGACCGGGCGGTGGACCAGGCGCGGTCGGCCGCACCGCAGGCGAATCAGGCGCCCAAGGAACTGAGTGCGAACCCGACGGACGAGGAGAAGTCGCAGGCCCGCACGACGCAGGACTCCATCGACGCGGGCAAGGCCGAGCTGAGCGCGGCCAAGAGTCTGGCGGAACAGGCCAGATCGATGCGCGAGAGTGCGCAGCGGCAGTGCGCCGACGTGCTGGACCGGGCGGCCAAGGAGGCGATTCCGGAGCGCAACATCTTCCAGAAGATCGCCGACTTCTTCAAGGACTTCCCGTTCGTCCAGATTCTGCTGGCCGCCCTCGTCGCCGTCGTGGCGGTGTTCTTCCCGGTGGTGGGCGCGCTGTTGGGCGGGGCGCTCTTTGTCTTCAACCAAGTCGTCGCCAGTCAGACCGGTGGTCTTAAAGCCGGTGACTTCGTCGTCGGCCTGCTCGGGATCATCCCGGGCGGTTCCCTGCTGAAGCTCGGCGGCAAGGCCGTCGAGGCGATCGCGCCGGCCGCCGTGGCCGCTGTGAAGAACTCCGGCTTCATCACCAAGAGCACCGGCTCGATCAGCAAGATCGGTGAGTCTCTCGCCAACAGCAAGGTCATCGGTGGCGTCCTTGCCAACCCCGTAGGAAAGGCGGCTACGGAAGTCACCGGCAAGTTCCTGACCAACTCGGGGCTGGAAGCGGCTGCCAAGGCGGCCAACCACGACAAGATCACGGCGGCGGGTGTGTTCGCCGGGGCTGCGGCCGGAGCCGTGGCCGGAGTCGCCTTCAAGGGAGGCGTCGGCAAGATAGGAAAGAGCCGCGGGAACCCCCCGGTGGAGGAGGGCAAGGGCGGCCGGTTCGGTGACACCACAGCACCTGCCGCCGCCGACACCGTAGGCAAGCGGGCGTCCGACCAGGTCGGTGGCTTCGTCGAGGAAGGCGCCACCCTAGGCACCAAGATCGGTGTGGGTGTGGCCCAGGGCGGCGACCCCAACGAGGTGGCCGCCGGTGAGATCGCCAACTCCGCTCCCAAGCTGGGCGTGGGGCCGGTGGGCAAGGCAGGCCTCGGTCGGGCCGTCGACGGCCTCGCCGACAAGATCCCCATCAAGGGCAGTCCCCGGCCGCCGGCCGGTCCGGTCCACACACCCCCCGCCGCTCAACCCACGACGCCGGATCCGGCGGACGTGCCGCTTCCCCCGTCACCGACCGGTTCGCGTCCCTCCAGCCCGGCCCCGGTGAATCCGGCGGATGTGCCGCTTCCGCCGTCACCGACCGGTTCGCGTCCCTCCAGCCCGGCCCCGGTGAATCCGGCGGACGTACCGCTTCCGCCCTCGCCCACCTCCTCGGGACCCACAGCTCCACCGATCAGCACGTCCGACGCGCAGTCGAACGGCGGCACCGGCTCACCTTCCCCGTCCAGCGACGGGTTCGTCACAGCACCGACGAGCCCTTCGGAAAGCCCGGACGCCGGTACAGGTCGCTGAACGTCCACCCATCCACCAGTCCTCCATCCCCGAAAGGGATGGACCGCACCGCACACCAGCAAGGAGTACTCCCATGCCCAACTACAGCGTCAACTCGGACACCACCTCCTCGACTTCGCAGGCCCTCCTCAATGACTTCTCCCAGCTGCAGGACAAGCTCACCGAGGTCAAGGGCAAGATCTCCAACCTGCTCGCCGACGGCTACAGCACGCCGGCCGCCCAGCAGAAGTTCTCGCCGTTCTTCGACGAGTTCGCCAAGGGCTTCGACCAGGTCAACCAGGGGCTGCAGGGGATCGGCCAGTACGTGAAGTCCGTCGGCGAGGCCTTCGACCAGACCGACAGCCAGCTCGGCTCCAACCTCTCCTGACCCACCGGACCAGCTCGCCGCCACGGCGGCCGGCGCCGCACCCCACCTCCACACCAGAAGGACGATGAGCAGTGCGATTGACCGTCAGCGTGCGTGACCCGCAGGTCGAGGGGGTGTCCACCACCGTCGCCGTGGAAACCGAACCGGCCGCGCAGGCGGGCAGGTTCGCGGCCGAGCTGGCACGTGCCGTCGGATATGCGGGGGCGGCCGAGGGGGAGCCGTCCCTCTACATCGACTCCACCCCCCTCGACCCGCACACCACCCTGCAGGTCGCCGGTGTGCGGGACGGCATGGACCTTGGGCTCGGAGCTCCCCTTCCCCGGGAGCCCGAGCCCGAGGGCCGAACCGAAGTCCGTCTGGTCTCAGGTCCCGGAGCCGGAACCGTCTTCCGGCTCGTCCCGGGTGACTACGACATCGGCAGCGGCCCGGCGTGCCGTATCCGCCTCGCCGAGGGGGCGCCGACGCTCGCGGCCCGGGCCCGTATCCGCCTCGACGGCAGCGCCGAACTCCTCATGACCGATGCGGCGTTGCTCGACGGGAAACCCGCACACAGCCCCGCACCGTGGAGGGAGGGCAGCCAGCTCGCCGTCGGCGACATCCTGCTGGAGCTGACCTCACGGCCGACGGCCCGCGCTCCACTGACACCCGCGCAGGACGGGCTGGGCCTGGAGTTCAACCGGCCGCCGAGGTTTCTGCCGCCCGCCGCGGGCGCGAAGTTCCGGCTGCCCACCCCTCCCACAAAGCCCGACAAGCGGCCCATCCCGCTGCTGCCGATCCTGCTGCTGCCGGCAGGCAGCGCCGCTATCGCCATCTTCGTCACCCACCGGTGGTCCTTCGTCTTCATCGCTCTGCTCTCGCCGATCGCCGCCCTGGTGACCCAGTTCGGCGGACGCAAGCAGGCGATGCTGAAATACCTGGAGAAGAAGGAAGAGCACGAGCAGGCACTGGCCCGCGTGCGCGCCGACATCGACGCTGCCGTACTCGAGGAACAGCACAACCTGCGCCTTTCTCTGCCCGATCCGGCCACACTCCTGCAGATGGCCGCCCAGCCCTCCGAACGGCTGTGGGAGCGCCGCTGGCAGGACCCCGATTTCTTGTCCGTGCGCGTCGGCACAACCGACCTGCCTTCCTCGATCAGCGTCGACGACCCGGAGCAGGACGAGCACCGGCGCAGCACCGTGCCCTGGCTGAACCAGGTGCCCGTCGCCGTTCCGTTGCGCAGGGCGGGAGTCGCGGGTGTCGCCGGACCGGGAGCGACCCGGCTGACCGGCTGGCTGGCTGCCCAGGCCGCCGCTTTGCACAGCCCCACCGACTTGCGCATCGTCGTCCTTGCCGGACCCGACGGCGAACGCGACTGGTCCTGGAGTCGTTGGCTGCCCCACACGCAGGCACAGGGCGAGGACGCCTACGCCCTGATCGGCAGTACCGCCGAATCCCTGGCCCGGCGCATCGGCGAACTCGGCCAGATCGTCGCCTCCCGCATGGCTGCCGGCCCCGACGTCATTCGCGGCGGAGCCAACGGCTATCCCGACATCCTCGTCGTCCTGGAACAGGCACGCCGGGCCCGCTCGCTGCCCGGCGTGATCGCGCTGCTGCGTGACGGCCCCTCCGTGGGCGTCTACACGGTGTGCATCGATCGTGAAGAGCGACTACTGCCCGAGGAGTGTGGCGCCGTCGTCGTCACCCAAGCAGGCGCTAGCACATCCACGGTGCGCACCGGCTCCGGCGCTGCACTGGAGAACGTGCGCAGCGACTCCCCGGAGCCCGGCTGGTACGAGCAGTTCGCCCGTGCACTGGCCCCGCTGCGCGGCGTCGGCGACAGCGACGAGAGCGCACTCCCCGGCTCCGTACGCCTGCTGGACCTGCTGCACATGGAACCGCCCACCGCGGAGGCCGTGGTGGCCGGCTGGGCGCTGGGAGGTCGCAGCACCCGGGCCCTGCTCGGCGTCGGATACGACGGTGAGTTCGCCGTCGACCTGGTGCGTGACGGCCCGCATGCTCTGATCGCCGGCACCACCGGCTCGGGCAAGTCGGAACTGCTGCAGACCCTCGTTGCCACCCTCGCCGTGGTCAACCGGCCTGATGAGATGACCTTCGTACTCGTCGACTACAAGGGTGGCAGCGCCTTCGCCGAGTGCGCCGACCTGCCGCACACCGTCGGCCTGGTCACCGACCTCGACACCAGGCTGGTGGAGAGGGCACTGGTCTCCCTGGGCGCAGAACTGCGCCGCCGAGAGACCCAGCTGGCCCAAGCAGGCGCCAAGGACATCGAGGACTACCTCGACAAGCGCGCACGCGGCGGCAACGTCCTGCCGCCGTTGCCCCGCCTGCTGCTGGTCATCGACGAGTTCGCATCCATGGTGCGCGAACTGCCCGACTTCATCTCGGGCCTGGTGAACATCGCGCAGCGCGGCCGATCGCTCGGCATCCACCTGGTGCTGGCGACGCAGCGGCCCGGGGGAGCGGTCACCCCGGACATCCGCGCCAACACCAATCTGCGTATCGCTCTGCGCACCACCGACACCAGTGAGAGCCGCGACATCATCGACGCCCCCGACTCCGGGGACATTTCACCGGCCAACCCCGGCCGCGCCTACGCCCGACTCGGGCCGTCGGCGCTGCTGCCCTTCCAGTCGGGCCGCGTCGGTGGCCGCCGCCCCGGCGGCCAGGGCGCCGAAGGAACCGAGACGACCGTTGAAGCAGAACCAGTGACCTGGCAGAACCTCGGCGGCCCGCTGCCCACCCGCGGCTCCCGCGCAGGCTCGGGCGCGGCGCAGACCGAGGCCGTCACCGACCTCGCGGTCCTGGCCGGAGCCGTTGCACAGGCATCCCGGCTCGCCGAGGTACCGCCCCAGCCCAGCCCCTGGCTGCCGCCCCTGCCTGCACTGCTCCCATGGACGGCACCGCCCGCGCCCAAGCCGTCCGCCGAACGCGAGGCAGCCCTGCCCGCAGTGGAGTACGGCATCGTCGACCTGCCCGCACAGCAGACCCGCACCCCTCTGGTCCTCGATCTCGACCGAGCCGGCCACCTGCACATCGTCGGCTCGCCGCGCAGCGGACGCTCCCAGACATTGCGTACCCTGGCCGCGGCACTCGGCCAGGCCCATGGCGCCGACGACGTCCACCTGTACGGCATCGACTGCGGTAACGGTGCGCTCAACGCCCTGACCACGCTGCCGCATTGCGGAGCGGTCGTCGACCGCAATCAGATCGAGCGCCTGGGCCGTCTGCTGGACCGGCTGGGAGCCGAACTCAGCGCACGACAGAGCATTCTGGGCGCGCGGGGCACAGCCGACCTGACCGAACTGCGAAAAAACCAGCCGCACCAGCAGCGGCTCGCCCACATCGTGCTGATGGTCGACCGGTTCGAGGTCTTCGAACGCGAATTCACCTCGTACGACAACGGCAGCTACATGGAACGCATGCTGCGCCTGCTGCGCGACGGAGCCGGCGCCGGTATCCATGTCGTGCTGGCCGGCGACCGGGTGCTCGCCGGCAGCCGCTTCTCCGGTACCACCGAAGACAAGATCGTCCTCAGGCTCAACGACCGCCAGGACTACTCCAGCGTCGGCATCCCCTCCAAATCGGCACCGTCCGACCCCGCGCCGGGGCGCGGCATCCGCACCCAGGATCTGAGCGAGGCGCAGATAGCGGTACTCGGCGAGGACTTGTCCGGTACCGCACAGGCCGAGGTCCTGGCCACCCTGGGCCGGGAGCTGACCGAGCGCGAAGCCTCGGTCCCCGATGCACGGCGCCCGATCCGGCTGGACGTGCTCCCCGACCGGATCGCGTATGCCGACGCCCTCGCTCTGCACACCCACGCAGCGCCGATGCAGCCTCTGGTGGCCGTCGGCGGCGACACGCTCACCTCGCTCGGCCCCGATCTCGCGGACGTACCGACCTTCGTGATCGCCGGACCGCCACGCACCGGCCGCAGCACCGCCCTGTTCACCGCGGCGCAGTCGCTGCTCGCCGCCGGAACCGGCCTCATCGTGCTGGCCCCGCGCCGCTCGCCGCTGAGGCAGTTGGAGGGACGGCCCGGCGTGACCGCCGTCATCACCGACACCGAGGTGTCGGTGGGAGACTTCCGCAACGCGCTGGGCAATGTGCCACAGGAGCACGGCGTGATCGTCGTGGACGACGCAGAGCTGTTCATGGGAGCCGAAATCGACTCCGACCTCGCGCTGCTCGCCCGCGGCGGCGCCGGGACCGGCTGGGGCGTCCTCGCGGCCGGCAACGCCGAATCGCTGTCGTTGAGCCTGGCCGGCTGGATGGGACAGGTCAAACGCAACCGCACCGGCATGCTCCTGTCCCCGCAGGGGCCGAGCGACGGCGATGTGATCGGCGTGAAGCTGCCGCGAGGCGTTGTCGGACAGGCTCCGCAGCCAGGGCGGGGCCTGCTGCACCTGGGCGACGGAACCCTGCGGACGGTGCAGGTGCCTCTGCTTGAGGCGGAGCTCTAAAAGCCCGGGAGGTGCGCCCCGCGTTCCCACGGGGGACGCACCTCCCTCCTTGCCCGCGGGCCGAGATGAGCGGTAGGCCCTGCGGAGCACCGAAGGACGGCCGGATCAGGGGACCCGGCCGTCCTTCGGCATGCAACGCAAGGGGGATCAGGCAGCGAGGCTGCCGCTCGTGCCTGCTTCGTCGCCGTTGCCGGAGACCTGGACACCATCGTCGGTCAGAAAGCGAAACGTGCTGGTGATGGCGTCGAACAGGTCATACACCTCGTTCTTCAGCGGCAGGTTGGGACTGGCGAGCGTGACCACGAGGAAGTCCCGGCTGCTGCCGGGCACCGGCATCATCGTGTGCATCGTCAGCAACTTGACGTCGATGTCCCCGGTCAGCCGGGTCACCTCGGTGCCGGTGACCCGGGCCACCGTGCCCACGTGGGGCACCTTCGCCGATGTGATGACCCGGTCCCGGGGTGCGACACCACTCGCTGAGGAGACACCCAGTCGCGCGGACAGCACGGGCAGCGTGAGCTCCTCGCCCTCGGGTGTGCTGACGGCGAAGACCATCGCGTAGGCCATGAAGAGGCCCTCGGTGTACATGGTCGCCGTACCCGCGGCCAGCAGCGCCCCGTGACGGCGGGCGGCGCGGGACACCTCCCGGCCCTGACGGAACATGTCGTTGATCCGCGCCTTCTGACGAGGGTCGCCGGTCGAGGCCAGTGCCTGGGCGCGGATTTTCGCCAGTTCCTCCCCGCTGAGGTCGACCTGCTGCCAGGGATCGGGGATGTCCAGCAGAAAACGCTGTGCAGTGCTCATAGGTCAGCCGCCATTTTCGGGGGAACAGTTGGACACGTCGGGGACATGACGGCGGAGCTCACTTGCCGCTTCCGTCGTCGAGGTTCGACACCGCGTCCTGGTCGGTCTTCTCGAAGGAGTCCAGGATGTCGCCGATGGCGTCCTGGATGCCCTTCACCTGCTTCTGCAGCTGGTGCTTTCCGTCTTCCCACTTGTTTTCGAAGTTCTGTGCGGAGCCGTGGGAGAGCTCGGGCCCGAACGCGGCATCGAAGTCGAACGTGTGGTGTCCGATGTCGATGAAGTCGTGCACGAAACCCAACATGTCCTGGGCCTCTTTGAGCTCACTCCCGGGGATGTTGACGTCCGACGCCACTGCGGGCTCCCGTTCCTGTGCGGTGAGGATTCATCTCCGTGCGGTACACGAGACCGGGGGAGCGGAGCGTTCAACGCGGCAGACGGTTCGATCGGTCCGGGCGGCGTTGAACCCTTGGCGGTGCCTGTCTCGTGTTGCGGGCATGAATCCGCTCTTCACCCGTCCGCCGTTCAACGGTGGCGCCGTACGCCGCACCGTTGTCGCATCCGTACTCGTACTGTGCGGCGCGGCGAGCCTGTCGGCCTGCGGCAAGACGATCACCATCGGCGACAGCCCGGCACCGGCTGCCTCCGCGGTGTCCTCCGCGGCCTCGGCCTCCCCTTCGAGCCCTCCGCCAGGCCAGAACGCGGGCAACTCGGCACTGCAGGTGGTCGACTCCACGGCGCAGGACGCCGGTCTCGACGGCAACGGCGGGACCGTGGTCGGAGCCGCGGTGCAAGAGGCACCGCCCAAGTGGGTCCAGCTGTCCGCGGTGACCTCACCACCGCTGTCTTCACCGCACCTCATCAACATCAACCAGGCGGCTTTGTACCGTTTCGACGACGACAGCGCCTCCCCGTCGCAGTCGGCCTGCAACGCCGCCTGCGCTACGAAGTGGCCTCCCGTGACCGTCCAGGAGGGCGGCAACGTCTACCTGGCAGGCGTGAACCCGAAGGAGGTCGGGGCCATTCGCCGCCAGGACGGCCAGGTCCAGATCACCGTCGGCGGATGGCCTGTCTACCGTTTCGCGGGCGACAGCAAGCCGGGGGACCTGAACGGTCAGGGGATCGACGGCAAGTGGTTCGCGGTGGGACCGACCGGGGAGAAGGCGACGCGATAGCGGGCGGCCGTGCGTCGGTAGGGGCCGCCCTACCCGCCTACACGGGCAGGGCGGCCACATGAGACAACCTCCACCGCGCAGTGTGGATGATCGCGTCCTGGTGGCCGGTCGCTCGGTCGGTGGGGTCCTCAGCAGCGGTGTCGGCGCGACACGTCAGCGAGGACAGGACCGCCTCCCATGTCCATCGGCGTCAGGTGCGGGTGAGGTCGGCCAGGAGCGCGGGCAGCAAGCGCTCCTCCATGACGGCTTGTCCCGACTCCTCCATGGCATGTGCCAGTTGGGGGTCCCAGGGACTTGCCGCCGACGGGCCGCCCAGAGGTGTGGACTGGCCCTGGCCGAGGGCTTCCCGGTAGTCGGCGGTGGTCATGCGCCAGGGTTGGGCCCCATGGCGTTCCACGGCAGTGGCGGTGATGCGCAGGCCCGCCCAGTCGAAGTCGGCCCGCCAGTACAGCCGGGCTCCGGCGCGCACCGCGTCGGCGAGCAGTTTGTGGCAGGCGGCGGACGGTACGCCCTCGGTGCACACCAGGGATGGGCTCGCGGCTTCGAGTTCGGCGGCGGCCGCACGCAGGACGGCCGGGTTCTCGCACACGAAGATGTCACCGGCGGCGGGGACGACGGGGCCGGATGCGAGCTGGTGGAGGGTGAGCCGGAACGGGATGCCGAAGTCGGCGGCATCGCGCAGCCAGTCGCAGACCACCGTGTCGCCCTCGGGGCGGATACCCAGGACGAGGACCTGGCTGGCGAGGTCGTCGGCGATGGCGCCCGCGCTCTCCCACAGGGCGCGGCGTCCGGCCCTCTCGCGCGGGACTTCGTCGCCTGTGCGCTGGGCGAGGGCGCGCAGGACGAGCTGTTCGAGCGGGGAGCCGGGGACGAGGGCTTTGGTGTCGCCGGTGGCCCATTCGGCGAGGACCGGAAGCGGCAGGATGCGGGAGTGGTCCTCGGGGAGTTTTTCCAGGACTCGCACCGCCGCGTCGATCAGGGGTGCGTCCCCGCGCCGCAGAAGGCGGGTCAGGGTGCCGTCGGCGGCGAGGCGGTCCAGCCAGGCCGCGAACCAGCTTTCGGTGGCGAGGCGGCTGGAGCGGGCGGAGGTCAGGACCTGTTCGCGGCGGGTGTCCTCGTCGGCGCGTTCGGCGGGCCGGTCGCGCAAGGGCCCGTTCAGGTGGCCGAGGGTCTGGAGCAGGCCGGTGCCGCAGCGGTCGTACAGGTAGGCGTCGAGGGCGGTGAGAGGGACGGCGAGGCGTTTGGCGGTCTCGGGACGGTAGCGGCCGGTGACGCCGATGACGGTGCGACGCTCGGCATCGCTGGGGGCCAAGAGGCCGATCTCGCCGTCGAGCGCGCCCGAGGTACGTTCCAGCTTGCGGCGGGCGGCGGCCAGCAGCCGGGTCCAGCCCTCACCGTGCAGTTCGTCGTAGCTGTGCTGCTCAGTCGGCAACGGTGGCCTCCTTCGACCCGGGGACGCGGCGGGTGCCGGGTGAGCCGAGGATCGCGGTGAGGTTGCCGATGTCGTCGGCCAGCAGCTTCTCGCCGTCCCAGAGGAGCAGCAGCGTGGAGACGGTGTGGTCGATCGCCGAGTGCGCGAGGTCGTAGTGGGCGGCGGCGGGGACGGTGGCGTGTGCGGCCCACAGGTCGTATCCGGTCATGAACAGGTCGAGGTCGAACTGGGCGGCCAGCGACATCAGTTCGCCGCGGCCGGTGTCGTCGACGCCGGCGAACGCCTCGTCCAGGGCGAGCAGTCGCGGGGAGTGCGGGTGTGCGGAGTTGAGCATGGCGTGCGCGGCGGCGAACAGCGGCAGGTGCAGCGAGACGGACTGCTCGCCGCCGGAGAGGCGGCTGTGACGGGCGCGGGTGAGCCGCTCCTCGCTTCTGTCGGGGCGTACGAGCTGGAAGGCGAACTGCCGCCAGCGGCGGTAGTCCAGCACCTGGGCCAGCAGTTCGCGGTAAGGCAGGTCGCGGTGACGGGCGCGGGTGTTCTTGATCTGCGCGGCGAAGTGGGCGCGGATCCGGGCGAGTCCGTCGGGGCCGAGCCGGGCGGCGTCCGCGTCGAGGAGGGCGCACACGGCACGCTGCTCGACGTCGAGGTCGTCGGCGAGTAGCCAGCTCACGCCGACCGTCGTGCCGGAGGACATCCTGCGTTCGCGCATGTCGGTGTTCATGCGCCGGATGAGGTCGCGGGCGTCGACCGTGCGGTCGTGGATCTGCTGGGCAAGTCGGGTGAGCAGAGCGTCCTCGAGAATGCGCTGCTCTGAGTCGCTGAGCAGCTCGGCCTGGTCACGGCGGTGCTCGGCGATCTTCTCGGCGAAGGAGGCGACGGGCAACGGGCCTTCCTCGTCGGCGACGCGGACGAGGATGACGCCGTCGGAGCCGTCCCATTCGGGCCGATAGTCCTGTCCGGCGGCGGCGAGCTGGGCCTGCAGGTCGTCCAGGGCCTTCGTCAGGCGGGTGACGGACTGCTTGACGCTGGTCTCGGTGGGGGCGAGGTCGCGGGTGGCGGCCTGGATCGCTTCGTGGACCGCTACCGCCGCGGCGGGCAGCTCCTGACCCGCCCAGTCGGCCTCCTGGGCGGGCCAGGACAGGCCGGGCGGGCAGCGCAGGATGTCGAGCAGTTCACGAGCCGCGTACGGGGCGAGGCCCCGGGCGGTCTCCTTCTCCTCGGCGGCGGCGACGGAGCCGGCCTCGGCCGCCGCGGTACGCCGGGCCTCCGCGGAGGCGGTGGTGGCGATGGCCGAATGCAGGGCGGCGGTGACCGTCTCGGCCTCCCGGACCGCGCCGTCGAGGGCGTCCTCGGCCTGATGCACCTGGCGCATCACCTCCTGCGCCTCCGCGCCGACGGCCTCTTGGAGGGCGTCGAGCCCCGCGGCCTCCTCGGCGTGGCGGCGGCGCGCGGCGCGCTCGGCGTCCAGGGCGGCTTCCTCGTCCTCGGCTGCCGCACTCAGCCGGTCGGTGGCGGCTTCGGTGACCTGCGACTGCCGGGCGTGTTCGCGGCGGCGGGCGGCGAGTTCGCGTACCGCCGCCTCGAAGGCGTGGGTGGCGGTCTCCACGGCGTCGACACGATCGGGGGCGATGCCGTGCTCGGCGGCGGTGCGGCGCAGGGCGCGCTCGGTGACCGAGCAGGCGGCCACGGCTTTGTCGTACGAGGCCTGGGCAGAGTCGGCGGCCTCGCGGGTGGCGCGCAGCCGTGCCGCGGCCTTGTCGAGTTCGCGCAGCGCGGCGGTGATGCCGGTGGTGCGGGGCAGAGCAGCGCGGGCGGCTGCGTACGCCTCCAGCCGTGTCTCGGTGCGGGCCTGGGAGCGCGTCAACTCATCGATCCCCGCAGCGAGTTCTGCGAGCAGCGCCTCGCAGGCCGCGATGCGGGCGGCGCGGCGGCGCTTGCGAGCAGTGGCGCCGACGTACTCGGCGTGCTCCTTGGTGTGGGCGCCGACGAGGACGCCGGCGACGTACCGGCCGACCGGGGTGATCTGCGCGGTGCCGGAGTCAGGGCCGGAGGTGATGGCGACGGAGCGCAGGACGGCGGTGACGCGCGCGGCGGGGATCGGTGTGCCGTCCTCCGGGCGCAGCAGGTCGGCCAGGCTGGGTCCGTCGACGGGTGTGCGGGTGTGCAGGTAGCCGTCGCTGTGCCCAGCCGGCACCGGGGTGTCCTCGGCGGTGACGAGGGCGTCGAGGAGGCCGGAGGCCTCCAGGGCTGCTTCCAGACCGGCCTGTTGCTCCTCCGTCAGATGCTCGGCGAAGTCAACGAGCTGCCACAGAGGTACGCCCTCCCTCAGTGCCTTGAGGGCCTGGGTGGCAGTGCCCCCAGCGGTAGCCGGGGGAGTACCCCCACGGGTGCGGTCGGCGGTGCGGCCACGGGCGGCGGGAGGGGCGTCGTCGTGCTCGGCAGCGATGCGGTCACGCTCGGCCTCGGTCTCGGCGCGACGGCGTTCGAGGTCGGTACGTCGGCCGCGCAGGGCGGCCAGGGCGTCACGCAGCTCCTGCACGGCGGGGGCGACGGCCTCGGCGTAGGTGTCGGCGAGGGTGGCCGCTTCCCCTTCGCCGGTGAGGTCGAGGGCTTCGGCGAGGCGGTCGATGGCGCCCTCGGGGAGGAGCGGGCCACGGGCCTGCGTCCACTGGGCGAGCGCCTCTCGCGCCTGTGCGCGGGCGGCCTCGACCGCCTGCTCGGCGTCGGTTTCGCCGCTTTCGGCGCCACTGACCGCCTCCTCGGCGCGGTCGAGGGCGCTGCGGGCGAGGTCGCGGGTCTGCTCGGCGCTGCGGCAGTCCTGCTGGGCGGCGCGTAGCGCCCGCACGCCGTCGTGGCGAGCGGTGGCGAGCGCGGCGGACCGCTCGGCGAGCCGGGTGGGCTCGGCGTCGGGCGGGGTCCAGGCAATGCCCGCGGTGTGGGCGTGGTCGGCGACGGCGGCGGCGCCACGGGAAGCGGCGCCCTCGAGCTCGGCGGCAAGCTGGGCCGCGCGTTCGGCTTCGGCACGGGCACGGCCGGTGGCGGCGGTGCGGCGTTCGCGTTCGGCGGTGGCCTGCTGGGCGGTGTGCTCGCAGGTACGCACCAGACGTTCCAGGTCGGCGAGCTGCTCGACGGCCTGATACGCGGCGGAGGAGCGCAGCTGGTCGAGGCGGGCGCGCAGAGCGGCGAGCGCAGCGTCGGCGGTCTCGGCGCGGGTCTCGGCGGCGGCCTGCTGCTCGCGGGCCGCCGCCACCTCCGCTACGGCGTTGTCCAGGGCGGCAGTGCGGGCAGCGGTCTCGGTACGGCGGGCAGTGAGTCGGTCGGCGGCCACGCGGGCGTGGACCCGCAGGTAGGTGGAGTAGCCGGCGAGGAAGGCCCGGGTGGCGTCGTCGGCGGCTACCAGTCCCTCCAGGGTGCGCTGCACAGACTCCATGTCGTCGAAGGAGCGGGCGGCTTCGGCGATGAGGTCGTCGTCCAGCGGGCGCAGGCCCTCGGTGAGGGTGTCGGAGAGCTTGGTCGGGTCGAGGTTCTTGGCGAGCTGCGGGCGGCGCAGCGTGAGGATGAGCGTGAGCAGTTGCTCGTACCGCTCCCGGCCGAGGCCGAACAGCCGCTGGTCGACGGCGGCGCGGTAGTCGGTCGGAGAGGCGATCAGCTCCTGGCCGAGCTCGGCGGCGAGCTGCTTCTTCGTCATCGGCCGGTCGTCGTCGGTGAGGAGGGAGAAGTCCTCGCCGACGCGGCCGTCGGTGACGAAATGCCAGCGGGCGGGGGTGTCGCGGTGGCGGTGGGCGTGCAGGCCGATGCCGCAGGTGACGGCCTCGCCACTGGTGCGGTGGGTGAACTCGATCCAGACGTAGCCGAGCGCGCTGTCCTGCCCGCGGAAGAGCAGGTTGGACTTCATCGTGCGGTCCTCGGCCGCGAACGGGTTGAGCCGCTTGGGATCGATACGGCCGTCGAGGACGAACGGGAAGAGCACTTCGAGGGCCTTGGTCTTGCCGGAGCCGTTGGGCCCGCGCAGCACCAGCCAGCCGCCGGCGAAGGAAAACTCCTCGTCCCGGTAGTCCCAGAGGTTGACGATCCCGGCGCGAGTGGGGACGTATCGGGTGGCCGCAGTGGGAGCGGCGGCGCTGGCCGGGACGGGAGTCGGGGTGCTCACGGCGTCGGGTCCTTCACGGTGTCGTCGGCGAACCGAGCGGTCTGGGCGGCGGACCGCGGGGCGGGCACACGGGACTTCACTCGGGCGCTGACCCCGCGGTAGCGGGCCAGGAGCGGAAGCACGAGGACTCCGCCGTCGACGCGGGCGACCAGCGACAGGGCGGCCAGCAGGTCCATGACCCGGGCGAGCAGCCGGTCCGGGTCTTCGCGCAGGTCCGCGGCAAAGCCCTTGCCGTACTCGCCGATGATCTCCTTGAGCCTGCCACGCAGCCAGGAGTCGGAGACGAAGGGGTAGCGGGTCTCCTCCGGCTCGTCGCCCTCCTCGTTGGCGGCCTCGTACAGCGTCTGCTCCTCGGATGCGGAGAGCTCCGCGAGCAGTCCGCGCGCCGGGAGGGCCGCGTCGATGCGGCGGGCCCGGGCGGCGAGGCGTTCGGCGGCCGTCGGAGCGGGCAGCAGGTCGGGGACGTGCCGCCCCGTGCGCCGGGCGGCCTCGCTGATGCGGGCGCCAAGGAGCAGCGCGGCCTGGGCGACCGTGCCGCCACCGGGGAAACGGATGTCGGACAGCCTGCCGGAGGTGTCGACGAGCGCCACGCCCTCGGCACGGCGCTCCACGGCAAGGCCGGTCAGACGCTCCAGATCCTCGGCGAGTGATGGGGCACGCAGCTGGCCGAGCAACTCGGCCTCGGCGTCGGCGTAGTACGCGACCGGGTTCTCCAGGACGAGACGCCGAGCACGGCGGGCCTGATCGCGGCGCTGGGCGTGGCGGCCCGTGGCCAGGCCCAGCGCGCTTCCGGAATCGAGGAGCCCTGTCACCGAGGTGAGGTGTTGAAGGACTCGAGTGGGCTGGTGGACGGCGGTGAGAATCTCGCGGTCGATGTCGTACAGAGCCTCCGCACGCTCGGGGTCACCGGCCCAGGCGGTGGCGGAGCCGTCGGTGAGGGCGAGAGCGCCGCGCTCGGTGAGCCAGGTGACGGCGTCGACGAAGGCGTCCCGGTCGGTCTTGCGGGTGGTGTCCAGGCCGAGGCCGTCGATGCGCGCGGCGTCGGCGGCGACCGCGTCCGCGAGTTCACCGAGGGCGACCTGCGCACCGTGGCGGCCGAGGGCAGCGAGGGTGAGGACGAGGTAGGCGTAGCGGCGCCGGTCGAAGGGGCGGCCGGCGCGGGTGACGGCGGGCCGCGTCGCGTCCAGGTGGTCCTGCACGCGTAGTAGCCGGGCGGTGTCGGCCGTGGTGACGAGCCGGTAGCCGAGGACCTCCATCAGGTCGGTGCGCAGCTGCTCGGCCCAGCGGCGCACGGTCGGCAGGGCCGCCCGGTCCGGGTACGAGGATGTGATCAGCGGATGCCGCAGGACCAGCCGTACGGCCTTTTGATAGTCGGCGAGTTCGAGAGGTGAAACGTGCTCGGCGACACGCTCCCCTGCGCGTCGCCCACCGCCGCCCGGGGCGGAGGTGCTTCGTGCTGCACTCATGCCGTGACCTCCAGTCGCAGCCCGTTCAAGTGCAGGTTGCCGCGGACGGTGTGCACGGTGGTGGAGCCCTCAACAGGGGTGAGGGTGAGGCGTACGCCGTGGGCGGAGCCGGAGGCGGCGCAGACGCTGCGGCTGGCGGGGACGCGAGCGGCGAGCGCTACGTTCATCAGCGCCAGCAGGACTCGCGTCTCGGCCTCGTCCAGCACCCTGCCGTGCGCTCCGTCCGCAGCGAGCGAGGCGGCGGCGGTGCGGCGCTCGGCCTGCTGCTTCAGCTGCTCGGCGCGGAGCCGTTCCCGCTGGGCTTCGTTGCGTTCGATGCGGCCGGGACCGTGCAGGCCGGGGCTGCGGCCGGACTGGACCAGGGTGCGCGCCAGCTCGACCGGTTCGGCCTCCCACCAGGACGTACGCCCCGGGATCAGCTCGGGGTCCGCGTACGGGACGGCGATATGGCGGGGCGCGCCTAGTCCGAAGGCGGCCTGGAAGAGGGCGTGCGCGTCCTCGTCGCTCTCGCAGGAGATGAACCACTGGGCGAGATGCCGTAGTTGACTCTCCCGGCTCACCCCGCCGCGTCGGGCCTCGGTGACCCTGCGCAGCAGGGCGAGGACGGAGCGGATGGCGGTGACGGTGGCGTCCTGCAGCCGATCGGCCTCGCTGTGCTCGCGCTCCGCGAACCAGTGGACGATGCCCTGCCACCGCTGCCGCCAGTCCTCGAGGCGTTCGGCGGGACTGCGGAAGAGCCGCTCGTCGGCCTCGGCGGCGTGCTCGATCATCCGGTCGACGCCGGTGGCGGCGGTCTTCTCGACAGCCTCGGCGAGCAGCGGAGCGTAGCGGCCGAGTTCGGCGGTGAACTCCCGCATGTGCCCGAGCAAGGCGTCCTTGTGGGCGAGAAACACCTCGGGCCGGGTGTCGTTGGTCCGTGCCAGGTCGCCGAGCATCAGGTAGAACCGGGCGGCGCGCTGCGCCATCTCACCCAGTACGGAGTCCAGGCGGCCGAGCTTGCGGTACACCTCCTCGGCATCACCGGCGGCGTTGGCGTCGGCCAGCGCGTGAAGGTCGGCGAGGATGTCGGGGAAGACGAGCCGGGAGAGCTGGGCGTCCTCCAGCCGCGCGCCGAGTACATCTTCCACGGCCCGGTACGCGCGGTAGCCCGCCTGGGTGAACTGGTAGACGTAGTGCCGGTTGCGGTACTCGGCGAGATTCGCGGCGCGCGTCCCGTCGTACGACCGGTCGAGGACCCGCCAGTCGGCGAGCGCGTCGAGCAACGGCTGCACGTCCCCGACGGCCGCCGCGCCGGGATGCTCGGCAGCGAGCCGCTTCAGGACCCCCGCCGCATCCGAAGCGTGCAGCAACACCTGGTAGTTGGCCCGCCCCCGGTCGAAAGCACGCAACAGCCACAGATATTCGTGGCGTTTCTCGGCAGCGGCGAAATGGAACAGCCGCAGCCGATCGTCCAGGGTGAACGCGTCGATTCCGAAGGCGTCCTCGTCGGCGGATTCCGAGGCCGCGGACACGTCGGTCACAGGTTCGAGACTCTCGTTCGGTGGGGGACGGCATGAACGACACCCAGTCTGCCGCACGGGCCCCCGTCTCCATCAACGCGCTCCTCGCACTGCGCTCCCTGCGCTACTCTGCACCGCCACGCAGCGCCTTGTACCACCACGTACTGCCCATTTGCCCCTTACGGATCTTCGCCCTCACAAGCGAACAGGTCGGCGAGTGGTAGTGATCCTGTGGCAGAGCGCGACGCGCACGTCCGGCGCCCAGGCGACGTCGGACACCCTCCTCGGCGTGGCCTTACCACGCGCGCACACCGTGCCGATCGAGAACCAAGACGGCACGCGCACCTTCAAGCTGTGCCATCAACTGTGCAGCCGCGGACAGCGGTCCGCGGGGTGGCCCTCTCAGTTTCCTAGTCACTACCCCAGAAGCGTGGCAGGTGCGGGAGCGGGGCCGAGAGCCCAAGCTGTCACCCGCGGGGCAATTCCTCATCGGGCTGGTGGTGGCCTCGCCGGGTGGCTATGGCCGTGGCTGGGTGAACAATCCCTGCTCAACTGGCTTGCCACCAGCGCAAGGCCCGGCTGACCACGGAACTCGCCCGTGATGAACGGGTGCTGTCCGAGATCGACACCGCCGTCGCGACGGGGGCATGACGTGGCACGCATCAGCGACGAGACCCGCCGCGACAACGAGTCGGCGATTCGACAGGTCATGGACCGACTCCTGGCCGGCGAGATTCCCGCGCGCAGCAAGTGCGACATCAAGACGCTGGCGGCCCAGGCCGGGGTCGCCCGCACGGGCTTCCACCCCAAGAAGAACCGCGACGGCTCGCCACGGCCGGGGCCCTACCAGCACCTGGCGGAGGAGTTCGAACGCCGACTGGCCGAGCTCCGAGAGCAGGGAGTCGTCCCGGACCCGCGGGCCGCCCAAATCGAAGGCCTCAAAGAACAGGTTGCCGGGCTCAAGGAGCGCCTCGCCGCACGCGACGCGCAGATCGACGGCCTCACCGATTTCAGGCAGCGAGTCCTCTCCCAGCTCGCCGCCCAGCGGATGGAGATCGAGCGGCTGCGCGAGGTCTTGGCCACGCCGTCGAATGTCCGGGCCTTGCCGAACAGTCCACGAGCGGATGCTCCGTATGGATCGTATAGCTGACCGCGGTCAGCCGCGGTCCCCGCCGTGCTTGGTCAGTTCGTTGCAGCGTTCGTCGGGGTCAGCAGTCGTCGCCGCTGGCCAGGAGTTTGACTATGCCGGATTTCCGGGCCCCCAGAGCGGCCCACGATGCGGGGATCTCCTAGCGGCATCGGATACAGGACGTTAACGTCTGCGACTCAGCCGTGAGACCGGCCCGCCCCACCATCGCATTACCTGTCGACCGACAGGTAACTCTCGATCGGAGGTGCGGTGATGAACCGATCCGAGCTCCCCCCTGGGTCAAGCGCCGCCAGCAGCGTCACGGCCGGTCCCGCTCCCGTCGGCTACCAGCAGGAGCTGCGCCGCGGAGTGGGCAGTTTCGCCTCGTTCGCCGCGGGCTTCTCCTTCGTGTCGATCCTCACTACCGTCTTCCAGCTCTTCGGCCTCGGCTTCGGCCTCGGCGGGGCGGCGTTCTTCTGGACCTGGCCGCTGGTCTTCGTGGGCCAGATGCTGGTCGCGCTCTGCTTCGCCGAACTGGCGGCGCGCTGGCCCATCTCCGGGGCGGTCTACCAGTGGTCGAGCCGTCTGGCCGGCACCACGGTGGGCTGGTTCACAGGCTGGATCATGATCATCGGGCAGATCCTCACCGTCGCGGCGGCCGCGATCGCCGCGCAGGCGGTGCTGCCGGGCATCTGGTCCGGCTTCCAGATTGTCGGCGGACCGCACGCCGACCCGTCGGTCGTCTCCCCGACCGGCGCACACAACGCGGTCCTCCTGGGCTGCCTCCTGCTGGTGATCACCACAGTGGTGAACATCCTCGGCGTTCGCCAGATGGCCGCCGCCACCAGCATCGGCGTCACGATCGAGATCGTCGGCGTGATCGCACTGGTGCTGGTGCTCTTCTTCCTGCCCGAGCGGAGCCCCCAGGTGGTGACCCACCACACCGGCTGGGCCGGCCACGGCGGCTACACAGGGGCCTTCCTCGCCTCCTCGCTGATGGCGGCATACGTCATGGTGGGCTTCGACTCGGCGGGCGAGCTGGCGGAGGAGACCCACAACCCGCGCCGAACCACTCCCCGGACCATCCTGCGCGCGCTCATCACCTCGGGCATCGGCGGGGCGCTGCTGATCCTCTCAGGGCTGATGGCCGCCAGGAGCCTGACCGACGGAAACCTGGCCGCCGGCGGACTTTCCTGGGTGCTCACCGACCGGCTCGGAGGCGTCCTGGGCCGCCTGCTGCTGTGCTGCGTCGCGGTCGCGGTGTTCGCGTGCACCCTCGCCGTGCAGACCTCCGGGGCACGGATGATCTACTCCATGGCGCGCGAGGGCGCCCTGCCCTTCCACCGGCACCTCAGCAAGGTCTCGGCCCGCACCGGTACGCCGATCACCACGTCGATCGTGGTGGGCGTGGGCGCCGCGGTCGCGCTCCTGGTCAACATCCGCCAGTCGGCGATCTTCACCGCCCTCTCCAGCCTCTGCATCGCCATGCTCTACCTGGCCTATCTGGGCGTGACGCTGCCGCTGCTGGTCACCCGGCTCCGGCGCGGGGGCACCGGCCGGCTCCCGGACGGCGTCGACGAGACCGGCCGGCCGCTGTTCTCACTGGGCCGCTGGGGGATCGCGGTCACCACGCTCGCCGTGCTCTACCAGGCGGGCATGACGATCAACCTGCTATGGCCCCGCGCGGAGATCTACGACGTCACCGGCGGAACCTGGTGGCTGCGGTGGAGCGCTCTGCTCTTCATCGGGCTCAGCCTCGCCGTCGGTGCCGCCTACTTCCTGGCCTCCCGGCTGCACCGCCGGATCGAGCTGACGCACGTACTCCACACGCACATCGAGCCACCTGCCGAGGCCGTCGCCGAGCCCGCCTGACGGCTCGGCGGTCTGGGCGACGCACCGCCAGACGCACCGACGACGCACCGACGAAGGGACGACGGGGCACCCCATGACCACCGCCGAAGGGCCGACGGCGACCGCGCCGCACGGCCCGCACCCCACCGACCAGCCCACCGCAGTCCACGAGCAGCAGCCCACCGGGCAGGCCCCCGCCAGCGCCCGAGAGCTGCACCTGACCGACAGCGTACGCAGTGCCCGGGACGACGCCCGTGCCCAAGGCGGACAGGCCAGCGACTGGATGCCGTACCTTCCGGCGTCGGGCAGCCCGCACCGCCCGCCGGGGGTGGACCCGGCCGCCCTGGTGTGGGCGGAGACCGTGGCACCCGGCGGCTACACCCACAAGGTCCTCGCCCGCGGCACCCGGCTGCGCTTCGACGACCCGACCGGTGACGCCTGCGCCCATCTGCTGCTCTTCAACGCCCTGGAACCGGTCGAGCGGCTCAACGTCGCCGACACCCAGAAGATCCCGTGGCAGGCCTACCTGGGCGAGAACCACCCGCTGCTGTCCGGTGACGGCCGGGTCATGGCCGTGATCACCGGCGACTCCTCCGGTCGGCACGACGCCTTCTGCGGCACCACCACCGACGCCTGGAACGAACGCAAGTACGGTGACGCCCGCCCCGAGGGACCGTCCCCGTCAGGTCGCGGACTCCTCGTCAAGGCGGCCGCCAAGCACGGCCTGAGCCGGCGCGACCTGCCGCCCGGCGTCTCCTTCTTCCAGGGCGTACGCGTCGCGGCGGACGGCACCCTCGCCTGGCAGGGCGGCGCGGGCCCGGGCACGCATGTCGAACTCGTCGCGGAACTACCCCTTTTGGTGCTGGTCGCCAACGTCGCCCACCCGCTGGACCCGCGCCCCGACTACGTCGTCGGGCCGCTGCGGGTGCACGCCTGGCGAGGCACCCCGACCGGCCCCGGCGCGCCGCGGTTCACCGCCACGCCCGAGTTGCACCGGGCGTACCTCAACACCATCGACTACTGCGAAGCCCGGGGGCTGTGACATGGCGACCACTCAGGCCGAGAACACCGTGACCACCTACCCCACCGCCTCGGGCGGCACCGTCTCCTCCACCGTCCCGGTCGGCGCCGTGTACGCCGAGAGCTCCGCCCTCAACTGGGGAGCGAGCCTGGTGGAGGGCGCCGTCGTCCTGGACGACACAGTGGCCTCCAACGCGCCCTGGTCGGCGGTGGTGAAGAAGGGACACGTCCTGACGATCGTCGACGTCGGCGGCAACCAGTCCGCCGACTGCCTGATCTACAACGCCGACGACCCCGAGGAGCGCTACAGCGTCCCCGACACCCTGGCCTGGCAGGGCAACGCCTATGTGCGCACCGGCACCGTGCTGCACAGCAGTGAGGGCCGCCCGCTGATGACCGTCGTCGCCAACGAGATCGACCGACAGGACACCATCGGCGGCGCCTGCGGCAAGGAGTCCAACAGCCTGCGCTACGGCCATCACGTGATGTTCCATCACGGCTGCCGCGAGAACTTTCTCGCCGAGGCCGCCCGGCATGGCCTGGGGGTTCGGGACCTCGTGTCCAACCTCAACTGGTTCATGAACGTGCCCGTCGAGGCGGACGGCGCGCTGGGCATCGTGGACGGCATGTCGGCGCCCGGCCGCCGGGTCGCGGTGCGCGCCGAGACGGACGTACTGGTGCTGGTGTCCAACTGCCCGCAGATGAACAACCCGTGCAACGACTTCAACCCGACCCCGCTGCGGATGATCGTCGTGGACCCGCAGAGCCCCGCGAGCCCGGGGAGCCCCGACTCCGGCAGCCCGCAGTCCGCGCAGCACCCGAGCACCCCGGAGGGCGCCGCGTGACCCGTCCCACCACTGTTCTCGTCGCCAACCGCGGTGAGATAGCCCGCCGTGTCATCCGCACCGCGAAAAGGATGGGACTGGACACCGTCGCCGTCTTCTCCGACGCCGACCGGGCCGCCCCGCACGTCCGCGAGGCCGACCACGCGGTCCGCCTCGGTCCGGCCCCCGCCCGCGACTCGTATCTGCGCGGCGACGCGATCATCGAGGCCGCGCTCGACCATGGCGCCGGAATCATCCACCCGGGCTACGGTTTCCTCTCCGAGAACACCGCCTTCGCCCGTGCCGTCGAGGAGGCCGGCCTGCGTTTCGCGGGCCCGACCGCCGACCAGATCACCGCCTTCGGCGAGAAACACACCGCCCGCGCCCTGGCCAAGGCGGCCGGAGTTCCCCTGCTGACCGGGACGGAGCTGCTCGCGAGCGCCGAGGAGGCCGTCACCGCGGCCGAGTCGATCGGGCTGCCCGTGATGGTCAAGGCGACCGGCGGTGGCGGCGGCATCGGTATGCAGGCCTGCGCCACCGCCGACGAGGTGCGCGAGGCCTTCGCCCGCGTCGCGGCGCTCGCCGAGTCGAACTTCGGATCGACCGGAGTTTTCCTGGAGCGCCTGGTGCGCCCGGCCCGCCACGTCGAGGTGCAGATCTTCGGCGACGGCACCGGCCGGATCGCCGTCATCGGCGACCGCGACTGCTCGCTGCAGCGCCGCAACCAGAAGGTGATCGAGGAGGCCCCGGCCCCGGCCCTGCCCGGCCGTGTCCGCGCACTGCTGCACGACTCCTCGCGCCGGCTGCTCGCCTCGGTCGGCTACCGGGGCGCGGGGACCGTGGAGTTCGTCTACGACCCGGTGCGCGAGGAGGCCGCCTTCCTCGAGGTCAACACCCGGCTCCAGGTCGAGCACCCGGTGACCGAGGAGGCGTACGGCGTCGACCTCGTCGAACTCATGCTCACCCTGGCCCGCGACGGCCGGGTCGACAACGCGGTCTTCGACCGGGAATGGACGCCCACCGGACATGCCGTGGAGGCCCGGGTCTACGCCGAGGACCCCGGCAAGGACTCGCTGCCCTCCTCGGGCCTGGTCACCCGGGCGGTCCTCCCAGGCCAGGGCACCGACGAGATGCCCGGCGTCCGCGTCGACGGCTTCGCCGAGACCGGTTCGGAGATCTCGCCGTACTACGACCCCATGCTCGCCAAAGTGATCGCGCACGGCGCCACCCGCGACACCGCGTTCGACCTGCTCGGCAAGGCCCTGGCCGCGAGCCGGGTCGACGGCATCGTCACCAACCTGGGTCTGCTGCGCTCGCTGACCGTGCGGGACGAGGTGCGCAAGGCCGTACACAGCACCAGCACGCTCGCCACCACCGCCGACCCCGAGCCGCGCATCGACGTCCTGGTGCCGGGAGCGATGACCACCGTTCAGGACCTTCCCGGCCGGCTCGGCTACTGGCACGTGGGCGTGCCGCCGAGCGGCCCCTTCGACCCCGTCTCCTTCGCCGAGGCCAACCTGGCCGTCGGCAATCCGGCCGAGGCACCCGCGCTCGAGGTCACCGCGGGCGGCCTGACCCTGCGCTTTTCGGCCGCCACCGTGGTCGCCGTCACCGGCGCCCCCGTCCCGATCACTGTGGACGGCACCGGGGCGGCCCTGTGGGAGCCGGTGCCGGTCCCGGCCGGCGCCACCCTGGTCCTCGGCGCGTCCCTCGGGCCCGGCCTGCGCAGCTACGTGTCCGTCCGGGGCGGCATCGACGTACCCGCATACCTGGGCAGCGCCTCGACCTTCACCCTCGGCGGCTTCGGCGGCCACGGCGGCCGGGCACTGCTCGCCGGAGACGTACTTCGGCCCGGAACTGCCAAAACCGCTACCGGCGGCCCGACCCCGCCCGAGCGCCGTCCCGCGATCACCCCGCACTGGCGGATCGGTGTCACCGAAGGACCGCACGCGGCACCCGAGTTCTTCACCCGCGAGGACATCGACACCCTCTACGCCACCGACTACAAGGTGCACCACAACTCGGCCCGCACCGGCATCCGCCTGATCGGACCCAAACCGCGATGGGCCCGCCAGGACGGCGGCGAGGCCGGTCTGCACCCCTCCAACATCCACGACACGCCGTACGCCGTGGGCGCCCTCGACTTCACCGGCGACACACCGATCGTCCTGGGCCCCGACGGACCGTCCCTCGGCGGATTCGTCTGCCCCGCGGTGGTCGCCAGCGGCGAACTGTGGAAGCTCGGCCAGCTCCGCCCCGGCGACACCGTCCGGTTCGTACCGGTCAAGGAGGCCGAGGCGGCCGCCCTCGGCACCCACCGCGCCTCCCCCACGCTGATCAGCAGTGGCGGAGACGGCGACGACGGTGTGCTGGGCCGCCTGGAGGCCACCGATGTCCGCCCCGGCGTCACCTACCGCCGGGACGGCGACGACAACGTCCTCGTCGAGTACGGCCCCATGGCGCTCGACCTCGGCCTGCGGATGCGGGTGCACGCCCTCCAGGAGACCCTCGCCGCGCACGCACCCGACGGCATCGTCGACGTCACCCCGGGCATCCGCTCACTGCAGATCCACACGGACGCCCACCGGCTGAGGGCCCGTGACCTCACCGCCCTGCTGCGCGAACTGGAGGACGAGGTCCCGCCCACCAGCGAACTCGTGGTGCCCTCCCGCACGGTGCGGCTGCCGCTCAGCTGGGACGACCCGGCGACCCGGCTCGCCATCGAGCGGTACATGGCCGGGGTGCGCGACGACGCCCCTTGGTGCCCGTGGAACATCGAGTTCATCCGCCGCGTCAACGGCCTGCAGACCGCCGACGACGTCTACCGCACGGTCTTCGACGCGTCCTACCTGGTGCTCGGTCTCGGCGACGTCTATCTCGGCGCCCCCGTCGCCACCCCGCTCGACCCACGGCACCGCCTGGTGACCACCAAGTACAACCCGGCCCGCACCTGGACCGCGGAGAACTCCGTCGGTATCGGCGGCGCCTACCTGTGCATCTACGGCATGGAGGGTCCCGGCGGGTACCAGTTCGTCGGCCGCACCGTGCAGATCTGGAACCGGTTCCGCAAGGGCGGCCTGTTCCAGGACTCGCCGTGGGCGCTGCGCTTCTTCGACCGCATCGAGTGGTACCCCGTCACCGCGGAGGAACTGCTCGAACTGCGCGCCGAGACCGACGCCGGCCGCGGTGCCTTCGACACCGAGGAGGGCACCTTCTCGATCGCCGAGTACAACGCCTTCCTGACCGCCAACGCCGACTCCATCGCCGCCTTCCGGGAGCGGCAGAGCGCCGCGTTCCAGGCCGAGAAGGAACGCTGGCGCGCCGCCGGCGAGTTCGACCGGGGCGATGATCCCGACCCGCTGGCCGCCGACGCCGTCGCCGTCCCGGACGGCGCGGTCCCGGTCACCGCGCCGTTCACCGCAACCGTCTGGCAGACCGTCGCGCAGCCGGGCACCGCCGTCGCCGAGGGCGACCCGATCCTCTCGCTGGAGGCGATGAAAATGGAGTCCAAGGTGAACGCCCCCGTCACCGGAACACTTCTGGAGATCTACGTCAAGCCCGGTGAACAGGTCGCTCCCGGCCAGATCCTCGCGGCGGTGAAGGCATGAACGCCATGACACCGGCCGAACGCGTCGAGGCCGCCTACGACCGCATCAAGTCGGCCGACCGCCCCGAGATCTGGATCCACCTCAGGCCCCGCGACGAAGTACTCGCCGAAGCGGCCCGGATCCACCCGGCGCTGCCACTGGCCGGCCTGACCGCGGCCGTCAAGGACAACATCGATGTGGCCGGCCTGCCCACGACCGCGGGCGCGCCCTCGTACGCCTACCGGCCGGACGCCGACGCGCCCGCGGTGGCACGGCTGCGCGCGGCCGGCGCGGTAGTGCTCGGGAAGACGAACCTGGACCAGTTCGCCACCGGCCTGGTAGGCACCCGCAGCCCCTACGGCGCGGTACGCAACGCCTGGGACCCGGCCCGCATCTCCGGCGGGTCGTCCTCCGGCTCCGCCGTCGCGGTCGCGCTGGGCATCGCCGACATCGCGCTCGGCACCGACACGGCCGGCTCCGGGCGGGTGCCCGCCGCCCTCAACGGCATCGTCGGGGTGAAGCCCACCAAGGGTCTGGTGCCCGTGACCGGGGCGGTCCCCGCCTGCTACACCCTCGACTGCGTGACCGTGTTCGCCCGCGACCTGCGGCTCGCCCGCATCGCCGCGGAGATCGTTGAGGGCCCCCACCCGGCCGACCCGCTCTCCCGCACCGGCACCCAGCTTCCGCCGCCACCCGCGCGCCCCAGGGTTGCCGTCCCGGCTCCGCAGCACCTGGAGAGCATGGCCGACGGCTGGCGCGAGGCCTTCGACGCCGCGGTCACCCGCCTGGCGAGCACCGGGGTGGAGATCGTCGAGATCGACGTCACCCCGCTGCTCCAGGCCGCGCAGCTGCTGTACGGCGGCGCGTTCGTCGCCGAGCGGTACGCCGCCGTGGGCGAGCACCTGGACAAGCACCGCCACCTGATCGGTACGGACCTCGACCCGAGCGTCGCCTCCATCGTGCTGGCCGGCCGGGAGAAGACCGCCGCCGACTGGGCCGCCGACACCGCCCGGCTCGCCGCCCTCGGCGCCGCAGGACACGCGGCCCTCGACGGCTGCTCGGCGCTCCTCACCCCGACCACCACCTGGCACCCAACCCTCGAGGAAGTGGCGGCCGACCCGATCGGCGCCAACGCCCGGATGGGACGCTTCACCAACTTCGCCAACCTGCTGGACTACGCCTCGCTCGCCGTTCCCGCCGGGTTCGTGGACGGCCTGCCGTTCGGCGTGATGTTCACCGGCCCGGCCTTCTCCGACCGCGCCCTGGCCGCCTTGGCCGAGCGGTTCGCCAGTCCTCGGCTCGACCTGTTCGTGGTCGGCGCCCACCTCACCGGGCAGCCGCTCAACGCGCAGTTGGTGCAGGCGGGCGGCACGCTGGTGGGCCCGGCCCGCACCGCCGGCGGCTACCGGCTGCACGCCCTGGCCACCGAGCCGCCCAAACCGGGCCTGGTCAGAGTCGCCGAGGGCGGGCCGGACGCCCACGCCGGGACGGGCGGCGACACGCACGCAGGCGGCGGTACGGGAACAGCCATCGAGGGCGAGATCTGGCGGCTGCCGGCCGCAGGGTTCGGGGCGTTGACCGCCGCCGTTCCCGCGCCCATGACCATCGGCACCGTCGAACTGGCCGGCGGGCGCCATGTCAGCGGTTTCCTGGTGGAGCCGTACGCCGTCGAGAACGCGCCCGACATCACCCACTTCGGCGGCTGGCGTGCCTATCTGACGTCCACTTGACCAAAGGCACCAAGGCGGGCACCCACGTGCCGGGAACGGCCGGGTGCCCACCACCAGGAGTGGCAGGATGGGCCCATGACGACGACGCGTCCCCGCCAAGGAAGACCCCGGCACACGCCGCCGTCCGACCCTCGCACCTCTGCCCGGGAACAGATCCTCGACGCCGCCGGAGCGCTCTTCGTCGAACGCGGCATCGCCGCCACCAGCACCCGCATGATCGCCGAGCGGGTGGGCATCAGGCAGGCCTCGCTCTACTACCACTTCACCACCAAGGACGAGATCCTCGCCGAGCTGCTGGCCACCTCCGTGCGGCCAAGCCTGGAGATGGTGGAGCGGATCCAGGCACCGGTGCCCGAGCGGGCGAGAGCGGCCGCAGCGCTCTACGCGGTGGCCGCGACGGACGTACGCACCCTGGCCCGCACCCCGTACAACATCGGCACGCTCTACCTACTGCCGGAAGTACGGGCCGAACGATTCGACGCCTTCCGCGCCGAACGGGGCCGGCTGCAGAAAAGCTACGGCACTCTCGGCGCCCTGGCGGCAACCGAGAGCGTCGCCGGCAGCCTGCCCGCCGAGCGGCTCGGTCAACTGCTGATCCAGCTGGTGGAGGTCGTCATTCAGATACGGCGTTTCCGTGAACCGGAAGCAGCCGACACCGACGCCATCGCGTCGTCATGCCTGCGGCTGTGCGGACTCAGCGAGTCAGCGGTGACCACCGCCAGGAACGAAGCACACACCCTGCTGAACCACTTGGCATGACCGACGGCTCACCGAACCCATCGCACACAACGCGGACCCAACAGACAGGGCCGGCTCCCCTGCTCCGGCACGCACACAGCCCAGAGCAACTCGGACACGACTCCTCGCCTTCCCCTACGAGCCCCCACCCCCGCGGGGCAGACACGGCACACGTCGCACACGTAAGTGCTGCGCCCGCAGCGCTCATGCATGCGCTCGATCCTGCGGCGCGCGTCTTGCGGGGTTTCCACCAGCAGACGGTTCCACTGACGAATGGCCGGATCCTGGCCAGCGGCCATCAGGACGTCGGCATCGGAGGGGCACCAGGGGCGTAGCTCCAGGCCGCTGGGAAGGCTGAGCGACGGCTGGGCATTCTGGGCCATCCGACCTGCGGGAACGACGGCTGGTATGGGCGAGCTGGAGATCGTCGCGGCATCGTGCCACAGCCCTCGGACGCGCGAACACCCGTTATCCGGTGCCGCCGCCGTCGTAGGAGCGGCCGCACGCTACCGGGTCAAGCCTTCTTGACCACGCTGGACTTGAGATGCAGGGGGCCGAATCCCTCGACCTTGCAGTCGATGTCGTGACCGTCCACGCCGTCGACGAGGCGGATGTTGCGCACCTTGGTGCCCGCCTTGATCCCGGTCGGGCTGCCCTTGACCTTCAAGGCTTGACCGCGGTCACCGTGTCGCCGTCGGCAAGTACGTTGCCGACCGCATCCGTGATCACCCGGTCCCCGGGGTTCCCGCGGGCTCTGCGGATGCCGGTGACCATTCGTGCCCGCACTCCGGGCAGACCAGGAGCGGGCCCATCTCGTAGGCGTACGCACTGGAGCACTCGGGGCAGGGCGGCAGGTTCTCGGTCACTGGGTGTATTTCAGCCGAGAAGCCAGGATGCCCGGCCGGGCGCGGTGAGCACCGATCGGACCGTCCCCTGCCGTTATCGCGCCGTGGTCTCCTGGACTGCGAGCTCGTCGGCGAATCTGCCCAGGCGTTCTGGTGCAACTGTCTTCACGGCATGCCCTCAGGCATCCAGCGGCGGTTACCCGAGGCCCACCGGTTACGAGGAGGATGCAGAACCTCTACGGCCGTCGGAAGGACCACTTCATCGAACCGGTTCGGGGAACCTAGCATCGGCAACACCGGCCAGCAATCCCCTGGACTGGAAGAAATCCGCACCTTCCGCGGGGTGCGAAAAAATGCCGCCGAAGGCGTTGACAGGCATTCGGCCAGTTCCTACGTTCACTTCATGCGAACCGGTTCGACGACCGGCTCCCGATCAAAGCCCCACCCACACCCCCTCGCGGCTGGCGAGCACTCCCTCCACCGAGGAGTCGAACCGGTTCGAGCAAGGAGCCACCTGTGAACATCGGTGAGATCGCCCGCCGGGCCGGTGTCTCGCGCAGCACCGTGTCCTACGCGCTGAGTGGCAAGCGCCCTGTCTCGGACGACACACGCCGGAAGATCCAGGAAGTCATCGACGAGCTGGGCTACCAACCCAACGCCAGTGCGCGTGCCCTGGCCAACGGCCGGACCAACACGGTCGGCCTGGTCTTCCCGCCGGCAGGCAACCACTACACCGGCATGCAGCTGGACTTCATCGGCAGCGTGGTGGAGGCCGCCGCGGCCTACGACTACGACGTGCTGCTCTCCCCGAGCGGTGTCGACAGCGACCGTTCCTTCCAGCGGTTGCTGGGGGAGCGCCGCGTCGATGGCGCGATCCTCATGGAGATCAGGCTGGCGGACGACCGGGTCGATCACCTGACCGAGTTGGACTTCCCCGCCGTCGCAATCGGCCGTACCGCCCGCCCGGAGGGCAGTTGGTGGGTGAGCCTGGACCACACCGCCCTGGCGGCGGCCTGTGTCCACCACTTGGCGGATCTCGGCCACCGCAGGATCGCCTTCGTCAACCGTCCCGAGCAACTGCTGCGGGCCGGATACGAGTCCGCGCACCGCGGCCTGGACGGCTTCACGAAGGCCGCTGCCGAGCGCGGGCTGACGGTCCGCACGTACTGCTGTGGGGACGACGCGGCGTCGGGCCAGGCGTGCCTGGAGCGGATCCTGCACGACGACCCGGCGACCACAGGCCTTGTCACGCTGAACGAGGCTGCGCTGGGCGGTCTGTACCGAGGGCTCGCCCGGGCGGGCCGCCATGTGCCTCGCGACTTCTCCGTCACCGGGGTCGTGGCCGCCCGGTGGGCGGAGACGGTGACCCCGCAGCTCACCGCGGCGGACGTACCGGCGGAGGAGATGGGCAGACATGCCGTTGCTCTTCTCGTCGAACGGCTCGACCATCCCGATGCGCCCCCTCGGCACCTTCTCCTCGTGCCTCCGATCTCCTTGAGGGCCAGCACCGGGCCGACCGGATCCGGTACCACGCCCTGACCGCACCCGCGTAGCTCCGCACCGACGCCCGAACCGCCGACCGCGCCGTGCGCCGTTCCCGCCTGCCCTCACCACCCCGTGCCTCGGCATTCGCATGGCCAAAACAAAGGAACCTTCGCGATGAACAGCTCCTTCAGACAGCGCCGTCTGACCGCCGCGGCCGTGACCGCCCTGGCCGTTGCCGTCAGCGCCACCGCCTGCTCCTCCGGCTCCGGAAGCGGCGACACCAAGAGCGTCGGCAACGGTACGTACACCATCTGGGACCCCTACCCGCAGTTCGCCAAGAGCTCGGACTGGGCGAAGCTGCTGGACCAGTGCGGTGCCAAGGCCGGAGTGAAGATCAAGCGGACTGGCTTCGACACCAGCGACCTGGGTAGCAAGACACTCCTGGCCGCGCAGCAGGGCAACTCCCCGGACGTCCTCATCGTCGACAACCCGGTGGTGTCGACGTTGGCCGAGGCCGGCGTGCTGACCACAACCGACGAGAACAAGTTGGACACGTCGAAGGTCGACGCCAACCTCCTCGCGGCCGGCCAGTCGGGCGGCAAGACGTACGGCACCCCGATCGGCGCCAACACCCTGGCCCTCTACTACAACAAGGCGGTGCTGAAGAAGGCCGGCGTGGACATCGCCTCGGTCAAGGACTGGAAGTCGCTGACGGCGGCGCTGGCGAAGGTCAAGACAGCGGGCAAGAAGGGCATCACCTTCTCGGCTATCGGCACGGAGGAGGGCAGCTTCCAGTTCCTGCCCTGGTTCTGGGGCGCGGGCGCCAAGCTGACCGCACTCGACTCCTCCCAGGCCGTGTCTGCCCTCTCCCTCTGGAAGGACTGGCTGAAGAACGGCTACGCCCCCAACTCGGTGCTCAACAACACCCAGACCACCAGCTGGCAGGAGTTCGCCACCGGTGACTACGCGTTCAGCGAGAACGGCACGTGGCAGCTCGCGAACGCCAAGAAGGCCGGCTTCGAGTACGGAGTCCTGCCCATCCCCGGCGCAACCGGAGGCAATGCATCGGCCCCGACCGGCGGCGAGTTCGTGACCGTCCCGGTCCAGAAGGACACCGGCCGATACACCACCTCCCAGAAACTGGAGACCTGCCTGACCAGCGGCGACAACCTCTACAACACCGACACCACGCTGTCCTACGTGGCCCCCACTAGCGAGGTCCAGGACAAGCAGGTGGCCGCCAACGCCGAGCTGAAGCCGTGGGTCGACGCGGTCAAGGCGGCCAAGGGCCGCACCAGTGACGACCTGGGCACCAGGTATCCGAAGATCTCCGAGCAGATGTGGAAGGCCGTCCAGTCCGCCCTCAGCGGTTCCAAGTCGCCCACGGACGCGCTGTCCGAGGCCCAGTCCGCAGCCAAGTAGGCTGACTTCAAGGGTCGTTGATGAATCCCACGACAAAGCTCCAAGCCCACCGGCCTACGGGCGTCCGGAGCGGGGCGGCGGCCGCCGCCCCGCCCCCGGGCCGTAGCGCGAAACGCCGAATCACCTCCACCCAGTGGGCCGCCTGGGCCTTCCTCGCCCCGGCGACCGTCTACCTCGCCCTCTTCTACGCCTATCCCCTCTACCGCAACCTCGACCTGAGTCTGCGCGACTACACCGTTCGCTCCTTCGTCCAGGGCGATGCGCCGTTCACGGGCCTGGCGAACTACCGCAAGGTCTTCGCCGACCCGACCTTCGCCCCGGCCCTGCTGCACACCGCGGTCTTCACGGCCGTGTGCCTGGTCTTCCAGTACGCCATCGGGCTCGCGCTCGCGGTCTTCTTCAACCAGCACTTCCGGCTCTCCGCCACTTTGCGCGCCCTGTTCCTCGTGCCGTGGCTGCTGCCGCTGATCGTTTCGGCCTCCACATGGTCGTGGATGCTGAGCAGCGAGTCGGGTGTCGTCAACGCCGCCCTGCATGCCGTCGGCATCGGCCCGGTGAACTGGCTGACCTCGCCGTCCTGGTCGCTGACCTCGGTGATCATCGCGAACATCTGGATCGGTGTCCCCTTCAACCTGGTCGTCCTCTACAGCGGTCTGCAGTCCATCCCCGCGAGCCTGTACGAGGCCGCCGCCATCGACGGGGCTAACGCTTGGCAGCGTTTCTGGCGCGTCACGTTCCCGCTGCTGCGTCCGGTGTCCGCGATCACCCTTCTCCTGGGGCTGGTTTACACCCTCAAGGTCTTCGACATCATCTGGATCATGACCAAGGGCGGTCCAGCGGACTCGTCCACCACCTTCGCCACCTGGTCCTATCAGCTCGGCTTCGGCAACCTGCTGCCAGCCTTCGGCCCAGGCGCGGCCGTCGGCAACCTGCTGGTGGTCGCAGCCCTGGTCTTCGGCCTTGTCTACGTCCGGGTGCAGAGAAAGCAGGGGCTGTCATGAGCCGAAGCCGAAGCCGAAGCCGAAGCCGAAGCCGAAGCCGTAGGTGGGTGAAGACCACGATCGGCGTCCTGCTGACCGGGGTCATGCTCTTCCCGGTCTACTGGATGATCAATGTGTCCTTCACCCGTGACCAGGACATGCGCAAGAGCCCGCCCGACCTGTTCCCCGTCCACGGCACCCTCGCCGGCTACCGCACCGTCCTCGACGAGCAACTGCCCTACCTCGGCACCAGCCTCGTCATCGGACTGGGCGCCGTTGTACTGACCGTCGCCCTGTCCGCGCCCGCCGGTTATGCGCTCGCCAAGCTGCGCCCGCGCGGCGGCGGCGTGCTGAGCTTCGTCTTGCTGGCCGCGCAGATGATACCCGGCATCATCATGGCGATGGGCTTCTACGCCATCTACCTCCAGCTGGGCCTGCTTCAGTCCGTGCCCGGCCTGATCGTCGCTGACTCCACCCTGGCCGTCCCCTTCGCCGTACTCATCTTCACCGCGTTCATGACCGGCATCCCCGGCGAACTCCTCCAGGCCGCGAGGACCGACGGAGCCGGGCCACTGCGCACCTTCTGGTCCATCGTCCTGCCGATCAGCCGCAACGCGGTCGTCACGGTCTCCCTGTTCGCGTTCCTTTGGTCCTGGTCCGACTTCATCTTCGCCAGCACCCTGGTCAACGGAGGCGCACACGAGCCGATCACGCTCGGCATCTACCACTACATCGGCAACAACAACCAGGAATGGAACGCCATCATGGCGACCGCCGTGGTGGCCTCACTGCCGGCTGCGGTCATCCTCGTCCTCGCCCAGCGCTATGTCGCCGCCGGTGTGACCGCCGGTGCTGTCAAGGACTGAGTTCCCCCCAACTCCGGCGGCTGACCCGACGAGGCGTCAGCCTGCGTCGCCCCTGCCCCAGAAATGAGTCACGCCACATGACCGCCGCCCCCGGCCCGGCCTATTCCGTCCACGACATCCCCTTCAGCACCTTCGGATCCTGGTTCGATATCTCGCCCGTGGTCGCGGAGAAGACGTACGCCGAGGACCTCCACCTTGTCTCGCACCAGAACGGCATGCACGCGGTGCTGCGCCTTGTGCCACTCGACGCCGCGACTGGCGGCCGCGCTGAGACTCGTGTCGAGGCGACGCCGGGTCTGCTCAGCTGGATCAGCGACGGCGGACGCGTCGAGCTCGCGTATGAGTCCCCGGACACCGTACGGCTGCGGGGGAACGGACCGGGCTTCGGAGTCTTCGCCGCCGCACGGACCCTCACCCCATTCAGTGGCACGTACTTCTTCCACGACGCGGCGGCGGGCGCCCATGTGTTCACGTCGTACGAGACCGGTCGCCGCTACCGCGTGACGCTGTTGTCCGGAACCATCGCGGAAGAGGCCGGAGACCAGGCCCTCGGCAGCGCCGACCGCGGTCTTGCCGTGGCCGCGGACGCCGTCGGGGCGTGGGAGATCGCGATCGAAGAACTCGACACCGCCCGCCCGCCGTACAGATCCGCGGCGACCTTCGACGACATCGTGGAGTTTGCGCGGGACGGGTTCGCGGAGTTCGTCGACGCGGTTGCCCCGTGGCGCTCGTCCGCCACCCCGGCTGCCGAACTCGCCGCCTACGTTCTCTGGTCGGCGACCGTACGCCCGACCGGTCTCGTCACCCGGCCCGGCGTACTGATGTCTAAGCACTGGATGGACAAGGTCTGGAGCTGGGACCACTGCTTCAACGCGCTTGCCCTGGCACCGGGTGCCCCGGAGCTCGCGCTGGACCAGTTCCACCTGCCTTTCGACCACCAGGACGACAGCGGAGCCCTGCCCGACTCGGTCACCCACTCCGAGGTTCTCCGCAACTTCGTCAAGCCGCCTATCCACGGCTGGGCCTTCGGCCACCTGCGCCGCCGTCTGCCGACGCCCCTCACCGGGGCTGAACTGATGGAGGCATATGACCGGTTGGCACGCTGGACCGACTTCTGGCTCACCGCCCGCCGCGCCCCCGGCGTCGAACTTCCCTACTACCAGCATGGCAACGACAGCGGCTGGGACAACGCCACCACCTTCGACCCCGAGCGGATGGTCGTCACCGCGGACCTTGCCGCCTTCCTCGTTCTCCAGCTGCGTGAACTCGCATCTCTGGCCGAGGAATTGGATAGGCCGCACGAGGTGAGCCGGTGGACTCGGGTGGCCGAGGAGATACAGACGGCGCTACTGGACCAGCTCTGGACCGGCGACCAGTTCATCGCCCAAGGCGCCGGGACCGGGGACACCTGGAGTAGCGACAGCCTCCTCGACCTCATGCCCATCGCGCTGGGCGAGCACCTGCCCGCCCCGGTCAGCAGCACACTGGCCGACCGCATCAAGGCCCACCTAACCCCGTACGGCCTGGCCACCGAGCTGACCACCTCACCGCACTACCTCGCCGACGGTTATTGGCGCGGCCCGATCTGGGCCCCCGCCACCGTCCTCGTCGAGGACGGCCTGCGCCGCGCCGGTCATCAGCGCCTCGCTGACGACATCAGTGCCCGCTTCCGCGCCTTGTGCGAGACCCACGGCTTCGCCGAGAATTTCGACGCCCTCACCGGAACGGGCCTGCGCGACCGCGCCTACACCTGGACCGCCAGCAGCTACCTCCTTCTGGCCGAGGCACACACGCACCGAGACGGCCACTGACCGGCCGCCGCCCGCACAAGCCCCGGAGCCCCTATTTTCTCGGACACGTCTTCTCCGCGGTGGTGGACGAGGTCAAGAGTTGGTTCATCTCGCCGGCAGCGGACGAGGATGTCCCCTTGACTGCCGACGCATCGGTTGCGGATGCGTGGGGTCCCTGTGAGTGCGGCTCGGGGATGGTGTTCCTGAAGGCTCCCACGCTGTCAGACGTGAGGCAGGAGTTCGGCAAGCGGTGGAGCGGGAGCGACCCCGACTACTACAAGAAGTCCTCCTACGACGCCCGCTGTGAAGCGGAGCCGGTCAACTTTGTGATCGTGAACCTGGAGTAAGACGGGCCATGCGGTCCGTGTGGCGATCAGGTAGAGCAGGCCCACGAGCATATGCACCCAGCGTGCCCCTACCGGCACGGAGGAGCATCGTCCCTGTTTAGAGGCGTACCACAGGTGCCGGTGTCCGGGCTGCCCAGTCACAGACGGCTGCAACACTCACGGGGTGGCGAAGCCGATCTCTCAGTAGGCGTAGGAGCCGGAGGCGGCTACCGAACCTTCTGCCTCACAAGGCGTGAACGCAGACGCGAAACTTCCCCTACCTGATTGAGGCCACCGAACCGGCTATCCCGGTCCCGCTTGCCGGCGTTGGTGGGCGGCCCCCGGCCTGGCCGGCTTCACGGAAGAGAACTGCTGCTGCCCTGGCTCGCGACGCCTAGCATGTAAAAGAGGCATCCGTGCGTCGAGGCGAGACAGTATGGCGGAACCGGAGATCGACTACACGGCGGTGTTCCAGGCCCTTCCCGGGGCGGTGGCACTCCTGACCCCGCAGTTGGTCTATGCGGACGTGAACGAGGAATGGCTACACGCACTCGGCCGCACTCGTGAGCAAGCAATCGGTCACTACCTGCGCGACCATTTCGCGGACAGCCCGAACCGCACCGGCGCAGCTGTGGTGCGCAATGTCCAGGCGTCACTACGCCGGGTCGCGGAAACCGGTAAGCGCGAGGCCATGGAGGTGCAGCGGTTCGACCCGGGGGACCCCGGCGGGCCCGGGGTGGGAGACGCGCGCTACTGGAGCATGACCAACATTCCCATCTTCGGTTCGGATGGGCGGTTGGTTCTGCTACTGCACCGGGTGGAGGAGGTCACCGAGCTCATCCACGCCCGCGCGGTCGCGCTGAGTTTGCAAGAGGCGATGCTGCCGGCTCCCCGCCCGGTTGGGCGCCATCCGGTGGCCGTACGCTACCGCCCCGCCATCAGCGCGCTTGACGTAGGCGGCGACTGGTACGACTTGGTCGATCTGCCCGGTGATCGCCTCAGAATCGCGGTGGGCGACGTTGTCGGGCACGGGCTGTCCGCAGCCGGCGTCATGGGGCAACTGCGCAGCGCGCTGAGTGCCGCCTCCCGCGTCGCCGACGGTCCCGCCCGGGCCCTGGAAGTCCTCGAACTGTACGCTCGCTCCGTCCCCGGTGCTGAGAACGCCACAGTGGCCAGCGCGTTCGTCGACTGGCACGCCCACGACATCACCTACAGCAGCGCTGGTCACCTACCGCCTGCACTTCTGCACGGTGACGGCACCGTCGAGTTCCTGGACCAGGCGACCGCCCCTCCACTCGGTGCCAGCCCGGAACACACCCCCTGGTCGCAGGCCACCATGCCCTTCAGCGAGGGCGAATCCCTCGCGTTGTTCACCGACGGCTTGGTCGAACGCCGACGCGAAGACATCGACACTGGCGTGGCGCGGCTCGCTAGCTCCCTAACTCGCCACCAGACAGCCGCCGACCCCGAAATCCTCGCCGACGCCGTGATGGCCGACTTGCTCCCGCCCGAAGGCGTCACCGACGACACCGCCCTCGTCATCGTGCGCCTCTGAACCGGGCCGCAGATCGACAGGCCCCAAGGCGGCGAGCGTGAAGGCCCGCCAGCAGCCGGAGGGGCGCTCCGCTCAGCGCAACGGCTAGGCCTCGTCTAAGAGCTTGTCTCACGTGGCGTCAGGTTGATGCGGCATGATGCTTTGTCATGGGTGTTGGGCTGTCACAGCGGTTGGTTCCTGACGGACTCTGGTCGCTGGTTGATCCGTTGCTGCCGTCGTTCTCCGCGCGTCCGCAGGGAGGAGGGACAGCTCCGTTCGACGAGCGGGCCGTGTTCACGGCCGTGGTCTACGTGCTGACCAGTGGTTGCGCATGGCGGCATCTACCCGAGACTTTCGGCGTATCGCCGGCCACCGCGCATCGCCGGTTCTCTGCGTGGACCGAAGCGGGACTGTGGCGGCGACTGCACCTGGCCGTGCTGGACGAGCTCGGCAGTCGAGGTGAGTTGGACTGGACCTCCGCCATCGTGGACGCGGCCTCCGTCCGCGCAAAAAGGGGGGATCGCTGACCGGGCGCAATCCGGTCGACCGCGGCAAGAAGGGCAGCAAACTGCACGTCCTGGCCGATGCCCAGGGCTTACCCCTCGCGCTCGGTGTCTCCGCCGCCAACGTCCACGACAGCCAGGCGCTACTGCCGCTGGTCCTGGGCATCCCCGCCATTCGTTCACGACGCGGCCCACGAAGGCGCCGACCTGGCAGGATCCGCGCAGACAAGGCCTACCACTCCGCCGATCGACTGGCCTGGCTGCGCAGCCGCGGCATCGTCCCGCGTATCGCCAGGCCCGGCATCGAATCCAGCGAGCACCTCGGCCGGCATCGCTGGAAGATCGAACGATCAATCTCCTGGCTCTTCGGCTACCGCCGACTCACCGTCCGATACGAGCGAAAGGGAAGCCACTTCCTGGCCTTCCTCGGTCTCGCAGCGGCCCTGACCTGCTACAAGAAACTCGCGAAACTCACCACGTGAGACAAGCTCTAAGAGTTCTCCTTGTGCCGCTGCCTGCAACTCGTCGTACTCGGCGTGAATGCGCCAGAGGTACGAGCTCCGTCGGAAGTGCGTTTGAATGCCCTCTACTCGGTTTCGATCTGACGGCCCGTAATGCACCTCCGGGAACACTCCCGTTGACATTTTCCGCGGCAACCGGCGGCCTTGCCATCACACCGTCTCAACCAGGCCAGCCATACCCGGGTCCACCGATCTTACGAATGATCAGTTCAGACCCACGACTTGAAAGGTAGGGGCCCGCCAGGCACCACGAAGGTCACCACCAGCGAGCCCGCCCGGTGTACCAAGTGCGGTCGGCAGCTCCGGAAGTCCTGGAAGAGCGCATTACCCACGACCGTTCATGATCGCGGTTGTGGTGACCCTCCGTGGCTCCGGCACTGAAAGTGATCCAGAACCACTTTCAGCCGTCGCCGACAACCCTCCGGGGCACTCGCGACTACGGCGACGCCGGCACCTGCCGCAGGACCGTTTTCGCTTGGCTGGTCCGCTACAACACCTGCCGCCGGCACTCCGCCAACGGCCACCTCAGTCCCAACGCATTCGAACGCCGACACCACACCGTGAAACTCACGCTCACCGCGTGATCAATAACCGCATGCCCACCTTTACGGCGGAAGGCCCGGCTTCGAAGATGCTGGGTTCGAATAGCTACGCTGGTTCCGCAAGCTGAAGGAGGCTGGGATCTGTATGGGTGACGGGCACGGACCCGGACGGTCTGAGCAGGCGGACCCGCTCGGAGGCGACTGGGAGAGGCACCGGCCCGCGGTTTTCGGTGTGGCATACCGGCTGCTGGGGAGCGTGGCCGATGCCGAGGATGTGACCCAGGACGTGTGGCTGCGTGCGGCCGGAGCGGATCTGCAGGACATCGGTGACCTGCATGCCTGGCTTGTGACGGTGGCCGCGCGACGGTCGTACGACGTTCTCAAGAGTGCCCGTTTCCGCCGGGAGACCTACGTCGGGCCGTGGCTGCCGGAGCCGTTGCTGACAGGGCCGGACGCATCGCAGCCGGTACTGGTCGATGAGTCCGTCAGTTCGGCGATGCTCCTGGTCATGGAAGAGTTGAGTCCGCCGGAACGGGTGGCCTTTGTCCTGCACGATGTCTTCGAACTTGAGTTCGGACGGATCGCCGAAGTGCTGGACGTCTCCGTGCCGAATGCTCGGCAGCTCGCCTCGCGAGCACGTCGGCGGGTGGCCAAAGCGAAGCAGTCCACGCCGCAGGCGTCGAAGGCGGAGCGCGAACGCATCCTCACGGTCTTCCGCGCCGCGTACGAGGCCGGGGATCTGGCCGGCCTGGTCAGGCTGCTGCATCCCGACGCCGTCTACGTCACGGACGGCGGCGGCAAGATCTCCGCGGCGCGCAAGCTCATCCACGGCGGCGAACGCGTCGCCGAGGTCATGGTGCGTGTGGGGCGCCAGTGGCATCCGGACCGCATTGACTTTGCCGAGGTCGGCGGCGAGCTCGCCCTCGTGTTCCACCAGGAAGGCCGGGTCTACTCCGTCGACACGGTGCAGATCACAGATGGTCTGATCACCGCGTACCGCAGGGTCGTCAATCCCGACAAGCTCATGCGCGTCTGAGTTGTCACACCCGGAGGGGCTGCCTCGTCTGCCTGATGAGAACGAGAAACGGGCGACGAACGAATACGCGAGCGTGCTGCGCGCTCAGGTCGCCCCTCCCCAGTAAGGACCTGTATGCAAGCCATCACTGTGCAAGATCGTGACGCCGGTCTTGCCGGGATGTCCCTGACGGACATCCCCTACCCCCATGCGGCTGAGAACGACGTCATCGTCCGGGTGCACGCCGCCGGCTTCACCCTTGGCGAGCTGGACTGGCCCGCCACGTGGACCGATCGCGCCGGCCGCGACCGGACGCCGAGCGTGCCCGGGCACGAGCTGTCCGGTGTCGTGGTAGAGCTGGGGTACGGCACCACCGGACTGAGCGTGGGACAGCGGGTGTTCGGCCTGGCCGACTGGACCCGTGACGGCACGCTCGCCCAGTACACCGCGGTAGAGGCCCGCAACGTCGCCCCGCTGCCGGCGGACATCGACCACACCGTGGCAGCCGCGCTGCCGATCTCCGGGCTGACCGCCTGGCAGGGCCTGTTCGACCATGGCCGCCTCACCACAGGCCAGACCGTGCTGATCCATGGCGCCGCGGGCGGCGTCGGCTCGATCGCCGTACAGCTCGCCCGCGAGGCCGGCGCCCGCGTCATCGGCACCGGCCGGGCCTCCGGCCGGGACAGGGCACTCGCACTCGGTGTCGACACCTTCATCGACCTGCAGACCGAGAAGCTGGAGGACGCCGGAGAGGCCGACGTCGTGTTCGACACGATCGGCGGGGACATTCTCGACCGCTCGGCCGCCCTGGTCCGGGCCGGCGGCACACTGGTCACCATCGTCATGCCGCCCAAAGTCCAGCCTCAGGACGGACGGGCAGTCTTCTTCGTCGTCGAGCCCGACCGCGCCCGGCTCGCCGATCTCGCCGTACGGCTGAGGGACGGCCGGCTCAAGCCGGTCGTCGGTGCAGTGCGGCCGCTCGCCGAGGCACCCGACGCCCTCGCCCCTGGCAAACACACCCCGGGCAAGACGATCATCCGCGTCACGGAAGACTGAGTCAGGAGCCCCATCGTGATCGGAATGCGAATCGCCGCCGGCCTCCTGGCTGTCACCGCGCTGACCGCGGCCACGGCCTGCTCGACCTCCGACCAGCCCGCCCACGCCGAGGCACCTGCAGCGGCCGCGGCATCGAAACCCTCCGAAACCCTCACACCGCTGCTCCAGCACGCCCTTCCGAATGTGAAAGGCAAGACGTTCACCTCAGCAGTCGTCGCCTTTCCACCCAACATAAGCGCACTGCCCCACCGGCACGGCCAGGCATTCGTCTACGCCTACGTCCTCGAAGGCACCGTGCGCAGCAAGGTCGACGACAAGCCTGTCACCACCTACCACCAGGGCGAAAACTGGATCGAGCAGCCGGGCGCCCACCACGTCCTCACCGAGAACCCCAGCCGGACCAAGCCGGCCAAGCTCCTGGTCGTCTTCGTCTCCAACACCGGAGACAAGCTCAAGGTCGACGACCCGAAGTCATAGCCCAGCGCACGCAGCTGGCAGCAACACCCACGATCTCTGCCGCTGCCTGCCCGCACAACACGCGCTACCAAGACGCCCGAAAAACACGGCCAAGGCACACGAACGGATCGAAGGAACCATGACCGACCCACAGCGCATCAACATCGGCGAACAGCATCCGGCTGCCTACAAGACCCTCATCGCCCTGTCCTCGGAGGTGGAAAAGGCCACCGCCGCGGCCGGCCTCAACCCGCTTCTGGTCGAGCTGCTGAAGATCCGCACCTCCCAGATCAACGGCTGCGCGTTCTGCCTGCGCATGCACACCCGCGACGCCCTCAAGAAGGGCGAAAACCCCGACCGGATCGCCGTGCTGCCCGGCTGGGAAGAGACCGGCTACTTCTCCGAAACCGACCGCGCCGCCCTCCGCCTGACCGAGGCGATCACACGCGTACCGGACGGACACGTCAGCGACGAGGACTACAACGCCGCCGCGGCCGTACTCACCGCAGACCAGGTCTCGGCCATCGCCTGGCTGGCAACCGTGATGAACGCCTTCAACCGCGTCGCGATCACCAGCCGGTACTCCGTCGGCAACTGACCTCGACGGCGACACCGACGGCGATACGGGCTGTCGAAGCTTCCACCGCCGTGATGGTGATGGCAATCAGCCGGGGCACTTGTGGCCAGCTGCTCCGGCCTGCACAAGCGCGGAGACATCCGAGGGGCGGTGTGCGCGAAACGGCAGTAGGAGGTTGAGCACCCCCTGTCCATGTGGAAGGTGCCGTATCAGTTGATGTCGGGCCTGGCTAGCGCTAGGGAGTAGGCGGGCGATCCGGCTTTCTGCTGCCGGCAAGCTGGCTGCGTGCGCCCTTGCGCAAAACCATCGACGAACCAACCGTAGCGGCACCTCGCCCAACTCTTCCGGCTACACACCGTCTTGTACGTAGAACGACAGCGCCCCGGGGGACCTGCGCCACCACCTACCACACGCGACAGCCCATCAGGTTGCTCGGTCTGACGCAGACTTCTGACCTGCGGGATAGTGAACTGACGACTGGAATACTGCTTCATGACGCAGCTCTTGCATGCAGCCTGCCTCGAGAGGATGATCCGTTGATCAAGGAGGCGTGATGCTGCGGTGGATGGACTGGTCGGTAGTCGTGATGGGATGCCTCCTCGTTCTCGGAAGTCTCGGCAGCCGGTGGTGGAAACGCCTCCTGGTTTCGAAGGGACATAGCCCCAACCAGGGCATCCGTTTCTTCTGGGCTTGGCTCCCTCTGCTGGTAGGCCTGGCGATGATCGGTGCCAAGGCGCCCGGCTTGTTGCATGCGCCATACCTCGTCGTCGAACTCGCTGACGCCCTCGACTTCGCGTTGGCCATCACGATCCTGTTCTTCGTCCTACGGTTGACGCGGCGCTACTTCCGTTCCCGCGGCACAGCATGAGATCCTCAGGTCCGCGTCGAGCCCGGTTTGAAAGACGGTCCTCGTCGAGCGGGGGAAGACAGTCGCATGAGTGCACACGCGGCCCGTCGACGTCTGCGGGACGCTACTACTGCAGGTCGCTGATCACCGGGTGCTCCGGTGAAACAGGGCAGGTGAAGATGCGCATGGTCTCACTGCTGCCGAGCCGCACGTCTGTCGGTTCCTGACGCTGCCGACGGCCGAACACCGGCTCGTCAAGGAATTCAGCCGGGGCCCAGCTCGCTGTGCCGCCGTCCCATTCAAGGCTGGCCGCTGCTGCGACGAACCGCATCTCGCTGCCGCACGAGTGGCACCGCACCGGTCCGCCATAGCCCTGGTAGTTCCAGGGCTCGTGGCCGCCGAGTTTCCAGCCCGGAGCGGTGGTGAGTTCCCAGCGGAATCGGGGTTCGTAGTCTTCGGGGTCCATGTCGTCGAAGGCAGCCGTCTCCCACTCCTCGACCCGTGCTTCGAACTCCTCACCCAGGGCGCCGGCGTGGGGGTACTCGGTGACCGGCTCCGGGCGCAGCAGACACGGTGACGGCAGGTAGCCGTGCTCCCCGACGGCAAGGGGCTCGGGGGGCGTCGAGAAGCTGCCTGAAAGGTCGCGGCTGCTGCGGTAGCGGACATGAACGAACGGGGCGGCGATGCCGTTGTAGGGCACCGTCGCGCCTTCGTAGTAGTGCTGGAACGGACACCAAAGGATCTGCAGCACGTCCGCGTCCTTCGGAAAGCCGTCGAACCAGGGGACGTCGCGTGCGTACACCTGCATCACCGGCAGCATGGGCCAGGTTGCGTCCGCAGGGATCTCATCCCAGGTGATCTCGCCACGGTAGGCGAACTGCGCTGTCGACCGTTCACCACGGACGTTGTCGGGCCGATGCGGCGGGCGGTGCTTGAGGTGCTTACCGCCCGGGCAGGTCGGCCACGCCTCATCAGCCGGCCAAGCCAGTGGTCCACCGATCGAGCTGTCATACGGTCCCGGGCAATCCGGCTCGGGGTGCAATCGCACCGCCGTCCTCGCGTGGTCGGCGAGCTCCGGGAAAGTCGAGAGGACATCGATCGGGCGAGGCGGAGTCACTGGCACGGTCACCGATGCCGCCGCTGCTGAACAGGATTCACGCCAGACGCAACGGCATGCGGAGCGCAGAATCTCTCGGTCACACCATGCATCATACGATTCTCGCTTTGGTATCCCTGAACTCGGACGGAACACTGGCAACACGCTCCCACAGCCATCCAACGCTCCGGGGGTGTCTAATCAACAGCCCTGTCTCACTTTCGGTGGTGACGGGGGTGTGTCAATTTAACGGCTGATCTTGGTTGTTGTGGCTCAGTTGTTGGCCGGGGTAAGCCGGCCTTCGAAGGCGATCTGGAAGGCGTTCAGGGGCGCCTTCCAGCGCATGGTCCACCTCTTGCGGCCCTTCCCGGTCGGGTCGAGGCTCATCAGCGCCATGTAGATGCACTTGATGGCGGCGGCCTCGTTGGGGAAGTGTCCGCGGGCGCGGACGGCCTTGCGGATGCGCGCATTGACGCTCTCGATCGCGTTCGTGCTGCAGATGACCTTGCGGATCTCGACGTCGAAGGAGAGGAAGGGCACGAACTCGGCCCAGGCGTCCGACCACAGCTTCACGATCGCCGGATACTTCCGGCCCCATGCCTCCTGGAACTCCAGGAACCGCTGCGTCGCCGCGTCCTCGCTGGGAGCTGTGTAGACGGGCTTGAGGGCTTTGGCGACCTTGTCCCAGTCCTGACGGGCTGCGTAACGGAAGCTGTTCCGCAGCAGGTGGACGACACATGTTTGAACAATCGTGCGGGGCCAGACGGTCTCCACCGTCTCGGGCAGGCCCTTGAGCCCGTCGCAGACCAGCATGAGCACGTCGTCCAGGCCGCGGTTCTTCAGCTCGGTGAAAACGTGCAGCCAGTACTTCGCGCCCTCGCCGCCGTCCCCTGCCCAGATGCCGAGGATATCGCGGGTGCCCTCGGCGGTGACGGCCATGACAACGTAGATCGGCCTGTTCGCGACCTGCCCATCGCGAATCTTGGTTCTGTCGACGATCTTGTGATCCGGTGCGGGAAAGTGTCACCGTGCGAGCAGGACGCGTTTGCGAAGGAGATCGAGGCCGGCGCGGCCGAACATCTGACGTTTCAGCATCTTCAGCCGGTTGATGTTGCCTTCAACGGCGCCTGAACTGTGTTGCAGGGACAGTCCGTTGTGGACGGCGTCGAAGTCTCGGCGAAGGTTGCGGGCGAAGCGTGCGAGCGGAGCCAGAGCGTCGTGTTCGACGCCGGCGATCCACTCCTCGAGCCGATCGCCCTGGCGTGTGGTCATCAGACGGCGAACTTCCTGACGTGGCTGGTGAGCCGGTCTAGCTCGGGGTCGCGCTCACGTAGGCGGTGCAGCTTGTCGGCATCGCCGTCGCGGAGGTGTTCGGGGTGGGTCATGATCCATGAGGTGACCTCGCGGACCGAGGGAGACTTGGGGCCGACGGCGGGTGCGTGTCCGTACCCGGTGCGGTAGCGCCGCAGGTGACGTTGGACGGCCAACTCGCCCCCTGGTAGCCGAGTTGATGGATTTCCCGGTGGAGCTGTGCGGCATTTCTTATGCCTTCGTTCCAGCGCCGGTGCAGGTAGTCGACGTACGGGTCGACGACATGTGCCCGCTGCAGGCTTTTGGCGACGACATCATCAGCCGAGCGGGCGTTGACGAGTTTGCGGACGGTGGCCTGGTGCAGCCCGGGCTTCCGGCCGATCGCCGCTTTCGACTACGCCGAGGAGCAGGACGCCGGCGCCGTGGCGTCCGGGACGTGAGTGAGCCGGTGGGGGGGAGCCGCTCGCCCCCGCCCCACCGGCCACTCGGGGGCCGCAGCCCCCAGGGGGATTACCGCGTCACTCCCAGAAGTACTGGTTCGTGGACACCAACTGGCCGGGAATCACCTCCCCCTTGGTACGCAGCTCGGTGTACGCCCAGTACTCGAGGTCCGGTTTCAGCGCAGCGTGCGGCCGCAGCTTGTACGACGGCGTCGTGCCGCGCTCCACCGTGGCCGGCAGTTCCAGCGCCGCCGGCTCGTAATGGCCGTCACGGCTGAGGACGACATGGCCGAGCCGATAGTCGACGACCGGGCCGCCGGACGCCTGCGCGAAGACGTACGCCGTGTACGTGCCCGCTTCGGGCATGAAGGCCCAGGCCCGCTCGTTGCTGTGCCAGTTCGCGTCGCTCCGGTAGACCAGCTTGTCACCCTTGTACAGCAAGAGGTCCAAGTTGGTGTCCGGGTCGTCGGTCGCGGTCTCGACGACGATTCCGGCACTGCCCGCCGGCACCTTGAAGGAGTGCGCCTGCACCCCGAGGGCCTTCCGGTCGAAGACCCCGCCGTTGACCCCAGTCGGCATCGAGTACGACTCCCACTGCATGGGGGCGTAGCCGGTCGACCGGCCGGAGACCGGTCCGGTGAAGCCCGGCTCGAAAGTGCCGTAGGTGCCGTCTGAGAGCCGGCCGAACTCCTCCAGGTTGTCGTCGTACTGCCGGGGCGAGATGCCCCACGGGCGCGCGGCGACCGGAATCCGAACCTGGTGGGCGGTGCTGCGCCAGGCGATCGCGCCGGTGACGTAGCGGTCCCACGGTGCGCTGCCGCGCCGCAGAGTGATGGTGACCTTGGCGGTTTCGCCGGGGGCCACGGTCACCGCCGCTGGTGCGACGCTGACCTGCATGCCCTTCAGCCCGCTGACCGAGGCTTGGTACCTCTCCCGCTTGCTGCCCACGTTGGTCAGCTTGCGGGTCAACACCACCGGCTTGGTGCCGTCGTACTCGCGCAGCGCGATCGACGGCAGGTTCAGCTCGCGGCCGTCGGGCTGAGCCGCCTCACTGAAGGCGATCAGGCTTTTGGCGTCCGGCTCGATGACCAGGCCCGGATCGGCGGCCCGATCCGGTGCCTGCATTCCGCTGCCCTGGGCCAGCGGGCTGGTGGTGCCCACGGTGTCCGTTGCGGTGGTCCGCAACGCCGAGGCCACCGCGCCGGGCGACCAGTCGGGATGCTCGGCCCGCAGGATCGCGGCCGAGCCAGCCACGTGCGGGCTCGCCATCGAGGTCCCCGAGTACGCGTCGTACTGCCGGCCGAAGTTTCCCGGCGGGGAGACGGCCGCGATGATGTCGCTACCGGGGGCAACCAGGTCGGGTTTCATGAGCCCGTAGTGCATCTTGTCCGGCCCCGTCGACGAGTAGTCCGCGACGCTCGGCACCCCCTGGACACTGGAGCCGTCGCCGCCCGAGGTGAGCCGCGCGGTGCCGTCGGCCGAGTGTCTCATCAGGTAGTTGAAGAGCTCGCCGGCCTGCTCCCTGGTGTTCAGGTAGAGCACCGGGAAGTCGTAGATGCTGTTGACCCGGAAGTTGCCGTAGGGGTCGAAGAGGACCATTGCCGCGGCGCCCTTGGCTTTGAGCTCCTCCACCGCGCCGTACGGGCTGTCCAGGGCGCAGGCGACCACCTTGCCCTTCACCTTCGCCGGGTCCAGACTGCCGGGCTCGCAGTATGCCGAGCCCTCCTCCAACGTGCCGGCCTGCTCGCCGAAGACCAGCGGCAGGGATCGACCACCGGGGAGCACGTCCAGCGAGGCGCCGGTGATCGAGGTGCCGTCGCCGAGCCGGACCGTTCCCTCGTTCACGTTGGTCACCGCCGCGCCGACCGTGGTGATCCACGGCTGGGTGTTGCTGACCGCGCCGCTGAAACCGGTGTTGCCGGCCGCGGCCGTGACGAAGACTCCGGCAAGCGTGGCGTTGAGGAAGGCGTTGCCGATCGGGGTGTTGGGCTCGCTGTCCCCGAACTGCGTTCCGATCGAGTAGTTGAGCACCTGCACGCCGTCGGCGACCGCCGCGTCGATGCCCGCGATGATGTCGGCGTCGTATCCCGAGCCGCCCCAGAGGACCTTGTAGACGGCGATCTGCGCGTCCGGGGCCACACCGGAGATCGAACCGAAGTTCCGCCCTGAGATGGTGACGTTGTCGACGGGCAGGCCGGCCGCGGTGGACGCCGTGTGCGTACCGTGCCCGAGCATGTCCCGGGGAGAGAGCACCTCGCCCTCGGGCAGCGCGCCGCCCGTCGCCGCGAGGAACGTGTCGGCGAAGTACCGGGCGCCGACGATCTTGCCGTTGCAGTGCTCGGCAGCGAATGTGTAGCCGGTCTGGCAGGTGCCGTGCCAGCCCGCCGGGGCCGGCATCTGCTTGGCGAACGACGGACTTTCCGGCCAGATCCCGGTGTCGAGGACGCCGATCACGACCCCGGCGCCGGTGCTTCTGCCCGGCTTCCGCGCGGCGGTCTTGCGCGCGCTGGTCGCCGGGGAGCCGGTTGCCTGGGCGCCGGTCGCCGATGCCCCAGTCCTGGCTGTTCCGGCTCTGCCCGTTGCTGTGTCTGTTGCCGTGCCGGTCGTCGGCTGCGGCGTGGTGTCACCAAGGGACGCCTGGCTGGTACTGACCATCTCGGACTTGGTGACCGAACGGACCCGCTTGTCCGCCTTCAGTGCTTCGACCTGAGCGGCAGTCAGCGTCGCGGAGAAACCGTTGAAGGCCGTGGTGTAGACCTCGTTGACAGTGACGCCGGCTGCTTTGGCCACGGCCGTCCGCTGGGTACCCAGGTGCTTCCGGTACGCCTTCGCCGCCCCCGACTGCGGTTCCAGCTGCTCGCCCGGCGCTGGGCGGGTCCGGGCCAGCCCCGAGAGACGGCCCGTGTACGTCGTCACCGGTTCCTCGGCGAGCTCCACAATGTACGGAGTGCGGCCGGTGGGCTTTTGCTTCTGCTTCGCCTTGGACCTAGCGGTCTGGTCCTGTCTGAACCGGCCGGCGCCCCCGGTCAGATCAACCCGATCTCCTTCGGGCCGCAGTCCGGAGCTGACACCGCTGCCCGCCGAGGTGTTCGGCTCGGCGGGTCCCGCCGTTGCCGTACCCCCGATGGCGACCGTGCCGCCGCCGGCCAGGACGATGGCCAGCAGGGGTATCGCCAGCCTCCGTCGCCGGGTTCGTGTGCTCGTAGCCACGAAACTCCCTTCCAGTAGCTCCCCGATGGGAGCGATCCCATGAACGTCGATGCTCCCTCCCTGGATTGAGGGGGGGAGCATGAGACCTACCTAACTTGACGTCAGTTAACAAGGGATTCACGGGTTGTTTCGGATGCTCACGGGGCCACAGTGGTTCCGCTTCCGCGGGCGAGGCCTGCGTCGCGCCGGCGCGGGGGACCGCGGCGGCCGTCGAGGAGCAGAGCGGAAAGTCGTCGCAGGTGCCGGATGCGGCGAAGCCGAAATTGCGGGTGCCGATGTGGCGTGCGGGGTTGCCCTGGTCGGTGCTGTCGGTGGACCACCAGCGCATCCTGCAGGCTCTCGCAGACCAGGCCCGGCTCCATCAAGGGTCGCTGACGTGCCAGGAGATGGCCGCAGAGTTCGGCATCGACGTGGTGCCGGCACGCGTGGAGGCGCTGCGGTCGAAGGCGAAACGACTGCTCGCGCACGGCTGGCTGGCCGAGTCGGCGTCGGGCCGGTTCACGCTCGCGACGGGTGTGACCGGGCCAGGCAGCGGGTCATGGCAGCGTCATCGACCAGTAGCGCTTGACGATCCACCGCTTGGGCAACACCACGAAACCTTCTGGTCGTCACTGCGTTCGACGATCGTCAACACACCGGCGCGAGCGAGGCAGGCACTACTTCACGAGACTGCCGGTGTAGCCGAGAGGGCCCTTTGCCTTGGCAATCCATTGCCGGTACGGTCGCCTGCTCCGGTGGTGGGCAGACGCAGCACTCGCCAGCCGCTCACCCGACCGGGTGCGGGAACGTCGCTGTCACTCGTCGACCGCGAGTGGCCGTCTTCGGGCGCGCATGCGGTCGCGGTGACGTACCCGCCGAGCCGGCCGCCGACGTGCCCGGAGAGGCGACGGCGGACTGGCGGATCATCGCTGCCGTGGCCCGCCTGATGGGCTACAAGAAGGGGCGGTGCCGAAGCCCTGCGGTGATGCTGTCAGGGGAGCGTGGCTGGCTTCGCACGGGCAGGGTGCGTCGGTGGCCGCGCTGTACAGGAAGGCTGTGGCCATGACAGCGATGCCGAACAGGACACGGCCGGGACACGGGGGGCCCGGCAGCAGCGAAATAATCCACGGCGCGTCCATGTTCGCTGGGGCCATGCTGATGCTCAGCGGGCCGCTCAGCATTCTTATGGGCGCATCCGGCATCGCACAGGACACCTTGTTCTCCGCGTCCCGGTATGCCTACCGGTTCGACCTAACCGCTTGGGGCTGGATTCACCTTGTGGTCGGGGTGGCGCTCGTCGTTGCTGGACTGGGAGTTTTGACAAACCAGAGCTGGGGTCGCGGGGCAGGCGCAGCGGTAGCAGGGATCAGCCTGATCACCCAGTTCATGTTCGTTCCGTACTATCCGGCGTGGTCCATTCTCGTGATGACACTCGACCTCCTGATCCTGTTTGCGCTGACGAGGTTCCATGTCGGGACCAGCGTCGGCCAGTGAACCCAGACGGGACCATGGACGAGACCAGCGGTGGGCTGACAGCGCGGGCGGGTGTAGCGACTTTGGCCTGGAGTTTTACCCAGTCAAGCGCCACGGCACTCGGTCCTGAAGCACTAACTTGACTCTGTCGGGGATCTTGATAGTCGATGTCGGTCGCCCAGGGTTCGCCAGGACTTCGACCGGGGGATTCCCCTGGTGGTCCAGGAAGGTCTGGAAGGCGGCGGCGGTCTTGGGGAAGAGGGTTGCGCAGGCGTGAGAACGACGACGCGACACGAACACAGGTTGGCGGCGGGCGGAGCGGACAGCGTCCGTCGCGATCAGAGAAGCCATCGGCAGGTGCCCGACTGCTGCTGTCGATCGGCCTGCAGCATCCTGAACTGCTGCTGACTGGGCCCGCATTACGGGACCAGGGACAGGTCGTGACCGCCATGCTGGAGACGGGCTGGAGTCCCGAGCAGGTGCGCCGCATTGTCACCAGCCGACCGCTGCCCGACCGGATCCGCAGCTCCGTCGACGCGATCGTCGCCGCCCGACTGAACGCCGCCTACGCCTATCCGCCCCCGGCCGCCTGCTCGGATACCGCCCCCGCGGCGCGGCCCTCCCAGACCGCCTTGGCTAACCACCGCCCGGTACGCGAGGCGCTGGCCTACCGGGCGCTCGCCGAATGCGCCGGCTGCGGCCTGCCCGGATGCGCCCCAGGCGAGAACCTCTGCCCCACCTGCCTGAATTGGCCGCTGTGCCGCTGCTGCACCGGCCCCACACCTCGACGCGCCCACCCCGACAGCGACGGCCGCTGCACCACCTGCGCCACCGCCTCAACCCGCCCACTGGAAGGCACCACCGCATGACGAGCCGCACGCCACCGCCCACGCCGCCCGGTCCCGGGCTGCGGCCCTTCGCCCAGCAACCCGGCCGATGGGAGCAGCAGCGAACCCGTGCCCGGCGCACCGGTCACCTGTGCTGCGGCACCTGGTGCACGCACACGTGCGAGCCTGTGCTGATCCGGGAGCGGACCTGCTGGGGTTTTGTGGACTGGACCGTCCCCGCAGGCGACCGTCTGCCCGAGCGTGCCCACTGCATCGGCGTCCTCACACCGGCGGCCACCCGCGTCCAGCGGCTCGCACTGCGCTGGCTGAGCCGACGCCCCGCCCAGCGTCCGCCCCTGCTGTCCGTCTCCGTGCGCTGCTCGGCGGCAGCCGTCGCCGTGCTCGGCCTGGTCGCCGCCGCGGCCGCGATCAGCCACGGCACACCGGTCGGTGTGGCGGTGCTGCTGATGCCGCTGCTGACCGAGCACGTGCCCGACCGGCTGGATGCCCGCGCAGGCGAGCACGTCCGCACGGTTGAGAGCGAAGCCGCCTGCCGGTACCTGCAGCGCCTGGCCGGCCTGCACAACCATTTTGGCTCGTCGAGCAGATGACCGTCCGCAACATCCTTCTCGGCTACGTCCCCAAGGACCGCAAGGACCCCCTGATCCGATGGGTTCAGCAGCATTTCTCCACCCACAAGTTCGTCGCTTTCCACCGAAAACCGAGGATCTACGACGCGTTCTTCCCTCGCGAAACGATCCCGCCACCGCGTCAGCCCGATGAAGCCGACGCGGAAACACGGTGGAGCCCGTTCCACCCCGTACTACCGCTGCTGAACTTGAGTACAGCCGGGTCGTGAGGTGGCCCAGATGGGGGTCACACAGTGAGGGCGCCGCCGACGAAGGTACGTTCTGGCGGTGACGCCACGAGTTCGACCATGGTGCCGGCGCGGAGGTCATCACCGACCACGCGCGTGATCGCGTCGGTGAGCGCGGTGCCGAGGCGCGCGGTGATCTGGGCGGCGTCGGGGCGTTCGAAGACGCCAGCGCGGACGCCCAAGATCACCGAGGCTTTTGTGTCCACGGCCTTGCCGCCCTGCGCGAAACGGCCTGCCGGGACTCCGGTCAGGTGGATGCTTACGAGATCGCGGGCCCATTCGCCATAGACGTCGACGATGGCGTCGGTCAGTGCGGCGACGAGCAGGGGTTCGTTCCCGGTCAGCCTGTTCTCTGGAAGGTGGACGGTTAGATGCGGCATAGTGGACCTCGTTCCCTTTGAATCCAAAGCCTTTGTTTTTAAAGGTATCTGGGTCTGGACCTGGCACCGCGACACCTCGCACTGCTGGCCCACCTGGAGTACGACGGCCCCACCAGCATCAACGAGCTAGCCGCTCGGCTGGAGGTGGCCCCGACGACTGTCAGCCTCATGGTCAGCGAGCTGTCGCGGCCGGGCGTCCTGCAGCGCACCGCCGATCCCGCCGACCGCCGCCGTCGCATCGTCGCCATCGCCCCTGCCTACGCCGCACCGATCGGCGAGTGGCTTTCTGGCAGCGCCTCTGCCTGGGAATGCGTCATGCGCGGTCTCAACCCCGCGGAACGCGCCACAGTCATCACCGCCCTGCACGCCTACGAGGCCGCCTTGGAGCAGGCGGGCGACCGGCATCGGAACGCGCAACTGCGTTAGCGAGCGCAGATTTGTCTCAACGAACCAAGTCCCCGCGTCTCACCCAATCCAGTCCACGCAGGTCAGCGCAGGGGTGGGCGACTAACTTCGTTGAGATAGGACACCCATGACGCGAAGGCTGGCTGCGCAGGGTCTAGCCGGACCAGAGCAGGCCGAGTCGCTGCTGTCCGTGGCCAGCGCGCTGGCCCAGGGGTGGCCACTCCCGGCGAGGGGTGGCTCTGGATGCGCTGCAGCGACTGGCTCAGTGGCGGGAGGCGAGCACAGCCCGTCAGTCATGGGCTGCCGCAGAGCCTGGGCTGGTACAGGAGGGGCTTCTCCGCAGCGGTGTGGGCGTCCAGCTGCTGCTGGCGAGTGGCCTGTTCCGCGGAGGTGACGTGGTCGATCGGGGCCTGGGCGAGTGGTTCCCGGGAGCGGTGCAGGAGCGCCTGTCTGAGCAGCCGACCCGCCGCACGAAGGCGCTCCCCGGTGCGAAATACTCTCCCGATGAGTTCACGCACTTCCCCGATCAGCCAGCCGATCACGATACGGAGAGCAGTCGCGCATGATGCCAAACGGCTCACGCGGCTCGTGCGTGGCTCAGGCGCCTACGAGGGTAAGTACGCATCCGCAGTGGCGGGCTACCGGGTCGGTCCTGATTACATCGAAGCCCACCGCGCCTTCGTAGCCGTCGGCGCCGGCGAGCATGGAGGCCGGGTCCTCGGGTTCTACTCGCTCGTCCTCGCTCCGCCGGAGCTCGACCTGCTGTTCGTCGCCGACGAAGCGCAAGGGCGTGGCATTGGACGGCTGCTCGTGGCGCACATGCAGTGCGAGGCTCGTGCCGCCGGGCTCGACCGTGTCAAGGTCGTGTCGCATGTTCCCGCCGAGGACTTCTACCACCGCGTCGGTGCAGTGCGGACCGGGACTGCGCTCGCGAACCCGCCCGCCGTGCCGTGGGACCGTCCCGAATTCGAGTTTCGCATTCCTTCGGAATGACGCGGTGCGCCGGTTCGCAGGGCTACCGGCTTCGCCAGCATGGCGCGCTCCGTGTGTGCCGTCGTCTCTGTCCTGGCGGGGGATCGTCTGCGCCGGCGGCCTCTTCCCCGCATCAGGAGCGAGGCGAGGGTGCTGCTGAGCGCCTTTCGAAGGCGTCTTACGGACAGCCGCGTACGTCGTCGCCCCCGTGGCGTCAGGGTTGCTTGTGAGGCCGCTCTTCCTGAACGTGGCACTCCGAGTGGATCAATATCTGTGCTTGCGAAGTGAGGCTTTGGCGGACCGCGTAGTGAGAGTTTGTGTCGCCCCGAGTGGAGCGGAATTGTGTAATGTGTACGGGTCGTTCCAGTGTGCTACTGTCGATCTTAGTTGCAGTCGTGGTTCCCGAAACTTCGAGTGCCCCACCCGGTTTTGTCGGTTGGGGGCGCTTCTGTATTTCCGGTCATTTCCGGGCGGGGTAATCATTGCGGCGACACGGCGTCCGCGCAGTGCGGATCCCGATGTACTGCCCCGAAGGAGATATGGCATGGCTACTGGTACCGTGAAGTGGTTCAACGCGGAAAAGGGCTTCGGCTTCATCGAGCAGGACGGTGGCGGCGCCGACGTGTTCGCCCACTACTCGAACATCGCCGCCCAGGGCTTCCGTGAGCTGCTGGAAGGCCAGAAGGTAACCTTCGACATCGCGCAGGGCCAGAAGGGCCCGACGGCCGAGAACATCGTTCCGGCCTGACGCTGACGCACATTTTGTAGCTGGGGCCCGCATCCTTCGGGGTGCGGGCCCCAGCTGCACACATCCCCCGCAGCAGTTTCAACTGCGGGGTGACTCGGAGGAATCCGCAGTCTCACCACGCGCGGCTCCTCCTTCAGTGATGCAGGAGCGTCCTGAAGAGCTGCGCCGCAGCCGACGCCCGGATCTTACGTCCCCATCGCGTCACCATTTCAGCACCTGCACCCCCGGGTGTTTCCGCCGGCCCAAATCTGTTTTTTTGCCACCGGTCCATACTTGTAATTCTCCATGCCGCTCATTGCTGCGGGAATTCCTTGATATGCGCCACGTCGAGGAAGGTTCCGCATGAACCGCACACGCACGAACGATCGCTTCGACCGCTCCCGTCACGGCAGAGCCGCCGCCGGAAAGGGCGGCAGTCGCACGGGCTCGCAGGCACCGCACCGTTCCGGCGGCCCTGCCCGTTCCGGCGGTTACGACCGCCGGCCAGCCACAGTGCAGGCTGAGTTCGCGCTGCCCAGGACGACCACGCCCGCGCTGCCTCCTGTTGAGGGCTTCGCCGAACTCGACATGCCCGAGCACCTGCTGACCGAACTCGGCAAGCAGGGTGTGACCGCACCGTTCCCGATCCAGGGAGCGACGCTGCCGAACTCCCTGGCGGGCCGTGACGTACTGGGCCGCGGGCGCACCGGTTCCGGCAAGACCCTCGCCTTCGGCCTCGCCCTGCTCGCCCGTACCGCTGGACAGCGAGCTGAACCCCGCCAGCCGCTGGGCCTGATCCTCGTACCGACGCGTGAACTGGCACAGCAGGTGACCGACGCGCTCACACCGTACGCCCGTTCCCTCAGGCTGCGGCTGGCCACGGTGGTGGGCGGGATGTCGATCGGCCGGCAGGCCGGCGCGCTGCGCGGCGGGGCCGAGGTCGTTGTCGCGACGCCCGGGCGGCTCAAGGACCTCATCGACCGTGGCGACTGCAGGCTGAACCACGTGGGCATCACGGTGCTGGACGAGGCCGACCAGATGGCCGACATGGGTTTCATGCCGCAGGTCACCGCGCTGCTCGACCAGGTGCGTCCGGAGGGACAGCGGATGCTGTTCTCCGCCACCTTGGACCGTAACGTCGACCTGCTGGTTCGCCGCTATCTGACTGACCCCGTCGTGCACTCGGTCGACCCGTCGGCCGGTACGGTCACGACGATGGAGCACCACGTCCTGCACGTCCATGGCGCCGACAAGCACGCCGCCACGACCGAGATCGCCGCCCGCGACGGCCGCGTGATCATGTTCTTGGACACCAAACACGCCGTCGACCGGCTGACCCAGGACCTGCTCAACAGCGGGGTACGCGCCGCCGCGTTGCACGGCGGCAAGTCGCAGCCGCAACGCACCCGCACGCTGGCGCAGTTCAAGACGGGGCACGTCACCGTGCTGGTGGCAACCAATGTCGCAGCGCGCGGCATCCACGTCGACAACCTCGACCTGGTCGTCAACGTCGATCCGCCGACCGACCACAAGGACTACCTCCACCGCAGCGGCCGTACCGCCCGCGCCGGCGAGTCCGGCAGCGTCGTCACCCTCGTCACACCGAACCAGCGCCGCGGCATGGTCCGCCTCATGGCGGACGCCGGAATCCGGCCGCAGACCACCCAGATCCGCTCGGGAGACGAGGCCCTGAGCCGGATCACCGGCGCCCAGGCCCCGTCCGGCATCCCGGTCGTCATCACCGCACCGGTGGTCGAACGCCCCAAGCGCAGCGCCTCCTCCCGAAGCCGACGCCGCCCTTCCTCGGCGACCCGGCGCGCCCCCGTACGCCAGACCGTCCTCGACGCGGCGGCCTAGAACCTTCGTGATCGGAAAGTTGACCTGTCTCTAGGAGGCACCCTTTGACGCTGATTCAGATGCAGCCCCGCTCGGCGGACGCCAACCCCGTGCACAGGACGGCGGTGGAGGTCATGGACGCGGCCGGACCGCAGGTCTGTGACGACATGAGCGTCGAGGTGGCGCTGGCCGTCATGGCCGCCGCACGCACGAGCCGACTGGTCGTCTGCGACCAGGACGACCAGCGCATCGGCCTGGTGACCCGAACCGACCTCACCGCCGTCCGCGACAGCGGCGCTCACACGGACCGGGTCCGCCTGCGTGACATCCTCGGCGGTACGGATCGTCAACCTCACCCGTGACCACGATGGCGAAGCCGAGCACGCGATGCCCTCCCGTCGGCTCGGTGCTCTGCGAGCCGTAGACGAGCAAGGTAGCGCCCCGGGCACCCTCGCCACCCGCTGAAACGCATCGCCCCGGGGCGGACCGTTCTTCCCTCTCCCTGTGAGGCCACCTGCGCTGCGTCATCGCCCGCTTCCCCTTCGAACTCACCAAGGGCGGAGTGCTGGAATCGATGAAGGGCATCAAGCCCGAACCGGTCACCGGAGAATCGGTGATCATCGGCCGCCGCCACTACCCCGTCAAGCAAGTCGGCCAAGTCATCACCCGCCAGGACCGCCGTGACTTCAGCGCCGCCGAAGTCCGCCGGGCCATGACTCAGCTCGGCTTCACCTGCCGAGCCCTCCCCAAGGCCGCGCCTCTGGGCATCCCCGGCCCGCTGCAGCACACCTCCGCGATGCTCGGCACCCCGTGATGGTCTGACCGGGTAAACAGGCACAAGCCGACATCTGACCAGCAGTGTGGGCCCGACCGGTACGCCGGTCGGGCCCACACTGCGTGCAGCGGGTTCCCGTCGCCGTCGCTCAGCGGTCCGAATAGCTGAAGTCGCCCCCGGTCCAGGCGCTGACGTCCTCGATCGCAACCCGATACATCCCGCCCGTCTCCGGGCTCCCCAGGGTGCCCGTCAGGATCCGGGCGACATGGAAGTGCAGACGCGTGGGCGGCCCGTCCTTCTTCGCGGGGAGTCGAAGACGGCGGCGAACTCGCCCAAGCGGGCGGAATCCGTCAGCACATCAGACACCCTCTGCCTCCGCGTGGCTGCGAGAACCAGTTGATCGGTGATGACAGCACCACTGGTGACCACGGTCAGGGACTCTGACTGCTGTGGTCGGACTGCTCGATCATCCCGGGATCGTCGAGGGCGGCGCAGCCCCTCGTACCGTGCCTGTCAACGGCCGACCTGCGAGGCGTCCCGGCTGGAAGCGTCCGTCCCGGGCGGTGGTGTTCTTCGCGAGACGCAGTGTTGGCCGGTGCCCGCCGACGGTAGCCGCGGCGCAGTCGGCGACGTGACGATCAGCCCGACGTGCTGCGCGGCGGTGGGGTGACGGTGAGCGTCGGACTGAGCCTCGGAGCTGCTTGAACCACCCATGGGCCGGTCGAGGCGGATTACCTTATCTTCGGGTGCGCGAAAATCTATGCCAGCCGGAGTAGACATTGGGTGGCGGTGTGGTTATGGTTTCTCTCGTAGCCGAGATCGAGAGAGGCCCGGCAGAGATGAACTGCCGGGCAGCAGTACCGCAGTTGCAGTTCACAGGACGGTGCGGTGGTGGAGTTCCGAAGCCAAGGCGGTTGCAGGACGGTGACGGGACTGACGACCGGACCGGGTGGCTCGCAGTGATCAGGGGCCACCATGAGCAGTACCGCAGTGGCAGTACCCGTAAATGAAGGATCGCAGTACCCAGCAGTGAAGTCAGTGAGCGGTACCTCGGTGAAGGCGTCGGCTGCGGGCGCGCGCACCGGGAGGTTCGGCAGTGGGGTTCCAAGCCGGAGTAGACGCAGGACGGGCGACGGGGCTGGCTGCCGAAGAGTGGCGCTGTTCGAGGCCACCAGCAGTTTGCGGTATCAGCAGTTCGCAGTTTCCGTCAGTGAGTAGTTGATCAAGAGGGAAGAACGGAGGAGCCGAGCGCCATCAGGATCGCCCGGGCGGAAGTCTTGGACCCGGGTACCGCAGGACATCGATAGTGAGGTGGTCTCCGGTCGAGCAACCGCGATCCCCGCGCCCCCGACAGCGTCTCGGTCGGGTCTGCGGAAACAGAGGGCCGGTGCAGTATCAGGGCCGGCAGATGGTGTAGTAGTTCCTTCGGGGCCCTGGTGCCAGTACGGCGCCAGGGCCCCTCAACGCGTTCCACAGAGAGGTGCAATGACAGCAGACGACACGTTCGGCCGTCTCGACGACGACGATTACCCCGCGTACACCATGGGCCGGGCCGCCGAGTTGCTCGGCGCTACCCCTGCCTTCCTCCGCGCCCTCGGCGAAGCCCGCCTGATCACCCCCCTGCGCTCCGAAGGCGGCCACCGCCGCTACTCCCGCTACCAACTGCGTATCGCCGCCCGCGCCCGGGAACTCGTCGATCGGGGCACCCCCATCGAGGCTGCCTGCCGGATCGTCATCCTCGAAGACCAGCTCGAGGAAGCCCAGCGCATCAACGCCGAATATCGCCGCGCCGCCGAATCAGTGAACCCGACGGCAGCAGAATGAGATGGGCGTGCCCGTCAGCGCCGGCGGGCATCGCACGCACCGTCTCGGTGTGCGACGTGATCCTTTCCTCTGGTGACGCGATGTGTGGGCGTGTAACGTCTGTGTCAGCTGTCGTGGTTCGGAATTCCCTCTTGCCCACGCCTTTGGTGTGGGCGTTTTGCTGTGCTGTGCCGCAGGGACCAGGGCGATCATCTCCGTCTGCCACATGGGGTGGGAGGCGTTCATCGACTGGAAGGCATAAGACATGGCAACGGGAACTGTGAAGTGGTTCAACGCGGAGAAGGGCTTCGGCTTCATCGCCCAGGACGGCGGCGGCCCGGATGTCTTCGCGCACTACTCCGCGATCAACTCCACCGGCTTTCGTGAGCTCCAGGAGGGACAGGCCGTGACGTTCGACGTCACCCAGGGCCAGAAGGGCCCGCAGGCCGAGAACATCAACCTGGCCTGACCTCGCAGACCTGCCCGAGGGATCGCGCACGCCGCGTCCGGTGGCCGCCGCCCGCGCGGGCCCTGCCGCCCACGTGGACGAAGGCGCCTGATCCCGTGCCGGGCCGGCACAAGATCAGGGGCCGCGCAGCAATGGCTGCGCGGCCCCTGATCTGTGGAAGCCCGGGCCGGTGCGACTTCGACCCGAAACTTCCTGACGTCAGTCGCTGCAAGCGTCGCCGGGCACGTGAGCCGCATGTCCTGGCGGCTACCGCGCAGCTTGGAGGAGCCGACGTTCAGACGCTCGTCCAGGTGTCGAGGAAGGCTCTCCGTGGCTTCGACGCTGCGCGCCGCCCCCCAGCCGTACGACCGAGCCGCCGGTGAAGTCGGTGATGACGAACGACACCGACGCGGCCCCGAGCTGCTCCTTGAGCATGCGCGTCACCACGTCGAGTGACTGCACGGGCGCTGCGGTCTCCGCCGCCAACGTCCTCCGAAGGTGGGAGAACATCCGTTGAACGGCGGGTTTTCGCGCCTCCCGTCCTTGGGACGTGTTTCCGATGACTCATCATGTGGAGTGCGTTGCCACCCCGGCCTGCTGGGGCGGCCGCTGACTCCGTGCCCGGCCTCGATGCCGGCGGGGCCGCGGCCGGAACCGGGATCGTGCTGCCGTGCTGTGGTTCAGGCGTCGATGATGACGGGGATGATGAGGGGCTTGCGGCGGTGGGTGCGGAACGCCCAGTTCGCCACGGCGCGGGCGAGGAGTTGTTCGAGTTGGCGCGCGTCCCCGACGCCTTCCTCGGCCGCGGTGGCCAGGGTCTTCTCGATGACGGGGATGACCGGTTCGAAGGTGGTGTCGTCGTGGACGAAGCCCCGGGCCAGGAAGTCGGGGGCTTCGGCGAGGGCGCCGGTGTCCGCGTCGACGATCGCCACCACCGTGACCACGCCTTCGGCGGCGAGGGTGAGGCGGTCCTTGAGGGACGCTTCGGTGGCGCCGCCGACTTCCATGCCGTCCACGTACACGTTGCCGGCGGGGACCTTGCCGGTGATGGACGCGCGCCCGTCGACGAGGTCGACGACGACACCGTTTTCGGCGATGACGACCCGGTCGGGGTCGACACCGGTACGGATGGCGAGGTCGGCGTTGGCCCGCAGGTGGCGCCATTCGCCATGCACGGGCATGACGTTGCGGGGTTTGACGATGTTGTAGCAGTAGACGAGTTCGCCGGCGCTGGCGTGCCCGGAGACGTGCACCTTGGCGTTGCCCTTGTGGACCACGTGGGCGCCCCACCGGGTGAGTCCGTTGATCACCCGGTAGATGGCGTTCTCGTTGCCGGGGATGAGGGAGCTGGCGAGCAGGACGGTGTCGTCCTTGCCGATGCGGATGATGTGGTCGCGGTTGGCCATCCGTGACAGCGCGGCCATCGGTTCGCCCTGGGAGCCGGTGCACACCAGAGTGATCTTGTGGTCCGGGAGCTTCTCCAGCTCCTTGGTGCTCACGACCAGACCGGAGGCGACCTTCAGATAGCCCAGGTCACGGGCGATGCCCATGTTGCGGACCATCGACCGGCCGACGAAGGCGACCTTGCGGCCGTGCTGGTGGGCGGCGTCCAGGACCTGCTGGATGCGGTGCACGTGGCTGGCGAAGCTGGAGACGATGACCCGGCGCGGCGCGGTGCGCATCACCTGCTCGATCGCCGGGTTCAGCTCCCGCTCGGAGGTGGTGAAGCCGGGTACTTCGGCGTTGGTGGAGTCGGTGAGGAACAGGTCCACGCCCTCCTCGCCGAGGCGGGCGAAGGCGCGCAGATCGGTGATGCGGTCGTCGAGAGGGAACTGGTCCATCTTGAAGTCGCCGGTGTGCAGCACCATCCCGGCCCGGGTGCGGATCGCGACCGCGAGGCTGTCGGGGATGGAGTGGTTGACCGCCACGAACTCGCAGTCGAAGGGCCCGAAGCCACGCCGGTCGCCCTCCCGCACCTGCACCGTGCGCGGCCGGATGCCGTGTTCCTTGAGCTTGGCCTCCAGGAACGCCAGCGTCAGCTTGGAGCCGACGACCGGGATGTCGGACCGCTCGCGCAACAGGTACGGCACGCTGCCGATGTGGTCCTCGTGGCCGTGGGTGAGGACCACGGCCACGATGTCGTCCAGCCGGTCCCGGATCGAGGTGAAGTCCGGCAGGATCACGTCCACGCCGGGCTGGGTCTCCTCGGGGAACAGCACGCCGCAGTCGACGATGAGCAGCTTGCCCGCGTGCTCGAAGACGGTCATGTTGCGGCCGATCTCACCCAGGCCGCCCAGGGCAATGACCCGCAGCCCTCCTTCGGGAAGGGGAGGGGCGGCTTTCAGTTCGGGGTGCGGATGACTCATACCCTGACGGTACCCGGAGAGCGGGGCAGGGTGATCCATTGGCTGTGTGATCCAGCGGGCGCTCGATACGACCCGCCGCCGGAGACATACCGGCGCTCAGGTCGACATCCGTCTCATCTGCCGGCTGCCCAGGCCCCAAGACAGGAGGCAACCGCAGCGGCCTCCGTGTGTGCCTGGGTGGCGTCGCGCATCGGGGGCCAGTAGCTGCGAGGTGAGACGTTCGGCAAAGACCGTTTTCAGGCCGTGGCCGACAGTACGTGGTCGCCGACCTTGTCCGTGCTCAGGCATAGGGAGCAGACGACGGCGTCCGCCGTGGTAGCCGACGAAGCCCTTCTCCTTCGCGAGCGCGATCAGCGTGGGGAGGAAGCCGGCACGATCGGTTGTGCCCTGCGCGATGTTGGTGATCCGCACGACCGACGACCGCACCCCCCTGCTCGGCGAGGTGGACTACAGCCCTTTCCGCGACGTTGCGGATCCGAGCTCATCGCCCGCGAACGGCTGCTGGTGCAGCTTGCCACCCTGGTCACCGACCTCCAATCACCCACCGATGCCGGCTTCGCTCCTGGCGGTCAACCCGTAGTAGCTGTACCGCCGTTGGGCCCCTATGTGCCCGGCTCCAGACGACCAGAGCGATCGCCCGACAAGGCGCACCCGTACAGCACCGATAAAGCGAGACAGCCTCCTGCCTGAACCCCACACCGGCCCCCGCTCCACGAGCACGTCGCCGCCCGCGGTTGCAGCTGGTGTTCCTCGGGCCGTGTTTTCAGTTGAATCGCCACCCCGCGTCTATCTTGCTCATACTTGGCGTGTCCACAACCATGGGTCGGTCGGCATAGCCTGCCCCGGGAGGACACATGCGTCCCATTTTCAGCCGGAGATCAGTCCTGACCGTGTCGGCCGTGAGCGGTGCGGCGGCGCTGGTAGCGACGGGAACGGCCGAGGCGGTGCAAGCACCAGGAAAGGGCGACCGCCCACCCGTGACGGCCCAGCCTCCCACCCGTGAACTGCGCGCACTGCTTCAGGAGATCGATCCGGCCCGCATCGAGGCGACCGTCCGAAAGCTCGTCTCCTTTGGTACTCGGCACACCCTTTCCATCCAGGACGACCCCGCACGCGGCATCGGCGCTGCCCGCGACTGGCTGCTTGCCGAGCTCCGCTCGTACGCCGCGGCTTCCGGCGGCCGCATGACGGCGGAACTCCAGTCGTACGTCCAGGAACCGGCGTCCCGCATCCCCACCGCAACCCGCATCACGAACGTGATCGCCACCCTGCGGGGCTCGGTGACCCCGGAGCGCGTGTACGTCGTCTCCGGCCATTACGACTCACGCGTCACGGATGTCATGGACGCTACCTCGGATGCGCCGGGAGCGGACGACGACGCATCCGGTGTGGCCGTGGTTGTGGAGCTGGCCCGTGTGATGGCGAAGCGGCGGCCGGCGTCGACGATCGTCTTCGCGGCGGTGGCAGGGGAGGAGCAGGGGTTGTACGGGGCGACGCACATGGCCGAGCAGTTCAAGGCGGCCGGCGTCGACGTGCAGGGCATGTTCACCAATGACATCGTCGGCAGCTCCACCGCGGACGACGGCACGAGGGATCCGTACACCGTCCGCCTCTTCGCGGAGGGCGTCCCGTCCTCCGAAACGCCCGAGCAGGCCGCGATACGCCGATCAGTGGGTGGCGAGAACGACTCCGCGGCCCGTCAACTGTCTCGGTTCGTACGCGACGTGGCCGACAACGATGTGACCGGCATGCACGTCCGCGTTGTCTACCGCCGGGACCGTTACCTTCGGGGCGGCGACCACATCCCGTTCCTCGAACGGAGTTACCCGGCGGCGCGCTTCACGGAACCGGCCGAGGACTTCGCCCACCAGCACCAGGACGTACGCGTCGACGAGACGGGCAAGCAGTTCGGCGACCTGCCCGAGTTCTGCGACTTCCGATATATCGCTCGTGTGGCCCGGGTCAACGCTGCGACCTTGTGGTCCCTGGCCCAGGCTCCCGGCACGCCACGGGGCGCGAAGATCGTCACCTCAACGCTGACGAACTCCACGGACCTGGTGTGGACCCGGGGCACCGAGCCGGACCTGGCCGGCTACGAGATCGTCTGGCGCGAGACCACGGCTCCCGAATGGACCCACGTCATCCCGGTCGGAGACGTGACGCGACAAGGAGTGGACCTGTCCAAGGACAACGTGTTCTTCGGGGTGAGAGCGGTAAACAAGGCGGGGCTCAAGAGCCCGGTCGCCTTTCCGGAACCGGCTTCATGATGGTGTCCCCGTCGGTATCTCGCTCGTAGGACAGATCGGCGCTGAGTGCTCAGCTGTACGTCAGAGCCGGTCGCCCACCCGTTCGGCATCCTCGGCGATCAGCGTCTGGCACACCGCGGGCCGCCCAACGCCTCACCGGCCTGGACCGACCATGTCCGCGGGGCAGATCGTGCAGTCGCGACACATGCCGCCGCTGCCGCGCCGCGTGGTGCCGCTCGTAGCCCCGGCGAGCACAGAATCGGCCTGTTCTGGGTACCCGAGGCTGCCGCAGCCGATGCCGGACGCAGCGCCCTACCGGGCCCTGCCCTGCTTGCCTCGACTGTCAACCGGAAGGAGCAGCTCGATGAATGACCTGCACACCGAGGAGGACGTCCGTGGTTTCCTCCGCCTGTGCCTGGATCCCGGACGTGGCGTGGAGCGAGCGCCGCTTCAGCTGACGAAGGTCATGCCGCAGGCTTTGCGTGATGCGGTCGAGCAGTACGTGCCGTATCTGGCCGAGCTGCGGGAGGCTGCCGAGCTCCAGGAGGAGCAGGGGCGGATGGCCCGCCAGAGGTACGCCGACGAACTCGCCGCGTTCATTCATGGCGATGAGGCCGGCCCGGCCCGCATGCCGCACCCCAGGTCGCCAGCGAGGACTGATTCCGTGCAGCAGCGAGCCGCTCCTTCCTGCCGGTAAGTCAGCGGGCGTCCATCCAGGCGAGCCAGGTCGGTTGCGCACGCCCACCTCCGGCCGCGACCGCGCGCCGTGCGTGCGACCGGGCCGCCCGACAACGACCGCATCACCGCCAGTTCGTGGCAGGCCCGACGTGGGCGAGACGTGAGTAAGCAGCCAGCCGGATGCCTGGTGTGTGATGGGGTCGGCTTCTTGGGCGGCGGTCCAGGATGCGAGGTGGCGCAGTGCTTTTTCCGAGGGGGAGCCGGGTTCGGCGGTGTAGATGGTTACGGGCCGTCCCGCACTCCATTCACCAGGAGGAACGCAGTCCTTGCCGCCGCCGCTAGCCGGTAGCGCTGGCGCCGCGCCCCGCCGGCGCCGGGCCCGCGCAGGGATCAGGGCGGGTGCTTGAAGAGAACCAGCAATCCGAACGCGTACCAGCTGGCGAAGATCGCCCCGCTCCCGTAGAGGCAGCGGCGCAAGGCCCACCGCTGCCCAAGGCCGCCAACCGGCCCGGCGCAGCGTCACGGCTCGGATCGCGCTGACGGCGACCACTGCCACCAGTACGGCCGAGGTCGGCCGCACAGTGCCGGCCAGCGCGCACAGGACGCCCGCCCACAACCACCGGCGCGCAACCACCGCGATCAGCGTCCACATGAGGAAGGCGGTGAAGGTGGCCTCGGAGTAGGGCACCCACAGGGCGAACGCGTACGGCGAGCACGCCCAGAGCCCCACGCAGGCGTAACCCGCACGACGGCCGAACAGCGACCTTGCCAGTGTGTGCACCCCGGCAGCGGCAATCGCCGCCATGGACCAGGAGACCACCACTCCCGCGTACGGGAAAGGCAGGAAGGTCACCAGGTGCACCACGCGGATCAAGGCGGGCACCATCGGGAAGAACGCAAGGGCGCTGGGATGCAGCACCCTGTCGGCTTCTCAGCGGGCACCGTTGCCCAGCCTGGTGGATCACGGGAGCGTGGGCAAGATCACTATGAAGATGGACCCTAGAAGTGAACGAAGGCAGCTGACCGGCGGTGTCCTACGACGAAGTCGTGTCAGAGGAGTTCGGCGAGCGGCTCCACAGTCTGCCAGTGCTTGAGGTACTCCACCGCCGAGTGCGGCCGGGAATTGCGGTTCTTCACCAGGCGGGTGCGTTCCAGGACAGTGTCGGCGTCTGGGAGCAGCGTGCGCAGACGGAGCGTGGCGACGATGTAGTCGTCCCGGTCGGCGACGTTCACCCAGCGCTTGACGTGGCTGGGCGAGGACAGCGGCTGGGGCCGCAGCCGACCGCGGATGATCGAGCGCAGGCCGAGCGGCGAACCGAAGGTGAGCAGGAGCGGCAGCGGCTGCTCGAGCCGGTGCAGGGCCTCGTAGGCTACGACCGTGCCGAGCGAGTGGGCCACCACCGCCTTGGTGTCGGGCGACACCTGGGACAGGACGGCTTCGATCGCGCCCTCCCGCACGGTTTCGTCGTGCAGGTACGCCGCGACCTGCCCCAGATGGAACACGCCCGTACGGCTCAGCGCGGCGAAGCCGGACCGGGCGACCGGTCCGAGACGCCCCAGCATCGAGACCAGCATGCGCAACGGTGCGTACGGCCCCTGCACTGGGCCGAGCTCGGCGTCCAGTTCTTCCAGGGCGCGGGCGGCCTGGACCTTGTCCGCCGGGTTCGACGCGTGGTTCCGGATGTTATCGATGATGTCTTTGGCGACCTCCTCGCCAGTGGCCGCCATCTTCACCGACAGGGGGACGTCGTAGTCGTCCTGCGGGACGTAGGACGCGAACAGGTGGCGGTAGTAGGCCATCCCCAACGACACGGAGCCGCCGTCCAGCCGGTCGGCGTGCTCGGCCCGGCCGTTGTCCCGAAGGGAGCGCGCCAGGGCCCGTGTCCAGTCCCCGCGCAACCCCTGCTCGGTCTCGTCCTCGGGTCCGATGCCATGCACCATGACCAGCTCAGCCATGCGTCTCCCCGTTCGTCCCACGTCCGCGCAGGCATGCGCGGTTCCTCGTTCCTTCGGCAAGACGAGCCGCGGAGAGCGACAGTTCCCCGGCGATGCCCCGAGCGTCGGGCCAACTGATCTGTTCCAAAAGTGAGTTGACGAGGCGTCGCACTGGATAATACGCGGGTGACGGATGAGCGCAGAGCACTGGTGATCGCGTCCCACTGGGACGCCGTTGAGGCGAAGCCGGAGGACCGGCTGGAGTTGCTGGATCCGTGCGCGACGGACCTGCGCAGGCTGCTGCTGGACCCGGCGCGCGGTGCCTGCGTGCCGGCCTTCGGCGACGGCCTGCTGACCGACCCTCTGACAGTGGACGAAGTGGATCACGCCGTGGAGGAAGCGTTCGAGGAGGCCTCGGCAGAGGGCGCCTGCCTCGTCCTGGCCTTCCTCGGCCACGGCCACACCGACCGAGAAGGCACGTTCCTCTTCCCGGTCCGTTCGTCTCCGAAAGCGCCCGGACCGGAGACAGCATTCGACCTGCCGGGGCGGTTGAGCGAACTGGCCCTGGCACACGGCGGTGTGCCGGAGCTGACCGTTGTCCTGGACGCCTGCCTGTCGGGTGAGGCACTACTCGCGGCTGCCAAGGACTGGTTCCGGCCCGCGATGAACACCGGCCGCCGGATCGAACTGGTGTCCTCCTCGGACCTGCGGGTCTCCTACGCCCTGCAGTTCTCCCAGGCCCTCAGTCAGCTCGTCCGGCAGGGCGACGTCCGGCTCGACGCGGTGCTGCGCACGGCCGTACTGCGCGGCGCCGTCGGTGCGCGGCTGACCCGGCAGGTCCCACAGTCCGCATCCTTCGACGGAGGCGGTGTCGGCCCGGCGGATCCGAACGGTCCCTGGCTCGCCCACAACGTGGCCTACGACGTGGAGCTGAGCCCGCTGGCGTGGTCGCCCGACCACGACGTACTGCTGCCGGCGCTACGCCACTTCCAGCCGCCCGCGGAGCTGGCAGGGTTCGTGGGCGCCGTCCGCGACCACCGGCTCGTGGCCGTGACTGGTGCCATGGGGACCGGTAAGACGACGCTGGCCACCGCGTTGTGCCGTCCGGAGCTGCTGCCGCATGAGGGGACGCACGGCGTCCCGCACGTCGCTGCGGTCGTGCGGCTCAGCGACACCCACTGGGCGTCCGGGACGTCGGTAAAGCAGCTTGCCGAGCAACTCCAGGTGCATCTGCCGGGGTTCGCGGAGGCACGCCGGGCGTACCGCACGCAGGTACCACAGGCCGAGCGGGCGCTGCTGCCGGCGCCGGTTGCCGAGATCGGCGGTCCGCTCACCCTGATGGAGCGACGGGAACCGGTGCGGGTGATCGTGGACGGCCTCGACCAGGTGAATCCGGCCAACCGCCGAGGTCTCGTCGAAGGCCTGGTCGCGCTGCGGGACACGGCGCCCGGCTGGTTCGGCGTGGTGGCCACGGTCCGCGACGGGATCCCGATGGACGGCGACTGGCACCGCGAGCCGGTGCCCGCGCCCGGCGAACGGCAGTTGCATGACTATCTGCGGAGCCGGCACGTGTCCAAAGCCGGGCACGGGCCGATCATCGGCCGGACGGGCGGCAACTGGCAGCTGACCAAGGTGCTGGCCGGCCATCGCGGCGCAACGCCGCGCACCGGCCGGATGTCCTTCACACAGGTCTACCTGGAGGTACTGGGGCCGCTGCGACAGCTGGTCCCCGGTGGGCAGGGCGCGTGGCTCGACGCCGTCCTGGTCGTGGTTGCGGCCTCCGGGCCGGGAGTGACCCTGCCCCGCGCGCTGCTCGCCCGGGCCGTCGGCGCGCTTGGGGGGCCGGGCGACGAGATGCTGGAACAGGTCCTGGAGCTGTTGCCGGGCCTGGTGGTCCGGTCGGCGCATCCGGCCGGGACCGAGCTGTTCGGCGTCCACCACCCGAGTCTGATCGAGTACGTGGCGGACGACCAGGATGTGGTGGGCGGCCATCGCGCCCTGTGCGAGGCGCTGGCCATCATGGCTCCCATGGACCAGCACACACCCGACGACCCCCTGCACGCCTACGCCGAGGAAGCGGAGCCGGAACACCTGTGGCAGGCGGCACAGCGTGACGATTCGCTGTACGACCTGCTGCTGGAAAGCCTGGAGCGGCGGGCGGCGCCCGAGGCGACGGTGAACCGGGACCGCTGGGCGGCCTGGGCGGACCGGCTGGCCCAGTGTCCCGGGCGCGACTCCGCCCCGGCCCTGCACGCGTGCGAGCGTACGGCCTACTGGACAGGCAAGGCCGGGGCGTACGAGCGCTCCCGGGAGCTGTACCGGAACCTGCTCGCGGACCAGCGCCGCGTCTTCGGGGACGACGATCCGCGTCTGCTGGGGACCCGGGACCGCATCGCGTACGCGACCGGTGAGGTCGGCGACTTCGCCGAGGCGGTGGAACTGCACCGGGCGGTCCTGGCCGACCAGGAACGGGTGCTGGGCGCGGACGACCCGCGCACCTTGAAGACCCGGCACCACATCGCGTACTGGACCGGCCGGGGCGGGAACATGGCCGAGGTCCTGCGCCTGCATGAGGAATTGCTGGAGGACCAGCTCCGCGTGCTCGGGCCGACCGATCAGGCGGTGCTGGAGAGCCGCCACTACATCGCGTACTGGCACGGCATGCTCGGCCGGTACGACACGGCGCTCGCGCTCCACAACGAGCTGCTGCAAGACCGGATCGCAGTGTTCGGCGAGGACCACCCACAGGTGGTCTTCAGCCGGATGAACATCTGCAAGTTCCTCGGTGAGTCGGGACGCCGCCAGGAGGCCCTGGACAGCTATCGGACGCTGCTGCCGGACGTGCGGCGGATCCGTGGCGAGCTGCACCCCAACACCCTGCTGGTGCGGTTGAACATCGCCCGCTACACCGGGGAGCTGGGTGACCCGACGGGCGCTCTGGAGCTGCAGGAGCGGCTCATCGTGGACCAGCGGGAGGCGCTTGGGGCCGACCACCCGACCGTCATGATCAGCCGCTTCAACATCGCCATGCTCAAGGCCGAACTGGGCGATCCGGCTACCGCTCTCGCAGAGCTGGAGGAACTGCTGCGGGACCGGACCGCCCGCTACGGCAATCGGCTTCACCCAGAGGTGATCAGGACCCGGTTCGGGATCGCGCGGGTCATCGCGATGACCGGGGACGTGGCTGCGGCCGTGGACCAGTTGCGCGGGGTCAGGGACGACCGCGCCCGGGTTCTCGGCGAGGAGCACCCCGAGACGCTGGCCACGCAGGCGGAACTGGAGGCGCTGCTCACAGGTTGACCGGATGGGCCGACGGGCCGCGCGTTCCACCGGGGGCTCAGCCTGCCTACAGTCCCCGCACCAGTGGCTCCACCACGGCCTCAAACCCTCGGTCCCCGGCCACTGGCGTGCCTGGCACACGGATCGAGGAAGCGTGCCAGGCGTGGAAGCCGTACGGGTCGCGGCCTTGTGGCTGGTGGCGGGCGAACGACCCGTATCCGAGCCGAGCGAACGCCACGTGAAACCGCGAGGAACAACGCTTGTAAAGTGCCATTGCGACGCCAGCGTGGTGGTGCCATTACTGAGCCATCGTTAGGTTGATGGCATCGGCCCTTTGAACTGGTTCTCTGCAGATGTGCTCGATGGCTGGGCTGTGACGTCACGAGCGGCAGGACATGACATCTCTGCTGGACAGCGTGATGACACCTCCTATGTGGCCCTACGGGCACGGTGGTTGGTGACGTCCTTCGGCGGCACGCGTCTGTGTAGGTAAGCGTTCTCTGGCCTTGGCACGGGGGAAGAGCCCGGTCCTGGTCCTGTGCTGTGTGACCGCTGAAGAAATCCAGTACGTGCCAGATGCGACGCTGCCGATACTGGTCTTTCAGGAGGTCCACATGGGAATCGATCCGACCGTGCTTGACCGCATCGATGAGACATGTCGCAACGGCAGTCGACTCTTCGGATTCGTCCATGCTGAATCCGGGTAGTGGGCCCAGCCACGGTTGTCCGGTGGCGATCTCATAGGCCGTGGAGACAGCCTCGGCAAGGCCATCCGACTCACTGAAGTCCGTTCGGATGCTTCCGGATTTGCTGGAACCGTGAGCTGCCTGCTGCCATAATCGCGAAGTGGAGGTTGATGAGAGCATCGCCAACAAGCGGTACCGGCGGTGCGTCTGATGGATCATTCACATCTCGGGCTGGAATTCCCGAGAGAGGCTCACATACAAGACATTGCAGATTTTCCGCCAGGATATCGGCAAATCCTTCGGCGCGAACCTGCCCCTCTCGTACGAGGGCTTCTGCCAGCGCGGGAGTGGTGTGCTGGTTTGCCGTACCTCCGAGGAGGTCGTGAGGGACCAGAAGTCTTCTTCTGTCATGGATCAGGCTCCTTTCCCGGGTTCCACGCAGATCCGCCGGGGCTACAAGATCCACACCTGCCTTTACGACAAGAGCACAGGCTACCGCGGCTGCGACGCCGCAACCTGACGCGAAGGAAAAGACCCCGCCCACCCCCACAGAGGGGTGCGCAGGGCTCCTGCCGTCACGGGGCCCCTCAAGGGGGCGCAACCAGTCACAGGGTGGGGGCCGATCAGGCGCGCCACCGGGCCCAACGACACTGGCACGCCAAGGCCACACGGGGCTGCGGGTTGCTGCCGACGGAGAGATCGGCCTCAGCGCGGACGAATGTGTCGTCGGTCCGTTCGCCGTCGCCGAGTGCCTGGACCAGTGGGAGGATCCTCGGCTGCCGCTGTGACTTCTCATTTCGATATCACTATTCATTCTCACTTCGATGCCATGCATCTAAGCTGGTCATGGTGATAAGCCTGTGAAATCGAGTGAGCGCAAGTAGCGACATCGCATGAGAACCTCCAGCGCACTCAAGTGAGAAGGCCATGGGAAACCGGACTTGACCCGCAGTCATGGTGGAGTCACGGCGAAGGCCACCAGGTCCCGCCACCCGCAAGGGCGCGGAACCCGGTGGCCTCCAGAGGGACAGAATTGGGATTGCTTACCAGCCGGTTCCGATCTGTTGGCGAGTGCTGAAGGCGGTGGCGGTTCTGGGGTAGAACCACAGGATTCCGGTGGCGTCCTCGCGGGCGATGACGTCGCGGTTGCCGTCCGAGTTGAAGTCACCGATGCCGGCGAAGGTGTACGGGTTCCAGCCGGTGCCGATTTGACTGCGGGCGCCGAGCCCGTTGCTGCCGTTGCCGGGGTAGAGCCACAGGATTCCGGTGGCGTCGTCGCGGACGATGACGTCGGGGTTGGCGTCACCGTTGAGGTCGGCGACGCCGGCGAAGGTGAAGCTGGTCCAGCCGGTGCCGATCTGCACGGATGTGCCCAGGCCGGCACCGGTGCCGGTTCCGGGGAACAGACGCAGGGTGCCATCGGGATGGCGGCCGATGACGTCGGGTTTGCCGTCCCGATTGAAGTCGGCGACCCCGGCGAAGGCGTAGCCGTTCCACCCGCTGACGAAGTTGGTGACCGGGGTGAGCAGGTCGTGACCGGCGTCACCGGGGAACAGGCGCAGGGTGCCGCCGGGTGCCATGGCGACGATGTCGGCGTAGCCGTCGGTGTTGAAATCGCCGATCCCGGCGAAGGTGTAGCCGGAGAGGCCGGAGCCGATGTACACGGCGGAGGTGGACCAGCCGCCGCTGCCGTTGCCGGGGTAGAGCCACAAGCTGCCGGTGGCGTCGGCCGCGACCACGTCGGCCTTGCCGTCACCGTTGTAGTCGGCGACGTCGGTGAAGGCGAACGGGGCCTTGGGCAGGACGACGTTGGCCATGGTGGCGACGTGGGAGCTGGTGAGCGCGGACCCGTTCCAGACCCGTACGTCCGCGAGGTTGCCGCGCAAGAAGGAGGCGCGCACGTCGTTGGAAAGGTCGTTGCCGAGAGTGAACTTGCCGGTGAAGCCGGAGACCGCGGTGTGGGAGCCTCGGGCCACCGGACGGTCGTCCACGTACAGCGTCATCGCTTTGCTGGTGGGGTCGTAGGTGATGGTCAGGTGGGTCCACTGGCCGATGATGGCGCTGCCGCCGGCGATGCAGTCATACCCGCGGGTGGCATCCGAGGTGGCGAGGCAGAACGACCATTCCTTGTTGGACTGGGAGTAGAGCAGGAAGCCGGAGTTGTGCACGCCGTCCTGGGAGGCGATGACGCCGCCGACAGCGGCGGGTTTGACCCAGGCCGACAGGGTGAAGGGGCTCGATAGCGACAGTGCCGCGCTTGAGGTCATGACGCTGGTGGCAGTGCCGTCCAGAGCCAGGTTCGGGGAGAAGACGTCGTCGTCGGTGTCCCAAGTAGCACCCGAGCCGCCTCCTGTAAGGTCCAGACCGGCGGAGACATCGGCGGCGGCGGCCGCAGCGCCCTCGGTGCCATCGCCGAGCGGCCAGGAGTGGCCGGGCGCGATCAGGGTCTGCGGCGCCTTCGCGGTCAGGCTCCCGGCGGTTGCGTTGAGGATCCTCGTGGTGCTTTCGCCGTTGGAGGAGACGGTACGCAGGTCCGGGGTGCCGTCCCCATTGAGGTCGGCGGCTTGTAGGACCGGCAGAGCCGCGGAGCTGTAGCCGCTGCTCGCGATCTGCAGCGGAGTGACCGTGTTGCCGTAGGCGAGATCTTGCAGCTGTTGCGGGGTGTAGTAGTACAGCGCGCCAGTGCTGGTGTTGCGGGCGAACAGTGCGGGCAGCCCGTCGATGAGGCTGCTGGTGATGCTCCAGCCGGTCCAGTCGCCCGTGCCGGTGGGGTTGGTGGCGCTCAACCACAGCGCGCTGTCGATGCCGAAGAAGAAGCCCGGGGTGGGGGCGCCCGGCTCGTCCCACAGCTGCCCGCCCACGATCATGAGCAGGTCGGGGTAGCCGGTAGCGGGCTCACCGTTGAGGACGTGGTACAGATCGCCGCCGCTGGCGACGTTCGTGGCTTTGTTGCCGACGGTGCCGGTGATGCCGGTGCGGTCGGTGAAGGCGATGGAACTGACGTTGACTTGGTCGCCGCTGTAGGGGCGCAGTGGGGAGCCGTCGCCGCTTCCGAACAGGATCGCGCCGCTGCCGGTGGCGGGGTCGTAGTCCAGGACGTCGTTGAAGCCGGCGCCGGTGTTGAAGTGACCTGTGATGGCCTGTGTGCCGTCCCAGTCGCTGGGAGCGCCTGCGGCATTGGCTCCGGTGCCCTGCATGCCCAGGTCGGTCGCGCTGGTGGTGAGCTGCCCGTCGGAGGTTCCGTGGGCCAGCCACAGCCCGCTGGACAGACCCGCCTGTGCGCCCACGGCGGTCAGGTCGGGAAGGCCGTCGCCGGTCAGGTCACCGTCGTCGGCGGTGGCCGCAGGGGCAGCGATGAGGAGGCAGTTTGCGGTGTCGCCGATGTTGCCCCCCGACGAGACCGCGGTGACGGTCAGCACGTTCGTGCCCCGGCTGGGGGTGATGCTGATGGAGGTGCTGGATCCGGTGCTGGCCACGGAGACGGGGGTGGAGCCGTTGAGCTGGTAGAGGTAGCCGGCGGTGGTCCCGCCGGAGGCGTTGGGCGCGAGGGTGAAGCCGGCTGCGTCGCCGACCTGATAGGTGACGGTGCTGGCGTCGTCGCCGCAGTCGTTCGAAGAAGCGTCGGTGATGACCGGGGCGCCGGGGCGGCTCGGGTCGAACTGGAACTTGCAGACGGTTGAGACGGCCGAAGAGTAGGTGCCGTCGGAGGAGGTCACGTTCCACGACACGCCGAGCACGGAGCCGCCGGCCGCAGCTTCGAGTACCGACTTCTTCAGCGTGTAGGCGGCGTTCTTCCCGGAGGCGGCGGAGACGGTGGCCTTGGCGATCTGAGCGCCGCCGGACGTCTTGTTGACGGTGAAGGTGTTGGACAGGGTGCCGCCGTCGGGGTCGGAGACCTTGGCGTAGAGCGTGACGTCACCGTCACCGGTGGTCTTGACGGTGCTGGTGCAGGTGGTGGCCGGGGAAGTGACCAGCGTCGACGGTTTGTTGGGCCGGTGGTCGTAGGTGGTGGACATCGAGATGGTGGCGTGGTCGAACTTCTTCCACCCGTACTTGTCCAGCTCGTCGTCGGCCCGCAGTCCCAGGGTGACGTTGCTCAAGTTTCCGGCGTCGGCGATGTCCTGCATGTGCGAGGTGACGTCAAAGCCGAGCGACTTCGCCGGGCAGTCGGGGGAGTAGCCGTATGCCACGGTCTTCGTTCCCCACTGGCTCTTCCATGTGGGCTGGTGGTTCCAGGTGGTGCCGGAGTCGATCGGGTCGGTCTGCCACAGCTCCACCGGGGTCGCGGTACATGAGGGCGCGTAGGTCTCGGTGGCGTAGAAGTCCGATTCGATGATCGTGGCCCCGAAGATCCGGCTGTCCACCGAGAGTTTCGCGTAAGCCCGCGACTTGTGATAAGGGGTCTCCCAGCCCTGGTAGCCCACGTGCAGCCCGGTGGGGCTGGTGTCCTTCCAGTAACTGGTGTCGGGGTAGGCGGAGTTGACCCAGGTCCAGCTGGTCAGCGTGCCGCCGGCGGCGCTGTACGTCGGGTCGATGTATACCGGGTACACGGTGGAGGAAGCGGACAGCAGGTCCGCGTCAGGGGCCAGGCGAATGTGGCCCGAGGCGTAGGAGGCGGTTACGGGCGCGATGTGCGCGCCGGCGCCGGGCTCGTCAGCGGAGGAGACCGTCGGCTCGTCAGCGGCGGGGACCGTCGCTTCGTTGGTGTCGGCAACCCTTTGCTTGCTGCTGGACAGGGCGCTCGGACTGGCCGCGTCTGCGGTGGCGGAGTCCCACATCAGCGGGGCCGGGGCGGAGAAGACGGTGCGGTCTGCGGCATCCTTGGCCGTGATGTTGCCCGCTGTGTCCATGCCCAGTGCCACGTTGTGCGTCTCGGCGGGAAAAGCCAGCATATCCAGGGCCGGACTGGCGGCTGCCTCGGCATCCTTGACGATGAGAACCTCGGAGAAGCCGCCCTGGCTATCGGCGGTGACCTTCAAGTCCACCCCATCAAGGACATCGGGATAGGTGGCACTGGATCCGTCCAGGCTCGGGGACGGCAGTTGGCCGATCGAGGCCGGCACCGCCAGGGTCAGCGACCGGCCGTGGTCCTTCATCACCGCCAGCGGTCCGTCCCCGCCCCCCGACAGGGTCAGATTCGTGGTGGTCAGGGCTGGGGTGACGGTGCCGTCCGAGCGCCGGACCAGCGTGGCATCCAGTTCCTTCCAAGCGCCGGATGCGTACTTGCGTACCGGGGAGACCGACTCGGTCAAAGTGAACGTGCCATCCGGATGAGCCACTTCCGCCTCGGTCGGCGTCGTCGCAGCGTCCACCGCCACCGTTTTGCCGGAGGCTTGCGCCTGAGCCGACGCTCGCGCCTCGTCCAATGGCACCTGCGGTGACGAAGCAGCTTCAGAGGTGGTGTCGGCTCGGGCGGCCGTCGTCGCAGCGGATAGGGACAGCGCGCTGAGCGCGGCAGCCAGTGCCGCGCTCAACATCCTGCTGCGCAGGGCAGGTCTCACCGTCAAGTACCCCCAGGTCTGGTCGAACAGGGCCGGTCAAGCCGACCGGCGCTCCAGTGGACCCGTTTTTTGTTGCCTGTGGGAGGGCTGTTTGATGCGTGAATGACCTGACACGTCTGAGTCGTGATTGAAACTTTGTGAATTTTTGGTGTCCGGTTGTTGAAGGTTGCCGGAATTGATCACTGTCCTGTGGCTCTCCAGTTCTGCGATAGTCGCCGCGCACCTGCGACTTGATCAAGTTGCGCAGCCGTGTTGCCTGCATGCGGGATGAGTGGGGGGATCGATCATGGCCAAGACAGCGTGGCTGAGACGGAACACACGTCAAATCGGCGCTAGACGTCGGCTCGTTGGCGCTGTGGTGGCACTGACCCTCGCCATACCGACCGCGGCTCCCGCGGCTGCCCAGACGAAGGACCGCGCTGGCGCTCCGGCGGTGCAGCAGACCCGGGCGGTCAAGGGCGTTACAACCCTCACCCCGCGCAAGCTGGCAGTCAGGGACCAGGCCAAGAAGGCTTTCCATGCAGCGAAGGCCCACTGGCCGACTGCCGCGTCGGCCACGGCCACACTGGCTGCACCGGAGACCGGTGCGAAGCAAGGAGCCAAAGCGCCGGCCGCCGGCACTCCGGTGTGGACCCGCGCGGTGGGCCCGGCCAAGGGCCCGTACCAGGGACCGAAGAAGGTCTCGGTGCATGTACTGCCACACCAGGACGCCACCAAGCTCGGCGTGGCCGGCGTCGTCCTCACCGTCCAGCCCACGACCGGCGGACAGGGGAAAGTGCAACTCGGCCTCGATTACAGCACCTTCGCACAGGCCTACGGCGGCAATTACGCTGACCGCTTGCACCTGGTCAAACTCCCCGCCTGCGCGCTGACCACCCCGCAGCGAACCGTCTGCCGCACCCAGACCCCCCTGGCCACCGACCACGACCTCACGGCACACGAGCTGGCGACGACCCTGACGCTGCAGGGCACCCAGTCGCAGGCATCCCCGTCCCGCACCTCGGCCACCAGCCACGCCACTGCCGCGCCCTCGAACAGCGCCTCGCCGATATCGGCTACCGCTCAGCCGATGGTGCTGGCGGCGACCACCACCAGCCCGACGGACGGCGGAGCCGCCGGCACCTACGGAGCCACGAACTTGGGGCCGTCAGGCTCGTGGACGCACGGCGGCTCCGCCGGCGACTTCGCCTACAGCTACCCCATCGACCTGGCACCGTCGTCGGGGACCCTCGAGCCGTCGATGGGCCTGGCCTACGACTCGGGCTCGGTGGATGGGCGGACCTCCTCCACCCAGGCCCAGGCATCCTGGGCCGGCGACGGCTGGAGCACCCCTGATTCGTACATCGAACAGAGCTTCACCTCCTGCGCCGACGATCCAGAAGGAAGCGCCTCACCGGTTGAGAGCGGGGACTCGTGCTATGACGGGCCGGTCCTGACTCTGTCCCTGAACGGCTCCTCCACCTCCCTGGTCAGGAACGACTCCGACGGCACGTGGAAGCTGGCTGCCGACGACGGCTCAGTCGTCACCCACACGACGAACACCAACAACGGGTCGGCCACGTACAACACCGACTACTGGATCATCACCAAACGGGACGGGACCCAGTACTACTTCGGCCGCAACCAGCTGCCCGGCTGGTCCTCCGGCAAGGCGACCACGAATTCGGTGGACAGCGTCCCGGTGTACTCCGCGCACTCCGGCGACCCCTGCTACAAGTCGTCCGGGTTCAGCGACTCGGTGTGCACCATGGCGTACAAGTGGCACCTGGACTACGTGGTGGACGCGCACTCCAACGCCATGGCGTACTACTACGCCCAGGACACCAACTACTACGGCGAGGAAAACGGCGCCCATAACGTCTCCTACACCCGCGATTCGCACCTGACCCGGATCGACTACGGCTTCCGCGACGGCGGCGCGTACGGCACTGTCCCCAACCAGGTCGCCTTCACCACCACCACGCGCTGTACCCTCAGCGCCTGTGACCCGCTGTCGGCGAGTACCGCCGCCAGCCAGTACCCGGACGTTCCCTACGACCTGGTATGCGCCTCTGGGGCGACCTGCACCGCGCACTCGCCGTCGTTCTTCTCCACCATCCGCCTCGCCTCGATCAAGGTGCAGCAGTACAGCGTGGCGGCCGCCACATACCAGGTGATCGACACCTACACCCTTCACCAGACCGAGCCGGCCACCGGGGACGGCACCTCGCCCACGCTGTGGCTGGCCTCGATCACCCACGAGGGGGACGACACCACCGCCGGCGGCTCCGCTTCCCCGATCAAGTTGCCGGACGTGACCTTCGCCGGCGTGGACCTGCAGAACCGGGTCGACACCGCCAACTTCCCCGGTCTGTACCGCTATCGCATCTCCGGCATCACGAACGAGATGGGCGGGCTGACCTCCATCAGCTACGGTCTGCCGGATACCTGCTCCGCCAGCTACATATCCTCGGCGGACCCCAAGACAAACACCAAGTCCTGCTACCCAGTGTCCTGGCGGCCCAAGGACTATCTCAATCCGATCACTGACTGGTTCGCGAAGTACGCGGTCACTCAAGTACTGGAAACCGACACCACCGGCGGCGCGGTAGCCAAGCAGACGAACTACACCTACAGCGGTGGCGCAGCCTGGCACCACGACGACAATGAGGTCGTCAAAGCCAAGTACCGCACGTGGGGCCAGTTCCGCGGCTACGCGAGTGTGGAGACCCGCACCGGCGACGGCACCAACGACCCCCAGACCAAGACGGTCACCTCCTACTACCGCGGCATGGACGATGACTGGCTGTCCTCATCCAGCCGCCGATCGGTCAACGTGACCGATTCCCAGAATGGCGAACACCCCGACAGCGACCAGCTGGCGGGCAGTGAGCTGGAGAGCACCGCCTACACCGGGGTCGGCGGCAGTGTGGACCACTCCACCGTAACCTCGTACTGGATCTCGGCCGCCACAGCGACCCGGGCCCGCTCGGGCCTGCCGAATCTGACCGCTCGCACCACCGACGTCGCGGAGACCTGGACTCGTCAGGCGCTCACCGCCGGAGGCACCACGAACTGGCGCATCTCGGAGACTGACAACACCTACGACGACACCCTCACGGACGACAAGTTCGGGCTGTTGACCTACAGCTACACCCACACGGTGCCGGCCGCCACCGCATACGACCAGTGCACGGCGATCACCTACGCCAAGGCCAGCACGGCCGCCAACCTGGTCGGACTGGAGGCATCCAAGGAGACCGACTCGGTCGCCTGCGCCGGTTTCAGCCAAAACACTCCAGCCACCGTGCCCCACGCCCTTAACACGTTGACTGCGCCGCTCAGTGTCTCCCGACCGGACCAGGTCGTCTCCGCGACGCGGACGTTCTACGACGACACGAGTTTTGCCACCACCTTCCCGCAGGCCACCGCGCCCACCAAGGGCGACATCACCATGACCCGGCAGGCCTCCGGCTACAGCGGGGGTGCGTTCACCTGGCAGACCCAAGCCCGCGCCACCTCCGACACCTATGGCCGCCCCACCGGCAGCTACGACGCCAACGGCAACAAGACCGCGACGAGTTACACGGTCAACAGCGTCGGGCTGACCACCGGTACGACCATCACCAACGCGAAGAACCAGACCACCAGCGCCACCACGGATCCCACCCGCGGGCTCCCCCTGACCGCCACCGACGCCAACGGGATCACCGTAACCGTCCACTATGACGCGCTCGGTCGCACCACCGACGTCTGGCAGCACAATCGGCCCACCACCGCTCCCGCCGACGCCAAGTACACCTACACCGTCCTGCCGAACAGCCAGTCCGGCACCATCACCCAGACCCTCAACGACTCCCTGGGGTACGTCACCTCCTACAACCTCGTCGACTCACTCGGACGGCCACGCCAGACCCAGACCCCAACCCCGCAGGGCGGCCGACTGATCACCGAGTCGTTCTACGACTCACACGGCTGGGTGTGGAAGAAGAACAACGCCTACTGGGACCCCAACGTCCTCCCCACCTTGGCGACGGCCTCGGTACAGGATTCCCAGATTCCTAACCAGGACCGCTACACCCTCGACGGCCTGGGCCGCGTGGTCATCGACGACTCCGAGCAGTATTCGGTCGTCAAGCAGCACACCACCACTGTGTACAGCGGAGACGCCACCACCGTGATCCCCCCCACCGGCGGCACGGTCAAGACGACCCGAACCGACCCCCTGGGGCGCACATCCGAGGTCGACGCGTACAGCGCCCGCCCCACGCTGACTACCCCCCTCAACACCTTCACCGGCCTGTTCTCCGTCACAGGCGGTACCTCCAACCCGATCACGTACGGCTACGACGGGCACGGCAAGCAGAACGCCGTCACCTCAAAGGGCAGCACGTGGACGACCGTCTACGACCTGCTGGGCCGAGTGACGTCCAAGACCGACCCAGACGCCGGCACAAGCACCATGCTCTACGACGCGGCCGGCGATCTCACCCAGACCACCGACTCCCGCGGTAAGTCCGTCTCCTACACCTACGACGTCCTGAACCGTAAAACCGGCCAGTACGCCTCGACCGTCGCGGCTCAGGCGCCCGGCGCGAGCGGTAACCAGACGGTCGCCTGGACCTACGACAACGACAGCGCCGTCTCCGGCGTCACCAACCCGATCGGCCAAGTCACCGCCGCCACCTCGTACAACGCCGGCAACGCCTACACCACCCAGCAGCTGGGCTTCAACGTCTTCGGCGAATCGCTCGGACAGTCCATCACCATCCCGGCGGTCCACGGCGCACTGGGCGGCAAAACCTATACGTTCCGCCACACCTACAGCGCCGACACCGGCCTGCTTTACAGCGACAACTACCCCCTCGGCGGCGGCCTGCCCAACGAGATCGTAGGCCACACTTACGCCACTGCCCTGGACCTGCCCAACGGGCTGGGCACCACCTCCTACGGGTACGCCCAGAACACCACCTACAGCGCCTACGGCCAAGTCCTCCAGGAAACCCTGGGGATGAGCACCAACCTGGCCTACCTCACGAACACCAACGACCCGCACACCGGAGCGCTGACCGACCAGCTGGTGACCCGCTCCACCACCCCGGCCAAGGTCGACGAACAGAACTACACCCCGGACCCCGCGGGAAACATCACCAAGCAAGTCACCACCCGCCTGGGCACCACAGCTGCACCCGAGACCCAGTGCTACCAGTACGACGAACTCGACCGACTCACCCAGGCCTGGACCGCCACCGACGCCTGCAGCGTCACGCCTACCGCAAGTTCCCACGCCCAGATCGGCGATCCGCTCGCGGGCGGCACCGCGTACTGGACCAGTTGGGACTTCGACGTCCTCGGACAGCGGCAACACCAAGTTGAGCACTCCACCACGGGCGGCACCGACACCACCACCAGCTACACCTACAACTACAACGGCAACGGCACCGTCCAGCCCCACGCCCTGGCCTCCACCCAGGACAGCGGCGCAAGCAACGCGACCACCAGCTACGCCTATGACAAGGCCGGCAACACCACCGGCCGCAACACCATCGCATCAGGCAACCAGACCCTCGCCTGGAACGAAGCCGGTCAGCTCACCCAGGTCAGCGGCGGCAAGAGCGGCACCACCAGCTACATTTACGGCGCCGACGGCAACGTCCTGCTCCAGACCGACCCCACCAGTACCACCCTGTACCTGCCCGGCGAGCAACTCACCCTCACCGGCACCACCACCACCGGCGTGCGCTACCTCCCTCTGCCAGGCGGTGGCACGGTGGTGCGCACCGGCACCGGTAGCAACTACAAGTTCGAGATCAGCGACCCGCACGGCACCAGCGGCCTCTACCTGGACTCCACCGCCCAGACCCCCACATGGCGCCAATTCACCCCCTATGGCGCCACCCGCGGCACCGCGGTCTCCTGGATCGACAACCGCGGCTTCCTCAACGCCCCCACCAACACCAACACCGGCCTCACCCAACTCGGCGCCCGCCAATACGACCCCACCCTCGGCCGCTTCGCCAGCCTCGACCCCATCTTCGAAGCCACCGACGACCAACAACTCGCTGGCTACGCCTACGCCGCCAACAACCCCATCACCAACAGCGACCCCACCGGCCTGCGACCCGACGGCCTCTGCGGAGGCAACACCAGCCGATGCGTAGGGGACCACACGCCAAGCAACGTACCGGTCGACCACCATGAGACCTGGCAAAAAACCAGAAGCGGATGGACCTGGACCTCCTACGAGGAATTCGCCGGCACGAAGTACTACAGCTTCGGCTGCGTCGGATGCCACGCAAACTACATCAGTCTGAAAACACCAGTCACATGGACCGACTGGGTCGATGCCGTCGGGACCGTCTTCCCAGAGCTCAGCCCGGTTACTAGCGGAATCCTCGGAATGGACGCAGCGTTCCATGGAAACTGGGGAGATTTCACATCAAACACTTTGGATATGGTGCCCGGGCTCAAGCTGACCCGATACATGAAATCCTTCCTCGGCGAGGAAGAACCACAGGGCGCCCTCAGCTGCATTAGCGAAGGTAAAAGCTTCAGCCCAGACACCCCCGTCCTCATGGACAAGGGCAAAACGAAACCCATCGGAAAGATCAAAACCGGCGACAAAGTCGAAGCCGCAGACCCCAACACCGGCAAACACCAAGGCGCCCGCACCGTACAGCACGTCTGGATCAACCACGACAACGACCTCATCGACCTCACCGTCCAAACCAGCCCCCACCACACCAGCGTTATCCACACCACCTCCAAGCACCCCTTCTGGGACGACACCCTCCACGCCTGGATAACCGCAGGCCACCTCACACGAGGCCACAACCTCGAAACAGCGACCAATCACCACGTACGTATCATCACCGTCCGTACACGCCCCGGCGTATCGGACATGTACAACCTCACCGTAGAGCAGCTCCACACGTACTATGTGGTCGCGGGTAATACGCCGATTCTTGTCCACAACGCAGACCTGCCGTATATGTGCGGCCCCGTCACTGCCGATACTCATTTTGCAAACGTGACTGTCGCAGACGCGGAAGGTAATGTTGTCGATCAGTACGGGATCCAGAGTGGCTCAACAACCCCGGAAGAAGCAGCGCTGGGTGAGGCTAGAGCCAGGCAGGCTGTTCACACAGAAAACCGGGCGGCTCGAGCCGCAGGTGGTGTTCCTACGGTCGGTGATGAGCTAATTGAGGGTGACCCATTCTTCCTGGCCAGCCCAGTCCCAGAGGACGGAACAGTTACCATTGAAGGCACTCGCCCTCCGTGTTCGACCTGCAAAGGGGCGATGAGTCGAGCCGCATTGGACACTCAGTCGACATTTATATACCTATGGCCAGGAAAGGATGGCGCTCTTCGAACGTGGACTTCAGTCTCCGGTTGAAATCCTAAACCGCTTGGGGTGCAGAAAATGCTGCATCCCAAGCGGCGGTGCGTCGTTATCTAGTCGTCGGTGAGACGGTAATTAGATCGCGTAGTTCCATATGGGTCATGGGAAACGAGGCACGTGTATTGAATGCCGAGCAGTGAACTGGGGTCCACTCCGAGGTTTGTAGCGAGAACCCGCGTGGGCAGTGGATGCTTGTCATTCGGGTCCTCGACTGCAACCGAATCGGCTAGAATACCGCGAATTTTTACTACCTTGTATTCAACTTGAACCCCGAGATTATCTTCTTCGTGAGAATGTTCCTCGCCGAGCGGTTCGCCACATAGACCGCAAATTTCCGAATTGCTGGTAGCGTCGGTCATGTCTCCCATATTACCTGTAGTGTCGGGTGTAATGAAGGATCGTCGTTGCCGAGGTGGTCGGCTCTGCGATGATCACTCGCGCCAAAGCAGCTCCGTAAGTTGTTCGGTGGTCCGGGAGGGCCGGATGTGCCTTCAAAGCAGCTTGCCGACCGTGGCTCGGCGGGAGTGGCCGTCCGGCCCTTCGGGGCGCCCTGGTCGCTGATTGAGTTGAAATGCGCGGAACGCGTCGCTGTTTACGGAGCTGGCGACGGGGTGTCCTACGGGCCCGACGGCAGGGATCTCGGCTGCGGGAGGGACACGTGAGCAAACAGCGGGACCGGATATGGGTCGGTATCGATGCAGGTAAGGGCCATCACCGGGCCGCAGTGGTCGAGGAGGCCGGCGCCACCCTGTGGTCGAAGAAGATCGAAAATGACGAGTCGGCGATACTGACCGCGCTCGGCGACATCTTGGACCTGGCCGACGAGGTGCACTGGGCGGTGGACATCTCCAGCAGGTCCTCCGCACTGTTGCTGGCACTGCTGGCAACCCACGGCCAAAAACCGCAACGGGCGAAGCGAAGGCGCCAACAGCAAGACGAAGGCGATCGCGCGGCAAATGTACGGGCGGGCAGGCTTCACTCTCGCCCTTCAATTGCCGAATGGCGAGATATATTCGAGTCGTAGCGTTCGTGGAGCTGCTCCTGAGTTGCACCCCGACGTTCAAGCAATCCTGGATGACATTCCCGAAGGCGAACGAGGTGTTGGTCACGGGAGATGCGGACTGGCAGTTTGTGTATCCGACGCCTTGACGGACGGATTCAATCAACGCACGCGTCATCAGCGAGCGTCTGGATGCCCTCGAGGGGCTGGTGACCGTCGTGGGTCATTCCTACGGCGCGATTCCCGCCACCGAGGCTGTCGCCGGCGCGTCGAACGTGGCGCGTCTGGTCTACCTCTCGGCCTTCATGATCGATGCGGACGAGTCCATCGACAGCCTGAGCGGCGGCAAGGTCTCCGGTAGCGGCGCCGTAACGCTCGACGCGCACCGGCATTACGAGGACCCCAAGGCCGCCTTCTACTCCGACGTGGACCAGCAGGACGCTGACTACGCCACCAAGCGGCTGGTCCTGCAGTCAGCGCGTTCCTTCTGCGAGCCGCTCGCCACTGCCTCCTGGAAGACCGTGCCCTCGAGCTACATCATCACCGAGAACGACACCGCGCTGGATTCCGGCTTCCAGGAGGCCATGTCCGCCCGCGCGGAGCGTACTTACCGCCTGGCCTCGGGACACTCCTCCTTCCTGTCCCAGCCCGCACAGCTGGCCCAGCTGATCGACGCCGACGCCCGCCAGTGAGCAACGCGCAGCCGGACCCGCGGCTTTTGGCAGCGACCAGCCCGGCTGTGCTGCCACGCGGTTGTCCATAGGGGTAAGCAGGCTCGTCGGGTGGACGTCGTCCATGAGGTTGATCCCCGGGAGTGGACCCCGGGTTTTATGCGGCGAGTGACAGAGTACGTGACCTGATCAGTTGTTGTTCGAACTCGGCCGGTGTGAGGTAGCCGAGGGCGGAATGCCGACGGCGCCTGTTGTAGTACGAGAGCCAGCGGAACATTCTCGAGTCGGGTCTGTGCCTTCGAGGTCCAGCGGTGTCCGTGAAGCAGTTCTCGTTTGAGGCTCTGGAAGAACGACTCGGCCAGGGCGTTGACGTAGCTCGAGCCGACCCGGTTCATGCTTCGGCGGATGCCGTGCCGGCGGCAGACGTCGGCGAGGCGGCCGCGCTGTATTTTGCGCAAGGCGGCACAGGTGCTCTTCGTTGAGATCACGCGGCCAACGCATCTGCTGGTCCTGGCTGCGCACCGGGCACGGGTCGAGCCGCATCTGGGCCGCTGGCTGCCCGGGGATGGCTGATCCGCAGCGTGCCCGCTCAGCGGTGAGCCAGCGCTGGGACACGGCGGACAGGCATACAGACGACGCGCGCACGGCCGATTACGGGGGCGCCCGGGACCGAGTTGGGGAACATGGATGGCGTCCAGGACGGCTTCGAACTGCGGGCTGTCATCGCACTGACCTGCCGTGGCCAACAGCGACAAGGGCCTTTGTCCCTGTTCGCAGGCCAGGTGGATCTTCGTGGTGAAGGCGCCGCGGGACCGGCCCGGGGCGTGGTCGGTGGGCTCTGTGCGGACGCCGCTCGGCGTCTGCTTCTGATCCTGTCCGTCGCGCTGGGCGCCGGGCGCGTGCTGGTGGGCCCGGCAGATCGTGACCGTCATACGTCACCGCTCAACGCTGACGCTCTACAAGGCGGCTGCCGACATTCACGGAACGTCGGCGAGCATCCTCGGTGATCTCGTTAATACTCAGTCGAAAGTGCTGGACGCCGCCGTCATGCCACTCCGTAGTCGTGCCCCGTCCGTGTTCGGTAGCCTTCGAGGTCGCCAACGCGTTTGTCGTGTACCAGCCGCAGCATGACCCACGGGAACATTGGAGCCCTTCCGGCTCTCGCCAGGCCAAGCCATGGGTGGGGGACAGGGCGGCCGAGGCGGGCGTCGTTCCTGCGTTGCACAACCTGGCGGACAGCCTGTGATCCCGAGACCGAACGCCACTCCGCCACGTCGCCGTGTCACTGAGGCGCGTTGGAGTGGTGTTGGGTGAGGGACTGCCAGCGCCGTTCGAAGTCGTCGATGTGCTCGCTGATGTCGTGGATGGTGAGGGGCCTGTTGTACTGGCCGGTGATCCCGTGGGCTGCGCAGTCGTGGGCGATGGCGTCCAATGCCGGTGGGCTGCTGACTTCGCGGTATTTTGCCCAGACGGTGTAGATCCGGAAGGGGAGCGAGTAGCGGCGCAGGGTGGACGGGCTGACGGGTTTTCCGCTTCGACTGTGCAGGCCCCTATCGGCGAGATAGACGGACAGCTTCTGGCCGGTGGGTTCGTCGCCGTGCTGCGTCCGGTACTCCTGCCACGCGAGGTAGTAGCGGTCGACGAGGGTGAGGCGCCCTCCTTCAGCCGACGTGTGCGGTGAAAGGTCGTCGATCGTGGCCTTCACCTGTGGGGGACGCTTTTCCTGGCTGGCGTGTGCGCCGGGAGCGGCAGGGATGGGCACCGGGCGTTCCTCGGCGGCGGCGTACTTGTGCAGTGCCTGCACGGCAGGGTCGGTGGTGGCCTGCGCGGTCGACGAAGCTATGCCGGTGTTCGCTACGTGTTCCTCGGAATCCGCAACGAGCGTCTCGTGGTCCTTGTCCGCTACAGGTGGTGCGTCAGCAGCCGCGGTGCGGCCTTGCTCATAGGCGGCGTCAGCTAGACCGAGTTGATCGGGGTGGCTGCGAGCATGAGCGCTGTAGCCGCCGGCAAGCTCCTCGGCCTCCTCCTCGTGTATTCGCCCCGGGATTGATAGGCCAGGCGCTTGAGTTGAGACGGATGTTGACTGCAGGTCGTCACTACGTGACTGTGCCCCAGCTTGCGAGGATCCGGTGCCAGCCGCCTCAGGTCCTCCCCGTTGTTTTGGCGCGAGGGTGTGGACCGGTGGTGCAGTGTCTGGCACTGACGCGGGCGTGATACCTGCTGCCGTCGGGCTCGCGGGGGTGGTGTCCATGAGCGGGACGCCGTACTTCGCCAGCCGCAATGGCATGAGCGACTCCACCGGCGCCTTGCGGCGCCAGGCGCGGCCGAAGCGGGAGCGCAGGCGGGCCTGGTACACGAGACGTTCCTGTTCCAGCTTGATGACCTGGTCGTAGGAGCGGAGCTCCCACAGTTTCATCCGGCGCCAGAGCAGGAGGGTGGGTATGGGGGAGAGCAGCCAGCGGGTGGGGCGGACGCCCTCCATGTGCTTGTCCGCCGTGATGTCCGCGATCCGGCCGATCGCGTGGCGGGCCGCCTCGACGGCGACCACGAACAGCACGGGGATCACCGCGTGCATGCCCACACCCAGCGGGTTGGGCCAGGCCGCCGCGCCGTTGAACGCGATCGTCGCCGCCGTCAGCAGCCACGCCGTCTGGCGCAGGAGCGGGAAGGGGATGCGGATCCAGGTCAGCAGCAGGTCCAGGGCCAGCAGGACGCAGATGCCCGCGTCGATACCGATCGGGAAGACGTAGGCGAAGTTCCCGAAGCCCTTCCTTATGGCCAGCTCGCGTACGGCCGCGTAGGAGCCCGCGAAGCCAATCCCTGCGATGATGACCGCTCCGGACACGACCACGGCGATCAGCATGCGCTGCGCTCGGGTGAACCCGGGGAGCGCCTGAGTCGTGGCTGATGGTGTCGTGCTATCCCAGTGATCGGACGGCCTGCCCTCCTCAGCAGTCGAAGGGTCCGGCCCTTTGAGCCGGGGCAGCGTGACGCGCGCTGACTCGATGGGGGTCACAGCGCCTCAACTTGCGGTGTGTACGTGTGCTTGCCGAGGAGGTCGTTGATGAGTTGCTCGGTTTCGGTCTCGAGCGAGACATCCAGCATCCTGTTGACCTGCTGGATGCGGGTGATGGCGGTGTGGAGTCCGGACCGGTTGTGGGCCGTGTGCTCAATGCGCATCCAGTCCCGGTACAGCAGTTCGGCGCTGTCGTCGACGTCGAGGCCAGTGGCGATGGCCCGGCGGGCTTTGCTGAGGTCGTGGTGGGGGCCGGCGGCTGTGCGGTAGGTGGCCACGGTGTGGGCGACGTCGATGATGCGGGTGGTCATCTCTTGCTGGTGGGGTTCGGCCCACGGCAGAGGACGGGCGCCGAAGGGCCGTCCGCGGACCAGGCCGAGTGCCTGCTCCAGGTCAGGCAGGGCGGCTTGGCCGTGGGGCAGGGCGTGTTCGACGAGGTGGAGGAAATCGCTCCAGTCGCAGCGGACGTCGGGGGAGAGGCGGTAGGGATCTTCGCCCAAGCGGCGGCGCGGCACATAGGGGCTGCCGGTCGGGTCGTTGCCCAGCGCGCGGCGCAGGCCTTGCAGGCGGGCGTTGAGGGTGGCGGGTGTCCATGGGTTGAGTGGGTCCATGTCGGCGCACAGCACGTCGGCGGTGCGACCGGGACGGAAGTACAGCAGCGCCGCCAGATGCGCCATCCGCGGGCCGTGACCGGTGAAGGCCACGCCATCCACCTCGATGGGACCCAGGACCCGGATCTGCGGCGCGTGCAATTCCTGCCCGTCGTGTCTTTCGTCGACGCGGGGCGCAACGACTTGAGCCAACTGCGCGGAACTTGCGGGGGCGGCCGGCCCGGACCTTGCACGGTCCTTCTCGGGCGTGGAGGTGCGGTGTTGGACAGCGGCGGGCAGGCCTGGTGCGGCGGGGTCGGTGGAGGCGGCCAGCAGGGCCGGGAACACCGCCATCTCACCCATGTCCCCTGCGGGGTCCGGCACGCCGGTCGTGCGGGTGGCCGTGCTGTCGTCGCCGTGGCTGGCCGGGTCTTCTGGCCGCCCGGGCGCGGGCTGCGGGTGGCTATCGGTCTCGTGAGGTACGTGCTGCCAGGGTCCTTGGGCGGGTTCGGCGGGCTGTCCCGAGACGGCAAGCGCGGTGGTGATCTGCTGGTAGGCCGCGTGGTCCAGGCGCTGCACTGTGATGGCGGTATCAACCAACTCCAGTGGCTGCGGCTCATTGAGTGAGGCGTTGAGGAGGTCGGCGTGGGGGAAGTGCGCGGCGGCGGAGCTTGCGGGGGCGACGAGCGTGACCGGCAGTGTGTCGGTCTTGTCGATGAGGTCGGCGAACTGCCAGGCGGTGTCCGCGTCGAGGGCGTCCGCGCACAGCAGCAGGTACGGCGGAGGGGGCTGCTGTGGCGGGGTGGGTGTCTGGTGGGCTTCGAGGAGCCGTTCGGTGAGATCCCGTAGGGCGTGGGTGGCCTGGCGCATGTGGGCGATGCGGGAGGTGGGCAGCAGGTGCGGCAGGTCCTTACCGAAGCCGACGGCGATGATCTCCACCTCGCCGGCCCACGGGCTCATCGCGTACTCCAGTGCCAGCGCGGTGCACACCTCGGTGATGTCCAGCGGACTGCCGTCCAGCAGCAGAGCGGGCATCTGGGCCAGGTTCAGCAGCACCAGGTCACCGGCCGCGGCGGTTCCTACCGTGACTAGGCCCGGATACGGCGCTGGCACCTGGCGGGCGGTCTCCTCGTCCAGGAGCGCAGCGTCGTCGGGAAGCGTCCACCACCCGGACCGCCCCGCAACGAATGGCGTCAGGGACCGGCCGGCAGGGTCTTGCGGGAGGATGTCGAGGGTGCGGGCCCCGATGCGTGCCGCCCGCACCGACGGCAGCCGCCCCGAACCTTCGCCGTCCTGTGCGGCCTGGTGTGCCAGGGTGCGCAGCGCCAGGTCCAGGCGGGCTGCGCTCTGCGGCTCGGCGGCAGCGGCCAGTTGGGCCTCCGCCGGTGAGGTCTCGGGTGTGAGGGCGATCTGTTCACCCGGCTTTCGGCGGCGGCGCTGCAGCAGCCGACGCAGTGCGAGCGCGCCGGTGATGGCCGCTGCCAGCACAGCACCCGCGCCCAGCACGGTCGGCAACGGAGCCACGTGGCGTGCCGAGGGGAGCGCGGGCGCCGGTGGGGCCGCAGCCCTGGACGGTGGGGCAGCAGTAGAGGCGGAGGGTGTGCGAGCCGGGGGAGAGGAGCGTGCGGTGGGATGTGGCGTTGCGGCCTCAGTCGCCGACTCCGAGCCGGGCGGCCGGGTCCGGTGGTTGCCTGGCGCGCGGAAAGTGGGCGCACCTGGCGCGGGCGCAGCAGACGGGGGCGGGGGAGCCTGCGCGTGTCCCGGATGATGGCTGGGCTGATGCTCACCGTCACGAGGATGGGCCGATGGACTCTCGTTGGGTGGCCGGTTGCTCGGCTGGTTGCCGTGTTGGTCGCCGGAGTCCGTGTCGTGCTGTGCGGGTGGGGCGTGGGGCACGGTCACCTGCTGGCCTGCGTAGATCACATCCGGGTCGGTGATGTCCGGCAGGCCCTGCGGCTGTGCCGCGTCTTTGCTGGCGTCGAACAGGGCCGGCCACCGGCTGGCGGTCCCGAGCTCGTCCTGGGCGATTTTCGACAGGGAGTCGCCGGGCTCCACCGTGACCACACGCGCTCCGCCGCCACTGGTGGTGGAGTTGTTGACCGGCTGCTGGTGTGTGCCGTGCGCTGTCGCAGGAGCGGGCAGTCGGAGCTGCCAGCCGGGCTGCAGGAAGCTGTTGGCGCGGAAGACCTGTCCGTCGGCCATGGTGCGGCCCTCGTTCAGTGCGGCGATCTGCCGCCACCGCTCCCCATCACCCAACTCCCGTTCGGCGATGCTCCACAGGCTTTCGGCCGGCCGCACCTCGCGCACCGTATAGGTGCGGGTGTCGCCCGCCGCAGTGGCGGACAGACGCGTCTGTTCGGCCTCGGCCTGCTGTTGTGCCGTCCGTCCCTGTGGGGGCAGGTGTATGGCAGTGGCTGTTTGTGCGGCTTGGGCGGGGGAGGCCAGCGCGGAGCTTGCGGGCAGCAGCACCAGGATGCTGCCGAGCAGGACGGCCGCAGCACGTTGTGAGGCGCCGAAACCGCGCGGGGCGTGCCAGGTCAGGCCGCGCAGCTGCGCGATCAGCTCCCGCACCGTGCAGAAGGCGAACTGGGCCCAGCAGGTCCATCCGAGGGCGAGGAGGAGCAGCAGGAAGACGGCTCCGGTGTCCTGGCGGGTCATCAGGTGCGTGAGGTCGTCGTGGCCGGCCGCCCACACGAGGGGGGTGGCCCAGGCGAGCAGTAGCGGCAGCCCGGCGAGTGCGGCGGTCAGGGTGAGCAGACTGGCTGCGGCGGTCAGGAGGCGGGCCACCGTCGGACTGGCTGCGGGGGAGTGCGTGGGGCGCATCAGTGTCCTACTTCTTCGTCTGGTGCGGTGACGCCGTGCAGGAGGGTGGCGGTGGCGTGGCCGGTCACGGGCATGGAGCCGATCCCGAGGGCCGGGAGGAAGGTGGTGGTGTAGGAGCCGGTCACGGTGACGGTGAGCTGTGTGCCGTCTGAGGAGACGGTGACGGTGCCGGTGGCGCCCGCGGAGTGCAGGTAGGCCTGGGCTGCGGCTTGCGCGTCCTGGGGGTTGACGACGATCGCCGTGCCGGTGATGGCCTGGGCGGGATCGATGGCCTGTCCGCCGGCGCGGGCTGCCTCACCGGCGATGAAGTCGGCGCGCTCGGTGGCGCGCAGGGTGCCGCCTCCGTCGACGGCCACTCCGATGATGCCGATCAGGGCGAGGGTGCACACGGCGACGAAGACGGTGACGCCGCCGCGATCACACCAGCGCGCTTGCCGGGACCACCGCCGGGGGCACCTGGTGCACGGGCATGCCTGAAGGAGGGTCATTGTGGTCCTCCCCGCTGTCGGTACTGGTCGACGATGGAGGTCGCCCTTGAGGTGAGGGTGCGGGTTCCGGGCACGCCGGGCAGCAGCAGATCCGACAGGTTCACCGTGCAGTTCACGGTGACCGTGACGGTGCCGACCTGCCCGACGGCCACGGTCAGGCCCCCGGTGTCCACGGCGACGTGGGTGGACGCGCAGGTGATGCCCTGGTCGGTGAGGGACTCGGTGGCCGCCTGATGGGCTGCTTGCTGGGCGGAGGCCGCGGTGCGATGCAGGGAGGCTTCCCGGGCCGCGTCCTCGGCCGCCGCGTCGATCTTCGCTCCGGAGGTGACGAGGCGTCCGCCCGCGATCGCCAGACACACGAACATGATCAGCGACGGCATGATGATGGCGGCCTCGAGCGCGACGCTGCCCTCATCCCCTCGCGCCCGCACCTGGTAGCGCCTCGTGCTGCGCATCCGCCTCACCCTCCCGGTGACGTCCAGCGTTCGACGGCGCCGGAGGCCGACTGGCGGATGCGCAGTCCCGCGAGGCCCGGAATCATCGACTGCGCCTGCCCGGTCACCTGGATCCGCACCCGCTGCGTGCTGCTGCCGGCGGTGGAGACGGCGGGTGAGCGCAGGCTGTCCCCGGCTGTTCGGGCCAGCACCTCCTGTGCCCGGGCCACGCCGTCGGTGGGGGTGGCGTGGTAGGCGCGGGCGGCGAAGACGCCTTCCCGGGCAGCGGTCAGCGCGATCTGCCGGGCGTAGTACCACAGGGAGGCCTGGACGACGGCGATCGTGGCGAGCAGCACGAACGGGTAGACGATCGCCATCTGGATGGAGGCGTCCCCGCGGTCGTCGCGCCATCGCTTCCCCTGCCACCAGGCCTGACGCTGTACGGAAGCGGTCATCGGGTCAGATCCCGGCGAGGTTGCCGTTGTACTTGGCGACCACGGCGGCGATGGTCCCGGCGATCACCAGGGCACCGGTGACGGCGGCGACCCAGATGATGACCGTGGTGATGCTGATGTCGCCGCGGTCCGGCCGGCGCGCCATGTCCACCAGGCCTTGTTCGAGCCGTGTGGCAAGCCAGTGCCACGCACGGTGGGAACGGGCTGCGGTGCGCTTCAAGATGGGCCTCCTCGAGAGTTCGAAAGGGTGGGGTCGGTCGGGGCGTTAGACGGTGAGCATGCGGATCACCGCGGGGAACGCCATCAGCAACATCACCAGCACGGCCAGGAGGGCACCGGGGGCGGTCATCTTCTCGCTGGCGGCGTTCGCCTCGGCGGCCTGATCGGCCAGCAACTCGGCGTTCAGCGCGGCGGTACGCGCCTTGAGGGCCTTATAGACGGCGGCGCCGTCGGTGGCCGAACCGCGCATGATGTCGGCGACGTCATCAAGGACCGGCAGGTCGTACTCGGCGGCGAGTTCGGCGAGCGCCTGATAGGGCGGGATCTTCTCCAATCGGGCCCGGCGCAGGGCGCCTTGCACCAGCAGGAAGGGCCAGCCGCGGCCCACCTGGGCCGCTTTCTCCAGCGCCTGGGTCGGACCGGCATCGGCGGCCCGCTTCAACGCCACCAGGTCGAGGTAGGCGGACAGGGCGTGCGCGAACTCCTCCCGCGCCCGCCGGGCCGCATCGCGCACCGCCAGGTCCGGGGTGAGGAACAACAGCGCCGCCACCACGAGCCCTACGACGGCGGGCACATACAGGGGCAGCGAGACACCGGCGACGATCCACGGGATCGTCACCAGCACCGGGCACAGCAGGCCGATCGCGGCCAGCGCCACCTTCTTCAGCACGAACTGGCCCGGCCCCTGCCCGAGCAGCGAGAGGTTCGTTACGGGGATGGTGATGCCGGGCAGCCGCTGCAGGCGGGCCAGCAGCCACCGTCCCCACACCTCCTCACGGCCCAAGACCGGTGCGGGCATGCTCAAGCCGGCCGGAGCATGACGTTCGAGAGCGGGTGCCAAGGCGGGCTGTGCTCCCAGCAGTACTTCCCGCACCAGCAGCGCCGTGCCGGCGCCGACGGTGCCACCGGCGAGCACCATGGGCCACAGATTCATCAGCGATCTCCTTCCGGACCGCGGCCGGCGCCGGACACGGCGGGCGCGGCCGCCTCTGCTGCGGGTGCGGGGGTGCGGACGGCGCTGCGCGCATCGGCGATCAGGAAGCGGGGAATGCGGCGGAAGACGCCCAGCTGCCGCATCAGCGCCAGCACCCCCACGAAGCCGGCCGTCAGACAGCCGAGGACCAGTTGGCCCAGCAGGCTGGAGTAGGGCCGGGTGTAGGAGGGGACGAAGAAGCCGGCACCGATCACACCGAGGGTGATGAGGGTCATCCACCGCACCGTGGTGCGCGGCTTGGCCCGGTCCGCCTCGATCGAGCGTTTCTTGGCGACCTCCTCGCGCACCGTTGCCGCCAAATCCTCCAACGCCTGCGCCAAGCCGGGGCCGCGATCGCCCGCGGACAGGATCAGCGCGGCACACACCTTGTCGGCGGTGACATCGTCCAGTTCGTCGGCGAACACGCGTAGCGCCTGCTCCGGCCGCCAGCCCAGCCGCAGCCGGTCGGACAGGCCACCGATCTGGACGGCGAGCGCATCCGGTGCCCCCTTCCGGCTGGTGATCATCGCCTGTTCCAGGCCCATGCCCAACCTGAGCAGGCCGGCCAGGCGCTGCGTCCACTCACTCAAGCCCTCCAGCCGGCCGATACGCTCCTGCGCACGGCCGGCCGGGCTGACCAGCCAGGGCACCCCGATTACGGCCGTGCCGAGCAGCACCGCCGCCACGAAGTTCCCCGACACCAGCCACACCCCGGCGAACACCACCACGGCCGCGAGGGCGAGCATGCGCCGCCGCAGGCGGGTATCCGCGGTGGCCCGCTGCTGCTCCGCCCGGGCCCTCCATCGCCGCCAGTGCGGGGCCCGCCGCGGCGTGGTGGTCCCGACGACCCCCACGACGACGCCGAGCACACCGCCGACCACCGCCATGCCGCCCAACAACGCCACCAGCACCGTCACGTGCTCAACCCCTCCACCTTCAACGCCAGCGGCCGGGCCCAGGCCCCATACGGCTGCTGCAGCAGATGGGAGTCGAACCCGACCCGGCGCAGGTCATCGACACACGCCGGATCCATCCGCGGCACCGCCCGCAGCTCACCGAACTCCCGGCCCGGGCAGAAGACTTCGTTCGTGGCGGGCCGGCCGCTCTCCCCGATCCCGGTCACCTCAAGGACGTGGGAGACGTAACGGTGGCGGCGGCCCCCGATCTGCGTCTCGTCGGTCATGTCGACGTAGACGATGAAGTCCAAACCGTTGGCGGTCTGCCGGTAGGCGAGCTGCTCGGACAGATTCCCCTGAGCCAGCGCATACAGCTCGGCGATCCGGTCGAAGACGGTGTCGGGCCGGCGGGCGTGGATGGTGCACAGGTTGCCGCCCGCCCCGTTCGTCAACGCCTGCATCATGGCCACGACTTCCGGCCCGCGGACCTCGCCGACCACGATCCGCTCCAGCGACATCCGCAACGCGGGATGCATCAGATCCAGCAGCGTCACCTCACCCGCGCCGCGGCCGGTGGCGTCCTTCTCCCCGTTGGACTCCCGCGCGATCAGGGAGACCGCCTGACGGTGGTAGCCGTCCGCGTGGGCGAACAACTCGTCCTCGCTCTGCACGGTGGCGAACCGGCACTGCGGGTCGAACTCCCTCAGCATCGCCCGCAGCAGCGTGGTCTTGCCCGCCTTCTGCTTCCCCGCGATCATGATGTTCTTCTCCGCGCGCACACACGCACCGAGAAACTCCCGCAGCACCGCATCGATCATGCCCAGCCGCACCAGAGCGTCCAGGTCGGCGTCCGCGACGCGGTGACGGCGAATGACCGCATACGTCATCGGCCCCAACCCCGTCACGGCCTGCAGACGCGAGCCGTCCTTCAGCGACAGCGCCAACGTCGGGTTCGCGGTGGAGATGGTGCGCTCGCTGTGACCGGAATCCCGGGCCAACTCCCGCAACATCTCCAGCAGCTCCTCCTCCGAATCCGCCACCGGCCCCACCCTGCGGCGCACCCCGTCGCCATAGTCGAGCCACACCTCATCCGGGCCGTGGATGAGGATGTCCTCCACCCGCTCATCGTCCAGATACGGCTGCAACCGGCCCGCCCGATACAGCAGGTCGTACACGGCACGCCGCAAAGCGTCGTCCTCCTGCGGCGTCGGGCTCACGCCCCGCTCGACGCCCTGAGCGTCCGACCACAGCGCGACCGCCTCGTTAATCCAGTTCAGGCAGTACTGCTCCTCCGCAGCACGGTCCACCCCCGCAGCGGTCTTCAAAAGTTCCTCACGCTGCCGGGCCACCTGAGTGGCGATGTGCCGGGCAACCTTGTAGTCGACCACGTCCGCAGCCGCACCGTCACCGGCGGCAGGCTGCCCGGCTGCCGGGGTCCCGACCGGCACCCCGTGCGCCTGCCGCGGCCGGCCCGGAGAAAGAGCCATCGCGGGATCGCCGTGCAGCGGCCTACCGCGCATGAGCCCCCACCTCCGCACCCGCCACCCCGCGCGGTGCCAGGCGCGCCCTGCGCACCGCAGCCCGCTGCGCCAGCAACGCACCGCCCGTACGGGCCGCCTTCATCAACCCCGTCCGGGTGAAATGCCGCGGCTGCTCGGCACCGTCGGACAAAACCTCGGCCTCCTTCGGCGCAAACGGCAGCGTCGCCACCACCGGCACCTGCAGCACCCGCTGCACCTCACCCGCCGGATAAGGACCCTCATCGATCACGATCAGGCCGACACCGCCCACCCGCTCCTCCAACGCACGCACCCGCGCCTGGGCCGCCTGCAGACAGCGCAGCGTGTTGCGCACCACCACAACCACCGCATCCGCCTGCTCGACCAGCACAGCGGACGGCCCGAACGCGCCACCGCGCCCCACATCGACCAGCACGTCGTGGCCGTAGTCGGCATCGATCCCGCGGAACGTCACCGCCAGCGCCTTCCACACCGGGCCCAGACTCGCCGCCTGCGCCGGATCACTGATCCCCGGCAGCAGCAACCGGTTGCACGGGGACTCCTCCCGGCCGTCCTCACCGCTCAGATCGATCAGCTGCCGCCAAAACCCCTCGCCGAACTCACCCTTGCGCGCGGCAACCGATAAATTCCGCAGCCCGTACCGGTCACCGAGCTGCCCCAGCAACAGCCCGTGCAACACCGCGCCACCGTCCGGATCGCACTCGGCCAAGATCATCCGACGGCCCGGCTCCAGCGGCCACGCCAGCAGCAGCGCCAGAGCACTCGTGGTCACCCCCGGCGCACCACTGCACCCCGCCAGCGCGATCACAGCCATCAGGACCCGTCCGGAGCGGTAAGGACCAGGCGGAGCGTGCCGGCCGACACCCACGCGGCCACCGTCGGGCCGTCATCGGCGGAGGTGGCGACATCGACGACCACCACCCCCGTACCCGGAGCAGCCCCCGACGCCTTCACCACCCGGCCCGCCAACGTCTGCGGTGCGACGGCGGGCGTCCGACCCGTGCCCGTCTCGTCCTGAGCCGGCACGTGCACCAGCCGCACCTTCTGCCCCGGCACCAGAGCACTGGCCGGCACCTGCTCCGGCTTCAGCCCGATAGGCACCACCTGCTCACCCGGCCGGACCAGGGAATCCCGCGTCACCTGCGACGGAGCCAGCAGCGAGCCGGGCCTCAGCTCCACAGCGGCCCGCTGACCCACCACCTCATCGAGGTCATCCGCCCGCACGGCTTTGACCGCCGGATCCAAAGCGACCGACGCCCTGCCCAGGTCCCGTTCGGTCAGCACCTGACCGACCTGCACGTCGCGGACCACAGTGACCACCTGGGTGCGGTGGCCGACCTGCAGCACCAGGACCGCAACACCGGCGCCCCCCGCGGCGATCAACGCCAGCGACAGAGCGATCACCCCGGGCCGCCGCCGGCGGGCCGAAACACGAGGCGGCGCCACCGGCCCGGCCCCCTGCCCCTGCGCGGGGATGCCGTGTGCGCCGGCTGCGCTGACGCGTTCCTTCGTCTTGCTCAACGTGGGCTCCTTCCGGCGTCTGTTACCGGACGACCTGCAGTTCGCCGATCGCCACCTGCATCTGGGACTGCCGAGACTCAACGAGCCGGCCACCCTCGCCACCGCCGCCGACAACCTGCCAATCGACCGTCCACGTCGACGTCGCCGTCACGGTGTACGCGCCCGACGGCTGAGACGTCGACGTCGCCGTGTAGGTGTGACCGCAGGTCGGCGACTCCTGCCTTCCGTACACCGGTGAGTATTTTTTGCCAGGTCCATGACAGGTCACTATCGAGCCATCGCCCATCCTCCAGGCGATCTTCGACACCTTCGCCGTCGCCGTGACCGTCACCCCGCCCGCCGTCGCACTCGCCGAGTTCGGCCCGTACGTAGTCGGACTCTGATCCACCCACATCCACATCGGCACACCCACGACGTACTCGCCGGCCGCTCGAGGGCTGGCAATGTCGGGACCGGCGAGCCGCATCTTGTCGACGGCTTGTTGGGCGAGCTGCGCGGGATCGACAGCGGCCGCAGTCGGCGGCTGGGCCATCCACACGAAGCCCTCGGCCAGGACCTCGTTGCCAGGAATGCCGAAGGGGCAACTGCGTTGGTAGATCGCCCCATCACCTGGTTGATGTCCCCGCCAGGCTGAGTCACCAGCCGCAGGCTGCGGGTCGGCCTTCTTGTAGTAGCAGCCGCCGGAGAAAGACCCCAGCTCGGCATCCTCGCAAGGGACTTCGTACTCGCCGCTGCCCTTTTCATCGGGGCCACCAGCCTTGCTGCCAGCGAAGTAGGCGCTGCAGGTGCGCTTCTTCCTGCTCGCAACCTTCCCACCGTGGTTGCTGCTCCCTCCTCCGGAGGGCTCTGCGTCTGATCCATTGATCCCCACGCCGATGCACAGCGTCATTTCGCCGCAGTCACTCGGTGGAGCCACTGTGGGGTCTCCGTCAGCGCTGGCGACTCCGGCGGAGCTCAGCGTCAGGGTCAGAGTGAGTGCGGTGGTCGCTAATCCCGGACAGGTCAGCACGCGTGCTCCTTGTCCACGTCGTAGTCGACGACCTTCCACTGCCTGCCGATCGTGCGGACGGACCCGCTCACGGTATAGCGCCGCACTTGGTTGGGGCTGGTGACGTTCTTGCTGCCCTGCAGCGCCTTCCAGCCGCTGGTATCCAGGCATTCGGTGATGGTTGCCTTCTGTGGCGTAGCTTCGATGTGGACCGAGGTGACCTTTGCCGTCGACTTCGGCTCGCCTTCGAAGTGAACGCCCGCCTGGCGGTACTGAAACAGCTCACTCTCAATCTTGGACAGCGCTGTGTCTGCGGCGTACGTAGTGAGCTTCGTGTCGGAAGCTTTGCCCTGGCGGTAGGCCTTGCTCTGCTCGGTGCGCATCCCGCGCCAGGCCGTCAATGCGGCGTTCTGAGCGGCCTGTTCCCTTGCATCTTGAGTAGCAGATGGCGTGGCTGCAGCGGATGGCGGAGGCTCGGAATGCCTGTCCGGGCCACCAGTGCACGCTGAAAGGGCCAGCACTGCGCACAATCCCGCGGCTGTTGCAGTGGCAGCGCGCTGTCGGGTGTGAGCATGAGTAGACCTTGCTTCGCGGCGTCGACCTGGTGTCACCTTGTCTCCCCGTGGCGATCCCATGTAATGCGGCCGTTCGTTGGGCTGCGCACGTGCGTGGCAGTCCAATGGTGGCTGGAGCTGCGACCGCGTTTGCGTTCGTACAGGTTACGCATATGCCTGATTGAATTTGAACCGAACTCAGCCAGCTCATGCGTAACTTGGCTCAAACTCAGCCACAGATCGTCTTTGCGTAGGTAAATGTTCAACTAAAGGGCGTACCACGGGCACTGGTCCTCTCCTCCGGCGAGGGGTGTCCATACGTCTGCTGAGGGTCCGTGTGTTTCGAGGTCCTCGAGCACGGCTGCGCCGAGGGGTACGTCGCGGGCGAGGGCGGCGACGAGGGGGTGCTGGGCGGCCATGGCTTGGAGATCACTGATCCGGTGCTGCAGGACGTATCGGGTGGCGCCGGTCAGCACGAACAGGACTCGGGGGAAGACGGGGTACCAGCGCAGCCAGGCGGCGCCGGATGTCTGGCGGGCGCGTTGGCGGCCGGCGGGCTGGGGTTCGTAGGTCCAGAGCCTGGCGTATTCGATGAGCTTGGTGGCGAGGCGTTCGCTGCCCATGGTGGCCCGGTCGACTTCGATGAAGGCCCTGAGTTTCGTGCGCTGTTCGCCGCGGATGAGGGTGTAGTGCAGGACGGCGTCCGTAATGACTTTCTCGCCGTCGTTTAAGGGGTGGGCGACCTCGGGTGTCCAGTCGAGGTGGCCGTGTTCGTCGCCGCGGTGGCGGGCGTCTTGGGCGAAGGCGAGATGGGCGCGGACCGCGGTGAGGGTGTGCGGGGTCTTCAGGGAGGCGGCGGTGGCGGAGGTGACGGGGTAGGGGGGCCGGCCTCGCATCTCGGGGAAGTCGCGGGCCAGTCGGGCGCCTTCGCTGGTGAGGTACCAGGCGCGGGTGCGGTTCGACTGGGGCAGCACGGTGTAGTCGACCAGGTGGTGGCGGCGCAGTTTGTTCAGCGGGGCGGAGATGCTCTGGCGGGTGGCGTCGGGCCGTAGCAGGGCGTGGAGTTGGCTGGTGGTGGCCATGCGGTGCTGGGCGAGCGCGGCCAGGAGCTGGTGGGGCAGCCGCTCGACGGGACACGGCGTGTGCCGGGCCTGCACGGGTTCGGTCGCGGGCGTGAGGGTCATTTGTATTCCTTTGCTTTGTCCAGTGATACGGCCGGCGTGCGGCGGGTGGGGGTGTGCTGGGCGAGGAAGGCGTTGACGCGGTCCAGTTGGGTGGCGGCCCGTTCGGTGAGCTGGTCGAGGGGTTGTGCTCCGGCGGTGGTGCGGGCCGTGTGCTCGAGGCGGGCGACGTCGCGAGGGCGGGCGTAGTCGGCGAAGACGTCGTCCAAGTGCGGGCCGGTGACCTGTACGGGGCCGATGCGGCGGCCGTGGACGGTGAGGGTCATGTAGTGCTCGTACCGGTCCAGCGCTGCGACCTCGGCGGGGCTGGGGGTGTCGCCCCATTCGGCGGTGATGGGGGCGATGGCGGTGGTGGAACCGGCCGTTGAGGCAAGGGTGGAGGCGTTCTGGGTCAGCGACATGCGGACCGGGGCGGGCAGACGGGCCAGGAGCTGGGTCATGCCGTGCACGGTGACCTTGTATTTGCGGAAGTCCTCGAACATGGAGGCGATGGTGTCGGGGGCGGCGCCGGTGAGGGTGATCAGTTCGTCGAAGTAGAGGCGGAAGGGCCTGCGGTGGTGTTCGGGGGTGTCGCGGCGGGAGCGCACGGCGCGGAGCAGGTCCCGGGCGAGCAGGGCGGTCAGCAGGCGGTCGGTGGGGCCGTTGCCGGCGGGGCAGATCCATACGATCAGTCCGCTGTCCATGGCGGCGCGGCTGTTGTAGATGCCGGTCGGCTGGCCGAGGAAGGCGCGGGTGACGGGGTGGGCGGCCAGGCGGGCGAGGGGGTTGAGGACGACGGCGAATGCGTCGGAGGGCAACGTGGGGAAGACGGTCTGCCACCACGCGCGGATCTCCTCGCTGAGCCGGTCGGACACGGCGGTGAGCGCGGCCGTGCGGAAGGCGGCATCGCCCAGGAGCGCGCGCACGTGGAAGAGGGTGGCCTGGTCCTGGGGGCGGCCGGCGTGACAGGCGGCTTGGTTGACGGTGACCAGGACGACCAGGCACGCGGTGAGGATAGTGATCGCCCGGGGGGCTGATGCGTCGTCCCAGCCGAGCACGGAGGCGAAGGCGTCGGTGACCGCCTCGATGACGTCGTGCGGCGGCGGCCCGTGCTGCATGGCCAGCGGATTCCACGAACTCAACAGCGGTGTGGGACCAGCCGTGTTGAGGTCGATCAGGGCGATGCGCTGCATCAGGGGGTCGTGGGCCAGGAAGGGGGCGGCGCGCGGCCAGGAGTCGCGGTGCGGGTCGAGGAACATCAGTGCGCCGCCGGCGTGGGCCCAGCCGATCGCCTGGGCCAGGGCGCGTTCGGTCTTTCCGCCGCCCGCCCGCCCGACCGCGCATTCGAACAGGGTCTCCTTGGCGTGTGTGGCGACCAGCCGCCTGCGCCCGTCGGGGCTGCGGTAGATGCCCTGCAGCAGCAGGTCGGGGTCGCCGAAGGTGAAGGTAGGCAGGGAGTCGGCGAGCAGCGGCAGCCGGCAGTGGACGGTGGGCGGCTTGAGCAGGCCGGTCAGTTCTTCCAGGCGGACCCAGTTCGCCCGCGGCGGCCGGCAGTGCCCCAGCTTCCAGCGGCGTTCGAAGCCGCGGCGGCTGGGCCAGCGGTCGGCGCCCAGGCGCCACGGGCCGACGTGCAGCCCGCGCATGGCCCACCTCGAGTGGCCGCCGAACACATCCAGGGCGGCCTGGAGTTGGGCGAGGCGGGCCTCGGCGCGGCCTTCGATATGGGAGGCGCACATCACCAGCAGCTGGACGCGCACGAGCTGGTCGTCCTCGGCGAGTTTGCCCAACGCCTGCGCCGGATCCACCCGGCGCGGGATGGGCGGCATGACCAGCCGCCGCCCGCCGGCCGGCCGGCGGGGGCCGTGGAGCAGTTGCTGCAGCTGCCAGGCCAGCGAGTCCTCCAAGCCGGCGGCGTCCCGCCGTATCCAGCGGGCGGCGCGCTGGGCTTCTTTCTGTTCGGCGCGGCGGGCGGCGGTCATCAGCTGCAGGCGGCGGGCGCGCAGGGCCCATTTGGGGGCGCGCTGGATATCCAGGCGGATCTCGGCCATGTCCCCGAGTTCGGCGCGCAGGTCGCAGACGGCGTCGACCAGCGGCTGCAGAGGGTCGGGATCCAGCGGCACCTCCCGCAGCGGGGCCGTGGGCTTACCGCGCAGGAGGAATTCCGCGCGGACGACGTGCTCGCGCGGCTTGTCGGCGATCGGCCGCGCCCGGCTCACGGCCACGTGCGCGCCGAAGGGGGTGATGGACAGCAGGCGTTCGCCGCCGGCCGGGCCTTCGATGCGGTAGCGCAGCGGGCGGGTGCCGTCCGCCCGCAGCCGGATCTGCACCGCCTTCGATCGGCGCGGCGCCCACCACGGCATGCTGGTGGAGGCCCGGGCGAGTTGCACCCCGCGCCGGAAGATCTCCTCAAGGCTTGGGTCGAAGTGCCGGTCGGGCACGAGCTCGAGGGCCATCCGCTCGGCCGAGGCCCGCCTGGCCAGGTACCGCAAGAGAGCTTCGCCCGCACCCCAAGCGGCGGCGACGGCCACCGCGAGGTGGTACCAGTGGGCTGCCAGCCAGTCCGCGATCTGAGCGATAGAGGTGATCGAGCGGAGAACGGGCCCGGGGCCGGTGATTACGGCCTGCTGGGTCAGATACGGGGCGGCTGCACCGTCCACGCAGATCCCCCCTTCCGTGTGTAGGTGCGGGTGAAGTGCCAGTCGGTGATGCGGCCGTCCGTATAGGTGCCGCCGCGGTCGGCGCCCGCCCACACCAGGTGCACCACCGCCTGGCTGGTGCCAGGGCCGCGGCGGGCGATCGCCGCTTGGATCCGGAACCGGGTGAAGGCCGGTGGCGTCACCGTCTGCTTGCGGTCGGGGAAGAAGGCGGGCCAGGCGGTGCGGCCGATGCCGGTGGCGTCCGCGCGCAGAAGCGCGCGGCCCAGGGTGAGCAGGCGCCGTGCATCGCCTGCTTGCAGGTCCGCGGGCCATGCGGTCTCGAGGGCCTCTTGGATCGTCCGGTCGCCTGCGGTGCCGTCGCCGTGCGGCGGCAGCGCCGCTACCGGAGGCGAGGGCGCCGGTGCTGTGGCCGGCGCCGTGAGCGCGGATTGGGCAACCGTCGACGGATGGCTGGTAGGGGTGGTGCCGGCCGGGTGGCGTCCGTGGACAGCCGCGGCCATGGTCGGGGTGTGCGGCAGGGTCAGCAGGAGGGTGCCGGCGACCGCGAGCACCATGGTGGCGATCAGCAGCAGGCGCGGTGAGCGGGGTAGAGGGCAGGATCCGAGCTGACGTGTCGGCTGATGCTGCGATGACCAGGGCCTTTGGATGGTTGCCGAGTCGGTGCGCCAGCCGGTTTGCCCCGTATGTGTTGCTTTCCTGTGGAGGAGATTCGGGCGGCCCGGGTCGAGCGGAGCACGGACTTCGGCGCGGCTGTCAGTTCCCTCTGTCATCGTGTGCCTCGTGAGCGAGCTTGTTGAGCGGGTGGATGAGCAGGACGAGGTGCTGGCGGTCGTGGACCGGGGGGAAGCAATCCGTCACGGGTGGCTGCATCGAATTGCGACCATCGTCTGTCGCGATCCTGGAGGGCGGATCTTCATCCACCGTCGTCCAGACGATGTCTCCCTCTTCCCAGGGCAGCTCAACTGGATGGTCGGAGGCGCCGTGGGGGTAGCCGAGTCGTATGAGGAAGCTGCCGCACGGGAGTTGGCGGAAGAGCTCGGTGTCCACGCTCGCCCTCGTTTCGTGCTCAAGTTCTTGTGCGAGGGCGCGATCAGCCCGTACTGGCTTGGTCTTCATGAGGTCGTTGTCATGGAACCTGCCCGACCCGACCCAGCGGAAGTCGCATGGCATGACTGGTTGACCGAGCCAGAACTGATGGACTTGGTCCGTCATCGGACGTTCGTTCCCGACGCTCGGGAAGCATTCGACCGATATCGGGGCCGGCCGCTGCGGACCGAAGCCCTGTAGACGGCCCGGGCCATCCGGCTTTTGTCCCCGAGCTCTCGCTGTACCCGTCCACCGTTGCCTGCCCCATGCGCGCCAGAAGCCAGGGCCCAGACCGCCCCCAGACACAACCAGGCCGAGCAGAAGGACAAACTCGGCGAAAAACGGGATCTCAAGAGGTCGGGAACCGCCGCGGCACGACACGAGCTGTGAAGCGGCAATTTGACGGGTCATCACTTTGCTGTTGTCCCTTCCGTTCGGAATCTCCACAGCGGACAGGTGGTCATAGGACGCGGGCTCCTCCCGCGTAGCCGGACATCGCAGCGACCGCGTCGAGGCGGACGAGGGTGCCGGGCCGGGCGGCGTTGATCATCTGGCCGCCGCCGGTGTAGATACCGACGTGGTAGATCGTTGTGTCGCGGCCGGGGACGTACGCGTAGAAGACGAGGTCGCCCGGTTTGAGCGCGCGGATGCCGCGGCCGGCGGGGATTCTGTGGCCGATGCCTGCTTGCGCGGCCGCGGTGCGCGGCAGCCGGATCCCGGCCTTGGCGTACGCGTACAGGGTCAGGCCCGAGCAGTCGAAGCCCGTGATGCGTGTGCCGCTTTTGCCGCCCGGGGAGCAGCAGCTGCCGGTGCTGGGCCCGTGGGGGCTGCCGCCGCCCCACGAGTAGGGCACACCCCGCTGGGACAGCGCCGCCTGAAGCACCGTACGGGCCCGCGCCGACACGCCAGTGAGGTCCGGGCGTGAGGCGGCCGCCGTGTACTGGTCGATCCAGCCCAGCACAGTCGACAGGTAGGGCGCGGAGTGGTTGTACTGCCAGATCGCCGCCCGCAGTTGGGCGCGTCGGGTCAGGTCGCGGCCGTGGCCGCACAGATAGGCTGCGGCACCGAGGGCGGCGTCGTCGGCGTTGTGCGGGTCGGCGACGTGATCACCGCTTGCGTCCTTGCCGGTCGACTCCCAGGTGGCGGGCAGGAACTGGAAGGGGCCCACAGCCCGTTCCCCGTGGGCGGTGCCATCCCACCTGCCGCCGTCGGTGTCCGGGACGGCGGTTCTGTTGCCGCCGGCGCCGGAGCCGTCCAGGAGCACCCCATAAATCTTCGGGCGGATGTCCCCGCCCGCAGTGATGGTGTGGCCGATGGCGTGGTTGGACTCGACCTTCGCGATCCCGGCGAGGATCTGCCAGCGCATGCCCCGGCACGCGGGCACATACCGGCCGATGAGATGGACGGCTTTTTGGTAGGCCGTGAGCATGCGCACAGGGATATCCGCCGCGCTGCCGCCAGGGATTGCGTCGCTTGCCTGGGCACGTGTCCGCAGGGCGATGACGGCGCTGATCGCGCCGGACAGGGGAGCGGCGCAACACACGGCGGCAAACAGCACCAGCACCACCACAACCGCGCATCCTGCACGCCGGGTGCGGCGACGGGCGGGCCTCACGCGCCCTCACCGCCCTCGCCCCGGCGCCGGGCTTGCTCCTGGCGGCGCCGCTCGGCGTCGGCCGCGGTCCTGCGCAGCAGGTCCTGAAACCGGGCGCGTGCCTGGTCGCGCGTGGCATCGCCAGCGCCGCGTCCACCGGGCAGAACCGGCCCGGCCTCCCGCCGCAAGGCCGCGCCGGCACCAGAACCAGAACCAGGACCGGGCGCGGCGGTGGGCGCGGCAGGATTCCCGGCCGACGAGGGCGGGGACGGGGGTGTGCCGGGCCGCGCGATGGTGCGTGCGGGTGCGGCCGGTGCCGTGCGGGTGGGCAGGCGGCCGCTGAGGAACGGGCCCATCCCACCGCGGTCGCCGCTCTCCTCCCGCACAACGCGGGAGGCGTGGCGTCCGGCATCGGCCCAGGCCCGGCCGTCCTCGCGCAGCGTGTTCCCCCACACCCGTACCTGCTGGCGGGCGTCCTGGGCGTAGCGGGAGCCGCCCGAGCCGGCTCGGCGAACGCCGGCCGGCAGGCCGAGGGTGGTGCCGTAGGCGGCGCGGCCGGTGCGGTGGAGGATGCGGTAACCCCGGTAGCGCACCAGCCGGTTGTGGGCGCGGGTGGACAGCAGGGTGCGGTCGGTGTTCTGGTCGTGCAGGAGTCGACCGGAGACGGGGTCGATGATCCGGCCTTCCGGGGTGCGGTAGCGGTCGGAGGGACCGCCGGGCCTGCCCGGACCGGAACCACCCCGGCCCCCGGGCCCGCCACTGCTGCCCGGGCCTGCAGGCCCGCCGCCTGGTGGACCGCCTGCCGGGGTGTCGCCGTCGGCGGTGGGCTTGCGCCACCTGCTCAACCGGTCCTCGTCGGGCCGCGTGCCGATCAGCAGCCCGTGCGCGCCCTTCGCGCCCAGCCGTGCCGCCATCCCGGCTCCCACCGCGGCCGCGGTGAGCGGTGCAAGACCGCGTCCGGCTTCTGCAGTGGCATCGACAAGCATCCTGCCGGTGTCCACCGGCATGCCCGTGCCGTCGGCCATCGCGGTCAGCGCGTTCATCAGCCGGTGGCGGGTGCCGAGCCCGCTGTACCGGCCGCTCCCGGTGACGGTACGCAGCCCGCCGCCCATGCCGAGGGTGGGGGAGTTGAGGGCGAGGGCGGCGCCGAGGTCGGAGGTGTCGCCGGGCAGGTGGGTGCCGCCGACCTTGGCGTAGCGCATCCGTAGGGCCATGCGCCGGCCGAAGGAGGTGATGCCGGCCAGGAGCCGGCGGTGCCCGGCCGTACCGGCGATGGCCAGCACGTCGATCAGCAGGAGCCGCTCCACGACCAGGTCGGGCCCGTTCGTGATCGTGGCGTCGACGGCGATGCCGAAGAACGGGATGAAGGCGCACACGCCGACCATGGCCAGGACCGCGATGCCCCACCACGACAGCCACTTCCACACCGCCTGCCGGGCGGGCCCGGGCAGCATGCCGGCGATGAAGGTCACTCCTCCGGCGGCCGCGGCGGCCGCGCAGATGCCCTGGGTGCCCAGCAGCACGATCACGCAGGACAGCAGCATGCCGCAGATGAACAGCGCGGCGATCAGCAGCAGCACCGCGCCGCCGACCCGCCACCAGGTGGGCTCCTGTGCGTAGTCGGCGCAGTCCTTGCCGACCGGGCCCGCCTTCTTCAGGTCGGCGAGGAACGCGGCGAACTGCTGGTCTTTTTCGGTGACCAGGGGGCTGGCCGTATCCAGCAGCTCGCCCCCCGGGGTGAGGGAGGGAAGCCCGGTGCCACGGTGGGGGCCGTCGCCGGTGTCGCGCTGGCAGTACTGCTTGCCGGGGCCGTGGACCAGCGAACACGCATGCTTTCTGCTCTGCGAGGTGGCGCCCGGCTGGTAGCCGCCGGTGATCCACTTCAGGTGGACGGCATAGGCCGCGCGATCGGACGGCTTGCCGGGGTCGAGGATGCGCCCGTACTGCAGCAGCATGTACGGCTTGACGATCAGCGCATTGGTGATCGAGTCCTGGATCGGGCGGGCCACCTCGGCCGCGGAGACGGGACCCTCGCCCTGCCGCTCGAGGCAGGTGCGTTCGGCGTTTCCGGCCATGCCCTCACACGGCCCCCGGCTGGCGATCTTGCCGCCCCAGTTGTAGGAGTTGACGCTCTGCTGGGCGACCTCGGCGGCCACCTGCTGGCCCTGCCCCAGCGGACCGCCTGGGGCGAGGAGGTAGTCGGGGCGGACGAACGCGGACGCGGCCAGGGCGCCCAGAAGCAGGGTCAGGAAGATCTCGCCCAGGCCGCGGCCCACCTTCCCCCGCACGATCATGAAGGAGGCGAACACGAACGCCCAGGCCAGCAGCAGGCCCTTCAGCCCGAGCGCGTCGACGACCACATGCTCATAGGCGTCGGCGGTCTTCTGCGCCGGCTGGAGAAGGATCTTCAACAGGGGGAAGCGGAAGGCCAGCTCGATCGCCCACCCCGCCAGGCCGACCAGCAGCCGGATCAACGTGAACAGGCCGGACAGGGCGAAGGCGAGGGCCTGGGAGGTGAAGGCGACGATGGAGCCGCCATCGGCAGTGAGCTCGTAGCCGTCGATCGGCACCCCCTCTGAGGAGGTGATGTTCAGCGGGGCGAGCAGATCCCCGCTTGCACCGCTGCTGCTCGCGGCCGCATATACGACCTGGCTGTTGACCATGACGAACACGGCCGTAAGCAGCGCCACGAAACCGGCAGCACGCACCGTGCCGTGATCCAACCTGCGCATCTCAGCACCGCCCCCTATCCACGGCGCTCACCGGCCGCTTCACCGTCAGCCGCCGGCGCTGACGGGCGGGCCGGGGGCGCGCCCATGCTGGTTGGGGCTTGTGGCGTGGTGGTGATGGAGGCGGCGATACGCGGGAGAGCGGGGATGATCGTCTTGATGCGGCCGGTGTTCTGCCGCGGGCAGGTCAGCAGGAACTCGCCCTCGCGGCCCTGCTGCCCGACGGGGGACAGGCCGGTGGTCACCAGCCGCAGCAACTGGGCATCCTCTGGGTCCAGTCCGACGAACTCAAGCCCGCGGCGGGCGCGTTCGCGGCTGGTGGTGCGGGCCAGGGCCCGGTAGGCCATCAGGCCGCGGTCGGGGCCGAGTTCCTCGGCGTCGTGGCTGCCGGCGAGCAGGCCCGCGCCGTGCTTGCGGCCGTCGTGGAGGATCTCGTGGACCAAGGCGGTGCCTTCGGCCGACGAGGTCAGCCAGTACAGCTCGTCCAGCACCACCGCCGTGAACCGGCTGGGGTCCTCGAACGCGGTTTGCCGGGCGATCGCTGCGATCAGGTAGAGGACCGCCCGCCCGATCAGGGCCTCCAGCGGCTGCTGGCGCAGCACCTCGGGGTGGTCGAACGCGGCCTTCGGCGGCAGCCGCAGACCGGCCGTCGTGATGACGATCATGTCGGTGTGAGGGGAGGCGTCCAGCCGCACCGGCGGCAGCGCCGGGTCGAACACCATCGCGGACAGGGGGTTGCCGGCGACAACCCGGATGAGGCCGGCCAACGTGGCGGCCGCATCCTGCCGCGTGCCCCCCTCACGGCCGGCCATCTCCTGAAGGACCTGAAGCACGCGGTGCATGGACGGGGCGTCACCGCCGGCGGCCTGCTCGACAGCGTGGTGCAGGACTTCGCCGCCCTGGCTCATCGGCCCGATACCGAGCTGGAGGGTGAGGTAGGACAGCGCATAGTGGCGGCCGGTGGGGCCGTCGAACACGCGCAGCGGATCGATGGACACCTCCGCCCGGGCGGCGTCGACGATCTGACACCCACCTTGGGTGGCCGCCTGCGCGAAGGTGGCCCACTCGCGCACCGGGGTGCGGTCGATGCAGATCGCGACCCCGCCCCGCGCCCACACCGCTTCCGCGATCAGCTTCTGCAGCACGCTCTTGCCCGCCCCGAGATCCCCGACGATCCCCAGGGACGCGGACGCATCCTGCTTCGGCGCATCCGCCACGTTGATCATCACCGGGCGGGTCGTACCGCAGTCCAGATCGATGCCGAGGAACATCCCGCCCGGATCACCGACCTCCGCAGTAGTGAAGGCGCCGGACAGCGCCCAGTCCTCGGAGACCTGATGCTGCGTGAACTCCCGCACGGCATGCGGCCGCACCGTGCCCGGCAGCCCCACAGTGAACAGGGCCTCCTGCAGGCCGGCCGGGCGCACCGGCCGGTAATCGACACCGGACAGCAGCGCCGCCAACGCCCGGGCCCGCCCGTCGCAGACGGCGGCGGTAGGCCCCCACACCGTCAGCACGGTCACGGACTGCACCTCCACCTCCACGCTGGTACGGGACAGGCGGGCATCCAGCTCGCCCAAATCGCGGGCAGCATCCGTCAAGGAGGAGGGCATGCCGGTGGGGCGGGCGTCGTACTGGTCGGCCTGGTCGATCAGTTCGTTCTTCTTGCGCCGCACCTGATCCCGCGCCTTCTCCGCGGGCACCAGCGTGAGGTCGACGGTGTAGTCGACGGGGAAGTCGAGCCTGTCCAACTGGGCGAACAGGTCGGCGGCCTCCTGACTGACCGCGGGCGGGCACTCCGCCAACGCCAGGTGGGCCTGGTAGCCGATCCCCGTCTCGGACTCCACCTGCAGCCAGCGCCGCCGCAGCGGCGAGGACGTTTTCAACCGCCACCAGGTGGTGCGGCCCGACCGAGTGAGGCGATCCGCGCTGCCCAGGTTGCTGTCCTGGTGCGGGTCCAGGCCGCCCTCCTGCAGGCGGACCTGGCCGAGGTCGGCGTAACTGGGGGAGTGCAGCGTGCCGGCACGCAACCGCCCGCCGTACAGGTCGCTGGTCTCGGCCTCGGCCAGCAGCGGCTCGGCCAGGCCGCGATGCAGGGCGTGCTGGATCATCCAGACGATCTCCGCCGGGCGCGCCGGACGCAACGCAATACCGCCGGCGAGTGCGGCCTGCACCGCTGCCGCCTGCTCGCGGTAGGCGGCCACCTCGCGCCGCGCCACCGGGCCGGGCCGAACGCCCAGCAGCGGGGCCATATCCGCCCACACGGCACCCAGCGAGGCGGACACCTGCCCGCTGGTGGTGTCGGTGGTCAGGGGCACCGCCAGCCACAGCGTGCGGCGGTGCATCTCCTGCCCGGTGAGCAGATCCAAGGTGGCCTCGACGTTCTCCACCCACGGATGCGGATCCTCGCCCAGCTGCTGGTCGGCCGGTTCGATGCCGTCGATCATGCGCAGGGCGATCTCGCCCGGATCGACCTGCGCGCACAGGCCGAACAGGCGCGGCGCCCCCGGCAGGGAGCGGATCACATGAGTGGTCCGGGCGAGCTGCTCGTCGCGGACGGCGGCCGGCACATAGGTGCCCTGGACCGTCTCCTCGCGGCGGCCCTGCTCGTCCGGGCCGGGAGGCAGCCGGTACAGGGCCCACACGCCCCCGTGGATCGACCACACCAGATGGCCGGCGATGTGACGGATCGGCACCCTCACCGCACACCCCCTGCCTTGGCGCAGGCCAGCAGCTGTCGCACACCCGACACCGGCTGCACCAGCACAGGGTCCTCAGCCGGCGGCCGGCGCCGCACGGACACGCGGGCGGCAAGAGTGTGGTGTCGCGGCGGCCGCGCAGTCTCGGGCACGGCGGCGCGGGGCGATGCGGACACGCCGTCAAGTGGGGCGTCTTCGAGGGTGAAACCGCCGAGCAGCGCGCGACAGGCCCGGTCGCGGGCCGCGCGGCCGCCGATCCGGCCACCGGGCGGCTGCCATACAAGCAGCACCCAGCCCCACGCCGCCTGCAGCGGAGCACGCCCCTTGACCTTCGGACGGCGCACCATCCAGATCGCCAGCAGCCATCCGGCGATCGGGACCGGGCCCATCCACGACCACCAGGGAATCGTCTTGACCAGGACAAAACCGCCGCCGACCGCGACCATGAGCTGCGCGGGCGTGTAGGGGCCGAGGGGGATACGCCAGTCGGCCACCTTCCCCAACACCCAAGGATGGCGACGGGCAGCGGTATAAAAACGCCCCACCCGCCCCGCAGTTGCCGCACTCATCGCCAGCCCCCTGCACGGGCGGAGTGGTCGTGCGTGTGCGGACCGGTGCCGTCCACGAGGTGGGGAAGGGCGGGCGCGCCCCGGGAGGGGTGCTTGACCTCGTCGGTGACCATGCTCGCCAGGTCGTTGCGCGCGTTGTACAACCCCAGAGCGATCACCATCAGCAGCAGCGCGCCGATGCCGGCTTTCAGAGAGAACCGCTGGATCATGATGACGACGACCAGGACGACCAGACCGGCCTGCAAGCCCTTGGTCGCCCAGTCCCGGAACATGGTGATCCACGAATTGCCGAGGTCGTTGAGCTGCCCGGCGAGCACCAGGCTGTGCACCGCCATCACACCCCACCACCCCCACCGGGCACTGCTGCCGGGGTATCGAGCGCGGCGACTTCCCACCGCCCGGAGCGCGCCTTCAGCGTGAGCTCGTAGGCCAGCGGCCACCGACCCGCGGCATCCCGAGCCTCTACCTGCGCGCATACGAGGACCGTCGTGCCGTCGGCCGGGACCCGCTCGGCGGCCGCCGCATCCTGGACGGCGAGCAACTGCTGCACCGTGACCGCCGTGTAGGGGGCAGGGGTGACACCCGACAGGCGCACGCCGGGCGCCAGATAGCGGTTCACCTCCCCGGCCCCCGCCAGGTACGCGGCGAAGAACTCCCCGAGACCGACGGCCAGATCACCCTCTGACGGGACGCTCACCGCATACGGCGAGGCGGGCACCTGGGCGCGGCCCGGGCCGGCCACCACAGCGGGAGCACCGGTCACCACGAACGAGCCGCCATCGTCGTCGACGGCCACCGCCACCACGTAGTAGCGCACCGGCGCCTCGGCGTACTGCGCAGCCACCGTCACCGACCACCGGCCGGCCTGACGCTGCGCACTGCGCACCGCCGTCACCGACTGAGGCCCAAGCTGCGCACCAGAAGCCGGGTCGGGCAGATCGACGTCCGGCGCCATCGACTGCGCAAGCCGCGCCTGCCAACGGGTGGCATCACCGGCGCTGCTGCGCAGCCACGCGCCCACGAACAACTGCGCATACCCGCCCGGATCAGCGGCACCGGACGTGCGCACCGTGGCGGGTTTGGCCGGGGCTGCTGCTTCGACGACGGCCGGGGCGGACGTGACCGCGACCGTCAGAGCGACGGGCCCGGCCGCGATGGCCGCCCACACCACCAGACGCGACAGGCGCACGCGGCGCCGCATCGCCTCCAGCCGGGCGCCCGCGGCCACCGCGGCAGCGGCCTGGCCCTCGGGGGCCTGCTTGCCAGGAGACATTCCACACTCCCAGGTCAGAACGGTTGTTGCTGACCTTGAGGAAACCCGCCCACCCCGACCCGACCACCGACCACCAAGCCCCGACCACAGTCACGACAGGGATACAAAACCCGTGGTGGCCTGCATGGTCGGCCCGACCACAGCCCCGACCACGAACCGGCGACAGACCGCACGGCCCAGGCCACCCCTGCCGTAGACAGAGCGCGCTGCTATCGGGCCAGCAGACTGCGGTCCGGCTGCGCACGGAACGCGGCACCCCAGGAAGGCTGCGCAGTCGGCCGCCGGCGTGCGCATCCGAGCCGAGCTGGGATGCGCATCAGCACTTCGTCATCCGACTGCGCACCGGTTCCGCAGCCGAGTGCGCAAGGCTCATTGCGCACGCCGCCCGCCCCGATGCGCACTCCCAGGCCCGCACCGACAAGCCTGCCCGGGCCGCCACCTGGTCGGCCCGACCATCAGCCCGACCAAGAGGGGCCGACCCTCCAGGCGTCCAGCCGGAGCGGGACCCGCCGGGGATACGGCGGCCCCGCCGACCAGCAGCAGGGGGAACACGCGCGCAAACCACAGCAGGCAGCCCGGTCCGTAGGGAGCGCAGGGCCTTCACCCTCACCCGCGAGAACGCCATCTCCTGGCGCGACTCGACACCCCCGGACTCACTCTGCATCACGGGACAACGAAGGGAGAAAACGACCTTCAGGCCATCGGGCTGGCGGCGGTTCAGAAGCCGATCTCTCGCACGGTGCGGTCAGCGGGTTCTGCGCGGCTTCCTGCGGCGTATGACGAGGCCGCTGAGGACATGGAGCACAATAATTGCCATTACGACTCCGATGACCCAGTGCGTCCCCCAACTGGACGCCACCAGAAGTCCGCCCAGGCCGAGATGGACGGCCACGACCAACACGATGATGGCTATGAGGCCGAGCGCCGCCCGGCGTCGCGGATGGGACGCCGCCTTCCTCGCCGAGTCGGTAGCGGGATCATGGGGCTGGTGATCGGCGTCGGCCTGTCGCCAGGTGACCAATGCATCGCGCTCGCCGATCTTCTGCATGCGTCCTGTGACCAGGTGCTGGATACGCTGCAGGCTGTCCCGGTCGGCGGCTTCGACACGGAGTGTCAGCGAGTCGGGGCCGGCCTGTAGGGTGCAACGGCCCTCGACGAGGTCGATAGTCCCGCGTGCGTCGGTCCATTCGACGATTCGGATCTGGGGCGGTGCTGTGCCATCGTCGTGCGGGTGAGGCCGGTGGGGTATCCGGTCACACATCTCGCTGGAGTGCTCACGCAGCACTTCCAGGTACCGCTCCCGCAGCTCTTCCAGGTACCGGCTCGGCCGCTCGGTTCGGATGTCGGCTTCGGCGATCAGCACGAGGCGTCCTTTCAGAGGCGTCGCTCACCAGGCAGCTTGGTCAGCTCTCATTCATGTTGACCAGGTGGCTCAGCGATGCGTGACAGCCGGATCTGTACTGTGCGACCTCCACCACCGCGGCAACGGCCCCGCTGAGGGCCAGGGTTCAAAGCACGGCGACAAGGATGCCCCGAGGTACATCAGCGGTGGGGCGTCGCGGCTCTACTTCCGCTGACAGCTCAGCTGGGCATGAGAGGCCTTCCCCGGGGCCAAGTAGCGGCCCCTGACTGACACCTCACTACCAGCCGAGACTCGTCCTGCGGCTGTGCCCACCAGGAGCCATCCACCCCACTGTGTGAGCCGCTGCTACCGCGACGGCGCTTCCCGGAACTGATACGGCCATGTTGGCCGCTGCGGTGCTGGAGCCCGGTGCGTTGCGACTTCAGTCCTTGACCGGTTCCACGTGTAGGGGGTCAGCACCGCCCAGGTACAGCATGTACCCCGCGTTCTCCAGGTCCACGTCCATCCTCTCTGGAGGGATGACGTAGATCCCTGCGGTGGGTGCGGGAGCCCAGCCGAGGTGGCGGGGAGGGTCGTACTCCTCGTAGTGCCCCACGTAGAGCCGGGTCGGCGGGATGGACACGGTGCAAGGGTCTCCCACGCGGAGGGCGGAAGCTGCCGGCTCCAGACGGTAGGGGCTCCATTCCTGGTGGGCATCGCCGTACGGGAGGGCGACTTTGCCGTTCCATCGGACATTGGAGGAACTGTCGATCACTCTCCATGGCCATTCCACAGTGATGTAGCGATGCACCTCGGCCACCCGAGTAGGTGCAGGCTCACAGGTGACGATCACTTCATCGCCGATCCGAGGAACCATGTCTGATCACCTTTGTTCCGGTCGTGGCTGGCCAGGCCTATGGGCTGGACAGCCCATAGGCAGTGCGGGTAGACGGGTCAGGCCCGAGACCACGTTCTCCCCCTTACGCGGCCTGCTCATGGTGCTCGGCCAGGACGTCATTGTCGAACCTGGCGCCAGCCCGGACCAGGGGCGTCAGGCGCGTTCCGGCAATCACGCACCAGCGGGTCTGGGCGGAATCGACAAGCTTGAACGCCATCGCGGGGCCGCAGCGGGGCTGCCCGGTCCACGGGTGACCCTGGCGCGGAGCTTAACTGTGAAGAACGTGCACTCCATGGGGTTCGTGGTCCGCAGGTGAAGGCACCGAAAAGTTGTAGAACGTCAGTATTTCCTCGAAGTCGTCGATGATCTTCGCCGCAGGTGTCGAACGGCTCCGCCACGGGCAGTCGGGGTCAAAAGAACCGCGACGGCCTGCGGGCACGGGACGGCTCTGAGCGGCACAGGCAGGAAGGCGGCAACAGGATGCGCACCGTCGGAGTGGAGGAGGAACTCCTCCTCGTGGACCCGGACACCGGTGATCCGAAGGCACTGTCGGCTGCCGTTTTGGCCCATGCAGCCCAGGACGATCCCGGCCAGGACTTCCTCGACAAGGAGCTGTTCGGGCAGATGCTGGAGTTCGCCACGCATCCGCAGTCGGACATGGCGGACCTCGGGGCCGAGATCGTGCGCTGCCGCAAGGAGGCGGCGCGGCACGCGGGTGACCTCGGGTGCGCGGTCGCCGCGCTCGCCACCTCCCCGCTCCCGGTGAGCCCGTCGATCAGCATGAACGAGCGCTACCGGTGGATGGCGGAGAAGTACGGGATCGCCACCCGGGAGCAGTTGGTGTGCGGCTGCCATGTGCATGTGTCGGTGGAGTCCGACGAGGAGGGCGTGGCCGTCCTGGACCGGCTGCGGCCCTGGCTTGTGGTGCTGTGCGCGATCAGCGCCAACTCGCCGTTCTGGCAGGGCCAGGACTCCGGCTACCGCAGCTACCGCAGCCGGCTGTGGGGGCGCTGGCCGTCGGCGGGGCCGACCGAGCTGTTCGGCTCGGCCGAGCGCTACCACCGGCGCGTGGCGGACATGGTGGCCACCGGCGTCATCCTGGACGAGGCGATGGTGTACTTCGACGCCCGGCTGAGCGCGCGCTACCCGACGGTGGAGATCCGGGTGGCGGACGTGTGCCTGCGCGCGGACACCGCCGTGCTCATCGCCACGCTGGCACGCGCCCTGGTGGAGACGGCGGCACGCGACTGGCGGGCAGGCAGGCCGCCGCTCGAGCACAGCGTGAGCCTGCTGAGGCTGGCTGCCTGGCAGGCCGCCCGGTGCGGCTTGGACCAGGACCTGCTCGACCCGGTCACCATGCAGCCGAAGCCGGCCGCAGACGTGCTGCGTTCGTTGCTGGAGCACGTCGGGGACGCTCTGACCGAGAGCGGCGACGCGGCCCGCGTCGAAGAGGCCGTGGCGGATCTGCTGCGCCGGGGCAACGGCGCCCGCGAGCAGCGGCTGCTCATGGAGAGCACCGGCAGCCTGAGGGACGTCGTCACCCAGTGCGTAGAGCACACCCAAACGTGAGTGAGTCGGTCAGAGGACCAGCACGAGGGCAAGGCCGCGACGGCGGGCGATAAAGGAGGCACCCCAGGCTGATACCGGTTGCCGTGCTGGGCTGGCTGGGCGGCACGAACCTGCTGCTGGGTGTCTTCTGTCGGGTGGAGTGGACGAAGCCACTTCTCGAATCGGGATCGTCGCTCAGGACGTCTCGGTGGTGCCAAGCCGACACGGAAGCGCACATGGTCGGTCCGGCCACGAGGCGGACCACGGCAATACGGCGGACCTGTTGCCCGATTGTGACCGCTGGTCGGGGATCGTGGCTGGCGGTCTGGTCGGGGGTGCCGCATGAGCTGACGGCATGAAACCCACGCCCATTTCCGCACCCGCCGGCACCGGCCTCCTGCTGCTCGGGCCCTCCGCTCGCCGCCCTCGCCGCCGCGCACGGTTCATGCGGACGAGGGCGTGATGAGCGGCTACGGCGCGGGAATTCGCCGCGGGGCGATGGCGGCGGATCGGTTCACCCAGATCCGCAACGACCTCTTCCGCGACCCGAAGATCTCCTATCGCGCCAAAGGGGTCTTCGGGCTCATCTCCACCCACCGGGACGGCTGGCGGGTCAGCGTTGCCGAACTGGCCCGGCAGGGCCCGGAGGGGAAGGACGCCGTCACGGTCGCGCTCAAGGAGTTGGAGCGGCACGGATATCTGGTCCGCGAGCGTGAACGACGCGCGGACGGCACGCTCGGCGCCGCCGCCTACTTCATCACGGACATGCCCGAACCCCCCGCCCGCCGCCCCAGCCCGGCACTACCGCCTTCCAGCACGCCGCCGGCCACCGGCCAGGACAATCGCTGGTCGGAGCCAGAGCCGGAAAAGCCTGCGCAGGCTGAACCTGCGCAGGCTGACCCGCCCACAAAGAACACCAACAGAAAGAAGACCACCCGCCAGAACACCAACCCCGTCCGTCCATCCGCCGCTCACGCGCACAGGCGCGAAAACGACGACGCCACACAAACACCGCCCGACGGCAGGCAAAGCCCACCCCGTCACACACCCTCGGGGGAGCCCTCTGCCGGCGCCCGGCTGCTGCTGTCGATCGGCGTTGAGTATCCTGAACTGCTGCTGACTGGGCCCGCATTGCGGGACCAGGGCCAGGTCGTGACCGCCATGCTGGATGCTGGCTGGAGCCCCGAGCAGGTGCGCCGCATCGTTGCCAGCCGACCGCTGCCGGGCTGGATCCACAGCTCCGTCGACGCGATCGTCGCCGCCAGACTGCATGCCGCCCACGCCTACCCGCCCCCGGCCGCCTGCCCGGATACCGCCCCCGCGCCGCGGCCCTCCCAGACCGTTCTCGCCGACCACCGCCCGGTACGCGAGGCGCTGGCCTACCGGGCGCTCGCCGAATGCGCCGGCTGCGGCCAACCCGGATGCGCCCCAGGCGAGAACCTCTGCCCCACCTGCCTGAATTGGCCGCTGTGCCGCTGCTGCACCGGCCCCACACCCCGGCGCGCCCATCCCGAGGGCGACGGCCGCTGCACCACCTGCGCCACCGCCTCAACTCGCCCACTGGAAGGCACCAGCGCATGACGAGCCGCACGCCACCGCCCACCGCGCCCGCTTCCGGGCTGCAGCCCTTCGCCCAGCAACCCGGCCACTGGGAGCAGCAAGGAAACCGTGCCCGGCGCACCGGGCACCTGTGCTGCGGCGCCTGGTGCACGCAGACATGCGAGCCCGTGCTGATCCGGGAGCGGACCTGCTGGGGTTTTGTGGACTGGACCGTCCCCGCAGGCGACCGTCTGCCCGAATGCCCCCACCGCATCGGCGTCCTCACACCGGCGGCCACCCGCTTGCAGCGGCTCGCGCTGCGCTGGCTGAGCCGACGCCCCGCCCAGCGTCTGCCCCTGCTGCCCGTCTCCGTGCGCTGCTCGGCGGCAGCCGTCGCCGTGCTCGGCCTGGTCGCCGCCGCGGCCGCGATCAGTCACGGCACACCCATCGGTGTGGCAGTGCCGCTGATGCTGCTGGTGCCGCTGCTGATCGAGCACGTGCCCGACCGGCTGGATGCCCGCGCAGGCGAGCACGTCCGCACCGTTCAGGGCGACGCCACCTGCCGGTACCTGCAGCGCCTGGCCGGCCTGCACAACCATCTGATCCAGGCCGCCGCCGGCAGCGACCTGGACCAGGTGCGGCGCGCCGCCGAGATCGGCCGACACCAGCTATGGGATGCCGCCGGCCTGCTGATCCACCACGACACCCGCGCGGTCTCTTCCGAGCTCATCGCCCGCGAACGGCTGCTGGTGCAGCTCGCCGCCCTGATCACCGACCTCCACTCACCCACCGATCCCGGCTCCGCCCCTGGCGGTCAACCCGCAGGGCCTGCACCGCAGTTGGGCCCCTACCCGCCCGGCTTCAGACGACAGAGCGACCGCCCCACACGCACCCGTACGACACCGATAAAGGGGACGCAGCCCCATGCCTGAACCCCGACACCGGCCCCGAACAGCGGACCGCTGACAGAGGTGCTGCGCGTCCAACGGCTGTGAAGCCACACGTCCGTAACGACCGCTGACGCGCCGCACTCAGACGGCGGATCCGCAACCTCATCTGGCACTGACAGCTGTCCCCCGCCGCGGCCCTGGACGCGGCGGACCGGCTCCACATCGGCGCCCGGCGCAGCCGGCTCGGCCACTGCGGGCGAAAGCTGCATCGAGGCTCAACCGCCCCGCGGCCGCTTCTCGCCGACGTGCACTTCGCAAACGCAGCCCCGGCGAGCACAGATTCGGGCTGTTCCGGGTACCCGGGGCTGCCGCAGCCGATGCCGGACGCAGCGCCCTACCGGGCCTGCCCCGCTTGCCTCGGCTGTCAACCGGAAGGAGCGGCACGATGAACGACCTGCACACCGAGGAGGACGTTCGTGGTTTCCTCCGCCTGTGCCTGGATCCCGGACGTGGCGTGGAGCGAGCGCCGCTTAAGCTGACCGGCTCTCTTGAGCGCAGCCCCTCCCTGCAGGAAGGGGTCAGCTCATCCTCGTGCCGGAGCCGCGCAGCGGCGGAGTTCGCTGCGTTGTCAGTGGCGTGCCCTATGTTGATCACACAAGCCGAAGGGGGTGCTCTCATGCTGTCCGGTCGCCGCTACCTGCTCGATCTGTCGCCCGAACAAGTCGGGATGTGCGAGGAGTTCGGCAACATCTGCCGGTCGGTGTGGAACACCGGCCTCCACCAGCGGCGCGAGTACCGCAGGCGTGGCGCGTGGATGAACTACGCGCCACAGTGCGCCGAGCTGGCCGACGCCAAGCGCGAGCATCCTTGGTTGAAGGCCGTGCCGTCGCACGCGTTGCAGCAGACCTTGAAGGACTTGGACCGGGCCTGCCGGGAACACGGCACCTTCAAGGCCCGTTGGCGGTCCAAGGCACGCTGGTCCCCCTCATTCCGCTTTCCCATGGGCAAGCTGATCGAGGTGGAACGCCTCGGCCGTAAGTGGGCCCGCGCGAAGCTGCCCAAGCTGGGCTGGGTGCGCTTTCGCTGGTCGCGCCCCCTGGGCGGTGAGATCCGCTCTGCGACCCTCAGCCGGAAGGCCGGACGCTGGTACGTCTCCTTCCTCGTGGACGACGAAGCGGTCACGCCCCAGACGCATGCCATGCCGAACACGGCCGTCGGGGTCGACCGGGGCGTCAAGGTAGCGGCCGTCACCTCGGACGGAGACTTCCACGACCGCAAGTTCGTCACCGCTGGCGAGGCCGGTCGGTACCGGCGTCTTCAGCAGCAGCTCGCCCGCGCGCGGAAGGGATCGGCGAACCGGGCCAAGGTCCGCGCCCGCATGAACCGGATCATGAGCCGGGTGACGGACCGGCGCGCAGACTTTTGCGCCCAGACCGCCCAGCAGCGAAAAACGCCGTGGTGGTCCTCGAAGACCTCAAGACCCGCAGCATGTCCGCCTCGGCTTCCGGCACCATCGAGGCGCCCGGCTCCCGCGTGGCCCAGAAACGAGGCCTGAACCGTGCCATCCTCGACAAGGGATGGCACCGCCTCGAACTCGCCCTCTCGAACGCCGCCCGCTACACCGGCACCGCCGTGGTCAAGGTCAACCCCGCGTACACATCGCAGCGGTGTTCCGCCTGTGGCTTCGTCTCCGAAGACAACCGAGAGAGCCAATCGGTCTTCGTGTGCAAAGCCGCAGGCTGCGGACACCAAGCTCATGCGGACGTGAACGCGGCCCTCAACATCCGAAACGCGGCAGGGCATGCCGTGTCAGCCTGTAGAGACCTCGCCGCTAGGCGGTCTGTGAAGCAGGAACCCGTAAGCCGGGCGACCGGCCGAACCCCCTCATAGGGGAATCCCCCTGCTTTAGGAGGGGGAGGACGTCAAGAAGGTCATGCCGCAGGTTTTGCGTGATGCGGTCGAGCAGTACGTGCCGCATCTGGCCGAGCTGCGTGAGGCTGCCGAGCTCCAGGAGGAGCAGGGGCGGATGGCCCGCCAGAGGTACGCCGACGAGCTCGCCGCGTTCATTCACGGCGACGAGGCCGCCCCGGCCCGCATGCCGCACCCCAGGTCGCCGACGAGGACTGATTCCGTGCCGCAGTGAGCGCTCCTTCCTGCCGTCCGGGCGAGCAAGGCCGGTTACGCACACCCGCCTTCGGCGGCGGCCGCACGCCGTGCCGTGCGTGCGACCGGGCTGCCCGACAACGACCGCATCACCGCCAGTTCGTGACAGGCCCGACGTGGGCGATGCGTGAGTAAGCGGTCAGCCGGCCGCCTGGTGTGTGGTGGGCTCGGCTTCTTGGGTGGCGGTCCAGGATGCGAGGAGGCGCAGTGCTTCTTCCGAGGGGGAGCCGGGTTCGGCGGTGTAGATGGTGAGGGTGAGGCCGGGTTCGGCGGCCATGTCCAGGCCCTCGTAGGCGAGGGTGAGTTCGCCGACGGCCTGGTGGTGGAAGCGTTTGGTGCCGGTGCCGTGGTGGCGGACGTTGTGGGCGCCCCAACGGGTGCGGAATTCGTTGCTGCGGGTGGACAGCTCACCGATGAGGTCGTGGAGGTCCTTGTCGTGGGGGTTGCGGCCGGCTTCGGTGCGCAGGATGGCGACGGCGATGTCGGCGGCTTGGTCCCAGTCGGGGTAGAAGCGGTGGGAGGCGGCATCGAGGAAGTTGAAGCGGGCGAGGTTCGCCTGGTTATCGACCGTGGCGTAGACGTCGCTGTAGAAGGCGCGGGCGAGGTGGTTGGTGGCGAGCAGGTCCATGCGGCCGTTGCGGACGAAGGCGGGGCCGGCGGTGATCGCGTCCAGGGTCCATTGCAGGCTGCGGTGCGGGGTCCACTGCCGGGCGGTGCGGCGCCGGGGCCGGGTGAGGACGTCGGAGCCGTCGGCGGCCTGCGCCAGATGCAGGAGGTGGGCGCGTTCGGCGTCGTCGAGCTGGAGGGCGCGGGCGACGGCTTCGAGGACGGGCGGGGAGACGCCGGAGAGGCTGCCGCGCTCCAGCTTGGCGTAGTACTCCACGCTCATGTCGGCGAGTGCGGCGACCTCGCTCCTGCGTAGGCCAGGGACGCGCCGTCTGCTGCCGGAAGGCAGTCCCGCCTGCTCCGGGGTGATCTTTGCTCGTCGCGAGGTGAGGAACTCGCGGACCTCGTCACGGTTGTCCACACCTCGACCGTACGTCCCGCACGCGGCCGTAGGGATGTACCGCCAGTACACCCCTTGACGGTGACTCGCTGCGCACGAGAGAAGCGGGTTACCTGGAGGGCGTGGCTCTTCTCCAGCCGTGATCTCGGCAGGTGAGAGGCCCGTACCCGGCTCGCTGTCCGTGCCGGGCCTGCATCTGTATTCGGCGGCTGCCGGTACGCCCGTACCGCTCGCCTTGGCACCCTTAAGGAACCTTTTCATGCGCGGAGCAGTGATCCACGCCCCCGGCGATGTGCGCTTGGAGACCCTGGACGACCCGAAGATCCTCCAGCCGAGCGATGCGATCATCCGGACGGCCGTCACCTGTGTGTGCGGCTCTGACCTGTGGCCCTACCGCGGTCTGGAGCCGATCGGCGAAGCGCACCCGATGGGGCACGAGTACGTCGGCTTCGTTGAGGAGGTCGGCAGCGAGGTCACCTCGGTCAAGCCGGGCCAGTTCGTGATCGGCTCGTTCGCCACCTCGGACAACACCTGCGCCAACTGCCGCAACGGCTTCCAGTCCAGCTGCCTGAACCGGGAGTTCATGAGCACCTGCCAAGCCGAGTTCGTGCGCATCCCGAACGCCCAGGGCACCCTGGTCGCCACCGATGAGCGGCCCGGCGAGTCGTTCTGGCCCAGTCTGCTGGCCGTCTCCGACGTCATGGGCACCGGCTGGTGGGCCGCCGACGCCGCCGCGGTCACGCCCGGCTCGACCGCCGTGGTGGTCGGCGACGGCGCCGTCGGTCTGTGCGCTGTCATCGCGGCGAAGGAGAGGGGCGCGGAGCGGATCATCGTGATGAGCCGGTACGAGCCTCGCCAGAGGCTCGCCCGTGGGTTCGGCGCCACCGACATCGTCACTGAGCGTGGCGAGGAGGGGGTGGCGCGGATCAAGGACCTCACCGGGGGGATCGGCGCCGACTCGGTGCTGGAGTGCGTCGGTACCGCCCAGGCCATGCAGCAGGCACTGCAGTCGGCCCGGCCCGGCGGCCAAGTCGGCTTCGTCGGCGTCCCCCACAATGTCGCGATCGACGGCCAGGAGCTGTTCTTCTCCCACGTCGGCCTGCGCGGCGGCCCTGCCCCGGTGCGCCGCTACCTGCCCGACCTGGTCGACCGGGTCCTGTCGGGCCGCATCAACCCCGGCAAGGTCTTCGACCTCAGCCTGCCGTTGGACCAGATTGCCGAGGGCTACCGGGCCATGGACGAGCGCCGTGCCATCAAGGCCCTGCTCACGCCCTGACCCGCACCTCCCGCCCTCTCCTGGACGCGAGCCCTTGCGCCGTCTGTACCTCTTCAGCGGTGCGTTCCCGCGCGGGACTCACCGTGACGGCATGTCCCTCGTCGGTGCAGGCACCGGGCCGGGGCTGGCTGCTGCCCCTTGGCTGCCGCAGCCGTGGCTCGCCTGTCCCGCAACGCCGGCACCCGGGCGGAACTGCGATCGGGGCCGCTTCAGCGACAGCAGGGCAGATGGTCACGCCCGCGGCTGCCACCGTACGCACCCTGCTGCTGATCGGGCTCGCCTCGAGCGGCACACACCGCGGCGAAGAGGCCGAAAGGCCGGCTCCGGTCCGGAATACAGCACTGACATTCGTCCCTCGCACCCGCACCTTGGAGCGCCCGCAATGAACCCCACGTACGACTTCAGCGGCCAGGTCGCCTTGGTCACCGGCGCCAGCTCCGGCATGGGCCTGGCCACTGCCCGGGCCTTCGCCCGTTCCGGCGCGGCCGTCGCTTTGATCGACGTCAACGAGACCACCCTGGACACGGCCGCACGGCAGCTCATCGACGAGGGCCATCAGGTGCTGGCCCTGGCCTGCGACGTCACCGACGAGGACCAGGTCGCCGACGCCGTCGACCGCACCGTGGACACCTTCGGCCGCCTCGACATGGCCTACAACAACGCCGGCATCCAGATCCCGCCCGCCGACGCCGCGGACGAGCCGGCTGACCAGTTCGATCGCGTCCACGCCGTTAACCTGCGCGGCATCTGGGCCAGCATGAAGCACGAACTGCGCCACATGCGTACCCAAAACAGCGGCGCGATCGTCAACTGCTCATCCCTAGGCGGACTGGTCGGCATCCCCGGTCGCGCCTCCTACCACGCCTCCAAGCACGGCGTGATCGGTCTGACCGGCAGCGCCGCCCTCGAATACGCCCCGCGCGGCATCCGCATCAACGCCGTCTGCCCAGGCACCATCGACACCCCCATGGTCCACGACATGATCGCCAAGGGAGAACTCGGCCGCGCCGAGGCCGAGGCAGGCCAGCCCCTCCACCGCCTGGGTACGGCCGAAGAGATCGCACAGGCCGTCCTGTGGCTGTGCAGCCCCGGGGCGAGCTTCGTCATCGGCGTCGCCCTCCCCGTCGACGGCGGCTACGTCGCCCAGTGACCACCTGCACCACACCAACAGCTGAGAGGACCGTCATGGAGTTCATCAAGCAGCAGCCCACCAGCAAGGCACCGGCCGACTGGTTCACCGGAGACGTGTGGTGGGACGTCATCGTCGCCGGCCAGGAACCGTCCCGGATGCGAGCGAACCTCGTGCGGTTCTCGCCCGGCGCCCGCACCAACTGGCACTCCCACGCCGTAGGCCAAACCCTGCACGTGGTCTCCGGCATCGCCCTGATCGGCACCCGCGACGGCAGCATCCTCGAAGCCCACCCCGGCGAAACCGTCAGCTGCCCACCCGGCGAGGAACACTGGCACGGCGCCACCCCCGACCACTTCATGGAACACATCGCCCTGTGGGAAACAACCGGCGACGGCACCCCCGAAACCGTGTGGGCCGAACCCGTGACCGATCAGCAGCACAGGGGGCACCGCCGCCGCAACCAGTAGCAGCACTTTGAACAGACGCATGGAGGCCGAGACGGCGGCGACAGGCCCCACCACGTCGAGCATGCCCGCCTGCCGCTGCCAAGGTGTGGCGCGGCTGCGCTGGGTGCTTAAGACCCGTATCTGTCGAACACGGCTCAGGGCGGGTGCTTGAAGAGAACCAGCAATCCGAACGCGTACCAGCCGGCGAAGATCGCTCCGCTTCCGTAGAGGCAGCCCTGGACGGTGCGGGGCAGTCGGGCGACCGGCCGCATGACCAGCAGGAGCATGATCGGCAGGAACGGCAGGATGAAGCGGGGCTTGGACAAGGGTGCGCCCGGTGTGCCGAACATCAGCTCCCAGGCTCCGGCGAGCGCCAGTACCAGTGGCCAGGGCACCTGGCGGTCCAGTGCCAGGGCGACCACGCCTACAGCTACGACGAGGATCACCGTCAGCACGAGCGGATAGCGGATGTCCGTACTCTGATAGGTGATCAGTTTCTGCAGGAACCGCAGACTGCCCAGGCCGAAGTCGAATTGCTGGTCCCAGGCCTTCTCCGCGATGAACCAGCCGTCGAGCCGGCCTATGCGGCTGCCCAGGTACAGCCAGCTGAAGATGAGTCCGAGCGGCGCAAGGCCCATCGCTGCCCAAGGCCGCCAGCCGGCCCGGCGCAGCGTCACGGCTCGGATCGCGCTGACGGCGACCACTGCCACCAGTACGGCCGAGGTCGGCCGCACAGTGCCGGCCAGCGCGCACAGGACGCCCGCCCACAACCACCGGCGCGCAACCACCGCGATCAGCGTCCACATGAGGAAGGCGGTGAAGGTGGCCTCGGAGTAGGGCACCCACAGGGCGAACGCGTACGGCGAGCACGCCCAGAGCCCCACGCAGGCGTAACCCGCACGACGGCCGAACAGCGACCTTGCCAGTGTGTGCACCCCGGCAGCGGCAATCGCCGCCATGGACCAGGAGACCACCACTCCCGCATACGGGAAAGGCAGGAAGGTCACCAGGTGCACCACGCGGATCAAGGCGGGCACCATCGGGAAGAACGCAAGCGCGCTGGGCTCGCCCAGCCCGTCCGGGGCGTACTCCAGATGGTTCGGGTAACCGCGCTCGGCGATGTGCAGGTATCTCGCGCTATCCCACCGCATCAAAACCTCGGTGGCGTGGTAGCCGCGAAAGTGGCTGATGGCCATGAGGAGACCGAAGCCGGTCACGGCAATCGCCAGGTAGATCCCAGCCGCGGTGAGTGCCTCGCGCCGCTCGAAACGCACGTGCACAGGATTGCGCCGCAGGTGCGCCAGCCAGGTATTTAGTGGCGGCCCGCTGTCCGTTTCGGGCCGCGGCGATCCGGCCTCGCCATTCCCGGCACTGCGCCGAGGAGACGGCATGAGGTTGACCATGATGCACTCCGAGGCGGGCGGTGTTACGAGGACCGCCTGGACTCTACAGATCTCCAGATTGGAATCACGACTTGCGGGTCCTTCCAGGTCACACCAGCTGCGGGTAGCAACCCGAGGTGCGGCGCATATCCCTGGGGCGGGCCTCCTTCAGCAGCCGGGGGTCAAGGGCGTTGTCGTCCGGTACCAGCCACAGCCGGCCGCCGGCCCCAGCATTACACCTCAACGCTCACCGGCACGCACCCAACCCAACAGCTCGTACGTCCGCTGGGGCTCCTCCAGGAGCCCGTCTACTGCAGTGCGCACGCCCAGGCGTGGCCGTGCTTCGTCTCCCATGAGTGAAGTACCGGCCGTGCCCGAGTCGCTGGAACCTGCGTGACACAGACCAGGAGACCAGAAGCCGCGATCAGTCGTCGCTCCCCGCCGTAGGGCCAGCGCTATGGCGAAGGCGATGAATTCTCCGAGTTGACCTCTTGCCGCCCGCTTGACTGTTGACCGCCTCCAGTACTCGAGCGCATGTCATGAGGTTTGCGCCAACCCCGCCGCACCGTGGCGAAACTCAATAGACCCCACAAACGCGTGTACTGGCGGCATAACCGCATCCGCTGACTCACCTCCACGAGGCCTGACCGGATAGCCGCCCTGGCAACTCGATGGTTAACGTTCCCCAAACAAACCATTTATTTCCATGGAAAGAAAGGTGATAAGTGAGCGCAGGGGAGGGGAATTGTTGCGGTCGGTGCGCATTCAGTGGCCGCGTAGCGCCCGGACCAGGCCGCAATTGGCCCCGGGCCGACATGCGTGGCAGCTGCGCTGGCTGACTTTGCGTAAATTGCGACGACCCAAAATTTTTACTTCAGGCTTGCTTGCCGGGTCAGTCTATGTGTCACCTGTGCCGATTTTGTCCGCGTCCTCTTTGCTGCTTGATGGATCTTCGATGGTGATATGCGGGTCATTTCTTTACCGGATTGCATGTGATTTATAGATCGTTTTGATCCATTTGGCGTTCGTGAGGAGTGATTGACAGTGTGTAATTCCTGGGTTTTGATCACCCGGCTGTAAAGGATCTGTGAGCGCGGGGTGGGGGCTATGGGGTGGGGTGGGCTGCGTCGTGCTGTCGGCGTGAGAACGCGTGGCAGACATGCGCCAAAGCGTGGTGTCTGGCTGGTGGCGTCGGTGCTGGTAGTGCAGATGCTCGGCACCGCGGGCGCCGGTCAGACCGCCGCTGCCGCACCGAAGGCGTCATCGGTGGCCACCGACACCAGCGACCTGTCACCTGAGGCAGCTGCATCGCAAAAGGCAGCAGAATCGGGCTCACCCGTCCAGGTGGACGAGGAGACAACCCCCACCCAGCTGGTCACCGCCCAGCCGGACGGCACCTTCACGGTCGAGTTCGACCCCGGTCCAGTGCGGGTGAAGCACGGGTCGGACTGGGTGCCGATCGATACGAACCTGGTGGCGACATCTTCCGGGATGCTGGCGCCGAAGGCCGCTGCGGCTGACGTCACCTTCTCCGGGGGCGGTTCGCGTGACCCACTGGCGAAGATCACGCTGGGCGGGAAGTCGTACAGCGTGGGTTCGCCGTGGACGCTGCCGACCCCCACGCTGTCGGGTGCTACCGCCACCTACGCAAATGTCATGCCCGAGACCGACCTGGTGGTTCAGGCCACCCCGGACGGCTTCAGCGAGAACCTGGTCGTCAAGTCCCGTGAGGCAGCCCAGAGCACGGCTCTGACGAGCATCCGGTTCCCCGTCTCGGTCGACGGCCTGTCCGCGTACGACACCCATGCCGGCGGAGCTGCTTTCCTCGACGACCAAGGGCGCCCCGTGTTCACCACGGGTAACGCGCTGATGTACGACTCCTCGACGGCTGCTGAGGCGGGCGCGCGCACCGCGACGCCCTCGAAGGCCGCTTTTAAGGCGGCGACTGCGACGGCGGATGGGAGCCCGGTCGACGGCCCTGAGCCTGGAGCGCGCACAGCGCCCATGGACGTGACGGTCTCCAACGAGGCGCTGACCCTCAAGCCGGATCAGTCGTTCCTCGATGATCCCCACACCACCTATCCCGTGGTGCTGGATCCCCAGACGAGCAGCGCATCGCTGTCTGGCTGGACGACGATTTGGTCGAGCTCGCCGTCGACGTCGTTCTGGAAGACCGAGCATTCGCTGGGTGTCGGCTACGACGCGTGGGTCGACCACAAGAAGGCGCGCTCGCTGTACCAGTTCGACACGCACACCCTGGGCGGCAAGAAGATCCTTTCGGCGACCTTCACTGCGCTGGAGGTGTGGTCGGCGAACTGCACGGAAAAGCCGGTGGAGTTGTGGCGCACTGGATCGATTTCGTCGTCGACGAAGTGGTCGTCGCCGCTGGCCTGGTCCTCGCGCGTCGACACCGTGACGACGGCCAAGGGCTACTCCTCTTCCTGCCCCGGCGGGAACGTGGAATTCGATGCGACGGGGGCAGTGAGCTACACCGCGGGCCAGTCCGCCTCGACCACGACTCTCGGACTGCGCGCCAGCGATGAGGACGACGAGATTGCCTGGAAGCAGTTCGCCTCACCGTCGGACACCAAGCCCACGCTGTCGGTGACGTTCGTGTCCAAGCCCAGCACCCCGACCAACGTGAAGATGTCGAGCCCGAGCCTGGCCTGCGCCTCGAGCCAGAGCACCCCTGCCGTCATCCGCGACACCACACCGACCTTGACGGCCGCTCCGAAGTCGGCAGACGGTTCGCAGTCCACGCTGCGACCGAACTTCGAGGTCTACAAGGCGGACGGCTCACTGGCCGGGTCGGGGAGCCCGTCCGCGTGGACCACCTCGGGTACGGCCGGTACATGGACCACCCCGACTCTGGTCAATGGCCAGACGTACCGGTTCCGCGCGCGGAGCCAGTACAAGTACTCCTTCGACGGCACGACCAGCTACATGTACTCGGGCTGGACCACGGGATGTTGGTTCAGGATCGACACGACAGGTCCGGTTCCTCCCGATGTCGACGCCACCGTCTACCAGGAGTGCGCAACCCCGGAGTCCCCGGACATCTGCACGCCCTACGGCGGCGTGGGCGTACCCGGGTCGTTCACGCTTAAGGCCAACGGTGCCTCGGACGTCGTCAAGTACACGTACCAGCTGAACGACGACCCCGTGCAGACCAAGACGTTCACGACGCCCACCTCCAGTTTCACCCGGTCCTTGGCCCCCGACGTGCGAGGGCTGAACACCCTCACCGTGCAGACCTGGGACTCTGCGGGCAACTCGTCAAACAGTTACACCTACTCCTTCAAGGTCGCGCCCGGTGCTGGCCCAGTGGACCAGTGGCTGATGGATGAGGGCAGCGGCTCCACGGCGGTCGACTCCGTCGGAGGCAAGGACGCAACCCTGGGCGGCGGAGCGGCCTGGACCAGCCAAGCCCGCCTGGGCAAGGCTTTGCAGACCAATGGCACGTCGGCCTACGCGGCCACGACCTCCTCGGCACTGGACACGACCAAGAGCTTCACGATCTCCGCATGGGCTCGCCTGACGGGCAACTCCCACAATGCCGTGGCCGTGTCCGAGCCGGGAAGCACCGTATCCGCGTTCGCGCTGTACTACTCGACTGCCTACCAGGCGTGGGTCTTCAACCGGACAGCTTCCGACACGGTGTCGCCGCCGACCGTTCGCTCGATTGCGACCACCACCCCAGAAGTCGGCATCTGGACCCATCTGATGGGTGTGTACGACGCGCAGTTCCAGACCATCCAACTGTTCGTCAACGGTGTACCGCAGGGTGACCCCGTCTCCTTCACTACTCCCTGGCAGGCCACCAAGGGGGTACAGATCGGCCGGAGTGAGACAGGCGGCGTCTTCGGCGACTACCTTCCCGGCCAGATCGACCACGTGGTCGCCTGGAACCGGATCCTGTCCGAAGAGGAGATCGCGGACATCCAGGCGATGACCGATCCGAGCACCGGCCACGCGCGGCCGTCCCTGGCTGCCGAGTGGGGCTTGGACGAGACCTCGGGCACCACCGCCGCGGACTCCTCCGGGTACGGTCACACGGCTACCCTCGCTGCCGGCGGCAGCTGGACCACCGATGTCGACGGCGGCAGGGGCAATGTCCTGTCCCTGGACGGAACATCGACGGCCAACGCCACCGCTTCCGGGCCGATCGTGGACTCCCAGGGCGACTTCACCGTGGCGGCCTGGGCCAAGCTCGACCCGACAGCACTGTCCGACACGAGCGTGGCCCACCACATGCGGATCGCCACCCAGTCCGGCGGCGTACGCGACTCCTGGGGCCTGTGGTACGACCAGGCTGCGGGCTCCGCGCAGGGCATGTGGGTGTTCGGCCGCACCAAGGCGGACACCACCAGCGCCGCAGTCGTCAAAGTGCCCGCCAACATCGCATCAGCCCAGCTGGTGGACCCAGGCGAGTGGACCTTCCTGACCGGCGTCTACGACGGCGCCCACCACCAACTGTTCCTCTACGTCAACGGCAACCGCCAGGGAACCCAGGGTGATGGCGACACCGACGACGACACCGGCGACGGCATCGTCTTCACCGATCCCTGGCAGGCCACCGGAACCTTCAACATCGGCCGCGGACGGGTCAGTTCCGGCGCCTACAGCGACTTCGCAAAAAGCCTCGTGGACGACGTGCGCGTGTGGACGGGCGTGATGTCCGACACCGATATCGACCAGATGTACAACAACGAAGCGACCATCCCGCTGTAGCCGCAACCAGCCATACAACACCGGCATGGGTTCGACAGACCTTCAACAATCGGGGAGTGCAGTCATGGGTGGGCTTCGGCGGACACGGATGTGGGTCGTCGCCATCACAGCAAGTGCGCTGGTGGCCACGGGGTTGGGCACTGCCCCTGCCGTATGGGCGGCCCAGCGGCACGGGCACAACACCGTGCAGGCGCCCGACGTCAAAAACGGCACCGCCGTGCCCTTCAAGACCAAGAAGGCCACGAGGAAGGACCCGGCCAAGGCAGCGGCAGCCCGCACGAATGCGGAAGCGGCCAAGCCCACTGCCTGGCCCACCGCCGCGGCCGTCACCGTGCCGGTAGCGGGCAAGGCCGCCCGTGCCAAGGCCACCGCCGTGGGTAAGTTGCCCGTCAAGGTCAGCGCCCCGACCACCGGCACCGCCCCGGCCAAGGTGTCAGTCCGGGTAGCCGGGCACAAAACCGCCACGGACCTGGGCATCAACGGCACCGTCCTTTCCCTCGCCCGCGCCGACGGAGAACAGGGCACCGGCAAGACACAGCTGACCCTGGACTACTCCAGCTTCGCCCACGCCTACGGCGGCGACTACGCTTCACGGCTCAGCCTGGTCCGTCTGCCGTCCTGCGCGCTGACCACCCCGACCCTGAAGAAGTGCCGGACCACGACACCGGTGGCCACCACCAACGACGTGGCACACCACACTCTGACGGCCACCACCCCGGTGCCCTCCTCCGGCATCACGGCGTTCGCCGCGACCGCCGCCACCGCCAAGTCCGGCGCCGGCTCCTACCAGGCCACCTCTCTCAACCCCTCCGCTGCCTGGAACGCAGGCGGCTCCAGCGGCGACTTCACGTGGTCATACCCCCTGGCCGCACCCCCGTCCAACGGAGGCCCGGCACCCAACCTGGCCATCACCTACGACGCGCAGAGCGTCGATGGCCGGCTGCCGTCCACCAACAACCAGCCGTCCTGGATAGGCGAGGGCTTCGACCTCTCGACCTCCTACATCGAGCGCTCCTACGACTCCTGCGACGACGACGGGCAGAGCGGCAAAAACGACGAATGCTGGGCGAGCGACAACGCCACCCTCGTCCTCGGCGGCAAGTCCAGCCCGCTCATCAAGGACAAGACCTCCGGCGCCTGGCATCCCAAGACCGACGACGGCGAACGCGTCGTCCGTTCCTTCGGCGCCCCCAACGGAGACGACGACGGCGAATACTGGACCGTCACCACCCAGGACGGCACCCAGTACGTCTTCGGCAAGAGCCAGCTCCCCGGCTGGACCACCGGAGCCCCGGTCACCAACTCCACCTGGACCGTGCCGGTCTTCGGCGACGACTCCGGCGAACCCGGCTACGACAAGGGCACCAGCTTCTCCGACCGGGCGCGGACCCAGGCCTGGCGCTGGAACCTGGACTACGTAGTGGACCCGCACGGCAACGCGATGTCGTACTGGTACACCAAGGAGACCAACTACTACGCCAAGAACGGCACCACCACCGTCAACGGCACCGTCTACGACCGCGGCGGCTACCTCAGCCGGATCGACTACGGCATCACCTCCTCCAACGTCTTCGGCAAGGCCCCCGAAAAGGTCACCTTCACCCCCGCCGAACGCTGCCTGGTGACCAGCACCGAAAACTGCTCCTCCCTCACCTCCACCACCGCCTCCCACTGGCCGGACGTGCCGTTCGACCAGATCTGCGACTCCGGCAAGGTCTGCTCTGCGACCGGTCCCACGTTCTTCTCCCGCAAGCGCCTCACGTCCGTCACCACCAGCATCTGGGACGCAAGCCTGGCCACCCCCAACTACCGGGACATCGACACCTGGACGCTCGACCAGTCCTTCCCCGACCCCGGCGACGGCACCTCCGCCGGCCTGTGGCTGACATCCATCACCCACACCGGCAAGGACGGCGCGACCACCGCCATGAAGCCGGTCACCTTCGGCGGCATCCAACTCTTCAACCGGGTCGACACCACCCACGACGACGTTGCCGCACTGGTCAAGTGGCGCGTACGCACCATCACCTCGGAAACCGGTTCGGTCCTCACCGTCAACTACTCCGACCCCCAATGCGTCGCGGGCACCACCATGCCCAAGAGCCCCGACTCCGACACCCTGCGCTGCTTCCCGACGTACTGGCAGCCGCCCTTCACCCCAGACCCGCAACTGGACTGGTTCCACAAGTACGTTGTCACCCAGGTCACCGAGTCGGACCCCACCGGCGGCGCGCCGCTGAAGCAGACCGACTACAGCTACAACGACTCACCGGCCTGGCACTACGACAGCGACAACCTCACCGCCCCCGCCAAGCGGAAAACCTGGTCGGTCTGGCGCGGCTACGGCAGCGTCACCACAACGACCGGCAACCCGCAGTCCACCCGCGCCAAGACCGTCGCGACCTACTTCCGCGGCTTGGACGGCGACAAGCAGTCCGACGGCACCACCCGCAGCGTCAAGGTCACTGACTCCACCGGCACCCAGGTCACCGACTCCGATCCCCTGGCCGGGAACGTCCGCGAGTCGATCACCTACAACGGCAGCGCCGAGGTGTCCGGGGTCATCACCGACCAGTGGATCCACCAGACCGGCACTGACGGCACCCGCAACAGCACCTTCACCCGCCCGCACGCTGTCCATACCCGCACCGATCGGTCTGCCGGCAGCCCCCGGAACACCACCGTCACCACGACCTACGACGACGCAACCGGCGCGGCCACCGTGGTCGACGATGCGGGCGACGATGCCGTCACCGGTGACGAAGAGTGCACCCGCACCACCTTCGCCAACAACACCACCGACTGGCTGATGGCCTTCCCTGTGAGGGTCGAGACCGTCGATGTGGCCTGCAACGCCGCCACCAGCCGCCCGGACGACGTCGTCTCCGACGTCCGCACCCTCTACGACAGCCAGACCTACGGCACCGCACCGACGCTCGGCGACGAGACCTCCACCCAGCGACTCTCCTCCTACAGTGGCGGCACCCCCGTCTACCAGACGGTCTCCACCAGCCACTACGACCCCCAGGGCCGCGTCGACTCGGTCAAAGACGCCGACCAGAACACCGTGAGCAGCACCGCCTACACGCCCACCACCGGCGGCCCGCTCACCCAAACCGTCACCACAGACGCCAAGGGCTACGCGACCACCACCACCTTCGACCCCGGCCGCGGCACAGCCACTGCAGTAGTCGACCCGAACACCAAGCGCACCGACTACGCCTACGACGGCCTCGGCCGCCTCACCAACCTCTGGCTGCCCAACCGGTCCAAGGCCAACAACCAGCCCGCCAACCTCGTCTACACCTACACGCTCTCCAACACCGCAGCCTCCGTCGTCTCCACCGGCAAACTCAACAACGACGGCAGCACCTACGACACCACCTACGCCCTGTACGACGCGCTGCTGCGCCCCCGCCAGACGCAGACCCCGGCACCGGGCGGCGGCCGCGTCATCGCGGAGACCAAGTACGACAGCCGCGGCCTGGCAGTGGAGGCGAACGCCGACTACAGCGACGCCACCGCCCCATCCGGCACCCTCGCCAACATCACCTCGGTGGTTCCCTCCCAGACCCTCACCACCTACGACGGCGCGGGCCGTGCCACGGCGTCCGACTTCTACGCCATAGGCAGCAAGAAGTGGACGACCTCCACCGCCTACGAAGGCGACCGCACCACCGTCACCCCGCCCCAGGGCGGCATCGCCACCACGACCCTGACGGACACCCTCGGCCGTACCACCGAGACCCGCCAGTACGACAGCGGCACCCCGACCGGCTCGTACACATCCACCAAGTACACCTACGACGCGAAGAGCCGGCTCAAGGAGGTCGTCGACGACGACGGCAACACCTGGTCATACGGCTATGACCTGATGGGCCGCAAGACCACCTCCACGGACCCCGACACCGGGACGACCACCACCGCGTACAACGACCTCGACCAGGTCGCCTCCACCACCACCGCGGTCGGTACCGCTGACGAGAAGACTCTCAGCTACACCTATGACGTGCTCGGCCGTCAGACGGACATGTACGACGGCACCACCAAGGACGCCGCCCACGAACTCGCCAAGTGGACGTACGACTCCGTCGTGAAGGGGCAACCGACCTCCTCGATCCGCTACGTCGGAGGCTCCGGCACGACCGGCAAGGCCTACATCAGCCAGGTCGGCGCCTACGACTCCCTGTACCGGCCCACCCTGACCCGGGTCACCATCCCCTCAGTCACCGGTGAAGAGGCTTTGGCCGGCGCGTACACGTCGACGATCGGCTACAACCTCGACGGTTCCGTCCAGTTCATTTCCGACCCAGCGGTCGGCGGACTGCCCTCCGAGTCCCTGGAGTACGGCTACAACGAGCTGAGCATGCCGACGACGCTCAACGGCGCAACCGACTACGTACAAAACACCGGCTACACCAAGCTCAGCGACATCAAACAGATCACCCTCGGCGTCTCACCCTCCGACACCGCCAAGTGGCTCCAGATCAGCAACACCTACGAAGACGGCACCCACCGCCTCCAGCGCCAGCTCGTCACCGACGACGCACAGACCCCGCCCGTCCAAGACACGTCGTACAAATACGACGAGGCCGGCAACCCCACCCAGGTAGCCACCCACGCCGACAGCACCGACGACGTCCAGTGCTACCGCTACGACGGCCACGACCGCCTCACCCAGGCCTGGACCGCCACCGACGGCTGCGCCGCCGACCCCACCACCGCCGTCCTCGGCGGCCCGGCACCGTACTGGCACAGCTACACCTACGACGACCTCGGCAACCGCAAGACCCAGGTCGACCACACCACGACCGCCGGCGGCAACGACACCACTACGTCGTACGAGTACCCGACGGCAGGTACCAGTCAGGCTCACACTCTGAAGTCGTCCAGCACGGTCATCGGCAGCACTACTACACGCAACTCCTACACCTACGACGCGTCGGGTAACACCCACACCCGCACCCTCAACGGCAAGACCCAGACCTTCGACTGGGACGACGAAAACAACCTCACCAAGGTCACCAACGCCGACGGCACCACGGCCTCCTACCTCTACGACGCTGACGGCAACCGGCTTCTCTCCCGCGACGGCACCGGTACCACGCTCTACCTCGGCGACACCGAAGTCCACCTCGCCAAGGGCACCAGCACTACCACCGGCACCCGCTACTACACGTGGGCTGGCCAGACCATCGCCGTCCGCACCAGCTCCGGCAGCCTCCAATGGCAAGTTACCGATGCCCACGACACCGCCGAAACCGCCGTCGACGCCACCACCCAAGCCATCACACGCCGTCGCCTCGACCCCTTCGGCAACCCCCGCGGCCCCCAACCCGCCACCGGCACATGGCTCGGTGACAAGGGATTCGTCAACGGCATCCAGGACACCACCACTGGTCTCACCCACCTTGGCGCGCGCGAATACGACCCCACCATCGGCCGCTTCATCTCCGACGACCCCGTCCTCGAGCTGACCGACGCCCAGCAGATCGACGGCTACACCTACGCCGCCGACAACCCCATCACCAATAGCGACCCCGCCGGGCTGTGCACCGACCCGGGCAACGGACACTGCCAGCCCGACAACGGCGGCAAGAGGGACCAGGCCCCGGACCCCGCCTACGGCAACACCAACCCCCTCCCGGGCGACAACGGCGGCACCCACCACGGTGGTGACGGAGGAAACTCCTCCCACCACAGCTGCGGCTGGTCGCTCTCCTGCCACGCCTCCAACTTCGCCCACAAGGCGTACCACGTCGTCCAACGACACCCGGTGATTGCAGCGGTTGTGGCCACTGCAGTCGTCGTCGGAGTAGTCGCATGCGTCGCTGCGACAGTCGGTGGCTGCGGAGCCGTTCTAGCGGCAGGGGCGGCTGGCTTCGCTTCCGGTGCCGAAGCCGGGCTGGGGGCAGCCGTAGTCGGCGGCGCCATCGGCGTCATAGGCCAAGGCGGAGCGGTCATAGCAGGGGCAACTGGAATCGCTAGTGCAGCAGCGGCGGCCATCGCTAGAGGTGCGAAGACAGCTACCAGTGAAGAAGCGGCCGCGTCAACAGGAGCCAGAAGCGCGGATGCCGCTGCAGAACGCACTGCTCTTTCTGGCTCGGCCGACCGTGCCAGAGCTCGGGCACAGAAAATTCAAGACAAGCATCTGAACCGGGCCCCCAAAAAACGGGACGATATCGCGTACAAGCAGCGGATGGTAGCGGTAGTTGAAACGGATGGCTTGAGCGTCGCTGGCGGGGGGGCGCGTGATCTGAGCCCCGAGCAGTTCAGGATGCTCGATCCGCAAACGGAGATCATGGCCAAGCTGACCCATGCGCACGGGGAGGAGACCGCCGTGACAGGTGCTGTAGAGCATGGGCTGATTCCGCAAGCCATTGGAACCTCCAAGGACTTTTGCGATCTCTGCGAGCTCTTCATCCAAGAAACGGGGGGAATTATCACCGGGCCTCGCACCGCGATATGGCCTCAGTTTGGAGGGCCAGAGATCGACCCGGCTCTTGTCGGCTGGGACTCCCCGGAGTCGGCGGGCTAAGACATGATTAGGATGGTCCAATGATTCAGCGCTATGACGGAGATGTACTCCTGTCGGACCTAGAAGCTCTAGCCGCTCCCCAACGCAGGGCGTTTGCCGCAGCCTGCGCCGAGGCACTGCTGAGGCACTTCGGATCCGCCTGGGCGGCCAGCGAATCGGCTGGCTCAACGGAGTGTGAACAGGTAGTCGCTTTCTGCTGGCGTGCGGTGGAGCGAGGTGCAGGAGATCCGGAAAGCTCAGAGATCGTCGACCTCTTCCTCACGGGACTGGAAGAAATCCTGTCTGAAGACGAAGAAGGGGACCTGGGAGTCATGGAGCATGTGATTGCTGGCGCTTATTACGCACTCAAATGCTCTAGAGAAGGGGACTCGGGAAATGCCGAGCTAGTAGCTAAGAACCTGTACGAAGCGGCAGACTACGTAGCCCTGGCGGATCCAGAGATTGACATGGCGAGCCCGAATGCAGGAAGTGCCATCATCGCATCGGAAGTTGTTCAGAAGACTCTTGCTGTCATTGCAGGGATTCGAGACCTTGTGATCGCTCGCACTTTTCAGGGTTCCGATCAATCTGTGGAAATCTCCCAAGTGCGAGGATTCGCCAGACAAGGGCTGGATGGATGAGAGATATGGTCTCCCAGCGCTGAATCGTGAGACGTGGGAACTGGCCAAAGGTGACATCTAGGGGGGCGAATTGGCGTCTGACGCAATTGTGAACCGCGAAGGTGTGGAGGGGGTACCTTCCACGGTTGTCAGGGCGATGGGTCTGGAGTGGTACAAAAGCCACCTGGCTAGCATGGAACCTCGGCAGGAAGCCCGGCCAGAGGGCGCACTAGTGGAGTACATTACGGACGTGAGTTCGGCTACAGGTGCGACTGGCAATCCTGTGCTGCTGCTGGCTCCTAACAACCGCCGGATCGCAGCGCGCCTGGTAGATACGTTGATTTCTTCAATGCTCGCGTGCTTGAGCTTCATCGCTGCGGCGGCCTCCAGCGATGGCATCGCGCTGCTCGTCCTTGTGCCAGTTGCATGTGCAGCCGGTGGGTTGCTGTACTACCTACCTCTGGTGCATTGGTGGGGCACAACCGTCGGCAAGCGACTCTTTGGGCTGCGAGTAGTTCGACTTTGGTCAGATGGGACCCTGCCGCCGTCATGGAAGGACACGTTCATTCGGGAGTTCGACCGGGGGGCATTCTTGTCGATACCGATACTGAACTTGCTTGTCGCTGCAATTCTACTGGCGCAGATGGCTAGGGACCGAGCTGTCTATCACCAGAGCAAGTACGACCGTGCAGCCCGCACGGTTGTGGTTCGGTGGCCGGGACTCATCGGCGGCAGCGCGGTTGGTGGGAACCACTGAGTAGCGCGGCGCGCACGGGACTGGTGTAGGTGCTGGTAGTTGTGACAATGGAGAAACGATGGGACGCGGGGGCAAGATCTGCAGTGCGACGCTCCGCAGACGTGACACCGCGTCGGTTAATGAATTGGGAGTCGGGCCGCGACCCTGGAAGGGGGCGTTCGTGAGCGTCGGGTGCGTGCGGCGGTCTGAACGTGTTGCTGTGATCGGAGGCGCCGTTCACGAGTCAGCTCGGAGGCGGCTGACGGGATCCCGTCCGATCACTTCGATCGGGCGGGATCTCTGCGTTTCGCCGGACGGGCGGCAGGCACCCCTGGCGGGCGGCGCCCGTAATCCGCTGTTCACCGCCTCCTTCGCGAGCAAGAATCGTCCGCATGTCTGCGATCCCCGGTGGCACGACCGCCTTCCACGACCTGCCCGCGTTCCTCGCCCAGCCTCGCGTCAACTGCCTAGCGCTGTCCGCCGACGGTGGCCGTCTCGTCGCCACCGTGCAGACGCTGTCGGAGGACCGGACCAGGTTCGTGTCCGGGCTGTGGGAGATCGATCCGGCCGGGGAGCGCGAGGCGCTGCGCCTGACCCGGTCGGGGAAGGGCGAGTCCGGGCCCGTGTTCGGCCCGGACGGGGTGCTGTACTTCCTGTCGGAACGCGAGGACGACAGTGAGGAGGACAAGCACGAGGGTGCCGCGCTGTGGGCGCTGCCCGGGCGTGGTGAGGCCGCCGTCGTGGCCCGGCACCCGGGCGGGATCACCGCGTTCACCGTCGCCCGGGACTCCGGCGCGCTGGCCCACACCGCCGGGCTGCTGCCCGGGGCCGCCGACGCGGACGCGCACGGCAAGCTGCGCACGGCGCGCAAGGACGCGAAGGTCACCGCGATCCTGTACGAGGCCGGGCCGACCCGCGCCTGGGACCGCGATCTCGGCCCCGAGGTACAGCACACCTTCGTGCGCGCGGGGGCCGAGGGCGCCGTGGTCGACGCCGGCGGGCAGGGCGTCGGCCTCGAGCACCCCGGGGACGTGGCGCTGTCGCCCGACGGGACGCGAGTGGCCTACACCCGGTTCGTACCCGGCCGGGTGCCCGCCGAGAACCGCACCGCCGTGGTGGTGGCACACGCGGCCACCGGCGAGGAGGTCTTGGTCCTGGGCGATGTGGAGCACCTCTACGAGGCGCCGGTGTTCACGCACGACGGCTCGGCGGTCGTGTGCTCGCGGATGACGTGGCCGACTTACGACGAGTCGATGGACATGACGCTCGTCCGGGTCGGCGTGGACGGCGGCGAGGCCGTCGATCTGCTGCCCGGGTTCGACAACTGGCCTGTCGGCGCCGTCTGTTCGACGGTCGACGACGCCCTCTTCTTCGTGGCCGATGTGGAGGGTCACGCGCCTGTCTTCCGGCGGGACGCGGACGGCACCGTGACCCGGCTCACCGCCTCGGGCGCGTACGGCTCGCTCTGCGTGGCCCCCGACGGGCGGACGCTGTACGCGCTGCGCAACGCGATCGACTCGCCGCCGCGGCCGGTCAGGTTCGAGGCCGGCGTCGCCGACCAGACGCCGGTCGAGCTGCCCGCCCCCGGTGCGTTCGACGCGCTGCCGGGCACCCTCACCGAGGTGCACGCCAACGCGGCGGACGGGTACCGGCTGCGCGGCTGGCTCGTGCTGCCTGAGGGCGCGTCGGCCGAGAACCCCGCGCCACTGCTCGTCGCCGTGCACGGCGGGCCGCAGGGCAGCTGGAACGGCTGGACCTGGCGGTGGAACCCGTGGCCGTTCGCGGCCCGCGGTTACGCGGTGCTGCTGCCCGACCCGGCCCTATCGACCGGCTACGGTCAGCAGGGCCACCGGCGCGGCTGGGGGCAGTGGGGCGGGGTCCCGTACACGGACGTGATGGCGCTGACCGACGCAACCGAGGCCCGTGACGACATCGATGCCGCGCGCACCGCGCTCGGGGGCGGCTCGTACGGCGGCTACATGGCCAACCGGGTCGCCACGAGCACCGATCGGTTCAAGGCGATCGTGAGCCACGCAGGCCTGTGGGACCTGCGGTCCTTCCAGGGCGACACCGACGCGCCCTGGTACTTCCAGTGCATCTTCGGGGACCCGGTGACCCGGCCCGAGCGGTACGAGGCGCACTCCCCGTACCTGGACGCCGCGAAGATCCGTACGCCGATGCTGGTCATCCACGGCGCGAAGGACTACCGCGTGCCGGTCGGCCAGGGCGCCGCGCTCTTCCAGGATCTGCAGCGGTTCGAGGTGCCTGCGAAGTACTTGTACTTCCCGGACGAGAACCACTGGATCCTCTCCCCGGGCCACATCCAGGTCTGGTACGAGGCGTTCCTGAACTTCCTCGATCACCACGTCCTTGGTGACGAGTGGCAGCGGCCCGGACTGCTGTGAGCGCGGGCGGGCGTCGGCCTTCGACGAGATGGGATCCCCGCTTTTGGGCAGGAACGGACGCCGGTTCACCGCGGCCGACGCGTTAGCGGACGCCAGGTGCAGCGACACCCCGACCCGGCAGTTGGTGACCTCGACCGCGACGCCGGTGTACTGCCAGGGCACGCGGGTGGCGATGTCGACGGAGTGGTGGGACGGTTCCATGGCCCGGGAAGTGACGCTACAAGGATGGCAAGCCCCTGCCCGGCGGCTTCCGGCTCGGCGTCTCACCCGGCATGGTCAAACACGAGGGCACGCAAAGCGTGCTGTGGGCCGAAGGCCTGACGGAGAAGCACGGTCCCGACGTGAACATTGCCCGGCACATCAAGACCGGCACCCTCTCCAGCCAGGACAACGGGGAGTAAACACCAATGGGCCTCCTCACCGACAGCCTCGACAAAGCCGACACCGCCCACTTCACCCGCCCCATCCCGAAGTCTGCCAAATCCCAGATGCAATACCTGGTGAAGCAGATCAAGGGGAACCAAGGCGGCAGCCGACCTGCTCGGCGTCACCCAACGCACCGTCGAGCGCTACCTCAAAGGCCAGATCAAACATCCCCGCCGCGACCTCGCCGAACGGCTCGCCGCCGAAGTAACCAAGCGATGGCAGCCCCGAGTACGCGACAGGGCAAAGAAACAGGCCGCCACCACCGGCGGCATCTACATCGACACCCGAGCCAGATTCGGCTTCACCGCAGCCCCGGGCACCACCGACGACCCGCGGCTACGCCCCATCACCCAAGGACTCCCACCCGCCTACGCCCAACGCCTTTTCGACGCCCACGCCGCCGGCGCCGCCGAGCAGCAAGCTCCAGGACATCCTTGCCGAGGGCCTCCAAGAGATCTACTTCAAGGACCGCGGGAGGCGCGCCGACGGTCTGACGGTGAAGTTCACCCATTGACTACATCGACGTCGACTACTGAAGGTCACCTCGCCACATTGGCTTTAACCATCGTGTGACTGAGCGCTTCAGTTGGCGAGTGAGCGTGCCGGTTGGCGAGTTGAGCTGGCGGCTGTGACCGAGGGCGGTACATGCCCGGATGGACAACTCCGATGCACGATTAATTCGGCCCGACGGTGACGCCGAGCGCAAGCTGGCCCGTCTGCTCGTGATACCACCCAGGCGTGAGGTGATCAGCGCAGCAGAAGAGCGCCGTGCACCTGCTCGTCGAAGATTTCGATCACCCGGTCGAAGACCGTCTGATCCTCGCTGGCACGAGCCGCGGCGAGCTCCTTGCGGACTGGCGTCGGATGGTCGGCGACCGGGCGAAAAGGTCTTTCCAGTGCTGGGTATCAGCTGCTGAGGTCGAACAGGCCCCACACAGTGAATGGCTCGGCCTGGACGTAGATCCTGCTTCCTCGGCTGACGACCCGCCGGCGGTGGGGAGCAGGGCCATTGGGCAGGGTGAGCACGCTGACCTCCGTTGGCTCGACAGATGTTTCGGTGAGCTCTCCGTGGGCGAGTCGGTCCCGCTCCTCGCCGTAGCCGCCGTAGAAGGTGACTCGCTCGCCGTGGACAGCCACCGCTTTGGCGCCCCGTATGCGGTTCGACCACACCCTCACGGGCTGGTCGGTGCGGTCGGGGCGTATCTCGACGAGCGGGAAGTCCGTGTAGGGGCACGCCCAGGCGGCGGTACTCGACACGTTCAGCGCGTAGCAGTCGAAGAGACCAGGGATGCGGGCACCGTCCGACGTCCAGGCGAGCCGGCCCGTGGCGCTCCAGCGGCGGATTCCGGCCGGGTTCTCGTCGAAGTGACCGACCCAGATATGGCCGGCCTCGTCAACAAGCAGGTGCTCGATGGCGTCCCCGACGGAGAAGGACGAGGTCTCGCGCCCGAGCGCGTCGAAGACCTGGACCTGGTTCGCGTCCTCGTGCCGGCGGGCGCGCGACGCGGCGACGACGAACCCACCGTCCGGCAGGCGGTCCAGGTGCGGCCAGCGGGCTCGCACGGCGCTCAGCTCGGTGAGTTCGACGTTGCCGCCCGGATGGACGGAGACGACCAGCGCGTCGAAGGGCAGGACATCGCCGCCGGGCTGCGGAGCGCGCTCGGCAAGCAGCCAGTGGGCGGCGCCGAAGACGTCGACGGTACTGGTCAGGACGTGGCGGTTGTGGTGCGCTCGGGGGAGGTGGGCGTAGGGAATGAGGGCAGTCTTCTGCACGGGCGGGCTCTCCTTGGTGGGCGGTCACGGCCATCGGTCGCTGCGGTGAGTTGCGGTCGGCGGCGCGCGAGCTGTGGAGAGCGGAGCGGGGCGCCTAGAGGGCATGGCCCTTTCTGGTCGTCATGAGGTGATCATCGTCGACATCCAGCCCCATGACAAACCCTTTCGGCGCACTGCCCTCATTGATCGACGAAACCGTCCAGGTCAGCCTCAACGAGGGCCATCCTGTCTGCCAACTCGAATGCGCAGCACGACAAGTCCAGTGCTCATCGAACAGGTCTAGTGCTCAGTCACACATCGTGTGTGAGCCAAAGCGCGATAGTTGTCACATAGGCAGGCTTGTTGTCACCTGCGAGGTTGGGCGCCGGACTCGGGGGATGAGCCGTGACACGCTAGTTGGAACCTGGTCACGAGAGTTGGAACCAGTTCGACCGGCGCCGACTAAGCTCACCTTTATGTCCGAGCCAGCCCCTGACCCTCGCATGCAGTCCTTGATCAACCACCTCCGGCCGGGGGCCGTGAGAACTGTGAAGGTCACCGGGTTCGACGGAGCGGACGTCCTGGTGCAGCTCGTAGATGCCGAAGGAGGGGCGACTGAGATCGGTCGGATTCCTCGGCAGGAAGCGTCGACGCGTCGGATGGAGCATCCATGCGAGCTGTTTGAGGTCGGCCAGGAGATCAACGCCGAAGAGATCGGTCGTTGGCGCGAAGGTCAGCTTCACCTCTCCGCCAGGGCGTGCGAGATTCCGGCCTTGCGATCCTTCCTCCTCGCGTTCGAACGAGGGCAGGTCGTCACCGGGACAGTCTCCGAGGTTCACAACTTCGGGGTCTTCGTTCACGTCGATGGCGAACCGGACGGTCTGTGCACCGGCTTCATCCGGGTACCGGACCTGACGTGGGGCTGGATTAACCACCCCTCAGAGGCAGTCGAAGCTGGCCAGCGGATCACCGCTGAGGTGATCATCGCCGAGACCCGCTCCGGACAGGTCACGCTCTCCTTGAAGGCTCTGCAGGAAGATCCACTCATTCGGTTCGCGGATCAGGTCGGCCGAGTCCTCACCGGGCCGGTTACGAAGATCATTCCTTTTGGTGTGTTCGTGCGGCTTGCTCCCGACGTTGTGGGGTTTCTTCATCTCTCTGAGCTGACTGACGAGTCGGTCGAGACTCCGGATCAGCTTGTCAATGAAGGCGAGCTGATCACGGTGAAGGTCACCGAGGTCGACCTCCAGCGCCACCGCGTGCGGCTGGGCGCCGCTGGCGGAGTGGAACAGAACCTAGCGAACTGGCGCCAAGAAAACTGACAACTTGCGGTTGGTCGCAAGAGGCGTGACCACTTGGTGCCAACAAGCGTGTCCCGCCAACCAGAAGCCACCAGCTCGCGGAGCCTCACCGGTTCCAACTAATGTGTCCAGGCTCAGGGGAGGCGGTCGACTCCATGGTGGTGGGTCGGCGTCCGCCGCAGCAGGCCACCACTACTGTCGCCGTGGAGTTCAGGAAGATCGTGAACCAGGATGACCTGTCCACCGCGTCGATGGATCCGGTACGAAGCGGCTCTTCCCCGGCTCGCAGAAGGATGTCGACGCTGTCGGCCAGGCCATCGATCGTGTGGCCACGCTTCAAGGAGTGGTGCATTCGACCCCGGAAGACGCCCGCGTGCCGGTTGGCCGGGACCAGGCCGTCCCAGACGACGAAGTCAGCTCCGGCGATCAAGGCGTTACGTGCAGGCCCGCATGCCGACGTCTGTTCGCGCAGCATGGCGATGAGGTCGTCACGAGTCACACTGCGCCCCGGCGACAGGAAGACCAGTGATCGGCTATGTGTGACAACTCCAGCGCCTCTCTGGCGACGGTCCGGCTGCTTCGACCTGGTTTCTGTGCAGCCTATGCGGTGCTGTCGGTGACAACTACCGAGCCTCGGCACACGTGTTCCGGCTCATAGACGCTTCCACAGCGCGGTGGTGTCAGTGAGCGTTCCTATGCTCTTGCCATGGACGTTGACGATCTTGAGTGGCAAGAGCGGATGCTCGGGGGGATCCCGCCGCGGATGGCAGATCTTCTCCTCGAACTCGGGCATCTGGATCTGGTGGTGGAGGCGGCGGGCGAGCGTGGTGAGTGGTTCTGCGCGCTGGCGGCCGTGCGCGATCTGTGTGGGGCGGAGGACTACGAGCGGGCCTGGTCGGTCATCGAGCCGTTCGCCGTAACCGGCTGGAAGCCTGCCGTGACGAAGGCTGCCGAGGTTCGCTTCCGGATGGGGCGGGTCGAGGAGGCGCTGGCGCTGGTCCGCCCGGACGAGCCGGTGACGGAGGGCCGGGAATGGCGCGACTGCGCCCTGATGCTGGCGAAGGCTGGGAGGTTGGACGAGGCGATTGATGCTCTCGCCCCTCACCTGGAGGACTGGTGGTTGCAGTCGACTTTGGTCGAATTGACCGAGGGGGAAGATCGGGACGAGCGTGTCCTGGAACTGCTTGCCCCGTTGGCGCAGGGAGGTAGGCAGGCCGCGGCGAACGGTGAGTGGAACCATCCCGGCTGGCAGGCCCTGGACCTTCAAGCCAGGGTCTTGGAACGTGCCGGTCGCGTCGAGGAGGCGATCCGCCTTCTCGGGGCCGACGTGGCCGGGCGCCGGTACCTCGTCCAGAACACCGTCGAGTCCTATGCGGCACTGCTCGCACGCCACGGCCGGATCGAGGAGCTGCGCGAGCTGGGGACCGGCGAGCACGCGACCGCAGCCCTGGAGCACTACACGAAGGCGCTTGAGGACCTGGACCGGGACCATGAGGCCGAGACGGTTCTGCGTGAGATCATCGAAGCCACCGACCACTCCAACCATCGCAGTACCCTCGTGGGCCTCCTGGCACGGCAGGGGCGGATCGACGAGGCAGTCGAGGTCGGACGGCCCACGTTCGAGTACTACGACTGCGGCAATCACCTCGACTGGGCCGTAGACCTGCTCGTCGAGGACGGGCGACCAGAGCAGGCTCTTCAGCTACTGGAGGAGCGCAGCGAGGAGTACCTCAAGGAGCACGCGTACCAGGTCCAGTCCATGCGGTTGTCGCTGCTGGCGGAGGCCGGACGCCACGAGGAGGCCATTGCTGAGGCCACGGCGTTGCCGGCGGAGGAGTACTGGGACAGGGACACGACGATCGCATACCTGCTAAAGGGGGCCGGCCGCGTGGACGAGGCCGTCTCCTTGCTCCAATCGTCCACCGAGTCCCGAGCGCCCCTTTACCTGGCAGAGCTCCTGATCAAGCAGGGGCGGCCCGCCGAGGCTATCGCAGCCCTGCCCTTGCCGTCCGTCCAACGCGGGCAGGAGGCCCGAGCCCGACGCCACACCGAGCCCAACCCTTTCGACTGACCGCCATCACACCATGCGATTGCTGCGAGGGACGCACGGTGCTGAGGCTTCGATGTGGCAAGCGCCGCCAACTCGACTACTCGGTCACAAAAAGTCTCTGACCAGCGGACAAGCGCCGTTACCCACTTTCGGGTGACGGCTTGACGTACGCCGGGGTAGTGCGCGCCTGGCGCATTCGGGGCGCGGGTCAATCCGCACATGGGGTGGGATAAGTGATGGGCCGTCAAGCTCACGTATCAGGCACATAGATGCACACCGCACTTGTTTGTCTCGGTGATATGGCCGTTTTGTAACGCCATTCGCGGAATACCCGCATCACTCGCGCTTCGGCCCCAAAGTGTGGATGCGCGGTTGAACCGGCCGCGCAGCACACCGCACCACTCGTGCACAGCCCCCGGGCCGTGCACTGTGTGCCCGCACATGCAGGGGGAAACCTGTGACCACTTCCACGACTGCTCGCCGCCTGGGCGCGGTTGTCCTCACCGCTGCCACCCTCGGTAGCCTGGCCGCCGTGCCGGCCACCGCCGCCAGTCGGCCGCACCGGCCCGACGTTCAGATCAGCCGCGTGCAGTACGACTCCCCGGGCCGTGACGACCGCTCCAACCGCTCCCTGAACGGCGAGTGGGTGCAGATCACCAACAACACCCGCCGCGCGATCAACCTGGACGGATGGACACTGTCCGACCGCGACCACCACACGTACCGCTTCCACCACTACCGCCTGGCCGGCCGAGCCACGGTCCGCGTCCACACCGGGATCGGCCGCGACGTGCGCACCGACCTGTACCAGGACCGCCGCGCCTACGTGTGGAACAACGACACCGACACCGCGACCCTGCGCAACCAGCGCGGCCGCACCGTCGACTCCATCTCCTGGGGACACCGTCACCGCTAGCCGTTCCGGCACGCACTGACTGCAGGTAGAAGGGGCCGCGCACCCGGTTGGGTGCGCGGCCCCTTCGTTTACCCGCACCTTTCCACCATCCCGCACCCGTGCGTCGCCGAGAAGCCCCGCAAGGGTGAATCCGATTGGCCGTCAACTGCGCATGGCAGCAAGGATGCTGCTCAGCAGAGCACGTCGGTCGGCCCCACCCAACTGCCCGGGGAAGTGACAGGAATGAAGGACGACTATCTCGAGCGTGTGCTGGAGATGCTCGGCGAGCCGTCGTGGCGGTACCGGGATCCTGAGGCGTGGCACAGGTTGGAGAATGAGCTGGGTACGAGCCTCCCGGAGGACTTCAAGGAGATCGTCGATGCCTACGCTCCCGTCCAGGTCAACGGCCATCTCTACCTGAGTCATCCGGCGACCGACCGCTGGAACCTCTCCGAGCAGATCCGCAGAACGTCCCATGCGTGGTCGCAGATCGAGTGGGACGAGGACGAGCCTGACGGGGACCCCCGAGTCTCGCTCGGCACCTCCGACCTCGCCTTCGGTACTCCGGACGGACTGATTCCGATCTGTGGCACCGATCGGGGCGAGGAGATCTTCTACGCACCTCGTGGCGCTCTGGGACGGGGCTCCCTCTTCATCGAGAACGGTGAGGGCGAGTTCTTCGAGTACTCGTTTTCGTTCGCGAAGTGGCTCTACCTCTGGCTCACCGGTGAGGAGGTCACCGGTCCTGGCGGTTCCGCCTTCTACCCGGGCCCGGTGGTCCTCCAAGATTTGCCCATGACACCGGACGAGCAGCCTGAGAAGCGGTACGGGCCCGCCCGGGGAATGTGAGGGATTCCACGATGCCCGGGCCGTGGCGCGATCGAGGTTGCGAAGGCCGACGCCCATTGCCAGGTGGACACCGGGTTGGCCGAGACCGTCGAGCACGTCCAACGAACGGTCGAACAGCGCTGCTCACAGCGGAGGACAGGGAGACCATCGCGCAGTATCGGCGGGCCAAGCAGCGGGCGCTCACTGCTGCAGCCGAATGAGCGTTTTCTCTCCTGGCCCGGGCCAGGAGAGAAAACCGAGCTGCGCAGCGTTTCACGGTCGCCGACATGCAGCCTGCTTGAGAAGCCAACTTTGTGCCGCCTGCAGGACCTCGTCCCGGTTGCGTGCCACGGGGCGTGGATCCTTGACGATCTCCACGTCTGGAGGGATCGGTGCGTCAATGCACGGCCTGTTCGGCGCGTCTGTGTCCGTACCGCTCATGTCGGCGGTGACGGGTGCCCAGCCAGTAAAAAGGGCGTGGCCGCCGGTGGCGGCGTATTGCCCGGTGCTGAGGCTCAGGACGGCACGAGTGCGAGGTGGACGGTGTTGTCGTATGGCACGACCAGCGTGCGCCCTCCAGGTGTTGTCCAGTGTGCGGGTACCAGGAAGAGGTGGTCGTTCGCCTGGACCAGCAGCCGCAGGCCTCGGTAGCGGTACTGGAGTTGGCTCCCCGCGCTCGGCGTGAGCCGCGTGCCGCTGGCGCCGGCCGGGAGGTCACGCAGCGGTTCCTTGGTGTACAGGACGATCTCCGGGCGTCTTGGCAGGGAGTCGGCGTCGTCTAGTGCTCGGCCCAGCCCGTGGGCGGTGGCGAAACTGGTGGCGGTCCAGAAAGCGCTGGCGATGACGAGGAGGGTCGTCCAGGCGATCGCGTATCTGCACAGGCGTATGCAGGCTGTTGAGGCGAGCCAGTCCGCGACGGCTGAGCGCGTGGGAGGATCCGCGTCTTCGGGCGCGTTACGGAACCGTCGCCGGTCTCGGCGGATGGTGATCCGGCGCAGCAGCCAGCTTCCGTAGGTGAGACCCACAGCACCGACACCGAGGCACAGGGGCCGTGAGTGCGATCGTCTCGGTACGGGAGATGTGCGGTACCAGCAGGGACTCTGGCGCATCGTAAGCGACCGTTGCCGAGCCGCGGCGTCGGTGCCTCCGTCGACGCGATCGCCTCGACGCGTGCTGCACAGCTTCCCTGCCTGGAGGATCGTGATGTGGAAGGGCAACGTCTTCGGCATCGTCGGCCCGGGACTCATGGTCCTTCGCGGCCCTCGCCAGCCAGCAATCGGTCCGTCACCGCGGGGTATGCCCTGGACACTGGTCCAGGGACTGCCGAGCCTCGGCAGTCCCTGGAGGAGGCAGGCAGTTCAGCCACCCGATGACTTCCGGGTGGGGCGCGGACGAGTTCCGCCGGATTTAAGGTGAGTCGGCGGGCGGTGAGAAAACCGACGCCCTATCCACGCAGCAGTCGTCATGACAAAGGCGGCGGCAAGGGCGCCGAGGAATTCCGGCACCGCGGCAAGCAGAAGCTGCCACAAGGCCGACTCCTGTCCTGTCCGATGACGCGTGTCGCCGAGTGCCACGGCGAGATCGACGAGGTCGCTGATCATTTCAAGTCTCCTTACCGAGCGGTCCGTTGCTGCCGAAAGGGCATGCGGAGACAGTCGCCCCTTGGAGCGCGGTCCCCACGTGGCTGGGGACCGGCTGGGACGACCAGGGACGGCGGGGGACAACGACGGGGACAACTCCCTTGTGGTGGCCTCGCTGAACCAGCCGACAGCTGCAAGCATCGTGGGGCAGCATGAGTCGTCCCAGCACCGTCAACGGGGAGGCAGGAGTGGGGCCCGCAGGCAGCCGAGGTCGGACAGCAGCACATCTGTGGCAGGAGTTTGGTGACTTCCTGCGTCAACAGGCCGAACGCGCCGGGATGGGCTCCCGCGACGTCGAGCAGGCGTTCAGGGTGGCAGCCCAGCGCGAGCAGGCGGTGCAGCGTGAGGTCGATCCGATCGGAGGGCCTTCCACTCATCGCGTGGGCGATATGGCGTTTTCCAAGTCGCACATTGACCGCATCTTCAACGCGCAGGCCCGGCCCAAGCCACCGTTGTCGTTCACCATGCAGTTCCTGCGCATCACCAGCCGAGCAGCCGGTCTTACGCTGCAAGAGCACCAAAGCCTGTGCAACCAGGCACGGTCATTGCTGCAGGCCGCATTGGACGCGTCGACTACTACGCACGAGCCTGTGCCAGGCCCTCGCTCCGCTGTCCTGCAGCCGCAGCAGCCCGAGGAAACCGTCGCCGTCCTGCGGCTCGAGCGCGATCTCGCCCGCCATGCTGAGACCTTGGAGCGCGCCCGCCACACCGAGACCCGGCTGCGCTACGCCATGCGGGACGCCGAAATGCTGATGTCGACCTTGCTGCAGATCATCAGTACGCTCCGCGAGATCATCGCGGGTAACGACTTCCGTGAGCTACAGGCCCTGCACACAGCGGATCATGCGCGTCTTGCCCGCGTGCGTGAGGAGACCCGTCAGGCGCTGACACACAAGTCCACGGCACAGCAGGAAGCCGACCGGGTTGCGGCACGCATCGTTGTCCTGGAAGGCCTCTGGGGCCGGGCCCGCGTTGAGGTTCAGCGTTTGGCCGTGCACCCCGATGCGGCCGGGTTCCCCCTCACCGATGTCGGCCCTGAACAGCCCGCTCAGCCTCTCCTTGCCCGCGACCTGCTCACGCAGCCGGTGCTCGACGACATCGCAGTCGCCCTGGCCAAAGCACAGGACGTCAACAGCCGAGCAGAAGACACGGTTCAAGACTTGCACCACGCCATCGCCCAGGGACAGGGATTCCTCCCGCCCGAAGACGAACTTGCCGTGCTGCTGGCGTCAACCCGCCTCACCGACTCAGCCGCCCGTCACGCCGCGGTCACCCGGCTGAGCACCAACTGGTCTCACGTTCTCCAGGCGCAAGAGGCTGTCCTGCGCCTGGTCGACGACCCGGACGCGGACGTCCGCCGCTATGCCGTGGAGGCACTCACGGAGGGTTGGTCGGGCAACGCCGAAGCTCAAGAAGCCGTGCTGCGCTTGGCCGACGATCCCAATGCCAAGGTTCGTCGGGCCGTTCCTTCTGCTCTCAGCCAGGGCTGGCCGGGTGATCGCACAGCTCGTGACGCTGTTGTGCATCTGGCTGCTGACTACGACGCGGATGTTCGCCGTGATGCCGCCAATGCGCTGGCGCAGGGCTGGCCGGGCGATATCCAGGTGCGTGACGCCGTGCTGCACTTGGTCGACGATACTGAGCCGAACGTCCGCTACAGCGCCGTTGATGCGCTGGAAAAGGGTTGGCGGGGCGACCTCGCAGTTCGAGACGTCGTTCTGCGCCTGACGGCTGATCAGAGCGCGGATGTTCGCCGCTACACCGCCTCTGCGCTCGGCTACGGTTGGCCAGGCGACCTGCTCGTACGTGACGCGGCTCTGCGCCTGGTTGCCGATCACGACGCGGACGTGCGCCACTATGCCGCTGACGCGCTGGCGCAGGGCTGGCCGGGCGACCTCAAGGTACGCGAGACCGTCCTGCGTCTGGCCGACGACGTGAACGAGGACGTCCGCCGCTATGCCGCTGACACGCTGAGGCAGGGGTGGCCTGGCGATCCCGCCAGCCGGGACGCGTTCCTGCGCCTGGCCACCGATCACGCCGCAGATGTCCGCGAGTCCGCCAGCTCCGCGCTGGCGCAGGGATGGCCCGGCGATGTTGCCGCCCGGGACGCAATCCTGCGCCTGGCCACCGATCAGAACGCGGAGGTGCGCAGGTCCGTCATCCGTGGGCTGGTACAGGGGTGGCCAGGCGAGCTCGAGGCCCGGGACGCGCTCCTGCGTCTGGCCGGCGATCAGGAATCAGCAGTGCGCCGGTCCGTCGCTGATGGGCTGGCGCGGGGCTGGCCGGGCGATGCTGATGTATATGCCACGGTCGTGCGGCTGGCTGCGGATCAGAGCGTGGACGTCCGTGAGACTGCTGTCGACGGGCTTGCGAACGGCTGGCCAGGCGATCCCATCGCCCGGGACTGGGCTGTGCATCTGGCGGCGGATCAAAGTGCGGAGGTTCGCCGCTCCGCTGCCTCGGCGCTGGCGCAGGGCTGGCCGAGCGATGCCATCGCTCGGGATGCGGTCGTGCGTCTGGCGGCGGATCAAAGTGCGGAGGTTCGCCGCTCCGCTGCCTCGGCGCTGGCGCAGGGCTGGCCGGGCGAAGTCGAGGCTCGGGACGCGGCCACACGTCTGGCCGACGATCGGGAGTCGGCGGTTCGCCGTTCCGTCGCCGAACACCTGGGCCATGGATGGCCGGGCGACGCCATGGCCCGGAACGCGGCCGTGCGCCTGGCCGCGGATCAGAGCGCGGATGTCCGCTACGCCGCCGCCGACGGGCTGGCGCAGGGATGGCGAGGCGACCTTCCAGCCCGGGATGCGGTCATGTCGCTGGCTACGGATCAGAGCGCGGATGTCCGCCGCGCGGCCGCTTCCGCATCGGCGAAGGGGTGGCCGGGCGAGCCCGCGGCCCGGGATACGGTCGTGCGGCTCGCTGACGATCAAGAACCAAAGGTTCGCCGGTCCTCGGCCTCCGCGCTGGCGCAGGGCTGGCCGGGCGATGCCATCGCCCGGGATGCGGTCGTGCGTCTGGCCGCGGATCAGAGCGCGGAAGTCCGGCGCTCTGCTGCCTCCGGGTTGGCCCAGGGCTGGCCGGAGGACCTCACAACACGGGACGTCGTTCGAGGACTGGTCGGCGACGCCAGTGCCACAGTCAGGTCAGACGCAGCCCAAGGCCTATCGCAGGGCTGGCCAGGCGATCCTGCCGCCCGGGATGCGGTCGTGCGTCTGACGGAGGATCAAAGCGCGGACGTCCGCGACACTGCCGTCTACGGACTGGCGAAGGGCTGGCCGGACGATTCCATCGCCTGCGACGCGGTCATGCGCCTGGCAACCGATCAGAACCTGGACGTACGCCGCTCCGTCGTCTACGCCCTGGCGCACGGATGGCCGGGGCCCTTTGCCACACGGGACATCGCCCGTGGACTGCCCAACGCAGCCAGGACCGCACCCAAGGATGTGGCCCAGAGCCGGCCAGACCACGTTGAGGTACGTGAGGCGCTCGTGCGGCTGGCTGCGGATCAGAGTGCTGACGTCCGCGAGGTTGCTGTCGGGCAACTGGCGACGGGATGGCCGCGTGATTCCGTGGCTCGGGACGCAGTCGTACATGCGGCTACGGATCAGAGCGCAGACGTCCGTCGCTACGCGGCCTCCGCATTGCCGCAGGGCTGGCCGGGCGATGCCATCGCCCGGGATGCGCTCCTGCGTCTGGCAGCGGATCAGAGCGCGGACGTTCGCGACACCGCCGTCGACGGGCTGGCGAAGGGGTGGCCGGGCGATCCCGGCGCCCGCGATGCGGTCGTGCGGCTGGCTGCGGATCAGAGCACGGACATCCGCAACTCCGTTGCCTCCGCATTGGCGCAGGGGTGGCCGGGCGATTCCACGGCCCTGGAAGTTGTCCTCCGTCTGGCGGGTGCTCCGGCGATCCGGGGGGCTGCCGCCTCCGCCCTGGCACAGGGGTGGCCTGGTGATTCCGTGGCACAGGAGGCTGTCTTGCGGTTGACCGAAGCTCTGGACGCGGACGTACGAGGCAAGGCGGCTGCCGGGCTCGCGAGCGGTTGGCCGGGCCCTTTTGAGGTACGGGACGCTGTGCTGCGTCTTGCTACCGACCACAACGCGGACGTCCGCTGGGCCGTCGCCGGTGCGCTGGAGCGAGGTTGGGCCGACGACCTCGATATCCGTGGCGCCGTATTGCGCCTGGCTGCCGATCAGAACGCGGACGTCCGACGGGCTGCCGCCTCCGCCCTGGCGCGGGTGTGGCCGGGCGATCGCGTAGCTCGCGACGCGCTCGTACGTCTGACCGACGATCAATACGGCGTAGTCCGCCAGCATGCAGCGGAACTACTTGACCCCATGCCCGCACCGGAAACCGAGGCGCCACTGCGATAGCGCTTTTCTTGCCTTCTTGCCGTCTGTTGTGATGCTTGAAGCTGTGGTTCCGCATGTAGATGCCTCGTGCAGGTCACAGCTTCAGCAAGCGCCGAGCACGCCGGGGAGGTTGGGGCCACACTGTGGTCTCTGCAGGCTCATGGGGGGTTGAGGATGGCGGAGACGACGTCGGACAGCGCGGATCAGTCCGAGGGGGAGGACAGCGGGGAGCAGGCGCAGGCCGGGCATGCCCGGCGGATGAAGACGTGGGTGGCTGCCGCGGTGGCCGCTGGATTGGCGGCGGGCGTCAGCGGCGAGGCACAAGGCGTCTTCTCTGCGGTCGTGGACGAGGTAAAGAGCTGGTTCATCTCGCCGGCACCGGACGAGGACATGCCCCTGACCGCCGATGCATCGGTTGCGGATGCGTGGGATCCCTGTGAGGGCGGCTCGGGGATGGTCTTTCTGAAGCCTCCCACGCTGTCGGCCGTGAAACAGGAGTTCGGCAAGCGGTGGAGCGGAAGCGACCCCGACTACTACAAGAAGTCCACCTTCGACGCCCGCTATGAAGCGAAGCCGGCCAACTACACGATCGTGAACCTGCTGATCCAGGGCAAGTCATCGCAGGCGGTCGTCATCGAACGGGTCACCGTGAAGCCGGTCTCGGTCCAGGAAGCCCCGAAGGGGTTACGCCTTCGGACAGAAGGAGGATGCGGCGGCACTAACATGAGCCGTTTCCTCGTGGACCTGGACGCCCGGCAACCGCGGCTGAAGTTCAAGGACGGGACGGACGAGGACGGCAAACGACGCGTCAGCGGCTTTCCGTACCAGGTCACCAGCAGCGACCCGGAGACAGCAGTCATCGTCCCGGTAACCAACGAGCACTATGCCCGCTTCAAGCTCGTCGTTGAGTGGAAGAGCGGCAAGCAGTCAGGTGAACTGGAAGTCGGCGACAGCAACCGGGACAACGCCCCGTTCGAGGTCGCTTCCGGCTCCGCATCACGGAAATACCTGATCGACCAGAACCTTTCACCGCAGCCCATGGAAGAGCCGAAGGTCACTGACCCGCTCGCCGAGATCGATGCACAAGGACAGTAGGGGATCGGGGGCAGCAGTGAGCGCAGCACCGCTGAGGCAAGGCTTCTTGGTCTTATTGGCCGGGATACTGGCGGTCGCAGTTGGAGCCTTCGGCTACCGATGGCTCCATGACCGATTCCATACGCCCTCGACCGGAGTGGCTCCCCTCCCGGCCGCCTCACGGACGCCGCCACCGCGTACCGAGGCGCCGTCCTCGGCAGCCCCGATGGACCTGCATGCTCTGGACTGGGCCTCTTTCGCGATCCCGGGGTCGCTGTGCAGGTCGGACAAGCCGATCCGCCTGCATGACGGCACAGCCATCAACGTGCCGTCCGACTTCGACGGGCCGGAGGAGAACATGGCACAGGACGTGAGGGCCTCCACAGACAAGATCGTCTATGGCGATGTCACGGGCGACGGCCGCGACGAAGCTGCACTCCCGGTCCTGTGCGCGAACCACGACTCGACGGCCGCCGGGCAAACAGCCATGGGCATCATGGTCTTCGACGGCTCCAGTGGTCAGGCCGCGCTGCTTGCCACACTCACGAGCCGGCAGCCCCGGGTCGGCGAACCACCGAACTTCGTGGCCATCACAGAGATGGGCGCGGGCAAGGTCGCCGCAGTTGACATCTATTACCGGCAGGACGACCCCAACTGCTGCCCCTCCGGCAATGCCACAGAAACCTGGTCCTACCGCAACGGCACGCTGACGCCGGACCCTCCTGCAGCAGGCTGACGGCCTGAAAGCGCGGCGGGCGGCCGCCGCAACAGGGTTGGCGTCGGAGTCAGGGGGCCGGTTTCGGGTAATGAGCTTTCGATCGTGGACTTTCCGATGGTGATTCCGCGCTGGATTGGTATCCGCCCGGGTTGTGACGTTTGTCGGCCGGCTTGGAGCCAGGCCAGCAGTTGGCGCAGGCGTAGTCGCCGAGGGGCTGACGTTTTCGGAGCGTTGATGAGTGTTTCGAGGTGGTCTGCGGCCTCGGCGTCCAGTCCGGCGGCTTGCATGCCGATGAGTAGGGCGAGTTCCGAGCCCTCCGGGGGGTTTGGAAAACCAAGAGCATGTTTCCAGAGGCGTAGGGCCAACGCATCCCCGCTGGCCAGAAAACTGAACGCGCCACCCGCGAGGTACGGAGCTAGGGGTGGTATTCGGCCAAACCTTGCGTTACCCGGACTGTTGAGCGCATTGTCGCGTTTGCGCTCTGGTGGTTCTGCGAGTTCACCGTGAGGATGCCGGCCGTGTCTGCGAACGGGGGGCGGGGATGGGCTTCGGCCGGGGGCTGCGTGTTCGAGAACATGCTGCGGAAGGGATGGTCGAAGGGCCAGCCGTGCCGGTTCAGACCGGCCCTGCCGCCTCTGACGACGGCCGCACTGGCGAGGTCCAGTCGGCTTCGTCAGAGGTGACCAGGCTGCTGTGCGAAGCCGTCTATGCGCGCCCTGACCAGGTTCAAGCCGTCAAGGTGTGGTGGCGCAAGATCCGAGGTAAGGACAAGAAACCGAACAAGCTCCGGCGCAGCACCCGCAGACGCATCTACCTGGAGGGCAGCGACGACTGCCCGCCCCTGGGCGAGCCTATGGCGCAGTGGATTGTGGATCACGTCTTGCACGGACCGCCGGTGCCCGTCCCGTCGTACGGATTCGACCTCCTGCCCGTGGTCGCGCACAGTCTGCGCGCGCGGCGACGGCGGTGGTTGCGCCGGGTGCTGGTGCTGCTCTTGGCCGCTGCTGTGGCGTACATGGTGCCTTGGGCCGCCGTCGTGTGGGGCGGGATTGTCGTGCTGGCTCTCCTGATGCGGTGGGCCGCGCTGCGGGCGTCTCGCAAAGGGAAGACGTCAAAGCTGGCACCCTCACCCCGCGTGCCGTATCTCGTTCTGTCTGTGCCATGGCTGCTCGCCGTAGTGCCGTACGAGCCGGTACACGGCGAGGCGGTTTCCTTGCGTGTCGGGCTGGTTGTGTTGCCGTTCGCCCTGTTGGTCGCAGCGACACTGGTCTGCATGGGCGACCGGCTTACAGCGCGAGCAGCGCTGTCCCGGATTACCAGGGAAGGTATTGCGAGCGACCGCCTGCCGTGGGTGGCGGCTACGGCCGGGCACCGGATGGCGCGGATCAGCAGCGGACAGACGTGGCGGGAGCTGCCCTACGACCAACCGGAATGCTTCGTCGGAGCCGGGCGTGACGTATGGGGTGTGGCCGACATTGGCATCCCGCTCAAACCCAAGGACCCGGAGGAGTCGGTCAAGACCTTCGGCGAGGAGGAACTGCTACGGCGGCTGGGTACCGCCCTCAGGGAACTGGGGCGTGGCGCACGAGAGATCACCGATCCGTTGCCCGGCTTTTCCGTTGTGCAGGTCCATGGCCTGCCGTCCGCGTTGTGGCTGCAACGCACCCGCGCGGCGAAGCTGGAGACGCCGGACTTGCGTGGTCGAGGCCGCCGATCGCCGTCCAGCGTGCCCGTCCGGCTGTATCTGCGCGCGCAGTGCATCAGCTGGGACGGCCAAGTCGTGGTCAACGTGTTCGTGCACGCCGCTCTAGAGGCCCGTGAGCTGCGGCTGACCGTGCGCCCCCATGTGATGACGCCTCTCCACAACGAACTGCGGGTAACCGACACACCCGTCGCCAAGCGTGGGACGCGATTGCTGGGCTGGGTGGCGGTGCAGGCGCTGCTGGATGCCGTCAACGCACCGCTTACGTTGTGGCGGTTGGCGACCCGACTTGGACTCGGTGAGCAGGCAGACGACGGTCGTACTGAGGAAAAGGATCCCGTCAGCCTTCGCGACCGGTATTCCACCGAAGAGGTCACCGACATGCACCAGAGCGACGACGCCAAGCGACACGTCGTGTTGATGGAGACCTGCATCTTCCGGACGGTCTCCGAGTACCTCGACGAGAGGGGCGTCGACACCGCTCCGTACGAGCGCCAGGTGGCCGCGGTCATCACCAATATCCAGGTCTACGGCGACAACAACGCGCCCATCCAGAACATCTCCGGCCACGGCATCAGCAATGTTGGGCAGAGCAACACATCAGAAAAGGGAGCAAGTTGATGGTCGTGGGACGACGCCGCCCCGAACCGGAGCAGGGGCACGGCTCCGGTATCAGCATCGGCGGTAACAATAACGCTCCCGTGCATAACGTGGTGGGACAGAACATCTCACACGTCCACCAGTCCTCCTTTGTCGAGGGCTCCACCGTCGACCTCGAAACCGTGCGAGACCTCCTTGCCGCGTTCCGAACCGAGGTGGATCGCAACGGGGCGGGCCTGCAGGACGCACAGGTGCTTCGCGCCATGGCAGACTCCATCGACACCTCGCTGACGGCGCCCGACGCGCAGGCGGAGGGGACACTGCGCCGGGCCGTACAAGCACTCCCGGCCCTGGTGGCGGGAACCGTGGTGCAGCAAGGAGGCCAGGCGCTCGCCCACGCCCTTGCCGGATGGCTGGGTTAAGGCGCCGGCTGCACCGCGGGACCACCAGAGGCGCCCGGTCCGCGTCCGCCGCCTTTGAAGATTCCGGCCCAAACACCCAACGCGGCCACGACTGCCCGATGCAGCCTGAACCTGCCTGCTGCACAGCCGTGACGTCCTCAGGAGACCACGTGAGCGCGGAATCGATCAATGCCGAGGTGTGGTCGGCCTACGGCAGGCACCACATCCAGCGCGCCACCCCCCTGGCGGAGGTGGACCGGATCGACTGGGGGCCGGGCGGCACCGGGCCGGGAGACGCCGTCCTCGGTGACCTGGCGGGCCGCCGCGTGTTGGATCTCGGCTGCGGTCCGGGCCGGCATGCGGCTCACCTCGCACGCTGCTACGGGGCGATGGTGGATGCGGTCGACGCCTCGCCCAGCCAGATCGAACGCGCCCGCGCCCGCTACGCCGATGTGCCCGGCCTCCAATTGGTGGCGGCCGATGCCGTCGAGCACCTGCACACGGCCGCACCCTACGACGTGATCTACTCCCTCCACGCCTTCCCCTACCTCGACCCCAACCGGCTGCTGCCCGCTCTGGCTGCGGCACTGAAGCCCGGCGGAAGGCTGTGCTTCACCACATTGCACACCAACTCCCACGGCGACGGCCCCGCCATGGCCATCAAACCGCGGCCGGAGACCCTGCACCTGGCCGGCGGCGGGGAACTGACCGTGCAGATGTGGGTGCTCACCCCCAACCTGTGGCAGGGCCTGCTCGAACGGTACGGGCTGCATGTGGAGGACATCAGCGCCCTTGACGCGCCCGAGAAGGCCAACCACGCCTCCTACCGACTCTTCCAGGTCAAGCGGCCCGCACGCATCCCCTCCCGCCCGCGGACCACGACGCCGCCCGCCCCGCACGCGGCACTCGGCGTCGGCGCCCTCCTCCACGGCCCGCGCGGCCTGCTACTGGGTCGCCACCGCCGGGGCACATGGGAACTGCCCGGCGGGACCGTGGAGCCGGGCGAGTCCCTGCCCGAGGCGGTCGTGCGCGAACTGCGCGAGGAAACCGGCCTGATGGCCCGCCCGGCCGACGTGCGCCTGCTGGGCGCGCTCCACGACCATGTCGGCGAGGTCGTCCGCATCACCATCGCCGCCCACGTCACCGCCTGGAGCGGCGAGCCGGCCGACCAGAGCGGCGAGAGCGTGGGCGCCTGGCGCTACTGGCCCCTGGAATCCCTACCACCGGGCCTCTTCGAGTGCAGCGCGCAGGTCCTGACCGCCTGGCGTCCCGACCTGCCCATCGACCACCCGGCAGCCGGCTTCATCCCTTTCGCTGGCCCGCAGGCACCCCTGCTCAGCAGTCCTGCGTGACGGGGATCAAGGCTTGGCTGACGCCTGACACGACCGCAGTGCCCCTGCACCGCCCCGCTGTCAGCTGCTCGGGTTGCAGCGTTCGCTGACAGCAGCCCACCCGCCGATATCGCCCGCCGCACTCACCGACGGGCCTCCCACCGTGAATGGATCTCGGCCCGCCGAAGGCCGAGCTGTTCAAGAATCCGCACCAGGAGACTCGAGTGGACAACGTCCTTTCTCTGATCGTGACAGGCGTGGCTCTGCTGATATCGATCTTCAGTTCGTATGTGGCGTGGGCAAGCCTGAAGACCGCCAAGTCCGCCGGCCGGGCCGCGATCATGCAGAATCTCTTCACCGCCAACCAAGCAGCCCTCCAGTACCCGGAGCTGCTCATCGACGTACACGGCATCGACCCCGCCACGGACATCAGGGAAGCACGAGCACTGGTCTACATGAGCATCCTTCTCGATGGGTTCCAAGAGGTTCACGGACGCATTCACCGCGGGGATTTCGCAAGCATGGCTCGCCACATGAAGATTCACGGCGACTCGCTCCGCCGGTTCCTGGCCGTCCCTGCCAACAGGGCCCGTTGGCAGACTGTCAGGGGTCATTCCTACGGGGACTTCGAGCCAGGTTTCGTCGCCGCCGTGGACGACCTCATTGCCTTCGAGGAGAACCTGAGAACCAACCCGCATGAGTAGCTACCGTCGACCCGGGGCTCCTGCCGGGCCTACGACGGTGGCGGGCTCTGCGTCCAGGTGAGCGCCGACCAGTTGGCGCAGCCTTTCCTGGGTTTGGGGGTCAGTGGAGCACACGACGGTGCCGACCATGCCCCGGGTCAGCAGCACCTTGTAGGTGTTGCGGATCAGGCGGTCGACGTCGGCGTCCGGCGTCGCCTTCTTGAACACGGGGTCCTTGGACGCGGTGCGGTCGGTGGTCCAGCGGCCGTCGCGCCACAGGAGGTCGGGGCCGATGATGACGCCGGACCAGTCGTACTCGAAGCCCTGGGCGGTGTAGACGCAGCCGATTTGCCCGAAGCCGGCCGGGTCGGTGGCCCACAGTGCGGCCGGGGGAGCGCCAGAGACCGAGCGCTCTCCGCGCAGGTTCCACGGCCGGGCCCAGTCGCCGATCACGACATCAGCCGCAAGCGGCTCGCCCGGTTTGGGCTCCGGTGACCAGCGCCAGCAGTATCCGGCCGACATGCGCGCGCCGTAGCCCTCGGCGCGGCGCGCCTGGAGGAACGCCTCCATCTCCTGCGGGCTGTCGGCAACCAGCAGCCGCATCCGGTCGTCGGGCTCCCACACGAGAGGCCCCCCGGGCTCGAGGCCCAGCAGGCGCACTACCCAGCGCAGGTATGCGTCGCTGCCGCCGCAGCGGAACTGGCTCTCCAGCGGCACCACGTGGCAGTCGAGGCCCTTGGCTGCTGCGGCTGCCTTGATTTCCTCAACGGTGCCCATCTCGCCGGGCCGAACGACCTGGTGCTCGTCCAGCAGGAAGACGGGGACGCGGGCGACATCGATGAGCTCGTCGATCTGCCGCCTGCCAGTGCGACGGTTGGCCGGCGTGTAGCGGTTGGCGGAGGTCTCGCGGATGCGGTGGGCCTCATCGCAGATCAGGACGTCGAGCGTGTTCTTCTCTGCCGTCATGAAGCTGTTGAAGTACTTGAACAGGTCCTGCACCTGGCGCTTGCGGCTGCCGGCTACCTTGCGCATCGTCTTGGTGAACGACTGAGATCCGGTGGCGTGCAGGGCCGGCACCCCCTGCCGGTACAGCTCGCCGAGCAGGGACAGCGCGATCACGCTCTTGCCGGTCCCGGGGCCACCGGTGACGACCACGACCTCCTTATGGTCGGAGGCCTTCGCCCGGCGCACCGCGTTCAGCACCATGCGGTAGGCGACCTGCTGCTCGTCCAGCAGCACGAATTGCTCGCGCTCCCGCACCTCTTGCGCCGCGACCGCCATCAGCTGCTTCGACGGCACCGTCTTCGCGGCCAGCAGTTGGTCGGCGGCACGGGCGCCCGGCTGCCGACTGCTGAGCCGGGCCCGCAGGTAGTCGAGGAACTCGCCGCGCCCCTCAGCGGTGAACAACTGCCCGCGCTCGCCGGTCTCGACGGCGCGCAGACCGCTCACGCCGAACTCGGTGGCGTTGTGCAGATAGGCCACACCGTGGACTCGCTCGGGATGCCCGGCCACCGCACCGTTGAAGTTCACGAGGTACTCGCAGTAGCGGCGTACCTGCTCAATCGGATTAAGGACCGCGTGCGCATAGGCGTCAACCCTGCACAACTCCGGGTCATCCTCGTCCGGCTCGGCCTGGCTCCACTGCTTCAATTCGACCACGACGTAGGACGGGTCGCCCGTGACCGGGTGCACCCCGGCCAAGATGGCGTCGGCCCGCTTGCTGTTCAATGGGAGCGCGTACTCCAGCATGACCTCTACCGCCCCGAGGCCCGCGTCGTTGAGCGCGTTGGCCAAAGCGGGGATGCTGCGCTCCCAGGAGCGAGCCTCCGAGGTGCTGGGCCGATAGCCGTGCATGTGGACGAACTGCTCAGTCAGGTGGAGGTAGAGCGAACCGTCGAACCCCATGGCGGCGACCGATTGAGCAGACGCGCGGAACAGCAAGGACTTCCCCCAGGCAGCACGAAGTGACTCGTGCGGGTGGGGGCGTGTCCTTCAAAGACTCCACCGGGGTGGAGCGGAAGCCCGTCGGGCCGCGTTTGACGAGGTGTTCGAGAGTACCTGGCGCCGCGCCCAGGTGGCTGCTGTGGCCGACAACAAAGCACGGTGCCGATGTCACACTGCCAGCGCCGGTTGCGATGCTGCCCACACGATGCTGGCGAGCTCATCGTCCGGGAACGGCTGTTGGTGCAGCTCACCACGCCGGTTTTGTCGGCGGGTCATTCGACGTTGACGCCGTGGGCTCGGGCGAGTCCGTCGAGGCCGTCGGCCCAGCCTTGGCCGATGGCGCGGAGTTTCCAGATGGGCAGGCCGTTGGTGGTGTGCCGGTACAGCTCGGCGATGACCATGGCGCGGATGTCGGGGTCGGTGGGCGGGTTAAAGGTCCAGGCGGCCCCGGCGGCGCAGTCCATGTACAGGGCTGCGTGGGTGAGGGCGCCGCAGGTCAGGCCGGTGTCGACGTCCATGTTGATGGCGATCGTGACGCGCTGGACGTGGGCGGGCAGGGCGGCTGGGTGGAGGGCTGCGCGTTCGACGGTGTGCGGGCCGTCGGTCTGCTTGCCCAGCAGGCGAGCGGCGCCCTGGGCGGTGGAGGGCTGGTGGTAGAAGACGAAGTCCTCATCGCAGGTGACCTGGCCGTGGGTGTCGGTCAGGAAGAGGGTGAGGTCGGCGTCGGCGCCGGCGAAACTGAAGGCGATGAGCAGCCCCTGCCAGGCTTCTTCGGGCAGGACCAGGTTCTGCCCCGGCGCAAGCGCGGTCGCAGCAGCACGGCTCGGCGGCGCGGGAGCGTGGGTGGGCGCTGTGGGAGCGGACGGCGGCGTCCTGGGAGTGGTCTGGCTCTTCCACTCGGCAAAGGGGCGGATCCGGTAGTGATCCGGCGGGGGAGTAGAGGGTGCGGTGGGGGCGTTGGCGCGCAGGTCTGCGTCGAGGTCGGCCAGGGTCGCATCGTCGGATCCAGTGTCGTCCTGGGCGTGGTCGAGGAGGCTTTGCAGGCCGGGCAGTCGGCTGGTGTCCAGGGGTTTGATGGTGCTGGATAGGTTTCCGGAGGCGGTTGTGGTGACCGAGCAGGCGACGTCCTGCCCGATGTCGAGGAACCGCAGTGCGTCGGCCGTCTCCCGCCAGGGGCTGGCTTCGATGGCCTGGCGGGTCCAGCGGCCGTAGGCCACGAACCCCAGACGCTGGGTGTCCGGCAAGCGCGTGAGCACGGCCAGGTCGATGGCGGTGATCCCGGGCGCGACGGCGAATGCCTCCTTGAGTGTGGCAATGATGTTCGACCCCATGGAGGTGAGCCACCACAGGGTGCGGTCCCGCTTGCTGAGGGCCTTGAGCGTGGGCCGCCCGCTGGAGGTGATTCCGGGGATCTGGTCGGGCAGCGTGTCGATGTCCTGTTGCCGCATCACCACGGACAGCACCGGCCCGTCCACTCCTACTGCGCAGCCCGCGGCGGGGTTGTCGGAGAAGGCGTAGTTGACCGCCTCGCACACGGTGTCCTCGTCGTTGGTGAGCAGGGCCTGCCACCACTGATCGGCCTCGGTGGCCAACCGGCTGTGGACGGCGTGCAGGCGGGCCTGTTCGGCAGCCAGGTAGGCCGGGGCGTCTTCCTCGGCTCTGCGCTTGGCGCCCGCCCGTTCGGTGCGGGCGAAGACCCCCAGTCCTGCCAGGTGGTGGGCCTGGCCTTCTGCCAGGGCCCAGGCCAGGCCCAGTTGTGGAGGCCCGGGCACCACCGGGGGCCGGGCAGGCGTGAAGGACTGCAGGTGGACACTGGTCGTCTGCCGCCGCAGCTCCTGCAACTGGCTGATTGCCGCATCGCGTTCCGCCTCCTGCTGCGCCCGCTGGGCCTGCCTTCGGGCACGCTCCAGCTGCGCCGCTGACGGGGCGACGGACCGTGAGCGGGTCGTACGGCTCGTGCTGGTGCGCCGGCGCCCTTGGCCCAGGGAACTGGAGGCGTAGAACGGGCCCACTCCGGAGGTCAGCCGGGTGCCGCCGCTGCCCATGCTGATGCGCGCCGCGCGGGGTCCCATGGAAGCGCGCACGCCGCGGGTTGAGACCCGCACGCTCATCCCGGGCACACCCACACGAAATCCGAAAGCCATGTCTTCTCTCCGTCCTTGCCTTTCCCGAGCGAGCGACACTGTCCTCGGCGACGATGAGGCTCCGCAGCCGCGCTCCTGCCGGCCCGCACCATGCTCGACCGACGCAACCCGAGATGACGTGCGAGCCGACGCGTCTTCCCCCAGCGTTGCACCATGTCGCCCGACCACAGCCGCAGCGCCGTTGCCCGGCAGTTGCGCCGCGGCGTCGGCTACCTGTAGAAGACGGCGACACCGCCGTGATGGGAGCAGGCTCCCTGGTGATGGGCGGCGTAGCTGTACGTGCCGTCGTTGCACAAGGCAGTGGCCCCGGCCGGGTGGGACGTCCCGCCGCCGGAGCTCGACGAGCCACCCGACGTCGAATCGCTACTGCCCCCCGAGGAGCCTGCACTTGACCGGTGCGTGGGCGACGGCGCGGGCTTGGCCGTCTTGGTCACAGTGATGGTCGGGGCAGGTGCTGGCGACTTCGTTACGGTGACCGTCGGAGCCGGTGCCGGGGTCTTCGTGGCGGTCGCGGTCATGGTGACCGTAGGACGCGGGGCGGGACTGGCCGCGCTGGGATCACTACTCCCGAACGCGGCACCGACTGCCAGCAGTACGAAGGCGCCGCCCCACACGCGCTTGCGCTTGTACAACGGGCGGATATCGGGCATACGGACAGGCTCAGGCGGACGGACAGCCCACGGTCCGGGCTGATGTTGACTCACGCGACGATCCCCCCACAACGATGCATCCGGACGCACCACGGTCCGGGCAGGTTGAACACTTTACAAATCCTCCCCGCAGACTGCGCAAGCCCCTTACGTGTTCGGGATGGCAGTCAGCCCTGGAGTCAGCGAGGACGGCTCCGAGACCGACGAGGAAGCATGGCGAGGGATGACTTGACTGGTGCACGCGACCTGCGTGGGGGGCGGGCAGGGGCTCGGTGCCCCGGCGATCGCGGGCGACATGTTGTCGTATATGCGTGGTGTGGGAAGCCATACCGGTCGGCGAACTGCCGCATCGCATCGGGTTCGTGCGTGTTGCCGGCCGACGGATGGGAGAGTCCCGGTGCTGGGCCGGGCCGGGTGGGGGAGTGGGACTGGCCCGGCACCGGGGTTGGGGCCCGCTCCCTGTGTCCTGCCGGTGGCTGCCAGGGCAACGGTGCGGGGGCTCGAGGCAGTTGCGCGGTCAGTGGTCGGGGAGGTCGTCGAGGGTGATGACGGTGTAGGCGCGGAGCCTGCGCACCATCTGTGATGCGAGGAACCAGCGTAGGTCGGGATGTCCGTAGGGGAGTGCCTCGTCGGTGGCGGATATCGCCTGGAGCCCGTCGTCGCTGTATTGGTAGGGGGTGCCGATCACTCCGTACAGCGGTGCGCTCTGTGCGAGGAACACGGTCGGCCTGCCGTCGAGGTGCGGGCACTGCTCCGCCGACGTACGGGCGTGCCGGAGGCAGACCGGGGGCTGCGCAGTACGCACCACCGCCTCCTGAGGCCGCGCCTCGTCTGGTCCGGCGAGGAAGATGATGCCGTGGCGGGTGCGGGCACTGAGGGCGCAGACTTGGCAGCGCAGCTGCTGCATGCATTCGCGTTGGCGGGAGGGGTGGACCATCCGCCAGCTCGGCCGCCCGGTGGGTAGGCCGTCGGCGCCGATCGTCTGGGAGCAGCGGCCCCACAGCACGTCGCGCAGGTCGCGGTCCTCGGTGAGTTCGTCCCAGTAGCCCAGCTGCAGGTGCCCGTGGGGGCCGCGTTGGACGCGCAGGGAGAGCAGCAGGTCGGGGTGTTCGCTGACGCGGCTGGTGATGTAGGGCACGAGCCGGCTCGTGGCCGGGTTGGCTGCGCTGGCTGTGCTGGCGCTCATGGGGCGGTTCCTATCGTGGTGAGGGTGTGTGAAGGGTGCGGGGTGCCCGCCTCAGGCTCGACCTGCCCGGGAGGAGGCCTGAGGCGGGCGTGTGGGGGGCCGTGGGGACAGCGCCGCCCCGCAGCAGCGCGTCCGGGGGTTCTGGGCTGTGTTCTCCGGGGTGCGGGGGTTTTCGTCAGCGGTGGCGCAGCACGTGGGCGCACCGGGTGTGGACGCGGCCCGCGCAGGCGGCTCCACCGGAGGCACTGACGTGCCCGTAGGGCATCGAGTCCTCACGGTCTCGGATCGGCTGGTCGCAGGCGAGACACATCTCCACACCGGTCAGCGCCTCGTACGCTCCTAGTTTCCGGTGGCGAGCTGCCAGAGCAAGGCTGCGAACGCGATTACGACGCCACCGATCAGCACGGGGATGGCGGCGATCTCGATGATGCGGGAGCGGTTGGGTCGGCGGGCTCGCCATCGCTCGAATCGGGTGGGCTGTGTTGTTTTCGATGTTTTCGCCACAGGTGTGTCCTCGGATGTGGGGGAGGGCGGGCCCCGCGCCCTTAGGGGCCGCGGTGAGGATGCGCGGGTGGGTGCGGGGCCACCCCGCTTGAATCCCTGGGCACGCTGGGCGGCCAGGGGGAGGTAGGTCGAAAGTGCAGGAGTGTCGATGGGCTACCAGCTGGTTTCGAGGTTGTGGTGCAGTAGCCGGCAGGCTCCCGCCAGGAGGTGGAGTCGTGCGGTGGGGTTGGTCAGTTCGCCGCCTTCTTCGGCCAGGTGCACCGATCTGGCGTGCCTGACGGTGTCGGCCAGGACCTCACGCGCCCGCGAGGCGGCCGGGGTGCCGCTCCTCATGCGGCTCAGCCGGTGTTCCGCCGCTGCAAGCAAGGCCAGCAGATAGCCGTTCAGCTCGGCGGCAACGGCCCGGGCCGGACTGGATGTGGGGTCTGTGGTCGCGAGTTGCTCCGCCCGATGTGCTGCGCCGATCACCTTGGCGATGTCCACCGGCTCGCAGGTGTCCCCGCTGTGCTGGGCGTGGGAGCGTTCGGTGGTGACGGCCGTCGCCTCCCGACCCCGGCAGGGATGGAGGCGATCGTGTTGCGCGCTGCTCTCGGCGTTGGGCTCCAGAGCGTCGGTGTGTACGGCCGGGAGGACCGCGCCGGCCCGCTCGACCGTGTAGACCGGGGCCTGCATCCCTTCACGGTGAGCGCGCACCGGTCCCGAACCGCCGGGCGACACCTCGTCGGCAGCAGCAGTCATCTGTTCGTTCGCCATGCTCAGAGCATTGCGATCGCGGGATCCCGGCAGAAAGGTCCGACTGGGTACCCAACGTGGGTAACCTCACCCGTAAGTGACCGTAAGCGACGTTGGGTAGCCTTCAGCCATGGGAGCATCGCCATGACCGAGCCGTCCCGACCGCCGGAGCTCCCGGCCAGGCTGCTCACCGACCCGGAGATGCTCGACGCATGCCGTGTCCGTGATTTCGCGCGCGTATTCCGCCTGATCAAGGTCCACGCGGGGATCTACCCCTCGATGATCGCCCGGCGGTGTGACCTGACGCCCAGCCGGGTCGGCGAAGTGATGGCAGGCAGACGTCAGTTGGTGCACATCGATGTCATCGAGCGAGTGGCCGACGGACTGCGGATCCCCGGCCACATGCTCGGACTGGCACGACGTTCCTGGGAGACACCCGTGGCTCTGGCCACGGCTGAGCGCCGACCGTCCGCTGCACAAGAGCCGGTACTCGAGGCCGAACCTCCAGCCGTCCTCCCGGGGGCGGAGGTGGAGAGCTTTCTCGCGCAGGCCACCCGGACCAGCCCAAGCCCCTCCACTCTCCAGGCGCTGCGCGCTTCGATCGAGGATTACTGGCGTCGGGACGACCAGCACGGCGGCGAAGCGTTACGGCCGGCGGTGGTCGGCCAACTCCGCTACGTCATCGGCCTCCTGAAAGAGACCCGCTCGGAGCCCGTCCAGAAGGAGCTGTACGCGGTGGCAGCCGAGTTGGCACGCCTCACGGGCTGGACGCACTTCGACGCCCGACAGTACAGCCAGGCCCGTTCGTACTTCGGTGAGGCCCTGCAGCTGGCCAAACAGATCAACGACCGGCAGTTCATGGCCAACGTGCTGGCGTGCATGAGCCTGCAGGCCACCTACCAGGACAAACCCGCAGACGCCCTCGCCTACGTCAGCGCCGCCCAGGACGAGACCCATACAACGCCAGGGACCACCCCACGCGTACGGTCGATGCTGGCCATGAGGGAAGCGTTCGCCCAAGCCGCGCTCGGCAACCGGACCGCCACGCATGCCGCGATCACCGAGGCACACCACCAATTCGAGCGCATCCAGCCGGGCGACGCCGATCCGCCCTGGGTAGCCTACTTCGACGAGCCCAAACTGATCGTGGACACAGGCATCGCACACGGCCGCCTCGGCGAGGCAGCCACAGCCGAGCCGCTGATCGCCGACGCCCTGCGCAGGGAAAACAGCACCAACCAGCGAGGCCACGCATTCCACGCGTTCTGGCTGGCACGCACCCAGCTTCAGCAAGGAAAGCTGGACCAGGCCTGCCGCACCGCCACACAAGCCCTGGACAAGGCTTCAGCAGTCGCATCCCAGCGAGTGACGGGCCACCTCCGGGAGTTCTACGACCAGTTGGAGCCGCACAGAAGAGAACCCGCAGCTGCCGTGTTCGAAGCGCGCCTGCGAGAACTGCTCACCGTGTGAGGCGAACGGCACCTCAGCGGATCGCCTCGTCCATGAGCACATACAACAACCCGACGAGCGACCCACTGCTCACGATCTCGCGGCGGTCGATCATGCCCCGCACGTCAGCCAGCGGGATCCACTCGACCCGATCCGACTCGTTCTTCTCCGTCGGCTCACCGACGTACGTCGCCCCGTCGGCGCGGAAGAGGTGATGCTGCGAGTCCGTGATCCCGTTGGCCGGCTCGGCGTAGATCAACGGCTTGAGCGGCCCCGGACGCCAGCCCGTCTCCTCGAGAACCTCCCGAGACGCGGCCTGTTCAGGGCTCTCCCCGTCCTCGATCAGCCCCATCGGCAGCTCCCACGCCCACGCATCCGTGATGAAGCGATGCCGCCACATCATCAGCACCTCACGGCGATCATTTACCACGGCTGCTACAGCCAGATGCCGCAGACGTACCACATGGTGCTCCCAACGACGCCCGTCTGGCTGCTGGACGTCGACCAGACACAGGTTCACCCACTGGTTCGTATAGATCTGCCGTTCGCCATGGGTCTTCCACTGCATGAACGCGGCCCCTTCCGTCTCCTGGCTCCAGGATCGCAGAGCAACTGGAGCATCGGGCCGTTGCATCGAACGCTGTTGCCAGCGCACAGCACCTCGTTCGACAGGTACACGCGAAGGGCGGAACCGGCGGAAGTTCAGTGATGGCCGGTCCGCAGCAGCCGGAGCTGCTGCGGGGCGTGGTGGCGAGCCACGCCATGCCAGCCATCGTGCGACATCCGGTCCGCAGGGGATCAACAACCCATAATCGGACGCCGCGTCTGTGGGGGCGGCGGGCCGATACCGCCGTCCGCCGGTTGTGTTACCTGGCTTTGCGCTGCGCGGCTTGCTCGAGGATGCGCCGGCGAGTCCACCGGCGGCGCCCGGCCTTCTCGGACGTGGCGTCCACGGTCTTCAGTAGGGGCAGATTGCCCTGGCCCAGACTGCTGCTGAAGGAGTTCACGCTCTTGAATCCGAGCAGGGCCGCCGCCTGCGATGCGCCCAGCAGCTCATCCGGATCACCGTCGACGAGTACGTCAGGCAGGGTGGGCGCTGCGCGTTCGATGCTGCGCTTCCCGCTGCCCGGGCGCGAGTCTTTCCACTCCAGGAGCGTACGCACGCGCCACTTCGGTCGGCGGTAAGGGCGCTCCGCAGTGCCCAGCTCCTCGACCACGTCGGGATCGGGAAAGTAGCCGGGGTGGTCCCGTACGTAAGTGTTGACCTGTTGAGGGTTCTTGTAGCCGAGGAACCTGGAGGCCTGTGCTCCGGTGAGCAGCTCGTCGGGATCGAGCTTCGGCGGCTTGTGCTCCCGCAGACGGGGCGGCTTGCGCTGGTCGAACCACGCGTCGACGTCGCTCTTGTCCCACTGACGGGCGCGGCCGCGGTGACCGACGACCTCAGGGAAACCGCTGGTCTCCCGCTCGAGGTACAGCGCACTGATACGCGCCGGCGTCAGCCCGCGCTCCGCGGCGATCTCCGCAGCCTCGACGATCTGTGGCGTGGATCGGGCAGTCATGACCGGAACCGTCCCATCGTCACGGAGCCGGCCTGCCCGACTCGCAACACATATAATGGCGTATGTTTCGGAGGGGTGTCCAGCCTCTGAGCCGTCCCGGCCCGTTTCTGGCGTCATTCCTCCGGGATGAGGCTGACGCCGCGGCGGGCAGCGTCCCCTGCCATCTCTGAATAGGCCATGGCCGCCGGAGTCATCTCCCACTCGGCCAGGGCGAGCAGCAGGAGCAGCTCGGCGCGGTCCTGCGAGACGTCGCAGGGCATGCCGGCCGCGTTCGCGGCCGCCACGAGCTCCCCGGCGGACAGCCCGGCGAAGCGTCCCGCCACGGTGCGACGCAAGACCTCGAAGCCCTCCTGGTACAGCTCGTTCGCTTCGCGAAGGAGCAGCAACAGGTCCTCGCCGTCTCTGGCCGGTGCGGCCGCGGCCAGGTCGAGAATCCTCTGGGTGTTCGTCGTCATCATGAGAAGTATGCCTTTCAGGAAAGATCAGAGGTGCTCGGATTAGTGCGGAGCGGCACAGCCCTCGCACAGCACGCGCCGGTCACGGCATGCCGTGACCGGCGCGTTGCGGGGCTCCCGGGTAGGCCGAGATCCGTGAGGAGATGCTCGACGGCGTACGTCTGGCCTTCCCGCCGACGGTCTGGCCGGCGAGGTCGCGGCGCTCGCGCGGGGGAGCAGGGGCTGCTCCGCCTTCTTCGACTTCACCCGGCACGTGACCCCGACCGCGCTCCAGCCGGAGGTGCGGGCACCCGAGTCCGCCGTCAGCATGCTGGCTGACCTCCACCAACTCGTAAAGCGCTGCCGAGGATGGCGTGCGGACGCCGCGGTGGCGGATGCCGGTCCATTAGCCAAGCCTGCTTTGCACAGTTCGACAAGGAGTGCCGTGTGCACTCGGGGCCAGACGCCGCCTTCGGTTCAGTCCCGCAGGCGGCGCCAGGCGGTCACGCCCGATGAGCGGTTCGAGCCTCCTTTTCTGGACGGTCGCCCAGTCCAGTAAGCCAGATCAGCCCAGGTCTTCAGCGCGCGACGTACGGGGAGAAGGGGCCTCGCAGCTGTCTCAACCGATGTCACAGGCCACGTCGGGCCAGGTGGACAACTGCAGCTGCTACAGACACAGTTGGTGGCCATGGCGGAGTTCGTGTTTGGCGTCATCGGCGCCACGGTTGGCGTGGTCGGACTCGTGCTGACGTTCGCCGGGTACCGGCACCAGCAACGTCAGACACGGGAGTTGGACGCGCGGGAGACACAGCTCCGGACACGAGAACGGGAGGCGGAGCGCCGAGAGGCGTCCACGCATGCATCGATGCTTCGCGTAGAGGTGAGTAAGCACTCATCCGCCCTCGACCCGTCGGTCTCCCTCTGGCGAATCACTGTGAGGAACGCCAGCTCGCAGCCATTCGTCGGCGTGGTCCTCCGGTATGACGATCAGGCGCTGGAGTCGCCGACACTCAGCGGCCACCTGAACCCGGGAGCCTCGACGACGGACACGCTTCCGGTAGCCGAGGGAGAGCCGGATCCCACGCGGTGCGTCGTGGAGTTCACCGATGTTGCCGGCCGACTGTGGCGGCGCCGGGCGACAGGTGACCTTCGCCTCGGCCACCGCGGCCCCGATGGGCAGATCTACTGGGATGGTGAGCCGTATGTCATCCACGCCCATGGCCTCGCGGGCGGCATGGCTAGGCGCCTAGCGCCGCAGAGTTCGATCCGGCCGGGGTGCTTGCTCCCCGAGACCGTCCTGATCTTGGCCGTCGTGGGTTACGTCGTCTGGCACTTCGCCCTTCGCTAGGCCAAAATCTCCCGGCACGGGAACGCGGCCTCGCCGCGTCAGCCGACATAGCCGACGTCGATACCGTCCAAGTAAGCCGAGAACGCCATCCACGACCGCGGCGCGAACGACCGCGCTGCTTCCCAGCCGCCGGCCGTGGCCACGCATCTCGCCGGACTAGCACCGCGGCGATTGTCTCCAAGATCTCCGGCCGTCCCTCGGGCGGCATCTCAGTCAATGCGTCTTCCACCCGGATGATAGTTGCGTCACGGCCACGACCGCATGGCGAGTGGTGCCCGCCAGGACCTCCACGGCGAGCTCTGGCACCGTCAGCGAGTAGGTCTCGTCGGCGTTGGTGAGGCCAACAGCTGGCTCGCAACGCCGAGGAGCGAGGCTGGGGCCGTGAGGTCGAACGACACCAACGCCTTGTCGAGCGCATTTGCAACCTGCTGGACGAACTCGGCGAACCCTACGCCGAGCTGCCAGGATAACCCGAGCCCGAATATCCCGATCTTGTGGGAGTGCGAACAGCTACCCTGTCGCGCGTGGCGATACGAAAGCGGACGTGGCGGAACGTGGACGGCGAGCGCATTGAGGGCACCTGGCGGCACGCCTTCATCCGCAACGGTGGCAAGTACTTCCTCACCGACCTGCTGATCTACGCCGACGGAATGGTCGACTGCTGGGGTCTGGAGACCCTGGGGGGCTTCGCCGACAAGCTCGCCTCCGGATGGGTCGCCACCGACCTGTCCGAAGGCGCCCAGGCATCCGCCCACCACCTCGCCTCGTGGAAGTTCGCCGAGCCAAAGACCTGGCTGACCCCCGAGATGCTGCTCGGCGAGGTCCGCGATGACATCGACAACCTCAACGGCCGTCCAGACTCCACCGGCCGCTGCCTCAGCGCCGTCGACGTCTTCCGAGACGAGCCGACCGAGACCAACCGGACCGCCGTTCGAGAAGCCTACGAAGCCATCCCGGAACATCTGCGGAGATACGCCCTGGGCGACATGGACCGCAAAGACTCCCCCCTCCGGGTGATCGTGGCCGGCCCAGGGAACCAGATCGAGCTCTGGAACGGAAACACCGTCGATGTCACTGACGAGATGCACGCCTCCGCCATGGAGTACTTCGCGGAGCGCGAGCATCTGCGGACGCAGTACGAGACGAAGACGCCCGCCGACGGCCCGACTGAACCGGTCGAGAGCAGCGTCCATCTAAACCAGGCCGTCTTCCCGCGCGGCTGGCCCGAGAACCCGGGCACCCTCGTGCTGCGCAATGAGTTCCCCGCGCCGATCGTCATGGGCAACCGGACCTACCCCACGGTTGCGCACGCCTACTGGGCGCTGGCGGTCGCTGACGAACACCGACAGGAAGAGATCCTCGGCGCGGAAAGGCCGTACGACGCGCAGAAGCTCGCCGAGGAAGCCACCCTGCGCGACGACTGGCCCCAGGTTCGGGTCGCCGTCATGACGCGCCTGCTGCGCGCGAAGTTCCAGCAACACCCCGAGTTCGCCGAGACGCTGATGGCCACTGGCGCCACCCGATTGATCTACACCGAGGTCGGATCGACCTTCTGGGGGCAACGCGGCCTCGAAGGACGGAACTGGATGGGCCGACTGCTGGAGCTGACCCGCTCCGAACTCGTCGCAGCCAAGCTGAACATTCTGCAATGACCGACCGGAGTGGCCAGGCGCAGATCGCCTCGATCGAGTGACACACGACCAGTGAGCCGGGGAACGAGCAAGGTTCCCCGGCCTCACCGCTCTTCTAGCGTGCCCACCGGCCGCAGCCCAACCCACCCCCGACCCCGCTTCGCCAGGACGTCACACGATGACGTAGGCCGGCCAGCCGTCGTTTTCCGGCTCTCGTGCGCCTGCCGGACCCATGATCACGGGAACTTGGGGTCTGGGAAGCCCCAGTCCATCGCCATGGTGACCAGCGCCTCGCGCACGGCCTCGTTCCAGTGCGGTGGGTTCACCAGGCTGCGCAGCAGCGTCTCACTACCCTCGGAGATGCTCCGAGCGCCTACTCGTTCCCCCAGCGCGCTTAACGACACGAGCGACGTCAGATAGTTGTGCGTCACGTCGCCGTAAGGGCTGCGCGTGCTTCCGGATGCCATGTGGATCTCGGTCAGCGGAACCGGCATTGCCTTGAGACCAACGGTCGCCTCGGCAACGAGTGGCAGGACGTGTTTGCCACGATCGGCACGCTCTCGTAGAACACCTGAAGGAAGAGGCCCAACCCGAGGGGGACGGTGCGCGGCAGCCAGACGGCGGTGTCGAACAGGACCTCAAGCTCGGATGCTGGCTCAGAACCGTCTAGCCGTACCGTGCAGGTCATCTGCGCGCCTGGGCGTGAGGGCTTAGCATCGCTGGACATCTCTAGCTTCAACCGTCGGCCGCTGCGAGCTGCCACGGCGACGTGGCGACCTGGCCGCCGCCCGCCAAGTCGAGTCCCAGTCGACTGAGCAGCGGCTGGGCGTGCGTGCCCTGCAGGGCATCGACGACTCTCCCAGCGAGACCGCTTGGAAAGCGCGTCCGTTCCCGCCCCTCCCATATCTGCACGACACTCACCGCACGTATTCTTCAAATGTCACGCCCACATCAGGAGCGATGCGAGGGTGACTGCCGCCTGGTAGGACTCGGCGGTCTTGTCGTAGCGGGTAGCGATGCCGCGCCACTGCTTCAGGCGGGTGAAGCACCGTTCCACCACGTTGCGACGCTTGTAGAGCTGCTTGTCAAAGGCTGGCGGGCGCCCGCCTCGGCTGCCGCCTCGGAGCCGGTTGCGGACCTGGTCGGCCCGCTCGGGGATGGTGTGGCCGATACCGTGCCGTCGCAGCCAGGTACGGATGGCCCGGGAGCTGTAGCCCTTGTCGCCCAACACGTGGGCGGGCCGTGTGCGGGGCCGTCCCGGGCCGATGCGGGGCACTCGCATCGCTTCCATCACGGCGGTGAACTGGGAGCAGTCGTTGGTGTTGCCGCCCGTGAGCGTGAAGGCGAGCGGGCGGCCGACACTGTCGCATGCCGGGTGGATTTTGCTGGTCAGGCCGCCTCGGGAGCGTCCGAGGCCGGGCTGCGGGCCCCCTTTTTCGGGCCCTGGCGGCATGCTGGTGGGCGCGGACGATGGTGGAGTCGACCGACGCCAACCAGTCGATGTCCCCAGCCGCGTCGGCGTGCGCCTGGGCGGCCCGGAGCATGCGCTCGAAGGTGCCGTCCAGCGGCCCACCGCCGAAAGGGTGTGCAGCGTGGCCTACGGGCCGTACCGCTCCGGCACGTCCCGCTAGGCCGTCCCGGTGCGGAACTTCCATACGATCCCGTTGAGCAGCTTGCGGTCGTCCAGCCGCTTCCGGCCACGCAGTGACACCGGCAGCAGCGGTTCGACGAACTCCCACTCGGCATCTGACAGTTCACGGCGACGTATCACCTGACCGTGATCTGCCAAGCGCGATCGTTTGATGGCAGGGTCGGGGTCGTGTCAGGCGTGGCGGAGGAGTTCCTCGCGTCGTGCTAGCGCCCACGCACGTTCCTCCTCGATGTCCGGGATGAAGTTCTGCCGCAGGAATGCCGCCCAGGGGTCTGCGCCGACGGGGCCCAGGCGCGCTATCCGTTCGGTCTCGTCGCGTTGCAACCGCGCCAGTGCGTTCAGCACGTCGGCCGGGTCTGCGCTGTAGGCGTCGCACAGCAGCCGCAGCCGTCGCGTCAACGGTGCGCCGGCTGCGCCGTAGCCGACCCTGCGTTGACGGTCGGGGAGCCGCAACGGCACGCTGTACCAGGCCAGTTGCGCGAGGTCGTCCAAGGCGTGGCCGGGGATGGCCAGGTCCCAGTCAATGAAGCCCACCAGGCGGTCGTTCGCCCAGACCGAATTCCAGCTCGTGAGGTCGCCGTGGCGCATGATCAGCCCGGGACGCCAGCGGGCGTCTGGGTCGCACCAGACGGCTTGCGACGAGGGCCGGAAGTCGCGTACGGCCTCGTGGTAGTCGCGCAGCCACCGCCCGAGCGCGGTGACGCCCTCGTCTGCGAGGAGCGCCCGTGGCCACGGGTACAGCCCGACTTCGCCGCGCAGCAGCGACACCGCCTCGTGGCCGTCCACGGGACCATCACCCAGGGCGCGCGGCACGCCGGCGAATCCCACCTGCTCCAGGTGGCGCAGTAGTTCCCGCACCGCGGGGGTCCACACGCGCCAGGGCCTGAGAATGGTCTCGCCCACGCGGCGTACCGTCGACAGGCCGCCGCGCATCGATTCACCGTCCTGGATCATGGTGGAATCGTAGTGAGCAGCCAAATCCTGGGCCCGGGTTCGGTGCCACTTCCGGCAGGCTCCGGGGCGCTGGCACTGGGCCCACGCCGGACCGCGGGATAGGTGGCCAGTAGTACGCCCAGGGAGGGTGCAGCCGCCGACCTTGTCGCAGCCGGTGACCGTGGGGTCCTTCGCAGCAGCACGGAGCTGACTTCCTGGGCGGCGCGACGCCGAGGACGAACTCTGCCCGGTTCGGGGTCACGCCGAGGGACAGGGGCCGCAGGAAGTCGGCGCGCGCGGTCCGGGCGCGTACCCCTCGAGCCGTCCCACCGCCGTGTCAGGGCGGTTCACGTCGCCACAGGTCAGGGAGCGGAACATCCCGCGATGTGCTCAGCTGCCCGCATCCTCTGGACCGCCTCGTACCGCGGATTCACGGTGATGCGACGGCGGGGGTTGCGTTAAAGCAAGCCCTCGCGACCTACATCACAAGAATCAGGGGGCCACATGCGCAAAGCACCTCGCAGGACAGCGGTAGCCATCGTAGGAGCCGCGGCAGCAGTCACGTTGTCGCTTGGATCGAGCCCAGCGAGTGCATCAGCCGCGAGCGGTACCTACCTTCCCGGATCGAGCCTGGTCAGCCCGAACGGCCAGTGCAAGATCTGGGAGAACTACACCGGCAGCGGCAGTACCTACAAGGTCCAAGGGCTGGTCGTCACTTGGGGTGACGACTGTCAGATGGGCGTGTACCGAAAGCACGGCCGAGTCGAGGAGTACCCCTGGGATCTCGCCCTCGACAACTTGGACTGAAGAGCAGCAGCACCACCTCGGTGCTGCCGGGAAATAGATCGTCACGGCGGACCAAACCTCCTACCGTTCCGCCATGCAGATCGTTGTGACGCTGGACTGTCTTGACACTGAAACGCAAGCGGGCTTTTGGCTCGCCGCGCTCGCCCCGCTGGACTACCGGCGCGGCTTCCACGGACCGCCCTACCTCAGCTTGGTCGGGCCCGCTCCCGCACCAACTCTTCTCCTGCAGCACGTCCCAGAACCCAAGCAGGGCAAGAATCGCATGCACCTTGACCTCGACTTTGGCACCGCGGACCTGGTCTCCGAGGTCGATCGCCTGGAACAGCTCGGCGCTGAGAGGCTCTCTGGAGAACTCAGCGAACACGGCTTTCGCTGGATCGTCGTTGCCGACCCTGAGGGCAACGAGTTCTGCGTATTCAATCCCCCGAACAGCACCGCCGCTCTGCAGTAGTTACAAGGCCGGGCTGAAGGCCCCACATCGCCTGGGAATCCGCTTTCTGTGGTCCTGATGCGGCAGGACAAAGGGCCGTAATGTCGAACGCGTGAGCGGCTCCGCGTCATTTGGGCTTGACGCCTGGATTGCACGGGTTCATTGGACGGGCCGCCGCCTTGTCGTCAAACGATCATTTGAGGACAGGGAGAGGGTTGGTGGTCTTGCTTCGTTGCGGCGCCCCGCGCCCCCCCCGTGCCCTCTCTCGGAGGGCACGGGGGGGGCGCGGTGGGCTGCGGTCCGGTGGGGTGTCCGTGCAGGGTCGTGGGGAGCAGGGCCGGCTACCGGACGGCGGCCGTGCAGCGCTCAGGACGACCAGGTGCTGCGCTGATTAGGCTTGGACGAATCCGGCTGCCAGGCGTCAGCAGGTAATGGTCTTGCCGTAGGACCCGTAATAGTTGTGACGGCGTTCTTGCCCCGGCGTTAGCGTCCAGCAGGAGGAGTCGGGTCCGAAATCGATGATGACCTTGACTCGCATTGTATTCCCGCAGTTGTTTGATACGTACACGAAACCTCCCAGGTCGGACGCGGCGCGGCCGATGCAGGCGGGCGCAGTACCGCCAGCGCTTGCCTGATGGGTGACAGTGTCCGCAGACGCGGCGGTGGCGCTGGTGAAGAGAAGACACGCTCCGATGGCAGTGCTGATAGCCGTTCGGGCCAGCAGAGAGTTCACCAGGTCCTCCTCGTAGTGGTGGTGGGGGGCGGCGCGGGGTGGACTACGCCGCCCGACGTGTATCACCGGCGAGGCGGTGCGGGAGCCGGCGCCGCGAGTGACTTTCCTTCTGCGATGCCGGCCGACCTGTGGTCGCCTTGTGATCCGGCCACTGTTCTCAGCAGGTGACGGTTCGCCCGTACCGTCCGAAGACGCCCGTGTAGTACCACAACCGGCTGGAACCGGCCGACATCGTGAAGCACGGACTGTCGCCACCGGAGTCCACGATCACCTTCACCCGCATGGTTTTGCCGCAGTTGTTGTCGAGGTAGACGGAGAAGCCGTCAGACGTACCGTTCACCACGCGAGTGATGCAGGCGGGCGCGGTGCCACCGGCTGCTTCGGCAGCCGGTGCGCCGATGATGAAGCCGCCGATGGCTGCCGTCGCGGCCGCGCTCACCACGGCCAGTTGCTTGCGCAGAAGGTTCATGGGGTGTGCCTCGTCTCGTAGAGGTGAGGGCGGCGCGGGGTGGACCGCATCGCCCGGCTTGCACCATTGAGATTGCGGGGGATTGGTGTCCGGCTGCCAGGAACGGCATTGAATTGAGGGCTTCATGGGACGTCCCACGTGCTGACCTGCTGGGATGCCGCTCTGTGTGAGACGTGCCGGGACACGGTGGCCCGGCCCTGCGCTCTCCTCGTCGGTGTCGGGCAGGGGCAGGACCGGGGCGGTGTGGACCTCGCGCTCTACGGCGGGGACACCGGGCAGGGGATGACGGCCTGCCGGAGCTCGGCCGTGTCCATGGGGTGCAGCCACCCGCTCCGCGCGGTCCAGTCGTACGCACGGGGGTGGGGCTCGGCGGCCGTGGTGGCGACCATGACGGCACTCCGCACGGTGCTGCCCTCCAGCACGAACACCACAGTGTGGGCAGGTAGGCAGTAGATGGGAGAACGGTGGTCATGACAGCGCGGATCAGCTTCGAGGCCCTGGTGGAGATGTTGCCTCCACGGCCAGGCAGTGCCCTGGCGGTGGACTGGGCGGTAGTCGAGGCGGCCTGGGGGCTGGCGTTTCCCTCCGACTACAAGAACGTCATTGTCCGCTACGGTGATGTGCGCCTTGGGGACCCGCACCGCCGTCGAGGACGCTGTCGATCCCCAAGGGATCGACACGCTCGTGATCGCCCGCCACCGGGTACGGCGCTGACTGGCTCAGCCGCATGACGATCTCGGCCGCTCGCCGTCGAACTCCACGAGTGCCGCCCCACCTGGCTCCGCTGTCCCGGCACTGCGGCTGCTGCCGCCGGAGGCCCCACCCGGGGTGACCGTTGGTGAGGTGTCGGCGCCGTGCGTACGGAAGTGGTGCAGGTCCGGGTTCAGTCACAAGGAAGTGACGTGGGTCACCTGTTATGCACATTCGGCTGCATAGCAGATTTGCGCAAATCATGACGGATGGCTGGGCGGGTTCGAGGTGTGCAGGTGGCCGGGGTGGCGTGAGGGGTGGCGCGCGGCGGCGGAGAGGGGTGCGTACAGGCGTGCGAGGTTTGCTGTAACTGGAAAGCTACTCTCCGTTAAAAAGTGGTGGTGAGAGTGCTGCACGAACCAGCACAGGCTCGGTGTTTCCTGGCGTCCAGGAGCAACCAGGCTCCAGGCATCGGCAGTTGAGCGGCGGCGAGGCCCGGTCGGTGCTGCGCGAGATGCAAAGGGAAACACCGTGACACTGGACGACGCTGCCAGCTTCGTGCTGGCCTCGGCCGCCGCGGCGCGGGCGTTCGCGCCCGATGTCCGCAGCGGAGTGCGGCGCCTGCTGGGCGCCGGGGTCCGCCTCGGTGCGGAAAGCCTCATCGCACAGCAGAGGCCTCTCGCCCGCCCCGAGACCTCCCGTTTGGACGAAGCCGGAGGCAGCCGGTGACCGGGCAGCCCCCCGACGAGCATGGCGAGCGCGCCCTGCGTGAGCCCAGCGACGTCATGCCGCCAGCCTTCTGGGCCTTCCACGACCTGTACCACCAGGCCTACTTCGAATACGCCTACGTGCAGTTGGGCCACCAGGTCACCGCAGACAAACTGGTCGACCAGACCTTCGTCTTCCTGGCCGTGATCTGGCAGCAGGTTACCGCACGAGAGAACCCCGAGGCCTTCGCCTGGAGGCTTTTGAAGGAACGGGTGGCCGGTGAGCTGGAAGCCCAGGGCCGGGATGCGGCCGCTTCGGAGACACTGGCCTTTGAACGCGCCATACGCGCGGCCTGCAACCCGATCCTGGACGGCTTCCGCGACGAGTTCCGTGCACAGGTTACCGAACTCGAAGACGGCCTGGGCCTATATGCGGCAATGGCCCGCCTGCCGGAGCGCCAGTTTGATGTCATGGTGCTGCAGTTCGCCCTGGGATTCACAACTAAGCGGACCGCCCTGGTGATGGGCGTGTGCGAGGCAACGGTCCGCTCCACCCGACGCGCCGCCAAGCGCCGCCTGGCTGCAGACCTCGGGCTTCAGGCCGGCGAGGACATCCACGATGAGGAGTGACACCCCCATGCGCCCCCACCAGCCGCGCACCCTAGACGACGTCCTGGCCCGAGCCCGCATCAATGGCGACTACACTCCTGGCCACCGTACGGCCTCCCGCCGCCGTATCACCGAGCAGCTCCTCGAACTGCGCTGGATCAACACTCTCACCGTGTCCGCCGGCACACCACCAGGCCCGGCGCTGGGCATGCTGCTGCACGAGCAGGCCGAGGACGAGCTGCGGGCCGTCTGCCAAGGCGTCATCCACCAAGACGACGCCGCCCACCGCATCGCCCGCTTTGACACGGTCCGCGACCCCGGTGGCGCCCTCGCCTTCGCATGCCTGCTCATGCTTGCCGACCGAGAGGAGGGCGCCCAGTTCTGGCTTCAGTATGCCGCCGGCGGCGGCCAGGCCACCGGTGCCATCTGCCTCTACCTCATGCACGTACGCCGCGGCGAATGGCGCGACGCCCGCTACTGGGCCAAGCAGGTCGAGGCCCTCGAGGACGAACCCTGCCAGTACGCGCCGGTGCCCCATGAGGTCGTCAACGCCACACCCGGGCCCGGCGCAGTGGGGGTCCGCCTTGCCCTGCCAGTTGCGGCTGCGGCCGTGCCGGAGGACGCCGTCAGGGAGGCAGTCGAGGACCTGGATGTCGACCAGGTCGACGGTCTTGGCACCATCTTGCAGCCCAGTGCGGAGCTCGCCCGCCAGCTCGAAGACCTTGTCACCGCCGACCACTGAAAGCACCCCTGCAGCCCGGCGTCGGATGGGGGAGTCCCCGGTGCCGGGCCGGCTGGGGGAAGGGTTGGTGGCCCGGCACCGGGGTTGGGCCCGCCCCCTGCCCTACGTCGGGGGAGCGTTGAAGCAGGGGACGGGGGCTCGAGGAAGCTGCGGGGCTCAGGGGTCGGGGAGGTCGTCGAGGGTGGTTACGGTGTAGGCGCGGAGTCGGCGGACCATCTGTGAGGCGAGGAACCAGCGCAGGTCGGGATGCCCGTAGGGGAGCGCTTCGTCGGCGGCGGATAACGCTTGGAGCCCGTCGTTGCTGTATTGGTAGGGGGTGCCGATCACTCCGTACAGCGGTGCGCTCTGTGCGAGGAATACGGTCGGCCTGCCGTCGAGGTGCGGGCACTGCTGGGCCGCGATTCGGGCGTGTTGGGGGCAGACGGGGGGTTGTGCGGTACGCACCACCGGCTCCTGCGGCCGCGCCTCGTCTGGCCTGGCGAGGAAGATGATGCCGTGGCGGGTGCGGGCACTGTGGGCGCAGACTTGGCAGCGCAGTTGCTGCATGCATTCGCGTTGGCGGGAGGGGTGGACCATCCGCCAGCTCGGCCGCCCAGTGGGCAGGCCGTTGGCGCCGATCGTCTGGGAGCAGCGGCCCCACAGCACGTCGCGCAGGTCGCGGTCCTCGGTGAGTTCGTCCCAGTAGCCCAGCTGCAGGTGCCCGTGGGGGCCGCGCTGGATGCGCAGGGACAGCAGCAGGTCGGGGTGTTCGCCGGCGCGGCTGGTGATGTAGGGCACGAGCCGGGTCGTGGCCGGGTTGGCTGCGCTGGCTGTGGCGCTCATCGGGCGTTTCCTATCGAGGTGAGGGTGAGCGAAGGGTGTGAAGTGCCCGCCCCGGGGCTCGATCTGCCCGGGGCGTGGAGGCCTGAGGCGGGCGTGGGGGGCGTGGGGACAGCGCCGCCCCGCAGCAGCGCGCCCGGGGGGTTCTGGGCTGTGTTCTCCGGGGTGCGGGGGTTTTCGTCAGCGGTGGCGTAGCACGTGGGCGCACCGGGTGTGGACGCGGCCCGCGCAGGCGGCTCCACCGGTGGCACTGACGTGCCCGTAGGGCGTCGAGTCCTCACGGTCTCGGATCGGCTGGTCGCAGGCGAGACACATCTCCACACCCGTCAGCGCCTCGTAGTGGTCACACAGGGCTGCCAGGGAGCGCGCGAGCCTCCGGGCGTAGGCCGCCGCCCGGTCCGGCCCGTCGCCGGCAGTGGCCCGCAGTTTGGCGCGGGCCTCGCCGATGCAGGCGAGGGCGCAGTACCGGGGCACGTCATCCCTGGGCAGGTTCCCGGCCGCCTGCTCAATTTCGGGAATGATCAACTGCATGTGGCCGCGCAGCAGACCGGTCAACCCGGCCAGTTCCGGGCCCTTGGGTGATACGGTGTCCGGTCCGATCAGGCGGCTGATGCTGTGGCGCATGGTGTCGATGTCGACGGGCTGCGTGAGGGCTGCTGTGGTCACCGGGACTTCTCCGATCCCCAGCACGGTCCGGGCGCGCGGTGGACGGCTTGTGCCGAGGCTGCCGGTGGCACCAGCCGTGCGCCCTGGCGCGGGTGGAGACGGCGGTGGCGCTCAGCTTTCTCCCCAGACAGTCGGGGAGGCAGACGTGCTGCAAGAGTGCGGATGCCGTTGGTTTTCCGGGCGGTGGCGCCTGCGGCCGACGTGGATAAGAGTCCGGCCCTCGTGGTGTGCTGTGCTGGTGGGACAGGGCGTGCACCACGATGTGGCATCGAGTCGGATTCCCATCTGTGCCTACCACGCGGAGGCACGCGCCGGTGGCAGCTGGGTGTCACTGCGCGCGGGGCAGCGGTCGGGAATCGTGTGGTCGGCATAGTCCGGCTCCTCGGCACCAACGATGATCAGGGCGAATACCACCATGGCCCCCTACGAGAGCTGATCCGAGGACTTCAATAGGTCTTTTGCTGCGTAGAAGCGGACTTTCTATGGCTTCTCATGGTGACGGCTGGTCAAATAGAGGGCCTTGGCCGACACTTGTGTCAGCGCTCGAGACGGAGGTGAGACCAGTGGCACGTCCCGCAGGAAATACACGGCTCAAGTCGGCGCGTATGGCGGCCGGTTATCACTCGCAGCAGGCCCTCGCCGACGCCCTCAAGGTGGGTGTCCGGCAGGTCCGCAGGTGGGAATCCGACACCCCGCCGTGGCCGCAGCCAGACGTTGCCCAGGCGCTCACCCGGCTGCTGGGCCAAGACCTTGAATCCCTGGGGTTCGCGGCATCGGACGGGCCGCGGTCCGACCGTGTGCGCCGTGCGGTCCTTGCCGATACGGCAGCCGGCGCGGGTCTGCCGTCCGTCCCCACGCAGGCTGTACCGGTGCAACCCGCCTCGGTCGCACAGGACTTCGCGGCTGTTACCCGCTCCCACCGCCGCCTGTACTGGTCGGTCGCTCCCGCCACGCTCCATCCGGCTGCACTGTCCCACGCCGCATTGGGGTGCGCCCTGCTCCTGGAGACGGCAGGCCAGACCCGAGAGCGCACCGCGGCCGCCCTGGCCGAAACATGGCTGCTGGCCGCACGCATCGAATTCTTCGACCTCCGCGACGCCGACCGTGCGCAGCAGACCCTCGTCCGCGCCCTCCAGGCAGCAGGCGAAGCCAACGCATCCCTGCTCGGTGCCACCATCCTCGCTCATTCCGCGTTCATCCCCGCGTGGGCGGGCGAGCGCGAGGCGGCCCTCGAGCGGATGACCGCTGCCCGCACTTACGCCCGCCGCGGCCCGGCCTGCGCGAACCTGCTGGCATGGCTGGACGCCGTCGAAGCCGAATGCGAGACACGCTGCGGCAGCACCCGCAAAGCACTCCAGCTGATCCAGCACGCCGAAGACGTCCTCGCCGCGGGCAGCGACCACCCCAGCCCCGAATGGCTCGACTGGTTCAACCCCGTCCGGCTCGCCGCCTTCAAAGGCAACACCCAACTCAAAGCAGGACACCTGCCCCAGGCCCGCGAGACGCTGCAGAACGCCTTCGACGCCCTCAGCCCCAGCGACGACAAACAACGCACCGTCGTCCTCGGCGACCTCGCCGCCGTCGAGGCCGCAGCCGGCAACCCAGACGAAGCCTGCCGGCAGGCTCTGCGCGCGCTGGACTGCCTGGAACGCGCCTGGTACGCGATGGGCATGGACCGGGTACGAGAAGTCCGCCGCGCCCTGGTCCCGCACCAGCACGAGCCGTGCGTGCGCGAGCTGGACGACCGCCTGTACGACTGGTCGACGGCGATCAGCGCGCTGAGCCGTTGAACTGCGAGATCAGCCCCGACAGCTCCAGGAGACTCCCGACCCTGAACGTCGGAAGCTTCTCCGCTTCCTCGGTCCGCCACTGGATCGTCGCCCACGGCCCGCGCCGCACCAGCGCCGTGTGCAGCCCCGCCTGATGAGCCGGACGGATGTCGTTGTCCACCCGATCCCCGACATACAGCATCTCCTCGACATCCACCGGCACCACCTCGGCGACACGCTCGAAGAACTCAGGCGCCGGCTTCGCGGCCCCCCAGTCGTCAGAGGTTCCGATCAGGTCCACATCCTCGCTGAACAGCTCCCGCAAGATCCGGCCAGCCCGCACAGTCTGATTCCCGGCGATCCCCAGCCACAGACCATCGGCACGCAGAGCAGCGAGAGCGTCACGTACGTCGGGGTACACATCGACCTCCCCGAAGGTCTCCGGCTGCCCCGCTTGTGCACGCCGCTCACGCTCCGCATACAGGTCGAAGCCGGGCCGGAACTCCTGGAACGTATCGCGGTAATCGCGGCCCTGGGCGATGACGGCGCCAAACATCGCATGGAAAGTGTGGCGCGGTACGCCGAGCCAGTCGGCCCACGTGCCGTACTCCGTGGTCTCGTCCACGAGGCACTCGCCGACATCAAAGATCACAGCGCGAATCATGCTGGCAGCGTAACCATGTCACTCTCTCATCGGACATCGAGTGGCGGCCATGGGCTCCGTCTACCTCGCGGCGGCCCCTGCACCAAGACGGCCGCGCCGACCACGCCACCGATGCACCCCGTTTTCGCCGGGCACGTACAGCAGCACGCCCTGCTGTCCCCTGCGGCTGGGTCCGAGGTAACCCGCCCACTCCGACCTGACCCTCGACCAGACCCGACCACGATTACGGTCGGGATACGAGCCTGTGGTCGGGTCTGTGGTCGGGCCCGACCACGAGTTGGGATAGGTCGGACGCGACCAAACGCATCACCGTAGTGAGGGCCTGGGGTACGGGTAGCCTCAGCGGCAGCGTTTCCGGGACGGCACAGACGGAGCATCCCCAGCGCTGTCGTGGCGCCAGCGGAGGAACCGGATTGCGCACGCTCGCCCGGGTGCGCAGCCCTACGGGTGATGTTGCGCAACGGGCCGTACACGCCGACTGCGCAGGATCCCGGGGTCCAGTGCGCAGCCACATGCGCAACGGGTCCTTGGACTGCGCAGCTACGATTGCGCACCCGTCCGCCGCACGGGCCGAACACCGGGGCGACTGCCCGACCCTCCGAGCACGCTACGGAGCCGGGGTCCCGTAGGGGCTCCGCCGAGCACGAAAGACATGAGGCGGAAGTAGCGGCAGGGCACATAGCGATGGCCGGCTCCGCGGAGCCGTGCGGCTTCGCGGGGGAGGGGTGGCTGGCCTCTCCGTACCGGCCATCGTGCGTTCCTCTGGCTCACCGGGTGTTCGTCGAACCCATAACCAGAGGTTGCGGTCTTACGGTATCCCGTCTGCGACGCGGGGTCTGTGCTGCCGTCAGGACGGTGGGGAGCGGCGGGCCGCAAGGTCCTCGATCCGGGTGCGTTTCCATCGCTGCTGCCGGGGACGGCCGGCACTGCCCCGTCGGTACTCGTGCCCGTCGGGTTGCTCGAGTTCGGGGAAGGCACCGTGGCCGATTGCGCTGATGAAGTTGTCGGCGCTCTTGTATCCGAGGATTAGGGCTGCCTCTGCGGCACCGACCAGGTCCTCGGACGGGTCCTGGTCGGCGGGCGGCAGAACGCCGCGTTCGCGTGCGGCGGCAATCACTGTGCCGCGGCGCCACTTCTTGCGGGCGCGGCCGCGGCCTTCCTGCACGAGGGAGTCCGGCTCCGGCAGCTCGGGGATGCCTCCCTGGTACAGGACGCTGGAGAACGAGGCGACGCTGCCGTACCCGAGGAGTGCAGCGACCTGGGTTGTGCCCAGCAGTTCGTCGGGATCCCCCTCGACCGGAACCTCGGGCAGTGCGGCACCCGGAGCCGACCTGCGTCGGCCCTTGCCGGGCCGGTTGGTGGCCCACTCGACGATCGTGCCGCGGCGCCACCTCGGTCCTTCGACGTCCTCGTCGGGCTCGGGGAAGTACCCGGGCCGGTCACGGAAGTAGGCATCGATGGTCGACGTGCGGGCGTAGCCGAGAAGCTGGGCCACCTCCCGCTTAGTCAGCAACTCGTCTTGGTCGGCGCCGAGCACGGCGGCCGGCAATGCGCGCTGCTTTGGGGCACGCTGCGCGAAGAACGCCGCGACCTCGCTGTGGCGCCAGAACCGCTTGCGGCCTTCGGTGTGTGCCACCGCGGGGAATCCGCTGCTCACATCGTTGCTCCACGCGCTGACCCGGGACTTGCTCGTGCCGAAATCCGCCATGATCTGCGCGGTGTCGATGAGCCGCTCGGCGGAAGACATCAGGTCCCCTTCGAAACGATGAGCAAGAAGATGCCGGCACCCAGGCGAATGCGACAAGTTCCACAATGCCAAAAGGGTTGCTTTGTTGTCCAGCCTGACGCCAAGACGGCCTACACCACGTCCTCGTCCAGCAGACACACCCCGAAGCGCGCCGCACGCTCCTCCAACTCCGTGTACGCCAAGGCCGCTGGCACGCCCTCCCACATCACGAACCCAAAAGCAGAGACCGCCTCGCTGCGCGTCATCCCCTCCTCCCACGGCGCGCCCGCAGCGGCGCACCGCTCGGCGAGCAGAGCATCAGACAGGCTCGCGGTGTCCCGCTCCACGCCGGCCCGAACGTCGGCGAGACCCTCGCACCAGGCGCGGTGGCCCTTGGACAGCAAGTCGTGCAGCGTGTCCGGGTCGGTCACGCTCTGCGCTTGGGCTGCAAGATCAAGCAGCAGGGCGGTGGGATTCATGGTCATGGTCATCTCCTCCATCCAATGTAGTAGGGGCTCGCTGCCTGGAGTGCTCGGCAGGGTGCCGGGCGGTGGCCTTGTCCCGCTGGGGCGCGGGCGAGGCTGGGCGGTCACCGTGATGGGCTCGACAGTCACGGCCTGCTCGGGCAGTGCCGCGGTGATGGCGATCCGGGTCCGGGGACGGCTCGGAGATGAGTTCGAGGGCGCGGCCGTCGGCATAGAGGATCCGCATCCGTATAGGGGGCGGTGCGCTTGAGGCACTGGGGCTGGACATCGGGGCAGTCGGCGTAGCGCACGGCGTCGGCGCGGTAGTCGTCCGCGGTGTATCCGGCGCTGCACGAGGGCTGCAGTCCTCGGGGCTGAGCGGCGGCAGACTCATGGGGTGTCCTTGATCTGCCCGGCCACCTTGCGGGCGGACCTGACCGGGGTGGTCGTCGCCAACCGGAGCGTACATGCTGATCACTTGGCGGACGTAGGCGTCGTGCTGGTCCCGCCCGGCCCGGGCGGCGCGCGGTGTCGGTTACCTTGCCCTGCGTCCATCCCAGCGCGAAGGCAGAGCACGACCTGCCGCAGTACGCGACCTCCTTGGCGGCGCCGTCCTCGTCCCCGTCGGCGCCCAGCGGCATAAGAGCGACGGTGCGCTTGAGTCCGCGGCTGCCGTACTCGTCGAAGTCGTCGACGGTGCCCTTGATCTCCCGCGTCGGAATGCTCATGAATGGACTCCCCGGGGGGCGGTGGGTGGTGTGGGCGCTCCCCTCGCCCGCGCAGCGTGGGCGAGGTCTGTGTGGCGCGCTCTGCTCCGCAGACGCGACGTGCTGCCGCTACGCGGCAGTGGCCGGCGGGGCGCGCTCCGCTCCTGATGAGGTTGAGCGCTCCGCGCTCGGGGCCGCGTGTGTGGCCGCTGCCGTCCGGTGAGGGCCGGGCGGGCACCCGAAGGGGGATTTCTGGTGCCCGCCCGGCGGCCGGGGGGTCAGACTGTGGTGAGGGCGAAGGCCTTCTCCATCAGGTCGTTGGCGGCTCCGCTGATAACCCGCTCGGCGCGGGCGGCGGCCTTGTCGGCGTCCGTCTTGCCCCGGGCAGGGGCGACGTGGTTGGCGTACTCGGTCAGGGCGTTGTATGCAGCCCACCGCGTGCCCCGGATACCGGCCTGGGTATCGGCGTGCTCGAACAGGTTCGAGATCGCTCCCCAGCGCTGGCGCTGGTTGGTCTTGGTGCGGGCATGGTCGCTGGCCTTAACCGGCCACAGCTCGTCGACCACCGTCTTCAGCTCGCTGAGCGTCATCTCGGCTTCGATCATGCGCTGAGCGGCCTTATCGAACTCCTCGGCGTAGCGGAACGTCAGACCGAGCGCGGAACGGGCCTGCGCGATACGGGCCTTGGCGCCAGCCGTGTGCCGGACCACGAACGAGGAACGAGCCCCCTGGACGGCCGCGCGCATGGTGTTCGCGCACACCACCCGGACCGGCGTCACCACGATACGGAACGCGCTGCCCCCGTCGTGGCTGTTGAACGCCGCGATATACAGGTCAACGCCGTCGTCTCGGCCGATCGTAAGGCTCTGCGGCATCTTCATCGTCAGGAACACCTGACGGCCGTCCTTGAGCGACCCGGCGGTCTCGAAGTGCGCGCCGGACTCATCGGCCAGCAGGTTGAGAAACTCGGCGTGCTCCTCGTTCTGCACCGGGTGGTAGTCGCTGCCGACCACTCCGAGCGTCTGCGTGCGGCCAGTCTTCGGGTGCGTCCGCGCAGTCGCAAAGTGCTGCGCGACCTCCACCGGCGTGGTGCCGTCGGCCGTGATCTCGGTCGCAGTCAGGGGCAGCAGACGCACATTCCACCCGGACAGGGACGCGAGGCGCATGGCCTCCTCGGCGGTCACCGCACCCTCAGTGACGGTGCCCAGCTTGTGCCACGCGCTCTCGTTGGCGGAGACGAACGCGGCGGTGCCATCGGTGAACTGCTCAATTTCGTGGGCCACTTGGGCTTCCTCTCGTGATGAACTTTTGGTGGTTCAGGAGGGGGCCACCCTCCTGAACGAGTTCCACAATACCTGAATCCGAGGGTGGAGCAACCGAATAAATCTCCGGCGCGCCCCACCCTCGAAGGCCGCATCCTGACCTACGGCTACGGCATCTGGAAGTGCTGCGGCAGGGCCGTCACGCTCTCCGCGTGCACTCCGCGGAGCGCGGTCCGCAGCTCGCCCCGCGTGTAGTCACCGAGGCGGAACCTCACGGACTCCCGCCCCTGGGCGTCGAGTTGCCGGTCGACTTGCGTCACCCAGTACCGCCCGTGGCAGCAATCCTGCGACCCGTGATAGCTGACCAACTGCCCAATGCAAGGACCGCTCTCATCCTCCAGGGCCACAGCCACGTTGGACAGCGCCGTCCCGAACATATGAGGCGGCAACGGCACATCGGCCAGCGCGGGCCCCGTATGACCAGTCCGCACACCCCAGACCCAACCCACCTCGAACAAGGCTCGAGCCAGCTGCCGCACAACGTACGTGATACCAGCATTGGCGGGGAGCTGCTCCAACGCGGCCCGGAAAGCGGCCTCCATCTGCTCTCGCTCACCCTCGCTCGCCGGAACCGCGCGGCGGACGGGCTCAATACTCGTCATACTCACGGTGACTTCCCTCCGATTGGTGTGAATTCTGGAGCTGTTCTCCGGAGGTGCCCGACGTCCGGCACCTCCGCAGAGAGGGCTACTTCAGTCCGCGTGTCCGCAGGAATTCACTGATGCGGAATGCGATAGCACGCACCGAGAGGGAATCACCCCGGAAGGAGCCGAGAATACGCGGCCCGGTGTCGCTGTCGTGGATGACGTTGAACTCGAACCCTTCAGCAACCGGTAGGAGAATGCGAACGAGACCGGCCGTGGTGCCGAAGCGAATTGACGTCGTGTTGTCGTCTCGATTGTGCTCGATCACAGCATCCCGAAGTAATTCCGGACGCGGGAGGTAGTTCGCGATTCGGCGAGCCTTAGAGCTTGTCTCACGTGGCGTCAGGTTGATGCGGCATGATGCTTTGTCATGGGTGTTGGGCTGTCACAGCGGTTGGTTCCTGACGGACTCTGGTCGCTGGTTGATCCGTTGCTGCCGTCGTTCTCCGCGCGTCCGCAGGGAGGAGGGACAGCTCCGTTCGACGAGCGGGCCGTGTTCACGGCCGTGGTCTACGTGCTGACCAGTGGTTGCGCATGGCGGCATCTACCCGAGACTTTCGGCGTATCGCCGGCCACCGCGCATCGCCGGTTCTCTGCGTGGACCGAAGCGGGACTGTGGCGGCGACTGCACCTGGCCGTGCTGGACGAGCTCGGCAGTCGAGGTGAGTTGGACTGGACCTCCGCCATCGTGGACGCGGCCTCCGTCCGCGCAAAAAGGGGGGATCGCTGACCGGGCGCAATCCGGTCGACCGCGGCAAGAAGGGCAGCAAACTGCACGTCCTGGCCGATGCCCAGGGCTTACCCCTCGCGCTCGGTGTCTCCGCCGCCAACGTCCACGACAGCCAGGCGCTACTGCCGCTGGTCCTGGGCATCCCCGCCATTCGTTCACGACGCGGCCCACGAAGGCGCCGACCTGGCAGGATCCGCGCAGACAAGGCCTACCACTCAGCCGATCGACTGGCCTGGCTGCGCAGCCGCGGCATCGTCCCGCGTGATCGCCAGGCCCGGCATCGAATCCAGCGAGCACCTCGGCCGGCATCGCTGGAAGATCGAACGATCAATCTCCTGGCTCTTCGGCTACCGCCGACTCACCGTCCGATACGAGCGAAAGGGAAGCCACTTCCTGGCCTTCCTCGGTCTCGCAGCGGCCCTGACCTGCTACAAGAAACTCGCGAAACTCACCACGTGAGACAAGCTCTTAGTGGCCTGCGGAGTCTTGAACTCCTCCGCCCCGGAAGTCACCTTGCCTGCGCTGACGACGATTTCCACGTAAACGCCTTTCTGTCGACGAACGTTGATGATGGGGGAGGGAGCCACCCTCCTCGCAAGTTCCACAATACTTCATTGGGATCTGCTGCACCACCCCAAGCACAAACTCCTGCGCCATCCCTTGCCCTATCCCCTGACCTCGACCAGCGGCCGGCCTGCGAACACCCCAGGTCAACAAGCCTGTTGCGCATGGTCGGGGGAGCTGACATCCCCTCTGCTGCCACTTACCCCACGCCGGTCGAAAGAGAGTGAGGAACGGAGGCGGGCGTGGCTGAGCGGCGGCCTCGGGGATCAAGGGCGGCCGGATGGCTGCTGCGCGTCGACTCCGCCGCCGCGCTGGGTTGAGGGCGGGGACGGGCCTGCTGGAGGGCCGGTGAACTGTGGAGCTGGGATGTTCCGCCGCTCGGCGTGGGCCCTGGCCTGGTGGGGAAAATGAACCTGAGGGGAAATCAGTTCAATTGCTACGCAGGGGATTTGGAGAATTTTCGGATCAATAATTTCTCTACTGAAGATGTGTCAGTTCCTTTCGGAACTGGCACAGAGAATTGCGGGAATAAAAAAGGGATCCAGCGGAGTGGCGACACTTCGGTAAGGGCAGGGGCACCCTCTCGGTGCGCTTTTAGGAATTCGCGGAGCGAATTCCTTGGGCCGAATCGCGGAGCGATTCGAGCCGTCGTCACGGAGTGACGAAATTCAATTCCCTTGCGGAGCAAGGGAATTGATCCGCCGCGTAGCGGCGGCGCGTCGTGTCTGCGGAGCAGACCGCGCG
>NZ_JAVMJZ010000001.1:4800000-8469185 GCF_036320405.1 Streptomyces sp. WAC07094
GTGAGGACCGCGAGCTGCCCGCGCTTGTCCGAAGGGCAGTCCTCGCGCCGCACCCAGCCGTTCTTCTCGAGGCGGGCGACGGCATGCGAGAGCCGGGAGCGCGTGATCTTCGCCCGCATGGCCAGCTCCGTCATCCGCAGCCGCCGCTGCGGCGCCTCGGCGAGCTGGACGAGCAGTCCGTAGTACACGTGCGGCATGCCCGCGTCGCGCTGGAGCTGGCGGTCGAGGTGGTCCTCGAGAAGAGTGACGGCGTGCATGTACGCACGCCAGATGCGCTGCTCCTCGTCGGTGAGCCAGCGTGTGTCATCAGCGGGTGCCGTCGTCATGGGACCACTCTACGAGGCTCCTTCTTGAAGGTTAAACAAGTGCGGAGTAGGCTGACGGATATAACTTGAGACTTCAAGCAAGTCGCGAAGGGAGTGGCCGCCATGCCCGCCGTCACCGAGGAGCGCACCGTGCCCGAGCGCATGCCCGCCCTCTATCTGAGCCATGGCGCACCCCCGCTCGCCGACGACCCGGTCTGGCCCGGCCAGCTCGCCGCCTGGTCCGCGGACCTGCCCCGCCCCAAGGCGATCCTGGTGGTGTCCGCCCACTGGGAGGAGGCGCCGCTGGCGCTCGGCGCCGTGGAGACGGTCCCGCTGGTCTACGACTTCTGGGGCTTCCCCGAGCACTACTACCGGGTGCGGTACGGGGCCCCGGGCGCCCCCGAACTCGCCGAAGTGGTGCGCAAGCTGCTGCGCGCCCCCGGCATCCCCGTACAGGACGTGCCGGAACGCGGTCTCGACCACGGCGCGTACGTTCCGCTGGTCGAGATGTATCCGGGGGCCGACATCCCGGTCCTTCAGGTCTCCATGCCGACCCTCGATCCGCTGAGGCTCATGGAGATCGGCCGGAAGCTGGCGCCGTTGCGCGACGAGGGCGTCCTGATCCTCGGTTCGGGATTCTTCACCCACAACCTGGCGGCCCTGCGGCAGCCGGGCGGGGGAGTGCCGGGCTGGTCGGCGGAGTTCGACGACTGGGGGCACCGCGCGCTGGAGGCCGGCGACGTCGACTCGCTCGTCGACTTCGTCCGCAAGTCCCCGGCGGGCCGCCTGGCCCACCCCCGCACGGAGCACTTCGCCCCGCTGTTCGTGACCCTGGGCGCGGCGGACGCGACCGGTGAGCTCGACGCGCAGAAGTCGGTGATCGACGGGTTCTGGATGGGTCTGGCGAAGCGGTCGGTGCAGTTCGGCTGACCGTCGGCGGGGGTCCGGGCGGCCACCGGAACTTCGCGGACGCGACGGCGGGCGGCGGCATGCATGGCCGCCCGCCTTCCGCACGAGCGCGGCGCGCGCAGGGCTCCGCCGTCAGAGCTCCTTCTCGTACCAGGCCACGTCCCAGTAGCGGCCGAACTTGTACCCCACCTCGCGGTATGTGCCGATGTGCCGGAAGCCCAGGCGCTCGTGCAGTCGCACGGACGCCTCGTTGGGCTGGGCGATGCCCGCGTACGCCCGGTGCAGGTCCTGCCCGGCGAGGGACTCGAAGAGGGCACTGTAGAGACGTGTGCCGACGCCGCGTCCCGTGGCCTGCGGGGCGAGGTAGACCGTGACCTCCACCGAGGTCGCGTACGCCGGCTTCGGCCGGAAGGCGCTGGATGTGGCGTACCCGAGAATCGTCCCCGATTCGGGCTCCGTGGCAACCATCAGGCGGTGCGGCCCGTCTTCAGGATGGGAGAGCAGCCAGGGACGTCGCTCCTGCGGGGTGAAGACCGCGGTGTCGAAGGTGATGGGCGTCTCGCGCACATAGTGGTTGTAGAGGTCGGTGAGGGCCCCGAGGTCGCTCTCGACTCCCGGCCTGACCTGCACCTCTCTGAATTCGGACAGCATCCGGCCTCCCTGGTGGCGGCACAGGGTACTGCATGATCAGAAAAATTGAGGGGCCCGTTGGGAATTCTGTCCTGATTCCAGTCGTTGTTTCCATCGGATGCAGGGCACCCGGGAGGGTGACCGAAGCGTCACAGGACCACCGCCAGCCCACCATCGCAAGGGAGCACGCATGGCAACCCGTGCCGTCGCCCGTCGCAAGTCCGCCGAGAGCGAGACCGTCGACGCGGCTAACAGTGTTCGCGCCCATGGCGGCGAGATCGCCGATCGCGACCTGGTCGGCATGTACCTCGACGAGATCGCTCGCACGCCGCTGCTCGACGCCGCGAGGGAGGTCGAGCTGTCCCAGGTCATCGAGGCGGGTGTGTTCGCACGCCAGATCCTCGACGGGGAGGAGAAGGCCAAGGCCGAGGCCACCCCTGAGGAGCTCGAGGCCCTGGTCGCCGCCGGCGAGCGGGCCAAGGACATCTTCATCCGCTCGAACCTCCGGCTCGTCGTCGCCGTGGCGCGGCGCTACCCGCGCAGCGGTCTCCCGCTGCTCGACCTGATCCAGGAAGGCAACGCGGGGCTGGTGCGCGCGGTCGAGAAGTTCGACTACCGCAAGGGCTTCAAGTTCTCGACCTACGCGACCTGGTGGATCCGTCAGGCGATCACGCGGTCCATCGCGGACCAGTCCCGGACCATCCGGCTGCCCGTGCACCTGGTCGAGGAGCTGGGCCGGATCCGCCGTGTCCAGCGGGAGTTCAACCGTGAGCACGGGCGCGACCCCGAGCCGGCCGAGATCGCGGCCGAGTTGGACTCCTCGGCGGACCGCGTCAGCGACGTCCTCGACTGGGCCCGTGACCCGGTCTCCCTGAACATGTCGGTGGACGACGAGGGCGAGACCCAGTTCGGCGACCTGCTGGAGGACACCTCCGCGGTGTCCCCGGAGCAGTCGGTGCTCACGCTGCTGCGCAGCGAGGAACTGGACGACCTGATCGGACGGCTCGACGAGCGGACGGCCTCGATCATCAAGATGCGGTACGGCATCGAGGACGGCCGGGAGCGCACGCTCACGGAGGTGGGCAAGGAGCACGGACTGACGCGTGAGCGCATCCGGCAGATCGAGAAGCACGCGCTGCTGGAGCTGAAGAAGCTCGCGCGGCAGACGGGCTTCGACGCGGCGGCCTGACGGCTTCCGCCCGGGCGGCCGACGGCGACGCCACCCCCCGGGCGGCCCGCCGCGCCGCACGGACTTGGCGCGTTCCGTCGCTTCAACCCGCCGGGTCCGGGGCACAAGACCTCCAGGTCCCGCAGGGCACGGGCCGCATCGTGCGGCCCCCACGAGCCGAGTCCCGACGCACCTCCCCCCGGTGCCGGGGCTCTCCCGAGCCGGGCTTCGGCGCCACTCCCCCCTGGCGCCGGGGCCCGGCTCCTTTACTGCCCCGCCGCGGGCGGCAGAAATCGACGGGCCGCCCCGGACCTGAACCCCGGGGCGGCCACGAATGGCAGATTGTGCCACAGCGGCATAACCTGCCGTCGTGACCGGTACCAAGCGTATGACCGGGGCGTCCTCCGGCCGTACGGCGCAAGACCCCGAGGCCCTGTCGCTCACCGAACGACGCAAGGCGGCGACCCGGATGGAGATCGCCCGGGCCGCGGCAGGGCTCTTCATGGCCGACGGCCTGCGCGCCACCCGCGCGGAGGACATCGCCCGTGCCGCCGGGGTCGCACCGCGCACCTTCTACCGGTACTTCGCGACCAAGGAGGAGGCGCTCGCCCCGCTGTTCTCGGCGGGTGCGCACCAGTGGGCGCAGGCCGTCCGCGACGCCCCCGCGGACCTCTCCGTCGCCGAGGCCCTGCATCACGCGGTGGTCCACACCCTGACCCCCGGGGTCGGAGTCTCCGCGAGGTCCCTCCAGTGGGTGCGCGCCCTGCTGCGCCTCACCGGCCCCAACCCCGCGCTCACCAAGGTGTGGGCCGAGATCTGCCAGGCGGGGGAGCAGGAACTCGCCGAGGTGCTGGCGGCGCGTACCCAGGGAGGTGACGAGGCGTCGGTGGACATCACCCCCGCTCTCCGCTTCGCCGCCGCCCTCGCCAGTGCCTCCGTGCGCGTGGCGGTGGAGAGTTGGGCCGCGGGCAACGAATCGGCCGCCGGCCCGAACGGTCCGGCCTGCCTCGCCGTCCGTAACCTGGAGGCCCTGCGGGACTTCGTGTGGGAGATCGGCTGAGCCCCGTCTCTCAGGGCTGCGGCGCCTGCGCCGCCCGGCCGAGTAGCTCACCCAGTTCCCTTGTCCGCGTGATGAGTTGCTCCGGGCGATGCACCGTGAACTCGCAGCCGACCATGGCGAGCCGCACCGCGAGCCACTCCACGGAGTCGCTCGCCGCGCCGCGCAGCCGGCACTCACCCTCGCCGAGCGGCTCCGGCGGCTCGAACCAGTGGGGCAGGCGGGCGGCGACCAGCTCCGCCGGTGCGGCGAAGGTCGCCTCGAACTCGTATGTCTCCTGCCGCCGGTACACCGACCGGCGCAGATACTCCGCCGCGCTCCCCGTCGGCAGTTCGCGCGGCGCGAACCGGGCGCCCGTCGCCGACGGCTCGGCGACCCGGTCGACCCGGAACGTCCGCCAGTCGTCCCGCTCGAGGTCGTAGGCGACGAGGTACCAGCGGCGTCCCGTCGAGACCAGCCGGTACGGCTCGGTCAGACGCCGTGACCGGGTTCCGTCCCCGGAGCGGTAGCCGAACCGCAGCCGCTCGTGGCCCGCGATCGTCGAGGCCATCACGGTCAGTGTCTCGGGCGCGATGCTCGCCCCGTCACCACTGGTCAGATGAGTGGTGGCGGCCTGGAGCGTGGCGACGCGATGGCGCAGCCGGGCCGGCAGCACCTGCTCCAGCTTGGCCAGGGCCCGCACGGACGCCTCGTCGACGCCCTCGACCGCATGTCCGGCGCCGGCCCGCAGCCCGACCGCGATCGCCACGGCCTCCTCGTCGTCGAGCACGAGCGGCGGCATGGCCTTCCCCGCGACCAGCCGGTATCCGCCGTCGGCGCCCTTGGTGGCCTGGACCGGGTAGCCCAGCTCGCGCAGCCGGTCGATGTCCCGGCGGACCGTGCGCCGGGAGACTCCGAGCCGCTCGGCGAGCTCGCCGCCCGGCCATTCGCGCGGGGTCTGGAGCAGGGAGAGCAACTGCAGGAGCCGGGCGGGAGTGTCCGTCGTCATGAATCCGAGGATGCCGCAGAACTAGGACACGATTCGACCTAATGGCGTCCTAACGTCGGGCCATGACCTCCACCGAGAGCACACTCAGCAGCACCGCGGCCGGCGGCGCGGGCGACCGAAGGCGTTGGTTCGCGCTCGCCATCGTGATGACCGCGGCCTTCATGGATCTGGTCGACGTCACGATCGTCAACATCGCGATCCCGTCGATCCAGCGGGACGCGGGCGCGTCCTTCGGCCAGATCCAGTGGATCACCGCGGGGTACGCGCTCGCCTTCGCCGCCGGGCTCATCACCGGCGGCCGGCTCGGCGACATCCACGGGCGCAAGCGCCTCTTCCTGATCGGCATAGGCGGCTTCACGCTCGCCTCGGCGCTGTGCGGCTTCGCGGCGAACCCGGAGATGCTCGTCGCCTCGCGGATCCTGCAGGGCGCGATGGCCGCGCTGATGGTGCCGCAGGTGCTGTCGATCGTGCACGCCACCTTCCCGGCACACGAGCGGGGCAAGGTCTTCGGCCTCTTCGGCGCGATCGTCGGCCTCGGAGCCGTCTCCGGACCGCTCCTCGGCGCACTGCTGACCGAGTGGAACCTCTTCGGCCTCGAGTGGCGGCCCATCTTCCTGATCAACCTGCCGGTCGGTGTCGGTGCCTTGCTTCTGGGCCGGCGTTTCATCGCGGAGTCCCGGGCGCCGCGGGCCCTGCGCCTCGACCTCGTCGGCGTCGCCCTGGTCACGCTGGGTCTGCTGATGCTGCTCTACCCGCTCACGCGCGGTCGTGAGCTGGGCTGGCCGCTGTGGGGGTACGCGTCGATGGCGGGAGCGCTCGTCGTCTTCGCGGTGCTCGTGGCCTACGAGAGGCACAAGAGCCGGCGGGACGGCTCCCCGCTGGTCGAACTCTCCCTCTTCCGCGTGAAGAGCTTCGCGGCGGGCATCGCGGTGCAGACAGTCTTCGGCGTCAGCCTCGGGATCTTCTTCCTGGTGTGGACGCTGTACATGCAGGTCGGCCTGGGCTGGAGCGCGCTGCGGGCGGGCCTGACGGGTGTGCCGTTCTCGCTCGCGGTCTCCACCGCGGCCGGGATGTCCGTGCAGAAGCTGGTCCCGCGCTTCGGCCGCAAGGTGCTTCAGGCCGGCGCGCTGGTGATGGCGGTGGGTGTGCTCCTCTACATCTGGGAGTCCGATCGGTACGGCCTCGCCATAGCGTCCTGGCAGATGGCCCTGCCCCTCGTGGTGATGGGGGCCGGAATGGGGCTCATCGTCGCGCCGCTGACGGACGCGGTCCTGTCCGATGTGCCGCAGGAGCACTCCGGTTCGGCCTCCGGCCTGATCAACACGGTGCAGCAGATGGGCAACGCGCTGGGTCTCGGCCTGGTGTCGGTGGTCTTCTTCGGGCGGATCGCCGACCGCTTGGCCCCGGCGCAGATGGGACCGGCCTTCGTGCACGCCTTCCAGTACGCGCTGGGCTGGGTGGCGGCCGTACTGGGGGTGATCTTCCTGCTGATGTTCGCCCTGCCGAAGCGGCCGGCGCAGCACATGGAGGGGGCGCCGGACACGGAGGAGGAGCAGGCCGGGGAGCCGGAGCCGGTGCTCGTCAGCTGAGCGGTGGTCGTCTCCCGAGCGGTGGTCGACGGCGCCCGGCGGTCGCGTTCTGCGCGAGACCGCCGGGCGCAGCCGCGTGTGGCGGCACAGCCCGCACAAGGCCCCGGGCCCGTTTATGTCCGGATCCATGCCCGAACCCGTTTACTTTTCAGCAATCCAGACGTAGCCTCCCAGGGAAACCACACGTTCGGGCACGAGGCGGAGGCGAACGGACATGTACGCACCGGAGCGGCAGCAGGAGATCCTCCGGCTCGCCCGTGACGGCGGGCGGGTGGACGTGGTGTCCCTGGCCGAGGAGTTCCAGGTCACGGCGGAAACGATCCGGCGCGATCTGAAGGCCCTGGACCGGGCCGGACTGGTGCGCCGGGTGCACGGCGGTGCCATACCCGTCGGACGCCTGGACTTCGAGCCCGACCTCGCGGAACGGGAGTCCACCGCGGCCGACGAGAAGGACCGGATCGCGAAGGCGGCCCTCGCGGAGCTGCCGGGCGAGGGCACGATGATCCTCGACGCCGGCTCGAGCGTCGCCCGGCTGGCCGGCGCCGTCCCCCTGGACGCGACGCTCACGGTGGTCACGCACAGCCTGCCCACAGCGGCCCGCCTCGCGGACCACCCCGGTATCCAGCTCCATCTGGTGGGCGGGCGCGTACGGCACCGCACGCGCGCCGCCGTGGACGCCTGGGCGCTGCGCGCGTACGGCGAGATCCGCGCCGACGTGGCGTTCATCGCGGCCAACGGCTTCTCCGCCGATCACGGACTGACCACGCCCGATCTCGCCGAGGCCGCCGTCAAGCGCGCCGCGATCCGCGCCGCACGCCGCGTGGTGCTGCTGGCCGACTCCTCCAAGCACGGTCAGGAGCACTTCGCCCGGTTCGGCGAGCTCGGCGACGTGGACCTGCTCATCACCGACAGCGGGCTGAGCCCCGAGGACGCCGCCGCGATCGAGAGCGGCGGCACGGAAGTAGTGCGCGCATGATCCTCACCGTCACCCCGAACCCTTCCCTCGACCGCACCTACGAGGTCCCCTCCCTCGGCCGCGGTGAGGTCATCCGCGCCACCGGCGAACGGATGGACCCGGGCGGCAAGGGCGTGAACGTCTCGCGGGCGGTCGCGGCCGCGGGGCGGCGCACGGTCGCCGTCCTGCCCCTGGGCGGCGCGCCGGGTGCGCTCGTCGCCGATCTGCTGCACGCACAGGGCATCGAGGTCGCGCCCGTCCCGATCGCCGGTGCCACCCGCTCCAACATCTCGGTCGCCGAGCCCGACGGCGCCCTCACCAAGATCAACGCACCCGGTCCCGAGCTCTCCGCCGCCGAGGCCGAACTCCTGCTGGAGACGGTCCGCGAGCAGTACCGCGCGGCCGAGACCGGCTGGGTCACCTGCTGCGGCAGCCTCCCGCGCGGCCTGGCCCCCTCCTGGTACACGGACCTGGTGGCCCGCGCCCATGCGGCCGGGGCCCGGATCGCACTGGACACCTCGGGGCCCGCCCTGCGGGAGGCGTTGCGGGAACGCCCCGACGTGGTGAAGCCGAACGCCGAGGAACTCGCCGAGACCGTAGGACGTCCCCTCGCCACGGTGGGCGACGCGGTGAAGGCCGCGGAGGAACTGCGCGAGCTGGGCGCGGGCGCCGTGCTGGCAAGCCTCGGTGCGGACGGCCAGCTGCTCGTGTCGGCCGACGGTGTCTGGTTCGGCAGCGCGCGCGTCGACGTCGTACGCAGCAACGTCGGCGCAGGTGACGCCTCCCTCGCAGGTTTCCTGATCGCCGGCGGCAGCGGCCCGAAGGCACTGGCCTCCGCCGTCGCCCACGGTGCCGCCGCGGTCCAGCTGCCCGGCAGCGTGATGCCGACCCCGGCCGATCTGGATCCGTCCGCCGTGACGGTCACGTCGGAGGTGCCCGTGGACCGCGTTCTCACGGAGCCCGCGTCATGACCGGAAGTCCCACATCCCTCGAACCGCGGCGGGAGCCGACCACTCCCACCGCCACCCGGAGGCGGGTCTCCCCCGGCCACCCGGCCGTCCCGCCCTCCGCCGTACCACCCCACCGCATACCCGTCCCCACCGACGCCCATGAGACCCCCCGGGCGATACGCGTGCGAAGGAGCCCGCGATGAGCGAGATGATCACCGCGGACCTGGTCGATCTCGACCTGTCCGCCGAAACCAAGGAGGCGGCGGCTCGCGCCCTCGCCGAGCGGATGGTGACCGAGGGCCGGGTGACCGACCTGGACGGCTTCCTCGCCGACGTCGCGGCGCGCGAGGCGCAGATGCCGACCGGGCTCGACGGCGGCATCGGCATCCCGCACTGCCGCAGCGAGCACGTCACCGAGCCGACCCTCGCCTTCGGGCGCAGCGCGCGGGGCATCGACTTCGGCGCCCCGGACGGTCCCGCCGACCTGATCTTCCTGATCGCCGCCCCGGCGGGTGCGGACGACGCCCATCTGACGATCCTGTCCTCCCTCGCCCGCCAGCTCATGAACGCCGAGTTCACGTCCGCGCTGCGGGCCGTGGACGACGCGGCGGCCGCGGCGGCACTCATCCGCGGGGACGAGGCGCCCGCGGCCGGGGCCGCGTCGTCCGGGGAGACGGTGCCGACGGGAACGGCCCCCTCCGGCGCAGCTGCGGACGGCGCGCCCCCCATGACGGATGCGCGCGCCGAGGACGGGACCGCCCCGCGGCCGGATGCCGCCGAAGGTCCGTTCAGGATCGTCGCCGTCACCTCCTGCCCCACCGGAATCGCGCACACGTACATGGCCGCCGAGTCGCTCGAGAACGCGGGCCGTGGAGCGGGCGTCGAAGTCGTCGTCGAGACTCAGGGTTCGGCCGGGTTCACCCGGCTCGACCCGGCCGTGATCGCGGCGGCGGACGGTGTGATCTTCGCCCATGACGTCCCCGTGCGGGACAAGGAGCGCTTCGCCGGGAAGCCGACCGTGGACGTCGGGGTGAAGGCGGGGATCAACCGCCCCGCCGAGCTCATCGCCGAGGTGCGCGGCAGGGCCGCCCGCGGCGAGGTGACCGCTGACGCCGCCGCGGGGACGCCGGTCGAGCGTTCCGGTGACGCCGGCGAGGGCTACGGCACCAGGCTGCGCAAGTGGTTGATGTCCGGTGTCAGTTACATGGTCCCGTTCGTCGCGGCGGGCGGACTGCTCATCGCCGTCGGCTTCGCGATCGGCGGCTACAGGATCAACAAGGCCCCGTCGGTCATGGACCACTTCGTGTGGACGCAGGCGGACAGTTGGGGTGCGCTGCTGTTCCAGATCGGCGGCGTGGCCTTCAACTTCCTCATCCCGGTCCTGGCCGGCTACATCGCCTACGGCATGGCGGACCGGCCGGGCCTTGTGCCCGGCTTCGTGGGCGGCTCGATCGCGCTCACCATCAACGCGGGCTTCCTCGGCGGTCTGGTGGCCGGTCTGCTCGCGGGCGGTGTGGTGATGGCGATCCAGCGGGTCAGGATCGCCCCTGCGCTGCGCGGCATCATGCCGGTGGTGGTGATCCCGCTGATCTCCTCGGCGGTCGTCGGGTTCCTGATGTTCGTGGTCGTCGGCAAACCCATCGCATCCGCGCAGAAGGGCATGACCGACTGGCTGAACGGCCTCTCCGGCGCCAACGCGATCCTGCTCGGCACGCTGCTGGGCCTGATGATGTGCTTCGACCTGGGCGGCCCGGTCAACAAGGTCGCCTACACCTTCGCGACGGCCGGGATCGCGGTCTCCGACCCGAGCGACTCGGCGATGAGGATCATGGCCGCGGTGATGGCCGCCGGTATGGTCCCGCCGCTGGCGATGGCACTGGCGACGACCGTGCGCGGCAGGCTCTTCACCCAGACCGAGCGGGAGAACGGCAAGGCCGCCTGGGTGCTCGGCGCCTCCTTCATCTCCGAGGGCGCCATCCCGTTCGCCGCGGCGGATCCGCTGCGCGTGATCCCCTCGTCGATGGTCGGCGGTGCGGTCACCGGCGCCCTGTCGATGTCCTTCGGAGCCACCCTGCGCGCCCCGCACGGCGGCATCTTCGTGGTCCCGCTGATCGGCAACCCGTTCCTCTACCTGGTCGCGATCGCCGCCGGCGTGTGCGTGACCACGGCCCTGGTGGTCGTTCTGAAGGGAATGCGCAGGCAGAGCCACGAGGCCGGCGGTAAGCAGGCGCCGGGAGCGGCGACAGTGGCGCTCGAAGAGTCCCAGCAGCCGGTCGCCGCCTGACCGCCCGGACATCGTCACGCCGCTCGGCCGCAACCCCTCCGAGGGGGTTGCGGCCGAGCCGCGTCGGGCGGGCTGTGGACACTGCGTGGCCCGCGTGGCGAGGGACCCGTTTCGAGGTGTCCATTGCGACCGCTCTGGGTACTTCGGGGCACTCGTCGTATCTGCGATATGCGTCACGGTCCGGGGCCAAAAGCCCGGATCGTGGTGTCTACTTGGGGCATGCCTGCCGACACGTCGATCTTCCAACTGCTGGGTGTGCCCTTGCTCGCCCTGGCGAGCGCAGTCTGGATCGTCTGTGCGGGCCGCATTCTGCGCCGCCGCCGCTACGAGGAGGCTGCCCGGCGTTACCGCAACAGGCTCGGTGCTCTTCCCCGTCAGCCGAAGCAGGGGCCGGCCGTGGAGTCCGTCGAACTCACCCCGGCCGAACGCGACGCCTTCGCGGGCCTCATGCGGCAGTTCGACGAGGGCCGCTCCTAGACCGTGTGCCCCGGAGGGTGCGCGCCGGGTCGGACGGGTGTCGCCCCGGGTCAGCCGAGCGTCGCCGCGCGCCGCTCCATCGCCTCCCGCGCCGCCTCCTCGGACGGATACACCTCGCACATGTGCCGGCCGTCGGGCGTCGCCGTGTGCTCGACCTCCCACAGGGACACCTCGCGGCCGTCCCGCAGCAGGAACGCATGCTCGTAGAGCGCGTAGGACAGACCTGCCTGGGCGGCCCGGGACGGACGGCCGAAGGCCTGTGTGATCTCGTGGGCGAGGGCGGAGCCCAGCAGTAACCTCGCGAGATCACCGTCCGGGGGGTCCGGGTTCTCCGCCCGGCGCAGCAGCCGGCGCACGTGGTCGGCCGAGTCGTCCGGAGCGTACGCATGGCGGGGCTCGGGAACGGGCGAGGGCTGTACGAGCACGGGCAGTTCGAAGTCGGGGGTGTCCGGCGGCAGCGGCAGCCGGGACGTGGCGGCGCGCAGCTCCTCTTCGTCCACGTACACCTCGTGCTCCAGGTGACCGTCCGGCCCGGTGTTGTGCACGAGCTCCCACAGCGTGACCGCCGAACCGTCCGCGAGCAGCCATGTATGCCGGTAGGTTTCCCGGTGCAGCCCCGCGCTGTGGTGCGCGGAGTGCAGGGAACTGTCGTACGCCAGCGCGCAGTCGAGCCGCACCATCGTCTCGTCCGGCAGCTCGAAGGAGTTCAGGGCGCGGCCGAGGAGTCGCGCGAGGTGCTCCTCCGGAGCCTCGGGCGACTCGGCTGGCTCGTACGCCGCCGTCTCGTACGGAACGCTCAAGGTTTCTCCCGGCGTCGCTGCATGTCACCTTGTGGGTGCATACCGTAGCCCCTCGGTCGGACATCATGTCCGGGAACCGAGAAAACGTACGGTGGGAAAACGGACGGGCCGCGCGGTGTGTTCCCGCGCGACCCGATCGATCGTCATGCCGTGCTGGTCAGGCGGCACTTCCGGCGGTCCAGGTGCTCCATGGGACGTTCCAGCCGTTGAGTCCGTTGTCCGGTGCGACCGTCTTGTCGGGGGAGTTCTTGACGATCACGACGTCCCCGACGAGCGAGTTGTCGTAGAACCACTTGGCGGTCGAGTCGGCCCGCGCGCCCCGTACGTCCTGCATGCCGACGCAGCCGTGGCTCGTGCCCTCGCGGCCGAAGGGCGGGTTGCCCTTGTTGTACCAGTAGTTGCCGTGGATGAAGGTGCCCGAGGCGGTCAGCCGCATCGCGTGCGGCACGTCCGGTATGTCGTACTCGCCGCCCAGACCGACCGTCCTGCTGTTCATACGGGTCTGCACGAACTTCTCGGAGATCACCATCTGGCCGTTGTACGTGGTGTGCTGCGGGCTGCCCGACGAGATCGGAACCGTCCTGAGCGTCCCGCCGTCCCGTACGACCGTCATGGTCTGGGTCCGGACGTCGACCGTGGAGACCTGCGAGCGGCCGATGGTGAAGGACACGGTCTTCTTCTGCACCCCGTGGACGCCGTTCGCGCCCTCGACCCCGTCGAGGTCGATCTTCATCGTGACCTTGGAGCCGGCCTTCCAGTACTCCTCGGGCCTGAAGTCCAGCCGCTGCGCCCCGAACCAGTGCCCGACGACCTGCTGCCCGCTGCTGGAGGTCACCGTGATGTGGGACTGCACGCTCTTCTTGTTGCTGATCGCCTTGTCGAAGGTGAAGGACACCGGCATCCCGACGCCGACCGTCGTCCCGTTGTCGGGCGTGTACGTCCCGATGAAGCTGTCGGCAGATGTGACCGTGGTGAATATCGAGTTGGCGGCCGCCACACGGTTGTCCGCGTCCTTCGCCGTGGCCGAGATCTCGTACTTCGTCCCGCGCTCGAGCTGCTGCCCCGGCTTCCAGGACGTCCCGTCCGCGGACACCTCGCCGGGCACGGCCGTGCCGGCCCCGGCCACCGTCATCTTCACCTCCGTCAGCTTTCCGTCGCTGACCTTCACTCCGGTCGTATTGATCGACGCGCCGGTCGAACCGTCCTTCGCGGAGATGACGATCCTGGCGGCCGAGGTCTTGGGTGAGTCCTGCGCACCGGCCCCGTTCTTGTTGTTGTCGGCCTTGGCGTCGCCGCCGCAGGCGGTGAGGGTCAGGGCGCCGACCATCAGGGCGGCGCAGGCCGCCAGTACGCGCCGCGCTCGCATGTCCGGCGTTGTCACGGGCTTCTCCAGATTCGTCATGGTGTGGGGGTTCCGCTCGAGTACGTGGAGAAAGAGCGAATGCCACGACCACGGGTTCCCGCTCGTCGCCGTCTACGCCATCGCGTGACAGAACCGGGACAATCGCCTGCCCCGGCGACTACCGGGCGCCGTACAACTCCGTGTACGAGGGCCAGGTTCCGCCCGGTGCGTCCACCGACTCGGCGGCGCGCACCGCCCGTACGATCGCGCGCGTCACGAGGTCCGCGCCCGCCGCCAGCACCTCGTTCAGTGCGAGAGGGCTCGTGGAGTCGAGGGGACGCGTCCCGGTCGCCAACCCGAACACCGTGTCCCCGTCGGTGAGCAGATGGGCCGGACGCACGGCGCGCGCGATGCCGTCGTGCGCCACACCCGCGAGCTTCTGCGCCTGGGCCTTGGTGAGTTCGGCGTCGGTCGCCACGACGGCGACGGTGGTGTTCAGCGGGGGCTGCGGTCGGTGTGCGGCGAGCCCGGCCAGCCGCCGCCGCGCCGCGTCGTGCACGTCAGGTGCGGGACGCTCGGCCCCGCCCTGGAACAACTCCCCGTAGAGGGCACCTGTTCCGGGGTCGAACGCCGAACCCACCGCGTTGCACACGACCAGGGCGCCCACCGTGACACCCGAGTCCAGCACCGTGCTCGCGGTGCCGACGCCGCCCTTGACGGGTCCGATCGTCGCTCCCGTGCCCGCCCCCACACAGCCCTCCGGCACCTGCGCGCCCGGCTCGCTCGAGGCGGCCGCCTCCACGGCGGCCCGGCCGACGGCCGCGTCAGGCCGGGCTGCGAAGTCGCCGCCGCGTCCCAGGTCGAAGACGCAGGCGGCGGGCACGACCGGCACCACATGCGTCGGTCCGGGCCCGACCCGCACACCACGCCCGCGCTCCTCCAGCCAGGCCATCACGCCCGACGCCGAGTCGAGTCCGTAGGCGCTGCCGCCGGTCAGCACGACCGCTTCGACCTTCTGCACCAGGTTGCGGGGATCGAGCGCGTCGGTCTCCTTCGTGCCCGGCCCGCCGCCCCGCACGTCCACCGCCGCGACCGCCCCGCCCTCCGGGGCGAGGACGACCGTGGTGCCGGTGAGCCAGCCGTCGCCGATCCGTGTGGCGTGACCCACACGCAGGCCCATGACATCCGTCAGCCCGTCAACTGTCATGGCCCCATGATCCTTCGGCATTTTCCGGTCACCACCACCCGGGTCGTAATCCAGCTGGCCTGTGTCGCCCATCGGCCACCGACATGTGTCAGGAGCCCGGGATCCCGGGGCGTCCGCCCAGGACACCGTGGACGTACGCTGGTGGCATGAGCACCACCCCCGCCCGTGATCGACAGGACCCGAAGCCCGATCCCAAGGACGCCCTGGTCTTCGACGACCCGCTGAGCCGGCAGTCCTCGGACGACACGGACCAGGGGTGGGGCGAGCGTCCCCGGCCGAGCGGGGACAGCGCCGCCGATCTGGCGCGCTTCCTCGACGAGAAGCCGCCCCACCACCTGTGAGCGGCGTGCGCGCGATGCCGCATCGCCATCGCTGAGCGATGCGGCCCCGCCGCCCGCGGACCAGGTCCTACGGCCTGTCATCTGGATCACGTCGGCGTCGCGTGGCGCGGTATCTTCCGGCCGACCCGATCCAAACGACCGACCTCAGCCGCGGCCCGGTCCCCGCTGCGCGACCAGCGTGTCGCGTATCTCCTTGAGCACCTCCAGCTCCGTCACGCCGACCACCTCCTGCGTGCCTTCCTTGGCCCTGCGGCGGGCCTCCTGGCGGGCCAGGAACTTGGCCATGGGCAAGACCATCAGGAAGTAGACGACGGCGGCCGTGATCAGGAAGTTGAGCGTGGCGCCGAGGACCGAGCCCCACAGGATGCGCACGCCCGTCGCGGTGTCACCGGTGCCCGTGCAGGGTTCCCGGAGGCAGGAGCTGTAGCTGTCCAGGCTCTTGGTGCCGAGGGCACCCACGACCGGGTTGATCACTCCCTTCACCACGGAGTTGACGATGTTGGTGAAAGCGGCGCCGATGACGACCGCAACCGCCAGATCGACGACGTTTCCCCGCATCAGGAAAGCCTTGAAGCCCTGCATGAGCCCCGGCTCCTTCTTCTCGCTCACCAGTGAGCCCCTCCTCGACTGCACAAACAGCGGAACGAACAGCTCCGCAACCTACGGCAGGGTGTCCCGTGCCTGTCCAGTCCATGCCGGGTGAACCGGAATCCGTGATCGGGGAACGGGGTCCGGCGGGCGGATCAGCACAGCGTCACCGTCAGCCGTGAGGCGGCGCCGGCACCGGCCAGACGGGCGGCCGTGGTGCGCGGTACGGACAGCACGACCAGCGCGCCGTTCTCGGTGGGATCGACCTCCGGCACCCGCGTGACAAGTGCCCCGGCCGCCACGACCTTCGCGCCGCCGTCACCGTCGGCGGCGATCACGTCGACCTTCGCGCCGGGCCGCAGCAACCGCACCGAGGCCCCGTCAGCGATCCGCACCGGCGCCGTCACCGTCCCGACCGCGCCCTGCTCCGGCGCGGGCCCGGGTGCCGCCCGCGGATGCGCGACGGCGTCCGGGTGTGCCCGAGCGTCCCCGGAGCCCCCCGGCCCTGCGGCCACGAGGGAGGCCGCCGTGACCGCCAGGCCCATGGCCACGGCCCTCCTGCGGTGCCTAGCGAGGCGCCGCAGCCCGTGGCACCCGCCGCGCACACGCACGGGGGCGAAGTGCGGCACCGTGCACCTGGGCGGTGTGTCCGCACGGCCCGCGAGATCCGCCTCGGGTGGGGGCGCCGGGCCATCCGCGCACGGCAGGACCATGGGGACGTCCTCATGGGGCGGGTGGCCGAAGGCGGGTCCGCGGGCCCGCCGCACGAGGCCTTCTCCATAGGGCGGTGCCATGAGGGCTTCCCCGCGATGTGCGGGTGCGGATCCCTCCGGTGGCATGTGCGTCACGGAGGAGTCCGTGCCGACGCGGGGCACGGAAGGGGCGAGATACGAGGGCTGTGGGGAGGGGGAGAACCGGGCCATGCTGACCACCACCTGCGTCGCGAGATCGGGACGCGACCAACGATGAGGCCTCGCGGCGAAGTCCGCCGACGCCCGTGGACCACCGGCCGGTTGTGGACAACTCGCTCACCCGAACGTGAGGTTCCGGACGCCGTCGCCCTCCCCTGCCGTGCCTCTGCCCCTGTCCCTGCGCCCGCCCCGCCTCAGTCCTCGTCCGCTGCCGCCGGCACGGTCGACGCGGCCGCCCTCATGGCCGACGCGGCCGCCGTCACGGTCACGGCAGCTCGAACCCCGGATCCATCCCGCCCAGCGCCGTCCTGCACAGGCAGTCCCGCTTCTCGTCGGCCGGCAGCGCGGCCACCGCGTCGAACAGCACGCCCCGCAGCCGGTCCACATTTCCCGCGAAGACCCTCAGCACCTCGTCGTGCGAGACGCCCTCGCCGGTCTCCGCGCCCGCGTCCAGATCCGTGACCAGTGTCAACGACGTGTAGCAGAGCTCCAGTTCACGGGCGAGTGCCGCCTCGGGGTGACCGGTCATGCCCACCACGGACCAGCCCTGCGCCCGGTGCCACAGCGACTCGGCGCGAGTGGAGAAACGCGGGCCCTCGACCACCACCAGCGTGCCGCCGTCCACCGGCTCCCAGTCCCGCCCGCGCGCGGCACGCAGCGCGGCGGCACGGCCGACGGGGCAGTACGGGTCGGCGAGGGACACGTGCACCACGTTCGGCACGGTGCCGTCGGGCAGGGGGAGCCCGTCGAAGTACGTCTGCGCCCGGGCCTTCGTGCGGTCCACCAGCTGGTCGGGCACGAGCAGGGTCCCGGGCCCGAGCTCGGGCCGCAGTCCGCCCACCGCGCAGGGGCCGAGGACCTGCCGCACACCGACGGAGCGCAGGGCCCAGAGGTTGGCGCGGTAGTTGATGCGGTGGGGCGGCAGATGGTGGCCGCGGCCGTGGCGGGGGAGGAAGGCGACCCGCCGGCCGGCGACCTCACCGAGGAAGAGGGAGTCGCTGGGCGCCCCGTAAGGGGTGTCGACGCGGATCTCGGTCACGTCGTCGAGGAAGGAGTAGAAGCCCGAGCCGCCGATGACGCCTATCTCTGCGTTCTCCATGGCGAGCACAGTAGCTGGCCGGGAGGACACCAAGGACCCCGCCGTCCCGTGACGGCGGGGGAGCGGTCGGCCGGCCTTATGCGGCGGAGCTCGAGGAGGTGCTGCCCGAGGACGAGCCGGAGTCCGACGAGGTGGAGCCGGACGAGGTGGAGCCGGACGACGAGGTGGAGCTCGACGGCTTCGACGAGGCCGGGCTGCTGCTCGAGGAGGAGCCGCGGCTGTCGTTGCGGTAGAAGCCGGAGCCCTTGAAGACGATGCCGACCGCGGAGAACACCTTCTTCAGGCGGCCACCGCAGTTGGGGCACTCGGTCAGGGCGTCGTCGGTGAACTTCTGCACCGCCTCGAGGCCCTCGCCGCACTCGGTGCACTGGTACTGGTAGGTCGGCACTTGTCTTCCTCCTGGCACTCTCACTTAATGAGTGCTAACGACGATCTATACTGACGCATTCCTCGGGTTCAGTCCACCGAGAGCGGCACGCGGTGACCGACGCCACGTGCCACCGTGCGGCCGCCCGGGCGTGTCGTCAGCCGGGACCGCAGAGACACCAGGGTCGCCAGTGCCAGCACCGTTCCGGCCGTCGGGACCAGGAAACCGGCACCGTCCCACAGCCGGTCCTCCAATTGTCCGGCCACGGTGACCGCCGCCGCCTGGCCGAGCGCGACGGCGCCGGTGAGCCAGGTGAACGCCTCGGTGCGGGCGCCCGCCGGGACCAGCCCCTCGACCAGTGTGTAGCCGGTGATCAGGGACGGTGCGATGCACATGCCCACCAGGAGCCCGAGACCGGCGAGGACGAGTACCGAGTGCGCGGTCCACAGGCCGGAGGCGGCGACCGCGAGGGCCGTGTAGCCGATCACCAGGCGGCGCTGCGGCGCGGTCTTCCAGGCGACGGCGCCGCACACGACGCCGGAGAGCATGTTGCCCGCCGCGAAGATCCCGTACAGGACTCCGTTCAGGCCGGGCTCGCCGATCGACTGGCTGAACGCGGCGAGCGAGACCTGCATGCCGCCGAAGACGGATCCGATACCCAGGAAGGTCGCGATCAGGACCCGCACACCGGGGACGCGCAGCGCGGAGACGTGCTCCACGTGTGCGTGCTTGTGCGCGGCCACGGACGGCTGGGTGCTCTTCTGCGCGGCGAACAGCACACCGCCCACCAGGGTCAGGGTCGCCTCCGCAAGCAGGCCGGCGGCCGGGTCGACCGCCGTGCACAGGGCGGTCGCCAGCAGCGGGCCGACCACGAAGGTCAGCTCGTCGGTGACGGACTCGAAGGCCGCTGCCGTCGTCATCAGGGGTGATTCCTGGAGCTTCACGCCCCAGCGGGCCCGCACCATGGGGCCGATCTGCGGCACCGAGGCGCCGGTCGGGACGGCGGCCGCGAACAGGGCCCACAACGGCGCGTGGGCCAGCGCCAGCGCCGTGAGGGACACGCCCGCCACAGCGTGCACCAGGACGCCGGGAAGCAGTACCGCCCGCTGGCCGTGGCGGTCGGCGAGACGGCCGCTGTAGGGCGCGAACAGGGCCATGGAGACGCCGGTGGCCGCCGCGACGGCGCCCGCGGCGCCGTACGAGCCGGTCGTGTGCTGGACGAGCAGCACGATGGAGAGGGTGAGCATCGCGAACGGCTGACGCGCCGCGAAGCCGGGGAGCAGGAAGGTCCAGGCGCCGCGGGTGCGCAGCAGCTGTCCGTAGCCCGGACGGGACGACTTCGAGGTGACCGTGGACGCCACGGCCCGTGCCTTTCTGCCGCCTGGTAGCGCGGGGCGCCGAGAGCTGTCCTCATGCGCGGACTGCGGTAGATACCGGCGCCCGCTGCGGGGGCGTCCCGGCCGCCATACGGTCGCGCCAGCTCTGCGTCAGGCAGAGTTGGTTCGATCAGGTGCGCCTCGAGTGTACAGAGACGCCCGGCCGGGACCCCTGTGAAACAGGGCACCATGCGGCGCTCGACCTGGGATTGCCAGACGTGTGCGGCGACCGGGCCGGGGTCTCAACGCCTGCGCCCGCTCGTTCCGTTCCCGGTCATGCCGAGCCAACCGGCGAGCTTGCCGCCCTGGCCGACCGCCCGCAGACGCTTCTCCGCCGCGTCGCGGACCTGGTCGGTGGTGACCACGAGGAGTTCGTCCCCGCGCCGCAGTTCCGTGGTCGGCAGCGGCACGAACGACTTTCCCTCCCGGACCACGAGCGTGACCGCGGCACCGGCCGGCAGGCGCAGCTCGCTGACCTCGACGCCGTGCATCCGTGAGCCCCCGGGGATCGCGACGGACAGCAGATGCCCGCGCAGCCGCTCCAGGGGCGCCGACTCGATGCCGAGGTCGGAGGCCTCGGGGCCGCCGGCCAGGCGCAGCGTGCGGGCCAGCCAGGGCAGTGTCGGGCCCTGGACCAGGGTGTACGCGACCACCAGGACGAAGACGATGTTGAAGATGTGGCGACTGGCGGCGACGCCGTTCACCATCGGGATCGTGGCCAGGATGATGGGCACCGCGCCGCGCAGGCCGGCCCATGACATCAGCGTCTGTTCCTGCCACGGCAGCCGGAAGGGCAGCAGGCTCACCACCACGCTCAGCGGCCGCGCCACCATGGTCAGCACCAGACCGATGACGAGGGCGGGCAGCACGTCGGCGCCAAGTTCGTGCGGGGTCACCAGCAGACCGAGCAGGACGAACATGCCGATCTGCGCGATCCAGCCGAGCCCCTCGGCGAAGCCGCGCGTCGCTGGCCAGTGCGGCAGCTTCGCGTTGCCGAGCATCATCGACGCGAGGTACACGGCGAGGAAGCCGCTGCCGTGGGCCAGCGCACCGGCCGCGTAGGCCGCGACCGCGATGGCCATGACGGCGATCGGGTACAGGCCGGAGGCGGGCAGGGCCACGTGCCGCAGGCCCCAGGAGCCGAGCCAGCCGACCGCGAGGCCGATCGCGGCTCCGACGGCCAGCTCCGCGACGATCGTCAGCAGCAGTGTGTACCAGTGCTCCACCGGGCCGGCCGCGGAGAAGGCGACGACGAGGATCACCACCGGGGCGTCGTTGAAGCCGGATTCGGCTTCAAGGGCCCCGGTCACGCGCGTGGGCAGCGGGACCCTGCGCAGCACCGAGAAGACCGCCGCCGCATCGGTCGACGAGACCACCGCTCCGATGATGAGCGACTGCCGCCACTCGAGCCCGGTCAGGAAGTGCGCGCCGACCGCCGTGACGCCGACGCTCACCGCGACACCGATCAGCGCCATGGAGGTGGCCGCGGACAGTACCGGCCTGATGTCCTTCCACTTCGTACCGAGACCGCCCTCCGCCAGGATCACGACCAGCGCCGCGTAGCCGATGACCTGGGTGAGTTCGGCGTTGTCGAAGTGGATGTCGCCGACGCCGTCCTGGCCCATGGCGATGCCGATGCCCAGGTAGATGAGCAGGCTGGGGAGCCCGCTGCGCGACGAGATCCGAACCGCTGCCACCGCGATGAGCAGAACGAGCGAGCAGACGAGCAGGAGCTGGTTGAGGTGGTGGACAGTCAGCGGCCGTTCCCTTCTCGCAGTGCGGGAGCCGCGATGCGAACGCCCCGATCCGAGCAGCTGAAGCCGGTGCGGGCTTCAGCACAACTACTTCGTTACCTTACCTAACTCTTGACGCTTTCTTGACATTCCTGCGATCTGATCGAACTTCAGTCCGGGCCGGATCCGGACTCCGCGTCAAGGCATGCCGGGCCCTGCGCCTATGGTTGCTCCAGCGCTCAGTAGAAAGCACAGCCCGCCCTGCCGCTCGTGTTAGGACAGCAAGGACAGCGATGCCCGCCAACACCAACGCCTCTTCCGGCCAGAAGCCCGGCAAGTCCGGCAGGAGGAAGGGGCGCAGAGCCCGTCTGCTTCTGATCGTCCTGGTTCTGGCCCTTGTGGGAGGGTTCGGTTACGGAGGGTACTGGTCCGTCAGTACCGTGCGAGCTTCCTTCCCGCAGACCAGTGGGTCGATCACGCTCGAAGGCCTGTCGGGCCCCGTCGACGTCAAGCGCGACGGTTACGGGATCCCGCAGATCTACGCCTCGTCCGACGAGGACCTCTTCATGGCGCAGGGTTATGTCCAGGCGCAGGACCGGTTCTACGAGATGGACGTGCGCCGGCACCTGACCTCCGGGCGCCTGTCCGAGATGTTCGGCAAGAGCCAGGTCAAGAACGACGAGTTCCTGCGGACCCTCGGCTGGGACCGGGTCGCCAAGCAGGAGTACGACACCAAGCTGTCCTCCTCGACGAAGAAGTACCTCGATGCCTACGCCAAGGGTGTCAACGCCTACCTGAATGGCAAGAGCGGCAAGGACATCTCCTTGGAGTACGCCGCGCTGGGCCTCGTCAACGACTACAAGCCGCAGCAGTGGACCCCGGTCGACTCGGTGTCCTGGCTCAAGGCGATGGCCTGGGACCTGCGCGGCAACATGCAGGACGAGATCGACCGCTCCCTGATGACCAGCCGTCTCGGCCCGAAGCAGATCGACGACCTCTACCCGGACTACCCGTACAGCCGGAACAAGCCGATCGTCCAGACCGGCCAGTACAACGAGATCACCAAGGCGTTCGAGCAGAGCGGCTCCACGGGCACGCAGTCGTCGACCGGCAGCTCCACGGCGAACTCGCCGTCCTCGGCCCTCCAGAGCCAGCTCGCGGGCCTCTACAACGTCCTGGACAACGTTCCGACCGCCGTCGGCGTGAACGGCAACGGCATCGGCTCCAACTCCTGGGTCGTGGACGGCGACCACACCATCACCGGCAAGCCGCTGCTGGCCAACGACCCGCACCTGTCGGCCTCGCTGCCGTCCGTCTGGTACCAGATGGGCCTGCACTGCACCACGCTCTCCAGCAAGTGCCAGTACGACGTCACCGGCTACACCTTCGCGGGCATGCCCGGCGTGATAATCGGCCACAACAAGAACATCGCCTGGGGCATGACCAACTCCGGGGTGGACGTCACCGACCTCTACCTGGAGAAGCTGTCGGGCAGCGGCTACCTCTACGACAACAAGGTGCGCCCGTTCACCACCCGCACCGAGACGATCAAGGTCGCCGGCGGTGATTCCAAGAAGATCGTCGTACGGGAGACGAACAACGGGCCGCTGCTGTCCGACCGTGACGACGAGCTGGTCAAGGTCGGCAAGAAGGCGACGGTCGAGACCGCGGCACCCGACCGCGGCGACGGCTACGGCATCGCCCTGCGCTGGACCGCCCTGGACCCCGGCACCTCCATGGACGCCGTCTTCGCGATCGACAAGGCGTCGAACTGGGACGAGTTCCGGTCGGCGTCCCGTTCCTTCGACGTGCCGTCGCAGAACCTGGTCTACGCGGACACCAAGGGCAACATCGGCTACCAGCTGCCGGGCAAGATCCCGGTGCGCGGCAAGGGGGAAGGCCGGCTGCCCGCGCCGGGCTGGGACCCCGCGTACAGCTGGACCGGCAAGTACATCCCGCAGAACGCGCTGCCCTACGAGTTCAACCCGAAGCGGGGCTACATCGTCACCGCGAACCAGGCGGTGATCGACAAGAGCAGGTACCCCTACCTGCTCACCGAGGACTGGGGCTACGGCACGCGCAGTCAGCGGATCACCGACCTGATCGAGTCGAAGATCAAGGGCGGCGGCAAGATGTCGACCGACGACATGCGCCAGATCCAGCTCGACAACTTCAGCGACATCGCCAGGCTGCTGGTGCCCAAGCTCCTCAAGATCGACGTCTCCGACAAGAACGTCCGCGAGGCGCAGAAGCTGCTCGAGGGCTGGGACTACACACAGGACGCCGACTCGGCGGCGGCCGCGTACTTCAACGCCGTCTGGCGCAACATCCTCAAGCTCGCCTTCGGCAACAAGCTGCCCAAGGAGCTCCGCGTCGAGGGCCAGTGCCTGTGGGTCGAGCCGGCCGACAGCACCGGGCCCGCGGACGAGGACCAGAAGGTGCGCGAGTGCGGTGAGCGGGCCGCGGACCAGGCGCAGCCGGACGGCGGCGACCGGTGGTTCCAGGTGGTGAACAACATCATCAACGACCAGACGAACGACTGGTGGCACCTGCCCAAGACCCGCACCCAGAAGGCCACCACGACGCGCGACGACCTGTTCAAGCGCGCACTGACGGACGCGCGCTGGGAGCTGACCGCCAAGCTCGGCAAGGACATCGACACCTGGAGCTGGGGCCGGCTGCACCGCCTGTTCCTGAAGAACCAGACCCTCGGCACCAGCGGCCCCGGCGTGCTGCAGTACATGCTCAACCGGGGCCCGTGGAAGCTCGACGGCGGCGAGGCGACGGTGAACGCCAGCGGCTGGAACGCGGCGGGCGGCTACAGCGTCGTGTGGGTTCCGTCGATGCGGATGGTGGTCAACCTGGCCGACCTCGACAAGTCCAAGTGGATCAACCTCACCGGCGCCTCCGGGCACGCCTACAGCGCCCACTACACCGATCAGACGGACAAATGGGCCCAGGGGGAGCTGCTGTCGTGGAGCTTCTCCAAGACGGCGGTCGACAAGAGCACGACCGACACCCTCGTGCTCGAGCCCTGACGGACGACTCGATGTGGAACCGGCCCTGCACGCGTGCGTGCAGGGCCGGTTCCACATCAAGCGGGTTGCCGGCGGCCGGGCGGGGACTCCCGGAAACGCCGCACGCCCGAGGGGGTCACCACCGCGTGCACCGGCCGGTCGTGGGGCTCCTCGGGGACGCGCTCCACGACCTCCGTGTCGTACAGGAGCACCACCAGGGCCGGGTCGGCGCGCGCACGCTCCAGACGGGCCAGTACGCGGTCGTACGAGCCCCCGCCGCGGCCGAGCCGCATACCGCGCGCGTCGACCGCCACACCGGGCAGCAGCACGGCGTCCGCCCGCCCCACGGCCTCCGGGCCCAGACGCTCTCCGGCCGGCTCCAGGAGGGCCATCCGTCCGCCGTGCCGGACGCGTACGAGGGAACCGGGCCCGGCGTACACGCCCCAGTCGAGGTCGTTGTCCGGCAGGAGGACCGGCAGCAGCACCCGCACGTTCCGTGCGCGCAGTGCGTCCAGCAGGGGTGTGGTCCCGGGTTCGCCGCCCACGGAGACGTACGCGGCCACCGTGCGGGCGCGCGCGAGCTCGGGCAACTCGAGCGCCCGCCCGGCCAGTGCGTCCGCCGCCTCACGCACGTCACCGGACGTCAACCTGTTTCTCATCTCGAGGAGCCTTCGCCGCAACATTCGCTTGCCAGGCTCGGCCTGGTCTCCCATGGGAACCACTGGTCAGTGCCTTGCCTTCCTCAATGCGCTCATATGAGAGCAAATTAACCGGAGGCACAGATTCAGTACATAGCCACCGGATATGGTTGTGAGCATGACTGAGTCGCACCCCAGGATCACCAAGGCTGTCATTCCCGCAGCAGGCCTTGGCACGCGGTTCCTGCCGGCCACCAAAGCCACCCCCAAAGAGATGCTGCCGGTCGTCGACAAGCCCGCGATCCAGTACGTGGTCGAAGAGGCCGTGTCCGCGGGGCTCGACGACGTTCTGATGATCACCGGCCGCAACAAGCGGCCCCTCGAGGACCACTTCGACCGCAACTACGAGCTCGAGTCCGCCCTGCAGAAGAAGGGCGACGCCGCACGGCTCGCGAAGGTCCAGGAGTCCAGCGACCTCGCCACGATGCACTACGTGCGCCAGGGCGACCCCAAGGGCCTCGGGCACGCCGTGCTCTGCGCCGCTCCGCACGTCGGCCACGAGCCGTTCGCCGTCCTGCTCGGTGACGACCTGATCGACCCGCGCGACCCCCTGCTCGCGCGCATGGTCGAGGTCCAGGAGCGCAACGGCGGCAGCGTCATCGCCCTGATGGAGGTCGCGCCCGAGCAGATCCACCTCTACGGCAGCGCCGCCGTCGAACCCACCGAGGACGGCGACGTCGTCAGGGTGACCGGCCTGGTCGAGAAGCCGGACCCGAAGGACGCCCCGTCGAACTACGCGGTCATCGGCCGCTACGTCCTCGACCCGCAGATCTTCGAGATACTCCGCAAGACCGAGCCGGGCCGTGGCGGCGAGATCCAGCTCACCGACGCCCTCCAGCAGCTCGCGCAGGACGAGAAGGTCGGCGGTCCCGTGCACGGTGTCGTCTTCAAGGGCCGCCGTTATGACACCGGAGACCGTGGCGACTATCTGCGTGCCATTGTCAGACTCGCGTGCGAACGTGAAGATCTGGGTCCGGACTTCCGGACCTGGCTTCGCAGTTACGTGAACGAGGAGATGTAAGGAATTTGAGCGCCGCCGCGACCCGCACCACCGGCCAGGACCCCCTCTGGTCGGTGGACGACCATCTGGAGGACATCCTCGCCGGCATCCGGCCTCTCGAGCCCATCGAGCTGCAACTGCTCGACGCCCAGGGGTGCGTGCTGGTCGACGACGTCACGGTCCCGGTCTCGCTACCGCCGTTCGACAACAGCTCGATGGACGGATACGCGGTACGGGTCGCGGACGTCGCGGGCGCGAGCGAGGAGTTCCCGGCCGTCCTCACGGTGGTCGGGGACGTCGCGGCGGGCTCGGCCGGCGCGATGCGGGTGGGTCCGGGCGAGGCCGCGCGCATCATGACCGGCGCTCCGCTGCCGCCCGGTGCGGAGGCCGTCGTCCCCGTCGAGTGGACCGACGGGGGTCTCGGTGGGGGTCCCGTCTCCGGGATGCCGGCCCGCAGCCTTTCCCCCGAGGGCGCCTCGGGGCAGGTGCGGGTGCACCGTCCGGCCGAGGCGCGTGCGCATGTGCGGGACAAGGGCAGCGATGTGAAGGCCGGCGACCTCGCCCTCGAGGCGGGCACCGTGCTCGGTCCGCCGCAGATCGGGCTGCTCGCCGCCATCGGCCGGGGCACGGTGCGGGTGCGCCCGCGCCCGCGCGTGGTCGTCATGTCCACCGGAAGCGAACTGATCCCGCCCGACGAGGAGTTGGCGGCCGGCCAGATCTACGACTCCAACAGCTTCGCCCTCACCGCCGCCGCGCGGGACGCCGGGGCCATCGCCTACCGGGTCGGCGCCGTCGCCGACGACGCCGACACCCTGCGGTCCACCGTCGAGGACCAGCTCGTCCGCGCCGACCTCGTGGTCACCACCGGCGGGGTGAGCGTCGGAGCGTACGACGTCGTCAAGGAGGCGCTCTCCTCCGTCGGCGACGAGGACGAGCCGGGCGGCGGCATCGAGTTCCGCAAGCTCGCCATGCAGCCGGGCAAGCCACAGGGCTTCGGTTCGATCGGCCCCGACCACACACCACTGCTCGCCCTGCCGGGCAACCCGGTGTCGTCGTACGTCTCCTTCGAGCTGTTCGTGCGTCCCGCGATCCGCACCCTCATGGGGCTGCAGGAGGTGCACCGGCCCAGGGTCAAGGCCGTCCTCACCGCGGACAAGGCACTGACCTCGCCCGAGGGGCGCAGGCAGTTCCTCCGCGGGAAGTACGCGGACGGGCAGGTGACCCCGGTCGGCGGCGCCGGCTCGCATCTGGTCGCGGCCCTCGCGCACGCCGACGCCCTGATCGTCGTGCCCGAGGACCACACGTCCGTCGAGCCGGGTGCCGAGGTCGAGGTCGTCCTCCTCGGCTGACGCGCGCCCGCCCGCGCGGGGCGGCGCAGAGGCGCTCCGGGCCGGGCGTGTTGCCCTGTCCGGGGTCCCTTCCTGGTCGGAGGGCCCGTTCACCGGACCTTGCTCCGGTGATCGCGCGCCCGTGGCGGTACCGTGTCGCGCACAGCAGCCCCGCGCGCCGTACCGCGCCGGGCAGGGACCGGGAGCGCCGCAGCAGATGAGTACGCACGACCGACTGACCCACATCGACGACGCGGGCGCGGCCCGCATGGTCGACGTCTCCGGGAAGGACGTGACCGAGCGCACCGCGCGCGCCAGCGGTCGCGTGCTCGTCTCGCCGCGTGTGGTGGAACTGCTGCGCGGCGAGGGAGTCCCCAAGGGCGACGCACTCGCCACCGCGCGGATCGCGGGGATCATGGGCGCGAAGCGCACGCCCGACCTCATTCCCCTGTGCCACCCATTGGCGATCTCGGGTGTGAAGCTGGACCTGTCCGTCGCGGACGACGCCGTCGAGATCACGGCGACCGTGAAGACCACCGATCGCACGGGTGTCGAGATGGAGGCGCTCACCGCGGTCGGTGTCGCGGCGCTGACCGTGATCGACATGGTCAAGGCGGTCGATAAGGCGGCGGTGATCACGGACGTGCGGGTGGAGGAGAAGACGGGCGGCACGTCGGGCGACTGGAGCCGGGCATGACGGCACCGGGAGGCCCGCCGGCCGGCGACGCCCTGTCGGCGGCGTACGCGGCCCTGGTCGTCACCGCGTCCAACCGGGCGGCCGCGGGCGTGTACGAGGACAAGGGCGGTCCCCTCGTCGTGCAGGGGCTCCTCCGGTTCGGCTTCACGGTCGACGGGCCCTTGGTGGTCCCGGACGGGGAGCCGGTGGAGAACGCGCTGCGGACCGGTGCCCGCGCGGGCTACGACGTGATCGTGACGACCGGGGGCACCGGCGTCTCACCCACCGACCGCACACCCGAGGCGACCCGGGCCGTGATCGACTTCGAGGTGCCGGGCATTCCCGAGGCCATCAGGGCGTTCGGAAGAGAGAAGGTGCCGACGGCGGCCCTCTCCCGGGGACTCGCGGGAGTCGCCGGAAGGACGCTGATCGTCAACCTGCCTGGTTCCACCGGCGGGGTGAAGGACGGACTGGCTGTTCTGGAGACCCTGTTGGTACACGCCGTCGACCAGATCCGTGGCGGCGACCACCCGAGGGCCGAGCCGGCCGGTCCCCCGGTCGGCGAGGACGGGCCCGGACCGAGTGGGGGTGCGTGCTGAACAGCCCATCCTGGCCAGTCGAGCTGGCGGACGGCGATGTCGTCCTCCGGCCGATAAAGCTGCGCGACCAGCGAGCCTGGCGCGAGGTCAACCGCCGCAACCGGGACTGGCTGCGGCCCTGGGAGGCGACCATTCCGCCGCCCACGCCCAGCGGTCCCATCACCCACCGGCCGACCTACCGCCAGATGGTCCGGCATCTGCGCGGTGAGGCCAACGCCGGCCGGATGCTGCCCTTCGTCATCGAGTACCAGGGCCGGCTCGTCGGGCAGTTGACGGTCGCCGGCATCACCTGGGGCTCTATGTGCTCGGGGCATGTCGGCTACTGGGTGGACCAGGCGGTCGCGGGCCGCGGGGTGATGCCGACCGCCGTGGCCCTCGTCGTCGACCACTGCTTCAGGACCGTCGGACTGCACCGCATCGAAGTCTGCATTCGCCCCGAGAACGGGCCGAGCCGCCGGGTGGTGGAGAAACTCGGATTCCGCTCGGAGGGCCTCCGCCCGCGTTATCTGCACATCGACGGGGCCTGGCGGGACCATCTGGTCTTCGCGCTCACGGCGGAGGAGGTGCCCGAGGGGTTGCTGGCGCGCTGGCATCGGGCGCGCTCGCAGCAGGCACACGCGAAGAGTCCGAGCGCCGATCCGGGCAAGCCGGCGCACCCCGGCAAATAAAAAGTATGTTCGAAATTGATCGAGCTGCGATCGACTCGGCGCAATGAATTAGCGGGCGCGTCGGCCCGTTGATCGCATCGGTCCCAAAAAAAGTTCGAAATATCAGCCAGATCGTGCGACACACCGGCGCAATTGGCAGATGGCCTCACGCAAACCCCTCTACCGTGTGAGGCGTGAGCAGCAGCGGCCTCATCTACGCAGTCATTGTCGGGGCCTGGGCCGCCTACTTGGTGCCTATGTGGCTCCGTAGGCAGGACGAGCTGAACGAGTCTCGTCCGACGGAACGCTTCAGCACCGCCATCCGGCTGCTGTCCGGACGGGCGGGAATGGAGCGCCGATACGCCAAGGACCTGCGGGCGCGCTCCACCGAAGAGGGGGAGCACAACCCCGCCCCGGACGGCGTCACCGATTCGGTGGACGTCCGGGCCTTCGCCATGCCCCCCACCGGGCCCCAGGCGCGGGCCCGGGTGGAGCCGGAGGGGACGGTCCGGCGGGAGCCGGGAGCCCAGGGTGCCTCCGCATCCGGCGCCCCGTCCCAGGCCGGCGCCACCGAGCGGGCCGTCAAGGGCGCCTCCGCCCTCGAGCCGAAGGGTGCCCGGCCTTCTACGGGCAGGGCCGTACCGCGTGCGCGGACGACGGCGTCCTCGGCGGAGGCCATGGCACGGGCCCGCCGTATGAAGGCGCTCGCGCGCCGGCGGCGTACGACCGTCCTGCTCTTTCTTGCGTTCACGTTCGGCGCGATCGTCGCCGCGGTCGGGGGCCTCGCCTTCCTGTGGGCACCGAGTGCACCCGCCGTGCTGCTCAGCGTGTACATCGCGTATCTGCGGGCGCAGGAGCGCAAGCGGTTCACCTACACGATGGACCGCCGCCGGGCCGAGGCGGCGGCGCAGCGGCTCCGGGAGCGGCAGCCCAGACGGCGGCCGCCGGCGGACTCGGGCGGGGGCGAGCCGGAGGACGCGTCCGAGCCGGAGAGCGACGCGGGGCTGTCCGCGCTCGCGGCCGACCGCCGGGCGCTCGTCGAGCAGACCGATCACGCGGAGTGGGTGGACCAGCAGCGCGAGCGGCAGCGCCGACCGGGCCACGGCGACAGCTGGGAGCCGGTGCCGGTGCCGCTGCCCACGTATGTGACCGCCCCGGTGGCCCCGCGTGCGACACCGGACGTGGACCTCGGGGCGCCCGACGCGTGGAGTTCCGCCCGGTCGAGTACGGCGGAGGCGGCGCCCGTGCCGGCGGCGTCCGGTGCCTCCGCCGAGGCGGACTCCGCGGAGGACGATGCCGCGGCGGACGACCGGGCCGACTCGGCGGAGGGCGGCCGCAGTGACGCCCGCCGGGCGGCTTCCGCGAGGCGGTCCCGGGAGCGGGGGCGCACTCCGCTGTTCGACCAGTACGAGGACGGTGAACGGCCCCGGGCCGCCAACGAGTAGTGGCGGTTCGACGGCGGCCTTGCCACGCCCCCGGTGCTGACCAGGGGCGGAACGGATTTCCGGGCAGGCGGATGAGGATGCTAGAGTTTCACTCGTTGCAAGGGCCTGTGGCGCAGTCCGGTAGCGCACCTCGTTCGCATCGAGGGGGCCAGGGGTTCAAATCCCCTCAGGTCCACCGCAACAACTCCCTGAGGCTCAGGGCAGTTGAGAGATCCCGTCCGATCGGAAGATCGGGCGGGATCTTTGTTGTGCCCCGAAACCGGCGAACGCGGCGCTCAGGGCGCGCAGTTCACGGCAGTGGTGGCGTGCGGGGACCGGGCGGCCCGGCCCCCGCGCCGCGTTACAGAGGCTTCGCGAAGCACATGCTGAGCTCGTGGAAGCGGTAGTAGCCGAACTTGGCGCACGGCTCGTAACCGCTGGAGGAATACAGGGCCACGGCCTCGGGCTGCTTGCTGCCCGTCTCCAGGACCATGCGGGTGCGGCCGGCCGAGCGGGCGTCCTCCTCCAGCGAGGCCAGGATGCGCCGGGCCAGCCCGCGGCCGCGCAGCTCCTCCATGACGTACATGCGCTTGAGTTCGGCGTCCCCGTCCAGGTAGCCCTCGTCGCTCTTGTTCTGTGTGCGCCAGCCGCCGGTGGCGACGGGGCGGTCCTGCTCGTCGTACGCGATCAGATAGAGCCCGGACGGGGGCAGGAACATCGCCGGGTCCAGGTGCGTGGCGTCGCCCCCGTCGCCGTAGCGCACGTGGTACTCGGCCTGGACCTGGTCGTTGAGCTTGACGGCGTCGGGGTGGTCGAACGGAACACGGCGAATATTCATGCTGGTCATCGTACTTCTATGCATAGGCGGACATACCGGCCCCACCAGTGTGCCGGTAGGGTTCCCGGGTGCTGACTGTGACCTCCGTGAACGTGAACGGGATTCGTGCCGCTGCGAAGAAGGGCTTCGTGGAGTGGCTGGCCGGGACCTCGGCCGACGTGCTGTGCCTGCAGGAGGTGCGCGCCGAGCCCGGGCAGATGCCGGAAAGCGTCCGGGAGCCCGAGGGGTGGCATGTCGTCCACGCGCCCGCCGCCGCCAAGGGGCGCGCGGGGGTGTCGCTCTACACCCGGCGCGAGCCGGACCGGGTGCGGGTCGGGTTCGGGTCGGCCGAGTTCGACGGCAGCGGCCGGTACGTCGAGGCCGATCTGCCGGGTGTCACGGTCGCCTCCCTCTACCTGCCCTCCGGTGAGGTCGGAACCGCGCGGCAGGACGAGAAGGACCGTTTCATGGCCGAGTTCCTCGGTCATCTCAGGGACCTCCGGCAGCGAGCCGCCGCCGACGGCCGCGAGGTCCTGGTCTGCGGCGACTGGAACATCGCCCACCGCCCGGCAGATCTGAGGAACTGGCGCGGGAACCAGAAGAACTCCGGCTTCCTGCCCGAGGAGCGGGCGTGGCTGGGCCGGGTCCTCGATCCCGAGGACGGCGGTTATGTCGACGTCGTGCGGGCGCTGCACCCGGACGTCGAGGGGCCGTACACGTGGTGGTCCTACCGCGGGCGGGCCTTCGACAACGACACGGGGTGGCGGATCGACCTGGCCGTGGCGACCCCCGGGCTTGCGGGCAGGGCCGTCAAGGCGGTCGTGGAGCGCGCGGCGACCCACGGCGAACGATGGTCCGACCACGCGCCCGTGACGGTGACCTTCGAGCGGTAGCGTCACCGGCCGAGCGGGAGCTCCCGCGGTGGGCTACCGCTCGCGCAACCGCCGGTCCAGGGCGAGGGAGAGTTCCGCCTCCGCGACGCTCTTCGCCAGCGGGCGAAGCCGGTTGGCGTCCTGCGGGGATCGGTTGTGGGAGATCATCAGATCGGCGAAGACCTCCGCCAGGGCCTCGGCGTGTTCCCGGACGCGCCGGCCGGCGGCCAGGACGTCCGCGAGCGGGATGCCCTCGCGGACCAGGGCCGCCGAGACCTCCAGCAGTCGGCGGCTGATGTGCACGATCTCGCCGCCGTCCGTGCCGAGGTAGCCGAGTTCGAGGGCCGCGGCGAGGTTCTCCGGAGTGGCCTCGGAGCCGAAGACGTCCGCCAGCGCCTCCGGGGTGAGGCGGACCGGGGTCTCCTCGGTGGGTGCGCCGAGGCCGAGCAGATCGCCCACGCCGCGTCCGTGGTCGAAGGCCTCGGCCAGCTCCGCGATGCCGTTCAGGGTGTGGCCGCGGTCCAGGAGGGCGGAGATCGTACGCAGTCTGGCCAGATGCGTGTCGTCGTACCAGGCTATGCGGCCCTCGCGGCGCGGCGGTTGGATCAGCTTGCGCTCGCGGTAGAAGCGCAGCGTACGCACCGTGATGCCGGCCTCCTTGGCCAGCTCCTCCATGCGGTACTCGCGCCGCTCCCCGTCGTGTGCCACTCCCGAACCCTACGTCGTACCCGGGGTAACTTTCCTTGTCCCGCCCCCTACCCATCGGTACGTCGCTGGCCTACCCTCCCATTGCGCCAGCGTTCACTGGCGGAGTCGCGTAGGCATGGAGGGGCGTCGGGATGGCCGAGCACGAGCATGTGCCTCATGTACGAGTAGCGGTGATCGGGTCCGGATTCGGCGGCCTCGGCGCCGCCGTGCGGCTGCGCCGCGAGGGAATCACCGACTTCGTCGTCCTGGAGCGGTCCGGCAGCGTCGGCGGCACCTGGCGCGACAACAGCTACCCCGGGTGCGCCTGCGATGTGCCCTCCCATCTGTACTCCTTCTCCTTCGCGCCCAACCCCGACTGGCCGCGCACCTTTTCCGGGCAGGAGCACATCCGGGCCTATCTGGAGCACGTGACGGACGTCTTCCGGCTGCGCCCTCACATCCGCTTCGACTCCGAGGTCGAGCTGATGACGTGGGACGCGGAGCGGCTGCGCTGGGCGATCGAGACCAGCAGCGGCGACCTGACCGCCGACGTGGTCGTCTCCGCCACCGGGCCGCTGTCCGATCCCAGGATCCCGGACATCCCCGGCCTCGACTCCTTTCCCGGCAAGGTGTTCCACTCCGCACGCTGGGACCACGAGTACGACCTGCGCGACAAGCGCGTCGCCATGATCGGCACCGGTGCGTCCGCCATCCAGATCGTGCCCTCCATCCAGCCCGAGGTCGCCGAACTCACCCTCTTCCAGCGCACCCCGCCCTGGGTGATGCCCCGGGTCGACCGCGCCATCAGCGGCCTCGAGCGCGGGCTGCACCGGGCGCTGCCCTTCACCACGCAGTTGCGGCGCGGTCTGTTGTGGGGAATCCGGGAGATGCAGGTCCAGGCGTTCACCAAGCACCCCGACGAACTCGGCTTCGTCGAGCGGCTGGCCAAGCGCAACATGGCCCGCGCGATCAAGGACCCCGCACTGCGGGCGAAGCTCACCCCCGACTACCGCATCGGCTGCAAGCGGATCCTGCTGTCCAGCAGCTACTACCCGGCCCTGACACGCCCCAACGTGGACGTCGTCGCCAGCGGGCTTGCGGAGGTCCGCGGATCGACCCTCGTCGCCGTGGACGGGACCGAGACCGAGGCCGACGCGATCATCTTCGGAACGGGTTTCCACGTCACCGACATGCCGATCGCCGAGCGGGTCGTCGGGGCGGACGGCCGGACGCTGGCGGAGACGTGGAAGGACGGGATGGCGGCCCTTCGGGGGGCCACCGCGGCCGGCTTCCCCAACTGGATGACGATCATCGGGCCCAACACGGGCCTCGGGAACTCCTCGATGATCCTGATGATCGAGTCCCAGCTGAACTACCTGGCCGACTATGTACGGCAGTTGGACGTCCTCGGCGGCCGGGTCGCGCTCGACGCCCGCCCGCAAGCCGTCGACGACTGGAACCACAGGGTGCAGGAGCGCATGAAGCGCACCGTGTGGAACACCGGCGGCTGCACCAGCTGGTACCTCGACGCCCGCGGTCGCAACACCACCATCTGGCCCGGTACGACATCGGAGTTCCGGGGCGCGACGCGGCGGGTGGACCTCGCCGAGTACGAGGTGATCCGCGCCACCGGGGCGGCGGAGCCGTGCCGGGGCTCGGACGACACGAAACTGGAGGTGGGGGCATGAGCCGGCCGACACACGTGGTGAGCGGGCCGTACGCGCCGCCCGCCGCCACCCGTGAGCTGACCGTCCGCTCCGCCGACGGCGCCCGGCTGCACGTGGAGGTGCACGGACCAGAGGCCGCGCCCCCGGTCGTCCTCTCCCACGGCTGGACCTGCTCGACCGCCTTCTGGGCGGCGCAGATACGGGATCTCGCCGCGGATCACCGGGTGATCGCCTACGACCAGCGCGGACACGGACGCAGCCCCGCGAGCCCCGCGTGCAGCACACAGGCGCTGGCGGACGATCTGGAGGCGGTGCTCGCCGCCACGCTGGCGCCGCAGGAGAAGGCCGTGATCGTGGGTCACTCCATGGGCGGGATGACCGTGCTGGCGGCGGCCGCACGCCCCCGGTTCCGGGAGCACGCGGCGGCCGTCCTGCTGTGCAGCACGGGGAGTTCGCGCCTGGTCGCCGAGGCACTGGTGGTGCCGCTGCCCGCCGGACGCGTCCGCACCTGGCTCACCACCCGCGTCCTCGGATCCCGTGCGCCGCTCGGGCCGGTCACGCCGTTGGCGAAGCGCATCCTCAAGTACGCCACGATGGGCGCCGGTTCGGCGCCGGACATGGTCGAGGCATGCGCCCGGGTGGTGCACGCCTGTCCCCGCGCGGTCCGCCACGACTGGTCGCGCGTGCTCGCGGGACTGGATCTGGAGGCCGGCATACGGGAGTTGGCGGTGCCGACGGAGGTCGTGGTGGGCACGGCCGACCGGCTCACACCGCCGGTGCACACCCGGGCGCTGGTCGCCGCGCTGCCGAACTGCGTGGGCAGTACGGAACTGCCCGGGCTGGGCCATATGACACCGGTGGAGGCGCCGGAGCTGGTGACCGGCCGGATCCGGGAACTGGCCGCGGCGTACGCGGCGGACGTGACGATCGAGGAGGGCGCATGACCAGGGTGAGTCTGGAGGGGCAGGTCGCGGTCGTCACCGGTGCCGCGCGGGGTGTGGGCGAGCTGCTGGCCCGCAAGCTGTCGGCGCGCGGCGCGACGGTGGCGCTCGTCGGCCTGGAACCGGACGCGCTCAAGCAGGTCTCGGAGCAGTTGTACGGGGAGAACGGCCACTGGCACGCGGACGTCACCGACCATCAGGCGATGACCCGGGTCGCGCGCGAGGTGAAGGAGCGGTTCGGGAAGGTCGACATCGTCGTCGCCAACGCCGGTGTGGCCAACGGCGGGCCGTTCGCCGACTCCGACCCTCAGTCGTGGCGCCGGGTCGTCGAGGTGAATCTGATCGGCTCCGCGGTGACCGCCCGTGCCTTCCTGCCGGTGCTGCTGGAGAGCCGCGGCTATCTGCTCCAGATCGCCTCGCTCGCGGCGATCACGCCGGCGCCGATGATGACCGCGTACTGCGCGTCCAAGTCGGGTGTGGAGGCGTTTGCGCACAGTCTGCGCGCCGAGGTCGCGCACAAGGGCGTGCGGGTCGGGGTCGGGTATCTGTCGTGGACCGACACGGACATGGTGCGGGGCGCGGACCGGGACGAGGTGATGCGGGAGCTGCGGCAGCGGCTGCCGTGGCCCTCCAACAAGACCTATCCGCTGGGGCCGGCGGTGGACCGGATCGTGGCCGGGATCGAGCGGCGGTCGAGCCATGTGTACGGGCAGGGGTGGCTGCGCGGGATGCAGGCCGTGCGCGGCTGGCTGCCGGGGATCATCGCGACGGTGGGGCAGCGGGACGTACGCCGGTTCGAGCCACGGCTCAAGAGCGTGAGCACGGGGCTGGTGGGGGCCGGTGGCGAGGCCGATGAGCAGCAGCGCAATACGCTGCGTAACTGATCGAAATGCGTAGAGTGTCCGGGCATGTCACTCTGGTCGAGGCCCAATCCCCTCACCCACAACGGGAGTGAACACCCATGGGCATGAAGGACCAGTTCCAGGAGAAGTCCGGGCAGGCGAAGCAGCAGGCCAAGCGCAAGATGGAGCAGGGCAAGCAGCAGGCCCAGCAGGGCAAGCAGCAGGCCCAGGAGCGCGGCCAGCAGGCGCAGCAGCGCGGCCAGCAGGGTCAGCACGATGCGCGGAGGCAGCAGGACGAGGCGGAGGACCGCTTCAACCAGGACTACGACGCCTAGGCGTCGTGCCCGGCTTCGGCCGTCGAACGGGGTGCCCCGTCTTTTCGGGGCACCCCGTTCTCGACGCCCGCGGCCGCACCGGGGCAGCGGGCCGTGGGCCGGCTGCCCCTCAACCGGTCCTGCGCGGGGGCAGTTTCGGACGGGTCCTGTCGGGGACGCCGGTGTAGTCCGGCGGTGCGGCGGGCGGTTCGGCGCTCAGAAGGTCCAGGGCCGTCCGTACCGCGTCGGCCAACTGCTTGTAGCGGCCCTCGGCCCAGTCCAGCGGGGTGCGCAGGATCTCCAGGTCCGGCTCCACGCCGCGGTTCTCGATCGACCAGCCGTACTCCTCGAACCAGGCGGCGTTCATCGGGACCGTGATCACCGTGCCGTCGCCCAGCCGGTGCCGGCCCGTCATCCCGACCACCCCGCCCCAGGTGCGCGAGCCGATCACCGGCCCGAGTTTCAGCAGTTTGATCGCAGCGGTGATCATGTCGCCGTCGGAGGACGTCGCCTCGTCCGTCAGCGCCACGATCGGCCCCCGCGGTGCGTTGGACGCGTACGACACCGGCTGGGCGTTGCGCGTCAGGTCCCAGCCCAGGATCGTGCGTGTCAGCTTCTCGACGACCAGCTCGCTGATGTGACCGCCGGCGTTGCCCCGTACGTCCACGATGAGCGCGGGCCGGGAGACCTCCATCCGCAGGTCCCGGTTGAACTGCGCCCAGCCCGAGCCCCCCATGTCCGGGATGTGCAGATACCCGCAGCGGCCTTCGCTCAACTCCCGCACGACCTTGCGCCGCTTGGCCACCCAGTCCTGGTAGCGCAGGGGCCGTTCGTCGACGAGGGGGACCACGGCCACACGGCGGGGGCCGGCGTCCGCCTCCTCGGGGACGAACGTCAACTCCACCGTTGTGCCGCCCGCCGCCGCCAGCAGCGGAGCCGGTCCCGTCAACGGGTCGACCGGCCGCCCGTCCACATGGGTCAGGACCGCGCCGTCCCGGATCCCCGTGCCCGCGAGCGGTGAGCGCGCCTTGGAGTCCGAGGAGTCGCCCGGCAGGATCCGCCCGACCACCCAGCCCTCCTCGCGGCGTGCGAAGTTGGCTCCGAGCAGGCCCTGGTAGCGCTGGTAGTGCGCAGGGCCCTCGTTGCGCCGGGCCGGCGACACATACGCGTGCGACGTGCCGAGCTCGCCCAGCACCTCACGCAGCAGGTCCGCGAACTCGTCCGGTGAGGCGACCCGTTCGACCAGCGGACGGTACTGCTCCAGGATCGCGTCCCAGTCGATCCCGCACATGTCGGGCTCCCAGAAGTAGGCCCGGATGAGCCGTCCCGCCTCCGCGTACGCCTGCCGCCACTCCGCCCCCGGGTTCACCTCGTGCATGATCCGGCGCACATCGATCCACACGGTCGAGTCGGCGTCGCCGGACTCGGTGGACGGGACCGCCCGCAGGTCGCCCTCGTCCAGCACCACCAGCCGTGTGCCGTCCCCGCTGACGGAGAACCAGTCGAGATGGCCGACCAGCTCGGACTTCTTGGCCTTGCTGATGGTGAAGTGCTCAAGCGTCGGGCGACCGGAGGTGTCGTCCGGGTTCACGAACGTCTCGCCGAGCGCGCCCGAGATCGGCCACCGCATCCACACCAGGCCGCCGCCCGCGACGGGGCGCAGCTCCGAGTACTTCGAGGCGGTGACCGGGAACGGCGTCACCCGGTTCTCGAGCCCTTCGGTCTCGACGGTCACCACCCCGTCGCCCTCTTCCTCCTCCAGCGGGTCGAGGCCTCCGGCGGCGGGCCGTCCCTCCGGGTTCACCGCGAAGGGGGAGGGGGTCGCCGACGACAGGGGCACAAGATACGGGCGGCAGCCGAGCGGGAAGGACAGGTCCCCGGTGTGCACGTCGTACACCGGGTCGAACCCGCGCCAGGACAGGAAGGCCAGATAGCGCCCGTCCCGGGTGAACACCGGGTTCTCGTCCTCGAATCGGCCGTTGGTGACGTCGACGATCAGCCGGTCCTTGATCCGGGCCATCTTGATCTGGCGCAGCGACCGGCCGATCCCCGGATGCGACCAGGTGAGCCAGTGGCCGTCCGGTGAGAACGCGAGGTCCCGCACGGGCCCGTTGACCGAGCGGACCAGCTCGGTGACCGCGCCGGCCGGCTCGTCGGTCTCCGTGGCCTCCGCGGCTTCCCCGGTCTCGTCCCCGACGGTGAGCAGCAGCAGCCGCCCGTCGTTGGAGGCGATCGCGAGCCGCTCCCCCTGCGGGTCCGCCACCATCTCCAGGACGCAGCCCAGTTCGCCGGAGGCCATGCGGCGCGGCGCACGGTCGCCCGAGGCGCGCGGCAGATAGGCGATCTCGACGGCGTCCTCGCCGTCGGCGTCCGTGATGTAGGCGACCTGCCCGCCCACGCCCAGCATCTCCGGCAGCCGGATCCGCACACCGGGAGTGTCGGTGATGGTCCGGGCGGGGCCGTCCCGGTGCGTGAGCCAGTACAGGCTGCCGCGCACGACGACGGCGGAGGCCCGGCCCGTCTCGTCCACCGAGATCCCGTCGATGTGCTGCGCGGCCGGCACCTGGTAGGGGCGGCGCCCCGCACGCGGTCCGCCCAGGCGGATGTCGAGGCGGCGCGGGATCGAGTCGGGGGAGAGGTCGTCGACGATCCAGATGTCGCCCGCACACTGGTACACCACGCGCCGCCCGTCGCTGGCGGCGCTGCGGGCGTAGAAGGCGTCGTGGTCGGTGTGCCGTCGCAGGTCGCCGCCGTCGTACGCGCACGAGTAGAGGTTCCCGATGCCCTCGTGGTCGGAGAGGAACGCGATGCGCCCGTCCACGAACATCGGTGACTCGAGATGGCCCTCGAGGTCCGCGAGCAGCCGCTGACCGTGCAGCCACAACCGGCCCATGGCGCCGCCGCGGTAGCGCTTCCAGGAAGCCGGTTCGTGCGGCGGCGTGCCCGTCAGCAGCAGGGTCCTGTGCTCGCCGTCGACGTCGGCCACGGCGATGTCGGAGACGGGACCCCAGGGGAGCTTGCCGCCGGGGTCGCCGTCGGTGGGGACCTTGTAGGCCCAGGTGAAGTAGGAGAAGGGCTCACCGTGCGAGGCGACGGCGAGGATGTCGCCCTCCGGGGTCCAGCCGCACACGCGTGTGTCGGAACTGCCCCAGTAGGTGAGCCTTCGCGCGGGCCCGCCGTCCACGGGGGTCAGATGGATCTCCGGGACGAGACTGCGCCAGCTCGTGTAGGCGATCAGGCGGCCGTCGGGCGAGAAGCGGGGATGGCCGACCTTCGTACGGTCGACGGTGAGCCGCCAGGCGCGGCCCGAGCCGTCCACCCGAGCCACCCACAGATCGTCCTCGGCGGCGAAGCACAGGCGGTCGCCGTGCAGGTGCGGGAAGCGGAGGTAGCCGGGTGCGTTCTCGAACACGTCGCTCGCGTCGCTCACCTACCCATGCTTTTCCCGCGGACCGGCCGCGGCAACTCGTGCGCCGGGCCGTCGCCGGACCGGGCCGGGGGTTGAGTGCGGGAGCCGTGATTCAAGACACGTACGAAACGGTTTCGTTTCGTTGACAGCGGGGGTATCGTCATGAACGTACGAAACGGTGTCGTTCGAAGTCTGCAGCTCCGGCGCGGAGCAGGAAGGTGAGTCGGGTGGCTGAGGTCGCAGCGGCACGTCGCACGCGGATCACCCCCGAGCGCGAGGCCGAACTGTACGAGGCCGTGCTCGACCTGCTCCGGGAGGTCGGCTACGACACCCTGACGATGGACGCCGTGGCCGCCCGTACGCGCTCCAGCAAGGCGACGCTCTACCGACAGTGGGGCGGCAAGGCCGACCTGGTCGTGAAGGCCATCCGGCACGGGAAGCCCGGCTCCATCGACGCGATCGACACCGGCTCGCTCCGGGGTGACCTGCACACCCTGGTGACGCGCGAGGACGACTGTGTCATGGAGCAGAACTCCGCGCTGATGAGGGGTGTCGCCATGGCGATGCACCACAACGCGGACCTGCGCCAGGCGTTCCGGGAGCAGCTGATCGAGCCGGAGATGGCGGAGTTCCAGCGTGTGCTGCAGCGCGCCATCGAGCGGGGCGAGATCCGTCCGGACTGCCCGGCACTGGAATTCCTGGTGCACATGCTGATCGGCGGCTTCGCCACCCGGGCCCTGATCGACGACCAGCCGCCGACCCAGGCCTTCCTCACGTCGTACATCGACGCCGTGGTGCTCCCCGCACTCGGCGTGCCCACGCCCTGACCAGCCCCATCACCTGACCCCTACCTGACGTCACCGCTCACGTCGTCGGGCTGATCCCTCCTGCCCTGAACACCCCACGACCTGACCGGGAGTACGCCCTCGTGGCCACATTCCTCTACAAAATCGGCCGGCTCGCCTTCCGGCGCCGGCACTTCGTCGCCCTGATCTGGGTGGCGCTGCTGACCCTCGCGGGTGTCGGCGCCACCAGCGCCCCCGCAGCGGGCTCGTCCTCCTTCTCGATCCCGGGGACGGAGGCTCAGAAGGCCTTCGACCTGCTGGAACAGCGATTTCCCGGTATGAGCGCCGACGGCGCGACCGCCCGGGTGGTCTTCGAGGCGCCGGGCGGGGAGAAGGTGACCGCCAAGCACAACAAGGCGGTCGTCGAGAGGACCGTCAGGGAGCTGCGCGACGGCTCCGAGGTCACCTCCGTCGCCGACCCGTTCACCGGGCACGCCGTCAGCAAGGACGGCACGATCGCCTACGCACAGGTGAAGTACAAGGTCTCCGGCATGGAGCTCGAGGACGCCTCGAAGGACGCCCTCAAGCAGGCCGCGCAGAGCGCGCGGGACGACGGGCTGACCGTCGAGATCGGCGGTGACGCCCTGTCCGCGGTACCGGAGACGGGAGCCACGGAGGTCATCGGCATCGCGATCGCCGCGGTCGTCCTCGTCATCACCTTCGGCTCGCTGGTCGCGGCCGGCCTGCCCCTGCTCACCGCTCTGATCGGTGTGGGCATCGGCGTCAGTACGATCACGGCTCTGGCGAACGCGCTGGACCTCGGCTCGACCACCTCCACACTGGCGATGATGATCGGCCTCGCGGTCGGCATCGACTACGCGCTGTTCATCGTCTCGCGCTACCGCGCCGAACTGGCCGAGGGCCGCGAGCGCGAGGAGGCGGCGGGCCGGGCGGTCGGTACGGCCGGTTCGGCGGTGGTCTTCGCGGGTCTGACGGTCGTGATCGCCCTCGTGGGTCTCGCGGTCGTGAACATCCCGATGCTGACGAAGATGGGCGTCGCCGCGGCGGGCACCGTCGCCATCGCGGTCCTGATCGCATTGACGCTGATCCCCGCGCTGCTGGGTTACGCGGGCCGCAAGGTCAAGCCGGCGGGCGAGAAGAGCCGGATGCTGGGCGGCGGCCGGGCCGCCCCCGCCAAGGCCAGGCCGAACATGGGAACGCGCTGGGCGAGCTTCGTCGTGCGCCGTCCGGTCGCCGTCCTGCTGCTGGGCGTGATCGGACTCGGTGCCGCGGCCCTCCCGGCGTCCCAGCTGGAGCTGGGCCTGCCGGACGACGGTTCGCAGCCGACGGCCACGACACAGCGCCGGGCCTACGACCTCCTCTCGGAGGGCTTCGGCCCCGGGTTCAACGGTCCGCTGATGGTCGTGGTCGACGCGAAGTCGAGCGAGCATCCGAAGGCGGCGGTCGCGACCGTGACCGACGACATCAAGGGCATGCGGGACGTCGTGACGGTGACGCCCCCGACCTACAACGCCTCCGGCGACACGGCGATGATCACGGTCGTCCCCGGCTCCAAGCCGTCCTCGGCGACCACCGAGGACCTGGTGCACGGCATTCGCGGTGCGGGCGCCGGCATCACCGCGGACACGGGCGCGAAGCTGCTGGTCACGGGCTCGACGGCGATGAACATCGACGTCTCGCAGAAGCTGAACGACGCGCTGATCCCGTATCTGGCGCTGGTGGTGGGTCTCGCCTTCCTCCTGCTGATCGTGGTCTTCCGCTCGATCCTGGTCCCGCTGAAGGCGGCGCTCGGCTTCCTGCTCTCGGTGACGGCGGCGCTCGGTGCGGTGGTCGCGGTGTTCCAGTGGGGCTGGCTGTCCGGGCTGTTGGGCGTCGAGGAGACCGGCCCCGTCATGTCGATGATGCCGATCTTCATGGTGGGCGTGGTCTTCGGCCTGGCCATGGACTACGAGGTCTTCCTGGTGACCCGCATGCGCGAGGCCCATGTCCACGGGGAGAACCCCGGTCAGGCCATCGTGACCGGCTTCCGGCACGGTGCGCGGGTCGTCACCGCCGCCGCGGTCATCATGATCGCCGTCTTCTCCGGCTTCATCGGCTCCAGCGAGTCGATGATCAAGATGATCGGCTTCGGCCTCGCGATCGCTGTCTTCTTCGACGCCTTCGTGGTGCGGATGGCGCTCGTCCCGGCGGTGCTGGCCCTGCTCGGCGGGAAGGCCTGGTGGCTTCCGAAGTGGCTGGACCGCGTTCTGCCGAACGTGGACGTCGAGGGCGAGGGACTGCGCACGCGGCGGGACGAGGGCCGCAGGGACCCGGACCAGGACCAGGACCGGGAGCTGGTGGGGGTCTGAGCCCCGCCTCACGGACGCGGACCGCCGCGCCACCGCACAAGGGTGGCGCGGCGGTCCGCTGCTCCGAAGGGGTGGACATGGCCGCTCCCGGCGGGACCCGGACCGCCGGGCGTCCTGGCCCCTGCGCGCGATGAGCGGCGGGAATCCGTTCGTGACCCCGGTGAGCGGCGACTAGCCTGCCCTGCATGACCACCACCGACGCAGCGAACTCCGGAGCCCATCCCCGTTTCGCCGAGGCCCTCGAAGAGCTGGGACTGGGCGAGCTCCGGGCGCGGATCCGGCGGTTCCCCGACGCGACCCGCACCGCCGCCGAGGCAGCCGCCGCCATCGGATGCGAACTCAGCCAGATCTGCAAGTCGCTGATCTTCGTGGCATGGGAGTCCCCACGGTCCGACGGGAGCGGGGAGGCCGCGGGAGGGACGCCGGTCCTCGTCCTCATGGACGGGGCGTCCCGGGTGGACGTGGAGCGGGTCCGGCGGGAGCTGGGGGTCGCCGAGGTGACCCGGGCCAAGGCCGACGTCGTGCGGGAGAGCACCGGGTACGCGATCGGCGGCGTACCCCCCTTCGGGCACCGCACGGCGACACGTGTGCTCGCCGATCGCTCCCTGCTGGACCACGACACGGTGTGGGCCGCCGCCGGCACCCCGCACACCGTGTTCCCGATGGATCCCAGGACGCTGATCACGCACGCGGGCGGCACGCTGGTCGACGTGCGCGAGCGGCCGGCGTGACGGATCGCGGGCCCCGGGACGCTCCTCGGCCCTGTGGCCGGTGAGTATCCAGGAGGCGTTCCCCGGCAACTCGGGCCGGGCCGGTCGGCGAGGTGTGGCGCAGATCACGGGAAGCCGGTGCACGGGGCCGGACAGCTCATGGATGTGAGCACTCAACTGCGAACCCGGATACGGGCCGGGGATTCGAGCGCGTTCGCGGAGCTTTTCGACGGCTGTGCGCGCGCGGTCTACAACCACGCCTTTCGGCTGACCGCCGACTGGTCGACGGCCGAGGACGTGATGGCCGCGACGTTCATGGAGGCGTGGCGGCTGCGCGACAGGGTCGATCCCGAGGGCGGCTCCCTGCGGCCCTGGTTGCTGGGTATCGCCACCAACACCGCGCGCAATCAGTACCGGAGCAACCGGCGGTACCGGGCGGCCGCGAGCGCCGCCGCCGCGGCTGACCTGTCGGTTCCCGACCACGCCGAAGAGGTGGCCGAACGCGTCGACGACCGGCGTCGCCTCGCCCAGGCCCTGAGCGCCCTTGCCTCACTGCGCCGGACGGAGCGTGAGGTGGTGGCGCTCTGCCTCGGGGAGGGCCTGGACTACGAGGCCGCGGCCGTGGCGCTCGGGATCCCGGTGGGCACGGTCGCCTCCCGGCTGTCCCGGGCGCGCAAGAAGCTGCGTGCGCTCACCGAGGACGAGGCGGCCGTCCCGGCCGTCAGGACGACGCCGAAAAATGTGCGCGGAAATCGGGAAGCCGGCCGCCCGGGCCGACAGACAAGAGGCGATCGCGCACACGTGGTCCGGCCCGTGCAGGGAGGAAACCGATGAACACGAACACTTCCCGGCAGAACCCGGCCGAGTGGGACGAGGACGCGCAGTTGCTCTCCCACACGGCGCGCGACCTGCCGATGGGCCGTCACCAGTTCCACAAGGAGCGTCTGATGGCTCGAATTCAGCAGGAACAGCGCACACGGACGGCAGCGGCCCCGGAGAAGGCAGGGCGCTTTCGGCTGTCGCGCCCGGCGATCGTGCTGCCGGCCGTGGCCGCGGCCCTGACCGGGGCGGTCATCGCCGTGGTGGCGAGTCCCGCAGGCAATGGGGCGGGCAGCGGCGGAGTCGCCACCGGACCCGCCCTGACCACGACGGTCGGTGCCGCGACCACCAAGGGCGTACCGCAGCTGCTCGACCGGATCTCGCTGGCGGCGGCCGAGACCTCCCACCCGGCGGTCAAGCCCGGCCAGTACATCTACATCGAGTCCAGGGCGGCCGACACCTTCACCAGGTCGGTCGGCGACAAGACCACCCTGGCCAGCCACGAGCTGCACCGCCGTCAGATCTGGAACTCTCCCGACGGCACCAAGGGCTGGCTGATCGACCCCGCCGTAAACGACAGCCCCGAGGGGGAGACCCTGAGCCTCCCCGACGAGCAGGGAAACCCTCGGGAGGCCGGTCTGAACGGGCCTTCGTACGACTACCTGGCCAAGCTGACCACGGACCCCGACGCACTCCTCGCCAAGATCTACAAGGAGGAGAAGGGCCACGGCAACTCCCCCGACCAGCAGGCGTTCACCACCATCGGTGATCTGCTCGGGGAGAGCTACCCGCCCGCCGAGCTGTACTCGGCGCTGTTCAAGGCCGCCGCGAAGATCCCCGGTGTCGTCGTCGTGCAGGACGCGGTGGACGCGGTGGGACGGCACGGGGTGGCCGTGGCCCGGCTGGACGAGACCAGCGGTGAGCGGGAGGAGTGGATCTTCGACAGGAAGACCCATGTCTTCCTGGGCGAGCGCAGTGTCCAGGTGAAGGAGAACAGCGGCGAGGGCGCCCTGATCAAGCCCGGAACGGTCACCTACACCAGCGCCATCATGAACCGGGCGATCGTCGACGGCATCAAGCAGACCCCGTCGCAGGCGGGCTGACGGGCCCACCGGACGAGCCCGCGCAGGACCGTCCCGCACAACCCCACGACGGCCGGACCCGACCTTCCGGGCCCGGCCGCCGCGGTGTGACGGGAGTGCCGGGCGGCGACGGCGGGTCGGGAGGCTCCTGCCGGTGATGGACCCCGCACCGGCACACCGCCGAGTGGCGGCCGAGGGCAGGGCGGCCGACGATGCCCAGAGGGAAGAACAGCCCCGTGAAGGACCGGCCCGGGCCGGAGGACGGCGTCCGTGTCCGGGCAGCCGGCTTCGGTTGGTCCGCCCCGCGTCGGGGAAGACGCGCGCCTGAGCGAGCATGGGAAGCGCACGACTCATCGTACGGATCAGGAAGTTGGCGTCATGACAGACAAGCTCACCGTGAGCGTCCTGGGCACCGGGATCATGGGCGCGGCGATGGCCCGCAACATCGCCCGGGCGGGGCACGCCGTCCGCGCCTGGAACCGCACCCGCGCCAAGGCCGAACCGCTGGCCGCCGACGGCGCGCACATCGCCGACACCCCTGCCGAGGCGGTACAGGGCGCGGATGTCGTCCTGACCATGCTGTACGACGGCGGAACCGTCGTGGAGGTCATGGACGAGGCCATGCGCGGGCTGCGCCCGGGCATCCTCTGGGTGCAGTCGACCACCGCGGGGATCGAGGACGCCGCCGAAATGGCCGCCTTCGCCGATGAACACGGACTGGTCTTCTACGAGGCCCCGGTGCTCGGCACACGCCAGCCGGCCGAGGCGGGGCAGCTGACCGTCCTCGCCGCGGGTCCCGTCGAGGGCCGGGACGCGGTGGCGCCGGTCTTCGACGCGGTCGGCGCCCGCACGCTGTGGACCGGCGAGGACGGTGCGGCGGGCAGCGCCACCCGGCTGAAGCTGGTGGCCAACAGCTGGGTACTCGCGGCGACCGCCGCGGCCGGCGAGGTACTGGCCCTCGCCGAGGCGCTGGGCGTGGACCCGCAGGACTTCTTCGGCCTCATCGGCGGAGGTCCCCTCGACATGGGATATCTGCGTGCCAAGATCGATCTCATTCGCGACGGCGGACTGACCCCGGCCAGTTTCGCGGTGGCGACCGCGGAGAAGGACGCCCGCCTGATCGTGGGGGCCGGTGAGCACAACGGAGTCCGTCTCGACGTCGCCGCCGCGGCAGCCGAACGGTTCCGCCGGGCCGCGGCCCAGGGCCATGGGGACGAGGACATGGCCGCCGCGTACTTCGCCAGCTTCGAGGACGAGCCCCGTTCCTGACGACCTGAGGAGTCCATATGTCCAAGCCCCCGCTGCCCGCCGCGGCCGTCGAGATGCTGCGCCGCACCAACCCGGCCGTCATCGCCACCCTGCGCGCCGACGGTCAGCCCGTCTCCACCCCCACCTGGTACCTGTGGGAGGAGGACGGCCGTGTGCTCGTCAACATGGACGAGGGACGCGTACGCCTCACGCATCTGCGCCGTGACCCGCGTGTGAGCCTCACCGTCCTGGACAAGGAAGACTGGTACACGCATGTCACCCTCGTCGGCCGGGTCACGGAGATGGAGGCCGACAAGGACCTGGGAGACATCGACCGCGTCGCCGAGCACTACATCGGCAGGTCCTACCCGGACCGGGAGCGCGGTCGGGTCAGCGCGTGGATCACCATCGACCGGTGGCACGGCTGGGGGGACATGAAGGACAGCGATCAGCCGGGCTGAGGTACGGCCGTGCGCAGCCGTACAAGGAGGGGCACCCTGGAATCAGCGGTTCCGGAGGTGATCGACATGATGCACACCGCAGTCGGATGGCATGTGGAACTCGAATTCGAGGAGGACCAGGAGCGTACGCGGGCGGCGGCGCTCGTACGGCTTCCCGACGGGAACGAGGTCCGGTCCCACGGGTACGCGAGCCGCCACCACACCGACGCTAATCAGCCACGTGTGGGGGAGGAGATCGCGGGGGCGCGTGCGCTCAACGATCTCGCGATGCAGCTGCTCACGAAGGCGCACGGGGAGATCGACGACGCGTCGGGGAGGACGTCGCATCCGCTGACGCACTGAACAGGTCCCGGGGACGCCGGTACCGGTGGGGCCCGTGCACGACACCGTGTACGGGCCTCACGGCCGTCCGGGCCGCGCGGTCACCCGAGGGACACGCGCACCGCCCGTACCAGGGCCTGCGCCCGGGGGTCCGCCGTCACGCTCTGACGGAAGCCGTTGGTGACATAACCGAAGGCGATACCGGACTCGGGGTCGGCGAAGCCGAGAGCGCCACCGCGGCCCGGGTGACCGAAGGAACCGGGGGCGAGGAGCGGCGAGGCACCGCCGTGGAGCATGTAGCCGAGGCCGAACCGGGTGCCGACCACCAGAACGCGGTCGGGGCCCGCCGAGGCCTCCGCGCGGGCGTGCTCCAGCGTCCGCGGCGCGAACAGACGGACACCGTCCACCTCGCCCGCCAGCGCGGCGTAGAAGCGGGCGAGACTGTCGGCCGTCGCGATGCCGTTGGACGCGGGCAGGACGGCCGCGCGGTAGGCGGGATCGTTCTCGTCGGGCAGTGGGGTGATCGCCGCGAAGGCACGGCGGGTGAGGCTGTCGGGGTCGGCGTAGGCGTCCGCGACCGCGCGCTTGGGGCGGGTGCGCAGCGCCCCGGCCTGGGCCGGCACCTCCAGGGGGCCGACCCGGCCCACGCGGTGCGCCTCGGCCCCGGGCAGTCCGACCCACAGGTCCAGGCCGAGCGGCCGGGCGATCTCGGCCGCGATCCATGCACCGATGTCCCGGCCCGTCACCCGGCGGACCAGCTCGCCGGTCAGCCAGCTGTACGTCTGGGCGTGGTAGCCGTGGTCCGTGCCGGGCTCCCAGAGGGGCGGCTGGGCGGCCAGCGCCGCGGCGGCGAGATCGGGATCGGCGGCCTCGGCGGGGGTCAGCGGAAGGTCCAGTGCCGGCACCCCGGCCCGGTGCGCCGGCACGTGCCGCACCAGGGTGTGCTCCTTGCCCTGCGCCTTGAACTCGGGCCAGTACCGGCCGACCGGGGCGTCCAGGTCCAGCTCTCCGCGTTCGGCCAGCATCAGCAGCACGGCCGCGGCCACGCCCTTGGTGGCCGAGCGGACGATCTGGGCCGTGTCCCGCTCCCAGGGGTGTGTGCCGTCGATGTCCCGCGTCCCGGCCCACAGGTCCACGACCTTGCGGCCGTTGCGGTACACGGCGACCGCCGCCCCGCGTTCCCCCATCGTCTCGAAGTTCCCGAGGAACGCTTCCCTGACCGGCTCGAAGCCCTCGGCCACAGCGCCGTTCACGTCCACGCCCGTGTTCCCTTTCATCCGCCTGCGACAGTGACTCCAACACCGTCGCTGCGCCTTCGATTCCTCAGCCCGGCACGGGCACGACGTCGATGTTCCCGTGCCGGCGCCGCAGGGCGGCGGGCCGCTCGGGACCCGTCCACAAGCCGGGCGTGACGGGGGTCACCGGGGGCGGTCCACCGCCGACGGCACGGATCGGGGATCGAAGCCGTAGGGCAGTTCCAGCCGGTGCGCGCGCATGAGCGTGTCGTCGGCGAGCAGCTCGCCGGTCTTCCCGTCCGCGGTGATGACGCCCTCGCTGAGGATCAGCGAGCGCGGGCACAGCTCCAGCGCGTAGGGCAGGTCGTGGGTGACCATGAGGACCGTGACGTCCAGGGACCGCAGGATGTCGGCGAGTTCGCGCCGCGAGGCGGGATCGAGGTTCGACGACGGCTCGTCCAGGACCAGGATCTCCGGTTCCATGGCCAGCACGGTCGCCACCGCGACCCGGCGGCGCTGGCCGAAGGAGAGGTGGTGCGGCGGCCGGTCCTTGAAGTCCGCCATGCCGACCTGTTCCAGGGCGCGGTCGACGCGGGCCTCCAGCTCGGCGCCCTTGAGCCCGGCCGTCGCGGGCCCGAAGGCAACGTCCTCGCGGACCGTCGGCATGAAGAGCTGGTCGTCCGGGTCCTGGAAGACGATGCCGACCCGGCGCCGGATCTCGGCCATGTGCTTCTTTCCGACGGGCAGCCCGGCGACCTTCACCGTGCCCGTGCCGCCGGTCAGGATGCCGTTGAGGTGCAGCACGAGAGTGGTCTTCCCGGCGCCGTTCGGCCCGAGCAGTGCCACCCGCTCGCCGCGTGCGACGGTGAAGTCGACGCCGAACAGGGCCTGGTGCCCGTCCGGATACGCGAAGGCCAGTCGGGCCACTTCCAGCGAAGGTGTCACAGGGTCCATCCCAACAGGCAGACGGCGAGGGCGGCGAGGGGCAGCGCGAGGGCGTACGACCACTGCGCACGGGTCGCGGACACCTCGTCGATGACCGGCATGGAGCCGGCGTATCCGCGGCTCACCATGGCCAGGTGGACGCGCTCGCCCCGCTCGTAGGAGCGGATGAAGAGCGCGCCCGCGGACTTGGCGAGGACTCCCCAGTGCCGGATGCCTCGCGCTTCGAAGCCGCGCGACTCCCGTGCGATGCGCATCCGCCGCATCTCGTCGGTGATGACGTCGCCGTAGCGGATCATGAAGGAGGCGATCTGCACGAGGAGCGGCGGGAGTTTGAGGCGCTGCAGTCCGAGCAGCAACTGGCGCAGTTCGGTGGTGGCCGCGAGCAGGACGGACGCGGCGACGCCGAGGGTGCCCTTGGCAAGCACGTTCCAGGCGCCCCACAGCCCGCCGACGCTGAGCGAGAGCCCGGCGACGTCGACACGCTCGCCCTCCGCGACGAACGGCATCAGCACCGCGAAGGCGACGAACGGGACCTCGATCAGCAGGCGCTTGAGGAGGAACCCGGCCGGTACACGGGCCCGGTGCGCCACCGCACCGAGCAGAGCGGCGTACAGCGCGAACGCCCACATCGCCTCGCGCGGTGTCGACACCACGACGACCACGAAGGCGAAGGTGGCGGCGAGTTTGGTGTGCGGCGGCAGAGCGTGCACGGGAGAGTGCCCGTGCCGGTAGAGCCGGTGCGCGGCACCGCGCTCGCCTCCCCTCGCTCGGGAGGGTCCGGTTGGCGTACTCATCTCAGGCGGCCGGGGAGGTGCTCTCGGCGCGCCGCCTGCGGACGGCCCAGAAGACAGCGCTGCCAGCCGCGACGGTGACTCCGACGCCGATCACACCGGCGAGACCGCCGGACAGGCGGGTGTCGTCCACGTCCTTGACGCCGTAGTCGGCGAGCGGGGAGTCGGCGGAGGCGTGCTGCCGGGCCTTGCCGTCGATGCCGTGGTCCGCGGCGACCTTCTCCAGGCCGTCGGGGCTGGCGGAGGCGTAGAAGCTGACGAAGCCCGCGAGGACGAGGGAGGTGACGAGACCGGTGATCCACAGCCTGCGGTGGGACCGGGCGGCGGCCGGCACGGGTGCGGGCCCGGTGGCCGGTGCGTCGACCAGTTCGCCGCCGACGCGCAGTTTGAGGCGCTGCTGAAGACCCCGGGCGCCGTACACGAGATCCGGGCGTACGGCGATGACGGCGCCGACGGTGAGGGCGGTGATGACGGCCTCGCCGAGGCCGATGAGCACATGGACGCCGATCATCGCGGTGGCGACCTTGCCGATGGAGACATCGGTGGTGCCGCCGACGGCGTAGATCAGGGTGAAGGCGACGGCCGCCGCCGGGACGGAGAGCAGTGCGGCGAGGAAGGAGGCGACGGTGACGGAGCGGCGCGTCCTCGGGAGGACCTTGACCAGTCCGCGGAAGACGGCGTAGGCGACGACGGTGGTCACGATCGCCATGTCGGTGATGTTGACGCCCAGGGCCGTCAGTCCGCCGTCGGCGAAGAGGATCCCCTGCATGAGGAGGACGACCGACACACACAGGACCCCGGTGAATGGCCCGACCAGGATGGCGGCCAGCGCCCCGCCGAGCAGATGCCCGCTGGTACCGGCGGCGACCGGGAAGTTCAGCATCTGTACGGCGAAGATGAACGCGGCCACCAGGCCGGCGAGCGGCGCGGTGCGTTCGTCGAGCTCGCGCCGGGCACCCTTGAGGCTGACGGCCAGGGCACCCGCGGCGAGGACACCGGTTGCGGCGGAGGTGGGGGCGTTGATGAATCCGTCGGGTACATGCACCGTTGGAGGATAGCGGCTTATTGCGAAGCTATTGCAAGAGCTTGGTATCCGTGACTACCTCTCGCGAGCACCGGAAGCCGCCTTTGTCCTGATATGAGACATTAGAGAAGTAGTGGATTCACCTTCTGTGTGGGTGACGCAGCGTGAGGAGCGGTCCCATGACAGTTGTGGAACAGTACGCACGAGCCCATGTCGTCACGGATTCCCCCGAAGCCCCGGACGCCGTTCCCATCGTTCTTCGCTACGACCCCGACACCGATCCACGATCCGTCCGCATCGGTCTGCCCGGACCGCACGAGTGGGCCTTCTCGCGGGATCTCCTGGAGAAGGGGCTGCGCGCCCCGGCCGAGAAGGGCGATGTCCGTATCTGGCCCTGCGGCCGGGTCCAGGCGGTCATGGAGTTCCACTCGCAGCGGGGGGTCGAGGTGGTGCAACTGGAGTCGAAGGCGCTGCTGCGCTTCCTGCGCCGTACGTACACGGCGGGGGCCGCCGGGCAGCGCTTCTCCTAGCCGCCCCGCATCCGCCAGGCCCGTGCCGCGGATGCGGCCGGGGGCCACCTCGCCGCGGGCCCGCGGCGAGGGGACACCACCGGTCGCGGGTCAGCTCCCCGCGCGCAGCAGGGACGCCACGATCGGTCCCGCCGAGTCACCGCCGTGGCCGCCCTGCTGGACCACACCCGCGGCGGCCAGGTCGCCCTTCCACGCCGTGAACCAGCCGTTCGGCTGCTCCTGGCCGTCCACCTCGGCCGAGCCGGTCTTCGCGCCGTAGTCGGGACCCAGGCCCGCCATCGCCTTGGCGGCGGTGCCGGCCGCGGCCGTGTACTGGAGGACCTCCTTCAGCTGGGCCTGCGTCGACGCCGACATGGTGCGGGTCGCCTTGGCCAGCGAGCGGTCGTCCAACGACGGTGAGACCAGGTACGGCTGGTGGAAGACGCCCGTCTTGGCCGTCGCGACCACCGAGGCCATGTTCAGCGGATTCATGCGGACGCTGCCCTGGCCGATCAGGGAGGCCGCCATCTGGGCCGCGTTCTGTACCGGGACCGCGCCGTCGAAGGACGGGACGCCGATCGCCCAGTTGTTCATGCTCAGACCGTAGATCTGCTGTGCGATCTTCGTGAGGTCGTCGTTCTTCAGCTTCTCCGCCTGGCTGATGAAGGCCGTGTTGCAGGAGGCCGCGAAGCTCGCCTTGAACGTGCCGTTCTTGATCTCGAACTTGTCGTCGTTCTGGAACTTCCAGCCGCCGTACGTCACGTACTTGGGGCACGGGTGCGGCTTGTCCGCGTGCGCGAGCCCCTTCTCGAACAGCAGCGTCGACGTCACGATCTTCATCGTCGAGCCAGGGGCCAGGGAGCCCTGGAAGGCCGCGTTGAAGCCGTGGCTCGAGTTCGCCACGGCCAGGATCTCCCCCGTCGACGGGCGCATGACGACCGCGGAGGCCTTGTCCTTCTGCGACACCTGCTGCTCGGCCTTCGCCTGGAGCGTCGGGCTCAGCGTCGTCTTCACCGTGCCCGGTGTGCCCTCGCTCAGCGTCACCAGCGTCTTGTCGGGCACCTTCTGGCTGCCCTTGGCCGCCGCCTTGCGCACGATGCGCAGCTCGATGCCCGCCTTGCCGCCGGCCTTCTTGCCGTACTTCTCCCGCAGACCGTCCAGCACGGTTCCGAGCGAGGGGTACTTGGCCGTCGTCAGCTCGCCGCCGTCCCGGTCGAGGGCCTTGATCGGGGGCGTGCCCGCCTCCCCCGTCACCAGGCGGTCGCCCTCGGCCATGTCAGGGTGCATCACCGAAGGCTGCCAACGGACCAGCGGCAGACCGTCCTTGGCCCGGCGCACGACCGTCAGCTTCGAGTCGTACGCCAGCGGCTTGCTCCTGCCCTGGTACGACACCGTCGCCTTGACGGAGAACGGCACCGAGGCACCGGACGGCGTACCGCGGGTCAGTGTCACCCCGGTGATGTGCGCGTCCTTGCCGTAACCCGTCAGGGCCTGCGTCGCGGCCGCCGAGTCGTCCGTTACGGCCGAGGCCTTCGCCACCTGGCCCTGCTGCCAGGCCGTGAGGAACGCCGCCGCCGTCGTGCGGACCTCGGAGGCGGACGGCGGCCCGGTCTTCGCGGGCTTGAGCACGCCCCGGAACGCCTTGCCGTCGTCGGCCGCCGCGCCGCCGCCGAGCAGGCTGTAGACGCCGAACGCTCCGGCCACACCGACGACGGCGATCAGTCCTCCGACCACCAGCGGGCGGCTCTTCCTGCGCTCGGCGGCGCGCCTTCTCTTGCCCACAGCTCCCGATCCTCCGCAGTCCCCAGGTCCCCCGGTGCCCCCATGTTCCTCAACGAGAACACCACACTAGAGTCCCGGGCCGGCGCGGGTGACCTCAGCCGCCGGTTCGTAGCACAGCTGCGACGATAGGACCGGCCGCGTCGCCGCCGTGCCCGCCCTCCTGGGTCATGGCCGCCGCGGCGACATCGCCCCGGTAGCCGGTGAACCAGCTGTTGGACTTGGTCTGTCCGTCGACCTCGGCGGAGCCGGTCTTCGCCCCGATGTCACCGCTGAGCCCCGCCATGACGTGCGCGGCCGTGCCCTGGGTCGCCGTCAGCCGCATCATCGCCCTCAGCTGGGCGACGGTACTGGCGGACAGGCCCCTGGCCCGGGCCAGTTGGCGGCCGTCGAGCTTCGGCGAGATCAGGTACGGCTGCCGGAAGGCACCGGTGGTGGCGGTCGCCGTGACCGACGCCATGTTCAGCGGGCTCATCTGGACCTGGCCCTGGCCGATCAGGTTGGCCGCGGTGTCCGGGCCGCCGGAGGCGGGCACCGAGCCGTCGAAGGAGACGATGCCGGTCTTCCAGTTGTCCTGGCCGAGCCCGAAACGGTCCTCGGCCTCCCGGGTGAGCGAGTCGACCTTCACCGCGTCCGCGTACTTCACGAACGCCGTGTTGCACGACCGCATGAAGCTGTTGGCCAGCGTGGCCTGCTCGTTGGGGACCAGACCCTGGAGGTTGTGGAAGGTCTGGCTCTGCCAGACGGCCGATTCGGGGCAGGGCGCCGGGCCGTTCATGCTGGTGATGCCGTTGTCGATGAGCGTCGCCGCGCTGATGACCTTCATCGTGGAACCCGGCGCGAGCCGTCCCTCGAAGGCAGCGTTGAACCCGTCCTGCCGGTGGTTGGCGACCGCGAGCACCTCACCCGTGCTCGGCTTGACCGCCACCACCGACGACTCCGCGTACTGCCGCACGGCCCGTTCGGCCGCCGCCTGCGCGGGGGCGCTGATCGTGGTGCGGAGCTTGCCCGGGGTGCCCTTGGCGAGCGTGAGCAGGGTCTTGCTCGGCGCGCTCGCATCGGCGCGCTCGACGGTCAGTTCCACGCCGGGCCTGCCGCCCGCCTTGTCGCCGTACTTCTCGCGCAGCGCGTCCAGGATCGGTCCGAGCGAGGGGTACTCGGCCGCGGTCAGGACCGTGTTGTTCCGGTCGACCGCCTCGATGGGCGGGACCTTGGCCTCACCGGTGACGAGTGTGTCGCCCTTCTCCAGGGCGGGATGGACCACGGACGGCTGCCAGTCGACCAGTGCGCGCCCGGTGGTCACACCGCGCACGACCGTCAGCTCGCTGTCGTAGGCGAGCGGCTCGGACTTCCCGCCGTACGACACCGTCGCCTTCACCGAGTACCGCACCGAGTCACCGCTCGGTGCGGTCGGCGTGATGTGCACCTTGGTGATGTGCGCGCTGGTGCCGTACGCGGTCAGCAACTGCTCGGCGTCCCCGGCGTTGTTCGTGTACGAGGCGGCGGCGGCCGCGTCGCCCTTCTGCCAGGCGGCGAGGAACTTGGCACTCGCCTCCTTGACCTCGCTCGTGGACGGCGGTCCGGTCTTCACGGGCGCCGGTCCGCCGACACTGCTGCTGGAGGAGGTGCCCTCGTTCAGTGCCGTCAGGAAGTTGTACGCCCCGTATCCGGCACCCCCCACCATGACCACGAACACCCCGCCGACTATGGCGGCCTTGACCCCCTTGCGCATGGCGCGTCATCCCCTCCCCGTAGATCTCGCACTGTAGGCGGCCCTTGGGGAGGTTGTGACGGGCGTGTTTGATTATTGGCCGAAGAGTGATCAGATATATGACCCAAACCCCCACATCGAACCACATACCTGAACGGCGACGGCTGCGCCCGGGATGAGCGCGGCCTCACCGGCCGGCGAGCGGATGCCGCGGGGCCTCCGAGCCCTGCGTTCCGCCACGCCCTGGAAGCCCTGCGAACCCGTGGCTCCTCGGGCGCCCGTCGCGCCCAGGGAGCCCTGAGCAGGGCTTCCAGGGCTCCGACGGCACGCAGGGCTCGACGGGCGCACAGGGCACCACAGGCGCTCAAGGCATCGCCGGACCGCAGGGGACTCAGGGCACCACAGGCGCTCAGGGAGGCCTCGGTCCTGCTTCCAGGGCGGCACCGGGACGCAGGGTGTCCAGGGTTCCACCGGGGCGCAGGGCCCGACGGGCGTCCAGGGCACCGCCGGCGCGCAGGGCCAGACGGGGCCCCAGGGAACCCAGGGTTTCCAGGGCTCCGGCGGGACGCAGGGCAGCACCGGAACACAGGGCACGACGGGTGCGCAGGGCGTCGCGGGAACACAGGGCACGACGGGTGCGCAGGGCGTCGCGGGAACACAGGGCACGACGGGTGCGCAGGGGCCACAGGGCACCCAGGGCACGTCCGGTGCGAACGGGTCCCAGAGCGTTGTGGTGACCAGCACCCTGGCGGGCGGCGCGGGCAGCGGAACCTTCAACCAAGTCCTTTGCCCGGCGGGAACGTTCGCCACCGGCGGAGGCGCCTACACCATCGGCGCAGTCAGCGGAAGCATCTCGAGTTTCCCCGGAGGTGTCCGCCCGATCGGATCTCCTCCCCGCGGTTACCAGTCACAGCTGTCCAGCAACACCGGTAGCAATGACAACACTGTGGTTTTCGCGATCTGCAGAGCATGAACGGACCGGATCGTCTCCTGACCATCCAGCCCGGGGCGTAAGGCAGAGCATGAGCCGCTGACAGCGGCGATCACTGGCACAGGGTCCGTGGCCTGCGATGACCGCAGGCCACGGACCCTTCGTCATGCTTGCGCCGCCGTCACCGCTGGCGGCATCGCGCAGGTCCACGACAATCGGACATGGTGGTGGGGGACAGCGGGGCCGGCTTCCGGTGGCGGGTCCGTCCCGCCACGAGTGGCTGCGGAGGTGGAAGCGTCATGAAGCAGACCGTGAAGACTCCCGAGGCGTTCCTCGGCGTCGGTTACACACATGACCGGGCCGGGCTGCCGCTCGAGGCGGTGCGGATTCCCGTCGCCCAGCCGGCGGCGGGCCAGGTGCTGATCCGCGTCGCTGCCTCGTCGCTCAACCCGCTGGAGTACAAGCTGGCCGAGCTCAACTTCATGGGACGGACGCCCCCTGTCGGCCTCGGGCTCGACCTGGCCGGTGTGGTGGTCGCCGTGGGTCACGGTGTCGGTGATGTGACCGTCGGCGACGCGGTGGCCGCCCTGGCCGATCTGGACGGTGACGGCGGCTGGGTCGCATCCGGCGGGGGCGAGGGCGGCTATGCCCTCGCCCACCGATTCCTCACCGCCCGCAAACCACCGTCCCTGAGCTTCCTCGACGCGGCGGCGCTTCCGATGTGCTTCCTGTCCGCGTTCGCGGGTCTTCACAAAGCGGTGCAGACCGGCGACACGGTCTATGTCCCGGGCGGCGGGGGCGGCGTCGGGCATCTGGCCGTGCAGATGGCAGCGCGTGCGCTGGGCGCCCGAATGGTCGTCAGCAGCGGCAGTACGCCGCAATCCATCGCACTGGCACGGCAGTCCGGCGCCCAGCACGTCTTCGACTACAAGCACGACGACATCGCGGCCGACATCGCCCGGCTGACCGACGGCCGGGGCGTCGACCTCGTCTTCGACGCCACCTACAGCGAGCAGGGCTTCGTCGAGAGCGCGAAGACCGTCCGGCGGGGCGGCAGCTGGATCGTGCTCGGCGTCGGCCCCGGCAGGACGACGCGCCTGGCCGAAACCCACAGCCCTGTGGACGCGATCCTGGCCGAGCGCGGTGCCGAGCGTGTCGACGTCAATCTGCTGCGCTACTTCTCCGAGCCCGGCACGCTCGACGGCGAGGCGCGCGCCCTTCTCCGGCAGGGGATGGACCTGGCGATGGAGTGGGCGGAACAGGGGCTTGTGGTCCCGCACATCGGCCGGACCATCGACAGTGCCGTGGACGCCATCAACGCAGGCCTCCAGTCGCTGAAGTCGGGCCACGGGGTGGTGGGCAAGGTAGCGGTGATCGTCGACCGCGACCTGGCCCTCGGCACTTCTCCCGGGGCACCCTGACCGAGCCGTCCGGGGGGCGGGTGGCAATCGCCGACCGACAACGACGAAGGGGGCGCGGCAACCTGCCGCGCCCCCTTCGTCGTTGTCGGTCGGCTAGACCCAGGTGTCCAGCCACATCCGCGACCGCCACTGGTCGATCGGGATGGCGGTGCCCGTGTACAGGGGCCAGAAGTAGATGAAGTTCCAGGCGATCAGCAGGACCAGGATGCCCGCGCCCGCCGCTCCCACCAGTCGGCGGCGTTCGTCCGAGCCGGGTGGTCCGATGATGGCGCCGATCATCATCGCCACCGCCAGGCACAGGAACGGGACGAAGACGACCGCGTAGAAGTAGAAGATCGTGCGCTCCTGGTACATGAACCAGGGCAGGTAGCCCGCGGCGATCCCGCAGGCGATCGCGCCGGCCCGCCAGTCACGGCGGAACGCCCACCGCCACAGGATGTACAGGATCGCGAAGCAGGCCGCCCACCACAGCAGCGGGGTGCCGATCGCCAGGACCTCCCGGGCGCACTTGTCGCCGGCGTCCGCGGGGCAGCCCGCCTCGCCGGGGGAGGGGGACTCGTAGAAGTAGGAGACCGGCCGGCCCACCACGAGCCAGCTCCACGGGTTCGACTGGTACGTGTGCGGGGACGACAGGCCCACGTGGAACAGGTAGACCTCGTGCTCGTAGTGCCACAGGCTGCGCAGCCAGTCGGGCAGGAAGGCCCAGGTGCCGCCCTTGCCGTCGGTGGCCGCCCAGTTGCGGAAGTAGCCTCCGGAGCCGTCGGCGGGGGAGAGGATCCAGCCGATCCAGGAGACGAGGTAGACGCAGATCGCGACGGGGACCGTGGCGAGGAAGGTCAGACCCAGGTCGCGCGTCAGGACCGCCGTGGCGCTCTGCCGGGCCCCGGCGACCTTGCGGGCGGAGTAGTCCCACAGGACCGCCATCACACAGAACGCCGCCAGGAAGTACAGGCCGTTCCACTTGGTGCCGATGGCGAGACCGAGCATCACTCCCGCCGCCCAGCGCCACGGGCGCAGACCGAAGCGGACCGTCTCCGCCGTGTGGGGGTCCGGGCGCACCCGGCCGTCGGCGTCCGCCGGAAGCGCCGCCGCCAGTTTCTCGCGCACCCTGTCCCGGTCGATGAGGAGGCAGCCGAAGGCCGCGAGCACGAAGAACTCCAGGACGCCGTCCAGCAGCGAGGTGCGGCTCATCACGAACTGCAGACCGTCGACGGCCATCAGCGCACCGGCCAGACAGCCCAGGAAGGTCGAGCGGAACAGCCGGCGGCCGATGCGGCACAGCAGCAGCACGGCCAGCGTGCCGAGCAGCGCCGTCATGAACCGCCAGCCGAACGGGTTGAACCCGAAGATCAGCTCGCCGAGACCGATCACGTACTTGCCGACCGGCGGATGCACCACGTAGGCGGCGTCCGTCGGGATCCCCACATGCCCGTGGTTCTTGAGGATCAGGTCGTTGGCGTCCTTGGCCCAGTTCGCCTCGTATCCGTTGTGGATGAGCGCCCAGGCGTCCTTGGCGTAGTAGGTCTCGTCGAATATCACCGCCCTGGGGCTGCCCAGGTTCCAGAACCGCATGAGCCCCGCCACGAGCGTCACGAGCAGCGGGCCGCCCCAGCCCGACCAGCGGGTGAGACGGTCCGCGAGCTCCTTGTGCAGGCCGAGCGCCCCCCAGACGCGGGGGCTGGGCTCGCTGTAGGGCGGCACCAGCCGGTCACGGACCTCGCCTGTGGGGCGCGCCGTGTATCCGAAACGGCGCAGCCGCTGCTGCCATGCCGGCCGGTGCTCTTCGGTGGCCTGGCCCTGCCGGGTGTCCGTGGAGGACGCGGTACTGGTCACCGCGCCATCGTAGGGAACGCGTCTGTGTGAGTCCCGCGCTTGGCCCCTCCGATCGGGTACGGCCCGCGCCTGGGAGGATGGAAACGTGACAGCTACGCCCGGAACCCTGGTCCTCGCCGGCACCCCCATCGGGGACATCGAGGACGCTCCGCCGCGGCTCGCGAAGGAGCTTGCCACCGCCGACGTGATCGCCGCCGAGGACACCCGCCGGCTGCGCCGGCTCACGCAGGCGCTGGGCGTGCAGCCGGCCGGGCGTGTCGTGTCGTACTTCGAGGGCAACGAGTCCGCCCGGACGCCCGAGCTGGTCGACGCGCTGGAGGGCGGGGCGCGGGTGCTGCTGGTGACCGACGCGGGGATGCCGTCCGTGTCCGACCCCGGGTACCGGCTGGTCGCCGCCGCCGTCGAGAAGGACGTTCGCGTCACGGCCGTGCCCGGTCCGTCCGCCGTGCTCACCGCGCTCGCGCTGTCCGGGCTGCCCGTGGACCGCTTCTGCTTCGAGGGGTTCCTGCCGCGCAAGGCGGGCGAGCGGCTGTCACGGCTGCGTGAGGTCGCCGAGGAGCGGCGCACCCTCGTCTACTTCGAGGCCCCGCACCGGCTCCAGGCCACCCTCGACGCCATGGCCGAGGCCTTCGGAGCCGGGCGCCGGGCCGCCGTCTGCCGCGAGCTGACCAAGACGTACGAGGAGGTCCGAAGGGGCCCGCTCGGCGAACTGGCGGAGTGGGCCGCCGAGGGCGTGCGGGGCGAGATCACCGTCGTTGTGGAGGGCGCGGGCGAGAGGGCAGCCGAGGAGCTCGACGCGACCGAGCTGGTGCGCCGGGTGCGGGTGCGCGAAGAGGCGGGCGAACGGCGCAAAGAGGCCATCGCGGCGGTCGCCGCCGAGGCGGGCGTGCCGAAGCGGGAGGTCTTCGACGCGGTGGTGGCGGCCAAGAACGCCGACCGGTCCGCGTGAGGCCACACCCCCTCCGAGCAGGGATCCTCTCCCATGAGCGGACGCCCCATGGACGGGCAAAGAGCTGTCGCCGAAGGCAAAGCCATAACGGTGCGTTCGGGTCGATTTGGCAAGCGGACTCCAAATCGCCTCCAACACTCGGCAGGCCTTGATGCGTTCGCGCTGGTGAAGTCGTCCACTGGGTGAAGGGACGTCCCCGTCCCTCGCCCACAGTGGGACCTCGCGGGATTCCGGGGGAACCCCGCCTCACCGGGGCGCTTGTCCAGCGGACAAGAGGAGCTGGCATGAGTGAGATCGCAGGACGCACCGGCCGGATAGACGCGGCCGGCATCGGGCAGGCCGACCGAGGCATGGCCACCGCCGTCGTACAGGAGTCCTACTCCTTTGCCTGCATGCGGTGCGGGCACGGCTGGGAGCAGTCGTACGACATCGAGCACCACCTCGACGGAGACGGCAACGAGTTCGTGATGTATGTGGCGGGCGGCCGCGTCGTCCCGTCGCCGCTGAGCCGTCCCAGCTGCCTGAACTGCGACAGCCACGTGGTGCGCATCATGCGCCCCGGCCAGGTGTCCTCCGTCCAGAACTCCATGCACCGGCACCACCACCCGGCAGGGCGGTCCGCCGGGGAGGAGACCCTGGACGAGCCGGCGGCGCGGGCGCAGGAGACAGGGCAGCACCACCACTGGCACCTCTCGGACCTGCTCCACATGTTTCACCATCGCAAGGCGGGGTGAACGGTTCCTCCCGGGCGAGAGGCGGCGCGGCCCTTTCGTAGGATCGGAGCATGCCTTCCCAAGCGTCCGACAAGAACGGGCCGCCCCCGCTTCCGGAACCCCTGCGCGTGCCCGTCGCCGACTCGCACACCCACCTCGACATGCAGTCCGGGACGGTGGAGGAGGGGCTCGCCAGGGCGGCGGCGGTGGGTGTGACCACGGTCGTGCAGGTCGGCTGCGATGTGAAGGGCTCGCGCTGGGCCGCGGAGACGGCCGCCGCGCACGCGTCCGTGCACGCGGCCGTGGCGCTGCACCCCAACGAGGCGCCCCGCATCGTCGGCGGCGACCCCGACGGCTGGTCCCGGCAGGGGGCCCGCGAACCGGGCGGTGACGCCGCTCTGGACGAGGCGCTCGCCGAGATCGACGCTCTCGCGGCCCTTGCACACGTCAAGGGCGTCGGTGAGACCGGGCTCGACTACTTCCGCACCGGGCCCGAGGGCAGGATCGCCCAGGAACGCTCCTTCCGCGCGCACATCGAGATCGCCAAACGGCACGGCAAGGCGCTGGTCATCCACGACCGTGACGCCCACGCCGACGTGCTGCGCATTTTGCAGGAGGAGGGTGCGCCCGAGCGGACGGTTTTCCACTGCTACTCGGGTGACGCCACGATGGCCGAGACCTGCGCCCGCGCCGGGTACTTCATGTCGTTCGCGGGAAACATGACTTTCAAGAACGCGCAACCGCTGCGGGAGGCTCTCGCCGTGGCCCCGCTCGGCCTCGTCCTGGTGGAGACCGACGCCCCGTTCCTCACTCCCGCGCCCTATCGGGGCAGGCCCAACGCCCCCTATCTCGTTCCGATCACGGTCCGTGCGATGGCCGCCGTGAAGGGGCTCGAGGAGGACGTGCTGGCGGAGGCGATCGCAAGGAACACGGCGCGCGCCTTCGATTACTGAACGTGATTTCACCCGGTTGCAGGCGTGTGGCCGGGGCGCCGGAACGTCCGGATTTCCGGGTGTTTCGGAGTGAAAGCGTGTCGCCACACCGAGTAACGGCGTTGCTTTGGAGAGTGACGGCCAGGCGCTAGGTTCTGGTCTCCCGTTTCGGACCTCTCTGGAGCGTGTCGTCGTGAGCAATCGGCAGTACTCGCCATGCGGGACGTACGACCCGGCCCCGGCGTACGAGGATCACGAGCCCTACGGCCCGGCGTACCCGGACACCTACCGGCCTGCCTACGAGGCGCGGGCCCGCACCGTGCACGCCGGGGACATAGCGGGACCGTGGCCGCGCCAGCAGCCGGAGACGACGGCCCGTCCGCCGGGCCGTGCCCAGGCCCGGCACGCCGCGCGTCGCGGAAAGGGCCGCTCCCGCCCCGATTCCGTCCGCCGTCTCATCCCCCAGGCACTGGTCGTCGCCTTCCTCGCCGGCGGCACCACCGCGTTCGTCGCCAACGACAAGGCGATCGAACTCACCGTGGACGGCCGGCCGCGCGCGTTGCACACCTTCGCCGCCGACGTGGGTGAACTGCTCACCGAGGAGGGGGTCTCCGTGGGAGCGCACGACGTCGTATCGCCCGGGCCCGGGACCCCGCTGGCCAGCGGGGACGATGTCGTGGTGCGCTACGGGCGCCCTCTGTTCCTCACCGTCGACGGCCACCGGCGCCAGGTGTGGACCACGGCGCGCACCGTCGACGGCGCGCTCCAGCAGTTCGGAGTGCGCGCGGAGGGCGCCTTTCTGTCCACCGTGCGCTCCCGGAAGATCGGCCGTGAGGGACTCGCGCTGAACGTCCGCACCGAGCGTTCGGTCACGGTGATGGCGGACGGCCGGCCGCGCACGATCCGGACCAACGTGGCGACCGTCCGCGAGGCGGTCGAGCAGGCCGGGGTCGTCCTGCGCGGACAGGACACGACCTCGGTACGGCCGGACAGCTTTCCGCGCGACGGCCAGACGGTGACCGTGCTGAGGGTGAAGGGCTCGAAGGAGATCCGCGAGGAGCAGATCCCGTTCGCCGTGCGGCGCACCCGGGACCCGCGTCTGTTGAGGGGCACCGAGGTCGTGGTCCGCGCCGGGCGGCCGGGCACGCGCCGGGTGACGTACGTCCTGCGCACCGTCAACGGCGTCCGGCAGAAGCCGAGGCGGATCGAGTCCGAGGTGGTGCAGGAGCCCAGGACCCAGGTGATCCGGGTGGGCACCAGGCGTCACCCGGACTCGGTGAGGGGTGCCGAGGGCCTGAACTGGCACGGGCTCGCCACCTGCGAGTCCGGCGGCAAGGCGCGTGCGGTGGACCCGTCGGGCACCTATGGAGGCCTCTACCAGTTCGACCGGCGCACCTGGCGCAGCCTGGGCGGCTCGGGCCGGCCGCAGGACGCTCCGTCCTCGGAGCAGACGTACCGGGCCAAGAAGTTGTACGTGCGCCAGGGCTCCAGCCCCTGGCCGCACTGCGGGCCGCACCTCTACCGCTGAAGTCGCGACCGCCGCCGTTCCTCCGGGGACGGCACCGTCCACGGGCCTCCCCCTGGCTCACAAGGCACCGGGGGAGGCCCGGGGCCGCCCGCCGCCGTGCGTGCGCGGCGCCGTCGCACCGCCCCGTACCCTTGCTCCGTGAGCAGCTCCACCCCCGACGCCCTCCTGGGCCCCGCCGACGTCCGCGAACTCGCGGCCGCCCTCGGTGTGCGCCCCACCAAACAGCGCGGCCAGAACTTCGTCATCGACGCCAACACGGTGCGGCGCATCGTGCGCACCGCCGACGTCCGTCCCGAGGACGTCGTCGTGGAGGTGGGGCCGGGACTCGGCTCCCTGACACTGGCGCTGCTGGAGGTGGCCGAGCGCGTCACGGCCGTCGAGATCGACGACGTCCTTGCGGGGGCGCTGCCCGCGACCATCGGCGCGCGGATGCCCGAGCGCGCGGAGCGGTTCGCACTGGTGCACTCCGACGCCCTGCACGTCACCGGGCTGCCGGGCCCCGCGCCCACGGCCCTCGTCGCGAACCTGCCCTACAACGTCGCGGTGCCCGTCCTGCTGCACATGCTCGACACCTTCCCGAGCATCGAGCGGACGCTGGTGATGGTGCAGTCCGAGGTCGCCGACCGACTGGCCGCCCCACCCGGTTCGAAGGTGTACGGGGTGCCGTCCGTGAAGGCCAACTGGTACGCCGACGTCAAGCGCGCCGGGGCCATCGGACGCAATGTCTTCTGGCCGGCGCCCAACGTCGACAGCGGGCTCGTCTCGCTGGTCCGGCGGACCGAGCCGGTCAAGACCACGGCGTCGAAGGCGGCGGTGTTCGCCGTCGTGGACGCCGCCTTCGCCCAGCGGCGCAAGACGCTGCGGGCCGCGCTCGCCGGCTGGGCGGGGTCGGCCGTCAAGGCCGAGGCCGCGCTCGTCGCCGCCGGGGTCTCGCCGCAGGCCCGCGGGGAGTCGCTGACGGTGGAGGAGTTCGCCCGCATCGCCGAGAACCGCAACACCGGGAACGACAGCACCGGGAACGACAGCACCGGGAACGACAGCACCGGGAACGACAGCACCGGGAACGACAGCACCGAGAACGACAGCACCGAGAACGAGGAGCAGGCCCAGCAGTGAGCGTGACCGTACGTGTCCCCGCCAAGGTCAATGTGCAGCTCGCGGTGGGCGGCGCCCGTCCCGACGGCTTCCACGACCTGGCGAACGTCTTCCTGGCCGTCGGCCTGTACGACGAGATCACGGTGACCCCGGCCGACGCCCTGCGCGTCACCTGCTCGGGCCCCGACGCCGCTCAGGTGCCGCTCGACGTCACCAACCTGGCGGCCCGGGCGGCGCTGGCACTCGCCGGCCGACACGGGCTCGAACCGGCCGTGCACATCCACATCGCCAAGGACATCCCCATCGCCGGCGGCATGGCAGGCGGCAGCGCGGACGGGGCCGGCGCGCTCGTGGCCTGCGACGCGCTGTGGGGCACGCGGACGTCACGCGAGGAACTGCTCGAGATCTGCGCCGAGTTGGGCAGCGATGTGCCGTTCAGCCTGGTGGGCGGGGCGGCGCTGGGCACCGGGCGGGGCGAGAAGCTCACGGTGCTCGAGGTCGGCGGGACCTTCCACTGGGTGTTCGCCATGGCCGATGGGGGGCTGTCGACGCCCGCGGTGTTCCGCGAGTTCGACCGGCTCGGCGAAGGAGCACGGATCCCCGAACCCGTCGCCTCACGGGATCTGCTGGAGGCGCTGGCCAAGGGGGACACCGGGGCGCTCGCGGCGGCGGTGTCCAACGACCTCGAGCCGGCCGCGCTGTCCCTGTTCCCCGAGCTGGCGCAGACCCTGGCCGCCGGGCGTGCGGCGGGGGCGCTCACGGCGCTGGTGTCGGGATCGGGACCCACGACGGCGTTCCTCGCCCGGGACGCGTCCGGGGCGGAGAGGATCGCTGAGGCTCTGCGGGCGTCCGGTACGTGCAAGTCGGCACGGGTTGCTCCGTCGCCGGCTCCGGGAGCGACCGTGGTGCACCCCGGCCACCGGGACGCGACCGGGGCTCGGGACTGAGAAGGCGCATACCCAAGGCCGCGTGCTCAAGACGTACTTGAGCAAGTCCGGGTGCCTGGGCCTCATTTGGCCAAGGGCTTGTTCGCCAGGTGCACTTGGGCAAAGGCCCCTTGGCGAGAGGCGCTTGGGCAAGTCCGCGCGTGATACGGCGCTTGAGCAAGTTGCAGCACCCAGGCCGCCCTTAGGCGAGGCACCGCCTGCGAGGGCGCGTTCGAGCAGGTCCCGTCGGGGTGTGCTCGGTCAAGTCGCCGTACTCAGAGGGCACTTGAGTACAAGTGCGCTGACATGCTCCCTCGTCGCCGCGCGATCGTGGCGCCATGAGACCCAGCGATCTCGTCGCCGCCACACCGGCCTCCCGCGACCGCTTCATCGATATGTTGCGGGTCGCCTCGCTCGCCACCGTCGTGCTCGGGCACTGGCTGATGGCCGCCGTGTCCGTGGAAGCGGACGGACGCGTCCAGGTCGGCAACCTGCTCGCACTCCAGCCCCGGCTCCAACTGCTCACCTGGGTCTTCCAGGTGATGCCGGTGTTCTTCTTCGTCGGAGGCTTCTCGCACGCCCTCTCCTGGCGGTCGACCCGCCGCAGGACCACCAGGGCGTACTCGGTGTTCCTGCGCGCACGCCTCCAGCGGCTGTTGCGTCCGACCGTCGTGTTCATCGGGGTGTGGGGCGCGGTGGCCGCGGCCCTCCAGATGTCCGGGCACGGCGGCGGGCTGCTCGACGTCACTCTGCGGCTGGTCGCGCAGCCTCTGTGGTTCGTGGGGATCTATCTCGCGATGGTCGCCTTCACCCCGCCGCTGCTCGGGCTGCACGAGAGATACGGGTGGGGGGCGTTCGGCGGGCTCGTCGCCGCGGCCGGGCTGGTCGACCTGCTCCGCTTCGGACTCGGCGTCCCCTACGTCGAGTTCCTCGACTTCGCGTTCGTGTGGCTGGCCGTCCACCAACTCGGTTTCCTGCGCGCGGACGGGCGGCTCGGCCGGCCGTACGTCCTCGCCGGGGCGGGCCTTGCGGGCGCGGCGCTGCTGGTGGCCCTCGGACCGTATCCGGTGTCGATGGTGGGCATGCGGGCGAGAAGGTCTCCAACATGGCGCCGCCCACGCTCGCCCTGCTGTGCCACGGGCTGTGGCTGGTCGGGGCCGTGGAACTGCTGCGCGCGCCCGCCGCGCGGTGGCTGGACCGTCCGCGTGTGTGGCGGACGGTCGTGGCGGCGAACGGCGTCTCGATGACCGCCTTTCTGTGGCATCTGACGGCACTGCTCGGTGTCTACGGCGCGCTGCTCGCCCTCGGTGTCCGACTGCCGGAACCCGGCTCGGGTGCGTGGTGGATACAGGTACCATGGCGGATCGTGGCCGCCGTGACGCTCACCGGTGCCTTGGTGGCCGTCTTCCGTGTCTTCGAAAAACCCTCGGGCGCGCGGGAGCCGAGTGCGCCGCGCGCCTGGGCGGGACCCGCCGCCGCGCTCGGCGTCACCTTCTGCCTGTTCGGCGTCCTGGGCCTGTCGGCGGTCGGCTTCGGCGGGCTTCTGCAAGGGCGTACGGCGCTGCTGATCGCCGTGCACGTCACCGCCCCCGCGGCGGTCGTGATGACGCTCTCGGGGTGGCTCCTGGTGGAACGGGCGGCCCGGGGCCGGGGTGCGGCCGTCCGACCCGTTCCGGAGGTCGCCGACGGCGTTCCTGTCGATGCCGACGCCGGACGCCGATCACACGCCAACTCACTACGAAGAGTGACGATACGTTCACGTCCCGCCACCACCTCCGCAGGCCCTAGGCTTGAAGGCTGATCGATCCCCGCGTCAGGAGAGAAATGGCCGTCAACCTGGTCAATGTCGAGAACGTCAGCAAGGTGTACGGCACCCGTGCCCTGCTCGACGGCGTCTCACTCGGCGTGTCCGAAGGGGACCGGATCGGGATCGTCGGCCGCAACGGCGACGGCAAGACCACCCTGATCCGGATGCTCGCCAAGCTGGAGGAGGCCGACTCCGGTCGGGTCACCCACTCCGGCGGGCTGCACCTCGGCGTGCTCACCCAGCACGACTCCCTCGACCCGGCCGCCACCGTCCGGCACGAGGTCATCCGCGACATGGACGACCACGAGTGGGCCGGCAACGCCAAGATCCGCGACGTGCTCACCGGGCTGTTCGGCGGGCTCGACCTGCCCGGCTTCCCGCAGGGTCTGGACACCGTCATCGGTCCGCTGTCCGGTGGTGAGCGGCGCCGTATCGCACTGGCCAAGCTGCTCATCGCCGAGCAGGACCTGATCGTGCTCGACGAGCCCACCAACCACCTCGACGTCGAGGGCATCGCCTGGCTCGCCGCCCATCTGCGCGAGCGCCGCTCCGCGCTGGTCTGCGTCACCCACGACCGCTGGTTCCTCGACCAGGTGTGCACCCGGATGTGGGACGTGCAGCGGGGCACTGTCCACGAGTACGAGGGCGGCTACTCCGACTACGTCTTCGCCCGTGCCGAACGCGAGCGGATCGCCGCCTCCGAGGAGACCAAGCGGCAGAACCTGATCCGGAAGGAGCTGGCCTGGCTGCGGCGCGGCGCGCCCGCCCGGACCTCCAAGCCGCGATTCCGCGTCGAGGCGGCCAACGAACTGATCAACGACGTGCCCCCGCCCCGGGACAGCAGCGAGCTGATGAGGTTCGCCGGCTCCCGGCTCGGCAAGACGGTCTTCGACCTCGAGGACGTGACAATCCAGGCCGGCCCGAAGGTGCTGCTCAAGCACGTCACCTGGCAGCTCGGTCCCGGCGACCGGATCGGTCTCGTCGGGGTGAACGGCGCGGGCAAGACCTCCCTGCTGCGTGCCATGGCCGAGGCCGCGCGCAGCGCGGGGGAGCGGCAGCCCGCCGGAGGCCGGGTCGCGGTCGGCAAGACGGTCAGACTCGCCTATCTCTCGCAGGAGGTCGCGGAGCTCGACCCGGCCTGGCGGGTGCTCGAGGCCGTGCAGCGGGTGCGCGAGCGCGTGGATCTCGGCAAGGGACGCGAGATGACGGCCGGGCAACTGTGCGAGACCTTCGGTTTCACCAAGGAGAAGCAGTGGACCCCCGTCGGGGACCTGTCGGGTGGTGAGCGGCGGCGGCTGCAGCTGCTCCGGCTCCTGATGGACGAGCCCAACGTCCTCTTCCTCGACGAGCCCACCAACGACCTCGACATCGAGACCCTCACCCAGCTCGAGGACGTCCTCGATGGCTGGCCCGGATCGATGATCGTGATCTCGCACGACCGGTTCTTCGTCGAGCGGACCACGGACAAGGTGTACGCCCTCCTCGGCGACGCCACATTGCGGATGCTGCCCCGCGGTATCGACGAGTACCTGGAGAGGCGGCACCGCATGGAGGAGGTCGCGGCAGCCGCCGCGACCCCGGCGCCCGTTGTCGAGAAGCCTGCCGTCTCCGCCGCCGACGCCCGCGCCGCGAAAAAGGAACTCCAGCGGATCGAGCGGCAGTTGGACAAGCTCTCCGGGCGGGAGGCCGAACTCCACCGGCAGATCGCCGAGAACGCCACGGACTTCGGCAAGGTGGCCGGCCTGGACGCCGAGCTGCGCGAACTCGTCGGCGAGCGCGAGGAGCTGGAGCTGCGCTGGCTGGAACTGGCGGACGAGGCCTAGCCGTTCGGTGGCGCCCGCACCCCGGCGTGAAGGCCGCGTGAAGGCCATAACGGGGTCATCACAGGCCGGTCCTCCCTTGGGAACAGGGGCAGGATCGGCCCGGTGTTCATGGGCGTCCCAGTGATACAAAGGGCCGTCTGAGAACAGCCTGAGTACCACCGGCGTATGGGCGATTTTGCGCACCGCGGGTGTGGGGACACATCAGTTAAGAGGGGGAACGCACTGATGACTCAGCCTCCCGACCAGCCGTCGCAGGGCGGCTTCGGAGCACCGCAGAATCCACCGCCGCAGGGGGGCTTCGGCGCTCCGCAGGACCCCCGGCAGGCCACGCCTTCGCCGCCCGCCCAGCCCCCGGCCCCGCCACAACCCGGGTACGGCCGACCGGAGCAGCCGGGCCCCTACGCCCAGCAGCCCGGCCCGTACAACTCCCGGCCCGGCTACGGCTATCCGCAGCAGCCGGGCCCCTACGCCCCGCCGCAGCCCGGGTACGGGTATCCGCAAGCACCGCCCCAGTTCCCGGGCGCCCCGACCCCGCCTCCCGGCGGCTCCAAGAACCCCTTCAAGGGCAGGCCGGCGCTGGCCGTCGGCGCCGCGGTCGCCGTGCTGCTCGTCATAGGCGGGACCGTGTACGCGGTCAGCGGTGACGGCGGCGGGGACAAGAAGCCCACCGCCGGTAAGAGCGGGCCGGCCGAGCCGTCCGCGGCGGCCTCCACACCGGTCGACCAGGGCGACGGCAGCGGCGACGGCGGCGAGGACCCCGAGAACCTCAACGAGGGCCGCAAGGCGGGTGAGTCGAAGGTCCTCTGGTACAAGGAGGCGCCCGAGGCGCCCGGTTCCGGCGCCGACGCCCCCGGCATGTGGGTAACCGGCAAAGCGGTGGTGAAGGCCGCGTACAAGCAGGTGTTCGCGTACAACATCGGCGACGGCGCCCCGGCCTGGCAGCCGGTCTCGTTCCCGCAGAAGATCTGCGCGGTCACCCCGCACAAGACGGCCGACGACAAGATCGTCGTGGCCTATATGAGCGGCGTCAGCGAGAACGCCAAGTGCAACCTGCTCCAGCAGATCGACCTCGACACCGGCGCGTTGGGCTGGAAGGCGCAGGTCGCCGACGGCGCCCTGTTCGACAGCACCCTCGGCCTCGATCTCAGTGTCACCGGCAAGACCCTGGTGGTCGGCCGCTCGCAGTCGGGCACGGCCTACGACGTCGGCACCGGCAAGAAGCTGTGGGACAAGCGGGAGTACACCGGAGCCTGCTTCCCGACCGCCTTCGCCGGCGGCAGCAGGCTGATCTCCGTGGCCTCCTGCGCCGCGGGCAACTCCAAGGCGCACGACGAGGTGCAGGAACTCGACCCGGCGACCGGCAGGGCCAAGTGGACCAGGCCGATCCCGAAGGGCTGGAAGGTGGCGCGCGCCTTCTCCGTCGATCCCGTCGTCCTGTATCTCACCAACGACGACAAGAAGGCCGTGGCCATCTCCACGCTGAAGAACGACGGCAGCCCCCGCTCGGACGTCGAGTCGAAGGACTCCTTCGCGCCCGAGTGCGGCTTTGCCGTCCTCAGCCGCGACCTGCAGGGCTGCACCGGCGCGGTCGCCGACGCGACCACCCTGTACCTGCCGACCGAGTCGAAGAGCGGCCCCAACGAGGTGGTCGCGTTCAACCTCGACACCGGCAAGGAGAAGTGGCGGGTGAAGTCCCCCGCGGACGAGACGATGCTCCCGCTGAAGACGGACGGCACCCGGCTGATCGCCTACGTCGAGCCGTCGTACTCCGCCGGCGGCCAGGTGGTCTCGATCCCGACGAGCGGCGGCGGCCACGGCGTCAGCAGGCTGCTGCAGAACCCGTCGGGTGCCGCGCAGGTCGAGAGCGGCTTCTACGCCAAGGCGGTCGACTACGTGGACGGGCGCTTCTACATCTCCACGACCCGGCTGAGCGGCACCAACCAGTCGAAGGAGAAGCTGATGCTCGCCTACGGCAAGTGACCCGGCTGCCCGCTCCTCCGTCCCTGCCCACCACTCTTCCGTCCTTCGAGGTACCCCTTCATGAGCCAGCCGCCTCCGCCCCCGAACCAGCCGCCGCCGGGCGGTTTCGGCGCCCCGCAGGATCCGTCGCCGGGCGGTTTCGGCGCTCCCCAGGATCCGCCGCCGGCGCAGGGCCCGGGATACGGCACCCCGCCCCCGCCCCAGACCCCTCCGCCGCCGGCACAGGGCCCGGGGTACGGCTACCCGCAGGCGCCGAACCCGCCGCAGCAGCCGTACGGCTACCCGCAGCAGCCCGGCTACGGCTACCCGAACCAGCAGCCCTACGGCTCCGCGCCGACCGTTCCGCTGGGGGCGCAGGCCCCACAGGGCGGCGGCCGCAAGGGGCTGTCCGCCCAGGTCTGGATCATCGTCGCGGCGGTCGCCGCCATCGCACTGATCATCGGCGGCGGTGTCTGGTACGCGAACGACCGCGATGACAAGGGCGGAAATTCCGCGTCCGACGGCGGCAAGGACGGCAAGGGCCCCACCGGCGGCTCCGGTTCCGGTGGTGCCGAGGAGAAGGCCCCGACCGACACCGCCGCCAAGGTGCTGTTCCAGCTGCCGATGCCGGTGGTGAAGAACGACTCCAGCGTCCAGGTCGCCGGGTCCTGGGCCACCGACAAGGCGTATGTGAAGAGCGGGGTGGCCGAGATCGACGGCTACGACCCCGACAAGGGCACCAAGTTGTGGACCATCAAGCTTCCCGGCCCGGTGTGTGCGGTGAGCCGCTACACCAGCGAGGACGACCGCACGGCGATCCTCTACCAGTCGGGGATGCCGACGAAGGACAAGCCGTCCTATGGCTGCACCGAGGTCGCCGCCATCGACCTCGGCGCGGGCAGGAAGCTGTGGACCGGTTCCGCCAAGGCCGGTGACGACAAGATCTCCTTCGGCAACATCACCCAGAGCGGGAACACGGTCGCCCTCGGCAGCACCTCGGGCGGGGCCGCCTTCGACCTGGCCACCGGCCGGTCGCTGTGGAGCCCGAAGCCGGGCGACACCTGCTACGACGCGGGGTACGGCGGAGGGCCGGCCCTGGTCGCCGTCCGCAAGTGCGGTCAGTACGGCGCCCGTCAGCTGCACATCCAGACCATCGACCCGAAGTCCGGGCAGGTGAAGTCCGAATACAAGATGGCGACCGGTATCGAGTACGCCAGCGTCGTGTCGACGGACCCGCTCGTGGTCGCCGCGGACGTCGGCGACTCCGCGGCCGGCAGCGGCATCTCGGACCTGTTCTCCATCGACAACAAGACCGGCGCGCTGCGTACGAAGATCTCGCTGCCCGCCAAGACGTACGCGGCCAGGTGCGACGGGATCACACAGACCGAGGCGTGCACCCAGATCGCCGTCGGCAACGACAGGGTCTATGTGCCGACCAAGGAGCACGAGGGCAGTGCGGGCGGCTACGGCGAGACCAACGAGATCGTCGCCTTCGACCTCGGTACCGGGAAGCTGAACGGCCAGCGTGCGGACGCGGGTGACGGCTACACCCTCTCCCCGCTGCGCATGGACGGCGGCAACATCATCGCCTACAAGCGCCCGCCCTACGACAAGGGCGGCCAGATCGTGAGCATCGACGGCGGCTCCTTCAAGCCGACCGAGCTCCTCGAGAACCCCTCGTCCGAGTCGGTCCGCAACGCGGAGAGCCGTTTCTCCCCGGACTACGCGGAGATCCGTTACCGAAGCGGCCACCTCTATATGGCCCAGGTCTTCGCGGACAAGCTGTCGGGTTCGGGCGACGGCAGGTACCTGGCCGTCGCGTTCGGCACCGGCTGACGGCCCGGCCGGTGTTCGAGATCACCGGCCCGGACAACTGACCGAGTCTCGGTCGTACGGTCCCGTCCCAGTTCAAGGGCGGGGCCGTACGCGTATTCTCGTTCCTTCCGAATGGTTGGGATTTCCGCAATCCGGGGCACTTCTCACCGGTAGGGGCGCGCGACGTCGAACAAGCGTGTAGCTTCCGGGGGCATGAAGGGCGGGGGTGCGCGGGGGCTTTCGCCCGTACGGGCCAGTGGGCATCCGTAGTGGGCATCCATGGGGGGACTGGGGGGTTGCTCGATGGGAGTGCGGCTCATGGTGGTCGACGACCACCGACTGCTCGCCGAGGCGCTCGCCTCGGCACTGAAGCTGCGGGGGCACCGGGTGCTCGCCGCGGCCGCGCCGGCCGCGGGCGCGGCGGAACTGGTGATCACCAGGGCACCCGAGGTGTGCCTGCTGGGGACGGCGACACCGGCCGAGCCGGGGGTCTTCGACCCGGTGGTGCGGATCAAACGGGAGCGCCCACAGGTGGCGGTGCTGGTCCTCGGACCGGTGCCCAGTCCGCGCGGGATCGCCGCCGCGTTCGCCGCGGGCGCCTCGGGCTATGTGCGGCACGACGAGCGCATCGAGGGGGTCGAGCGGGCGATCATGAAGGCGCGGGCGGGTGAGGCGGCGGTGGCGCCGCAGTTGCTGCAGGGCGCCTTCAGCGAGCTGCTCAATCCGGCGGCCCAGCCCGACGACGAGGGGCAGCGCCTGCTGCAGATGCTGACGCCGCGCGAGGTGGAGGTCCTGGTACGGGTCGCCGACGGCGAGGACACACGGCTGATCGCGGCCGGCATGGGCATCGCGCCGTCCACGGCCCGTACCCATGTCCAGCGCGTCCTGATGAAGCTCGGCGTGGGCTCCCGTCTGGAGGCGGCGGCCCTCGCGGCCCGCACGGGTCTGCTGGACCGTGCGGGACCGCTCGACAACGCGCGGCCGCCCGGGGCGGACCCGGCGCCGCAGTAGCCGCGGATCCATGGCCGCGCGGGCCGTTCGCGACCGGCCTGGCGGCACCCCGCGCTCCTGCCGGGGCGCGGGGTGCCGCTGCGGCTCAGGCCGCGGACGGTTCACCCGCCGAGGGGCACGTCATGGCGCAGGCTTCTCGTCCGCGGTCTCCTCCGGAAGCGGCGGAGCCGTCGGGCGCAGTTTCAGCCAGACGAGGAAGAACAGGCCGAGGAGCAGCATGCCCAGGCCGGTCCAGAGGTTGATGTTGACGCCCTGGGCCTTGCGGATGTCGGCGTCGGAGGCGGTGAAGCCGGCGATCGTGACGATGATCCCGTAGACCACGAACAGGCCGCCGATGATGCGGCGCAGGTCGAAGATCCGGGCGGCGGTCGTGGACTTGCCCTCGAGGTCGGTGACGGCGCGGTGGACGTCGTGCTCGGAGTACTCGGACATGGTTTCTCAATCCTCCCGCGGTCAGAGCGAGAACGGGATGTAGCAGGCGGCGGCGAGGACGACCGCGCCCCAGCCCAGCAGGGCGGGCTTGCGGTACCAGGCGTCGTCGCCCGCGGCGGGCGCCTCGGCCACGCCGGGGGAGCGGCTGCCGTAGACCAGGCCCTGGAGGCTCTCCGCGGGCTTCGGCTCGGTGAACAGCGAGACCGCCACCATGACGACGGCACCGGCCACGAAACCGGCGATCGCGGAGACGAAGTTGGCGCCCTGGTCGGTGGGGATGCCGATGATGCCCTGCTTGTAGATGACGAAGTAGTTCACCATCGCGGTGACCGTGCCGGCGAGCAGGCCCCACAGTCCGGACTTCGCGGACGCGCGCTTCCAGAACATGCCGACGATGAAGACCACGAACATCGGCACGTTGAAGAAGGAGAACAGCGTCTGCAGGTAGCTCATGATGTTCGAGAACGACGAGGCGAGGAACGCCGTGCCGACCGACGCGAGTACGCCGATGGCGGTGATGAGCCGTCCGAACCTGACGTAGTAAGCGTCCTCGCGGTTCGTGACCACGTACTTCGCCCAGATGTCGTTGGTGAACACCGTGTTGAAGGACGACACGTTGGCCGCCATGCCGGCCATGAAGGCCGCCAGCAGTCCGGTCACCGCGATGCCGAGGACGCCGTTGGGCAGCAGTTCCTGCATCAGGTACGGGATCGCGTCGTTGTACTGCAGATCCGAGCCCGGGGTGCCGATCTTCGGCACCAGGACGGCGGCGACCAGGCCGGGGATCATCACCAGGAAGACGATGAAGATCTTCGGGAACGCGGCGATGAGCGGGGTGCGCTGGGCGGCGGAGAGGTTCTTCGCGGACAGGGCGCGCTGCACCTCGGCGAAGTTGGTCGTCCAGTAGCCGAAGGACAGCACGAATCCGAGGCCGAGGACGATCGTCAGCCAGTTGGCGCCGAGCGGGTTGGCATGGCCGATTCCGGTGCCTCCCCAGGCGGTGACGAAGTCATGCCCATGGGTCGCGCTGAGCTTGTCGGTCAGGCCGTCCCAGCCGCCGACCTTCTTCAGGCCGAGCAGGGTGATCGGGATGAGGGCCGCCAGGATCACGAAGAACTGGAGCACCTCGTTGTAGATCGCGGAGGACAGACCGCCGAGGGTGATGTAGGCGAGCACGAAGAACCCGGCGACCACGATCGCCACCCACTGCGGCCAGCCCAGCAACGCCTCCACGACGATCGCCAGTGCATACAGGTTCACGCCTGCGATCAAAATGGCGGCGAAGGCGAACAGGATCGAACTCAGAAGGTGTGCCCCTTTGTCGAAGCGGAGCAGCAGGAACTCGGGGACCGAGCGGACCTTGGAGCCGTAGTAGAAGGGCATCATCACCAGGCCGAGGAAGACCATGGCCGGGATGGCGCCGATCCAGTACCAGTGGACGGTGTAGGCACCGTACTGGGCGCTGTTGGCGGCCATGCCGAGGATCTCGGTGGCGGCCAGGTTGGCCGAGATGAACGCCAGGCCGGTGATCCAGGCGGGCAGCGAGCGTCCGGACAGGAAGAAGTCGAGGCTGGTCTTCACCGAGCGCCGGGCGGCCAGCCCGATGCCGAGGACCACGGCGAAGTAGATCCCGAGGATCGTGTAGTCGAGCCCGTTTGTGGGGAGACGGAGCCCGGCGGCGAGATATGTGGGGGTTTGCATACGTACTCGCTTCGTTGCGTGAATCAATCAGAGCGGAACCTACGCCGTTGTGTTCGATATTTGAACACTTTCGATGATGGGCTTTGTTGGATTGTGATGTTGACGCTGGTGGTTGCTCGTGGTTTGTTGTGTTGAGTTATGTTTGAAGAGTGGTACGGGTGCGGATGACGAGCCCGTTCGGGTGCGGACGGCGAGTCCGGCAGTGCAGCAGAAAGGCAAGGTGTCGTGAAGAAGACCTCGACCCGGCTGGCCGACGGTCGTGAGCTCATCTACTACGACCTGCGCGACGACACCGTGCGGGACGCAGTGGACCGCCGGCCGCTGGAGCGGACCGTCACGACCTCCGAGATCCGCCGCGATGTGCTGCTCGGCGACTCGGTCGCCGTCGCCTCGCACCGGCAGGGCCGCACCTACCTCCCACCCGCCGACCAGTGCCCGCTGTGCCCCTCCCGGGGCGAGCGGCTCAGCGAGATCCCGGACTCCTCGTACGACGTGGTGGTCTTCGAGAACCGCTTCCCCTCGCTCGCCGGCGACTCCGGCCGCTGCGAGGTCGTCTGCTTCACCTCCGACCACAATGCCTCCTTCGCCGACCTGACCGAGGAGCAGGCTCGCCTGGTCCTGGACGCCTGGACCGACCGCACCGCCGAACTGTCCCATCTGCCCGCCGTGGAGCAGGTGTTCTGCTTCGAGAACCGGGGCCGGGAGATCGGAGTGACCCTCGGCCACCCGCACGGTCAGATCTACGCCTACCCCTTCACCACGCCCCGCACCGCCCTGATGCTCCGTTCCCTGGCCGCGCACAAGGAGGCGACCGGAGGCGAGAACCTCTTCGACGCCGTCCTCGAACGCGAACTCGCCGACGGGCGGGTCGTCCTCGAGGGTGAGCACTGGGTGGCCTTCGTGCCCTACTCCGCGCACTGGCCCTACGAGGTCCACCTCTATCCCCGCCGCCGCGTCCCCGATCTGCTGGCGCTCGAGGAGGCGGCGCGCACAGAATTCCCCAAGGTCTATCTGGAACTCCTGAGGCGCTTCGACCGGATCTTCGACGACAGCGAGGGGGGAGCGCAGGAGTCGCCGACGCCGTACATCGCCGCCTGGCACCAGGCGCCGTTCGGCACGCTGGAGGAGTTCGACGGCGTGAACAGGGACGACTTCGCCCTCCACCTCGAGCTTTTCACCATTCGCCGCACTTCAGGCAAGCTGAAGTTCCTCGCGGGTTCCGAGTCCGGCATGAACGTGTTCATCAACGACGTGCCGCCGGAAGCCGCGGCCCAGCGACTGCGAGAGGTAGCGAGTTCATGAGCGGGAAGTACCTGGTCACCGGTGGCGCGGGCTATGTGGGCAGTGTGGTCGCGCAGCATCTGCTGGAGGCGGGGCACGAGGTCGTCGTTCTCGACAACCTCTCCACCGGCTTCCGCGAGGGCGTGCCGGCCGGCGCTTCCTTCGTCGAGGGCGACATCCGCGATGCCGCCAAGTGGCTGGACCCCTCCTTCGACGCGGTCCTGCACTTCGCCGCGTTCTCTCAGGTCGGCGAGTCGGTCGTGAAGCCCGAGAAGTACTGGGACAACAACGTGGGCGGCACCATGGCGCTGCTCGGCGCCATGCGCGAGGCGGGTGTGCGCAAGCTCGTCTTCTCCTCCACCGCGGCGACCTACGGCGAGCCGGTCAGCACCCCGATCACCGAGACCGACCCGACCGCGCCGACCTCCCCCTACGGCGCCTCCAAGCTCGCGGTCGACCACATGATCACCGGTGAGGCGGCGGCGCACGGTCTGGGCGCCGTGTCGCTGCGCTACTTCAACGTGGCGGGCGCGTACGGCTCCTGCGGCGAGCGGCACGACCCGGAGTCCCACCTGATCCCGCTCGTGCTCCAGGTCGCGCAGGGCCGGCGCGAGGCGATCTCGGTCTTCGGTGACGACTACCCGACGCCGGACGGCACCTGCGTGCGCGACTACATCCACGTCGCGGACCTGGCCGAGGCCCATCTGCTGGCACTGGACGCCGCCACCGCCGGCGAGCACCTGATCTGCAACCTCGGCAACGGCAACGGCTTCTCCGTGCGCGAGGTCATCGAGACGGTGCGCCAGGTCACCGGACATCCGATCCCGGAGGTCGTGGCCCCGCGCCGGGGCGGCGACCCGGCGGTCCTGGTCGCCTCCGCGGCCACGGCCCGCGAGCGGCTCGGCTGGAACCCGTCCCGCGCGGATCTCGCGGGTATCGTCGCGGACGCGTGGGAGTTCGCACAGAACATCACAAGGGAGCAGTAGGTGGGCGTACGCGAGGGCTTCGAGGAGCTGTACGGGGCGGCTCCCGAGGGCGTCTGGGCGGCACCGGGCCGGGTCAATCTGATCGGCGAGTACACGGACTTCAACGAGGGGTTCGTGATGCCGTTCGCACTGCCGCACACGGCGGTCGCGGCGGTCTCGCGGCGCACCGACGGGGTGCTGCGCCTGCACTCGGCGGACATCGAGGGCCCGGTCGTCGAACTGCGCATCGACGAACTCCGGCCGCGGACCGACACCGGCTGGGCCGCCTACCCGGCCGGGGTCGTGTGGGTGCTGCGCGAGGCGGGGCACGAGATCACCGGCGCGGATCTGCATCTGTCCTCGACCGTGCCGACGGGCGCCGGTCTGTCCTCGTCGGCCGCGCTCGAAGTGGTCACCGCCCTCGCCCTGAACGATCTGTACGGCCTCGGCCTCGGCCGTCCCGAGCTGGCGCGGCTCGCCCAGCGCGCCGAGAACGACTTCGTGGGCGTGCCGTGCGGTGTCATGGACCAGATGGCGTCGGCCTGCAGCACCGAGGGCCATGCCCTCCACCTCGACTGCCGTGATCTGTCCCTCCGCCAGATCCCCTTCGACCTGGCCTCCCAGGACCTCGCGCTGCTCGTCGTCGACACGCGCGTCAAGCACGCGCTGGGCGACGGGGCGTACGCCGAGCGGCGCGAGGGGTGCGAGGAGGGCGCCCGGCAGCTCGGGGTCTCGCATCTGCGCGACATCGCCTACGAGGACCTTCAGCAGGCGCTCGAGCGCCTGTCCGACGAGCGGCTGCGCCGCTATGTGCGCCATGTCGTCTCGGACGACCACCGCGTCGACCGGGTCGTCGCCCTGCTGGACGCGGGCGACGTCCGGGCGATCGGGCCCGTGCTGACCGAGGGCCATGTCTCCCTGCGCGACGACCTGCGCATCTCCTGCCCGGAGCTGGACCTGGTGGTCGACACCGCGAACGCCTCCGGCGCGCTCGGCGCCCGGATGACCGGCGGCGGCTTCGGCGGCTCGGCGATCGTCCTGGTGGAGGCCCCGGAGGCGGACACCGTCGCCAAGGCGATCGAGGAGGCGTTCGGCGCCGCCGGTTTCACGGCGCCCCGGGTGTTCCCGGCGGTTCCTGCGGCGGGAGCGCACCGGGTCGGCCGAAGCGCTTCGTAAGGGTGTACTCCGTGATCCCCGGCGGATAGTCGGGGATCACGCACACCACGTCGTAGCCCTGCTTCCGGTAGAACTCCGGGGCCTGGAAGTCCCAGGTCTCCAGGCGCGCGGCCGTGCAGTCGCGCTCCTCCTTCGCAACGCGCTCCGCCTCGCCCAGCAGCCGGCCGCCGACGCCGGCGCCGCGATGGCGATCGTCCACCCAGAGGTAGGCGACGTACAGCCACGTCGCCCAGGTGTGCCCGACCAGGCCGCCGGCCAGTTCGCCAGTCGTGTCCAACGCCCATATGTGGAGCGGGACTTCGCGTTCGGTCGGGGTCCCGCGCAGCGCGCGCAGTATCGGGGAGGCCGCCGTGTTCGTCTCGCGCAGCCGAGTGATGAGCAGTTCCCGCCGCGTCTTGTCGACTTCCGTCTCGATACGAAACATGCGGCACACCATAAGCGCGCCGGCCAACCAGTTCTGCAAATTTCCTTCCGCTCCCGGTCCCTGGCCCTACCCTGTGAACAGCGCCGGTGGGGGCCGGTGCTGATCAGGGGGCGAGACAGTCGGGTACGACGCCCGGGGTGGGGGTAGCAGTTCCAGCACGGCGGCGGCCGTGCGACTGCGTCGCCTCCGTCCCAGGTGAATGACCGGGGAGCATTCCGGGCGCCGTACCTGCGCCGGTCGTCCCCCGAGCTGTGGGGGTTTCAGTGATCCGCATCCGAGTCCTGGTCGTCGACGACCACCGCATCTTCGCCGAGTCGCTCGCCGCCGCCCTGGCGGCCGAGCCCGACGTCGAAGTGTCCGCGGCCGGCAGCGGCCCGGCCGCACTGCGCTGCCTCGACCGGGCGGCCGCCGAGGGCCGCAGATTCGACGTGATGCTCGTCGACGCGGACCTCGGGGGCAACGTCCCGGGCGCGCGCCCGGCGGTCCCCGTACAGGTGGGCGACGAGGACGGACTCGTCGACGGCATATCCCTGGTCGCCGGGGTCCGTTCCGGCCAGCCCCAGGTGCGGACCGTCGTCCTCGCCGAGAAGGACGACCCGCGCCGTGCCGCGCTCGCCCTGCAGGCCGGGGCGTCCGGCTGGGTCGCCAAGGACTGCTCGCTGTCCCGGCTGCTGGCGGTCATCCGGGGTGTGCTGCGGGACGAGACGCATCTGCCGCCCGCCCTGCTCACCGGTGTGCTGCGCGAGCTGACCGCGGCCCGCAAGCACCGCACCGAGAGCGAGCGGCTGGTGGAGTCCCTGACGCCCCGGGAGCGTGAGGTGCTGCGCTGCATGGTCGCCGGGCTCGGCCGCAAGGCCGTCGCCGAGCGGCTGTTCCTCTCCCCGCACACCGTCCGCACACACATGCAGAACGTCCTCGGCAAACTCGGCGTCCACTCCACCCTCGCGGCCGTGGCCCTCGCCCGGCGCGCCGGTGTCGGACCGGTCGACCTAGCCGGGGATGTTGTCGAACGGGGCGGTCAACTGGCGTAGTAGTGCGGCCAGTTCACTGCGCTGGGCGGTGCTCAGCTCCGCCAGGATCGCGCGCTCCTGGTCGAGCAGTCCGGCGAGTGCCTGGTCGGCCCGGTCCCGGCCCTCGTCCGTGAGGCGTACCAGCACGCCCCTGCGGTCGCTCGGGTCGGGAAGCCGCTCGACCAGGCCCTTCTTCGCCAGGCGGTCGATGCGGTTGGTCATGGTGCCCGAGGTGACCAGAGTCTGGGTCAGCAGTTGGCCCGGCGAGAGCTGGTAGGGGCCGCCGGCCCGCCTGAGCGCGGTGAGGACGTCGAACTCCCAGGGCTCGAGACTGTGTTCCGCGAACGCCAGCCGACGTGCGCGGTCCAGGTGCCGGGCCAGCCTGCTGACCCGGCTGAGCACTTCGAGCGGTTCCACGTCGAGGTCCGGGCGCTCCCGGCGCCACGCAGCGACCAGCCGATCGACCTCGTCCTCCATGTCGATCAGTGTAGTGGTTGTGTCGACATGAAGTCTCTTGACGTGGAGTCTCTTGACGTCGAGATAGTTTGGGTACGAGGATGCTGTCCGTACGGAGGCGACGTCAAACGGGGGCGCCGCCTCCGTACGAGGGCACCCGGGCAGGGTGCTCCGCCGCTCCCCCGTCCGCCCGCCCCGAGGAGGCCCTGTCATGCCCGCCGCCCCCGTCTGGGATCCCGGCCAGTACCTGCGCCACGCCGGCCACCGCGCCCGCCCCTTCGCCGACCTGCTCGCCCGCGTCCCCGATCTGCCCGGCGGCCCGCCCCGCATCGCGGACCTCGGCTGCGGCCCCGGCAATGTCACCGCCCTGCTCGCCGAGCGCTGGCCCACCGCGTACATCACCGGGTACGACAACTCGCCGGAGATGCTCGACAAGGCCCACACCGAGCACGAAGGCCCCACTCAGGGCGGCGGCCGCCTCGACTTCGCGCCGGCCGACGCCCGGACCTGGACGCCCGCGCAGCCGTACGACCTGATCGTCAGCAACGCCACCCTGCAATGGGTGCCCGGGCACGCCGCACGCTTCCCCGACTGGATCTCCGGCCTCGCTCCCGGCGGCACCTTCGCCTTCCAGGTCCCCGGCAACTTCGACTCGCCCAGCCACCGGCTGATGCGGGAACTGGCCCACTCCCCCCGCTGGAAGGACCGTCTGGCCGGCACACTGCGCCACGACGACGCCGTGCTCACCCCGGGGACCTATCTGGAGCGCCTGGCCGACCTCGGCTGCACGGTGGACGCCTGGGAGACGACGTACCTGCATCTGCTCCAGGGCGAGGACCCGGTCCTGGACTGGGTGAAGGGCACCGGACTGCGCCCGGTGCTGACCGAGCTCGGGGACGGCGCGGAGGAGTTCCTCGCCGACTACCGCACGGCCCTGCGGGAGGCGTACCCGGCGACCGCGCACGGCACGGTGTTCCCGTTCCGCCGCATCTTCGCCGTCGCCACGAGGGAGGTGTGAGGGATGCTCGCCGCCGTCGACCATGTGCAGCTCGCCGCCCCGCCGGGCTCCGAGGAGCTGCTGCGCGCGTTCTACACGGATGTCCTCGGCATGACCGAGGTCCCCAAGCCGCCGGTGCTCGCCGCCCGAGGGGGCTGCTGGTTCCGGGCGGGCGCGGTGCAGCTGCACCTGGGGATCGAGAGCGACTTCCGGCCCGCGAGGAAGGCCCACCCGGGGCTGCGGGTCACGGGCATCGAGGCGTACGCGGCCCGGCTCCGGGCGCGAGGGGCCGAGGTCACCTGGGACGGCGGCCTCCCCGGTCACCGTCGCTTCTACTCGCAGGACCCGGTGGGCAACCGGCTGGAGTTCCTCGAGCCGGTCACGGCCGACGAGGATCACCACAACGGGTGACCCGGCGGGCCCGCCTCAGTTCTTGCGATGGCCTATCAGCCGCGGCTTCGGTTCCAGCCCGTCCAGGCCGTGCCACGCCAGGTTCACGAGGTGGGCGGCGACCTCGGCCTTCTTCGGCCGGCGCACGTCCAGCCACCACTGCCCGGTCAGGGCGACCATGCCGACCAGGGCCTGGGCGTACAGCGGGGCCAGCTTGGGGTCGAATCCGCGGCTCTTGAACTCGCGGCCGAGGATGTCCTCCACCTGGGTGGCGATGTCCGAGATGAGGGAGGCGAAGGAACCCGTCGACTGCGGGATGGGCGAGTCGCGGACCAGGATGCGGAAACCGTCGGTGTACTCCTCGATGTAGTCCAGGAGCGCGAAGGCCGCCTGTTCGCACAGCTCGCGGGGATGCCCCGCGGTCAGCGAACCGGTCACCATGTCCAGCAGGCGCCGCATCTCGCGGTCCACCACCACCGCGTACAGCCCCTCCTTGCCACCGAAATGCTCGTAGACCACCGGCTTGGAGACCCCGGCCTTCGCCGCGATCTCCTCCACCGATGTGCCCTCGAAGCCCTTGGCGGCGAACAGCGTGCGACCGATCTCCAGCAACTGCTGGCGGCGCTCCGCACCGGTCATCCGGGTGCGGCGGGGGCGCCGCGGCTTTTCATTGCTGGGGGTGCTGGAGGAGTCGGTCGCCACGCGTCAATCATGCCGCGTCGGCGGTCGCCTTCCCTCGCCGGGAGCCGTTCCCGTCCGTGCTGCGGCGCGAATCGATACGCGAGCGTGACGGCCAGCGCACGTCGGAAGCCCAGCCGAGCAGCTCGAACCAGCGGATGATCCGCGCCGAGGAGTCGAGCTGGCCGCGCTCCACGCCGTGCCGGGCGGACGTCGGGTCCGCGTGGTGCAGGTTGTGCCACGACTCGCCGCACGACAGGATCGCCAGCCACCACACGTTGCCCGAGCGGTCACGGGACTTGAACGGGCGCTTGCCCACCGCGTGGCAGATCGAGTTGATCGACCAGGTCACATGGTGCAGCAGCGCCACCCGGACGAGTGAGCCCCAGAAGAACGCCGTGAAAGCGCCCCACCAGGACATCGTGACCAGCCCGCCGATCAGCGGCGGCAGCGCCAGGGACACCACGGTCCACAGCACGAACTGCCGGGAGACCGCCCGCAGGGCCGGGTCCTTGATCAGGTCCGGTGCGTACTTGTCCTGAGGCGTCTGCTCCTCGTCGAACAGCCAGCCGATGTGCGCCCACCACAGGCCCTTCATCAGGGCCGGGAGCGTCTCGCCGAACCGCCACGGGGAGTGCGGGTCGCCCTCGGCGTCCGAGAACTTGTGGTGCTTGCGGTGGTCGGCCACCCAGCGCACCAAGGGGCCCTCCACGGCCATCGAACCCGCGATCGCCAGCGCGATCTTCAGGGGCCGCTTGGCCTTGAACGAACCGTGTGTGAAATGGCGGTGGAAACCGATCGTGATGCCGTGACAGCCCAGGTAGTAGAAGAAGACCATCAGGCCGAGGTCGAGCCAGCTCACGCCCCAGCCCCAGGCCAGCGGCACCGCCGCGACGAGCGCAAGGAACGGGACGGTGATGAACAGCAGCAGGGCGATCTGCTCGATCGAGCGCTTCTGCTCGCCACCCAGAGTCGCGGAGAGCAGCAGAGTGTCGTCGTTCGCCTGTGCGGCGTCTGCCATCACATCGGAGCGTGCGGTCATGGGCGTCCCCTGTGGGGTCGAGGGTTGCGGCAGGTGCCCGGATTACGGCCCCAAGGTGCTCCCGTGATCTGACGGGAGACCCTACGTCTCCGTAACCTACGGCATCGTAAGTATGGCAGTGCGTTGCCCGGCGGCAAGAGCCCGTGGGCCTGCGCGTCCGCCCGGCACCTATCCTGGAGTCGGTCGGACAGCGCGGTCCGCATTGTTACCTTCCCGGATGCCCGTTCCGTATGCGGCACCCACCGCGCGGCACCCATCCGGGTTCCCTCCCAGACGACCCCCACCCGTCGCCCACCACCGCCCTTCCAGGGAGTCGCTGACGCGACGCACCTCCTGAATACTGCAAGGAGCCGCACCTGTGAGCAGTGCCGACGACCAGACCACGACGACCAGCAGCGAGCTGCGCGCCGACATCCGCCGACTGGGCGATCTGCTCGGCGAGACCCTCGTCCGGCAGGAGGGCCCCGAACTCCTGGAGTTGGTCGAGCGGGTACGCCGGCTCACCCGAGAGGACGGAGAGGCCGCCGCGGAACTCCTGCGCGGCACCGAGCTGGAGACCGCGGCCAAGCTGGTACGCGCCTTCTCCACCTACTTCCACCTCGCGAACGTCACCGAGCAGGTCCACCGCGGCCGCGAGCTGCGTGCCAAGCGCGCCGCCGAGGGCGGACTCCTCGCCCGTACGGCCGACCGCCTCAAGGACGCCGACCCGGAGCACCTGCGTGAGACCGTCACGCACCTGAACGTCCGCCCGGTGTTCACGGCCCACCCGACGGAGGCCGCGCGCCGTTCCGTCCTCAACAAGCTCCGGCGTATCGCCGCGCTCCTGGAGACCCCCGTCCTCGAGTCCGACCGGCGCCGCCAGGACATCCGCCTGGCCGAGAACATCGACCTCGTCTGGCAGACCGACGAGTTGCGCGTCGTACGCCCCGAGCCCAGTGACGAGGCCCGCAACGCCATCTACTACCTGGACGAACTGCACGCAGGCGCCGTCGGCGACGTCCTGGAGGACCTCACCGCGGAACTGGAGCGCGTCGGGGTCAAGCTCCCCGACGGCACCCGCCCCCTGACCTTCGGCACCTGGATCGGCGGCGACCGCGACGGCAACCCCAACGTGACCCCCGAGGTCACCTGGGAGGTGCTGATCCTGCAGCACGAGCACGGCATCAACGACGTGCTGGAGATGGTCGACGAACTGCGCGGCCTGCTGTCCCAGTCGATCCGCTACACCGGCGCCACCGAGGACCTGCTGGAGTCCCTCCGCGCCGACCTCGAGCTGCTGCCCGAGATCAGCCCCCGCTACAAGCGCCTGAACGCCGAGGAGCCCTACCGCCTCAAGGCCACCTGCATCCGCCAGAAGCTCGTCAACACCAAGCGGCGCCTCGCCAGAGGGACCCAGCACGAGCCCGGACGCGACTACCTCGGCACCGGCGAACTCCTGCACGACCTGCGGCTCGTCCAGGCCTCGCTGCGCGCCCACCGGGGCGGCCTGTTCGCCGACGGCCGCCTCGCCCGCACCATCCGCACCATCGCCGCCTTCGGCCTCCAGCTCGCCACCATGGACGTCCGCGAGCACGCCGACGCCCACCACCACGCCCTCGGCCAGCTCTTCGACCGGCTCGGCGAGGAGTCCTGGCGCTACGACGACATGCCGCGCGAGTACCGGCACCGGCTGCTCGCCAAGGAACTGCGCTCCCGCAGGCCCCTCGCGCCCACCCCGGCCCCGCTCGACGCCGCGGGCGCCAAGACCCTCGGCACGTTCGAGACGATCAAGCGGGCCCTGAAGGTCTTCGGACCCGAGGTCATCGAGTCCTACATCATCTCCATGTGCCAGGGTGCCGACGACGTGTTCGCCGCCGCGGTCCTCGCCCGTGAGGCCGGACTGGTCGACCTGCACGCCGGCTGGGCCAAGATCGGCATCGTCCCGCTGCTGGAGACCACCGACGAGCTCAAGGCCGCCGACACCCTCCTGGAGAACATGCTCTCCGACCCGTCCTACCGGCGGCTCGTCGCCCTGCGCGGAGACGTGCAGGAGGTCATGCTCGGCTACAGCGACTCCTCCAAGTTCGGCGGCATCACCACCTCCCAGTGGGAGATCCACCGCGCCCAGCGCCGGCTGCGCGACGTCGCCCACCGCTACGGCGTACGCCTGCGGCTCTTCCACGGCCGTGGCGGCACCGTCGGCCGCGGCGGCGGCCCCAGCCACGACGCGATCCTCGCCCAGCCCTGGGGGACCCTGGAGGGCGAGATCAAGGTGACCGAGCAGGGCGAGGTCATCTCCGACAAGTACCTGATCCCCTCCCTGGCCCGGGAGAACCTGGAACTGACGGTCGCCGCCACCCTCCAGGCCTCGGCTCTGCACACCGCACCCCGCCAGTCCGTCGAGGCCCTCGCACGCTGGGACGCGGCCATGGACGTCGTCTCCGACGCCGCCCACGCCGCCTACCGCAGGCTCGTCGAGGACCCCGACCTGCCGGCGTACTTCTTCGCCTCCACGCCGGTCGACCAGCTCGCCGACCTCCACCTCGGGTCCCGCCCCTCGCGGCGCCCCGACTCCGGGGCCGGTCTCGACGGACTGCGCGCCATCCCCTGGGTCTTCGGCTGGACCCAGTCCCGGCAGATCGTGCCCGGCTGGTTCGGCGTCGGCTCCGGCCTGAAGGCGCTGCGCGAAGCCGGCCTCGACACCGTGCTCGACGAGATGCACGAACAGTGGCACTTCTTCCGCAACTTCATCTCCAACGTCGAGATGACCCTCGCCAAGACGGACCTGAGGATCGGCCGCCACTACGTCGACACCCTCGTCCCCGACGAGCTCAAGCACGTGTTCGGCACGATCGAGGCCGAACACGAACTGACGGTCCGTGAGGTACTGCGGGTGACCGGCGAGCAGGAACTCCTCGACGCCAACCCCGTCCTGAAGCAGACCTTCGGCATCCGGGACGCCTACCTCGACCCGATCTCCTACCTCCAGGTCGCCCTGCTCAAGCGCCAGCGCGACGCGGCGGCCGAGGGAGCCGAGGCCGACCCGCTGCTGGCGAGGGCCCTGCTGCTGACCGTGAACGGCGTCGCCGCGGGCCTGCGCAACACCGGCTGAACCCACCCCGCGCACCACGGTGCCCCCGTGCCTGCCCCGCAGGCGGGCACGGGGGCACCGTCACACCCGGCAAACGGCCACCCCGGACATCACCCGGACACCCTCACAGCAGGGCGAAGGCGGCCGTGAGCAACGCGACCCCGGCCCCCGCCAGCACCCACGCCGCACGCACCGCACGCAGTCCGCCCGCCACCACGACCGAGGCCAGCAGCAACGCCCCGCCCAGCGGCACCCAGGCATACAGAACACCCGCCGGACCGGAGCGCAAGACGGCGTCCGAACCCGGCTTCACGATCACCGCGTACGTCTGCCCGCGCTTCACCGCGACCGACTTGTCGATGACCACGCTCCCGCGCGCCCGCGCCCCCGGCGAGACGGGTGTGAAGGGACCGGTGCACGTGTCGGCGCCGCACCGCGTCACCTCGATCGTGCCGCGCTCACGGCCCTTGGTCAGCATCACGTACTGCGCGGTGCCCCAGGAACCCCAGGCGCCGGCGACCACGATCAGGACGGCGACCGCACCCATGGCCGCGAGCCGCCCGAACCGCAGCACCGCGACCGCACCCTGAGAGGACGAGACGGCAGAAGGCATGCCGGCGATCCTTGGCCATGGCCTTGCGCCCGGTCAACTCCGGCCCGTCGCCGAGTGCGACAAGTCCCGAGTTGTGCCCATGAAACGCCGCCCAGCACCCGACACCCACACCCACCCGGCCGCACTCAGGAGTTGTACGTGCCCTGCGCCCGCTCCAGCCCCTCGATCACCAGACACTCCACCGCGTCCGCCGCACGGTCCACGAAGTAGTCCAGCTCCTTGCGCTCCGCCGACGAGAAGTCCTTCAGCACAAAATCCGCGACCTGCATCCGCCCCGGAGGACGACCGATCCCGAACCGCACCCGGTGATAGTCCGCACCCATCGCCTTAGTGATCGACTTCAGCCCGTTGTGGCCGTTGTCCCCACCCCCCAGCTTCAACCGCAGGATGCCGTAGTCGATGTCCAACTCGTCGTGCACCGCCACGACGTTCGCCACCGGAACCTTGTAGAAATCCCGCAGAGCACTCACCGGGCCGCCCGACAGGTTCATGTACGACATGGGCTTCGCCAGGATCACCCGACGGTTCGCCGGACCCGGCGGACCGATCCGCCCCTCCACGACCTGAGCCTGCGCCTTGCCCGCCCGCTTGAACTTCCCGCCGATCCGCTCGGCCAGCAGATCGGCCACCATGAACCCCACATTGTGCCGGTTCATCGCATACTCGGATCCGGGATTGCCGAGGCCCACAACGAGCCAAGGGCCGTTTACCGGGGTGGTCACGTCCATGTCTCCTCGATACGCGCCAGCCGCTGCCCCACACGGGAACAGCGGCTGACAGAACGACGACGGGAATCAGGCCTCGACGGCGGCCTCTTCGCCCTCGGCCGACTCGCCCTCCGGGGCCTCCTCCGCCTGCGCGGCCAGAACCTGCAGCACCACGGCGTCCTCGTCCACAGCCAGGGTCACACCCGACGGAAGAACGATGTCCTTGGCGTGGATGGACGCACCGGCCTGCAGACCCTCCACCGAAACGGTCACCGCCTCGGGGATGTGCGTGGCCTCGGTCTCCACCGGCAGCGCCGTCAGCACGTGCTCCAGCAGGTTGCCACCCGGGGCCAGCTCACCCTCGGCCTGGACCGGAACCTCGACCGTGACCTTCTCGCCGCGCTTGACCAGCAGCAGGTCCACGTGCTCGAGGAAACCCTTCAGCGGGTCACGCTGCACGGCCTTCGGAATCGCCAGCTCATTGCTCTTGCCGTCGATGTCCAGCGAGATCAGAACGTTCGGCGTACGCAGCGCCAGCAGCAGCTCGTGGCCCGGCAGGGTCAGGTGCAGCGGCTCGGAACCGTGGCCGTACAGCACACCGGGAACCTTGCTGTCACGACGGATACGACGCGCGGCACCCTTGCCGAACTCGCTGCGCGTCTCGGCGGCGATCTTCACCTCGGACATGATCACTCCTCGTAGAAGCAGTAATGGACGGTCACCCGGCCACGAACGGCCTGCTACGAAGAGCGCGTCGATAACGGACCGCCGTACCCATGAGTACGGCCTCCCTCGCCGAGCAACTGCAGCAGTCTACTCGGAGCGGGAGGCCACACCCAAAACGATCTCTACCGGCCCGGCCGGACCACCATTACTGCTCGTCGAACAGGCTCGTCACCGAACCGTCCTCGAACACCTCACGCACCGCGCTCGCGATCGTCGGCGCGATCGACAGCACCGTGATCTTGTCCAGATCCAGCTCACCCGGCGTCGGCAGCGTGTCCGTGAACACGAACTCACTCACCTTCGAGTTCTTCAGCCGGTCGGCCGCCGGACCCGACAGCACACCGTGCGTCGCCGTCACGATGACATCCTCCGCACCGTGCGCGAACAACGCGTCCGCAGCACCGCAGATCGTGCCACCCGTATCGATCATGTCGTCGACCAGGACACAGATACGGCCCTTCACATCACCGACGACCTCGTGCACCGTCACCTGGTTCGCGACGTCCTTGTCACGCCGCTTGTGCACGATCGCCAGCGGCGCACCCAGACGGTCGCACCAACGGTCCGCCACCCGCACACGACCCGCGTCCGGGGACACCACCGTCAACTTGTCCCGGTCCACCTTCGCGCCCACGTAGTCCGCCAGCAGCGGCAGCGCGAACAGATGGTCCACCGGACCGTCGAAGAACCCCTGGATCTGATCCGTGTGCAGGTCCACCGTCAGGATGCGGTCCGCACCCGCCGTCTTCATCAGGTCCGCGACCAGGCGAGCCGAAATCGGTTCACGTCCGCGGTGCTTCTTGTCCTGCCGCGCGTAACCGTAGAAGGGCACGATCACCGTAATGGAACGCGCCGACGCCCGCTTCAGGGCGTCGATCATGATCAGCTGCTCCATGACCCACTTGTTGATCGGAGCCGTATGGCTCTGGATCAAGAAGCAATCGGCACCACGTGCCGACTCCTCGTAGCGAACATAGATCTCGCCATTGGCGAAGTCGAAGGCCTTCGTCGGGACGACCCCGACTTCCAGCTGGCGGGCGACCTCCTCGGCAAGCTCGGGGTGGGCGCGGCCGGAGAAGAACATCAACTTCTTCTGGCCGGTCGTCTTGATCCCGGTCACAGCACTGTCTCCTCAGAGGTGTTCTCAGCTCGATGCCGGCAGACGCCGCGGCTGGGTGCGACGGCCGTCTCAGCTGGTGGGTGCGGGTGTGCACTTATCACGGTACGCCGTGTCAGACGCACCTGTTTCCGGTCAGGCTTCGCCTTCCACGTCCCGGACAGCCGCCTCGGCCGCCTTCGCAGCCGCGCTCCCCGGACGCTTACGGGCCACCCAGCCCTCGATATTCCGCTGCTGACCACGGGCCACAGCCAGCGAACCGGCCGGCACATCCTTCGTGATCACGGACCCCGCCGCCGTGTAGGCGCCGTCCCCGACCGTGACGGGAGCCACAAACATGTTGTCCGAACCGGTGCGGCAGTGCGACCCCACCGTGGTGTGGTGCTTGTCCTGCCCGTCGTAGTTCACGAAGACACTCGCCGCGCCGATGTTCGTGTACTCGCCGATCGTCGCGTCCCCCACGTACGACAGATGCGGCACCTTCGTGCCCTCACCGATGGAGGCGTTCTTCGTCTCCACGTACGTACCGATCTTCGACTTCAGGCCCAGCCGCGTACCCGGACGGAGATAGGCGTACGGGCCGACGGAGGCCTGCGGCCCCACGACCGCCCCGTCGGACACGGTGTTGTCCACCCGCGCCCCCGCACCCACCGAGGTGTCCTTCAGCCGCGAATTCGGGCCCACCTCGGCCCCCTGCCCGATGTGGGTCGAACCGAGCAGCTGCGTCCCCGGCAGCACGACCGCGTCCTGCTCGAACGTCACCGCCACATCGACCCAGGTGGTCGCGGGATCGACGACCGTCACCCCGGCGAGCATCGCGTCGGTCAGCAACCGGTCGTTCAGGATGCGGCGGGCCTGCGCCAGCTGCACCCGGTTGTTGATGCCCGCGATCTCACGGTGATCGCCGGCCACGGACGCACCCACACGGTGCCCGGCCTCCCGCAGGATCCCGAGAACGTCGGTGAGGTACTCCTCGCCCTGGCTGTTGTCCGTGCGGACCTTCCCGAGGGCGTCGGCGAGCAGAGGCCCGTCGAAGGCGAACACACCGGAGTTGATCTCCTTGATCGCACGCTCGGCGTCGCTCGCGTCCTTGTGCTCCACGATCGCGGTCACGACACCGGTGCCGCCGTCACGGACGATACGGCCGTAGCCGGTGGCGTCGGGCACCTCCGCGGTCAGCACCGTGACGGCGTTGCCGTCCTGCTGGTGCGTGCTGGCGAGCCGCTGGAGCGTCTCGCCCGTCAGCAGCGGAGTGTCGCCGCACACCACGACGACGGTGCCCTCGACGGACCCGCCCAGCTCCTCCAGAGCCATCCGGACGGCGTGCCCCGTCCCGTTCTGCTCGGCCTGGACCGCGGTCCTGGCCTCCGGGTCGATACCGGTGAGGTGCGCGGTGACCTGCTCACGGGCGTGGCCCACGACGACGACGAGGTTCTCGGGCTTCAACTCGCGCGCGGCGGCGAGTACATGCCCGACGAGGGAGCGGCCACAGATCTCGTGCAGAACCTTGGGTGTGGCCGACTTCATACGGGTGCCCTCACCCGCTGCGAGAACGACGACGGCGGCCGGGCGGTTGGCGCTCACGGAGATGCCCTTCGGCTTCATGGTGGGGTGGACAACCGCAGGATACCGGGGTGTTTCCGGTGCGACATGAGAGCGGGCCCTGACGGTGCTGTCAGGGCCCGGGCGCCAGCAGCTCCCCCATCAGGATTCGAACCTGAACTTAAGGGACCAAAACCCTCAGTGCTGCCTGGTTACACCATGGGGGAAGAAACCTGGCTGAATCGGACATTCGGTCAGACCGCCGGGTCGGCACCCAACACTATGCCGTACCAGGACCCCTCGATGCGACGGTACAAGTCGGCTCCCTTCAGGACTTTGATCACCAGGCATCCTCGGTAGGAGTCGCCGACGTTCTTGCGCACCGTCCTGGGATTGTGCTTCTTGAGCGTCGTCTTGTTGAACGCGGACCTGTCCGCCCCCACGAGGCCGGCCCAGTACTGCTCGGCGCCCGCGACGTCGGCGTTCTCATGGATCATCACGGTGAAGCGCAGCCGCCCGCGCTCGACTCCGACGAGGTCCAGCCAGGCGAGGAAGACTTCGATCATGCCCGGATCGCTGTTGACGAAGGTGACGGTCTCCCGCCGGTCGTACGGCTTGTCCTTGCCGCCCTCGGCCCAGTAGAGGCCCACCCCCACCAGGAAGAGCTCGCGGGGCGACAGAACGCCGATCGCCTGCTCGGCCGCCTTCTTCGCCCGCCGGCGCTCCTCGTCGCGGATGCGGAGCTTCTCCTCCCAGCCCCGGTTGGAGATCGCGGAGGCCTCCTCCCGGCTGCGCTTGCGCTCCGGCCTCGGAAGATCCCGTACCCACAACGAGACCGAACTCCTCGAGCACCCCAGTTCCGTCTCGATGCGGTCGTACGTCCAGCCCTGGAGCCGCAGCTCCCGTGCCCTCTCCCGCAGGTCGTCCTTGGCCTGCGGGCGCTTCGTCCACTCCGGGGGCGGTTCTCCCTTCACCAGCCGGTTGAGGATGTCGTTGTTGAAGACCTTCAACTGGTCGCGGATCTGCCGAAGGCTGAGCCCCGAGCGCCGTAGCGCGACCGCCCGTTCCCTCAGTTCTTCGAAGTTCGCGTATTTGCCCTGTGCGTCTGCCATGGGCATACCGTCCGGGCGGAATGTGGTCGTCCGTGGTCGAACGTTGTGTGATTCAGCAGTTCGAGGGATTCCGGCCGGTTTCGCTTCTGTTCGATTACGGAGGGTGGTGTGACGCAGCACTGGAAACTCGCCGGAAAACCCCCGCCCTGCGCCCGTAGGCTGGAGGCATGACCACGACGGGGGAAGTCCACCAGGGGGCCGTGACCGGCCCGTGGTGGTGGACGCGGTGGCGTAGTGCGGTGCTCGACATGTCTCTCGCGGCGGTGTCCGCCGTGGAGTGCTCGTTGGAGGGCGTCCAGTTCTCGAGGGATGCCGGGCTGCCCGTTCCGGTCGGGATGGCGTTCGGGCTGTTCGCCGGGGTCACGTTGCTGCTGCGACGGAAGTGGCCCGTGGCGGTGGTGCTCGTGTCGATCGCGATCACTCCGGCGCAGATGGGTTTCCTGCTGGGTCTCGTGGGGCTGTACACGCTGGCGGCCTCGGAGTTGCCCCGGCGGATCATCGGCGCGCTGGCGGGGATGTCGTTCGTCGGGATGTTCATCGTCACGTATGTGCGGGCGCATCAGGGGATGGTGCGCGGGGATCTGTCGATCGCGGGCGGGTTCATCCCGTTTCTTTCGGTCACCACCGCGCTGGGGATGACGGCTCCGCCCGTGTTGCTCGGGTTGTATGTGGGGGCCAGGCGGCGGCTGATGGAGAGCCTGCGGGAGCGTGCGGACTCGCTGGAGCGGGAGTTGATGCTGCTCGCGGAGCGGGCGGAGGAGCGGGCCGAGTGGGCGCGGAACGAGGAGCGGACGCGGATCGCGCGGGAGATGCATGACGTCGTCGCGCACCGGGTGAGTCTGATGGTGGTGCATGCGGCGGCGCTGCAGGCGGTGGCGCGGAAGGATCCGGAGAAGGCGGTCAAGAACGCCGCCCTGGTCGGGGACATGGGCCGGCAGGCGCTGACGGAGTTGCGCGAGATGCTCGGGGTGCTGCGTACGGGGGAGGGGCTGGCGGGCCGGTCGGTGCGGGACGATGTGCCGCTTGCGGCTGTCGGGGCGGCTGCTGCGGCGGCGGCGTCCCGGGCGGTGGGGGATTCCTCCGAGGGGCCGTGTCTGGCCGAGTTGGACGAGCTGATCGGGCAGTCGGCGGCGGCCGGGATGGTTGTGCACCTGTCGGTGGAGGGTCAGGTGCGCGCGTATGCGCGTGAGGTGGAGCAGACCGCGTATCGCGTGGTGCAGGAGGCGCTGACCAACGTGCACAAGCACGCGGCGGGGGCGAAGACGCATGTGCGGCTGGCGCATCGCTCGGCGGAGATCGCGATGCAGGTGGAGAACGAGCCGCCGTCGGAGCCGGGTTCGGCGCAGTCGGCGCGGTTGCCGAGTGGGGGCAACGGCCTGGTCGGGATGAAGGAGCGGGTCAGCGCGTTGGGCGGGGTTTTTGTGTCGGGGCCGACGGATGCCGGTGGGTTCCGGGTGTCGGCGGTCATTCCGGCCCAGGTGGCGTGAGGCGGTCCCGGTTGCGGACCGGCTTTCGTGTGCCGTGGCCCGTGTGGGTGGTGGCGGTCGTCAGCCGGGGGTGAGCCGTACGGGTTCGATCCCGGTGAGCAGGGTGGTGAGGCCGTGGTCGATGTCGGGGCCGAGGTACCAGTCGCCGGTGTGGTCGAGGGCGTAGACGCGGCCTTCGGTGTCGATGGCGAGGACGGCGCGGCTGTCGGTCTCCTCGCCGAGGGGGCAGACCTCGGTGTCCAGGGCCCGGCCGAGGTCGCCGAGGGTGCGGGCCATGTGGAGGCCGTGCAGGGGGTCGAGGTGGAGGGCGGCGGGGGCGAGCCCGCGGCCGGGTCCTTGTGCGGTGATGTGCAGTGCGCCGAATTCCGCCCATGCTTCGACGGCCGCGGGGAAGACCGCGTGCTGGTGGCCTGCGGGGGAGGTGTGGCCGCGGAGGGTGTCGGCCCAGACTTCCGCCTGCTTTATGTCCCAGCGGCCCGGTTGCCAGCCGGCGGCGCGCAGTGCGGCGTCGACGGGTACGGAGAAGCGTGTGGTGGAGGTGCGGTCGGCGTGCATCTGCCCTTCGTTCGTCGAGTGCGGTGGCGCGGCGCGGGCGCCGTCGTGCGGTGGGGTGTGGGGGTGGTGGTGCTGCGCCGTGGGGTCAGTCCTGCGCCGTGGGGTCGACGATGCGTACGCCGAAGTGGTCGCTGAGTGCGGTGCAGGCGCGGCAGGGTGCGGCGAAGCTGCCGTGCAGGGGGTCGCCGTCCTCGCGGATGCGGCGGGCGGTGAGCTTGGCCTGTTTGAGGGCTTTGCGGGCTTCGCCGTTGGTCATGGCCTTGCGTGCGGCGCGTTTGGTGCGTGCCGCGTCGGCGGTGGCGATGTGCCGGGAGATGAGGATCGTTTCGGCGCATCTGCCGGTGCAGCGGTCGCGCTGGCCGCTGGTGAGGGTGTCGAGGAAGTCCTGCACGAGGGGGTGCAGGACGGGGGGCTGGTCGCCGCGGGCGGCGGTGCCGGTGAGGGTGGCGCCGCGGACGGAGAGGGCGGCGGCGACGGTGGGGAGTATGCCGTCGCGGCGGTGGTGGAGGGTGGGGGCGGGGGCGGCGTCGCTGGTGCTCCAGTCGACGCGTGGGTCTCCCGACGTGCCTGTTTGTGTTGCGTTCATGATCGTCTTCCCCTCCCTTGCATCCCCCCTGGGAGGAAACAGACTGCCAAATGCCCTGGCCGCTGCGGAAGCTGGGGCGCTGCGACACGCCAGGGCTTCGGCGTACGGTCACGGTGGGGTGACGGCTGGTCACGGTGGCGGCGTGCCGGGCACGGTGTGTGAGCGGTGGCCCGGTGACCGGCGCGGTCGTACCGCATAGGCTGGTGACATCCGCGATCCACACTGCCGTAGAGGCCAGACAGAACGCCGCAGGGGGCAAACGTCATGACGACAGGTCGGCTCGGGCTGGGGGTACCTCGGGCTGGGGGACATGCCGCGCCGCCGAACGCGGCTTATGCCGGACAGGTCGTGCACTTTCCTGACCCGGTGAGGGCTGCTAGGCATCCCAGGGGGGTGCAGGTCGACGAGTTCGGGTATCCCGACTTCTCGCCCTATGCCCGTGCGGCCGCGGAGATCGCGGAGCCGCCCGAGGGGTTCGGTGTGGACGAGTTGCGGCTGACGGACTACGTGTCGGCGAATGCGGTGTCGGCGGCGTCCGGCAACGAGCTGTGGGACACGATCCCGGCGGTGGCGACTCCGCACGGGTGGACGTGGCACCACGTCCGGGGCACGCGGCGGCTGGAGTTGGTGCCGGTCGAGGTGAAGGCGCTGTTGCGGCATCACGGCGGGGTGGCGACGGCGCGCGTCGATCACAGCAAGCGGGGGACGCGTCCGTTGCAGGAGACGCGGCCCGCGCACTTCGGGCTGCCGAAGTCGTCGGTGGCGGTGACGGAGCAGCAGGTGCTGGGGGTCGAGGAGGAACTGGGGTACCGGCTGCCGGGCGCGTACCGGTCGTTCCTGAAGGCGGCGGGTGGTTCGGCGCCGGTGGGCGTGGCGCTCGACGCCGAGTTGGGGCTGCTGGTGGACCAGCCGTTCTTCACGGTGCGGGACGAGGCGGCCGTCAACGACCTTGTCTATATGAACAAGTGTCTGCGCGACCATCTGACGAAGGACTATCTGGGTGTCGGGTTCGTGCAGGGCGGTCTGCTGGCCGTGAAGGTGAAGGGCGACGGGATCGGTTCGGTCTGGTTCTGCGCCTATGACGACGTGCGTGACGTGGATGCGTCGTGGGCGGCGGCCGAGCGTGTGCGGCGGTTGTTGCTGCCGTGCGGTGACGACTTCGACGGGTTTCTGTCGCGGCTCGCGGGTGGTCCGCCGGAGTTGGAGACCGTGGCGAACCTGATGGTGGACGGTGGGTTCGCGCGCGCGGTGCCCATGTCGTCGGTGGGGGAGTGAGTCGAAGCGATGGTGACGTTCGCTCAGGCGCAGGAGCGCGCGGAAGAGTGGATCAACGGTGATGTGCCGTCGTACCAGCATCGTGAGGTGCGGGTGCGGGAGTTCGAGCTCGGCTTCGTGGTGTGGGCGGAGGACCGGGCCGAGGGGCCGCGGTCGGACGGTGGCGCGCAGCGGCTGGTGATAGCCCGTGACAGCGGTGAGGCCACGCTGTGGCCGGGCCTTGCGGTGGGTGAGGTGATCCGCCGGTACGAGGAGCAGTACGGGGTGGTGGACGCGGCGGCGCGGCAGGCGCCGGCGCCGCCGGCCCGGGTGGATCTGAACCAGACGTCGTTCCTGCTGAGCCCGCCGGAGTGGCTTCAGGAGGCGGCCGACAGGATGGGTGTTCCGGACCGTCGCCGGGACGGCGGTTCGTCGTCCGGGGCGTCGGACGGCGCGGGTTCGCGTCCGGCCGCGGCGGGCGGGTCCCAGGGCGGTGCGGCTGCCGCGACGCCTTCGGGTACGCCGTGGCCCGCGGCCGGGGGCGGGCAGGAGGGGCCGCAGGACGCGAGGCCGGGCGTGCCTGCGGGGGCGACGCCGTGGACGGGGACGGACACCAACGCCGATGCGGGCGAGGATCGTTCGGTTCCGCTGCCGGCGACGGTGTTCGCGCCGCCGTTGGCCGACGCGGACGACGGCGGTACGCCGCCGCCCTCGTCCGTCCCGGATGCGGAGACCACGTTGATGGAGGGCGGCAGCCGGCTGCCGCATACGGCGGTCGCTCCGGTGGTGGAGGAGCCGGGGGCGGGCGCCGCGCCCGGGGGTGCGCCCTCGTACGGCTATCCGCAGGGTCCGGGTGGTCCCGGTGCTCCGGCGTACGGCTATCCGCAGGGTCCCGGTGGCGCGCCGGGCGCGCCCCGGCAGGATGGGCCGCAGGCTCCCGTAGCGCCCGGCGCTGCGCAGTCCCCGGCGGCTTCGGCCGCGTCGGGCCCGCGGCTCGCGCCGAACGCCGAGGACATCGCCGATGCGGCGACCAGCAAGGCGGCGCCTCCTCGGGGGGCGCGGTCCGGGGGTGCGCTCCGTCCGCCGGGTGAGCCCGGCGCGCCGGGGGTGCGGCCGGGTGCCGTACCGCCTCCGCCGCCGGGTCCCGGGGCGGGCGGTTATGTGCCGACCCAGTTGGTGTCGCAGCTCGGGCCCGACGGGCCGGGGGGTGCCGCGGGCCCGGGTGCTCCGCAGCCGCCGGGCGCCCCTGGCGCGCCGGGTGTGCCGCCGCGTGCGTCGGGCGCCGCCACTCCCGCGGCGCCGGCAGCTCCCGCGGGGCCGCCGGTTCCCCCGGGGCCGCCGGGGGGTGCTCCGCAGACTCCGGGCGCGCCGAACACGCCGGGTGGTACGCCTCCCGGCGGTGTGCACCACGCGGCCACGATGCTCGCCGGTCCGTCCGGCCCGGGTGCCCCGCAGCCGCCGGCCGCCCCCGGCGTCCCGGGGATGCCTCCGGGCGTTCCGGGGATGCCTCCGGGCGTCCCGGGTGCGCCCGCTCCGGGTGTCGTGCACCACGCCGAGACCGTGCTGTCCGGGCCGCCGGCCGGTGGGCCCGGCGCGCCTCCGCCGCCCCCGGGTATGCCGCCCGGGGTTCCACAGCCGGTGCCGGGTCAGCAGCCGGCGTACGGGTATCCGCCCTCCGGGCTGCCGACGGTGGGTCCCGGCTACCAGGCCGTGCTGCGCTACCGCGCGCAGGACGGTTCCGAGCAGCAGCTGATCCGGCGTTCGGCGCCGGGCACTCCGCATCCGGAGTGGCAGATCTTCCACGAGCTGCGGGCGATGAACGTCCCGCCGGACCAGGTGCTGGAGCTGCACACGGAGCTGGAGTCGTGCGAGCTGCCGGGGGCCTACTGCGCGCGGATGATCCGGGAGAACTGGCCCCAGGCGCGGATCACCAGCATCGCCCCGTACGGCACCGATCACGCCTCGCGTCAGCAGGGCATGCAGCAACTGCTTGCGCATCAGGGTGAGTTGCACCAGGTGGCGGACGGTCCGGCGCGTCCGGGCCCGGTGCGTGCGCCGCTGCCCGCGGTGCAGCCCGTGCCGCCGATCCCGCCGGAGGGCATCGCGCAGGAGCTGGCCGGCGCCTTCGGGCCGGGGATCTTCCGGTTCGATCATGCCGCGGTCTCCCGGCAGGGTGTGCCGCCGATCGTGTCGCACACCCTGGTGGTGGCCGGACTGCCGCTGGACATGGGCCCGTTCTTCTGGGCGCAGGCCCAGCCGGGCCGTCCGGTGCCGACGCTGGCCGAACTGGCGCAGGAGCGTGGCGTGCAGCCCGCCCCGGACGCGGCCTCGTACCTGGTCATGGGCAGCGACTTCGGCAAGGCGATCTGTGTGCAGTACGGCACGGCGAACATCGTCGCGGTGCCGGTGGAGGGTGCCGTCTCCGTTCCGCCGCAGTTCGTGAACACGGGCCTGCCGGAGTTCGTGCGCTGTCTTGCGCTGCTCGGGCGGATGTGGCGGCTGAGGTTCGGGCTCAACCAGGAGCAGGCGGGCCGCTGGACCGTGGACTTCCAGGCCCAACTCGCCTCCCTGGACCCGGCGGCGCTCGGTTCGCCGGAGAGCTGGTGGTCGGTGCTGCTGGAACAGATGTGGGACGGGCTGCTCTGACCCGTTTCTGAGGTTTCGTCAAGGGCTGGGCCCGGTCGTACATACGACCGGGCCCAGCCCCTTTTTCAGGTGATCTTCACCGCTGTCCGTTGCTTACATGTGGAGTGTCGCGTTATGAACACTTCTGTCTGATCCATCAAGATGTGCGCACGATCATCGGCTCCTGTGGGTCGGGCGGAGAGGGGTTCCATGAGCAGCGCAGCGGGGTCGCCGCACGGCTTCGTGTCCGTGCGGCGGGGTTACCGTCCCGATCAGGTCGACGCGTACACCGCGGCCCTCTCGCAGGACCGCGACGCCGCCTGGGAGCGGGCCGCCCGGCTCACCGTGCTGGCCAAGGAGATGGAGGGGGACCTGGAGCGGCTGCGCGAGACGGTGTCGCAGCTCGATCCGCAGACGTACGAGGCGCTCGGCGACCGGGCCCGGCGGTTGTTCGACATGGCGCGGGAGGAGGCCGGCGCCCTGCGGGACGAGGCGCGGCGGGAGTCGCAGGAGTTGGTCGCCGGGGCGGAGGAGGCGGCCGGACGGATGCGGCAGGCCGCGGAGGACCACGCGGGCGAGGTGCGTGCCGAGGCCGAGGAGCGGGTCCGCACCCGGATGCTGGCGGCCCGTGCCGAGGCCGACGACATTCGGATCCAGGCACGGCGCGAGGTGAAGGAGGGTCGAGGGGAGGCGCTGGCCGCACTGCGCGAGGTACGGCAGCGCACCGAGACGCTGCTCGCCGAGCAGGAGCGGGAGCACGCCGAGCGCCAGGAGGGCGAGGAGCGCGCGGCGGAGGCGCGGGCCGCGGCGCTGGACGCGGCGGAGGCCGAGCGGGTGGCAGGGGTGGAGGCCGTACTGTCGCAGGCGAAGCAGGCGTTCGGCGAGGCCGAGGAGTCGGCCCGGCAGATCCAGCGGGACGCCAGGGCGCGTGCCGCCGAGATCATCGCCGATGCGCGCCTGCGGGAGGAGCGCATCGCCCGGGAGACGGAACGGGTGCTGCGGGAACACGGTGAGCAATGGGACTGTGTGCAGGCCCAGATGGACCATGTGCGCAACAGCCTCGCCATGCTGACGGGCCGGGCCGTCGCGGAGTAGTCCGGGTTCCGGGTGTGCCCCTTTTCAGCCGCTCCTTCGCACCGCCCCCGCCAGGATCCATCCCTCCACCGCCTCGTACTGCCGGCGCTGCTCCGCGGCCTGGCGGCGGCCGGAGGCGATCGTGCCCAGCCAGCCGTAGGCGAAGCCGAGCGGGATGGAGACGAGACCGGTGGTGGTGAACGGATACCAGTTGAAGTCGGCGTTCGGGAAGGCCGAGGTGGGGGAGCCCGAGACCAGGTTCGTTCCGGTCATCAGGACCACCACCGTCACCGTGCCGCCGATCAGCGTCCACAGCAGGCCGGTTCGGGTGTAGCGGCGCCAGAAGAGGCTGTACACGAGTGCCGGTGCGATCGCGGACGCACCGATGCAGAACGAGAGCGTCACCAGCGGCTGAAGGCTCAGGTGCTGGACGAGGGTGGCGAGCAGGATCGCCAGGGCGCCCACCGCCAGTGCCGACAGGCGTGCCGCCGTCATCTCGCGGCGCGGTGTCAGGTCCCGTACGTGGGAGGCGAACACGTCGTGGGCGAGGGAGTTGGCGCAGGCGAGGATCATTCCGGCCACGGACGCCAGCAGGGTGAGGAAGATCGCCGTCGTCACCGCGGTGAACAGCAGGGTCGCGGCGGCGGACAGGTCCGGCCCGAACGCCGCCCGGGAGCCCAGCAGATAGGCCGTGCGGCCCTGCGGGTCGGCGGCCGCGACGGCCGCCCGCCCGATCAGGGCCGTCGCGCCGAACCCGACGACCGTGATGATGGGCACGAACAGGGTCACCGACGGCACCGCCCAGGACAGCGAGCGGCGCACCTGCCGGGCGCTGTTGGCCGTGTACATGCGCATGGTGATGTGTGGCAGGCAGGCGCCGCCGAGCACCACCGTCAGCTCGGAACTGATCATGTCGAGTCGGGGGGCGGGACCGCCCGCGAACTGGAGTCCCGAGTGCAGGAATGCGGAACCGACCCCGCTGTTCTGCGCGGCCGCCGTGAGCAACGCGCCCGGGTCCCAGTCGAAGCGGCGCAGGATCAGCGCGGCGACGGTCGCGCCGGAGCCCAGCAGCATCACGATCTTGAGGATCTGGATGAGGGCGGTGCCCTTCATGCCGCCGATCGCCGCGTAGCTGATCATCAGCGTGCCGAGGCCGATGATGCACCCCGTCTTCACGGAGTCGCCGGAGAAGCCGAGGATGAAGGCCAGCAGGTCCCCGGCCCCGGCGAGTTGGACGAGCATCATCGGCAGCAGCGCGGCGAGGGTCACGATGCACGCGGTCATGCGGACAGCCCGTCCCGGCATCCGCCGGGCCAGGGCGTCGCCCATGGTGAATCGGCCCGCGTTGCGCAGGGGTTCGGCCAGCAGGAACATCAGCAGCATCAGCGACAGGACCGTGCTCAGGGCGAGGACGACACCGTCGTACCCGGTGAGCGCCATGATCCCGCTGGTGCTGAGCACGGTGGCGGCGGAGATGTAGTCCCCCGCGATGGCGAGGCCGTTGCTCATCGGGGAGAGGGAACTGTAGCCGGTGTAGAACTCGTCGAGATCGTCCCGGTCCGGGCCGGTCATCACGCACAGCAGGAGCGTGATGGTGGCGACTGTGGTGAACGCCACGAGCGACATGGTCTGCGCCGAACTGCTGAATCCGGTGAGCCCGCCGGCTGCGGCCGCGGTCATCGTGCGGCCTCCCGCTTGGCGTCCAGCGCGCTCTGCCGGCGGATGCGGTCGGCGATCGGGTCGACGGTGTGGCGGGCGGTGTACTCGTAGACGGCGATCGCGACGCAGGTGACGGGGACCTGGATCAGGCCCAGCAGCATGCCGGTGGTGAGACCGCCGGAGACCTCGCCCGTCATGAAGGAGGGCGCGAACGCGGACAGCACCAGGAAGAACGTGAAGTAGCCCAGCGCGGTCAGGGTGGCCACGCGCCGCTGCCGGCGGTAGGCGGTGCGCAGCACGCGCAGGTCGCTGTGGCGTCCGAGCGGCTGGTGGCGTGGCAGCCGCCTGCGGACCGGTTCGGCGTGCGGCTGCCAGGGATAGGTCGCGTGCGACGGTGGCGCGTGGTGCGGCGGTGTGTACTCGGGGGGCGAATGAGGTGACAGAAAGGCGTCGGACATCCCGATTCTCCTTGCCGGCTCGGGTCCGTGGCGGCGGACCGCAGGGAGCGGGGGGTGGCGACGCACGTTACCCGCGCGTAGGGAACCGTGCGGGCTTTTCACCGAACTGAGCGGTCGGTATGCGCTTACCTTCACCGACCTGTGTTGTTACCCACGTTTACTTCAATACTCAACGTCTCCTGGCCGGCCTCCGCGCGGCCCTGCGGCAGCGGGCCGGGACCGGCGGGAGCCCGCGTCGACACGGCCGTCGGTCAGTCGTTGAGCACCGGGAAGCGGCGTGGGGCCAGCAGGAGCAGGGCCACGAAGGCGAGCGCGGCCGCGCAGGACGCGCCCAGGTAGACCGAGTGGACCGCGGACGCGATCGCCCGGCGGGTCGCCTCCGGCACGGACCCCTTGTCCAGGGCCCTCGTCACCGCGTCCAGATCGCCGACACCGCCCAGCCGGGACGCCAGGACGCCGTTGGCGATCGCGCCGAACACCGACGCCCCCACGGTCTGGCCCGTCTGACGGCAGAACAGGACCGACGCCGTCGTCGTGCCGCGCTCCGACCAGCCGACCGTCGACTGCACGCCCACGATCAGCGGGAGCTGGAAGAGTCCCAGCGCACCGCCGAGCAGCAGCATCAGCAACGTCGGCTGCCAGGGGGAGCCCGGATAGGGCAGGAAGGGGAAGGCCAGCAGGATCAGCGCCGCGAGCCCGATGCCCAGCAGCGCGGTGTCCCGGAAGCCGATGCGGCGGTACACGTGCTGGCTGAGCGCCGCCGACACCGGCCAGCTGAGCGTCCACACCGAGAGCACGAACCCGGCCGCGACCGGGGCGAGGCCGAGGACCGCCTGGGCGTACGTCGGCAGGAAGACCGACGGGGCCACCATCAGCAGCCCCAGCGCGCCGAGCGCCAGATTGACCGCGGCGATCGTACGGCGCCGCCACACCCAGCCGGGGATGATCGGCTCCGCCGCCCGGCGCTCGATCGCCACCACGACCGCGATCAGCGCGAGTCCGGCGGCGAACAGCGCCAGCGAGGGTGCCGACAGCCAGGGCCAGGCCACCCCGCCCTGCACCAGCGCCGTCAGCAGGACGCCACCGCAGGCGAACACCGCGAGCGCCCCGGCCCAGTCGATTCGGGGACGGGGACCCCGTTCCCGGTGCGGCTCGTGCAGATGGCGGACGATCAGCCACAGCGCGAGCGCCCCGATCGGCAGATTGACCAGGAAGATCCACCGCCAGTCGGCGTACGCGGCGAACACCCCGCCGAGCGCCGGGCCCGCGACCGCGGACACCGCCCACACCGTGGACAGCTTGGACTGGATCTTCGGGCGCTCCTTGAGCGGGTACAGATCCGCGGCGAGCGTCTGCACCGTTCCCTGCAGGGCGCCGCCGCCCAGGCCCTGCACGACACGGAACGCGATCAGCGCACCCATGTTCCATGCGACCGCGCACAGCAGCGAGCCCACCAGGAAGAGGACCGCGCCCGCGACCAGTACCGGCTTGCGGCCCATGGTGTCCGAGAGCTTGCCGTAGACGGGCAGCGTCACCGTCACGGCCAGCAGATAGCCCGAGAACAGCCAGGAGAAGACGGAGAAGCCGCCGAGGTCGCCGACGATCTGCGGCACGGCGGTCGACACGATCGTCGAGTCGAGCGCGGCGAGCGCCATCGCGAGCATCAGAGCGGCGACGACGGCGCCGCGCCTCGCGGATCCGGTGTGCCGTACGGCCTCTCGTGTCGCGGGTCTTGTACTGCCCACCGGATGCCCTCCCTTTCACATGTCTGCCGCACGCAAGTTTCTCACCGACCAGGACCCCGCGGTAAGGCCGACTCCGTGAGCCCGTGAGGGCCCCGGCGCCCCCCGGAGCCGAAGATCCTTGACCCTCACGCGACGGAAGGGTGGAGCCTGATGCCGCAGGTGGGTGGAGCCCACCCTGAGAAGGACTCCACCCTCCGGTGGACTGCCCCTAGGGGTAGCTCCGTACCAGGGCTCGGGGAGGGTTCGTCCCGACGGAGGACGAGCCGCGCCCCGTCCGTTCTTAACCTGGCTTTACGCCGCTGGGGAGCGGCCGGGACGCACGGGGGCGTGCCCGCCGTACCGGAAGGGGTGGGGTTTTCCCCAGCGGAAGACGGGGCCGGGCACCAGCGCGCCGGGGCCCCTCCCGGAACCAGACTGTTCGACGCGGCAGGGCACCGCCCGCCGCGACGCGGGACCGCACGTCCCGTCCACCGACCGCAAGAGGAGACTTTGCCATGACATCGGCCGTGACCATTCCCAGGCACGGGGGTACTGGAGGGCGTACGGCCGTAGCCGCGCGAGCGCGGCAGGTCGTCAAAGCGTACGGCTCCGGGGAGACCCGGGTCGTCGCCCTCGACCATGTCGACGTGGACATCGCGCGTGGCCAGTTCACCGCGATCATGGGCCCCTCGGGCTCGGGCAAGTCCACCCTGATGCACTGCCTCGCCGGGCTCGACACCGTGACGAGCGGCCAGATCTTCCTGGACGAGACCGAGATCACCCGGCTGAAGGACAAGAAGCTCACCCAGCTGCGCCGGGACCGCATCGGATTCATCTTCCAGGCGTTCAACCTGCTTCCCACGCTGAACGCGATCGAGAACATCACGCTGCCCATGGACATCGCGGGCCGCAAGCCGGACCGCGCGTGGCTGAACCGCGTCGTGGAGACCGTCGGCCTGGCCGACCGCCTCAAGCACCGCCCCACCCAGCTCTCCGGAGGCCAGCAGCAGCGTGTCGCCGTGGCCCGCGCCCTGGCGGCCCGCCCCGAGATCATCTTCGGTGACGAGCCGACCGGAAACCTGGACTCACGGGCCGGCGCCGAGGTGCTGAGCTTCCTGCGCCGCTCGGTCGACGAGCTCGGCCAGACCATCGTGATGGTCACGCACGACCCGGTCGCCGCCTCGTACGCCGACCGCGTGCTCTACCTGGCGGACGGCCGGATCGTCGACGAGATGCTCAAGCCGACCGCGGACACCGTCCTCGACCGCATGAAGGACTTCGACGCCCGGGGGCGTACGTCATGACCGTCCTGAAGACCTCGATGCGCAACTTCTTCGCGCACAAGGGACGCATGGCCCTGTCGGCCGTCGCCGTCCTGCTGTCGGTGGCGTTCGTGTGCGGCACGCTCGTCTTCACCGACACGATGAACACGACCTTCGACAAACTCTTCGCGGTCACGTCCTCGGATGTGACGGTCAGTGCGAAGGGCGCCTCCGACACCGGTGAGACCACGTCCGGGAACGGAAAGCCGCCCGTCATGCCGGCCTCCGTGCTCGGCGAGGTGCGCAAGGCGCAGGGGGTGAAGTCCGCCGAGGGCACGGTCTTCTCCACCTCGGTGACCGTCGTCGACGCAGACAAGAACAACCTGTCGCCCAAGAGCGGCGCCCCCACCATCGTCGGCAGCTGGAACGGCAACGACGCCCGCACCATGAAGATCACCTCGGGTGCGGCGCCCGAGGGCACCGACCAGATCATGGTCGACGCCGACACCGCCGACAAGCACCACCTGAAGCTCGGGGACGACATCGGCGTGATCAGCGCCGTCGGCACGCACTCCGCGAAGATCTCCGGAATCGCCACCTTCACCGTCACCAACCCCGGTGCCGCGATCTTCTACCTGGACACCAGGACAGCCCAGGAGGCGCTCGTCGGGAAGACCGGCGTCTACACGAACGTCAACGTCACCGCGGACAGCGGCGTCAGCGACGCACAGCTGAAGAAGAACGTGGCGGCCGGGATCGGCGGCGCCTACAAGGTGCAGACCGCGAAGGAGACCGCGGACGCCAACCAGAAGGACGTCGAGAGCTTCCTGAGCGTGATGAAGTACGCGATGCTGGGCTTCGCCGGGATCGCCTTCCTGGTCGGCATCTTCCTGATCATCAACACCTTCTCCATGCTGGTCGCCCAGCGCACCCGGGAGATCGGTCTGATGCGGGCGATCGGCTCCTCGCGCCGCCAGGTCAACCGCTCGGTGCTCACCGAGGCCCTGCTGCTCGGGGTGACGGGATCCGTTCTCGGTGTCGGTGCGGGAGTCGGCATCGCGGTCGGCCTGATGAAGCTCATGGGCTCGATGGGCATGCATCTGTCCACCAGTGATCTGACGGTCGCCTGGACGACCCCCGTGGCCGGTGTCGTGCTGGGTGTGGTCGTCACGATCCTGTCCGCCTACCTGCCCGCCCGGCGTGCCGGCAAGATCTCCCCGATGGCCGCGCTCCGCGACGCGGGTGCCCCGGCCGACGCGAGGGCGGGACGGATCCGGGCCCTGATCGGCCTGCTCCTCACCGGCGCCGGCGGCTACTGCCTGTACCTGGCGGCGGCGGCCGACAAGGCCACGGACGGCTCGCTCTGGCTCGGCCTCGGCGTGGTCCTGTCGCTGATCGGCTTCGTCGCCGTCGGACCGCTGCTCGCGGGAGGTGTGGTCCGGGCGCTCGGAGCGGTCGTCCTGCGGATCTTCGGCCCGGTCGGGCGGATGGCCGAACGCAACGCCCTGCGCAACCCGCGCCGCACCGGCGCGACGGGCGCGGCCCTGATGATCGGCCTGGCCCTGGTGGCCTGCCTCTCGGTCGTCGGCTCCTCCATGGTGGCCTCCGCGACCGACCAGCTCGACAAGAGCGTCGGCACGGACTTCATCATCCAGAGCGACAGCGGGCAGTTGATCACCCCGCAGGCGGTCAAGGCCGTGAAGTCCACCCCGGATCTCGAACGGGTCACCGAGTACAAGGTGCTCGACGCCGCACTGACCACGCCCGACGGACGCACCTCCAAGAACGAGACGATCAACGCCGCCGACCCGACCTACGCGCAGGACCTGCGCACCGAGACGGTCGCGGGAGACCTGGCGGACGCCTACCGCCCGGACTCGATGTCCGTCTTCGAAGGCTTCGCCAAGAAGCACGGCATCAAGGTCGGGTCCACCGTGAAGGTCGACTTCAAGGACGGCAGGACGGCCGATCTGACGGTCCGCGCGATCACCAGCGACGACGTCGTGATCGACAAGGGCGCGATGTACGCGTCGATCACCACGGCCGCGAAGTACGTGCCGGCCGACAGCATGCCGCTGGACGTCCTGGTGTTCGCCACGGCCAAGGACGGCCAGGAGACGGCCGCCTACAAGTCGCTGAAGTCGGCACTGCACGACTATCCGCAGTACACGGTCCGGGACCAGACCGACTACAAGCAGGCACTGAAGGACCAGATCGGCCAGCTGCTGAACATGATCTACGGCCTGCTGGCACTGGCGATCATCGTCGCGGTCCTGGGAGTCGTGAACACCCTGGCCCTGTCCGTGGTGGAGCGCACCCGGGAGATCGGTCTGATGCGGGCGATCGGGCTCTCGCGCCGCCAGCTGCGCAGGATGATCCGTCTGGAGTCGGTCGTGATCGCCCTCTTCGGTGCCCTGCTCGGCCTCGGCCTCGGCATGGGCTGGGGCGCGACCGCCCAGAAGCTGCTGGCCCTGGAGGGGCTGCAGGTCCTGGAGATCCCGTGGGGCACCATCATCGCGGTCTTCATCGGCTCCGCGTTCGTGGGCCTGGTCGCGGCCCTGATCCCGGCGTTCCGCGCCGGCCGGATGAACGTGCTGAACGCCATCGCCACCGAGTAGCCATCGGGCGGGGAGAACGGGGGCACGGGGGAAGGCCCGGTGCCGGGGAGCGACCGCTCCCCGGCACCGGGCCTCGCGCGTCGGCCGCTCCGAGCCCCCCGCCGCGGCGGATTCCCCGGGGGGCGGTTGCACTCCGTGCCGGGCGTGCGACGGCGGGCGTTGTCCACAGGCCCGGCGTACACCCGCGCAGCGTCGTACGCTGGACAACCCCGGCCCCCGAAACCTCGCGGCCGGGTGTTCGTGTTGCCCACCCGGGACGGGATGCCCCTTCATGAGCCTGCACGGTCTGCTCGACGCCGTCGTCAAGGACACCGCCCTCGCCGAAGCGATCCAGGCGGCCGCAGACGGCAACCGCATGCATGTCGACCTGGTCGGCCCGCCGGCGGCACGCCCCTTCGCGATCGCCGCCCTGGCCCGCGAGACCGACCGGCCCGTGCTGGCCGTGACCGCGACCGGCCGGGAGGCCGAGGACCTGGCGGCTGCCCTGCGCTCCCTGCTGCCCCCCGACGGCGTGGTGGAGTACCCGTCGTGGGAGACCCTCCCGCACGAGCGGCTCAGCCCTCGCAGCGACACCGTCGGCCGTCGGCTCGCCGTCCTCAGACGGCTCGCCCACCCGAGGCCGGACGACCCGGAGACCGGACCGGTCTCGGTTGTCGTAGCCCCCGTGCGTTCCGTGCTCCAGCCCCAGGTCAAGGGGCTGGGCGACCTGGAGCCGGTCGCGCTGCGCACCGGGCAGCGGGCCGACCTGGAGGAGATCGTGGGCGCGCTGGCCGCGGCCGCGTACTCCCGGGTCGAGCTGGTGGAGAAGCGCGGCGAGTTCGCCGTGCGCGGCGGCATCCTGGACGTCTTCCCGCCCACCGAGGAACACCCCCTGCGCATCGAGTTCTGGGGCGACGACGTCGAGGAGATCCGCTACTTCAAGGTCGCCGACCAGCGCTCCCTGGAGGTCGCCGAGCACGGCCTGTGGGCGCCCCCGTGCCGTGAGCTGCTGCTGACCGACGACGTGCGGCGGCGGGCCGCCGCCCTCGCCGAGGCGCACCCCGAGCTGGGCGAGCTGCTCGGCAAGATCGCCGAGGGCATCGCGGTCGAGGGCATGGAGTCCCTCGCCCCCGTGCTCGTCGACGACATGGAACTCCTCCTGGACGTTCTGCCGGCGCGCGCCATGGCCGTCGTCTGCGACCCCGAGCGGGTGCGGACCCGGGCCGCGGACCTGGTGGCCACCAGCCAGGAGTTCCTGCAGGCGTCCTGGGCGGCCACCGCGGGCGGCGGCGAGGCGCCGATCGACGTCGGCGCGGCCTCCCTGTGGTCCATCGCGGACGTCCGGGAGCGCGGCCGCGAGCTGGGCATGCTGTGGTGGTCGGTGTCGCCGTTCGCGGCCGACGACGAGCTGGACTCCCTGGACGGGGACACCCTCAAGCTCGGCATGCACGCGACCGAGACCTACCGCGGCGACACCGCGAAGGCACTCGCCGACACCAAGGGCTGGCTCGCCGACGGCTGGCGCGCCGTGTTCGTGACCGAGGGCCACGGCCCCGCGTCGCGCACGGTCGAGGTGCTGGGCGGCGAGGGCATCGCGGCCCGTCTGGACGCCGACCTCGGGGAGATGTCCCCATCGCTCGTGCATGTGGCGTGCGGCTCGATCGACTACGGCTTCGTGGACCCCGCGCTCGGACTCGCCGTGCTCACCGAGACCGACCTCTCCGGGCAGAAGGCGGCCGGACGCGACGGCACCCGCATGCCGGCCCGGCGCCGCAAGACCATCGACCCGCTGACCCTGGAGCCGGGCGACTACATCGTCCACGAACAGCACGGCGTGGGCCGCTACATCGAGATGGTGCAGCGCACCGTGCAGGGCGCGACCCGCGAGTACCTGGTGGTGGAGTACGCGCCGGCCAAGCGCGGCCAGCCCGGCGACCGGCTGTACATCCCCACCGACCAGCTGGAGCAGATCACCAAGTACGTCGGCGGCGAGGCCCCGACGCTGCACCGCCTGGGCGGCGCCGACTGGACCAAGACCAAGGCCCGCGCGAAGAAGGCGGTCAAGGAGATCGCCGCGGACCTGATCAAGCTGTACAGCGCGCGGATGGCGGCACCCGGCCATGCCTTCGGCGGGGACACGCCCTGGCAGCGGGAGCTGGAGGACGCGTTCCCCTATGTGGAGACGCCCGACCAGCTGACCACGATCGCCGAGGTCAAGGACGACATGGAGAAGTCGGTCCCGATGGACCGACTGATCTGCGGCGACGTGGGCTACGGCAAGACGGAGATCGCGGTCAGGGCGGCCTTCAAGGCCGTGCAGGACGGCAAGCAGGTCGCCGTCCTCGTCCCCACCACCCTGCTGGTGCAGCAGCACTTCGGCACGTTCAGCGAGAGGTACTCGCAGTTCCCCGTGAACGTGCGGGCGCTGTCCCGCTTCCAGACGGAGACGCAGGCGAAGGCGGTCCTGGAGGGACTCAGGGACGGCTCGGTCGACCTCGTCATCGGCACGCACCGGCTGTTCTCCTCGGAGACCAAGTTCAAGGACCTGGGCCTGGTCATCGTCGACGAGGAGCAGCGCTTCGGCGTCGAGCACAAGGAGCAGCTGAAGAAGCTGCGCGCGAACGTCGATGTGCTCACCATGTCGGCGACGCCCATCCCGCGCACGCTGGAGATGGCCGTGACGGGCATCCGCGAGATGTCCACCATCACGACCCCGCCGGAGGAGCGGCACCCGGTCCTGACCTTCGTGGGCCCCTATGAGGAGAAGCAGATCGGCGCCGCCATCCGCCGTGAACTGCTGCGCGAGGGCCAGGTCTTCTACATCCACAACCGGGTGGAGTCGATCGACCGTGCCGCGGCGCGCCTGCGCGAGATCGTCCCCGAGGCGCGGATCGCCACGGCCCACGGCCAGATGTCGGAGCAGACGCTGGAACAGGTGGTCGTCGACTTCTGGGAGAAGAAGTACGACGTCCTGGTCTCCACGACGATCGTCGAGTCCGGTATCGACATCTCGAACGCGAACACCCTGATCGTCGAGCGTGGCGACAACTTCGGCCTCTCCCAGCTGCACCAGCTCCGCGGTCGTGTGGGCCGGGGCCGCGAGCGCGGTTACGCCTACTTCCTGTACCCGCCGGAGAAGCCCCTCACGGAGACCGCCCACGAACGCCTCGCGACGATCGCCCAGCACACGGAGATGGGCGCGGGCATGTACGTGGCGATGAAGGACCTGGAGATCCGAGGCGCGGGCAACCTCCTCGGCGGCGAGCAGTCGGGCCACATCGCGGGCGTCGGCTTCGACCTGTACGTGCGGATGGTCGGTGAGGCCGTCGCCGACTACCGCGCGTCCCTGGACGGCGGGGTGGAGGAGGAGCCGCCGCTCGAGGTGAAGATCGAGCTCCCGGTCGACGCACACGTCCCGCACGACTACGCCCCGGGCGAGCGGCTGCGTCTGCAGGCCTACCGTGCGATCGCCTCCGTGAACACGGAGGAGGACATCAAGTCCGTCCGCGAGGAACTCGTCGACCGCTACGGCAAGCTGCCCGAGCCTGTCGAGAACCTCCTCCTGGTGGCGGCCCTGCGCATGCTCGCCCGTGCCTGCGGCGTCGGCGAGATCGTGCTGCAGGGCAACAACATCCGCTTCGCCCCGGTGGAGTTGAGGGAGTCCCAGGAGCTGCGGGTCAAGCGGCTCTACCCCGGCACGGTCATCAAGCCGACGGCCCACCAGGTCCTGGTGCCGCGCCCGAAGACCGCGAAGGTGGGCGGAAAGCCGCTGGTCGGCCGGGAACTGCTGGGCTGGGTCGGGGAGTTCCTGACCTCGATCCTCGGGTCCTAGGGGCCCGTACGGTTCGGGCCGCGGGCCCCGGCGGACCGCCGGGGCCCACCGGCCTTCCGTCCGCCGGTGTGTCGCCCTCGGGCGTCGGTTCCGTCGGCGCCCTGTTCTCCGGTGCCTTCTCAGCCGGAGCGGAACAGCATCCCGGCCAGCGTGCGGAAGACCTCCTCGGGGTCCCGGTCGCCGATCGGGGCGTCGAGATTGTGGCCGAGGAGGAGTGTCGCGAAGCCGTGGGCCAGGGACCAGGCGGCGACACCGGCGAGGCGGGCGTCGGCGGCACGGCCCGCCGACTCCGAGTCCGCGACGGCCGTGCGCAGGCGCTCGCCCGCCAGAGCCCGGGCCGCCGTCAGTTCCACGTCGTTCCCGCGCAGCAGCTCCGGTGTGAACATCACCTGGAAATGGGCCGGATGCCCGGTCGCGAATCGCACATAGCGGACGCCGGCGTCGCGCAGGCCGTCGGCGTCGCCGAGCGCCGCGGCGAGCAGGGCGTAACCCTCGGCCGCGATCGCCGTGAGCAGGCCGGTGCGGTCCTTGAAGTGATGGGCGGGAGCCGCGTGCGAGACGCCCGCGCGACGGGCCAGATCGCGCAGGCTGAGCGCGGACGGGCCGTCGGTGCTGATGACGTCGAGGGCCGCGGACAGGATCGCGCGGCGCAGGTCGCCGTGGTGGTAGCGGCGGGAGGGCGGCCCTTCGGCCTCCTCGGGCCGCGCGGCCTCTTCGGCCCGGCCGGTCCCCGCGTCCCGCACGGCTTCCTCGGTCCCGGCGGGGTCGGCGGCCGACGTGGTCGTGGTGTCGTTCGCGGTCCGGGTGGTCTTCGCGGTCCTGGCGGCGGTCATGTCCAGCAGCGTACGCGGAATCTAGGCATTGACAAGTTCAGTGGGGTCCGGCAATCTAGTCAGTGTCAAGTTCCATGGTGGCCGAGACGAGGGGTGGGTCATGTCCGGGAATGTCGAGAGCCCGACGAGCGCCGGGGTCGCGGGGGAGCGCGACGCGGTCGAGCCGGGCCGGGTAAGGCAGTTGTGGCACTTGCTCGAGCCTTTGCACGCACTGCTCTACTACGCGCCCGAGGCCTTCGAGGAAGCGGCCGCGCTCGGGTACGGCATCGGGGAGCGCTGGCCGAGCTACTTCCCGTACCGCGCCGCGCCGTTGGGTGCCGTCGGCGGTGAGCGTGCGGCCTCCGCCTTCTACAGCTTCAGCCCGCGCATGGTCGCCGAGAACATCGTTCCCGCATGGCGCGTCGCGCGTCCGGAGGCCGTGCTGAAGGCACGGGAGCGGGCGGTCGACCGGGTCTACCGGTCGATACTGAGCGACCGTGTCGACAGCCCCGAACTCGCGAGGGCCGCCGCGCTCGCCCGTCGCGCGGCCGAGGCCGCGAACACCGCCGGCCGCCCCCTCGCCGCCGCCAACGCCGAACTGCCCTGGCCCCGAGCGCCGCACCAGCAGCTGTGGCACGCGGCCACGATCCTGCGCGAGCACCGCGGTGACGGCCATCTCGCGGCCCTCCTCGTCGCGGGCCTGGACCCGGTCGAGTCCCTGGTCTCCTTCGCCGCGATAGGCGCGGCTTCGGTGGAGCGCTTCGAGAGCCGGGGCTGGACGTCCCAGGAGTGGGCGGCGGCCCGGGACCGGCTCGTTGCCCGCGGCCTGGTGAACCAGGACGGCACGGCGACAGAGGCCGGCCGCGAGCTGAGGCGCCGGGTCGAGCAGCACACCGATGAGCTCGCCGCACAGCCCTGGCTGGCGTCGGGCCCGGCCGCGGCGGCCGAACTGGCCGACCTGCTGGGTGAGTTCTGGGTGGCCGCGCTGAGCTCGGGTCTGCTCCCCTCCGAGACGACGCTCGGCATCGGGAAGGTATGAGGAAGCGCCAAGGCGGCGACGGGGGCCGAACGGTTCGGCGGGGCAGTCCCCGGCCCCGGGACCGGCCGAGCGCGCCCCGGCCGGCCGTACGCGCCCGGCGTGCACCCGGTCGACCGCCGGGCGGTGGTGTGGGCATGACGTCCCGGCCGCTACGGTGAGATCAGGGAAACCGTGCCCACGGGGGGCGGTTCGGACGAGTGCTACGGGCAAGGGGAGGGCGGGGCGCCATGCGTTCCGAGAGGCATATGAGGCACATCGGCGGAACCCGGCGCGTCCTTGTGGCGTCCGCGGCCCTGCTCGGCACCGGGCTGCTGCTCACGGGCTGCGACAGCGCCGACTTCCCCATCGACGGCTCCGCCTCGGGCGCCGGTGTCCCGGCACAGAGCGGTCGCGCGGTGAGCCCGCTGGACAACCCCGACGGCACGAAGCCGGGACTGGCCGCGATCACCTCGGCGGCGGACAAGGCGAAGGCGCGCACGCTGATCGAGAAGGTGGCCACAAAGGGGCGCGGCCCCAAGACGGGCTACGAGCGGGACAAGTTCGGGTACGCCTGGATGGACTCCGCCCCCGGCGGCATTCCCTTCGCGCACAACGGGTGCGATTCCAGGAACGATCTCCTGAAGCGTGACGGGGAGCAGGTCCGCTTCCGGTCGGGCTCGGACTGCGTCGTCACCTCCCTGACGCTGCACGACCCCTACACTGGCAAGACGATCGAGTGGACCAAGTCCCGTGCCACCACGATCCAGATAGACCACGTGATGCCGCTCTCCTACGACTGGCAGATGGGCGCCGCGCACTGGACGAAGGGCAAGCGCGAGGACATCGCCAACGACCCGCTCAACCTGATCCCGGTGGACGGCCCCACCAACGGCTCCAAGAGCGACTCGGGCCCGGCCGCCTGGCTGCCCCCGAGCAAGGGGATCCGCTGTTCCTACGCGGTGCGCTTCGCCCAGGTGTCGCAGAAGTACGACCTTCCCGTCACGGCCGCCGACAAGCAGGCGATGCTGGCCCAGTGCGGCGGCTGACCGCTCCCACCTGCGCGTGCCCTGTGTGACGGGTGCCGGATCCCTGCCGCCCGCCCGTCCGCCCGTCCGGCCGCCTGTGCCCGCGTGTCCGCACCGCCGGACGGTGTGCCTTCGCCGAGGCGCGACATGCGGGCAGGGCTCCGGTCGTGAAGGGCGCCGTGGGTCGGTGCGGGCGGGGCCGCCCCCTCCGTTCGGCCCCGACCGCACCGCCCGGTTCATGTCAGCCGCCCAGCTTGTCCAGGTCGAGGACGTCGCCCTTGGGCGCGGCGGCCGGAACGGGCTTCTCGTAGTCCGTGAAGACGATCGTGCCCGGGTCCTTCTTGGAGGTGCTGGTGACCTTCAGGAGGTAGGGCTTGCCCTCGGCGGCGACGTACAGCGTGTAGCGGTCGCTGCCTTCCTTCTCCTCCAGGACGATCGCCGAAGTGCCGTCGACCGTGGTCGTCCGGCCGCGGGTCGCGTCCGAGTTCACGTTCCGGGCGTCGGCCAGCACCGTGTTGAGGTCGCAGAAGCCCGCGATGTCCTTGGCGTCCTGGCCCTTGGCCGACATCTTGGTCCACTTGCCGGCCATCATGGCCACCACCGCGTCGGTGTCGGCCTTGGACTCGCCCTTGCCCTGGGCGCGCAGGAACGCCTCGTCGTACTTCATGTAGACGGTGTCGCCGCTCTTGACCAGGTCGGCCTTGCCCTGTCCGCTCATGTTCATCGTGCCGGCGCACTCGCCCTTCTTGTTCAGGGCCATGTCGATCCGGATCGTGCCCGCGCTCTCGTCGTCGGGGACATCGCCCTTGATACGCAGCGACGTCGCATCGGTGGTGGCCTTCACGGCCCGGTCGGCGATCTCGCCCCCGGTCATCCCGGCGAACGGGCCCTTGGGCTTGTCGTCGGCCGTGTTCTGGCCGGGCAGGCAGCCGGTGAGTCCCGCGGTGGCCGCGGCGGCGAGGCAGAGAGCGGCAAGTGCGGTGCGACGCATGGGAGTTCCTCGAGGTGAGATGGCGTGGAATGAAGTGAGTGGAAGCCGCAGGAGTGCGGGTGCGCGATGGCATGCCCGCCCCGGTGGGGCGGCGAGTCGGGACGACGTCGTCCCGGCCCGGCGGTCCGTCGCCCGGAAGCAGGCGTCGTGCACGCCGACGGTGACGACGGTGGTTCAGGTGACGACGGCGTTCGCCTTGACGGACCCGGGGGAGTGCGGGGCGTTCTCGCCGCACTGCCGGGAGCGCCGGGCGCAGGTCCGCACGGTGCGGTCCGGTGATGGCCCGGAGCGCCGCCCCGCGGGTGCGGACGGCCCCCTGCCGTCCCCGCCGGCTCGGGCATCCGCGTTCGCCGACGCCTTGCCGATGACGACGTCGCAGGTCACGACGCTCAACACGATGCCTGTACCGATGCCCACGGCAGTCCCCCTCCCCCGTACCGACTGTGGCCGCTGCCTTTCCCGGGCGGCCGTTCGTCCGATGAGTCAATAAGACCAGAGCTTGTGAACCGAGTCAACACGAACTCATTTTTGAGTCGAGTACACGCGCGTGAAAGGGTGGATCTTGCGTGTATCGGTATGCTCGACGCCATGTGACGGGTGCACCGCACGCGACGACCACCGCGGGCAACGGCGTCGCACGGGCAGTCGGACCGCACAGGGCAGAGGGGAGCCGGGCGGGTGCAGGACAACGGGACAGAGGTGACCGCCGCCGGGATCGCCCGGCTCGCGGGTGTCGGCCGCGCCGCCGTCAGCAACTGGCGCCGCCGCCATACGGACTTCCCCAAGCCGATCGGCGGCACCGAGACAAGTCCCTCCTTCGCCCTCGCCGACATCGAGGAATGGCTGCGCCGCCAGGGAAAGTTGGCCGAGGTGCCCCTGCGGGAGCGCGTGTGGCAGCAGACCGCCGGCCACCCGGAGGGACCCGTCACGGCCCTGGTGCACGCGGGCTGCGCCCTGGTGCTCGTCCACGACCGGCCGACGGTCTGGAAGGAGGCGAGCGCCGGTTCGGACGCCCGACTCGCGGAACTGCTGCCCACGGCCCTGGAGCAGGTGCTCACCCCCCGCACGGGCGTGCCGGTCCCCACACCCGCCGAGCTCCTGCCCTCCGCCCCGCTGCTGCGCGCCGCCGCCCAGCTCGCCGCCGAGCTGGGCGCTCCAGGGGCATACGAGTTCCTGCTCGGACGCCATCTCGACGCCAACCCACGCCAGTACACGCTCACCCCGGGCGATCTCGCCGCCCTGATGGCGGACCTCGCCGGCCCCGCCCGGACGGTTCTCGACCCGGCCTGCGGCACGGGCGCCCTGCTGCGGGCCGTCGCTCCCGCTCCCGCCCAGGAACTGCACGGCCAGGACAGCGACCAGCATCTCGCCGCGCTCAGCGCGCTGCGCCTCACGCTGCACACGAAGGCGGCCGTGCGCACCGCAGCGGGCGACAGCCTCCGGGCCGACGCCTTCGACACCCTCCGGGCAGACGCCGTGCTGTGCCACCCGCCGTTCAACGAGCGCAACTGGGGCCACGACGAACTCGCCTACGACCCCCGCTGGGAGTACGGCTTCCCGGCCCGTATGGAGTCCGAACTCGCCTGGGTGCAGCATGCGCTGGCCCGTCTCAAGGACGGCGGCACCGCTGTCCTGCTGATGCCGCCCGCTGCCGCCTCCCGGCGCTCCGGCCGCCGCATCCGTGCCGATCTGCTGCGCCGCGGCGCCCTGCGGGCCGTGCTCGCCCTGCCCGCCGGTGCGGCACCACCGCACAACATCCCGTTGCACCTGTGGGTGCTGCGCCGCCCCGCATCGGCCGCCGTACAGCCCGAGTTGCTGGTCGCGGACGCCGGGGCACTCACGGCCGAGGGACGGGGCGGACCCGACTGGCAGGCGGTGCGCTCGATGATGCTCGACGCCTGGCGCCGGTTCGCCCGCAACGGCAGCGCACCTTCGGTGCCGGGCCTGAGCCGGTCCGTTCCCGTCATCGAACTCCTCGACGACGACGTCGATCTGGCCCCCGCCCGCCATCTGCCGCCTGCCGCGGCGGGCGGCGGCGCCGAGGAGCTCGGTGCCCTGCGGGCACGCCTGGACGAGACCCTCCGCCTCACCGCCGACCTCGCCCCGCCCGCCGCCGACACCACCGAACAGGGCCGCTGGCCGATCACCACGGTCGGCGAACTGGCCCGTGCGGGCGCGCTGGTGATGCGGACCGGCGGACACGGCCCCCATGCGCGTGTGCTCACCGACCACGACGTCGTCGCCGGTGTCGCGCCCTCCGGCACGCTGCCCGACTCCGGGGAGGACCCGGTCCTCGTCGAGGAGGGCGACGTGGTCGTCCCGGTCCTGGGCGGCGGCGCCGTCGCGCGGGTGATCGACGAGGCGACCGCGGGGGCGGCGCTCGGGCGCAACCTCACGCTGCTGCGCCCCGACCCGGCCGCCGTCGATCCCTGGTTCCTCGCCGGTTTCCTGCGCGGCACCGCCAACAACCGCCAGGCCAGCAGCTACGCCTCCACCGCGACCCGGCTCGACGTGCGCCGGCTCCAACTGCCGAGGCTGCCGCTCGACAAGCAGCGCCGTTACGGCGCGCGCTTCCGGGCGCTCGCCGCGTTCGAGGACACCTTGCGCCTCGCGGGCCGCCTAGGTGACCAACTCGTGCGCGGCCTGTACGACGGACTGACGGACGGCAGGGTCGCGCCGGACTGACGGGCGCACCCGGGCCGCCGCACCCGCATCCCGCGCCCCGCCCGACGCCTCGACCGGATCACAAGGACAACGGTTCGGTGCAACCCGTGACCGTGTGTCCGAGCCGGGCTATACGCTCGGACCTCGACACTCGTACGCTCGTCCTCACCCGGTCCCAGGAGCAGTCATGTACGGCCACGGCGCGGCGCCGCCCACCCGCACGTCGGGCACCGTCATCACCCTGCGGGTGCTGTTCGTCATCGCGGGCTTCCTCAGCTGCGGGCTGCTCTCCTGCCTGCCGCTGTTCCGGGTGGCAGTGCTGCGTGGCAGGCGGACGGACTGGCTGCTGGCCTGGATCAGTCTTCCGGTGGCCATCGGCTGCCTCGCCGTCGTCGGATCCGTCCCCGAGAGCGACCACCGGGGCGACGTCGCGCTGGCGATGGTCCTCATCCTCGGCGCGTTCAGCGGTGCCTACTTCTTGGTGTTCGACATACGCCACCACCGAGCCCAGCCTCCCCTCGGCCCCGCACCGCAGCAGACGGGCGCCTACCTGCCGCCGCAGCCGCCGCCGCAGGGCTACGGATATCCACCGGTCCCCCAGCCGTACCAGGCGGCGCAGCATCCGCCGCAGTACACGCCGCCGACCCCGCCACCGCAGCGTCCCGCGCCTGCCCGCATCGACCAGGTACGCGCCGAACTGGACGAACTGAGCGACTACCTTCGCAAGCACGAGGACGGTAGGTGAGCGTGGCGACCGGACGCGTCGTCGCCGGCCGCTACGAACTGTCGACGCTCATCGGCCAAGGCGGTATGGGCCAGGTCTGGACGGCGTACGACCAGCGGCTGGACCGCCGGGTGGCCGTCAAGCTGCTGCGTCCCGACAAGGTGGCCGGCCACGAGGCCGACGAACTGCGCAGCCGTTTCGCGCGGGAGTGCCGGGTGACCGCGCAGGTCGACCACCCGGGGCTGGTCACCGTGCACGACGCCGGCAGCGAGGGGGAGGAGCTGTACCTCGTCATGCAGTACGTCGACGGGGCCGACCTCGCCGACCACCTCGCGGAGCACGATCCCTACCCCTGGCAGTGGGTGGTGGCGGTCGCCGCCCAACTGTGCGCCGTGCTGTCCGCGGTGCACGCCGTGCCGATCATCCACCGGGATCTCAAGCCGCGGAACGTGATGGTCAAGCAGGACGGTACGGTCACCGTCCTGGATCTCGGCGTGGCCTCGGTCATGGACACCGACACCACCCGCCTCACCCATACCGGTTCCCCCATCGGCTCGCCGGCCTACATGGCGCCCGAGCAGGCGATGGGCGGGGCCGTCGGCCCGTACACCGACCTGTACGCCCTCGGTGTGCTCATGCACGAACTCCTCAGCGGGGACGTGCCGTTCACCGGCGCCACCGCGCTCGGGGTGCTGCACCGCCACCTCTACGAGCCCCCGGTTCCGGTGCGCCGGCTGCGCCCCGAGGTGCCGGAGCCGCTCGAATCGCTCGTCCTGCGTCTGCTCGCCAAGGACCCGCAGCACCGCCCCGCCTCGGCCCAGGAGACGTACGAGCACCTGCTTCCGCTGCTCCCGGCGCGCGGCATACCCACGGGCGCCCCGCTCGACCCCACCCGGCCCTTCCTGCGCCCGTACGCCCCATGGCCCGATCGGGCGCGCACCCCGGCGCCCCGGCCGCAGGCGGCGCCCGCGGTCGAGAAGCCCGATGTCGCCGGTGCCGTCGACGAGGTCAAGCGGCTGCTCGGCGAAGGCCGCATCACCCAGGCCGTCGACATACTGGGCGCGATCCTCCCGGCGGCGGCCTCCCAGCACGGCGAGCACTCTCCGGTCGTCCGCACGCTGCGCAAGCAGTACGCGGCGACCCTCATGGACGACGGCCAGTACCGGCGGGCGCTGCCCGAACTCCGCCGCCTCGCGGACGAACGCGCCGCCGAGGTGGGCCAGGCGGACCCTCAGGCCCTGCGCTTCCGCTTCGACGCCGCGCAGTGCCTCGAGCAACTGGGCGATCCGGCCGCGGCGCTCGCCGAGTACCGGGCACTGCTGCCGTACTACGAGAACCAGTACGTGGCGGGCGACCCCGAACTCGCCCATGACGTCCGCCGCCGCATCGGCCATCTGCTGCTGGCACTGGGCGACCGGGCGGCCGCCCACGACACGCTCGCACGGCTCCTGCACGAGGTCGAACGGCTGCGGGGCCCAGGTCATCCGCTGGCCGTGGACGTCCGACGGACGCTCCAGTGGCTGGGGCAGGTGCGCGGCTGAGCGACGTCCGAGGCCCTTGCTTTTGCCGGGCTTTGGAGAAATCTTGTGGGGCCCGGGGGGTTACGTTTTCCGATCACGGAAGCACCAACCACTAGGTTGCCTCCGTTTGTGTCATACACGATCGATCATGGGTGGGGACCTTCATGTCGAATCACCGGCTGTCCAGGAAGCGCAGATACATCGCCTGGGGGGTGACGGGCGCTGCCGTGGTCGCGGGGGCCGGGATCGCCGCGCAGACCTCGATGGCGGCCACGACCTGGCCCGCCCAGAAGACCTACACGGGCCGCGCCTTCGACACCTGCACCGCGCCCTCGCTGTCCGCGATGAAGGCATGGAAGGGCGGTCTGTACGGTGCGGCAGCCGTGTACGTGGGCGGCAAGAACCGCGGCTGCAGCCAGCCCAACCTCACGGCGTCCTGGGTGAAGTCGGTCAGTTCGCTCGGTTGGAAGCTCATCCCGATCTACGTCGGCGCCCAGCCGTCCTGCCAGACCGGTACCAACCCCGAGAAGCTGACCGCCTCCACGGCCGCCTCCCTCGGCACGAAGGACGGCGCGGACGCGGTGGCCAAGGCCTCGGCGCTCGGGATGAAGGCCGGCAGCGCGATCTACCTCGACATGGAGCCGTACGACATCACCAACAAGTCGTGCAACGACGCGGTGCTCACCTACGTCCGCTCCTTCACCAAGACGCTGCGCGCCAAGACGTACCGCGCCGGCTTCTACGGCTTCAGCAGCTCCAGCGCCAAGGCCGTCGCGACCGCGACGAACAAGACGGACCTTCCGGGCAACCTCTGGTACGCCCTGTGGGACAAGCAGAACACCACCACCACGGACTGGCCGTGGGGCAAGACCCAGTACACCGGCCACAGCCGCGGTCATCAGTACATGGTCAACAGCAAGGAGACCAGGGGCGGTTACACGCTCACCGTGGACCGGGACGCGTGGGACGCGCCGGTCGCCATCACCGGCTGAGCCCGGGGCGGACGCGGCGGTGCCCGAAGTCCCGGCGAATCGTTGGTTCGAATGGGTTGGCCAGAGCCTGGTCACTGCCTACCATCGATCTTCGCAAGACCTTGTGCATCGCCGCACAATCTCCTCGGGAGGCCACCTTGCACCGCCGTCGCACCGCGATCGCCCTCAGCGCCGCCCTGGCCGCGGCTCCCCTCCTCACCGCGTGCGGCGGGTCCCCCCATGCGGGTGCCGCAGCCGTTGTCGGAGGGCAGCGGATCACGGTCGCACAGCTGGAGAGCCGGGTGAACGAGGTGCGCACGGCGCAGCGCGCCGCCGCCACCGACGACGCCCAGTACCAGCAGACACTCGCCCAGACCAGCAGCCTCACCCGGGACACGCTCCACACCATGGTGCTCGACCGGGTCCTGAACCGTGCCGCCAAGGAGGCGGGCGTCGGCGTCACCCGCAGTGACGTCGAGCAGATGCGGCAGGGCCTGGAGCAGCAGGCGGGCGGCAGCAAGGCGCTGCAGTCGGCGTGGCTGCAGCAGTACGGGGTCGCACCCCAGCGTCTCGACGACAGCCTCCGCACCGAGGTCCAGGCCCAGAAGTTGGCAGGGTCACTCGGTGTCGACATGAACACGACCGACGGTAAGGCCGCGTTCTGGACGGCGATGGCGCAGGCGTCCAAGGAGCTCGGCATCAAGCTCAATCCCCGCTACGGCACCTGGGACGTGCAGAAGAGCAGCCGCGTGGACGCGAGGACGCCGTGGGTCAAGGAGGTCACCGTGACGCCCGGACAGCAGGCGTAGCACGGTCGGTGCGGGGCCCGTGGACCGCGTACGGGCCGTCGGTGGCGTGCGTTACGTTCGAAGGGTGAACACCACCAGCTCCCGCGCCCAGGGTCCGCACGGGACCGAAGCCTCCGAGGCGGCCGTCGGCCGTATCGTCCTGCTCACCACCAGCCACCGGGTCGCACCGGGTCTGCTGTCCTGGCCCGCCTGGCAGGTGCTGCGGGACGCCGACCGGGTCAGCTGCGCGGACGGCGCGCACCCCCAGCTGCCCTATCTGCGTGAGGCGGGCATCGTGGTCGACGAGGCCGCCCCGTCCGCACAGGAGCTGATCGAGGCCTGCGCCGGCGGCCGTACGGTCGTCGTCGTCGCGACCGGCGAGGGAGAGCCCCGGCTCACCGACGGCCTGGCCCGGCTGGCGGGCTCGGGGCGGGTGCGGATGCCGGAGCTCGAGCTGCTGCCCGCGTCGTACGACCTGCCCGGGGCCCGGCTGCTCGACCTCGTCCAGGTCATGGACCGCATCCGCGCCGAGTGCCCCTGGTCCTCCCGGCAGACCCACCGGGGTCTGGCCAAGTACGGCATCGAGGAGGCGTACGAGCTGGTCGAGGCGATCGAGGCGGGCGACCGGGACGAACTGCGCGAGGAACTGGGAGACGTCCTGCTCCAGGTCGTCTTCCACTCGCGCATCGCGCAGGAGGACCCGGACGCCCCGTTCTCCATCGACGACGTGGCGGGCGGCATCGTGGCCAAGCTGATCCACCGCCACCCGCATGTGTTCGGCGACGAGACCGCCACGACGCCGGAAGAGGTCAAGGAGCACTGGCTGCGCACCAAGGCCCTCGAGAAGCAGCGCACTTCGGTGACGGAGGGCGTCCCCCTCGGCCAGCCGGGCCTGGCGCTCGCGGCCAAGCTGTCGTCCCGCGCCCGCACGGCCGGTCTCGACGTCCCGCTGCCGCACGGGGAGGGCGTCGGATACGAACTGCTGGCGATGGCCGCGCGCGCCGAGGCCGAGGGTGTGGACCCCGAGGCGGCGCTGCGGGCGGCCGCCCGTACCTACCGGGACGCGATCCGGGAGGCGGAGAGCGGCGGCTGAGGTGCGGCCCGCTGCGGGCGGCCGGATACCGTCGACGGGTGACCGACGAGCCCCGCCCCGCGCGCACGAACCCCACCCCTGAGCTCTTCACCTGGGAGTTCGCCGCCGACCCGTATCCCGCCTACGCCTGGCTCCGCGAGCATGCCCCCGTGCACCGGACCAGGCTGCCCAGCGGTGTCGAGGCCTGGCTTGTCACCCGTTACGCCGACGCCAAGCAGGCCCTGGCCGACCAGCGGCTCAGCAAGAACCCGGCGCATCACGACGAACCGGCACACGCCAGGGGCAGGACCGGCATCCCCGGCGAGCGCAAGGCCGAGCTGATGACTCATCTGCTCAACATCGATCCGCCGGACCACACGCGGCTGCGCCGGCTCGTCTCCAAGGCCTTCACACCCCGGCGCGTCGCCGAGTTCGCGCCGAGGGTGCAGGAGTTGACCGACCGGCTCATCGACGGGTTCGCGGGCCGCGGCTCCGCCGACCTCATCCACGAGTTCGCCTTCCCGCTCCCCATCTACGCCATCTGCGACATGCTCGGCGTGCCCCGCGAGGACCAGGACGACTTCCGGGACTGGGCGGGGATGATGATCCGGCACGGCGGGGGGCCGAGGGGCGGAGTCGCCCGGTCCGTCAAGAAGATGCGCGGCTACCTCGCCGACCTCATCCACCGCAAGCGGGAGGCCCTGCCCGAGGCGCCCGGCCCCGGCGAGGACCTGATCTCCGGGCTCATCCGCGCCTCGGACCACGGCGAGCACCTCACCGAGAACGAGGCCGCCGCCATGGCCTTCATCCTGCTCTTCGCCGGGTTCGAGACCACGGTCAACCTCATCGGCAACGGCACCTACGCCCTCCTCGGCCACCCGGAGCAGCGAGCCCGGCTCCAGGGCTCCCTCGCCCGCGGCGAGCGGTCGCTGCTCGAGACCGGCGTGGAGGAACTCCTTCGCTACGACGGCCCGGTGGAGCTCGCCACCTGGCGCTTCGCCACACAGCCGGTCGCCATCGGGGGCGGGCAGGACATCGCCCCCGGGGACCCGGTGCTCGTCGTGCTCGCGGCGGCCGACCGGGATCCGGAGCGGTTCGCGGACCCCGATGTGCTCGACCTCGCCCGTCGTGACAATCAGCACCTCGGATACGGACACGGCATCCACTACTGCCTGGGCGCTCCGCTCGCCCGCATCGAGGGGCAGACGGCGCTCGCCACCCTCCTGACCCGCCTGCCGGACCTGCGACTTGCGGTGGATTCCGCCGATCTGCGCTGGCGCGGCGGGCTCATTATGCGCGGATTGCGCACGCTTCCCGTGGAGTTCACACCGATTCCGGAAAAAGATCATTTCCGTACCGCCGACTCCACCGAATGACACGGTGAACGCTCGGCCGGTCACAGGAGGGTGACGGTCCCTCACCACTGTGATCTTCACGTGATCTGCGCTGCATTAACTTGTGACAAGCGGCCGAGTGCCGATACGTTCACGCAGCAACGGGGCGGCACGCCACAGCCGCCGCGGGGTTCACTGCTGTCGTGTGAAAGGCAACCGCATGCTCTCCGGGAACGGTCGTCACCGTCGCCCCCGCCAGGCTCCGGCCCTCCTCGTCGCAGCAGGGGTGACCGGCTCGGCGATCGCGATTCCGCTTCTGGGCGCCGGCGGCGCGAGCGCGGCCGACGGCACCACCTGGGACCGGGTCGCGCAGTGCGAGAGCGGCGGCTCCTGGAGCGCCGACACCGGGAACGGCCGCTACGGCGGGCTGCAGTTGACGCAGCGGGACTGGGAGCGGCACGGCGGTCTCGCCTACGCCTCGAGCCCCGACCGGGCGAGCCGTTCGCAGCAGATCGCCGTCGCCGAGAGGATTCTCGCCGACCAGGGCTCCTCCGTCTGGTCCGCCTGCGCGCTGGTCGCGGGACTGAACGAGGACTCCGGCTCCGCGGACGTCGACACGGGCGTGGCGGGCGACTCGTCGGACGGAGGCTCCTCCGACTTCGGGCTCGACTCCGGCTTGTCCGACTCATCCGGAACATCCGCTTCGACGAACCCGTCCTCCTCTTCGTCTTCGTCGGAGTCGTCCGACTCCTCCTCTTCGTCCCCCTCTTCCGGTACGTCCCATGACAGCGACGGTGACCGTCCGGGCGCCGGCACCTTCCGGGGCGACGACGACTCATCCACCGGTGCGAAGGGTGATGAGTCGGACAAGTCCGGGCGGAGTGGCGCTTCTTCGGGTGACGATGCGGGTGAGGCGTCCGGCGTCGGACGTCACCGCGGTGGCAGCGCCGACGAGGGCGACTCCGGCAGCCGTGCGGGCGACTCGGCGGGCCGGCATGCCTCGCGGGACTCCCGGGTCGCACGCGACGGTGTCGACGGCTCGTACACCGTCCGCCCCGGGGACAATCTGTCGGACATCGCCGACTCCCTTGACCTCTCCGGCGGGTGGCGGGCGCTCTACAAGGCCAACGAGCAGACGGTCGGCGCCGATCCGGACCTCATCCTCCCCGGTCAGAGCCTTGCGCTCGACGTGGACCCGACCGCCGGGAAGCACTGAACTGCCCGTCGACCGGCGGTACTTCACATCCCACTTCGGGCTTAATGTCCGATTTGGCGAGAGTGAGAGATGGGTCTCAAAGGCCCTGATCGTCTTTGAAATTCCGCGGATCGACTGCTTACGGTCATGACCGCTCGCCACAGCGGGCCCCCACGGTCGCAACGCCGAATCCTGCCAGCGGCCGTGCGGAACAGTCGTCGCGTCAAGCGCCGTAGGCAGGAGCGGGGGACCCAAGGTAAGTGCCGCGCCCGGACATCGACCGGGCCGGCTTGGGGTGGAGCCGTGCGCCCAGTTGCGCACGGCCGGGCAACTCAACCGGCCCGAACCCGACAGCTCACCTCGCAGGCGTCGGTGAGGGGATCGAACCATGCTGTGTTCCGGCAAGGGCAAGCACCGCCGTCCGTCCAAGGCCGTCCGCGTCATCTCGCTCGCCGGTGTTGCCGGTGCCGCCGTCGCGGCCCCGCTGCTCGCGGCCGGCAACGCCTCCGCTGCCACCGCCTCCGAGTGGGACGCCGTCGCCCAGTGCGAATCCGGTGGCAACTGGTCCATCAACACCGGCAACGGCTTCTACGGCGGTCTGCAGTTCACGAACTCGACCTGGGCCGCGTACGGCGGCACCGCCTACGCCTCGCGTGCCGACCTGGCGAGCAAGTCGCAGCAGATCGCGACAGCCGAGAAGGTCCTCGCGGGTCAGGGCAAGGGCGCCTGGCCGGTCTGCGGCAAGGGCCTGTCCGGTACTCCGTACAACGGTGCGGCCGCAGCCTCCTCCGGCAGCGCGAAGAGCGGCACCGACCGCACGGCCCCGAAGTCGGCCTCCCGTTCGACCGAGCGTCCGGCCGCGAAGAAGACCGTCACCACCCCGGCCGGCCAGAAGGTCGAGAAGGGCGACGGCGAGTACAAGGTCGTCAAGGGCGACACCCTCAGCTCCATCGCCGCGAAGAACGGCGTCCAGGGCGGCTGGCAGAAGCTCTTCCAGCTGAACAAGGACGTCGTCGAGGACGCCGACCTCATCTACCCGGGTCAGCAGCTGCACCTGAAGTGACAGCGGCCGGGCAGCCGGTCCACCGAGTCCTCGTGCGCGTGACCTCCTTCGCGGCGGTCACATGAGGACAGCCCCCGTCCCCACGGGCTCCCCGCTCCGGTGCGTGTACCCCCCGTACGCATCGGAGCGGGGCTTTTGCTTGCCCGTCCCGTGCATTTCACCGCGACTTTCCCCGCCCCTTTGTTCCGCGCTGAAACAATGTGTACCGTCATCCTGTCCACGGGACGGTCGGTCGGCCGGCCGCCGCTCCGGGGCGGATAGGCTCTAGTCGCAAGTGCCCCGCACTCTCAGCGTCACATCCAAGAAGGAGATGCTCGTGCCGTCCATCGACGTCGTCGTAGCCCGGGAAATCCTGGACTCCCGAGGCAACCCCACGGTCGAGGTCGAGGTCGGCCTCGACGACGGCAGCACGGGTCGTGCCGCCGTTCCGTCCGGCGCCTCCACCGGCGCCTTCGAGGCCATCGAGCTCCGCGACGGTGACCCCAACCGCTACCAGGGCAAGGGCGTCGAGAAGGCCGTCCTCGCCGTCATCGAGCAGATCGGCCCGGAGCTCGTCGGCTACGACGCCACCGAGCAGCGCCTGATCGACCAGGCGATGTTCGACCTGGACGCCACCGACAACAAGGGCTCGCTCGGCGCCAACGCCATCCTCGGCGTCTCCCTCGCCGTCGCCCACGCCGCCTCCGAGGCGAGCGACCTCCCGCTCTTCCGCTACCTGGGCGGCCCCAACGCGCACCTGCTGCCGGTGCCGATGATGAACATCCTGAACGGCGGCTCGCACGCCGACTCCAACGTGGACATCCAGGAGTTCATGATCGCGCCGATCGGTGCGGAGTCCTTCTCCGAGGCCCTGCGCTGGGGCACCGAGGTCTACCACACCCTCAAGAAGGTGCTGAAGGGCAAGGGCCTGTCCACCGGTCTCGGCGACGAGGGCGGCTTCGCCCCGAACCTCGGCTCCAACCGCGAGGCCCTCGACCTCATCCTCGAGGCCGTCAAGCAGGCCGGGTACGTCCCCGGTGAGCAGATCGCCCTCGCCCTCGACGTCGCCGCCTCCGAGTTCTACAAGGACGGCAAGTACCTCTTCGAGGGCAAGGAGCGCTCCGCCGCCGAGATGACGGAGTACTACGAGGAGCTCGTCGCGGCCTACCCGCTCGTCTCCATCGAGGACCCGCTGTTCGAGGACGACTGGGCCGGCTGGAAGGTCATCACCGACCGGATCGGCGACAAGGTCCAGCTCGTGGGCGACGACCTGTTCGTCACCAACCCCGAGCGCCTGGCCCGCGGTATCGAGGAGGGCACCGCCAACGCGCTGCTGGTGAAGGTCAACCAGATCGGCTCGCTGACCGAGACCCTGGACGCGGTCGAGCTGGCCCAGCGCAACGGCTTCAAGTGCATGATGTCGCACCGCTCCGGCGAGACCGAGGACGTCACCATCGCCGACCTGGCCGTCGCCACCAACTGCGGCCAGATCAAGACCGGCGCCCCGGCCCGCTCCGAGCGCGTCGCCAAGTACAACCAGCTGCTGCGCATCGAGGAGATCCTCGACGACGCCGCGGTGTACGCGGGCCGCAGCGCGTTCCCGCGCTTCAAGGGCTGAGCGGGCAGGGCCACGCCTTAGCCAGTCGTCCGTACGTCCCCGTACTCGGTCCCGTACCGTGTGCGGGGACGTACGTACGTGTGGAAGGGGAGGAGGGGACATGGCCGTGAAGGACCGTGACCGGTTCTCCACCGCGACCAGGCTGCGACTGCTCGGGGAGCAGACCGCGGCCAGGGTCTACCGCTCCCAGACCAGGCGGCAGGCCCGCCGCTCCCGGCTGACCGGCCGTGCCGCGCTGCTCGCACTCGTCCTGTGCTCGCTGATCGTGGCACTGGCGTACCCGATAAGGCAGTACGTCTCCCAGCGGGCCGAGGTCGCGGACCTGGAGCGGCAGCAGGCGCAGGCCCGCGAGCGCGTCGAGCAGCTGCGCGACCTGAAGGCGCGCTGGCAGGACGACGCGTACGCGGAGCAGCAGATCCGGCTGCGGCTGCACTATGTGCTGCCGGGGGAGACCGGCTACATCGTGATCGACCCCGACGCGGCCAGGCAGTCGCGTGCGGATCTCACGAGTGCCGCGCGCCCCTGGTACGACAACATCTGGGACGGGGTCGACAGGTCCGACAAGTCCGGCCGGTGAACCGGCCCGCCGCCCCGGCGGGGCGGACGTGCACGGGGCCCCCGTCGCACACGCAGAGGCGCTGTGAGCCGGACGTCCCGATGACCGGACGCATCACCGATCCGACGGATCAGCGCACCGACGAGAAAGACAGCCTGAAAGACAGCCATGGAAACTCCCGCCCGCCGACCGTCCGCCGCCCCTGAGGGGCAGCGCAGCGCGCAGACGTTGTTCGATCTGCCGCCCACCCCGCGCACCGAGCCCACGGACGCGGACGTCGCGGCCATCGAGCAGCAGCTCGGGCGCCCCCCACGCGGGCTGCGCGCGATCGCGCACCGCTGCCCGTGCGGGCAGCCGGACGTCGTGGAGACGGCACCCCGGCTCCCGGACGGTACGCCGTTCCCCACGACGTACTACCTGACCTGCCCGCGTGCCGCGTCCGCGATCGGCACGCTGGAGGCGGGCGGCGTCATGAAGGAGATGACGGAGCGTCTGGCGACCGACCCCGAACTGGCCGCCGCCTACCGCGCCGCGCACGAGGACTACATCGCCCGCCGCGACGCCATCGAGGTGCTGGCGGGCTTCCCGAGCGCGGGCGGCATGCCGGACCGGGTGAAGTGCCTGCACGTGCTCGTCGCGCACTCCCTGGTCGCCGGCCCCGGGGTCAACCCGCTGGGCGACGAGGCGATCGCGATGCTGCCGCAGTGGTGGCGCAAGGGGTCGTGCGTGACACCCGCGCAGCCGCCGTACGGTGAGGAGGCGCAGGCGGACCCGTCCGGTACCGGCCGGTCCGCCGCAGCGCGCACCGATTCCGAGGAGGAGGGCTCATGACGCGCGTCGCCGCCGTCGACTGCGGTACGAACTCCATCCGGCTCCTGGTCGCGGACGCCGACCCGGCCACCGGCGAACTCGTCGAACTGGACCGGCGGATGACCATCGTCCGGCTCGGCCAGGGCGTGGACCGGACCGGGCGGCTCGCCCCCGAGGCCCTCGAGCGCACGTTCGCCGCCTGCCGGGAGTACGCCGGGATCATCAAGGAGCACGGCGCCGAGCGGATCCGGTTCGTCGCCACGTCCGCCTCCCGAGACGCCGAGAACCGGGACGTCTTCGTCCGCGGGGTGCTGGAGATCCTCGGCGTCGAGCCCGAGGTCATCTCCGGCGAGCAGGAGGCGGAGTTCTCCTTCACGGGCGCGACCAAGGAGCTGGTGGGCCGCGCGGACCTGGCGAAGCCCTTTCTGGTCGTGGACATCGGCGGCGGTTCCACGGAGTTCGTGGTGGGCGAGGAGCACGTACGGGCGGCGCGGTCCGTCGACATCGGCTGCGTCCGTATGACCGAGCGTCATCTCGTGCACGAGGGAGTCGTCTCCGATCCGCCGTCCCCCGAGCGGATCGCGGCCATACGACACGACATCGAGGCCGCACTGGACCTGGTGGAGAAGACGGTTCCGCTGCACGAGGCGCGCACCCTCGTCGGGCTCGCCGGTTCGGTCACCACCGTGTCCGCGATCGACCAGGACCTCCCGGAGTACGACTCCGCGAGGATCCACCACTCCCGGATCTCCCGGGACCGTGTCCGGGAGATCACCGAACGGCTGCTGAGGTCCACGCACGCCGAGCGCGCGGCGATCCCCTCCATGCATCCGGGCCGGGTCGATGTGATCGGCGCGGGCGCCCTCGTCCTGCTCGCGATCATGGAGCGGATCGGGGCCGCCGAAGTCGTGGTCAGCGAGCACGACATCCTCGACGGCATCGCCTGGTCCATCGCGTAGACGTGTCTCATCGCCCGGCGCGTGCACGGGTTCTGACGGGCGGTCAGGGGGCTCCGGCAGGGGGATTTCCTACCCGCGGGTATCCTCTCCTGAGCAGGTCGGTTAACGTATGAGCGTAGCCGGCGGGGCCCTGGGACCCCCTTGGCGGAGGGCGCACGGAAAACTTCGTGAAGTTCTTCACAAGGAAATCGCACCGGCCGGGCGACGGCGGGGGTCCACTCGGCCGTCCGCGGGGTGTGAGGCGTCGTCGGGGGTGCTCCGGCGAGCGTTCCGGGAGGGCTCGCCGGCGAGGGTGCGGAGTCGTCGTTCGGCGCCCCGAAAGCCTTGCGTGGCAGCTCACGTGGCCTTGACGGCCGTTCACCCCACGAGGGGATGATGTCGTGACGGAATGACCTCCGTCACGCGAGCGGCGCAGTGTAGCAGACACCCCGCCCAAGCTTGTGAAGGGGCGCACGAGCGACCCCCCTGGGGCGGGTGGATACTCGATGCCATGAGCACCACGGAGCGTCCCAGGATCCTCGTAGTAGGCGGTGGGTACGTAGGCCTGTACGCAGCTCGTCGCATTCTCAAGAAGATGCGCTACGGCGAGGCGACCGTCACGGTCGTCGACCCGCGCTCGTACATGACCTACCAGCCCTTCCTCCCCGAAGCCGCCGCCGGCAGCATCTCCCCCCGGCATGTCGTCGTCCCGCTGCGACGCGTGCTTCCGAAGGCGGAGGTCCTCACCGGCCGGGTCACCACCATCGACCAGGACCGCAAGGTCGCCTCGATCGCCCCGCTGGTCGGCGAGGCGTACGAGCTGCCTTTCGACTACCTCGTGATCGCGCTCGGCGCGGTCTCCCGCACCTTCCCGATCCCCGGCCTCGCCGAGCAGGGCATCGGTATGAAGGGCATCGAGGAGTCCATCGGCCTGCGCAACCACGTCCTCGAGCAGCTCGACAAGGCCGACTCCACGACCGACGAGGAGATCCGCCGCAGGGCGCTCACCTTCGTCTTCATCGGCGGTGGCTTCGCCGGTGCGGAGACCATCGGTGAGGTCGAGGACATGGCCCGGGACGCGGCCAAGTACTACAGGAACGTGTCCCGCGAGGACATGCGCTTCATCCTCGTCGACGCCGCCGACAAGATTCTCCCCGAGGTCGGCCCCAAGCTCGGCCAGTACGGCAAGGAGCACCTCGAGGGCCGCGGTGTGGAGATCTACCTCTCCACCTCGATGGAGTCCTGCGTCGACGGCCACGTGGTGCTGAAGAACGGCCTCGAGGTCGACTCCAACACCATCGTGTGGACGGCCGGCGTCAAGCCGAACCCGGCGCTCGCCCGCTTCGGGCTGCCGCTCGGTCCGCGCGGTCACGTCGACACCGCCGCAACGCTCCAGGTGCAGGGCACGGACTACATCTGGGCCGCCGGCGACAACGCGCAGGTGCCCGACCTCGTCGGCCGCAAGGCGGGCAACGAGAACGCCTGGTGCCCCCCGAACGCACAGCACGCGCTGCGCCAGGCCAAGGTGCTCGGCGACAACGTGGTCTCCGGTATGCGCGGCTTCCCGCAGAAGGAGTACAGCCACGCGAACAAGGGCGCGGTGGCGGGCCTCGGCCTCCACAAGGGCGTCGCGATGATCGTCATGGGCAAGATGAAGATCAAGCTCAAGGGCCGTCTCGCCTGGTACATGCACCGCGGTTACCACGGCATGGCGATGCCGACCTGGAACCGGAAGATCCGGATCTTCGCCGACTGGACGCTGGGCATGTTCCTCAAGCGCGAGGTCGTCTCCCTCGGCGCGATCGAGTCGCCGCGCGAGGAGTTCTACGAGGCCGCCAAGCCGGCGCCCGTCGCCGCCGCGGTCAAGACCGAGGAGAAGGCCAAGGCCTCCTGACCTCGCGTCCCCTCCCCGGCAACACCCGAAAGGGGCCGCCCGCCATCCGTGGTGCGGGCGGCCCCTTTCGGCGTGCACGCAGGCTTTTTGCCCAGCTGTAACGCCAACGGGGGACTGCGGGGCGGCCCTACAGGTGTTTACGTGGTGTAGAGCATTCCGGGATCGCTCTCCCCGAGCTCTCGACTGTGTTCGAGCAAGGGGACGCCCCTATGGGAGGTGTGCACCATGGCCGACGCCGCGCCGCGGCTGAAGAGCCTCGTGGAACAACTGCTGGGAGCCCCGCTCCCTGTGCGCATCCGCGCCTGGGACGGTTCGGAGTCCGGGCCGCCGGGCGCTCCCGCCCTCGTCGTGCGCAATCGCCGTGCCCTGCGCCGTCTTCTGTGGAAACCGGGCGAGTTGGGCCTCGTCCGGGCCTGGGTCTCCGGGGATCTGGGGATCGACGGTGATCTGTACACCGCCCTCGACCTCCTGGCGGGCCTCATCTGGGAGCGCGGCGAGGACGCCCGCTCCCTCAGCCAGGCGGCCCGCGACCCGCAGGTCCGCGCCGCGGTACGCGGCCTCGCCAGGATGGCCGGGCCCTTCCCGCCGCCTCCGCCGCCTCCCGAGGAGGTCCGCAGAGTCCGCGGCCACCTCCACACCCGGCGCAGCGACCGACGCGCCATCAGCCACCACTACGACGTAGGCAACGACTTCTACGAGATCGTCCTCGGCCCGTCGATGGTGTACTCCTGCGCCTACTGGGCGGGTCCCGGTTCCACCCTCGAGGACGCCCAGCGCGACAAGCTGGAACTGGTCTGCCGCAAGCTGGACCTGAAGCCCGGTCAGCGGCTCCTCGACGTCGGCTGCGGCTGGGGCTCCATGGCCGTGCACGCCGCTCGCGAGTACGGCGTGAGCGTCGTCGGCATCACCCTCTCCCAGGAGCAGGCCGTGTTCGCCCGCAAGCGGGTCGCCGAGGAGGGCCTGACCGATCGCGTGGAGATCCGGGTGCAGGACTACCGCGACGTCACCGACGGCCCGTACGACGCGATCTCCTCCATCGGCATGGCCGAGCACGTGGGCGCCGAGCGCTATCTGGGGTATGCCCGGGATCTGTACGCCCTGCTCAAGCCGGGCGGGCGGCTGCTCAACCACCAGATCGCGCGGCGGCCCCAGAAGGACGAGTCGGCCTACTCGGTCGACGTGTTCATCGACGCCTACGTCTTCCCCGACGGCGAGCTCGCGCCCATCGGCAGCACGGTGACTCAGTTGGAGCGTGCCGGGTTCGAGGTCCGCGACGTGGAGAGCCTGCGCGAGCACTACGCCCTGACCCTGCGCCGCTGGGTCGCGAACCTCGAGGCCGAGTGGGTGCGGGCGCAGCGCCTCACCAGCCCGGGTCGGGCCCGCGTCTGGCGCCTCTACATGGCCGCCTCCGCGCTGTCCTTCGAACACAACCGCATCGGCGTCAACCAGGTCCTGGCGGTGCGCTCGCCCGAGTCGGGCGCTTCGGGCATGCCCCTGCGCGCCCGTACCTGGGGCGGGTGACCTTCCCGGGCACGGCGAAAGGGCCCCGTTCCGACTGCGGAACGGGGCCCTTTCGGTAGGTCGTCACTCCGACTTGATCGCCGTGAGCATGTTCAGACGGGCCGCGCGGCGGGCCGGCCACAGGGAGGCCAGCACACCCACCGTCGCCGCCAGGAGGAGAAAGACGGCCATGCGCCCCCAGGGCAGGATCAGCTCGTAGGTCGCCAGCTTCGTGCCGAGCAGTTCACCGGCGGCCCAGCCGAAGAACACCCCCAGGCCGACACCGAGCACACCGCCGAAGAGCGAGATCACAAGGGACTCCAGCCGGACCATCCGCTTGATGCCCCTGCGGTCCAGTCCGATCGCACGGAGCATGCCGATCTCCTGCGAGCGCTCGAAGACCGACATGGCGAGGGTGTTGATGACGCCGAGCACGGCGACGATCACGGCCATGGCCAGCAGGCCGTAGAGCATGTTCAGCATCAGCGTGAACATCTGGCCGATCCTGTTGGAGATGTCCTTCTTGTCCATGATCCTGATGGCCGGGTTGTCGCCGAGCGCCTTCACCAGCGCGTCCTTGGCCGAGGCGGTGGCCCCGCCGGACGTCTTGACCAGGACCTGCATGTCGGACGGCTCGGTCTGGTGCGGAGCGAGCGTCGCGGTGTCCAGCATGATGCCGCGCATCATCTCGGTGCTCCGGTAGACACCGGCGACCGTCAACTGCTGCCTCTTGCCGTCCTCGTAGGACACCGTGAACCGGGAGCCGGCCGTCCAGTGGTGGGACGTGGCGGTGTCGTGGTCGACGACGACCCGGGTGCCGCCGACCTCGAAGGTGCCGGCGTCGACCGTCAGCGCGGTCAGCTTGCCGATGGTGGCGCCGTCGACGCCGGTCAGGAACTCGGTCTCGCCGTTGATGCGCGAGGGCGCGTTGCGCAGCGGGCTGGTCGCGATGACGCCGTCGGCCGACTTCAGTCTCTTCTCCACGTCGGGCGAGAGGTCGTTGCCGTTCGCCATCGTCACCGCGTAGTCCGCCTTGAGGGCGGAGGACGCCATCTTGTCGATCGCGGTCTGCAGGCTTCCCGCCATCACCGTCAGAGCGGTGATCAGGGTCAGGCCGATCATCAGGGCCGAGGCGGTGGCGGCGGTGCGCCGCGGGTTGCGCACCGAGTTCTGCCGGGCCAGCTTCCCCGCGACCCCGAAGACACGCAGCACAGGGGCCGCTGCCGCGATCAGCGGGCGGGACAGCAGGGGGGTGAGGACGAAGACGCCGATGACGAGGATCGCCGCGCCGAGCCCCATCGGGCCCTGGGCGTCCGAGGCGTTCAGTGTGGTGCTGTAGAGGATGACGGCGACGCCGGCCGAGGCCAGCAGGGCGCCGATCGTGTTCCGGAGCAGCAGGGACTTGGCGGTGGCCTTCGCGTGCAGGCTGCCCATGGCGGCGACCGGCGGGATCTTCGCGGCGCGCCGGCCGGGCAGCCAGGCGGCGAGCATCGTGATCAGGATGCCCACGACGAGGGCCGTGGCGACGGTTCCCGGGCTGACGATGAGCGGACCGTCCGGGATCGTGCCGCCGAACCGGCTCACCAGGGTGCGCAGTCCGGCGCCGATGCCGATGCCGGCCACCAGACCGGTGACGGCCGCGACCGCGCCGACCACGAACGCCTCGATGAGCACGGACCGGGTGACCTGGCGGCGGGACGCGCCGACCGCGCGCAGCAGGGCCAGTTCCTTGGTGCGCTGAGCGACCAGCATGGTGAAGGTGTTGGCGATGATGAAGGTGCCGACGAACAGCGCGATGCCCGCGAAGACCAGCAGTCCCGTGCGCAGGTCGCGCGTCGCCGCGGCGATCTGCTGCGCCTGGTCGTCGGCGAGTTGCTTGCCGGTGGTGGTGGAGGCGACATCCTTCGGCAGGATCTCGTCGAGGGCGTTGCGCAGCGCGATCTGGCTCGTCCCGGATGCGGCCTTCACATCGATCTCGTCGTACGAGCCGTCCTTGTGGAACAGGCGCTGGGCGGTGGCCGTGTCGAAGAGGGCGAGGCTGCCGCCCGCGGCCACGTTGCCGTCGTCGGTGGTGAAGACGCCGGCGACCTTCGGCGTCAGCACGGGGCCGTCGATGGAGAGCCGTACCGTGTCACCGACCTTGTACCCGGCGCGCTTTGCGGTCTCGGAGTCGATGAGGACCTCGTCCTGCCCCTGCGGCGCGTGTCCGTCGACGATCGGATACCGGGGGTCCTCGGTCCCCCAGTAGTTCCCGCCCTGGGACTGGAAGTCACCGCCGATGAGCTTGCCGTCCTTGTCGGCGATGGCGGTGAAGCCGCTGACGACCCCGATGGCGGTGCCGGCGCCCGGTGCCTTGGCGGCCTTGTCCAGGAGCGCCGGTGTCAGCCGGGGTTGCTTGGCGAGCGTGTCGCCGTGGGACGCCCGGCCCTCCGGCCGGATCGCCACGTCGACCTGGTCGAGGCCCTTGGCGGAACTCTTCTGGTAGGCCTCGGAGATGGTGTTGGTGAACACCAGGGTGCCCGACACGAAGGCCACGCCGAGCATCACGGCGAGCACGGTCATGAGCAGCCTGGCCTTGTGCGCGAGCACGTTGCGCAGGGCGGTACGGAACATTTCTCTGTCCAGGGCTGGGGGTGCGGTGGATGGGTGGCCCCGAGGGGCGGGTGGGGCGGGCCCCGAGGGGATGTGCGCCCGGCGTCAGCTCGTGCGGCCCTTGGCGTCGAACCGCTTCATCCGGTCCAGCACCGCCTCCGAGCTCGGCTCGTGCAGTTCGTCCACGATCCGCCCGTCCGCCAGGAAGATCACCCGGTCCGCGTACGCCGCCGCCACCGGGTCGTGGGTGACCATCACCACCGTCTGCCCCAACTCCCGTACGGAGTTGCGCAGGAAGCCCAGAACCTCCGCGCCGGAGCGCGAGTCCAGGTTTCCGGTGGGCTCGTCGCCGAAGATGATCTCCGGCCTGGACGCGAGTGCGCGCGCCACCGCGACGCGCTGCTGCTGACCGCCCGACAGCTGCGAGGGCCGGTGGCTCAGCCGCCCCGACAGCCCGACCATCTGGATCACGGTGTCCAGCCAGGCCTTGTCGGGCTTGCGGCCCGCGATGTCCATGGGCAGCGTGATGTTCTCCAGGGCCGTCAGCGTGGGCAGCAGGTTGAACGCCTGGAAGATGAAGCCGATCCGGTCCCGGCGCAACTTGGTGAGCTGCTTGTCCTTGAGGGAGCCGAGTTCGACGTCGCCGATACGGACGGAACCGGAGGAGAAGGAGTCGAGCCCGGCGACGCAGTGCATCAGCGTCGACTTGCCCGAGCCCGAGGGCCCCATGATCGCCGTGAACTGCGCCTGCTGGAAGTCGACGGTGACCCGGTCGAGGGCGACCACCTGGGTCTCGCCCTGTCCGTAGACCTTCGACAGATCCGTGGCGCGGGCGGCCACGGTGGTGGTCCGGTCGACGAGGGGAGTGCTGGTCACGGGAGGGTGCTCCTGTCGGGACGGCGACGGTGATGAAGACGTGTTCCATCGTCGCGGCCGATCAGCGGCGTGTAGTCACCCGCTGTTCCGGTTCCCGGGGCAGTCTCGAGTCGGACCGGCCCGCGTCCCGTCATACCTGGGTATGACGGGCTCCCCCGAGAAGGCGCCCGGGGAAAGCGGTTGCTCATGTGCTGTGGGGGCCCGTTCCACGGCCATCCATCGGGACGGTGAAATTCCGTCATTCCCCGTGCAGCGGCCCCGGCGGCCCGCGAGGCTATTGGCAAGTGCGGATGGCCCGTACCGAGTGCTGATGCACCCTCAGACATCAATAAAATAAGACAACATCGCGTCGCCCGCCCGCTGTTCGGGGGAGGCGCCCCCGATAGGCTCGGAACGCTCGATGCGGCGCTCATGGCCTGCCCGGATGGTGGAATGCAGACACGGCGAGCTTAAACCTCGCTGCCCCTCGCGGGCGTACCGGTTCGAGTCCGGTTCCGGGCACCACCGCGTACTCGCGTGCTGACCTGGAGTGACGACCGGTCGGCGGTTCACTCTGCCGGCTCCACGGGAACGTCCGGCCCCCGCCCTTCGGGGAACCCCTCCCTCGTACGGGAGTTCCGGCGTCGCCGCCCTCGCCCGCCGGACCTGCCGAAACGGTTCCAGGAGCCGTCCGGTCGACCTTGTCCGCGTCGTGCAGATCGCATCCCGACCGCCGACGGGCCGGTCCACCGCCGATGTCGTCGAGCGGCCACGTCCTCACGGCTGGGCGGTGGCTGCGGCACTCCGGGTTCCCTCATGCGTCCACGATCGCGGTCGTGTGCTCCGGCGTCCCGCCCGAACGCAGCCGGGCGACGACCACCTCGACCGCCTCGGTGACGTCCGGGGTCCGCACCCGGCCGCCGGCTTCGAGGCGGAACGGCGGCCGGCGTTCGACCCGGGCACGGCATGGCTCCCTGGTCGTGTCATCCGGTCACGACACCGTGCAGGAGCAGGTCGATGAGTCTGGTGGCCAGGTCGCGTTGCTGCTCGCCGGCGGCCATGAGGCTGATTCCGCCGAGCGCCATCAGTACGTCCTGTGCGTCGACACCGGGCCGGGTCACCGAAGTGCCGGTTCCGGGGGCGAGGAGGTGGGCGATGGCGTCGGCGAGCAGGGCTCGGGTGTGCAGCTTCTCGTTGTCGTCGGTCAGTACCACGGCCAGTGCGTCGGCCATGCCCTGCTTGGCGGTCATGAAGTCGATGAAGTGTTCCATCCAGGTCCGCAGCGCGTCCCTGGGCGGCAGCGTGGCCGTCAGATGCGGCGCCGCCTCGCACAGGCGTTGCACTTCCTGCCGGTAGACGGCCTCGATGAGCAGTTCCTTGGAGGGGAAGCGGCGGTAGAGGGTGCCGACACCGACGCCGGCTGCGCGGGCGATGTCCTTGACCGAGGCGCCCGCTCCCTCACGGGCGAAGGCGGTGGCCGCTGCTTCCAGCAGTTTGTCCTCGTTGCGCTGCGCGTCGGCGCGCAGGGGCCGGCGGTGCCGTGCCGTGTCCCCCTCGTGGTCGGTCACTGCCGATGTCCTTCCTGCCGCCACCTGCAACCGGAACCCGTTCCGGATATGAGGGTACGTCGGCGCCCTCCGTGCCGCCAGGCGCACCACGGCCCCACCTCCACCGCCGGGTGCCGCTCAGCCGTGCGGCGGAAGCAGGGGGTGGCCCGGCCGTCGCGAAGGGGCGCTCAGGCCCGCGAGGAGCCGCATGCGCTCCTCGGAGGGGGAGCCGGGCTCGGCGGTGTAGATGCCGAGGGTCTGTTCGGGGTCGTCGGTGGCGGTGAAGGCCTCGTAGCCGAGGACGAGGTCGCCGACGAGGACATGGTGGTAGCGCTTGACGCCGTGGCTGCGCTGGAGGACGTCGTGATCGGCCCACCAGCGGCGGAAGTCCGGATCGCGCAGGGAGAGTTCCTCGACGAGTTCGTCCAGGGCGGGGTCGTCGGGGTGGCGCCCTGCGTACAGGCGCAGAGAGGCGACCGTGCCGCGGGCGCCTTCCGCCCAGTCCGTGTGCAGCGCGCGCACCCGTTCGTCGAGGAAGAGGAGCCAGGCCATGTTGCGGTGGCGCAGGGGCAGCGCGTCGAAGTCGGTGTAGAGGGCCCGGGCGAGGTGGTTGGCGGCCAGCACGTCCAGGCGCCGCCCCAGCACCAGGACCGGAACCTCGGTGAGCGTGTCGAGCAGCAGCCGCAGGCCCGGGCGGACCCGCTGCGGCGCCGACGGGCGGTGCCGGGCAGGGGTGGGCCGTGCGATCCGGAACAGGTGGGCGCGTTCCACTTCGCTGAGTCGAAGGGCGCGGGCGAGTGCCTCCAGGACCGCTTCCGAGACTCCCGCCTGGTGCCCGCGTTCGAGACGGATGTAGTAGTCCATGCTGACGCCGGCGAGCTGGGCGACCTCCTCGCGCCGCAGGCCGGGCACTCGCCGCGTACCGGGATGCGGCGGCAGCCCGGCCTCCTCGGGAGTGATCTTCGCGCGACGTGAGCGCAGGAACTCGCGCAGCGCCACATTCGGCTCACGACCCATGCGACCAGGGTAGTTGCGGCGGCCCCGATGCGGATCGGCGAAGGGGGCACTGCTGGACCCCCTGTTCGATCAGGCCTCTCACCTCCCTCGTCCGCCGTGCTTGGCTCGAACGCGGACACAACCACGAACACCAGGAGGTGATCTGCGATGAAGCGCAGGATTCTCGGCGGTACCGGCATGTCGGTGAGCGAGTACGCGCTCGGGGCGATGATGTTCGGAGCGATGGGCAACACCGATCACGACGAGAGCATCCGCATGATCCATACGGCCCTCGATGCGGGTGTCAATCTGATCGACACCGCGGATGTCTACTCCGCCGGGGAGTCGGAGGTGATCGTGGGCAAGGCTCTGAAGGGCCGCCGCGACGAGGTCGTGCTGGCCACCAAGTTCGGGCTCCCGATGGGGGAGGACGCCAACCACCGCGGCGGCTCGGCCCGCTGGATCCGTCGCGCGATCGAGGACAGCCTGCGGCGTCTGGACACCGATCACATCGACCTCTACCAGATGCACCGGCCGGATCCGGGCACCGATGTGGACGAGACCCTCGCCGCACTGTCGGACCTGGTCCGCGCCGGGAAGGTCCGCGCCGTCGGCGGTTCCTTCTTCGCGCCCGAGGAGACCGTGGAGGCCCGGTGGACCGCCGAGCGCCGCGGTCACCACCGCCTGCGTACCGAGCAGTCGCCGTACTCGGTCCTCACCCGGGGTGTGGAGAGCCGTGTGCTGCCCACGGCCCAGCGGTACGGCATGGGTGTGCTGACCTTCGGCCCGCTGAACTCCGGCTGGCTCTCCGGCCGCACCGACCCCACCGCGGGGCACCGCAACGCGGGGCTCGGCGCGAAGATGTTCGATCTGTCCCGGCCCGGCGTCCGGGCCAAGGCCGAGGCCGTGCAGAAGCTCGGTGCCCTGGCGGCCGAGGCCGGGCTGCCGCTCGCCCACCTCGCCGTCGCCTTCGTACGTGCCCACCCGGCCGTCACCGCCGTGCTGATCGGCCCCCGCCGCCCCGAGCAACTCGACGATCTCCTCGCCGGCGCCGATGTGGAACTCGACGGCGACATCCTCGACCGCATCGACGCCATCGTGCCGCCCGGCGTCGACGTCAACCCCGACGACTTCTACATCGACCCCACCCCGCCCATCACCGACAAGCGCCTGCGCCGCCGTTGACGCACCGCGACCGCAACGGCATCGGAGCCGAGTCGGAGGGTTCCGCCTCCGCGCCGATGTGCCGTCCGCCCTCCTCGCCCGACTCGGCCGCCTCGGGACGCGGACCGGCCCCCGCCGGGGCCTGCCGGCCCATGGCGGCGAGACCCGGCTGACGACGGTTCAGCCGCCGTGACGCGGCCTGCCCGGGGTCGGGCCGATGGTGCGTCCCTCACGCCCGACGCGGCGTCCGGGGCACCTCCGGGCCGTCCGTCGTCCACGGCACACGTTCCGGACGCAGGGTGCGGGTCGTGGCCGCGGCCTGCCGGATCCTGCGCCTCCGCCCCCGGGGTGAGCTTCGAACACACCGGGGACGGGGGCGAATGGATGCTGCGGTCCACGCCGAGGGGCGCGGTCTCACCGCCCGGAGCCGTGGGGCCGGAAGAACAACTCCCGTACGGTTCCTGCACATGGGGTGCCAGGGGCGGCTGGCGCGCTCGGGTCCGCCGGTTGTGCGGGGGCGGCACCGTTGACAGCGGGTCCCCGCGGCCGGACACTCGGGCCAGGTGAAATTAAGTTCACTGGACGAACGAGCGTAAGCGCAAAGGGGCGTCGGGATGCGCACGACGGTCGGCATCATCGGAGCGGGGCCCGCGGGGCTGCTGCTGGCGCGGCTTCTGCACCGGGCGGGCGTCGAATCGGTCGTACTGGAGAGCCGGGACCGGGAGTACGTCGAGCAGCGGCAGCGCGCCGGGATCCTGGAGCAGGGCACCGTCGACGTGCTGCGGGCCGCCGGGGCCGGCGACCGCATGGACCGCGAAGGGCTGCCCCACGACGGGATCGAACTGCGCTTCGCGCGCCGCCGCCACCGTGTCGACTTCCCCGCCCTCACCGGCGGCAGGTCCGTGATGGTCTACGCGCAGACCGAGGTCTGCAAGGACCTCATCGCGCTCCAGTTGGAGGAGGGCGGCCCGCTGCTGTTCGGGGCGGAGGCGCTCGCCGTCGAGGACGCGGACACGGAGCGGCCCCGGATCCGCTTTCGCCACGAGGGCCGCGAGGACGTCCTGGAGTGCGAGTACGTCGTCGGATGCGACGGCTTCTGGGGTGTGTCCCGCACGGCGGTGCCGTCGGGGGTCTCCCGTGTCTTCGAGCGTACGTATCCCTTCAGCTGGCTCGGCATACTGGCCGATGTCGCGCCGTCGCACGACGAGCTGGTGTACGCGCGCCACGAGCGCGGCTTCGCCCTGCTGAGCATGCGCTCCCCGTCCGTCTCCCGCCTCTATCTCCAGGTGCCGGCCGGCACGGACGCCGGGGAGTGGTCCGACGACCGGATCTGGGAGGAGCTGGAGCGGCGCTTCGAGACCGCCGACGACTGGGCGCTCGCCCGCGGGCCGATCACCTCCAAGTCCGTGACCCCGATGCGCAGTTACGTCCACGAGCCCATGCGCCACGGACGGCTGTTCCTGGCCGGGGACGCCGCCCACATCGTGCCGCCCACCGGTGCCAAGGGGCTCAACCTGGCCGTGGGCGACGTGGTCACCTTCGCGCGCGCCCTGACGCACCAGCGGGAGACGGGGTCGCGGGAGCGGCTCGACGCGTACTCCGAGACATGTCTGCGGCGGGTGTGGCAGGCCGAGCGGTTCTCCTACGAGATGACCTCGATGCTGCACCGTGCCCCGGATGCCACACCGTTCGACGAGCGGATACAGCTGGCCCGCCTGGCACGGCTCACCGCCTCGCGCGCCGCCGAGACGGACCTCGCGCACGGTTACACGGGGTTTCCGCTCGAGTGATCGTCCGCGTCGGCGGCAGCGCCCCGAGATCACCCGGACGGCCGATGGCGCCGCGCCGGGCCGGCCGGGTCCCGCGCCCGCGGGATCAGCGGCCGGTCTCGACTCTGTCCCAGGTTGGTCATGGGTCGAGGGGGGTCCTCCCGGGGAATCAAGGACCCGCGTAGCGTGTTGGGCGCAAGGACGAGGGAAAGATCCTCCCCAAGCATTAGGGTCAATCCTTTGCCTACCTATTACTCTTGAGCCAAGGCCACGCAGGGTGGCCATGGAGGAGTGAAATGAGGAGCAGCAACCCGGTCTTCTCGCGACGGGGGTTCAGCCGCGACAACGGCTACGCGGGCTTCAACACCGCGCCGCAGGCCGGGGGAGCCGCCGTCGGCACGCAGGGCAACCCCTACGCGCAAGGCAGCCCTTACGCGCAGAACCCCTACGCGCAGAATCCCTACGCCCAGCAGCAGTACGGGGCCCCGCCGCAGGCCCCGGCCACCACCGGCCGGATGACGATGGACGACGTCGTCATGCGTTCGGCCATGACGCTCGGCACGGTCGCGGTGGGTGCGGTCCTCGCCTGGGCCCTGCTGCCGGTCTCGTCCACCAGCTACTTTCTGGCGATCGGCTCGGCGCTCATCGCGTTCGTCCTGGCGATGGTGCAGTCCTTCAAGCGCACCGCCTCGCCCGCGCTGATCCTCGCGTACGCCGCCTTCGAGGGCGTCTTCCTGGGCGTCATCAGCGAGATGTACAACGCGCAGTGGAACGGCGCGCCCTTCCAGGCGGTGCTCGGCACGATGGCCGTCTCCGGCGCGACCCTGCTCGTGTACAAGGCGGGCTGGGTCCGGGTCACCGCCCGGTACGCCCGGATCGGTCTCGCCATCGCCGTGGCCTTCGTCCTGGTCATGGCGGTCAACCTCCTGCTGGTCGCCTTCGGGGTCGCCCCCGACGGCGGTCTGCGCAGCATGGGCCCGCTGGGCGCGATCGTCGGCATCATCGCGATCCTGCTCGGCGCGTTCTTCCTCACCCTCGACTTCAAGCAGATCGAGGACGGCATCGCCTACGGCGCGCCGCGCGAGGAGGCCTGGCTGGCCGCGTTCGGCCTGACCATGACCCTCGTGTGGATCTACGTGGAGATGCTGCGGCTGGTCGCCATCTTCAGCAGCAACGACTGACCGCGCCCGCGCCCTTTCGGGGCGCGGGACGCCCGAGGCCACGAAGGGCCCGTGAACCCCTCTACGGGGTGCACGGGCCCTTCGTCGTGGTGATGCCTGATCGCGGACGGAACCGGTGGTGCGCGCTCAGAGCAGTTTGCGTGCGGCCCTTCTCAGGTCGTACTCATGGATGATCGCCTTGGCGTGGCCGTACGCGAGATTGTGCTCGTGCCGGAGCCAGGTGACCTTCTCCTCGAAGCCGAGAGCGGGTCCTTCGTCGACGGTACGAAGCCAGTCGGACACTTCACGACCGGTGCAGTGGGGGATGCGGGCGAGCAGATTGCGATGGGTCTCCTCGGAGAAGACTTGGGACATCGGCGCCTCCGGACGCACTCGATGAAGCCGGTCCTTCAGGTCACCGTGCCTGAGCGTTCGCCTGTTGGCAACAGTCCTGCCCCAACGCGTACTCTCGCGGCGTGCTCGATACGACGCCTTTGACCCAGGCAGTGGATCACTTCGCCGACCGCTTGCGGGCCGCTCCGCAGAGTCGGCTGCAACGCGGCGCCGCAGCCGAGGCACTGGCTCTGGCCAGGGAGTTGGCGCGCCGTGCGCAACTCCTCGAGGAGCCTTCGGCCGAGCCCCGGGAGATGCCCGACGCGGGCATGTTCGCGGCGGCCGACCAGATCACGGTGGCCGGACACGACCTGGCGGTCGTCCTGGAGGACGCGGCGCAACTCGCCGAGGCCGTGGCGCTCGTGGGGGAGGCACAGAAACGCGCCGGAGTGTGACGTCCGGCGTCCGGAACCGATACTTACCGCGACGCGATGACCCGGTCCGCCAGGATGTAGACGGTCTCCTCGCCGCAGGCGAACGTCAGTGTGTACGCGCCCGAGACGCCCGAGCCGCCCAGCAGGACCGGGGTGTGGCCGTCGTCGAGAGCGTCGGCGAGCCGCTCGGCGGTCTCGCGGTGGCCCGGTGTCATGCACAGCGTCGTGCCGTCCGCGAAGACATAGACATCGAGGGTGCCCAGCGGGCCCGGGCGGACGTCGGTCAGCTCGGTCCGCGAGGCGGCCAGTTCCTCGAGGCAGGCGACCGTGCGCTCGTGGTCGTTCACGACCGGGGACGGGGCCGGTACGAAGTCCGGGTGCGAGGGGTGGCGGCGGCGGGCGGCGGCCAGTTCCGGGGACTCCCCGCCGAGGACTCCCTCCGCGCTGGTGCCGCCGGCGAACTCGCTGTCGTCGGATACGGGCTCGATCACCGGCTCCAGGCTGTCGTGCTCCAGGCCCGCGAAGTCCGACTGGCGGGGCAGGAAGAGGTCGTTGTCGGACAGCCCGAACAGGGAGGGCGCGTCGGCGATGTCACGGGCCTCCTGGGCGGCCCAGAAGGCGCGCGCCTCGGCAAGCTCGCGCTCCCGCTCGTCGGCCAGTGCCTCGGCCACCGCGGCGCGAATCTCCTCCGCGTCGGCGGTGGAGCGGGCAGCGGGCACGACACCGCGTGGCTGCGTGGCGCGGCTCTCGGCGAGTTCGGCCTGCAGGGCCGCGAACTGCCGCCGCAGCGCCCGCACGCTGCACAGGACGGCGACGCCCACGCCCGCGGCTGCGGACGTGGTGAGCAGCAGAGCTATCGGCATGGCGCTCACTGACGTACTCCCGGTTCAAAGTCGACCCTCGACTTCCTACATCAGCTTGAAGGGTGGACTATCCAGTTGTCAGTGCGTAACGTCACGAAACGGACAGGAACCCGGGGGTGGGGTTTATTCATGAAACTGCCGTGACCTGCGTAAACCCCCTTCAGGGGGAGATAGGTCACATCCTGGGGGAGATTGGATCACAAAACGGCCCGAAGCCCTGAGGGAAGAGGGCTCCGGGCCGTCGTACGGGGTGCTGCGGTCAGCTGAGGCGCTCGATGACCATGGCCATGCCCTGGCCGCCGCCGACGCACATCGTCTCCAGGCCGAACTGCTTGTCGTGCCACTGGAGGGAATTGATCAGCGTGCCGGTGATTCGGGCGCCGGTCATGCCGAAGGGGTGGCCGACGGCGATGGCGCCGCCGTTGACGTTCAGCTTGTCCAGCGGAATGCCGAGGTCGCGGTAGGAGGGGATCACCTGGGCGGCGAAGGCCTCGTTGATCTCGACGAGGTCGATGTCGTCGATGGTGAGGCCGGCGCGCCTGAGGGCCTGGTTGCTGGCCTCCACCGGGCCGTATCCCATGATCTCGGGGGACAGGCCGGAGACACCGGTGGAGACGATCCGTGCCAGCGGCGTCAGCCCCAGCTCACGGGCCTTGGTGTCGCTCATGATGATCACGGCCGCGGCCCCGTCGTTCAGGGGGCAGCAGTTTCCGGCCGTGACACGGCCGTCGGGGCGGAAGACCGGCTTCAGCCCGGCCACGCCCTCCAGGGTGACGCCGGCGCGCGGACCGTCGTCCTTGCTGACGACCGTGCCGTCCGGGAGGGTCACCGGGGTGATCTCACGCTCCCAGAAGCCCTTGGCGATGGCCTGCTCGGCGAGGTTCTGGGAGCGGACGCCGAACTCGTCCATCTCCTCGCGGGTGACGCCCTTCAGCCGGGCGAGGTTCTCGGCGGTCTGGCCCATCGCGATGTACGGGTCGGGAAGGAGGCCGTCCTCGCGCGGGTCGTGCCAGTCGGCTCCCTCGGACGCGGCGACGGCGGCGGTGCGGGCCTCGGCGTCGGCGAAGAGGGGGTTGTGGGTGTCGGGGAGGCCGTCGGAGGTGCCCTTGACGCTGCGGCTGACCATCTCGACGCCGGCGGAGATGAACACATCGCCCTCGCCGGCCTTGATGGCGTGCAGTGCCATGCGGGAGGTCTGCAGGGAGGAGGAGCAGTACCGGGTGACGGTGCACCCCGGGAGGTGGTCCATGCCCATCTGCACGGCGACGATGCGGCCGAGGTTGTGGCCCTGCTCGCCGCCGGGGAGGCCGCAGCCGAGCATCAGATCGTCGATGTCCTCGGGGTCCAGCCCGGGGACCTTGGCCAGGGCGGCCTGGATGACGGTGGCGGTGAGGTCGTCCGGACGCAGGTCCTTCAGGGAGCCCTTGAAGGCACGGCCGATGGGCGAACGGGCGGTCGACACGATGACGGCTTCGGGCATCACGGCTCCATTGCACGAGGGAGGCAGGGCTGTGGGGGAAGTTACCCGTACGTACGGAAGAGGTCACGGGAAGTGGGGTGTGACTCGGACCGCACTTTTCTAAGCGCTTGCTTTCTTCGTTCGGGGCGGCGGCGGCAGGAGGCATCCGGCCTCGGGCCGCCGACCGGCCCGCGAGCGTCGGCCGCGTCGCCCCGGTGGGGCCGCGGACGGCGGCTCGCCCCCTCCGGGGGAGGGCGTGAGATCCCCGACCCGGTGCGGGAGCGCGTGGGTCAGGGGGTCGGCTCCGCGGCCGGGGCAGGGGTCGCGTCCGGGGTGGGAAGGCGCCGCCGCCGGCGCCGTTTGAGGAGGGCCCAGGGGCCCCGGGGGCCTGTCGGCATCGCGGCCGTGACCTCCGTGCCTGCCTCCGAGGCGGCCTCGGCCGCGGCGCGGGCCACCGGCAGGAAGCCCTCGCGGCGGGAGGCGTCCGGGCGCTCCTCCTCCGCGGGCCACAGGCCGAGAGTCGCGCAGACGGTCGGCAGGACCGCCATCGCCGCCGTGGCGTAGCCCTCCGCCGAGGGGTGGTAGTTGTCGGGACCGAAGAGCTCACGCGGGTTCTCCGCGAACTCGGGTCCGAGCAGGTCGCCCAGCGACACCGTACGGCCCCCCTGCTCGACGACCCCGATCGTCTGGGCCGCGGCCAGTTGGCGGGAGGCCCTGCGGGCGAGCCAGCGCAGGGGCTGCTGGACCGGCTCGATCGTGCCGAGGTCGGGGCAGGTGCCCACCACCACCTCCGCACCCGCCGTGCGCAGCCGGCGTACCGCCGACGACAGATGGCGCACCGAGCGTGTCGCGGGCATGCGGTGGGTGACGTCGTTCGCGCCGATCATGATCACGCAGACGTCGGGCACCTGGTTCGGATCCTCCAGTGCCAGTCCCACCTGGCGGTCCAGATCGTCGGACTGCGCTCCAGGGAGCGCCACGATGCTCAGTTCCACCGGGCGCTCCGCCACCGCCGCCAGACCCGAGGCCAACAGCGCTCCCGGCGTCTGCCGGGAGCGGTGCACCCCCTGTCCCGCCGCCGTGGAGTCGCCGAGCATCATCAGCCTCAGCGCCGACCCCTCGTACCCCCGGCCGTACAGCCCGTTCGCGCTCGGCGGGAACGGGCTGTGACCGTTGCCCACATGGCGCTTGGCCATCTGCACCTCGGCGACCAGCAACCCGACGGCGGCCGCACCGACCAGACCGATACCACCGCCGCCGTACGCTGCGCCCGCCGCGATGCGCCGGGCCACCCTCGCCCTCGACATGCTCGACATGCGTCGCCGCCACCTCCTAGTAGCCGTACAAACTGTGCTTGCCCCGTACGCCCTGTCGTCCAATCTCAACCCGACGTGAACGCCCGGGACGGCCCGCGCTTGCCGACCGTCCGGACGCCGGAGCCCTTACGCTGGCGGCACCATCACGACCACTTCTTTTGCAGCAACCGGAGACAACGGTGCAATTCCACGACTCGATGATCAGCCTGGTCGGCAACACCCCGCTGGTGAGGCTCAACCGCGTGACCGCCGGCATCACGGCGACCGTGCTGGCGAAGGTCGAGTACTTCAACCCCGGCGGTTCGGTGAAGGACCGCATCGCCCTGCGGATGATCGAGGCGGCCGAGCAGAGCGGTGAGCTCAAGCCCGGCGGCACGATCGTCGAGCCCACCAGCGGGAACACCGGCGTGGGCCTTGCGATCGTGGCCCAGCAGAAGGGCTACAAGTGCATCTTCGTGTGCCCCGACAAGGTGTCCACGGACAAGATCAACGTGCTGCGCGCGTACGGCGCCGAAGTGGTGGTGTGCCCGACGGCGGTGGCCCCGGAGCACCCGGACTCCTACTACAACGTCTCCGACCGGCTGGTCCGTGAGACGCCCGGAGCCTGGAAGCCGGACCAGTACTCCAACCCGAACAACCCTCTTTCGCACTACCACTCGACCGGCCCCGAGCTGTGGGAGCAGACGGAGGGGAAGATCACCCACTTCGTCGCGGGTGTCGGCACGGGCGGGACGATCTCCGGCACCGGCCGCTACCTGAAGGAGATCAGCGACGGCAAGGTCAAGGTCATCGGCGCCGACCCCGAGGGGTCGGTGTACTCCGGCGGGTCCGGGCGGCCGTACCTCGTCGAGGGCGTCGGGGAGGACTTCTGGCCCACCGCGTACGACGCGGAGGTCCCCGACGAGATCGTCGCGGTGTCCGACAAGGACTCCTTCCAGATGACCCGGCGGCTGGCGAAGGAGGAGGGGCTGCTCGTCGGCGGTTCCTGCGGCATGGCGGTCGTGGGCGCGCTGCGGGTCGCCGAGCGGCTCGGCCCCGACGACGTGGTCGTCGTCCTCCTCCCCGACAGCGGGCGCGGCTACCTCAGCAAGATCTTCAACGACGAGTGGATGGCCGACTACGGCTTCCTGGAGGACACCGGCCCGAACGCCCGTGTGGGCGACGTGCTCAGCGACAAGGCGGGCGGCTCCATCCCGTCCCTGGTCCATATGCACCCCGACGAGACGGTCGGCCAGGCCATCGAGGTGCTGCGCGAGTACGGCGTCTCGCAGATGCCGATCGTCAAGCCGGGCGCTGGGCACCCGGACGTGATGGCCGCCGAGGTCGTGGGATCCGTCGTCGAGCGTGAGCTGCTGGACGCCCTGTTCACCAAGCGCGCCTCGCTCGACGACCCGCTGGAGAAGCACATGTGCGCCCCGCTGCCCCAGGTCGGTTCCGGCGAGCCGGTCGGGGACCTGATGTCGGTGCTCGGCACCGCCGACGCGGCGATCGTCCTCGTCGAGGGCAAGCCGACCGGTGTGGTCAGCCGGCAGGACCTGCTGTCGTTCCTGGCCAAGGGCGGAAGGCACTAGGGTCCGTCGCTCGGACCGTTCCGGCGTCACGCTCCGTGAACCGGCCGTGACGCCGGGGAACGCCCGGTGACGCGGGGAGGCACGGGCTTCTCGGAAGTGGTACGAGCGTGTCACGTCCGCGCAGCACCCGCTTAACACGCGTCCGGCACATTGGTGGGTGTCGGCAGGGCGGGAGCGGCTCCCCGCCCCGGCCGACGGCCGAAACGGCGCCAGGAACCTCCGGAGCGGCTCCCGGACCTCCATGGACGCCACGGACGCGCAAGCCCGGCCCTGACCCGGCCCGCGTCCCTCGCGGGGACCGCCGTCGTCCCGCCCCCCGGCAACGGGGGTGCGGCGGTCCCCGCGCATGCTTCATGCGGCCGGCTCACCGCCATGACGGCGGAGGGCCGGCCGCCGTCTTTTCCGGCCGTCGGCGGCGGTGACCGATCTTCGCCGCGCTGGTCGGGCGGGAGCGCGCGGCCGGCCTTCGGGTCGACGTGGGACGCCGTGAGGTCCGTGGTGGGTCGCGGCCCGGGGGTCAGTCCTCCCAGCCGTCCCCCGAGGACGTGCGGCGTCGGGTGAAGAGGCCGGGGTTGGTGCGGACGGCCTGTACCGCGTTGACGCCGACGATGCCCACCCAGGTGATCAGCAGGCCGGGCAGGTGCGCGACGCCGCCGCCGATCGCCGAGAGCGGGATCGCGAGCACCAGCGAAACGATGCCGAAGCCGAAGCGCTCACCCCAGGAGTCCGTCGCCCGCGAGGAGCGTGCGCCGCGGGCCATCACCATCTGCTGCTCGGCGAGCTGCCGGCGTACCCGGCGGTCGATCGCGCCGTCGATGCGCTGGTCGACCTTCTCCAGGAAGGAGTCGACCAGCGCCGACTCGTACTCCTCGCCCAGCTCCCTGCGGGCCTGCAGCGTGGCGTTGAGTTCCTTCTTCAGGTCGGCGTCCTGTGCGTCCATACCGGTCATACAGAGCACGTTAAGGATCGGGGGACCCGGCCGCACTGGGGATACCCCCCCTCTTGCCCCGGGGGCGTGCTCGAGGGGGCGCTGCAGGCCCCGGCCGTTCGGCTACTTCGCCAGTCCGTGCTGCTCCGCGTAGGCGTCGGCCACGTCCTCCGGGTCCTTCTTGTCCTTGTCCACCTGGCGGTTGAGCGCGGTGAGATCGGCGGTGGTCAGGACGTTGCCGAGCCGGGCGAGAGCCTTGCGGACCGTGTCGTCGGCCTTGCGGTCGGCGATGAGGGGGACGATGTGCTGGCTCGGGATCAGATGCTCGGGGTCGGCGAGCACCACCCAGTCCTCGGCCTCGATGTCGGTGTCCGTGGTGAACAGGTTCGCCACGTCCACATCACCCTTCTTCAGAGCGCCCTTGACCAGCGGGCCGTCGGAGTCGAGCGATTTGAACTCCTTGAACTCGGCGCCGTACACGTCCTTCAGGCCGACCGCGCCGACCCGGCGCTTCTTCACCTCGGGGGCCGCCCCGATGACCAGCCTGCCGTTCTGCTTCTTCAGGTCGGCGAGGGAGGCCAGGCCGTACTTCCGCGCGGTCTCCCGGGTGACGACGAAGGCGTCCGAGTCCTCGGCCGTGCCGTACGGCAGCACCTGAAGACCGGCCGGCAGGGCCAGGGTCAGGGCGTTCTGCATGGCGCCCTCCTCGGTGGGCGTGGCCTTCGGGTCGAGGTAGTTGAGCAGAGCACCCTGGTACTCGGGCAGCAGGTCGATGTCGCCGCCCTTGAGCGCGGGGATGACGATCTCCCGGGTGCCGAGGTTGGGGCGGACCGTGACCTTGACCCCGGCCGCCTTCAGGACGGCGGCGTAGAGAAAGCCGAGCACCTGGTTCTCGGTGAAGTTGGCGGTGCCGATGGTGACTCCGCCCTTGCTGGAGCCCCCGCCGCCCGCGGCGTCGCCCTGGCCGTCGAGTGAGGTGATGCCGCTCGCGCACGCGGAGAGCGCCGGGACGGAGGCGGCGGCGAACAGGCCGCCGAGGAGAGCACGACGATTCATTCTTCGATCCCTAGGCAGTGCGGTGGCGGAAGAGGAAGCGCTGAAGGCCGGACAGGGCCAGGTCGAGGACTACGGCGACCGCGGCGACCAGCACCGCGCCGCCGAGCACCTGGACGAGGTCACGCTGGGCGAGCCCGTCGAAGACGTAGCGGCCCAGGCCGCCGAAGGAGACATAGGCGGCGATGGTGGCCGTCGCGACCACCTGGATCAGTGCCAGGCGCAGGCCCGTCAGGACCAGGGGGAGGGCGAGCGGCAACTCCACCCGGAGCAGCACCTGACGGCCGCGCATGCCCTGCCCGCGCGCCGCGTCCTTCACGTCCGGGTCGACGGCCGTCATGCCCGCGTAGGTGTTGGTGACGATCGCTGGGACCGCGAGGGCGACCAGGGCGACGTACACCGGCAGCATGGACAGGCCGCCGGCCAGGAAGACCAGGACCACCAGGCCCACGGTCGGCAGGGCGCGGCCGAAGGACGCGAGGTTGATCGCGAGGAACGCGCCCTTGCCGGTGTGGCCGATCAGCAGGCCCAGCGGAAGGCCGATGGCGGCCGCGATGAGCGTGGCCAGCAGCGAGTACTGGAGGTGCTCGGCGAGGCGGTGGGCGATGCCGTCCGGGCCGGACCACTGGGAGCCGCTGACCAGCCATGTACCGAGGTTCTTGAACAGTTCGTACATCTCAGGCTCGCCGCCTCTTCCACGGGGTGAGGACGTACTGGAGGGCGACCAGCAGCGCGTCCGCGACCACGGCGAGCAGGAGGGTGAGGACCACTCCGACGATCACCGGGGTCGGGAAGTTGCGCTGGAAGCCGTCGGTGAAGAGCTGACCGAGGCCGCCGTCGCCGATGTAGGTCGCGACCGAGACCAGCGAGATCGACATGACGGTCGCGATCCGGACGCCCGCCATGATCACGGGCAGGGCGAGGGGGAGCTCCACGGTCAGCAGGGTGCGCAGCGGGCGTGTGCCCATCGCCTTCGCCGCCTCCTTCACCCGGACCGGGACCGAGTCGAGGCCCTCGACCGTGTTCCGGAGCAGGACCACCAGGCTGTAGACCGTCAGACCGATCACGGTCGTGGTGCGCGTGAGGCCGCTGACCGGCAGCAGGAGAACGAAGATCGCGATCGACGGGATGGTGAACAGGACGTTCGAGGCGCCGAGCAGGAAGCCGCGCAGGGGGCGGACACGGTGGGCGATCACCGCGAGGGGGAGCGAGATCAGCAGTCCGAGCAGGACGGCGGTGAGGGCGGCCTCGAGGTGGGAGAGGGTCAGGGAGGTGAGGTCGTCGGTGTGGTCCGCTATCCAGGACCAGTCGATGGTCATGCCGCCACGCCCAGTTCCGCGTGGGCGCGGTTCGCGTGCTCGAGGATGTCGTCGCGGGACGTTACGCCGGTGAGCTCGCCGTCCGCGTCGACCCGGGCGATCAGGCCGGTGGGGGAGGCGACGGACTCGTTCAGCGCCGACAGCAGGGAGTCGGAGTCCGCGAGCGGTCGTACGGGACGTTCGGCGTCGTCCGTGGAACGCCAGTGGAGGGGCCTGCGCGCCTCGTCCAGGACGAGGGTCCAGGTGCCGGAGTCGGGGGCCGGGCCCTGCGGGACCGCCGCCAGGGTCCTCAGGGAGAGCAGTTTCAGCCCTCGCTCGGCGCCGAGGAACTCGGCAACGAAGTCGTCGGCGGGGCGTGCCAGCAGCTCTTCGGGTGCGGCGCACTGCACCAGATGCCCGCCGGTGCGGAAGACGGCGATGCGGTCGCCGAGGCGGACGGCCTCGTCGATGTCGTGGGTGACGAAGACGATGGTCTTGTTCAGCTCCTTCTGCAGACGCAGCAGTTCGTCCTGGAGCTGGGTGCGCACCACCGGGTCGACGGCGCCGAACGGCTCGTCCATCAGCAGGACGGGCGGATCGGCGGCGAGCGCGCGGGCGACTCCGACGCGCTGCTGCTGGCCGCCGGAGAGCTGGTGCGGATACCGCTTGCCGGCGTCAGCGGCGAGGCCGACGGTCTCCAGCAGCTCGGCCGCCCGGGCGCGTGCCTTCCTTCGGTTCCAGCCGAGCAGCAGGGGCACGGTGGCGATGTTGTCGAGCACCGTGCGATGCGGGAAGAGGCCGCCCTGCTGGATGACGTAGCCGATGGATCGGCGCAGCTCGGCGGCGTCCTGCCGGGTGACGTCCCGGCCGCCCACGCGGATGGTGCCGGAGGTGGGCTCGACCATGCGGTTGACCATCCGCAGGGTGGTCGTCTTGCCGCAGCCGGAGGATCCGACCAGGACGGTCACACCGCCCTCCGGCATCTCCAGGGAGAGGTCGTGGACCGCCGTCGTGCCGTTGGGGAAGCGCTTGTGGACCGCATCGAACTGGATCATGAGATGTCCCTTGCCCGGCTGTATAACGTCATGCAGAGTTCTTGGTGTGTGAATAGGTTGTCAACGCTTCGGCGCCAATCCGAGGTAACAGATGACCGCAGAGCAAGATGGGATGTCCGGGTTGAGGGGAGTTTGAGGCTTGATGTCGTCTCGGATCGTGGACAAGCCGAGCCCCGGGTATTCCGACCTCGTGATCCTCGACGGCGTGGGACTCGGCGTGGAGGACGTGGTACGCCTCGCCGAGGGCGCCGCACGGCCGGTCCCCGGCACGGAGGCCATGAAGCGGGTGGAGGAGTCCTGGGACGCCGCCCGGCAGATCGCGGCGACCGGGCGCGTGTACGGCCGCTCCACCGGCGTGGGCGCGAACCGCACCGAGGACGTGCCGACGGAGGCCGCCGCCGGGCACGGTCTGCGCCTGCTGCGCAGCCATGCCGGGGCGATCGGCGAGGAGCTGCCGGCGCGTCAGGTCCGCGCGATGCTGGCGGTCCGGGCCAATCAGCTGCTCGCGGGAGGCGCGGGCCTGCGCCCCAGCGTGGTCACGGCGCTGTGCGATGCGCTGGAGAGCGGGGCGTATCCGGTCGTCAACGAGTTCGGGTCGGTGGGGACCGGCGACATCGCGGCGCTGGCGCAGGCGGGACTCGCGCTCGCCGGCGAACACCCCTGGAAGGGGGCCGGGGCGCCGCAGCCCCAGCCCCTCGACAACAACGACGCCCTCGCCTTCATCAGCAGCAACGCCCTCACCCTCGGTCAGGCCGCCCTGGCACTGCACGAGCTGCGGGGCCTGGTCGCTGCCACCCAGGTGGTGGCCGCGCTCTCGCTGCTCGCGGTGGACGGCTCGCACGAGGCGTACGCCGCCCCCGTGCACGCCGCCCGGCCGCATCGCGGATCCGCCGAGGTCGCCCGCCGGATGCGGCGGCTGATCGGCGCGGCCGACCGCCCGACACCGCCGCTCGGCCGCATCCAGGACCCGTACGGCTTCCGCTGCCTGCCGCAGATCCACGGTCCCGCACACGACGCGGCGGACGCGCTGGAGGAGGTTCTCGCGATCGAGATCAACGCGGCCGCCGAGAACCCGCTGATCTCGCCCGAGGACATGGCCGCGTATCACCACGGCGGCTTCTACCAGGCCCAGCTCGCCCTCGCCCTGGACCACTTCCGGCTGGCCGTGACGCAGGTGGCGCGGCTGTCCACCTCCCGCCTGTCGACACTGAACGAACCGGCCTACACCCGGCTGCGCCCCTTCCTCGCCGACAACGAGCCAGCCTCCTCCGGCGTGATGATCCTGGAGTACGCCGCGGGGGCCGCCCTCGGCGATCTGCGCGCGTTCTCCGCACCCGCGTCCCTCGGACACGCTGTACTCTCCCGAGGCGTCGAGGAGCAGGCCAGTTTCGCCTCACTCGCCGCGCGTCAAACGCTGCGCGCGTGCTCCGCGTACCGTCTGGTGGTCGGCTGTGAACTGGTGGCCGCCGTACGGGCGTTGCATCTGCGCGGTCTCAGGCCCGAGCCGGAGCTTCCGGTGGGCCGGGCGCTGGAGCTCGCCGAGTCGGTGCTGGAGGCCGACCTGGCCGACCGGCCGCTCACGGACGACGTGACGGCGGCGGCCCGACTGCTCGACCGGTTCACCGACATCTGGAGGGGGAGAACGTCATGAGCGTGACCGACAGTCCTGCCGCACGGCTGCAGGCGCTCTTCGAGGGGCACCGGCTCACACCGACCCAGCGACGCATCGCCCACAGCATGGTGCGACGCGCCGCCGACGTGCCGTTCCTGTCGAGCGTGGAGCTGGCCGAACTCGCCGGAGTCAGCCAGCCGTCCGTCACCCGCTTCGCGGTGGCCCTGGGATTCGACGGCTATCCGGCGCTGCGCAAGCACCTGCGCGAGGTCGCCCCCGCGGAGCCCGCACCGGACGCGGGGGCCTACAACGAGTACCAGCAGGCGGTCGAGGCGGAGATCGAGAACCTCAGGCACCTGGCGGAGATACTGGCCGACCCGCGGCCCGTGGAGCGGGCCGGGCGGATCCTGGCCGCCTCGCGCCCACTGCCGGTCCTCGGCCTGCGGGCCGCCGCCTCCCAGGCGTTCGGCTTCGCGTACTTCGCGGCGAAGGTCCACCCGGACGTCCGGCTGCTGCGCGAGGGCGGCACGATGCTCGACGACCGCATCGACGCGGCCGTTCGGGCGGGCGCGAGCGCGCTGCTGTGCTTCGCGCTGCCGCGCCACCCGCGCGAGGTCGTCGACGCCCTCGCGTACGCCAAGGAGGCGGGACTGACCGTCGTCACGGTCGCCGACTCGGCTTTCGCGCCGGTGGCGAAGGTCTCGGACCTGCTGCTGCCGGCCGCCGTCGGTACGGGGCTCGCCTTCGACACGGCCTGCGCGCCGATGCTGCTCGGCCGAGTCCTGCTCGAGGCGATGTGCGACGACCTGCCCGACGCCCAGGCGCGGCTGGAGGAGTTCGACGCACAGGCGGCGGCCCGGGGGCTGTTCGTGGAGTAGTCCGGACGGCCGGCGGTCCACGCCGATGGGTGCCGGGTTTTTCAGACTCGTCTCACTTTTGCTCGCTAGCCTGCGCGAACCGGAACACGGCACCGCAACGGACGGGAGGCTGGGCGTGGCGCGCGGAGGACAGGGATTGGCGAGGGTGGCGGTCGTCGCACGGGCCGGAGCCGCACCGCTGTGGTGGCTGGGGGTGTTCGCGGCCGGTATCGGAGTGCTGGTACCGGGACTGACCGGACGCCGGATCGGGGTGATGGCCGGGGCCGCGCTGTTCGTCGTCGCGACCGCAGTCGTCGCACTGGCGCGCCGAAGGCGCTACGCCGCGCTCTCCCGCGCAGCCGCCCGCGCCGGCAAGTACGACGTGCTGCAGGACCGCTCGGTCACCACCCGGACCTGGCGGCGCGGGCACCGCTGGTGGCTGCTTCTCGCCGTCGCCGTCGCGCTCGGCAGCTCCTTCGCGGTGCCCGCCGCGGGCGGCATGCTGCTCGCCGGCACCGGCGTCGGCCTGCGGCTGAAGGCGGCCTGGCTGGGCCGCCGCGAACGCGCCGACGACGTACTGCTGTGGGTGCGCGTCGACTGGCTCGGCCGCCGTGGCGGAGCGCCCGCGGGCAAGCCCGTGAAGGGCTACCGCAGCACCGGCATCGCGGCCGGCGACGCGGCCCCTGGCGGGGCGCGCCGCCGGACGGCCGAACTCGTGTAGTACGCGGGGAGCGGGCAGGCCGGGGCTCAGACCTCCAGATCCTCCTCGATCTTCTTCAACTGGTGGCGGGCCATCGCCAGGTTGGCGCGCTTGGCGTCGAGGACCAGATAGAGGAACAGGCCGTTGCCGCCCCGGCCGGTCAGCAGGCGGATCAGGTGGAACTGATCGCTCAGGGTGATCAGGATGTCCTCGATCTGCCCCTTGAGCCCGAGGTGTTCCATGGTGCGCAGCTTGGCCCGTACGACATCGGTGTTGCCGGCGGCGGCGACGGTGAGGTCGAAACTCTTGCTGCCGCCGATCGTGCCGAGCGCCATGCCGCTGGTGTAGTCGACCAGGGCGGCCCCGGTGGCGCCTTCGATGGAGGCGAGGGCTTCCTTCAGCGTGGTTTCGGTGTTCGCCATGAGGTGTGGTGTCCTTTCAACTTTCCGTGGTGGTACGCGCGTCCGCGGCCGATCGAGGGCTCGCGGGGGTGCGCGCGGTGCGGGTCCGCGTGGGTGCGGACCTGGTGGTGGTCCTGGTGGGGGTCCTTGCGGCGCGGGACTGCGCCGCTCCGGCCCGGAGGGCGGCCTCGTCGACCAGTTCGCCGATGCGTGTGCTCGCGCGCCTGCCCTCCAGATGCAGCCGGCCGACGTTGACCCGGTCCTGGGCCAGCAGCGTGAGCACGGCACTGCGGCCCGCCGCGTACGTGGCCACATAGCCGTGGATGCCGCGGACGAGCAGTTCGCGGAAGTCGCCCTGGCCCGTCGCGTCGGCGAGCCGCATGGCGACGCCCAGCGCGGCGGCGGTCAGCGCGGCGACGCCCTCGGGTTCGACGCCGGGCGCGTCCTGGGCGAGGACCAGTCCGTCGACGCTGGCGACGAGGGCGCCCGTCAGCTGAGGGATGCGGGATCTGAGCCGGCGCAGTTCGTCGAGGACCTCGGGCTCCGCGTCCATCAGGGGTCTCCTCTCGGCGGGGGTGTCCCGTTCGATCCGGTCAAAGGGCCTCCAGCGCATCCCTCAGCCTCTTCAGCAACGTGATGTGGGGGTCGGCGAAGGGCGCCGGCTGCGCGGTGGGCACAAGGGTTTCGGCGCGGGGCGCGGGCGCGGCCGGTCGGGCCGCGACGACACCCGCGGCGGCCAGCCGCCGTACGTCGACCAGCGTGTGGAAGGCGGGGCGGCCCAGCTCTCGTGAGATGTCGGTGGCCGTCCGCACGCCGTCGATCCGGTCGAGCACCGCTCCCTGGCGGGACGTGACGGCCGGGCCCGCCCGGCGGGCGGCGCGGACGAGCGGAGCCCGGTCCGTCTCCGGATCGGGCCATATGCGGTGCAGCAACTCCCGGCGGCGAAGCGTCTCGCGTTCCACCGCGGCCACCGGAACCGGGCGGACAGGGCCGAGCCAATGGCCGTCCCCGTACCGGAAGCGGGCGGGCGCGCTGCTCGGACCGAGGACGAAGTACGCCGCGTCGTACAGTGCGCCCAGATGGCACAGTTCCAGTGCCCCCTGTCCGATCCGGCCGCTGTCGACCAGGAACCGGCCGACCAGCCGGTGCGCCCCCGCCTCGGCGACCGCCTCCCGCCAGCCCTCCTCGTCCAGCGCGCCGCGCGCGACGAGCAGGACGTCGAGTCCGGGGGTCGCATGGCTCTCGGCGTACACCACCTGACCCTCGAGCAGATGGAGCATGCCTCCTTCGCGCATCAGCACCCCCGTGGCCCGTTCGGCCGCGAGCCTGCTGAGCATGGGGGAGACGCCGACGCTGGGGATCTCGGTCCGCCGGCGGACGGGCAGCGGGGGCGGCATGGGCATCCTGACCGTCGTCATCCCAGCACCAGCCGTCCGGCCATCTCGCCGAGCCGGATGCGGGCGAGGGCGAGGTTGCCCTCCGCGCGGGCCAGCCAGAGGTGCAGGAAGACGCTGCTGTCGAAGGTGGTCGGGACGAACCGCAGCAGGTGGTAGCTGTCCCGGTTGGCGATGATCAGGTCCTCGACCGGGCACGCCTCGCCGGACCAGCCGGCGTCGTCCTCCGGCGCGAACGCGCGGTGTTCGGCGGCGAGCCGGGCCAGTTCCGCCGCCTCCGCCGCGGTGGTCTCGTGGTCACCGCCGGGCGAGTCCCCGACCGTGCCCAGGGCGAGCCCGCTGGTCCAGTCGACCACCGAGGCACCCCTGGCACCGGGCAGTCGCATGGCTTCCAGTAGGCACTCGTCGATTCCGGGCACCGTGGCTCCCCTCCCGCCTCGGGTTCGGCTGAGTGACCACGAGGCTACGCAACGTGTGCGCGAGGGGTGAGGGATCTGGCATTTTCCGGTGGAACATGCAGCCGTCCCGCTAGGGTGGGTCAGCTGTGCACACCTATGGGGGTGTCGGGGCCGCTGTGACGTGCGTCCACCGGCGTGTGCTCATACGGCCGATGGGAACGCTCGACCCGGGGGGTGCGCCTCCTCAGAGCGCCGTGAGCGCGCCCGTGTGGCCTCCACCCGACTCCGCCACGACCTCCTCGAGGGTCTGCGGTTCCCGTACGACGGCGAACCGGATGCCGCCGTCCACGCCCGGCGCGTAGCCGTACACGCCGGGCCGTGTGAGGGAGTTGTACGCGTAGTGATGGGCGAAGTAGTACGCCCCGGTGTCCGGCGCCGCAGCGTGGTCGCCCTGTTCCAGCAGCGGCAGCGCCTGCCCCGTGGCCAGCAGGTCGCCCGCGAAACAAGCCGGTCCGGCCACGTCCTGGACCACCTCGGGTCCCTCCTTGGGGCGCCCCTTCGCGTCGTACGCCAAGATCCGCAGCGGCCACGACGCCGGTGCGTAGACCGTGCGGGTGGCCACCTGGACACCGGCGTGCGTGACCGCGACCGCCCGGCCGCCCGCGCGCTTGGTGTACTCCACCCGGGCCACCACGGTGCCGTGCTTGGCGAGCAGCGATCGCCCGAACTCGGTGACCAGCCCGTACCGCCCGTCGAACAGCCCGGGCACTGCCTCCGCCAGCAGCCGTGCGTACTGGGCGTACGTCGGCGTCGTCACGTCGGAGGAGAAGTTGACCGGAAGTCCGCCGCCGATGTCGATCGTGTCGATCTGGCGCCGCCCGATCCGCCGGTTGACCTCCTCGGCGAGTGCGTAGGTCTCCGCGACTCCCTGCGCCATCAGCGAGAGCGGGATGCCCTGTGAGCCGGAGTGCGCGTGCAGCCGGGTCAGCCAGGGCCGCTCGGTGCAGGCGCGCACCAGCCATTCGCGCGCTCCCTCGTCCCGCAGCGCCACCCCGAACTTGGAGGTGGCGGTCGCCGTGGACAGCGCCTCGATCGCACCCGCCCCGAGCTGCGGATTCACCCGGATCCCGAGAGGGGAGGACGTCTTCGCCGCGCGGACCAGGCCGTCGATCCGCGCCAGCTCCTGCGGGTTGTCCGCGTTCACGGCGATGCCCAGCTCCAGGGCCTCCCGCAGCTCCGCGGGGGTCTTGGCGGGCGCGTCCAGCACGATGTGCTCAGGTGCGACGCCGGCCGCCCTGGCCAGGGCCAGCTCCCCGGCGCTCGCCACCTCCGCGCCGATACCGGCGGCCCGCAGCAGGGACAGCACCGGTACCAGCGGTGTCGCCTTCACGGCGAAGGCGTGCAGTACCGGGGTCCCCGGCGCGATGACCGCGTCGAAGGCCGCCCGCAGCGCCGCCGCCGAGTCGCGGATGCCGGCGACGTCCAGGAGGCCGACGATGGGAGCGTCCGGCCCGAGCAGCCCCTGCTCGACCGCGGCGCGCACGGCCTCGTCCCGGCGTGCCACCCGCTCGGCGTCCTCGGGGTGTCCCTCTGCGCCGGTGTGTCCCGTCCCGAAGTCCTTCATGTCCACCACCGTGTCCCCCGTCCCCGTGCCACTGTCTGTGGTCGTATCTCCAGCCAAACATCCCTGCCGCCACCACGCTGGCGCAAGAATGTATTGACTAGTTCTATTCAGGTGGCCAGGATGTGAATAACCACTGCAACAGTCCCCGCGCGCCCCCGGCCGCGTGCGGCCGTACCCCAGGAGGCAGACCATGTCAGGACCCCGCCCCGTCCGAGCGCCGCGCGGCACGGAACTGAGCGCCCTGGGATGGCAGCAGGAGGCCGCCCTGCGGATGCTGCAGAACAACCTCGACCCAGAGGTCGCCGAGCACCCCGACAAGCTCGTCGTCTACGGCGGCACCGGCAAGGCCGCACGCGACTGGCGCTCCTTCGACGCGATGGTCCGCACGCTGAAGGGCCTCAAGCAGGACGAGACGATGCTCGTCCAGTCCGGCCGTCCCGTCGGCGTCATGCAGACCCACGAGTGGGCGCCGCGCGTGCTCCTCGCCAACTCCAACCTCGTCGGCGACTGGGCCAACTGGGAGGAGTTCCGCCGGCTGGAGGCCCTCGGCCTGACCATGTACGGGCAGATGACCGCCGGTTCGTGGATCTACATCGGCACCCAGGGCATCCTCCAGGGCACCTACGAGACGTTCGCCGCCGTGGCCGCGAAGAAGTTCGGCGGGACGCTCGCCGGCACCATCACCCTGACGGCCGGACTCGGCGGCATGGGCGGCGCCCAGCCGCTCGCCGTCACGATGAACGACGGCGTCGCGATCTGCATCGACTGCGACCCGCGTGCCATCGACCGCCGTATCGAGCACCGGTACCTGGACGTGAAGGCGGACTCGCTGGAGCACGCGCTCCAGCTGGCCGTCGAGGCGCGCGACGCCCGCCGTCCGCTGTCCATCGGTCTCCTCGGCAACGCCGCCGACCTCCTGCCGCAGATGCTCGCCATGAGCGCCCCCATCGACATCGTCACCGACCAGACCTCGGCCCACGACCCGCTGGCGTACCTGCCGACCGGCGTCGCCTTCGAGGACATGGCCGACGCCGCCGCCAAGGACCCGGCCGGCTTCACCACCCGCGCCCGTGAGTCGATGGCCACGCACGTCGAGGCGATGGTCGGCTTCATGGACGCCGGAGCCGAGGTCTTCGACTACGGCAACTCGATCCGCGGCGAGGCGCAACTGGCCGGGTACGACCGTGCGTTCGCCTTCCCCGGCTTCGTCCCCGCCTACATCCGGCCCCTGTTCTGCGAGGGTAAGGGCCCCTTCCGCTGGGCGGCGCTGTCCGGCGACCCGGCCGACATCGCGAAGACCGACCGGGCGATCCTCGAGCTGTTCCCCGAGAACGAGTCCCTCGCCCGCTGGATCAAGATGGCGGGCGAGCGCGTCCACTTCCAGGGCCTGCCCGCACGCATCTGCTGGCTCGGCTACGGCGAGCGGGACAAGGCCGGTGAGCGGTTCAACGACATGGTGGCGAGCGGTGAGCTCAGCGCGCCGATCGTCATCGGCCGCGACCACCTCGACTGCGGTTCCGTCGCCTCCCCGTACCGCGAGACCGAGGCGATGCTGGACGGCTCGGACGCGATCGCGGACTGGCCGCTGCTCAACGCCATGGTGAACGTGGCGTCCGGTGCGTCGTGGGTGTCCATCCACCACGGTGGCGGGGTCGGCATGGGCCGGTCCATCCACGCCGGACAGGTCACCGTGGCCGACGGCACCGCGCTGAGCGGCGAGAAGATCCGCCGGGTCCTCACCAACGACCCGGGCATGGGTGTCATCCGGCACGTGGACGCCGGATACGACATCGCGGAGTCCGTGGCCGGGGAGCGGGGCGTGCGGGTTCCGATGCGCGAAGGTGACGACGCGTGACCTTCCACAGCATGTGGGCGGAGTTGCTGCCGATCGGCCGCAGCTCCGCCTCCGGCGGTTATCGCCGCTTCGCCTGGACGGCCGCCGACAGCGAGTGCCGGGCCTGGTTCGAGGAGCAGGCCCGGAGCCGCGGGCTCGCCCACGAGGTGGACTGGAACGGCAACCAGTGGGCCTGGCTGGGGGATCCCGCAGCGGGCGACGCCGTCGTCACGGGGTCGCACCTCGACTCCGTGCCCGACGGCGGTGCCTTCGACGGTCCCCTCGGGGTCGTGTCGTCCTTCACGGCGCTCGACGAGCTGCGCGCGCGGGGCGTGGAGTTCCGCAGACCGCTCGCCGTCGTCAACTTCGGGGACGAGGAGGGCGCGCGGTTCGGGCTCGCCTGCGTCGGGTCGCGGCTGGCCGCCGGACAGCTCACCCGTGAGCAGGCGCACCGGCTCACGGACGGCGACGGCGTCACGCTGGCGCAGGCCATGGAGGCCGCCGGCCACGACCCCGACGCGATCGGGCCCGACCCGGAGCGTCTGGGGCGTATCGGGGCGTTCGTCGAACTGCACATCGAGCAGGGCCGTGCCCTCGACCTCAGCGGGGACCCGGTTGGCGTGGCCAGCGCCATCTGGCCGCACGGGCGGTGGCGGTTCGACTTCCGGGGCGAGGCCAACCACGCCGGGACCACGCGCCTGGTCGACCGGCGCGACCCCATGCTGCCGTACGCCGAGACCGTGCTCGCCGCCCGCCGCGAGGCCGCACTCGCCGGTGCCGTCGCCACCTTCGGCAAGATCGCCGTCGAACCCAACGGCGTCAACGCCATCCCCTCGCTCGTGCGCGGCTGGCTCGACTCCCGCGCCGCCGACCAGGAGAGCCTCGACACCGTGCTGAGCGGGATCGAGAAGGCGGCCCGCGAGCACGCGGAGGCACACGGCGTCGACCTCGACGTCGTCCGTGAGTCCTTCACCCCCGTCGTGGAGTTCGACCACGTCCTGCGCGACGAACTCGCCCGCATCCTGGGCCGGGAGCAGGAGCGCGGACTCACCGTGCCCGTTCTGGGCACCGGTGCCGGGCACGACGCCGGGATCCTGTCCGGGACCGTCCCGACCGCCATGCTGTTCGTGCGCAACCCCACGGGCGTCTCGCACTCCCCGGCCGAGGACGCCGCCGAGGAGGACTGCGTCGCCGGTGTGAGCGCACTCGCCGACGTACTGGAAGGGCTGGTGTGCAGGTGACCCGGACGTACTGGCTGGAGCACGCCTGGCTCGACCCGGGCGTGGAGACGGGCGTCGCCCTCGAAGTGTCCGACGGCCGCGTCACCGCCGTCCGTACCGGCGTCGAAGCCCCGCCACCGGGCGCCGAGATCCTTCGCGGACTCACCCTCCCCGGGCTCGCCAACGCGCACTCGCACGCCTTCCACCGCGCCCTGCGCGGAGTGGTCCAGGTGGGCTCCGGCACCTTCTGGACCTGGCGGGAGGTCATGTACTCGGTCGCCGACCGGCTGACCCCCGAGACGTACCACGCACTCGCACGCGCCGTGTACGCGGAGATGGCGCTCGCCGGTGTCACCGCGGTCGGTGAGTTCCACTACCTGCACCACGCCCCGGGCGGCACCCCCTACGCCGACCCCAACGCCATGGGCGAGGCCCTCATCGACGCCGCCGCCGAGGCCGGCATCCGCATCACCCTGCTCGACACCGCCTACCTCTCCTCCGGATTCGGGCAGCCGCCGGACCACCACCAGCTCCGCTTCTCCGACGGCACCGCGGAGCGCTGGGCCGAACGCTCCTCGGATCTGAAAGAGCGGGCGCACGCACGGATCGGGGCCGCCGTGCACTCCGTGCGGGCGGTTCCCGCGGGGCAGTTGGCGACGGTGGCACGCTGGGCCGAGGAACGGCGGGCCCCGCTGCATGTGCACCTGTCCGAGCAGACGGCGGAGAACGACGCCTGCCACCGGGCCCACGGCTGCACCCCCACGCGACTGCTCGCCGACCACGGAGTCCTGGGCCCGCGCACCACCGGTGTGCACAACACCCATCTCACCGACGAGGACATCCGGTTGATCGGGGCCGGCTCCACGGGCACCTGTATGTGCCCGACGACGGAGCGGGACCTCGCCGACGGCATCGGCCCGGCCAAGGCCCTGCAGGCGGCCGGCTCCCCCCTCTCGCTCGGCTCCGACAGCCACGCCGTCATCGACCTCCTCGAGGAGGCGCGCGCGATGGAGCTCGACGAGCGGCTGCGCACCCGCACCCGGGGCCACTGGACCGCGGCGAGCCTGCTGCGGGCGGCCTCCGCCGACGGACACGCGGCGCTCGGCTGGCAGGACGCGGGCGTCCTGGAGCCCGGGGCGCTCGCCGACTTCACGACGATCGCGCTCGATTCGGTCAGGACCGCGGGACCGCCGCCGGGGCTGGGCGCCGAGACGGCGGTGTTCGCCGCGACCGCTGCGGACGTGCGCCATACGGTCGTAGGCGGTCGGCATGTCGTGCGCGACGGGGCGCACACACGTCTGCCGGATGTACCACGGGCGCTGGCGGACGCCGTCCAGGCGCTGCGCTCCTGACACCCGAAACCGGCCCGGTCACCCACGAGGAACCCATGAGCAGCACGGTCATCACCAACATCGCCAGCCTGGTCACCAACGACCCCTCCCGCGAAAGCGCGGACTCCCCCCTCGGGCTGATCCAGGACGCGGCCGTCGTCATCGACGGCGACCGCATCGCCTGGACCGGTGAGTCGGGCAACGCACCCGCCGCCGACAACCGGGTCGACGTCGGCGGCCGGGCGGTGATCCCGGGCTTCGTCGACTCCCACTCGCACCTGGTCTTCGCGGGCGACCGCACGCAGGAGTTCAACGCCCGCATGTCGGGCCGCAGCTACTCGGCGGGCGGCATCCGCACCACCGTGGCCGCGACGCGGGCGGCGACGGACGAGGAGCTCGAGGCCAACCTCGTCCGCTACCTCTCCGAGGCGCTCCGCCAGGGCACCACCACCTTCGAGACCAAGTCCGGCTACGGACTGACGGTCGAGGACGAGGCACGTGCGCTGCGCATCGCGTCCGCGCACACGGACGAGGTCACCTACCTCGGTGCCCACATCGTCTCCCCGGACTACGCCGACGACCCCGCCGGATACGTGGCCCTGGTCACCGGCGAGATGCTCGAGGCGTGTGCGCCGCACGCGCGGTGGATCGACGTCTTCTGCGAGAAGGGCGCCTTCGACGGGGACCAGGCCCGTGCGGTCCTGACCGCGGGAAAGCGCAGGGGACTGCATCCCCGGGTCCACGCCAACCAGTTGTCGTACGGCCCGGGCGTCCAGCTGGCAGTGGAACTCGACGCCGCCAGCGCCGACCACTGCACGCATCTGACGGACGCCGACGTGGACGCGCTCGCGCAGGGCGGCACGGTCGCCACGCTCCTGCCCGGTGCCGAGTTCTCGACCCGCGCCGAGTGGCCGAACGCCCGCCGCCTCCTCGACGCGGGCGCGACGGTGGCGCTGTCGACGGACTGCAACCCGGGCTCGTCCTTCACGTCCTCGGTGCCGTTCTGCATCGCCCTGGCCGTCCGGGACATGGGCATGACCCCGGACGAGGCGGTCTGGTCGGCCACGGCGGGCGGCGCCCGCGCCCTGCGCCGCACGGACGTCGGCCGGCTGGTCCCGGGCGCGTACGCGGACCTCGCGGTCCTCGACGCCCCGAGCCATGTCCATCTGGCCTACCGGCCGGGCGTGCCCCTCGTCACCGAGGTGTGGCGGCACGGCAGCCGCGTGGCCTGACCGGGCGCGCGGGCCGGCGGCCTCAGCCGGTCAGGAGGCCCCGGCCCGCCACCGCTGATCCGTGCCGCCGGTCAGCGGACGCAGCGACAGACTGCCGTCCTCGTCCTGGGTGAGCGCGGTCCCGACGTCGATCTCCGGGCGGACGACTCCGTCGTCGTCGACGGTGAAGCGGAGGTTCTGGCCGTTGCGGCCGTGGACGGAGTCGCAGTGCCAGATGCCCACGCCGTTGTCCACCGAGCCACGGCTGTCCAGGCAGAAGTCGGGATCGGCCGACGACTGCAGCACGCTGCGTCCGGAGTCGAAGCGCCACCGCTGGCTCGATGAGGACGTGCAGGGGACGACGGCCACGTCCGTGCCGTTGTCGAAGTCGCCGGCGACCTCCAGGCACAGACCCGAGGCGGCGTTCACGACCTGTGCGAAGGAGCCGTCGGGCGCGTGTGCCGTGGGAGTGGGTTTCGGCGTCGGCTTCGGCGGCCTGGAACTCCGCGTCGGCGACGGGTGCTCGGAGGCCACCGAGGACGAGGGCGACGGCGTCGGCGAGGCCGGGGGGTGCACCGAGACCGTCGCGGTGACGGTCACCGCGGGAGGCTGCGGCGGGGTGCCGACGGAGGCGTCCGCCGCGTGCCGGCCGGGCGAGCCCTGCGAGGACAGCAGGAAGACCAGCAGTGGTGCCAGGGCCAGGCCGAGGGCCGCCGAGGCCAGGGCCAGCCGGCGGCCCGGGGGCCAGGTCGCCTGCGCCGCTCGCGGATGGGCGGGCGGCTCACTCGTGCCGAGCTCTACGTAGGCCGTGCCGCCCCACGGCAGCAGTCCCTCGGCCAGCGCGGTGCGCGGGGCGTCCCGCAGCGCGGTGAGTTCCTCGTAGGCGGCCGTGCAGTGCGCGCACCGGACCATATGGGCGTGCAGGTCGCCGCTGAACCGGGGGTTGTCGGGCCGTACCGACTCCTCGATCAGCCGCCGGAAGTCCCCGCAACGCGGATCGTCCGAGGCGGCGAGACGGGACCTCAGACAGGCCTGGCCCATGGCGTTGAGCGCCTGTTCGGTGCCGTACTCCACGTCCTCCATTCCGAGTCCGAGGAATCCCGCCGTCCTGTCCGCGCTCTCCCCCTCCACGACGCCGTACCAGATCAGGCCCTGGGTGCGGGAGGCCAGGGACTGGAACGCGGGGAGCAGGGGCGGGACCGGGCCGCCGGGGCCGGCCGTGTTCATCACCAGGAGCAGACCGGCGTCGAGGCCGGCGGCCCGCTCGTCCGTGGCCCACGACAGGGCGGACCGGACGGTGAGCAGCAGGAGTCGGTGCCGCCAGGGCAGGCCCGGGTCGATACCGCGCGCCGTCTCGCGGGCCGCGAGGGTGAAGGCCTGTCCGGCCAGTTGCCGCGCGGCCGGTTCGCTCGTGGTGCACAGTCGCGCGTAGGCGAGGACCGAGTGCCGGTGACGGGTGCGCAGTTCCTGCAGTGACTGGTACGAGGTCGCGGTGTCGGCGCGGAGCAACTCGGTGAGCCGTGCGTCGGACGGGCCGAAGGCCCCGGCGCCCGCGGTGTCCGCTGCGGACGTCCCGGCCCCGGCGCCGCTGTCCGTCCCGTCGGCCCGAGTCATCCGCCCGCCTCCTCGCACCCAGGCGACGCCGCTCGCCGCGCTCCTGACCTACCGACCAGTTTGGGGGTGACCATAGTGGTGGACCGAGGCCCGTGGGGAAAGAGGTTTCCCCGGGTAACAGGGGGCGTGCCGACGGGATGCGGCGCGGGACGTCCGGGCGCGGACAGCAGTCCGTCCGGTGCCCTTGCGGACACCGGACGGAGGCGGTCACGTGGAGGCCGTCACTCCTCGACGGTGAGTCCCTTGCGCAGACGCACCAGTGTCCGGGACAGCAATCGCGACACGTGCATCTGGGAGATGCCCAGTTCGTCGCCGATCTCCGACTGCGTCATGTTGGCGTAGAAGCGCAGCGAGAGGATCTTGCGGTCGCGCGGCGCCAGTTCGGCGATCAGCGGCTTCAACGACTCGACGTACTCGATGCCTTCGAGCCCGTGGTCCTCGTAACCGATGCGGTCCGCGAGCGTGCCCTCGGAGTCGTTCTCCTCGGGCTGCGCGTCGAGGGAGCTCGCCGTGTAGGCGTTCGACGCCGCCATGCCCTCGACGACCTCGTCGTTCGAGATGCCGAGGCGTTCGGCCAGCTCGGCGACCGTCGGTGCGCGGTCCAGCTTCTGGGCGAGATCGTCGCCGGCCTTCGCGAGGTCGAGGCGGAGTTCCTGCAGCCGGCGCGGCACCCGCACGGACCACGACGTGTCGCGGAAGAAGCGCTTGATCTCGCCGATGATCGTCGGCATCGCGAAGGTCGGGAACTCCACACCGCGGCTGAGCTCGAAGCGGTCGATGGCCTTGATCAGGCCGATCGTGCCGACCTGGATGATGTCCTCCATCGGCTCGCTGCGCGAGCGGAAGCGCGACGCGGCGAATTTCACCAGGGCGAGGTTCAGCTCGACGAGCGTGTTGCGCACGTACGAGTACTCGTGCGTGCCTTCCTCGAGCGACTCCAGCCGCTGGAAGAGCGTCTTGGACAGGGCTCGCGCGTCCACCGCTCCCACCTCGTCGTACGGGGGGATCTCCGGAAGGCCCTCGAGGCCTTCGGGCTCGGTGAGACCGTTCTGCTGGGCGAGGTCGTCGGTGTGGTCGTGCGGTTGTGCCAGGGGGAGTGCCGACGTCGCCCTCTGGGTCTGCGATGCGTCGAGCCGGGGTGACATGATGTCCTCCATCGTTCTCGGCATATGGCTGCCGATGCCAATACGTGCACTACGGTGTGCGGCGCCTCCGAAGCCGGCCGTGTCGAATGGCTGTACCTCTAGCCCTACCCGCTTTTGTCACCCCACCGCAAGTGCATTCTGTTGGTAAATGTCCGAATTAGTGGGGTTGTTCGGGTGTCAAGGGGCGTGAGGAAGGCGTAATGTTCGAGGGCGTCCATCAACAGTCACGACGGTCGGGAGAGAGACGGCATGGACCGCGGGACGGTCGGCAGCGCACAGTCGGGCCGGCTTCTGGTCGAGGTGCGGCAGGAGGGCACGAGTGCTGTCGTGACCCCGGCGGGTGAGTTGGATCACCACACCGCCGACCTGTTGCGTGAACCACTCGAGGACTGCCTGGGCAAGGGGTTCTCGCGCCTGGTCGTGGACTGCTCACGTTTGGAGTTCTGCGACTCCACCGGGCTGAACGTGCTGCTCGGCGCCCGGCTGAAGGCCGAGGCCGCGGGTGGAGGGGTCCATCTGGTGGGGATGCAGCCCGTGGTGGCGCGAGTCTTCGCGATCACCGGCGCGGATGCCGTCTTCACCGTCCACGACACGCTGGACACGGCCTTGGCCGACTGATGCGGCCGGGGGGTCATCGGATGTCACTGTGTGACCAGCGCGTTACGCGCGTCACAGGTTCCGGGCTGAATCCATGGGTGTTCCGGCCGCGCGGTCGGGCAGGAGACATGCTGAATATGTCGGCAGCCGGGACCAAAGCCGCAGGAAGCGTCCCTCTACGTGAACGGCGCAAGGAACAACTGACGGTAATGCCGTCCATCCACGTACTGAGTCTTGAATCGTGAACTGGCGAATCGGTGAGGTGAAGCGCTGATGAGCACCACCCGGCCCTACTCGCCGGGCGACCGCGGCCCCGAGCCCAGCGGCGCTTCCGGAACGCCCGTGGAGGGTCCGTCCGGCGGGGGTGCGTCCTCGGCTGCGCGCGAGCAGGGCGTCCCGCCGCCCGGCCGGCGGGTGCGCAGGCTGAGCCTCGCGGGCGAGAGCGGTGTCGTCCCGCTCGCGCGCGACTTCACCCGCCAGGCGCTGTACGCGTGGGGCTGGCTGCCGGCCGCCGGCGCCGATCAGCGGGCCGCCGCCGAGGACGTGCTGCTCGTCGTCTCCGAGCTCGTCACCAACGCGTGTCTGCACGCCGAGGGGCCGGAGGAGCTGTGGATCGCGTGCGACAACAAGGTGCTGCGGATCGAGGTCTCCGACCGGGGGGCGGGTCAGCCCGCGCCGCGCAACCCGCACCGCGCCGGACGCCCCGGCGGACACGGGATGTTCATCGTGCAGCGACTCTGCCTCGACTGGGGGGTCGCGCGCACGCCGGGGGTCGCCGGCAAGAGGGTGTGGGCGGAACTCGGCGCTCCCGCCTAGCGTCCGTCCGTACCCGTCTGCCGCTCACCCTCGGTGGACACAGTTCGAACCCTTCTTCGTACGACGCCGCACACATCACTTCCCTCGCGCCGGATCGCCATGGATCCGGTGTGCGCTGTGTCTTCCCTCCGTAAGGGCCCGGGCGTACCTTGACGGCCGATCTGATGTGCCGTCAGGAACGAGGGGACCGTGTCGTACCACAAACGAAGCGCTGTGCTCGCGTCCGCCCTGGCCGGCTCGGCGGTGCTGATGGCGGCTCCGGCGGCCCGGGCCGAGGTCGTCGACGTCAACTACCAGTGCAAGACGCCGATCGGCGACAAGAGCGCGGTGTCGCCCATCGACATCAAGGGCGTCAGGAGCGGCAGCAACTACAAGATCACCGTGTCCTGGCAGAAGGGCGTCTCCTCCAGCCCGGTCGAGCTGGGCAAGGGCGCGATGAGCCCGAGCGCCACCATCAAGCTGGGCGGCGCCGAGAGCGGGGCGCTGACGGTGACGGGACCGGCCAACCAGGCCGCGATCCCCGCCAACACCCCCATCAAGATCAATGACTTGACCGGTACGTACACGCCGACGAAGACCGGCAAGGTCACCTTCACCGCGGGCGTGCTGACCATCAAGGCGCTCGGCACGACGACCACATGCACACCCGCCGGCAACCCGGGTCCCTCGCTCACCCTGGACGTCACCGCCGCGGGCGGCCGCTCGACCGGCGCCGCCCGGAGCGGCACCGGCGCGGGCGGACGGCTGCCGCAGACCGGTCCCGAGGACTCCGCGATCGCCCTGGGCACCCTCGGCGGCACGGTCCTGCTCACGGGAGCGGCCGGAGCGCTCTGGCTGACGCGCCGCAACCAGGCGGTACGCCGCTGAGGCGTATCCGGGATCCGCACGAGCCGCCGGCCCGTCGCCCGACCACACCGCCCCGCACCGAGGCGCCACACGCCTCCTTTCCGTCGGGAGCCGCCGATGCCGTCCGTCCGCCTCGCGCTCACCCTCGCCGCCGCCTCGGGCCTGCTGGCCGCCGCACCCGCCGAGGACGGCTGGTCCCTCGCGCCCGCGACGGGGGGCGCGGGCGGGCGGCCGTACGTCTACGCGGAGGGTGAGCCCGGCACGGTCATGCAGGACGCGGTGTCGGTGGTCAATCCGGGCAGCGGACCGCTGACCGTCCGGCTGAGCGGCGCCGACGACACCGCGGACGACGGCTCCCCGGCCCGGTCGGTGCCGGCGGGCAGCGGCGCGTGGATCGGATTCGCCCGGACGACGGGCGGGCGGAGGATCGCGGCGCACGCGGTCCTGGTCACGGTGCCCGGCCGCACCCGTGCCGATGTTCCGTTCAGTGTGACGGTCCCCTCGGGAGCCGCACCCGGCGACCACCCCGCCGTGATCGTGGCGAGCGCGGGCACCCGCTCGTCGGCCGTACGCGTCCGGCTCCGTGTCACGGGGCCCGCGTTGTCCGCGCTGACGGTGGAGCACGTGCGGGTGCGCGCCGGACGCGTCACCTACGAGCTGGTCAACCGCGGCACCACGGTGCTGGCCCCGCGGCTCGCGGTGCGCGCCGACGGAGTGCTCGGACGGGTCCTGGACCGCGCCCCGCACGCCCTGCACCTCCGACTGCCGCCGGGCCGCAGGGTCCGGCTCACCGAGCCGTGGCCGCACCAGCCGGCGCTCGACGCGGTGGACGTGACACTCACCGTCACGGCGGCGGGCGGGGCACACGGCTCGGCGTCGGCGTCGGCACGGTTCGTGCCCTGGGGGACGGCCGCCGCGTCCGCCGCCGGGCTGCTCGCAGCCGTGGGGGCGGCCGCGGTCGTACGGAGACGCCGGTGCCGTCCTGCCCGGCGTGCCCGCTGACCCCGGAAACGGCGGAGGGCCGCCGCACCCGCACGGGTGCGGCGGCCCTCCGCCGGCTCGGGAGCGACGTCAGTGCACGTCGCCCATGAGCTCCTTGACCTTCTTGCGGTACATCAGCACCGCCACACCGGCGACCACGGCGACCGCCGCTTCCAGGGTCACGATGCCCGTCGTGTTCAGGTCGACGCCCGCGATGGACAGCAGACCGGTCGTGGCGTCACCGGCGGTGACGGCCAGGAACCAGACACCCATCATCTGGGAGGCGTACTTCGCCGGGGCCATCTTCGTGGTGACCGAGAGGCCCACCGGGGAGAGCGTCAGCTCACCGACGGTCTGCACGAAGTAGATCGCGACCAGCCACAGCGCCGCGGCCTTGTGACCGCCGTCGGCGATCCCGAGCGGGGCGAGGAACAGGAAGAAGGAGGCGCCGACCAGGACCAGGCCGGAGGCGAACTTCACCGCGGTGCCGGGCTCCTTGCCGCGGCGGTTGAGTGCCAGCCACAGCCACGCGAAGACCGGGGCCAGCGCCATGATCATGACCGGGTTGACCGACTGGTACCAGGAGACCGGGAAGTCCCAGCCGAAGATCGTGTTCTTGGCCGACGAGTCGGCGAAGATCGACAGGGTGGAGCCACCCTGGTCGTAGATCATCCAGAACACGGCCGCGGCCACGAAGAACCAGATGTACGCGGTCATCCGGGACTGCTCGGTGCGGTCGAGGTCCTTGTCCCGCTTGATCCGGGCGATCACCAGGACCGGGATCACCAGGCCGGCGACGGTGATCGGGACCAGCAGCCAGTTCAGGGTGTAGGCACCGGAGAAGCCGACGATCGCGTAGAAGACGATCGCGACGGCCGCCCACAGCGCGGACTTGCGCAGCGTGGAGACCTTCTCCTCGGCGGTCAGCGGGGTCGGGACGTGGCTGGAGCGCTCGCTCAGGTGGCGGCCGCCGAGCAGGAACTGGCCGAGGCCGAGCGCCATGCCGAGCGCGGCGAGCGCGAAGCCCAGGTGCCAGTTGACGTTCTCGCCGATGGTGCCGATGACCAGCGGTGCGGCGAAGGCGCCCAGGTTGATGCCGACGTAGAAGATCGTGAAGCCACCGTCGCGGCGCGCGTCGTCCGGGCCGTTGTAGAGGTGGCCGACCATCGTCGAGATGTTGGCCTTCAGCAGACCCGAGCCGATGGCGACGAGTCCGAGACCGGCGTAGAACGTGCCGGCGGACGGCAGGGCCAGGGTGAGGTGACCCAGCATGATGATGAAGCCGGCCAGGGCGACCGTCTTCCGCGGGCCGAGGAGACGGTCCGCGAACCAGCCGCCCGGCAGGGCGAGCAGGTATACGAGCGACACGTACACCGAGTAGATCGCGGTCGCACTGGCCGCGCTCAGGTGCAGGCCGCCGGGGGCGACCAGGTACAGCGGGAGAAGGGCCCTCATGCCGTAGTAGGAGAAGCGCTCCCACATCTCGGTCATGAAGAGTGTGGCCAGTCCGCGGGGGTGGCCGAAGAAGGTCTTCTCGGAACCGGGATTGCCCGGTCGGACCGAGTCCTTCGTCAGGCTGGACGCCATGGTCGTTCCTTGCTGGTCGGGGCATGCGCGTGGGGGTCCCCGGATCGGGCGGGGCCGAAGCCCGGGGGTCGCATGCCCGGTTGGCGGCCGGCACCGGCGGGATCGGCCGTCCGCCCCACGCCCACGGGGTGTCCGCTCACGGAGGAGCGGTGGACGGCGACCACCGGGATCCACGCCTCTACGCGCGTCAGAGCGCCGAAGGCCCGGCCATAGGTCATTCCTTTCGAGGCTGGTGAGAACCAGCTCGCACGCAAAAGAGACCTTCAGCGTCAAGTGCCCGCCAAAGGTCCCGGGTGGTGCTACAGGCGTTCCGGTCACCATACGTCATCGGAGCGGCGCGAACGGAAGGACCGAGACCGGGATCACAGGTGAGACCGGAACTGGGGGCGCCCATTCGAAGGTCTCCACACGGAATGACACCCGTGGCGAACGGGCGCGACTGCGCTCCGTGACCGGCGCCGACGGCGGTGCGTGTCTGCACACGAAGGTAAGAAATACCCCCTGCCGGTCACACCCTGGATCACACCTTTGCTCTTGTCCCAGGCGGACTACCATCACCCCATGACCCGTGTACTGCTCGCCGAGGACGACGCGTCCATCTCGGAGCCCCTGGCCCGTGCCCTGCGCCGGGAGGGGTACGAGGTCGAGGTGCGCGAGGACGGACCCACCGCGCTCGACGCCGGAATGCAGGGCGGCGTCGACCTGGTCGTGCTGGACCTCGGCCTGCCCGGCATGGACGGCCTGGAGGTGGCCCGCCGGCTGCGTGCCGAGGGCCACACCGTCCCCATCCTGATCCTGACCGCACGCGCCGACGAGGTGGACACCGTCGTCGGTCTCGACGCGGGTGCCGACGACTACGTCACCAAGCCCTTCCGGCTCGCCGAGCTGCTCGCCCGCGTCCGGGCGCTGCTGCGGCGCGGCTCCGCCGAGCCCGCGCAGCCGCCCGCCACGCACGGGGTGCGCATCGACGTCGAGTCGCACCGGGCGTGGATGGGTGACGAGGAGCTCCAGCTCACCGCCAAGGAGTTCGATCTGCTGCGGGTCCTCGTCCGGGACGCGGGCCGGGTCGTCACGCGCGACCAGCTGATGCGCGAGGTCTGGGACACCACGTGGTGGTCGTCCACGAAGACGCTGGACATGCACATCTCCTGGCTGCGCAAGAAGCTGGGGGACGACGCCGCCAACCCGCGCTACATCGCGACGGTACGGGGAGTGGGCTTCCGCTTCGAGAAGAGCTAGGGCCGGTCGTCCGGGTCGGGCCGGCGCCGCGGGGTGCGGCACACGCGGCTGCCGCGTTGTCGACGGCCGCCGCCGCTCCGCGTCGCCACGCCCCGCTCGGGTCGACCGAAAGGCGCAGTCCCTCTCAGCCGACCCGATCCGGACGACGGACCCCGGTCGCCGCCGCCGGGCTCGGCCGGGCCGGCCGTCGTGCGCGCCGACCGCTGCCGCGCTCATGGCCGCGCGGCGGGCGCGGGCCCGCGGCGCTCGTGGCCGGTCGTGGGGGCGCCCCTCCCGTCACGAGGCCGCTGCCCCGGCCCGCGGCACAGGCGGTGCCCGGGGCACACTGGTCGTCGTAGAGCCATTGCCCGGAGGGCCCCGTGCGTCGTCGTCTCATCCAGTCCACCCTCGCCGTCGTCCTCGTGGTGATCGCCGTCTTCGGCATCTCCCTCGTCATCGTCGAGACCCGGACGATCAGCAACAGCGCGCAGGAACGTGTCGACTCCGAGGCGCTGCGGCTCGCCAGCATCGTGGACAGCCGGCTCCTCGGCGACGAGAAGGTCACCGCCGCGGTCTTCAAGGCCCAGGTCACGGGCGACCGGTACGCGGTCATCGGCATCCCCGGCCAGCCTCCCATCGAGGTGGGCACCAAGCCCGTGGGGGACGTCATCCACTCCACGGCCAAGGGCGAGGAGGGTGAGACGGTCCGCGTGGAGGAACCCCGCTCCACGGTCACCCGGGAAGTGGGCCGCACGCTGCTGATCATCGCCCTGGTCGCACTGCTCGCGATCATCGCCGCGGTCCTGCTCGCCGTACGCCAGGCCAACCGCCTCGCCTCCCCGCTCACCGACCTCGCCGAGACGGCGGAACGCCTCGGTTCCGGCGATCCTCGGCCGCGCCACAAGCGGTACGGAGTCCCGGAACTGGACCGGGTCGCCGATGTCCTCGACTCCTCCGCCGAGCGGATCGCGCGCATGCTCACGGCCGAGCGCCGACTGGCCGCCGACGCCTCCCACCAGCTGCGCACACCGCTCACCGCGCTCTCCATGCGGCTGGAGGAGATCACCCTCACCGACGAGCCGGACACGGTGAAGGAGGAGGCGACCATCGCGCTCACGCAGGTGGAACGGCTCACGGACGTCGTCGAACGGCTGCTGACCAACGCCCGCGACCCACGCACCGGCTCCGCCGTCTCCTTCGACCTCGACGAGGTCATCCAGCAGCAGCTCGCCGAGTGGCGCCCCGCCTACCGCAGCGCGGGACGGGCCATCGTCAGCTCGGGCAAGCGGCATCTGCGGGCCGTGGGCACGCCGGGCGCCGTCGCCCAGGTGCTGGCCGCCCTGATCGAGAACTCGCTCATGCACGGTGGCGGCACCGTCGCCCTGCGCACCCGTGTCACGGGCAACCAGGCCGTCGTGGAGGTGACCGACGAAGGACCCGGCGTGCCGGCGGAGCTGGGTTCCCGCATCTTCGAGCGCACGATCAGCGGCCGCAACTCCACGGGCATCGGGCTGGCGGTCGCCCGCGATCTCGCCGAGGCGGACGGCGGCCGGCTGGAGATGCTCCAGACCCAGCCGCCGGTCTTCGGCCTGTTCCTGTCCCGCACGCCTCTGAAGACGGCGTCCCAGGGGGACGAGCCGGACGAGCCGGGGACCACGGTCAGATGAGTGTCCGGCGCGGGCGGGAACCGGGACGGGCCGACCGGTGCCGGAGGCCGCCCGCGGCACCGGGTCGGACGAGGAGCCGGCTCAGCGGTTGACGTGCTGGCCCTGACGGCGCTGCCGCTCGGCCGCCTCGAGGATGGACTCCGCACCTGCCACGGCCTCACCGGCCGGCAGCGTCCGGAAGACCCAGGAGCGGTAGGACCAGAACCGGAACAGCGTGCCGAGTCCGATCCCGAGGAACTTGAAGATGTTGCTCTGCAGTGGGGTGTCCCAGCCGAACCCGTACGTCGCGATGTACAGGACGCCGTTCTCGATCACCAGGCCCGCGGCGCTGAACAGCAGGAACAGCGATATCTCACGGGTGCTGCCGCTCTTGTCGCGGTCCCGGTAGGTGAAGTAGCGGAACCCGATGTAGTTGAAGACGATCGCCACGACGGTGGCGATGACACTGGCACGGACCACCTGGAGCCCGGTGGCGTGCCGCACGAGGTTGAAGACCAGCAGATTGACCAGCAGCCCCGCACCGCCGACCGCGCCGAACTTGGCGATCTCACGTATGAGCTGGTCGAACTGCCGGCGCATCGCACCGGGGGGCTCGCTCTTGAGGCCTGTGGAACCACTGCCCATGGTGTTGCCAGCCCCCGTCGGGTCGGTCCTGTCGTCGATTCGGTCGGTCGAGTGCGCCGGCCCGGCAGGACGCGCCGAGCGGTTCCGTCAACTCCGCCATGCTAACCAGCGCAGGTGGCCGCCGCCTGTGGACCGGTTCATGAGGACGGAAAGAAAGCAGCAGGGAAGCGGGCCGACGGGACGCCGTCCGGTCGCGGGCTGCCGTCCCGCGGGGACGGAAACCGGCCGTGTCCGCGTGGCCGATACCCTGGGTGCGTGACGTTTCCGGTAGTCGGCATGGTCGGCGGTGGACAGCTCGCTCGTATGACACACGAGGCGGGCATCCCGCTCGGCATCAGGTTCAAGCTCCTCAGTGACACCCCCCAGGACTCCGCGGCGCAGGTCGTCCACGATGTCGTCGTCGGCGACTATCGCGACCTGGAGACCCTGCGTGCCTTCGCGCGGGGCTGTGACGTGATCACCTTCGATCACGAGCACGTGCCCACCGAGCACCTGCGGGCCCTGGAGGCGGACGGCATCCCCGTCCGCCCCGGCCCGGACGCGCTCGTGCACGCCCAGGACAAGGGCGTGATGCGGGCGAGGCTCGACTCGATCGGGGTGCCGTGCCCGCGCCACCGCATCGTGAGCGATCCGCAGGACGTCGTCGCCTTCGCGGCGGAGGGCGACGGTTTCCCCGTCGTCCTGAAGACCGTCCGCGGCGGCTACGACGGCAAGGGCGTATGGGTCGTGACGTCGCCCGAGGAGGCCGCGGAGCCGTTCCGGGCGGGCGTCCCGGTCCTCGCCGAGGAGAAGGTCGACTTCGTGCGGGAGCTGGCCGCGAACGTCGTGCGGTCCCCGCACGGACAGGCGGTTGCGTACCCGGTCGTGGAGTCCCAGCAGGTCGACGGGGTCTGCGACACCGTGATCGCGCCCGCCCCCGATCTGGACGAGGCGCTGGCGCTGAGGGCCGAGGAGATGGCCCTGACGATCGCCAAGGAGCTCGGCGTCGTCGGTCACCTGGCCGTCGAGCTGTTCCAGACCCGCGACGGCCGCCTCCTCGTCAACGAGCTGGCGATGCGCCCGCACAACTCGGGCCACTGGACCCAGGACGGCGCGATCACCTCGCAGTTCGCCAACCATGTACGGGCCGTCCTCGACCTCCCGCTCGGTGACCCGCGCCCGCGGGCCAAGTGGACCGTCATGGTCAACGTGCTGGGCGGCGACTACCCCGACATGTACTCCGCGTATCTGCACTGCATGGCCCGGGACCCCCAGCTCAAGATCCATATGTACGGCAAGGACGTGAAGCCCGGCCGCAAGGTCGGACACGTCAACACCTACGGCGACGACCTGGACGACGTGCTGGAGCGCGCACGTCACGCTGCCGGCTACCTGAGAGGCACCATCACCGAATGAGCCCTGCCCTCCCGTCACCCGACCGCCACCCCGCCACGAGCGCTGACGCACGCCCCTTCCCCTTGGTCGGCATCGTCATGGGGTCGGACTCCGACTGGCCCGTCATGGAGGCCGCCGCAAAGGCCCTCGACGAGTTCGAGGTCGCGTACGAGGTCGACGTCGTCTCCGCGCACCGCATGCCCCGCGAGATGATCTCCTACGGTGAGCACGCGGCGGACCGTGGTCTGAAGGTGCTCATCGCGGGCGCCGGAGGCGCCGCGCACCTGCCCGGGATGCTCGCGTCCGTCACCCCGCTGCCCGTCATCGGCGTCCCGGTCCCGCTGAAGTACCTGGACGGCATGGACTCGCTGCTGTCGATCGTGCAGATGCCCGCCGGTGTTCCGGTGGCGACGGTCTCGGTGGGCGGTGCCCGCAACGCGGGGCTGCTCGCGGCCCGTATTCTCGCCGCGCACGACGAGGACCTGCTCGGGAAGATGCGCGACTTCCAGCAGGACCTCAACGACCAGGCCACCGAGAAGGGCAAGCGGCTGCGCTCCAAGGTCGAGGGCGCGACGGCGGGCTTCGGCTTCGGCACGGGGAAGTGACGCCGGTGACCTCGCCCTCCCTGGAGGCGGCCCGGAACCTGCTGCGCGAGTTCCCGGTGGTCGACGGGCACAACGACCTGCCCTGGGCGCTGCGCGAGCAGGTCGGTTACGACCTGGACGCCCGCGACATCGCCCACCATCAGAACGAGCACCTGCACACCGACCTGCCGCGGCTGCGCGAGGGCGGGGTCGGGGCGCAGTTCTGGTCGGTGTACGTGCGCAGCGATCTGCCCGACCCGGTGCCCGCGACGCTGGAACAGATCGACTGCGTACGGCAGCTGACGGAGCGTTATCCGGCGGACCTGCGACCGACGCTGACCGCCGCCGACATGGAGGCGGCGCGCGCGGAGGGCCGCATAGCGTCGCTGATGGGCGCGGAGGGCGGCCATTCGATCGCAAACTCGCTCGGCACCCTGCGCGGACTGTACGAGCTCGGCGTGCGGTACATGACCCTCACCCACAACGACAACGTCGCGTGGGCGGACTCGGCGACCGACCGGCCGGCGGCCGGCGGCCTCACCACCTTCGGCCGCGAGGTCGTGCGTGAGATGAACCGCCTCGGGATGCTGGTCGACCTCTCGCACGTGGCGGCGACGACGATGCGGGACGCGCTGGACACCACGGACGCCCCGGTGATCTTCTCGCACTCCTCCGCCCGTGCGGTCTGCGACCACCCGCGCAACATCCCCGACGACGTCCTCGAGCGCCTGCCCGCCAACGGGGGCGTGGCGATGGTGACGTTTGTCCCCAAGTTCGTGCTGCGTGCGGCGGTCGACTGGACGGCCGCCGCGGACGAGAACATGCGCACGCACGGTTTCCACCATCTCGACACGACCCCGCAGGCGATGAAGGTCCACCGCGCCTTCGAGGAGCGCAACCCCCGCCCCGTCGCGACGGTCGGGACGGTCGCCGACCATCTGGACCACATGCGTGAGGCGGCGGGCGTCGACCACCTGGGCATCGGCGGCGACTACGACGGCACGGCCTTCACGCCGGACGGCCTCAACGATGTCTCGGGCTATCCGAACCTGATCGCCGAACTGCTCGACCGCGGCTGGTCGAAGTCCGACCTGGCCAAGCTGACCTGGCAGAACGCGGTGCGCGTGCTGGGTGCGGCCGAGGACGTGGCCCGGGGCCTGAAGGGCAGGCGGGGCCCGTCGAACGCGACGCTGGAGGAGCTGGACCGCTGACGGCGAGGGGGCGTGGGTCCGGCCCACGCCCCCGATCCACGGACGGGATCCGCCGCGCACCACGGAAAGGGGCACCCCGCAGGGTGCCCCGGAAACCTCCGTGCGCAGCCGTGACCGGCCGTGGTGTCACGGCAGGTTGCGCGCCATCACGATCCGCTGGACCTGGTTGGTGCCCTCGTAGATCTGGGTGATCTTGGCATCGCGCATCATCCGCTCGACCGGGTAGTCGCGCGTGTAGCCGTAACCGCCCAGCAACTGGACCGCGTCCGTGGTGACCTCCATCGCCACGTCCGAGGCGAAGCACTTCGCGGCGGCGCCCTGGAAGGTCAGGTCGCTGTCGCCGCGTTCCGACTTGGCGGCGGCCGCGTAGGTGAGCTGGCGGGCCGCCTCGATCTTCATCGCCATGTCGGCGAGCATGAACTGGATGCCCTGGAAGTCGGCGATCGCCTTGCCGAACTGCTTGCGCTCCTTGACGTAGCCCTTGGCGTAGTCGAAGGCGCCCTGGGCGACACCGAGCGCCTGGGCGGCGATGGTGATCCGGGTGTGGTCCAGGGTCTTCATCGCGGTCGCGAAGCCGGTGCCCTCCGCGCCGATCATGCGGTCGGCCGGGATGCGGACGTTGTCGAAGTAGACCTCGCGGGTGGGGGAGCCCTTGATGCCGAGCTTCTTCTCCGGGGCGCCGAAGGACACACCCGGGTCCGACTTCTCGACGACGAAGGCCGATATGCCCTTGGAGCGCTTCTCCGGGTCGGTCACGGCCATGACCGTGTAATACTCGGAAACGCCCGCGTTGGTGATCCAGCGCTTCACACCGTCGAGGACCCAGTGGTCGCCGTCACGGACGGCCTTCGTCCTCATACCGGCCGCGTCGGATCCGGCCTCGGGCTCGGAAAGGCAATACGAGAACATCGCGTCGCCCTTGGCCAGCGGCCCCAAGTACTTCTTCTTCAGCTCCTCGGAGCCGGAGAGGATCACCGGCAGGGAGCCGAGCTTGTTCACGGCCGGGATCAGCGAGGACGACACGCAGGCACGCGCCACCTCCTCGATCACGATGACCGTGGCGAGGGCGTCCGCGCCGGCGCCGCCGTACTCCTCGGGCACGTGCACCGCGTGCAGGTCGTTCGCCACAAGGGCATCCAGCGCCTCCTGAGGGAAGCGCGCCTCCTCGTCCACCGCGGCGGCGTACGGCGCGATCTTCGCCTCGGCCAGCGCGCGAATGGCGTCGCGGAGCATGGAGTGCTCCTCGGACGGGCGGTACAGGTCGAATTCAGCCGATCCGGCCAAGGTCTCTCACGCTCCAAGGAAGCTGCGGTGCCGACGCTAATTACCGTTAAGTAACCCAAATTTTAGGGGTACGCCCACACGAGTGATACGTGAGCTTGGCGACAGCGGGAAACCTGCCCGCCGAGAGGCCCGGCTATGCTCGGGCACCGATTCACCGCCGTCCCCCCTGGAGCACCCCATGAGCCTCAAGATCACCGTCATAGGGACCGGTTATCTCGGCGCCACGCACGCCGCCGCCATGGCCGAGCTCGGGTTCGAGGTGCTCGGTCTCGACGTCGTGCCGGAGAAGATCGAGATGCTCCAGCGGGGCGAGGTCCCCATGTACGAGCCCGGTCTCGAGGATCTGCTGCGCAAGCACGTCGCGGGCATCGAGGGCTCCTCGGGACGGCTGAGATTCACCATGGACTGGGCCGAGTTGGCCGCGTTCGGCGACATCCACTTCGTCTGCGTGAACACCCCGCAGAAGCACGGCGAGTACGCCTGCGACATGTCTTTCGTCGACGCCGCGATCGCCTCGCTCGCCCCGCATCTGAGGGCCCCCTCCCTCGTCGTCGGCAAGTCGACGGTGCCCGTGGGCTCCGCGGACCGGCTGGCCGCCTACCTCGCCGAGCACGCGCCCGCGGGCGCGGACGCCGAGCTGGCCTGGAACCCGGAGTTCCTGCGTGAGGGCTTCGCCGTCCAGGACACGCTGCACCCCGACCGGATCGTCGTCGGCGTGCGCAGCGACCGGGCCGAGAAGCTGCTGCGCGAGGTGTACTCGACACCGGTCGCCGAAGGGACGCCCTTCGTCGTCACCGACTTCCCGACGGCGGAGCTGGTGAAGACCTCCGCCAACTCCTTCCTCGCCACCAAGATCTCCTTCATCAACGCGATGGCGGAGGTCTGCGAGGCCGCGGGCGGCGATGTCGCCAGGCTGGCCGAGGCCATCGGCTACGACGACCGGATCGGAAAGAAGTTCCTGCGGGCGGGGATCGGCTTCGGCGGCGGCTGTCTGCCGAAGGACATCCGGGCCTTCATGGCACGCGCCGGCGAACTGGGCGCCGACCAGGCGCTGACCTTCCTGCGCGAGATCGACTCCATCAACATGCGCCGCCGGGGGCAGATGGTGGAGATGGCGCGCGAGGCGCTGGGCGGCGGTTCCTTCCTCGGCAAGCGGGTCGCGGTGCTGGGCGCGACGTTCAAGCCCGACTCCGACGACGTCCGTGACTCGCCGGCGCTGAACGTCGCCGGGCAGATACACCTCCAGGGCGGTCAGGTCACGGTCTACGACCCCAAGGGCATGGAGAACGCCCGGCGCCTGTTCCCGACGCTCGGATACGCCGGCTCCGCGCTCCAGGCGGTCCGCGGTGCCGACGTCGTGCTCCACCTGACCGAATGGCGGGAGTTCCGCGAGCTGGACCCGGCCGAGCTGGGCCGGGAGGCCGCCTCCCGCATCGTTCTCGACGGCCGCAACGCGCTCGACCCGGAGCTGTGGCGCCGGGCGGGGTGGACGTACCGGGCGATGGGCCGCCCCACGGCGTAGCGAAACCGGTGACGCCGGTCCGGCCGAGGCTCAGTCGGCCGGACCGGCGTCCGGTTGCATTCTGCCCCACGGCCCCCACCGGCGACCGGCGAGTCCCCGACCCCGCGGGCCGTTCGCCTACTTCGCCCGGTACCGCCGCATCTTCGCGCGCGCCCCGCACACCGCCATCGAGCACCAGCGGCCCTTCCCGGCCGGGCTGCGGTCGTAGTAGGCCCAGTGGCACTGCGGCAGTTCGCAGGCCTTCAGACGCAGCCAGGTACCCGCCGTGAGCGACTCCGCGACGGCCGCGGCCACCCTGGAGAGCAGGGGCCCTTCCTCGACGGGGGCGAGGAGCGCCGAACCGTCCCGTGCGTCGACGGCGACGTACAGCGGCGCCCGGGCCAGCAGGTCGCCGAGGGGCGTCACCTCTCGGTGCGGGGGATGGCCCGCGTGCGCCAGGCAGACGGCGCGCAGGGACTCGCGCAGCTCGCGTACGTCCGCCAGCTCCTGCTCGCCGACGCCGAGCTCGGCGCGTCCCTCGGGGGTGTCCAGGCGATCACTGCCCGACTCCAGGTCCACGGTGTTGACCAGAGCCTCCACCAGGGCGAGACCGCCGGGGGCGGGGGGTCTGTCACTCATCTCTGCGACCTCATGCGCGCGACGCCACCTTTCGTGATTCCCCTTGCGACGTTACCTCCAGTGCGGGAGCATGCGGTAACGGTTACCTGTTGAACGCCTTTATGGGTAACCACTGATCCGTGTGGATCACACAGACACGAACCGCAGACTCCGAGGAGGAAGTGATGGCTCTCGCCAAGCTGGGCGTCGTCGTCCTGGACTGTCCCGACCCCCGAGCACTCGCGGGTTTCTACGCCGAGGTGCTGGGCGGCACGGTGGAGGGCGACGGCGACTGGATCGACCTCAAGGCACCTGACGGGCAGGCGCTGGCGTTCCAGGCCGCGGCCGGGCACGTGCCGCCGGCGTGGCCGGCCCCCGACGACTCGCAGCAGTTCCACCTGGATCTCGTCGTCGATGATCTCGACACGGCCGAGAAGGGGGTCCTCGCGCTCGGCGCCAAGCCGCTGGACGCGTCGGACCGCTCGCGCACATGGCGCGTTTACGCGGACCCGGCGGGGCACCCGTTCTGTCTCTGCGCCTGCTGAGAAGGGCGCCGGCTCATCGAGGAGGCCCCCATGGCACTGCCCGTCGCCCGTATGCGGTCCGTCGTCCTGGACTGCCCGGACCCACGTGCGCTCGCCGAGTTCTACGCCGAGGTGCTGGGCGGCACGGTGGAGGGCGACGGCGACTGGGTCGACCTGCACGTACCGGCGGGACCCCGGCTCGCCTTCCAGCGGGCGCCGGAACACAAGCCGCCGGAGTGGCCGAGGGCCGACGCCGACTCGCAGCAGCTGCACCTCGACCTCGACGCCGGTGACACCGTCGAGGCGATCGAGGCGGCCCAGGAGAAGGTGCTCGCGCTCGGCGCCCGCCCGCTGGACGTGAACGACCTGAACGGCAAACGGGACTTCCGGGTGTACGCGGATCCGGCCGGGCATCCGTTCTGCCTCTGCCGGATCGAGCACGCCTAGGTGTGCTCGATCCGGGTCAGTCCTCCAGGTCGGTGATCCTCGCCATGGACGGTCCTCGGCTCTGCTGTGCGGCGCGGGCCGTGAAGTCGGCGGTGCGCAGCACGCGCTGGACGTTGCCCCAGGTCAGCAGCGAGAGATCGGCCTCGGTCCAGCCACGGACGAGGAGTTCGGCGATCAGCCGCGGATAGCTGGAGGCGTCCGTCGGATCCGAGGTCTGCGCGGCCCCGGAGTCGTAGGCCCCCGACAGGCCGACGCACTCCGGGCCCGCGAGTTCCCGGACGTGGTCGAGGTGGTCGGCGACGTCCCGCACGGAGGGCCCCGTCTGCTCCGGTGCGAGCGGAACCAGGCACAGCCCCTGAGCGCGGCCCAGCTCGACGAGCACGTCGTCGGGGAGGTTGACCGGGTGCGGGCGCAGGGCGCGGGCCCCGGAGCGGGTGAAGACGACCGGAGCCCTGGACAGTCCGATGGTGCGGTGGACCGTGGCCGCCGAGGCGCCCGAGAGGTCCGGGAGGACGCCGAGGCGGTCCATCTCCCGCACCACCTCCTCGCCGAACCGGGTGAGTCCGTCGTCACCCGCCCAGGACACGCCGGAGAGCGTGAGCAGCCTGAGCCCGAGGGCTCGCAGGATGCGCAGGACCCCGAGCGAGTCGCCGAGCGCGCAGGCACCCGCGGGACCGATCACGACGGAGACGCGGCCGCGGTTGCGCAGATCGGTGATCTGCGCGGCGTCGTCGGCCAGCCGCAGCCCTTCATGGTGGGCCCGTACCGCGGTCAGCACCAGGTCGAGCTGGTCGAGGGTGGCCCGCGCGGCCCGGTCGCCCGTCGGCTCCCCCGGCAGGTGCAGCGACCAGAACAGCGCGCCCACATACCCCTCCCGCAGTCGCGGCACGTCCGCGCTCCCGTTCCCCTCGCCGAACTCCACGTCGTACCGGGGCAGATGCCGCAGTGCCCAGGGCACCCCGGTGTAGCCGACCGCCACGGGGTGCCCCGCGAGGAAGCTGCGGGCGCGGTCGAGAGCGTCGGTACCCGCATCGGGTGCGGTGTCCTCGGACCGCGACGGCGGTTCGAGCGCAGGGGCGAGGCCGCCCACGGCCTCGGTGATGGTGTCCAGTTCGTCCTGAAGATCGGCCATGACGGGCTCCGTGGGTCGTGATCATGGTTCGGTTCACGGTCGCACGGCGGCCCGGGGGATTCCTGGTGGGTGAACCGTTCGGGGGTACGCGAAAGGGCCCCGCCGTACCGCTCGGCGAGGCCCTGTCCGCGTACCGGCGCCCGGGGCTCAGTTCCCCGACACCGTCACCGGCTCGTCGTTCTTCAGCTCGTTGACCAAGGTCTTCACCTTGCCCTTGTCCCACAGCAGGTTGCCGCCGGCCGAGCCGGAGATCGGCATGTTCATCGACTTGCCGTCACCGCCGCTGACGCCCTTCATCGCCCAGAACATGGTCGCCAGGTTCCACAGGCTCATGTCCTTGTCGACGGACAGGGAGTCCAGGCCCGCGCCCATCGTCGGATAGAACTTGAAGGGGTTCAGGACCGTCGAAGGGGTGGCCACCTGGTGGGCCAGGGCGGAGAGGAACTTCTGCTGGTTCTTCGTGCGCTGCAGGTCGCTCGTGGCGAAGGCGTGCCGGGTGCGGACGAAGGCCAGGGCCTGCTCACCGTTGAGGGTCTGCTTGCCCGCCTGGAAGTCGGCGCCCGAGTACTTGTCCTTGAAGCCCTTGTCGATGTCGATGTCGACACCGCCGACCGCGTCCACGATGTTCGCGAAGCCGGCGAAACCGATCTCCACGTAGTGGTCGATGTGCAGCCCGGTGTTGTACTCGATCGTGCGGACCAGGAGCGTCGGGCCGTCCTCCGCGTACGCCGCGTTGAGCTTCACATGCCGGCCGGTGCCCTTGAACGTCTTGCCGGAGTCGGAGCCCACGTAGGTCGGGACCTCCACGTCCGAGTCACGGGGCAGGGATATCAGCGTGTCGCCGTTGCCCCCGACGTGCAGGATCATCATCGAGTCCGTCCGCTTGCCCTCGGCGGACCCGGTGTGCAGCTTCTTCTTGTCCTCGGCGGACATTCCTGCGCGGCTGTCGGAGCCGACGATCAGGTAGTTGGTGCCCTGGCCCGCCGCCGGCCGGTCGATGACCTTGGAGAGGTCGACGTCACGGTGGAGCTTGGAGTCGGCCCAGAAGTAGGTGGCCACCGAGGTCACGACCACGACGGTGAGCAGCGTGATCGCGATCCACTTGATGCGGCGGCCCCAGCTGGGGCGCGGCCGGTAGTGCTGGAACTCGGGATCCTGGGTGTCGTCGTTGGGTATGTAGCCGCCGCGTCTCCCGCCGCCGCCGTACACCTGGCCCGTGTTGTAGCCGCTGTCGTACCCCTGGTCGTCCTGGTAACCGCCCGGGTAGGTCGGCTGCTGCGGCACCCTGCCGTAGGGCGGCGCGCCCTGGGGGTCACGCGGCGCGCCGGGCTGGCGCCCGACCTGCCGCATCACGCGCGCACTCTCCGGCTGTGCGCCGGCGCTGCCGCGTCCGTACCTGTTGCCGCGACTGTCGTCGGACCATGCCTCGGGCCAATCGTTCATGCGCCCCAGTGTGCAGGGTCGAGGTATGGGCCCGACAAGGGCCGGAGAAGAACGGGGTCAGGGCTGTTGCCAAGCTGACACAAAGTCTCCCCGGGTGCGCTCCCGCATAAGGTGGACGCCATGACAGACCAGGCCCCGGCCACGGAATCAGAAATTCCGGGCCAAACGACGGGGGATGTCCCCGGGAAGCCCACCTCCGCGTCCCGGACCACCCTCAGCCACATCATGACCCACAGCGACACCAACCTTCTCGGTACGGTGCACGGTGGTGTGATCATGAAACTCGTCGACGACGCGGCAGGCGCCGTGGCCGGCCGGCACTCCGGCGGTCCCGCCGTCACCGCGTCCATGGACGAGATGGCGTTCCTGGAGCCGGTCAGGGTCGGCGACCTCGTACATGTGAAGGCCCAGGTCAACTGGACCGGGCGCACCTCGATGGAGGTGGGTGTGCGGGTACTCGCCGAGCGCTGGAACGAGTCGACGCCACCCACCCAGGTCGGTTCCGCCTATCTCGTCTTCACGGCGGTCGACGCCGACGGCAAGCCCAGGACGGTGCCGCCGGTCCTGCCGGAGACGGAGCGGGACAAGCGCCGCTACCAGGAGGCCCAGATCCGCCGCACCCATCGTCTGGCCCGCCGCCGCGCGATCATGGAGCTGCGGGAGAAGCGGGTCGCGGAGGGCCACCAGGACTGAGTAGGCACGGCGGGGCGCCGGGTCCGGGTCCTCGGCGCCGAGGACCCCGGAGGTGTCTCACGGGCACACCACCTGGTCCCCTGTCACCACCTGATCCGGTTGCTGCGGCTCGGCCGCCCTCACCCGCCGCACCTGCTTGAAGTCGGCGCCCGCGACCACCTTCAGCGTGGGGCCCTGGCCGGGTGCGGGGCGCAGCTCACTGCCGGGCAGGGCCGCCGCCAGGGACTTCGCCGAGCGGTCCCAGCGCGGGTCGTAGACGATCACCGTGCGCCGCACCGTCCGGTCCGTCGCGTTCGCGGGCCGGCGCGTCGTGTGGAACCCGCTGGCGAGGAGCCCGTCGTCCACACGCCGGCCGAGCCCTTCCGTGGGTGTCCCGTTCTCGACCTGCACCTGGATCTGCTGCGGGGGCACGTCGACGTCCACCGCGGCAGGTCCCTTCTTCTTCGGCCGGGGCGGGGCGAGCGGCTTGTCGTCGCGCAGCGACCGGAACAGCGCCCCCGCCTTCGCGTCGTCCCACTTCACCGTCGAGCCGAGCTCCTTGTCCCGGAAGGTCATGTCCCCGATCGGCACGGTCGTGAACTCCGACGAACTCGGCGAGAAGTTCCGCATCGCCCTGCCGAGCCCGATCAGCTGGTCGGCACCGAAGCCCTGGTCGGCCCGCACCGAGCCGAGCACGGCCCGCGTCACGTCCCGGAGCTTCAGCGGGTTCAGCAGCACCCCCGAGGAGGTGGCCCGTTCGATCAGTGCCGCGAGGAACTTCTGCTGCCGTTGCATCCGGCCCAGGTCGGACGCTCCGTCGACGTGCCGCGACCGTACGTACTGCAGTGCCTGCCCGCCGCCCAGCACATGCGTGCCCGCGGACAGGTTCAGCCCGGTGAAGCGGTCCTTGAGCGGCTGCGCGGTACACACCCGTACACCCCCGAGCACGTCCACCGTCTTCATGAAGGTGATGAAGTCGACCTCCATGTAGTGGTCGATCTTCAGGTGCGTCATCCTCTCGACCGTCTGCACGGTCAGGCTCGGGCCGCCCACCGCGTACGCCGCGTTCAGCCGGATCGGATGATCCGGGTGCTGCACACCGGTCGCCGGGTCCTTGCGCGCCGCGATGTGTGTGTAGGTGTCGCGCGGCAGACTGACCACGGTCGCCCGGTCCCGGTCCGCCGAGATGTGCACGATCATGATCGTGTCGGTGCAGTGGCAGGGGTTTCCGCCCAGGCGGTACGTCCTGCGCTCCTTCTCCGTGATCCTGTCCCGGCCGTCGGTGCCGACCAGGAGGATGTTCATGCCGTGCCCCGCGGCGGGGCGGTCCTTCATGTCCCTGAAGGGGTCGATGCGGGAGATGCCGCCGTCGAGGAGGCTGAGCGCCGCGTGCCCGATACCCCCTGCCGCGAGGACCCCCACGGACAGCGTGGTGGCCGCCCGCGCCGCCCAGCCGGACTTCCTGCGCCGCACCTGCGGCCGCCGGGCGGGGGACCGGCGCACCGGTTGACGGCGCGCGGGCGAGCGGGTCGGCGTGGGCACGGGGGAGACCTCCGCGGAGCTGGGCGTGGGATCCCTGAGCACCGTAGGCCGATACGATCTGCGGCTCTCGGGCGGCGCGCATCGGGGTCCCCCGTTCGCGGTAACGTGAGGTTCCTATGAACGCCAAGCCCCACGTGCCGCTCCCCGCCGTGTCCGTGATCATGCCCGTCCTCAACGAGGAGCGGCATCTGCGCGGAGCCGTCCAAGCGATCCTCGCCCAGGAGTACGGCGGCGAGATGGAGATCGTGATCGCCCTTGGTCCCTCCGCGGACCGCACGGACGAGATCGCGGCCGAACTGGTCCGCGAGGATCCGCGTGTGCACACGGTCCCGAATCCGACCGGCCGTACGCCCGCCGCCCTCAACGCGGCGATCAAGGCCTCCCGCCACCCGATCGTGGTCCGGGTGGACGGGCACGGCATGCTCTCGCCGAACTACATCGCGACCGCCGTGCGGCTGCTCGAGGAGACCGGCGCACAGAACGTCGGCGGCATCATGCACGCCGAGGGCGAGAACGACTGGGAGCACGCGGTCGCCGCGGCCATGACCTCGAAGATAGGCGTCGGGAACGCGGCCTTCCACACCGGCGGCGACGCCGGCCCGGCGGAGACCGTCTATCTGGGTGTCTTCCGGCGCCCGGCGCTCGAGCAGCAGGGCGGCTACAACGAGGAGTTCATCCGCGCCCAGGACTGGGAGCTCAACTTCCGCATCCGCGAGGCGGGCGGGCTCATCTGGTTCTCCCCGGAGCTGAAGGTGTCGTACCGCCCGAGGCCCTCGGTGCGGGCACTGGCCAAGCAGTACAAGGACTACGGGCGCTGGCGGCACGTCGTCGCCCGGTACCACGAGGGTTCCATCAATCTGCGGTACCTCGCCCCGCCGACCGCGGTGTGCGCGATCGCCGCGGGCGTCGTCGTGGGTGCCGCGCTGACCCCGTGGGCCTTCCTGATCCCCGGCGGCTATCTCGCGGCGATCGCCCTGGGCTCCCTCCCCGCGGGCAAGGGCCTGCCGCTGCGGTCGCGGCTGCAGATCCCCGTCGCTCTCGCGACCATGCACATGTCCTGGGGCTGGGGCTTCTTGACCAGCCCGAAGACGCTGGCGAAGAGGGTCATCGCGTCCCGGCGTCCGGCGGTCGTCGCCACCGCCGACTGAGTCCGCACGGGGCGCCGCCGCCGACTGAGCGGCACGGCGTGCCTCGCCGGGGCCCTCTCCGGGTGGAGGGGGCCCCGATCCCGCGGTCACCAGCTGTAGGCCGGGTCCACCTTCATGCACTGCTTGGTTGCGCCATTGAGTATGTTCGCCGACGTGGGGGTCTTGTTGTCCTCCTTCGGCGCCGTGTACGTGGTGCCCGACCGCCAGTCGGAACCCACGACGAGGGTGACGCCGGAGACATCCGTCGACTGCTCGACCGAACTCGCCGGGATACCGAGGGCCTTGGCGACCCGCTGGGCATCGCCCTTGAGGTCCGCGCTCGGGTAGCGGACCAGCGTCTTCTCCTCGGAGAGCACCGTCGAGGAGTCGGCCTTGGCCTCCGTGAAGCCGTCCTGGCCGAGGATCTGGGCCACCGCCCCGGCCCGTCCGCCCACCGGCGCCAGCGTGGACGTCCGGGTGCCGTTCTGCACCTGGACGGCGATCTTGTCATCACTGTCCGTCGGAGCCGTCGTGGCCTCGGTGGTCTTCTTCTTCGCACCCTTGCCGTCCAGCGGGATGTCCTCGCGCACCAGGCGGAACAGCTTCTCCGCGTCGCCCGGCTTGGGCACCACACGGGCACCCGCGTAGTCGTACGGCATCGTCGTCAGCGTGATGCGGTTCGAGGGCACCTTCTTCAACTCGGTGCTCAGGTCGTAGAGCTTCGTGACCGAGCCGAGCCCCTTGTCGACGGTGAGCGACGCGGTGGCCGTCTCCGCGAGCTTGCGGAGCTTGTTCGGATTGCTCAGGGTGGCGTTCTCACGCAGCTGGCGGACCATCGCGCCCATGTACTGGTGCTGGGCCTTGGTCCTGGCGATGTCGCTGCCGTCCTCGAACCCGTAGCGCGTGCGCAGCCACTGCAGGGCCTGTGTGCCCTTCACGGAGGTGGTGCCCGCCTTCAGCTTCAGGCCGGAGCCGTGGCCGGACGAGGTGTGCGAGTAGATGTTCTTGTCCACGCACACCGGGACGCCGCCTATCGCGTCCGCCATCGAGACCACGCCCGCGAAGTCGACCATGATGAAGTGGTCGATGTGGATGTCGGTGAGTTTCTCCCAGGTGGCCACCGAGCAGCCGGGGCCCCCGCGGCCCAGTGAGTCGTTCGTCATCGCCAGGGACGTCGTCGCCTGGTAGACCTCTCCCGACACGGGGTCGGTGCACTTGGGGAGCCGCAGCAGGGTGTCGCGGGGCATGCTGACCACCGACATGTTGGTGCGGTCCGCCGAGACGTGGAGCAGCATCTGGACGTCCGCGCGAGGGGCGCCCCCGAAGGTGTCCTTGGCGCCGCCGAGTTCCTGGTTCTCCTTGGTGTCGCGCGCGTCCGACCCGATGAGAAGGATGTTCAGCGGCATCTGACCCGCCGCGTTCGGCTTCGGCGCGGCCGCACGGTCCTTGGCGTCGCCGATGTTGAGGTCGTCCTTCTTGATGTTGTTGTTCAGGTGCTGGTAGTAGACGTATCCCGCGCCGGCGGTGCCGAGTATGACAACCGCCAGGACGGTCGCCGACCAGCGCAGCACCCGGCGTCTGCGACGCGGGCGCCCCTTCTGCCCGGTGCCCCTCCCGCCGCCGTGCCCGTCATGGCCGCCCCGCTTCTGCGGTGGACCGTCGGAGCCCTCCTGGGCGCCGTCGTCCTGCCGGTCGTAGAGGCTTTCGTCCCAGCCCAGTTCACCGGCCTGCCGCACATGTGGGCGCCCCCCCTTTCCACGCACACCGCTCTGCACCAAGTCCTGCCTCCCCACCCTGCGCCCGACAACGGGTCCGTCCCGCGAGCCGGGAGGACGCCCCGTCGCGCCTCCCGTGCTTCGCTGTTCGGCGGACCGGACGTGCGTCCCACCGGATATGTCTCGCGTTCAGTAACTAGACGCTTGACGCGCCCGACAGGATGCATCCCGTCGGGCGCGTCTTCGTCCTGCAAGACGCGCGTCGAACCCGTCAGGTCATCACGTCGAGCACACTTGCTTGTCCGCGGTGGACTTCACCAGGTCCGCCGGCGCCTTGATCGGCGCGGTCAGCGGAACTCCGGCCCCCTTGAAGTCCTTGCCGAGGGTCAGCACGATCGCGGGCAGGCCCTGGGAGTTCTTCTCGCTCTGGCCCGGCTTCATCGCCGACGCGGGCAGCCCCATGATGTCCGCCAGTTTGCGAGCCTGGTCGGCCTGGTCGGGAGCGTATTCAAGGGTCGTCTTGCTCAGGGGCGTGTCCGCGTTGCCGAGCTGGCTGGACTTGAGAACACCCTCGTTGTTCTGCAGCCAGTTGAGGGTCTCCTGCGCGCTGCCCCCCGGGGCGCCGCCGTTGTAGATGTCGACGCGGACATCGGCGGCAGCCGAGCGGGAGCCCTTGAGCCGGGCCGCCACCGCGCTGCTCTCCTTCTTCTGCTGCTGCTTGACCGCGGTCAGCGAGACATCGCTGCTGATCGTCTGGAAGAGCTGTCCGGCCGCCGGCTGCTGGAGCACCACCGTCGCCTTGATCTTCTCGGCCGGGTTGTCGTTGACCGGCACCGTGGTGAAGCTGATGTTCTTCGGCGGCACCTTCTTCAGCTCCAGGGCCACGTCCTTGAGCGTGCTCACCTTGCCGATGCCCTGGTCGACGGTGAGCGCCTTGGTCGCGGCCTCCGCCAGGTCGAGCAGCTTGCTCGGGTTGGTGAGCGTGTCGCTGGACGTCATCTTGCGGGCCAGGGCGCCGAGGAACTGCTGCTGCACCTTGATCCGGTCCAGGTCGCCCTGGTTGCCGAAGCTGTGCCGGGTGCGCACGAAGGCGAGCGCCTGCTCGCCCTCGATCACCGACTTCCCCTCGGGCAGTTTGAGGTGCGACTCCTTGTCGTCGATCGGCTTGCCCACGCAGACCTCGACGCCGCCCACCGCCGAGGTGAGCGTCTTCACCGCGTTGAAGTCGGCCATCATGAAGTGGTCCGGCGTGATGCCGGTGACCGCCTTGACCGTGCGCATCGTGCAACCGGGGTCGCGGCCGTCCTGACCCAGGCTGGTGTTGAAGCGGACGCCCTGCGTGCCCGGGATGACCTTGGTGCTGCCGTCGGGCTGCTTGGTCGGGCAGTCAGGCACGTCGACGATGAGGTCGCGCGGGATGCTGAGCGCGGTGGCGTTGGTCCGGTCCTTGGAGACGTGCAGCAGGACGTTTGTGTCCGCGTGCCCGACACTGCCCGTGTCCCCGTAGCCGGTGTTGCCCTTGCCGGTGCGCTTGTCAGTGCCGATGATCAGGATGTTGAAGGCCTCGTCCTTGCTGAAGCCGTTCTTCGCGGCACTGCCGACATCCGTCGTCGTGACGTTGCCCTCGAGGTGTCTGAGGTAGAGATAGCCGGCGCCCGTGACCGCGATGAGTATGAACGCCATGCTGCCGCCGGTCCACAGCAGCACCTTCTTGGCCTTGCCCTTCTTGGGCTTCGTGCGTCCGCGGCGCCGACCCGGCGGAGGCTCCTCGGGCGCCCCTCGTCGGCGGCGCTGCCCGGGCAGGGCGTCGGGGGCGGGTCCGTCCGGTGCCGGCCTTCGTGGGCCGGGTGCCGTTCGTGTGCCCCCCTGAGGTCCCTGCGACGGGTTTGCCCGCCGCGGTCTCGGCACGGACGAATGCGGTGCGGAAGGGCTCAGTCGCAGTTCGTATTCGCCGGTGCTCGGGTTGAGTACCCACTGGTCTGCGGGGTCGATGTTCTCTGCCCGCCCACGGCCTTGCGCGTCCACGGTTGTCCGAATCCTCCGTCGGGGCCACGCGGCGCCTTCCCCCTCGAGGCGCTCGGGTCTCTTCAGTCAGTGCGCGAACCGCGATGGATCTCACGGGCAGGGCACCGGGTCGCTCACACTATCCGCCCAGTTCAACGTCAAGCGACGGCGGTGACAAATTCCACTCCCATACAACCGGGCAATCTGCCCTAATTCCCAGTGAGTTCTTAGCTCAGACGTTCCTCGTCTTGGTGTGCGCTTTACCCGCAGGCGTCCTGGGTGGCCGTGTTTCCCCGAAAAGTGGGCGGGGGTGTCGGAGGCCGATCGGGAAGGACCGAGTCGGCTGCTGTCTTTCCATAGGACTTTCCGTCGCCGTACGACTGCTCACCGTCACGGTCATCGGCCGTCCTGGCGTGCGTTCCTGACGGCGAATTGGCGGCGACTTCCTTCGTGACCGCGACGGGCTGGTCCGCACGCAGCCGTGCGAAGAGTTCGTGCGCCTCGGGTTCGACGAGTTGGTCGCGATCGGTGTCGTACGGGTATGCGGTGCGCGGTGCCGTCAGGAACTGCACGTCGTCCGTGGGCAGGTTCCGCAGCCCGTGGACGAGGTCGTAGAGCCGGCGCAGGCTCGCGAGGCCGGGGTCCGCGGTCAGGGACGACGTGGCCGCGTCCAGCACGGGATACAGCTTCACGGGATTCAGCAGGACGCCGTCGCTGCGCACCTTGCTGACCAGTGCGCCGAGGAAGCGCTGCTGGCGTTCCATCCGTTCCGTGTCGCTGCCGTCGCCGAGGCTCTTGCGGGCGCGGACATAGCCGAGCGCCTGCTCGCCGTCGAGCGTCACCCGGCCCGCGGGCAGCTTCAGGTCTGCGGCCCGGTCGTCGATCGGCTGTTTCAGGCACACCTCGACGCCGTCGACAGCGTCGACCATCTTCGTGAAGCCCTCGAAGTCGACGACCATATGGTGATCGATCCGGATGTTCGTCAGTTTCTCGACGGTACGGATCGTGCACGCCGAACCGCCGTTCGCGAAGGCGTGGTTCAGCATCGTGAAGGCCGCCTCGCTCTGGCTGCCGTCCGGCCGCCGGCAACTGGGCACGTCCACCATCAGGTCGCGCGGGAGGGAGACGGCGGTGGCGCTGCGCCGGTCGGCCGCGAGGTGCAGAAGGATGGTGGTGTCGGACCGTTCGGTCCCCGAGTCCCGCCCGTACCGGCTGTTGCCGGCGCCCGACCGCGAGTCGGAACCGATGACGAGGATGTTCAGCGCACCGGGCGCGATCGAGGCGGGCCGCTCCTTCTCGTGGCGGGCGAGTTCGGAGGCGGCGTCGGTGTCCGCGGTGATGTTCGAGTCCAGCTTCTCGTACGCGACCCATCCGGCGCCCGCGGCCCCGAACAGCAGCACGGCCAGGCCGAGGGAGCAGCGGCATGTCCAGCGCCGGCGCCGGCGACGTCGGAGCCCGGTGCCCGTGGGGGTGGCGCCGACGGGTTCGCGGCGGCCGGGTGCGGCCGCCTTGGGCCGCCAGGGAGTGCTTTCGCTGGTCACTGGCGGGTGCACCCCCTAGAGGCGTACGAGCGTGCAGGGCTCTTACGACCATGACCCCGGGCCGGGGGCGGGGGTGGGCGGTGTTAGGCCGAACGGGGGACGGGGCGGGGTCCCGCCAACAGTGCGCGCAGAGGCCCGGACCGGGGCGGGACCGAGCCGGGAGTGCGGAAACGGGCAGGTGCCGTGCGCGGGCACCGGGCGGGCGGGAAGGCTTCCACCCGGTGCTTCCGGCGCCGCTCAGCCCAGCGCCGTCGCGGTGACCCGCTCGCTCTCGATCCGCTTCGCCAAAGAGTCCTCACCGAGCTGCTCCACGTGGCGGCACAGGACCACCGAGGCCCCGGTGGCCAAGGGCGCGTACAGCCCCGCGCTCAGCCCTTCCCAGGTGTCGTAGGGCAGTGCGGACAGCAGGCGCGAGCCGGGCCCCGTCAGGCCGAGATCGGGCGCGTCCCCACGAGCCCGCTCCACGACCTCCGCGGCCGTGTACTCCGCTCCGGCGACGATCAGCGCAGGCTCCTCCGGGGCGACCGGCGCGTAGGGCTGGAAGCGGTCGCCCTGGCTCGGCACCTCCACGGCGTAGTCGAGGAAGCCGTCGGGGGTCTGCGGGAAGCGACCGCCGAGGGGACGCAGGGCGAGGGCGACACGCTCCCCGGAGCAGGCGCGCGCCGCGTCGAGCGCGTCGGGTCCGCTCACGACCACGTCGGCCGCGCCTGCGTCGCCGCCGACGTCCGCGACGACGCCCACCGACGCGCACGCGAGCAGCCACACCGCCGTCTGCCAGTGGGCGGGCAGCAGCAGTGCGACGCGGTCACCGGGCTCGGCCGCGAGATCGCCCTGAAGGAGGTTGGCGGTCTTGGCCACCCAATTGGCGAAGGTGGCCACGGAGAGCTCGACGCGTTCACCTGTCGCGTCGTCGTAGAAGGTCACCAGGGGGCGTGCGGGGTCCGCGGCGAGCGCGGACCGCAGCAGGTCGGCGGAGGTGCGGTCGGTGGCGTTCACGCGCGCAAGGGTACGCGGGGCCGGCCGGCCGGGCTCAGCTGCGGGCGGGTGAACGTGCCACCGGTTCGGACGAGCAAATCCGACGGTCCGTCAATTCCGGTATGGACATATATGTCTGACTATGTTCAAGATCAGCAGCATGCGTGGATACTTTGCTTCTTCGATCGGTGTCGCGTGCGCGACCGTTCTGGCCCTGTCCGCTCCTCTTCCCGCCGCCGCGGCGGGAGGGCCGGGCGTGCACCGTCCACCGGCCACCCGGCCCGTCACCGGGGCCACGGTCCCCGGTAGCACCCAGTCGTTCCCCCTCGTCCCCCTCAACCCCGATCGTGCCGCCGGTACGGCGCCCGAGATGGGGCTGGCCCCCCAGTCCGTACGGTCCTTCTCGCTGGTCGGTGTCGTCTGGGACGACCCGGCCACCGAGCTGCACGGCCACGTCCAGATCCGCACCCGCGCGAGCGGCGCGGACCGGTGGTCCGCCTGGCAGGACGTCGAGACGCACAACCACGGCCATGGCCCGGATCCGGCTTCGGACGAGGGCAGTTCGTCCCGGATGCGCGGTTCGACCGCGCCGCTGTGGGTCGGCGACTCGGACGGTGTGGAGGTGCGGGTCCGCGCCGAGGCGGACCAGGTCGGCGGGACCCGGACGCCCACCCTCCCCGACGGTCTGCGGGTCGAGCTGGTCGACCCCGGAGCGGAGCCGGGGCAGGGCGCCCTCGCCCCGTCCTCGCAGGCCGACCCGGTGCAGCGGTCGGACGAGGACCTGCCCTACGGCGGGACCGGCGCGGATGCCATCGCCTCCGCCGTCGAGGCCGGGCTCGCGTCCCTGAACGCCTCGATGAACGCCTCGATGTTCCCCGCGCCGTCCGACGAGACGACGAACGAGGCCGACGTCGATCAGGCGGGGGAGGTGCGCGGTGGACCCTCGGCGGCCGCGAAGCCGTTCGCCGCGCCGCGTCCCCGCATCGTCACGCGCGGCGGCTGGGGTGCCGACGAGAGCCTGCGCGAGTCGGGCTTCGTCTACACCGGCAGCGTGAAGGCGGCCTTCGTGCACCACACGGCCTCGGGCAACAACTACACCTGCGCGCAGGCGCCTTCCGTCATCCGCGGTATCTACCGCTATCACGTGGTGAGCAGCGGCTGGCGGGACATCGGCTACAACTTCCTCATCGACAAGTGCGGAAACATCTACGAAGGGCGTGCAGGCGGCGTGGACAAGCCCGTGATGGGGGCCCACACCCTCGGGTTCAACACCAACACCACGGGGATCGCCGTCCTCGGCTCCTTCACCAGCACCGCGCCGTCGGCCGCCGCCGTCAACTCCGTCGCCGCACTCACCGCGTGGAAACTCGGCCTCACCGGCATCGATCCGCGTGGCACGACATACCTGACGTCCGGCGGTGGCAATCTCTACCCAAAGGGAGCGAACGTACGACTGAACGTGATCTCCGGCCATCGTGACGGGTTCGCCACTGAGTGCCCTGGAAAGCTGCTCTACGGCAAACTCGGCTCGATCCGCACCGCCGCGGCCCGTCTGCAGGGCCGCTGAGGTCGGGGCCGTCGCCCGACGTCGTACCGACCACCCGCACGATGTCGTGCGGTGACCGCCACTCACCGCACGACCCCGGCACCAGCCGTACGAGTTCTTCCGCACGAAGGTGTGCGGAGGCGCCCCACACCCAGCCGTCGAAGGACACCCCACTGTCATCGAAGGCGCCTCTAACGGTCCTCATAACGCCTTTAGCGGTCCTCTCAACACGGTCTGCATACACTGGCCGGCCGATCGAACCGTTCGGCCGGTCCCGGCAGGAAGCAGAGACGACAGGTGACAGAAGCGATCCTCCTGGTCGGCGGCAGGGGCACCCGGCTGCGCCCGCTCACGGTGCACACGCCGAAGCCCATGGTCCCGGCGGCCGGGGTCCCCTTCCTCACACACCAACTGGCGCGGGCGAGAGCGGCGGGCGTGGAGCACATCGTGCTCGCCACCTCGTATCTGGCCGAGGTCTTCGAACCCCACTTCGGTGACGGCTCGGCCCTCGGGCTCCGGCTCGAGTACGTCACGGAGGAGGAGCCGCTCGGCACGGGCGGTGCCATCCGCAACGTGGCGAGCCGTCTCCACTCGGGACCGGACGAGCCGGTCCTGATCTTCAACGGCGACATCCTCACGGGCCTGGACATCCGCGCCCTCGTCCAAACCCACCGGACGTCGGGCGCCGATGTGTCCCTGCACCTCACGAAGGTGGCGGACCCGAGGGCCTACGGCCTGGTCCCCACGGACGGCACGGGAAGGGTGACGGCGTTCCTGGAGAAGCCGCAGACCCCGGAGGAGATCGTCACCGATCAGATCAACGCCGGGGCATACGTGTTCCGCCGCTCGGTGATCGACACCATTCCGGAGGGCCGCCCGGTCTCGGTCGAACGGGAGACCTTCCCGGACCTCCTGGCCGCCGGTGCCCATCTGCAGGGCATGGTGGACTCGACGTACTGGCTGGACCTCGGCACCCCGGCGGCCTTCGTCCGCGGTTCGTCGGACCTGGTCCTCGGGCGGGCCCCGTCGCCCGCCGTGCCCGGCCGCTGCGGCGACCGCCTGATCCTGCCGACGGCCTCGGTGGCCACGGACGCGAAGCTGACGGGCGGCACGGTGGTCGGCGAGGGAGCGTTCGTCGGGGAGGGTGCCCGGATCTCCGGCAGCACGCTGCTCGCGGGCGCCGTCATCGAACCCGGCGCGGTCATCACGGACTCACTGATCGGCGCCCGCTCCCGCATCGGCGAGCGCTCGGTCGTCTCCGGCGCGGTCATCGGGGACGGCGCGGTGGTCGGCGCGGACAACGAACTCCGCGACGGCGTACGGGTCTGGTGCGACGCACGGATCCCCGCGGGCGCGGTGCGCTTCTCGTCGGACCAGTAGGGCGTCGGACCAGTAGGACACGGCCCAGGGGCCGGGGCCCGCCGCCCCGGCCCCTGCAACCGCCCGATCACAACCGTCCGATGTCCCCGCGCGGCATCTTAGGAGCACGTCGCGGCGGCACACATCCGCTCAGCAGGATCAGCCGCGCCGCCCGATGCCGCTGTCCCGCATAGGGCTCCAGCAGCGACAGCATCAACTCGTCGTCCGCGTTGCGGTCGCCGGCGAGCGCGTAGCCGACGATGCCCGGCAGGTGCAGATCCCCGACGGTCACCGAGTCCGCCGCCCCATGACTGCGCTGCACGGTCTCCGCGGAGGTCCACGGCCCGATCCCGGACACCAGCTCCAGCCGCGCCTGTGCCCGGGCCGGTTCCATCGCCGTCGCCTGCTCCAGGCGCGCCGCGACCCGTACCGCCCGAAGGATCGTCGAAGCCCGCTTGTTGTCGACCCCGGCCCGGTGCCACTCCCACGACGGAATCAGCGACCACGTCCGCGGCGCCGGCATCACATGCATCCGCCCCGGCGCGGGACCCGGCGCCGGCTCACCGAACTTCCGAACGAGCAGGCGCCACGCCCGGTACGCCTCGTCCGTCGTGACCTTCTGCTCCAGGACCGACGGGATCAGCGACTCCAGGACCAGACCCGAGCGCATCAACCGCAGCCCAGGCCGGCGGTGTCGTGCGAGCGCGACCAGCCGGTGCCGCGGTTCGAAGACGCCGGGGTCGTCCGACGCACCGAGCATCTCGGGCAGTTGCTCCAGCAGCCACTCCGCGCCCGGGCCCCACGCTTCCGCCTCGGCGGTTCCGGCGCGTAGCGCGACCCGCAGGGTGCCCGGGCCCACCGGGGTGAGGCTCGCCCGCCAGACCGAACCGTCGGGCGTCGTCCGGAACGTGGGATCGGCGGGGCCGCGCCGCAACGGCCCGAGCACCAGCCCGAGGTCGAGCGGCCCGGGCGGCGTCCAGGACCGTCGGCGGCCGGGGACGGTGCCCTGCCGCGGCACACCCGCGGGCACGACGACATGCCCACCGCGCGCGGTGGTGGGAGTGGGGCGCTGAGCGAATCGTCCGGCCACGGGTGACGTCCTGGTGATGCTGGGGTGTCCTACGAGGGTAGAGGGCGCGGTGCCGCGAGGGGCGGCAGTCCACGACACAACGGGCCCCCGGTCCGCGGCGCCGCGGACCGGGCGCGTGCTCACCGCACTTCGATGAACGCCCCGGCGTCCCGCTCCGGCCGGGCCCTCGGCTCCTCGGCTGCGTGCCCCACGGCCACGGCGCCCATCGGGTCCCAGTTCCGCGGCAGGTCCAGCACCTCGCGGACGGCGTCCCGGCAGAACATGGTCGACGACACCCAGGCCGAGCCCAGCCGCTCCCCGGCGAGCGCGACGAGCAGGTTCTGCACGCCTGCGCCGGTCGCGACCACGAACATCTCCCGCTCGGCCGCGTCCCGCCTGACGTCGCCGTAGGTGTGGGAGCCGTCCATCACCATGCAGGGCACGACCAGGCAGGGCGCGTTGCGCAGTACGTCCCCGCGCCGGATCCGCTTGGCGATCGACTCCTCGGTCTTCCCGTCCCGCCGCAGGTCGGCGATCCAGGCGTCACGCATCGCGTCCAGGAGCCGGGTCCTCGACTCCTGCGACTCCAGGAGCACGAACCGCCACGGCGTCGTGTGGTGCGGTGCCGGAGCGGTCACGGCGGCGGCCACCGCACGGCGCACGGCACCGGGGTCGACCGGTTCGTCGGTGAAGGTCCGCACCGTCCGCCGCTGGGTCACCGCCTCCCGGACCGCCTCGGAGGTGCCCAGCCGGAACATGTCGTCGCGCGCGACGCGCACCATCGTGCGGGCGCCCTCGCCGTCGTCGTCGGCCACCACATGGGAAAGGCCGCGCACGACGGCGACCGGCAGCCCGGCGGCCTTGCCCTTGACCAGATCGCCGGCGGCGGCCAGTTCGTCCGCGGTGGCGACGACGGTCGCGCTGAGCGGATTGCCGTGCGCGTCCGTGCCGCCGCGCAGGTCGTCCAGGACCCGTACGCCCGCGGCACCGACTGCGACATCGGTGAGTCCGGTGCGCCACGGCCTTCCGAAGGTGTCCGTCACGATCACGCCGACGTCGACACCGAGCGTGTCCCGCAGCCCCTCCCGCAGGGTCCGCGCCGAGGCGTCGGGGTCCTCGGGCAGCAACAGCACGGTCCCCGCCGGGGTGTTGGAGGCGTCGACCCCGGCGGCGGCCATCACGAGCCCCTGGCGGTTCTCCACGATCCGCAGCGGCCCGCGCCGGGCCACGACGCGCACCGTCTCGGCGTCGATGGCGGCCTCCCGGTCGTCCGCGTGCACGACGCGTCCCTCGGCCTTGGACACGATCTTCGACGTGACGAGCAGGACGTCCCCGTCGACGAGACCGGGTTCGCAGGCCGCGATCAGCTTGGCGAGGTCGTCCCCGGGACGTACCTCGGGCAGCCCGGGCAGGGCCCAGACCCGGTAGCCGGGTGTTTCGCTCACGCCGTCCGCACCTCCTCCGCGAGGGCCAGTGCCTCGCGGGCCATCCGGGCCGTCGACTCGAGGTCGGTCATCATCAGCGGCACCGCGCGGCAGCGGATGCCCGCGGCCTCCACACGGTCCACGACGGCCGCGTCCACCGTGTCCACGAGCCAGCCGTCCAGCAGCCCCGAGCCGTAGTGCTCGGCGACCGCCGCGGCCGTCGACTCGACACCGACCGCCGCGAGCACCTTGTCGGCCATCCCGCGCACGGGCGCGTCGCCGACGATGGGGGACAGACCCACCACCGGCACTCCGGCGTCCGCGATCGCCTCGCGGATGCCGGGCACCGCGAGGATCGTGCCGACGGAGACGACGGGGTTGGACGGCGGGAAGAGGATGACGTCCGCCTCCGCGATCGCCTCCAGGACACCCGGGGCGGGCTTCGCCTGCTCGGCGCCGACCGGTACCACCGCCTCGGCCGGCACGGAGGCGCGCAGCCGCACCCAGTACTCCTGGAAGTGGATCGCCTTGCGCTCGCCGTCCAACTCGACGGCGACATGGGTCTCGACACGGTCGTCCGACATGGGGATGAGCCGGACGCCCGGCTTCCAGCGGTCGCACAGTGCTTCCGTGACCGTGCTGAGCGGATAGCCGGCACCCAGCATCTGGGTCCGCACGATGTGCGTGGCGAAGTCGCGGTCGCCCAGTCCGAACCACTCCGGCCCGACGCCGTAGGCCGCGAGCTCCTCCTTGAGGTGGAAGGTCTCGTCGGCCCGGCCCCAGCCCTGTTCCTCGTTGATGCCGCCGCCGAGGGTGTACATCACCGTGTCGAGGTCCGGGCAGACCTTCAGCCCGAAGAGGTGGATGTCGTCGCCGGTGTTGCCGATGACCGTGATGTCCGCGTCGGGCACCGCCCGCTTCAGACCACGCAGAAACCGGGCACCGCCGATGCCGCCTGCCAGAACCACAATGCGCATGGGGGCCAGTCTTGCAGGCGGGCAGGACAGTGCGTGACCCGGTTGTGGAGCCTCGGCACACCCGGCGCCGGGGCGGGGTCCTGTTCAGGCGGTGACCGCGCCCGCCGTTCCGTCGCGGTGGGCGGCGCACGCCGAGACCGTCCCCGCTCCGGTCGACCGGAGCGGGGACGCCGTGAGCATCGGCATCTCGGTCAGCCCCGGGAAGTACACGTGCAGGCTCACGGCCGGCTCCAGCGTGTCGTTCACCACTTCGTGCACATATCCCGGCGCGAACACGCGTTGCGCCCCCGCACGCAACGCGCGGGTGGCGCGCTCCGTGCGCTCGGTGAGTGCGCCGTCCAGAACGGTCAGCACGCCGGACGAACGCCCGTGGTCGTGCAGTCCGCTGCCCTGCCCCGGCACCCAGGACAGCAGCCAGACCTCGTAGCCGGGGCCGGTCTGCAGCCGGTGGTACCAGCGGGAGGCGGCGTCGTACTGCACGAGGGAGGCCCACCTGGCGCGGTCGGTGGCGATGGCGCGGGCGAGGCCTGCGAACTCGGCCACGGTGGAGGGGTGCTCGCGCGGCGGCTGGAGCAGATGCGGTACTTCGAGGATGTCGCCGGCGATCTGGAGGTCGCTGTCGCTGTTCATGGGTGCGGAGGTTCCTCGGCGGAAGGGTGCGGGGGGCTGGGTGTCGTGTGCCGTCCGCCCGGGTCACGGGCGCGGCGCGGGCCCTGGTACGGGCGCGGTTAACAACAGCCGAGTCGGGTGGACTCAGGAGCGGCCGGAGCGGTGGGGCAGGCTCAACAGCCGGAACAGCAACAGCTACAGCGTGCGCGGGCAGCACCGAGCAACCCGACGGGGCGGGTCGAGGCGGCAGCCGAGTTCACGAGCATGCTCACTAGGACATCGGTTCACACCTTCGCTGTCAACTTCGGTCCCGGAATGTGGGAACTGTTTCACCCCATCCGGTTCATCTGACAGATAAAAGGTTTGTGCAGGGGGAGTCAGGGACACATGGAGCGCACCGCCGGACGTGTGGACGCCGTTGCGATCTCGTGATCCGACTGTGATCCGGTTCGCTTCGCCGTTCACGTCGGAACGAGATCGAACTTGTGGGCGTCCTTCCCTGTGGGGGCGGGCAGCTCGCGCGGACTCCCGATGGCTGTCAGGGTTTATGCCGATTTGAACACTTTCCGCAAAGCCTTGGTTCCGCAGAGTGAATAAGGGGCCCAATAGCAGATCTCGGCTTGACTGGCCCGGATCGGCACACTTGTAATTTCACTCGTGTCGTTCAGCCGAAATCGGTAACGGCTACATCACGGGGACGCGAAAGACTGACGAGGGGCGCACATGACCGAGCTGGTGCAGCAACTGCTGGTCGACGACGCGGACGAGGAACTCGGCTGGCAGGAGCGCGCGCTGTGCGCCCAGACCGACCCCGAGTCCTTCTTTCCCGAGAAGGGCGGCTCCACCCGCGAGGCCAAGAAGGTCTGCCTCGCCTGTGAGGTCCGCTCCGAGTGCCTCGAGTACGCGCTCGCCAACGACGAGCGGTTCGGCATCTGGGGCGGTCTGTCCGAGCGGGAGCGCCGGCGCCTCAAGAAGGCCGCCGTCTGACGCCCACGGACCGCGAACCGTCCTCGAGGACGTCCCGGGAAGAGCGTGTGCACGGGCCTCTCGCCGGTCCTTCGGCTGGCGATGAAAGGCGCACATCCATACGTAACGAACGGCCCCGCGCCGAGAGGTTGTCCACAGGCGGCGGACCGTGATCTTGTCCAGCGGTTAGTGTGGGCCTCCGTCCGAGACGTCCCGCTGCCCCCCTCGGGGCACAGGCGTCCACCGCAGTCCATCGAACCGGGGCCCGTACCTCGATGTCCGTGCACAGCCATACGGCGGCCCAACACAACGCCGCCACGCCAGAGTTCCCGCGTCACGTGGTCACCGCGGTGCTCGTCGCCCACGACGGCGCCCGCTGGCTGCCCGACGCGCTCACCGGGCTGCTCGGCCAGGAGCGCCCCGTGCAGTACGCCGTGGCTGCCGACACCGGCAGCGCGGACGCCTCCGCACAGCTGCTTTCCGAGGCCCTCGGCCCCGATCGCGTCCTGCACCTCGCCCGCCGTACCGGCTTCGGCCAGGCCGTCGAGGAGGCGAACCGCAGCGCGCCCGTGCTGAGCCCCGAAGATCTTCCCTATCTCAAACGCCCCAGCGGCTGGGACCCCGTCACCCGCACCTGGCGCGACGAGGCGTACGAGATGCCGGAGCTGCCGTACGGCGAGCCGGTGCACTGGCTGTGGCTTCTGCACGACGACTGCGCGCCCGAGCCCGACGCCCTGGCCGAGATGCTCCGCCTCGTGGAGAACGAACTCGAGCTGGGCCGGGACGACGTGGCCGTCGTCGGCCCCAAGCTCCGGGGCTGGTACGACCGCCGGCAGCTCCTCGAGGTCGGCGTGACCATCGCCAACTCCGGTCGCCGCTGGACCGGTCTGGACCGCCGCGAACAGGACCAGGGCCAGCACGACCACATCCGCCCGGTGCTGTCCGTCTCCACGGCCGGCATGCTCGTCCGGCGCGACGTCTTCGAGGAGCTGGGCGGGTTCGACCGTCATCTGCCGCTGATGCGCGACGACGTCGACCTGTGCTGGCGCGCCAACGCGGCGGGACACCGCGTCCTCGTCGCCCCCGACGCGGTCGTGCGCCACGCCGAGGCGGCCTCCCGCGAGCGCCGCGCCGTCGACTGCGTGGGCCGCACCGCGGCCTCCCCGCACAAGGTCGACAAGGCGGGCGCCGTCTACACCCTCCTCGTCAACGCGCGCACGGCACAGCTGCCCTGGATCCTGCTGCGGCTGGTGCTCGGCACCCTGCTGCGCACGGTGGCCTATCTCGTCGGCAAGGTGCCCGGACAGGCCCTCGACGAGATCCGCGGCCTGCTGGGCACGGCGCTGCGGCCCGAGCGGATCATCGCCGGCCGCCGAAGGCGCGGCCGCCCGCTGGTCGACAAGGACGAGCTGCGGCCGTTGTTCCCGCCGCGGGGAGCGACCGTCCGGGCCACCTTCGAACAGGCCGCGAGCAACCTCGTGGGTCGCTCCGACCCCGAGGTCTCCGCGGCCGGCCGGCACGGCGCGGGCCTGGAGTCCGGACCCGGGGGTGACGACGCCGACTTCCTGGAGGTCGAGCAGTTCGCCCGGCTCAAGCGCATCGGCCGCAAGCCCGGACCTGTGCTCTTCGTCGTCCTCCTGGTCTTCTCCCTCATCGCCTGCCGTGCCCTGCTGGGCGGTGGCGCGCTCGCCGGCGGAGCGATGCTGCCCGCGCCCGCCGACTCCTCCGAGCTGTGGTCGCGGTATCTCGACGCCTGGCATCCGGTCGGTGCGGGCGGCACCCAGTCCGCGCCGCCCTACCTCGCCCTCGTCGCCCTGCTGTCGAGCATTCTGTTCGGCTCCACCGGACTCGCGGTCACGGTGCTGCTCGTCTGCTCCGTGCCGCTGGCCGGCCTCACGGCGTACTTCGCCTCGCGGCCGCTCGTCGAGTCGCGGCTGCTGCGTGCGTGGGCGTCCGTCGCCTACGCCTTCCTGCCCGCCGCCACCGGCGCGCTCGCGGGCGGCCGCATCGGCACGGCGGTCCTCGCGGTGCTGCTGCCGCTCATCGCGCGCGCGGCCGTCGCCGCCGGAGGCCTCGCCCACGCCTCGGGCACCCGCGGCAGCTGGCGCGCCACCTGGGCCTACGCCCTGCTGCTGACGATCACCACCGCGTTCACCCCCATCGTGTGGCCGATCGCCCTGGTGCTCGGCGTCGCGCTGCTCGCGGTGCGCAGGAGCGACATCGTCGCCTACGGCCTGCGTTTCCTCGTCCTGCTGGGCACCCCGCTGCTGCTCCTCGCCCCCTGGTCGCTGTCGCTGCTGCCCTTCGGCTTCTTCAAGGAAGCGGGTCTCGACTACGGCAAGAGCGCGGCCTCCGCCTCGGACCTGCTCGGAGCGAGCCCGGGCGGTCCCGGCACCGTCAGCGGGCTGATGCTGATCGGCATCGTGCTCGCCGCGCTGGCCGCCCTGATGCGCTCCGAACGAGCGGCCGGCATCCGGACGGCATGGGCGGTCGCACTGGTGGCCCTCGTCTTCGCGGTCCTGTCCAACGGCTCCGCCTGGGCCGGACCCGCGACCCTCGTCTACGGCCTGGCGCTCCTGTCGGCGGCGGTCGTCGGCGCCGACGGCGCCCAGGAGCGCGTGGCCGAGCAGAGCTTCGGCTGGCGTCAGCCCGTCGCCGCGCTCATCGCGTTCGCCTCCGCGGCCGGCCCCCTGCTCATCGCCGCCGGCTGGATGATCCGCGGTGCCGACGGGCCCCTGGAGCGGCGCGACGCCGTGCAGGTGCCCGCGTTCGTGGCCGAGGAGGGCGGCACCTCCGACCAGGCCCGGACCCTCGTCCTCGACAGCCAGTCCACCGCACGCGTCGGATACACGCTGGTCCGCGGTTCCGGCGCCCGCCTCGGCGACGGTGAACTCGCCACGCAGGACGGCGAGAACAGAAACCTCGACAAGGTCGTCGCCAATCTCGTCGCGGGTTCCGGCGCCGACCAGGCCGACGAGCTCGGCGGCTTCGCCGTGCGTTACGTCCTCGTCCGCAAGGGCGCTCCGCGCGAGATCAGCCGGGTGCTGGACGCCACGCCCGGACTGACCCGGCTCAGCCAGCAGGACGGCAGCGCCCTGTGGCGGGTGGACCGGCAGGTCTCCCGGGCGGCGATCGTGAGCGGCTCCGCCGCGCCGGAGGCCGTCCCGGCCGGGCCCGTCGACATCCACTCGAAGATCCCGTCCGGTGCCGAGGGCCGTGTCCTGCGGATCGCCGACACCGCGGACGCCGGCTGGACCGCGACCCTGGACGGCAGGCCGCTGACCCGCACCACGGTCGACGGCTGGGCCCAGGGCTTCGAACTGCCCTCCTCCGGCGGCACGTTGGACCTCACGTACGACACACCCATCGGCCACACGGCATGGCTGTGGGCACAGGGCGCACTCGCCGTCGTCGTGCTGGTGCTGGCCCTGCCGGGCCGCCGCCGCGATGTCGACGACGACCTCCCCGAGGAGCGGTTCGTGCCCGTGCAGGACACCACCGGCGAGGGCCGCCGCGCCCGCAGGCTGCGCGCTCAGGCGGAGGCGGAGGCGGAGGAGCAGGCACCCGACGCCGACGCGCCGGCGCCGCCTCCGGAGGAGCAGCCCGCGCAGGTCCCGCAGCAGCCGGTGTACGACGAGTGGGACACGGCCGGCTACGGGAACGGCGAGTACGGCACCTACGGCGGCGATCAGTACCAGGGCGTCCCGCAGCAGTACGCGCAGGGCACCTACGAACAGCAGCCGTACCAGGGCGACCCCTATGAGGGCGCCCAGTACGACCCCTACGCCTACGGGAACCCCGCGCAGTACGACCAGACGTACACCCAGGGCTACGCCATGCCGTACGACCCGGCGCACGGCACCGACCATGAGCGCCCCGACGGGAGCCAGCAGTGAAGCGCACGACCCTGTCCCTGATCGCCGGCACGACCGCGCTCGCCGCCGTCACCGGCTTCGCGGCGATCACGGCTCCGTCCGCCTCCGGCAGCGGCGCGGCGAAGCCGGCTGCCCGGCTGCCCGTGGAGCAGACCCGGCTGCTGTGCCCCGAGCCGAGCACCTCCGACATCGCCGACACCACGTACACGTCCTTCACACCGCTCGCGCAGGGCACGGACGGCGGCGGCAAGGCCCAACTCGTCGCGGCGGGCGAGCAGTCGGCGGACGCCTCGGGCTCCTCCCAGAGCGGGAAGAGCGGCAAGGACGGCAAGAGCGGCAAGAGCACGAAGAAGTCCGATGCGCCCACCGTGACCCCCAAATCGCCCGGGACACCGGTCACCGGGGACGGCTCGGGTTCGGACACGCCCGCGCTGATCGGCACGGCCACGGGCCGGTTCGCACCCGGCTGGACGGTCCAGGAGACGACCCAGGTCGCCGCGGGTACCGGTCGTGGGCTGCTGGGCACCAACTGCACCGCCCCGGACACGGAGTTCTGGTTCCCTGGCGCAAGCACCGCCGGCACCCGCACCGACTACGTGCACCTGACCAACCCGGACGACTCCGCCGCGGTCGTCGACATCGAGCTGTACGGCAAGGACGGCAACCTCAAGTCGGTGGTCGGCGAGGGCATCACCGTCCAGCCGCACTCCACCGAGCCGGTCCTGCTGTCCACGCTCGCCGCGGCGAAGGAGAACGACCTCACGGTCCACGTCAGCGTCCGCAGCGGCCGGGTCGCCGCAGCCGTGCTGGCCCTCGACGACAAGCTGGGCGGCGACTGGCTGCCCGCCTCCACGGACCCGGCGAGCTCACTCGTGCTGCCCGGCATCCCGAAGGACGCCACGGACGTCCGACTGATCGCCTTCGCGCCCGGTGACGCCGACGCCGATCTGAAGGTGCGCCTCGCTTCGCCCTCCGGGCAGATCACCCCCGCCGGGAACGAGACGCTGCATGTGAAGGGCGGCATGACCACGGCGGTGGATCTCGGACCGCTCACGCGCGGCGAGGCGGGCTCCCTGGTGCTGTCCGCCGGCGACAGCCCGGTCCCGGTGGTGGCCGCCCTGCGGGTGGTCCGGGGCAAGGGCGACAAGCAGGAGTCGGCGTTCATCCCGGCCACCGCCCCGGTCGGTACGCGTGCGTCGGTCGCGGACAACAGCGCCAAGGGCAGCACCCTCGCGCTGACCGCTGTGGGCGGCTCGGCCACGGTCAAGGTGACCGCCTCGGCGGGCAGCGAGGGCGGCACCGCGGCGACCAAGAAGTACACGATCAAGGGGGGCACGACCCAGAACGTGGAGGCACCCGTGCCCAACAACCTCAAGGGCACCTATGCGCTCACGGTCGAGCCGCTCTCCGGCGGCCCCGTCCATGCCGCCCGCATCCTCCAGACCACGATGGAGGGGGTGCCGGCGTTCACGGTGCAGACCCTTCCCGACGACCGGGGGACGGTCGCGGTGCCGCAGGCCGACGAGGACCTGTCGGTGCTGCTGAAGAAGTGACGGGCCGGGGCCCGCGGGCCCCGGCCGGCTCCGGTACGGCCGCGGATCAGTCCTCGCCGTAGCGCGGGTCGACCGTCTCCGGGGTCAGCCCGAGCAGCTCCGCCACCTGCTCCACCACGACCTCGTGCACCAGGGCGGCGCGCTCGTCGCGGCCCTTCGTCCTGATCTCGACCGGGCGGCGGTAGACGACCACCCGTGCCCGGCGGCCCTCGCGTGCCGGAATCGTGCCCCCGAGCGGCACCGCCTCGTCGTCCCAGGCGTCGGCGGTTCCGTCGAGCCGCGGCACCTCCAGGACGAGGAAGTCGATGTCGGCGAGCTGCGGCCAGTGCCGTTCCAGACGCTCCACGGAGTCCTGCACCAGGTCCGCGAACCCCTCGGCGCGGCTCGCGGAGAGGGGAACCTGGGGCGGGGCCACGGGGCCGCGCATGCCTCTGCCGTGACGGTCGCGGCGGCGGGGCCCGGGTGCGGCGTCGCGGGGCGTTACAGGGGTGTCCATCACTGTCGAAGCGTAGTCCCAGCGGGGCCCTCGCGCCCTGCCCCACACACCTCGTGCGCCCCGAAGCCGATCTGTCCAACCGGCTCGCCGGGGCCGTGGCCGCGAAGGTGTCCCGAGGCGCACTTCATGTCGCATGATGACCATTCCAGCCAAGCTTGGGCTCGATTCGGTATCTCCCATGGACCGCCGACCTCATGAGAATTGTCGAGGTTTGTACTAAGTGGTGACCGGTTCCTTGGGTGCCCGGTAGCTGCACGCGACGGGTCTGCGCAGGTCAGACCGTGCGGCCCGGGAGGGCGTGCGGGTCGACTCACAGCACGACACGGTGGAGTGACCTGGGGGAGAGTCGTCGCGGCCCGCTCAAGAGTGCGGTACCGTCCAACGTCGTGAGCCCTGTACGTCGCTGTTCGCGCACCGCTTGCGGCCGTCCTGCCGTAGCGACGCTGACGTACGTCTACGCCGACTCGACCGCGGTCCTCGGCCCGCTCGCCACATACGCCGAACCCCACTGCTACGACCTGTGTGCCGAGCACTCCGAGCGTCTGACCGCACCGCGCGGCTGGGAGGTCGTCCGCCTTCTGGACGGCTCGACCCCGGCCCGCCCCAGCGGCGACGATCTCGAAGCACTCGCCAACGCCGTGCGGGAGGCAGCCCGTCCGCAACAGCGCGCGGCCGAGGCGGGCGGTGGCGGTGGCCGTACGGCGGATCCGATGGAGGTCGCCCGGCGCGGCCATCTGCGGGTGCTGCGCTCGCCGGACAACTGACCGGCCCTCGCCCGGCGTTCCGTCTCCTGCGACAGTTCCCCGAGCGCGGTGCCGACCGCGGCGCTGTCCCGACCCCGCCTCCCCGGAGATTCCGTGTCCTCCGGGTTCCGGTGCCGGTGCGCCCGGGTGTCGGATGAGCCTTGGTGTGAACTCCGCGGGAACTGTTCGCCGGGGAGACGGGACCGCTTCGCCCGGCCCCGGTCCCAGCGGGTAGTTTGGGGGCCATTGTTCAGACCTCAGGAGGGTTGGCCGTGGCTGCTGATCTGTCGCAGATCGTGAAGGCGTACGACGTGCGCGGTGTCGTTCCGGACCAGTGGGACGAGTCGCTCGCCGAGCTCTTCGGGGCCGCCTTCGCACAGGTGACCGGTGCGGGAGCGATCGTGGTCGGCCATGACATGCGCCCCTCGTCCCCGGGGCTGTCGCGGGCCTTCGCGCGCGGTGCGGCCGCACGCGGCGTGGACGTGACCGAGATCGGGCTGTGCTCGACGGACCAGCTCTACTACGCGTCGGGGGCGTTCGGGCTGCCGGGCGCGATGTTCACCGCCTCGCACAACCCGGCGAAGTACAACGGCATCAAGATGTGCCGTGCCGGCGCCGCCCCGGTCGGCCAGGACACGGGCCTGACCGAGATCCGCGAACTGGTCGAGAAGTGGCTGGACTCGAGCGCGCCGGAGCCCGCGCAGACGCCGGGGACGATCACACAGCGCGAGACCCTGGACGACTACGCGGCATACCTGCGTTCCCTCGTCGACCTGACGTCCATCCGCACCCTGAAGGTCGTCGTGGACGCGGGCAACGGCATGGGCGGGCACACCGTCCCCACCGTCTTCGACGGACTTCCGATCGACCTCGTCCCCATGTACTTCGAGCTCGACGGCACGTTCCCCAACCACGAGGCCAATCCGCTGGACCCGGCGAACATCGTCGACCTGCAGAAGCGGGTGCGCGAGGAGGGCGCCGACATCGGCATCGCCTTCGACGGCGACGCCGACCGCTGCTTCGTCGTGGACGGACAGGGCGACCCGGTCTCACCGTCCGCGATCACGGCTCTGGTCGCCGCGCGGGAGCTCGGCAAGAACGGCGGCAGGGGCACGGTCATCCACAACCTGATCACGTCGTGGTCGGTGCCCGAGGTCGTGCGGGAGCACGGCGGGACGCCGGTCCGCACACGCGTGGGCCACTCCTTCATCAAGGCGGAGATGGCGCGCACGGGCGCGATCTTCGGCGGTGAGCACTCGGCGCACTACTACTTCAAGGAGTTCTGGAACGCGGACACGGGCATGCTGGCCGCCCTGCACGTGCTCGCGGCGCTGGGGGGCCAGGACCAGCCGCTGTCGCGGCTGGTCGCCGAGTACGACCGCTATGTGGGCTCCGGGGAGATCAACTCCACGGTCGACGACCAGAAGGCCCGCCTCGCGGCGGTCAAGGCGGCCTACCAGGGTGTCGAGGGCCTGGAGCTGGACGAGCTGGACGGACTGACCGTCTCCGCCGCCGACTGGTGGTTCAACGTCCGCCCCTCCAACACCGAACCGCTGCTCCGCCTGAACGCTGAGGCGAAGGACGAGGCGGCCATGGCGAAGATCCGGGACGAGGTACTGGCGATCATCCGGGGCTGACGTCCCTCGCCACCGGCCTCCCCTCCCGCGCGGAAGGGAGGCCGGACCTGCCCAACCACCGCATGCAGGCCCCCGCAGCGGTACTCTGACCAGGCACAGCGCCTCCGCCCGAAGGGACCTTTCATGCCGCTCGAAGCCGGCCTCCTGGAGATCCTCGCCTGCCCGGCGTGCCACGCCCCCCTCAAGGAGGAGGAGAGCGAGCTGGTCTGCACCTCCCAGGACTGCGGCCTCGCCTACCCGGTGCGGGACGGCATTCCGGTCCTGCTCGTCGACGAGGCCCGCCGCCCCGCGTAACGGCCCGCCGATCGGAGGCTGTCGCCCATGCTGGACGAAACGCTGCTCGACGACCCCGAGGCGCTGACGCGTGCCGACCGGCGCGCACTGCTGCGCGGCGCCGCCGAGGCCGGAGCGCGCGTGCGTACCGCCGTACGGCACGCCGTGGAGGCGGGGGTCAACGACCTGAAGCCCGACGGCCGTCCCCGCGCGCTCCTCATCGCCGGTCCGGGCACCGCATCCGTGGGCGTCGCCGAACTGCTCGGCACCCTCGCGGGTGCCGCGTGCCCGGTCACCCGGATCCACCCGACGGGCGTCGCCCCGGCGGCCGGTGCCCTGCGCTGGGACCTCCCCGGCTGGGCGGGCCCCGTGGACCTGCTGCTCATCGCCACGCCCGACGGCACCGAACCGGGCCTGTCGATCCTCGTCGAACAGGCCTACCGCCGCGGCTGCACGGTCGTCGCCGTCGCCCCCGACCGATCGCCGATCACGGACGCGGTGGGCGGCGCCCATGGCCTGTTCGTCCCGATGGCGACCGCTCCGTACGAGCAGGACCAGCCCCTCACCGCATCCGCGCCGGGTGTGCTGTGGGCCCTGCTCACGCCGCTGCTCGCCCTCCTCGACCGCACCGGGCTGCTGTCCGCTCCGGCCGACGCCCTGGGGAAGGTGGCCGACCGGCTCGACCAAGTCGCCGAGCGCTGCGGCCCGGCCATCGCCACCTACAGCAACCCGGCGAAGAATCTCGCCGCCGAGCTGGCCGAGTCCCTCCCCGTGATCTGGACGGAGGGCGTCTCCGCCGCACCGGCCGGCCAGCGGTTCGCCGCCGCGCTCGCGGAGCTCGCCGGCCGCCCCGCGCTCACCGCGCAACTGCCGGAGGCGCTCGGCTCGCACAGCGTCCTGCTCTCTGGCGCACTCGCGGCCGGCGCCGACCCCGACGACTTCTTTCGCGACCGCGTCGAGGAAGCCCAGGCCCTGCACGCCCGCGTGGTGCTCCTGCGCGACCGCCCGATCGGCGGCCTGAGCGCGGCCCCCGCCGCGCGCGAACTGGCCCTCAGCCACGACACGGCGATCAGCGAGCTCGAGCCCGAGGACGGCAGCGAGCTGGAGACCCTCGCCGAGCTGATCGCCATCACGGATTTCGCCGCCGTTTACGTGGCGCTCGCCTCAGGGGCCTGACCTTGGCTCACGCCCGCTGGGCCAGCGCCGCCGAACAGTGCACGTACGGAGAAAAGACACCCATGGATCGCCTCGAGAACACCGTCCGCCCCTACGCCTGGGGCTCGACCACCGCCATCCCCCGGCTCCTGGGCGAGGAGCCGACCGGTGAACCGCAGGCGGAGATGTGGATGGGCGCCCACCCGGGCGCGCCCTCGCGCACCTCGCGCGGCCCCCTGAACGAGGTGATCGACAAGGCGCCGGAGGAGGAGCTGGGCAGCAGGACCGTCGCCCGGTTCGGTCCCCGGCTGCCCTTCCTGCTGAAGATCCTCGCGGCGGGCGCACCCCTCTCCCTCCAGGTGCACCCCGACCTGGAGCAGGCGAAGGAGGGCTACGCCGATGAGGAGCGCCGTGGCATCCCGGTCGACGCCCCCCACCGCAACTACAAGGACGCCAACCACAAGCCCGAGCTGATCTGCGCGCTCACCGAGTTCGACGGGCTGTGCGGCTTCCGCGCGCCCGACGAGGCCGCCGAGCTGCTCGCGGGCCTCGGCGTGGACTCCCTCAAGCCCTATGTGGACCTGCTGCACGCGCACCCCGAGGAGGACGCCCTGCGGGAGGTCCTCACCGCCGTCCTGAGCGCCGACCCCGAGGCCATGGCCCACACGGTCGGCGAGGCCGCGATCGCGTGCGCCCGTCTCGGCGGTGCCTACGCCCCCTACGCCGACATCGCCCACCACTACCCCGGCGACCCGGGCGTGATCGCGGCCATGCTGCTCAATTATGTGCAGCTCCAGCCCGGCGAGGCCCTGTACCTCGGCGCCGGCGTCCCGCACGCCTACCTCGACGGCCTCGGTGTCGAGATCATGGCCAACTCCGACAACGTCCTGCGCTGCGGACTGACCCCCAAGCACGTCGACGTTCCCGAGCTGCTGCGCATCGTCCGTTTCGAGGCGAGCGACCCGGGCGTTCTGCGCCCGGAGGCGTCCGCCGACGGCGAGGAGGTCTACGAGACCCCCATCGACGAGTTCCGCCTCTCCCGGTACGTGCTGGCCGAGGGCGCCGTTCCGCGCGAGCTGACCCGTGCGACCCCGCAGATCCTGCTGTGCACCGCGGGTACCGTTCGAGCCGGGGAACTCCTGCTCGCCCCCGGCCAGTCGGTCTTCGTGCCCGCCGGCGAAACGGCCGAGGTGTCCGGCGCCGGCACGGTCTTCCGGGCCACGGTCGTCGCCTGAGCCGGGCGGTACGCCGTCGTCACGCCGGTCCGGCGCGTTGCCGCCGGGCCCGGCTGCAACAATGGCCCACCGGCAAAGGACGGGCAAAGCCCAGGGCGGTGTACGCAAGGATGCGTGGGTCCGGGGCGGGACGGCTACGAAGGGACAACGCGAACATATGAGCGCGTCAGGCGGCACCAGGGCGATCGTGGCGGCACTCGGCGCCAACCTCGCGATCGCGGCATCGAAGTTCGTGGCGTTCGCCTTCAGTGGCTCATCGTCGATGCTCGCCGAGGGCGTCCACTCACTCGCCGACTCCGGAAACCAGTTCCTGCTGCTGATCGGCGGCAAGCGGGCCCAGCGCGAGGCCACGCCGCAGCATCCCTTCGGCTACGGACGCGAGCGTTACATCTACGCCTTCCTCGTCTCGATCGTCCTGTTCACGGTCGGTGGCATGTTCGCCATCTACGAGGGCATCGAAAAGATCAGCCACCCGCACGAGGTCGAGCACTGGTACTGGCCGGTGGGCGTGCTCGTCTTCGCGATCATCGCCGAGGGATTCTCCTTCCGTACCGCCATAAAGGAATCCAACGAACTGCGCGGCAAGCTGTCCTGGGCGCAGTTCATCCGCCGGGCCAAGGCGCCCGAGCTTCCGGTCGTCCTCCTGGAGGACTTCGGTGCGCTGATCGGTCTCGTACTCGCCCTCGGCGGTGTCGGTATCTCGCTGCTCACCGGCGACGGCATCTGGGACGGCATCGGCACCGTCTGCATCGGCGCGCTGCTGGTGCTGATCGCCCTCGTGCTCGCCGCCGAGACCAAGTCGCTGCTCCTGGGCGAGGCCGCGGGCGCCGAGGTGGTCAAGGAGATCGAGGCCGCGATCGTCGACGGCGACACGGTCCCCCGCATCATCCACATGCGCACGCTCCACCTCGGCCCCGAGGAACTGCTGGTGGCCGCCAAGATCGACGTCAAGCACGACGACACGGCGGCGGAGGTCGCCTCGGCGATCAACGCCGCCGAGGCCCGCATCCGCGCCGCCGTCCCGATCGCCCGCGTCATCTACCTGGAACCCGACATCTACAGCGAGGCGGAGGCGGCCAAGGGCGCGGATCCCGAGGCGACGCCCGGCGGACCGGGACAGGTCGCCGGTCACTGAGTCGGCCGCCGCGGCGGCACGGGATCCGGACGTCTTTGGAGGCGGACTGGGGAGCCCGGGGCCGCCCGGTGTAGCTTGGAAGCCGAGCCAGACGTCGCTGCTGATGGCGGTCGGGCGGTGCCTCCGGGAACCGGCCGAGGGAGAGAGGGCCTCCGACGGACTGCGCTGCGCGCACGTGGGCATGCCTGTGTCCTCTTCGGGCACCCCTGTGTCCGCCGCCGCGCAGACCAGCCGTACCCACCTCGCCCCAACCCCGAGGAGCAGCTCGTAATGACGACTGTCGACAGCCGACAGGACTTCAAGGTCGCCGACCTCTCCCTGGCCGAGTTCGGCCGCAAGGAGATCACCCTCGCCGAGCACGAGATGCCCGGCCTGATGGCGATCCGCAAGGAGTACGCCGAGACGCAGCCGCTGGCCGGCGCCCGCGTCACCGGCTCCCTGCACATGACCGTTCAGACCGCCGTGCTCATCGAGACGCTGGTGGCCCTGGGCGCGCAGGTCCGCTGGGCCTCCTGCAACATCTTCTCCACCCAGGACCACGCGGCCGCCGCCATCGCCGTCGGCCCGAACGGCACCGCCGACAACCCCCAGGGCATCCCCGTCTTCGCCTGGAAGGGCGAGACGCTGGAGGAGTACTGGTGGTGCACCGAGCAGGCGCTGACCTGGCCGGACAGCCCCACCGGCGGCCCGAACATGATCCTCGACGACGGCGGTGACGCCACCCTCCTCGTCCACAAGGGCGTCGAGTACGAGAAGGACGGCAAGGTCCCGGCGATCGACACCGCCGAGTCCGACGAGCACCGCGTCATCCTTCAGCTGCTCCACCGCACCCTGGGCGAGGACCCCCAGAAGTGGACCCAGCTGGCTTCGGAGATCCGCGGCGTCACCGAGGAGACCACGACCGGCGTCCACCGCCTGTACGAGATGCAGCGCGACGGCGTCCTCCTGTTCCCGGCGATCAACGTCAACGACGCCGTCACCAAGTCGAAGTTCGACAACAAGTACGGCTGCCGCCACTCCCTGATCGACGGCATCAACCGGGCCACCGACGTCCTCATCGGCGGCAAGACCGCCGTGGTCTGCGGCTACGGCGACGTGGGCAAGGGCTGCGCCGAGTCCCTGCGCGGACAGGGCGCCCGTGTAATCGTCACCGAGATCGACCCGATCTGCGCGCTGCAGGCGGCCATGGACGGCTACCAGGTCACGACCCTCGACGAGGTCATCGACAAGGCCGACATCTTCGTGACCACGACCGGCAACAAGGACATCATCATGGCCGCGGACATGGCCAAGATGAAGCACCAGGCGATCGTGGGCAACATCGGCCACTTCGACAACGAGATCGACATGGCCGGTCTCGCCAAGGTCCCCAGCATCGTCAAGGACGAGGTCAAGCCGCAGGTCCACACCTGGACCTTCCCCGACGGCAAGAAGATCATCGTTCTGTCCGAGGGCCGCCTGCTGAACCTGGGCAACGCCACCGGTCACCCGTCGTTCGTGATGTCCAACTCCTTCGCGGACCAGACGCTGGCCCAGATCGAGCTGTTCACCAAGCCCGACGCGTACCCCACCGGCGTCTACACGCTGCCCAAGCACCTCGACGAGAAGGTCGCCCGGCTCCACCTGGACGCGCTCGGCGTGAAGCTCACCAAGCTCCGCCCCGAGCAGGCGGCGTACATCGGCGTCGACGTCGAAGGCCCCTTCAAGTCGGACCACTACCGCTACTGATCACGTACGCCGCCGGCAGGCGCGCACCCCATCGACCGGCGGTGTGCGCGCACCAGCGGCGAGCCACGAGGTGAGCACGTCCGTGCACTGACGTGCCCCACCAGCAGCAGGTACCGAGGCAGGCCCCCGCACCCCCGTGCCGGGGGCCTGCCCCTTTGGTCCGACCAGGCAGACTGGCCGGACCAGTCCGTCACGACCCAGGACGTCCATGCCCCGCGGCCGATATTCGCTCCATGACCCGCACGACCACACCCTCCTCGCCGAGGAACACTTCCACTGCGCGCCCGGCCCGTCCGGGTGGCGCTACGTCTCCCAGCTGACGTCCCCTGCCGGCGACCACGTCGGTTCCGTCGACCTCGCCCTCGACGAACTCGGCCGTCCCATCCGCCTCGAACTGCATGCCGCGAGCTGGCAGGTACGTGGCGCCGCTCTCGACGGCGTGACCTGGGTCCGCACCGACCCCGCCGGCACCCAGGCAACCGAAGGGAATGTCAGCGCCCACGCCTTCACCGGCACGTCTCCGGCCTTCCTCGTCGCCACCGCCCGACTGCTGCGCCTCACCCCCTCGTCCTCCGCGACGCGCGTACGCCTCGTCGCCTTCACGGATCCGGTCCTCGCCCCCCGCACCGTGGACCAGTCCTGGGCTCTGGTCGAAAGAGAAGCACACGCCACTGACAACGCCCCCCTGATCGTGGATGAATACCAGGTCACAGCCCTGGACACGGGGGAGCGGCACACCGTCCACATCTCCGGCGACGTGGTGCTCGCGGCGCCCGGCATCGAGCTGGAACACCTCGAGTCGCCGCCGTCCGAGTCCATGTGACGCGAAGGGCGCCGCGGCGGTCGTGAGGACGGGCGAAGCGGGCCCGGGCGCGTCCAGAGGGCCGGGGCGGGGCATACGAACACCCGACTCCGGAGACCGGTCCCGACCGCCGGCTACGCGGGGGGCGCGAATCCCGTGCCGCGGTGCTCCGACGGCTCGGCACGCACCACCGAGGGCTCCCCGTCCCGCGGGGTGCCGGGAGCCGAGGGCCCGGGCCCGGGGTGGGCGTACGGCTGCGCCTGTCCCGGTGCCCCGAGCCGGTCGTCGCCGGTGGTCGTGTCCGGCGCGGACCAGGAGCTCCCCGCGGCTGCGGATGCCGGCCAGGTCGCCGCTTTGGACGAGGGAGCGGGGGTGGTCCACTGCTGCGGCGCCTGATACCCGCCGCCGACGACCGGGGCCGACGGATGCCCGCCCGCCGCCGGACCTCCGAACGCGCGGCGCGCCTCCCGGGCCTGCCGCTCCTGCATGACCGCCGCCAGATACGCCCCCGCGGGAATCCCGTGCGGCGCAGGCGTCCCCGTGTACGCGGTGAGGTCCGAGGCGAGACGTTCCGCCATCGACCAGCCCACCTGCGGATCCAGCTGCTGCATCCGCGTCAGGTACTGCCTGATCGCCAGCCACAGCCCGTCCGGCACCGCCGAGAGGTCCAGCTGGGAGAACCGTCCGGCCAGCCACGGGGGCGGCGGGGGCACGAGGCCCGCGCGTCCCGCCGGCACCCTCTCCCGCACGACCAGCGTGCCCGCGAACACGTCACCGAGGCGCCGGCCCCGCGCGGACACGAGCGAGGCGATGCAGGCGATGACCCCGAAGGTCATCAGGATCTCGATCACACCGACCGCACCCCGGACCAACGCGTGCCGGAACCTGATCGGCCCCCCGTCGTCCCGCACCACCCGCAGTCCGCATGCCAGCTTGCCGAGCGAACGACCGTGGCTGAGCGTCTCCACCGCGATCGGACCGCCCACGAGCAGGAGCACGAAGGTCGTGATCGACAGCGCGGTCTGCGCGGCGTCGTCCAGACCCGATGTGGCCGTGACCAGCCCGATCGTCACGAGGATGTAGACGGTCATCGCCACCGCCAGGTCGAGCAGCACCGCCAGCACCCGGCTCGGCAGCTTCGCAGGGCGCAGTTCCAGCGCCACCGCCTCGCCCGTCACTAGCTCACTCACGCTCGTCGTCCTTCCCCTGGCCTGCCCCGAGGTACGCCAGTCTGCCAAGCTGAGGGCGCATCGCGCCGCAGTACGACAAGCTGACACACAGTTCGAGAGGACGAGGAGCAGCCCATCCCATGGACCTCGACGTGTTCGTGTCCACCCACCGCGCCGAGTGGGACCGTCTCGACACCCTGCTCCGACGGCGGCGCCGGCTGAACGGATCCGAGGCGGACGAACTCGTCGTCCTCTACCAGCGCACCGCCACCCATCTCTCCGTGATCCAGTCCAGCGCACCGGACCCCCAGCTCACGGGCCGGCTCAGCCAGCTGGTGGCCCGTGCACGCAGTGCCGTCACCGGCACACGCCGAGCCTCGTGGCGCGATGTCACGCGGTTCCTCGCCCACGGTTTTCCCGCCGCGGTCTACCGTTCGCGGCACTGGTGGGTACCCACGGCACTGATCTCCACGGCGGTGGCGGCGCTCCTCGGCTGGTGGATAGGCACCCACCCCGAGGTCCAGGCGGCGATCGGGGCGCCCGCCAACCTGCGCACCTTGACGCGCCCCGGCGGCGAGTACGAGACGTACTACTCCAGCCATCCCGCGGCCTCCTTCGCGGCGCAGGTGTGGACGAACAACGCCCAGGCCACGGCTCTGTGCCTGGTACTCGGGATCTTCCTGGGGCTCCCGGTCCTCTACATCCTCCTCGAGAACATGCTGAACCTGGGGGTGGGCATCGGCCTGATGTCCTCCGCGGGCCGACTGGACACCTTCTTGGGCCTCGTCCTTCCACACGGCCTTCTGGAACTGACGGCGGTCTTCGTGGCCGCCGGCACGGGCCTGCGCCTCGGCTGGACACTGATCGACCCCGGACCCCGCTCTCGGCGCACCGCACTCGCCGAGGAAGGCCGGGCGGCCCTGGGCATGGCGATCGGCCTGGCGCTGGTCCTGTTCGTCTCGGGGGCCATCGAAGGCTTCGTGACCCCGTCCGGGCTTCCGACCTGGGCCCGCATCGGCATCGGCATCGTCGCCGAGCTGGCCTTCCTCACGTACGTCTTCGTCCTCGGCGGCCGGGCGGCGAGGGCCGGGGACACCGGCGACCTGGCAGCGGCCGAACGCAGCGCGACGGTGCCGACGGCGGCGTGACCCGATCAGCCGGGTGACCGGCCCCGCCGGATGTGCGTCTCCCCGCGTTGGCCTGCTAGTCTCCTCTTCGCCCCACGAGAGCTGTTGACACGGCACGAGTGGGGAGGTAGATTCGAACAGTTGCCTAGAGGTGGCATGGTCCACCTGGCGACGGTGAGCGTCTAGCCGCTTCCGGGGCATTGATCCCGGGAAGCCAATCCCGATGATTCAGGAAAAGGTCGCCGGTCAATCGGCTCCGAAAACTCTGATAAAGTCGGATCCGCCGGAAAGGGAAACGCGAGAGCGTAAACCTGGAAAGCACCGAGGAAATCGGATCGCGAAATGGTCTGATAGAGTCGGAAACACCGAAGGGAAGCGCCCGGAGGAAAGCCCGAGAGGGTGAGTACGAAGGAAGCGTCCGTTCCTTGAGAACTCAACAGCGTGCCAAAAGTCAACGCCAGATATGTTGATACCCCGTCTCCGGTCGGTTTGATCGGGGCGAGGTTCCTTTGAAATAACACAGCGAGGACGCTGTGGACCGGGGGGATTATTCCTTCTCCTGGTTCCGCTCTCGTGGTGTTCGACCGGATATCCGGTAAACATTCACGGAGAGTTTGATCCTGGCTCAGGACGAACGCTGGCGGCGTGCTTAACACATGCAAGTCGAACGATGAAGCCCTTCGGGGTGGATTAGTGGCGAACGGGTGAGTAACACGTGGGCAATCTGCCCTGCACTCTGGGACAAGCCCTGGAAACGGGGTCTAATACCGGATACGAGCCTCCCGGGCATCTGGGAGGTTGGAAAGCTCCGGCGGTGCAGGATGAGCCCGCGGCCTATCAGCTTGTTGGTGAGGTAACGGCTCACCAAGGCGACGACGGGTAGCCGGCCTGAGAGGGCGACCGGCCACACTGGGACTGAGACACGGCCCAGACTCCTACGGGAGGCAGCAGTGGGGAATATTGCACAATGGGCGAAAGCCTGATGCAGCGACGCCGCGTGAGGGATGACGGCCTTCGGGTTGTAAACCTCTTTCAGCAGGGAAGAAGCGAAAGTGACGGTACCTGCAGAAGAAGCGCCGGCTAACTACGTGCCAGCAGCCGCGGTAATACGTAGGGCGCAAGCGTTGTCCGGAATTATTGGGCGTAAAGAGCTCGTAGGCGGCTTGTCGCGTCGATTGTGAAAGCCCGGGGCTTAACTCCGGGTCTGCAGTCGATACGGGCAGGCTAGAGTGTGGTAGGGGAGATCGGAATTCCTGGTGTAGCGGTGAAATGCGCAGATATCAGGAGGAACACCGGTGGCGAAGGCGGATCTCTGGGCCATTACTGACGCTGAGGAGCGAAAGCGTGGGGAGCGAACAGGATTAGATACCCTGGTAGTCCACGCCGTAAACGGTGGGCACTAGGTGTTGGCGACATTCCACGTCGTCGGTGCCGCAGCTAACGCATTAAGTGCCCCGCCTGGGGAGTACGGCCGCAAGGCTAAAACTCAAAGGAATTGACGGGGGCCCGCACAAGCGGCGGAGCATGTGGCTTAATTCGACGCAACGCGAAGAACCTTACCAAGGCTTGACATACACCGGAAACATCCAGAGATGGGTGCCCCCTTGTGGTCGGTGTACAGGTGGTGCATGGCTGTCGTCAGCTCGTGTCGTGAGATGTTGGGTTAAGTCCCGCAACGAGCGCAACCCTTGTCCCGTGTTGCCAGCAGGCCCTTGTGGTGCTGGGGACTCACGGGAGACCGCCGGGGTCAACTCGGAGGAAGGTGGGGACGACGTCAAGTCATCATGCCCCTTATGTCTTGGGCTGCACACGTGCTACAATGGCCGGTACAATGAGCTGCGATACCGTGAGGTGGAGCGAATCTCAAAAAGCCGGTCTCAGTTCGGATTGGGGTCTGCAACTCGACCCCATGAAGTCGGAGTCGCTAGTAATCGCAGATCAGCATTGCTGCGGTGAATACGTTCCCGGGCCTTGTACACACCGCCCGTCACGTCACGAAAGTCGGTAACACCCGAAGCCGGTGGCCCAACCCCTCGGGGAGGGAGCTGTCGAAGGTGGGACTGGCGATTGGGACGAAGTCGTAACAAGGTAGCCGTACCGGAAGGTGCGGCTGGATCACCTCCTTTCTAAGGAGCACTTCTTACCAACTTCGGTTGGTCAGAGGCCAGTACATCGGCGAACGTCCGGTGCTGGTTGCTCATGGGTGGAACGTTGACTATTCGGTCTGGACCTCGGGTCGGGGGCTGCTAGTACTGCTCGTGAGAGAGCGTGGAACGCATGATCTTCGGACGGGTTCGGGTCGGGCGCGCTGTTGGGTGTCTGAGGGTGCGGCCGTTTGGTCGTCCTTCGGCGCCGACCCCAGTGAACTCGGATCGTGGTCCGGGGTGATGGGTGGTTGGTCGTTGTTTGAGAACTGCACAGTGGACGCGAGCATCTGTGGCCAAGTTTTTAAGGGCGCACGGTGGATGCCTTGGCACCAGGAACCGATGAAGGACGTGGGAGGCCGCGATAGTCCCCGGGGAGTCGTCAACCAGGCTTTGATCCGGGGGTTTCCGAATGGGGAAACCCGGCAGTCGTCATGGGCTGTCACCCGCTGCTGAACTCATAGGCAGTGTGGAGGGAACGAGGGGAAGTGAAACATCTCAGTACCCTCAGGAAGAGAAAACAACCGTGATTCCGGGAGTAGTGGCGAGCGAAACCGGATGAGGCCAAACCGTATACGTGTGAGACCCGGCAGGGGTTGCGTGTGCGGGGTTGTGGGTTCTTTCTTCTGCGGTCTGCCGGCCGTGGGACGAGTCAGAAACCGTTGATGTAGACGAAGGACATGCGAAAGGTCCGGCGTAGAGGGTAAGACCCCCGTAGTCGAAACGTCAGCGGCTCGTTTGGAAGATACCCAAGTAGCACGGGGCCCGAGAAATCCCGTGTGAATCTGGCGGGACCACCCGCTAAGCCTAAATATTCCCTGGTGACCGATAGCGGATAGTACCGTGAGGGAATGGTGAAAAGTACCCCGGGAGGGGAGTGAAATAGTACCTGAAACCGTGTGCCTACAAGCCGTGGGAGCACTTTGGTGTGACTGCGTGCCTTTTGAAGAATGAGCCTGCGAGTTTGCGGTGTGTTGCGAGGTTAACCCGTGTGGGGTAGCCGTAGCGAAAGCGAGTCCGAATAGGGCGTTGGAGTAGCACGCTCAAGACCCGAAGCGGAGTGATCTAGCCATGGGCAGGTTGAAGCGGAGGTAAGACTTCGTGGAGGACCGAACCCACCAGGGTTGAAAACCTGGGGGATGACCTGTGGTTAGGGGTGAAAGGCCAATCAAACTCCGTGATAGCTGGTTCTCCCCGAAATGCATTTAGGTGCAGCGTCGTGTGTTTCTTGCCGGAGGTAGAGCACTGGATAGGCGATGGGCCCTACCGGGTTACTGACCTTAGCCAAACTCCGAATGCCGGTAAGTGAGAGCGCGGCAGTGAGACTGTGGGGGATAAGCTCCATGGTCGAGAGGGAAACAGCCCAGAGCATCGACTAAGGCCCCTAAGCGTACGCTAAGTGGGAAAGGATGTGGAGTCGCACAGACAACCAGGAGGTTGGCTTAGAAGCAGCCACCCTTGAAAGAGTGCGTAATAGCTCACTGGTCTAGTGATTCCGCGCCGACAATGTAGCGGGGCTCAAGCGTACCGCCGAAGTCGTGTCATTGCAGCATATAGCCCTAACGGGTGTTGTGATGGGTAGGGGAGCGTCGTCTGCCGGGTGAAGCAGCACCGGAAGGTAGTTGTGGACGGTTGACGAGTGAGAATGCAGGCATGAGTAGCGATTCACACGTGGGAAACGTGTGCGCCGATTGACTAAGGGTTCCTGGGTCAAGCTGATCTGCCCAGGGTAAGTCGGGACCTAAGGCGAGGCCGACAGGCGTAGTCGATGGATAACCGGTTGATATTCCGGTACCCGCTGTGAAGCGTCAAACATCGAACCTTCTGATGCTAAGGCCGTGAAGCCGTCCTGGATCCTTCGGGTGAAGGGGAGTGGTGGAGCCGCCGGTCCAAGGTGGTAGTAGGTGAGTGATGGGGTGACGCAGGAAGGTAGTCCATCCCGGGCGGTGGTTGTCCCGGGGTAAGGGTGTAGGCCGTGTGATAGGTAAATCCGTTGCACTTGTGGCTGAGACCTGATGCCGAGCCGATTGTGGTGAAGTGGATGATCCTATGCTGTCGAGAAAAGCCTCTAGCGAGTTTCATGGCGGCCCGTACCCTAAACCGACTCAGGTGGTCTGGTAGAGAATACCGAGGCGTTCGGGTGAACTATGGTTAAGGAACTCGGCAAAATGCCCCCGTAACTTCGGGAGAAGGGGGGCCACATCTGGTGAGAGCACGTGCTGCTCGAGCTGGGGGTGGCCGCAGAGACCAGCGAGAAGCGACTGTTTACTAAAAACACAGGTCCGTGCGAAGCCGTAAGGCGATGTATACGGACTGACGCCTGCCCGGTGCTGGAACGTTAAGGGGACCGGTTAGCTCACTTTCGGGTGGGCGAAGCTGAGAACTTAAGCGCCAGTAAACGGCGGTGGTAACTATAACCATCCTAAGGTAGCGAAATTCCTTGTCGGGTAAGTTCCGACCTGCACGAATGGCGTAACGACTTCTCGACTGTCTCAACCATAGGCCCGGTGAAATTGCACTACGAGTAAAGATGCTCGTTTCGCGCAGCAGGACGGAAAGACCCCGGGACCTTTACTACAGTTTGATATTGGTGTTCGGTTCGGCTTGTGTAGGATAGCTGGGAGACTGTGAAGCTTGGACGCCAGTTCAGGTGGAGTCGTCGTTGAAATACCAGTCTGGTCGTGCTGGATGTCTAACCCGGGTCCGTGATCCGGATCGGGGACAGTGTCTGATGGGTAGTTTAACTGGGGCGGTTGCCTCCTAAAGGGTAACGGAGGCGCCCAAAGGTTCCCTCAGCCTGGTTGGCAATCAGGTGTTGAGTGTAAGTGCACAAGGGAGCTTGACTGTGAGACCGACGGGTCGAGCAGGGACGAAAGTCGGGACTAGTGATCCGGCGGTGGCTTGTGGAAGCGCCGTCGCTCAACGGATAAAAGGTACCCCGGGGATAACAGGCTGATCTTCCCCAAGAGTCCATATCGACGGGATGGTTTGGCACCTCGATGTCGGCTCGTCGCATCCTGGGGCTGGAGTCGGTCCCAAGGGTTGGGCTGTTCGCCCATTAAAGCGGTACGCGAGCTGGGTTTAGAACGTCGTGAGACAGTTCGGTCCCTATCCGCTGTGCGCGTAGGAGTCTTGAGAAGGGCTGTCCCTAGTACGAGAGGACCGGGACGGACGAACCTCTGGTGTGCCAGTTGTTCTGCCAAGGGCATGGCTGGTTGGCTACGTTCGGGAGGGATAACCGCTGAAAGCATCTAAGCGGGAAGCCTGCTTCGAGATGAGGACTCCCACCCACTTGATGGGGTAAGGCTCCCAGTAGACGACTGGGTTGATAGGCCGGATCTGGAAGCACGGTAACGTGTGGAGGTGACCGGTACTAATAGGCCGAGGGCTTGTCCATAGAGGCTCGCGTCCACTGTGTTGGTTCTGAAACCACGAACAGCCCCGCCCATTGTTGTGGGTGGTGTGGCGTTCTGTTTCATAGTGTTTCGGTGGTCATAGCGTGAGGGAAACGCCCGGTTACATTCCGAACCCGGAAGCTAAGCCTTTCAGCGCCGATGGTACTGCAGGGGGGACCCTGTGGGAGAGTAGGACACCGCCGAACAAATTGTGAGGGAAACCCCGTACCGTTGGTACGGGGTTTTCCGCGTTTCCGGGCCCTTTGGGTGCCGGGTTTCAGGGGAGTCCGGACTCCCCCTCCGCCCTTGATGCGAAACCCTTGACAAGAATTCAGAGACGACCCGCGGCCTTGAGCGCGAGATAGGCGTCGGCGAGTGCCGGCGCCAGTTCCGAGGGAGTCGCGTCCACGACGGTGACCCCCCGGCGGTGGAGCTGTTCGGCCGTCCGTGTGCGTTCCGCCTGGGCCTGGGCCGCCGCGGCCGCCTCGTACACCGCGTCCGTGTCACCCCGGGCCGTCGCCATGCCGGCGATGTGCGGATCGGCCACCGAAGCGAGCAGTACCGTGTGGCGCTGGGTGAGTTGGGACAGCACGGGGAGGAGTCCCTCCTCGACGGGTGCCGTGTCGAGCGTGGTCAGGAGGACGATCAGAGAGCTGCGTGGTGCACTGCGGAGAGCGGTGGCCGCCAGACCCCGTGCGTCCGTCTCCACGAGTTCCGGCTCCAGCGTCGCCATGGCGTTGACCAGGGACGGCAGGACTTCGCGCGCGGCGCGGCCCTGCACCAGGGCCCGTACCCGGCGGTCGTAGGCGAGCAGGTCCACGCGGTCGCCGGCACGGGACGCCAGGGCGGCCAGCAGCAGTGCCGCGTCCATGGCTGCGTCCAGGCGCGGGGCGTCACCGACGCGTCCGGCCGAGGTGCGGCCCGTGTCCAGGACGAGCAGGATGTGGCGGTCCCGTTCCGGGCGCCAGGTGCGTACCGCGACGGTCGACTGGCGCGCTGTCGCGCGCCAGTCGATGGAGCGGGTGTCGTCCCCGGGAACGTAGTCGCGCAGACTGTCGAACTCGGTGCCCTCGCCGCGGGTCAACACGCTCGTGCGACCGTCCAGTTCGCGGAGGCGGGCCAGCTTGGAAGGAAGGTGCTTGCGGCTGGTGAAGGGCGGCAGGACCCGGACGGTCCAGGGGACCTTGTGGGTGCCCTGGCGGGCGAAGAGGCCGAGCGGACCGTAGGAGCGGATCGTGACGCGGTCCGCCTGCCGGTCGCCGCGACGGGTGGGCCGCAGACGGGTCGTCAGGCGACGGCGCTCCCCCGGAGGGACCGTCAGACCGTGGCGGGACGCGGCCTTCTCGGTCCCTGGCTCCCAACTGCTCGGCGGCCAGGCGTCCCGCACTCGGGCCCGCAGCGGGCGACCCGAGGGGTTGGTGACGGTGAGCGTCACGTCGACGGATTCGCCCAGGCGTACCGAGGTGTCGCCGGAGCGGGTCAGACCGAGCCGGCGCACCGGTGCGGCCAGCGCGAAGTCGCAGGCGCACGCCAGTGCGAGCGGGCCGTTGACGGCGAGGATGCCCGTCCAGCCCGGTTCCCAGATGCCTACCGGGAGGGTGCCGAGTGCCGCAAGCAGGGCGGCGCGTCCGGTGAGCGCCATCAGCGGGGCACGGGGACGTGGGTGAGGATCGCGTTGATGACGGAGTCGGCGGTCACGCCCTCCATCTCCGCCTCGGGGCGCAGTTGGATGCGGTGACGGAGCGTCGGGAGGGCCAACGCCTTCACGTCGTCGGGGGTGACGTAGTCACGGCCCGTCAGCCAGGCCCAGGCGCGTGCGGTGGACAGCAGTGCCGTCGCGCCTCGGGGCGACACCCCGAGGGTGAGGGACGGGGACTCGCGGGTGGCACGGCAGATGTCCACGACGTAGGCGGCGATTTCCGGGGAGACCGTCGTCTTCGCGACGGCGGCGCGTGCGGCCTCGAGATCGGCTGGACCCGCCACCGGGCGTACGCCGGCGGCGCGCAGATCACGGGGGTTGAAGCCCGCGGCGTGCCGGGTGATGACGTCGATCTCGTCCTGCCGGGACGGCAGCGGCACGGTCAGCTTGAGCAGAAAGCGGTCCAACTGGGCTTCCGGCAGCGGATACGTGCCCTCGTACTCGACCGGGTTCTGCGTCGCCGCCACCAGGAACGGCTCCGGGAGGGGGCGCGGGGTGCCGTCGACCGTGACCTGGCGCTCCTCCATCGCTTCGAGGAGGGACGACTGGGTCTTCGGCGGCGTGCGGTTGATCTCGTCGGCGAGCAGCAGGTTGGTGAAGACCGGGCCCGGTTGGAACGAGAACTCGGCGGTCCTGGCGTCGTAGACGAGGGAGCCCGTGATGTCGCTCGGCATCAGGTCGGGCGTGAACTGGACGCGCTTGGTCTCGATTTCGAGGGCGGACGCGAGGGCCCGGACGAGCAGCGTCTTGGCGACTCCGGGCACTCCTTCGAGAAGGACGTGGCCACGGCACAGGAGTGCGACGACGAGACCGGTCACGGCGGGGTCCTGGCCGACCACGGCTTTGGCGATCTCGGCGCGCAGGGCCTCCAGCGAGGGGCGGGCCGTGCCCGCGTCCCCTGTGTACCCGGCGTTGTCAGTGGTCGGGTCCATCATGGACGGCGTACCTCACTTTCGAGGGCGTCAAGTTGGTCGGCGAGGGAGATCAGGGCCGCGTCGTCGCCGGGCGGCGGGCCGAAGAGCAGGGAGTGCAAGGACGGTCCGTCGCCGTGGAGGTGAGCGGACAGCGCGGGGAGCAGGACCTCGGGCGTGTGTGCCTGGGCGAGCGGGACGCCCACAAGAGGGGCGAGGCGGGTGCGGGTTGCGGAGCGCAGGGCGGTGGCCGCGCGGTCGCGGGCATTGGCCTTGCGGTAGAGGCGAGCGCGGCCTTCGACGGCTTCGGAGGCACGGATCGCCACGGGGAGTTTTTCGGGGACCAGCGGGCCGAGTCGGCGTGCCCGCCAGAGCGCGGCGAGTGCCGCGGCGACAAAGAGCTGCAGCGTGCCCCAGAGCCATCCCGAGGGCAGCAGGTCGAAGAAGCTCTTACGGCCGGAATCCGTGGCCGAGGGGTCGGAGAACGAGGGGAGGTACCAGACCATATGCGGGCGGGAGCCGAGCAGTTGGAGGGCGAGCGAAGCGTTGCCGCCCTCGTCGAGACGGTTGTTGTAGAGGATGTCCGGCGATCCGAGGACGACGGCTGTCGCCGCCCCCCGAGGCGGCCGGGAGGCGCACCAGGGTGGGCAGCCCGTCGCTGGGGTAGCAGATGTCGGCGCCCGCCGCGTTCGTCACGTAGCGGACTCCGCCCGTGTCGGCCGTGCCCGCTCGCCGGGCCGCGGGCAGTGCGCAGTCCGGTTCCAGCGTCGAGGCGAAGGCGACGGCGGGATCGGGCGAGATCCCGGGGGCGAGCGTGCGGACCGAGGCCGTGGGGGTGACGAGGACCGTGCGACCGCCGGAGCCCTCCATCGCCTTGCGCACCACCCGCTGTTGACGGCTCGTCAACTGATCGGGCACGGCGATCAGGAGCGTGGTGTCGGAGCCGGCCGCATCACGCGCCTCGGCGAGGGTGGTGACGACGCGGGTGGACACACCCCGGTCGGCGAGCAGGGCGGCGACGGCCCGGCTGCCGTACGGGTCGGCGGACCGCGGGTCCAGACGGCCGTGATGGGCGTCGGAGCGGACGACGGCGATCACGACCGCGCCGACCAGGAGCAGCACGACGGCGAGCAGGACACCGCGCGCCCGGGTCCACACCTGACGGGTGGTGGGCGAGGCCGAGGTGGACGCGGGTGGGGCCTCGATGGTCATCCGGCGGCTCCCTGGCGGGCGTCGAGGGCCGTGGCGGCCGGCGCGGGCCGGGTGCGCTCGAGATCGGCGTCGAGGTCGGCGAGCCGACGGTACGTTCCTTCGCCGGCGGACCGTCCGCCGTATGTGACGTCGTCGAAGTCGCGGGCCGCGGCGCGCAGTCGGTCCGCATGGCCGGGCAGGGCGCGGCCGGCCTCGGAGGCGGCTTCGTCGGCGGTGCGGCCGGGCCGAACGTCGAGCAGGGCGCGTTCCTCCAGGGAGCGCACGATGGCGCGCATGCGTTCCTGGACGGCCTGGCTCCAGTGGCCCTGGGCGGCATGTGCCTCGGCGGCCGCGCGATGTTCGGCGGCACTGCGGGGGCGGTCGTCGAAGAGCGTCGCTGAGGCCGTGGGCGTGCGCTGGGGGGTGCCCAGCCGCCACCACAGGGCCCCGAGAACCGCCAGCACCGCCAGGACGATGACGACCAGCCCCAGCGCTCCACCGGGCGTCGCGGTCGAGGCGGCGGTGAAGAGCCGCTCGACCCAGTCCCAGAAGGCGTTCAGAGCACGCTGCAGCAGCCCCGGGTCGTTCTCGTGGTACATCCGCTTGGCCAGCTCACGCCGGGCCGCCTCCCGCGCCGGATCCCGCGGGATCGTCACCGGTGGCTCGTCGCCCGAGCGCCAAAGCACCGGCACGACTTCGAGCACTCCCCCCGTCAGGCTCACCGCATCAGCTCCCGGGGGTGGTGCCGGGGGCCGCGGAGCCCTGCTCCGGGACGCCGGCCGCACGGGCCAGGTCGAGGTCGAGGGCCTCGCGCCGGATGCGCTGGTCGATGTAGAGCAGCACGGTCACGCCCGCGGTGATCGGGAAGGAGAGCGTACGCCCGATCACCGAGCCGATCCCGCTGACGATGAGGAACGTCCAGCCGATGCCGGCCTCGGTGCCGTCGAGGAAGCCGCCGAAGCCGCTGCCGCCGAGTGCTCCGGCGAGGATGGCGAAGGGGACCACGACGAGCGACGACACGATGCTCGCGATGATCTGGGCGAGCACCTGTATGCCGGTGACCCGCCACCAGGAGCCGCGCACCAGCTTCGCGGAGCGGCTCATCGACTTGCGGATGCTCTGCTTCTCCAGCATCAGCGCGGGCGAGGCGAGCGAGAAGCGCATGACGAGCCACAGGGCGACGACACCGCCGGCGACTCCGCCGACGACGGCCAGCGCGACGCCCACGGGCACCGACGCGCTCACCGCGACGATGATGCCCGGCAGTGTGCCCACGGCGATGATGACGAAGGCGATGAGCGGCAGCAGCAGTGTGAGGCCCAGCAGCCGCAGCAACTGCGGGCGGGCGTCCCGCCAGGCCTCCGCGGTGGTCACCGCCCTGCCGAGGACGGCTCGGCTGGTGACGGTGGTGAGCAGGGCCGTGGCGATGATCGTCCCGAGCAGGGCGATGATCGAGACGACGCCGGAGCTCACCAGCACGCCGCCCAGAGTGCGGCTCACCTCGCTGAGGGAGGCGTTGGGGTCGTTGAGGGTGTCCGCGGTGGCGCTGTCGTTCAGGACGAGCTTCTGCAGCAGGATGACCAGCGTCTCCGTGAGCACGGCGACGGCCAGCGAAATGCCGAGCACCGTGCGCCAGTGGGTGCGCATGGTCGAGACGGCGCCGTCGAGGATCTCGCCGACGCCGAGCGGGCGCAGCGGTATCACTCCGGGTTTGGCGGCGGGGGGCGGACCCCAGTTGCCTCCCCAGGCCCCGTGGCCGCCGCCGTAGCCCGGCTGGGGACCGCCCCAGCCGCCGTATCCGGCGCCCTGGCCTCCGTAGCCGCCGGGAGCGGCGGGCGGGTAGCCGCCCCAGCCCGGGCCGGGAGGAGGCGGCGGAGGCGCCTGGCCGGGCCCCTGGGGCTGTCCCTGAGGCTGGGGAGCGGACCACTGGGCGGGCGGGGGCTGCTCCTTGGACCAGTTCGGGCCATGCGACCGATCGCCGCCCTGGTCCGAGGGCTGCCCCGGGGGCTGCGCGCCGGAGGTGTCCGGCTGCTGCCCGTCGGAGGGGGCGGATCCGGGCGAGGCCCAGCCCGGAGTGTCTTCCATCATCGCTCCTTCACGGTGCCCGTCCGCGGGACGCGGCGGCCAGTAGGCAGCCATCGTGCCACGCTGCGTTCGTCAGGGGACCGGGGGGAGAGCCCGCTGTATACCTTCAATTGTCGGCCGGGTACGGGGCAGACTGACCGCATGGCTGATCAGTACGCGCAATTCGGCGAGGACAAGCAGTCGACGGGGATACCCGTGATCCGCTGGGACGAGCCGCCCGAGGGGCCCGTGCTGGTGCTTCTCGATCAGAGAAGGCTGCCCACGGACGAGGTCGAACTCGTGTGCACGGATGCGCCCGCCCTGGTGGAGGCGATCCGCACGCTCGCGGTCCGTGGTGCGCCGCTGCTCGGTATCGCCGGGGCGTACGGGGTCGCGCTGGCCGCAGTACGCGGCTTCGACGTGGACGAGGCCGCCGCCGCGCTGGCGGGTGCGCGGCCCACCGCGGTGAACCTGGCCGTCGGTGTGCGCAGGGCCCGGGAGGCGTACGGGGCGGTGCTCGCCGACGGCGGCGGCCGGGAGCGGGCCGCCGAAGCGGCGCTCGGCGCGGCCCGGGCGCTGCACCGGGAGGACGCCGAGGCGAGCGCCCGGATGGCGCGGCACGGCATGGCCCTGCTGGACGAACTGCTGCCGGGCGGCGGACACCGGGTGCTCACGCACTGCAACTCCGGAACGCTGGTGTCCGGCGGGGAGGGCACGGCGTTCGCGGTGGCGCTCGAGGCGCATCGCGCGGGCCGGCTGCGCAGGCTCTGGGTGGACGAGACGCGTCCGTTGCTGCAAGGCGCTCGGTTGACGGCGTACGAGGCGGCCCGCAACGGGATGGCCTACACCTTGCTCACGGACAACGCGGCGGGCTCGCTGTTCGCGGCCGGGGAGGTGGACGCCGTACTGATCGGGGCGGACCGGATCGCCGCCGACGGTTCGGTGGCGAACAAGGTCGGAAGCTATCCGCTCGCGGTGCTGGCCCGGTATCACCATGTGCCGTTCATCGTGGTGGCGCCCGTGACCACCGTGGATCCGGACACGCCGGACGGGGCGTCCATCGAGGTCGAGCAGCGGGCCGCACACGAGGTGACGGAAGTCGCCGCCCCCCGGGCGCCGATGGCGGGAGCGGAAGCGGGAGGCGGGATACCGGTGGCCCCTCTGGGGACCCAGGCGTACAACCCGGCCTTCGACGTGACGCCTCCCGAGCTGGTGACGGCGATCGTCACCGAAGAGGGTGTCGTCTCGCCCGTGACCTCGGAGGCACTGGCCGCGCTGCGTGAGGGGTCACGTCAGCCGCTCTGAGTGGGAGGGCTCGCGCGTCCGGGCCCCCAGCGGCCGGCCGTCGGCGGACGGATGGTCTTGAGTCTCCCGTAAGGGGAGACGCCAAGGTGGGGGCATGGACGGCGACACGCTCTACTCGATCGGCGAACTGGCCCGGCGGACCGGTCTGACGGTCAAGACGATCCGGTTCTACTCCGATCGCGGAATCGTGGCGCCCACGGACCGCAGCCCGGCCGGCTACCGCCGCTACAACGGCGACGCCGTCGCGCGCCTGGATCTGGTACGGACCCTGCGGGACCTGGGGCTGGACCTGTCCACGATCCGCAGGGTCGTGGATCGGGAGCTCGCGCTTCCCGAGGTCGCGGCGGCACACGCCGGAGCCCTGGCCGTGCAGATCCGCGTCCTGCGCCTGCGGCATGCGCTGCTGACGGCGGTGGCCGAGCGCGGGCTGACCGCTGAGGAGGCGGATGTCATGCACAGACTGGCCCAGCTCTCCGAGGACGAGCGCCGGCGTCTGATCGGGGAATTCCTCGATGCCGCATTCGGGGGTCTCGGCTCGGGTGCCGCGTTCGCCGGAGTCAGACGCTCGATGTCACCCGAGATGCCCGACAGTCCCGATGCGGAGCAGCTGCGGGCGTGGGTGGAGTGGGACGAACTGGTCCTGGACCCGGACTTCCGCGCCGGCATGCGGCGGATGGTCGAGGACCACGCGGCCGAACAGGCACTGGGCGACACCGCCACCCCGCGCCGCGGCCTCGCCGCCGTCGTCCGTGACCGGGTCGGCCCCGCCCTGGCGGCAGGTATGGATCCTGCTTCCCGCCGGGCCGATCCGATCGTCGCGGCACTGGCGGCCCACCAGGCGCAGGTTCTCGGCCGCCCCGACGACAACGAGCTGCGCCGACTGCTGCTGGCCCGGCTGGAGAGCGTGAGCGACCCGCGCCGGGATCGGTACGTCGAGCTGCTGGCAGTGATCAACGGCTGGCCTGCCCCGGAGAGCCTGGCACCGGCGCTCGGTTGGTCGGTCCAGGCCGTGCGGGTCCGAATGGAGCGGTAGTGGGCCGGGAATCGTCGGCGACGGGGCAGAGCGCCGACGCATACGATCTGCCGGTGAACGACACCGTCGTCCTGCATGCGGACGCCACGCCGTCCGCTGCGGCCCTCCTCCTTCGTCCCTGGTGTGCAAAGGACGTCGCCGCCCTCGTCGAAGTGTTCCGGGATCCCGTACTGCGCCAGTGGACCAGCTCGGTCGTGGAGAACGAGGCCGATGCGGCGCGGTGGGTGCGGGGCCAGGAGCGGGGCTGGTCGGCGGGGGAGCGCTTCGGTTTCGCGGTCCTCGAGAAGCGGTCCGGTCCGGCCGACGGGCAGTTGGTGGGCCATGTGGTGCTGAAGGAGGCCGTCGCCGGCCGGCCGTCGGCCGAGGTGGGCTACTGGACCGCTGCACATGCCCGCGGGCGTGGGGTCGCGCCGCGCGCTCTGGAGGCTCTTTCCGGCTGGGCCTTCGACGCCCTGGGCGCCGACGGGCTGGAGCGTCTGGAACTCCTGCACCAGGTGGACAACCCGGCCTCGTGCCGTGTGGCGCACAAGAGCGGATACAACCTCGACAGGGTCCTGCCCGCGGCGCCGCCCTCGTTTCCCCGCGAGGGTCATCTGCACATACGGCGCAGGGGTGACTGAGAACCACCGGCGGCAGTACGTAGCCGCGAAGTCGCACAACCGTGCGTACTGGCTCGGATCAGCCAGTACTCTCGGCTCATGGCCGACAACACACCGCCGCGACGTCGACCTGCCATCACCGTGCTGGTCGTCTGGCCGACGCTGTCACTCGCAGGGTGGGGCGTGGCCCACGTCCTCGGCGGACCGGAAGATCTTGCCGACTCCACCGCGACGGTGGGAACTTTGATGGCGGCCGTGGCGGTGATGGAGCGGGTGCGTCAGTGGCGGAAACGCGGCCGCAGGGGCGGGCCCTCGGTACAGCGGTGAGGCGGTCCGTCTCGTTCGACGGCCGCCGTGCCCGACCGCCGGGCAAACAGGGCCGACATCCGGCACTGACATCGGCGTCGGCGAACGAGGGCAGACAGTGATGGTCGCGTACGACTATCGTCACAGGCCAGTGACCTTGTTCACCAGCGCCCCGGTCGCCGTTATGAGAATGGGATGATGTCGTTTATGAAGGGACGAGTCCTTGTCGTCGACGACGACACAGCACTGGCCGAGATGCTCGGCATCGTGCTGCGAGGTGAAGGTTTTGAGCCGTCTTTCGTAGCCGACGGCGACAAGGCGCTGGCCGCCTTCCGTGAGACCAAGCCCGACCTGGTGCTGCTCGATCTGATGCTGCCCGGGCGGGACGGCATCGAGGTGTGCCGCCTGATCAGGGCCGAGTCCGGTGTGCCGATCGTGATGCTCACGGCCAAGAGCGACACCGTCGATGTGGTGGTGGGGCTCGAGTCGGGCGCGGACGACTACATCGTGAAGCCGTTCAAACCGAAGGAGCTGGTCGCCCGCATCCGCGCGCGGCTGCGCAGGTCGGAGGAGCCCGCACCCGAGCAGCTCGCCATCGGTGACCTCGTCATCGACGTGGCCGGTCACTCCGTGAAGCGGGAAGGGCAGTCGATCGCGCTGACTCCGCTGGAGTTCGACCTCTTGGTGGCCCTGGCCCGCAAGCCGTGGCAGGTGTTCACCCGCGAGGTCCTCCTGGAGCAGGTCTGGGGCTACCGCCACGCGGCGGACACCCGTCTTGTCAATGTTCACGTGCAGAGGCTGCGCTCGAAGGTCGAGAAGGACCCGGAGCGGCCGGAGATCGTGGTGACCGTTCGTGGTGTCGGTTACAAGGCCGGGCCCAGCTGACATGTCCCGCGACAGCGCCGCTTCGGCGCCCGGTCGGGCGGGCGCCCTGCCGGGGCGGCCTGTCGGCCGGGGACGGTTCTTCGAGGGTGGGCTGCTCCAGGGCGGAGTCCAGGGCAGCCCGGTCCTTCGGCTCCTCATGCGCTGGGTACGCCGTCCGCTGCTGCCCGTGATGCGGCTGTGGCGACGCAACATCCAGCTCAAGATCGTCGTCACGACGCTGCTCATGTCGCTCGGAGTGGTGCTGCTGCTCGGCTTCGTCGTCATCGGACAGGTCCGCAACGGCCTGCTGGACGCCAAGGTGAAGGCGTCGCAGAGCCAGGCCGCGGGCGGCTTCACGGTCGCCGGGCAGAAGGCCGACAGCGCCGCCAGCGCGAGCGGCGGCGACGACAACTCGGGCGCCGACAACCCCGTCCAGAACGTCAGCGGGTGGATGGGCGACCTCGTCGAGTCGCTCTCCAGCGGCGGCCAGGGCGCCTTCGACGTGGTCACGCTGAGCACGTCCGTCGCGGACCACGACAACCCCGGCCTCGGGCCGCGCGCCTCGGGCGGTGTGGACCCGAGCCGGAGCGTTCCGGAGGATCTGCGCACTCGTCTGGACGCGGGTCTCGGCGTGGCCCAGAGCTACACCCGCATCTTCTACACGGACAGCCGTCGTGATCCGCAGCCGGGACTCATCATCGGTAAGCAGATCAACGACCCGAACGGGGATCCATACCAGCTGTACTACCTCTTCCCGCTGACGCAGGAGGAGAAGTCCCTGAGCCTGGTCAAGGGGACCCTCGCGACGGCCGGGCTGTTCGTGGTCGTGCTCCTCGGGGCCATCGCCTGGCTCGTGGTGCGCCAGGTCGTCACACCCGTACGGATGGCCGCGGGCATCGCCGAACGCCTGTCCGCCGGCCGTCTGCAGGAACGCATGAAGGTCACCGGCGAGGACGACATCGCCCGCCTGGGTGAAGCCTTCAACAAGATGGCGCAGAACCTGCAGCTGAAGATCCAGCAGCTGGAGGACCTGTCGCGGATGCAGCGGCGGTTCGTGTCCGACGTCTCGCACGAGCTGCGTACACCGCTGACGACCGTGCGGATGGCGGCCGACGTCATCCATGAGGCGCGCGTCGACTTCGACCCGGTGACCGCGCGTTCGGCGGAACTGCTCGCCGACCAGCTGGACCGGTTCGAGTCGCTGCTCGCCGACCTGCTGGAGATCAGCCGCTTCGACGCGGGCGCCGCGGCGCTGGAGGCGGACGCGATCGACCTGCGGGACGTCGTGCGCCGGGTGGTGAGCGGTGCCGAGCCGCTCGCGGAGCGCAAGGGCACGCAGATCCGCGTGGTCGGTGACCAGCAGCCGGTCGTGGCCGAGGCCGACGCCCGGCGCGTGGAGCGTGTGCTGCGCAACCTGGTGGTCAACGCGGTCGAGCACGGCGATGGCAAGGACGTCGTCGTCAAGCTCGCCACGGCGGGCGGCGCGGTCGCGATCGCGGTGCGGGACTACGGCGTGGGACTCAAGCCCGGCGAGGCCACCCGGGTCTTCAGCCGCTTCTGGCGGGCGGACCCGGCACGGGCCAGAACCACCGGCGGTACGGGACTTGGCCTGTCCATCGCACTGGAGGACGCACGTCTGCACGGCGGCTGGCTGCAGGCGTGGGGCGAGCCCGGCGGGGGCTCGCAGTTCAGGCTGACGCTGCCGCGCACCGCCGACGAGCCCCTGCGCGGCTCGCCCATACCGCTGGAGCCCATGGATTCCCGGCGCAACCGCGGGCTCAACGACGCCGGCCTGCCCCACGGCGGTTCGGACGGCAAGCTCGCCACGGTACCGAGGCAGTCCACCGGCGAGTCGACCCCACCGCGTGATCCGATCGCTTCGCGGTCGGCCACGGTGATGCCCACGGCCGACCCGACCGCACTGCCCGGCAACGGCGCGCGGGTGGTGCCGCGCCCGGCCGGGCCCGTGCGGCCCCACGACGACAGGACACAGGAGCCTCCGCTCGGCGGGGGGCCGAACGAGCGGAAGCAGGGGGAGGCGTTTCGTGGGCGCTGAGGGGGGCGGCCGGCCGCGTGCGCTGCGTATGGGGGTGTTCGCCGGTTGCGGCGCCCTGCTGCTGGCGGGGTGCGCGTCCATGCCGGACAGCGGCGGACTGAGCGGGGTGGAGTCCACGCCGCGCCAGGATGCCCAGGTGCGGGTCTTCGCCGTGCCGCCGCGCGAGAACGCCGGGCCCGGGGAGATCGTGCGGGGCTTCCTGGAGGCACTGACCAGCGACGACCCGAGATATGAGACGGCCCGCGAATATCTGACCGACAGCGCGCGCCGCAGCTGGAACCCGGACGCCTCCACCACCGTGCTGTCCGACGGGCCGAACCTCGAGGGCGCGCACAGCAGGAGCGGGGAGGCGCAGGACGACTACGCGTACACGCTGGGCGGAAGCAGGCTCGCCGTCGTGGACTCGCAGCACGCGTTCGCGCCGGACTCGGGTGCCTACAGCACGGCGGTGCATCTCACGCTGGAGAAGAAGTCCAAGCAGTGGCGCATCGACTCGCTGCCGCAGGGCGTGGTGATGGGCAAGTCCGACTTCCAGCGCAACTACGTGTCGGTCAACAAGTACTACTACGCCTCGAACGTGCCCGCGGCGGTGACCGGACAGCTGAGCACCGTGGCGGACCCGGTGTACGTGCGCGGCAAGGTGGATCCGGTGACGTCGATGGTCCGCTCGCTGCTGGCCGGGCCGACGCGCTGGCTGAATCCCGTGGCGACGTCGAGTTTCCCCTCGGGCACGGCGCTCGGGAAGGGCGTCACCTCGCTGTCGCCGGACGACCAGAACAGGCTGACGGTGCCGCTCAACGGCAAGGCCGACCGGGTCGGGCCGACGCAGTGCAGCAGGATGGCGGCGCAGCTGCTGTTCACGCTCCGGGACCTGACGCCCACCGGCGTGAGCCAGGTCGAGTTGCGGCGGTCGAACGGCAAGAAGCTCTGCGACCTGAACGAGAACCGCGCCGAGATCATCGCCTCGCACAGCACGGGTGGAGGGGCGGACGAGTACTTCCTCGACGGCAAGCAGCGGCTCGTCAGTCTGTCGAGCACCTCCAAGGACCCCGAGCCGGTACCGGGCGCGCTGGGCGAAGGCGCCAAGAAGCTGCGGGCGGCCGCGATCTCGCTGGACGAGGAGAGGGCGGCCGGGGTCTCGGACGACGGGCGGAATCTGTACGTGGGGTCCCTGGTCTCGGGTTCCTCGCTCGGTGACCCGGTACTGACCAGCCAGGGCGCGTTGCCGGGCGACCGGCTGACGACGCCGAGCTGGGACGGCGGGGGCGACCTGTGGGTGGCCGACCGCGATCCCAAGCGGGCCCGTCTGGTGATGCTGCAGCAGGGCGCGGGCGAACCGGTGGTGGTGAGCACGCCGGGCCTCGACGGGCGTATCAACGCGGTGCGGGTGGCCGCGGACGGTGTGCGGATCGCACTGATCGTGGAACAGGGCGGAAAGACGTCGCTGCAGATCGGACGGGTCGAGCGGGACGAGGGGAGTGACGGACGGCGTTCCGTGTCGATCCTTGAACTCCACTCGGTGACTCCGCAGCTGGAAGAGGTCACGGCCATGTCGTGGGCCGGGGACAGCCGGCTCGTGGTGGTCGGGCGGGAGTCCGGCGGTGTGCAGCAGTTGCGGTATGTGCAGGTCGACGGCTCGACACCGACGGTCGCCGCGCCGACCTCGCTCACCGGCGTCAATCAGATCGCGGCGTCCGAGGACGAGCGGCTGCCGCTCGTGGCCTACTCCGAGGACGGCATCGTGCGTCTGTCGGCAGGGGCGCAGTGGCAGAAGGTGGTCAAGGAGGGAACGGCCCCCGTCTACCCGGGGTGAGCCGGGCAGGCGCGCTCCGGACACGGGTGTCCGAGTGCGGGCTCCGTGCCCCCGTTGTCCACAGGCGGTTGTCCACAGGCCTGGCACGCCGCCACGGGCGTTGGCACAGTGGTGGACATGCGGGCGTGGTGGCAGGACCTCACCGACCTGGTGCTGCCGACGGACTGCGGAGGCTGCGGCAGGCCGCGCACGGTGCTGTGCCCGGAGTGCCGCGCGGCGCTCCACGGAAGGGCGCCGCGCCGGGTGCGACCGGCGCCGGAGCCGGCGGGGCTGCCGGTGGTGCACGCGGCGGCCGCATACCGGGGCGCCGTACGCGCCACGCTCCTGGCGCACAAGGAGCGCGGTGCACTGATGCTGGCGCGCCCCCTCGGGGCGGCCCTGGCCGGGGCGGTACGGGCGGGGTTGATCACGGGCGGGACCGGGGCAGCCGTGGCCGCGGTCCGCGCGGCGTCCTCGCGCACCGCCGCCGGCCGGGTGCCCGTGCTGCTCGTGCCCGTGCCCTCCTCCCGACGCGCCGTGCGGGCGAGAGGCCATGACCCCGCACGGCGGATCGCGCTCGCGGCGGCGGCGGAACTGCGCAGGAGCGGGACGGCCGCCCGGGTCGTGGCGGTGCTGCGGCATCGGCGGGCCGTGGCCGACCAGGCCGGACTCGGCGCCCGGCAGCGGCTGGCCAATCTCGCGGGAGCCCTGGAGGTGGCCGACGTCGGCGCGGCGCTGCTCACGGGCGGCCGGATCGTTCTTGTAGACGACCTGATGACCACGGGCGCCTCCCTGGGAGAGGCGGCGCGTGCGGTCCGTACGGCGCTCGTCGATGCACGGACGGGGGACACGGAGGTGTATGCGCGTGTGGCGGGGGAAGCAAGGGGGGAACGGACAGCAATACGGACGGCGGCGCGGTCGCACCGGGCACCCGAGCCGCAGGGAATGGTCGCTGGGAACGGCCTCGAAGACCGGATCTGTGCGGCGGTGGTCGCCGCCTCGCCGGAATCTTTCGAAATGAACCGGAACTGACTGAGAACTTGCATTGCCGCAGGTCATGGCTAGGCCAATTCACCTGAATGGAGGTACGCCGCAGTAGAGGGTGACGACATCGCGCCGGGCGAGATATGTTCGGTTGTGAGGGAAAGGCGCCGGCCGTCCCTCGCTTATTCCATTGCCGTGCTGCGGGTTTTCTGCAATCACCCGTGGCGGTGAGGTGGAGATCTCGCCCACGGGGGAGGAGGAGGTGGACGTCACCGAGTCCGGGGCTCCGGTGGTCACCGGAGCCTGGTGCACAAGGGAGATGCTCCGCCAGGGATGCGGAGCGATCCGGGAACGGAGTTCTGCGTGGACATCGTCGTCAAGGGCCGCAAGACCGAGGTGCCCGAGCGGTTCCGGAAGCACGTGGCCGAAAAGCTGAAGCTGGACAAGATCCAGAAGCTGGATGCCAAGGTGATCAGCCTCGATGTCGAGGTGTCCAAGGAGCCCAACCCCCGGCAGGCCGACCGCTCCGACCGAGTGGAGATCACGCTCCGCTCGCGCGGTCCGGTGATCCGGGCGGAGGCAGCGGCCAACGATCCGTACGTGGCGCTCGACCTCGCCGCGGAGAAGCTCGAGGCCCGGCTGCGCAAGCAGCACGATAAGCGCCACACCCGCCGCGGGGTCCGCAGGCTCACGGCAGCCGAGGTGCCCGACCACGTCCCGGGTGCGGTGACCCTGAACGGCAACGGCGGGCTCGTGTCGGAGGAAGAGTCGGACGGTGTGCCGACCAAGAAGATCGGATCGCTCGAGGTGAAGGGCGAAGGCCCCCTCGTCGTCCGCGAGAAGACCCACGTCGCCGCTCCGATGTCGCTCGACCAGGCGCTCTACGAGATGGAGCTGGTCGGGCACGACTTCTACCTGTTCGTCGACTCCGAGACCAAGCAGCCCAGCGTCGTCTACCGACGGCATGCCTACGACTACGGCGTCATCCACCTGAGCACGGACCAGATGGTGGCTCAGGCGCAGATGGCCGCCGCAGGTGGAGCGCTCGGCGGCTGATCCCGCCGGGTGAACGCGGTAACCGGTGCCTCTGGCGGGCCTGTGCGCCCCCAGGGGCACCGGTGTGCGACCAGTTCGCGCCGTGCTCCGGCACCGGAGTGTCGCCCGGGCATGGAATCATGGCGGCAACGGCCCAACCGGTGGGCCGTTGCCTTGGGTTGGCGATGGCACAGGACCACGGGCCACAGCCTTCAGGGGGAGGAACGATGGCGGACAGCTTCGGACCGATGCGAGACGGGGACGCCGACGACGGCGTCGTCGGCATGGGCCCGGAGGAGGGCTCTGCACGCAAGGAGCCCATCCGTGTCCTCGTCGTGGACGACCATGCGCTCTTCCGCCGAGGCCTGGAGATCGTGCTCGCGGCCGAGGAGGACATCCAGGTCGTCGGCGAGGCCGGGGACGGCGCGGAAGCGGTCGACAAGGCGGCCGATCTGCTCCCCGACATCGTGCTGATGGATGTGCGGATGCCCAAGCGCGGCGGGATCGAGGCGTGCACCTCCATCAAGGAGGTGGCGCCCAGCGCGAAGATCATCATGTTGACGATCAGCGACGAAGAGGCCGATCTCTACGATGCGATCAAGGCGGGCGCGACCGGCTATCTCCTGAAGGAGATCTCCACGGACGAGGTCGCCACGGCCATTCGAGCCGTCGCCGACGGGCAGTCGCAGATCAGCCCGTCCATGGCGTCGAAACTCCTCACCGAGTTCAAGTCGATGATCCAGCGGACCGACGAACGCCGGCTGGTCCCTGCGCCGCGGCTCACCGACCGGGAGCTGGAAGTCCTCAAACTCGTCGCCACGGGGATGAACAACCGGGACATCGCCAAGGAGTTGTTCATCTCCGAGAACACCGTGAAGAACCATGTGCGCAACATCCTGGAGAAGCTGCAGCTGCACTCCAGGATGGAGGCCGTGGTCTACGCGATGCGGGAGAAGATCCTCGAGATCCGCTAGCCGGACGGGTCCGTGGCGATCCGCCGGTACCGCGGGTCAGCCCACGGCACGCGCCAGCTCCTTGACCAGGGGCTCGCGCAGATCCGGGGCGTCCACCCGTTCCACGCGTACATCCGTGCAGTCCACCCATGCCGCCGCCTCCAGCAGGGCCTGGGCCACCCCCGGCACGGCCTTGGAGCCCTCGAGCGTGACCTGCCTGGCCACCAGCGTGCGGCCCTCGCGCGCGGGGTCCACACGGCCGACCAGCCGACCGCCGGCGAGGACCGGCATCGCGAAGTAGCCGTACACCCGCTTCGGTTTGGGCACGTACGCCTCCAGACGATGGGTGAAGCCGAAGATGCGCTCCGTGCGTGCCCGCTCCCAGACCAGGGAGTCGAAGGGCGACAGCAGCGTCGTACGGTGGCGGCCGCGCGGCGGGGTGGCCAGCGCCTCCGGGTCCGCCCAGGCGGGCTTGCCCCAGCCCTCGACCGTCACCGGAACCAGGCCCGAGTCCGCGATCACCGCGTCCACCTGCTCGCCCTTGAGACGGTGGTAGTCCGCGATGTCCGCGCGCGTACCGACGCCGAGGGACTGACCGGCCAGGCGGACCAGGCGGCGCAGGCACTCGGCGTCGTCCAACTCGTCGTGCAGCAGCGGCTCGGGGACGGCGCGCTCGGCGAGGTCGTACACCCGCTTCCAGCCGCGCCGCTCGACGCACACCACCTCGCCGTACATCAGCGCACGCTCCACCGCGACCTTGGTGCCGGACCAGTCCCACCACTCGCTGGTCCTCTTGGCGCCGCCCAAGTCGGTGGCCGTCAGCGGGCCTTCGCTGCGCAGCTGCTTGATGACCTGGTCGTAGACACCGTCCGGGAGGCTGTGGTTCCAGTGCGGACGGGAGCGGTAGGCGCGGCGGCGGAAGGCGAAATGGGGCCACTCCTCGATGGGGAGGACGCACGCGGCGTGGGACCAGTACTCGAACGCATGGGGCCGGGGCTCGGACGCGTCGTCGGGCGCGGGGGTCCAGTAGGCCGAGTCCACCGTCTTGCGGCCTATGGCGCCCAGGCGGGCGTACGGGATCAGTTCGTGGGACCGGGCGAGGACGGAGATGGTGTCGAGCTGGACCGCGCCGAGACGGCGCAGCACGCCGCGGACCCCGCCCCTGCGGTCGGGGGCGCCGAGGAAGCCCTGGGCGCGCAGGAAGATGCGGCGGGCTTCGTCGGCGGTCAGTTCGGTGACGGGACGCGGAAGACTCGGCATGGCCACACGGTAAGGCCCGGCACTGACAACGTGGCCTGAGCTGGTCTTCCGTCCTGAACAGGCCGACGGGACGACGGCCCGCTAGGGCGTCCGGGAGGGGGCCGGCAGATAGGGGGCCGTCGAAGGCAGCCCCAGGTCCGACGGCAGCAGTGAGCCCACCCAGCAGTCCCGGCGCACCCCCTTGTTGTTGATCGCGGAGCGCAGCACACCCTCGATGGTGAAGCCCGCGCGTTCCGCGACCGCCCGGGAGCCGGCGTTGCCCACCTCCGCGCGCCATTCCACACGGTCCACCGACAGACGGATGAAGGCCCAGCGCGACGCGCCGAGCGTGGCTTCCGTGATGTAGCCGTTCCCCCGGTGCTCCTTCGTCGTCCAGAAGCCCACCTCGGCGACGCCCAGTGAGCGCATCGTGAGGCCGAGCATGCCCACCAGAGCCCCCGCGGGAAGGAACACGCCGAAGGTGAACATCGAGGCGTCGGCCCAGCCGTCGGGCGCCAGCTGCCCGACGAACCCTTCCGCGTGCTCACGCAGGTACGGCGACGGGATCGTGGTCCAGCGCTGGATGTCCGGATCCTGCGCGGCCGCGTACACCGCGTCCGCGTCCTGCGCACCCACGGTGCGCAACAGGAGACGTTCGGTGGTCAGGGTGACGGGGTCCATCGCCCGATTCTGCTCGGCCCCCCGCCGCGACGCCATGATTTTTCACACCCGGTCGCCGTCGCCCCGGCATCCGTCGCGCGGTCCCGCCACGCCGTTGTGCCCGCGGGCTCGTCACTGCGTGAATGGACGGTTACTTTTCGTGGCACGGACTCGGCACCTTCCGCCATGCCCGTCCGTTGTCCTAGTGGCTGTCACCGGCAGACCTCCCGGCGCGGTGGGGTCCTCGCTTACGATGGCCGTTGCTCAAGCTGTCCTACGTAACCGACCGTCCCAGGCCCGACCGGCAAGGAGACAAACCCCCGTGTCCGTCCTCTCGAAGATCATGCGTGCAGGCGAAGGCAAGATCCTGCGCAAGCTGCACCGCATCGCGGACCAGGTCAACTCCATCGAAGAGGACTTCGTCGACCTCTCCGACGCCGAGCTGCGGGCCCTCACCGATGAGTACAAGCAGCGGTACGCCGACGGCGAAAGCCTCGACGACCTGCTGCCCGAGGCGTTCGCGACCGTCCGTGAAGCGGCCAAGCGCGTCCTCGGCCAGCGTCACTACGACGTGCAGATGATGGGCGGCGCCGCGCTCCACCTCGGCTACGTCGCGGAGATGAAGACCGGTGAGGGCAAGACGCTCGTCGGCACCCTGCCCGCGTACCTGAACGCCCTGTCCGGAGACGGCGTCCACATCGTCACGGTCAACGACTATCTCGCCGAGCGCGACTCCGAGATGATGGGCCGCGTCCACAAGTTCCTCGGCCTGAGCGTCGGCTGCATCCTCGGCAACATGACGCCGGCCCAGCGCCGTGAGCAGTACGGCTGCGACATCACCTACGGCACGAACAACGAGTTCGGCTTCGACTACCTGCGCGACAACATGGCCTGGGCCCAGGACGAGCTCGTCCAGCGCGGTCACAACTTCGCGATCGTCGACGAGGTCGACTCCATCCTGGTCGACGAGGCCCGTACCCCGCTGATCATCTCCGGCCCGGCCGACCAGGCCACCAAGTGGTACGGCGACTTCGCCAAGCTGGTCACGCGCCTGAAGAGGGGCGAGGCGGGCAACCCGCTGAAGGGCGCCGAGGAGACCGGCGACTACGACGTCGACGAGAAGAAGCGCACGGTCGCCATCCACGAGTCCGGCGTCAGCAAGGTCGAGGACTGGCTGGGCATCGACAACCTCTACGAGTCGGTGAACACCCCGCTGGTGGGCTACCTCAACAACGCGATCAAGGCCAAGGAGCTCTTCAAGCGCGACAAGGACTACGTCGTCATCGACGGCGAAGTCATGATCGTCGACGAGCACACCGGCCGTATCCTCGCCGGCCGCCGCTACAACGAGGGCATGCACCAGGCGATCGAGGCGAAGGAAGGGGTGGACATCAAGGACGAGAACCAGACGCTCGCCACGATCACCCTCCAGAACTTCTTCCGCCTCTACAACAAGCTCTCCGGCATGACCGGTACGGCGATGACCGAGGCCGCCGAGTTCCACCAGATCTACAAGCTCGGCGTGGTCCCGATCCCGACCAACAAGCCGATGATCCGTAAGGACCAGTCGGACCTGATCTACCGCACCGAGGTGGCCAAGTTCGAGGCGGTCGTCGACGACATCGCCGAGAAGCACGAGAAGGGTCAGCCGATCCTCGTCGGCACCACCTCGGTCGAGAAGTCCGAGTACCTCTCGCAGCAGCTCGCCAAGCGCGGCATCCAGCATGAGGTGCTCAACGCGAAGCAGCACGACCGCGAGGCTGTCATCGTCGCCCAGGCCGGCCGCAAGGGCGCCGTCACCGTGGCCACCAACATGGCCGGCCGCGGTACGGACATCAAGCTCGGCGGCAACCCCGAGGACCTCGCCGAGGCCGAGCTGCGCCAGCGCGGGCTCGACCCCGAGGAGCACATCGAGGAGTGGGCCGCGGCCCTGCCCACCGCCCTGGAGCGTGCCGAGCTCGCGGTCAAGACCGAGAAGGACGAGGTCGAGGAGCTCGGCGGACTGTACGTGCTGGGCACCGAGCGGCACGAGTCGCGCCGTATCGACAACCAGCTGCGCGGTCGTAGCGGACGTCAGGGCGACCCCGGCGAGTCCCGCTTCTACCTCTCCCTGGGCGACGACCTGATGCGTCTGTTCAAGGCCCAGATGGTCGAGCGCGTCATGGCGATGGCCAACGTGCCGGACGACGTGCCGATCGAGAACAAGATGGTCACGCGCGCGATCGCGTCCGCCCAGTCGCAGGTCGAGCAGCAGAACTTCGAGACCCGGAAGAACGTCCTCAAGTACGACGAGGTCCTCAACCGGCAGCGCGAGGTCATCTACGGCGAGCGGCGCCGCGTCCTGGAGGGCGAAGACCTGCATGAGCAGATCCAGCACTTCATGGACGACACGATCGACGCCTACGTGGCCGCCGAGACCGCCGAAGGCTTCTCCGAGGAATGGGACCTGGACCGGCTGTGGGGCGCCTTCAAGCAGCTCTACCCGGTGCGGGTCACCGTCGACGAGCTCGAGGAGGCCACCGGCGACCGGGCCGGGCTGACCGCCGAGTTCGTGGCCGAGTCCATCAAGGACGACATCCACGAGCAGTACGAGCAGCGTGAGGCTCAGCTCGGCTCCGAGATCATGCGTGAGCTGGAGCGCCGGGTCGTGCTGTCGGTCCTGGACCGCAAGTGGCGCGAGCACCTCTACGAGATGGACTACCTCCAGGAGGGCATCGGCCTGCGCGCCATGGCGCAGAAGGACCCGCTGGTCGAGTACCAGCGCGAGGGCTTCGACATGTTCACCGCGATGATGGAGGGCATCAAGGAGGAGTCCGTCGGCTACCTGTTCAACCTGGAGGTCCAGGTCGAGCAGCAGGTCGAGGAGGTCCCCGTCGAGGACGCCAAGCCGTCCCTGGAGAAGGAGGAGGCGGTCGCGGCGCAGGCCGCCCGCCCGGAGATCCGTGCCAAGGGCCTCGACGCCCCGCAGCGCCGCGAGCGGCTGCACTTCTCGGCGCCGACCGTGGACGGCGAGGGCGGCGTCATCGAGGGCGACTTCGTCGGCGACGACGAGCCGGTGCGCTCGGAGGCGGACGGCCTCACGCGCGCGGAGCGCCGCAAGCAGGCGAAGGGCGGGCGGCGCCGCAGGAAGTGACGCTGCCGCCGGCGACACTGCCGTGGTGAGGGGCCGGGCACCCGAGGGTGCCCGGCCCCTCGTGTCGTTGCCGTCAGTCGCCGTCCGCCCGTGGCATCCGCGGCCCGCCCAGTTCCACCGCCGTACAGCGCCAGCGGTGGTCAGGACCGCACTCCAGGCGGAAAGCCATCGCGCGCAGCGTGTCGCCCGCGCCGATGCGGGCGAACGCCTCGATGGCGCCCGGGCGCGGGACGTAGTAGCCGATGTCGCGGACGACCGGATGGCTGCCGCGGGTGCGCAGCGGGCCGCGTTCAGCAAGCCACGCCAGTTCGTCGTAGGCCCGGCCGGCCGTGTGGCGGAGCATGCTGTGCACCGGCCGCCGGCCGCTCAGCACGGACACCAGCCGGTCGGCGAAGAGGTCGGTCGGACGGGGCTGGGGGACCGGGCCGGACGGGTCCGGCGCGGCGGGAGCGGCCGCCGTACGGGACGTGCCGCCGCCCGGTGCGGGGCGACGGGGTGCGGGGCCCGGTCGGCGGGTGTCGTGGCGGACCGGTGGACGGCCGCCCGGGTGCCGTGGGGCCCCGGTCGTCGGCTTGTTCCTGGTCATCACCTTGTTCATGGGAATCCCCGTTTCGCGGGACCGGCTGATACCGGTCGGTAACTTCTCGGTGGGGATCTTGTACGAGGCGGAGGACCCCGTCCGCAAGGAGGCCGGGAGCGCGCCGGGACCGCCCGTGGGTTCACCTATCAGGATGAGAAGCAGGGCGGGGTGCCTTGGAACCGCGGGGGCGTACCGGGTGAGCCACGGGAGCCCCGGTTGACGTCCGGGAAGGCTCCGGCCGAGACCCGAAGGGGGACACCCGCACGTATCCTGGGGTGACTCGCCGGAGGCGCGCGGGCGACCTCCACAGGGTCCTCGTACTCGCCCTCCGGCCGTCCTCTCCGACTACGAAAGCGGCTCGCCATGCGCGTCTACGTCCCCCTGACCCTCCACGGTCTCGCCGAGGCGTACAAGACGGGTGAGCTGGGCGCGGGGCAGATGGCGGCCTACGCCGTCACGCCCGCACTGCGCGAGTGGTACCTCTCCGACGACATCGAGGAACTGGAGTACGCCGCGCTCAACCGGGCCGCGCTGGCCTCGCTGCGACTGCTCGCGGCCGACCCGGGGGCGCCGCGGCGACGTGTGGTCGTCGCGGTCGACGTACCGGACGGAGCCGCGGCCGCCGATCCCGACCGGGCACTGGACCAGGCGGCCCTCGGCGAGGTGCGGGTCGCCGGACCCGTACCGCTCGGCAAGGCGGCCGCGGTGCACGCCGACGCGGACGACGCGGAGGCGGACCTGACCGCGGCGGCCGAGGCGCTGGAGGCGGCGGACGGCGGCGACGACGACGCGCAGTTCGTCGTGGACGGCGCCGAGGACCACGAGCTGCTCTGGTACGCGACGCAGGAGATTCCCCAACTGCTCGGCCCGAGCGTCTGACCTGGCGTTTTTCTCCGTGCCCTGTCCGCGTCGGCGCCTGTCGGCACGTGATTGTCACCGCGGCCGGGTACGTTTTCGGGCATGGGGACGTACGTAAGCGCGCACATCGTCTGGGACTGGAACGGCACGCTGTTCCACGACAATGACGCGATCATCGGGGCGACGAACGCGGCGTTCGCCGAACTGGGCCTGGAGCCGATCACGCTGGAGAAGTACCGGACGCTGTACTGCGTGCCGGTGCCGAAGTTCTACGAGCGGCTGATGGGGCGACTGCCGACGAACGCCGAGTGGGAGGTCATGGACGCGGTCTTCCACCGGTACTACATGCTGCACCGGGTGCGCTGCGGGCTGACCGAGGGCGCCGCGGATCTGCTCGCGGGATGGCGGTCGGCGGGCCGCAGCCAGTCGCTTCTGAGCATGTACGGGCACGACGAGCTCGTCCCGCTGGTCAGGGGCTTCGGGATCGAGACGCACTTCCTGCGCGTGGACGGTCGGACCGGGCCCTCCGGCGGCAGCAAGGCCGAGCACATGGTCCGGCACCTGCGGGCACTGGACGGCGTGGAGCCGGCGCGCACGGTGATCATCGGGGATGCCGCGGACGACGCGGTCGCCGCCCGGCACGTGGGGGCGCAGGCCGTCCTGTACACCGGGGGCTCGCACAGCCGTACCAGCCTGGAGGAGGTCGGCGTCCCGGTGGTGGACACACTGGCGGAGGCGGTCGCAGAGGCGGAGCGGCTGGCGGCGTGAGCGGGTGCGGCGTCCGAAGGCGCCGCACCGCCCGGAATCAGGTCACCGGCGCCTTGGCGCGCAGGACCGTCAGGAACTCGCGCATCCAGCTGGAGTGGTCGGGCCAGGCCCGCGAGGAGACGAGCGTGCCGTCGACGACCGCCTCGGCGTCCTGGAAGGTGGCGCCCGCCGCCTGCATGTCCAGCTCCAGCGCGGGATAGGCCGTGACGCGCCGCCCGCGCAGGGCGTCGACCGCGGCCGTGAGCAGTGGGCCGTGGCAGATCTGGGCCACCGGTTTGTCGGTGTCGAAGAACGACTTGAGGATCTTGCGGAGCTCGGGGTCGTTGCGCAGGTACTCCGGGGCGCGGCCGCCGGGGATGACGATGGCGGCGTATTCACCGGGGTCGACCTCGGAGAAGGCGAGGTCCGCGGGCCAGGTGTAGCCGGGCTTCTCGGTGTACGTGTCGAATCCGGGTTCGAAGTCGTGGACGACGAACCGGAGGGTCTTGCGGGTGGGGGCCGCGATATGGACCTCGTACCCCTCCTCGCGCAGGCGCTGGTAGGGATACAGGACTTCCAGTGATTCTGCCGCGTCGCCGGTGACGATCAGGATCTTCTGCGTCATGTTCGCCGTGCTCCCCTCGGTCGTGCGGACGGCTCCGTCGGGTGCTTCTGGCAACGTGCCCGAGGTCGAGGGTGCTTGCCAAGGGGCCTCGTACCACTCGTACAGACGTGCTCGCTGTTCGTACAGCCATGCTCGCACCGACGGGACTGCACGGCAGCGCTCCCCGCGCCCCTGTGCAGAACGTCAAAGTTCGACCCCCTGTTTTGTACACATACGGCTCATGACGTGCCCCCCGTGATGAGCGATAGCCTGGTGGCGTGATCAGCGCGATACATCGCGGGGACGTCGTCGTCCCTGCCCTGCGCCCGGTGAGCACGGACGACATCCGTGACCGGGCGGCGGTCGCTGATCCTGGCAGGCGGGGCCGGTCGCAAAGGGCGCCGCAGGCGCCCGGCACGGCTACCGGAGCGCCGGGGACGCGAGAGGCGCCCAGTGCGCCGAGACGAGCGTCACAGTCGCCGAGGGTGCCGGAATTGGCCGATAAGCCCCCACCTTTCTCTCCGTGCGGCATAGCGTCGAACCAGACCGGACACCCCGCGTCGCGGCGTTACGTCGGAGAAGAGACCGTATTTCCTTCTACGTCACGCAACGGCGCGCGACAGGAGCCAGAGGACAATGCAGACCAAGCTGGACGAAGCCAAGGCCGAGCTGCTCGAGAGGGCTGCCCGGGTAGCTGAGAACAGCCCGGTCGGGGGGCACCTACCGACTGGGACGACGGGCGAGGGCACCCCTGACCGGGACACCGTGCTCGCGTTCCTCCAGCGCTACTACCTGCACACCGCCCCGGAGGACCTCGCCGACCGTGACCCGGTCGATGTCTTCGGAGCCGCGATCTCGCACTACAGACTGGCCGAGACGCGCCCGCAGGGCACGGCCAGCGTGCGGGTGCACACCCCGACCGTGGAGGAGAACGGCTGGACCTGCAGCCACTCCGTCGTCGAGGTCGTCACCGACGACATGCCCTTCCTGGTCGACTCCGTCACCAACGAGCTGTCGCGGCAGGGGCGCGGAATCCACGTCGTCATCCACCCCCAGTTCGTCGTCCGCCGCGACCTGACCGGCAAGCTCCTCGAGGTGCTGCCCGACGCGGCCGGTGCCGAGCTGCCGCACGACGCGCACATCGAGTCGTGGATCCACGTCGAGATCGACCGGGAGACCGACCGCGCGGATCTGAAGCAGATCACCGCGGATCTGATGCGTGTCCTGTCCGACGTCCGCGAGGCCGTTGAGGACTGGGAGAAGATGCGCGAGTGCGCGCTGCGCATCGCCGAGGGGCTCCAGAAGGAGGCCGTGCCCACGGACCTGCCGGTGGCGGAGCTGGAGGAGGCCGGTGAGCTGCTGCGCTGGCTCGCCGCCGACCACTTCACCTTCCTCGGCTACCGCGAGTACGAGCTGCGCGAGGACGACGTCCTGGCCGCGGTGCCCGGCACCGGGCTCGGCATACTGCGATCGGACCCGAGCCACGCCGGCGACGACCAGCACCCGGTGAGCCCGTCCTTCGAGCGGCTGCCCGCCGACGCCCGTGCCAAGGCCCGTGAGCACAAGCTGCTGGTCCTCACCAAGGCCAACAGCCGTGCCACCGTGCACCGGCCCTCGTACCTCGACTACGTCGGCGTGAAGAAGTTCGACGAGCAGGGCAACGTGGTCGGCGAGCGCCGCTTCCTCGGCCTGTTCTCGTCCGCCGCCTACACCGAGTCCGTGCGCCGTGTGCCGGTCATCCGGCGCAAGGTCGAAGAGGTGCTCAGGGGTGCCGGATTCTCACCCAACAGCCACGACGGCCGCGACCTGCTCCAGATCCTGGAGACCTACCCGCGCGACGAGCTGTTCCAGACCCCGACCGACGAGCTGCGCTCCATCGCCACCTCCGTCCTCTACCTCCAGGAGCGCCGCCGACTGCGGCTGTACCTGCGTCAGGACGAGTACGGGCGCTACTACTCGGCCCTCGTCTACCTGCCGCGCGACCGCTACACCACCGGCGTCCGACTGCGGATCATCGACATCCTCAAGGAGGAGCTCGGCGGCACCAGCGTCGACTTCACGGCCTGGAACACCGAATCGATCCTCTCCCGGCTGCACTTCGTGGTCCGCGTCCCGCAGGGCACGGAGCTGCCGCAGCTTTCCGACGTCGACAAGGAGCGCATCGAGGCGCGCCTGGTCGAGGCGGCCCGCTCCTGGAGCGACGCCTTCACCGAGGCGCTGAACGCGGAACTCGGTGAGGAGCGCGCGGCCGAGCTGCAGCGCCGTTACGCGGGCGCCTTCCCCGAGGGGTACAAGGCCGACCACACGCCGCGCGCCGCGGTCGCCGACCTCGTGCACCTGGAGCAGCTGACCACGGAGGAGGGCGGCAGGAAGTTCGCTCTCAGCCTGTACGAGCCCGTGGGCGTCGGTCCCGGTGAGCGCCGCTTCAAGATCTACCGCAAGGGCGAGGCGGTGTCCCTGTCCGCCGTGCTGCCGGTCCTCAACCGGCTCGGCGTGGAGGTCGTCGACGAGCGCCCGTACGAACTGCGCTGCGCGGACCGCACGATCGCGTGGATCTACGACTTCGGCCTCCGGCTGCCCACCTCGCTCACCGACAACGGCGAGATCCTCGGCGACGACGCCCGTGAGCGGTTCCAGGACGCCTTCTCCGCCACCTGGACCGGGCAGGCGGAGAACGACGGCTTCAACGCCCTGGTGCTGAGCGCCGGGCTCACCTGGCGCCAGGCGATGGTGCTGCGCGCATACGCCAAGTACCTGCGCCAGGCCGGTTCGACCTTCAGCCAGGACTACATGGAGGACACCCTCCGCAACAACGTCCACACCACCCGGCTGCTGATCTCCCTCTTCGAGGCGCGGATGTCGCCGGAGCGGCAGCGCGCCGGGGTGGAGCTGACCGACGCCCTGCTGGAGGAGCTGGACGCCGCTCTCGACCAGGTCGCCTCGCTGGACGAGGACCGCATCCTGCGCTCCTTCCTCACGCTGATCAAGGCGACCCTGCGCACCAACTTCTTCCAGGAGGCCAGGGGCGGCAAGCCGCACGACTACATCTCCATGAAGTTCGACCCGCAGGCCATCCCGGACCTTCCGGCGCCGCGTCCGGCGTACGAGATCTGGGTGTACTCGCCGCGTGTCGAGGGTGTGCACCTGCGCTTCGGCAAGGTCGCGCGCGGTGGTCTGCGCTGGTCCGACCGGCGTGAGGACTTCCGCACCGAGATCCTCGGTCTGGTCAAGGCGCAGATGGTGAAGAACACCGTCATCGTGCCGGTGGGCGCCAAGGGCGGGTTCGTCGCCAAGCAGCTGCCCGACCCGGCCGTGGACCGTGACGCCTGGCTCGCGGAGGGCATCCGCAGCTACCGGACGTTCATCTCGGCCCTGCTCGACATCACCGACAACATGGTGGCCGGCGAGGTCGTACCGCCCGCGGACGTGGTCCGGCACGACTCGGACGACACCTACCTCGTGGTCGCCGCGGACAAGGGCACGGCGACGTTCTCGGACATCGCCAACGAGGTCGCGGAGAAGTACGGCTTCTGGCTGGGCGACGCCTTCGCCTCCGGCGGCTCGGCGGGCTACGACCACAAGAAGATGGGCATCACCGCCCGCGGCGCCTGGGAGTCCGTGAAGCGGCACTTCCGTGAGCTGGGCGTCGACACCCAGACCGAGGACTTCACGGTCGTGGGCATCGGCGACATGTCCGGTGACGTGTTCGGCAACGGCATGCTGCTGTCCGAGCACATCCGCCTGGTCGCGGCCTTCGACCACCGGCACATCTTCATCGACCCCAATCCGGACGCGGAGACCTCGTACGCCGAGCGCCGCCGGCTGTTCGAGCTGCCGCGCTCCTCGTGGGCCGACTACAACACCGAACTGCTGTCGGGCGGCGGCGGGGTGTTCCCCCGCTCGGCCAAGGCGATCCCGATCAACGCGCACATCCGCGAGGCGCTCGGCATCGACGGCCGCATCGCCAAGATGACCCCGGCCGACCTGATGCGCGCCATCCTGAAGGCGCCGGTCGACCTGCTGTGGAACGGCGGCATCGGCACCTACGTCAAGTCCTCCGCGGAGTCGAACGCGGATGTCGGCGACAAGGCCAACGACGCGATCCGGGTGGACGGACGCGACCTCCAGGCCAAGGTGGTCGGCGAGGGCGGCAACCTGGGCCTGACGCAGCTCGGCCGGATCGAGTGCGCGCAGCAGGGCGGAAAGATCAACACGGACGCCATCGACAACAGCGCGGGCGTGGACACCTCCGACCACGAGGTGAACATCAAGATCCTGCTCAACGCGGTCGTGGCCAACGGCGATCTCACCGTCAAGCAGCGCAACCAGCTGCTCGCCGAGATGACCGACGAGGTCGGCACCCTGGTGCTGCGCAACAACTACGCGCAGAACGTGGCGATCGCCAACGCGCTGTTCCAGTCGAAGGACATGCTGAACGCGCAGCAGCGGTTCATCCGCCACCTGGTGCGTGAGGGCCACCTCGACCGGGCGCTGGAGTTCCTGCCCACCGACCGGCAGATCCGCGAGCGGCTCAACTCCGGCCAGGGCCTGACCGGCCCGGAGACCGCCGTCCTGCTGGCGTACACGAAGATCACGGTCGCCAAGCAGCTGCTGGAGACGGAGCTGCCTGACGACGCGTATCTGCGCAGCCTGCTGCACGCCTACTTCCCGACGGCTCTGCGCGAGCGGTTTTCGCGGCAGATCGACAGCCACGCGCTGAGCCGTGAGATCGTGACGACCCTGCTGGTCAACGACACGGTCAACACGGGTGGTACGAGCTTCCTGCACCGTCTGCGCGAGGAGACCGGCGCCTCGCTCGAGGAGATCGTGCGGGCGCAGACCGCGTCCCGCGCCATCTTCCACTCCGGCGCGATGTGGGACTCGGTGGAGGACCTCGACAACAAGGTCGACGCCGACGTCCAGACCCGGATCCGGCTGCACTGCCGCCGGCTGGTCGAGCGCGGCACGCGCTGGCTGCTCAACAACCGGCCGCAGCCGCTGCAACTCGCCGAGACGGTCGAGTTCTTCGCGGAGCGCGTCGAGCAGGTCTGGAGGGAGCTGCCCAAGCTGCTGCGCGGCGCGGACCTGGAATGGTGGCAGAAGATCTACGACGAGCTGACGAGCGCCGGGGTCCCCGACGAACTCGCCACGCGTGTCGCCGGGTTCTCCTCCGCCTTCCCCGCGCTCGACATCGTCTCGGTGGCCGATCGCACGGGCAAGGACCCGATGGCCGTCGCCGAGGTCTACTACGAACTCGCCGACCGGCTGGGGGTCACCCGGCTCATGGACCGCATCATCGAACTGCCGCGCGCCGACCGGTGGCAGTCCATGGCCCGGGCGTCGATCCGTGAGGACCTGTACGCGGCCCACGCCGGCCTGACCTCCGACGTCCTGGCGGTGGGCAACGGCAGCTCCACGCCGGAACAGCGGTTCAAGGCCTGGGAGGAGAAGAACGCGGCGATCCTCGCGAGGGCGCGCACCACCCTCGACGAGATCTCCGGCTCGGACTCCTTCGATCTCGCGAATCTGTCGGTCGCGATGCGCACGATGCGCACGATGCTCCGGACGCACAGCTAGGCCGGACACGGCCGGTCTCCGGTCGACGACGGGGGCGTCCCAACACCGTTGGGGCACCCCCGTCCGCGTGTCCGGACGTCCTCCTCCGGCGCGCCCTCCCTGCTCCGCTTTCTTGCCAACACCTTGGGCAATTCCGGCGTTGAATTTACCGTTTCCTGCTAAACGGGACATTTGGGCTAGGGTTTGGCCTGATCGCCGGACGAGTGTGGAGGACCCGTACCCGTGACAGTGAACCTCTCCGAGCAGCGACCCAAGGTCGCTCGCCCGGCCGCCGAGACCGTCGTGCCCGCCCCCGTCCCGGCGTTCGCCCGGGTCCGGCGGCTCGCAGTCGAGGTCGCCAAGTTCGGGGTCGTCGGCGGCAGTGGTGTCGCGGTCAACTTCCTTGTCTTCAACTTGCTGCTTCACGGCGTGAGTTGGGCACCGATGACGGCGACCGTGATGGCGAGCGTCGTCGCGATGGGCACCAACTACCTGGGCTTCCGTTTCTTCGCCTACCGGGACCGGTCCTCGCGCACCCGGCAGCAGATCGCGCTGTTCTTCGTCTTCAGCGGTATCGGCGTGATGATGGAGAGCCTGCTGTTCTACATCGGCTACCACGGGCTGGACATGAACGGTTCGCTCGGCTCCAACGCCGCCAAGGCCCTGTCGATCGTGCTGGCGTCGGCGTTCCGCTTCCTGGTGTACCGGACGTGGGTCTTCCAGCACGAGGCGAAGCAGGGCGCCGGAGCGCGATGAGCCTGGCGTCCGAGGGGGCGGGCGGGGCCGAGGGAGCAGGGGGAACGACCGGGACGGCCGGGTCGGGCACGGGGAGCGAGAGACCGAAGCGCTCCCGTGACGCGGGCAGCCGCACCGGAGCGCGGTGCGGAACGACGGGTGCCGCACTATGGGCGATTGCCGGCCTGATCGTCCTACTGATGCTGCTCGTGATCGTCCGGCTGCCGTGGGACGGCGATCTCGGCATGCACGCCGCGACCGTGGAACGGCTGCGGCACCGGCTCCTGGACCCGGGCAATCCGCTGGTCGACGAGAACACGCCGAGCCCCTACTACTCGCCGTGGACCGTGTTCCTCGGCGTCGTCGCGCGCTTCACGGGACTGTCCGTCTGGGTCGTGCTGCGTATCGGCGCGCTGATCGGTCTGGCACTGCTGGTGACGGGCCTGTGGCGATACGTCCGCACACTGAGCGACCGGAGTGCCGCACCGCCGCTCGCCCTGATGTGCACGGTGTTCCTGTGGGGCACCCAGGTCTTCAAATGGAGTGGCTTCCTCGGGCTCAACTCGCTGGCGCTGACGGTGGCTTACCCGAGTGTGTTCGCGCTGGGGCTCGCCTTGCACTTCTGGGCCGCGCTGGCACGGGCGCTGAAGGGGGAGCCCGCGGCTCCGGCCGTCTTCCTCGGGCTCGGTGCGCTGTGGGCGGTGATCCTGCTGAGCCATCAGTTCACCGGCGTGGTGGCGACGCTCGGGGCACTGGCGACGGTGGTGGGGGCGCGGGCCGGCCGCCGGGCCCTGCCGCGGCTCGGGGCCGGGATCCTGCTGGGGGTCCTGATCCTGGTGGGGTGGCCGTACTACGACTTCTTCGCACTGTTCCGCGTGGGGGGCCTCGAGACGATCCACCGGGCGCTCTACCAGGATCTGTTCGCACGCTTCTGCCTGGTGCTGATCGGGGTGGCGGCGCTGGCGGTCCGGGCGCGGCGCGATCCGCGGGACCCCCTGGCGCTGTTCTTCCTGCTCGGGGTGGCGGTGTTCGCGGCGGGCGGGCTGAGCGGGCACTACTCCTGGGGACGGGCGCTTCCGGCGGTGCTGATCCCCGCACAGATCGCGGCGGCCGTGGAGGTGGCCGGGACTGCATACGGGACGCTGCGCAGGGCCGCAGCCGGTGTGCTGGCCGTCGCGCTGGCCGTCGGGGCCTGGACGCAGGCGCAGACCGTGGGCTACGTGGTGGGGCGCAGCGCACTGCCCGGGCCGGTCGCGGCGAAGTACCGGGTGCCGTGGACCGGATACCACTGGATCACGCCCTGGGTGCGGTACGGGGACGTGGTGATGGCGAGGACCTATCCCGCGCGGCAGATTCCCGCGTACGGCGCGTACACCGTGGCTCCGGGGTATCCGGACTTCTTCCTGCCGGACGAGGGGCGCCGGATGTCGGCCGTGGAGACGTACTTCGCAAGGGGCGTGCCGCGGAACGCGCGTCTTCGTGCACTGCGGTCCTACGGCACGCACTGGGTGGTGCAGGGGCCCTCGGACGGCGGACTGCCGCCGGGGGACCGGGCGTTGCGGCGGGTGGCCGCGGGGCCGGGGGGACAGATTCTGTACGAGGTGGAGCGCTGAGGGGTCGGCTCGCGCGGCCGCCGGCACCACGTGCTTCGTACCGGCAGACCGAGCGGCGGACCATGACCCCGCGATCCACGACGACCGCGATCGTCACCCGGCCGCCCCCGGCGCACCGTCTCGCCGGGGGCCTGGCACGCTGCCGCGCCTCAGGAGGAGAGGGGCGCTTCCGCGGCCGCGGGTTCCTGCTTCTGGGGCTTGGGCTTCTTCGGATTCGCCCGCTTGGGCTTGCTGCCGCCCTCCGTGAACTCCTCGTACGCCTCGAGGACCTCCTCGGTCGGCCCGTCCATGCGCAGCACACCGCGCTCCAGCCACAGCGCCCGCTCGCAGGTGTCGCGGATGGACGCGTTGCTGTGGCTGACCAGGAACACCGTGCCGGCGTGCTGGCGCAGTTCGCGGATGCGCTTCTCGGACCGCTTGCGGAAGGACGCGTCACCGGTGGCCAGGGCCTCGTCGATGAGGAGGACGTCGTGGTCCTTGGCGGCGGCGATGGAGAACCGCAGCCGGGCGCCCATGCCGGAGGAGTAGGTCCGCATGGGGAGGGTGATGAAGTCGCCCTTGTCGTTGATGCCGGAGAAGTCGACGATCTCCTGGTAGCGCTCCTTGATCTCCTCGCGGGACATGCCCATGGCGAGGCCGCCGAGGTAGACGTTCTTCTCGCCCGTCAGGTCGCCCATGAGGGCCGCGTTGACGCCGAGGAGGGAGGGCTGGCCATCGGTGTAGATGGCGCCGTTCTCCACCGGGAGCAGCCCGGCCACGGCCTTGAGCAGGGTCGACTTGCCGGACCCGTTTGTGCCGATCAGGCCGATGGCCTCGCCCTTGTAGGCGGTGAAGGAGACGTTCTTCACGGCGTGCACGCGGCGCACGCCGGCCGCCTTCTCCGCCGTCTTGCGGCGCAGCATGCGGTTGAGCGCGGCGGTGGCGGAGCCACGGCCGGCCCCGGTGCCGTTGACGCGGTAGACGATGTCGACGCCGTCGCAGATGACGGTGGGGATGCGCTCGTCGCTGTTCGGGTTAGCCACGGCCGTACGTCTCCTCAGCCTTCCAGAAGTAGATGAAGCCGCCGACACCGGCGAGCAGGGCCCAGCCCGTCGCGACCACCCACACGTGGGGCGGCAGCTGGCTCGCGTGGAAGCTGTCGATGAGGGCGAAACGCATCAGGTCGATGTAGACGGCGGCCGGGTTGGCCTTGAGTACCGGAGCCACCCAGCTCGGCAGGCCGCTCTGCTGATCGGTCAGCTTGTCGATGCTCCACATGACGCCGGAGATGTACATCCAGGTGCGCAGCACGAACGGCATCAGCTGGGCGATGTCCGGTGTCTTGGCGCCCAACCGGGCCATGATCATCGAGACGCCGGCGTTGAAGGTGAACTGCAGGATCAGGGCCGGGATCGCCAGCAGCCAGGAGGCGGCGACCGGCACGCCGAAGAAGAGCAGGATCACGAGCAGGGCGGCCATCGAGAACAGCAGCTGCTGGAGCTGCTGGAGGCAGAACGAGATGGGCAGCGCGGCTCGCGGGAAGTGCAGGGCCCGGACCAGCCCGAGGTTGCCGGAGATCGCACGGGTGCCGGTCAGGATCGAGCTCGATGTGAACGTCCAGATGAACACGCCCGTGACCAGGAACGGGATGTAGTCCGGCACGCCCTTCTTGGTGTGCAGCAGAACGCCGAAGATGAAGTAGTACACCGCCGCATTCAGCAGCGGGGTCATGACCTGCCAGACCTGGCCGAGCTTCGCCTGAGCGTACTGGGAGGTCAGCTTGGCGGTGGCGAACGCCGAGATGAAGTGCCGCCGCGCCCACAGCTGACGGACGTACTCCGGCAGGGAGGGACGGGCGCCGCTGACCGAGAGGCCGTACCGTGCGGCGAGCTGCGCCGGGGTCTCGGCCGATTCGGTGGCCGTGGGGGGCGGTGTGTCGAGGACCTGGCTCACATCCGCTGCTTTCGCTCGGGGGGTCGGGTGCGCGAACCGGTCCGCAGTCTTCCGCTGGATCGACCCCGGTGACTCCGCTTTCCGGCTTTTCTCACGTTTTCTTGCCGGGGTCTTGCTCTGCTTTAGGGTCTTGTACAGCTCTTGGGGGTTCGGACGACTGCTCTTTGCGTCGGGACGGGACCGTATCGTCGCATCGCGAGCCTAAGCCGATCTGACGTCGGAACGCAACCGTATCGTCGTAACGCCCTATGCTGGTCGGCATGACCACGAACGCCGGCACTTCCCAGGTGAAACGGCGCCGCCGGGCCCCAGCGGGCGCGGCCGTCCTCCGCGAGGACGTGACGGAGGCCATTCGCGCAGCCGTCTTCGAGGAACTCGCGGCGGTCGGCTACGCCCGAATGTCCATCGAGGGCATCGCGCGCAGGGCGGGCGTCGGCAAGACGGCGGTGTACCGCCGATGGCGCTCCAAGCTGCACCTGGTCCTCGACCTGGTCTCGGCGGTGGCGGTCCAGGGCCTGCCGGCCCCCGACACGGGCTCCCTGGAGGGGGATCTGAGACTCCTGTACGAGGTGACGTCCCGCGCCCTGCGCCACCCGGTGGCCGGCCAGATCATCCCGGACCTCCAGGCGGAGGCGGCCCGCAATCCGGACATCGCGGAGGCCATGCAGAAGGCGCTGCGCGAGGGGCAGCAGAGCGTCGCGAGCGGTGTCGTCGCCGCGGCCGCCGCTCGCGGTGAGATCAGCGACGGCATCGACGTGGACCTGGCCCTCGACCTGATCTCGGGCCCGCTGTACTGGCGGGCGGTGGTGGTACGCGGCCCGAAGCTGCCGAAGGGATACCTGGCGGGACTCGCCCGGGCCACGGCGGGGGCGCTCAAGGCACTGTGAGGGCGCGGGCGCGTACGGCGGCGCCTCGGCCCGGTCCACCGCCGTGCCGATGACGCACCGAAGCGGCGTCCAGTGGCACGACCGACCGGTGAGATGCGACACGTGACGGCGGTCGCTCCACCACGATTCAGTCGGCCTCGCCACCCGGGGCCGCGAGCCGCCGCGCCAGACGCATGAGTTCCGGCCCGTTCAGCACACGGTCGCCGAAGCCCGGCAGCGGCACGTGCAGCGGCTGCGTCCAGCGGTCCGGGATCGCGTCCGGGCCGTGCACGGCTCCGGCGAGACCCCCTGTCACCGCCGCGACCGTGTCCGTGTCGCCGCCGAGGTCGACGGCGGCGCGTACGGCGTCCTCGTACGACGTGGTGGTCCGCAGGGCCCAGACGGCGGAGCCCAGGCACGGCCAGACCGCGCCGTTGAACTCCGTCGCCAGGTCCGGATGCCAGTCGGGGGCCAGGACCTGCGCGTAGCGGGCGCGGTGGCCCGGATGGACGGCGCCGAGGGTGGTGGCAACCGCCTCGAGCGGGTCCCCTCCGGTGAGTGCCACGCGGATCAGCTCGTGGAAGATCGCCGTGCCCTCCCAGGCCGCCCGGTCCCCGTGGGTGAGTGCCGCGATCCGGCGGGCGGCGTCCATCGTGGCTTCCCGGCCGTGCGGAGCGAAGTACACGGCCGAGGTCGACGCACGCATCAGTGCACCGTTGCCCGCCGCCCGCCCGTTCGTCTGGAAGTGCAGTGCCGCCGCCAGGTCCCAGGGGTCGCCGCCGGTGAGAACCGCCTCGGTCGCCAGGCCGATGTCCTTGGGGCCGGCCGCCGCCCAGCGCCGGAACCGGGCGAACACGTCCGGGAGCTCGAGTCCGCCGTGCTCCAGCAGCGACTCCCCGACGAGCACCGCCATCTGCGTGTCGTCGGTCGCCTCACCGGGCTCCCAGCCGCCGCCCCCGCACATCCCGGCGCCGTCGCCCGGTGCCGGGAAGCGTGCCGAGAACGCGCCCTCGGGGCCGAACTCGAACGGGGCGCCGAGGGCGTCGCCCACGGCGGAGCCGAGGACCGCGCCGATCGCGCGCAGGGTGCGGGAGCGGGGCGCGGGGCCGGGGGAGTCGGTCATCGGCGAAGCGTACGGGTGACCCGACGCCGCTCACGCCCCCGGAGCGCAGCCCCGGAGGATGTACGCCACCAGTTCGTCCAGGTCCTGTCCGCGCATCTCTTCCGGCAGGGAGTCGCTCGCGGCGAGGGTGGCATAGCCGTGGAGGGTGGAGAAGACCCCGATGCCCACGCGCTCCAGAGGGCCCTCGCGCACCTCTCCGCTGCGCTGGCCCTCGACGATCAGGTTCATCATCTGCTCGGTCCACCGCTGGGAGGCCGCGCCCAGTTCCTCGGACGCCTCGGGGGTGTGCTTGATCGAGTACATGAGGTCGAGCAGCTCGGCGTTGGCGACGGCGAAGTCGACATAGGAGCGTGCCCCCGCCGCCAGCCGGTCGGCGAACGACTCGCCCGCCTCCTCCAGGGCCGTCGTCATCGTCCTTGAGATCCGGTCGAAGCCGACGAGCGCCAGGGCGTCCAGCAGTGCCTGCTTGTCCTTGAAGTGGCGGCTCGGGGCGGCATGGCTGACGCCCAGGTCGCGCGCCAGTTCCCGGAGGGACAGCGCGGCGGGTCCCTTCTCCCGGAGCGTGTCCTCCGCACCGGCGAGCAGTGCGGCGCGGAGGTCTCCGTGGTGGTAACGACGAGGGGTCTGCATGAAGGCAGTCTATCGGGGATGTGACCGGCGCCTACATTGTGGGCAGCGACACCATTGTTGTCATTGACAGCATTGTTGGCGACGCCTACATTGAAGTCATGCCTCAGACATCACGTAAATGGAATATCTCCGACATCACCGACCAGAGCGGCCGCACCGCCGTCGTCACCGGCGCCAACAGCGGCATCGGGCTCGCCGCCGCCGACGCACTGGCCCACGCGGGCGCGCATGTGGTGCTCGCCGTACGGGACGTGCGGCGCGGCGAGGCCGCCGCCGCGACCGTGCGCGGCGCGAAGGGAAGCGTCGAGGTGCGCCGCCTCGACCTCGCCGACCTCTCCTCCGTACGGGAGTTCGCCGCGGGCTGGCAGGGGGACCTCGATCTGCTGATCAACAACGCCGGTGTCATGAACATCCCCGAGGCCTCCACCAAGGACGGCTTCGAGATGCAGTTCGGCACCAACCACCTGGGGCACTTCGCCCTGACCAACCTGCTGCTGCCGCACATCACCGACCGTGTGGTCACCGTCTCGTCCGGCGCGCACCGACTGCCGGCCGGAATCCACATCCACTTCGACAATCTGAACCTGACCGGTGAATACGCGCCGATGGTGGCGTACGGCCAGTCCAAGCTCGCCAATCTGCTGTTCACGCTGGAGCTCCAGCGCCGCCTCGCCGAGGCGGGTTCACCGCTGCGGGCCCTCGCCGCGCATCCGGGCTGGGCCGCGACCAACCTCCAGGGCCACGACGCCAGCGCGGTGCGCCGGGTCGCCATGCGGATCGGCAACCGCGTGCTCGCCCAGGACAACAAGTCGGGCGCGCTGCCCACCCTGTACGCGGCGACCCGGGATCTGCCGGGCGCGAGCTATGTGGGACCCGACGGTCTCGGGGAGATGCGCGGCGCGCCGACCCTGGTCGGCCGCTCCCACGCGGCCAGTGACCCGGAGTCGGCCCGCCGCCTGTGGACGGTCTCGGAGGAACTGACCGGGATCGTGTTCCCGCGCCTTTCGCAGCGCACGAAGGCGACGACCTGAGGGCCGCCGCCCGGGCCCTATGCCCGCGCCGCCCCCGGATGCCTGCGTACCCACCCTTCCCACGCCGAGGTGATCATGTCCTCCACATCGTGCTTGGCCGTCCAGCCCAGTTCGCGGGCGATGCGGTCGGCCGAGGCGACGACCCGGGCCGGGTCGCCGGGGCGGCGGGGGGTGACCGTAGGCGGGGTGCCGTAGCCGGTGATCGCGTTGATCCGGTCGACCATCTCGCGGACCGACACCCCCTCCCCACGGCCGATGTTGAGGGTGAGATCGGCGCCGGGCGAGGTCCGCAGGGCGCGGGCCGCGGCGACATGGGCCTCGGCGAGGTCCACCACATGGATGTAGTCCCGCACACACGTGCCGTCCGATGTGGGGTAGTCGTCGCCGAAGATGCGCGGGGGCGCGCTCTGCGTCAGCTTCTCGAAGACCATCGGGATCAGGTTGAAGACACCGACGTCGGCAAGTTCCGGCGCGGCCGCCCCCGCCACGTTGAAGTAGCGCAGGCACGCCGTGGACAGGCCGGTCGCCCGGGCCGTGGCGCGCACCAGCCACTCGCCGACGAGCTTCGTCTCCCCGTAGGGCGACATCGGCAGGCACGGTGTCTCCTCCGTCACCAGGCTGACGTCCGGCATCCCGTACACGGCCGCGGAGGAGGAGAACACGAACGAGGGAACGCCGGCTCCCGTCACCGCTTCCAGCAGGACACGCAGGCCCTCCACGTTCTCGCGGTAGTAGTGCAGGGGGAGTTCCATCGACTCGCCCACCTGCTTCTTCGCCGCCAGGTGGACGACTCCCGTCACCGCGTGGTCCGTCAGGGCGCGGCGCAGCGACTCGGAGTCCAGGGTGGACGCCACCACCAGCGACACCTCGGCGGGCACGCGTTCGACGAGGCCCGTGGAGAGGTCGTCGTACACCACGGTCCGTTCGCCCGCCTCGGTCATCGCGCGGACGACGTGCGCTCCGATGTAACCGGCGCCGCCGGTGATCAACCAGGTCATGTGCGGCCGTCCCCTCGTCAGTTGGCCCACCGTGTCGGTGCGTTCACGTCCAGTGAAGCAGGCGCCGCAGCCTGCGGCCCAGAACGGAGGCCGCTCCGCGCACCCCGCATGCCACCCGCAGGGCCAGGGCCCCCGAATGCGTCGCGTACGGCTGCACCAGCAGCACTCCGCACCTGGGGTTCGGCACCGCGCGCCGGCGCAGCAGACCGGGCCCGGTGAGGGCACGGGGCGTGGTGGCGCGGCTCGTCCCGTCGTCGAAGCGGAGCGTCAGCGAGAGGTCCCAGGTGCCGGTGCCGAGTGCCGCCAGGTCCACGGGCGTCTCGGCCGTCCAGCCGTCGGAGTCCGCGTCGCGCCTGAGGACCGCGGGATGCGAAGGCCCCACCCGGGTGCCGCCCTCCCGGCGGACGAACTCCACGTCCACCCGGCCCGGTCGGGCGTTCTCCACCCGCCCATACAGCTCGTGCAGGCGCAGCCGCAGCAGGCCGGCCCGCGCCCGGGGGCGCAGTTCCGCGTCGACGGCGATCGGCAGGTGCCGCACGGGGCGGTACAGCAGGTGCTCCAGCCGGACCTGGGGCAGATCCTCCGACCAGACCGGGGTGCCGTCCCGCGTGCTCGCGTACGGCGGGGTGAGCCGCGCGGGGCGTGCCGCCAGCTCCTTGAGCCGGTGCAGGTCGCGCGGGCGCCCGGCGGCGAGCACCACCTGGGCGACGACCCTGCCGGGCACCGAGGCCTGGGCGAGGTCGGCCGCGTCGAAAGTCGACAGATACGCGCGGGTGAGCCTCCACCACTCGTCCCGGTACTCGGTGTCGCGGAGCGGGAGTTCCCGGGCGTACAGACGCAGTCCCCGGTCGAGGAAGGTGGTGCGTGCGGCGCGCGCGAGCCGCTTCTCGCCGGCGCCGAGCAGGATCTCGTACGCCTGCCGGTTCGCCTCCGTACGCGCCTTCCAGTTCTCGATGTCGGCGCGGTCCAGGGAGATGGACAGACGCCGGGCCGAGCGCCGGACGTGCCAGATGTAGACCCGGTCCGGGACCAGGGCCACGCTGGGTCCGGCGGCCAGGACACGTGCGCCGAACACGAAGTCCTCGTAGGGGAAGCGGCCTTCCGGGAAGCGGATGCCGTGCTTGCGCAGGAAGTCGGTCCGGTACAGCTTGTTGACGCACAGCGTGTCGTAGACCAGACGGGGGCGCTTGGAGGGGCGGGAGACCAGCGCCGGACGCTCGTACAGCTCCGGTTGCCAGGGTGTCTCGCGGCCGCAGGGCAGCTCGCGGCGCACGCAGAGCCCCGCGGCGAGCGGGGACCCGTGGGCGACGGCCGCCATCAACAGCGCGTCCACCGCGCCGGGCGGCAGCAGGTCGTCGCTGTCCAGGAACATCACGTACGGGGCGGCGGCCGCGTCGATCCCGTCGTTGCGCGGGGTGCCGCAGCCGCCGCTGTTGACCGTTCTGCGGACGACCCTGAGGCGCGGGTGCTCGACCGCGAGGGCGTCGAGCAGTTCGGGGCTGCCGTCGGTCGACGCGTCGTCGACCGCGATCACCTCGCGCACGCAACCGCCCTGGGCGAGGGCGGAACGCACCGCGTCCGTCACATGAGTGGCGTCGTCGTACCCGATGACGACGACGCTGACCTGTGCATCGTGAGGGTGCATCGATTCCACGAGCCGAAACATTAGGGATGCCTGGTAATCATCGGTTAAGAGGCAATTCTCCACCTGTGCGGAAGTATGCAGGAATCCGGTCGGAGATCCAGGACGACGCGTCCGTTTCCGGCCGTTCCGCCAGGGGGTGTCCGGAACGCCACAGGCGGACGAGCGACACGACCGCGGCGGACATCAGCAGTCCGTTGCGCGCGAGCATGAGCACGCAGCCCGTCCAGGTGCTGTTGACGACTTCCCCGTAGTACGCCGGGTACTCGACCGCGCTCACGGCGGTGGCCGCCAGCAGGAGCAGCGCCACCGGCCGCTGAGTGGTGTGACGTGACGTCAGGCAGACGGCGGCCAGGCCGACCAGCCAGATCATGTACTGCGGGCTGATCACCCGGCTCGTCACCGTGAAGAGCAGGACCGCGGTGAGGGCCGCGTCGTAGGGGGTCGCGGGCGTCCAGCGGCGGTTCTGCAGCCGCCACAGGAGCAGGAGGGCGAAGGCGGCTCCGGTCAGCACGAGCGACCCGACGGCGACCAGGTGCACATGCGGGCCCACGAACTCCACGGCCCCGTACTGGTAGCGGGTGCGAACCGGCCAGCCGGCCCGGCGCGCGAACATCAGGACGGTGCCGCCCAGTGACTCGATCTGTACGCCGCGGCCGCCCTGCTGGCGCAGGAAGTCGAACGGGTTGCGGAAGAGGGCCTCGACGACGGCGAGCAGTGTCACCACGGTGACCAGGGCGGCGGTCCACGCCTGCCGGGTCGTACGGCCGCGCGGCGTGCCGATCAGGGCTAGTGCCGGCCACACCTTCACCAGGGCGCCGAGTGCGGCGAAGACGCCGGACGTCCGCGCGTGGCGCGGCACCGCCAGCAGGGAGATCACCGCGAAGGCGGTGACCTGGACGTCGTACCGTGCGAGCGGGATGTGCAGCAGCAGCGGCAGGCCCGCCGTCCACAGGGCGGCGCCGAGCAGCGTACTGCCCCGGCGGGTGCCCGCACGCGCGAGGGCGAGCACGATCACGGCGTCCGTGACCAGCGTGAGGACCACAAAGGCCTGAAAGTACGTCAGGCCCGGTACGAGCGCGGGTGAGAGGAGCACCGCGCCCGCTCCGGGCGGGTACTGCCACAGCTGGTCGCCCGACGGGAACGCGCCGTGGCGCAGGAGGCCGTACCAGTGGAAGTACAGCTTCCACACTTCTCTGGCGACCCCGCCCCGGCCGAGCAGGGGGTACTGGTCGTGGGTGAGCAGCCACAGCATCAGGGCGCGGGTGGCGAGCCAGCCTGCGCCGAGGAGAAACAGCCGGTGCTTTTTGCGGATCCTCTTCACGAGGGGCGGCGAAAGCGGCGCGGCTACGGTCGTTCGGGACCCCGTGGCACTCTTCAAGGCACTCATCAAGCCCGGATAGTAGGCCGTCCGTACGCGGCATGTGCGTAGATACGCCGTCAACTACCCACAAAGATTAGTTAATAGTACAAAAACCGGGCATGTTGAATGCGGGCATGAGTCGGTTGTCGGAGAGACGCGCGGAGTACCTGGCCGTCCTCGTACCCGTCGTCGTCATGTGCGCGATCGGGCTGTGGGGACTGGACCGCGACGGGATGTGGCGCGACGAGGCGGTCACGTTTCAGGTCGCCCGCCGCTCGGTGCCGCAGATCCGGCACCTGCTGGGCAGTGTGGACGCGGTGCACGGCCTGTACTACCTGCTGATGCACCTGGTCCTGGCCGTCCACCCGGGCGAGGTGGTGCTGCGGCTGCCCTCGGTCTTCGGGGCGGCCCTGGCGACGGGCCTGGTCGCCGCGCTGGGTGTCCGGCTGTGCCGGCCGCGCGTCGGACTGTGGGCGGGCCTGGCGTACGCAGCCACGCCGATGGTCGGCCACTACGCGCAGGAGGGCCGCTCGTACGCGCTGGTCGCGGCAGGGGTGGCGGGCGCGACGCTGCTGCTGGTGCGGGCCGTGCGGGGCGGCAGGTGGTGGCCGTACGGGGCGGTCCTCGCCGTCACCTGTGTGCTGCACGAGTTCGCCGTGCTGGTGCTGCTCGCGCACGCCTGCACGCTGGCGTTCGCGCGGGTGCCGGGGACGACGTGGCGGCGCTGGGGCTGTGCGGCCGGGGCGGTCGTGGTCGTACTGCTGCCGCTGGTCCTGGTCTCGTGGGGGCAGTCGGCACAGGTGGCGTGGCTGACCGCGCCCGACGGGCGGAGCGTCGAGGAGCTGCTGGAGCGGTTCACGGGGTCCTCCCCCCTGCTGCTGGGGCCGTATCTCGTGCTGATGGCGCTGGCCGGCGGGATGGCGAGGGCCAAGCGGGACCTGTCGCCGGCCGGGGTGGCGCTGCCGTTGATGGTGGTCCCGCCGGCGGTGCTGATGGGGATCTCGCAGATCTCCCCGCTCTACGACGACCGGTACGTGCTGTATTCGCTGGCCGGGGCGCCGCTGCTGGCCGTGGTGGGCGCCGAACGGGCGGCCGGTGTCCTCGGCCGGTTGCGCACGGGACGCCGTCGCCTGCCCGCCGTGCCCCGCCAGGCGTCGTACGGCCACGGTGCGGCCGTCGGCGCCCCCGTGCTGCCCGCACCGCGTGGATCCGCGGGCCGCGGCGGGGGCGTCGCCCTCCGGGACGCGCCGCGGGTCTCCGCGTCCCGCGCCCACGATGCCGTCCCGCCCTCCCTGTGGGTCCGGTGGCGGGGCGGCGCCCTGCTGGGTGTGCTCGCCGTCTGCGCCGTACTGGTGGCGCAGTTGCCCCTGCTCAGGGCCGATCGCCGGGCCGACCACCGGCCGGACGATCTGGCGGGTGTCTCCGCTCTTGTCGGCCGGGTGGTGCGTCCGGGCGACCCCGTGCTGTTCCTGCCGTCGCTGGAGCGACGGTCGGCGCTGGCCTATCCGGCCGGGTTCAAAGGGGTGCGCGACGTGGCGCTCGACGTGCCCGCAGCGGAGGACGGGACGCTGTACGGACGGGAGGCCGGCCCCGCCGAGCTGCGGCGCCGGCTCGGCGGCCTCACCTATGTGTGGGTGGTCACTGAGCCGTTCGCGCTGAGGTCCACCTGGGCTCCCTCGAACCCCACGGAGCGCGCCAAACTCGCGATGGTGACCCAGGAGTTCATCACCCGTGAGGAGTACGTCCGCCGCGGTATCACCCTTCGACTTTACGTACGCCGCGAGGAGCCCTGGTCCGCCGGGTCGACGCAGCCGGGCGCCTCCTGAAGCGCCGCCTCGTCGAGCGCGTGGGTCAGCCGGTCGAGCCGGGCTTGCAGGTCCATGACCTCCTCCAGCTCGAAGCCGGTCGAGGCGGCGATCCGGGTCGGCACCAGCAGTGCGCGCTGCTTCAGGGCGGTGCCCTCCTCGGTGGGACGCACATGCACGGACCGCTCGTCCTCGCGGCTGCGCTCACGTCGCACCAGACCCGCGGCCTCCAGGCGCTTCAGGAGCGGCGACAACGTCCCGGAGTCCAGCCGCAGACGCTCGCCGAGGCTCTTCACCGGCAGCTCGCCGTGCTCCCAGAGCACCAGCATCACGAGGTACTGGGGATACGTCAGCCCGAGGTCCTTGAGGACGATGCGGTAGACGCTGTTGAAGGCGCGGGACGCGGCGTGGAGCGAGAAGCAGATCTGGCGGTCCAGACGCAGGAACTCCTCGCCGGCTGAGGCCTCGGCACCGGGGGTCGGCGTGGTCGTCATGACTCCAGGATAGCTCTGCGGATGATTCAGTTGTGCCCAACTTAATTGTGTGCTCTACTTATGCCCGTGAGGCGGTCCGGACCGAAGGCCCGGTCGCCCGGACATGACTTCGAGAGGGATGGTTCCCCATGGATGCGCTGTACACCGCCGTCGCCACCGCCACCCACGGCCGTGACGGCCGCGCCGTCACCTCCGACGGCAAGCTCGATCTTCAGCTGTCCCCGCCGGTCGAGATGGGCGGCAACGGCGAGGGCACGAACCCCGAGCAGCTGTTCGCCATCGGCTACGCGGCCTGCTTCGCCAGCGCCCTCGGCGTGGTCGGCCGACGGGCCAAGGTCGACGTCAGTGACGCCGCCGTGACCGGCGAGGTCACCATCGGCAAGCAGGGCGAGGGCTTCGGTCTCGCGGTCACCCTGCGCGTGGAGCTGCCGGAGTCGGTGGACCAGGCGACCGGCCGCAAGCTGGTCGAGCAGGCCCACCAGGTCTGCCCCTACTCCAACGCCACCCGCGGCAACATCCCGGTGGAGCTCGTCGTCGAGTAGTCCCACCCCGAGCGGCCCCATGCGCCTTCGAGTACGTACGGGGCGGTCCTCGGAGCCGCGCCCGGCGCCGGAACCTCCTCCCGGCTCCGGGCGCGTGTCATGTCGAGGCCGCCACGTCGTCGTCGCCCGCCGACGGGGCCGGGATGGAGACGGCGGTGTCCGGCTCGCCCAGCATCAGGGTCCGTACCACCCGGCGGGCCGCCCCGCCGTCGTCGAACTCGCAGTAGCGCGCCCGGAAGGCGGCCCGCAGTGCCGCCGCGTCCGCGTCCTGCCAGCAGCCGGAGGTGAAGAGCCAGGCCAGCTCGCGGTAGGAGCGCGAGACCTGCCCGGGCGCGTTCGCCGTGATGTCGACGTATGTGCCCCTGCTCGCCCGGTACGCCCCCCAGTCGCCGGCGTGCACGACGATCGGCCGGTCCAGGTTGGCGTAGTCGAACATGAGCGCCGAGTAGTCCGTGACCAGGGCGTCCGAGGCGAGCATCACCTCCTCCACATGCGGCTCGTCTGTGGCGTCGACCAGCACGCCCCGCCGGTCCAGCTCCGCCAGCCCCATCCCGCGGGCGGGACCGTCCGCGAGCGAGGGGTGGAGCCGGACCACGAGGGTGTGTCCCTCACCCAGGTCCTCGGCGAACCGCGCGGGGTCGAAGGGCTCCGTATGACCGCCCCGCACATGGTCGCGGCGGGTGGGCGCGTACAGCACGACCGTGTGGTCCTCGGGGATGCCGTGCCGGAGCCGGAAGGCGGCCCCGTCGCCGGGTTTCGCGTTCACGAGGACGTCGTTGCGCGGGCTGCCGGTGCGGAGCGAGGCGAAGTGGCAGGGATAGGCCCGGTCCCACACCAGTTCGGAGTGGCGGTTGGCGACCAGGCTGTAGTCCCAGCGGTCCGCGCGGCGCAGCATCCCCGGCACGTCGAGGCCGTGCCGGGCGCCCGGCTTGCCCCGCAGATCGGTCCCCATGTACTTCAGCGGGGTGCCCTGGTGGGTGTGGACGTGCACGCTGCCGGGGCGTTTGGCCAGGGAGCCCGGCCAGTTCACGTTGTTGACGAAGTAGGTCGCCCGCGCGGTGACCCGCCGATACGCCGGGGAACCCGGGAGGACGTACTCGATGTCCGGCGGCAGATGCTCGACCTCCTCCGGGTGCACCACCCATACGGCCCGGATGTGCGGCGCCAGGTCGCGTGCCGCGTGGTGGATCGCGGCCGGGTCCCCGAGGACTCCGCTGTGCGAGAACGCCGAGTACACCGCCAGGTTCGGGTCGAGCGGCCGGTGTTCGTGCGCCCAGGACCAGCCGCGCCCGACACGGCCTGCGGCCGCCCGGCGGACCCGCCCGGCACGCAGACCGAGCGCACGGCCCGCGGCCGAGGTGCGCTGCAGGGCCCGGTAGCGGGTGTAACCCCCTTCCAGGACGCGCAGTGCGGCGGGAACCGGTTCCCGCGTGCGGTGCCTGCGGAAGAGCTCGGCCGTGCGGCGGAAGAACTCGGCCTTGGCGGACGCGGGGAGCCGGTCCGGCTTGGCGAGGACGTCCAGACAGTGCTCGCCCATCTTGCGATGCAGGTAGGGCCGCCAGCGGTTCAGCTCCGGGTGCGCGTCGACGTATGCGAAGACCCGCTCGTACTGGTCGTGGATGTCGAAGTGCTTGCGGCTGGTGGTGGACAGGATGTTGCCCTGGCGGCGCTGCCGGTAGAGGAGACAGATCCGGTCGAGGGCGGCGATCCGCCCGGCGCTGAGCAGAGCGGGGAAGGTCCAGGGAGTGTCCTCGTAGTAGCCGGGCGGGAAGCTGAAGCCGTGGTCGGTGACGTAGTCCCGGCGGTAGGTCTTGTTCCACACCACCATCAGCAGGTCGAGGATCTCCGGGCGTTCGGCCGCGGTGAACGTGCCGGTGGCGTCCGCGAGCACCTGGGCCAGCGCGTTGCGCCGGGTGCCGCCCCACCAGTAGGAACGGGCGTAGTCGAAGACCAGGACGTCCGGATCCCGGGTCTCCTCGAGCCGGTCGGCGATCGCCCGTAGCGCGCCCGGGGTGAGGGTGTCGTCGCTGTCCAGGAACAGCAGGTAGTCCCCCGTGGCGTGCGGCAGCCCGGCGTTGCGCGCCCGGCCGAGGCCGACGTTCTCCGGCAGGTGCAGTACGCGCATGCGGGGGTCGCGTTCGGCGTACTCGTCCAGGATCGCCCCGCAGCCGTCGGGGGAGCGGTCGTCGACGGCGATCACCTCGAAGTCGGCGTACGACTGGCCGAGCACCGAGTCGAGGCACTCGCGCAGGAAGCCCTGCACCTTGAAGACGGGGACGATGATGCTGAAACGGGGCACGGGAATCAGCTCCTGACGAGGGCGGGGGCCGGGGCCGGGATGCGCTCGGCGAGCGGGATCACGGGCGGGATCGACTCCGGCGGCTCGCCCAGCAGCACCCGGCGCACCACGCGTTCGGCGGCGCGCCCGTCGTCGAACCCGCAGAAGCGCTTGCGGAAGGCGGCGCGCAGGGCGGCGGCGGAGCCGTCCGCGTACGAGCCGTCCCGGAAGACGGCGGCCAGGTCCTCGGGCGCGTGTGCCACCCGGCCCGGCGGTGCCTCCATGAGGTCGAAGTAGACGCCCCTGGTCTCCCGGTACACGTCCCAGTCGTCCGCGTACACGACGATCGGCCGGTCGAGGTTGGCGTAGTCGAACATGATCGACGAGTAGTCGGTGATCAGCGCGTCGGCGGCCAGGCACACGTCCTCGGCGGAGCGGTGCCCCGTGACGTCGATGATCCGGCCGTCGTTCCGCGCCGCGCCCACGTCGTAGAAGTAGTGGGCGCGCAGCAGGACCACGTAGTCGTCGCCGATCGCCTCGCAGAACGCCTCCAGGTCGAGGCGCGCGTCGAAACCGGAGCTGTAGTCGCGGTGCGTGGGCGCGTAGAGGATCGCCGTCCTGCCCTCGGGGACGCCCAGTTCGCGGCGGATGCGAGCCACGTCGCGCGCGGTCGCGGTGTAGTAGACGTCGTTGCGCGGATAGCCGTACTCCAGGGTCTCGTAGGAGCCGGGGAAGGCCCGCTCCCACATCTCGGTGGAGTGCCGGTTGGAGGAGAGGTTGTAGTCCCAGCGGTCCACCCGGGTCAGCAGCTTGGCGAAGCTGCCGGTCGCGGCCGCGACCACGGGGTACGTCGACTGGTCGACGCCCATCTTCTTCAGCGGGGTGCCGTGCTGGGTCTGCAGATGCACGCTGCCGGGGCGCTTGACCACGCCGTCCGCGAAGTTGGCGTTGTTGACGCAGAAGGTGGCGCGGGCGAGCACGTCCCAGTAGGCCCGGCTGCCGATCACCGCGTACTCCACGTCCGGGGGAAGGGTCGCCACCGCGTCCGGCTCGACCAGGAACACCGAACGGATGTGCGGGGCCAGTTCCCGGGCCTTGGCGTGGATCGCGGCCGGGTTGCAGGTGTAGCCGCGGCCCCAGTACGCGCAGTACACGGCCAGGTCGGCCTCGAGCGGGCGGCGCAACGCCAGGGCGTACCGGAGCCGGGTGCGCAGCATGCGCGGAACAGGGGCCCTGCGCGCCGCCTTCGCGGCGCCGCGGTTGACGCCGCGCAGCGCCCGGAAAGCGCTGTAGGCACCGCAGGCGAGCAGCCGGTGCTGGATCCCGGCGCTGCCCGCGGGCGGCCGGTGACCCGACGGGCGGTGGCGGCGGTAGAGGCGTGAGGCCTGCCGGAAGAAGGCCCGGCGGCGAGGTGTCGGCAGGCGTTCCGGATGCGCGGCCGTCCGCAGGACCACGGCGAAGATCTGCTCGAACAGCGGTAGCAACCGGTCTGCGGAAAGGGCGAGTTCGGCGGCCCGGCTCAGGACCATGTCGGCCTGGTCGAGTAGGTCGAACTGATGCTCACCGGGGGCATGGAGTCGGCTGCCCTGCCTGCGCACCAGATGCCGTACGCAGACCGAGCGCAGCACCGAGATGCGTTCGGCGGCGAGGGTGACCAGGCCGCCCCAGCCGATGTCGGTGAAGTGGCTCGCCGGGAAGGTCAGCCGGTGGGCGGTGACGAACGCGCTCCGGTAGGCCGCGCTCCACGCGGGCACGGACACACCGGTCAGCTCCGGGGCCAGGCCGGGGGCGAAGGCGCCCTCGGGAGCCCCGCCGAGCGGGGGAGTGGACGGCTCGGCGTCCCACCAGTGGACCCGCTCGTGGTCGAAGTAGAGGACGTCCACCTCGCCGACCGCCGCCAGATGCCGGTCGATCGCCGCGAGGGCGCCCGGTGCGAGGACGTCGTCGCTGTCGAGGAACAGCAGATAGGACCCGGTCGCCGCCTCCGCCCCGGTGGTACGGGCCACCCCCAGGCCGCCGGAGGGAGGCGAGGTGAGCGGGACGACCCGCTGGTCCCGCTCGGCGTACGCGGCGGCGACCGTGCCGGCCGTGGAGTCGGGCGTGTCGCAGACCGGGATCACCTCGAGGTCGCCGAAGGACTGGGCGAGGACGGAGTCCAGGGCCTGGGACAGGCGGCCGGCGACGCCGAAGGCGGGGACGATGATGCTGAAGCGGGGCATTCTGCTCTTTCTCTCGGGCCCCGGCCCCCGTCCCGGGGCCGGTGCGTCGTACGCGTGCGGGTGGGTCAGCGCCCGGGCCTTCCGGTGAGGACGGTGGGGGGCCTGTGCGGCATGGCGGAACTCCGGGGGTTCGGGCGGTTCGGTGGTCAGAGGCGTTCGGCGACCGGTGCGCGACTGCCGGGGACCGGGACGGTGGTGAGCGGTGCGGTGGTCCCGCCCGCCATGGCGGGCGGGACCGGGTGCCGGCCGGCCGGCGGGACCACGGACGGCAGCCAGGCGTTCTCCCCGAACACCACTCTGCGCACGATCCGTTCGGCCGCGCGCCCGTCGTCGTGCGGGCAGAAGCGCTCGCGGAACGCCCTGCGCCGCTGCTGCGAGCGTGATCCGCACCAGTGGCCGGTCGCGAAGATGTCGGCCAGTTCCTCCTCGTCGCGCGCGACCGCACCGGGCGGGAAGTCGCGCACGTCGAAGTAGGTGCCACGGGTCGCCTCGTACGCCTCCCAGTCGTCCGCGTACACGACGACCGGCCGGTCGAGGTTGGCGTAGTCGAACATCAGCGACGAGAAGTCCGTGACGAGCGCGTCCGAGGCCAGGCACACCGCCTCGACGCTCGGATGGTCGGAGACGTCGATCACCCGGTCGCCGGTCGTCCGGGCGAGGGGTTCGCCGAACGACGGGTGCGAGCGGGTGAGCAGCACGAAACGCGGTCCGAGCCGGTGCAGAAGGCGTTCGGGATCGAGGGCGGGGCGGTGGTCGCGGCGGTAGTCGCGGAACGTCGGCGCGTACAGGATCGCCACCGAGCCCTCGGGGATGCCCATCGTCTGGCGCAGCCGGGCCACGTCCGCCGAGGTCGCGCGGGCGAAGACGTCGTTGCGGGGGAGGCCGTACTCCAGTGTGGTGAACCCGGAAGGGAACACGCGCTCCCAGACGAGGGTGGAGTGGCGGTTGCCCGAGAGGACGAAGTCCCAGGAGTCGGCGGAACGCAGCATCCGGCCGGCGTCGGCGGTGCGGGCGGCGGCCGGACGGTCCCGGAGGTCGAGGCCCATGCGCTTGAGCGGGGTGCCCTGCCGGGTCTGGATCAGGATCTGGCCCGTGCGCTTGACGACGCCGGGGCCGAAGTCGTCGTTGTGCACGAGGTACTTGGAGCGGGCCAGAGCCGTCCAGTACGCCGCCGAGTCCGGCCGCAGCCGGCGTGTGGCGAGCGGGACGGTGTGGTGATGCTCGGGGCGCGCGATCCACGCGGTGCGGATGTGCGGGACCAGATTGCGGAACGCCGACTCCAGGGCGCCCGGGTTGCAGCCGTACCTGCCGCCCTCGTCCCGGGTGAAGACGGCGCGGTCCGCGCGCAGCGGAAGGCGGAGCTGGATGCGGTAGTGCGTCCGGAGCGCGGCGGCGGTCAGCCGTCGGCCGGCCCCGGCGGCCAGGCGCCGGGCGCGGCGTACCAGGCCGGACGCCAGCGACAGCGCCCGGTAGATGCGGTGGCTGCCGAGCCCGATCAGGAGGTGGCGCGCCCCGAGCGGCGCGCCCGGGACGCGGTGTCTGCGGTAGTGGGCGCGGGCGAGCCGGAGGAACTCGGCACGGCTGTCCCGGGGCAGCCGGCCGCGTCGGCCGTAGACGGTGGCCAGGTGGTCGACCATGCGGCGGAACAGCACCGGGCGCCAGCGGTCGAGTTCGGGACGGGCGTCGAGGTGGGCGAAGACCCGGTCGTACTGGTCGAAGACGTCGAAGTGCCTGCGGCTGGTCGAGACGAGAATGCTGCCCTGGCGGCGCTGGCGGTAGTGGACGCAGACCCGGTCGAGCGTGGCGAGGGTGTCCGCGGTCAGCAGCACCGGGAACGTCCACGCGGTGTCCTCGTAGTAACCGGGAGGGAAGACGAACCCCGCGCGCTCGACGAACTCCCGGCGATAGGCCTTGTTCCAGACCACCATCAGCAACGAGAGCAGGCCGGGTCGGTCGTCGAGACGGAAGGGCGCCGGGCCCTCCTCGGTGAGCAGATCGGCCAGCTGGTTGCGGACCGTGCGCCCGGTCCAGTACGTACGGGCGTAGTCGAAGACCAGGACGTCCGGCTCGGACGTCGCCTTCAGCCGGTCCGCCAGGTCCCGCAGCGCGTCCGGGGTCAGGGTGTCGTCACCGTCGAGGAAGAGCACATAGTCGCCGGTCGCGAGCTCGAGACCCGCGTTGCGCGCCGGGCCGAGTCCCACGTTGTGCGGCAGATGCAGCGGCCGGACGCGGGGGTCACGGGCGGCGGCCTCGTCGATGAGGGCGCCGCAGGCGTCGGGCGAGCAGTCGTCGACGGCGATCACTTCGACGTCGGTGTACGACTGCTCCAGCACGGATGTGAGGCATTCCTCCAGGTACGCCTGAACCTTGTACGCGGGAACGATGACACTGAACCTGGGCAAGGGGCATCCATGGGATCGGCGCGGGCATACTGCCCGGAAACGGCCGAAGGGCCGCTTCGGTTACGCCGGATGCGGCATCCGGGGGAACGCCGACGGAAACCCCAGGTGAACGAAGGGGGGTGGACCCCGGCATCGGGCCCACCCCGGAACTTCCGTACGGTCGGCTCTACTTGACGGCTCCGGCCATGACTCCCGACACGAACTGCCGCTGGAAGGCGAAGAAGACGGCCAGCGGGATCACCATCGAGATGAACGCGCCCGGCGCCAGGACGTCGATGTTGTTGCCGAACTGGCGTACCTGCGTCTGCAGTGCGACGGTGATCGGCTGCGTACCGGACTTCGTGAACACGAGCGCCACCAGCATGTCGTTCCACACCCACAGGAACTGGAAGATGCCGAGGCTCGCGATCGCGGGACCGCCGAGCGGCAGCACCACCCGTGCGAACAGCCGCAGTTCGCCCGCACCGTCGAGCCGGGCCGCCTCGAGCAGCTCCCGGGGGATCTCCGCGAAGAAGTTCCGCAGGAGGAACACCGCGAAGGGCAGGCCGAAGCCCGTGTGGAAGAGGACCACACCGAGGACCGTGCCGAACAGGCCGATCCTCCCGAAGAGTTCGGCGATCGGGATCAGTGCCACCTGCACGGGGACGACCAGCAGGCCGACCACGCCCAGGAACCACCAGTCACGGCCCGGGAACTCCATCCAGGCGAAGGCGTAGCCCGCGAGGGAGCCGATCGCCACGACCAGGAGGGTCGCGGGGACCGTGATCAGGACCGTGTTCAGCAGGGAGTTGGTGATGTCGCCGTTCTCCAGGAGCTTCCGGTAGCTCTCGAAGGTCAGCTGCGAGGGCTCGCTGAAGACCCTCCACCAGCCGGAGGCGCTCATGTCGGCCGGTGTGCGCAGCGAGGCGAGCAGCAGACCCACCGTAGGCACCAGCCAGAACAGCCCGACCACGATGAGGAAGACCCGCACCAGGCCTCCGCCCACGCGCTCCGCGAGGCGCGCGCCCAGGGACCGCTCGGGCCGTACGGCCGTGGCGGACGCCGCCTTCGGCAGACTTCCGGCCTGTGTCGTCATCGCCGCACCTCCCGCCTGAGCCTGCGGATGTTGAACAGCATCACCGGGATGACGAGCAGCAGCAGGAACACCGCGATCGCGCTCGCGATACCCGGCTGGTCCTCGGAGAAGCCCTTGCGGTACAGCTCCAGGGCGAGGACGTTCGCGTCGTCCTGGGACGAGCCCGGCGGGATGATGAAGACCAGATCGAAGATCTTCAGTACGTTGATCATCAGCGTCACCGTGACCACGGCGAGCACGGGCGCCAGCAGCGGCACCGTGACCCGGCGGAACACCTGCCACTCGTTCGCGCCGTCCACGCGCGCCGCCTCGAGCAGCTCCCGCGGCATCCCCGCGAGGCCCGCGGCGATCAGCACCATCGCGAAACCGGCCCACATCCACACATAGGAGCCGATGACGGCCGGGGTCACGAGCGCGGGGCCGAGCCAGTCCACGCCGTTGTACGGCTCCCTGAAGTTGCTCGCCGGCAGCCGCAGCCGAGCCCCGTCGGCGGCCGCCGGCAGGGTGAAGGTCCCGTCGGCGGCGGCCTTGGTGGAGGCGACGACCTTGCCGTCCTTCACGGCCTCGATCCGCATGCCCGCATAGCCCTGCTCGGCCGGGTCCACCGCGCCGAGCTTCCCGACACCCTTGCCGCGCGTGAAGTCCTGCCAGGCCGTGCCGGTGACCTTGCCCGGCTGCGGCTGCGCCCGGGCGGCCGGCTCGGCGCCCTTCGGCATCCGGTCGGGCGCGACGCCGACCAGCGGGAGCGCGACCGTCCGCCCCGTGTGCACCGTGCCGGCGGTGACGAAGCCGCCCTGATCGGGCCTGAGGGGCGACTGGCGGCCCGGGTGGGCCCTGGGGAACGCGGACGACTCGGCGAACGAGTCGTGGACGCCCACCCACACCGCGTTGGCGACGCCCTTGTCCGGGTCCTGGTCGTACACCAGCCGGAAGATGATCCCCGCCGCCAGCATCGAGATCGCCATCGGCATGAAGACGACCAGCTTGAACGCCGTTCCCCAGCGGACCCGTTCGGTGAGCACCGCGAAGATCAGGCCCAACGCGGTCGAGACGGTCGGCGCGAACACCACCCAGATGATGTTGTTCTTCAAGGCGGTGCGGATGCCGTCGTCCGTGAACAGGGCCCGGTAGTTGTCGACTCCGGCGAGGGAGTCGCCGGACTGGCTGAGGAAGCTGCGGATCAGCGAGTACCCGATCGGGTAGACCACGAGCGCGCCCAGCAGCACCAGGGCGGGCAGCAGGAACAGCGCTGCCGCGGTTCTGCGGGTGCCGGTCACGCTCTTGCGCCGACGGGGGCCGGAGGGCGTCGCCGGTGTGCCGGCGACGTCCTCCGCGGCTGCCGACGACATCGCCGGATCAGCTCCCGCTTCCGTATGCCGCCGCCGCGTCCTTCTCCAGCTTCGCCTGGGTGCCCGCGACGTCCTTCGGGTTCTTCAGGAAGTCCTGGAGGTCCTTCCACTCACCCTTGCCGGGCGTGCCGCCGAACGCCTGCGGTGCCTGATCGGACATGTCGAAACGGAAGTTGTCGCCGGCCGAGACGAGTGCCTCGGCCATCTTCCGCTGCACGTCGTTGGGATAGGCGGACAGCGCGACCGACTTGTTCGGCGAGAGGTAGCCGCCGAGCTTCGCCTGGATCGTCGCGGCGTCCGGCGAGGCCAGGAAGGTGACCAGTGCCTGGGCCGCCTCGGAGTCCTTGAGGACGACGGCCGCGTCGCCGCCGGAGACCACGGGTGCCTGGCCGCCCACTGCCGGGAAGGGGAACACCTTCGCGTCCGTGCCGATCTTCGCCTTGGTCTCCGCGATGTTGACCTGCGCGAAGTCGCCCTCGAAGACCATGCCGGCCTTCGGCTGGTCGCCCCCGGTGAAGGTCTGGGTGACGGATGCGGGGAACTCCGTCTGCAGCGCCCCGTTCGCGCCGCCCGCGACGAAGTCCTTCTTGCCCCAGATCTGGGCGAGCGTGGTCAGCGCTTGCTTCACGGACGGGTCGGTCCATTTGATCGTGTGCTGGGCGAGCTGGTCGTACTTGTCCGGTCCCGCCTGGGAGAGGTAGACGTTCTCGAACCAGTCGGTGAGGGTCCAGCCGTCGGCGCCGCCGACGGAGAACGGCGTGACCCCGGAGTCGTAGACGGCCTGGGCCGCCGTCATCAGCTCCTCCCAGCGCTTGGGCTCCTGTGCTCCCGCGTTCTCGAAGACCTTCGCGTTGTACCAGATCAAGGACTTGTTGGCGGCCTTGTAGTAGGCGGCGTACTGCTTGCCGCCGACCTTGCCGAGGTCCTGCCAGCCCTGGGAGTAGTTCTTGCCCAGCTCGGCCTGGGCCTCGGGGCCGAGCGGCTTCGCCCACTTCTTGTCGACGGCCTGCTTGATGGCGCCCGGCTGGGGGAGCAGTGCGACGTCCGGCGGCTGTCCGCCGGCGATCTTCGAACCGAGGAAGTTGATGATCGGGTCCTGGGCGGGCACGAAGGTGACCTTGGCGCCCGTGCGCTTCTCGAACTCCGCGAGGACCTGTTTGAAGTTCTTCTGCTCACCACCGGTCCAGACGGCGGCGACCTCCAGGCTCTGGCCTTTCAGCTCGGGGAGCTTGACGGTGGAACCGCTCTCCTTGCCGCCGGCGCTCGGTTTGTCGTCGCTGCTCTTGTCGTTGCCGCCGCCGCAGCCGGTGAGGGCCAGTGCCCCTGCGAGGAAGGCGGCCGCCGCGGTCAGCGCGGCTCTGCGGGTCGAGTGGACGGGCTGTTTGGGCGACTTGCGCATACGAAGAGTGCTGTGCATCACTGCCCCGTTCTTCGTTCCTCGTCGAACGTTCGAGTGCTGTCCCGTGCGCTCCGGTCTACGCGGGGTCCTTCGGGTCGGCAAGAGCGCCTGCACTGTCAACCCCGCGATCGTGACCGCGTCGTGACGTACCGTCAACGACGCGGCCCGGTGCGACTCGGTACAGGCCGGGCACGGGCCCCCGGCGTCACAGCAGCGAAGGCACCTCGTTCGCCGACACCGAACGTGCGGCCCGCTCCAGCGCGCTCGCCAGCAGGGCCAGGTCCGTCGGGCCGTTGCCCAGTTCGCGGACGGGACGGCGGGCAGGCGGGTCACCCATGCGCTGCCACTCCAGCGCGACGACCGTGGGCCGCAGCGTCGCCGTGCGGGGGATGCGGCCGGTGATCCGCCCACCCTGGAAGGGCGTCACCCTGCCGTCCGCCCGTGTCAGCCGCCCACGTCCGGGCGCCGGTTCGTCCGCGCCCGGGGAGACCTCCTCGAGCGCGATCCGCAGCGCGGCCGTCCGGGCCGGCTCCCACTGCGCCGTCCGCCCACCGGGGGCGGCGGCGGCGACAAGATGCACACCGAGCCGATCGCCCTCCCGGGCCACCGCCTCCAGGGCGCGCACCACCGATCCGGCCGCCGGGCGTCCCGGTGAGCCGAGCGCCGGTGACAGCAGCGCGTCCAGGTCGTCGACCAGCACCACCAGCCGTGCCGGCGGCGGCACCTGCTCCGTCCGCTGCCGGGTCGCCGCGGGGCGCAGCCTCAGCGTGGTGCTCGGCGGCGTGTCCAGGTCGCCGGAGTCCGAACTCCCCGTCCGCTGCGGTCCGATGCGGCCCGACACCCCTTGGCGCGTGTGCCATTCGGCGAAGCCGAGCCGCCCCAGCAGTTCGGCCCGCCGCTTCAGCTCGGCGGTCAGCGACTGGGCGAAGTCCCGCATGCGCACCGGGTCGTTGGCCGCAAGGTGGGTGGAGACGTGCGGCAGGTCCAGGCAGGCCTGCAGGCCGTCACCGCCGGCGTTGCCGTTGGTCCCGCAGTCACGGCCGTCGACCAGCACGATCCCGAGCCGGTCCGGCCGCTCGGCCGACGCGAGCGACGCGGCGATCGAGCGCAGCAGCTCCGTACGGCCGCTGCCGGGCGGCCCCTCCAGCAGCAGATGCGGCCCCTCCGCCGCCAGGTCCAGGCAGACCGGGCCGCGCGGCCCGGCGCCGAGCACCGCCCAGACACGTCCGCCCGGCGCCTGGATGTCGTCCATCGCATCCGCCCAACGCGCCATCAGCGACGCCGGGGTGGCCCTGGCCAGGCCCAACTCGTCCAGCAGCCGCGCCGCCTGGGGCAGCGGCGCCGAGACGCGCGTGTGCCGGTCACCGCCGCCGTCGGTACGCAGCGGGGCGAGAGCCCGCGCGAACCGCTCGGCCCACGCCGGGGACACCGCGTCGACCGCGGCGACCGTGCCGTGACCCACGGGGGCGCGGAGTCCGAGCGCGGCGCTCGCGCCCTCACCCGGCGCGACCCGCAGCAGTCGCAGTGCCGTCGCCACGTCGCCGCTCAGCAGGGCCACGGCCCCGCACTCGCGGAACGCCGGCGAGACCGCGCACGCCGCCTCGAAGGTCGCCGTCATCGGTGAGGCGGGCGAGGCGGGCGGCGCCTCGGCCAGGCAGACCACATGGATCCCGGCCCGCGCGCCCTGCTGCGCCAGCCGCGCCACGGCCTCGCGCACGGCGGCTCCGCCGGGGTCCCCGTCGACGATCACCACGGTGTACGGCCCGGGGAACGCGCCGCCCGCGGGGCCGTCCTCCTGCGCCCAGGAGGGGCGACGGGCGGCGCCGCGCGGTGAGGGGGCGTCCTGGGGATCGACCGGATCGGCGGGGTGCGCAGGAAGGCCCCGGGGCTCGCCGGCCGGACGGTCCGGGGCGGTTCCGTGCGGGGGACCCGTGAGCCCGTCCTGGTCGGTGAGGTGGTCCTCGAGGCGGCGCAGCAGCTCGTCCGTGCGCGCCGCCGCCTGTTCCCGGTCGTAGGCCAGCAGGAGCCTGCAGTCCTGCCCATGGGCCGGGCGCAGATGGGGCAGCCAGCCGAGCCAGGACCAGTCGGCGGTGCGCTCCTCCAGCGGACGGGAGCGGTCCGCGCTGATCAGGACCAGCTCCAGCGTGTCGGGGGAGTGCAGCGCGGCGAGCTGCGCGATCACCACACGGGCCAGCCCGGACAGCCGTTCCCGGGGCCCCGCGAGGCCGAGTGAGCCCACCTCCCGCAGCCCGGCGGTCACGGGGACGGCGGGCAGCAGTCCCGAACCGTCCGGGGCCGCCCGGTCGGCCGTGCCCAGCCGCACGGTGAGCGTCTCCGGGTGACCTGGTCCGCGCTCCCACAACCGCGGCCCCGGGCCGAGGACGGCCAGCAGCAGCGACGCGGGGTCGGGCCACTTCTCCGGGGCGGCGGCCGCCAGGAACGCGGGCGCCGGCGCACCCACGTCCGTGTCGTACGCCCCTGCTCCCGTGCCGTTCTGGTCTCCGCGGCCGCCGGTCAGCCTGCGCGCCCACGCGGTGAAGCCGCGCCTGCGCTCCCCCGCGGGCACGTCCGTGCCGCGCGGTGGGGTGCCCTTGCGTGTGCTCTCGCCGGCCAGGTCCCGGCTCTCGAGCGAGGGGGCTCCGCCCTGCCCCGGAACGACCGGAGCCGTCGGGGCGCCGTCCGCGTTCCGCGGGTGCCGGGGCTGGAGCGGGTCCGCGAGCGCGGGGGAGGGCGGCTCCACGGCCCCGTGCTCCTGTGCGCCCGAGCCGGCCGCGTCCGCGGCGCCCCAGGCCGTGACCCCGAACCCGTGATGCGTGTCGCCCGCGAGGCCGCCGGCGGGACCGGTGCGCCGGGCGCGGGCGGGATCGCCGCCCGTTCCGGAGAGGTCGGCGGTGCCGGAACCAGCCGCCGTGGCGTTCCCCTGGTGTGCGGGGGGCACGGACGCCGGCCGCGCGGCCGGCGCCGGGCTCTCGGCGTCCGTCTCGCCGAGGACGCGTACCCGGCCCTCTCCGTCCGGTGCCGTCCCCACGGGGCGCACCCGGCCCGGCAGGGTCAGCCGCAGGGCCGATTCGCCGATACGGAGCAGGGCGCCCGGGGCGAAGCGCACCGGGCGGTCGGCCACCGGGCTGCCGTCGAGCACGGTGCCGTTCGTGGAGTTCAGGTCGGCGACCGAGACGCTGCCGTCGTCGGTGACCGTGATCGCGCAGTGCAGCCGGGAGACGTCCGGATCGTCCAGCGGGACGTCCGCTTCGGCGGAGCGGCCGATGCGGATGGCACCGCCGTGCAGCAGATGGACGCCGCCCGCGTCCGGGCCCGCCACCACGTGCAGCTGGGGCGCGTCCGCGTCGGGCTCGGGGCCCGGCTCCGCGGGGGCGCCGAGGGTCAGTACCGCGCCGTCCAGCAGCGGAGGTTCACCCAGGGTGCAGCGCTGCGCGTCCAGCCGCTCCGCGCCCGCGTACAGCACCGAGGGACCCTCGCCCGAGCCGGCCGCCGCGGCCAGGCCCGACGCGACCGCGGCCAGCGCCGTCCCGGCGGGCGCGGTGACCAGCACATCACAGCTCGCGGCGCGTGCCCGGGACTCCGGGGGCGGTCCCAGCGGGTCTACGACGGTCAGCCGGATCTGCATCGCCGTCAGCGGTCCCTTCTGCACGGGCGCCCGAGGCCGGAAAAGGGGGCCGTGTCGCGGTCCCGACCGCGACCTTCCCCCCACCGTGCACGAGCACATCGGCCAGTACGGGATGCATCCTCGCACCTGCCACCGACAGCGCGCCCGCCGCCCGCCGTCAAGTGATCTTGATTGGTCGGCTCTGCCCGCAAAAGTGCCTGACCAGTGCACGGCCCCTGTCCGCTTGAGATCGGTCACGTCCGGTCCTGGCAACCATGTGCGCCGCAGCGAGCGTCTTCCCGTCGACGACCGAATATCGAACATCCGCGTGCCTCGCGTACGTATGTCCGATGGAGCGGGCGGGAAAGGACGCGGGGATCCGTGGAGTCCGGGTACGGGAACCGGGGAACGGCGGAGTGTCCGCAGACGTCCATGGCTGTGAAAGGCGGCGGACGCACAGCCGTCGACATCCCGGTGCCAGGATCTGCGGCACTACAGTGGGTCGGACCACCCTTAGAACGGGTGGACGGTCCGGACAAGCAAGCAGCAGGGAGCGCATGACGTGCGGCCGGTAGGCAGCAAGTACCTGCTCGAGGAGCCGCTCGGACGCGGCGCCACGGGCACCGTCTGGCGAGCCCGCCAGCGGGAGACCGCGGGTGCCGAGGCGGCCGTCGCGGGGCAGCCCGGCGAGACCGTGGCGATCAAGGTCCTCAAGGAGGAGCTGGCGAGCGACCCCGACGTCGTGATGCGGTTCCTGCGGGAGCGGTCCGTCCTGCTGCGGCTGACCCACCCGAACATCGTGCGCGTGCGGGACCTGGTGGTCGAGGGCGATCTGCTGGCCCTGGTCATGGACCTCGTCGACGGCCCCGACCTGCACCGCTACCTCCGTGACAGCGGGCCCTTCAGCCCCGTCGCCGCCTCCCTGCTCACCGCGCAGATCGCCGACGCGCTGGCCGCGAGTCACGCGGACGGCGTAGTGCACCGCGACCTCAAGCCGGCGAACGTCCTGCTGCGGCAGGACAGCGGCCGGATGCACCCGATGCTGACCGACTTCGGGATCGCCCGGCTGGCGGACTCCCCGGGCCTCACCCGCACACACGAGTTCGTGGGCACGCCCGCATACGTCGCACCCGAGTCGGCCGAGGGCCGCCCGCAGACCTCCGCCGTCGACATCTACGGCGCCGGCATCCTGATGTACGAGCTGGTCACCGGGCGTCCTCCGTTCGGTGGAGGATCGGCCCTGGAGGTGCTCCACCAGCACCTGAGCGCCGAACCGCGCCGCCCCTCGACGGTGCCCGACCCGCTGTGGACGGTCATCGAGCGCTGCCTGCGCAAGAACCCGGACGAGCGGCCCAGCGCCGAGAACCTGGCGCGGGCACTGCGGGTCGTCGCCGAAGGGGTCGGCGTGCACGCGAACTCCGCGCAGATCGCCGCGGCGGAGGGGGTGGGCGCGCTACTCGTCCCGGACCCCGATCCGGCGAGCGTCCCGGGCTCCGCCGACCCCACCCAGGTGCTGCCGCACAACGCCGCCGGATACGACCCGAACGCGGCGACCAGCGTCCTGCCGAACACCCCGGGCGCCGGGGACCCCACCACCGTGCTGCCGAGCACCGGCGCGGCGGACCCCACCGCCGTGATGCCGCCGGTGCCGCAGCACCAGCCGGGCGGTCAACCCCAGCAGGAGGAGCAGCCGCACCCCTGGCAGACGCAGTTGCGCGCGGCGCGCGACCGCAACGAGCAGACGCAGGTCCAGGCGTACCTCGACCCCGACCAGGACCCGCTGCGCCGCCGGCCGCAGCGGCAGGTCGCCCGGCCTCAGCAGGGGCAGCGGCAGTCCGGGCCCGGGTACGGGCATCCGCAGCAGCAGGGCTACCCGCAGCAGCCCCAGCAGTACGCGCCCCAGCAGCAGCAGCCGCAGCGGTACGCGCCGGCGCCGCAGCAGCCCCGGCAGCCCGCCCCGCGCCCGGCGCGTGAGCCGCGCGAACCGCGGCAGCGCAGCGCCAACCCGATGAAGATCCCGGGACTCGGCTGCCTGAAGGGGTGTCTGTTCACGATCGTCATCCTGTTCGTGGCCGGGTGGCTGGTCTGGGAGTTCAGCCCGCTCCAGGAGTGGATCGGTACGTCGAAGTCGTACTGGGGGCAGCTGACCGACTGGTTCTCCGCCGTGACGGGCTGGATCGGGAAACTGGGCGACGGCACGTCCTGAACGAGGGCCCGGAGAGCCCAAGAACCCTCCGGGCTTGGGGATTTGTCGACACCTGACGGGTGATTTCCGCCTTGGCGGTGAAGGTTGCGGCCCCGGACGCGTAGTTTTGTCGACCGGGTCCGGCGATTCGCGGCGTCCGCCGCGGCATCACCGACCCGGAACGGCGCAGCGTCGGCAACACGCGTCCCAGTAGGAGCAGTCTTGGCACGGAAGATCGGCAGCCGGTACACCGCGAACCAGATCCTGGGGCGGGGGAGCGCCGGCACGGTGTGGCTGGGCGAGGGGCCGGAAGGGCCCGTCGCCATCAAGCTGCTCCGGGAGGACCTCGCGTCCGACCAGGAGCTCGTGGGCCGCTTCGTCCAGGAGCGCACGGCGCTGCTGGGGCTCGACCACCCGAACGTCGTCGCCGTGCGGGACCTGGTGGTCGACGGCAACGACCTGGCGCTGGTCATGGACCTGGTCCGGGGCACCGATCTGCGGACCCGCCTGGACCGCGAGCGCCGCCTGGCGCCCGAGGCCGCGGTGGCGATCGTCGCGGACGTGGCGGACGGGCTGGCGGCGGCGCATGCGGCCGGCGTCGTGCACCGGGACGTGAAGCCGGAGAACGTGCTGCTGGACATGCAGGGGCCGCTCGGCCCGGGCGGCGCCCACCCCGCGCTGCTGACCGACTTCGGTGTCGCCAAGCTGATCGACTCACCCCGCCGCACCCGGGCCACGAAGATCATCGGCACTCCGGACTACCTCGCGCCGGAACTGGTGGAGGGGCTGCCGCCCACGGCCGCGGTGGACATCTACGCGCTGGCGACGGTCCTGTACGAGCTCCTGGCCGGCTTCACGCCCTTCGGCGGCGGGCACCCGGGCGCGGTGCTGCGCCGCCATGTCACCGAGACCGTCGTGCCCCTGCCGGGCATCACGGACGAGCTGTGGCAGCTGATCGTGCAGTGCCTCGCGAAGGCCCCCGCCTCGCGGCTGCGGGCGTCGGAGCTCGCGGCGAGGCTGCGGGAGCAGGTGCCGATGCTGACCGGGATGCCGCCGCTGGACGTGGACGAACCCGATGCGGAGCCGGCCGAGGAGCCGTCGTACGACGCGGTGGTGCCGGGCGAGCGGGCCACGGCCCGGGAGCGCCGCGGGTCCGTCCCGCTGGTGCCGGGCGCGAAGCCGGACTCCAACCGGGACACCCACACCTCGATGCGGGTGCCGGCGCCGGACGAGCTGGCCGGCGGCGCCCGGGGCACGGCCCGCGCGCCCCGTGCCGCGGGCGCCCCGCGCCCGGGATCGGCCCGCCATCGCGCGCAGACCCGCAGGCGCCGGCTCGTCCTGGGCGCGGTGACGGCGGCCCTGCTGGCGGTGGTCGGGGTGGGGGCGTGGCTCGCGACGTCCGACGCCGACGACGGTCAGCCCCCGGCGACCCGGAACTCGGCTCCGGCGTCCCCCTGACGGCGGGCGCCCGCCGTGACCGCCGGCGTCCCGCCCCGCTGCCTCCGGCCGGTGCGGGGGCGGCGCGGGCCCCGCACCGGCCCCGGCGCCCGGCCTTTCCGTAACCGGCGGTCACCCGGCGTTCACCGCCTGGCGGAGCCGTTACGCTGGATGCGTGGCAGTCGTCGATGTATCCGAAGAGCTCAAGTCCCTCTCCTCGACCATGGAGTCGATCGAGGCCGTTCTGGACCTCGACAGGCTGAGGGCAGACATCGCCGTGCTCGAGGAGCAGGCAGCCGCGCCGTCCCTGTGGGACGACCCGGACGAGGCGCAGAAGATCACCAGCAAGCTCTCCCACCTCCAGTCCGAGGTGAGGAAGGCCGAGGCCCTGCGCGGCCGGATCGACGACCTCGGGGTGCTCTTCGAGCTCGCCGAGGCCGAGGACGACCCGGACACCCGCGTCGAGGCCGAGTCCGAGCTCACCGCGGTGCGGAAGGCACTGGACGAGATGGAGGTCCGGACGCTTCTCAGCGGTGAGTACGACGCCCGTGAGGCGCTCGTGAACATCCGCGCCGAGGCCGGTGGCGTCGACGCCGCCGACTTCGCCGAGAAGCTCCAGCGGATGTACCTGCGCTGGGCCGAGCAGCACGGCTACAAGACCGAGGTCTACGACACGTCGTACGCGGAAGAGGCCGGGATCAAGTCCACGACCTTCGCCGTCCAGGCGCCGTACGCCTACGGCACCCTCTCCGTCGAGCAGGGCACGCACCGGCTGGTCCGCATCTCCCCCTACGACAACCAGGGGCGGCGTCAGACCTCCTTCGCGGGCGTGGAGATCCTTCCCGTCGTCGAGCAGTCCGACCACGTCGAGATCGACGACTCCGACCTCCGCGTCGATGTGTTCCGGTCCTCCGGTCCGGGTGGCCAGGGCGTCAACACGACCGACTCCGCCGTGCGGATCACGCACCTCCCCACCGGCATCGTCGTCACCTGCCAGAACGAGCGCTCCCAGATCCAGAACAGGGCCAGCGCGATGAACGTCCTGCAGGCCAAGCTCCTCGAGCGGCGCCGGCAGGAGGAGCAGGCCAAGATGGACGCCCTCAAGGGTGACGGCGGCAACTCCTGGGGCAACCAGATGCGTTCGTACGTCCTGCACCCGTACCAGATGGTCAAGGACCTGCGGACCGAGCACGAAGTCGGCAACCCCGAGGCCGTGTTCAACGGCGAGATCGACGGGTTCATCGAGGCCGGGATTCGCTGGCGCAAGCAGCAGGAGAAGTAGGCCCGGTGGCGCCACGGCGACGGCGCCACCGGAAAGTGACGTTTTGTTGACTGGGCAACTGCCCCTTGCGTAGGGGTAGTTGCCATTTCCGTCGCAGGATGTCCGGGTTTTACATCACACTCACAATGCTGCACCCCCCGCAAACGATCACTAACCGGACATCGCGCACGCAACGTTCTTGACGTTGCTGTGAAAACTAGGAAGTCTGAAGCGTGGCATGCGTGATTCCGGGGCGCATGTGAACCGGGGGGCTCCAGTGGTACAGCCGTCCCCGACGCCGTGGCCCCGTGCGCTGCTCCAACGACGATCAGCTACTGGGGGTAGTAGGTAGATGACCAAGAAGACGCGGATCCATGTGGCGCGGATAGCCGCCAGTGCGGTGATTGCGGCCGGCGCGTCACTGACCGCCGCGGGAGCCGCTTCGGCGCTCGACGTCCGCCTCAACGCGAGCGTCGACGAGGACGGCGCCCACGTCGGTGCCGGCATCAGCGCCGACGCGCCGACCGCCGATCCCACCGCCACCGGCATCCCGACGGACCCGGAGACGCCCACCGACCCGGAGACGCCCACCGACCCGGAGACGCCCACCGACCCGGGGACGCCCACCGATCCGGCGCCGCCGACCAGCGACGACCCGACTCAGCCCACCGACAACCCGACCGAGCCGACGGACGAGCCGACCGAAGGTAACGGGGGCGGCGGCAACGGTGACGGCAACGACACCAACCCCGACGGGGGAAATAAGCCGGTCGAGCAGGGCAAGGGCTCCTCGAACCTGAGCGACACCGGTGCCGGGAACATCGACACCACGGTTCAGGGCAACGGCGAGCAGCTCGCCGACACCGGTGCCGGCGAGACCACGATCCTGCTGGTCGGTGCCGCCACGATGATCGCCGGAGGCATCGGTTTCCGTGTGCTGCCGCGCCTCGTGAGCGGGCGTGGCGGGACCGTCGCCTGATCGACGGGCGCACAAGCCCGTCCGCGGGTGTGAGAAGCGCGTACGAAGGGCCCGGGGCGTTCTGCCGCCCCGGGCCCTTCCCGTACGTTCCTGAGTGCGCTCCGCGGCGCCCCGCCGGGCTACACCGTCTGGTGCGCCAGCAGCGCCACCGCCGCGATCAGTACGGCGACAAGTACGATCAGTGCCGTAGGATTCAGCCCCGACCAGGGGTTTTCCTGCTGGAGCCGCTGTCGGCTGGCACGGCATACGGGGCAGCGACCCTCATTGACGGGCGCCGCACAGTTCGCGCACACCAATCGGTCGTACGTCATGCGCCTCGCCCTCCTTGTGCCGCTTTCACGTACACAACGTTTCCGGGAACGCAACCGTTCCCACTCCACTGTGCCAGGTTCCGTGAATTTCGGCGCGGGACCCTGATGGACTGGGCCCGGAAGCGCTCCCCCAGGGGCGGTTCCGTCCCTTTTGCGGTCATCGGCGGTCCATGCGCCGCTCGCGCGTTCCGCCGCACTCCTTCCACGGCGCTCCTCGCACCGGTGAGGGACAAAAGGTGCGACTCTCGTGCAACCCAGACCGGCGACTGCGCTTGCACACCTGCTTCGCGTATGGTCACGGTCACCTACCCCAACGGCCAGTGGTGCATCCGTGATCCGATTCGACAACGTGTCCAAGGTCTACCCCAAGCAGAACCGCCCCGCCCTCCGGGATGTGTCCCTGGAGGTCGAGAAGGGCGAGTTCGTGTTCCTCGTGGGATCCTCCGGCTCCGGAAAGTCCACTTTCCTGCGGCTCGTCCTCCGCGAGGAGCGGTGCAGCACCGGGCAGGTGCATGTGCTGGGCAAGGATCTCGCCCGCCTCTCCAACTGGAAGGTGCCCCAGATGCGCCGGCAGCTGGGGACCGTGTTCCAGGACTTCCGCCTTCTGCCGAACAAGACGGTCGCCGAGAACGTGGCCTTCGCCCAGGAGGTCATCGGCAAGTCGCGCGGTGAGATCCGCAAGTCGGTGCCCCAGGTGCTCGATCTCGTCGGGCTCGGCGGCAAGGAGGAGCGCATGCCCGGTGAGCTCTCGGGTGGTGAGCAGCAGCGTGTGGCGATCGCCAGGGCCTTCGTCAACCGCCCCAAGCTGCTGATCGCGGACGAGCCCACCGGCAACCTCGACCCGCAGACCTCCGTCGGCATCATGAAACTGCTCGACCGGATCAACCGGACGGGCACGACCGTGGTGATGGCGACCCACGACCAGAACATCGTGGACCAGATGCGCAAGCGCGTCATCGAGCTCGAGAAGGGCCGCCTCGTCCGCGACCAGGCGCGCGGCGTCTACGGCTATCAGCACTGAGATCCACGGAAAGGCTTGAGCAGACGCCATGCGCGCCCAGTTCGTTCTGTCGGAGATCGGTGTCGGTCTCCGCCGCAATCTGACGATGACCTTCGCGGTGATCGTCTCGGTCGCCCTCTCCCTGGCCCTCTTCGGTGGCTCACTCCTGATGAGCGACCAGGTGAACCAGATGAAGGGCTACTGGTACGACAAGGTCAACGTCTCCGTCTTCCTCTGCAACAAGAGCGACGCGGAGTCCGACCCCAACTGCTCCAAGGGCGCGGTCACCGAGGAGCAGAAGAAGCAGATCATCGGTGACCTGGACAAGATGACCACCGTCGTCCAGAAGGTCACCTACGAGTCGCAGGACGAGGCCTACAAGCACTACAAGGAGCAGTTCGGCGACTCGCCGCTGGCCAGTTCGCTGACCCCGGACCAGATGCAGGAGTCGTACCGCATCAAGCTGAAGAACCCGGAGCAGTACCAGGTCATCGCGAGCGCCTTCAACGGCCGCGACGGCGTGCAGTCGGTGCAGGACCAGAAGGGCATCCTCGACAACCTCTTCGGGTTGCTCAACGGCATGAACTGGGCCGCACGCGCGGTCATGGCGATGATGCTGGTGGTCGCGCTGATGCTGATCGTCAACACGGTGCGTGTCTCCGCGTTCAGCCGGCGCCGGGAAACCGGCATCATGCGCCTGGTCGGCGCATCCGGCTTCTACATCCAGGCGCCGTTCATCATGGAGGCCGCGGTCGCCGGGCTCATCGGAGGCACGGTCGCCTGCGGATTCCTGGTGGTCGCCCGGTACTTCATCATCGACCACGGTCTTGATCTGTCCCACAAGCTGAATCTGATCAACTTCATCGGCTGGGACGCGGTGTTGACCAAGCTGCCGCTGATACTCGCCACGAGCCTGTTGATGCCGGCGCTTGCCGCATTCTTCGCGTTGCGCAAGTACCTGAAGGTGTGACGCACGACAACGGGGCGGTACGGGCAACGGCCGGTACCGCCCCGCGGGTTGTCCTAGACTCACCCGCATGTCAGGCCGTGACCCGTTCTGTCAGCCCCGCCGCATCCGCCGCGGGGCGGCCCTGACGTTGGTCTTCGCGAGCGTCCTCGTGGCGGGCGCGGCGACCGGCTCGTTCGACGAGTCCGTCGGCAAGTCCGCCGCCGCCGGGTCCGACACCCTGACCGCCGAGGACGACACCGTGACGGAGGCGGCGGCCAGGGCGATGGCGGACGGCAAGTCCCCCATGGAGGCGGCCGAACGGGCCGTGAGCCGCAGCGGCGACCGCTGGAGCGCCGTCTACTCCCAGGGCGAGTACCAGGAGTTCGAAGAAGCCCTCGACGGCCAGTACACGGGCGTCGGGCTGTCCGCACGGCGCGAGCGGGACGGCAGGATCGAGGTGACCCGGGTCCAGCCCGGCTCGCCCGCGGCAGTCGCCGGTATCCGCACGGGCGACCGGCTGCGCAGCGTCGACGGCAAGGGCGTGGACGGCAGGCCGGTGACCGAGGTGGTCGCCCTCCTGCGCGGCGACGCCGACGAGGCACAGGCCGGTACCCGGGTCCGGCTCGGCCTGCAGCGTGGCGCGCACCGCTGGGACCGGGAGCTGCGCCGGGCCCGGCTGTCCACGGACTCGGTGTCGGTGAGCCGGCTCACCGACCGGGTCGTCGTGATCAGGATCGCCGCCTTCACCAAGGGGTCGGGCGACCTCGTCCGCAGAACCGTCGCCGAGGCGCCCAAGGGCGCCGGGATCGTCCTGGACCTGCGCGGCAACTCCGGTGGCCTGGTCACCGAGGCGGTCACCGCAGCTTCGGCCTTCCTCGACGGGGGCCTCGTCGCGACGTACGACGTCAACGGCGACCAGCGCGCCCTGCACGCCGACCCCGGCGCCGACACCACCAGACCTCTGGTCGCGCTCGTCGACGGCGGCACGATGAGCGCGGCGGAACTGCTCACCGGTGCCCTCCAGGACCGCGGCCGGGCCGTCGTCGTGGGCACCCGCACCTTCGGCAAGGGCTCGGTCCAGATGCCGAGCCGCCTCCCCGACGGCTCCGTCGCGGAGCTGACCGTCGGGCACTACCGCACCCCTTCCGGCCGCGGCGTCGACGGCCACGGGATCACTCCCGATCTCGTGACCGACCGCGAGGTGCTCAAGCGGGCCGAGACGGTGCTCAGCGGTCTGGGAGACCCTTCGTAGCGAGCCCGGCGCTCCCGGTAATGCGCTTTCCTCCACGGCCCTCCGTAGTGCGAAAATGGTGGGCACTATGGCTAAGGAAAAAGGGCGCAAGCTGATCGCGCAGAACAAGAAGGCGCGGCACGACTACCACATCCTCGACACCTACGAGGCCGGTCTCGTCCTCATGGGCACCGAGGTGAAGTCGCTGCGCCAGGGGCGGGCCTCGCTGGTGGACGGCTTCGTGCAGCTGGACGGGCACGAGGCGTGGCTGCACAACGTGCATGTGCCGGAGTACAGCCAGGGCACCTGGACCAACCACAGTGCCCGCCGCAGGCGCAAGCTGCTGCTGCACCGCGACGAGATCGACAAGCTGGAGTCGAAGTCGCAGGAGACGGGTCACACGATCGTGCCCCTCGCCCTGTACTTCAAGGACGGCCGCGCCAAGATCGAGATCGCGCTGGCGAAGGGCAAGAAGGAGTACGACAAGCGGCAGACGCTGCGCGAGAAGCAGGACCGTCGCGAGACGGATCGGGCGATCTCGGCGGTCAGGCGCCGGCAGCAGGCCTGAGCCGGGGAATGACCGGGTCCCGCGCGCGGTTGAACCTGTAGTCACGGCGGGGTGACCGCCGGGAATACGCTGGCATCGGGGTGCGTCGATCACGTACGATGGCGGCTGCACCGCACAGCCGGTGCGAGGATTGAAAAATCAACATGGGGATGATCGGTTTCGACAGCGGTTGTCGAAGCAGGGGAAGCGTGTCGAGGAAGCGGCCATGATCTCGTAAACCACAGGCCGAAAAAAATAATCGCCAATACCAAGCGCGATTCCTCCCAGCAGGCCTTCGCCCTCGCTGCCTGATAAGGCAGCAGAGCGAGCCTCCTAAACAGGGAGTGTCAGCCCGGGGCTGTTCCCGACCCGGATCCTGGCATCAGCTAGGGGACTAAACCTTGATCCCGGTCACGGGGTGAAGAGGGAAACCAAACAGTGACTGAGCCCGTCGGAGACTTGTCCGCGTGATCTCCGGGGCTGAGAAAAGCGAAGCGGACTGCACACGGAGAAGCCCTGGTTCCGCACCGTTGGACGCGGGTTCGATTCCCGCCATCTCCACTTACCCCATGTGGGCAAGGCCTCGCTGTTCCCGGACAGCGGGGCCTTTGTCGTCGCAGCAGCCTGTGGAGCGAGCCTGTGGAGCGGGGGAAGCGCCACCCGCTCCACAGGCGGCGTTGATGACCGGCCGTGCGCGGCCGTCCCCGACCCCACACCCCCGCCCGCGTCCGGTACGTGGACCTCAGCGCAGGCTGAACGTCGACAGGCGAAGATCTCCGTGCAGGACGAGGTACACGTCCCGGCGCCCCTTCGCCGCGGCCGTCAGCGGCGCCTTCACCGTCTCGTAGGCGTAGGGCGACGACGTGCCCTCGAAGTGCGCCGTGCCGGCGAGTGTGCCGGTGGGGGAGCCGAGGCGGACCTCCACCGTGCCCGCCGCACCGGCGACGCGCGCTGCGAACCCGTCCCGTCCCGGCCCCAGGAGCGTGTCCGCGAACTTCAGCCACGACCCCTCCGCCGTCGCCCGCACCGCCGTTCCACGCGCCTTCGACTCGTCCACCAGGCTGATCCCCCGGTAGTCGTCGAAGTTCTCCGCCCGGGTCGTCCGGGAGAGGTCACGGGGCGGGATGATCTCCCCCCGCACCTTCAGCGACGTCCGTGCACGGATGTCCGCCGACGACGAGCCCACCATCACGTCGTACGCCGCCGTCTCGACGACCCACTTCGAGCGTGTGACGTCCCAGTGCGCGAGGTCCGGGGTGCGCAGTGCCAGCCGGACCGTCTTCGTCCCGCCCGGCTTCAGCGACACCCTCGAGTACGCCTTGAGCTGCTTCAGCGGCTGCTGGTCGCGGGAGGTGCGCTGGTGGACGTAGAGCTGCACCACCTCGTCGCCGGTCCGCCGGCCCGTGTTCGTCACCGCCACCTCGTAGCCGTCGGGGACCCGCTTCAGCTCGCCGTAGCGGAAGGACGTGTACGACAGCCCGTACCCGAAGGGGTACAGCGGCTTCCCCTCGAAGTACTGGTACGTGCGGTCGGACTTGATGATGTCGTAGTCCAGGATCGACGGCAGGTCGGACTCCGAGCGGTACCAGGTCTGGGTGAGCCTGCCCGCCGGGTTCGCGTCGCCGTACAGCACGTCGGCGAGGGCGTGGCCCGTCTCCTGACCCGCGTGGGACGTCCACAGCAGGGCGGGCACCTCCTTCTGCAGGGCGCCCAGAGTGGTGGGATAGCTGTTCTCGACGATCACGACCGTCCGGGGGTTGGCCGCGCGCACCGCCCTGACCAGGGTCTCCTGCGACGGGGCAAGAGCCATGTCGGTCCGGTCGTGGGCCTCGCGCCCGTTGATCGCGGGCATCGAGCCGACCACGACGACCGCCGTGTCCTTGCCCTTCACCGCCGCCACCGCCTCGGCGGTGCCGTCGCGCACGACGTCCTTGGCGTAGTGCGCGGCCTTGTCCTTGCCGACCAGGCCGAGGGTGCCGTCGGTGCCGGCCGGGCCCAGGTAGACCGGGCTCGTCCACCAGGACTCGCCGGTCTCGTAGCCCGCGTAGCGCAGCAGGTACGTGCCGTCGCTCTGCCGCTCGAGCGCGAACTGCTGCTGCACGAACCATCCGTTCGGCTGTGCCTGGTCGTTGACGAAGCCCGACCCGTTGTAGCCCACGTACTTGCCGTTCGCGGCCGAGCGCAGGGTCACGATCCCCGAGCCCCAGTCGAACACGTCGAACCGTGTGCCGGCCCCGGAATCCGCCGTCTCCCTCAGGGCCGCGCCGGCGTCACCGTTCCCCGCCGTCACGTACCGGCCGGTCGCGGTGTCCTTCAGCGCGATCCGGTCCACCCCCTCGCTGCCGGCCACCGGAGCGCCGAGCTCGGCCGCGACGCCGTCCTTGGGAGTCACCGCGTACGGCAGGGTGCCGGAGTACCAGTCGGTGTAGAGGGTGCCGGAGAGCGGGCCCACCACCGCGGCGCTCCCGGACTTCCGCAGCGGCAGCGTCCCGTCGTTCCTCAGCAGCACGGTCGCCTCGGTCGCCGCTCTGCGCGCCAGCGTCCGGTGGGCCGTGCTGTTGATGACGGACGCGTCGATGCCACCGTACGGGCCGCCGCCCGGGTCGAACTCGCCGAGCCGGACCCGGATGGCCAGGATGTGCCCGACGGCCTCGTCGATGTCCTTCTCCTTCAACAGGCCTGTGGACAGAGCCGACTTGATCGCTGCCGTGGTCGGTCCCGGGTCCGTGTCGTTGTCCGTGAAGCTGTCGATGCCCGCCTTCAGCGCGGCCGCGTCCGCCTCGGCCTGGGTGCCGTAGTACTTCTGGCTGCCGGTCAGGTTCCCCGGCGCGAAGGCGTCCGTCACGTTCAGCAGATCCCGTGAGGTCCAGCTGCGCACGGTGTCGTCGAGGGCCGGGTTCACCGTGTTCGGCCGGCCGTTGACGAGGTTGTACGAGGACATCACCCCGGTCGCCGCGTCTGCCTCGATCGCGGGCTTGAAGGCCTGCTCGTCGTACTCCTTCAGCACGCGCGGGCGCAGGTCGGAGGACGTGGTGTCCCGCCGCACCTCGTTGTTGTCGGCGAGGAAGTGCTTGAGCGTGGGCGCCGTCTTGAGGTGGTCGGGGTCGCCGCCGGTCAGACCGGTGCCGTATGCGGTGGAGAGGGACCCGGTGAGGTAGGGGTCCTCGGAGTAGCCCTCCTCGTTGCGGCCCCAGCGGGGGTCGCGCAACAGGTTCACCACCGGCGCCCACAGATTGAGGCCCCAGCCGGCCGGGCGCTCCTGCTGGAAGCCGCGCGCCTCGTCGCCGACCGCCGAGCCGACCTGCCGGATCAGCGCCGGATCCCAGGTGGAGGCCAGCCCGATCGCCTGTGGGAACACGGTCGTCCTGCCGAGCCACGCCACTCCGTGCAGGGCTTCGGTGCCGGTGCGGAACGCCTGGATGCCGAGCCGTGGGACGGCCGGCTCGTACTGGTGGAGCAGGGAGATCTTCTCGTCCGGGGTGAGGCGGGAGAGCAGGTCCTCGACGCGCCGGTCGACGGGCAGGCGCGGGTCGCGGAAGGGATGTGCAGGGCCGTCGGCGTGCGTGGGTGCGGTGGCGCCGAGCCCCGCGATCAGGGCGAGCGTCACGACGAGGGTGGTTCTGCGTCTTCCTGTGGTGCCTTTCATCTCAGGGCTCCTTCGAGTAGGGCCGTGCAGGTGAGGGGTCTCAGGACGCGTTGCGTGGTGCGGTGCTGGCCCGGTCCGTCAGGCGCGGCGGCAGGAGCGTCGCCTCGGGGACGGCCGTGCCGTCCAGCTTCTTCGTCAGCAGTTCCACGGCCCGTGCGCCCAGCTCGGCGGACGGCAGGGCGACCGAGGTGACCGGGACGCGCAGGGACTCGGCCAGCTCGTCGGGACAGATCGCGATGACCGACAGATCGCCCGGGACACGCAGTCCCAGCTGCTCGAAGGCCTCGATCAGCGGCTCCAGGACCGCCTCGTTGTGGACGACGACCCCGGTCAGCGCGGGCTGTTCGCTCAGCAGGCGTTCGGCGACCCGGCGGGCGGCACCCGGCGCCGCCTCGCACGGACGGACGCAGGACGACATCCCGTTGCGGTCGGCGGCTGCCGTGAACCCCTGCACCACCCGCTGGGCGAACGCGGTCTCCCGCACATAGACCTCCGGCGGCGAGCCGACCAGCGCCACGACCCGGTGGCCGAGCCGGGCGAGCCGCTCCACGCACAGCTCGCCCGCCGCCCTGAAGTCGAGGTCGATGCAGGTGAGACCGTCGGGCTCCTGTGGGAACCCGATCATCACCGAGGGCCGGTCGAGTGACCGCAGCAACGGCAGCCGGGGGTCGCGCAGCTGGACGTCCATGACGATCAGGGCGTCCACAAGCGCCGTGTCCGCGACGCGGCGGAGCCCCTCCTCGCCCTCCTCCTGGGTGAGCAGCAGCACGTCGTGGTCGTGACCGCGTGCCGTGGTCACCACCGACACCGCGAACTGCATCACCACCGGGACATGGATGCCGGCCCGCAGGGGGACGACCAGCGCGAGGACGTTCGACCTGCTGCTGGCCAGCGCCCGCGCGCCGGCGTGCGGGCGGTAGCCCAATTCGCGGATGGACGACTCGATGCGCTGCCGGGTCATCTGCGAGATGGGGCGCTTGCCGCTCAGCGCGTACGAGACGGTGCTGGGCGACACACCCGCGTGCCGCGCCACATCCGTGATCTTCACCATGGTCAGCCCAGTTCCAGGGAGAGGAACCCGGTGCCCGCGGCCGCCCGTACGACACGGTCCCCGCAGGCCAGCGCCCAGGGGGCCGCCGGATCACTGCTGGAGGCCCGCAGTGTGTCACCCTCCCGGACGACGGTGAAGGTCACGTCCCCGACCGGCACCGTCACCCGTGCCCCGCGCCCGAGGCCGTAGGCATGCAGGGTGACCCCGTCCGCGTAGGGGTAGTCGGGCCGGTCGTCCACCGCGCCCATCGGGATCACCGCACCGGGCCTCACCAGCAGCGGCATGCTGGAGAAACCGTGCCGTTCGCGGACCCAGAGCGGCCCGGTGACCGTCCGCCCGTCGAGCAGATGGGTCCACTCGCCCTCGGGCACGTAGTACGAGACGTCCCCCTCGTCGCTGAAGACGGGCGCGACCAGCAGGTCGGAACCGAGCATGTACTGCCGCTCCAGATGCGCGCACCCGGGGTCGTCCGGGAACTCCAGCACCATCGCCCGCATCATCGGCACACCGTCGGTGTGCGCGGTGCGCGCGGTCTCGTACAGATACGGCATCAGGCGCAGCTTCAGCCGGGTGAACAGGCGAAGGACGTCGACGGCCTCCTCGTCGAAGAGCCAGGGCACCCGGTAGGAGGAGGAGCCGTGCAGCCGGCTGTGCGAGGACATCAGCCCGAAGGCGAGCCATCGTTTGAACAGGGCCGCGGTGGGCGTGCCCTCGAAGCCGCCGATGTCATGGCTCCAGAACCCGAAGCCGGACATGCCGAGACTGAGCCCGCCGCGCAGCGACTCGGCCATCGACTCGTACGTGGCCTCGCAGTCGCCGCCCCAGTGGACGGGGAAGTGCTGGCTGCCCGCCGTGGCCGAGCGGGCGAAGACGACGGCCTCGCCCTCTCCGCGGTGCTTGCGCAGCACATCGAAGACGGTGCGGTTGTACAGGTACGTGTAGTAGTTGTGCATCCGCTCGGGGTCCGAGCCGTCCGCGTACGCCACGTCCACCGGGATGCGCTCGCCGAAGTCGGTCTTGAAGCAGTCCACGCCCTGCGCCAGCAGTGCCTCCAGTTTGGCGGCGTACCAGTCGCGCGCGGCCGGGCTGGTGAAGTCGACGAGTGCCATGCCCGGTTGCCACAGGTCCCACTGCCACACACTGCCGTCCGGGCGGCGCAGCAGATGGCCGAGGGCCTTGCCCTCGGCGAAGAGCGGCGAGCGCTGGGCGATGTACGGGTTGATCCAGACGCAGATGTGCAGGCCCTTGTCCTTGAGCCGGGACAGCATGCCTTCGGGGTCCGGGAACACGCGCGGATCCCACCGGAAGTCGCACCAGTTGAACTCGCGCATCCAGAAGCAGTCGAAGTGGAAGACGGACAGCGGAAGTTCGCGCTCCTTCATGCCGTCGATGAAGGAGGTGACGGTGCCCTCGTCGTAGGAGGTGGTGAAGGACGTGGACAGCCACAGGCCGAAGGACCAGGCGGGCGGCAGGGCGGGGCGGCCGGTGAGGGCCGTGTACTTGCGCAGGATCTCCTTCGGAGTGGGGCCGTAGACGACGTAGTACGTCAGCTGCTGGCCCTCCACGCTGAACTGGACCCGGGACACCGCCTCCGAGCCGACCTCGAAGGACACCTTGCCCGGATGGTCGACGAAGACCCCGTAGCCGGCGTCCGTCAGATAGAACGGGACGTTCTTGTAGGCCTGTTCGGTCGCCGTGCCGCCGTCGGCGTTCCACATGTCGACGACCTGGCCGTTCTTCCGCAGCGGCCCGAAGCGTTCGCCGAGGCCGTACACCGAGGCCCCGACGCCGAGATTCAGCTGTTCGCGCAGATAGTGGGCGCCGCCGGGGTCCCGCATGATGCCCATGCCCTTGGGCCCGCTGGTGGTCAGGGTGTGTCCGTGGGCCAGGAAGTCGATCTGCCAGCGGCCGGTGCGGGCGACCCGTACCGACAGGGCGCCCGAGGTGAGGGTGGCGTGGTCCTCGTCGTACTCCGTGTGCGGTGTGAAGCCGTCCTCCCCCCGTACCTCGAAACGGGGGCCGCGGGGCTGCTCGCCCTCGAAGTGGGTGAAGGTGACGCCGATGACGTCCGGCATCGGCGCGTGCGCGCTGATCGTCACGACCGGTCCCTTCAACAGGTCGCCGCGGTGGCGGATGGGCTGCGTCGGCGCGTGGATCTCCAGTGCCCCCGGGGAGGCGGTCACATCGAGGACCTCCACCGGGTGGGCCGCGGTGACGCCTTCGCGCAGCAGCCAGTAGCCGTCGGTGAACTTCAAGCGCGTACCCCCTACTTGACGGCACCCACGGCGATGCCGCGGGTGAGAGTCCGCTGGAAGACGAGGAAGAAGACGAGTGCGGGCAGGACGCCCAGCAGGGCCGCCGCATTGGTCATCGTGGCGTCCATCAGCCGCTGGCCCTGGAGCACGCCGAGCGCCACCGACACCGTCTGGTTGTCGTTGGAGATCAGCATGACCAGCGGGAGCAGGAACTCGTTCCACGTCCAGATGAAGAAGAAGACGAGCAGCACGCCGATGGTGGGGCGGCTGACCGGGACCACGATGCGCCACAGCACCTGCCACCGGTTCGCCCCGTCGATCCGGGCCGCCTCGATGATCTCGCGCGGGAACTGCCCGAGGACGGAGGAGAGCAGATAGGTGCCGAAGGCGGACTGGATCACCGTGAAGACGATGATCACGCTCAGCCGTGTGTCATAGAGGCCGACCTGCTTGCTGAGGTAGTACAGCGGATAGACCAGCGCCTCCTGCGGCAGCACGTTGGCCAGCACGAAGAACGCCAGCACCCAGGTGCGGCCCCTGATGCGGCCGATGCCGATCGCATAGGCGTTGAGGATCGACAGAACCGCGGCGAGAACCGCGACACAGCCGCTGATCAGTACCGAGTTGAGGAGCTTCTGGCTGTAGTCCACGCGCTGCCAGAAGTCCTCGAGACCGTCGACGTAGAAACCCCCCGGCAGGCTCAGCGGGCCGTGCTGGGAGTATTCGGCGGGCGACTTGAAGGCGTTGACCGCGACGATGAGGAACGGCAGCACCATGAACAGGGCCGCCAGGCAGAGGGCGACGAGCACGGGGTAGCGGCGTAGGGCGGTGGTCATGCGCGGACCCCTTCCTCGGCGTCCTCGGCGCGGGTCTGAAGCCTCAGGCCCACCAGGGAGAGCAGCAGGATGATCACGGTCAGCACGGTGGAGATCGCGGCGCCGTAACCGACCTGGGTCTTCTCGAAGAACGTGGTGAAGGAGAAGTACGACGGGACGTCGGTCGCGCCGCCCGGGCCGCCCTTGGTCAGCACATAGACCGCCCCGAAGACCTTGAGCGCGGCGATCGTGCACCAGGTCAGCACCACCGAGATCTCGGGCCTGATCTGCGGCAGCGTGATGTGCCAGAAGCGGCGCCACCAGCCCGCGCCGTCCAGTTCGGCCGCCTCGTACAGTTGCGGGTCGACGCGCTGGAGACCCGCCATGAAGACGACGAGCGGGAAGCCGATCTGCACCCACACCATCACCCCCATGACGCTGTAGAGGGCGATGTCCGGGTCACCGAGCCAGTCCTGCTGCCAGGAGCCGAGCCCGATCGCCTTCAGCAGCGCGTTCAGGGCGCCGTTGTCGGGTGCGAGGATCCAGCTCCAGACGATGCCGGCGACCGCGATGGGCAGCACCTGCGGGAGGTAGAAGCAGGCGCGGAGCACGGCGGCGATCTTCGTGCCGAAATGCTTGCCGATGTAGTCGAACAGCGCCGCGGCCAGGACGAGTCCGACCACCGTCGGTACGACGGCCATGGCGACGACCATGAACAGGCTGTGCCGGAAGGACGCCCAGAACTCGCTGTCGTCCATCAGCTCGCGGTAGTTGGCGAGCCCGGACCACTTCGGCGAGCCGACGCCGCTCCACTCGGTGAAGCTCACGCCCGTGTTCATCAGGAACGGGACGACTACCACGACGAGGAAGGTGAGCACGCCGGGGAGCAGGAAGAGGGCGTACGAGGTGCGCGGGCGGCGCGGGCCGGTGTGCGGCTGTTTGCCGACGGCCCGCGCGCCCCGTTCGACGGTGACCGTCATTGCTGCGGCACGCCCTTGTCGTACGCCTGCTGCACATGGTCGAGGAAGTCGTCCGGCTTCTCGCTGCCCGTGATCAGCTTCTGTGTCTCGGAGACGAGGACGTCGTAGAAGCCGGGGACGGGCCAGTCGGGGTAGAAGGCCAGGCCGTCACGGTCGGACAGGGTGTTGAAGTTCGAGATGAGGGTCCCCGCCTGCGGGTCCGTGATGGCGGACGCGTCTGCGGCGACGGGCACACCGCCCTTGTTGCCCAGCAGGTTCTGGATCTTCTTCGACATGGTGATGTCGATGAAGTCGTAGGCGAGGTCCTTGTTCTTCGCGCCCTTGGGGACGACCCACAGGTTGCCGCCGGAGCCGAGGGTCAGGTTCGAGCCGGGCCACAGCACGGTGCCCCAGTCGAACTTGTTCTCCGCCTTGAAGCGGCCGTACCACCAGCTCCCGCTGAACAGGATGGGGTTCTTGCCCTGGATGAAGGCGACGCCGGCGTCCTCGGCCTTGGCGCCGCTGGACGTCTTGCCGATGTAGCCCTTCTTCACCCAGTCGGCGAAGGTGGTGGCGCCGTACGTCCAGGCGGCGTCGTGGAAGTCGGGCTTGCCCTGGTAGAGCTCGTAGGAGTCGACCCAGGAGCGGTCGGCCTTGGACAGGGCCAGCTGGTAGAGGTACTGCTGGGCCGGGTACTCGGCGCCGGCGTTGGCGAGCGGGGTGACGCCCTTGGCGACGAAGGTGTCCATGGCGGCCGTGAGGTCGTCGAACGTCTTCGGCTCGGCGATGCCGTACTTCTTGAAGAGGTCCTTGTTGTAGAAGACCATGGTGTATTCGGCGTAATTGGGTATTCCGTACCACTTCCCGGACCCCATGACGCCGTTCGCGTCGTACCGGCTGGTGGTCTTGACGCCCGCGCTGAGCATCTTGTCCCAGCCGTGCTCGGTGACCTCGGGGGTCAGATCGGTGAGGAGCCCCTGCTTGGAGAGCAGGCCCGCCGTCGCGTTGCCCTTGTTGTACTCCATGAGATCGGGCGCGTCGGAGGAGTTGAGGACCATGGGCGCCGTCTTCTGGATCTGTTCGAAGCCCTTCTCCTCGAACTTCACCTTCACGCCCGGGTGTTTCGCCTCGAACTCCTTGATGGCCTCGTTCCAGGCGATGCCCATCGCGCTGTTCGGGGCCTCGTAGTGCCACAGTTTCAGCGTCTTGCCGTCGGAGGATCCGCTGTCCGAGCCGCCGCATGAGGCCAGGAGCAGGGATCCGGTCAGGACCGCCGCCGTCGCCACCACACGCCTTCGTGCCGTCAACATCCAGTGCCTCCAGGGGAGTCGGATGGGGGTCTGGGGTGCCACGCAACCGTCGTCGAATCGTTTCGATGCGTGACGTCGAAGCGCTTCGACGGGGGAAGGTATGTGGGGGCTTCGGGCGCGTCAATGGGCGGCGCACGAATCAGCGGAGATTCGCCGCGCCGCCGAGCGCCGTCGGGGAGTGCCGGCGGGAGTCCACGGGACGGTGAACACCCGGCCCGCACACCGTCGCGATCAGCGGGGCGGGGCCGCCGGGGGTGTCGTTACGCGAGGCCGGTGGTCGGTCGTCCGGGTGGGGAAGCGGCCCGGTGCGGGTTTCGTCAGGGGCGCCGGGAGGCCGCCGTGCGCCGCTTGTTGCGGGTGGCGGCGGTGTGGCCGGTCGCGATCAGCAGAGCGAGGGCCGCCGCGGCAGTCGGTACCGCGAAGCCGGTGGCCGGGGACAGATGCTCCGCCGCCCAGCCGCCGACGGCGGAACCACCGGCGACGCCGCCCAGCAGGCCGGTGACCGCGAGGGTCATGCCCTCGTTCAACCGGCCCTCGGGGGTGCGCTGCTGTACCAGGGTCATCGTCGTGACCATGGTGGGGGCGGTGGCCATGCCCGCCAGCAGGAGGGCCGGTGCCAGGGCGGTCAGCGAGCCGGTGGTACGGGCCGCGAGCAGGGGCAGGCTCATCAGGCCCGTCATGGCGGCCAGGCACCAGGGGTGGTGGAGCTCGGCGGGTCCGGTCGGCTTCAGCGCGCCGTACAGCAGGCCGGCGGCGCACGACCCCGCGGCCTGGAGGGCGAGTACGGCACCCGCGGCCGACCTGTGCCCCTGCGCGTCCGCGAACGCGATGGTGACGACCTCCATCGAACCGAAGACCGCGCCGGTGGCGAGAAGACCGAGCAGGAGCGGGGGCATGCCGGGGGCGCGGAGCGGTGGAGCCGCTCCGGTGCCCCGGCTCGGCGGCGGTTCCGTCGCCCGCTGCGCGGTGAAGAGCAGCATGCCCGCCATCAGCAGGATCCCGCCGGCCAGGGTGCCCGCCTCCGGGAACAGCGTGCCGCACAGGAAGGCGGCGAGCACCGGCCCGAGCATGAAACACAGTTCGTCCGCAGCCTGTTCGAAGGAGTTCGCGGTGTGCAGGGCCTCGGGCTCGCTCTTGAAGAGATGGGCCCAGCGAGCGCGGGACATACCGCCGATGTTGGGTGTGGTGGCCGTGGCGGCATAGGCGGCGAAGAGGGTCCAGTCCGGGGCGTCGTAGTGCACGCAGAGGAGCAGGGACAGGCCGCCGAGCAGGGCGAACGCCGTCGCGGGTACGGCGATCCGGGCCTGGCCGTGGCGGTCCACCAGGCGCGCGACCCAGGGCGCGACGACGGCCGTGGCCAGCAGACCGGTGGCGGTGACGGCGCCGGCGAGCGCGTACGAGCCGCGCGCCCCCGCGATCATGATCACCGCGCTCACACTGAACATGCCCATGGGGAGCCGCGCCACGAGGTTCCCGATCGTGAAGGCAAGCGTGCCGGGCAGGGCGAAGAGACGGCGGTAGGGGTTCCTGGACGGATCTGCTGCGGAGGCGGCCTGCGACATGGATCAACCCTCGCCCAGGCTCTGACCTGGCGTCCAACACCGAAATCCATGGCGATTGACGCACCTGGGTTGTAGGTTTCCCGGATGCCCGCCACCGGCCTCGACACCCGCCTCCTGCGCTCGTTTCTCGCCGTGGCGGAGGAGCTCCACTTCACCCGGGCGGCGAGCCGTCTCTACGTGGCCCAGCAGGCGCTCAGCCGCGACATCCGCCGGCTGGAACGGGAACTGGGCGCCGAGCTGTTCGTCCGCACCACCCGCCAGGTGGCGCTGACACCCGACGGCGCGCGCCTGCTGCCGTACGCGCGCCGGGTCCTGGAGGCGCAGAGTGCGCTGCTCGCCGCGTTCGGGCGGGCCGCGGAGCCCGAGCGGCCCCTGCTGGTGGACGTCAACAGCCCCGGTCTGATCGGCGGCCGGGTCCTCGAACGGGCTCGTGAACTCGTCCCGGACATCGACCTGATGGCGCGCTACGAAAGCGGGCTGACCGGGGCCGCCGCGGAGATACTGGCCGGACGCCTCGATGTGTCCTTCGGGCGGTTCGCGGGACTGGACCCTGCGGTCCGGGCGCGGCTGGACCAGCAGCCGGTGCGCTACGAGCGGATGGCGATCGTCCTGCCCGAGGACCATCGGCTTGCGCCCCTGGCCGAGGTGCCGCTGTCCGAACTGGCCGGTGAGACCGTGTACGCGGGTGCCGGGAACCCGAGGACCCCGGAGTGGACGGACCTCGCGCGGCGCCTCTTCGAGAACCGGGGCATACGGCTGGCGCCCCCCGCTCCGCTCGCCGTGGGCGCGGAGGAATTCCAGCGGATCATGGCGAAGCGGGGAGACCCGATCCTGGCCGTGGTGGACTTCCCACCCCTGCCGCGGATGGTGCTGCGGCCGCTGGTCGACCCGGTTCCCCTGTCACCCGTGTCCCTGGTGTGGCGAAAGGGCGTGGCCCATCCCGGAATCGATGCGCTTCGACGGTCTGCGGTCGAACTGGGTGCGGAGGACCGGTGGTTGCGCCCCGCGGACGGGGCATGGCTTCCGGCCGCGGACGCACTTGTGATGGGCGCCGGCTGAGTCCGGGGCCGGGCCCGGAGGTCGAATCGCGGCACCGGTCAGGCCTTCGCCGCCGGCAGAGCCCTGTGCCCAGGGCGTTTCGACGACCGGGCGGCGGCCCGCCTCACCGTGTCCCTTCGCAGCGCGTGAGAGCAACGTTCCCTTCCGGTCACCCGGGGCCACAGCGCGGAAACGCGTTGTTCCTACCTTCGGGTCTCGTCAGCGCGTACGACGTCAGGGCACCGGAGAACCGTGGAGGCGCCATGTCAGCCCCGAACACAGCTCCCGCACCGCGCGGGGGAGGCCGCTGGATCGACCACTGGGACCCGGAGGACGAGACCTTCTGGAGGCAGACCGGGGAGAGGACCGCCCGGCGCAATCTCGTCCTGTCGGTCCTCTCCGAGCACATCGGCTTCTCGGTCTGGACCCTGTGGTCGGTGCTCGTGCTCTTCATGGGACCCGAGTACGGCCTGACTCCCGCCGACAAGTTCCTGCTCACCTCGGTGGTCACGCTCGTCGGGGCCGTCGTCCGCGTGCCCTACACCTTCGCGGTGGCCGCCTTCGGCGGGCGGAACTGGACGGTCGTCTCCGCCGGTCTGCTGCTGATCCCGACCGTCGCCGCGTTTGCCGTCATGGAGCCGGGTACCTCCTTCTCCACCTTCCTGTGGGTCGGGCTGCTCGCCGGAATCGGCGGCGGCAACTTCGCCTCCTCCATGACCAACATCAACGCCTTCTTCCCGTTGCGGAAGAAGGGATGGGCCCTCGGACTCAACGCCGGCGGGGGCAACATCGGCGTGCCCGTCATCCAGCTCGTCGCGCTCGCGGTCATCGGCGCGAGCGGTGGGCCACGGGTGCTGCTCGGGATCTACATCCCGCTCGTGGTCGTGGCCGCCGTGCTCGCCGCGCTGTTCATGGACAACATCACGTCCGTCAGGAACGACACCGGCGCCGCCCTCGAGGCCGCGAAGGACGTCCACACCTGGATCATGTCCTTCCTGTACATCGGCACCTTCGGGTCCTTCATCGGCTACAGCTTCGCCTTCGGGCAGGAGCTCCAGAACGAGTTCGGACGGACTCCGCTGCAGGCGGCCTACCTCACCTTCATCGGCCCGCTCCTCGGCTCCCTCGTCCGCCCCGTGGGCGGCCGGCTCGCGGACCGGTACGGCGGTGCGAGGATCACCCTGTGGAACTTCATCGCCATGGCCGCCGCCACCGCGGTGCTGGTCGTGGCCGGTGCGCGGAAGTCGCTGCCGCTGTTCGTCGCCGTCTTCGTGGTGCTGTTCGTGCTCAGCGGGCTCGGCAACGGATCGACGTACAAGATGATCCCCGGCATCTTCCGGACCAAGGCCGCCGCCCGGGGGCTCACCGGGGAGGAGGCCGTCTCGTACGGCCGCCGGCTGTCCGGTGCCGCCATGGGGCTGATCGGGGCGGTGGGCGCGCTCGGCGGCGTGGGCATCAACCTCGCCTTCCGGCAATCCTTCCTCTCCCATGGATCGGGGACGGGCGCGTTCCTGGCCTTCCTCGCCTTCTACGCCGCGGCGTTCGCGGTGACGTGGGCCGTATACCTTCGCCGTCCGGCCGCCGAACCCCGGGCCGACGTCGCTGCCTCGGAGGCGAAGCCGCAGCTCGGCTATGCCGAGGTGTGACGTAACACCGGCGACATGGAGTCGAACCGGGCCCGTCACGCGCCGTTGACAGGCTCGGTCGGCATCCGGGTACCCCGGTACGTCAGGCAGGCAGGCAGTTACGACGACTCGAGTGCGGGACGACAGCCATGGACGACAACCAGCACCGAACCGAACACGGCCCGCTCGGGGGGTTCACCGTGGGGGTGACGGCCGCGCGGCGGGCCGACGAGCTGGGCGCCCTGCTCCAGCGGCGCGGTGCGGCGGTGCTGCACGCCCCCGCCCTGCGCATCGTTCCGCTCGCCGACGACGGCGAACTGCTCGCCGCCACCGAGGAGCTGATCGACCGGGCGCCGGACGTCGTGGTCGCCACCACCGCGATCGGCTTCCGGGGCTGGGTCGAGGCCGCCGACGGCTGGGGTCTCGGGCGGGATCTGATCGCCCGGCTGCGCGAGGTGGAACTGCTGGCCCGCGGACCGAAGGTCAAGGGCGCCATCCGCGCCGCCGGACTGACCGAGGAGTGGTCGCCCACCTCGGAGTCGATGGCCGAGGTACTGGACCGGCTGCTGGACGAAGGCGTCGAAGGGCGCCGTGTCGCCGTCCAGTTGCACGGCGAGCCGCTGCCCGGCTTCGTGGAGGCGCTGCGGGAAGGGGGTGCCGAGGTCGTCGGGGTGCCCGTGTACCGGTGGATGCCGCCGGAGGACCCGGCGCCCCTCGACCGGCTGCTCGACGCGACCGTCGCACGGGGGCTCGACGCCCTCACCTTCACCAGTGCGCCCGCCGCCGCGTCCCTGCTCTCCCGGGCCGAGGAACGCGGGCTGCTGTCCGCGACGCTCGCCGCCCTCCACCACGACGTGGTGCCCGCCTGCGTCGGCCCCGTCACCGCGCTTCCGCTCCAGGCGCGGGGCCTCGACACGATCCAGCCCGAACGCTTCCGGCTGGGCCCGCTCGTCCAGCTGTTGTGCCAGGAACTGCCCGGCCGGGCCCGTGCGTTGCCCGTCGCGGGCCACCGGGTGGAGATCCGCGGGCATGCCGTGGTGGTGGACGGGGAGCTGCGGCCCGTGCCGCCCGCCGGTATGTCCCTGCTGCGTGCCCTGTGCCGGCGCCCGGGCTGGGTGGTCGCCCGGGCCGAGCTGCTGCGGGCACTGCCGGGCGCCGGGCGGGACGAGCATGCCGTGGAGACGGCGATGGCCCGGCTGCGCACGGCCCTGGGGGCGCCCCGGCTGATCCAGACCGTGGTCAAGCGCGGCTACCGGCTCGCGCTCGACCCGGCGGCCGAGTCCAAGTACGCCGACGTGTGAGCCGTCCTGCCGGGCGACCGCCCCGGGGCGCGTGGGCGCGTGCGCGGTCCTCGTCGGACGCGGGGCGAACGGGGCCTTTCCGGTGCGGGTGCGGACGGGCATCGTAGTGGGTACGAACGGGGGTACGACCTCCGGTACGGCTCTCCCGGCAGCGCCCTCGAGCGGACACGTCCGCCCGGTGGACCTCACCGGCCGCCCACGGCGGCAACCCAAGGCGGTGACAGGCACATGGCAACCGGCGCCACGGCCTCCTACGAGCTGCGGTTCGACTCCGGGCGGATCTGCCTGGACCTGCTGGCGACGACGCATCCCGAGGAACGGCTCGACTCGGTGGAGCGGTTGCGGGCGTGGATCGCCGGTGCCGGGCTCGTCCCGGCGGGCACGCCGCTGGCCGAGGTGGACCCGGACTGGCTGTCGGCCTTCCTCGAACTGCGTGCTCACATCGGCCAGTTGGTGCGCGGGGAATTGGAGGGCCGGCCGGCCGACGGGGCGCTGGCGCGGGTGAACACGGTGGCACGGGGAGCACCGCCTGCGCCGTGCGCGATGCGGGCGGCGGACGGCGGGCTGGTGCGTGGGCTGCGTACGGTGCCGCGCTGCGAGGAACTGCTCGCCGTGGTGGCCCGCGAGACGATCGAACTGCTGACGGACCCCGCTGCCCGGGCGAGCCTGCGGCAGTGCGAGGGCGACAACTGCCCCATCGTGTACCTGGACACGTCCCGGGGCCGCCGTCGCCGCTGGTGCTCGAGCGAGGTGTGCGGCAACCGGGAGCGCGTGGCCCGCCACCGCCGGCGGGCCGCGCTCGCCCGGGCCTGAACCCCGCGGCGCCCGGAGCCTGCCGCGCCCGGAGCCCTGCCGCGCCCGGAGCGGGCAGTCCCGTGCCCGGCCGACGTCCGTACCGCGGAACGGGACCGCGGAGGGGGAGAAAGCGGAATGGTGACGGAAAGGGATCGGACCGTCGCCGAAAGTAGGCCTTCTGTCGCAGAAAAAGAGGCTTTCGCGGAACTCGCTGGAAACGGGCGAGTCATGGCAAATGGTGGCCGAATCCGAAACGGACCGTGAAGACCTCGACAATTCCTCCATCGAAGTCAAGGGAAATTTTCACAGGATGATCCGGCGTGCCGCGGGAGTGAAGCCCGCTGCCGCTGTGACCTGCGTCTCTCGGGCGCAGCGGCCGTATGTCCCCTTGAGGGAGAAATGAGTGCCCAGCGGTGTGGCCTCCCACACCTCGCCCAAGAAAATTCTGGTCTCACTTTGAACACGGTGGTGCCCGCTCCCGTATCCCGATGCGAGCGACCGACTGGGGGAACCCCCGGACACCGGAGGTAGGCGTGCGCAAGGATTCCGCCGTGGCTGATGAACGAAGGCCAAGGGCCCGACATCGCATGACCTCGTCCGCGGCGTCCTCCTCGCCGGAACCCGACGAGGAGCTGATGCGTGCCCTGTATCGGGAACACGCGGGACCCCTGCTCGCCTATGTGCTGCGCCTGGTCGCCGGCGACCGGCAGCGCGCCGAGGACGTCGTGCAGGAGACACTCATCCGTGCCTGGAAGAACGCCGGTCAGCTCAATCGAGCAACCGGTTCGGTACGCCCCTGGCTGGTGACGGTCGCCCGGCGCATCGTCATCGACGGTCACCGCAGCCGGCAGGCCCGGCCGCAGGAGGTCGACCCGTCGCCGCTGGAGGTCATCCCCGCGGAGGACGAGATCGACAAGGCGTTGTGGCTGATGACACTGTCGGACGCGCTGGACGACCTGACCCCGGCCCACCGGGAGGTCCTGGTCGAAACGTACTTCAAAGGGCGTACGGTCAATGAGGCGGCCGAAACGCTCGGCATCCCCAGCGGAACGGTGCGCTCAAGGGTGTTCTACGCCCTGCGGTCCATGAAGCTGGCACTGGAGGAGCGGGGGGTGACGGCATGAGCAATGTGTACGGGGGGTTCGGCACTGGCGGCCCTGGGGCCGTGCGAGGTCCACAAGGCCCCCAGGGACAGGGCGACATCCACGAGACCGTCGGCGCCTACGCCCTCGGGATCCTGGACGACGCCGAGGCCACGGCCTTCGAGGCCCACCTCGCCACCTGCGACTGGTGCGCACAGCAACTGGACGATCTCGCGGGCATGGAGCCGATGCTGGCCGCCCTCGCGGATCTGCCCGGCAGCCAGGGGTCTCCGGCCATCGGCGAGTCCCTGTCGGCCAGGCCCAGCCCCCGGCTGGTCGAGCGGCTGATCGACGACGTGTCCGAACGGCGGGCCCAGAAGCGCCGTCGCGGTTTCTACCTCGTCGCGGCGGCGGCCGCCCTGATCATCGGCGGTCCGCTCACCGTGATGGCGGTGAACGGCGGCAGTGACCAGGGCGCCACCGATCCGATGGCCATGGGCCCCGCCCAGCAGGCCTTCCAGGTCATGAGCGACAAGCACGCGGGGACCGACCCGAGCACCAAGGTCAACGCCGTGGTGGCGATGGAGCCCAGGGACTGGGGCACGCACGCGGTGCTCCAGCTGAAGAACGTCACGGGTCCGCTCAAGTGCTCGCTGATCGCCGTCGGCAAGAACGGCGAGCGCGAGACGGTCACCTCGTGGGCCGTCCCGAAGTGGGGCTACGGCATCACGAACGCCAAGACCGAGCAGGCCAAGGAGCCCCTCTACGTCCACGGCGGCGCCGCCTTCACACCGAACGAGATCGACCACTTCGAGGTCATGACCTTCGACGGGAAGAAACTGGTGGAGGTGGACGCGTAGGCGTTCCCACACCTGCCTGAGCAACCCCGCGGCGTACGAACGAGGGACGCCGCGGGCCGACTCGTGTGGGGGTCCGGAGCAGGCCGTAGCCTCTTCGGGCCCCCTTCGCGTACGGTAGACGGCTGCCCAGCACGTCAGAAGGGGGCCCGGTGGCCGCTCAGGTTCAACAGGAAACCGCGCTCGGCCCGGTCGGCAAGTCCGCGCACGACTCGCTCCGCGACCGGGAGATCAGCGTCGAACAGGAACACCTGGACCGGGTGTACCGGCGCTTGGAGGAGAAGATCCACGAGGCGGAGTTCCTGATGCACGACGCCGCCCAGCGCGGGCACGTCGGCACACCAGGAGCCCTGGCCGAGCGGGACGCGCAGGTCTTCCGCGCGGGCGTACACCTGAACAGGCTCAACAACGAGTTCGAGGACTTCCTCTTCGGCCGCATCGACCTGCTGCGGGGCAGGGACGGCAAGAAGGGCCCGGACGGCGCGTACACGGCGGTCGAGCCCGCCGAGGGCGCGGTGCGGCCGGACAACACCGCCGACATCGCCGAGACCCTGCACATCGGCCGTATCGGAGTCCTCGACGAGGAGTACGCGCCGCTGGTCATCGACTGGCGCGCGCCCGCCGCGGCTCCCTTTTACCGCTCCACACCGGTCGACCCCGGGCGGGTGGTCCGCCGCCGGGTCATCCGCTCCAAGGGGCGCCAGGTGCTGGGCGTCGAGGACGACCTGATGCGGCCCGAGCTGACGGCGACCCTCGACGGCCGCGAACTGCCCGTGATCGGTGACGGCGCCCTGATGGCGGCCCTCGGCCAGGCCCGCACGCACACCATGCGGGACATCGTGGCGTCGATCCAGGCCGAGCAGGACCTGGTGATCCGGGCCCCCGCCTCCTCCGTGACCTACGTCGAGGGCGGTCCCGGCACGGGCAAGACGGCCGTCGCCCTGCACCGGGCCGCCTACCTCCTCTACCAGGACCGGCGCAGATACGCGGGCGGCATCCTGATCGTCTCGCCCACGCCTCTGCTGGTCGCGTACACCGAAGGAGTGCTGCCCTCGCTGGGCGAGGAGGGCCAGGTCGCCATCCGGGCGATCGGCTCGCTCGTCGACGGGGTGCAGGCCACGCTGTACGACTCCCCGTCGGTCGCCCGTGCCAAGGGCTCGTACCGCATGCTCAAGGTGCTGCGGAAGGCCGCCCGCGGCGCCCTGGAGACCAACGAGGCACCCACCCGGCTGCGGGTCGTCGCATTCGGCCGCCGCCTCGAACTGGAAGCCGAGGAACTGGAGCGCATCCGGCGCACCGCCCTGGGCGGCACCGCCCCGGTGAACCTGCTGCGCCCGCGCGCCCGCAAGCTGCTGCTCGACGCCCTGTGGGCGCGCTCCGGCTCGGCCCATCGGCACACCGACCCCGAACTGGCCGCCGAGCTGCGCTCCTCCTTCGACGAGGACGTCGCCTCGGAGGACGCCTTCCTCGACTTCCTGGCCGCCTGGTGGCCGGAGCTGACCCCGCAGGCCGTGCTGGACACCATGGCCGACGAGAGGCGTCTCGGCCGCTGGGGGCGGCGCATCCTCAGCCCCGGCGAGGTGCGCAGGGTCGCGCGCTCCCTGAAGCGGGACGGCCTGTCCGTGCACGACGTGGCGATGCTGGACGAGCTCCAGGCCGTCCTCGGCCAGCCGGCCCGCCCGAAGAAGAAGCGCGAGCTGGACCCGCTGGACCAGCTGACCGGGCTGGAGGAGCTGATGCCCGTCCGCGAGGAGACCCAGCGCGAGCGCGCCGAGCGGCTCGCGGCGGAGCGTACCGAGTACGCGCACGTGATCGTGGACGAGGCGCAGGACGTCACCCCGATGCAGTGGCGGATGGTCGGGCGGCGCGGCCGGCACGCCACCTGGACGGTGGTCGGCGATCCGGCCCAGTCCTCCTGGTCCGATCCGGACGAGGCGGCCGAGGCCCGTGAGGAGGCCCTGGGCACCCGCCCGCGCCGCCGTTTCACCCTCACGGTGAACTACCGCAACCCGGCGGAGATCGCCGAACTGGCCTCGAAGGTGCTGGCGCTCGCGATGCCGGGCTCCGAGTCCCCCTCCGCCGTGCGGTCCACCGGTGTCGAGCCGCGTTTCGCGGCCGTGCACGGGTCGCTGGGCCGAACGGTCCGCGAGGAGGCCGCCAGGCTGCTGGCCCGCGTCGACGGGACGGTCGGCGTCGTCGTCGCCATGAACCGGCGCGACGAGGCGGCCCGCTGGCTCGAAGGGCTCGGCGACCGGGTGGTGGCGCTCGGCAGCCTGGAGGCCAAGGGGCTGGAGTACGACGCGACCGTCGTCGTCTCGCCCGCGGAGATCGCCGACGAGAGCCCCGCGGGACTGCGCGTGCTCTACGTGGCCCTCACCCGGGCGACGCAACAGCTGACGGTGGTCTCGGGGGAGCGTGACGAACCGGACAGTGCCGGAGTTCCGGACCTGTTGCGGGACTGATCGGGGGAGGCCTGCGCGGGTCGGCGGAAATGAACTTCCGGTGCGGGAATGGCCTTACGGGATCCGTTTGTTAGCCTGGGTGTGACACCGGCTCGATCCAAGCCCCCGGGCCCAACCTTCGTCGCTACGAGCGACCACTTGCCGCGAGGCGAGCATGGCGGGTCGGTGTCATGAACGTCGCAGAGGTCCGCGTCACGAGGTGGCGCGGACCTCTGGCGTCTGTGGTGACACTCTTGGCCGCCGCGACCGCCCTCTCGTATGGTCAAAGATGCTTTCCGAACGTACGCCGGCTGAACACAAGGTTCGCAATCCGGGGCGGCTACCACGTACTCCCCGGTAGGTGCGACGATCGGACGGCACATACGCGACACGGTGAAAGCAGAGGAAGTCGGCCATGGCAACGGCGCCCAGCGTCTCCTACTCGATGACGGTCCGGCTGGAGGTGCCCGCGAGCGGAACCGCGGTCTCCCAGCTCACCACGGCCGTGGAGTCCTCCGGAGGCTCGGTGACGGGCCTCGACGTCACCGCGTCGGGCCACGAGAAGCTCCGTATCGACGTCACCATCGCCGCCACCTCGACCTCCCACGCCGAGGAGATCGTCGGGAAGCTGCGCGGCATCGAGGGCGTGACCCTGGGCAAGGTCTCGGACCGTACCTTCCTCATGCACCTCGGCGGCAAGATCGAGATGGCGTCGAAGCACCCCATCCGCAACCGTGACGACCTCTCCATGATCTACACCCCGGGCGTGGCGCGCGTCTGCATGGCGATCGCGGAGAACCCGGAGGACGCCCGCCGTCTGACCATCAAGCGCAACTCCGTTGCGGTCGTGACGGACGGGTCGGCCGTGCTGGGCCTCGGCAACATCGGCCCGAAGGCCGCACTGCCCGTGATGGAGGGCAAGGCGGCGCTCTTCAAGCGGTTCGCCGGCATCGACGCCTGGCCGCTCTGCCTCGACACCCAGGACACCGACGCGATCGTCGAGATCGTCAAGGCGATCGCCCCCGGCTTCGCCGGGATCAACCTCGAGGACATCTCGGCACCCCGCTGCTTCGAGATCGAGGCACGGCTGCGCGAGGCCCTCGACATCCCGGTCTTCCACGACGACCAGCACGGCACCGCGATCGTGGTGCTCGCGGCCCTGACCAACGCGCTTCGTGTGGTGGGCAAGGCGATCGAGAGCGTTCGGGTCGTCATGTCGGGCGCGGGCGCGGCCGGTACGGCGATCCTCAAGCTGCTGCTCGCGGCGGGGGTGAAGAACGCGGTCGTCGCCGACATCCACGGCGTCGTGCACAGCGGCCGCGAGGACCTGGTGGCCGCCGCCGCGGACTCGCCGCTGCGCTGGATCGCCGACAACACCAACCCCGAGGGCCTGACGGGCACGCTCAAGGAGGCCGTGCACGACGCGGACGTCTTCATCGGCGTCTCCGCCCCGAACGTCCTCGACGGCGACGACGTCGCCGCCATGGCCGACGGCGCGATCGTGTTCGCGCTCGCGAATCCCGACCCCGAGGTCGACCCCGCAATCGCTCGTCAGACGGCGGCCGTTGTGGCCACGGGCCGCTCCGACTTCCCGAACCAGATCAACAACGTCCTGGTGTTCCCCGGCGTCTTCCGCGGTCTGCTGGACGCGCAGTCCCGCACCGTCAACACGGACATGATGCTGGCCGCCGCTACCGCCCTCGCGGACGTGGTGACCGAGGACGAGCTGAACCCGAACTACATCGTCCCGAGCGTCTTCAACGAGAAGGTCGCCGGCGCGGTGGCGGGTGCGGTGCGGGAAGCGGCGAGGACGGCGGCGTCGGGCCAGCAGTCCGGCCCTGTCGCACTGTGACCATGGCCACGGTGGCCGCGTGTCCGGCGCGTCGCGGAACCCCGGAGCCCTGGCCGCCCTCTATGGTGGCGGCCAGGCTCATGGCCCCAGGGGCCTGCGGTCCGTTGCCGGGAGGGGGCGGAGCGTCACCACAGCGAGGCCGTGGCGCTTTCGTGTGACTCCCAAGGGTGTTCTCGTGGCTCCTACGGGTGCCGGATTGGCTTTCCCGCCGCAGGTGGGGGCAGGATGCGTCTTCGGGCGCGAGGGTCTGACGACGGACCCGGGTCCGGGGACCCACCGAGGACCCTGGCAGCATCGGCTTCGCCGTGCCCATCATGCGGCTCCGCCGCGTGGCACGCCTCAACGGCAAGAAGAACACGGGAGTAACAACATGAACCGCAGTGAGCTGGTGGCCGCGCTGGCCGACCGCGCCGAGGTGACCCGCAAGGACGCCGACGCCGTGCTGGCCGCGTTCGCCGAGACCGTCGGCGAGATCGTCGCCAAGGGCGACGAGAAGGTCACCATCCCCGGCTTCCTGACCTTCGAGCGCACCCACCGTGCCGCTCGCACCGCGCGCAACCCGCAGACCGGCGACCCCATCCAGATCCCGGCCGGCTACAGCGTGAAGGTCTCCGCGGGCTCCAAGCTCAAGGAAGCCGCCAAGGGCAAGTGACCTTGCCGGTCGTACGCCGCGGGACGGCGTACGAGGCCGTACCGTCACGGAACGGCGCAACACAGGCCGTACCGCCACGGGACGGCGTAACGAGGCCCGCAGACGCTCCTCGGGACGGCGTACGGGCCCAGTAAGGCCGAAGGGGCGGTCACCCGGTTCGGGTGGCCGCCCCTAGCGCTGTCCTGGTGGCCTCAGCCGAGCGCCTTGCCCGGCAGCTCGACCTTCGCGCCCAGCTCCACGAGCTTGTCCATGAAGTTCTCGTAGCCGCGGTTGATGAGGTCGATGCCGTGGACCCGGGACGTGCCCTGGGCGGCGAGGGCCGCGATCAGGTACGAGAACCCGCCGCGCAGGTCGGGGATGACCAGGTCGGCGCCCTGGAGCTTGGTCGGGCCCGAAACGACCGCGGAGTGGAGGAAGTTGCGCTGCCCGAAGCGGCAGTCGGAGCCGCCGAGGCACTCGCGGTAGAGCTGGATGTGTGCACCCATCTGGTTGAGCGCGGAGGTGAAGCCGAGGCGGGACTCGTAGACCGTCTCGTGGATGATCGACAGGCCCGTGGCCTGCGTCAGGGCGACCACCAGGGGCTGCTGCCAGTCCGTCTGGAAGCCCGGGTGCACGTCCGTCTCCAGCGCGATGGACTTCAGCTGGCCGCCGGGGTGCCAGAAGCGGATGCCCTCGTCGTCGATCTCGAAGGCGCCGCCCACCTTCCGATAGGTGTTCAGGAACGTCATCATCGAGCGCTGCTGCGCCCCGCGGACGTAGATGTTGCCCTCGGTCGCCAGCGCCGCCGACGCCCAGGAGGCGGCCTCCAGACGGTCCGGGAGGGCGCGGTGGGCGTAACCGCCGAGTTTGTCCACACCGGTGATGCGGATCGTGCGGTCGGTGTCCATCGCGATGATCGCGCCCATCTTCTGCAGCACGCAGATGAGGTCCTCGATCTCCGGTTCGACGGCCGCGTTGGACAGTTCGGTGACACCCTCGGCGAGCACGGCCGTCAGCAGGACCTGCTCGGTGGCGCCGACGGACGGGTAGGGCAGCCGGATCTTCGTGCCGCGCAGCCCCTTGGGTGCCTCCAGGTACTGGCCGTCCGCGCGCTTCTCGATGGTGGCGCCGAACTGCCGCAGCACGTCGAAGTGGAAGTCGATGGGGCGGCCGCCGATGTCGCAGCCGCCGAGGCCGGGGATGAACGCATGGCCCAGCCGGTGCAGCAGGGGGCCGCAGAAGAGGATCGGGATGCGCGACGAGCCCGCGTGGGCGTCGATGTCAGCGACGTTCGCGCTCTCGACGTGCGTCGGGTCGAGCACCAGCTCACCGGGCTCCTCGCCCGGACGGACCGTCACACCGTGCAGTTGCAGCAGTCCGCGCACCACACGCACGTCGCGGATGTCGGGAACGTTGCGCAGGCGGCTCGGCGCACTGCCCAGCAGGGCGGCGACCATGGCCTTCGGCACGAGGTTCTTCGCGCCGCGGACACGGATTTCGCCCTCCAGGGGGGTTCCGCCGTGGACAAGCAGGACATCGTCGTTGACGGTCATGGATCTCGCGTTCCGTGGAGTTGGGCAGGGGCCGGAGACGTAAGCGTAATGGCCGTCCACCCCCCGCAAGTAAGCCCGAGGACCTCCGGGCTACGTCATAGCTTTGCCACAACACGAACCGTGCGTAACCGGACGCACGGGGTTACCACCCGTCACGGGCGCCCGCACGCCGACCACCCGCCCTCCGCTCTCCCGGCGCCTCTCGGGAACGGGCCCTCACCAGGCGGCCTGTCCGGTCACCGACCGCATTCACCCGCGTACCCGCATTGCCTCTCCACACGGAGGCAAGATGCGGGATCATGTCTGCCATGACCGAGGTGTCCTCGCTCACAGGGCGGCTGCTCGTGGCCACACCCGCCTTGGCGGACCCGAACTTCGACCGCGCTGTGGTGCTTCTCCTCGACCACGACGAGGAGGGCTCGCTCGGTGTGGTCCTCAACCGCCCCACCCCGGTGGACGTGGGAGACATCCTGGAGGGCTGGGCGGAACTCGCGGGCGAACCCGGTGTCGTCTTCCAGGGCGGTCCGGTCTCGCTGGACTCGGCGCTCGGCGTGGCGGTGATCCCCGGCGGGTCCGGGGAGCGGGCCCCGCTCGGCTGGCGGCGGGTGCACGGGGCCATCGGTCTTGTCGACCTGGAGGCACCGCCGGAGCTGCTCGCCAAGGCCCTCGGTTCACTGCGCATCTTCGCCGGGTACGCGGGCTGGGGTCCGGGGCAGCTCGAGGACGAGCTCGTGGAAGGCGCGTGGTACGTCGTCGAGTCGGAACCGGGCGACGTGTCCTCCCCGGAGCCGGAGCGGCTGTGGCGGGAGGTGCTGCGGCGACAGCGCAGCGAGCTGGCGATGGTGGCCACCTACCCGGACGACCCTACGCTCAACTGATGCGTGGGAGTCTTCAGTACTCTTGGCCCTATGAGCACTCTTGAGCCCGAGCGCGGCACTGGTACGGGGACCCTCGTAGAGCCGACGCCGCAGGTGTCGCACGGCGACGGTGACCACGAGCGCTTCGCCCACTACGTCCAGAAGGACAAGATCATGGCGAGCGCCCTCGACGGTACGCCCGTCGTCGCGCTGTGCGGCAAGGTGTGGGTACCGGGTCGCGACCCGAAGAAATACCCCGTTTGCCCCATGTGCAAGGAGATCTACGACTCCATGGGCAGCGGCGACGACGGCAAGGGTGGCGACAAGTAGCGATCGGCTTCCCGCCGGGCATCTGCTGAGCCCCCGGAGTGCACTTCATGCACTCCGGGGGCTTTTGTGTCTTCTGTCGGGGCACTGCCGTTGCACGGGGTGCGTCAGGTGGTCACAGAGTGGTGGAGACCTCTTGTCGTCATGTTCATGTAGTCCCTAGCCTCCGATGTGTTGTGCAGAGCAAAACAGCCATTGCGCATATTGCAACGCGCTCAGCTCCGGAGGATGCTCCATGAAGCTCTCTGCCCCAGCCACCCGTCTGGCCGCCCTTCTGCTCGCGGCCCTCACCGCCGCCTCGTGCGCCCCTCGGACCGCCGACGGCTCCGGCTCAGGAAAGGACGAGAAGACCGGGACCCTGCGGGTGTGGCTCTTCCAGGAGGTCGACAACAAGCCCAAGGAACAGGTCGTCGACCGGGCGGTCACCGCCTTCGAGAAGGCCCACGACGGCGCCGACGTCACCGTCGAGTACATCCCCGTGGAGACCCGCGCCCAGCGCGTCAAGGCCGCCTTCAACGACCCGAAGAGCGCGCCCGACGTCATCGAGTACGGCAACACGGACACCGCCGGCTACGTCAAGGACGGCGGACTCGCCGACGTCACCCAGGACTTCACCGCATGGAGCGAGTCCAAGGACACCGACCCCACCGCACGTCAGTCCGTCACCGTCGACGGCCGCGTCTACGGGGCCCCGTACTTCGTCGGCGTCCGCGCCCTCTACTACCGCACCGACGTCTTCGAGGAACTGGGACTGCAACCCCCGAAGACGCTGGCGCAGTTGGTGGAGACCGCGCGCGCCGTCCACGCGGCCAGGCCCGGTCTGTACGGCCTCGCCGTCGGCGGCGCCTACACCTACGGTGCGCTGCCCTTCATCTGGGCCCACGGTGGTGAACTCGCCGTCGGCAGCGGTGGTTCGTACAGCGCGGCCGTGGACGGCACCGCCGCGAGGGCGGGCATCTCCGCCTACACCTCGCTCTTCGGCAACGGCAACTGTCCCGCCGCCAAGTGCGCGGAAATGGGCGGCAACGACACGGTCACCGCCTTCGCCGCGGGCAAGGCCGCCATGGCGATCGGCGGCGACTTCAGCCACCAGGCGGTCGAGGCCGGGAAGGTCAAGGGCAAGTACGCCGTCGTACCGCTGCCGGGCCTGAAGGAGGGCGAGATCGCGCCGGCGTTCGCTGGCGGCAACAACATCGGCGTCCTGAAGAGCACCGCGCACCGGAGCCTCGCCGTCGACCTCATGGAGCGGCTCGCCTCGAAGCGGACCCAGCAGGAACTCTTCGACGCCATGGGCTTCCTGCCGACGTTCACGGACGTGCGTGAGCAGGTCGCGCGCGAGGAGCCGTTCGTCGAGCCGTTCGTGCGGACGCTCGCCGCGGGCACCAGGTTCGTACCCGTGTCCCCGGCGTGGGCCCGGATCGACGCCTCGCTCGTCCTGCCGACGATGTTCCAGGAGATCGTCAGCGGCAAGAAGGACGTGCGGGCGGCCTCGGCGGAGGCGGCGAAGAAGATGAACGACGCGTTCGGCTCCGCGGGCTGAGCGGGTGGCCGCTCCGGACACGGTCGTGGACCGGCACCCGCCCGCCACCACGACCGTGACACGCACACGGGGAGCGCGGCGAGCGGGCCGCACCCCGTGGCTCTATCTCGCCCCCGCCCTCGTCGTGCTCGGCGGACTGCTGGTCTACCCCGTCTACCAACTCGGCCTGATCTCGGTCCTGGAGTACACCCAGGCCCAGGTCAGCGGCGGCAAGCCGACGAGCTTCCGGGGGCTCGGGAACTACACGACCCTCTTCTCCGACGACCAGTTCTGGTCGGTGCTGCTGGCCACGGTCGTGTTCGCTGCGGCCTGCGTCCTGTGCACCCTGGCCGTCGGCTGCGCGCTCGCCGTGCTGCTCACCCGCGTCCGCGCCGTGCCGCGGCTCGCGCTGATGCTGGCCGCCCTCGGGGCATGGGCGACCCCGGCCGTCACGGGCTCCACGGTCTGGCTGTTCCTTTTCGACCCCGACTTCGGCCCGGTGAACCGCCTCCTGGGACTCGGCGACCACTCGTGGACGTACGGCCGCTACAGCGCGTTCCTCCTCGTGCTGCTCGAAGTCGTGTGGTGCTCCTTCCCGTTCGTGATGGTGACGGTGTACGCAGGGATCCGCGCCGTCCCGGCCGAGGTGCTGGAGGCCGCCGCACTCGACGGCGCCTCGCAGTGGCGGATCTGGTGGTCGGTGCTCGCGCCGATGCTGCGCCCGATCCTGGCCGTCGTCACCATCCAGTCGGTCATCTGGGACTTCAAGGTCTTCACACAGATCTACGTGATGACCAACGGCGGCGGCATCGCCGGGCAGAACCTGGTGCTGAACGTGTACGCGTACCAAAAGGCGTTCGCGTCATCCGAGTACAGCCTCGGCTCGGCGATCGGCGTGGTGACCCTGCTGATCCTGCTGGCCGTCACGCTCGGCTATCTGCGGCTGCTGCGCAGGCAGGGGGAGGAGCTGTGACCCTCGTGAATCTTGTGCGCGGATCCGTTCGCCGTCCCTGGCGGTCGGCGGCGGAGGCGTCGGCGCTGCTGATCGCGGCGGTGGTCGCCTTTCCGCTGTACTGGATGGTGCTGAGCGCCGTGAAGCCGGCAGGCGAGATCGAGTCGACCCGTCCGCGTCCGTGGACCGGATCCCCGACCCTGGATTCCTTCCGCCGCGTCTTCGGGCAGCAGGAATTCGGCCGTTACTTCCTCAACAGCCTTGTCGTCGCGGGCTGCGTCGTCGTCGCCTCGGCACTGATCGCGTTTCTCGCCGCCACGGCGGTGACACGATTCCGCTTCCGTTTCCGGACGACCTTGCTGATCATGTTCCTGGTCGCCCAGATGGTGCCCGTGGAAGCCCTGGCGATCCCGCTGTTCTTCCTGATGCGGGACCTCGGACAGCTCAACACCCTCGGCGCGCTCATCCTGCCCCACATCGCCTTCTCGCTGCCGTTCGCGATCTGGATGCTCCGGGGTTTTGTGAAGGCGGTTCCCGAGGCGCTGGAGGAGGCCGCCCATCTCGACGGGGCGAGCCGGGCACGATTCCTGTGGCAGATACTTTTCCCGCTCGTACTGCCCGGCCTGGTGGCGACGAGTGTGTTCTCCTTCATCTCCGCCTGGAACGACTTCCTGTTCGCCAAGTCGTTCATCATCAGCGACACTTCGCAGTCCACTCTCCCGATGGCACTTCTGGTGTTCTACAAGCCCGATGAGCCGGACTGGGGAGGCGTGATGGCCGCGTCGACGGTGATGACCATTCCGGTCCTGGTCTTCTTCGTCGTCGTGCAACGACGGCTCGTATCGGGGCTGGGCGGATCTCTCAAGGATTGAGGACTGACGTGATGGAACTGATTCCGGCGCCACGCGCCGTCGACGGCCCCACACGCCGCGGTGTCGAGCTCCACGAGCACACCACCCTGTGGGCCGGACCTGGTACGGGGACCACGGAACGCTGGCTGCGCTCCACCCTGGGGCCGGCCCTCGGGCTGCCTCTGACACCCGGTCCGAAGGACGGTGCCAATTCGCTCCGGCTGTGCCTGGACGACGAACTGGAGCCGGAGGCGTACAAACTCTCCGCCGTCGTCGGCCGGGGGCTCGAGATCCGCGGCGGCGGCCCGGCCGGGGTGTTCTGGGGCGCCCAGACGCTGCGTCAGCTGCTCGGCGCCGACGCCTTTCGGCGCGCCCCCGTGCGTCCGGGACTCGTCCACACAATTGCGCACCGGATCATCGAGGACGCACCCCGTTTCGGCTGGCGCGGTCTCATGCTCGACGTGGCGCGGCACTTCATGCCCAAGGACGGCGTTCTGCGCTACCTGGATCTCATGGCCGCCCACAAACTCAACGTCTTCCACTTCCACCTCACGGACGACCAGGGCTGGCGTCTGGAGATCGAGCGGTATCCGCGGCTCACCGAGATCGGATCCTGGCGGGCGCGCACCAGATACGGCCATCGTGCCTCCCCGCTGTGGGAGGAGAAGCCGCACGGCGGTTTCTACACCCGGGACGACATCCGCGAGATCGTGGCGTACGCGGCCGAGCGGCATATCACCGTCGTTCCGGAGATCGACGTCCCCGGGCACAGCCAGGCCGCCATCGCCGCCTATCCGGAACTCGGCAACGGCGATGTCGTCGACACGGGCTCGCTCTCGGTCTGGGACGACTGGGGCGTCTCGAAGAACGTGCTCGCCCCCACCGACGCCACCCTGCGGTTCTACGAGGGGGTGTTCGAGGAGGTCCTGGAACTGTTCCCCTCGACGTTCGTCCACATCGGCGGCGACGAGTGCGCCAAGGACCAGTGGCGGAAGTCCCCGGCCGCCCAGGCGCGCATCGGCGAACTGGGCCTGGCCGGCGAGGACGGACTCCAGTCGTGGTTCGTACGGCACTTCGACGCCTGGCTCACGGCGCGCGGCCGCCGGCTCATCGGCTGGGACGAGATCCTGGAGGGCGGCCTCGCGGACGGCGCCGCGGTGTCCTCGTGGCGCGGCTACGCGGGCGGGGTGACGGCGGCGCGGAGCGGCCACGACGTCGTCATGTGCCCGGAGCAGCAGGTGTACCTGGACCACCGTCAGGACGCCGGAGCGGACGAGCCCGTGCCCATCGGGTACGTGCGCACACTGGAGGACGTCTACCGTTTCGAGCCGGTTCCGCCCCAGTTGACCGAGGAACAGGCGCGCCACGTCCTCGGGGCCCAGGCCAATGTGTGGACCGAGGTGATGGAGGACCAGGGGCGCGTGGACTACCAGACGTTTCCCCGGCTCGCCGCCTTCGCCGAGGCCGTCTGGAGCGATCTGCCCGCGCCCGCGGACCGCGACTTCGCGGACTTCGAGCGGCGGATGACCGCCCACTACCCCCGGCTTGACGCCCTGGGCGTCGCCTACCGGCCGCCCGCCGGACCGCTGCCGTGGCAGCGGCGACCCGGTGTGCTCGGACGCCCGATCGAGGGTGCCCCCCCGAACGTGTGAGGAGGCCCGGGACAGGGAGCCGGGGGACCCGGCTCCCTGGAAACGTGACCCGGCATGGGAAAAAAGTGGCACAAGGGCAACCGAAGAGCGGCAATTCGCCCGCATTTGCGAACGGGTTGCAAAACGGACCATCAACCTGGTGAGAGGGCGAATGCCTCCTAGCGGACCCCTGCGTCAGAGACCCGGGAAGATGTGCCAGAGTTGCCACGTCCGCCCTGTCAGCACGTACCGTACGGCAACACAGGTGGGACCAGGTGGGGCAGCGGGAAGGGGCAGCCGGTTTGACCACGCACGCACCGCAGGCGGCGCAGGCCGTGACGCTGCCCGCCTCTCTCGACGAGGCCGTGGCGGCGCTCGCCGCCATGCCGGCCGCCGTCCCCGTGGCGGGCGGCACCGACCTCATGGCCGCGGTCAACTCCGGTCAGCTGCGGCCCGCCGCGCTGGTCGGTCTCGGTCGCATCAGTGAGATCCGCGGCTGGCAGTACCAGGACGGCCACGCACTGCTCGGCGCCGGTCTCACCCACGCGCGCATGGGCCGTCCCGACTTCGCGGCCCTCATCCCCGCCCTCGCCGCCGCCGCGCGGGCTGCCGGGCCGCCGCACATCCGCAACGCCGGCACCCTGGGCGGCAACATCGCCTCGGCCGCCCCCACCGGGGACGCGCTTCCGGTGCTGGCGGCCCTGGAGGCCACGCTGATCATCGCGGGCACGAACGGGGCCCGCCGCGAGATCCCGGTCTCGCATCTGCTCGCCGGCATGGAGCTGCTCCGGGCCGGCGAACTCATCGGCTACGTGCGCGTACCGCTGCTGCACGCTCCGCAGGTCTTCCTGAAGGCGACCGGACGCACCGGTCCCGGGCGGGCCGTCGCGTCGGTGGCGCTCGTCCTCGACCCCGCCCGGCGCGGGGTGCGCTGCGCCGTCGGTGCCATCGCGCCGATGCCGCTGCGCCCCCTGGACGCCGAGCAGTGGGTCGCCCAGCTCATCGACTGGGACAACAACCGCACGATCGTCCCGGAGGCGCTCACCGCCTTCGGCGAGTACGTCGCGGCCGCCTGCATCCCGGATCCCGCTCCGGCGGAGGACGGCACCGTGGAGCAGTTGCCGCCCGCCGTACTGCACCTGCGGCGCACCGTCGCCGCGCTGGCCCGACGAGCACTGGGGAGGGCGCTGTCGTGACCGACGACCAGCACCGGGAGGATGGCCCTCAGGGGCGCGCCCGCGGCTCCTGGGAGCGGCTGCCGCAAGCGGACTACGACGACGGCGCCACCGCCTTCGTGCAGCTGCCCGAGGGCGGCATCGATGCGCTGCTCGCCTCCGACAGCCCGCTGGCCGCGCCCGGTCACGGTTATGTGCCCCCGCAGTTCACCGCGGCGCCGGGCGCGGCCGCGCAGCCGCAGGGCGACGAGACGTGGGGCGCGCCCGCGGAGGGCGCCGGGTGGCCCGATCCCGGCGCCGTCGGCCCGGAGGGCTCCGGCGACCGGTTCACCTACCAGCCCGGTGCGACCGGGCAGTGGAACTTCGAGGACGCCGCCCCGCAGGAGGCTCCGGCATCCGGGCACGACGTCACCGGACAGTGGTCGATCCCCGTGGCGAACGGTGATCTTCCGGACGAATCGGGCGAGTTCAGCACGTCCGCCCTCGTCGAGCAGTGGGGCGGCAGTCCGCCGGCGACCCTGCCGGGGGGCGCCGCCGCCCCCTGGGCGACGAGCGCGGCCGGACAGCCGTGGTCGGGGTCGGAGGAGACACCGGGCGGAGCCGCGCAGGCGCCCGTCAAGGCCCCTTCGGAGCCGTCCGGCGGGCCGTACGGGAACGCAGGGCCCTCCGGTGTCCCCGAGGCGCCTGAGGCGGTACAGCAGCCGTCCACGGCCGTCGAGGCGTCCGAGGCCGAACAGGCACCCGAAGCCGATCCGGAACCGGCGGCCGAGGCCGCCGGGGCGGAGGAGCCGGCCCCCGGCCCCGCCGGGGCGCACGACGAACACCCGCTGGCGTCCTACGTCCTGCGGGTCAACGGCGCCGACCGGCCCGTGACCGACGCGTGGATCGGCGAGTCACTGCTGTACGTGCTGCGCGAGCGGCTCGGCCTCGCGGGTGCCAAGGACGGCTGCTCGCAGGGCGAGTGCGGCGCCTGCAACGTCCAGGTCGACGGACGGCTCGTCGCCTCCTGCCTGGTGCCCGCCGTGACGGCGGCGGGCAGCGAGGTGCGCACGGTGGAGGGCCTCGCCGCCGACGGACAGCCCTCGGACGTGCAACGGGCGCTCGCCCGGTGCGGCGCCGTGCAGTGCGGATTCTGCGTCCCCGGGATGGCGATGACCGTGCACGACCTCCTGGAGGGCAACCCGGCGCCCACCGAGATGGAGACGCGCCAGGCCCTGTGCGGCAACCTGTGCCGCTGCTCCGCCTACCGAGGCGTGGTGGAGGCCGTCAAGGAGGTCGTCGCCGAACGCGGGGCCCACGCGCAGGCCGAGTCCGCAACCGACGGCCAGGAGCCGCGCATCCCGCACCAGGCCCGTCCGGGCGCAGGCGGTGTGCACCCCTCCGCGTTCGACGGCGCCGACCCCGACCAGCACCCGTACGGCCAGGACGGAGGCCAGGCGTGAGCAACGAAGCCGCCACCGCGACCACCGCGGCGGCCGCACCGGCCCCCGAGCCGCTGCCGCACGGCCTGGGCGCCTCCCTGCCGTCCACCGACGCCGGGGCGAAGACCGAGGGCACCTTCCCGTACGCGGCCGATCTGTGGGCCGAGGGCCTGCTGTGGGCCGCCGTGCTGCGCTCGCCGCATCCGCACGCGCGCATCCTGTCCATCGACACCAGCCACGCGCGCGAGATGCAGGGCGTGCGGGCCGTCGTCACCCACGAGGACATTCCCGGCGAGGCCGTCCACGGACGGGGCACGGCCGACCGGCCGGTGTTCGCCTCCGAGGTCGTACGTCACCACGGGGAGGCCATCGCGGCGGTCGCCGCAGACCACCCCGACACCGCGCGCATGGCCGCCGCCGCCGTCATCGTCGAGTACGAGGTGCTCGAGCCGGTGACCGATCCCGAACAGGCCTTCGACTCCGAGCCGCTGCACCCCGACGGCAACCTGATCCGCCACATCCCTTTGCGCCACGGCGACCCCGACGCGCTCGGCGAGGTCGTCGTCGAGGGCCTGTACCGCATCGGCCGCCAGGACCCCGCCCCGATCGGTGCGGAGGCGGGTCTGGCCGTGCCCCGGCCCGACGGCGGGGTCGAGCTGTACATCGCCTCCACCGACCCGCACACCGACCGCGACCGCGCGGCCGCGGTCTACGGCCTCGAGCCCGAGCGGGTGAAGGTCGTCGTCACCGGCGTGCCCGGCGCCAGCGCGGACCGCGAGGACCAGGGCTTCCAACTGCCGCTCGGACTGCTCGCCCTGAAGACGGGGTGCCCGGTCAAGCTGACCGCGACGCGCGAGGAATCCTTCCTGGGGCACGTCCACCGCCACCCCACCCTTCTGCGCTACCGCCACCACGCGGACGCCGAGGGCAATCTGGTCAAGGTCGAGGCGCAGATCCTGCTGGACGCCGGCGCCTACGCGGACACGTCCTCGGAAGCGCTCGCCGCGGCGGTCTCCTTCGCCTGCGGCCCCTACGTCGTGCCGAACGCCTTCATCGAGGGCTGGGCCGTGCGCACCAACAACCCGCCGTCGGGCCATGTGCGCGGCGAGGGCGCGATGCAGGTGTGCGCCGCCTACGAGGCCCAGATGGACAAGCTGGCCAAGAAGCTCGGCCTCGACCCGGCCGAACTGCGGTTGCGCAACGTCATGGCCACGGGCGACATCCTGCCCACCGGCCAGACCGTGACCTGTCCGGCACCCGTCGCCGAGCTGCTCGAGGCGGTCAGGGACCACCCGCTGCCCGCGCTCCCCAAGGACACCCCCGAGGACGAGTGGCTGCTGCCCGGCGGCCCCGAGGGCGCGGGCGAACCCGGTGCCGTGCGGCGTGGCGTCGGCTACAGCATCGGCATGGTGCACATGCTCGGCGCGGAGGGCGCGGACGAGGTCTCCACGGCCACGGTGAAGGTGCAGGACGGGGTGGCGACGGTGCTGTGCGCCGCCGTCGAGACCGGCCAGGGCTTCACCACGCTGGCCCGGCAGATCGTCCAGGAGACGCTCGGTATCGACGAGGTGCACGTGGCACCGGTCGACACGGACCAGCCGTCGGCAGGCGCCGGCTGCCGGGGCCGCCACACCTGGGTGTCCGGCGGCGCCGTGGAGCGTGCCGCCAAGATGGTCCGCACCCAGCTGCTGCAGCCCCTGGCGCACAAGTTCGGCATGTCGACCGAACTGCTCCAGATCACCGACGGCAAGATCACCTCGTACGACGGGGTGCTGTCGACCACCGTCACGGAGGCGATGGACGGCAAGGAGCTGTGGGCCACGGCGCAGTGCCGCCCGCATCCGACGGAGCCGCTGAACGAGACCGGCCAGGGCGACGCCTTCGTGGGGCTCGCGTTCTGCGCGATCCGTGCCGTGGTGGACGTGGACATCGAGATCGGCTCGGTGCGGGTCGTGGAACTGGCCCTCGCCCAGGACGTCGGCCGGGTGCTGAACCCCGCGCAGCTCGCCGCGCGCGTGGAGGCGGGCGTCACCCAGGGTGTGGGCATCGCGCTCACCGAGAACCTGCGCACGGCCCGCGGACTGGTCCGCCACCCCGACCTGACGGGCTACTCCCTGCCGACGGCGCTGGACGCGCCCGACATCCGGATCGTCAAGCTCGTCGAGGAACGGGACGTGGTCGCGCCCTTCGGTGCGAAGTCGGTCAGCGCGGTGCCGGTGGTCACCTCCCCGGCGGCCATCGCGTCCGCGGTGCGGGCGGCGACCGGCCGCCCGGTCAACCGCCTGCCGATCCGGCCGCAGGCTGCCGTGGTGACGGGGCAGTGAGCACCGGAGAGGGCGCGGACGACCCGGGCCCCGCTGCCCCGTCGTCGGACCAGGAGCAGCGCTACGAGCCCGCGCCCGCGATCGGGAAGCTCCTGGGCTGGGTCCTCCTCTTCGTGCTGGCCGCGATCGTCGTCGTGCTGGGCGGCGTGTACTTCACCTGACGGATCGCGGCCGGGCCGGTGGACGGTCCTCGGTGTGGTTCTTGTCACGAGTCCGTGGTGAACGGCGTGGACGCGCCGCAAATCCGGCGGCGTTGTCAGTGCGGCGGCGTATGGTTTTCGGCGTCGGGGGAGAGGCGCTCCAAGAAGATCGACCACGCGAGCGCTCCGGGAACGAAGTACGCGGGGGAACCATGGACTTGAGCGACGTCGGCAGCGTGATCACGCTGGCCGGGACGGACCTCGATCCGTACGTCACGCACGCGGGGACGCGGCGTCTGCTGACGGGGGCGGGAGTGCCTTCCGGCGGCTCCCTGCTGGGGTTCGGGCCGCTGTGCGAGCGGCCCGCGCTGCGGCGGGTGGCCGAGCTGGTGGACGACGCGGAGAAGCTCGCCGAGGAGCTGCGCGACCAGCTGGTCATAGGGGCGCTGCGGACCGTCGACCGCGACCTGGAGTCCCTCGTGCTGAACGGCGCCACGGGCGAGGTCTCCACGACATACGTCCACCCGCGCCATCCCGGCCTGATGGGCCTGTCGCCGCTCGCCCCCTCGCTGGAGGTGCTGCTGCGGTTCGCCGCGGTCACCGACGAACTGGTCACCTCCCGGGGCCGGTTCGCCTCGCACGGGTACGGAGCCAAGGCGGTGGCGCAGGCCTCCGAGCGGCTGGCGTCGGTGTTCGCCGAGGATGCGGGGGACGACCCCGCGCCGTACTGGCGGATGGCCGCGCTGATCCGTCCACTGGCCCGGATCGCCCGCCCCGGTACGGGACTTGCGCTCGACCTGCCCTCGCGGCTGCTGGACGAGGAGTTCGGCTCCGCCTCGATCGTGCGTTTCGAGGACGTCGACTTCCCCGGAAAGCTCACGCACGAGCCGACCCGCCGCTTCCTGCGTGAGGTGGGCCTGCCGGAGAACGGCTACTGGTACGAACTCGACACGGACGTGCCGCTGCCGACCCTGGCCGAGTACTACGCGGACGAGGACCGCGGCCCCGCGGACGAACTCCCGCCCGAGGCCGACCGGTTGATACGTCTCGGTTATCTCCTGGAGGACACGAGCCTGGTGCTGGACGGCTCCACCGGAGCGGTGCTGTGCTGGAGCGAGCCCGACGCCACGCTGCGCCCGCTCAACGCGGACATCTCCACCCTGGCCTTCACGGTCTGGCTGGTGCACCGTGAGAAGGCGCTGGACGCGGAGCACGATCTGACGGACGCCTACGAGCAGCTGGCCGCGACGATGGCCGAGACCCTCGCCGCGGTCGACCCGATCGCCTGCGACCCGACCCCGAGGACGCCGCAGGACGACGGCTGGCGCTACTGGCCCGAGGCCTTCGAGGACCAGGCGGGCGGCGGACTGTACGCCTAGGGTCCGTCGTTCGGACCGAACCGGCGCCGGGGCGCGGTCGCTCGGCCGACCCGAGCCGGACGACGGCTCGGACCCCGGTGCGACCGCGTCGGCATGAGTCGCCCGCCCCCGCAGCAGGCGGTGCGGGGGCGAGGACGTCGCCCGGTCAGATGGTGGTCAGGGCACACTGTCCGCGGTCGGCCGTCGCCGGGCCGGCGGCGGAGGGCCGGATCTCGAAGTCGAACATCGCGGTGGGGACGTACAGCGAGCAGCACGCGTTGGGGACGTCGACGATGCCGCTGATGCGTCCCTCGACGGGCGCGGAGCCGAGCAGCAGGTACGCCTGCTCCCCGCTGTAGCCGAACCTCTTGAAGTACTCGACCGCGTTGAGACAGGCGCGGCGGTAGGCCAGCGTCGCGTCCAGGTAGTAGTTCGTGCCGGTGTCGTGGTCGACGGAGATTCCGATGAAGGTGAGGAACTCCGTGTACCGCGGCTCGACGTTGCCCGGGATGAACACCGGGTTGGTCGAGATGCCGTACTTCTCCATGCCGCCCTTGATCAGGTCGACGTGGAAGTCGATGAAGCCGCCCATCTCGATGGCGCCGCAGAAGGTGATCTCTCCGTCCCCCTGACTGAAGTGCAGATCGCCTCCCGAGAGCTTGGCGTCCTTGACGTGCACGGGGAAGAACACCCGCGAACCGCGCGTGAAGTTCTTGATGTCCTGGTTGCCGCCGTTCTCACGGGCCGGAACCGTACGGGCGCCCTCCGCGGCGATGCGCGCGGCGAGGTCGCCGGTGGCCGTGCCGGCGAGCGCGTTGGTGCCTTCCGGCGGCAGCGCGAGGGGCGGGACCCGGTTCGGGTCGGCGTCGATCAGCGCCTTCTCACGTGTGTTCCATCGGGCGAGCATCTCGGACGACGGCGCCGTTCCGAACAGCCCGGGGTGGGTGATCCCGGTGAAGCGGATACCGGGCAGATGACGGGACGTGGCCTGCTGCCCGTGGAAGTCCCAGATCGCCTTGTAGGCGTCCGGGTAGTAGTCGGTCAGGAAGCCGCCACCGTTGGCCTTGGCGAAGATGCCGGTGTAGCCCCAGTTCTGGCCCGCCGCATCCCCGGTCTGCTGCGGCACGGGGCCGAGGTCGAGGATGTCGACGACGAGCAGGTCGCCGGGTTCGGCGCCCTCCACGCCGATCGGGCCGCTGAGCATGTGAGGGATGGTCAGGTCGATGTCGCGCACATCGTCTGCGGTGTCGTTGTTGCCGATCTGGCAGTCGGTCCAGTCGCGGCACTCCATGCGGAACTCCGCTCCCGGCTTCACCATGGCGACGTTGGGGATGTCCGGGTGCCACCTGTTGTGTCCGGGCACGTCCTGGTCACGCATCGACTTGCTCTGGTCCACACTGAATACGACTTCGGGCATGACAGCCTCTCATTTCAGATCAGGTCAGGACGGTGTGCCCGTACCTCCGGTCGATCCGGCCGGAACCGGTTGCCGTGATTTCCTGGTGAGCGGCCACAGCGCCGCGAACACGACGATGCCGAAGGCCCCGAGGGCGATGGCGATCTCCGTGGTGTGCTTCCAGTAACCGGAAAGCAGCAGCGCCGCGGGAATGACTCCGGTGACCCAGCCCTCGATCGCCGTCACCCAGCCGACATAGTCGGACAGCGGAACTTTCCTGAGCCCGAGCAGCAGGAAGAACAGGAACCAGAGGAAGGCCCAGTAGAGCCAGATGACTCCGAACGGATAGTCCTTGAGCAGGTGGAAATTGGCGAACGAATACCCGAGGGCGACGATCGCGACGAAGAGGGAGTAGTAGCCGACGCAGATGTTGTCGATGTCCGCGAGCAGGACGATGCCCACGTAAAGGTATGTGAATCCGAACAGGTAGATCCCGGACGCCGCCAGGATCTTCATCTGGTCGTCGCCGGCCGTGAAGATGAGATAGGTCGGTGTCAGTACCTGCAGTGCCCCCACGAAGAGGTTGAAGACCGCCGCGGACTTGGGGTCGACCCTCCCGAGCAGCAACAGCCCGTTCATGAACAGCACCGCGCCGACAAAGAGCAGCCCCACGTTGCTCACGGGGACGCACCTCCTCGGTCCGCGCGGGGCGGGATCGCCCGCAACCCGCCCTCAGGGTCGCGGCAACCGCGACAACGCGGGGTGCGGACGCCGGACCGGCGCTCGGCCCGGCGGCACTTCGGACACGACTTCCGGAGCCTCGCGGGACTGCTCCTGCCGGTCGTGCAGGGCGGCGACCGGGTGCGGGGTCGTCGCGAGACCGGGCGAGGAGAACACACGCCGTGCGGTGCCCGAGCACGCAGGGCAGCCGTGAACAGGGGGCGCAGTCCCGATCGCCATTTTCACGTCGAAGGGCCCGCAACGGCTGCAAAGATATTCGTAGGTTGCCATCATCACTCCGCATGTCGGCGGACGCCGGTCAACCCGAGGGCGTGGCCGGCATTCACCCGCGCCCACATCCCAGTGTCGCTCTCTTTTCAAGTGGACGACTCGCTTATCCATGCGTCAAGTGGAGGGCGCAAGGGTCACTTGGGGGCATTGCGACGACCGATCGGAACCGGCCGGAAATAAAGATCACCGGTGCGGGCCGGTTCGGTTGCCGTCTGCGGGGAAAGGTCACCGGGGATCTTCGCCGTGATCGTCTTCCCTTGACCGGGTGCCGGGGTCGGGTCGGCCAACCCTATGGCGTCGAGCGCGGATACGGGTTCGGGTCTGCTGTGAGTGGACTCACGCCGAATTCGCTGGACGGTCTCGATCCGGACCCTTAAGTTCCGTAAACAGGTCATTTTTTTCTTATGCGGAGGCACCGGCGCCGCGCATGCCGTCGTGCGAGAAAAGGCGAACGCCGGAAGGGCGGATCAGTGAGCAATATGGACGCCGTATGGGTACGTGGCGTGAACGGCATTCAATTGCATCACGTGACCGACCTCCAGGACGCCGGCAGGTTTCTCGGCAACGCGGCGATGGCCCTGCGGGCCGCGCACGTGAGGACCGGCGCCGAGCGGTACTCGGGCCTGGCCGCCGAGCTGAAGAGCCTGGTGGAGCGAGTGCGCGAGCTGGAGGACGAGGCGAGGTCGACCATGCACGACCTGCACGCCACCGACCCCGAGCGCTTCGCCCGCTGCCGGGACGGTCACGAACCGTGGCCCGGCGAGATCCCGGCCGGGTTCATCCCGCGCCACACCTGCAAGGACGAGTGCCTCTACCACGACCGCGGCGTCGTCGAGGCCCTGATGCAGTGCACCTGCGGCCGCCCGCCGTGCCAGGCATGCGAGATCGGCGGCAAGCTCTGAGAAACCGGAGCGCGGGGCGGCACCCTTCCCAGGGTGCCGCCTCTTTGTCTTTCCGGGTGGGGTCGGCCCGGCGGCAGGGTGCCGTCGCTCACTCGCCGTGGCGTCCGGGCGCCGACAGGACAGGGATCCCCACCGAGTTGATCGTCGCTCAAGAGCGACAGCTCACGACAGGCCAATTTGGGGCGGGACTTCTTCGCGAACCCGCTCGGCTCGGTCAACGGCGCACCCGATACCGCAGGTGAAGCACCCGGTTGCCCTGAATCACCACGTCAGGATCCTCCAACAGGTGCTGCGCGTGGACCGACCCGAAGTAGCGCTTGCCGGACCCGAACACGACGGGTACGACGTCCATGCGCACCTCGTCGATCAGGCCGGCGGCAAGCACCTGGCCACCGACGTCGCCGGCGGCGACCTCGACGATGCGGTCACCCGCAAGCTCCCGCGCCTTGGCCACGGCTGTCCCGACGCCGTCGACGAAGTGAAACGGCGCCTCGGGGTCCCAGCCCTCGGGCTCCGGCCGGTGCGTCACGACGACCACGTGGTCGATCCCGCCCGGCGGCTTCCCGTTCCAGCCGTCCGTCAGGTCGAAGACGTGGCGGCCGACGATCGTGACTCCGATCTGGTCCCAGTACGGCCGGGTGTAGTCGTAGGACGTCTGCGACACCTTCAGCTCGCCGCTCTCGTCCAACGGGACGTCACCGCTGGACAGCCAGTCGAACAGCGGACCGGGCTGGTCATTCTCGTCCGCGACGAAGCCGTCCACCGACACCGAGCTGTACATGACCACCTTGCCCACGGGGCTCTCCTCTGCTTCGGGGTCACTGCGAACGGTGACACAAGATCGGGCCTCCGGTGAGACGGGAACTGGGACGGACGACCACAAGGGCGGTACCCGCGTGGGGTACCGCCCTTTTTTGCCCGGTCAGGCAGTCAGAGGCCGTGGCGGGGATCGAACCCGCGTAACTCGCTTTGCAGGCGAGCCCCTGAACCACTCGGGCACACGGCCGTGCTCCTGGTCGTGGAACCCATGTGACTTCCCGCGGTGGAGCCCGCCCCGGCGGGCGGGTCCCTGAACCACTCGGGTTCACGGCCAGGATCAGGTGCGGCACGGCTCACTCGTTCCGACCTGACGCATTGACCGTACGGTCGGGCGAAATGCGGGCTCAAGGGAATCGCCGGCGCTGCAACGGGACTGCCATACGCCGTTCACGAACGGCGGGTCGTACGACCAAGGTCGCACTCCGGCACCGCCTCCGGACAGGGGCCGAACCCGGCCGAGCCCCTTACCCTGACCTGCATGGCAGCCCTCGATCCCCGCGACGCCGACGTCACCGACGTGGCCCGGTCCGGTTCCCCGGACGACACCGTCGGCGTGCTGAGCCGTCCCTACCGCGCGCTGAGCATCGGCATCGTCTCCGTCGTGCTGCTCATCGCCTTCGAGGCGACGGCCGTCGGCACGGCGATGCCGGTCGCGGCGCGGGAACTGGACGGGCTGTCGCTGTACGCGTTCGCCTTCTCGGGGTATTTCACGACGAGCCTTTTCGGCATGGTGCTCGCGGGCCAGTGGTCGGACCGTGGCGGCCCGCTGGGTTCGCTGGCCTGCGGCATCGGCGCCTTCGCCGCGGGGCTGCTGCTGGCGGGCACGGCAGGGTCGATGTGGCAGTTCATTCTGGGCCGGGCCGTCCAGGGCCTCGGCGGCGGACTCGTGATCGTCGCCCTCTACGTGGTCGTGGGCCGCGCCTACCCGGAGCGGCTGCGGCCGGCCATCATGGCCGCGTTCGCGGCGGGCTGGGTGGTCCCGTCCGTGGTGGGCCCGCTGGCCTCGGGCGCGGTGACGGAACAGCTCGGCTGGCGCTGGGTCTTCCTCGGCATCCCGGTACTCGTGGTGTTCCCGCTGGCGCTCGCACTGCCCAGCATCCGGCGCTCGGCGGACGGTCCCGCCGAGCCGGCCGACGCGGCCCCCTTCGACGTCCGCCGCCTCCGCCTGGCCTTCGGCATCTCACTGGGCGCGGGACTCCTCCAGTACGCGGCCCAGGACCTGAGCCCGCTGTCCCTTCTGCCCGGTGCCGTGGGCGCCGCACTGCTGGTCCCGGCGGTTCTCGGACTGCTGCCCCGCGGCACCTACCGCGCGGCCCGCGGGCTGCCGTCCGTGGTGCTGCTGCGCGGAGTCGCGGCCGGTGCCTTCATCACGGCGGAGAGCTTCGTCCCGCTCATGCTCGTCACGCAGCGGGGACTGTCCCCGACCCTGGCCGGGTTCTCCCTCGCGGCGGGCGGTGGCACCTGGGCGCTGGGGTCCTACGTCCAGTCGAGACCACGTCTGGAGCCTCACCGGGAGCGCCTGATGACGCTCGGCATGGTCGTCGTCGCCGCCGCGATCGTCGCGGCGCCGAGTGTGCTGATCCATTCGGTCCCCGTCTGGACCGTCGCCGTCGCCTGGGGGTTCGGCTGCTTCGGCATGGGGCTGGTCATCTCCTCGACCAGCGTCCTGCTGCTTCAGCTGTCCGCCCCCGAGGAGGCCGGGGCGAACTCGGCCGCCCTGCAGATCTCCGACGGCCTCTCCAACGTCATCCTGCTCTCCGCGGTCGGCGCCGCGTTCGCCGCGCTGGGCGGCGGTTCGATCGCCCCCTCCGCGACGGAGGCGAGCGCCGCCGGTTCCCACCCGGCCGCCTTCGCCGCGGTGTTCCTGCCGATGACGGCGGTGGCGCTGGTGGGCGCGTGGGTGACGACCCGGCTGCGGGCGCGGTGACCCCGCGCGGCCGAAACCCCGTGGTCCCGATGATCTGTGACCCCTGTCGCACCCGGGCCGCAAGCGGCGGCGTCGCCCCGAGTGGCGGGTGGGTCCACCGGTAGGGTGGCCCGGTTGTCATACACAGCCGAGCCCGGCCCGACCGTCGACGACCCCCGCTGGTCCGACACGCCGGACGCGGCCCCTTCGAGCGCCGACCGAACCGGAGACCGTGACTACCACCGCCGCCAGCTCCCACTCCTCCCCTTCGCACCACCTCTCTCCCGCCTTCCCCGGCCGCGCTCCCTGGGGCACGGCCGGCAAGCTGCGCGCCTGGCAGCAGGGAGCGATGGACACGTACATCCAGGAGCAGCCGCGTGACTTCCTCGCCGTCGCCACGCCGGGCGCCGGCAAGACGACCTTCGCGCTGACGCTCGCGTCCTGGCTGCTGCACCACCACGTCGTGCAGCAGGTGACCGTCGTCGCCCCGACCGAACACCTGAAGAAGCAGTGGGCGGAGGCCGCGGCGCGCGTCGGCATCAAGCTCGACCCCGAGTACAGCGCCGGACCCCTCAGCCGGGAGTACCACGGCGTCGCCGTCACCTACGCGGGTGTCGGGGTCCGGCCCATGCTGCACCGCAACCGTGTGGAGCAGCGCAAGACCCTCGTCATCCTCGACGAGATCCACCACGCGGGAGACTCCAAGTCCTGGGGCGAGGCCTGCCTGGAGGCGTTCGAGCCGGCCACCCGCCGGCTCGCCCTGACCGGTACGCCGTTCCGCTCCGACACCAACCCCATTCCGTTCGTGGCGTACGAGGAGGGGACCGACGGGATCCGCCGGTCGGCCGCCGACTACACCTACGGATACGGGTCCGCCCTCGCCGACGGCGTCGTGCGCCCGGTCATCTTCCTCTCCTACAGCGGCAACATGCGCTGGCGCACCAAGGCGGGCGACGAGATCGCCGCCCGGCTGGGCGAGCCCATGACCAAGGACGCCGTCAGCCAGGCCTGGCGGACCGCCCTCGACCCGCGCGGCGAGTGGATGTCCAGCGTGCTGCGCGCCGCCGACCAGCGTCTGACCGAGGTCCGCAAGGCCATCCCGGACGCCGGTGCCCTCGTCATCGCCTCCGACCAGGAGTCGGCCCGCGCGTACGCGAAGCTCATCCGCGACATCACCGGGCACCGGGCGACCCTCGTCCTGTCCGACGACGCGGGCGCCTCCGACCGCATCGACGAGTTCAGCCACGGCGACGACCGCTGGATGGTCGCGGTGCGCATGGTGTCCGAGGGCGTCGACGTGCCCCGGCTCGCGGTCGGGGTGTACGCGACCACCATCTCCACCCCGCTCTTCTTCGCCCAGGCCGTCGGCCGTTTTGTGCGGTCCCGGCGTCGCGGCGAGACCGCCTCGGTGTTCCTGCCCACCGTCCCGGACCTGCTCACCTTCGCCAACGAGATGGAGGTCGAGCGCGACCACGTCCTCGACAAGCCGAAGAAGGCCGGTGAGGACGAGGACCCGTACGCCGAGTCCGAGAAGGAGATGGACGAGGCCAACCGGGAGCAGGACGAGGACACCGGTGAGCAGGACATGCTGCCGTTCGAGGCGCTGGAGTCCGACGCCGTCTTCGACCGGGTCATGTACAACGGCGCCGAGTTCGGCATGCAGGCACATCCCGGCAGCGAGGAGGAACAGGACTACCTCGGTATTCCGGGCCTTCTCGAGCCCGACCAGGTGCAGTTGCTGCTGCAGAAGCGGCAGGCACGGCAGATCGCGCACAGCCGCAAGAAGCCGGACACGGAGGCCGACCTGCTGGAACTGCCCGCCGAGCGGCGGCCCGTCGTCACCCACAAGGAACTGCTGGAACTGCGTAAACAGCTCAACACGATGGTCGGCGCGTACGTGCACCAGAGCGGCAAGCCGCACGGGGTGATCCACACCGAACTGCGCCGGGTGTGCGGAGGCCCGCCGAGCGCCGAGTGCACCGCCGGTCAGCTGCGCCAGCGCATCGCGAAGGTCCAGGAGTGGGCCACGCGCATGAAGTGAGCGCGGACACCGCCCCGATGGGCGGGCGGTGTCCGGTGAGCGGTGCGTATCGCCGCAAAACGAGGCGAGTGACTCCCCACCCCTGACCGGATTCTGGACGGAGCCTTCCGCTGAGCGGACCGGCTCGCTAATGTCCCGCTACGCACACGCCCCGTGGCAGCTCCGCCGCGGAGCGCAGCCGTGAAGCGACTGGGCCCGGGATCCGCCGGGCCGCCGGCCGATCGGCGGCCTCTGGAGCGACGTCGACGGGACTCGGCGCCGCATCCGCCGCGACCGGGCCGCCGTCTCACCACTAAGGAGTGGGCGTCGTGACCGCGGAGACCTCCCAGACGCTCGATCGGGGCCTCAGGGTCCTCAAGCTGCTCGCCGACACGGACCACGGGCTGACCGTCACCGAACTGTCCACCAAACTGGGCGTCAACCGGACCGTGGTGTACCGGTTGTTGGCCACGCTGGAGCAGCACTGCCTGGTCCGCCGTGATCTGGGCGGCCGCGCCCGGGTCGGGCTCGGTGTGCTGGGACTCGGTCGTCAGGTGCATCCGCTGGTACGGGAGGCCGCACTGCCCGCGCTGCGCGCGCTTGCCGAGGACATAGGGGCCACCGCGCACCTCACTCTGGTGGACGGGTCCGAGGCCCTGGCCGTCGCCGTGGTCGAACCGACGTGGACCGACTACCACGTGGCGTACCGGGCCGGTTTCCGCCATGCGCTCGACCGGGGCGCCGCCGGCCGGGCGATACTCGCCGCTCGTCGACAGCCGGTCGCCGACCCCGGATACACGCTCACCCACGGGGAGTTGGAGGCCGGCGCGAGCGGTGCGGCGGCGCCACTGGTCGGGGTGAGCGGGATAGAGGGCAGCGTCGGGGTCGTGATGCTCTCGGACGCGGTGCCCGACCGGGTGGGGCTACGGGTGGTGGACGCCGCCCGGGAGGTGGCCGAGGCGCTGCGCTGAGCGCCACGGCCGCCCTCAGAGTCCTTCGCCGGTGTCCGCCGCCGTCCTCAACTGCAGCCACAGCACCAGCCGTTCGTCGGGATCGTCCAGGTCGACCCCGACGTGCCGCCGCACCTGCCGCAGCCGGTAGCGGCAGGTGTTGGGGTGCACCGCGAGCCGCTCCGCCGCGCCCGCCATGTCGCATCCGGCCTCGAACCACGCCAGCAGGGTGCGCGCGTACTCGGTGCCGTGCCCGGCGTCGTACGCCCGCACCTTCTCCCCGGCCCCCGTGCGCAGATCCCGTTGTCCGGCCATCACCTCGGCGAGCCGCAGCAGGGTGATCCGGGACCGCACCCCGGTCACCGACGCCACCGGCAGCCGGGGTCCGAGCACCCGCAGCACGACATCCGCGTCCCGGCGTGAGGCGACCGCACCGGCGGCCGAGGGCACGACGTCACCGAGTGAGGCCCGCACCGGTACCCGCAGTGCCTGCTCGGCCCGCCGCACGATGTCCTCGGCCAGCCGCAGATGCCGTTCCTCATGGCCGCGGCCGCGGCCCGTGCCGCGTTCCGCCGGAGCGGGCAGCAGGGCGTAGACGACCCGGTCGACGAGCACACACGCGTGCCGTCCGTAGCGGGACTCGCACTGCAGCCTCACGAGGTCCAGCAGCCGCAGCGCGGTCTGTGCGTCGTCGGGCGCGGAGACGGTGGCGTCCAGGACGAACGCGGCCACACGTACCGGTTCCGGGCCGAGCCGCTGGGCGGCGGCCGGGTCGGCGGTGCCGTCGAGGAGGCGGCGCAGCAGATCGCCGTCCTGATGCCGGGCCAGCTCCCGGGCGGCGCGCACCCGCAGCAGGAGCAGCGCCGCCGTGGACGCACCCTGTGCCAGTGCCTTCCCGGCATCGGGTGCGAGCCGGCCGTCGTCGACGACCCAGAGCGAGCCGAGGGTCTCGCCCCCGGCGCGCACCGCGACCGCCAGCCGTGGCAGAGCGCCCGCGAGTGCCGGCAGCCGTACCGGACCCGGCGCGGCGAAGACGGTCCGGTACTGCTCGGTGTTCTCCGGGCTCCCCGGCACCCGGAGCCCGAGGATGCCCTGGCGGCGGTCCTCGTCCGTCACCTGCCCGGGCACCGTCGAGTAGGCGAGGATCCGCTGCCGCGGATCCTCGACGGTGGTGGCCCCACCGACGGCCGCGGCCACGGCGTCGGCGAGAGCGAACAGCTCACCGCGTGCGTCCCCCGGGCCCGTGGCCGCAGGGCGCGCCCCGATCGCCGAGGCCAGCAGCAGGTGCACCCGGTGCCAGGCGGCGTCCTCGTCCACGGACAGCAGGGCGATCCCGGCCGCCTCCGCCTCCGCGACGGGTCCGTCCTGACCGCGTACGACGAGCGCGGCCATCCCCGCCTCGGCGGCGGCTCGCGCCAGCGGTCCGGCGGAGCGGGCGCGCACGCCCACCGCGAGCAGCAGCGCCCCCGGCACGCGGGGGACAGGGGCGTGGGCGTCGTGGAGCAGCGCCTCGGTGACGGGCACGGCGAGTCCGGCGGGCGCGGTGTGCAGCCGGACGGAGGGTTCACCCACGACGTCCAGCAGGTCCCCGAGGGAGTGCGCGTCCAGGGATGCCTCCTCGGTCGTTGGCCGATCCCCTCAGGACCGTACGCAGGTTTTGGCGTCCCGCACAACGCGTGTCCCGGCGCGCGCCCCGAGACTCGATCCATGACAGCAGAGACGGATCTGTCCGCCGCCCATGCGGGCGCGGCACGGCTCGCGGAGGAGACAGCGCGCACCGCGGGTGTTCACCTCCGTACCGTGCACGACGTGAGCGGCCTCGCCGCCGTGGCCGACTACTTCTGCGACGTCTGGCGCACACCCCGCAGCAGCCCGCCCCTGCCCGCCGAGGTGTTGCACAGCCTGGTCCACGCGGGTGGGGCCGTGCACGCCGCGTACTCCGTCGAGGGGGAGCGGCTCGCCGGGGCCTGCGCCGCCGTCTTCGGCCCGCCCGCCGACGCGGACGCGTACTCCCTGCTGGCGGCGGCCGACCGAGGCGTCGGGCACCCGCTGAAGCAGGCGCAGCGTGCCTGGCTGCTGGAGCACGGTGCCCGCACACTGCGCTGGACCTTCGACCCGCTGGTCGGCCGCAATGCCCGCTTCAACCTGGTCAAGCTGGGCGCGACCGGGACGGAGTACCTCGTCGACTTCTACGGTCCGATGGCCGACGGAGTGAACGACGGAGACGAGAGCGACCGGCTGGCCGTCCTGTGGGACCTGCGGGCGCCCCGGCGGTCCGGCGGAAGCGCGGACCGCGCCGTCCCGCCCGGACCCGGACCGGCCGTGGCGGCCCCGCGAGCGGCGGGGATCCCCCTGGCGCCGGACGGGGCACCGCTCGCCCGGCGCTCCGCCGACGGCGGCCGTCTGTGGTGCCGTGTGCCGGACGACGTCGTGGCCCTGCGGGCCGCCGACCCCGCCCTCGCCCTGCGCTGGCGGCACGCCGTCCGCGAGGTGTTCGCACATGCCTTCGCCGAGGGGTTCCGCGCGACGGGCATGTCCCGGGACGGCTGGTACACGCTCACCCGAGAGGAGCACTCCCCGGTATGAAGCTCGAACGCGCCGAGATCGTCCATGTGGCGATCCCGCTGGTCGCCCCGTTCCGCACCTCCTTCGGGACCATGACCACGAAGGACACCTTCCTGCTCCATGTGGTCACCGACGCCGCCGAGGGGTGGTCCGAGTTCGCCGCCGACCCCGAACCGCGGTACTGCCCGGAGTTCGTGGCCGGCGCCGAGATCGTCCTGCGCGACTTCCTGCTGCCGCGTGTGGCAGCCCTGCCCCGGCTGACGGCCCCCGCCCTCGCCCCCGCGCTGGCGTCGGTCAAGGGGCACGAGCTGGCCAAGGCCGCCCTGGAGACGGCCGTCCTCGACGCGGAGCTGCGCGCGTACGGGATGTCGCTCGCGACCTATCTGGGGGCCGTGCGGGACCGGGTGCCGGCCGGGGTGTCGGTCGGCATCAGGGACTCCGTGCCCGAGCTCCTGGACGACGTCCAGCGCTACCTCGCCGAGGGCTACGTCCGGATCAAGCTGAAGATCGAACCGGGCTGGGACCTGGAACCCGTCCGGGCTGTGCGCGAGCGGTTCGGCGACGAACTGCCGCTCCAGGTCGACGCGAACACCGCCTACAGGCTCGCCGACGCCGAGCACCTGCGGAAGCTGGACGCGTTCGGGCTGCTGCTCGTCGAGGAGCCGCTCGAGGAGAACAACCTGCACGCCCACGCCCTGCTCCAGCAGCGCCTCACCACCCCCGTCTGCCTGGACGAGTCCCTGCACAACGCCCGTGACACGGCCTCCGCGATCGCCATGGGCGCCTGCCGGGTCGTCAATGTGAAGCCGGCGCGGGTCGGCGGTTATCTGGAGGCCCGCCGCGTGCACGACGTGGCCCATGCGCACGGGGTGCCGGTGTGGTGCGGCGGCATGCTCGAGACGGGCATCGGCCGCGCCGCCAACCTGGCCCTGGCCGCCCTGCCCGGCTGCACGCTCCCCGGGGACACCTCGGCGTCCGCACGCTATTTCGCCGAGGACCTGACCGAGCCCTTCGTGCTGCGGGACGGCCATCTCCCGGTGCCCTCCGCCCCGGGGATCGGCGTGGAGCCGCTCCCGGAGGCCCTGCGGCGCTTCACCACGGGGCGGAGCAGCCTGTACGGGGGCTGACCGGCACCCGGCCGGACGCCACGCTCACGTTAGATTGATCCCGTGCTCTCTCGTCTCTCGCGTCCCAAGGCCGTCGCCGTCTGCGCCCTGCCCGCGGCGGCCCTGTTCGCCACGGCCGCGGCCGCGCCGCTGCCGTTCTCCGTGGCGCAGCCGGGGCTGACGGCCAACGTCCTCGGTGCGAACAAGGGCGCTGCCGTGATCACGATCAGCGGTACGCCCACCCGTACGACGTCCGGCCAGCTGCGGATGACGACGATCGAGGCGACGGGTCCCGACGCACACGTCTCGCTCGGCGACGTGGTCGACGGCTGGCTCCGCGCGGACCGCGCGGTGCTGCCGCGCGACGCGGTCTACCCGAGCGGTGACACCGTCAAGGAGATCGAGCGGCACAACTCCGAGCAGATGAGGCAGTCCCAGGACGCGGCGACCCGGGCGGCGCTGAAGTACCTGGGCCTGAGCGACAAGAACGTCAAGGTCACCCTGAAGCTCGCGGACGTGGGCGGGCCGAGTGCGGGCCTGCTGTTCACGCTCGGGATCATCGACAAGCTGCACGGCGACGGCACCGGCGGCGACCTCACGGGAGGCCGCACCGTCGCCGGCACGGGCACCATCGACGACGCGGGCAACGTGGGAGCCGTCGGCGGTGTCGCGCTCAAGACGCAGGCCGCCCGCCGTGACGGGGCGACGGTGTTCCTGGTCCCGAAGGCGGAGTGCCCCGACGCCAAGGCGGAGCTGCCGAAGGGGCTCAGACTGGTGCCGGTGACCACGCTGGACGGCGCGGTCGACGCCCTGGTGGCGCTCGAGCGGGGGAAGGGCTCGGTGCCGAGCTGCTAGCCGGCGGCGATGACGGGCCGGTCCTCGGCGCCCGGCGCCCGCGGGGCCCTCAGTCCCGCTCCGCGAAGCGGGGCCGCACCAGCAGTTCCGCCACCGACACCAGCCAGTCGAGCAGCAGCGCCAGCGCCACCGTGAGGATTGAACCGAGGACCAGCACCGGCACGCAGTGACGGGTGAGCCCGGTGGTGACCAGTACGCCCAGACCGCCGCCGCCCCCGAGGGCCGCCAGCGTCACCGTGCCGACGTTCAGGACCATGGCCGTGCGCACGCCCGCGAGAATCAGCGGGACGGCCGCGGGCAGTTCCACCCGGGCCAGTACGCCCAACGGGGACATGCCGAGACCGCGCGCGGCCTTCAGAAGCGCCGGATCGTTCGCCGCGAGTCCCGCGATGGTGGTCGCCAGCACCGGCAGGACGGCGTAGACGACCACGCCGAGCAGGACCGTCTTCGGGCCGGTGCCGAGCCAGAGCACCGGCAGCGCCAGCAGACCGAGCGCGGGAACCGCACGGCCCAGGGTCGCGATCGTCAGGGCCACGGGCGTGGCCCTCCGCAGCGACGCACGGGTGAGCAGGATGCCCAGCGGGATCGCGACGACCAGCACCAGGACCGTGGCGATCGCGGTCAGTTCGATGTGCTGCCACAACGCTCGCGTGACCCTGCCGTGCGCCATGGCGTTCCGGGCGACGGGGTCCAGACGGGCGCGGCGGAACAGGACGAGGGTCGTCAGCAGCGCGATCACCAGCGCCAGGGGCAGGCAGGTCAGCTTCTGCCAGGAGATCCAGGGCGTCGCCGGAGGACTCGGCCGGACCGGCGTCCTGGCCTTCTTCTTCTCCCTCACCTGGGACGTGGTCACATCCGCCTCTCCTCCGGTTGCGCCGGTGCCGTGCGCCTCCCCGGGGCGGTCAGCGGCCCGAGGAGCAGGTGTCCGGCGTCGAACAGCGGCGACAGGGCGATGATCCCGAGCGTGCCCGCCGGCACCTGGTCGAGCACGTCCGCGCGGTCGGGTGAACCGAGGCCGGGTCCTGAGGCGGCGAAGGCGATCACCATGCCGAGGGGCGCCGCGAGGACCGCGCGCGGGAAGACCGTTCCGACGCGCCGGCAGGCGTCCATGAGCAACTGCCGGCGACGGTCGTCCACGTACTCCCAGAAGCTCACGTGTGCTCACCCCGGTCGGCTAGGTCGTCTCCCGGTCCTCGGCCGCCTGCTCCACCAGGGGGATGATGCGCAGCGGAACGGGGTTCTCCATGACGATCGCCGTCGAGGCCCGGACAATGCCATCAAAACCGACAACCCGGTCGATCACACGTTGAAGATCGGCATTCGAGCGAGCGACCAGCCGGCACAGCATGTCCCCGGTGCCCGTGGTGGTGAGCAGTTCCAGGACCTCGGGAACGGTCGACAGATGGGCCCTGACGTCCGCCCCCTGCCCCTGCCGGATCTGCAGCGTCGCGAACGCGGTCACGGGGTAGCCGAGTGCGGCCGGGTCGACCTGAGGGCCGAATCCGCGGACCACTCCGTTCGACTGAAGCCGGTCCAGGCGCGCCTGGACCGTGCCGCGCGCGACGCCGAGCCGCCGGGACATCTCCAGTACCCCGATGCGTGGCTCCCGCGCCAGAAGCACGATGAGCCGGGCGTCCAGATGATCGATCGCCATTGCTCGCTCTCCTCGATGGTCATCTTGTACAGAACGCCTGCCAAAAGGGGGCACCTGCTGTGCAGGTTGCCCACTGGACACGCAAACTATTGCGCAGCTTGCGGAGAGGGGTGAGGCTGCCGCTATGAGCCAGACCACACACCACACCCCCGACACCGCGCGCGAGGCAGACCCCTTCCCGGTCAAGGGAATGGACGCGGTCGTCTTCGCCGTGGGCAACGCCAAGCAGGCCGCGCACTACTACTCCACCGCCTTCGGCATGCGGCTCGTGGCCTACTCCGGACCGGAGAACGGCAGCCGCGAGACCGCTTCCTATGTCCTGGAGAACGGCTCCGCCCGTTTCGTCTTCACCTCCGTCATCAAGCCCGCCACGACCTGGGGCCGCTTCCTCGCCCAGCACGTGGCCGAACACGGCGACGGCGTCGTCGACCTCGCCATCGAGGTCCCGGACGCGCGCGCCGCGTACACGTACGCGATCGAGCACGGCGCCCGTTCGGTCGCCGAGCCGTACGAGCTGAAGGACGAGCACGGCGTCGTCGTCCTGGCCGCGATCGCCACCTACGGCGAGACCCGGCACACCCTGGTCGAGCGCACCGGCTACGACGGCCCGTACCTGCCCGGGTACGCCGCCGCCGACCCGGTCGTGGAGCCGCCCGAGCACCGCACCTTCCAGGCGATCGACCACTGCGTCGGCAACGTCGAACTCGGCCACATGAACGAGTGGGTGGAGTTCTACAACAAGGTCATGGGCTTCACGAACATGAAGGAGTTCGTGGGCGACGACATCGCGACCGAGTACAGCGCGCTGATGTCCAAGGTGGTGGCCGACGGGACCCTCAAGGTCAAGTTCCCGATCAACGAGCCCGCCCTGGCCAAGAAGAAGTCGCAGATCGACGAGTACCTGGAGTTCTACGGCGGCCCCGGTGTCCAGCACATCGCGCTGAACACGAACGACATCGTGCGCACGGTACGGACGATGCGGGCGGCCGGCGTCGAGTTCCTCAACACCCCGGACTCGTACTACGACACCCTCGGCGAATGGGTCGGTGACACCCGTGTCCCCGTCGAGACCCTGCGCGAGCTGAAGATCCTCGCCGACCGCGACGAGGACGGCTATCTGCTGCAGATCTTCACCAAGCCGGTCCAGGACCGTCCGACGGTCTTCTTCGAGATCATCGAGCGGCACGGTTCCATGGGCTTCGGCAAAGGCAACTTCAAGGCCCTGTTCGAGGCGATCGAGCGGGAGCAGGAGAAGCGCGGAAACCTCTGAGCCCTGACGTCCGCGACCGAACGGGACCGAGATCGGCACCCGGGGGCGGCGCGGGCGGGACGCACACGGCCTCCTCTCTCCTTTCCGGGCGGGGAGCCGTGTGCGGGCGGGGTTCACACCGCCGTCCCCGGGTGCAACGCTGTGATCATGAGCCGTATCGAAGCCCCGCGCGACGAAGTCACCGGCAACCTCCTCGACCGACTCAGGGCCGGCCTGCCGCCCGAAGCCGTCCTGAGCGACCCCGACGTCACGGCCTCGTACGCGAACGACATGGCGAGCTTCTGCGCGTCAGGAGCCCCGGCCGTGGTCGTGCTGCCGCGCACCGTCGAGCAGGTCCAGCACGTGATGCGGATCGCCACCGAACTGCGGGTCCCGGTCGTACCGCAGGGCGCCCGCACCGGCCTGTCGGGCGCGGCCAACGCCTCCGACGGCTGCATCGTGCTCTCCCTGACGAAGATGGACCGGATCCTGGAGATCAACCCGGTCGACCGCGTCGCCGTCGTCGAGCCCGGCGTGGTCAACGCCACGCTCTCCCGCGCGGTGAACGAACAGGGCCTGTACTACCCGCCGGACCCCTCCAGTTGGGAGATGTGCACGATCGGCGGCAACATCGGCACGGCCTCCGGCGGGCTGTGCTGCGTGAAGTACGGGGTGACGGCCGAGTACGTCCTCGGCCTGGACGTCGTGCTCCCCGACGGCCGCCTCATGTCCACCGGACGCCGCACGGCCAAGGGCGTCGCCGGCTACGACCTCACCCGGCTCTTCGTCGGCTCCGAGGGCTCGCTCGGCATCATCGTCCGCGCGGTCCTCGCCCTGAAGCCCATGCCGCCGCGGCAACTGGTGCTGGCGGCCGAGTTCGCGTCCGCGGCCGACGCCTGCGACGCCGTGTGCCGGATCATGGCGGGCGGTCATGTGCCGTCCCTTCTCGAACTGATGGACAGGACGACGGTCAAGGCGGTCAACGACCTCGCCCACATGGGCCTGCCGGAGAGCACGGAGGCCCTGCTCCTCGCCGCCTTCGACACTCCGGATCCGGCCGCCGACCTCGCCGCCGTCGGTGCGCTGTGCGAGGCCGCCGGGGCCACCGAGGTCGTCCCGGCGGATGACGTGGCCGAGTCCGAGCTGCTGCTGAAGGCGCGGCGGTTGTCGCTCACCGCGCTGGAGGCGGTCAAGGGCACGTCGATGATCGACGACGTCTGCGTGCCCCGCTCCCGGCTCGGCGAGCTGCTGGAGGGCGTGGAGCGGATCGCCGAGAAGCACCGGCTCACCATCGGGGTCTGCGCCCATGCGGGCGACGGGAACACGCATCCGACGGTCTGCTTCGACGCACAGGACCCGGACGAGTCCCGGCGCGCCCGGGAGTCCTTCGACGAGATCATGGCCCTCGGCCTGGAACTCGGTGGCACGATCACCGGTGAGCACGGCGTCGGCATCCTGAAGAAGGAGTGGCTGGCGCGCGAGATCGGCCCGGTGGGCGTGGAGATGCAGCGGGCGGTCAAGCAGGTCTTCGACCCCCTCGGCCTGCTCAATCCCGGCAAGCTCTTCTGACCCCGCCGGCGCACTCACCCGTCCGGTGGACGGGGTGCGCGGCGCGGAGTCCGGGCTCGCGCTCCGGCAACGGCGGGCCCGCGCAAGGACGGCGGCGATCAGCTCCGAAAGACGCGACGCGCCTTTCGGAGAAATTCTTTCGGGGAGTGTTCCAGGTGTGTGAAGGCCGTGCACGGTATCGCCCGGAAAGGGGTGGATGCAGGCGGACCGGCAGAACACCGTGCCCGGTTCTGATAGATGTGGGTGTCCACACGAGCCCCCGAGCAGATACGGGACGACGGACATGAGCGCCCCAACCCCGGCACCCGGTGACGACAGACCCCGCGAGGGCTACTACCCGGATCCGTCCATCCCTGGATACGTCCGGTACTGGAACGGTGTCGCCTGGGTGCCGGGCACCAGCCGGCCCGCGCCCAGTGACGGCGGACCGCTCTCCCCGCCTCCCGGCGCACGCTCCGCTCCGCCCGCGGTGGAGGAGACCGGGCCGCACTTCTTCGACGAGGACCCGGTCGAGGAGCCCTCCCTCGTGGACCCGGCCGACGCCCGGCACGGCAGCCGTCCCGAGCCCGCCTCGGCCTGGGGCGCCGACCGCTCCCGGCAGTCCGGCTTCGGCGGCGACCAGGACCGCCGGGTCTCGTGGGGGGCGCCCCAGGCGGCCGACCCCCGGGTCCCGCACGCCGGCCGGCCCGAGGGCGCGGCGAACCGCACGGACGGCACGGCGATGATCCCGCCCACCGACCCTCCGGGCGGCCCCGGCTCCTCCCCGGCCCCGGACGGCACGGTCGTGTTCCGTCGGCAGCCGCGCGGGGAAGGCGCCGACGCCGGCGCGCCGGGCACCACGGGCAACGACGGTCCCGTCGCCTCCGAGGGCACCACGGCGTTCCGTGCGCTCTCCCCGCGCACGGGGGAGCAGGGGGGAAGCACGGGGGCGGCCGCTTCCGGTTCAGGTCGGCCCCCGCACACCGACGGCGCCCGTGCGGCGTCCCGGCAGGCGCCGGGCCCGGGCCCGGAGGTACGGGCTTCCGCTCCGCAGCCGACCGCTCCGCCGGCGGGGCCCCCGGCCCCCGCGCCCCTGCCGCCCGCCACGGGATCCCCTTCGCAGCAGCCCGCTCCGGGCATCCCTCAGCAGTCCGCCGGTACGCCTCTGACCACGGGCTCCGGCGGAGGGCAGCCCTCCTGGGCCCAGCAGGTGCACCGGCTCGCGAGCCCGGGTCCCGAGGGCGACCGGCCCGTCGCGCCGTGGAAGCCTCCGATGGAGGACCCGTTCCTGGCGGCCGCCAGGGCGCAGGCGGCGGCCCGTCCCGCCGGCCTCGGCAGGCGGCTGGTCGCCCGGCTGCTGGACACCGTGGTGCTGGCGGCCGTCACGGGCGTGGCCGCCGTACCGCTGGGCACCGAGGCGATCGACCACATCAACGACAAGATCGACGCGGCCAAGCTCTCCGGGCGGACCGTCACGGTCTGGCTGCTCGACGGCACGACCTCGCTCCATCTCGCCGTGGTGCTCGCCGTGCTCCTCGGCTTCGGTGTCCTCTACGAAGTGCTGCCCACCGCCAAGTGGGGCCGCACGCTCGGCAAGAAGCTGTGCGGCATCGAGGTGCGGGACATCGAGGCCCATGAACCGCCGGCCTTCGGCCGTGCGCTGCGACGCTGGCTCGTCTACAGCGTCCCGGGCCTGCTCGTGGTCGGCGTGGTGGGCGTGCTGTGGTGTGTGTTCGACCGGCCGTGGCGCCAGTGCTGGCACGACAAGGCGGCACACACGTTCGTGGCGGCCTGACCCGGACGGACCTGTAGGGATGCGGAGCCGGAGGGTTCGCGGTCGACTCGGGCCATGAGCACCGAACCGCCGCCCCCCGGCTCCGGGGACTCCCCGGAGGAGGACCCGTTCAGAAAACCTCAGACCCCGCCGTCCCAGGGCGGCGGCACCGAACCCCGCTGGGGCCCGCCGCCGGCCGGTGAGCCCCCGCCCGGTGGTGGAAGCCCTTACGGTGAGCCCTCGCCCGGTGGTGGAAGCCCTTACGGTGCGCCCCCGCCCGGTGGTGGAAGCCCCTACGGTGCGCCCCCGCCCGGTGGTGGAAGCCCCTACGACCGGCCTCCGCCCCCCGGGCCGCCGTACGGCGGCCCGGGGGGTCCCTACGGCCCGTACGGCGGGACGGACCCTCTCGCCGGGATGCCTCCGCTCGCCGACAGCGGCAAGCGGGTGCTCGCGCGGATCATCGACATGATCATCGTGGGTATCGTCGTCGCGCTGCTGTCCTGGGTGTTCCGCACCGCCGAGTACGACGTGGACGCCAACCGGATCGAGTCCGGCAAGTCCCTCGGCCAGTCCGTGATCGCCGCCGTGCTCTACATCGCTTACGACACCGTCATGATCTCCAGGTCGGGACAGACGCTCGGCAAGAAGCTGCTGAACATGCGGGTGGCGAATCTGCAGGACGGCTCCAGCCCCTCCGTGCGGACCTCGCTGATCCGCGCCGCGGTGCTGTGGCTTCCGTTCGCGTTCTGCTGTGCCTGCGTCTGGACCGCGATCTGCGGCGGCTGGAGCTTCTTCGACAAGCCCTACAAACAGGGTCTGCACGACAAGGCGGCCAGAACGGTGGAGGTCAGCACGGTGTGATGCCGACGCCGTGGTGCGGCCCACGCGCGAACCGGCGGACCCTGTATCGGGACCCGCCGGTTTCGTGATGCGCTGTGCGGTGGTGCCTGTGGCGACCGTGAAGTGCTCTGCTGCGCTCCCGGTTCAGGGGTTCGCCGGCTCGCGCACGGACTCGGCCGCAGCCGTGGACCCCACGGACGCCCTCGGCCGTGCGGCCGGTGCGGGCTGCCGGGCGGCGGGCCGTCGGGCACCGGCCGAAGCGGACTTCGGCACCGGCACCGTCACGGCGACGAGCAGTCCGAGTGCGAGCGCCGCGAGGGCGATCACGGCGATGCCCAGGCCCGAACTCGTCTGTGACAGCAGCAGCATGGCGAGGGTGGAGAAGATCACGGTGCAGGAACCGTAGGCGAGCTGTGCGGCGTTCGGACGAGGCATGGCCATTCCTCGGGGTGGGGGTCTCCCCCCGGTGCCTCTCGCGATGGGGGAGGATGCGGACAACGTGTGGGATCTGGGGCACTTGTCGTGTCGGGGGTGACACCGGTGTCGACCGGGCGATCCGTCACCGTTCCGACGCTCCGCCCGCCGACTCTATTCGCCTGCATGCCCGAGCGGAACGTCTGGTAAGCGTGACCTTACCCACGGTGCTGGTGCACAGGGGGCGCACGGAGTCATAGGGTCCGCCAACTGGGGAGATGCACGCGCCCGTTGACAGGCGATTATGCCGTTCGTATACCGAACGTCGGTTTCTATTAATGCACTTGGCCTGTTCAAGTCAAGGTCTGTCTTTTCTCCTAAACCTCCGGTCAAATGTCGTCACTTGACACACGCGTACACCACGTGCGGACCCCTCTCGATCGGGATTCGTCATCCGCGCGATCGGACGCGTCGGGGAGGACTTCAAGTGACCAGTAGACCCTGGACGTTCAGAGCGGCCGCGATAGGCGCGACCCTCGCGGCGGCCTCGGCCACGTTCGCGACCTTCGCGGTGGCAGAGGCGAACACGCCGGCGAATCCCGCCGCCGTGAACCGGCACGACCCACAGCCGGTGAAGCAGAAGGAGCACGACTTCGACGGCCCGCTGAGCAAGACGCAGGACGCTCAGCGCCAGGAAGCGCTCGACCAGGTCATATCGGGCAAGGCCAAGATCAAGAACCGTGACGGTTCGAACGTCGTCCAGCTCAAGGGCAAGAAGGGCGACAGCAAGTACGTCGAACTCGGCCGCGAGAAGACCGACAAGATCTTCACGATCCTGGTCGAGTTCGGAGACCAGGTCGACAGCCGCTACGGCGGCACCCCGGGGCCGCTGCACAACAAGATCGCCAAGCCGGACCGCAAGAAGGACAACAGCACGGACTGGCTGGCGGACTACAACCAGAAGCACTACCAGGACCTGTACTTCGGCACCGGCAAGGACACCGAGTCGCTGAAGAAGTACTACGAGACGCAGTCCTCGGGCCGCTACTCGGTCGACGGTGAGGTGACCGACTGGGTCAAGGTCCCCTACAACGAGGCCCGTTACGGATCCAACAAGGCCGGCGACAGCGCCGCCTGGTACGCGGTCCAGGACGGCGTCAACGCCTGGGTCGCCGACCGTGAGGCGGCCGGTGACACCGCGGCCGAGATCCGCACGGAACTCGCCCAGTTCGACCAGTGGGACCGCTACGACCACGACGGCGACGGCGACTTCAACGAGCCCGACGGTTACATCGACCACTTCCAGATCGTCCACGCCGGCGAGGACGAGTCCGCGGGTGGCGGCGCCCAGGGCGAGGACGCGATCTGGGCCCACCGCTGGTACGCCTTCGGCACCGACGCGGGTGCCACCGGCCCCGACGGCAACAAGCTCGGCGGCACGCAGGTCGGCGACACCGGCATCTGGGTCGGCGACTACACCATCCAGCCGGAGAACGGCGGACTCGGCGTCTTCGCCCACGAGTACGGCCACGACCTCGGTCTGCCGGACGAGTACGACACCAACGGCGGCGAGAACTCCACCGGGTTCTGGACGCTGATGTCGTCCGGCTCCTGGCTGGGCACGGGCAAGGACGCCATCGGCAACCTGCCCGGCGACATGAACGCCTGGGACAAGCTCCAGCTGGGCTGGCTCAACTACGACACGGCCAAGGCCGGCGTGAACTCCTGGCACAAGCTGGGCCTGGCCGAGTACAACACCAAGCACAAGCAGGCGCTGGTCGTCTCCCTGCCCGACAAGGCCGTCACCACCGAGGTGGTCACCCCGGCCCAGGGCGCGACTCAGTGGTGGAGCGGCAGCGGCAACGACCTGAAGAACACGCTGACCCGGTCCGTCGACCTCACCGGCAAGTCCTCGGCCGTGCTGTCACTGGACGGCTGGTACGACATCGAGGCCGACTACGACTACCTCTACGCCGAGGTGTCGACCGACGGCGGCGCCAACTGGACCGTCCTCGACGGCACGGTGAACGGTCAGCCGGTCCCGCGCGACGCCAGCGGCAAGCCGGCGCTCACCGGTTCCATCGACGCGTACGCCAAGCTGTCGTACCCGCTCGACGCCTACGCGGGCAAGAAGTTCGACCTGCGCTTCCGCTACCAGACCGACGGCGGTGTGGCCCTCAAGGGCTTCGCGGCCGACGAGATCGCGGTGACCGCGGACGGCTCGGCGGTGTTCTCCGACAACGCGGAGAGCGCGGACCCGGCCTGGACGGCGACGGGCTTCTCCCGCATCGGCGCGTCCTTCTCCAAGCCCTACAAGCAGTACTACGTCGCCGAGAACCGGCAGTACGTGTCGTACGACAAGACCCTGAAGGTCGGCCCGTACAACTTCGGCTTCTCGACGACCCGTCCGGACTGGGTGGAGCACATCCCGTACCAGAACGGCCTGTTGATCTGGAAGTGGGACACCTCGCAGCCGGACAACAACACCGCCGACCACCCGGGCACCGGCCTGATCCTGCCGATCGACTCGCACCCGGCGCCGCTGAAGTGGACCGACGGCACGCTGCTGCGCAACCGGTTCCAGGCCTACGACTCGCCGTTCACCCTGGAGTCCACCGACGCGATCACGCTGCACAAGGCGGACGTGCCGGTGCGGATCAAGTCGCAGAAGGGGGTGTCGGTCTTCAACGACCACACCAGCACCTACTACGACGCGTCGAACCCGGCCGCCGGTGTCAAGATCACTGACACCAACACCAAGATCAAGATCGAAAAGGCGGCCAAGGACGGCTCCACCATCGAGCTCGAGGTCGGGCCCGCGGTGAAGTAGTCCGCATCTTCGCAGGTCAGAAGCGTATCGGCGGCGACCCCCTGGCGGGCCGCCGCCGATCGTGTTTAGGTGCGTCCTGTGGCGCACTTATTGACACCGACCGGAACGGGGATGTGACTGAATGGCCGCAGGAGGTTTCTGCAAGCTGCCGAACGGCAGCGTGGTGGTGGCGCTGAACCTGCCCAGCCCCGGTTCCGGCAGCGGCTTCGTCCGCGTGCTCGTCCTCGCCCAGAACCGCGCCCGGGCGCTGACACGACTGCGCAACCTGGGCCTGCGTGCCGTCTACCTGCGCGGCAACGCCGCCCCGCCGACCCCCGACGAGATCACCGCGGTCCTGCACCACCCCGACGGGCTGATATGGCGCACGGCGCCCGACAGCGCGGGCCAGGAGCTGTCCCAGGAGCTGTGGCACCCGATCAGGGCGCTGCTGAGGAGGCCGACGGCGCAGGCGTGAGCGCCCCCGGAGGCGACCGCACCGGCGGCGCGGTCCCGGACCCTAGGAGACGACGGGCTTGCCGGACAGCTCCACCCCGGCGTCCCGGAGCTCCTCCAGTGCCCGCTCCGTGGTCTCCGCCGACACCCCGGCCGTGAGGTCCAGCAGCACCTGCGTGCGCAAGCCCCGACGCGCGGCGTCCAGGGCGGTGGCGCGGACGCAGTGGTCCGTGGCGATGCCCACCACGTCCACCTCGTCGATCTCCCGCGCCTGAAGCCAGTCGCCGAGCGACACCCCGTTCTCGTCGGTCCCCTCGAACCCGCTGTACGCGCCGGAGTACGCACCCTTGTCGAACACGGCGTCGATGGCGCCGGAGGCGACCGCCGGGGCGAAGTTCGGGTGGAAGCCCACGCCCTCCGTGCCCGCGACGCAGTGCGCGGGCCAGGTGCGGACGTAGTCGGGGTCGTCGGCGAAGTGTCCTCCCGGGGCGATGTGGTGATCCCGGGTGGCGACGACATGGCGATAGCCGGCGGGCGCCTGCCCGATCAGCTCGGTGATCGCGGCGGCCACATCGGCACCTCCGGCCACCGCGAGGCTGCCGCCTTCACAGAAGTCGTTCTGTACGTCTACGACGATCAAGGCGCGGCGCATGGTCGGTGTCCTTCGGCTTGGCGGCGGTTCGGAGTAGAGGGTGCGAGCCCGGCCGTCCGTACGAACTACCGAGCCTAGAGACTTCGGGGGCCGGGCGGGAGGGGCGTCAGCGGGTCGGCGGCGTGCGCGGGTGCGCTGCCGTTGCATTCCCACGGGCCGCGCGTTCATGCGCCCGCGGCAGGGGTCCGGCCGAAGCCGCACCCCGCGGTACGGCCGCACCGGTCCCGCGTGCCGCTCCGGCCGGACCGGGGGCCTTACACGTAGACGGTCGGGATGACGGGCTCCCCGCGCGACAGCTGTGTCGCCGAGAGCGGCAGACCGGCGCGCACGGCGGCGTGCCGATCGCGTACGACGTCCAGCGGCTCGCGGGCGAGCACCTGGCCCCCCTTGACGAGCTGGACCAGCAGCTGCCGGTCCGCCAGCCCGTCCGGCACCGCCCCGGTGCCGACCACCTCGGCCTCCGCCACCCCGTGCTCGTCGACCCGTCGCGCCGCCCACTTTCGGCCGCCGATGGAGGTCTTCCCGCCGAGCGACTTCTTTGCGACCGGCTGCAGCGGAGCCTGCGGGTCCGCCGACTCGGCGCGGGCGACCAGCTTGTAGACCATCGAGCAGGTCGGATGGCCGGAACCCGTCACCAGCTGGGTGCCGACGCCGTAGGCGTCCACGGGCGCCGCCCGCAGCGAGGCGATGGCGTACTCGTCCAGGTCGGAGGTCACGACGATCTTCGTATGGGTCGCGCCCAGTTCGTCGAGCTGCTGGCGCACCCGGTGCGCCACCAGCAGCAGGTCGCCGGAGTCGATGCGGACGGCTCCGAGCTCGGGCCCGGCGATCTCGACGGCCAGCCGGACGGCCTCGGTGACGTCGTAGGTGTCCACCAGCAGCGTGGTGCCCCGCCCGAGCGACTCGACCTGGGCCCGGAAGGCGTCCCGCTCGTTGTCGTGCACCAGGGTGAAGGCGTGGGCGGAGGTCCCGACCGTGGGGATGCCGTAGCGGAAGCCGGCGGCCAGGTCCGAGGTGGTGGTGAAGCCGCCGATGTACGCGGCCCGCGAGGCGGCCACGGCGGCCAGTTCGTGGGTGCGCCGGGCGCCCATCTCGATCAGCCCCCGGCCGTCCGCGGCCGAGGACATGCGGGAGGCGGCGGCTGCCACGGCGGAGTCGTGGTTGAGGATGGACAGGATCACGGTCTCCAGGAGCACGCACTCGGCGAAGGAGCCCTCCACCCGCATGATCGGGGAGCCGGGGAAGTACACCTCTCCCTCCGGGTAGCCCCAGATGTCGCCGTCGAAGCGGTATTCGGCGAGCCAGGCCAGGGTCTGCGGGTCGACGACGCGGCGCTCCCGCAGGAAGCCGAGGACGTCGGCGTCGAAGCGGAAGTTCTCGACCGCGTCCAGGACGCGCCCGGTGCCGGCCACGACGCCGTAGCGGCGGCCCTCGGGCAGTCGCCGGGTGAAGACCTCGAAGACGGAGCGCCGATCGGCGCTGCCCGCCTGGAGGGCTGCCTGCAGCATCGTCAGCTCGTAGTGGTCGGTGAAGAGTGCCGTCGAGGGCACGTCCACCGGCAGCCCAAGGTCCGCTGTGTTCATGACGTCGGATCGTACTCCCATCTCGTCAGTCTGACGATTTGTGGGGGTGGTGGCTGTGTCCGTTTGTGCGGGGGCCCGGTCGAGGTGGCAGCATGGGCCGTGTGACGGCTCCTGCACCCCTAGAGATCGAGAAGACCGAGTCGGCGGAGGAACAGTTCGCCGTTCCCGAACCCGATGTCCCCTGGGTGACGATCGTCCACAACGACCCGGTCAACCTGATGAGCTATGTGACGTACGTCTTCCAGACGTACTTCGGCTACTCGAAGGACAAGGCCACCAAGCTCATGCTCGACGTCCACCACAAGGGCCGGGCGGTCGTCTCCAGCGGTACCCGCGAGGAGATGGAACGCGACGTGCAGGCGATGCACGGCTACGGTTTGTGGGCCACCCTCCAGCAGGACCGGAAGTAACGACCCCCTGATGTCAGGACACTTCGAATCACTCCCCGGCGGCGGTGCCGCCGTCGCGCTCGACGACGTCGAGATCTCCATCATCCGGTCGCTGGCCGTGCAGCTGCTGGAACTCATCGGCCCCGGCCCCGCCGAGGACGCCCCGGACGATCCGCTCGCCGAACTGTTCGCGGAGGGCCCCAGCGAACCGCCCTCCGACCCGGTGCTGCGCCGTCTGTTCCCGGACGCCTACGGCGGCCCCGGCGGCGACCCCGACTCGCCCGAGGAGGCCGAGGAACAGCGGGCGCATTCGGCCGAGTTCCGCCGCTTCACCGAGAACGACCTGCGGGCGCGCAAGCGCGACAACGCCCTCGCCGTGATCCGCTCGCTGGACGCGCTGACCTCGGCGAGCGAGGAGGGCGGCGTCCTGAAGCTGTCGCAGGAGGAGTCCGGGCAGTGGCTCGGCGCCCTGAACGACCTGCGCCTGGCGATCGGCTCGCGGCTCGAGGTCGTGGACGAGGACGACACCGACCACCTCTACCGGCTGCCGGACGAGGATCCGCGCAAGCCCATGGTGATGGCCTATCTGTGGCTCGGTGGCCTCCAGGAAACGCTCGTCACGACCCTTATGCCCTGATTCAAAGGGGTTTGTTGGCACCCGGCGAGGGGTCCGTGTTCGCTCAGCGGGGGCTCAAGTCCGGATAACGATCACATCACCACCGCGGCCCGGTGTGCCCGTTCGAGTGCCTATTTGTCCGGTTCTTCCGGTGCTGTGCGTCACATGGCGTCCAGCCGATCAACGGTGCGGCCGTGATAGACCTTCACGACCGCCCGACGGGACAACACCCACGTCCGGTCGGGTGCGCCACCGAGCCGACAACCGTCGGCCAGGCACTGCTCCATCACATTCCGGGGGGATCGGAACCCGATCCGGGGCCATGGGACTGGCTCGGATCGGCATGGAGAAAGGTGCACCACACATGACCTCATCGCAGGTCGGTAAGAACTACGACGGCAGTGAGGCCGTGGGCGGCAACACCCCCGAAGAGGGGTACGAGCGCGGGCTCGGCAGCCGTCAGGTCCAGATGATCGCGATCGGCGGCGCCATCGGCGTCGGCCTCTTCCTCGGTGCCGGGGCGAACATCGCCAAGGCCGGCCCCAGTCTGATCTTCATGTACGCCCTCGCGGGCGTCATCATCTTCTTCATCATGCGGGCGCTCGGCGAGCTGCTCCTCTATCGCCCGGTCTCCGGCTCCTTCGCGGAGTACTCCCGGGAGTTCCTCGGCCCGTTCTTCGGCTACTTCACCGGCTGGACGTACTGGCTGATGTGGGTGGTGACCGGCATGGCCGAGCTGACGGCCGCCGCGATCTACGTCCACTACTGGTTCCCGTCCATCCCGCAATGGGTGACGGCGCTGGTCTTCCTGGTGGTCCTGTTCGTGGCCAACCTGATCTCGGTGAAGCTGTTCGGCGAGATCGAGTTCTGGTTCTCGATGGTCAAGGTCACCGCGCTGATCGGCATGATCGTCATCGGTCTCGGTGTGCTGACGTTCGGCTTCAGCTCCGCCGGTGACACCGCCTCCGTCTCCAACCTCTGGCAGTTCGACGGCTTCTTCCCCAAGGGCATCGGCTCCTCGCTGATGACCCTGCAGGGCGTCATGTTCGCCTACCTCGCCGTCGAGCTGGTCGGTGTGACGGCCGGTGAGTCGGAGAACCCGGAGAAGACCCTGCCCAAGGCGATCAACACCCTGCCCTGGCGCATCGCGCTGTTCTACGTCGGTGCCCTCACCGTCATCCTCTGCGTGGTGAAGTGGACCGAGTTCGGGGCCGGTGTGAGCCCGTTCGTCGAGGCCTTCGCGAAGATCGGCATTCCCGCCGGTGCGGGCATCGTCAACTTCGTGGTGCTCACCGCGGCCCTGTCCTCCTGCAACTCGGGCATGTACTCCACCGGCCGCATGCTGCGCACCCTCGCCGACAACGGTGAGGCCCCGAAGGCGTTCAGCCGGCTGTCGGCGTCGAAGACCCCGGCCCTCGGCATCACGACCTCGGTCGCCTGCATGGGCATCGGCGTGGTCCTCAACTACGTCGTCCCGGAGAAGGCCTTCGGCTACGTCACCTCGGTGGCCACCGCGGCCGGCATCTGGACCTGGCTGATGATCCTGATCAGCCACGTCCTGTACCGCCGCGCGGTGGTGGCGGGCCGGCTGCGCGCCTCCTCGTTCCCGGCACCCGGCGGCGCCGTGTGCAGCTGGATCGCCATCGCGTTCCTGCTCTTCGTCACCGCCCTGATCGCCTACGACGCAGACTCCCGCGTCTGCCTGTACGTGATGGCCGTCTGGGCGGCCGCCCTGGCCGTCGGCTGGGTCGTGCTCAAGGCCCGCAACCCGCAGGTCGCCGAGCGTCGCGGAACGCGGCTGGAGAAGGTCGGCTGAGCCGTACAGCCCACCATGTGGGCCGCCCCGTACCACCCTTCGGTACGGGGCGGCCCTCTGTTTATCCTGACCGTCATGCTGACCATCACCGAGGACCTGTACGACCGGATCGTCGCCCACGCGCGCCAGGACCACCCCGACGAGGCGTGCGGGGTGGTCGCGGGCCCGGTGGGCTCGGGCCGCCCCGAGCGTTTCATCCCGATGCTGAACGCGGCCCGCTCGCCCACGTTCTACGAGTTCGACTCCGGCGATCTGCTCAAGCTGTACCGGGAGATGGACGACCGTGACGAGGAGCCGGTGGTCATCTACCACTCCCACACGGCGACCGAGGCGCACCCTTCCCGCACGGACATCTCGTACGCCAACGAGCCGGGCGCCCACTACGTCCTGGTCTCGACCGCCGACACCGACGACGCCGGCCCCTTCCAGTTCCGCTCGTTCCGGATCGTGGAGGGAGAGGTGACAGAGGAGGAGGTCACGGTGGTGGAGAGCTACTGATCCCGCAATTCGGGCAGAATTCATCCACCATGCGAGATCACACTCCGGACGCCGCGGGGGGAATCGATACGATGACCCCATGGTTCTCCACGACGTGAGCAAGAAGACGCCGGGCACGCTGCTCGTGGCGCGGCTGCACGTCGATCTGTGCAGGTCGAACAGCGCCATCTGTTGACGCCGCACTGCCGCCGTCCGGCCGGGCCGCGGCGTACCGCCCCGCGTCCTGTCATGACGCTCCGCGCCGCCGTGCGCGCCCGCAAGCTCTCGGCTCCGCTGGAGCAGGGGGCGCCCCCCATCCAGACTTCTCCCGACAGGAGCCCCGAGCCATGGCCATCGAGGTCCGCATCCCCACCATCCTCCGCCAGTACACCGACGGCCAGAAGGCCGTCGCGGGCAACGGGGAGACCCTCGCCGAGCTGTTCGCCGACCTCGAGACGCGTCACACGGGCATCCAGGCCCGCATCGTGGACGGCGGGGAGCTGCGCCGCTTCGTGAACGTCTACCTGAACGACGAGGACGTCCGCTTCCTCGACGGCATCAACACCAAGCTCGCCGACGGCGACAACGTGACCATCCTGCCCGCCGTGGCCGGAGGCTCCGCCGCGGCCGAGCCGCGAACGGCCTGATCGCGGATGCGCTACGACTCCCCGCTGGCCGCGGTGGGCAACACCCCTCTGGTGCGCCTGCCGCGGCTCTCGCCGTCCCACGACGTCCGTATCTGGGCCAAGCTGGAGGACCGCAACCCGACCGGCTCGGTCAAGGACCGTCCCGCCCTGCACATGATCGAGCAGGCGGAGAAGGACGGCCGGCTGACCCCTGGCTGCACGATCCTGGAGCCCACCTCGGGCAACACGGGCATCTCCCTGGCCATGGCGGCGAAGCTCAAGGGCTACCGCATGGTGTGCGTCATGCCGGAGAACACTTCGCAGGAGCGCCGTGACCTGCTGGGCATGTGGGGTGCCGAGATCATCTCGAGCCCGGCCGCGGGCGGTTCCAACACCGCCGTGCGCGTCGCCAAGGAGCTGGCGGCCGAGCACCCGGACTGGGTGATGCTCTACCAGTACGGAAATCCGGACAACGCGGGCGCACACTACGCGACCACCGGTCCCGAGATCCTGGCCGATCTCCCCTCCGTCACGCATTTCGTGGCCGGCCTCGGCACCACCGGCACCCTCATGGGCGTGGGCCGGTATCTGCGCGAGAACAAGCCGGACGTGCGGATCGTCGCGGCCGAGCCGCGCTACGACGACCTGGTCTACGGCCTGCGGAACCTCGACGAGGGCTTCGTGCCGGAGCTGTACGACGCCTCGGTCCTGACCACCCGCTTCTCCGTGGGCTCGGCGGACGCGGTGACCCGTACCCGTGAACTGCTCCAGCAGGAGGGCATCTTCGCGGGCGTCTCCACGGGTGCGGCGCTGCACGCGGCCATCGGGGTCGGTGCCAAGGCCGTCAAGGCGGGCGAGAGCGCCGACATCGTCTTCATCGTGGCCGACGGCGGCTGGAAGTACCTGTCGACGGGCGTCTACACGGCGGCGACGACGGAAGAGGCGATCAGGACACTGCACGGACAGCTGTGGGCATAGGGTTTTCCCTACGGAGGTGACCGGGGGCCCCGCCCCCGGAACCCGCCTTCTCATCAACGCGCCAATGCCCGCCAATCGGCGCGCTAAGTGCCGCCTATGGAGCGGCAAAGATCTCTCTTCGGGACTGCCCGCCCTCGCCGGACCGGGCTAGGTTCTGCCCGCACCCTGTCATGTCACGCTCACTGGGCTCTCAGGGTGTTCACGGCGCTATAAGTGTCATGCCCATGGCAACGCGTCCCACCGTCGCTACGCGCGTCACAGGCCTGCCACTCAGCTTCAGGAATCCCCACTTCCCGGCTGTGGCTCCGCGTCCGGCCCGACCCAGGCCCGCGCGGCGCCGGCCTCAAACCGAGAGAGGCAGCACCCCATGCGTGAGTCCCGCCCGAGCAAGCGGCGACGGAGCCTGCGAAGACTCCTGACCGCCGCCCTCCCCGCTCTCGCCCTCACCGTCGCCGGTCTCATGGCGGCCCCGGCCGCCGGCGCCCAGAGCGCCTCCGGCACCGCGCAGTCCTCCCACACCACCCAGAACGCCCGGGCGCTGACCAGCCCCGAGGCGCAGACCGTCCACGCCACCGGCAAGCCCGGCCAGAAGGTGCCGACACAGCACCTGTGCGGCGCCCCGACCGCCGGTCACGCGTCCTGCTTCGCCCAGCGGCGCACCGACATCGAGCAGCGGCTCGCCTCCGCGATGGCGGCCGCCGCACCCTCCGGCCTGAGCCCCGCCAACCTGCACAGCGCCTACAACCTGCCCTCGACCGGCGGCTCCGGCATGACGGTGGCGGTCGTCGACGCGTACAACGACCCCAACGCCGAATCGGACCTCGCGACCTACCGCTCGACCTACGGGCTGTCCGCGTGCACCAAGGCCAACGGCTGCTTCAAGCAGGTCAGTCAGACCGGTTCGACCACCTCGCTGCCGTCCAACAACACCGGCTGGGCGGGCGAGGAGGCGCTCGACATCGACATGGTCAGCGCCGTCTGCCCGAACTGCAAGATCATCCTCGTCGAGGCCAACTCCGCGAACGACACCGATCTCGGCACGGCCGAGAACGAGGCCGTCGCGCTCGGCGCCAAGTTCGTGTCCAACAGCTGGGGCGGCGGTGAGGCGTCGTCCCAGACCAGTGAGGACACCCAGTACTTCAAGCACCCCGGCGTCGCGATCACGGTCTCCTCGGGCGACGAGGCCTACGGCGCCGAGTACCCGGCGGCCTCCCAGTACGTGACCGCCGTGGGCGGCACCGCGCTGTCGACGTCCTCCAACTCCCGCGGCTGGACCGAGTCCGTGTGGAAGACCAGCAGCACCGAGGGCACCGGCTCCGGCTGCTCGGCCTACGACCCCAAGCCGAGCTGGCAGACCGACACCGGCTGCTCCCGGCGCATGGAGGCCGACGTCTCGGCGGTCGCCGACCCGGCCACCGGCGTCGCGGTCTACGACACCTACGGCGGCTCCGGCTGGGCGGTCTACGGCGGTACCAGCGCCTCCGCCCCGATCATCGCCGGCGTCTACGCCCTCGCGGGCACCCCGGGCGCCACGGACTACCCGGCGAAGTACCCCTACTCCCACACCGCGAACCTGTACGACGTCACGACCGGCAACAACGGCAGCTGCTCCACGTCGTACTTCTGCACCGCGCGCGCCGGCTACGACGGCCCGACCGGCTGGGGCACCCCCAACGGCACGGCCGCCTTCTCGGCGGGCAGCGGCTCCGGCAACACCGTGACCGTCACCAGCCCCGGCAACCAGTCCACCACGACCGGCGGCTCGGTCAGCCTGCAGATCTCGGCCTCCGACAGCGCGGGTGCGGCGCTCACCTACGGCGCGACCGGGCTGCCCACCGGACTGTCGATCAACAGCTCGACCGGCCTGATCTCCGGAACCGCGTCCACCGCGGGCACCTACAGCGCGACCGTCACGGCCAGGGACTCAACCGGCGCCTCGGGCTCGGCGTCCTTCAGCTGGACGGTCGGCTCCTCCGGCGGCTCCTGCTCCTCGGCGCAACTGCTGGGCAACCCGGGCTTCGAGTCGGGCAGCACCGGCTGGACCGCGACGAGCGGGGTCATCACCAACGACAGCGGTGAGGCGGCGCACGGCGGTTCGTACAAGGCCTGGCTCGACGGGTACGGGTCCTCGCACACCGACACGCTGTCCCAGTCGGTGACGATCCCGTCCGGGTGCAGGGCCACGCTCACCTTCTATCTGCACATCGACACGGCGGAGACCACCACCGGCAGCCAGTACGACAAGCTGACGGTGACCGCCGGTTCGACCACGCTGGCGACGTACTCGAACCTCAACGCCGCCACCGGATACGCGCAGAAGTCCTTCGACCTGTCCTCCTTCGCGGGGTCCACGGTCACCCTGAAGTTCAGCGGCGCCGAGGACTCCTCGCTGCAGACCAGCTTCGTCGTCGACGACACCGCACTGACGACCGGCTGAGCACCTCCGGCACCAAGGGCCCCGGCCGTACCAGCGGCCGGGGCCCGCTCGCGGTCGCGGGCGGATCCTGATGAGCTGGAGGAACGTCACACCAGCACGAGGGCAGGACCGAGGACGAGGCAGAGGAAGGCGGCCGCCCCATGCGCCGTACGACGCTCCACCGGACCACCACCGTCACCGCCGTCGCGGCAGCGGCACTTCTCGTCGTGGGCTGCGGGGCCGGCGCCGGCTCGTCCGGCAGCGGTGGCGGTGCGACCCCGCCGTCGGCACCGCCCGCATTGTCGGCACCGCCTGCATCGACGGCACCGGTCCCGCCGTCGGCACCGGCCTCACCGTCGCTTCCGCCGACCCCCACCGGGACGGGGTGCGCGCCCGAGGTGCAGCTCACCGCGGCCGACACGGGCCGCACCGTGTGCCTGGCACAGGGCGGGCGGATCCGGATCGAACTGGACGGTTCCAAGGACCGGCCCTGGGCCGTCGTCACCGCCGAGGGAGACGCGCTCGAGGCCACCAACGCCGGCATCGCCGTCCCGCCGGGCGGCGCCCTCGCCGCCTTCGAGGCGGTCGCGCCCGGGACGGCGCGGCTCTCCTCGAGCCGACCCCTGTGCGCCCGGCAACCGGGCCGGAACGCGTGCCTGGGCATCGAGCAGTGGACGGTCACGGTGACCGTGACGGCACCGTGAGGACGAGGCCGGGGGAGAGGACGAAGACCGAAGGAAGGACAGGGCCGTCAAGGACACGCCATGAGGCCGGTCACCCAGCGAGATACCGCACCTGATCCCACAGCACGGGGTCCACCACACCCACCCGGCGCCGGAAGTCCCACAGCGGCACGTCGCGCAGTTCGTCGGTCTCCAGGAAACTGGGCCGCCCGTGGGCGTCGGCCATCGTGCCCGGCGGCAGCGGTATCACGCCCGCCCGCTCGTCGCGGTACCGACTGGTGATCCTGGCGACCGTCGCGCTGTCCCCGCGCACCGTCAGCACCAGGCAGGGCCGGTCCTTCGAACCGATCCGGTCCTCGTACGGAACGCTCGCCCACCAGATCTCGGCCGGCCGCGGATGCAGCCGGGCACGTCCAGGCGGACGCGTCGCGGCACGGCGGGGGCGCTGCCCGCGCCCCCATCCGTCCACCAGCGTCGCGATCAGCGCGAGCAGCACCACCGCCGCCAGCGCCAGCCACCAGGACGTGTCCATATCGTTGACGGTACCGGCGTACAAGCCCCACCGCTCGCCCTCGGCACACACCAACGCGCCGCCGCACCGCGGGTCGTGCGCCCCGACGCACTCCGCACGCGCCCATGGTCCAGCCGAACCGGTGACACCACAGGTGAGTTCGCCCACAACGGCCCCTGGCGGAGGAGCGACCGGCCCTTTTGCGCCTTACGCTCGTCGGACCGCACGACCCCCGTCACTGCCCGTTCCTGCCTTGTGCACTTTCTGCCACGCGGAGGTTCCAGCTTTATGAAGCTCACCGTCGTCGGCTGCTCGGGGTCGTTTCCGTCCGCGGACTCGGCCTGCTCGAGCTACCTCGTCGAGGCCGACGGCTTCCGGCTGCTCCTCGACATGGGCAACGGCGCCCTTGGCGAGCTGCAGCGCCACTGCGGTCTCTACGACCTCGACGCGATCTTCCTCAGTCATCTGCACGCCGACCACTGCATCGACATGCTCGGGTACTTCGTCGCGCGCTACTACCGCCACGACGGCGGCCGCGCCGCACCCATCCCGGTCTACGGTCCGGAGGGCACCGAGCAGCGCCTGACCACCGCCTACGCCGACACCCCCTCGGCCTCCTCGATGAGCGAGGTCTTCGACTTCCACACGGTCAAGCCCGGCTCGTTCGAGATCGGCCCCTTCGCCGTCCACACGGAACGCGTGCGCCACCCCGTGGAGGCGTACGGCATCCGCGTCGAGTACGGCGGCAGGTCGCTCACCTACTCCGGCGACACCGGTGTGAGCGAGGCCCTGGACGAACTCGCCCGTGACACGGACCTCTTCCTGTGCGAGGCCGCGTTCACCTACGGCAAGGAGAACATCCCGGACCTCCACCTCAACGGCCGTGAGGCCGGCGAGGCGGCCGCCCGCGCCGGAGCCCGCCGACTGGTCCTGACCCACATCCCGCCGTGGACCGACCCCCAGGTCAATCTGGCGGACGCCCGGGCCGTCTACTCCGGACCCGTGGAACTGGCGACGCCCCGGGCGACGTACGAGGTCTAGGACCGGCGTACGGGCAACGCGCCCCTCACACGCCCGAAGGCCCCGGAACCTGAGAGGTTCCGGGGCCTTCGTGTCGTTCAGTGGAGTCGCTCACGCCTTCGTGAGGTCCTCGACCTCCTCCTCGGGCTCGCGGCCCGGGGTGGGGAGGTTGAACTTGACGATCGCGAAGCGGAAGACGAAGTAGTAGATCGCCGCGAACACCAGGCCGATCGGGATGATCAGCCATGGCTTGGTCGCCAGGTTCCAGTTCAGCAGGTAGTCGATGGCACCCGCGGAGAAGGTGAAGCCCGCGTGGACGCCGAGCGCCCAGGTGACCGCCATGGACAGGGCGGTGAGGACCGCGTGGATCGCGTACAGCACCGGGGCGATGAACATGAACGAGAACTCGATCGGCTCGGTCACACCGGTCACGAAGGAGGTCAGCGCCAGCGAGATCATCATGCCCAGCACGGCCTTGCGGCGCTCGGGACGGGCGGTGTGCGCGATGGCGAGCGCGGCGGCCGGAAGGCCGAACATCATGATCGGGAAGAAGCCCGACATGAACTGTCCGGCGGTCGGGTCACCGGCGAAGAACCGGTTGAGGTCACCGTGGACGACCGCGCCGGCCGAGTTCTTGAAGTCACCGATCTGGAACCAGGAGACGGTGTTCACGAACTGGTGCATGCCGACCGGGATCAGTGCGCGGTTGATCAGACCGAACAGACCCGCGCCCAGCGCGCCGAGACCGGTGATCCACTCACCGAAGTCCGAGATGCCCTCGCCGATCGGCTTCCAGATCAGACCGAAGAAGACGCCGGCGAGCGTGCCGACGAAGGCCATGATGATCGGGACCAGACGCCGGCCGTTGAAGAAGCCGAGCCAGTCGACCAGCTTGGTCCGGTGGTAGCGCTGCCACAGCACCGCCGACAGCAGACCCATCAGGATGCCGCCGAGGACGCCGGGGTTGTTGTAGGTGGCGGCTATGTCGGCGCCGGCCTGGACCTTGGCCTCGGTGACCGGGAAGGCCTTCAGCACATTGCTGTAGACAAGGAAGCCGACCAGGGCCGCCAGTGCCGTGGAGCCGTCGGACTTCTTGGCGAAGCCGATCGCCACACCGATGCAGAACAGCATCGGCAGGTTGTCGAAGATCGCCCCACCAGCTGTGGCGAACACCGCCGTGACCTTGTCGGGCAGGTTCAGCTTGTCGTGGACGTCCTGCTGGCCGAGTCGCAGGAGAATACCCGCCGCCGGCAGTACGGCGATCGGGAGCTGGAGACTGCGGCCGACCTTCTGCAGGCCCTGGAACAGACCTGATCCCCGCTTCTTTGCGGGGGCCGCCGAGGTTTCGGTGGCGGTGCTCATAGTTCCTCCATGTGCTGGGGGCTGCCGGGGGACGGGAAGGGCTGAACGAGGTGGGCAGCTCCCGCGTGGTCTACACCACTCACTGGTGTAGACCTGTTGTAGCACGGTGAAGGTGGGATAAGGAACCCGTGAATTCTGTAGTCCCGGACATACCGTAAGTAGTGCCGCACTTGCGGCGAATTCCCGGAAATGATAGCTCGATCCGGCTATGCGGTAGAGGCCTGAAGAGCGTGATAAGTGCCACTTGGTCGTTATGTCCCGGCGCAGTCACCCCGTGCCGCACTGCGTTTGGCGCCCTGTTGCGGCGTGGTGTAGACCAGTTCGCGGACGGTCGCACTGTCGGGAACGCCTGCCTCGGGTTCGCACGACCAGACCGCTCGCAAAGTTCGTCCACCTATGGGTTACTGCGACAAAGCGGTTCGGATCAGGGAGAAGAGACATGGCCAGCAAGGCTGAGAAGATCGTCGCCGGTCTCGGCGGCATCGACAACATCGACGAGATCGAGGGCTGCATCACCCGGCTGCGCACCGAGGTCCACGACGCCTCTCTGGTCGACGACGCCGCTCTGAAGGCCGCCGGCGCCCACGGCGTCGTCAAGATGGGCACCGCCATCCAGGTCGTCGTCGGCACGGACGCGGACCCGATCGCCGCGGAGATCGAAGACATGATGTGAGCCCACGCGCCCACACGTCAGGGGCCCCTCCCACCGGGAGGGGCCCCTGACGCATCTATGGATAGGCTCGGCCCATGTCTCGAATCGACGGCCGCACGCCCGAACAGCTCCGCCCCATCAGCATCGAGCGCGGCTGGAGCAAGCACGCCGAGGGCTCCGTCCTCGTCTCCTTCGGCGACACCAAGGTCCTCTGCACCGCCTCCGTCACCGAAGGCGTCCCGCGCTGGCGCAAGGGCAGCGGCGAGGGCTGGGTCACCGCCGAGTACGCCATGCTGCCCCGCTCCACCAACACCCGCGGCGACCGCGAATCGGTCAAGGGCAAGATCGGCGGCCGTACCCACGAGATCAGCCGCCTCATCGGCCGCTCCCTGCGCGCCGTCGTCGACTACAAGGCGCTCGGCGAGAACACCGTCGTCCTCGACTGCGACGTCCTCCAGGCGGACGGCGGCACCCGCACCGCCGCGATCACCGGCGCCTACGTCGCACTCGCCGACGCGGTCGCCTGGGCACAGCGCAAGAAGCTCGTACGGGCCGGCCGGCAGCCGCTGACCGGCACGGTCGCGGCCGTCTCCGTCGGCATCGTGAGCGGCGTACCGCTCCTGGACCTCTGCTACGAGGAGGACGTCCGGGCCGACACCGACATGAACGTCGTCTGCACCGGCGACGGCCGCTTCGTGGAAGTACAGGGCACGGCGGAGGCCGCACCCTTCGACCGCACCGAACTGAACGCCCTGCTCGACCTGGCAGTCTCCGGCTGCGACCGGCTCGCGACCCTGCAACGCGACGCCCTCGAGGCAACCGAGTAGCGCCGAACGGCGTTTTCAGAGGTAGCCGCACCGCTGACGCGAGGGCGCCCGGGGGTACCCCGCGCGCCCGGACACAGCCCCGTACGACCACCGACGGGTCGGCGAGCCGGACCGGCCGGCGCGCCCACGGGAAGGTGCCGCACCGCCGACGGGGAGGGAATCCGTTCCATGGCCGCGCGCCACCGCCGCCGCACCACCGCCGCGGCACTCGCAGCCGTCGCCGTACTCGCCGCCATCGGCGCGAGCGCGGGCTGCGACGCCGTCGACAAGGCGATCGACTGCGTCCAGACCGCCGACGCGATCGCCGACAGCGTCACCGACCTCCAGCAGGCCGTCGAGAACGCGGCGAACGACCCGACGCAGACCGACGCGTCCCTCGACTCCATCGAGAGGAACCTCGACAAGATCGGGGACACGACGGACGACGTCGATCTCGACAAGGCGGTCGACCATCTGCGCACGTCCGTCACGAACGTCCGCGAGGCCGTCCGCAACGGCGACAAAACCCCCGACGTCGGCCCCGTCACGGACGCCGCCGGAGAGCTGACCAAGGTCTGCACGTCCTAGCACGCCGCGGCCGGCACCGGGGGCGCGGGCAGAAGACGCCCGCGCCCCACGGATACTGATGGACATGACCCGCCTGATCCTCGCCACGCGCAACGCCGGAAAGATCACCGAACTCAGGGCGATCCTCGCCGACGCGGGCCTCCCGCACGACCTGGTCGGCGCGGAGGCCTACCCCGACATCCCCGACGTCAAGGAAACAGGCGTCACCTTCGCCGAGAACGCCCTGCTCAAGGCCCACGCCCTGGCCCAGGCCACGGGCCTGCCCGCGGTCGCCGACGACTCGGGCCTGTGTGTCGACGTACTGCACGGCGCGCCCGGCATCTTCTCGGCCCGCTGGGCCGGCCGGCACGGAGACGACAAGGCGAACCTCGACCTGCTCCTGGCCCAGCTCGGGGACATCGGCGAGGCCCACCGCGGCGCGCACTTCGCCTGCGCCGCGGCCCTGGCCCTGCCGGACGGGACGCAGCGTGTGGTGGAGGGCCAGCTGAAGGGGACCCTTCGCCACACTCCGGCGGGCACGAACGGCTTCGGCTACGACCCGATCCTGCAGCCGGAGGGCGAGACACGGACCTGCGCGGAACTGAGCCCCGAGGAGAAGAACGCGATCAGCCACCGGGGGAAGGCGTTCCGGGCGCTGGTACCGGTGGTGCGGCAGCTGCTCGGCTGACGACGCGAGGGGCCCACCCGTCCTTTTCTCCCGGGTGGGCCCTCACAATGCCGGCGTGCGGTCGGTGGGACTCGAACCCACACGGGATTTCTCCCACGGGCACCTAAAACCCGCGCGTATCGCCTCTTTCGCCACGACCGCCCCAAAGCGGACATTTATCCCTGCGTCGCTTCGTGCCGTTCAGTCTACGGGTGAGCCTGTAGGGCCTGCGGCCCGCCTGTCCTTCCGGCGGCACCATGTTGCCGTCAGGGCATGGCAGTTCGGGCACAGATACCTCAGGTTCTCGATGCGGTTGTCCAGCCAGTCGCCGTTGATGTGGTCGATCTGGAGGGTGATCTCCCGCCCGAGCCACTCACCCGCGTTGCCGCAGGACACGCACCGATGGGCAATGCCGGACTCCTGAAGTGCCGCGTGCAGTCGGGCCCGGTTGGTCCGCGGGGACCCGGCGGGGAGGATCACGAGCACGCGTCCCGCCGTGGGCGCGCGACGGGACGTGTGCACCGCCGCCCGGGGCCGCCGCTTGAAGTGGCTTGTGTCCAGGCCGAGCTGCGCCGCCTTGCGCCGCACACGGCGGTGGTTCGTGTCGGTCACTTCGAGTTCCAGTGCCCGCATCGCATCGGCGTAGCTCGTCGCTTCGGCAACGGCCGCCCGCAGTGCCTGCTCCGGGATCGCCAGGCGGGCGTTGCGGAAGTGGGAGGTGTCCACCTTCCGCTCCCGGAACATCCGGCTCAGTGCGGCGCGTGACCGGTCGTCGTCGGGCACCCCCAGTGCTCCGGCCGCACCGCGCACACTCGGGGCCGAGGCGGCCGCGATTCGCAGTTCGCCGTCCGTGAACCGGGGAAGGGTGTACGGGCGATCGACGCCCGGGAAGTGGCCGATGTCGATGCCGGCCGCCGCGATGCGGCGGCGTAGGTGCGTGAGCGTTCCGGTGGCGGGCGTGGCGCCGAGTTTCAGAGCGACCTCCCGCAGTGTCGTGGACGATGCGACCGCCGCGGCGATCGCATCGTCCGGATATCGGAGCCACGAACTGCGCTGCCGGAAGTGGCCTGTGTCGATCCCGTGCGCGGCGACGCGTTCCTGCAGGACGCGTCGCCGGCCACCGCTGGGCTTGAGCCCGAGGCGGCGCATGAGGCCGTTCCAGGTGTGGGACTCCGCGACCGCCGTCGCCAGTGCGCCCCGGTCGTACCTGTCCGCCATGGCCTTACCCCCGTTCTCGCCCGCCTGTTCGGCGTCTCGCACGGAGTAACGAACCACCGACCGGGCAGTCACGAGAGTCGTCGCCCCGGCGGTGCAGCGGGAACTCAGTGCCCCGAAGTCGCCTTCAGCCCCACCACCGCGATCAGCAGCAGGGCCACGAAGAAGATCCGTGCGGCGGTGGCGGGCTCGCCGAGGACGGTCATGCCCAGTACCGCCGCGCCGGCCGCGCCGATGCCCACCCAGACGCCGTACGCCGTGCCGATGGGGAGGGATTTCGCGGCGTAGGAGAGCAGAAGCATGCTCGCGACGATTCCCGCGCCGGTGGCGAGGCTCGGCCACAGGCGGGTGAAACCGTCGGTGTACTTCATCCCGATCGACCAGGCGACTTCGAGCAGTCCGGCGACGACGAGCAGGACCCAGGCCATGACAGGCACCTCCGTGAGACGTGAACGGACAGGTGCGTCGTCTTTGCCTGTGGACCTGGCGGTCCCGTCCCGGTACGGCGCGTCTCGTCGGGGTCGTCCAAGGCTAGCAAAGGAACGGCAAAGGGGCCGGTGGCGTCTGCCACCGGCCCCTTTGCCGTTCGTTCTACAGGTACAGGCCCGTGGAGTCCTCGGACCCCTCGAAGCGGTCCGCCGCCACGGCGTGCAGATCGCGTTCGCGCATCAGGACGTACGGGGTGCCCCGCACCTCGACCTCGGCCCGGTCCTCCGGGTCGTACAGCACCCGGTCGCCCGGCTCCACGGTCCTGACGTTCTGCCCGACCGCGACGACCTCGGCCCAGGCGAGGCGTCGGCCGACGGCCGCGGTCGCGGGGATCAGGATGCCGCCGCCGGACCTGCGCTCGCCCTCGGCGGCGTCCTGCCGCACGAGCACTCGGTCGTGCAGCATCCGGATCGGCAACTTGTCGTGGTGGGTCTTCTCGCTCACACCCCGAACCTACCTGCCTTCGATCTCTTCGTGTGCGTCCGGGTCAGCGCTTGCGCCGCCGGGAGCCGAGCGTGAGCAGTCCGGCGACGCCGACCACGACCAGGGCCACGGGGACGATGCGCTCCAGGCGGGGTGCGCCCTCCTGCGTGACGAACTGCCCCTTGACCTGGCTGACGGTCCGGTTGACGCCGACGTATGCCCGTCCGAGCGTGTGGTCGATGTTGGAGACGACCTTGGCCTTGGCGTCTCCGACGATCGTCTTGGGGTGCACCCGGACGCCGATCTCGTCGAGCGTCTCGGCGAGGGTTTCGCGGCGGCGTTTGATGTCCGCCTCGATCTGCGCCGGAGTCCTGGTGTCCGGTGTGCTCGACGTGTCCGTCACCGCGCTTCCTCCGTGGTCGTTTGCGACGTGTTCCGCGCAATTCCTGCATCTGTGGTCGACAGTCTGTCAGCTTCGTGCCCGACGCACTCCCCGGCACCCCTGTGGCGGGTGCGGGGGAGATTAGGCTCGTCGGGTAACCCGCCCCTGCCATGTGAGGTACCGATGAGCGAGCGACTCGAACCCGGCGACACCGCCCCCGCCTTCACCCTGCCCGACGCCGACGGCAACGAGGTCTCCCTGGCCGCCCGCAAGGGCCGCAAGGTCATCGTGTACTTCTACCCGGCCGCGCTCACTCCAGGCTGCACCAAGCAGGCGTGCGACTTCACCGACAACCTGGAGCTCCTTGCGGGCGCCGGCTACGACGTCATCGGCATCTCGCCCGACAAGCCGGAGAAGCTGGCCAGGTTCCGCGAACAGGAGTCCCTGAAGGTGACCCTTCTCGCCGACCCGGACAAGCAGGTCCTTCAGGCGTACGGCGCCTTCGGCGAGAAGACGATGTACGGCAAGAAGGTCGTCGGCGTCATCCGCTCGACGGTGGTCGTCGACGAGGAGGGCAAGGTCGAGCGCGCGCTGTACAACGTGCGGGCGACGGGGCATGTGGCCAAGATCATCAAGGATCTGGGGATCTGATCGCGCCGGGTCCTAGCCCTCGGCTCTGCCCGTCGTCCCGCCGTCTCCCGTAGGCCCGCCGTCCCCGGTGGGCCCCGCGGCGCCGTTCGTGGTTCCTGTGCCGGGCGGGCCCCCGGGGCCGGTGCCGCCGCCGTCGCCGGTCGTGCCGCCGTCTCCCGTGGTGCCTCCGTCCCCGGTCGTTGCGCCGTCGTCGGTGGAGCCGCCCGTGTCGCCCGTGTCGCCGGTGCCGGGTGAGCCGGTGGTGTCGGTGCCGCCGCTGGGCGGGAAGCCTCCGTCGGTCTGCCCCTGGTCCTCGCCCGGGTCGCTCCGGTCGCCCGTGGTGGCGCCGTTGTCGGGTTCGTCGGGCTCCCCCGGCTGCTGGGCCGTGGGGTCGAGGGACGGGTCGTGGTACCCCTCCGCGCCGGCCTGGAGGCGCAGATCGAAGCTCTGGACCGGCTTGTCCTTGAGCGCCGTCCTCGTGAACTGCGCCCAGATCTCGGCGGGCGCGCCGCCGCCGTTGACGCGGGACAGGCCCATCGCGCCGTACAGGGACTCGTGCCTGCCCGTGTCGGGGTCCTGGCCCATCACGGCGACCACCGTGGCCAGGTCGGGGGTGTAGCCGGCGAACCAGGCCGCCTGGTCCTCCTCGGCGGTGCCGGTCTTGCCGGCGGCGGGCCGGCCCGCGCCCTGGGCGGCCGTCGCGGTGCCGCTGTCCACGACGCTGCGCAGCATTGATGTGGTGGTGTCCGCCGCCTCGCGGCTGACCACCTGCTTCATGGCGCGGTGCGGAAGGTCGACGTCCTCCCTGCCGTCCTTGGAGATCTTCTCGACCAGGGTGTACGTGCCGTGCTTGCCGTGGTTGGCGAGCGTCGCGTACGCCTCGGCCATGTCGAGGACGCTCGCGGTGGCCGTGCCGAGCGCGATCGAGGGGTACGGGTTCATGTCGGGGGTGTTCGCGGGCAGGCCGAGGTCGATCGCGGTCTGCCTGACCTTGGAGGGGCCGACGTCGACCGCCATCTGCGCGTACACGGCGTTGACGGAGTCGTCGGTGGCCGTGCGGACGGTGATCGGGCCGTAGGAGACGTTGTCCTCGTTCTCAGGCGCGTAGGTGCCGCCGCTCCAGCCCTGCACGGGTCGTCTGTCCGTGCCGTCGTAGACGGTGTAGGGGGTGATCGCGACGCCGTTCTGCGTGCGGGCGCCGTTCTGCACGGCCGAGGTGAACACCAACGGCTTGAACGTCGAGCCGACCTGGTAGTCGCGGCGGGTCGCGTTGTTGACGTACTGCTCGGTGTAGTCGATGCCGCCGTACATCGCGAGGACCTTGCCCGTGGCCGGGTCGATGGCGACGCCGCCGGCCCGCACCGAGCGGTCGACCTTGCGGTTCTTCTTGTCGAGGTTGCTCATCAGCCGGTCGTCGACGGCCTTGACGAAGGCGTCCTGCTTGGACTTCTGCAGGGTGGTGGTGATGCGGTAGCCGCCGCCCGTCAGGGTGTCCTCGTCGATGATCTTGTTGGTGACGAGGTAGTCCTTGATCGCCTGGACCAGGTAGCCGCGCTGGCCCGACATGGCGGTGGCGGTGACCTGCTGCCTGGGTGTCGGGAAGGTCGCCTTCTGTCGCTGTTCCTCGGTCAGCCAGTGCTTCTTGACCATGCCGTCGAGGACGTAGTTCCAGCGGGCCACGGCGGCCGCCTTGTTCTCGGGGTGGGCGGTCACGTCGTACTGGCTCGGCGCGTTCAGCAGGGCCGCGAGGTACGCGCCCTGGGCGGCGGTGAGGTCCTTGGCGTCCACGCCGTAGTAGGACTGCGCGGCGGCCTGGATGCCGTAGGCGTTGCGGCCGAAGAAGCTGGTGTTGAGGTAGCCCTCGAGGATGTGGTCCTTGCTCTTCTCCCGGTCCAGCTTGATCGAGATGAAGAACTCCTTCACCTTCCGGGTGACGGTCTGCTCCTGGCCCAGGTAGTAGTTCTTCACGTACTGCTGGGTGATCGTGGAGCCGGACTGCTTGCCCTTGCCGGTGGCCGTGTTCCAGGCGGCGCGGATCATCGCCTTGGGGTCGACGGCGGACTCGGAGTAGAAGTCGCGGTCCTCGGCGGCGAGCGCCGCGTGCTGGGCGTCCTTGGAGATCTGGGCGAGCATCACACTCTCGCGGTTGACCGAGCCGTCACGGGCGAGTTCGGTGCCGTCCGCGTACAGGTACACGTTGCTCTGCTTGGTCGCCGCCGCGTTCGCGGGCGGGATCTTGACCAGGTAGTAGCCGAGCGCGAAGAGCCCGACCAGCAGCAGCAGCCCGGTCACGAGGGTCCCGAGGGCCATGCGCCAGGTCGGGATCAGCCTGCGCCACCCCGTGCGCCGGGGCCTGCCGGGGGCCGGCCCCGACGGGCCCGACGGCGGTTCTTGGGGCGCGAGGGCATGACTGCCCTGCTGCGGCTGCGGCTGCGGCTCGTCGCTCATCGTGGTGCCGGACTCCCGTTTTGCGTCGTACGTTCACGTACGCCCTCGTACGCCATCTGCGTCCCCTGATGAAGACTGTCGCACCTTGCGTTCCGTTCCCGGGACGACGGACGTGTCGTGCCGGGAAAACGTGTGGTACGCCACTTCGCCCGCGCGCTAGGCTCCTGCGCTTCCGTCCGACACACGTCGAAGGAGGTTCTCCCGTGGGGACAGGGCGGTTGTACGCCGCCGTCGCCGCCAGTGGTTTCCGGCGGTACGCGACCTATCGGACCGCGACCGCGGCCGGGGTGTTCACCAACTCGGTCTTCGGATTGATCCTGGCGTACACCTACCTCGCCGTGTGGAACGAGCGACCCCACCTAGGGGGGTACGACCAGTCGCAGGCTCTTACGTTCGTCTGGGTGAGCCAGGGCCTGCTGATGACGGTGGCCGTGTTCGGGGGCGGCTTCGAGGAAGAGCTGATCGAGCGCATCCGTACGGGCGACGTGGCCGTCGATCTGTACCGGCCGGTCGACCTCCAGGGGTGGTGGCTGGCGTCGGATCTGGGGCGGGCGCTGTTCCATCTGCTCGGCCGGGGTGTGGTCCCGCTGGTGTTCGGGGCGCTCCTCTTCCCGCTCGCGCTGCCCGCGAGTCCGCTGACCTGGGTGGCGTTCGTGCTGGCTGTCGGGCTCGGGGTGGTGGTGAGTTTCGCGATCCGCTTCGTCGTGGCGCTGAGCGCGTTCTGGCTGCTGGACGGGGCGGGCGTCGCCCAGCTCGCTGGGCTGACGGCGGTCTTCTGCTCGGGCATGCTGCTGCCGCTGAACGTCTTCCCCGGCACGCTCGGCGAGGTCGTCCGCCTGCTGCCCTGGTCGGCGCTGCTCCAGGCCCCCGTCGATGTGCTCCTCGGCGCGGCGGACCCGCTGCCCACGTACGGCTTCCAGATCGCCTGGGCCGTGGTGCTGCTCGGCGTCGGCCGGCTGGTGCAGTCGGCGGCGACCCGGCGGGTGGTGGTCCAGGGTGGCTGACACGGCTGCCGCGGGGCGGCGGACGCACGGGCGGGTGTACGAGGGGCTGCGGGCCTACGGTCTGATCACCGCCATGTGGATCCGCTCCACCATGGCCTACCGCGCCTCGTTCGTGATGACCACGCTGGGCAACTTCGCGGCGACCGGGCTCGACTTCGTCGCGATCATGCTGATGTTCTCGCGGATCGACTCGCTCGGTGGTTACCGCCTGCCCGAGGTCGCCTTCCTGTACGGCCTGTCCGCCACCGCGTTCGGCTTCGCCGATCTTGTGCTGGGCTCGATGGACCGGCTGGGGCGGCGGGTGCGTGACGGCACGCTGGACACGCTCCTGGTCCGTCCGGCGCCGGTGCTGGCCCAGGTCGCGGCGGACCGCTTCGGGCTGCGCCGCCTCGGCCGGATCGTCCAGGGCGTGCTGGTCCTCGGATACGCGGTGGCCTCCCTGGACCTGGCGTGGACACCGTCGAGGGTGCTGATGGTCCTGCTGGCGCTGCTGAGTGGCGCCGCGATCTTCTGCGCCGTGTTCGTGGCGGGCGCGGCCTTCCAGTTCGTCGCGCAGGACGCCTCCGAGGTGCAGAACTCCTTCACGTACGGGGGGCAGACGCTGTTGCAGTACCCGCCCACCGTCTTCGCGAAGGAACTGGTGCGCGGCGTGACCTTCGTGCTGCCGCTCGCCTTCGTCAACTGGCTGCCCGCGCTGTACGTGCTGGGGCGGCCGTATCCGCTCGACCTGCCGGCCTGGCTCGCCTTCGCGCCGCCGCTGGTGGCGGCGGCCTGCTGTGCGCTCGCGATGCTGGCCTGGCGCGCGGGACTGCGTTCGTACCGGAGTACGGGGAGCTGAGGAACCCATGGAGGGCGGCTACGTGGACGGTGGTGTCGTGGACAAGGACTGCCCGGACGGCGACTTCATCCGGCTGGAAGGGGTGGAGAAGGTCTTCGAGGTGCGTACGAGGACCGGCCTGCTGCGCCGTGAGCGGCGCCGGGTGCGGGCCGTCGACTCGATCTCCTTCACCGTGGCGCGCGGCGAGATGGTCGGCTACATCGGACCGAACGGCGCCGGGAAGTCCACCACGATCAAGATGCTGACCGGGATCCTGACGCCGAGCGGCGGCAGGCTGCGGGTCGCGGGGATCGACCCCTCCCGGGAGCGGACGCGGCTGGCGCAGCGCATCGGGGTGGTGTTCGGGCAGCGCACGACCCTGTGGTGGGACCTGCCGCTGATCGACTCCTACCGGCTGATGCACCGCATGTACCGCATCCCGGACCGGCGTTACCGCGAGAACCTCGACCGCTGTGTCGAACTCCTCGAGCTGGAGAGCCTGTTGGACGTCCCGGTGCGCCAGCTGTCGCTGGGCCAGCGGATGCGCGGCGACATCGTGGCGGCGCTGCTGCACGACCCGCAGGTGCTGTACCTCGACGAGCCGACCATCGGCCTGGACGTCGTCTCCAAGGCCAGGGTCCGTGACTTCCTGCGGGAACTGAACGCCGAGCGCGGCACGACGGTGCTGCTGACCACCCATGATCTTCAGGACATCGAGCAGCTGTGCTCGCGGGTGATGGTCATCGACCGGGGGCGCCTGATGTACGACGGCCCGCTCGCCGGGCTGCACGAGGTGGGCGACAGCGAGCGCACCCTCGTGGTCGACCTGGAGCGGGAGATGCCGCCGATCGAGGCGCCGCCCGCGCGCGTGGTGCGGGTCGAGGGGCCGCGGCAGTGGCTGGCGTTCCCGGCGTCGGAGTCGGCGGCCCCACTGGTGGCGCATATCGCGGCGACCTGTCCGCTGGTGGACCTCTCGGTGCGGGAACCGGACATCGAGGCGGTGATCGCCAGGATGCTGCACCGGCTGGAAGGCGCCGCCGATCCCGCGCCGGAAGGGGCGGTGTCGTAGCCCGGTGCGCGGCTTTTTCGTAGGCTGACCGCATGACCGACGCTGTGTCTTCCGGTGGGACGCCTCCCGAGCCCCACGCCCCGGACCTCCGTGCCTCCGACGCCGACCGTGAAAGGGTCGTCGAGGTACTCCGGGACGCCGTCGCCGAGGGCCGTCTCGACATGGAGGAGTTCGAGGAGCGGCTGGAGGCGACGTACAAGGCGCGGACCTACGGGGAGTTGGCCCCGATCACCCGTGATCTGCCGGCCGCCGGTGTGGTCGCCCCCGCGGTGTCGCTGGTCAAGGAGCCCGTGGAGAGCGGGGGTTGGGCCGAGCGGATCGTGGGCGGCGAGGGGTCGTCGGCGTCGGCCGTCGCCGTCATGTCCGGGTTCCAGCGCAAGGGGCGCTGGACGGTGCCGAAGCGGTTCAACTGCTTCGCCTTCTGGGGCGGTGGCGAGATCGACCTGCGGGAGGCGTACTTCGCGGACCGCGAGGTGGAGATCAACTGCATCGCGGTCATGGGCGGGATGAGCGTCATCGTGCCGCCCGGCGTCGAGGTGGTCGTGCGCGGTGTCGGGATCATGGGCGGCTTCGACCAGCGCGAGGAGGGCGTGCCCGGGGATCCGGGTGCGCCGCGCGTGATCGTGACCGGGTTCGCGTTCTGGGGCGGGGTCGGCGTCGAGCGCAAGGTGACGCGGGCCGAGCGGCAGCGGCTGAAGGAGGAGCGGCGCCAGGAGAAGCTGGACCGCAAGGCGACGCGCCGGGAGTTGCCGGAGTCCCACCGCGAGGTGCTCGACCAGCACCGCGAGTTGATGCGTGCACTGCGCGACGAGCGTCGCGAACGGCACGAGGAGCGCCGCGATCTGCACCGGGAGCGGCACGAGGAGCGCCGTGAACTGCAGCGCGAGCGCAGGGACGCCCGGCGGCAGGAGCGCGGGCGGCGGCGCGACGACGAGTACTGATCCGCCGTACGGACGTCCGCCGCCCGTCCGGCCTCACAGCCGGGCCGGCGCCGCCCCCTTCAGCGAGGCCGGGTTGAAGACCTCCGCCATCCTGCGGAAGCCCTTGTCGCTGGGATGGAGATGGTCGCCCGAGTCGTAGTCGGGGCGCAGCCGACGCGGATCGTACGGGTCGCGCAGTGCCCGGTCGAAGTCGACGACCTCGTCGTACACCGTGCCGGAGCGGATCCGCGCGTTGATCTCCTGCCGCGTCTGTTCCCGGTCGGTCCGGTAGTTGCCGTGGCCCTTGAACGGCATCAGGGTCGCGCCGACCGCCTTCAGGCCGTGTGCGTGCGCCTCGCGGACCAGGGTGCGCAACCCGGCGACGATCCGGTCCGGGTCGGCGCGGCCGGGGTGACGCGCGATGTCGTTGATGCCGAGGTCGATGACGACGACCCTGGCGTTCGCCCGCTCCAGGACGTCGCGCCCGAAGCGGCTGAGGCCGCTGGCGTTGTCGGCGGGCCGGCCGGGGCCGCTCGTCAGTACCTGGTTGCCGCTGATGCCCTGGTTGACCACGCTGTAGCGGGGTACGTCCCCGGATCCGGCGGCCTGGCGCAGCCGCCGGCCGAGCACGTCCGTCCAGCGGCTGTCGGCGCCCACGGTGGAGGTCACACCGTCGGTGATCGAGTCGCCGAAGGCGACCACGGTGCCGACCGCCTCGTTGCTGAGCAGGTCGAGCGCGGTCAGATAGCGCCAGTACGGCGTGCGCCCGGTGTAGGCGGCTGCGCTCACGTCCTCCGTGCGGTCGCCGTCGGCGACGTAGGAGATCTGCCGGGCGTGCCGATGGAAGGTGACCGGGCCCGACGGGGTGGGCGAGTAGGTGGTCACGAGGAGGTCGGAGTCCTGCGGGACGGCGATCCGGACCGCGTCGCTGACCACCTCGCGGCCCGGGGCTATGACGACCGACGGCGCACCGCCGAAGGTGAGACGGCGCATGGTGTCCATGGCGGCGGCCGCCTCGTTCCTGCCTGCGGCGACCGCGATCGAGGCGTGCGTGATGGAGAGCGGCTGCTGTCCGTAGAGGTTGGACAGCGTGATGCGGGCCCCCGTACCGCCGACGCCGGTGTGCACCACGTTGCGCACGGACCGTCCGGACATGCCGGCCGGTTCGGTTCCTGGCTCGGCCCCGGAGGGTGCGGCCGACCAGGCGCCGACCCAGACGCCGGCCGACACGGGTGCGGCGGCGCCCCGCGGGTCCGGGCGGCCGACGGCGAGAGCGCCGCGATCGCTGCCGTCATCGGCCGCGGCGCCGATGTATATGGCCGCCGACACGGTCAGGATGACCGCGCACAGGGCGGCCAGCAGGGCATAACCGTTGAACTTGGTCATGCTGTGCGTGTACTCCTCGGGCGAGGGAGCCCGAGGCTCCGTTGTTGATCATCCCCATGATGAATCATGGGGCGGGAGGAGCCGACGGAACCCGAGGTGTCCGCGCCGTGAGGCACAGGCTCGTCCCGATCGCGACCGGAACCCTGACAGGACCCTGAGAAACCCCCGAGACTTCTCCGTCCGGACAGACGCCGGGAACTCCCGTTCCGTTCCAGGAGTCGGTCAGGAAGGGACAATGTGTAACGGGGGACACGAACGGGTGGAGTGGATGGAACGCACGAAACCGGACGAAGCGGCGGCCGCGGGGCCGTCCGCCCGCTCGTCGACCGTCACGAACCGGGCGATGACGTCCTTCAGCCCGGCCGACGAGGAGAAGCGGCGCGGCGTACGCCGGATGAAGAGCATGGCGGCCGGCCTGCTGCTCCTCGTGGCGCTCGTGTACGCCCTCGCCACCTGGGCACGGGACGCGGGCGCCGGACCGTGGGCCGGTTATGTGGCCGCGGCCGCCGAGGCGGGCATGGTCGGCGCGCTCGCCGACTGGTTCGCGGTCACCGCGCTCTTCCGGCATCCGCTCGGACTGCCCATCCCGCACACGGCGATCATCCCGAACAAGAAGGACCAGCTCGGCATCTCCCTGGGCGAGTTCGTCGGTGAGAACTTCCTCTCCGGGGAGGTCGTACGGCAGCGTCTGCACGCCGTCGGCATCGCCGCCCGGCTGGGTACCTGGCTCGCGGAACCGGAGCATGCGGACCGGGTGACGGCGGAACTGGCGACGGCGCTGCGCGGGGCGCTCACCGTGCTGCGCGACTCGGACGTGCAGGCCGTGGTCGGCGAGGCCATAACCCGCCGTGCCGACGCCCAGGAGATCGCGCCGCCGCTCGGCAAGATGCTGGAGAAGGTCGTCGCCGACGGCGGCCACAAACGCGTCGTGGACCTGGTCTGCGTCCGTGCCCACGACTGGCTCGTCCTGCACGACGACCAGGTCATGGCCGCCGTTCAGGGCGGAGCTCCCGGCTGGACCCCGCGCTTCGTGGACAAGAAGGTCGGCGAGCGCGTCTACCGGGAACTCCTCCGCTTCGTCACCGAGATGCGCGACTCGCCCACGCATCCGGCGCGCGGTGCCCTCGACCGCTTCCTCGCCGACTTCGCCTCCGACCTCCAGTCCGACACCGACACCCGCGCCCGTGTGGAGCGGCTCAAGGGCGAGGTGCTGGGCCGCGGTGAGGTCCAGGACCTCATCGCCTCCGCCTGGACGGCCGTCCGTTCCATGATCGTGTCGGCGGCCGAGGACGAGCACAGCGAGCTCAGGCTGCGTGTGCGGGGCTCGCTGCTGTCGCTGGGCGCCCGGATGGCCGGTGAGCCGAGGACCCAGTCCAAGGTCGACAAGTGGGTGGAGGGCGCCGCGGTGCACGTGGTGACCACGTACCGCAAGGAGATCACGTCCCTGATCACGGACACGGTCGCAGGCTGGGACGCCGGGCACACCACCCGCAAGATCGAGGCGCACATCGGGCGCGATCTGCAGTTCATCCGGATCAACGGCACGGTGGTGGGCTCGCTGGCCGGACTGCTCATCTACGCGGTGTCGCGGGCGCTGGGAGCGTAGCCGCGGGCCGAGCGGGCACTCGGGTCGGGTGCGGCGCCGGCCGCAGCACCGAGGAGGCAGACATGTCCGTCACCGCGCCCCGACCCGGCACGGTCACCAGCGCGATTCCCGCCCGCCTGGATCGTCTGCCCTGGTCACGGTGGCACTGGACGATCGTGATCGGCCTCGGCACCGTGTGGATCCTCGACGGCCTTGAGGTCACGGTCGTCGGCAACATCGCCGGCCGGCTCTCCGAGCCCGGCAGCGGGCTGCCGATCAGCTCCGGCCAGGTCACCGGTATCGCGGCGGCGCTGTACGTGGCGGGTGCCTGCTCCGGTGCCCTCTTCTGGGGCCGCCTCACCGACCGCTACGGCCGCAAGAACCTCTTCATGATCACCCTGGCGGTCTATCTCGCGGCCACGGCCCTGACCGCGGTCTCCTTCTCCACCTGGTGGTTCTTCCTCTTCCGCTTCCTCACCGGCTTCGGTATCGGCGGCGAGTACGCGGCCATCAACTCCGCGATCGACGAGCTGATCCCGGCGTACTACCGCGGACGCGTCGACCTGGTCATCAACGGCAGCTTCTGGCTGGGGGCCGTCGGCGGTTCCCTGCTGTCGGTCGTCGCGCTGAACACCGACATCCTGCCGAAGGACCTGGGCTGGCGGCTGACGTTCGCCCTGGGGGCCGTCCTCGCCCTGGTGATCCTGCTCGTGCGGCGCCATGTCCCGGAGAGCCCGCGCTGGCTGCTGATCCACGGCAGAGAGCAGGAAGCGGAACGGGTGGTGACCTCGATCGAGCAAAAGATCGAAGCGGAGAGGGGTGAGCCGCTGCCGCGCGCCAAGAGTGAGATCACCATCCGGCAGCGCGAGAGCGTCGGTTTCGGCGAGATCGCGCGCACGGTCTTCAGCGACTACCGCAAGCGCGCCGTGCTCGGCTTCTCCCTGTTCATCGGCCAGGCCTTCCTCTACAACGCGATCACCTTCGGATTCGGGGCGATCCTCACCAAGTTCTTCGACGTCCCCACCGGCGACACGGGCTACTACTTCACCGTCATCGCCATCGGCAACTTCTTCGGCCCGCTGCTGCTGGGCAAGCTCTTCGACACGGTCGGCCGCCGGGTGATGATCTCGTCGACGTACCTGCTCTCGGGTCTGCTCCTGTTCGGCACCGCCTGGCTGTTCGACCGCGGCTCACTGAGCGCGGGCACACTGACGGCGTGCTGGTGCGCGGTGCTGTTCTTCGCCTCGGCGGGTGCCTCCAGCGCGTACCTGACGGTCTCCGAGATCTTCCCGATGGAGACGCGGGCCATGTCCATCGCCTTCTTCTACGCCCTCGGCACCGCTGCCGGCGGTATCAGCGGCCCGCTCCTGTTCGCCGACCTCACCAACACCGGCCGGGTCGGCGACACGGTCCTGGCCTTCCAGGTCGGTGCGTCCCTGATGTGCGCCGCGGGCGTGGTCGCCGCGCTGCTCGCGGTGCGCGCGGAACGGCGGTCCCTGGAGGACATCGCGAAACCGCTGACGGCCACCGCCGCGCAGGCGCAGGCGACTCCCTAGGGTCTGTCGTCGGGATCAGGTCGGCCGGGAGCGGCCGCGCCCTTCGATCGACGCCGGCATGATCCGAACGACGGACCCTGGGCGTGCGCTGCCGTCCTGCGGCAGGAGCCCGCGGCCGGGGGCGATCTGAGTATCCGTACTCTGCCGACGCATCCGCTCCGGGGGAATCCTCGTCCCCATGACCGAGAAGCTGCTCCGCCCCATGCGAACCCGCCCGTGGTACGCGCGCTGGCTGATACGCCTGCTCGGGGCCGCCCTCGCGGCCGGGGCCCATCTGCTCTTCCTGCCCTGGGACCCGCGCAACCGATCCGCGACCCCACGGGCCACCGAGGAGACGACCCCCCTCACCGGCGCCGGGGTCCTCCTCCTCGCGCTGGCCCTGCTGCTCCTGGCGGCCTACTTCGGGCACTGGGACCGGCTCGGCTGGCCGCTGCTGCTGGTGGCGGTGCCCCCGGCCGTGCTGATGCATGCCTCCTTGCGCGCCCACCCCGGACCGGACGCCTCGTTCCGGCCCCTGGCCTGGGGGCTGTTCACATTGCTGGTCGCGACGGGGGTGTTCGTCACGGCCGGGGTGGCAAGGGCGTTCCGGGGCGAGTGGGCCCGGGAGGACATGTCGCTGACGAACCCGTTGTGAGCCGGACCGGGCCTGCGCTCAGCGGGTGGTGCTCCGGGCGGCCTGTTCGATCACGTCGGTGACCGCCGCCGGGTGTGAGACGGGGACCGCGTGGGAGGACCTGATCTCGGTGGTGCGCGCGTGGGCACGGTGGGCCATGAAGCGCTGCTCGTCGGGGGCGATGGCCTTGTCCTGGGTGGTGATCAGGTCCCAGGAAGGGATGGTCTTCCAGGCGGCCTCGGTGGGCTTGTCGGTGAAGACCGAGGCGGCGACGGGACGCTGGGTGGTGGCCATGAGGTCCGTGGTGGAGGCGGGGAGGTCGGCGGCGAAGGCGTCGTGGAACTTGTCGGCCTTGATGTAGAGATCGGTGCCGGTGCTGCCGTCGGGGAGAGGGAAGGGGACCTCGTCGAGGACGGTGGGGAGAGTGGCTCCGGGGAACTTCTCGCCCAGCTCCGCGAGGGTCTCGCCCTTGTCGGGGGCGAAGGCGGCGATGTAGACGAGTGCCTTGACGTCGGGGTCGCCGGCGGCGGCCTGGCTGATCACGGAGCCGCCGTAGGAGTGGCCGGCGAGGACGACGGGTCCCCGCACGCTCTTGAGGAAGCTGCGGAGGTAGTCGGCGTCGTTCGCGAGCCCGCGGAGCGGGTTGGCCGGGGCCAGGACCCGGTAGCCGTCGTGCCGCAGCCGCTTGATGACGCCGTTCCAGCTGGATGAGTCGGCGAAGGCGCCGTGCACCAGCACGACGGTGGGCTTGGGAGGTGCCGGGTGCTGTGCGGGCCTGGCGGCTTCGGCCGGTGCCGTGGCCGCGAAGGTGAGAGCGGCCACCGCCGCGGTGGCCGCCAGCGCGGCGGAGCTCTTGCGGGTGGGGCGGAAGAGGGTCTTCGGACGCATGACGGATCTCCTTGGGATACGACGCACTCACGCAGGTGGGGCCGGCGGCTCCGGATCGCCCTGTTCGGGCGACGTCGAGAAACCTAGCGCACGTTTACATCGTGCACAAGATAAAGGTTTGCGAGATACTGGGGTCCTTGAAGGATGTGACAATGCCTTCCGGACGACCGTCCGGCGACCAGGAACCGACGACCGGGGAGAGCCACCGTGAGCCACGACGACACCAGCGCGCCCGCAACGGGCCACCCCGGCGAGCCTCCGCTGCCGCTCGAGGACCACTTCTGTTTCACGCTGTACGCGGCGTCCCGTGCCGTGACCGGCGCCTACCGGCCGCTGCTCGACGAGCTGGGGCTGACCTACCCCCAGTACCTGGTCATGGTCGTGCTCTGGCAGCACGGCACGGCACCCGTCAAGGACCTGGTGGCCGCCCTGCAACTCGACTACGGCACCGTGACGCCGCTGATCAAGCGCCTCGAGGCGAACGGCTGGATCAAGCGGCAGCGGCGGGCGGACGACGAGCGGGTGGTGGAAGTGGCCCTGACCGCCGAGGGTGCCGCCCTGAGCCGGAACATCCGCGCCGTTCCGCTCGCGATCGGGGACGCCATGGGCCTGACCCCCGAGGAGTTCAGGACCGCACAGGACCTGCTGCGCCGGCTGACGGCGAACGTCCTTCACCACACGAGCACTGCGGAGCGGACCGCGGCGGCCTCCTAGGGGCCTGCCCGGTGCGACCGGCCGGACGCGGAAGGGCCCGGGACGGCGTGTTCCCGCCCCGGGCCCCGCGAGGTGTGCCGGATCCCTAGGCGCCGGTGGTGGACCCCGGACGCACGATCATCAACACGGTGACAGCGGCCCAGAGGAGATTGAAGATCCCGGTCACCATGGCCAGCCGTACCGTGGCCCGCGCGTCGAGTACGCCGTCCTCCACGCTCCGGAGGACGGCGCCCTGCCGGGGCAGCACCAGGGCGCCGAGCACCACCGCGGCAACCGCGGTCAGCGCGATCGACACGATCAGCCATGCGTCACCGAGCACGCCCATGTTCTTGGCGGTGGCGAATCCGAACACCGGGACCGCGACACCGACGACGGCGTACACCCGGCAGATGCGGTGCAGCAGCGCGAGGTTGAGCAGGCTTTCGCCCGGGTCGGCCGGCACCTTGCGTGCGAGAGACGGGAACATGCTCGCTGCGACGGTGACGGGGCCTACGGCGACGATCGCTGCGAGGACGTGAACGGCGAGAAGGAACTTGGTCACGGGCCGAGGCTAGGTCGGCAAGATCATGGCCGACAGTGGCGCAATTGCCAGTGCTCAACGGATTCTCGCCACCCGTCTCCAGGTGTCCACTGACTTGCGAAAACCGCTGAGCAGCCGGTGTCGGGCGACTTGGCCGGATCCCGGCGCACCCTTACGCTCTCGCCATGCACACCGTGGCCGTCCTGGCGCTGGACCAGGTGATCCCCTTCGACCTCTCCGCCCCCATCGAGGTCTTCACCCGCACCCGGCTGCCCGATGGACGGCCCGCCTACCGCGTACGGATCTGCTCACCCCAGGAGGAGGTGGACGCCGGTGCCTTCCGGATCCGCGCCCCGTACGGGCTCGAAGCGCTGGCGGAGGCGGACACGATCATCCTGCCGGGCACGGCCGACCCGACGCGCCCCCTGCCCGACGAGGTGCGGGAGGCCCTGCTCGTGGCCGCCGCGCACGGCACCCGCATCGCCTCCGTCTGCGCGGGCGCCTTTGTGCTCGCGGCGACCGGCCTGCTGGACGGCCGCCGGGCGACCACGCACTGGGTGGCCGCGCAGCTGCTGGCCGAGCGCCATCCCGAGGTGACGGTCGACCCGGACGTGCTGTACGTCGACGAAGGCCAGTTCCTCACGTCGGCGGGCGCCGCCGCCTCCCTCGACCTGTGTCTGCACATGATCCGCAAGGACCACGGCTCTGCCGTCGCGGCCGACGCCGCCCGGCTGTCGGTCATGCCGCTGGAACGGGAGGGCGGCCAGGCCCAGTTCATCGTCCACGCCCTGCCGCCGTCCCCCACCGGGGCAACCCTGGAGCCGTTGCTGCGCTGGCTGGAGGAGAACGCGGACCGGGACCTGACCCTCGACGACATCGCGGCCCGTGCGGGCATGAGCTCCCGCACCCTGAACCGCCGGTTCCGCGAACAGACCGGCACGACGCCGCTGCAGTGGCTGCACCGGGCGCGGATCCGCAGGGCCCAGTACCTTCTGGAGACGACGGCGCACCCCGTCGAACGCATCGCGAGCCAGACAGGGTTCGGCTCCCCGACCGCGTTCCGCGACCGCTTCAAGCGGGTGGTGGGGACGAGCCCCTACGCGTATCGGCGGGCGTTCCAGGGAGTGCGCGGCCCGGATTCCGGGGCCCTCGGGGGAGAGGTCGCCTGAACGGCGCACCCGGGCCGCGGAGATGATCCGGCCGGACGCCTCAGCCGCGCCGGTCGGCCACGGCCCACGACGCCAGGGCGACGGCCCCGGCCACCCCGAACACCGCGGGCCACGCGCCCACCTTCTTGGCCAGCGGATGCGATCCGGCGAAGGCGGCGACATACGCGGCGGTCAGCGCACCGGCCGCCGCCCCGCCCGCCTGCTTCCGCCACCGCTGTGCCGCGGCGGCACCGGCGACGGCGAGCACGGCCCCGCCGAGCTGCCGCTTCCTGCTCCAGCGGGCGACCCCGTACCCGCCGACCAGCCCACCCGCGGCCACCACTGCCGTCGGAACCTTCGCCATCGCCGTCCGCCTCCCGCTGGTACGTCTCCGGGCCGTCGCGACGACCGACCCGGTCGCCGTTCCGGCTGCTGACCGAGGCTAACTCCGCGCCGGGGCAGGTCCTGGAGCCGGGGTCGAACCGGGCGCGCCGCGGTGGCCCGCCCGTACGGCAGGCGGACGGCCGTGCACCGGCGCCAGGCCGTCATGGACCCGGGGAGCGGGTAGGCCCGTGAGACGCACGTCACACGCGTCGGCTTCGTCGCGCTGTCACATCACCACCGGGCCGCTCCGTCAGTGCTGTGCAACCATCAAAACAGCGAGGAGATCACCATGGAAGCGCGACTGAACTTCTACACCAACCCCGTCGCCGGCAAGTTCCTGCGGTACATCAACTCGGCGGCCAAGGTCATCACCGATTCGACCCTGCCGGCCGCGACGCAGGAGCTGGTGAAGATCCGGGCCAGCCAGATCAACGGCTGCGGTTTCTGCACCGACATGCACACCAAGGACGCCACGGCCGCCGGGGAGACCGCGCAGCGCCTCCACATGGTCGCGGCCTGGCGGGAGGCGAAGGTCTTCACCGAGGCCGAGCGGGCGGCGCTGGAACTGGTCGAACAGGGCACCCGCATCGCGGACGCGGCCGGCGGCGTCCCGGACGAGGCCTGGGCGGACGCGGCGAAGCACTACGACGAGGACCAACTCGCGGCGCTGGTCTCCCTCATCGCCCTGATCAACGCCTACAACCGCATGAACGTGATCGTCCGTCAGCCGGCGGGGGACTACCAGCCGGGGCAGTTCGCCTGACGGCGCGCCCACCGACGACGCCCACCTGGCCCGGAGGCCGGCCGCCACCTTGCGCGGGGGGCTGTCCACCGGGCCTGCGCGTGCGTGCTTCGGCCTTCCCAGTCCCGTTGATCAGCCGGCCGCGATGGCCGAGTACGCCCACACATCCGCCGGGATCTCATGCTTGAGCCGCCACGTAATGGCCATCGGCTTGCTCCCCTTGTGGCCCTCGTACTCAGCGGGCCCCAGTAGCATCCACGGCTGAGCCCCTCCGATGTCGTTCGTCTTGTAGCGGCGCACGAAGAGGAGGACGTGACTGCCAGCCATGGCATGACGCTGGTAGCGGATGCCGGTAGGGCTCGTCTCCGACGTCTGGTTCTGCGACTCCCAATGGAAGAGCGTCTCGTTCAGCGCGTAGTCGTGGTAACGAGTCTGCGGCGAGAAATCCCTCTCGTCCTTTTCCAGGGTGATGAGCAGTGCATCGGTTGAAAGGGACTCGCACCACTTCACACCCTCGCGGAAGTCACCCGGCATAAAGCCACCGATGAAGGACTGACCCAGCGCGGGGAGGATCTCTTCGCGGCTGTAAGAGGCGTGAATGGTCAGGGGTACCCCGTGCGGGCCGCCGACTCCGAGGAGGGGAATCGGGACGTGCTCGGTATGAGCGAGGTTGTACTCCAGTACCTGCCGGAGTTCGCTGCGCACGGCGTGCTGGGTGCGGAGTGCGGCAAAACCGGTGTCGTAGTCCGGGAACCCCTTGCGGGTAACGCCACCCAGGGGCCAGAACTGGAAGAAGAGCATGCGGGCATAGGCCTGCTGCTGCTCGTCGAGAGAGCTGTAGGGCGGGGCGTCGTCCTCCAGCATCCGTGTGTACGCGCCCACACGCAGGGGGTCGTCGACGTGAAGGAAGGCCGGAACACGCTTCAGGAGCGCTGCCTCTCCCTCCGGCACCTCGCCCTTCAACAGGCCGGAGCGCCGGAGCAGGCCGGTCCATGAGTTGCCATTGCCCCGGTAGAGCTCCTTGAGCTCGCGCCCACTCTCGTAGAGGTAGTCGCTCAGCTTCGGCTGGGCGTAGTCGGCCACCTCACGGGCCAGCACGGTGACGTTGACGCCGATCTGGTCCTTGATGTTGGCGATGATCGCTCGCTTCGCCTTCTCCTCCAGGATGATCTGGCAGCCCGAGGGAAGTTGCGGGAAGTCACGCTCGACGTGGTCCAGCAGGCGTTTGCGCGTCAGGTTCGTCAGGGCCCGGAACTGGTTCTCGAACCGGAATTCCTTGCGATGCTGACCGATGAAGTCCAGCACGGTCAGAACCGCCTTGTTGTCACTGCGGCGCAGGCCGCGGCCGAGTTGCTGAAGGAACACGGTCGCACTGGAGGTCGGGCGGAGCAGGAGCAGTGTGTCCACGTCGGGGATGTCGAGACCCTCATTGAAGAGGTCGACGGAAAAGATCACCTGCAGTGCCCCCGATGCGAGGTCGGCGAGGGCCTGCTTGCGTTCCACGGGCGGCGTCTCTCCCGAGAGGGCCGCTGCTGTGAGGCCGGCTCTCCGGAAGTACTCCGCCATGAAGTGGGCGTGTGCGACGGAGACGCAGAATCCGAGTGCCCGCATGGTCCTGGGATCGGCGACCTTCTCCTCAACAGCCCTCACGACCAGCCGTGCCCGTGCGTCGTTGCCGGTCAGAACGTTGCTCAGTGCGGTGGGATCGTATGCGCCACGCTTCCACTCAATAGCGCTCAGATCGGTGTTGTCGCTGATGCCGAAGTAGTGGAAAGGGCTGAGGAGGTCGTTCTCAAGGGCCTCCCACAGCCGCATCTCGGCAGCGATCCGGCCCTCGAAGAACTCGTCGTGGATGTTCTTGCCATCCATGCGCTCGGGGGTGGCCGTGAGCCCCAGCAGCTCCAGCGGTTCGAAGTGATCGAGGATCCTCCGATACGTCGGTGATGTGCCGTGGTGGAACTCGTCGATCACGATCACATCGAAATGATCAGACGCTATCCGGTCCAGGGCGCGTGCATTCAGCGACTGGACGCTGGCGAAAACGTGTGTCCAGCGCTCCGGGATCTCTCCGCTGTGGAGCTCCTCACCGAAGTTCGCGTCGATCAAGACATCCTGGTACGTCCGGAGTGACTGCTCGAGGATTTCCTTGCGGTGGGCGACGAACAGAAGTCGCAGGTCACGGCCGTGCTTCTTGCGCAACTGCTTGTAGTCGAGCGCTGCCATGACGGTCTTGCCGGTGCCGGTCGCCGCGACGAGGAGGTTCTGATGCCGGTCGTGAACCTCACGCTCGACTTCCAGCCGCTCCAGCATGTCGCGCTGGTGTGGATAGGGCCGTACCTCAAGGCCAGACAGCGTGATGCCACGGTTCGATGCGGTCTTGGACGAGGCGCCTGCCGCAACGGCCAGCGCTTCCTGGAGCCGGTCCCCGTCAGTCGCCGGGTCGTACGTCTCGAAGGACGCGTCGCTCCAGTACGCCTCGAAGGTGGCATCGAACTTACGCAGAACGTCAGGCGTGGCGATGGACGACAGCCGGACGTTCCACTCCAGGCCGTCCAGCAACGCGGCTTTGGAGAGGTTGGAACTGCCGACATACGCCGTGTCGTAACCGCTGTTGCGACGGAAGAGCCAGGCCTTCGCGTGCAGCCGCGTCGACCGGGTCTCGTAGTTCACCTTCACCTCGGCGTTGAACTCCCGCACCAGCCTGTCCAGCGCGCGCCGCTCGGTTGCCCCGATGTAGGTGGTCGTGATGACACGTATGGGTACGCCGCGCTCATGGGCTGCCCTGAGAGACTGCTCTATGATCCGCAGCCCGTGCCACTTCACGAATGCGCAGAGCAGGTCGATTCGGTCGGCGGTAGCCAACTCGGCGCGCAACTCGAATCCGAGGCTGGGATCGTCCGGGGAGTTGGTGAGCAGGGCGGTGTCGGAGAGGGGCGTGGCCGGGCGGACGGCGAAGACCCCTGGAGCCTCCTGCTTGGTCAGAGCCAGGAGTTGACGGGGACCGGTGGCCACGAGATCCACCCACTCCTGTGCCCCCTGAAGGGTGCTGATGGAGTCCAGGATGTGGTTGGCGGCATGCACCCGCTCCTCTGGCGGCAGGCCTTCCAGCACGTGCCGTACCGTCCCGCCCACGTGGCGCGCCAGGACATGGGGTACCGACTCGGGGCCGACGGCGTCGCTCAACGGGTGCCAGCCGAGGCCGGCAAGTTCCTTCAGCCTCTGCTCGAACCGCAGCGTGATGAGTTCCTCGTACACACCCGCGAGGGGCTGGGACAGGACCTCCTGCTCGGACACGCTGGCTCCCTCGATCGCTCGGACGGCGGTGCTCATGTGTAACAGAGAGCACTGACACTGCCATCTGGCCGTGCCGCCGAGGCTCAAAGGCCCGGGGTTACTACGTGTTGGGGGAGGCGGCCCGTCGGCCCCGGCCCAGTGTTTGCCGTGGGGCTGGGACCCACCACGCGGTGCGGCAGGTCATCCCTCGCCGTGGCACTCCTCATAAACCCGCCCCGACACACACCAGCACCCCGCCCCCCGCTCCGGCGGCCAGGCGACCGCGCGGCCGCGGGCCGCCAGTGTCGTCGCGTACTGGGGCAGCAGCGTGATCTCCGCCGGGGACGCGCTCTCCGACGCCGCGAACGCCTCGTACGACGGCACCGTGCCCGTCACGATGCCCAGGTTCGGCGTGCCGGAGGCGGCCAGTTCCCGCAGTGATTCCTCTATCGTCGCCAGGTGCTCCTCGCGGGAGGGGTACTCGGTGGCCAGCGTGGGGTACGCCGAGACCAGCTCCTGCAGTTCGGTCTCCGGCCAGTGCAGGATCGCCACCGGGAACGGGCGGGAGAGCGCCTCCCGGTACGCGCCGAGCTCCGCCCGCAGGCGGCCGATCTCCGCCTGGAGCTCCGCGGGGTTGTCCGAGCCGAGAGACCAGATCCGCTTGGGGTCGTGGAGCTCGTCCAGGGAGACCGGCAAGGAGTGGAGTGTGTCCGCCAGCCCGTCCCACTCGTCGTGCGCCGCACCCAGCATGCGGCGGACCCGGTGGCGGCCGTAGAGAAGCGGGTGCGTGGCGTGCGGGGGCTCCGCGTGGCCGGCGAGCAGCAGCGTCAGCCCCTCGGTGAACGTCGCCTCGGCCGCCTCCAGCTCGTCGTGCGACTCCAGGGATTCCGCGATGATCAGCCAGGGCGCCGGATGCCTGGGGGAGGTCGCGCGGAGCCCGTCGATGATCGCCCGTGCCTCCGCCTCGTGGTCGTACTCCCACAGGTTCGACGCCTTCAGGGCTCGTACGAGGTGGGGGTTCTCGAGCGGCTCGGAGGACGAGAGCAGCCGGTCGTACAGCGTGGTCGCCCCGGGGCGGTCGCCGGCCAGTTCCAGATGGGCCGCGGCCTGCAGCAGCAGGTGTTCCGCGTCCTCGGGATACAGTCCGGCAGCCCGCTCCAGGCGTGCTGCTTCGGCGTTGTGGTCGACGTTCTCGGCAGGCGTGTCGGGGCGCATGGGGGACACCGTACTGCCGCCGACCGGGAAAGGAGAGAGATTCCCAGGCCAGGGGCGGCGGGGAGAGCCCGCCGAGCCGCAAGAAGGTCCTGATGGTCGTCTGCGCGATCAAGGACAGGAACACGACCCCCGACTGCTCGCCCGAGGTCAAGGGCATCGCGTGAGGCCAATGTCCGGGCCGGGGCGGTGGTCCACCCGCCCGTGACCGCCGGCCGTTTCAGCGGTGTGGCGGTACGGGCCTCGGCCGTCCGGGGCCCGCACCGGCGGCGCGTGGCAACGCTGTGATGGAGAGCGCCGACCTCCGCACGCTCATGGCTACTTGGTGCCCCACCCCTTATCGTCCGGCGCCATGCGCATCCCCGTGGTCCACCACGCCGCACTGCGGCGCCGCGCCGTGCGCCACCGCTTCGTCCGTGCCGGTGGCGAACTGCTGGTCACCGTAGGCGTCGTGCTCATGCTGCTCGTCGTGCACCAACTGTGGTGGACCAACCGGGAGGCGCGGCAGGGGGCCGAGCGGAAGGTGCGGGCGCTGGAGCGGGAGTGGGGCGGGCCCGAGGGCCCGAGCGGGTCCGGGGACATCGGCGCCTGGGCGACGTCCGATGCCGTGAACGGGACGGCCGGGACCCCGCCGCAACGGCGGCATGCGGTCGCCGCGCGTCCCGGGCGCTCCCAGGCCTATGCCGTCCTCGCCGTCCCCCGGCTCTCCCTGCGCGCCCCCGTCGCCGAAGGCGTCAGCAAGACCGGTGTGCTCGACAAGGGGTACGTCGGCCACTATCCGGGCACCGCCCAGCCCGGGCGGGCGGGGAACTTCGCGGTCGCCGGGCACCGCAACACCCATGGAGAGCCCTTCCGGCACCTCGACCGGCTGCGGCCCGGGGACTCCGTCGTCGTGGAGACGCGGTCGACGACGTACACGTGCGTCGTCGACCAGGTGCTGCCCCGGACCTCGGCGGCGGACGGAGGCGTCATCGCGCCGGTGCCGCGCAGCCGTGTCAGTCCTTCCCACGGGTACGACCGTCGCGGGCACTACCTCACCCTGACGACCTGCACCCGGCAGTTCACCTCCCGGTACCGGCTCGTGGTGTGGGGCGTGCTCGCCTCCGCACGCCCCCGGTGACCGCTACGAGCGCTCGCGCAGCACCAGCACACCCAGTGCGCCCACCACGGCCAGCCCCGCCGAGACGACCGCGGCGACGTTCGCGCCATGGGCCAGGGAGCCGCCGCCGGAGGTCACCAGGGCGATGGTGAGGGCCACACCCGCGCAGGAGCCGATGTAGCGGAACGTCTGCTGGGCGCCCGAGCCCATCGCGGCCCGTTCGGCGGGGACCGACTGCACGGCGACCAGCGGGAGCGCGGCGTTGAGCAGCCCGCTGCCCACACCGCCGATCACCAGACCCGGCAGCACGCGGGTCCAGGAACCCGAGCCGACCGCTCCGAGCATGGTCAGGACGGCCGCGGCGTGCAGCGCGAAGCCGAGGGCCAGCTGGTGGCGCGACGAGATCCGCCCGGCCAGGCGCTTGGCCTGGAGCGCGACCACGAAGGACAGTCCGGACCAGAGCAGGAACAGCCAGGCCGTGTCGAGCGGGGAGAGGCCGAGGGTCCGCTGGAGCAGGGTGGGCAGGAAGGTGAACAGGCCGAGTACCGCGAGGCCCGTGAACAGACCGCCCACCGCGGAGCCCAGGAAGCGCGGGCGCCGGAGCAGGGAGAGGTCGATCATCGGGGTGCGGTTGCGGTGCTCGACCAGGGCGAAGACCGCCATCAGGACGACGGCCGCCGCGAACAGCAGCGCCACCGGGGTGCGCAGCCAGCCGTCGCGGCCCAGTGTCAGCGCCGCCACCAGGGCGACCAGGGCGAGACTGAAGACCAGGGCGCCCACCAGGTCCGGGCGGCCGCCGCGCGGGGCGCGGGACTCGGTGAGGGCGCGTGCGGACAGGGCCGCCACGAGGAGCGTCACGGCGCCGAGGACGAGGTATGTCGTCCGCCAGCCGGGCAGCGCCCCGGCGACCAGCGGGCCGACCGCAATGCCGCCGCTCACGAAGGCACCCCACACACCGGTCGCGTGCAGCCGCCCCTTCGGGGTCGGGAAGGCCTGCACCAGCAGGCCGAGGCTGCTGGCGAGGATCGCCGCGCTCGCCGCGCCCTGGGCGATGCGGGCCAGCGTGAAGAGCAGGGTGGACGTCGTGAAGCCGCCGAGCACGGTGGTGATGCCGAGGGCGATCGTGCCCGCCACGAAGATCCGGCGGCGGCCGTAGTCGTCGGCGAGGCTGCCGGCCACCAGGAGCAGGGCGGCCAGGCCCAGGGGGGTGCCGTTGAGCAGCCAGGCCTGCGCGGAGACCCCGGTGTGCAGATCGGCGGCGATGCCGGGAAGCGAGACGGCCGGCGCGGTGTACGTCATCAGCGCCACCGCGGTGGCGGCGCTGGTCAGGGCGAGGGTGGGGGTCGCCCGGGGCGTCTCGGGGGCCGTGCCGGTGGCGGCGACGGTCCGTGGGGTGCGTTCCAGCTGTGGCATGGCCTGCCCTTTCCGGGGCTGGTCGGTTCAGGGTTCGACCGACAGGTGTTCAACGGTGTGTGGTTGGACAGTCAGGTTCGTTCACTGAACCTTGCTGAGCATGACCGTAGCAGGCGTGGGTTCGTTCATTGAACCAAGTTTTGGAAAAGTCGATTCGGTCACCGAACCAACTGGTCGGGAGCTGGCTACAGTGGAGTGCATGGCTCTTGGCAAGGACTACGCGACGCAGGAGTGCTCCATCGCGCGTGCGCTGGAGGTCGTCGGCGAGCGATGGACGCTGCTCGTCGTGCGTGACGCGTTCTACGGCGTGCGTCGCTACAACGACTTCCTCGTCCACCTCGGTATTCCGCGTGCTGTGCTGGCCGCCCGCCTCCAGACCCTCATCGCCGAGGGGATCCTGGACAAGCGCCGCTACCAGGAGTCACCGCCGCGGGACGAGTACGTCCTGACCGCCCGCGGCCTCGCCCTGTGGCCCACCCTGCGGGCGCTCGGTCTGTGGGGCCGCGACTTCCTGAACAAGCCGGACCTGCGCACCTTTCGGCACGCCGTCTGCGGTACCGAGGAGGAGCTGGGCCCCTACGGCGAATGCCCGGCCTGTGGAACCGTCGTACCGGTCGCGGACGTCGAACTGATGCCGGGACCCGGACTCGACCGGGACCCGGCCGATCCGGTCAGCCGTGCGCTGCTGAAGCCGAAGAGGCTGCTGCAGCCGCTGGAGACCGAGCCTGTATAACGGACACCAGCCGTCGGGACGGCGCGAGCGGTCGGGGAGGGAGAGCGGTCCATGGTCCGGATGCCGGTGAATCCGCGCCCCACCGTCGTGCTGCTGATCCTGCTCCTCCAGGTCGCCCTCCTCGACACCGGCAGCCTGTCCGCCGCCGTCGCCTTCGCCGCGACCGCCGCGGCCGGTGCCGCTCTGGCCGTCTGCGCGCTGATCGCCGCCCGCAGCGCCCCCGTCGTGCCGCCGACCCGGGTGCGCACGGCCATCCGCGACCGCGAGCACCGTACGGCGTTCCTGCCGCAGCGGGACCCGGACGCCCGGGGCCGTACGCGACCGCGGGCACCGGGCCGTGCCCTTCCGGCGACCGCCGCGTAGGGCACACACTCGTCCGTTCCGTACGCCCACCTGTGTGACCTCACGCGGGTCGTCATGCCGACACCTCTTCACACCCGGCACGACGAGACCCCCGGAGGGCTCACCCATGTCCACCTTCATGTCCGTGTTCGCCGATCTGGTCGACCGGCTGGCCGGCCTGCTTCAGCCGCTCTTCCACGCCTCCGCGGCGGCCGCCGCGATCGTCCTGTTCACCGCACTCGTACGACTGCTCGTCCACCCTCTGTCCCGGGCCGCCGCACGCGGACAGCGGGCACGCGCCGGACTCCAGCCGAAGATCGCCGAGCTGCGCGCGAAGCACGCCCGCAGCCCCGAGAAGTTCCAGAAGGCGGTGGCCGAGCTGCACGCGCGGGAGAACGTCTCCCCGCTGCCCGGCATGCTCCAGATCCCCGCCTTCTTCCTGCTCTACCACCTGTTCTCGAGCACGACGATCGGCGGCGAGGGCAACGACCTGCTCACCCACAGCCTCTTCGCCGCGCCGCTCGGCGACCGGTGGGCCGACGCGCTCGGCAACGGCGGCCCCTTCGGACCGGCCGGGCTCGTCTACCTCGCCCTGTTCGGGCTCGTCGCGGCCGTCGCCGCCTACAACTACCGGCGTACGAAGCGGACGACGGACGCGATCCCGGCCCCGGCCGGCGAGGCCGGACAGGTTCCCGGACTCGGGGCGGTGACCCGGGTCGCGCCGTTCCTGTCCTTCTTCACCCTCGTCACCGTGGCGGTGGTGCCGCTGGCCGCCGCGCTGTACGTGGTGACGAGCACGACATGGAGCGCGCTCGAGCGGACGCTGCTGTACCGCTGACCGCCCGGCGGTGCGGTCCAGTCCGTGAACCGGGTATTGCGGACTGGACGTCGACCTTGGAGGATCGACCAGTCCTCCGATGGCTGGGGCCAGCCGCACTCGGCCGTGTCCATCGGCCGGGATGCCGCGATCGAGGGAGATTGTGATCATGAAGCTGCTGCGAGTCGGTACGGCCGGGGCCGAGCGCCCCGCGCTGCTCGACGCCGAGGGGACCCTGCGGGACCTGTCCGGTCTCGTCCCGGACATCGACGGACCTCTGCTCGCCGACGACGCGGCGCTCGGCCGGATCCGCGCCGCCGCCGCGTCGGGCGAGCTGCCGGAACTGGATCCGGACGGGCTGCGCATCGGACCGCCGCTCGCCCGTATCGGCAAGATCGTCTGTATCGGGCTCAACTACCACGACCACGCCCGCGAGACCGGCGCCCAGCCGCCCGCCGAGCCGGTCATCTTCTTCAAGGCGTCGGACACGGTGGTCGGGCCGCACGACACCGTGCTCGTGCCGCGCGGGTCCACCAAGACCGACTGGGAGGTCGAGCTGGCGGTCGTCATCGGCCGTACCGCCCGTTACCTGGAGTCGGAGCAGGAGGCGCTCGCGCATGTCGCCGGGTACGCGGTGGCGCACGACGTCTCCGAGCGCGAGTTCCAGATCGAGCGCGGCGGGACGTGGGACAAGGGGAAGAACTGCGAGACGTTCAACCCGCTCGGGCCGTGGCTGGTGACCGCGGACGAGGTGCCCGACCCGCAGGGACTGTCGCTCAAGCTCTGGGTCAACGGCGAGCTGAAGCAGGACGGGACGACGGCCGAGCAGATCTTCCCGGTCGCCGAAGTCGTGCGGTACGTCAGCCGGTTCATGACGCTGTACCCGGGTGACGTCATCAACACCGGTACGCCGGCGGGTGTCGCGCTCGGGCAGCCGGACCCCAAGCCCTATCTGCGTGCCGGGGACGTCGTCGAGCTGGAGATCGAGGGGCTCGGCAGGCAGCGCCAGGAGCTGAAGGACGCGTAGCGACTGCGCCGGGGCGGGGAACCGCGCGTGTGCGGCAGGCCGGACGAATACGGCAGCTCGGCCGCTCGCGCGGTTCCCCGGGCCCCTAGCGGAGCTCGGTGAACTTCTCCAGCGCCTCCACCACCAGGGCGTGGTCCTCCACCTGGGGCAGACCCGAGACCACCACGGTCCCGATCACTCCGGCGCCCTCGACCGCGATCGGGAACGCACCGCCGTGTGCCGCGTAGGTGTCGGCGTCCAGACGCGAGGACTCCTCGAACGTCGTGCCCTTCGCCCGGAAGCGGGAGCCGACCAGCAGGGAGGAGCAGCCGTAGCGCTCGACGACGCGGCGCTTGCGGTCGATCCAGGCGTCGTTGTCGGGTGTCGAGCCCGGCAGCGCCGCGTGGAAGAGCTGCTGCCCGCCGCGACGGATGTCGATCGCGACCGGCGCCTTGCGGGCCCGTGCCAGCTCCACCAGCAGGGTGCCGAGGGACCAGGCGTCGTCGTGGGTGAAGCGGGCGAGCGTCAGGCGCCGCTCCTGGGCTTCGAGTTCCTCGATCTCCGGTGCCGTGCTCACAGCGTCACCACCACACCGTCGCGGGCCGAGCGGCGGGCCGCCTCCAGGACGTCCAGCGCCGAGGCCGCCTCGTGCGCGGTGACCGGGACCGGGCCGCCCTCGCGCAGGGCCTTCGCGATCGCCGCGTAGTACGCGGGGTAGTCGCCGGGGAGGGTCGGCACGGGGTCGCCGCCGCCGGTGAGCGGGGACTCGCCGGCACCGATCCGGCCCCACAGCGGCTCGGGCTCCTGGCCCCAGCCGGGTCCCGGGCGCAGGCCCTCGCGCAGCGCGGCCTCCTGCGGGTCGAGCCCGTACTTGACGTAACCGGCGCTGGAGCCGAGCACCCGGAAGCGCGGGCCGAGCTGGGCCGTCGTGGCGGAGACGTACAGATGGGAGCGGACGCCGCTGGTGTGCGTGATCGCGATGAACGTGTCGTCGTCGGTCTCCGCGCCGGGACGGCGGACGTCCGACTCGGCGTACACGGAGGCGGCCGGGCCGAAGAGGACCAGCGCCTGGTCGACGACATGGCTGCCCAAGTCGTAGAGCAGACCTCCGACCTCTGCCGGGTCGCCGGACTCACGCCAACCGCCCTTGAGCTGGGGGCGCCAGCGTTCGAAGCGGGACTCGAAGCGCAGGACGTCGCCGAGCTCGCCCTCCGCCAGCAGCTTGCGGAGCGTCAGGAAGTCGTTGTCCCAACGGCGGTTCTGGAAGACGGAGAGCAGCAGGCCGCGTGCCTCGGCCAGCCCGGCCAGCTCGCGCGCGTCGGCCGCCGTGCCCGCGATCGGCTTGTCGACCACGACCGGCAGACCGGCCTCCAGTGCGGCCGTCGCGATCGGGACGTGCGTCTTGTTCGGGGAGGCCACGACGATCAGGTCCAGCTCGTCGGCCCGGGGCCACAGCTCGTCCGCGGTGGCGGCGGTGCGCACGTCGGGGAACTCCGTGCGGGCCTGCTTCTGCCGCTCGGGGTTCGAGGTGACGACCGTGTCGAGGACGAGGCCCTCGGTCGCGGAGATCAGCGGGGCGTGGAAGACGGAGCCCGCGAGGCCGTAGCCGACCAGGCCCACGCGGAGAGGGGTGTCAGTACCAGGGGCTGTGCCAGTCATGCCCCCTACTTTCGCAACGCTGTTGCCAAAGTGCAAGCGCGAGGGAGAATGGACGGGTGAACAGGACGTATGCGGGAGGCGGCGCAGTCAGGCGCGGGGTCGGGACGGCAGCGGCCGGCGGAGCGAATCTGCCGGCGTTGCGCAGTCACAACACGGCACTGGTGCTGGATCTGCTGCGTACCGCCGGGGAGCCGGGGATCAGCCGCCTGGAGCTGGCGGAGCGCACCGGGCTCACCCCGCAGGCCGTCAGCAAGATCACGGCCCGGCTGCGTACCGACGGTCTCGTCACGGAGGCGGGCCGGCGCGCCTCCACCGGCGGCAAGCCGCGCACGGTGCTGCGGCTGGTGCCCGGCGCCGGGCACGCCGTGGGGCTGCATCTGGACCGGGACGAGCTGCGTGCGGTGCTGTGCGATCTCACGGGCGCGGTGGTCGCCGGGCGACGGGCTGCGCTGGATCTCGGCGCCGGTGCCCGCGCCGTGGTGGAGGGGGCCGCCCAGGAGGTGGAGGCCCTGCTGTCCGAGGGGGTGGCGAAGCCCACGGGGACGCCGGAGGACATCGCGGGCGCGGGGCCTTCCGTGCCCGTCCTCGGGGTCGGTGTCGCACTTCCCGGTCCGCTCGACCACGCCCGCGGTGTGCTGCACCGTGTCACCGGGTTCCCCGAGTGGGACGGGTTCCCGCTGCGCGACGCACTGGTGCGGCGGCTCGGGATGCCCGTGGTCGTCGACAAGGACACGAACGCCGCCGCGCTCGGGCTGGCCCTGGGCGGGACGGTCGGGGGCGCCGACGCGTCGTTCGCCTATCTGCATCTCGGGACCGGGCTCGGCGCCGGACTGGTCGTCGGCGGGGCCGTGCACCGCGGCGCCCGGACCGGGGCCGGGGAGTTCGGCCATCAGGTGGTCCAGCTCGACGGGCCGTCCTGCGGATGCGGCGACCGCGGGTGCATCGAGGCGCTGTGCCTCGCCGCCGTCGCGCGGGGGGACCTGGCCGAGGCGGCCCGTGTGCTCGGCACGGGTGCGGCGAACCTCGCCGGACTGCTCGACATCGACCTCGTCCTGCTCGGCGGCCGCACGGTCGCCGCGCACCCCGACGCCTTCGAGCGGGGCGTCGGCGCCGTCCTCGGCGCCCGGGCCCGGCGCGAGGGGTCGGCCACGGCCGTCCCGGTACGGATCGCCCCCGGCGAGGCACGCGGCGTCGCGGAGGGCGCGGCGCAGCTGCTGCTCGCGCCGCTGTTCGGGCGGGCGGAGGGGTGACTCCCGGCCCCGCGCCGTCCTGCCGGGGCGAGACGGGCGCGGCGGTGCGGCGACTGCGCTGATCGAGGGGACTTGGACGGCGGACCCCGGCCGGCAGGGCGTGGCGTGCTCCGATGGCCGTTGTCCATGGCCGGTTCATGGATGTCATGCGATTGTCTCGACGACCCCGGCTGGCCCCGGCGGTGCCGTGCGCCCTGGCCGCCACCGTCCTCCTCCCGCAGGCCTCGGCCATCACTCTGACGGCGGATCAGCGGACCGGCTGCGTCGCCACCAGCGGTACCTCCTTCCCGCTCACCACCCGTATCCGAGGCGGCCCCGGTGCATACGAGTCCGGTGGCGCCGCCCACACCTGGTTCATCGACCTGAAGAACACGACCGCACACCGCTGCGACAGCATCCACCCGGTGCTCGTCCTGGTCGACGCCGCACGGGCGATGACGGCCGCTCAGCCCCGGCTGGAGTTCTTCGACGGCGGCCGTCCGCACCCGGTCGCCTTCATCCGCACGGACCGGGCCGAGCTGGTCGGCGTCTTCGACGGCGGCCTTCCGGGCTTCACGGTCGATCCGGGGCGGACCCTCAGCGTGAAGGTGCGTCTGGCGCTGGCCCCCGGCGCCCGGCCGGACGACGTCGTGGCGAACGCGGCGATCGTGCAGCGGCACGGAAACGACGGGGACTGGGTCGGGGAGTCGAACGACTACCGGTTCCGGGTCGAGGCGGCGGGCGGCCCCACCGGCGCACGCACGGAGGCCGAGCAGCGGACGCAGCCACCCGCCCCCCGGCGCAGCCCGGCCGGGGACACGCTGGCCGACGCCGGACCCCGGCAGACGCACGGACTGGACGGGATGTCCACCGGACTGCTGGTCATGGCGGGTGCGGTACTCGTGGCGGGGCTGCCCGTGCTGCTGTACCGCAGGCGCCGCTGAGCCGGTCCGGGACGGCGCCCCCTCCCGGCGCGGCCGGGTCCGTCTGCGACGATCAATGCGTGGACTACCCGAACGACCAGGACCCAGGCGCCCCCATCCGCTCCGGCATCCCCGAGCACGGCCGCATCCCGAAGTACTACGCGGTGAAGGCCCGGATCGCCGCGCTCGTCGCGGAGTTGGGCGAGGGCGGGCTGCTGCCCACCGAACGCGATCTGTCCGAGCGGTACGACGTCGCTCGCGAGACCGTACGGCAGGCGCTGCGCGATCTGCTCCTGGAGGGGAAGCTGCGGCGGCAGGGACGGGGAACGGTGGTCGCGGGACCCAAGCTGGAACAGCCGCTGTCCCTGGCCAGCTACACCGAGGGCGTCCGCCGGCAGGGGCGCACCCCCGGCCGTGGCCTCATCACCCTCGACCGCTTCCCCTGCAACGACACCCTCGCCGCCGACGTCGGCCTCACCCGCGGCGAACCGGTCTGGCACATGGAGCGCGTGCTGCTCGCCGACGACGAGCGCGTCGGTCTGGAGAGCACCTACGTGGCGGTGGCGCGGGTGCCGCGGCTGGACACCGACTTCGACCCCGACTCCTCCTTCTACAGCTACCTCCACGAACAGGGCATCGTCTTCGGCGACGCGGACGAACGCATCGAGACGGTGCTGGCCGCGCCGCGCGAGGCTCTGCTCATCGGGACTCCACCGGCCCTGCCGATGCTGCTGATCCACCGCGTCTCCCGCGACACGCTGGGGCGGCCGCTGGAACGGGTCAGGACGCTGTACCGGGGGGACCGGTTCTCCTTCACGGCGCATCTGGGCGGCTGACGGACGCACCGGGCGGGTCCTGGGATCCGTCCGTTTTTTATAACGCAAAGGTAACGGGTCTAGCCCAAACTTGAAGGGCGGTTCACCATCTGGATGCCGAACGCATCCTTCCGATTTCCCGAACCCGAGGAGCGTGGTCGTCGTGAGAGTGACAGTCGTCGGAGCCGGCGTGGTGGGTACCATGCACGCCTGGCAAGCAGTGGAACGCGGCCACGAGGTCGTACAGATCGAGCGGGAGACCGAGGCCCGGGGTGCCTCGCTGCGCAACTTCGGGCAGATCTGGGTGAGTGGTCGCGCCGCCGGCGAGGAGCTGGAAACGGCCCTTCGCGCCCGGGAGCTGTGGGAAGGACTCGGCGCGCGTGTGCCCGCGCTGGGCTTTCGCCCCAACGGCTCGCTGACGCTCGTTCGCACCGGCCTCGAACGTGCCGTCGCCGAGGCCGCGCTGTCCCTTCCGGACGCGGCCGCGCGCGGTTACAAGCTGCTCACCCCGGCCGAGGCGCGCACGCTGAACCCCGCCCTGCGCGGGACGTACGACGCCGCGCTGTACTGCGAGCGGGACGCGGCGGTCGAACCGCGCACCGCCCAGCTCGCGCTGCGCGCCGAGCTGCTGCGCCACCCGAACTACACCTTCCTGCCGGGCCGTGAGGTCCGCGAGGTCACCGGCCCCGGCACGGTCCGTGACGACCACGGCGAGGTGCACCGGGCGGACGCCGTCGTGCTGTGCACGGGCGCCTGGCTCGGCGGACTGGTCAAGGAGCTGGCGCCCGACCTTCCGGTGCGCCGCGTACGGCTGCAGATGATGCAGACCGACCCCCTCGGCGAACCGCTGCCCACCTCGGTGGCCGACGCCGACAGCTTCCGCTACTACCTCGCCTACCGCGGCGAGGCCCTGGACCACCTCGAGGCCACGCAGCCGCAGTCCCCGACCGCCGCCGCCCACCGCATGCAGCTGCTGATGGTGCAGCGTGCGGACGGCGGTCTGACGATCGGTGACACCCACGAATACGAGCACCCGTTCGCCTTCGACACGGTCGAAGAGCCCTACGAGCACCTGACCGGGGTCGTCGAGGGCTTCCTCGGCCGGCCGCTGCCGAGGATCCGCCACCGCTGGGCGGGGGTGTACGCGCAGTGCACCGACCCCGGCCGGGTCGTGCACCGCCAGCAGGTGCGCGAGGGGGTGTGGCTGGTCACCGGGCCCGGCGGGCGCGGTATGACCTGCGCACCCGCGATCGCCGAGACCACCGCGAACGAATTGGGTTGGTGAACCACCTCATGACCGACATACGTCTTGTCGTCCTGGACATGGCCGGCACCACCGTCGCCGACGGCGGACTCGTCGAACAGGCCTTCGCCGCTGCCGCCGCCGAGCTGGGTGTGGAGCCAGGCTCCGCCGACCACGCGGAGAAGGTGGCCTATGTACGGGCCACCATGGGCGAGTCGAAGATCTCCGTCTTCCGGCACCTGTTCGGCGAGGAGTCCCTCGCCCGCCGGGCCAACTCCGCCTTCGAGAAGGCCTACGGCGAACTGGTCGACGACGGCCACGTCCACGAGATCCCGGGCGCCCGCGCCGCCGTCGAGGAACTGATGGCCGACGGGCGGACCGTCGTGCTCACCACCGGATTCGCCCGCGTCACCCAGGACGCGATCCTCGACGTCCTCGGGTGGCGGGGACTGGTCCCGCTCACCCTGTGCCCGGCCGACGCGGGAGGCCGCGGGCGGCCGTACCCCGACATGGCGCTCGAGGCCTTCCTGCGCACCGGGGCGGCCGAGGACGTGCGGCAGATCGCGGTGGCCGGTGACACCTCGTACGACATGCTCAGCGGCGTCCGGGCCGGGGCGGGCCTGGTCGCCGGGGTACTCACCGGGGCCCACGACCGCGACGCACTGCAGGCCGCCGGCGCCACCCACGTGCTCGCCTCCGTGACCGGCCTGCCCTCCCTGCTGAGGGGGGCCGAGGGGGAATGACCGGCATACGCTTCGAGAGGGTGTCGGTCGCGTACGACGGGACCACCGTGCTCGACGCGCTCGACCTCACCGTCGAACCGGGCGAGGTGATGGCGCTGCTCGGCCCGTCCGGATCCGGGAAGACGACCGCGCTGCGGGCCGTCGCCGGATTCGTGCGCCCGGCCTCGGGGCGCGTGTTCCTCGGTGGCCGGGACGTCACCGGGCTGCCGCCGCACCGGCGCGGCATCGGAATAGTCGTCCAGCAGTACGCGCTCTTTCCGCACATGCGGGTCGCGGACAACGTCGCGTTCGGCCTCAGGGCGCAGAAGGTGCCCCGGCGGGAGATCCCCGCTCGGGTCGCCGAGGCCCTGGAGATGACCGGGATGGGGGAGTACGGGCGTCGCTATCCGCGCGAGCTGTCCGGTGGCCAGCAGCAACGGGTCGCCATCGCCCGCGCGCTCGCCGTACGCCCCGGCGTGCTCCTCCTCGACGAGCCGCTGTCCGCCCTGGACGCCCGGCTGCGCTCCGGCATGCTGGCCGAACTGGCCCGACTGCACCGGGAGTTGCCGGACGTGACGATCCTGTACGTCACGCACGACCAGGTCGAGGCGCTGACGCTGGCCGACCGCATCGCGGTGATGGACCGGGCGCGGTTGCAGGACGTCGGCACGCCGCGCGAGCTGTACCGGGCGCCGCGCACCGAGTTCACGGCGTCCTTCGTGGGCAACGCGAACCTGCTGCCGGTGACCGTCGGGTCGACGGGCGTCGCCTTCGACGGGGTCGAGCTGCAGGTGGACACACAGGGGGCGGCGAAGGGTGCCGCGGCGACCCTGTGCGTCAGGCCGCACCTCGTCGGGCTCGGGCCCGGCCCCAACCGGCTGGCCGGGGTCGTGGGCGAGATCCAGTGGCGCGGGGCCACCCACCGTCTGTACGTGGACGTGGGCGGCCACCGGGTCATGGCCGACGTGCGCGAGCTGCGGCGCCCGCCGGCTCCCGGCGAGGCGGTGGAGATGCACTTCGCCCCCGAGGACGCGGTGCTGCTGGCCGCTGGGGTCAGCAGTGACTAGGCGCCTGACGTGGGCGCTGCCTCCCGCGCTCCTGCTCGCCGCCGCGTTCCTCTATCCGCTCGTCCTCGTCGTCCGGCAGTCCTTCCGGCCCGACACCGGCGGCACCTCCCTCCAGCCGTACACCGATGTCCTCGGCTCCGTCGCGTTCCGCGAGGCCCTGTGGACCACGGTCTGGCTGGCGCTCGCCGCCACCGCCTGCTGCCTGGTCCTCGGTTTCTTCCTGGCGCTCGTCATCGCCTTCGTACCCTTCCCCGGCGCGAAGGCCGTCGCGCGGTTCGTCGACGTGTTCCTGTCCTTCCCCTCCTTCCTCATCACGCTCGCCCTCCTCTTCCTGTACGGCACCGTGGGCATGGCCAACGGACTGTGGACCGAGGTGACCGGCGCGGCGTCCGGACCCTTCCGGTTCCTCACCACCCCCTGGGGCGTCCTCCTCGGGGAGGTCACCTACTTCACGCCCTTCGTGATGCGTCCCCTGCTGGCCGCCTTCTCCCAGCTCGACACCGCGCAGGTGGAGGTCGCCGCGTCACTCGGCGCGCGGCCCGGGCGGATCGTGGGGCGGGTGATCCTGCCGGAGGCGCTGCCCGCCCTCGCCGCCGGCGGAGGCCTCGTCCTGGTGCTGTGCCTGAACGAGTTCGGCATCGTGCTGTTCACCGGCGCCAAAGGCGTCACCACCCTGCCGATGCTCGTCTACAGCAAGGCGATCCTGGAGTCCGACTACCCGGGCGCCTGTGTGGTCGCCGTCGTCAACGTCCTCGTCTCCGTGGGCCTGTACGGCCTCTACCGGGTGGTGAGCCGCCGTGCTGGTGCATAGCCGCACCGGGAAGTGGACCCTGTGGGTGCTCTTCCTCCTCCTCTTCCTCCCCCTGTTCGCCCTGCCCCTGTTCGTCATCCTCGCGGCCTCGTTCGCCGGGCACTGGTCGGGCGTGCTTCCCTCCGATTTCACTGCCGCCCACTACACCGCCGCCACCCGGGGCGAATCGCTCCAGGCGCTGATCACCAGCCTGGTCACCGCGGTGACCGCGAGCCTGCTCGCGCTCGCCGTGGGCACCTGGGGCGCGCTCGGCGCGCACGCGCTGCCCCGGCCCCTGCGCCGGGTGCTGGACGCCCTGTTCGTACTGCCCGTCGCCGTGCCCTCGGTCGTGGTCGGGCTCGCGGTCCTCGTCGCCTTCTCGCAGCCGCCCGTGCTGCTCAACGGCACCCGGTGGATCGTGATCCTCGCGCACACCGTGCTCGTCACGGCCTTCGCCTACCAGTCCGTCTCCGCGGCCGTACTCCGCCTCGACCCCGCCTACGAGCATGCCGCGGCCTCGCTCGGCGCCCGGCCCGCATACGTCCTGTGGCGGGTACGGCTGCCACTGCTGCTGCCGTCCCTCACGGCCGCCGCGGGCCTCTGCTTCGCCCTGTCCATGGGCGAGTTGAGCGCCACGATGATGCTCTATCCGCCCGACTGGGTCCCGTTGCCGGTACAGATCTACGCCGCCACCGACCGGGGCTCGCTGTTCACCGGATCGGCCCTCGCGGTCGTCCTCATGGCGGCCACCCTGCTCGTCCTGTTCGCCGTGGCCCGTATCCGCACCCGGGCCTCCTACCGCTGACCGGCCCGACCACCCGAATCACCCTTTTCCCGCAAGGAGTTCATCTCGCCATGCCCACGAACACCGCCAAGCCGATCGCCGCCGTCCTCGGCAGCCTGGTCCTCGCCGGATCCCTCACCGCCTGCGGAGGCGACTCCTCCGCCGCCGACGCCAAGACCGTCACCGTCTACAGCGCGGACGGCCTCAAGGGCGAGAACGGCGACGGCTGGTACGACCGTGTCTTCAAGGACTTCGAGAAGCAGACCGGAATCAAGGTCAAGTACGTCGAGGGCGGCTCGGGCGAGGTCGTCCAGCGCGCCCTTCGCGAGCGGAGCAACCCCCAGGCCGACGTGATCGTCACGCTGCCCCCCTTCATCCAGCAGGCCGACGGCAAGGGACTCCTGGCGAAGTACGCGCCCCAGGGCTCCGACCAGGTCTCCGGTGCCGACAAGGCGGAGGACGGCACCTGGACCTCCGTCGTCAACAACTACTTCGGGTTCGTCTACAACAAGAAGGAGCTGAAGCAGGCCCCCACCACCTGGGAGGAACTGCTGGACGCCAAGTACAAGGAGAAGCTCCAGTACTCCACCCCGGGTGTCGCCGGTGACGGAACCGCCGTGCTGGTCAAGGCGATGCACGACTTCGGCGGCAAGCAGGCGGCGCTCGACTACCTGAAGAAGCTTCAGGCCAACAACGTCGGCCCGTCCGCCTCCACGGGCAAGCTCGCGCCCAAGGTCGACAAGGGCGAACTCCTCGTCGCCAACGGTGACGTCCAGATGAACTTCGCCCAGTCCAAGTCCATGCCGAACCTCGGCATCTGGTTCCCGGCCACCCAGGGCGGCAAGGCGACCACCTTCGCGCTGCCGTACGCGGCCGGCCTCATCGGCAAGGCCCCGCACAGCGAGAACGGCAAGAAGCTCCTCGACTACATGCTCGGGCAGACGGCGCAGCAGCAGGTCAGCGAGATCGGCGGCGGCTTCAGCGCCCGCACGGACGTCAAGGCCACCGACGCCAACGCCGTCGCCCTCACCAAGCTGATGGAGGGCGTCGACGTCTTCGAGCCGGACTGGTCCGACATCGACAAGAACCTTCAGTCCTACGTCGACGACTGGAAATCCGCCACGAACAGCTGATCGCTACGCTGGGACTCACGCAGCGAGACGTACGGCAGGAGATCGCAGATGGCAGAGCGCAAGCCCATCGAGTCATGGCTCACCGACATGGACGGTGTGCTCATTCACGAGGGTGTTCCGATCCCCGGGGCCGACGCGTTCCTCAAGAGGCTGCGTGAGTCCGGCAAGCCCTTCCTGGTCCTGACCAACAACTCCATCTACACCCCGCGCGATCTGCACGCCCGGCTGAGCCGCATGGGTCTCGAGGTACCGGTGGCGAACATCTGGACCTCGGCGCTGGCCACCGCCCAGTTCCTGGACGACCAGCGCCCCGGCGGCTCGGCCTACGTGATCGGGGAGGCCGGGCTCACCACGGCGCTGCACGACATCGGCTATGTCCTGACCGACCAGGACCCGGACTACGTCGTGCTCGGCGAGACCCGCACCTACTCCTTCGAGGCCATGACCACGGCGGTGCGGCTGATCAAGAACGGGGCGCGGTTCATCGGCACCAACCCCGACGAGACCGGCCCCTCGCCCGCGGGCCCGCTGCCCGCCACAGGCGCCGTCGCCGCGCTGATTACCAAGGCGAGCGGCAAGAAGCCGTACTTCGCGGGCAAGCCGAACCCGCTCATGATGCGGACCGGCCTGAACACACTCGGGGCCCACTCCGAGACCAGCGCGATGATCGGCGACCGCATGGACACCGACGTACTGGCCGGTATGGAGGCCGGGATGCAGACGTTCCTGGTGCTCACCGGACTGACCACGCGGGAGCAGATCGACAGGTTCCCCTTCCGTCCCTCCCATGTCGTGGACTCCATCGCGGACCTGGTCGAGATCGTCTGACCGGCACCGGGGCCGACCCTCCAACGGAGTAGTGGCGGGCCCCGTCCGGATGCGCCCGAGTGCCCGTCGAGAGAACCTCCTGGTATCGGGAGGTTCACGATGGGCTCACTACGGCTCACTCTCTGTGCGGTGGCCGCCGTCGCAGCCGCCCTTGTGCCCACGGCGCACGCGGCGGACGAGCAGGGTGTCTCACTGACCCCTGCGATCCCCACGCCCGGCACCGACGTCAGGCTGTCCGTGCGGGGCTGTGCCGGTACGTCGGGCACCGCGGTGTCCGACGCCTTCGTCGCGGACACACGGCTCGTCGGTGAGGACGGCACGCTGACCGGCGACACCCGCATCCGCTCCTCGTCGACCGTGGGCCCTCACGCCGTCACCGTCGACTGCGACGGCCAGGAGATCAAGGGCGTGATCACCGTGGCCGGGCCGTCGGCCTCCCCGTCGCGGGCCGCCACCGCCGCCCCGAGCGCGAGCGCCCGGGCGTTTCCCACCACCACGGCCACGCCGTCGGCCCCCTCCTCGCCCACCGCGCCGGTCCAGGCGGGCGGCGGCGGCACCTCGAACGCCTCCCCCTCGGACGCCCGGGTCGCGGCACCCGGCACCTGGCATGCGGTCTTCGGCCTCCTTCTTGCGGGCGTCGCGTTCGCCGCGGTCGTCGCCCGGGGTGTCCGCCGCAGTCGCGACACGGAGTGAAACATGGCCAGACACGAACGATCCTGCGGCACCGGACGGCTGCTGATGGGGCTCGCCTGGGTGGTCCTGCTGCTCGGGCTGTGGCAGTGGGGGAGTGAGATCGCCGATGTGCGCCAGGGGATCTCCGCGCCCATGACCGGCGACATGGCCGCCGTCGGACGTCCCCCGCAGACCGAACTGCCCTCTGCCGCCACACCGTTGGGTCAGGCGGCACCCCTGCGCGTCGACATCCCCGACATCGGGGTGCGGGCGCCGGTCGTGCCGCGGGGCCTGGACGGGCAGGGAGCGGTGGATCCGCCGTCCTACGACCAGCCGGGCGCGGTCGGGTGGTACCGGGCGGGAGTGGCACCGGGGACCGCCGGGACCGCGCTGTTCGTCGGGCATGTGGACACCGAGAGCAAACCGGCGGTGTTCCACCGGCTGAGCGGTCTGCGGCCCGGCGCGGTGGTGCGCGTGGCCCGTGACGACGGCCGGGTCGCTCGGTTCACCGTGGAGGACGTCAAGGTCCTTGCCCGCGACACCTTCGACGCCCGGCAGGCGTACGGCCCGCGGGAGCCGGGACGGGCCGAGCTCCGGCTGATCACCTGTGGCGGAAGCTACGACCGGGCGAGCCACACCTACTCGGCGAACGTGGTGGTGTCGGCCTATCTGACGGGCGTGGGCCGGTGACGCGGTCACAGGTCTCCCGCAACAGCCGCGCGATCTCATGGGCGGGACGCGACGGGTATGTCAGGATTGGGGAGTAAGGCGGAACGCCCAAAGTGGTACACCCAAGGGGGAGTTGGATGTACGGGACGAGGGGTGGGGGGCCGCGGGCCGCGGCGGCGGCGGTGGGGGCCGCGCTGCTGCTGGCCGGGTGTTCCTCCACCGGGAACGGGGAGGACCGCGAAGAGCGCCCGAGCGGGACCGTCACCCAGCAGCCGAAGGCTTCGGACCCGTTCTGGGTCAACCCGGGAGGGAACGCGGCCCGGCAGGTCACCGCGTACGAGAAGGCCGGCAGGGCGGCCGAGGCGGACCGGATCAGAAAGATCGCCGAGCAGCCTACGGGGGAGTGGATCGGCCCGGAGAACCCGGCGCAGGAGGCGCGGGGGTTCACCGAGGCCGCGGCGAGGGCGGACCGTACGGCACTCCTGGTCCTCTACAACATCCCGCACCGCGACTGCGGCCAGTTCTCGCAGGGAGGCGCGGCCGACGGCGACGCGTACCGGGCGTGGATCGACGGCGTGGCCCGCGGGATCGGGGACCGGCGGGCGATGGTGGTCCTGGAGCCGGACGCGGTGCTGCACATGGTGGACGGCTGCACCCCGGCCGAGTTCCACGAGGAGCGGTACGACCTGCTCAAGGGGGCGATCACCGCACTCAAGGCGCTGAAGAACGCCAAGGTGTACCTGGACGCGGGCAACGCGGGCTGGCAGCACGCCGACCGGATCTTCGAACCCCTCCAGCGGGCGGGTGTCGAGCAGGCGGACGGCTTCGCGGTGAACGTCTCCAACTTCTACTCGACGCAGGATTCGACCGGGTACGGCAAGCAGTTGTCGGAGAGGATCGGCGGCAAGCCGTTCGTGATCGACACCAGCCGCAACGGCAACGGCCCCTACACGGACGGGGATCCACAGGAGCGGTGGTGCAATCCGCCGGGCCGCGCCCTGGGCGAGGCCCCGACGACCGACACGGCGGACCCGCTGGTGGACGCCTACCTGTGGGTGAAGCGGCCGGGCGAGTCGGACGGCACGTGCAAGGGCGGCCCGAAGGCCGGGCAATGGTGGCCGTCCTACGCGCTCGACCTCACCGACGGCGGCTCGTAGAGCGTGTGCGGAGCCGGGGGCGCCCTCCGCCGGACGCAGGGCGCCCCCGAGCACGGGACGGCTACGGCACCTTGACCCACTGCGCGGTCGACGGCGTCCCCTGGTCGTCGTCGGCGAACAGCATGTACCAGCCCGACTGGACGAGGTTGCGGTTCTTCGGGACCGTGACCGTGATCTTGTCCCCGGACGTCGTGAAGTCCAGCGCGATCGAGCGCTGGTCCACGTCCGTGACATGTGTGGAGGCGCTGGGCCTGATCAGCCGGACCTTCCTGATGGTCGGGGCGTGCTGCGAGGTGAAGGTGCCCGACGCCCCGCGTGCGATGGTCTGCGGTCCGCCCGACAGGGAGGGCCGCGAGTCGCGGTACAGATACGGCGGCGTGTAGATCTCGATGCGCTGTTCGAAGACACCGGGCTTGGTGTCGGCCTTGTCGGCGTAGAGCGAGTCCGAGCCGAAGAACATCACGCGGCCGTCGGGCAGCAGGATCGAGCCCGAGTGGTAGTTGCGGCCCACCAGCGGATCGGCCACTCGCTGGAACGTGTTGGTGTCCGGGTGGTAGATCCGCGCCTGGAGGATGTTCGACTCGCCGCGGCCCCGGTAGTCCTCCGAGCCGCCCGACACCAGCACGGTGTCGTCGGGCAGGACCGAGGACTGCGGATAGCGGGTGCCCTTCTCCAGGGCGGGTCCGTCGACGAAGCGGGGGGCCGCCGACTTGAGGTCGATCAGCCGGGTCCTGTTGGTGGACAGCTTGGACTCGCCCACCCCGCCGCCGCCGATGACCATGTACTTCTCGTCCTGGGCCGGCGGCAGCAGTACGGTGCCGGACGTCTCCATCATCCCGGGGGCGCTCAGCCCTGGCAGTTCGGTGAAGCTGTTGGTGTCCACGTCCCAGATGCCGGGGTCACGACCCACGTCGTCCGGGCCGTAGCCCGCGTTCGAACCCGAGTAGAAGAGCTTGCCGTTCTCCATCAGGAAGAGTGCGGGATAGGTCGGGAACTGGCGGATCTTCGAGGTGTACGTCCACTTCCCGGTCTTGGGGTCGAAGACCTCGTTCTTGCCCGGGACGAGCTGACCGATGTCGTCGAGCCCGGAGACGCTGAGGACCCTGCCGTCGCTCAGGGTGGTGAGCGTGGGGTACCAGCGGGCCTCCTTCATCGGGTCGACCTTGATGTACCTCTCGGCGACCGGATCGAACTCGTAGGCGTCACGGATGCCCTGGAAGTCCTTCTTGTCGAGGCCGAGCTTCTGCGCGATGCCATAGGTGTTGCGCGCGTCGGAGCCGGTCAGGCCCTGGACGCGGTAGTTGTCCTGGGTGCCGGTCTCGTACCGGGAGCCGCTCTTCTGCGCCTCGACGTAGATACGGCCGAGCCCGGGGTCGTTGCGCAGGAAGCGGCCGGTCTTCTTGTCGAAGACCTTCTTGGCCCGCGGCACCAGCACGGGGTCCTTGGAGAGGAAGGTCCTGCCGTTCGCCTTGCCGGTGAACGTGGTGCCCGCGGGCAGCGTGATCGGCTTGTCCGGATTCTCGTTGTGCACGATCATCAGGCCGCCGGCCTTGGTGACGTCCCCCTTCAGCTTCTCGTAGCGCTTGGTGCCGCCCGCGATCAGGATCCTGCCGTCCGCCAGCTGCGTGTGGCCGGTGCAGAACAGGTCGTTCGGCGTCGGGATCTTCTTGATCGTGCCCTTCACGGGGTCCCAGAGACGGCTGTCGAACTGCTTCTTGTCGAAGTTGTCCTGGTTGTTGCCCGAGCCGGCGATCAGCAGCACCTTCCCCGTGTGCAGCAGCACGGCGTGGATGGTGTCCTGCCGGTACTCCTCGGGGAACTCGACGGTCTGCCAGTAGCCGTTCCGGGCTTTGTACTCGGGCTTGTTGATCGTGTACTCGTGGTACCGCTCCGACCCGAAGCGGTACAGCCACGGTCCGTTCATTCCGCCCAGTGCGATGACCACCGCCGTGCCGATCGCGAGACGACGAACACGACGGTGACCGGCCGGGTCATTCATTTCTTGTGTCCCCCGAGAGCGATCTGCATGGTCTGGTCAGGGCCCGGGTGGCCGCTCCACGCGGTGCGCGGCGACGGTGCGTGGGCCCCGGCGGGTTGCCCGGGAGTCACCACGGTGTCCTGCGGTTCCTCGGCGATCACCCACTTCCGCCGCTCCTGACGCAGGGTCCAGCGCCACACGAAGACCGGGGACGCGGTGATCAGCAGGGCGATCGAGGCCCAGACGAGCATCGCGGGGTGGGCGTGGCCGAGGACGAAGCCGGCGACGATCGAGCCGCCGAAGACCAGGATGAAGAACAGATGGATCCGGAAGGTCCCGAAAAACGTGTCGGGACTCGTCGAATCGCCCTTGGGGGTCACCACGAACCGGCTCTTGCGGCGCAGCACTGCGTCCAGCAGCGAGCGGGCGTAGACCGGTGCGGACAGCGCGGACATCACCATGCCGGCCACGCCTCCGGAGCCCTCCGGCTCGTGCGGCGAGACGTTGTGCCGGCGGTTCCAGACGTACAGGCCGATCTGCAGCGCCGACGCATTGCCGTACAGCATCAGCCACACCGTCGGGTCGATGTTCACACCCGAGGCGCCCAGACCCAGGAACAGCGCACAACTCAGCGCCGCGAGGATCCAGTTGAGAGCCGACATCGGATAGAAGACGATCATCATCGTGTAGTTGAAGAGCTTGCCAGGGGGCAGTGAGAAGAAGCCCTTCCAGTACTGCTTGAGGATCGTCTCGTAGGTGCCCCGCGACCAGCGCAGCTGCTGGGTGAAGAAGTCCGTCCAGGCGCCGGGGCCCTCACCGACGGCGAGCACGTCGGGGGTGTAGACCGACCTCCACTTCCTCCCGGTGGCGGGGTTCCTGTGGCGGTGGATCTCGAAGCCGGTCGCCATGTCCTCGGTGATCGAGTCGTACAGGCCGCCGACCTGCTTGAGCGCCGAGATCCGCACGGCGTTGGACGTGCCGACGAACATCGGGGAGCCGTAGCGGTTGCCGGCCCGCTGGATCAGGGCGTGGAAGAGGAACTGCTGCGACTCGGCGGCCTTGGTGACGAAGGTGTCGTAGTTGCCGTACACCTGCGGGCCGATGACGAAGCCCACGTCCGGGTCGCGGAAGAAGCCCAGCATCCGCTCCAGGTAGTTGGGCAGCGGAACGTGGTCGGTGTCGACGGAGGCGAAGAAGTCGTAGTCGTCGCCGTGCGCCTGGAGCCAGGCGTTGTAGTTGCCGTGCTTGGTCCGGGCGCGGTGCGGGCCCTTGGGCCGGTTCCACTCGGGGACGTCCTTGCGGGTGAAGTGGTGCACGCCCAGACGCTCACAGACCGCCTTCACCTCGGGATCGTCGCCCTCGTCGAGCAGCCAAATGTGCAAAAGCCCCCGGTGGCGCAGTCGTACGGCCGCCTCCAGGGTCTTCGTCACCATCGACAGGGGTTCCTTGCCGGGGACGTACGTGGTCAGGAAGGCGACTCTCGTGCCGGTCTGCGGAACCACCGGGACGGGGTCGCGGGCGACCAGGGTTGCATGCGCGTTCGACAGTACGGTCATGCAGCGGAAGAACTCGATCAGGCCGATCGAGACGAGCATCACCACGTCGAGCGCGGGCAGGAAGTCGTAGGCCGGGTACTGGCGCTCGGTCCAGTGCTTGGGCTGGAGCAGCCAGGCCAGCAGGAGCAGTGACAGCAGCGGCGCCGCGCACAGCATCAGGGCGGCGCGGACACGGTGCGGCTCCTGGGAGAGCAGTGAGCGGTAGCGGACCCTGTACGGCTTGGACGGGTCCGGGTGGGTGAGTGGTCCCGCGAGCCGGCTGTAGTGTTCGTAGTCGTATCTCGGCAGTGTCCTCCGGCTCCGATGATCGGTGCCGGTGTGCCCCGTCCGGTGTGATGGCAGCCTCGACCGGGTCGTTTCTGACGGGTCGAAGTTCTGCCGGGCGCCCGTCGGCGTCGACGTCATGAGTCATCCCCCCGCACGCACGGCTGCGTGTCTGTGTGGTTGTTTCGCCCGCGTCAGGTCCCCCTCGACCATGACGGGCGTCAGTGACTGGTCGCCGCCACCGCGTCACCTGCACGCTGCGGACACGGGAACGCGACCTCCCGCCTGTGTGAACGCCCCCTCGGCATCCCCCCGGCCGGGCCACCCTCCCCGAGCGGCACAACCGGCCAATTACCCCCAACTGCCGTGCATCGGCAGTCCCTTGGAGCCCAGGGTTCTATGGCTTCCGGCATGATCGCAAGAGCGAAACGCGGTGTTTACCGCTCATACCGGCTCAATGGGACGCTTGTTGGAATCCAGTGGGACAGTTGAGGTCGCACGTGTACGGATGTTGAGGAAGTGGTGCCTTATGGCCGCCTCCGCTCGCACGGCATCACCGGACCGTACGGCGTCGACGATCTCCCGGTGCTGCCGGCAGGGGACCTTCGGGTCCTGGGGCACCTCGGCCAGGTCGGTGCGGACACGGTGGAACGCGTCCCAGAACGCCTCCAGCACTTCGCTCAGGAGTACGTTTCCCAGCCCCCGGTAGAGCGTGGCGTGAAAGGCGCGGTCGGTCTCCGCGAGGCCGGCGCCCCGTGCGGCCTCCTCTTCCATGCGATCGACGAGCGAGTCCAGTTCGGCGAGGTCCCGCTCCGGCAGCCGGCCCGCCAGGCGGGAGATCAGCCCCGTCTCCACCGCCTCGCGCAGTTCGAGAAGCTCCAGCAGGCTATCCTTGCCGCGGTGGTGTCCGGCGACCGTGCGGAAGGCGAGGCCCTCGACCATGGGGGCCAGGGACATCGGACCGACGTAGGTTCCGAAGCCGTGCCGGATCTCGACGATGCCCATCGCCTGGAGCGCCTTGAGGGCCTCGCGCACGGAGTTCCGGCTGGCGCCGAGCAGTGTCATCAGCTCGGGTTCGGTCGGCAGCACGGCGCCCGAGGGCAGCCGACGCTCGATGATGAGCCTCTTGATCCGCTCCTGCAGGTCCCGAGCCATGGCCAGAGGGTATCCGGCCGATCGGCGCGGGCCCCGGGTGCGGGCGGACACAAAAAGGCCTCCCGCTCATGCGAGAGGCCTTCCCGGTCGTGCGCCGCCAGGGACTCGAACCCCGGACCCGCTGATTAAGAGTCAGCTGCTCTAACCAACTGAGCTAGCGGCGCCTGTCGACCCGGAGAACTTTACCCGACACCTGAGGCTGCCCCCGGCCACGGACACCGCATGGCCGCGCCCGTCCGGCGGCGCCTCGTACCCCCGGAGGAACGGCACACGTACATCGTTCGGGCCGTCACCACGCGATTCAGGTACACAGTTGGGGAAAGTGACGTACATGCAGAAAACAGGACATATCATTCCGGGTATGGACAGGGAGTGTGAAGGGCGTCGCATGGAGACTCCGGAGTTCGAGGAATTCGCCCCCAGGACCGGCTGCGCGTGTGCGGGCTGCGTCCTCTGGCGCCGTGCCGTCTCCGCCTCCTCCCGCTCCGGACGTACCGGCCGTCTGACGGCCCGTAAGGCCGTCGCGCTTGCCGCGGTCGCCGGCGCGACCCTTGCCGCGGGCCAGGCGATGCCCGCGGCCGCCGCCGCCCAGGCTCCGCTCCGCCCGGGTGTCCCGAGGGGTGACCAGCCGCCGGACACCCCGCAGGGCCGGACGGCTCCACTGCACGGCAGTGCCGGGGCATCGGCCCCCGCCCTGGCCCCCGCGACGACCCGTGCCCAGATCATCAACCGGGCCAAGGTGTGGGTCGCGGCCAAGGTCCCGTACAGCATGGACGACTACTGGTCGGACGGTTACCGGCAGGACTGCTCGGGATACGTCTCGATGGCCTGGAACCTCGGCAGCAACGAATGGACGGGCAGTCTCGACAAGTTCGGCGTCCGGATCTCCAAGGCGCAGCTGCAGCCCGGCGACATCCTGCTGTTCCACAACGCGGCCAACCCGGAGAGCGGCTCACACGTCGTCATCTTCGGCGGCTGGACGGACTCCACGCACAAGAGGTACACGGCCTACGAGGAGACCCCGCCGAGGGCGCGGAAGCTGGCCACCCCGTACGCGTACTGGACCAATTCCAGCCGCTACGTGCCCTACCGCTACAAGAACCTGAGCGACAGCAAGGCCGGTGCGGAGAGCAAGGGCGAGCAGCCGTCGGCGACCGACGGTGTTCCCGGCCTGCCCGGCGGCTCGGGCGGGGCGGTCGCCGGCTCGGGCGCCGTCGCAGGTCCGGGCGCCGTCGCAGGTCCGGGCGCCGTCGCGCTGCCCGGTTCTTCGGCCTGGCCCCTGACGCAGAAGAACGGCGGGGGCGTGGCCGCGGCCGGTTCCGCCCTGGCCGTCGGGTCGCGATCCGTCCCCCCGGGCGGCACGCCCGACTTTCCGGGCCCGGGCATGTTCCGTCCGGGCGCGGACAACCCGCACATCACCCGGCTGGGTCGCCGGCTGATCGAGAAGGGGTTCGGCAAGCACTACACCGAAGGACCCGGTCCGCGCTGGGGCGAGATGGACCGGCGCAGTGTGGAGGCGTTCCAGCGCGCCCAGGGCTGGCGCGGTGGTGCGGCCGACGGCTTTCCCGGGCCGGAGACCTGGCGGCGCCTGTTCTCCTGACCCTTCTCCCGCAACGTTCCCGATCCCCTCTCCCGGTCCGTAACCCGACGCACCGAGCACGAACTGCCGGCGCGGAGGCATGGAGGCACGCATGAACACGAAGACACCGCAGAATCCGGAGCCCGAAGGGGCGCCGGAGGAGGCCGACACTCCGCCCGCCCGGCTCATCCAGAGCGAGTCGACCACCGACATCCCCGTCCACCTGCTGTTCCGGGACGACTCCGACATCGGCGCGCCGACCGTCCCCCCTGCGGTGGTGGGGCGGCGGCTCGGTACCGGCGAACAGCCGCGGGTACGTCCGCCCGCTCCGCCGCGCCGTCAGCCGCCCGACGTGGACCCCCAACTCGTCGAGCGGCCCGCACGGGTGATGCCCGGGCTGCTGGGCGTGCTGGTGGGGCTCTGTGGAGCGGTCGGCAGCGGGGTCATCTCGTGGTGGGCCGGCTTCGTGTCGCCGTCCGCCGTGCGCCTGCTGGAGTTGCCTCCGTCGGCGTCCACGGGCCTGGGGCTGCCGCAGGTGGCGGCGTACATCGGTGCGGGTCTGCTCTTCCTCCTCGGTTTCGGCGGACTCATGCGGGGGCAGACCGGGGGCGCCTGGGTGCTCAGCGTGTTCGGGCGCTACCGGGGCACCATCCGCCGCACCGGGCTGGTGTGGGTCAACCCGCTGGTGCTGCGCCGGCGGGCCGACGTACGGCTGCGGCACTGGCGCAGCGAGCCGATGGCCGCGGTCGACGCCAACGGGCTCGCTCTGCAGGTCGTGGTGCTGGTGACCTGGCGGGTCAGCGACACCGCGCGGGCCGTGCTCGGCATCGACGACCACGAGACCTATCTGCGGGAGTGCGTCGAGTCCGCGCTGGCGCGGGTACTGCCCCAGGTGCCGGCCGACCTGCCGGGGACGACGGCCGTCGTGAGCCTGCGCAACGTCGAGGCGGTCGGGGACGCGCTCAGCCGGTTGGTGGCCTCGGAGGCGGAGCCGGTCGGCCTGGAGGTGTTCGCGGTGCAGCCGACCCGGATCGAGTACGCCCCCGAGGTCGCGGCGCGGATGCAGCGCCGCCGTATCGCCGCGCTCGACGCCGAACACCGCGACACGGTGCTCAGCTCGCTCGTGGACTCGGTGGAGGACACGGTGATCCGGCTGACCACGCGGGGCCTGGTCGAGCTCGACGACTACGAGCGCAAGGCGCTGGTGAAGGATCTGACCGTGGCCTTCTACACGGGGCGCACGGGTGACGGGGCGTGAAAGGGAGTTGAATTGGTATGGACATGTTCAACTTCCGGTAATACCGTGGGACTTGGTCTAGACCTGAACGCTGCGCGCACGGCTCAAGGAACTCCCCACATCCTCCAGGAGCGGCAGCATGCGCATCCGTACGACCAGGAAGGCGAAGTGGTACGCGGCCGTGCTCGGCCTCGCCACCGCGGGCACGTTCGTGCTCTCCACGGGCGGTGCCAGCGCCCACGGTTACACCGACCAGCCGCTCAGCCGGCAGAAGATGTGCGCCGCGAACGGCGGCATCGTCTCCGGCTGCGGCGACATCCAGTGGGAGCCGCAGAGTGTCGAGGGCCCCAAGGGCTTCCCGGCAGCGGGGCCCGGCGACGGGCAGATCTGTTCGGCCAACCACACCAACTTCGGCGCGCTCGACCAGCCCAGGACGCCCTCGGGCACTGCCTGGCCGACGACCAAGGTGACGGGCGGGCAGAGCTACAGCTTCCGCTGGCAGTTCACCGCCTCGCACTCGACGACCGACTTCAAGTACTACGTCACCAAACAGGGCTGGAACCAGAACCACGCCCTGACCCGGGCCGATCTCAACACCACCCCGTTCCTGACGGTCCCGTACAACGGTCAGCGTCCGCCGTCCACGCTCAGCCACGCCGGCACGCTGCCGACCGGGCTGAGCGGGCACCACGTCATCCTCGGGGTGTGGACGATCGCGGACACCGCCAACGCGTTCTACTCGTGCGCTGACGTCACGTTCTGACCGGTACCGCCTCCCGGCTCGCTTTCTGAGCCTTCCTTGAGGAGCACCGGCACCCCGGGCGGGTACGTTCCACGCACGTCGACATGACCATGCGGCGTGCGTGGAGTCGTACTCAACTCGGGGGAGTCATGGACTTCTTGTTCTACGGGGTGCCTGGCCTCATCATGATCGGGGCGCTGGCCCAGGCGGTGGCGGTGGTCCGCCGCTCGCTGCGGTTGCGCAGCAACTGGAACAGCGGCCTGACCGCCGAGGCGCGCTGTCTGCGGACGTACACGACGACCAGCGGGGGCGGAGAGACCTCCGTGAGCACCACGCTGCACCATGTGTACGAGTTCGCCACCCGCGAGGGCCGTACCGTGCGCTTCGAGGAGACGGGCGGCCCGCGGACCACGGTCGAGGGCGACATCGTCCCGGTGCACTACACGGCAGCCCACCCCGAACGCGCCACCGCGCACGCCCCGGGCCGGGGCAGGGTCCTGGCGGGCGCCGTGGGCATACTGGTGTTCCTCTCGCTGATCGTCGCGTTCTGTGTCGGCTTCATGGTGACCTACGCCGAGGTCTTCGCCGCGGACGGTCCGTTCGCCGGCATGCCGTAGGGAGGCCCCGCTCCCGGCGCGTCCCACGGGTCTCCCTATCTGACGGTACGTCAGTTAATCTGCGCGCCCATGGAGTCCACGAGGGGTACCGTCGCGGAACTGGTCATGCAGGGATGGAACGACCACCGGACGGGACTGTGGTTCGAGGGGCGGTCGCTCACCCGGCACGAGGTGGCCGCGGGGGCCGCGGCCAGGGCGGCGCTGTTCGCCGATCTGCTCGGACCGGGGGACCGGCCGCACTTCGGGGTGCTGCTCCACAACACACCCGAGTACCCGCTGTGGCTGAGTGCGGCGGCCCTCGCAGGTGCGGCCGTCGCCGGGATCAACCCCACCCGCGGAGGGGCGGAGTCGGCCCGCGACCTGCTGCACACCGAGTGCCGTGTCCTGGTCACCGAGCAGGCTTTCCGCCCCCTGCCGGACGGGCTCGACCTGCCCGGCGTCCGGGTGCTGGTGACCGACACGGACGACTGCGCGGACCTCCTCGCCGGGTACGAGGGGGCCGAGCCGGACGACTCGCGGGCCACCCCCGCCGACCGCTTCCTGCTGTACTTCACCTCCGGTTCCACCGGCGCACCCAAGGCCGCGATCTGCACCCAGGGACGGCTCGTGGCAGCCGGCCGCTCCCTGGTCCGTCACTTCGGGCTCGGCGCCGACGACGTCCACTACATCTGTATGCCGATGTTCCACGGCAACGCGGTGATCGCCGACTGGGCACCCGCGCTCGTCTCGGGGGCCGCGATCGCGCTCAGGCGGCGCTTCTCGGCCTCGGGGTTCCTTGAGGACGTGCGTACCTGCGGGGCCACGTACTTCACCTATGTCGGACGTGCCGTGAGTTGCGTCCTGGCGACGAAGGAGCGGCCCGACGACCGGGACAACCCCCTGCGGCTGGGCTTCGGCACGGAGGCCGGCGTGGTGGACGCCGCCGCCTTCGAGCGGCGCTTCGGGGTGCGGCTCGTGGAGGGCTACGGCTCGTCGGAGGGCGGAGCCGCCGTGCAGCGGACGGCGGGGACCCCGGCCGGTGCGATCGGCAGGGCCGCGCCGGGCGACGACCTCGCCGTCGTCGATCCCGTCACGCGTGAGGAGTGCCCGCCGGCGGTCATCACCGGGGACGGCCGGCTGATGAACGGCAACGAGGCCATAGGGGAACTGGTCAATCGCGGGCCCCATCACTTCGAGGGGTACTGGCGCAACCCGGCCGCGGACGCCGCACGCCGCCGCGAGGGCTGGTACTGGACGGGTGACCTCTTCTACCGGGACGCGGACGGGTTCCTGTACTTCGCCGGCCGGACCGACGACCGGCTCCGCGTCGACAGCGAGAACCTGGCCGCCGCGATGATCGAGGGCATCCTCGCCCGGTATCGGGGCGCGCTCTCCGTGGCGGTGTACGCGGTGCCGGACCCGGTGGCGGGGGACCGGGTGATGGCGGCGATGGCGTTGGACGACGCCGGGTCCTTCGATCCGGACGTCTTCGCCGCGTTCCTCGCAGCCCAGCCGGATCTGGGGACGAAGATGGGACCCCGCTTCGTGCGGGTGGTGGAGGTGATGCCGGTCACCGCCACCAACAAGATCCACCGGGTGGGGCTGCGACGGGAGGGATTCCGGTGCGCGGATCCGGTGTGGTGGCGGCCACCGGAGGAGTCCGGCTACCGGCGCCTCACCGACGGGGACGTGGCCGGGCTCGTGGCGGAGTACCGGGCCCGGGGGCGGGAGGAGCTGCTGCCGCCGGCTGTCGTGCGTCCCGCCGTGGGGGATCGGCGTCCGTGACACGAGGAGAGGCCCCCCGCTTTCGCGAGGAGCCTCTCGTACGTGCGCCGCCAGGGACTCGAACCCCGGACCCGCTGATTAAGAGTCAGCTGCTCTAACCAACTGAGCTAGCGGCGCAGACTCTGTCGCGTTTCGCTTCGGCGTCCGGCGACAAAAGAAATACTACCTGGTCCGCCGGGGTGCTTGTGACCACCCTCAGATCGCGAGCGACAGCAGGACCGGGGCCGCGCCCTTGTTCAGGCGGTCCGCCGCCTGCCGCAGCCGGTGAGCGTGCTCCACCGGCAGGGACAGGGCCAGACAGCCGACCGCGGAGCCCGCGGTGATCGGGACGGCGGCGCAGACCGTGCCCACCGCGTACTCCTGCAGATCAAGGACCGGGACCGTCGGTGGATGGGCGTCGAGGCGGGACAGCAGCAGCTTCTCGCTGGTGATCGTCCGCGAGGTGAGCCGGGCCATCTTGTGCCGGGCGAGGTGGTCCCGGCGGCCGTTGACGTCCAGCTGACCGAGCAGGCTCTTGCCGACCGCGCTGGCGTGGGCCGAGGAGCGGAAGTCCACCCACTCGTGCACCGCCGGTGTCGCCGGACTCTCGGCGCACTGGGTGACGAGCACCTCGCCGTCGACGTAGCGGCTCATGTAGATCGCCGCGCCCACCGACTCGCGCAGATCGTCGAGCGTGTGCTGGAGCTTCTCGCGCAGTGCCTGCTCGCGGTCGTGGGCGGAGCCGAGACGGCTCAGGGCGGTGCCGGTGACGTATGCGCCGTCGGCGGTCTGCTCGACGTACCCCTCCCGGCTCAGCATCCGCAGGAGTGAGGTCAGCCGGTGGGTGCCGAAACCGGTCCGGCGGGCGAGCTCGGTGTCGGTGACGCCGGCGGGGCGCCCCGCCACCGTCTCGAGGACGCGCAGTGCGTCCTGCGTCGAGTGGTACGGAGCGGTCGGCTCATGGGTCAGCGCCACGGTCTCCCCCTGCGCTTCTTGGGCCGTACTCGGGACAGCTTGGCTGCCTCCACGATAAGGCTCAAGGGCTCGACGGGGAGTGGGAGTTGACGAACTTCGTGGCGTGATTCGGCCCCCTCAGCAGGGGCCCATCACACTGGCATATGCCAAGGTCATGAACCGACCGCCCGTGCCGGGCGGTGCCTCGATCAGCTTCCCGACGTCACAGCACCGCGCTGAGGAACTCCCGGGTTCGCGGCTGCTCCGGCTCGCTGAAGATCTTCTCCGGCGCGCCCGCCTCGATGACCTGGCCGGAATCGAACATCAGGACACGGTCGGAGATGTCGCGGGCGAAGTTCATCTCGTGGGTCACACAGAGCATGGTGATGTCCGTGGAGTGAGCGATGTCACGGAGGACGTCGAGCACACCGGCGACCAGTTCCGGGTCGAGCGCGGACGTCACCTCGTCGAGCAGCAGCACCTGGGGGCGCATCGCCAGGGCCCGGGCTATCGCCACCCGCTGCTGCTGCCCGCCCGAGAGCTGGCTCGGGTACTTGTCGAGGTGGTCGCCGAGCCCGACCAGGTCGAGCAGCTCGCGTGCCCGCTGCTCGGCCTCGTCCTTCGACATGCCGAGGACGGTGACCGGCGCCTCGGTGATGTTCCGGAGCACTTTCATGTTCGGGAACAGATTGAACTGCTGGAACACCATGCCGATGCTCTTGCGGATCTCGCGGACCTGCTTCTCGCCGGCCGGGAAGAGCTGCTGTCCGGCGACCGTGATCGTGCCCTCGTCGGGCTTCGTCAGGGTCATCAGCATCCGCAGGATGGTGGTCTTGCCGGAGCCCGAGGGGCCGATCAGGGTGACGTGCTTGCCCGCGTCGACCGTGAAGTCGAGGCGGTCGAGCACCGTGTGGTCGCCGAAGCGTTTGGTCACCTTGTCCAGCCGGATCAGCTCGCCGGTGGCCGCCTGCGGGTTGGCGTGGGCGTCGGGTTCTTTCATGAGAGGGGTGTCAGCGGACAAGGCGTCGCTCCAGGGCTCGCAGGAGGAGGGAGGCGGGATAGGAGATGAGGACGAAGGCCACACCGATGACCGTGAGCGGCTCGGTGAACTGGAAGTGCTGCTGGGAGAAGAGGCGCGCCTCACCGAGCATGTCGAGGACGGTGATCGCCATCAGCATCGGCGTGTCCTTGAGCATCGAGATCACGTAGTTGCCGAGGGCGGGCACGACCCGGCGGATCGCCTGCGGGAGGATCACCGCCGTCCAGGTGCGGCGCATCGGCAGGCTCAGCGCGGTGGCGGCCTCCCACTGGCCGGCCGGAACCGCCTCGATGCCGGCGCGGTAGACCTGCATCGTGTAGGTGGAGTAGTGCAGTCCGATCGCGACCACACCGGTGGTCAGCGCGGAGAAGGCGAGTCCCCACTCGGGCAGCACGTAGAAGAGGAAGAACAGCTGGACCAGCAGCGGCGTGTCACGGATGAACTCGGTCACGACCCCCACCGGCCAGCGCACCCACCGGGTCGGTGTGCGCATCAGCAGCGCCCACACGAGGCCGAGGACGAAGGCGATCAGCGAACCGAGGACCAGCGCCTGGAGGGTGACGAGCAGGCCGTCCCAGAAGTGCGGCAGGAAATCGCGGACGGCACCCCAGTCCCACTTCACGAGACACCACCTCCGACCGTCGTCGTCTCGGACCGCCGAACGGAGACGGCAGGCTCAGGCGCCTTGCCGACCCCGGCCTTGAGCCGGTTCTCCAGCCCGCGCATCAGCCGGGTGAGAAGGAAGGCGATCACGAAGTAGATGAGCAGGATGTACGTGTAGATCTGTGCGCTCTCCTGCAGCGCGAGCCGCACCAGGTTGCCGCTGAAGGCCAGGTCGCCCATGCCCATGACGGAGACCAGGGCGGTGCCCTTGAGCAGTTCGACCAGCAGGTTGGAGAACGGCGGGATCATCTCGGGCACGGCCTGCGGCAGCAGGATCTTCCGCATCCGCTGCCACGGCGTGAAGCTCAGCGCTATCCCGCCCTCGCGTTGTGCGGGGTCGACGGAGTTGAGGGCGCCGCGCACGATCTCGGCACCGTAGGCCCCGTACGTCAGGCCCAGGGCGAGTGTGCCCGCCCACAGGGGCACCAGCTGCCAGCCGAAGGCGAGCGGCAGCACGAAGAACACCCAGAAGATCATGATCAGGGCCGAGGTCCCGCGGAACACCTCGGTGTAGAAGCCGGCGAGGAATCGGACGATCCAGAGCCGGTGGGTGCGTGCGATGCCCACCGCGAAGGACACGGCCGTCGCGAGCACCGCGCTGAGCACGAGCAGCTGGACCGTGGTCCATATGCCCTTCAGTACGAGTTCCCAGAGTCCCGAGGTCATCCGCCGCACAGCTCCTTCGCGGTCATGTCCGTCATCTCGGCCTTGCTGAAGCCGAACGGACGCAGGACACGGAAGAGCTCGCCGCTCGCCTTCATCTTCTTCAGCTCGGCGTTGAAGGCGTCCCGCAGCCCCGTCTCGGTGGGCCGGAACGCGAAGCCGCCGCCGTCGACGTGCGGTTTGCCCTTCACCAGCGGGGCGAAGGGCCTGGTGGCCTCGGTCTTGGGGGAGTTCTTGACGACCTCACGGACGGTGAGCGCGGTGCCCGCGAACACGTCGACCCGGCCGGCCTCGACGGCGTTCAGCCCGGCGACCTGATCGGGGACGATCAGTATCTCGCTCTCCTTGTAGCCGGCCTCGACGGCGTACTCGATCTCCGCGTATCCGGTCCCGGTGGCGAATTTCGCCTTCTTCGCGACGACGTCCTTGTACGAGTGCAGGCCCTTGGGGTTTCCCTTGCGCACGATGAAGGAGTCGAGCATCTGGTAGTCCGGATCGGCGAAGATGACCTGCTGGCAGCGCTCGGGATTGATGTACATCCCGGCGGAGACGACGTCGAACTGCTGTGAGTTCAGCCCGGGGATGAGGGAGCCGAACTCGGTCGGCACGGGCTGTACGCGGTCGACGCCGAGGCGTTTGAAGATGACCTTCGCCAGCTCCGGGGCCTCGCCGGTGAGGTTTCCGTTCTTGTCGATGTAACCGAAGGGGATCTCGCCCGCGATGCCGAGGCGAACGACGCCCTGGGCCTTGAGCCGGCTGAGCAGATCTCCGCCGCGCGTCGTCGACGCCGTGGCGACACGGCTGCAGCCGGCGGCGCCCAGCGCGCCGACTGCGGCGATGCCGGCGAGCAGTGACCGTCTGGTGGGTCCGGGTTTTTCTGCGTCATTCGTCCGTGGTGGAGCCATGGGCGCGCGGCTACCCGGGACCATGCGATGTATTCAGGCCGATTATCGGCCCCGCGCCCGTGCAGTGGTGCGCACGAGGGCCGTGTCCCCGCTCCGCCGCGGTGCTGACCGGCCACGACTGCACTCGGTGTGCACTCAGTGACCGGGCACGTATCCACGTTTCTTGTCGACCACGTTCACAAGCGGTTTCCCCGCCTCCCAGCGCTCGTACAGTCCGACGAACTGTGCGCCCAGTTCGTCGCGCCAGCCGACCGTGTCGCCGCTCATGTGGGGGGAGACGAGCAGCCCCGGCACGTGCCACAGCGGACTGTCGGGGCCCAGCGGCTCGTTCTGGAAGACATCCAGTGCCGCGCCCGCGATCCATCGTTTGGTCAGCGCCTCGGCGAGCGCCCCCTCGACCACGAGGCCCCCGCGTCCCACGTTGACGAAGCGGGCCGAGGGCTGCATGACGCCGAAGCGGCGTATGTCGAACATGCCCCGCGTCTGCTCGGTGAGCGGCGCCGCCGCCACGACCCAGTCGGCACGGGCCATCAGACGGTCGAGGTCGGCCGGGCCGTGGATGCCGGTACGCGGGACGCGGCCCACGATCGACGTCGTCACCTCGAGGGCCTTGAGCGTGCGGGCGATCGTCCGCCCGATCGGTCCGGAGCCGACCACACAGGCGCGCGTGCCCGCGACCCGTGTCGTCTCACGGTGCCGCCACCGGCGTTCCCGCTGCAGGTCCCACGTCCGGGGCAGGTCCTTGGCCATCGCGAGGACGAGCGCGGCCACGTACTCGGCGACGGGCCGCTCGAAGACGCCGCGCGCGTTCGTCACCACGGTGTCGGACGCGGCGAGTTCGGGGCACAGCAGATGGTCCACGCCCGCACTCGCGGCGTGCACCCAGCGCGGCCGCGGGCCCTCACCGGGCCAGGCGTCGAGCACGGCACGCGAGGTGAAGTCCCAGACCAGCAGCACATCGGCGAACGGCAGCCGCCGGGCGAGGGCCGAGTCGTCCACGTGCTCGATCCGCACCCGACCGGTCAGCCGGCCGAGCCGGGGCAGCGGCTCGGCGTCCAGGACGAGCAACGTGGGACGGCCGGGCGGGCGGGCGGTCATTCGGGAACCGTGCCTCCGTTCGGCGGAGACGGCCGGGGGCGGCCGGGCGGGCGTCCGACATGCGCGGATGGAACACGGTCGCACCCGGAGCGACGGCCGTCAATCGCTGGGGACGCCCCGGCGACCGCCGTGCCGGCGTTACTCGGCGCGTGGTTCGGGAAGGCGTTCCAGCACGCCGGGACGGACGTCGTCTCCGCCAAGCAGGTGACGGGGGCGGGCGGCTCAGCGTCACCTGGGTACCCGGGCGGCGCGTCCCCATCAGGCTCTGCTGGGGGGACGCCTCCCACGCCCCGGAGGCGGTGGGAGGGACAGGCAGCACACCAGGGTCCCGCACTGCCGGAAGAACAGGAAGGTTGGGCATGACCGCACTCGGATTCCTCTACCCGGGCCATTACGCCGAGGACGACTACCCCCGGATCGAGCAGCTTCTGGCCAGCGACATCCGGGTTGACCTCGTGCACACCGACGCGGGGGAGGGCGCTCACCGCGTGGACACGCTCCGCCGGATCGGCTCGCCGCAGATGCTCGCGGCGGGCGTCGAGGAGCTGCGGCTCTCCGGCGCCGAGGCGGTGGTGTGGGCGTCCACCAGCGGGAGTTTTGTGCTCGGCTGGGAGGGCGCCCACGAGCAGGTGCGCACCCTCGCGCGCACGGCCGGCATGCCGGCCTCCGCCACATCGTTCGCCTTCGTGCACGCGGCCCGGGAGATCAAGGCGCGGCGGGTGGCCGTCGCGGCGCCGTATCCCGCCGACGTGACGGACCTGTTCGCCACGTTCCTGCGGGCCGCGGAGGTGGAGGTGGTGTCCGTCCACTCCGCCGGGGCGGCCACCGCGGGGGAGGTGGCGGTCTGGAGCGCGAAGGAGGTGAGCGCGCTCGCGCACGAGGCGGACCACCCCGACGCCGAGGCGATCCTGCTGCCCGACACGGCACTGCACACCGTCGCGCACCTGGCGGCCCTGGAGAAGGAGCTGGCGAAGCCCATCCTCACGGCGAACCAGGTCACGGTGTGGGAGGCCCTGCGCCTGGTGGACCGCCGTGTGAACGCCCCCGGCCTCGGGACCCTGTTCACCAGGGAGCCGATCGTCCAGGTGTGAGCGCCCGGTCCGGGCCGACGGACCGGGAATAACCGGGGACTGCCTCCTGTTGTGCGTGGGAGTCGCGACACACACGCAGGAGGCAGTTCGGTGGACGAGATCCGAGCCACGGCACAGGGCACCGCGCCCGTACCCCTGTCCGTACTTGACCTGGTCACGGTCGGTGCGGGCCGTACCGCCACCGACGCCCTCCGCACCAGCGTCGATCTCGCGCGCCTCGCGGAGTCCCGCGGTTATCACCGCTTCTGGGTCGCCGAGCACCACTCGATGCCGGGCGTGGCGTCCTCCTCGCCCGCCGTGATCCTCGCCCACCTCGCCGCCCACACCGAGCGCATCCGGCTCGGCTCGGGCGGAGTGATGCTGCCCAACCACGCCCCGCTCGTCATCGCGGAGCAGTTCGGCACGCTGGAGGCCCTGGCTCCCGGCCGTGTCGATCTGGGCCTCGGCCGCGCTCCGGGCACCGACGGCGCCACGGCCGCCGCACTGCGCCGCACCGATCAGCTGAACGAGGGCGCGGACGACTTCCCCCAGCAGCTCGCCGAGTTGACCCGGTTCCTCGACGACGACTTCCCGGACGGCCACCCCTACTCCCGTATCCACGCGGTCCCGGGCCCCGTCCAGTCCACCTCACCGGGTGGCGTCCAGTCCCCGCACCGGCCGCCGATCTGGCTGCTGGGCTCCTCCGGTTTCAGCGCCCGCCTGGCCGGCATGCTCGGCCTGCCCTTCGCCTTCGCCCACCACTTCTCGGCGCAGAACACCATCCCGGCGCTCGACCTGTACCGCGAGTCCTTCCGGCCGTCCGCGGTGCTCGAAGCCCCGTACGCCCTGATCGGTGTCGCCGCGCTCGCCACCGACGAGGAGAAGGAGGCCCGCCGCCAGGTGAGGGCCGCCGCCCTGAACATGCTCAGGCTGCGCATGGGCCGTCCGGGTCTCGTCCCCACTCCGGAGGAGGCGGAGAGCTACGAGTTCGGTCCGCTGGAGCAGGAGTTCTTCGAGTCCTGGACGGCGAACGTCATCCACGGCACGGCGGACGAGGTCCGCGCGGGCCTGGACGGCCTCCAGAAGCGCACCGGCGCCGACGAGCTGATGCTCACGTCCAACGCCCACGGCGGCGACGTACGTGTGCGCTCCTACGAGCTGATCGCGGACGCCTACGGTCTGCCGACCGCCTGAGGCCGCCCTCACCCTTCATGACCGCGCGGCGCCGGCGCGGTCATGAAGGGTGACAGGCCTCCGGATCCACCAGCTCGGAGATGCGGTCCGGTGGCACCGGCCGGGAGTACAGCCAGCCCTGGCCGGTGTCGCAGCCGATCCGTCGCAGTCGGCTGGCCTGCGCGGAGGTCTCCACGCACTCGGCGGTGACGGTCAGGCCCAGCCGGTGCGCGAGCTGGATCATGGCCTCGACGATCACCTCGTCCGCGGGGTTGGGGTGCACGCCCGTGCCCTCGTACTGGAAACCGCGGACGAACGACCCGTCCAGCTTCAGCACCGACACCGGCAGCCGGCTGAGGTAGGCGAGGTTGGAGTACCCCGTCCCGAAGTCGTCGATGGCGATCCGCACCCCCATGTCGCTGAGCGCCTGGAGCGCCTGGAGCGGGCGGCCGGCCGAACCCATGACCGCGGACTCCGTGAGCTCCAACTGCAGCAGATGGGGGGCGAGTCCCGTCTCCGCGAGGGTTCCCGCCACATCGGCCACCAGATCGGAGTCCCATACCTGACGCACCGCCACGTTCACACTGACGAAGATCGGCGGCTCGTCCGGGCGCTCCAACTGCCATCGGCGCGCCTGACGGCAGGCGGACTTGAGCGCCCAGCGTCCGAGCTGCACGATCGAGCCGTCCTCCTCGGCCAATCCGATGAACCGGTTCGGCGTGAGCGTGCCGAACTGCGGGTGATGCCAGCGCACCAGTGCCTCCACCCCGCGCACCCGTCCGTCCTCCATCCCGACGAGCGGCTGGTACTCCAGGGCGAACTCACCCCGCTCGATGGCCGGGCGCAGACCGGAGGACAGGGCCTGCCGGGTCATACGGTGTGCGTTGCGCTCGGGGTCGAAGAGGGTCCAGCGGCCCTTGCCGTCGGCCTTCGCCCAGTACAGCGTCGTATCGGCGGCCTGCATCAGACCGGTCGCCGTCGTCCCGGCCGCGTGCCGCTCCACCACGCCGATGGACGCCGAGACGGACAGGCGCTGCCCGGCCAGGTCGAACGGCGCCTGAAGCGCCTTGAGCACCGACTCCGCCAGCTCGGCGAGTTGGTCGGTGCCCGTCGAGTCCTCGACGAGAAGGGCGAACTCGTCGCCCCCCAGCCGCGCCACCAGGGGAGTGGCCGCACGCGCGTAGCCCGCCTCGTCCGCGCACGCCGTCAGGCGCTCCGCGACGGCCGCGAGCAGCCGGTCCCCGACGCGATGCCCGAGGGTGTCGTTGATGGCCTTGAAGCCGTCGAGGTCCAGATAGCACAGCCCGACCCGGCCGGTGCCGCTCTCCTCGTACGATTCGACCTCCAGTGCGGCCGACAGACGTTCGAAGAACAACGTGCGGTTGGGCAGCCGTGTCACCGGATCGTGCATCTGCAAGTGCCGTAGCTGTGCCTGGAGTTCGCGGCGGGCGCCGATGTCGGCGACCGAGAGCAGTACCGCCTTCTCCGTCTCTGGCAGCGGGGTGACGGTCACCTGGACCCAGAGCGAGTGGCCGTCGGGATGTTTGAGCCGGCGCGTACAGCGCAGCCGCGCCTGGCGGCCGCGCAGCACCTCGCGGTACGCGTGCCAGGTGCGGGCGTCCGAGGACAGGTCCACCAGATCGGCGGCGGCCTTGCCGGCCAGGGCGCTCGTGCCGGTGGCGAGCAGCGACCCCATCGTCTCGTTGGCGGTGACGACCAGGCCCTCGCGGTCGACGAGCGCCATGGCGAGCGGGGCCGCGGTGAACGCCGCTCCCAGCGGGTGGGGCCGGGAGGCGTGCGGCGCAGGGTCGGGGGCCGGTGGGATCGGATGGTCCCCCGGGAGGGACGACGGTTCGGACGCACCGGACGTGGGGTCGTTACTTCCTGTGACGGCCGGGCCGACGAGGTCTGCCGCAGGCGTCGGCCCTTGGGACGTTCCGCTCACCGCTCGCTCCCGCAGTGCACTCGTTCTTCGTACGGATCTCGTGTGTCTCGCCGGGGTCGACGGTCGCGTGACGGGCGACCGTGCGCGTCGTGTTCGTGCAGGGAAGTGTGCCGATCATAGAGCCCGGTCCGGAGGCCTTGCAGCCGCAGTCCGGTGCCCAGGAACGGGCGCACGCTCTGACAGATCGTTTCTGCCCGCGGCGGGCGCCGGTCTATCGGGCCGTCCGCGGTTGTGACGTTGTGTGAGCGGTGGGGGTGTCGGCCCCTGTCGGCCGCCCCCTCCGTCTTCCTGCGCCGTCGTGCGCTCCCGCGTCGCACTGCCCCTCCCTCGGCCGACGCGGTTTCTCTGTGCCCTTTCCCCCGTCTGAGGGGGTCTCACCCTTCCGGTGCAGGCAAACAGGGCGTAGTAGTACAAGTAGGACAAAGCTGGATGCGGAGCCCCTGAACCGCACCCGGAGGTCGACGTGCCGCGTCCGCTCCCCGCCAAGGGGCCAACCAGGTACGTCCCCAAGGCGCTCGTACGGGGCAGGACGCCCATGCTGCGCAGGACCGCGGCCATGGCGACGTCGATGGCGGCGCTGGTGGCGACCTCGCTCATCACCGGACCCTCACTGGTCGGACTGCCCACGGCACCCTGTGAACTCCCGCGCAGCGAGGCCCATCACTCGGAGGGCGTCGACACCTGGAACGCCGACTACATGCGGCCCACCCACCCGCTGGACGCCGTACTGGTCTTCCTGTCGTTCCCGGACGCGACTCCGCTGACCACGCCCGACGAGCTGACCGGCGACTACTTCCCGGCCACCAACCGTTTCTTCCAACGTGCCTCCTACGGCCGCTTCTCGGTACGCCCGCATCCTCTGAGCCACTGGATCCGCATGCCGCGGCCCTCCGACTGGTACGCCATCGGGCGGGACTGGGACCCCGAGCACCGGTCCGCGTATCTGCACGACGCGGTCACCGTGGCGGACAAGGAGGTCGACTTCTCGAAGTACCGGATCGTGTACTTCGTGGCCGACCCGGACGCGCCCGGAGTCGACTCGGACGCCACGAAGGTGGTCAACCTCGACACCCCGATGCAGGCGGACGGCACGGACATCCGCCGGATGGTCACGGTCTTCGAGAAGCATCCGCCGGACCACCTGGTCCTCGCCCATGAGACGGGCCACATCTTCGACCTGCCCGATCTCTACCACCGCCCCACCGACGGCAAGGGCGACTGGGACACCTACGTGGGCGACTGGGATCTCATGGGCAGCCAGTTCGGTCTGGCTCCCGATCTGTTCGCCTGGCACAAGTGGAAGCTGGGGTGGCTGGACCCGCGGCAGGTGGTGTGTGTGCGGGGCACGGTCACACGGCTGACGCTGGAACCGCTCGAGTCCAGCCCGACCGTGCCGCAGGTGCCGGTGCACGCGGACACACAGCAGGACGGCGGGGCGACAGGTGCGGCGGGCAGCCCCGGGGAGCGGTTGCTCGGGCCCGGGGTGGAGGCCTTCGGTTCGGGACGCGGCACCAAACTGGCGGTCGTGCGGACGGGGTCGGACAGTGTGCTCGCCATCGAGGCACGCGGGGTACTGGGCAACGACACCGGGGTCTGCCTGCCGGGCGTCCTCGTCTACCGCGTCCACGGCGAGACGGAGTCGGGCAGTGGGCCGATCGAGGTCCTGGACGCCCATCCGCAGACCGCCGCCTGCTGGGGCAACTCGGTCTATCCGGCCCTCGCGGACGCCCCGATCCCGGTCGGCGAGAGCTTCACGGTGGCGGCCGGAGCGGTGAAGGTGAAAGTGGAGGTGGAGGACCGCACCGCAACCGGGGCGTGGACGGTGAAGGTCACGAAGAAGTGACTCCGGGCGCGGTCCCCACGGGTCGTCCGCGCGCGATCGAAGGGCGGGTCCCCGGCACCCATGGGAGCCGACCGCACGGCGGGGTGTGGCTGCGGGCCGGCGGGGCGGGGCGGCGCTCGCGCCCGCGGTTCGCCGTGGCCGGTCGGGGGCGGTGCGGTTCGTCCCGGAGACGGGGCTTGTGCCGGGGTGGTTTGCGGCTGCGGTCCGCCGTGGCAGGTGCTCGGGGGCCACGGCCCCGGATCGGTTAGGCCTCCGGGTGCGCCCGAGGCCTCAGGACGGCTGCGGACGCCGGCCCACCGGAGCGGATCCGCAAGGGGGTGTGGGCGGCAAAGCCCCCCACCACGCGCGGTGACGCCACGTAAAAACAACGATGGCGACCCCGTTCGCGTTGTCCGCGGACATGGATCGCCATCGTCATCGTGCGCCGCCAGGGACTCGAACCCCGGACCCGCTGATTAAGAGTCAGCTGCTCTAACCAACTGAGCTAGCGGCGCCTGCTGACGTCGTAGACCTTAGCATCCTGGTCGGTGGGAGGAAAAATCGATATCCGTACAGCCGCGGAGGCGGCCGTACGGGCCGCCCGGACGGCCGCCCACAGCACGACCTCCGGCCCGGGAAGCCACGGGTGACAGGTGTCGGGCGCGACCAGCCAGCGGGATTCGGGGCGTGTGGCGGCGGTGTCGGCGGGGTGGATCGCGGGCACGGTCACGGCGTCACCGGGACCATGGCACAGCAGCGGCGGAATCGGCTGGACCCGGCCGCCCCACTCCTCCCAGTCGAGCAGCGCGGGCAGCCGACGTGCCGTGCCGGGTGCCGCGAAGAGCAGCATGCGCCCGCGGTGCTCGGCGACGGGCCCGGAGCCCGGGCCCTCGTCCCAGAGCCGGTCGAGCATGCGCCGCCCGAAGATCGCGGGCGCGTTGATGATGTCGAACGCGGTGCCGCAGGGCAGCACGACGGGGGCGGAGGGGCGATCCGCCCAGTGCGCGAGCGTGCTGCGGGGACAGGCTCCCGCCGAGGCGAGCCAGATGGCTCCCTCCGAGGTGACGCCGGAGGCGTCGAACCGGTCGGGGAGGTGTCGGCAGGGTTCGTCGGACGGCGCTCGACTACTCATGACACCCAGGTCTACCCGCAGTGAACAAACCGTCTCCGAGGGTTGCCGAAAACCGGGACAGGGTGGGGCGGGAAGGGGTATTGTGCCGCCCGGCATATGCCAAAAGATCATTCGGGTCGGCGGCCGGGACGGTTCCCCGCCGCCGCACCGCTCAGCCCAGGTTCTCGGGCCCGCTCGCCTCGACGCCGCGCATCAGATCGCGGCCGAACTCCACCATCTTCTTGGCGTAGTCCTCGGTCCATTCCGCCTGTTCGGCGATCGCGGCGGGGGTCAGCCGGTCGAAGCGGCGTGGATCGGCGAGCTGGGCCGCGGCGACCGCCTGGAACTCCACCGCCCGGTCCGCGGCAGCGCGGAAGGCCTGAGCCAGTTCCGTGGCGCGCGCCAGCAGGGCCCGCGGGTCGTCGATCGACTCCAGGTCGAAGAAGTGCTCCGGGTCGGAGGCCGCCTCCGCCGGCTCGAAGAGCAGGGGCGCGGGGCGTAGCCGCGGCTCGTTCCGACGCGGCGTGGGCTCCGCCATGTCTTCTCCTCCTCGTAGGGTCCGAGTGACACCACCCTTCGGGTGGGCCACCGTCCATTGTCTCGCGACGATGCAAGAGGGCCTCGACGCGCGAGTACGCAGGACCGGGCGCCGACCGTGCCGCACGCCTCGCGCAGTCTCAAGGCCGCCCGCTCACGCGATGTTCCCGTCGAACGGAATTTTCCGGCCGCCGGGGCGTTTGCGCCGGTCGAGGGCCTGCCGGCCGGCAGCCGGTGCCGCGGCCCCGGCGCGGGCGGCCGTTCACGTATCGCCCGGCCGACCCGGTGTGCCGTTGGTCACCGGCCGTACGGCCGTACCGGTGGCCCCGCCCCTCAGGGACGCCAGGCCACCCGGTGTTCCGCCAGATGGGTCAGCACCGCTTGGTTCGCCTCCCATCCGTCCGGGAACTTCACCGTCACCCCCAGCTGCACCGGTTCCGTCGACGGATGGTCGTCCAGCAGATCCGAGACCCCGGCCCGGCACACCACGATGCACGCATGGCGGTGGCGGGAGGCCAGCACGCACAGCCGCCCCGTCTCCAGGTGGAACGCCGTCGCGTCAGGACGGCCCGACAGGGGATGCAGCATCACCGTCACGTCGAACTCCCGGCCCTGGAGCCGGTTGGCCGTGTCCACCGTCACGTTCATCACGCCGAGGTCCGTCAGCGCCGAGCGCACCGCCGCCGCCTGGTCCCGGTGCGCCGTGCCGACGGCGATCCGGTCCGCGGTCAGCGGCGCAGGATCCGTGGCCCGCTCGGAGACCGACGCCCCGCCCCGGTCCAGCAGGCGGCGTACGACCAGGGCGACCGCCCGCACCGCCTCGGGATCCGTGCGCGGGGTGTACCGGGCGGGCAGCTCGAGCAGCCCCCAGCCCGACTCGGCCGCCTCGTCGATCACCCGGTCGGGTCCCGAACCGTCGGAGTCCACCCCGAAGGTGAGCCGCCGGTCCCCGTGCCCGGTACCGCTGCGGAACGGTGTGTACGGATAGAACGCGTCCGACACCAGAGGGGCCGCCGACGCCGGAAGCCGCCACGACACCGGCAGCCGGTGCTGCGGGAGCGTGGGGTTGTGGGCGAGGAGCGTGGTCACGGCGGACCCCGAGGGGTCGTACGACAGCCCGGCCCACTGTTCCGCGCCGACGATCGCGAACGGGTCCAGCTGCCCCGGATCACCGACGAACAGCGCCCGCTCGAACAGGCTCGCCACCGCCAGCAGCGCATCGGACCGCATCTGGTACGCCTCGTCGACGATCGCGTGCGGCCACGGCTCGACGTCCTTGACATGCGCCCACTTGGCGGCGGTGGAGATGACGACGTCCAGGCCGGCCAGATCGCCCGCCTTCGCCGACTTGCGGACGTGCGGCAGATCGTCGAGAGCTCTGTCGTAGGGGTCCGGGTCACTGCTGTGCAGCCGGCCGACCGGAAGCCCGGGGTCCTTCTCCGCCAGCCGCAGCACCAGGTCGTCCACCTGCGCGTTGGTCTGCGCGATGACCATCAACGGCCGTCCCGCGGCCGCGAGTTCCAGCGCGGCCCGGACCACGAGTGTGGACTTCCCGGCGCCCGGCGGCGAGTCGACGACGACACCGCGGTGCGCCCCGTGCAGCGTGTCGTGGAGGATCGCCTCCGTGGCCCGGGCGGCCGCGGCCCCCGGATCGAGGGCCCCGCCCGGCTGGGCGAACACGGTCACAGAACGTCCTCCTCGGTCACCGGATCGGGCTGCGGCACGGTGTCGGCCTCACCCGGAGGCCCGCCGTGCGTCCAGGGCGTCTCCTCGGGCTCGGGCAGCTTCGCCCCGCCGCGCTGCTCGTGCTCGAAGACCGTGAAGCAGACGCGGTCGCCCTTCTCGGGCACGGTGCCCGCCTCCGGCTCCTTGCCGCGCCCCATCTTGTCGACGATCCGCAGGACCACGAGACCGCCGCCCCGGGCGAGCTCCTCGTGCCCGACGAACTCGGCGGCCTGGGGCTTGCCGGCCAGCGACCGGTACACCTTGGTGCGCTCCCCGAGATGGGGCCGGTCCTCGGTCCGTACGGTCAGCAGCGGGCGCGGGCTCGGCCGCTTGCCCTCGCTGTACGTCATCACGACGTCCGTGACCTCGCCCGCGAACGCCTCGCCCGACAACCGCCGCCCGGCCATGACAAGCGGGTCGTCGAGTGCCTCCTGGGCGTCGAGGCGGGCCTGTTCGCGCTCGCGCGCGGCGAGTTTGTTCGCCGCCGTGACCGCGTCGTCCCGGCGCGGCTGCGGCGGTTCTCCCGCGGCCACCCGGTCCCGGTGGCCGGTGAACGACCAGCGGTCACGCGTCCAGCGGTCGGCCACATGGCCGCCCTCCTCGAGCTCGCGCAGCAGGTCGAGTCCGCGCCACACCGCGTCCCAGGTCGGACGCGTGCACTTCTCGACGAGCGTGCGGATCGAGTGCTCGGCTTCGGTGAGTTCACCGAAGCGGTCGTCCGCCTCGACACCGTCCTCGGCGGCGGCGAGCCGGATCCGCACCTGGTCGTAGCGCTCGATGGCCGGGGCGAGCAGCTTGTTGTCGAAGGCCGGGTCGGTGGCCGGCCCGGCGGGCGGGCACAGCAACTGACCGCTTCCGTCCCGGGCCAGCTCGGCCCGCAGCGCCGCGTCCGCGCCCGTTGTACCCTCCGGCGGGTCGATCCAGGCCAGCAGTGCTCCCAGGTGCTGGTCCTCCAGATGGGACTGCCCGGTCGCCCAGTGCCGCGGCAGCAGATCGGTGACGGCGAGCAGCAGGGAGGATCCCGGGACTCTGGAGCGCTCCCCGAAGTGGGTGAACCACCGGCCCAGCAGAGGTACACGGGTGGGCGCCGGGAACGGGGTCTCGGGGTCCTGCTCGGCGGTGCGGCGAAAACGCATGGAGCGGCCGAGGAGCCGGACGAAGTCGATGCCCGCGCGGCTCGGCACGATCAGCTGCGGCGCGTCCGCGCACAGGTCGACCTCGACCTTGATCCGCTTGCCGGTCTCGGGGTCGGTCTCGGAGCGCTCGGCGGCCTCGACCGCCTCGGCGCACCCGTCGATGTACGGCAGGACGACGTCCGCGAGGTCGGCGAGGAACGCGAACCTGAGGTCGCGGTCGCGTGGTTGCGGCACCACGAGCAGCCGCGGCGCGTCCCGGTCCGTGCCGACGAGTGCTCCGAGCGGTGCTCCGGCCTCGCCCGCGGTGGTGAGCGGAACGAGCACGAGGGGCCGCTCGGACAGGTGCCGGTGCCGGACGGTGGCGAGGGCCTGGGCGCGGCCCGACCGGACGGCCTCGAGCCGGGCGAGGGTCGCGATCAGCGACATACGGCGTCCTCCCGGCCGGCGACTGCCTCCGCGCGCAGTTCCGCCGCCCTGCGCAGCGCCGCCACGGCCGGGTCGTCCGGGTCGCCGGCCGTGCCGTGGGCGGCGGCCAGGACCTCGTCCACCGTGGTCAGCCCGCCCAGCTCGGCCCGCAGCGACCTTCCGAAGGAGGTGACCGCGCCCTCGGCGCGTGCATGGTCCCGGCAGTGGAAGGCCAGTTCGCACGCGGCAAGGCACTCGGGCGCATAGGTCGCAGGGACCGACTCCACCGCGGTGGTCAGCTCCTGCCGCGGGAGGTCGGGCGCGAAGCACGTGCCCTGCGGGAGGGCGTCGGCGATCTCCTCGACACGGACGAGACGGGTCAGCTGGCGCCGGGTGACCGCACGCTGCTTGCGGACGTCGAGCGCGGAGGCGGTCGGCAGATTGCTGAAGTCCTTTGGGCAGACCAGCAGGACCCGTTGGCGCACCACGGGAGGTGCGCCGCCCTCGGCGTCGCAGACTTCCGGCTCCGCACCGAGGCGGGCGGCGACCTCCTCCAGAGCCAGCACGTACACCGCGGACTGGCGGGCTGCCGCTCCCACCTTCGCCGGGTCGGCCGATCCGTCCAGCATGGGGAAGGACTTGATCTCCACGACGGTCCAGCTGCCGTCCGGGTGCACCACCACGGCGTCCGGCTCGAGGAACGCGAGGGAGCCCGCCACGGGGAGGGCGAGCATGGGGTGGTCGAGCAGGGTCCAGCCGCCCTCCTGGACGGCCTCGCGCAACGCCAGCGCCGTCCGGGCCGTGCGCCCTTCGGGACCGGCGGCGGTGAGGTCGGGGACACGCGCCTCTTCGGGCGCGTCGGCGGCCGGGTCCAGCTTCTCGTGCACCAACCGCAGCAGCTCCGCGCCGCCGTCGGCCTTGACCCTGGCCTCGAACGCGTTGCCCCGCACGAAGGCGAACTGCGACTGGCCGAACGCCGAGGGCGCTCCCAGTGCTCCCGCCAGCGCCGCCTTGTCCACCCCGGCCCCGTCCAGGAGCGCGCGGCGTCTGCACCCGGGGTTCGCGGCGAGTGCGGCGAGGGCGCGCGCGTCCAGCGGCTTGGGCGGTACGGAGGGGCCGCGCAGGTCAGCGAGCCGCTGCCGCAGCGCCGTCCCCCGCGTCCGCGGAAGAGGCACCCGGCTCGGCTCCCGGTCCGGAGCGGGAGATGCGCTGTCGGGGAATTCGCTCACCCGTCGAAGTCTGGCACCCGGCACTGACAATTGGGGAACCTGAGGCGTGCGGGGCGTCCGCCGTGGGCACGAACGGCCGCCGCAGCCGGGTGCGCACCACGTCCGCCGCGCGCATCACCGACGGGGCCAGCAGGAAGCCGGCGCCCATGACGGCGACACCCGCGACCGCGTCGAGCGAGTAGTGGTTCGCGGTGCCCATCACCACGATCGCGGTCAGCAGCGGATAGGCGACGCCCGCCACCCTGGTCCAGCGCCTGCCGCCGAATCGCCACAGCATCACGCCGCACCACAGCGCCCAGCCGACGTGCAGGCTCGGCATCGCGGCGTACTGGTTCGTCATCCCGCCGAGCCCCCGCGGTGCGCTCGCGTCGCCGGCCCACCAGCCGTAGGAGCTGTACTGGGCCATCGTGTCGACGAAGCCGTGGCCCGGGGAGAGAAGCCGGGGAGGGCAGGTCGGCAGCAGCGTGAAGCCGATCAGACCGATGAACGTGGACGTCATCAGCCAGGTGCGGGCCGCCCGGTAGTGCTCCTGGCGGCACCTGAACAGCCACACCAGGATCACCGGGGTCACCACGTAGTGCAGTGACGCGTACCAGAAGTCGGCGGGTATGCCGAGCCACGCCTCTCGGGTGAACAGCCGGTTCAGCGGGTGCTCGGCGTTGATGCGCAGCAGCTTCTCCAGGCGCAGTATCGCCAGGCCGTGGTCGACGGCGGAGGAGACGTCGCCCCGGGCGAGCAGCCGGCCGGCGGAGTAGCACATGTACACCAGCAGGATCAGGGGCAGTTCGGTCCACCAGCGCAGCCGGGTCAGTGGGCTTCCCCCGATGCCTGCTGTCTCGGCCTGCGGCATACGATTCGCCCTCCCCGTTCTGCTCTGCTGCGGCTCCCGTTGCCCGGTCTGCCACCTTACGGCGTATGCGCCCCCTCTTGAGGGGCACCCCGGCGGACAAGACGCAGAGATCGCCCACCGGGTTGCCCGGGGGCGGGGTGAGCGATGATGGTGTGACGTCCTTGTTGACTTCTGATGGATTCATCCCGAAAGGTCGCTCATGGCACCGCGCATCCTGCTGGCCCGGCACGGACAGACGGAGTGGTCGCTGTCCGGCAAGCACACCGGCAGGACCGACGTACCGCTCCTGGAGGAGGGCAAGCGGGGTGCCGAGCTGCTGGGCCGGCGCCTGCACCGGGCGCCGTTCGACGGGCTGGACGGTGTCGAGGTGCGCACGAGTCCGCTGGCACGCGCGCGTGAGACGTGCGAGATCGCCGGTTTCGGCGAGCGGGCGAGCACTTGGGACACATTGCTGGAGTGGGACTACGGCGCGTACGAGGGCATGACGCCGGCCGAGATCCAGGCGGTCCGGCCGGGCTGGCTCATCTGGCGCGACGGGGTGCCCGAGGGGGAGACCCTGGCCGAGGTCGGCGCGCGGGCGGACGAGGTCGTCGCCTGGGCCCGCGCGGTGGATCGCGACGTGCTGGTCTTCGCGCACGGGCACATCCTGCGCTCCATAGGGGCGCGGTGGCTCGGGCTGCCGCTGGAGTTCGCGGCCCGCATCCGTCTCAACCCCACCTCCCTGTCGGTCCTCGGGTGGGCCTACGGGGAGCCGGCGATCGAGTCCTGGAACGACTGCGGTCACCTCATGGCATGACCGCGCTCCCCGCGCGGGCACGGCTCAGGCCGTGCGCGGCAGGGACGCGTGGCGGTCCAGGAACGCCGACACGCCCGCTGCCCGGCGGTGCGGCAGCAGGACCCGCGCCGTGCCCGCGAGCATCGTCTGGATCCGGGACGACTGGACCTGGTCCAGGAGGTCCAGGACGCGCAGCCCGGCCTCGGCCGCCTCGTCGGGGCGGCCGCCGCGGGCCAGGTCGTCGGCGAGCTCCGCGGTGTACAGGGCGATGTTCCGGGAGAAGTGCGGGTCCTGGAGACGAGCGGCGCGCCGGGCGTGCCGGGCGGCGCGCGGCCAGTCGCCCAGGGCCGACCAGCACTGCGCCTCCAGGCCTTCCAGCTCGGCCTCGCCGTAGAACGTCATCCACTCGGGGTCGGTCTCCGACGGCCCGCGTTCGAACAGGGCCTGCGCCCGGGCCAGCGCCTGTTCGCAGCCCGCCCGGTCGGTGAGCCCCGCCCAGCCGCCCGCCTCGCGCAGCGCGAGCAGCGACATCAGGCGCTGGGAGCCCAGCTGGCGCGCGGCGCGCTGGGCCGCCTGCGCCGCCCGTACCGCCTCGCGGGGCCGGCCGGCGTCACGGGCGAGGAACGCGGTGTTGCAGAACGCGTGCGCCTCAAGGGCCGGGTCTCCCGACATCCGGGCCGTGGCCAGTGCCTCCGCGTAGTGCGAGCGGGCGTCGTCGAACCGCCCGGAGTCGTGTGCCAACCAGCCGACCGAGATGGCCAGTTCGCCCGCGCCCACATACAGCCGGTCGGTGACCGACTGCCGGGTCGTGCCCGCGTCGAGCAGTGCGTAGGCGGTGCGCAGCGGGGTCGCCGCACGGCGGTACAGGCCGTCCGCACCGTGCCGGTCGTCGAGCAGCCTGATCTTGCGTACGGCCTCCTCGAGCGCGCTCGCCTCGGACGAGCCCGCGCGATGGACGGGGCGTTCGGCGGCCGCTGCCGCACCGCCGAAGGTGAGCCCGAAAGGGCCGAGGGATGCGGTCGCCACCGTGACGGTGCCGCCGGTCATGAATGCGCGACGCAGCACGTCGCTCTCCTCGTGGTTCTGTTCGCCGTACGCGTGTCCGTCGTACGACTCGTGCGTCTCGTAGGTGTCTGGCGTCTCATACGTCTCGAAGGCCTCGCGTGTCTCACTTGAGGCGAACGGACGGCGGATGGTGTTGACGGGGGTCGCCTCATGGGTGGCTCGCGCCCCCCGGCCGCGCACCGCGGAGCGAGGTGCGAACCCCAGGTCCGTGAGAGTGCGTCCGGGGAACATATGGAGGAACACCCGTTCGTAGGCGTAGTTGGGGCAACGGATCTCGCCGGCCTCCACACGTCCGATGTACCGGGCGTCACAGCTGACCCGCTCGCCGATCTCCCGTGCGGCGCGTCGTACCGCCGCGGCGAACTCGCCCGGTGAGCGCTGCCCGCGCAGCTGCCGGAAGGCGAGGTTCGGCCGTGGTGGCCGGGGGTGCTGGGACGAGGTCATGGTCGGGCTCCTTCGTGCGAACCGTCGAACCATGCCGGATTCGGGACGACTTGCCCGCGTGGTGCAAGTTGTTCCCTGCGTCCGGCGGTGCACGAACGTACCCGTCCCGCGAGAGTCGTCACGCCGGGTTTGCCTACAAACCGGATATCTCATGCGCGATCTGCCATGAACTGCCATCCTTTGCGGCGGCGTTGTGCCCGTTGCCGTTGACGTTCCGGAGCGTTTAACCCGATGGACCGGGAGCCCCCCGAACTCCCGACCCAACTCACGCGTCGAGGAGGGGTTCCGCCATGGAGGCCGGGATGCAGAGCACGCAGAGCACCGAATTCCGTACGTCGCAGTCGACCGCGCGGCACATGCCGACCCGGGAGTGCAGCGCACCGCCGCAGCAGGCCCCGGACCTCGTGACCGTGCCGGCCCGGCAAGGACTGGAGGCCGTCGACATCCTGCGTCGAGGCGCAGGCGACTGCGTCGGGCCCGTCATCCACGACGACGGCTGCGACACCCTGGGTTTCCTGGTCCCTCCCGGCACCGCGGACGCCTGGGACGTCCCCGGCAGCACCTGCACACAGACCCAGGGGCGCGGGGTCGGTCAGGCCGCTCCGGTCCCTCCCGTCGAGGGCACGGGCTGGCTTCTGCCCCCGGGCGACGTGGAACTGGCCACGGACCCCACCGTGCTCCGCGAGGCCCTCGGGGAAGCGGCGCGCATGCTGGAGGCCGCCGACAACTGTCGGTGAGTGCGCGCTGACGGTCCGCGTCGGCCGGGCTCCCCGCACACCGCCGGTGGGCCCGCCATCGCCGTCCCCTCGATAATGGCTGAATGGGCAGGTCACGGAATGCGCGGCGCGGGCAGGCCGCAGAGGCCGTCGTCGAGACGGTCGAGGGCGGACTCGCGCAGCTGATACCCGACCGGGAACGGGTGCGCGCCTGGACCCTCCTCATCGACGGCGCACCCCAGTCGCACGTCGACCTCGACGACCCGTCGTACCTCGCGTTCGAATACCAGCGCCGCCTCGGTCATGTCATCGACCTGGCCGCTCCGCCCGGCCGTCCGGTGCACGCCGTGCACCTCGGCGGCGGTGCCTTCACCCTCGCCCGCTACACCGCCGCCACCCGGCCCCGCTCCACCCAGCAGGTCGTCGAGCGCGACGGTGCGCTCGTCCAACTCGTGCGGCGCGCCCTCCCCCTGGACCCGAACGCCCGTATACGGGTGCGCTCCACGGATGCCCGCGAAGGGCTCGCCAAGGTGCCGGACGGCTGGGCGGACCTGGTCATCGTGGATGTGTTCAGCGGGGCGCGCACGCCCGCGCATCTGACGTCGGTCGAGTTCCTCGCCGATGTGCGCAGGGTGCTGAACGACGGCGGTCAGTACGCGGCCAATCTCGCCGACGGGCCACCGCTCGCCCATCTGCGCGGCCAGATCTCCACCGCCGCGGCCGTCTTCCCCGAACTCGCCCTGATCGCCGACCCCGCCGTACTGCGCGGCAAGCGCTTCGGGAACGCGGTCCTGGTGGCCTCGGCCCATCCGCTTCCGGTCGCCGAACTGACGCGCCGGGCCGCCTCGGACCCGCACCCGGCACGTGTCGAGCACGGCAGGGCGCTCACCGACTTCACCGGAGGCGCCGCGGCGGTCACGGACGCGGCGGCCGTGGCATCACCCGCGCCGCCGCCGTCGGTCTTCCGCTGATCCGGGCACCCGCCCCTCAGTAGTTGCCGATCTCCACGTGCGGCGGACCGTCGTGCCAGGTGCAGAACACCGACACCCGGTTCACGCCCGAGGCGAACTCGACCCGGATCCAGGACTCGGTCTTCCACACCTGCATCGACCAACCGGGCCCCGGCGTTGCCGACACCAATGACGCCGACGTGCTGCCCAGGTCGAAGACCGCGCGCCCGCCGTCGGTGTCGTAACTCTTCACCCGGCCGTACCCGGAGGGGGACGAGGACGTCGTGGGAGTGTTGCTCGGACGCGCGCCGGCCGTCTTCACCGAGGTGGGCCCCGGGCTCGAGGCGGGCCCGCGGCTCGAGCTCGGTGACGGCTCGGGACGCGTTGTCGAGGACGCAGCGGGCTTCGCGCGCTGCGTCGTCGCGCCGCCCGCCGTGATGGGCAGGGCGCGCGGCGGATCGTAGGCGGTCCCCGTCATCACCGTGTGCACGCCCCACCACGACAACGTGACCGCGGCGCCCGTGGCGACCGACCACGCCAGTACGTGTACGAGTCCTCTGACCATCCCCGCCATACTGCCCCACACGCCCCACCGGTGTCTCACGGGTCGCACACAGTTCCGGTCGTCCCTGCGGGAGCCCGCGAGCCGGTCCCCTTACCACGGTTGTCGCCCCGCCGGCTTCGCCCGACCGGGGGGATCGTCGTCCCCGTATGGCGTACGGTGCCGCCCATGGCACGTGTGCTCGTGGTCGAGGACGACCAGTTCGTACGCTCGGCGCTCATCAGGCACCTCACGGAGGCCGGACACACCGTGCGCAGCGTCGGCACCGCGCTGGAGGCGCTGCGCGAGGTCGCCCATCTTCCGTTCGACGTCGTGATCCTCGACCTCGGACTGCCCGACCTGGACGGGTCGGAGGCGCTGAAGATGCTGCGCGGCATCACGGACGTGCCGGTCATCATCGCCACCGCCCGCGACGACGAGGCGGAGATCGTCCGCCTGCTCAACGCGGGCGCCGACGACTACTTGACCAAGCCCTTCTCGGTCGAGCACCTGTCCGCACGGATCGCGGCGGTCCTGCGCCGTACCCGCGCCGCCGCGGCCGAGGCCGCCCCTCCGTCCGTCATCCGGGTCGGCGGCCTCGTGATCGATCCGCTGCGCCGCCTCGCGGAACTGGACGGCGCACCACTCGACCTGACCCGCCGTGAGTTCGATCTGCTCGCCTTTCTCGCCGGCCGGCCCGGTGTGGTCGTACCGCGCCGGGAGCTGCTCGCCGAGGTGTGGCAGCAGTCGTACGGGGACGACCAGACCATTGATGTCCATCTCTCATGGCTGCGGCGGAAGTTGGGTGAGACGGCGGCGAAGCCGCGTTATCTGCACACGCTGCGGGGAGTGGGCGTGAAGCTGGAACCGCCGAGGACGGAGCCGTTGTCGTGAGGTGGGCGCTGGTCAAGGTCTGCGTGGCGGTGACCACCATGGTCGTGGTGGCCTTCGCGGTCCCGCTCGGGCTCGTCATCAAGGAGATGGCACGCGACCGCGCCTTCTCGAACGCGGAGCGGGAGGCCGCGGCGATCGCGCCCGCCCTGTCCATCACCACCGACCGGGACCAGCTGGAGAAGGTGGTCGCCTCGGCGGGTCCCGGCGACGCGATGGCCGTGCACATCCCGGCGGGCGACGGCACGAAGGCCGTCGACATCGGGCCCGGTCGCGCGCCTGCCAGGGACATCGAGACCACGCGCCGGCTGGGCCGGGCCTCCATGGCGGAGGTCCCGGGCGGCTCGGCGCTCCTCCAGCCCACCGCCCTGAGCTCGGGCGACATCGCCGTCGTCGAGGTGTACGTCCCCGAGTCCGAGGTGTCGAACGGCGTCGCCACGGCCTGGGCGGTGCTCGCCGTGGTCGGCGTCGCCCTCGTCGTCGGCTCGGTGGCGGTCGCCGACCGGCTCGGAGTGCGGATGGTGCAGCCCGCCCAGCGCCTGGTCGAGGGCGCGCACGAGCTGGGGGAGGGGAGACTCGCGGCACGGGTGCCGGAGGAGGGACCGACCGAACTGCGGCTCGCGGCCGTCGCGTTCAACTCGATGGCCGACCAGGTCGTCCAACTGCTGGCCAACGAAAGGGAGCTGGCGGCCGATCTCTCCCATCGCCTGCGCACCCCGCTGACGGTGCTGCGGCTGAACGCGGCCTCTCTCGGCGAGGGCCCGGCCGCCGAGCAGACGCGGGCGGCGGTGGCGCAACTCGAACGCGAGGTCGACACGATCATCCGTACGGCGCGGGAGGCCAAGCCGCAGACGGCGGCGGCGGGTCCGGGCGCCGGGTGCGACGCGGCCGAAGTGGTGCGCGAGCGGATGGAGTTCTGGTCGGCCCTCGCCGAGGACGAGGGCCGCAAGTGGCGGGTGGCCGGGGTCGACCGGCCCGTGCGCACACCCGTGGCCCGGGCGGACCTCGCGGCCGCGCTCGACGCACTGCTCGGGAACGTCTTCCGGCACACGCCGGAGGGCACGGCGTTCGCAGTCGACGTGCACAACGGCGAGGACGCGGTGATCGTGCTGGTGTCCGACGCCGGGCCCGGCATCCTGGACCCGGAGGCCGCGATGGCCCGGGGTCGTGGCTCGGGCAGTGCCGGATCCACCGGCCTCGGCCTGGACATCGTGCGGCGGCTCGCCGAGTCGACCGGCGGCGACGTGCGGATCGGCTCGTCCGTGCTGGGCGGCACCGAGGTGCGCATCTGGTTCCAGCTCGACGGGCGGGCCCCGGTGCGGCGCGGGCACCGGGTGCGCCGCAGACGCGCATTGGTCTCTACCTTTAACCGGCCCCGATCCCTTCCTTAAGCGCACCCTAAGATCCCCGGATGCCGTCCGGATGATCTGATTTGCGTGATCCCCGCTCGCTAGCGTGCTCCCGCATCCCACCCCCCCGTGAGCAGCGAAGGCAGGCACGCGATGAGCAGTACGCACCGGCGCAGGGTCAGCGGCAGGAACAAGGTGATCGGCGGGGTCGTCGCCGCCTCCGTCGTGGGCGGCGCAGCGCTTCTGGTCACCGGCACCGCGCATGCCGCCGGAGTCGGTGCCGTCTACACCAGGACCAGCGACTGGGCCACGGGATACACCGCGCAGTACGTCGTCTCGAACGACGGCGACCGGACCAAGGACGACTGGACGCTCCGGTTCGATCTGCCGGCCGGTGCGAAGCTCAGCTCGCTGTGGAACGGCACGTCGACGGTCAGCGGGCAGCATGTCACCGTGAAGCCGCCGTCCTGGGACAAGGACGGGCTGGCGGCCGGCGAAACCGCGACCGTCGGCTTCGTCGTGACCGGCTCCGGGAACCCGACAGGCTGCCTGATCGACGGCGCCGAGTGCTCCGCCGACGACGGAGCGACGCCCGAGCCCAGCGGGCGTCCGACACAGTCGCCGACCCCCACCGCGACCCCCACCAGGACACCGACCCCCACCGCCACGGCGACCGGCACGCCGTCCCCCACCGCCTCCGGGACCCCCGGCTCCGGGACGAGCACGAGCGCCGGCTTCGCACCGTACGTGGACACCTCCCTCTACCCGGCCTTCGACCTGATCGCCGCCGCCGACGCGACCGGCGTGAAGGACTACAACCTGGCCTTCGTCACCGACGGCGGCGGATGCACCCCCAAGTGGGGCGGTGTCACGGCCATCGGCAGCGACGCGGTGGCCGCGCAGATCGGCGCCCTGCGAGCCAAGGGCGGCGACGTCCGCGTCTCCTTCGGCGGCGCCTCCGGAGCGGAACTGGCCACGGGCTGCTCCTCGGCGGACGCGCTCGCGGCGGCGTACGGGAAGGTCGTGGACGCGTACAAGCTCACCAAGGTCGACTTCGACGTGGAGGGCGGCGCGCTGCCGAACACGGCCGCCAACACCCGCCGAGCCCGGGCCGTCACCAAGCTCCAGCAGCAGCACCCGGGCCTGGACGTCTCGTTCACCCTCCCCGTCATGCCGGAGGGCCTGACCCAGGACGGCGTGGACCTCGTGGCGGACGCGAGGACCAACGGCGTGAAGATCTCCACCGTGAACATCATGGCGATGGACTACGGAGCCGCGTACAGCGGTGACATGGGCACCTACGCCACCCAGGCCGCCACCGCCACCCAGGCTCAGCTCAAGAGCGTGCTGGGACTCTCCGACGGTGCGGCCTGGAAGGCGGTCGCGGTCACCCCGATGATCGGCGTCAACGACGTGTCGTCGGAGATCTTCAGGGTCGACGACGCCGCCCAGCTGGCGGACTTCGCCCGGTCCAAGGGTCTTGGCGGGCTGTCGATGTGGTCGGCCACGCGGGACAGGCAGTGCGACGGCGGTGCCAGGCCCACGGCCGACCCGACGTGCAGCTCGGTCGTCCAGGACAGGTTCGCCTTCTCGAAGGCGTTCGCCGCCTTCAAGTAGGGCCCGGCTCACCGGACGGGATCCCGGACCGCCGGGGACGCGGCGTCTCCCTCCCGCGCCGCGTCCCCGGCCGGTCAGACCTGCGGAGGCGGCAGCTTTCCGGTGCGGGCCGCCAGGGAGTACCAGTGCGCGCTCGACTTCGGCTGCCGGGCAAGCGTCGCGTAGTCCACGTAGACCACCCCGAACCGCTTGCTGTAGCCGTGCGCCCACTCGAAGTTGTCCAGCAGGGACCACAGGTAGTAGCCACGTACATTGGCGCCGTCCGCGATGGCACGGCGGATCTCCGACAGATGGCTGTGCAGGTACGCGATCCGCTCCGGGTCGTGCACACGCCCGTCCGGGTCGGGCTTGTCGTCGTAGGCCGCGCCGTTCTCCGTCACGTAGAGCGGCAGGCCGGGCACCTCGCGGCTGTACCGCATGATCAGCTCGTGCAGGCCGGCCGGGTCGATCGTCCAGCCCATCTCCGTGCGCTCACCGGGACTCTGATGGAAGGACACGTCCTCCGCGCCCGGCCAGGGTGTGCCCGCGGCCCTGTCGTGACCGCCCGGCCGTGGACGGCCCGCTGCCGTCCGCGACGCGGCCGACACGAGAGTCGGGGTGTAGTAGTTGAGGCCCAGCGCGTCCAGCGGCTGGTTGATCGTCGCCAGATCGCCGTCGTGGACGTAGGACCAGTCCGTGAGCGACGACGTCGCCGTGAGCAGGGACTGAGGGTAGGCACCGTGCAGCATCGGGCCGTGGAAGACCCCGTTGGCCAGGTCGTCTATCTTCCGCCCCGCCGCCAGGTCCGCCGGATCCTGCGACACCGTCCGCACCGGGCACGAGTTGAGGCTCACCGCCACGGTGTTGCGGGCCGGCATCACGGACCGGAGGGCGGATGCACCGAGGCCATGGGCCAGGTTCAGATGGTGGGCCGCCCGCAGTGACGCCGCGGCGTCGGTACGGCCCGGAGCGTGCACCCCGGCGCCGTAACCCAGGAACGCGCTGCACCAGGGCTCGTTGAGAGTGATCCACTGCTCGACGCGGTCGCCCAGCGCCTCACCCACCAGCTGGGCGTACTCGGCGAACCGGAAGGCGGTCTCACGCTGCGGCCAGCCGCCCGCGTTCTCCAGGTCCTGTGGCAGATCCCAGTGGTAGAGCGTGATGGTCGGCCTGATGCCGTGCGCGAGCAGCTCGTCCACGAGGCGGCGGTAGAAGTCCAGACCCCGCTGGACCACCGGGCCCCGGCCGGTCGGCTGCACCCGCGACCACGACACCGAGAAGCGATAGGCGCCCAGGCCGAGTTCGGCCATGAGCGCGACGTCGTCGCGGTAGCGGTGGTAGTGGTCGACGGCTATGTCACCGGTCTCGCCACCGACCGTCTTGCCCGGTGTGTGGCTGAAGGTGTCCCAGATGGAGGGCGTGCGGCCGATCTCCCGCACCGCTCCCTCGATCTGGTACGCCGACGTGGCGGCACCCCAGAGGAAGGCGCGGGGAAACGTCACCTGTGGCGCGGACACGGTCATCGTGGGGGCTCTCCTGGGTCGGCTGGCCCCATTGTGCATGGGAGCGCTCCCATACGGAAGGGGGTGCGCGGCGGAAAGTCCGTGCGGGGCGGGCGTCCGCCATCGGTGCCGCGCTGCGGTCGGGTCCCGTCTCGGGGCCCGCCGAGTGGACGGCGCCGCTCAGGCGGACTTCCGGACCACCAGTTCCGTCGGCAGGACGACCTCCCGGTGGCCCTTGCCCCGCTGGGCGATCTCCTCCAGCAGGAGGCGCGCCATGGTGCGGCCCATCTCCTCGATCGGCTGGCGCACGCTGGTCAGCGGGGGATCGGTGTGCCGGGCCACGATCGAGTCGTCGAAGCCGATGACGGCGACGTCGTCGGGCACCCGGCGCCCCGCCGCACGCAGTTCGAGCACGGCACCCGAGGCCGTCACGTCGGAGGCGGCGAAGACGGCGTCGAGGTGGGGGCGCCGGCGCAGCAGCTCGCGCATGGCCGCCCTTCCGCCCTCCTCCGTGAAGTCGCCGACCGCGATCAACTCCTCGTCGACGGTGATGCCCGCCGTCTGCAGGGCCTCCCGGTAGCCGTCCAGACGGGCCCGGGCGACGTCCATGTCCAACGGTCCGGTGATGGTGGCGATGGTCCGCCGGTTTCCCTGCAGCAGGTGCCGGACCGCGGCCCGGGCGCCGCCTCCGTTGTCCGCGCGGACGTGTCCCAGAGGTTCCGGATGGCCGCGGCGCCCCGCCAGCACGGTCGGAATCGCCAGTTCGTCCAGCAGGTCCGGAAGCGTGTCGTCGCGGTGCACGGCCACCATCAGCACGCCGTCCACCCGCTGCTCGGTCAGGTATGTGGCAAGCCGAGCGCGCTCGCTCTCGTCGCGCACCAGCACCAGCAGCAACTGCATCCCCGCGCCCGAGAGGCCGGAGGACACGCCCCGGATGATCGCCGAGAAGTACGGCTCGGAGAAGAGCCGGGTCTCGGACTCGGGGACGACCAGGGCGACCGAGTCCGTACGGCGCGTGACCAGGGAACGGGCGGCGCGGTTGGGAACGTAGCCGAGTTCGGCGATCGCCTGCTCCACCGCCGCCCTGGACTGGGCGCTCACCTTGGGGGAGCCGTTGATCACCCGGGAGACAGTGCCGCGGCCGACGCCGGCGCGTGCGGCCACGGCGTCCAGCGTCGGGCGCCGGGCGCGGGCGGCCTCAGGCGGCTGTGCGGCAGAACTCATTGTTCACCTTCCGGCGTTCTGTAAGGGGTGCTTCATTGTGACCCGGAAATTTCGCCGAACGCTTCCACGGGCAGGCCGGCCCTGCGCCTGCATGCGTGCATTCCGTGCGTGACCTGCGCCGATTCCCCAACAGTACGGCGAGCACCTCGCCATTGAACGGCCTGCGGCGCGACACGTTCACGTGACGTACGGGACACGCTCGCGCAACAACGCTGTTTTCAAGTCTTGACACATGGCCCGCCAGGAAGGAGTCTTCCGGCATGCCGCGTGGGAGCGGTCCCACGGGTAGCCCCGGGGGTCGTCTCGCGCGGCCCCGAAGCACCGATGGCCTTTCCCTCTACCTCGCATGGCACACCGTTGACCAGCATCTTCGCACTGCACGCCCGTGCTGTGGGCTGGCCGCTGCTCGAACCGAGAGGGGCAGGTCCGGACCGTCGACCGCTGGCGGTCCGAATCCTGAGGTCCGTTCCCCACTGGAACAAGGAGTAGTGGAATGCGCATAACTGGCACCGGCGGCGGTCGCGGCCGCAGAGCGGCGGTCCTGACCACCTCGGTCCTGGCGGCCTCGGCCCTGCTGCTCACGGGCTGCAGCAGCGACGACGGCGATTCGGACGCCTCCGGCTCCGACGGCAAGATCACCCTCACCGTGGCCGACTTCGGGCAGTTCGGTTACAAGGAAGCCGATCTGTTCGCTCAGTACCACAAGCTCCACCCGAACATCACGGTGAAGGAAGAGACCACCGCCAACGAGCAGGACTACTACCCGAAGCTCCTTCAGCAGCTGAACACGGGCAGCGGTCTGGCGGACGTCACCGGCATCGAGGTCGGCCGCATCAAGGAGGTCGTCGACACCCAGGCCGACAAGTTCAGCGACCTGAGCAAGTCGATCAACGTGAGCGACTGGGTGTCCTGGAAGGAGAAGCAGGCCACCACGAAGGACGGCGCGGTCATCGGTGCGGGCACCGACATCGGTCCGATGTCGCTGTGCTACCGCAAGGACCTCTTCGAGAAGGCCGGTCTGCCGACCGACCGCGAGGCCGTCGCCAAGGCCGTCGCGGGCGGCTGGGAGGACTACCTCAAGCTCGGTGAGCAGTACAAGAAGAAGGCTCCCTCCGGGACCTACTTCATGGACTCCGCGAGCGCCATGTACAACGCGGTCGTCAGCTCGGACGCCAAGCAGTACTACGACGCCGAGGGCAAGCCGATCTACAAGGACAGCCCGGCCGTCCAGCAGGGCTGGAACCTGGCCGCCGAGGCCGCCTCGAAGAAGCTGACCCAGGGCCTGCCGCAGTTCACCGACGCCTGGACGGCTGCGCTGCGCAAGGGCTCCGTGGCCACCGTGGCCTGCCCCGCGTGGATGGCCAACCAGATCTCCAACAACTCCGGTGACGCCTACAAGGGCAAGTGGGACATCTCCCGCGCGCCCGGTTCGACCGCGGCCAACTGGGGTGGCTCGTTCCTGGCCGTCCCCAAGAGCGGCAAGCACGTCAAGGAGGCCACCGACCTGGTGAAGTGGCTGACGGGCGCCGAGCAGCAGGCCGCCGTGTTCAAGGCGGCCGGCATCTTCCCGTCGAACCAGGGCGCCTACGAGCTCCCCGACGTGAAGGACGCCAAGCTCGCCTACTTCAGCGACGCACCCATCGGCCAGATCTACGCCGAGGAGGCCAAGACCATCCCCGAGGCGGTGCTCGGCCCGAAGGACGGCGTGATCAAGGACACGATCTCCACGCAGATCAACAACATGGAGCAGCGGGGCACCAAGCCCGCTGACGCGTGGAAGGCCGCGACCGAGACGATCGACAAGGCGATCGGCTGACGCTCGCCGGTGCGGGCGGCTCCGCGGCCGCCCGCACCGGCCCGGGCGCGAAGTCCGGTCCGGCGGATCCCACGGCAGGAAGGGTCCGTTCCGCGTCCGGCCGAGTGCCCGGCTCCGTACGGGCGGAGAGCGTCGCGGCGCCCGCCGGCGCGGCCCCTGGTGCCGCGCCGGACGCGCCACGTGGTCCCTCCGCCCGCCGGTGCACGTCCGGCAGCGCGATCGGTCCGGCACCTGAGCCACAGGGCCGGGCATCCGGCGGCCGGGTCCCGCATCGCACGGACTTCAAGGCCAGGCGCGCAGCGGGCCGGTGCCCAAACCGACGTGCTTCGCGGCGCGTCGGGACCGGCGCCCGACCCTGGACGCGTCTGCGGCCCCGTACCCGGCCGAACCCCCAGAGAAGGACTTCCTCCGTGGCAACAACAACCCCCACCCGGGGCGCCTACAGCCCGCCGCCCGGCGGCTCCGGCGCCGCGTCGAACGGAAGCGATCGGCGATCGTGGCGCAGTCGGCTCTGGCGCTTCGACGACCTGGCCTCCCCCTACGCGTACATCGCCCCCTTCTTCCTCATCTTCGGCGCCTTCGGGCTCTATCCGCTCCTCTACACCGGCTGGATCGCCCTGCACCGGGTGGAGATGACGAGCCTCAGCCAGTCCGAGTGGGTGGGCTGGGACAACTTCGCCAAGATCCTCCAGGACTCCGAGTTCTGGACGGCCGTCGCCAACACCTTTGTGATCGGCGTCATCTCGACCGTCCCGCAGCTGCTCGTCGCACTGGGCCTCGCTCATCTCCTCAACTACAAGCTGCGCGCCAGCACCTTCTGGCGGACGGTGATCCTCACCCCGTACGCCACCTCGGTGGCGACCGCGGCCCTGGTGTTCGCCCTGGTCTTCCGGGCCGACGGCGGCCTGCTCAACTGGGCGCTGCACTTCGTCGGGTTCAGCAACATCGACTGGGGCAACGGGGAGTGGACATCCAAGATCGCCATCTCCGTCATCGTGATCTGGCGGTGGACCGGTTACAACGCGCTGATCTATCTCGCGGCCATGCAGGCCGTGCCGACCGATCTGTACGAGGCTGCCTCGATCGACGGGGCGACGCGGTGGCAGCAGTTCCGCAAGGTGACGATTCCCTCGCTGCGGCCGACGATCCTCTTCACGATCGTCATCTCCACCATCGGTTCCATGCAGCTCTTCGGTGAGCCGCTGCTGCTGCAGGGCGGAACCCTCGGCTCGATCGGTGGCAACGAGCACCAGTACGAGACGCTCAGCATCTATCTCTTCAACTACGGCTGGAAGCTGGGGCACCTGGGTCCGGCCGCGGCCGTGGCCTGGGCGATGCTCGTCCTGCTGCTGCTCATCGCCCTGATCAACTGGATCGTCAGCCGGTTCGTGCGCAAGAGCGCGGCCTGACGGGAGCGAAATCGATGACCACGACCAGTCCCACCAAGACCGCACCGACCCTCCTCCCGGCCGGACAGCCCCGGACCGAGGGCACGGGCCGCAGCCGTTTCAAGCTCGGCGCCGGCCAGCAGCTGAAGGGCGGCCCGCTCACCTACGCGGCCCTCGTCATCGTCGGCCTGGGCTCGCTCTTCCCCCTGTACTGGACCCTGGTGGCCGCCTCGCATGACCAGCAGCGGGTCCTCGACACCCCGCCGCCGCTCGTGCCGGGCGGCCGTCTGTGGAGCAACCTCCAGTCGGCCTGGGAACAGGCGCACCTGGGGAAGGCCATCGTCAACAGCATCATCGTGTCCGGCTGCATCACGGCGGCGACGCTGTTCTTCTGCACCCTCGCGGGCTACGCCTTCGCCAAGATGCGCTTTCGCGGGCGCGGCGCCCTGATGACCGCCGTCATCGCCACGCTGACCATTCCGCCGCAGCTCAGCGTCGTTCCGCTCTTCATGATGATGTCGGACATCGGATGGGGCGGAAAGCTGGAGTCGGTGATCTTCCCGACCCTCGTCGGTGCCTTCGGCGTCTTCTTCATGCGGCAGTACCTCTTGGAGGCCCTGCCGTACGAGCTCATCGAGGCGGCCAAGGTGGACGGTGCGAGCAACATCCGGATCGTCTGGAACGTCGTCCTGCCCGTGGCCCGGCCCGCGATGATGGTGCTGGGCATGCTCACGTTCGTGCAGGCGTGGAACGACTTCTTCTGGCCCTTCCTGGCCCTGAACCAGGAGAACCCCACCATCCAGGTGGCCCTCGGCCAGCTCAGTGCCTCCTACACCCCCGACCAGAGCATCGTCATGGCCGGAGCCCTGATCAGCACGCTGCCGCTGCTGCTGGTGTTCGTGATCTTCGGCAAGCAGATCGTCGGGGGCATCATGGCGGGCGCCGTGAAGGGCTGACACCGTCCACGCCGGGCCGGCGCCCCGGCAGCCCACGCGCCTGCCCCGTCATCCGCCGTCCGGTGGGACCCGCCCCGCACGCAGGCTCCACCGGACGGCCGCCCGGCCCGCGCCCGGCCCCGCATCCTCCTCCCGCCGGACCACTGTCCGGCCTTTTCACCCGATACTTTGGGAGCGTTCTCACGATGACCGCAGTACGACCCGAGGCGACCCCCCTGTCGGCTCCGGCCACCTCCTTCCCCCAGGGCTTCACCTGGGGCGCCGCCACCGCCGCCTACCAGGTGGAGGGTGCCGCCACCGAGGGCGGCCGCACCCCGTCCATCTGGGACACCTACAGCCACACCCCCGGAAGGGTCCGCAACGGGGACACCGGGGACATCGCCGCCGACCACTACCACCGCTACCGCGACGACGTGGCGCTGATGAAGGACCTCGGCCTCAAGGCGTACCGTTTCTCCATCTCCTGGTCCCGGGTGCAGCCCACCGGGCGCGGACCCGCCGTCGAGCGTGGCCTGGACTTCTACCGCCGGCTCACCGACGAGCTGCTGGAGGCCGGCGTCACCCCTGTCGCCACGCTCTACCACTGGGACCTGCCCCAGGAGTTGGAGGACGCGGGCGGCTGGCCGCACCGCGACACCGCATACCGTTTCGCCGAGTACGCCGACATCATGGCCCGGACCCTCGGTGACCGGATCGGGGTGTGGACGACCCTCAACGAGCCGTGGTGCTCGGCGTTCCTCGGCTACGGCTCCGGTGTGCATGCGCCCGGCCGGACGGACCCGGCGGCCACCCTGCGCGCCGCCCATCACCTCAACCTGGCCCACGGCCAGGCGATCGGGGCGCTGCGCGCGGTTCTGCCCGCGTCCGCGCAGACCTCCATCACCCTCAACCTGCATCAGGTGCGCCCGCTGACCGACAGCGCCGACGACGCCGAGGCCGCCCGCCGTATCGACGCGGTCGGCAACCGGGTCTTCACCGGTCCCATCCTGGACGGTGCGTATCCCGAGGACCTGCTCGAGGACACCGCGCACATCGTCGACTGGGGCAGCCTGGTGCACGACGGCGACCTGGCGGAGATCTCCCGTCCCATCGACGTGCTCGGCGTCAACTACTACTCGCCGACCGTGGTCTCGCTTGCGACCGAGGGCGTCGGCACCACCAAGAACGACGGTCACGGCGCGAGCGAGCACTCGCCGTGGACCGGCTCCGACCACGTCGCCTTCCACCTCGCCAACGACAACCTCACGGCGATGAACTGGGCCATCGACCCCAGCGGGCTGCACACCCTGCTGACCGACCTCTCGAAGTCGCATCCGGAACTGCCGCTGATGGTCACGGAGAACGGTGCCGCCTTCGACGACTACATCTCGCCCGAGGGCGTGGTGAACGACCCGCAGCGGATCGCCTATCTCCACGCCCATCTGGACGCGGTGCGCAGGGCCATCGCCGACGGGGCGGACGTCCGCGGCTACTTCCTGTGGTCCCTGCTGGACAACTTCGAGTGGTCCTACGGTTACTCGAAGCGCTTCGGCACGGTCTACGTCGACTACTCGACCCAGCGCCGCATCCCCAAGGCGAGCGCCCACTGGTACGCGGACGTGATCCGCAGGAACGCGCTGCCCGCCGTCGACGGGCAGAACAACGGCTGATCACCCGGCCGAGGGGCGCCACCGCTCAGTGGTGGCGCCCCTCGCGAGTGCCCCACGGCCGGGAGTGCCCGCCGGCGGAGGATGATGGGAGCGGGGGCGTCAGGACAGGGACTGTTACATTCCTGGCCGAACGGCCGCGAACACGATCCTGGCCTGGCGGCTGCGAACGGGAGGCGGAGACCATGGCAGTCAACGCGGGGCGGGGACGGAACGGTCGACGGCCGACGCTGGAGGAGGTCGCCGCACGCGCCGGTGTCGGCCGGGGCACGGTCTCCCGGGTGATCAACGGCTCGCCCAGGGTCAGCGACGCGACGCGGGCGGCCGTCGAAGCGGCCGTCGCGGAACTGGGCTACGTCCCCAACACGGCTGCCCGCGCCCTCGCGGCCAACCGTACGGACGCGATCGCCCTCGTCGTCCCCGAGCCGGAGACCCGTTTCTTCGCCGAACCGTACTTCTCCGACATGCTGCGCGGGGTGGGTGCCGAACTGTCGGACACCGAGATGCAGTTGCTGCTGATCTTCGCGGGCAACGACCGTGAACGCCGAAGACTGGCCCAGTATCTGGCGGCCCACCGGGTCGACGGCGTCCTGCTGGTCTCGGTGCACGCCCACGATCCGCTGCCCGACCTCCTGTTGCAGCTCGACATCCCGGCCGTGATCAGCGGCCCGCGCTCGGAGCACGAGGCGCTGCCCTCGGTGGACTCCGACAACTACGGCGGCGGCCGCTCGGCCGTCGAGCACCTGATCGACCGCGGCCGTGCGCAGATCGCCACCATCACCGGCCGCGTCGACGTCTACGGCGCGCAGCGACGCATCGACGGCTACCGCGACGCCCTGCGGGAGGCGGGGCGGGAGGTGGACGAAGGCCTGATCCTGCCCGGTGACTTCACGGAGGAGGGCGGCCGCCGCGCCATGACGGAACTCCTCGCCCGCCGCCCCGACGTGGACGCGGTGTTCGCGGAGTCGGACGTGATGGCGGCGGGTGCCCGCCAGGTGCTGCGCGAGGCGGGCCGGCGCATCCCCGACGACGTGGCCCTGGTGGGCTACGACGACTCGGCGATAGCCCGCCACATGGATCCGCCCCTGACGAGTGTGCGCCAGCCGATCGAGGAGATGGGCCGCGCGATGATCGACCTGCTGCAGGACGAGATAGCGGCCCCCGGCCCGTCGGTCTCGCGGGGCCCGGCCCCCCGCCAGGTGGTCCTGCCTACGGAGCTGGTGGTGCGCGCGTCCTCCTGAGCAAGGACGCGGCCGTGAGCGCGAGTTCGCCGCGGTGCGGCCGGGAGTGGGTGGGACCGCACGATCGGGCCGTGCCGGCCATGGGATCCGTCGTGCCAGGCGTGCCGGACGTGCGGTGTGCCGTGGGCGTCCGGGTGGAAGCCCACCGCCGTGTGCCGTGGGACGGGATCGAGGACGATCGGGCGGTGCCCGCACCGCCCCGGGGCGGGAGACCGGGCCGTCGCCGGGGCCGAGCGCGACGCTCGCCCACGGGACCCGCGCGTGCATCCGGACCGCACACCACCTGCGCGGCCGAGCGGGGCGCGCAGGCCGAGCGGGGCGTCGCGCCCGGGTTGCGGCGAATACAGTGGGACCGGTGTCCCGAGGACGCCGACTCCGTGCGGCCCGGGGACCCGGACCGCAACCGGTTCTGCGTCAGCAACGCCGGCCGGGGTGCGGAAGAGGCCGGAAACGCGATCGGCCGGCGACCCGCTCCCACGGGTCACCGGCCGACTTCGAAGGGTGAGTGACGGGACTCGAACCCGCGACATCCTGGACCACAACCAGGTGCTCTACCATCTGAGCTACACCCACCATGACCGGTGTTCTTCAAGTGGTTCCCCCACCGGCCGAGAAAAAGTGTACAGGGTCCGAAGGGGTGCTCGCGCCGGCGTTTCTCCGAGGTCCGTCAGGGTCTCGTCAGGGCCGAGGGGAACCGCTACCGGGCGGGCAGCACATGACGGGCCGCGATCGTGCGTGCCGTGTCCGAATCGGGACCCGGCTGCGGCACGAAGATCGCCTCCCGGTAGTAGCGCAACTCCGCGATGGACTCCCGGATGTCGGCCAGTGCCCGGTGGTTCCCGTTCTTCTCGGGACTGTTGAAGTACGCGCGGGGGTACCAGCGGCGGGCCAGCTCCTTGATCGAGCTGACATCCACGATCCGGTAGTGGAGGTAGCCCTCGAGCGTCGGCATGTCGCGGGTCAGAAAGCCGCGGTCGGTGCCGACGGAGTTGCCGCACAGCGGGGCCTTGCCTGGTTCCTTGACGTGCTCCCTCACATACGCGAGGACCTGCTCCTCGGCGTCGGCGAGCGTCGTACCGGCAGCCAGCTCCTCGAGCAGTCCCGAGGAGGTGTGCATCTGACGCACCACCTCCGGCATCGTCTCCAGCGCCGCGTCCGGCGGCCGGATCACGATGTCCACCCCCTCGCCGAGTACGTTCAGCTCGGAGTCGGTGACCAGCGCGGCCACCTCGATGAGCGCGTCGTCGGACAGCGAGAGTCCGGTCATCTCGCAGTCGATCCACACCATGCGATCGTTCATGTGTCCCACCTTATGGCCCTGCCGGGCCGCGCGGACCGCTCCTGCATGCGGTAATGCGGCCGCGAGCACTCCGGCGGGGGGCCGGGAACCGGGCGTCCTCGCCGTCGGCCCACCGGTCCGCGGGCCGACGGGGCGGCCAGGAGCCCGTGAGAGCGGCCGGAAGGCCCGCACGGTCCGCCCCGAAGGCGGCCGGCACGGCGGCGCGCCGGGAGGCGTCAGGGCCGCGGCGTGGGACGCGTCACACGACCTACGGTCCCGGAGGTCTTTCAGGACGTGCGCGGGCCGAGCGGGATCCGGTGGCCTGTACGGCCTTCCCGGCTCCCGCCCGTGCCCGGCGGCACCGCGGTGTCAGTGCGCGCTGCGCTGGCCGGGCAGTCCGCCCCGGCCCGCCGCGTACAGCTCCGGGACGTGCTTGCCGTTGTCCGTGGAGACGGACGCGGAGGGGCCGAGCGCGCTCGCGGCCGCCGTGCGGCGGGTCTGCATCGGCAGCGGGGCGGCCTCCTGCGGGACCTGCGGTGACGTCGTTCCTCCGGTGCCGTCGGAGTCCCCGGGACGGTCGCTCTGCGGGCGGCGTGCCCGGTACGCGGCCCGGTACGCGGCGGGCGACGAGCCGAGCTGGCGCCGGAAGTGCCCGCGCAGCGCGACCGGCGAGCGGAATCCGCAGCGCCCGGCGACCTCGTCGACCGAGTAGTCGGAGGTCTCCAGCAGCCGCTGTGCCTGGAGCACCCGCTGGGTGATCAGCCACTGCAGCGGCGCGCTGCCCGTGAGCGAGCGGAAGCGTCGGTCGAACGTCCGCCGGCTCATGTACGCGCGTGCCGCGAGCGTCTCCACGTCGAACTGTTCGTGGAGGTGTTCCAGGGCCCAGGCGACGACCTCCGCGAGCGGGTCGGCGCCGATCTCCTCGGGTAAAGACCTGTCGAGGTAGCGCTCCTGACCGCCGCTGCGGCGCGGCGGGACCACCAGCCGCCGGGCGAGCGCGCCGGCCGCCTCGTTGCCGTGGTCCGTGCGCACGATGTGGAGGCAGAGGTCGATGCCCGCAGCGGTGCCGGCGGACGTCAGCACGTCGCCGTCGTCCACGAACAGTTCGCGCGGATCGACGTGCACCGACGGATAGCGCTTGGCCAGCGTCGGCGCATACATCCAGTGTGTGGTGGCCGGGCGGCCGTCCAGCAGTCCGGCGGCGGCCAGGACGAAGGCGCCGGTGCACAGCCCGACGATGCGGGCGCCTTCCTCGTGGGCGCGGCGCAGTGCGTCCAGCGCCTCCTCCGGCGGCGGTGAGGTGATCGACCGCCAGGCCGGCACGACGACGGTGCCCGCCCGCGAGATCGCCTCGAGGCCGTACGGTGCGGTGAGTTCCAGGCCCCCTGTGGTCCGCAGCGGGCCTTCCTCGCCACCCGCCACCAGCAGTCGGTAGCGCGGCACTCCGGCGTCCTGGCGGTCAATCCCGAACACCGACAGCGGTATGGAACTCTCGAAGATGGGGCCGCCGCTGAACAGCAGCACCGCGACGATCTCCTTGCGCCGTCGCCCGGACAGTTTCCGGGCCGCGGCATCCGGCGCGGCAGTGGAGTCGTGGCTCATCCTGCTAAGCCCCCCTCGGTGGTCGCGGCTCCTCGGTTGTGTCGTTCCTGCACGTTTCCCCTCGGTCCTGCACGAGTCCCCCGCCGTAGACAGTCATGATCGAATCTACTGTGTCCCGTGGTGCCGGCGTGACCAGTTCACCATCCGGCACATTGTCGACATGGCAACTTGGCGTGAAGCATTCGATCACGAAGCGTTGCACTCGTGGGCCGTGCAGGGAAGTGCGCCTCGCCCCGGTGGCCAATCCGCATAGGGTGCGCGCGCCTTCGGGGACCCTTTCGGTGCAGGTCGAACGGGGGGTGGCGGGGCGTTCGACGCTCCCATGCGCAGGGTCGAGAAGTTGGCTGAAAAGAAGCGGGGGCGTGCGCGGAAACCGGTCAGTCGACCGGAGCGCCGTCCCCAGTGTGACGCCCGCCCCTGTGCGCCCCCGCTCCGGTCCCGCCGTGCCGTCCGCCGAGCGGTTGGCGCTCCTCGGCCCTCAACTGCGCCGCGCCGCGCTCCGACTGTCGCAGCAGCGCGCGACACGCCGAGGTGACGGCGGTCAGACCCAGCGCCGCGCTGATCGCCGCGGCCGTCGAGATGCCGTACCAGACGAGCACCACGGGGACCAGGACGCAGCAGAAGGCCGCCCAGCGGACCACATCGCTCGCCCTGTCCGGTTCGGGGTGCTTCCGGACGATGCGGGGTGCGGACACGACATGCTCCCTAAAGCGGTGGGTCACCGGAATCAACGCGTCCCCGCCCGGCGGGTCACTGCCGGATCCCGCGGGACACGGCTTCGCGCCCCGGCGCACGGCGCCAGGTCGTGCGCCGGGCGCGAAGCCGTTCCGGTTCCTGAGTGAACCCTGGGCAAACCGCCTGTACGGGGCAGCAGCCATTGCGTTACGGGTGCCCCCTCGTGCATGCTCCCTGGAACCCCGCGAAGGGGGTCTCCCGGTTCGAGCGGAGCAGCGAGCCGGGGTGTGCGCGGGATCTGGGCTAAGGAGGCGTGCCGCCGTACCCTTGGGGGTATGGGGTTGGGAAGATGATTCCCGGACACAGCTCCGCTGCTCACTGTCGTCCCACCCACGAGGATCACAACGCCGAGACACCCATGGCCGGTCAAGAATTCTTCGATCCCGCGGACCGCAAGCGCCCCGTCGCCGACCCCACGGCGGCCGAGCCCTTGGCGGCGGAAGAACCACGCACGTCCTGCGACCCCGCGTTCAAACACGGTGTGGTGGTCGGCTTCGACGGCTCGACGTCCAGCGAGCGCGCCCTCGCGTACGCCATCGGCATGGCCCACCGCTCCGGTTCGGGCCTGATCATCGTCCACGTGGCCAATCGGCTGCCCACCACGGTGTGGGCCGGCTGTGAACCCCCGGTCTTCGTCGACGTCCCGGACCACCGCACCGAGGTGCTCGGGCTGGAACTCGCCTGCGCGGAGCACCTTGCCGAGGTTCCGTGGATCCTGGTCGAGCGCGGCGGCGACATCTGCCACGAACTCGAGGAAGTGGGGCAGGAGTACGAGGCGGACGCGATCGTCGTCGGCTCCACGCACGGCATAGTCGGCAGGATCTTCGGCTCGGTGGCCGGACGCCTCGCCAAGCGCGCCAAGCGCCCCGTGATCGTCATCCCCTGACGCTTCTTCAGCAGGCCGTTCCCGGCGGAGCTTTGGGCCGCCCTCGGCGGGCGCTGCGGCAACCCGGGCGTTGTCATTCCGCAACTCGGCGTTGGCCCAGGTGAGATGACCCGTGGGTAGGGCCGTTCCCTTTGCATGGCCGCGTAAATCTACTGGCGCGTAGAGGTGTTTGTGCCTTTGTGAAGGGCATATATCGGTCACCGCACAACCCGTACAAGCAGGACAGAAGGGAGCCCGCCGTGGACAACGACGTCTCTGCGGGAAGCACCACCTCGATCGTCGGCCGGCTGGCGCTGGGCATCACACTGCTGGCCTTCGGTCTCGGAACCACCAAGGTGATCGACGGTGTGACGACGGCCGACGCCGTGTCACTGGCCCACTATGTCGGCGGCGTGGCCCTGTTCCTCGTCGGCCTGCTCGCTCTCCGCGACCGCGACACCGCCACGGGTACGGCCTTCGCGGCGCTCGGCGCCCTGTGGTTCACCTGGGCCGTCGGGGCCGGCAGCCAGGTGTCGGACAATGCGGCCGGACTGTTCCTCCTGCTGTTCGCCCTGGTCGCGCTGAGCCTTGCGCTCGGGGCCGGCGGCGTCCTCGACCAGGCCACCTACGGGCTGCTCTGCGTCTCGATGCTCCTGCTCGCCGTGGCGGGCTTCGCGGACAGCGACTCCCTGGGCAAGGTCGGCGGCTGGTTCGCGGTGGCCGCGGGGGCGGTCGCCTGGTACGCGGCGACGGCGGTACTGGCCAAGTGGCCCACGGCCCTTCCGCGACGTGCTGCGGGCCGGGGGGTGACGGCCGCCGGCTGACGCAGCGCCGGGCCGGGAAAGAAGGGTCCCCCGTCGGCCGAGGCCGGCGATACGGGGGAGGGCGGTCCCGGCCCCGAAATGAGCGACCCCCTGTGCTGGTGGCACACAGGGGGTCGTTCACATGTAAGCCGGTGAGCCGGGAGCCGCTACTCCACCGTCACCGACTTGGCCAGGTTGCGCGGCTTGTCGATGTCCCGACCGAGCGCCAACGCCGTGTGGTAGGCGAGGAGTTGGAGCGGAATGCCCATCAGGATCGGGTCCAGCTCGTCCTCGTTCTTCGGGACGACGATCGTGTCGTCGGCCTTTTCCTGCTCCCGGTGGGCGACCGCGAGGATCCGGCCGCTGCGGGCCTTGATCTCCTCCATGGCCGCGCGGTTCTTCTCCAGCAGGTCGTCGTCCGGCACGATGGCGACGGTCGGAAGGGCCGGCTCGATCAGCGCCAGCGGGCCGTGCTTGAGCTCGGAGGCCGGGTAGGCCTCGGCGTGGATGTACGAGACCTCCTTCAGCTTCAACGAGGCCTCGCGGGCCACCGGGTAGCCGCGCACGCGCCCGATGAAGAGCATCGAGCGGGCCTCGGCGAACTGGTCCGCGAGCTGCTTGATCTCCTCCTCCTGCTTGAGGATCTCGGAGATCTGCTCGGGCAGCCTGCGCAGACCCTCGATGATCCGCTTGCCGTCGCGCACGGACAGATCACGCGTGCGACCGAGGTGCAGGGCGAGCAGCGCGAAGGCGACGGTGGTGTTGGTGAAGCACTTGGTGGACACCACGCACACCTCGGGCCCGGCGTGGACGTACATACCGCCGTCCGCCTCACGCGCGATCGCCGAACCGACCACGTTGACGATGCCCAGCACCCGCGCGCCCTTGCGCTTCAGCTCCTGCACGGCGGCCAGCACGTCATAGGTCTCACCCGACTGGGAGACCGCGACGTACAGCGTGTCGGGGTCCACCACCGCGTTGCGGTAGCGGAACTCCGAGGCAGGCTCGGCGTCGGCCGGGATACGGGCCAGCTCCTCGATCATCTGGGCGCCGATCATGCCCGCGTGGTAGGAGGTGCCGCAGCCGAGGATCTTCACCCGGCGCACGGCGCGCGCCTCCCGGGCGTCCAGGTTCAGGCCGCCGAGGTGCACGGTGGAGAACCGGTCGTCGATGCGGCCGCGCAGCACCCGGTCCACGGCGTCGGCCTGCTCGTGGATCTCCTTGTGCATATAGGTGTCGTGGCCGCCCATGTCGTAGGACTCGGCCTCCCACTCCACGGTGGTCGGCTCGGCCGTCGTACGGGTGCCCTCGGTGGTGTACGTGCGGAAGTCGTCGGCCTTGAGGGTGGCCATCTCGCCGTCGTCGAGGGTGACTATCTGGCGGGTGTGGGTGACCAGCGCGGCGACGTCGGAGGCGACGAACATCTCCTTCTCGCCGATGCCGAGCACGACGGGGGAGCCGTTGCGGGCCACCACGATGCGGTCGGGGAAGTCGGCGTGCATCACGGCGATGCCGTAGGTGCCCTCGACGACCCGCAGCGCCTGGCGGACCTTCTCCTCCAGGGTCTCGGCCTGCGAGAGGGCGACGAGATGGGTGAGGACCTCGGTGTCGGTCTCGGAGAGGAACTCGACGCCGTCCGCCTCCAGCTTCCTGCGCAGTTCGGCGGCGTTGTCGATGATGCCGTTGTGGACGACGGCGACCTTGTTGTCGGCCGACATGTGCGGGTGGGCGTTCACGTCGGAGGGGGCGCCGTGCGTGGCCCAGCGGGTGTGGGCGATACCGATGGTGCCCTTGAAGCGCGCGGGGACCTTGGCCTCGAGGTCGCGGACCCGGCCCTTGGCCTTGACCATCTTCAGGCCGGCCGTCTTCGGCGAGGTCACGACGATGCCCGCCGAGTCGTAGCCGCGGTACTCGAGTCGCTGCAGGCCTTCCAGCAGCAGCGGAGCCACGTCACGCCTACCGATGTATCCGACGATTCCGCACATATATGTCCCTGATCTCCCTTTTGTCTTGTTGTGGTGAAGTGCCCCTCGGCGTCTCAGCCGTAGACGATGCGGCGCAGCTGCCGGAGCGTGAGCTCGGGAGGTGCCACCGCGCGGTACTTCAGATCCGCCTCGATCCGTTCGAAGATCGTCGCGTTCACCAGGCCCTGGGCCTGCAGCTCGCGATGGCGGCGACGGACGAAGTCCTCGGTCGTCTCGTCGAAGAAGGCGAGCACGTCCTGGACCACACGCAGCGCCTCGCCCCGGTTGAGGGGCGTGGATCGCATCAGGTGATCAACAAGTTCGTCGTGCACCCGGTAGATCCTGGGGTACGGGCGCCGGAATCGCAAGAATCATGCCCGGTTTCGGGCAGGGTGCAGTTGAAACTCTTATGGGTCCTTGTTTGACCGCTGTCCATTCTGCGTCCTGCGTCACGTTGCTCATGTGGAGGAAGTTCGGGCCACATGGACATACCTCGTATGGGAGTTCCCGAGAAGCTCGCGGCCGACATGAGCATGGCTGAGCAGCACGAGTACCTGCGCGCGAGATTCTCACGGCGCACGATGATGAGAGGCGGTGCCGTCACCCTCGGCGCCGTCGCGGGTGGCGCGTTCGTCCCGGGCGCCACCGCCCAGGCGGCCGTCCCGGCCCAGCGCACGGCCCCGGCGACCGAGTCCGTCGACGGCGCTCTGGTCGCCCCCTTCGGGCGCCACCTGGCCTTCGGCAACGACCCGCGCACCGAGATCACGGTCTCCTGGCAGGTCCCGGTCGCCGTCAAGAACCCCTTCATCCGGATCGGTGCCCACCCCTGGGACCTGTCCCGCAAGATCTCGGCGGAGGTCCGCACCCTGTACACCCCGGCGGGTGTCGGTGCCAGCGGCGACCACACGCAGTACTACCTGCACGCCAAGCTCACCCACCTGCGTCCCGGCCAGACGTACTACTACGGGGTCGGCCACGCGGGCTTCGACCCGGCCGAGCGCCATCTGCTGGGCACCCTCGGCACCTTCACCACCGCCCCCTCGCACGCCGAGCCGTTCACCTTCACGGCGTTCGGCGACGAGGGCGTCAGCTACCACGCGCTGGCCAACAACAGCCTGCTCCTCGGTCAGAACCCGGCCTTCCACCTGCACGCCGGCGACATCGCCTACGGCGACCCGGCGGGCCAGGGCAGGAAGGACGACACCGGCTTCGACTCGCGCGTGTGGGACCAGTTCCTGCTCCAGACGGAGTCCGTCGCCAAGCAGGTCCCCTGGATGCCGGCCTACGGCAACCACGACATGGAGGCCTGGTACTCGCCCAACGGCTACGGCGGCGAGGAAGCGCGCTGGACCCTGCCGGACAACGGACCGGACAAGAAGAACCTGCCGGGCGTCTACTCCTTCGTCTACGGCAACACGGCGGTCATCTCGCTGGACGCCAACGACGTCTCCTTCGAGATCCCGGCCAACCTGGGCATCTCCGGCGGCACCCAGACCAAGTGGCTGGAGGCCCAGCTCAAGAAGTACCGGGCGAGCCACGACGTCGACTTCATCGTCGTCTTCTTCCACCACTGCGCCTACTGCACCTCCACGTCGCACGCCTCGGAGGGCGGAGTGCGACAGGAGTGGGTGCCGCTGTTCGAGAAGTACACCGTTGACCTGGTCATCAACGGCCACAACCACCAGTACGAGCGCACCGACGTCATCAAGGCGGGCGCGGTCACCAAGAAGCTCCCGATCGGCGGTACGGCGTACTCCGAGTCCGAGGGCGTCGTGTACGTCACGGCGGGCGCGGCGGGCCGCAGTCTCTACGCCTTCAGCGCCCCCCTGTCGTACGAGGGCCACGAGAACGAGGTCGAGTCGGTGGCCTCCTTCATCAACGCCAAGGACGGCAAGGTCAACGAGAACGTCACCTGGTCGCGCGTGCGCTACCTCGACTACTCGTTCCTGCGCGTCGACGTCACGCCCGCGTCCCGGGGTCGCTACGCCACGCTGACGGTGCGCGGCATCGCCGAGTCCGGTGAGCAGGTCGACCACTTCACCGTGGCACGCCGGGCCAAGTAAGGTCGCCACCCCCCGCAGGGCGGAACGTGCCGACGGCGGGCGGTCCTCACATCCGCTTGAGGACCGCCTGCTTGGCCGTCGTGAACTCCTCGTCCGTCAGGACGCCCGCCCGATGCAGGTCGCCGAGCTCCCGCAGACGGCGCAGCAGGGCGTCGTGGGCGTCCTCGACGGCAGGCGACGGAGCCTGGGCGGGCAGGGTGAGCCGCTTGCCCGCCGGCCGTACGTCGTCCACGGGTGCGGCGGGGTGCGGCAGCCGCGCCTGCACGGCGGCCGCGACGAGCGCCATCAGCGGGTCCTTCTTGAAGCCCCACAGCTCCACCGCGTGGGGGTCGTACTTCGGCGGCGCCTCGGTCTCGGCGCCGCGCACGGTGAAGCGCAGGCAGCCGTTCTCCAGGCCGGCTGTCGGCTGCCAGGTCACGGCGGTGATGTCGGTCACGGCGAGCGTGCGGGCGCCTCCGGCCGACTTCGCCTCCTCCGTCTTCCAGTTCCACTCCAGCCGGACGCGTTCGCCGTCGAAGCTCGCCGTGCCGTCGCCGGCGGAGACGGACAGCGGGACGGAGGGACCGGGCAGCAGATAGCCCTCGACCGGAGCGGACGGCATCTGGTCCAGCACGATGGCGGTGCGCACCTCGTCCGCCAGGTACTCGGCGACGCCGTAGCGGTCGGACTCGACGGTGAGCCGGAAGGGGTCGTCGGACTCAGCGAGCCTGCCCCCGGTCGCCTGCAGCAGCGGGTCGGCGCCGTCGCGCAGGCGCAGCCTCAGCCGCCCCGACTTCCGGCCCTGCTCGAACGATATGCCCGCCAACGCGCCCAGCGGGACGGTGAGTTCACCCAGGGTCCGGCGCAGCAGGCTGACGCCCCTGTCCCGGCCCGGCGTCAGCCGCAACGTGTCACCGTCGAAGGCCCACGTGCCGTCCTTCTGGATGATTTCCGCCATGAGGGTGATTGTTCCATCGAGTGTGCGGGAGAGTGGTCTATACCCATCGGGTCCGGGCCGGACGAGCCCGTGAACGCTCGTGGAAGGGAGCGCATGTGAGACTGCACCACAGAACGCCCCGCCTCCTCGGTACGCTGCTGCTCATGGCGGCTGCCGGACTCTCCGTCGCAGTCGGTGCGACACCCGCCGCGGCCGACCGCCCCGCGGCCCCCGCGGTCCGGGTGGTCCCGGCACCGGCCTCGGTCGAGACGGCCGGTTCCCCGTACCGGATCACCCGCGGCACGCAGATCCACGTCGACGACTCACGCGCGGCGCGCCAGGTCGGCGACTATCTGGCCGACGTCCTGCGGCCCTCGACGGGCTACCCCCTGCAGGTCACGACGCACGGTTCCGGCGGCATCCGACTCCGTCTTGCCGGTGGTCCGTTCGGCGCGGAGGGCTACCGCCTCGACAGCGGCGCTCATGGGGTCACGATCACCGCCCGCGAGCCCGCCGGGCTCTTCCACGGCGTGCAGACCCTGCGCCAGCTCCTGCCCGCGGCCGTCGAGAAGAAGACCGCGCAACCCGGGCCCTGGACCGTACAGGGTGTCACCGTCAAGGACTCCCCGCGCTACGGCTACCGCGGCGCCATGCTCGACGTCTCCCGTCACTTCTTCACCGTCTCGCAGGTGAAGCGCTACATCGACGAGCTGGCCCTGTACAAGATCAACACCCTGCATCTGCATCTGAGCGACGACCAGGGCTGGCGGATCGCGGTCGACTCCTGGCCGCGCCTCACGACCCACGGCGGTTCGACCGAGGTGGGCGGCGGCAAGGGCGGCTACTACACCAAGGCGCAGTACAAGGAGATCGTCCGTTACGCGGCCTCACGCTATCTGGAGGTCGTCCCGGAGATCGACATGCCGGGCCACACCAACGCCGCCCTGTCCTCGTACGCCGAGCTGAACTGCGACGGCGTGGCGCCCCCGCTCTACACGGGAACCGAGGTCGGCTTCAGCTCGCTGTGCGTGTCCAAGCAGCTGACGTACGACTTCGTGGACGACGTCGTACGCGAGCTGGCCGCCATCACCCCGGGCCGCTACATCCACATCGGCGGCGACGAGGCCCACTCCACCAGCCACGACGACTACGTGTCGTTCGTGGACCGGGTACAGCCGATCGTCGCCAAGTACGGCAAGACGGTGATCGGCTGGCACCAGATCACCGGCGCGCATCCGGTCAAGGGCGCCCTCGCGCAGTACTGGGGGCTCGACGACACCGGCGCCGACGAGAAGGCGCAGGTCGCCGAGGCGGCACAGAACGGCACCCGGTTGGTTCTGTCCCCGGCAGACCGTCTCTACCTCGACATGAAGTACACCGAGGACACGCCGCTCGGCCAGGACTGGGCGGGACTGGTGGAGGTCCGGCGGTCCTACGACTGGGACCCGGGCAGCTACCTGCCGGGGGCGCCGGCGTCGGCGATCGCCGGTGTCGAGGCACCGCTGTGGAGCGAGACGCTCGTCACGAGCGCCGACATCGACTACATGGCCTTCCCGCGGCTGCCGGGTGTGGCCGAACTGGGCTGGTCGCCGGCCTCCACCCACGACTGGAACGACTACCGGGTGCGTCTCGCGGCGCAGGCGCCCCGCTGGGAGGCACTCGGGATCGGGTACTACAGGTCGCCGCAGGTGCCCTGGCCCACACGATAGGCGAGCACATCGGAACGGGCACCCCGGTGGACCGTACACCGGGGTGCCCGCCCGTCCGTGTGGGCCCGCTACAGGCCCGCGATCGGGTTCCTCAGGTTCCCGACCAGCTGGAGTGCCGCCGAGGGATCGGCCAGGTCCACCATCTGCCGGTTGTCGTGCAGCTGGAGCCTGTTGAGGCAGGACAGCGCGAACTCCGGGGCGAACATGTCGTACTGCCGGAACCTGTCGGCGAGCCGGGGATTGGCGTCCTGGTACTCGTGGACCGTCTCGGCGACCGTCCGCCAGAAGTCCCGCTCCTCCAGTACTCCCTCGGCGGCGAGATGGGCGGCGACGAAGCGCAGGAAGCAGTCGAAGACGTCCGTGAAGATCGACAGCAGCTTCTGGTCCTCCGGGACCTCGACACGGATCCGAGCCACCTCCGGGGGCAGCACCGCATCCGGGTCCATGACCGCGATCTCCTCGGCTATGTCCTTGAAGATCGCGCGTTGCACGACCCCGTCCCTCAGGACCAGGATGACGTTCTCGCCGTGCGGCATGAAGACCAGATCGTAGGCGTAGAAGCTGTGCAGCAGCGGGGTGAGGTACGCCCGCAGATAGCGGCGCAGCCACTCGGTCGGCACGAGCCCCGAGCGCTCGATCAACGCACCCGCGAAGGACGCGCCCCGGTGGTCGGCATGGGCGAGGGACGCCATGGTCGCGAGGGTCTCGCCCGGCCGGAGCGAGGCGACGGGACTCTCGCGCCACAGGGCCGCGAGCATCTTGCGATAGGGGGAGTAGCGGTCGGTGGCGGCCTCGTACTCGAGGTGGCGGTAGCCGACGGCCGCCCGCTCGCGAATGATCGTGAGACCGGTCGACATCAGCACCGGATCGCTCTCGATGAGCCGCTCCAGCCAGTCGTTGATCGCCGGGGTCGCCTCCATGTAGGCGGCCGAGAGACCGCGCATGAAGCCCATGTTCAGGACGGACAGGGCCGTCTTCACATAGTGCTTCTCCGGATTGCTCGAGTTGAAGAAGGTCCGTATGGACTGCTGGGCCAGGTACTCGTCGTCGCCCTCGCCGAGGCAGACGAGGTGGCGCCGGGCGACCTCGGCGGCGAAGGTGACCGTGAGCTTGTTCCACCACTGCCACGGGTGGACCGGTATGAGGAGGTACTCGGCCGGGTCGAGGCCCTGGCCGGTGAGCTGCCCATGGAAGCGCTCGACCGTCGCGGCCCCCAACTCCTGGCGCAGAAAGGACTCGTACTCGATGCCGACGCCCGCCGTGAACGCCGCCCGTGACCGGTGTGCGGCCAGCCACACCAGCCGGACGGGGCTCGCGGTCTCGGGCGCGTAGGACAGGTACTCGTGGATGCCGAAGCCGAGCCGCCCGTTGTTGGCGACGAAACAGGGGTGGCCCTCGGTCATCCCGGTCTCGATGTCCTGGAAGCCGCTCGCGGCCAGCTCGGCGGCGCTGAGCTGCGGTTTGGTGAGCTTGTAGCAGGTGCCGGAGAGGGTGGAGGAGATCTCCTCCAGATAGACCGGGAGCACCTCGTCGCTCAGCCCGAGCGAGTGGCGCAGCTCGATGAAGAAGTCCATTGCAGCGAGCGGGAGTTCGGCGTCCTCCCGATGGCGGGTGATCGAACCGGGGTCGACCTGCCAGTGGTCGAGGGTGCCGACGGTCGCCGTGAACCGGTAGCGGGTGCGCCCGTCGTCGCTGCGGACGAGGTAACGGCCGTCGGGCTCCGGCTCGGGGACGAGCAGGCGCTCGTGTGCGAACTCGGCGAGGGCTTTGCGTACCAGCAGGCGGTTGGCCTTCTCCCAGCGTTCGGGGGAGAGGTGGGAGACCGCGTCGGCGAGGGTCATGCCGCCACCGCCCTCTCGAACTGCGCACGGGTGCAGAAGCTGAGCAGCGCCGTCTTCTCCGGCTTGAGGATCTCGCGCTCGGGCACGAACCCGACGGCCGCGTTCAGGGCGTGCACGGCCGTGTTGTGGACGTCGGGCTCGACGACGACGCGTGCGGTCGCCGCGTCGTCGAACAGACGCCGCATCACGGCGGTGATGACGGCCCGGGTGAATCCGTGCACCGGGGTCTCGGTCGGTGCGACCAGGAAGTGCATGCCGACGTCGCCGGGCCGGGGCTCGTACAGGCCGACCAGCTCCCGGTGGGCCGGGTCGTACCTCTCCATCAGGAAGGCGGGCTGCCCGTCGTGCAGTCCGATGAGGGCGTCCTGGTGCTCGTCGGCAGCGATCTCCATGTAGGCGCGTTCGACGTCCTCGAGCCTGGCCTCCTGCATCATCCAGAAGGCCGCCTTGGAGTGCGTCACCCAGCCGTGCAGGAGCTCGGCGTCCTCGAGGGGGTCGAGGGGGCGGAAGGCGAGGGTGCCGAGGGTGGTCGTACTCATACTGCGAACTCCTGGAAGGCGATGGACTTCTCGACGGGGTAGTACTCCGTGCCGAGCAGCTCACGGATGATGTACGCGTTCCGGTACGGGCCCATGCCCAGGTCGGGGCTGGTGATGCTGTGCGTGTGCACACCGGCGTTCTGCAGGAAGACGCCGCTGCCCGTGGTGTCGATGGAGTAGTTCCGGGCCACGTCGAAGTTGCCGTGCCTGTCGTAGCGCAGCCGGTCGCGGACCGGCTTCAGGAACTCCGGCTCGGTGTACCTGTAGCCGGTGGCGAGGATCAGGCCCTGGGAGCGGAGCTCGAAGTCCTTCTCCTGCTCCTCCTGGCGGAAGCCGAGCGTGTACCGGCCGTCGTCGTAACGGGCAGTGACCAGAGCCGAGTTCGTCAGCAGCCGGGTGGGGACCGGCCCGTCGAGGTTCTTCCGGTACAGCAGGTCGAAGATCTCGTCGATCAGGTCGCCGTCGATGCCCTTGAACAGCCCCTTGTGCTGTTCGGTGAGGCGGTAGCGGGTCTGCTCGGGCAGTCCGTGGAAGTAGTCGATGTACTCGGGGGAGGTCATCTCCAGCGTGAGCTTGGTGTACTCCAGCGGGAAGAAGCGCGGTGAGCGGGTGACCCAGTTCAGCTGGTAGCCGTGGAGGTCGATCTCGGATAGCAGGTCCTGGTAGATCTCGGCGGCCGACTGTCCACTGCCCACCAGCGTGATCGACTCCTTGGCCTGCAGCCGGTGCTTGTGGTCCAGATACCGGGAGTTGTGGATGAGGTCGCCGGCGAGGCCGCGGCAGGACTCCGGGATGTAGGGAGGGGTGCCCGTGCCGAGGACCAGACGGCGCGCCCGGTAGGCGCCGCCCGACTGCGTACGGACGACGTACACCTCGTCCTCGTACGTCACCTCGGTGACCGTGGTGCCGAAGCGGACGTTGCCCAGCTTCGAGGCCGCCCAGCGGCAGTAGTCGTCGTACTCGACGCGCAGGGGATAGAAGCTCTCCCGGATGTAGAACGCGTACAGCCGGCCCTGCTCCTTCAGGTAGTTGAGGAAGGAGTACGGGGAGGTCGGGTCGGCCAGGGTGACCAGGTCCGACATGAACGGGGTCTGGAGATGGGCGCCGTCGAGGAACATCCCCGAGTGCCATTCGAAGGTGGGCTTCGACTCCAGGAAGACGCCGTCCAGTCCGGCGATCGGCTCGGTGAGACAGGCGAGGCCGAGATTGAAGGGGCCGAGCCCGATCCCCACGAAGTCGTACGTCTTGTCGGTGGCTTCAGCAAGCGCGGTCAAGGGACTCTCCCAGGTACTGCTCGGCGTGGCCGGCGATCAGATCGAGGACCGCGGAGATGTCGTCCGCCGTCGTCTCGGGGTTGAGCAGGGTGAACTTCAGGTAGTGGCGGCCGCCGACCTTGGTGCCCGCGACCACGGCGTCGCCGGAGGCGAACAGGGCCTTGCGGGCGTACAGGTTGGCGCGGTCGATCTCGGCGGGGTCGGTGACGGCCGTCGGGATGCAGCGGAAGACCAGCGTCGACAACTCCGGCCGGACCACTACGTCGAAGCGCGGGTCGACGGCCAGCAGCTTCCAGCCCTCCTGGGCCAGTTCGCACACCTCGTCGAAGAGCTGTCCGATGCCGTCGGCGCCCATCGTGCGCAGGGTCAGCCACAGCTTGAGTGCGTCGAAGCGGCGAGTGGTCTGCAGGGACTTGTCGACCTGGTTGGGGATGCGCTCCTGGACCATACGGCGGGGGTTGAGGTACTCCGCGTGATAGGTCGCGTGGCGCAGGGTGGCGGCGTCCCGGACCAGCACGGCGGACGAACTCACCGGCTGGAAGAAGGACTTGTGGTAGTCGACGGTGACCGAGTCGGCGCGCTCGATGCCGGCCAGGCGGTCCCGGTGTCGGAGGGAGGCCAGCAGCCCGCAGCCGTAGGCCGCGTCCACGTGCATCCACACACCCGACCGCGCACACAGCTGGGCGATCTCGGGCAGCGGGTCGATGGAGCCGAAGTCCGTGCTGCCCGCGGTCGCGACGACGGCCATCGGGACCAGACCGTCCTGGGCGCAGCGCTCCAGTTCGCGGGCGAGGGCCACGGTCCGCATGCGCCTGTCGGGCCCGACGGGGATGGAGACCACCGCGTCGGGGCCGAGGCCGAGCAGTTTCGCCGACTTCTTCACGCTGAAGTGGCTGACCTCGGACGTGAAGATCCTCAGCCGTCCGAGGTCGTCGGTCTTGACCTCTTCGCGGGCCAGGAGCAGCGCCTGGAGGTTGGACTGGGTGCCTCCGGAGGTGAACACGCCGTCGGCGGCCGGGCCGAGGCCGAGACGTCCGGTCGTCCAGTCGATGAGTCTGCGCTCGATGAGGGTGCCGCCCGCCGACTGGTCCCAGGTGTCGAGGGAGGAGTTGACGGCGGACAGTACGGCCTCGCCGAGAACGGCCGGGATGACGACCGGGCAGTTGAGATGGGCGAGATAGCGGGGGTGGTGGAAGTAGATCGCGTCGCGGAGGTAGAGCTCCTCCAACTCGTCCAGGGCGGCCGAGGTGTCGTGCAGCGGGCGGTCCAGGTCGATGCCCTCGATGCGGGGGGCGAGGGTGTCGACCGTGATGCCGGTGAACGGACGGTCGGTGGCGGCGAGTTTGGCGGCCACCCGCTCGACTCCTTCGGTCACGGAACGGCGGTAGTGCTCCGCGGTCAGGTCATTGAGCAGGTGCGAGCGCATGTGGGGGCCTCCCGGTGGGGACAGTCCGTGCGGGGTGGGGAAGGGCGAAGTCGCCCGGTTGAACTTAGGTTAGCCTAACTTAAGTTTCTCAGGCTCGCCTTCCCTCCCGTGACCGCGGTCACCCCCCCGTGTGCGGCTGTCCCTCCACTGGAGCCGTGCCGCCGAGGACGGACGACGACGATGCGGTGGCGGTCGATCCCGCTGTCGCCGACGAACTGCCGGCGCAACGCCTCGACCCGGCGGAACCCGCCGGCGCCCCGGACGTACGAGCCTTGCGGCAAAGGGAGTTCGGGCTCACGCATGGCCACGGGGCCGCAGTCGTGGGGGACACCTGTCTCCTTCTCGGAGCGGTGCGGGGGTTTCTCGTCCGCGAGCCGGCTGATCCGGGTGCCGGTCCGGCTCACGGGTTCCTCGACGTCGGCGGCGTGTCCGGCCCCGGGCCGGACATGGGCGCGGGTACCCGGGGCCGCTGTTCGAGGAAGGCGGCGGGCGTCCGGGCGGACGGAAGCGGATCGCATGTCGTCCTCCGTCGCCGGGCCGGGGAGCATGGCGCGGTCCCCGCGAGCGGCGTGTCACGGGGTCCGTCGCCCGGTCGGGCCGGGCGTCATGCCGTGCGGCACGAGACCGGAGCCGATCAGGCCGGGGACCACGGCAGCGCGTGAAGGGGCCGCCGGCGCATCACCGCCCCTGCTCCACGGGGGAGTTCGCCCGTTTCTGCCGCCGCCGGTCGCCGAGCGCCATCGGGGCAGTGGGGCCGGGCCGCCGGGATGCGGAGAAAAGGGGGGAGGGGCGTTGGTTCCGTCCGCCCGAGTGGGACGCGCGCAGTTCGCCTCCCGTGACGGTGACCCGGGCCGGAGACGGACCGAGCCGCCCCGTCCGTGCCGACCGGAGGGAGAAGGAACGGGGCGGGGCGGCTACGGCCGTCGGCATCGGGGCTCCCGAGGGGCGGGGTCCCCGGGGCTCGGCGAGGGGCGGGTCAGCCGACCTTCTTCGCCGTCTCGATCGCCTTGGCGAGGTCCTCGAGCAGCGGGGCGCACTTGTCATACGACAGGATCGGCTCGGGATTGCGGGCGATGACCTGGCCGGCCTTGACCGCGGGAAGCTTCTTCCAGGTCGCCTCGGTGATGTCGGCGGGCTGGATGGCCGAGGTGCGGTTGTCCATCATGATGACGTCGGCCTTGTACTTGTCGACGTTCTCCCAGCTGAGGTTCTCGAACCAGCCGCCGCTCGCCTTGAGCACGGAGGGGGACGGCTCGACGAAGTTCACGCCGAGCGCCTTGAAGTACTCCAGGTCGATGGAGAGGTTCGAACCGGAGACATAGAAGATGTCCTGGCTCGCGGAACCCGCCAGCACCTTGATGTCGGGCTTGGCCTTGGCCGCCGCGCGCAGCCGGGCGGCCGCGTCCTCGAACCGCTTCTTGGCCTGGGCGATCTTCGCACCGGTGGTGTCCGCGCCGAGCGACTTCGCGAGCTCGAGCATGCGCTGCAGCGGCTCGGTCATCTGGCGGTCGTAGAGGGAGATCCCGACGCCGGGGGCGCCGACGGCGAGGATCTTCTTCTTGGACTCCTCCGGGACGTACCACAGGGTTCCGGCGTCGTCGAACATCGTGGAGACGAGCAGATCGGGGGTGAGGGCCGCGTACTTCTCGATGTTGAACTGGCCCCACTCGTTGCCGAGGACGGTGACCTTGCTGATGTCGAGGTCGCCGGCCTGGACGTCGGCCTTGCCGTCCTTGGTCTTCGTCGGGCCGAAGACGCCCTTCACCTCCACGCCGTAGTCGTGCAGCGCGGCGGCGACGCCCACGAAGGCGACGATGTTCGACGGCGTCCTGTCCGCCTTCGCGGTCTGGCCGCGGTCGTCCTTGAACGACCACGGGCCGGACTCGGCCGCGGCCGTTCCCTTGTCCGAAGCGCTGCTTTTCCCCTTGTCGTCGCCGCAGGCCGCGAGCACGGCACCGAGGCCGAGGGTGCCGCCGGCGGCGAGGATGCCGCGGCGGGAAAGACGGGTGGCACGGGCGTTGGGCATGAGTCAGGCTGCTTTCGAACGGGGCGGAACATCCGCCGGGCCAATTCGAAGATAGGTTAGCCTAACCTCACTATGTGTCCAGTGGTGGAGGGCGCCGAAGCCTTGTCGGGCGACCCCCCCCGTGCCGAGGGTCATGTTCCCAGGCTTTACCGTTTCACCGGCAGATCTTGACCTCGTCCACTCGGGGGGCGCACCACGGGAGTCGGCCGCACGGTCGTCAACTCATAGGGCCTGGGCGTGTAGTGGGCCTTGTGGTCGAGAGGCGCCTGCGGGCACGAGGGCGCCGGTGTCGGAGTGGAGAGGGCCTGCGCCGGTCCGCGGGGCCGAGGCCGACGGGGGTCGTTTCGGCGTGGGTCGTCCGGGCCCGGGAACGGATCGCCCGGGAACACGGCAGGGGCAGGCCGAGGCGGCTCGCGGGCCTTCGGGGCCCGTTCCGCGTGCCGCAGAGGGGCACCGCGGGCGGGCGCGGGCACCTGCTGACTGACCCGCGCCCGATGGCGGCCGCGCGCACCGCGGCCGCCCGGACGGGGTTCCGACGTCAGCCCGCCAGCCCCAACTCCCTGGCGATCAGCATCCGCTGGACCTCGCTCGTGCCCTCGCCGATCTCCAGGATCTTGGAGTCACGCCACATGCGGGCCACCGGGTACTCGTTCATGAAGCCGTAGCCGCCGTGGACCTGCGTGGCGTCACGGGCGTTGTCGACGGCGACCGTGGACGAGTAGAGCTTCGCCAGGGCCGCCTCCTTCTTGAAGGGCTCCCCGGAGACCAGGCGGGAGGCGGCGTCGCGCCAGGCCAGACGGGCCGTGTGGGCCTTCATCTCCATATCGGCGATCTTGAACTGGATCGCCTGGTACGCGCCGATGGAGCGGCCGAAGGCATGACGCTCCTTCGCGTACTTCACCGACTCGTCCACACAGCCCTGGGCAAGGCCCGTCGCCAGGGCCGAGATGGCGACGCGGCCCTCGTCCAGGATGCGCAGGAACTGGGCGTAGCCGCGGCCCTCCTCGCCGAGCAGGTTCGCGGCGGGCACGCGGACGTCCACGAAGGACAGCTCACGGGTGTCCGAGGCGTTCCAGCCGACCTTGGAGTACGGGGCCGCCACCGTGAAGCCGGGCGTGCCGGACGGGACGATGATCGACGAGATCTGCGGGCGTCCGTCAGGAGCACGCCCGGTGACCGCGGTGACGGTCACCAGGCCGGTGATGTCCGTGCCCGAGTTGGTGATGAAGCACTTCGTGCCGTTGATCACCCATTCGTCGGTCTCGGTGTCCAGCCGGGCCGTGGTGCGCGTCGCGCCCGCGTCCGAACCGCCGTCCGGTTCCGTCAGACCGAAGGCGCCCAGGACCTCGCCGGAGCACAGACGGGGGAGCCACTCCTGCTTCTGGGCCTCCGTGCCGAAGCGGTACACCGGCATGGCGCCCAGTGAGACGCCCGCCTCCAGGGTGATGGCCACCGAGGAGTCCACCCGGGCGAGCTCCTCCAGTGCGATTCCGAGCGCCAGGTAGTCGCCGCCCATGCCGCCGTACTCCTCCGGGAAGGGCAGCCCGAACAGGCCCATGCGACCCATCTCGCGGACGATCTCGTACGGGAACTCATGGCGCTCGTAGAAGTCGCCGATCTTGGGCTCCACGACGTCGTGAGCGAACTCCTCGACCGTGCGCCGGAGTTCCTCCAGTTCGGGGGAGAGGTGGTGGTCCATGGGGTTCACTCCTTGTGGGAGAGGGCTCGGACGGTTCGGGACGGGCTGGGCCGGTCCAGGTGCGCGGCCATCCACACGCTCGTGGCGGTGAGCCGGCCGAGATCGACCCCGGTTTCGATACCGAGGCCCTGAAGCATCCACACGAGGTCCTCGGTGGCGAGGTTTCCGGTGGCGGACTTCGCGTACGGGCAGCCGCCGAGACCGCCCGCGGAGGCGTCGACGGTCGTCACGCCGTGCTGGAGCGCCGCCAGGGTGTTGGCGAGCGCCTGACCGTAGGTGTCGTGGAAGTGCACACCGATCGCGCTGGTCGGCACGCCCTCCTCGTTCAGCTCCGAGAGCAGGTCCTGGACGTGGCCCGGGGTCGCCACCCCGATCGTGTCGCCCAGGCTCAGCTCGTCGCAGCCCATGTCCATGAGCGCCTTGCAGACCCGGACCACCTGGTGGATCGGGACGGCGCCCTCCCAGGGATCACCGAAGCACATGGAGACATAGCCGCGGACGTGCACCTTCCGGGACTTCGCGTGCTCGACGACCGGTTCGAAGATCCCGAGGGACTCGTCCAGGTTGCGGTTGAGGTTGGCCTTGGCGAAGGACTCGGTGGCGCTCGCGAAGACGGCCACCCGGCGTACTCCGAGCGCGAGGGCGCGGTCCAGTCCGCGCTGGTTCGGCACGAGCACCGGCAGTTCCACGGGCAGCCCGCTGACGAGCGGGAACAACTGCTCCGCGTCCGCGAGCTGGGGTACCCACTTGGGGTGGACGAAGCTGGTGGCCTCGATGGTGGTCAGGCCCGAGTCGGCGAGCCGGCGGATGAACTCCGCCTTCACCTCGGTGGGCACCGTGCGTCCTTCGTTCTGCAGTCCGTCGCGCGCGCCGACCTCGTGGATCCTGACCCTCGGCGGCAGGTCCTCGGACGGCACGACCATGGGCAGTCCCTGAGCGGTCACTTCTCCACCTCTCCGTCCACCCGGCCGTCCTCGCGGGGCGCGATCACGGCCAGCGCCTGGTCCATGGCGACCGTCGTGCCGGGGGTGACGTCGAGTTCGGCGACGGTCCCGGCGTGCGGGGCGGAGATGACGTGCTCCATCTTCATCGCCTCGACGACCAGCAGGCTCTGCCCGGCCGTCACCTCGTCCCCGACGGCCACCTTCACGACGGTCACCGTGCCCGGCATGGGCGCGGTCAGCGAGTCGGTCCCCGAGCGGGCGGCGCCGGTGAGCGACGCGGCGACCGGGTCGTGGTCGCGCACGTGCCAGGCGTCGCCGTCGCGGCCCAGCCAGTCGGCGGCACGGTGGAACGTGTGGCGTACGCCGTCCAGGACGACGGACACCCGGTCCCCGGTGACCGTATGGGCACCCCGGGGGGCGTACTCCACCGGCTCGTACACCCGCAGGGGGAAGGTCACGGGCCTGGGTTCGCCGCCGAGGCGCCAGCCGCTCGGCACGGAGAACGGGTCGGTCCAGCCCTCGCCGTGCGGCCGCAGCGCGTCCAGCCGGACGGCGGCGGCGGCCTCGTAGACCTCCTCGGGGACCTCGGTCGGGACGAGGCCGTCCACCTCTCGCTCCACGAGGCCGGTGTCCAACTCGCCCGCCACGACGGCCGGATGGGCCAGCAGGCGGCGCAGGAAGCCGGCGTTGGTCTGCACGCCGAGGGTGACGGTCCGCGCGAGGGCCGCGCGCAGCCTGCGCAGCGCGGTGGCACGGTCGGGGCCGTACGCGATGACCTTCGAGAGCATCGGGTCGTACAGGCTGCCGACCTCGGTGCCCTCGGTCAGCCCCGAGTCGGTGCGCACCCCGTCGCCCTGGGGTTCGTGCAGCGACAGCACCGTGCCGCCGGAGGGGAGGAAGCCGCGGGCCGGGTCCTCGGCGCAGACACGGGCCTCGATCGCGTGCCCGGTGAGCGAGACGTCCCGCTGCCCGAAGGACAACGGCTCGCCCGCCGCCACCCGTACCTGCCACTCGACCAGGTCCAGGCCGGTGACCAGCTCGGTGACCGGGTGCTCGACCTGGAGGCGGGTGTTCATCTCCATGAAGTAGTAGGAGGAGGGGTCGCTGCCCGGCACGATGAACTCCACCGTGCCCGCGCCCTCGTACCCGCACGAGCGGGCCGCCTGGACCGCCGCCTCGCCCATCGCCGCGCGAGTCGCCTCGTCGAGGAGGACACTCGGCGCCTCCTCGATGATCTTCTGGTGGCGGCGCTGGAGCGAGCACTCGCGCTCGCCCAGGTGCACCACATTGCCGTGGCCGTCCGCCAGGACCTGGATCTCGATGTGGCGGGGCCGGTCGATCCAGCGCTCGACGAGGAGCGTGTCGTCACCGAAGGAGGCGCGGGCCTCACGGCGGGCGGCCGCGATCTCCTCGGCCAGCAACTCCGGCTCCCGCACCAGCCGCATGCCCTTGCCGCCACCGCCGGCCGACGGCTTGAGCAGCACCGGCACGCCGATCTCACGGGCCGCGGCGTCCAGTTCGTCGTCCGTCAGTCCGCTGCCGCTCGATCCGGGGACGACCGGGACCCCGGCGGCCCGTACCGTCTCCTTGGCGCGGATCTTGTCGCCCATGAGCGAGATGGCCCGCGCGGGGGGTCCGATGAAGACCAGCCCCGCATCCGTGCAGGCCTGCGCGAAGGCGGCGTTCTCCGCGAGGAAGCCGTACCCCGGGTGCACCGCCTGGGCGCCGCTCCGCGCGGCGGCCTCGAGCAGCCGCTCCACCGACAGATAGCTCTCGGCCGCGGGTGCCGGCCCGATCCGTACGGCTGTGTCGGCCTCCCGGACGTGCCGGGCGTCGGCGTCGGCGTCGGAGAAGACGGCCACCGAGCGCACACCGAGCGAACGCAGCGTCCGGATGACCCGGACCGCGATCTCGCCCCGGTTGGCCACAAGCACTGTGTCGAACATGGATCCCCTCACATCCGGAAGACGCCGAAGCCGGGATCGCCCAGCGGGGCGTTGGCACAGGCGGTCAGGGCCAGTCCCAGCACCTGCCGGGTCTCCATCGGGTCGATCACTCCGTCGTCCCACAGCCGGGCCGTCGCGTAGTAGGCGTTCCCCTGCTGTTCGTACTGGGCGCGGATCGGGGCCTTGAAGGACTCCTCGTCCTCCAGCGGCCAGGACTCCCCGCGGGCCTCGAACTGGTCGCGCTTGACGGTCGCGAGGACCGACGCGGCCTGCTCACCGCCCATCACCGAGATCTTCGCGTTCGGCCACATCCACAGGAAGCGCGGTGAATACGCCCGGCCGCACATCGAGTAGTTGCCCGCGCCGAACGAGCCGCCCACGACGACCGTGAGCTTCGGTACACGAGTGCAGGCGACCGCCGTGACCATCTTCGCGCCGTGCTTGGCGATGCCGCCCGCCTCGTAGTCGCGGCCGACCATGAAGCCGGAGATGTTCTGCAGGAACACCAGCGGGATGCCGCGCTGGTCGCACAGCTCGATGAAGTGGGCGCCCTTCTGGGCGGACTCGGAGAACAGGATGCCGTTGTTGGCGACGATCCCGACCGGGTGGCCCTGGATCCGGGCGAAGCCGGTGACAAGGGTCTGCCCGAACTCCGCCTTGAACTCGGCGAAGCGCGAGCCGTCCACCACACGCGCGATGACCTCGCGCACGTCGTAGGGGGTGCGGGAGTCGACGGGCACCGCGCCGTACAGGCCGTAGGGGTCCACCTTCGGCTCCACCGAGGGGACGACCTCCCAGGGCAGCGGGCCCCGGGCGGGGAGGGTCGAGACGATCGTCCGGACGATCCGCAGCGCGTGGGCGTCGTCCTCCGCGAGGTGGTCCGTCACACCGGACACCCGCGAGTGGACCTCGCCGCCGCCCAGCTCCTCGGCGGTCACCACCTCGCCGGTGGCAGCCTTCACCAGGGGCGGCCCGCCCAGGAAGATGGTGCCCTGATTGCGCACGATGACGGCCTCGTCGCTCATCGCCGGGACGTAGGCCCCGCCCGCCGTGCAGGAGCCGAGGACGGCCGCGATCTGCGGAATGCCGGCCCCGGACATCCGCGCCTGGTTGTAGAAGATCCGCCCGAAGTGCTCGCGGTCGGGGAACACCTCGTCCTGCATGGGCAGGAAGGCGCCTCCGGAGTCGACGAGGTAGACGCAGGGGAGGCGGTTCTCGAGCGCCACCTCCTGGGCGCGCAGATGCTTCTTCACCGTCATCGGGTAGTACGTGCCGCCCTTGACCGTGGCGTCGTTGGCGACGATCACGCACTCGCGGCCGCTGATCCGCCCGATCCCGGCGATCACGCCGGCGGCGGGTGCCTGTCCGTCGTACATCCCGTCGGCGGCGAGGGGCGCCAGCTCAAGGAAGGGCGACCCCGGGTCCAGCAGGGTGTCCACCCGGTCGCGCGGCAGCAGCTTGCCGCGTGCCGTATGGCGCGCGCGGGCCTTGTCGCCGCCGCCCAGCCGGGCCGCGGCAAGCTTCGCGCGCAGTTGCCCACCCAGCTCGCGGTGCGCCTCTTCATTGGCCCGCCAGGCCTCCGACGCGGGATCGGCCGCGCTCGTCAGCTCCGGTGCCTCCAGCATCCTGCGGTCCCCTCACCTTGTTAATGAGCGTTAACGCATTTCCTTCAGGTTAACGACCGCTAACCTCCCTGTCTAGAATCGATTCCATGGCCACCAGAACCGACGCCCCCACCCGTCGCGAGCAGATCCTCAAGGAGGCCGCGCGGCTCTTCGCCGAGCGCGGCTTCCACGGCGTCGGGGTGGACGAGATAGGAGCCGCGGTCGGCATCAGCGGACCCGGTCTGTACCGGCACTTCGCGGGCAAGGACGCGATGCTCGCCGAGCTGCTCGTGGGCATCAGCGGGCAGCTGCTGACCGGGGCCAGGCGACGGGTCGCCGAGGCGGACGGGGAGCCCGCGGGGCGCGACCCCGGAAGGGTCCTCGACTCGCTGATCGAGGGGCACATCGACTTCGCGCTCGACGACCGTCCCCTGATCACCCTGCACGACCGTGAGCTGGACCGCCTCCGGGACACCGACCGCAAGCTGGTGCGTCAGCTGCAGCGGCAGTACGTCGAGCTGTGGGTGGGTGTCGTCCGCGAGGTGTACCCGGATCTGGCCGAGCCGACCGCCCGCTCGGCCGTGCACTCGGTCTTCGGCCTGCTCAACTCGACACCGCATCTGGGACGGCCGGGTTCGCTCCCGGGTCGCGGGGTGACGTCGGAGCTGCTGCACCGGATGGCGAGGGGGGCGTTCGCGGCGGCCGGGTCGGACTGAGCCGGCTGCTCCGCAAGCGTGACGAGCGTTACGTGCGGACCGCTCTGGACGACCGTCGTGACCGGCCGGTAACGTATCTGCTGAGCAAGCGCTTAGCCACGGGGTCGCCGCCGGCGTAACCCGGACGGCGGGCAACCAGGTACGCGAGAGCGGCGCCGGTTCAGGCGCACAGAAGGGCGGTGGCGGCGGTGCGCCGTACGGTGTTCAACGAGGACCACGAGGCATTCCGGGAGACCCTGCGCGCCTTCATCGAGGCCGAGGTCGTCCCGGTCTACGACGAGTGGTTCGCCGCCGGCCAGGCGCCGCGCGAGTTCTACTACAAGCTCGCCGAGCTCGGCCTGTTCGGCATCAACGTGCCGGAGGAGTTCGGCGGCGCCGGTCTGGAGACGCACAAGTTCGAGGCGATCCAGTACGAGGAGACCGCCCGCGCGGGCGTCACCTTCGGCGGTTCCGGCGTGCACGTGCTGCTCGCCCTGCCCTACATAAAGATGCTCGCCACCGACGAGCAGAAGAAGCGCTACCTCCCGAAGTTCGTCTCCGCCGAGGAGATGTGGGCGATCGCGATGACCGAGCCGGGCACCGGTTCCGACCTCGCGGGCATGAAGACCACCGCCAGGCTCTCGGAGGACGGCACGCACTACGTCCTCAACGGCGCCAAGACCTTCATCACCGGTGGCGTCCACGCCGACCGGGTCATCGTCTGCGCCCGCACCTCCGCGCCCACCGCCGAGGACCGCCGCTACGGCATCTCCCTGTTCGCGGTGGACACCAAGTCCGAGGGCTACTCGGTCGGCCGCAAGCTCGACAAGCTCGGACTGAAGACCTCGGACACCGCCGAGCTGGCCTTCGTCGACGTCAAGGTCCCGCTCGAGGACCTGCTCGGCGAGGAGAACAAGGGCTTCTACTACCTCGGCGCCAACCTCCCCTCCGAGCGCTGGGGCATCGCCTTCGGTGCGTACGCGCAGGCCAAGGCCGCCGTCCGGTTCGCCAAGCAGTACGTGCAGGACCGCACCGTCTTCGGCAAGCCGGTCGCCCACTTCCAGAACACCAAGTTCGAGCTGGCCGCCTGCCAGTCCGAGGTGGACGCCGCCGAGGCGGTCGCCGACCGCGCCCTCGAGGCCCTGGACGCCGGTGACCTGACCCCGGCCGAGGCCGCCTCCGCCAAGCTCTTCTGCACCGAGGTCGCGCACCGCGTCATAGACCGCTGCCTCCAGCTGCACGGCGGCTACGGCTACATGAACGAGTACCCGATCGCCCGTCTGTACGCCGACAACCGCGTCAACCGGATCTACGGCGGTACCAGCGAGATCATGAAGTCGATCATCGCCAAGGACATGGGTCTGTAAGGCCCCGGAAAACACTGCTCGATACAACTGACCCCATGAGTCAGGCACTGCAGTCCCTGCTCGATCTGCTCGACCTCGAGCGGATCGAGCAGGACATCTTCCGTGGAAGGTCCCGGTCGGCCGTCGTCCCGCGCGTGTTCGGCGGACAGGTGGCGGCCCAGGCGATGGTCGCCGCCGGGCGGACGGTCCCCGAGGACCGGCCCGCCCACTCCCTGCACGCGTACTTCCTGCGCCCCGGGGATCCGGGCGCGCCCATCGTCTACGAGGTCGACCGGATCCGCGACGGCCGTTCCTTCACCACGCGCCGGGTCGTCGCGGTGCAGCACGGCAAGCCGATCTTCCACCTCTCGGCCTCCTTCCAGAGTCACGAGGACGGCCTCGACCACCAGGCCCTGATGCCGCCCGCACCGGACCCGGAGTCGCTGCCCACCTCGCACGAGCGGATGCGCGGCTACGGCCACATCCCGTCCGACGTCGTGGAGCGGTTGCTGGAGGCCCGGGCGGCGGTCGATCTGCGCTACGTCGAGGAGCCTCCCTACGGGAAGTTCGGCGAGCCGCGCGATCCGCACTCCCAGGTGTGGTTCCGCACCAACGGCAAGCTCGACGACGATCCGCTGCTGCACGTCGTGCTCGCCACGTACGTCTCCGACATGACGCTCCTCGACTCCGTCCTGCTCGCGCACGGACGGGGCGGCTGGGCGCTCGGCGACGTCGTCGGGGCCTCACTGGACCACGCCATGTGGTTCCACCGGCCGTTCCGCGCCGACGAGTGGCTCCTGTACGACCAGGAGTCCCCGTCGGCGTACGGCGGGCGCGGGCTCGGCCAGGCCCGTATCTACACCGAGGACGGCCGGCTGGCGATCTCGGTGATCCAGGAAGGTGTGGTCCGCGTCCCGCGATGACACCGCGGTACGTCTGCGCGGCCGGGGGCTCACCCGTGCGGGGAGCCCCCGTTTCGCATTCCCGCCGCCTCGAATGCGGGTAGGACCCGACTCGGCGAACCCGCCGGTCCCAGGTGGCCCGACTCGGCGTGACCCCCGATCGGCGGTCCTGCCGGGTTCGTGCCGCACCTGGCGACGGGGGCTACGGGGGCGGGGCGACGGGCGGGAATCGTGTCCCGCTCCGACGGATCACGCCGCTCAGGCCAGCCCAGCGGCGTTCAGCAGGTACGCCGTCATCGGGTCGTAGTGGCGCGGGCTCGTCACATGGTCGTCGAGGGGGATCGTCACCTGGACGGTGCCCTCGGCCTCGGCGAGGAACAGGGCCGGGTCGTTGCAGTCGGCGTACCCGACGGAGTCGATCCCGGACTGGCCCGCGCGGCCGGCCCAGCCGTGGTCGGCGACGACCAGGTCCGGCAGCGGGCGGCTTTCGCGCTCCAGGCCCTTCAGGATCTCGCGCATGGGCTCCCCGGAGTGGGTGTGCCACAGCGTGGCGCCGTGCTCCAGGACGGCCACGTCGGCGAACTGCATGACGTAGCCCTCCTCCGTCTGCAGCCCCTCCGGGATCGCGACGATCTCGCAGCCGGCGGCGCGCAGCGCGGCGGCCGTGGCGCGGTGGACGTCGAGCAGCCCGCCGGGGTGACCGGTGGCGAACAGGACCCGCTGCTCCCCGTCGGCGGCCTTGCGCAGGCGTGCCGCGAGGCGCTCCAGGGCGTCGACGGTCAGTTCGGGATCGATGGTGTCCTGGCCGTAGCGGTACTCGGGGTCGTCGTTGACGCCGCAGCGCTCCGCCATGACCGCGAGGACGTCCTGCTCGTCGGTCCAGCGGTCCCCGAGCTCCAGGCCGAGCCAGAAGTTGCGGTCGCCGTTCGAGAGCTTGCGGTAGTGGGAGAGGTTGTTCTCGCGGGGCGTGGCGACGTCTCCCGCGATACGGGTCCGTACGAGGTGGTCGACCAGTTCGGCGCGGCTGGGGATCGCGGGTATCGGCATGGCACCCATTCTGCCGGGCGCACCCGGTGGCGGGGGCCGGTGTCCCGCACCATGGGACATGGCTCACTCGGGAACGGGTCCGGGCCTGTCAGTCCTGTCCCACCTGCTTCAGCGCGAACCACAGTTCCATGCGCACGTCGGGATCGTCGAGGTCCGCCCGCAGCAGGGTCGCGCAGCGGGCGATGCGCTGGCGGACCGTGTTGCGGTGGACCGAGAGCGCCACCGCCGTGCGATCCCAGCTGCCGTGCAGGGAGAGCCAGGCGCGCAGCGTCTCGGTGAGCGCGGGGGCGTCCGAGAGCGGCGCGAGGAGGGTGCGGGCGTGCACCTCCGCCTGCGCGGGCGGGACCAGGTCGGCCAGGCCCGTGCGCTCGCCGTGGCGCACCAGCGGCGCCCGGGTTGCGCGGGCGCGGGCCAGTGCGCGGGAGGCCTGGGTGTCGGCGGCGGGCCAGTCGTGCGGGGCGACCGCGGCGCTGACACCGAGGGTCCAGCCGGGCTGCGGGGCGGGTTCGCGGTCGGCGGGGACGAGGACGCGCACGATCCCGTTCGCGGGGTCGACCAGCGCGGACCCGAGAGCGGCGCCGAGCGCGGAGGCGGCCACGGAGCCCCGGGCGTCCCGGCCGCCCGCGCGGGGCTCCGGGACCGAGGGCGGCCGGGCGTCCGCCCGTGCGTGCACGACGAGCCACCGTTCGGCGCCGAGCAGCGGCGCGACCGCCTCCGGCGCGGCCCCCAGCAGCAGTCGTACGAGCGCCGCGGATCGCGCCACGTCGTCGCCGCTCTGGTGCTCGCCGGTCAGGAGGGAGAGGAGGACGGCGGCGACCGACGCGATGGTGTTGTCACCCGGGTCGCGCCGCGGTGACGCGACGCCGAGCACAAAGCCCTGCGCGGTGCCGAGGGCGTAGGCGGCGAGGTGGGTGCCGGCCACGGTGTCGGCGGCGGAGGACGGAGCCGGCCGCCCGGCCGGAAGGGCGCGGACCGCTCCGGAGGACACGACCGGCCGGACGACCCGCGCCAGCCCCGCCATGGCCTCCTGCGCCTCGGCGGCCTGCTCCCGGCCCGCCGTCGCGATCTGCGCCCCGTCCGGTCCGTAGAGCACCGACCAGCCGGCCACCCGCTGGGCCAGCTGCCGCAGCACGGAGGGCACCGGGTCCGGGCGCGCCGCCGCCGCGGCCAGACTCTGCTGGGCCTCGGTGACCCGGCGCAGCTCGGCGAGGCGGGCCTGTGCCATCAGCTGCCACACCGCCCGGGCCACACCGGAGAAGGTCGTCCGGGGCGGCACCTCGAGGAGCGGCAGTCCGTGCCGGTCGCAGGCCTCGACCAATGCCCGCGGCACCGTGTCGTGCACCGGCGCAACGCCGAAACCGAGCGCCGTGCCGCCCGCCGCCACGATCCGGGAGACGTAGTCGTCGAAGTACGCGTCCCATGCGGGGGCGGCCCTACCGGGTGCGTCCCGGTCCGGGCCCGCGGCATCCGGGACGTGCACACCCGCCGTCAGCAGCAGCTCACCGCCCAGCAGATACGGATAGGGGTCCGCCATCTCCGAGGTGTGCGCCCAGTGGATCACGATGTCCGGGCGGCTCGGTCCCGCGATCTGCCGCAGGGCCAGGTCCTCCCGGGCGAGCAGGGCGGCCAGTGGCACCGGTGGGGTCGGCGGCACCGCCGGTGCCGAGGGGGTCGCTGTGTCCGGCATGGTGGACGGTTCCTCCATAACGCTCCGCTCGAGTGGATGAAACGTACACTTCAGTGTCGCTTTCCGGCCACCTAGGGTCGGTCCAGACCGGCAGCCGTGGGTACGGGCGGATGTCCCCGCGAGCCGCTGCCGTCCACACCGGTCGAGCCGACAGCCGGCCGCGTCCCCGAGACCCATCTGCACGACACGCCACCGGAGCGCGCGAAGGAGGGCCCCCTATGGCCGTCGACTACACAGTGATCGTCGTCTATCTGGTCGGCATGCTGGCCATGGGATGGTGGGGCATGCGCCGCGCCAGGTCCAAGAGCGAGTTCCTGGTCGCGGGCCGCCGCCTCGGACCCGCCATGTACTCCGGCACCATGGCCGCGATCGTCCTGGGCGGCGCGTCCACCATCGGAGGCGTCGGCCTCGGCTACCAGTACGGGCTCTCCGGCGCCTGGATGGTGTTCACCATCGGCCTCGGCCTGCTCGCCCTGTCGGTGTTCTTCTCCGCGCGCATCGCCCGTCTGAAGGTCTACACCGTCTCGGAGATGCTCGACCTGCGCTACGGCGGCCGGGCCGGGATGATCTCGGGCCTGGTCATGTGGGCCTACACCCTCATGCTCGCGGTCACCTCGACCATCGCCTACGCCACCATCTTCGACGTCCTCTTCGACATGAACCGGACCGTCGCGATCGTGCTCGGCGGCACCATCGTCGTCGCGTACTCGACGCTCGGCGGCATGTGGTCCATCACGCTGACCGACATGGTGCAGTTCGTGGTGAAGACCATCGGCGTACTGCTCCTGCTGCTGCCCATCGCGGTCGTCAAGGCCGGCGGCTTCAGCGAGATGAAGGCCCAACTGCCCACCTCGTACTTCGACCCGCTGGGGATCGGCGGTGAGACGATCTTCACCTATGTGCTGATCTACACCTTCGGCATGCTGATCGGGCAGGACATCTGGCAGCGCGTCTTCACCGCGCGCGGCGACCGCACCGCCAAGTGGGGCGGCACCGTGGCCGGCACCTACTGCCTGGTCTACGCACTGGCCGGCGCCGTCATCGGCACCGCGGCCAAGGTGATGTACCCGAAGCTGGGCAGCCCGGACGACGCGTTCGCGACCATCGTCAAGGACGAACTGCCCATCGGCATAAGGGGACTGGTGCTCGCCGCCGCACTCGCCGCCGTGATGTCGACCTCGTCCGGTGCGCTCATCGCGTGCGCGACCGTCGCCAACAACGACATCTGGTCACGGCTGCGCGGGATCGTGCGCCGGGGCGAGGAGGGCCACGACGAGGTCAAGGGCAACCGGGTCTTCATCCTGATCATGGGGGTCGGCGTGATCGGTACGGCCATCGCGCTGAACAACGTGGTCGAGGCGCTGACCGTCGCCTACAACCTGCTCGTGGCCGGCCTGCTCGTCCCCATCCTGGGCGGCCTGCTGTGGAAGCGGGGCACCGTGCAGGGCGCCCTCGCCTCGGTGGTGGTCGGCGGTCTCGCCGTGATCGGCCTGATGGCGTCCTACGGCATCCTCGCCAACGAGCCGGTCTACTACGGGCTACTGGCCTCGCTCGCGGTGTACGTCGTGGTGTCGCTCCTGACGAAGCCGACGGACGAGGCCGTGCTGGCCACCTGGCGCGAGCGGCTCGCGGGCCGCGGCGCGCCCGTCGCGGACGAGCCCGCGACAGTGGGCGCCTAGCCCCCTTGCTTCGGCCCGGCAACCGCACGGCTGCCGGGCCGGGCGGGCCCCCGGGGTCCGCGACACTGGAGGAAACACGCACGACCTGGAGGGGTCCGACGATGAGCAGCACCGAGAACACCGCAGCAGGCGACAGCCGGCCGCGCGGACCCGTCGACTCGTCCCGCATTCCGCGGTACGCGGGACCCGCGACCTTCGCCCGGCTGCCCCGCCTCGACGAGGTCGGCACCGCCGACGTCGCGGTGGTCGGCGTGCCCTTCGACTCGGGCGTCTCCTACCGGCCCGGCGCCCGCTTCGGCGGCAACGCGATCCGTGAGGCGTCCCGTCTGCTGCGCCCGTACAACCCGGCGCAGGACGCCTCCCCCTTCGCACTCGCGCAGGTCGCGGACGGCGGCGACATCGCGGTGAACCCGTTCAACATCAACGAGGCGGTGGAGACCGTAGAGGCCGCCGCCGACGAACTGCTCAGCACCGGCGCCCGCCTGATGACGCTCGGCGGCGACCACACCATCGCCCTGCCCCTGCTGCGCTCGGTGGCGAAGAAGCACGGCCCGGTGGCCCTGCTGCACTTCGACGCCCACCTGGACACCTGGGACACCTACTTCGGCGCCGAGTACACGCACGGCACCCCGTTCCGCCGTGCCGTCGAGGAGGGCATCCTCGACACCTCCGCGCTCTCCCACGTCGGCACCCGCGGCCCGCTCTACGGCAAGCAGGACCTCACCGACGACGAGAAGATGGGCTTCGGCATCGTCACGTCCGCCGACATCTACCGCCGCGGTGCGGACGAGGTCGCCGACCAGCTCCGGCAGCGCATCGGCGACCGCCCGCTGTACATCTCGATCGACATCGACTGCCTCGACCCGGCCCACGCTCCCGGCACCGGCACTCCCGAGGCCGGCGGCATGACCTCGCGCGAGCTCCTGGAGATCCTGCGCGGCCTCGCCTCCTGCAACCTGGTCTCGGCCGACGTGGTCGAGGTGGCACCGGCCTACGACCACGCGGAGATCACGTCGGTGGCCGCGTCCCACACCGCGTACGAGCTGACGACCCTCATGACCCGCCGGATCGCGGCGGACCGTGCCGGTGAGGGGACCGGGACCAAGTGACCCACGACCACGACCTCGTCCTTCGTCCGACGGCCGCGCAGACCGAGGCCGCACTCGCCCCTCCCCCCGGCCGCAACGGCGGCGACCTGGTCGTGGAGACGCTGGCGGGGCTGGGCGCCACGACGGTCTTCGGCCTGCCGGGCCAGCACGCCCTCGGCATGTTCGACGCGCTCCGGCGCTCCGCCCTGCAGTACGTCGGGCTGCGGGTGGAGAACAACGCGGGCTTCGCGGCGGACGCCTACGGCCGGATCACGGGGGAGGCGGCCCCGCTCATCGTGTCCACCGGCCCGGGCGCGCTGACCTCGCTCGCGGCACTCCAGGAGGCGGCGGCCGCCTCGGCCCCGGTCCTGGCGATCAGCAGCCAGATCCCGACGGCCGGTCTGGGCGGCGGGCGCCGCGGCTATCTGCACGAACTGCCCGACCAGGCCGCCTCCTTCCGGGGCGTGGTCAAGTCCGTGCACACGGTCCGCACCCCCTCGCAGATCCCGTCGGCGATCGCGGCGGCGTGGAAGTCCGCGCTGACGGCCCCGCACGGCCCGGTGTGGGTGGAGATCCCGCAGGACGTGCTCCTCGCGGAGACGAGCCTGCCGGTCGTGACGGCGGTGGACGCGACCCCCGACGAACTGGTGCCGCGCCCGGAGCTCACCGCGGTCGCCGCCGACCTGCTCTCCCGTGCCGAACGCCCGGCGATCATCGCGGGCGGGGGAGTGGTCAGGGCCGACGCCTCCGGCAAGCTCCAGCAACTCGCCGAGAAGCTGAACGCCCCGGTCGTCACCACCTTCGGCGGCAAGGGGGCGTTCCCCTGGGAGCACCCACTGTCCCTGCGCTCCTGGCTGGAGGACCGCCACACCACGGACTTCCTCGAGGACGCGGACGTGCTGCTGGTGGTCGGCTCGGGCCTTGGCGAACTGTCGTCGAACTACCACACGTTCAGGCCGCGCGGCCGGGTGATCCAGATCGAGGCCGACCTCGGCAAACTGGAGTCCAACCACCCCGCCCTCGGCATCCACGCGGACGCACGCCTGGCGTTGCAGGCGCTGCTGGAGACGGTGGCCGACCGGCAGGACGAGACGGCAGCCGAGCGCGTGCGCACGCTGCTGGCGAAGGTGGCCGACCGTATCGCCGCCCAGGGCCTCACGCTGGAGCAGGACGTGCTGGCGTCGGTGCGCCGTGCTCTGCCGTCCGGCTCGCCGTCCTTCTGGGACATGACGATCCTGGCCTACTGGGCGTGGTCGGCCTTCGACCCGCGGGGGACGAACGCCATGCACTCGGCACAGGGTGCGGGCGGCCTCGGCTACGGCTTCCCGGCCGCGCTCGGCGCCGCCGTGGCGGACCCGACGCGGCCGGTGCTCGCGGTCTCGGGCGACGGGGGCGCGCTGTACTCGATCGCCGAACTGGCGACGGCACGGCAGTACGACCTCAACGTGACCTGGCTGATCGTCGACGACGGCGGCTACGGCATCCTGCGCGAGTACATGAACGACGCCTTCGGCCGGACCACGGCGACCGAGCTGACGCGCCCGGACTATGTGGCCCTCGCGGAGTCGTTCGGCGTCCCGGGGGTGCGGACGTCGCCCGGGACGCTGGAGACCGACCTGGCGAAGGCCCTGGCGGCGCCGGGCCCGTCGGTCGTCGTGCTCCCGGCGGTGCTGCGCATGTTCGCGCCGACGCATCTGGACTGACCGCCGGACCGCCGCACCGGCCGAGCGCCCGGTCCCGCCGTCAGGGGCCGGGCGCGCCGCTTCCCGCCCGGCGCGGGTGTGAATTCCCCGCGGCAGGGGTGATGCCCGTACAACCTTTCACCCGTGTCCGTGCGTCATGAAGTCGGACGTGCCCGGGTACGTCCGACTCCACACAAGGGGATGGGGACCTCCATGACACACCGGATGTCCCGGCGTGCCCGTGTGCTCTGCGCGAGCCTCGGTGCCGGGATGCTCATACCGCTCGTGGCCGCCACCGCGCCCGCCGCTGCCGCCACGCCGACGGTCAGCTGCACTTCGGGCAAGGCGGGCCTGGCGGCCAAGCTGAAGAAGGACATCACCGCGGCGCTCTCCGGCCGCAAGGGGACCGTGGCGGTCGGCCTCTACGACCGCTCCACCAACACCACCTGCTCGCTGCGCAGCACCAATGCCTACGACTCGGCCAGCGTCGTCAAGGTGACCGTGCTCGCCACGCTGCTGTGGGACGCCAAGAAGCACAACCGCTATCTGACCAGCCGTGAGGTCAGCCTCACCACGGCGATGATCACCAAGTCGGACAACAATGCGACCAGCGCGCTGTGGAAGCAACTGGGCCTGACCAAGATCAAGGGCTTCCTCTCCGCGGCCGGGATGACCCGGACCAAGCCGGGCGCGAACGGCTACTGGGGCCTGACGCAGATCAACGTGCAGGACGAGCAGAAGCTGCTCAAGCTCATCACCGCCAAGAACTCGGTGCTGAGCGACAACTCCCGTGCGTACACCCTGAAGCTGATGGGGAAGGTCGTGTCCTCGCAGCGCTGGGGCACCCCCGCGGGCACGCCCTCGGGCGTCTCCGTGCACGTCAAGAACGGCTGGCTGCAGCGCGCCACGCACGGCTGGCGCATCCACAGCGTGGGCACGTTCAACGGACGCGGCCACGACTACATGATCACCGTGCTCACCCAGGACAACAGCACCATGAGCTACGGCGTCACCACCATCCAGAACGTGGCCAAGGCCATCCACAAGGATCTGGTACCGACGACCGTCGGCACGAAGGCGTTCGTGCCGACGAGCAGGCCGCAGGAGGCAGTACCGGCGGTCCCCGCGAGCTGACACGGTCCAACTCCCCGTGGTTCACGGGGAGTCCACCCCCGGGCACTCGACTCGCCCTACGGTGGCGGGCATGCGTCTGAGAATCCTGCTCGCCACCGTCACCGCCACTGTGGCGGCGGCCGCCTCGCCGGCCGCCGCAGGGCCCTCGCCCCTCGGGGGCACCACGGCCATCCACGCGTGCTCCTCCCACGTCGCCGTCGAGAGCTTCTCCGACGCCCTCGACAAGCAGACGTACGAGGGCACGTTCGTCGGCAACTTCTCCGCGCTCGCCGTCGACCGCGACGGGCAGATCGCCGCGCTCTCCGACCGTTCGTCGCTGTTCACCCTCCGCCGCGGGAGCCTGAAGCCCACGGGTGTGGTGGGTCTCGCCGACGACAAGGGCGCGGCGCTCGACTCCGAGGGCCTGGTCGTCGACCGCGACGGCACCCGGCTCGTCAGCTCGGAGACCGAGCCGTCGGTGCGCCGCTACTCGCGCGACGGAAAGATCCTCGACAGCCTTCCCGTGCCGTCCGCCCTCGAGGTCGCCCCGGCCGGGCGCGCCACCTCGAACCTGACCTTCGAGGGCCTGACCCTGCTGTCCGGCGGGCACAGGCTGCTGGCGGGCATGGAGGGCTCGCTCAGCGGCGACACCTCCGGGATCGTCCGCTTCCAGACCTGGACGCGGCAGGGGCGGCACTTCTCGCTCGCGGCCCAGTACGGCTACCGCACCGACACCGGCCTCGGCGTCTCCGAGACCACCGCGACCCCGGACGGCCGGCTGCTGGTCCTGGAGCGCGGGTTCACCGCCGGGTACGGCAACACGGTCCGTCTTTATCTGGCCGACCTGCGCCACGCCACCGACACCCGGCGCATCAACACGCTGGCCGGTCAGGACGGCGTGCGCCTCGCCCGCAAGACCCGCCTCGCCGACCTGGTGGACTGCCCCTCGCTCGGCGCGCAGGCCAAGCAGCCCCAGCCGAACCCGCTTCTCGACAACATCGAGGGCATGACGATCACGGGCGCCTCGCACGGCCGGCTGAACGTGCTCCTGGCCAGCGACGACAACCAGAACACGGCACAGATCACCCGTCTGTACTCCCTGCGGGTCCGCCTGCCGCACCCGGCCGCCCACTGACCCGTCCCGGGTCGCCGTAAGGACCGGGTGCCGCCCCGCGCCCGGTCCACCGGGCTGCACGCCGTGCCCGGAGTCCTGCGACGGTCCGCTCCCGGCCGCCCGGACGAGGCCGTGGTGCCTGCCCGCGGACGTCGACGACACCCGATCGGCCGCGCCCGGGATTGTTGCGGCGGGATGAAATCCGTGCCGGTCCGCGTTGGTGCATTGCGGAAGATCAGGACCATCTCAGACGGCAGGAAGGGCACGGCGTGGCAGTGCACGAGGGGGAGAAACGCGGCTGGGCCCGGCGGCTCGCGGGATACGCGTGGCGTCACCCGAAGGACGTGGTCCTGGCGCTCGGGTCCTCCCTCGGCGGTATGGCCGTCATGGCGGTCGTCCCGCTGATCACCAAGGTGATCATCGACGATGTGGTCAGCGCCCACAACCGTTCGATGGCGCCCTGGGCCGGAGCCCTCGTCGGCGCTGCCGTCCTCGTCTATCTCCTCACCTACGTCCGCCGCTACTACGGTGGACGGCTCGCCCTCGACGTCCAGCACGATCTGCGGACCGAGATGTACGGGACGATCACCCGGCTGGACGGACGGCGACAGGACGACCTGTCCACCGGACAGGTCGTCGGCCGCGCCACCAGCGACCTTCAGCTGATCCAGGGACTGCTCTTCATGCTCCCGATGACCATCGGGAACGTCCTGCTCTTCGTGATCTCCCTGGGGATCATGGCGTGGCTGTCGGCACCGCTGACCCTTGTCGCGCTGGCCGTCGCGCCGGCCCTGTGGTTCATCGCCAAGCGCAGTCGCGTCCGGCTGCATCCGGCCACCTGGTACGCACAGGCCCAGGCGGCCGCCGTGGCGGGCGTGGTCGACGGCGCCGTCAGCGGCGTACGCGTGGTGAAGGGCTTCGGGCAGGAGGAGCAGGAGACCGGAAAGCTCCGGCAGGTGGGGCGCCGGCTCTTCGCGGGCCGGATGCGCACCATCCGTCTCAACGCCGTGTACACCCCGGCGCTCCAGGCGGTGCCGGCCCTCGGGCAGGTCGCCATGCTCGCCCTCGGCGGCTGGCTCGCCGTACGCGGGCACATCACCCTCGGCACGTTCGTCGCCTTCTCGTCCTACCTCGCCCAGCTCGTCGGCCCGGTGCGCATGCTGGCCGTCGTCCTGACCGTGGGCCAGCAGGCCCGCGCGGGTGCCGAGCGCGTCCTGGAGCTGATCGACACCGAGCCGTCGCTGGAGGACGGCACCAAGGAACTGCCCGCCGACGCCCCGGCGACCGTCGAGTTCGACGACGTCTCCTTCGCGTACCAGGACGGGCGGCCTGTCCTCGACGGGCTCTCGTTCGAGATCCGTCCCGGCGAGACGCTCGCCGTCGTCGGCTCCTCGGGCTCCGGCAAGTCCACGGTCTCCCTGCTCCTCCCGCGTTTCTACGACGTGACGCACGGGGCCGTCCTCGTCGGCGGCCACGACGTGCGCGAGCTGACGCTCGGGTCACTGCGTGCCGCGATCGGCCTGGTGCCCGAGGATTCGTTCCTGTTCTCGGACACCGTCCGCAACAACATCGCCTACGGCCGTCCCGACGCGACCGACGAGCAGATCGAGCAGGCCGCTCGCGCCGCTCAGGCCGAGCGCTTCATCGCCGAGCTGCCCAAGGGGTACGCGACCAAGGTGGGCGAGCACGGCCTCACCCTCTCGGGCGGTCAGCGGCAGCGCATCGCCCTCGCCCGCGCGATCCTCACCGACCCGCGTCTGCTGGTACTCGACGATGCGACCTCCGCGGTGGACGCCCGTGTCGAGCACGAGATCCATGAGGCGCTGAGGCAGGTCATGGAGGGCCGGACGACACTGCTGATCGCGCACCGCCGCTCCACCCTCAATCTCGCCGACCGGATCGCCGTCCTCGACGGCGGCCGTCTCGCCGACGTCGGCACGCACGAGGAGCTCCAGGAGCGGTCGGCCCTGTACCGGAGGCTGCTGACCGATCCGGACGAACTCGGCGGTGTCTCCCCGGGCCACGCCCTGCCCGCGGCCCCGCAGGAGGAAACGACCCTGGGCGTCCCCCCGCTCGAGCCCATCCGTGAGTGGGGCAGGGAGGAGCTGGACCCCGAGTTCGACACCGAGCGCGGTGTCACCCCGCGCCTGTGGAGCGGCGACCGTGAACCGAGGGACCTGGCGCTGGCCGCCTCCCCGGCGACCCCCGAACTCCTCGCCCAGGTCGAGAAGCTGCCCCCGGCCACCGACACTCCCGGCATCGACGAGAAACGCGCGGTACGGTCCGAGGACTCCTACGGCCTCACCCGGCTGCTGCGCGGTTTCGGCCTCCCCCTCCTGGTCAGCCTCGCCCTCGTCGCGGTCGACGCGGGCACGGGCCTGCTGCTGCCGATCCTGATCCGGCACGGCATCGACCAGGGCGTCTCCAGGATGGCGATCGGCGCCGTCTGGACCGCTTCCCTGCTCGCGCTGCTCGCCGTCCTCGTCCAGTGGGCGGCGCAGTCCGGCGAGACCCGGATGACCGGGCGGACCGGCGAACGTGTCCTGTACTCGCTCCGGCTGAAGATCTTCGCGCAGCTCCAGCGGCTCGGACTCGACTACTACGAGCGGGAGCTGACCGGCCGGATCATGACCCGGATGACGACCGACGTGGACGCACTGTCGACGTTCCTGCAGACGGGCATGGTCACCGCCTGCGTCTCCGTGGTCACCTTCTTCGGCATCATGGGCGCGCTGCTCGTGATCGACGTGCAGCTCGCGCTTGTCGTCTTCGCCACGCTGCCCCCGCTGATCGTGGCCACCTTCTTCTTCCGCCGGGCGAGCGTGAAGGCGTACGAACTCGCCCGTGAGCGTGTGTCGGCGGTCAACGCCGACCTCCAGGAGTCGGTGTCAGGTCTGCGGATCCTCCAGGCCTTCCGGCGCGAGCGGGACGGCAGGCGGCACTACACGGAGGGCAGCGAGAGCTACCGCAGCGCGCGTATCCGCGGTCAGTGGCTGATCTCCGTGTACTTCCCCTTCGTGCAGCTGCTGTCCTCGGTGGCCGCGGCGGCCGTGCTGATGGTGGGCGCGCACCGGGTGGACGCCGGGACCCTGACGACGGGCGCCCTGGTCGCCTATCTCCTGTACATCGACCTGTTCTTCGCGCCGGTGCAGCAGCTCTCCCAGGTCTTCGACGGCTACCAGCAGGCCACGGTCTCCCTCGGTCGCATCCAGGAGCTGCTCCGCGAGCCGACCACGACGAAGGAGGCCGCCGAGCCCGTCGAGGTGCGGTCGCTGCGCGGCGACATCGCCTTCGACGGCGTCGACTTCGCCTACGGCGACGACGAGGAGGCGCTCAGCGGGATCGACCTGACCATCCCCGCGGGGCAGACCGTCGCCTTCGTCGGCGAGACGGGGGCCGGCAAGTCGACGCTGGTGAAGCTCGTCGCCCGGTTCTACGACCCCACGCGCGGTCGGGTACTGGTCGACGGCACCGATGTGCGCTCGCTGGAGCTGTCCTCGTACCGGCACCGGCTCGGTGTCGTCCCGCAGGAGGCGTATCTCTTCGAGGGGACCGTGCGCGACGCCGTCGCCTACGGCAGGCCGGACGCCACCGACGCCGAGGTGGAGGCCGCTGCGCGGGCGGTCGGCGCGCACGAGATGATCGCCACGCTGGAGGGCGGCTATCTGCACGAGGTCGCCGAGCGCGGCCGCAACCTGTCGGCCGGGCAGCGGCAGTTGATCGCCCTGGCCCGCGCGGAGCTGGTCGACCCGGACGTCCTGCTGCTCGACGAGGCGACCGCCGCTCTCGATCTGGCCACGGAGGCGCAGGTCAACCGCGCGACGGATCGTCTCGCCGGCCGCCGTACGACGCTCGTGGTCGCTCACCGGCTGACCACGGCCGCCCGCGCGGACCGGGTGGTGGTGATGGACCACGGCCGGGTCGCCGAGGACGGCACCCATGACGAACTGCTGGCGCTCGACGGGCGGTACGCGCAGTTGTGGCGCACCTTCGTCGGCGAGCCGGAGCCGGAGGAGCCGGTCGGCTCCACGGCGTGAGCGCGGGACGGCGGCCGTCCGCGGCCGCCGTCAGCACCGTCCATGGCCCCCGCCGGACGCAACCATCCGGACTACGTCATGCGTCCGTACATCAGTACGCTGATCGTCACGGGGAGGACAACGGTGGACAGTGGTGCGATACGCCGACGCCTGGCGTTCGGTCTGGCCGTGCTGACGGCGTCCGGCCTGCTCGCGATGGTGAGCCCGGGCAGCGCCGTGGCGGCCGACTCCTGTTCCGGACGAAAGGTCCGTACGCTCCCGTTCTCCACCGGCTCCGTGCGGGTGTACCGCCATGACGGCTATGTGTGCGCCGTGACCGTGGCGAAGAAGGTGTCCGGCCGCAAGCCGATGTCGGTCAGCGTGCAGGCGCGTGGCCTGCGCCCCGCGGTCGACACCGGCCGCTACACCCATCACGCCGGTCCCGTGACCGTGTACTCCGGTCACCGGTGCGTATGGCTCCGCGGCTCGGTGGGAACCGGTTCGGTGAGCTCGGGCTGGATCCTGTGCTGACGGACCGCCGGGTGCGGCGGTGGTCTTCTCGGCCAACTCACAGGTTTTCCCAACCTCCCCTGGTGTGAGACCAGTTGCTCCGCTAGGTTCCGGCGGACATCCGCGTTCACAGGGGAGGGTGCATGCGCAAGGCGCTCAGATGGCTGCTGGCGCTCGTGGTACTCGTCGGCACGCTGAGTACGGCCGGAGCGGCCACCGCCGCCACGGCCGATACGGACATCAAGGACCGGCTGCTCGCCATACCGGGCATGAGCCTGATCGAGGAGAAGCCGTACACCGGGTACCGCTTCTTCGTTCTCAACTACACCCAGCCGGTGGACCACCGGCACCCGTCCAAGGGCACGTTCCAGCAGCGGATCACCGTGCTGCACAAGGACGTCTCCAGGCCGACCGTCTTCTATACCGGCGGGTACAACGTCTCCACGACCCCCAGCCGCCGCGAGCCGACCCAGATCGTGGACGGCAACCAGGTCTCCATGGAGTACCGCTTCTTCACCCCCTCCCGCCCGCAGCCCGCCGACTGGTCGAAGCTCGACATCTGGCAGGCGGCGAGCGACCAGCACCGTATCTACGAGGCGCTCAAGCCGATCTACGGCCGTCACTGGCTCGCGACGGGTGGCTCCAAGGGCGGTATGACGGCGACGTACTACGAGCGTTTCTACCCGCGTGACATGGACGGCATCGTGGCGTACGTCGCCCCGAACGACGTCGTGAACAACGAGGACTCCGCCTACGACCGCTTCTTCACGAAGGTCGGCACCAACGAGTGCCGGGACCGGTTGCAGGCGGTGCAGCGCGAGGCGCTGGTGCGCCGTGAGCCGCTGGAGAAGAAGTACAAGCAGTACGCGGCGGACAACGGCTACACGTTCACCACGGTCGGCAGCCTGGACCGGGCCTACGAGGCGGTCGTCCTCGACTACGTCTGGGGCTTTTGGCAGTACAGCCTGCTGTCGGACTGCGACACGATCCCGGCGGACGCGAAGCATGCGACGGACGACGAGATCTGGAACTCCGTCGACACGATCTCCGGCTTCTCCTTCTACACCGACCAGGGCCTGGAGCCCTACACGCCGTACTACTACCAGGCGGGCACGCAGCTCGGAGCGCCGACGATCCACTTCCCGTACATCGAGAAGAAGTACGTGCGCTACGGCTACCAGCCGCCCCGGAACTTCGTGCCCCGCTCCATCCCGATGACGTTCCGGCCCGGGGCGATGCACGACGTGGACAGCTGGGTCACGCACCACGCGCAGCACATGCTCTTCGTCTACGGCCAGAACGACCCGTGGGGCGCGGAACGCTTCCGGGTCGGCGCGGGCGCCCGTGACTCCTACGTCTTCACGGCCCCGGGCATGAACCACGGTGCGAACGTGGCCGGCCTGGTCGCCGACCAGAAGGCGCTGGCCACCGCCCGCATCCTGGACTGGGCGGGCGTCGCGTCGACGACGGTCCAGGAGAACCCGTCGTCGGCCAAGCCGCTGGCGCGGTACGACGCGCGGCTGGACCGCCGCGACGTGGAGCGCGAGCCGGCGCTCAGGCCGTGACCTGTCGCCGTCGCGGCGGGGACGAAGGGCCGGCCGCCCCGCCTCCCGCGCCGCGACGGCGGTCATGCGCGGCGGCGGGGACCACCGGGTTCGCCCGGCGGTCCCCGCCGCTCTCACATCTGCCGCGCGCACCCCACCGGCCTGCTGCCGCCCAGTTGGACGTAGAGAGCCGTCGACCCGGGGCACTGCGCGCGGCGTGCCACCGCCGATGTCACCTTGTACTCGGGGGCGTGGCTCCCCTTGCCGTCGCAGGCCGTCTCACGGACCTGTCCCTTCCCCGCGCCGTACACGCAGTCGCCCACGATCGTGCGCGGTCCGCCACCGCCCCCGGGGTCGCCCGGGTGGGGCGGCTCCAGGTTCCGCATGCAGGCGTAGCCCTGCGGCACCGCCCCGTCCCCGTCCTCGTCCGAGGCGGGCCGGGACTCGCTGATGTGCAGCACGAAGTCCGTGGTGGCCGGGCAGGCCGGACCGCGCGACGGATCGCCGTCGTAGCGTGCGACCACCCGTGCCGCCGCGCGCTCGCTGGTGCACGGGACTTCCGTGAAACTGGTCGTCCCGAAGGAACTGCACTCGTCCACCGCGAGGAACTCGGCGCCGTAGCCGATCGGTCGGGTGGCCGTGGCGCCCCCGCTCGGCCGGTCCTTCGCCGGGTCCGACGCCGTCTGGCAGCCGGTGATCCCGGCCGCCGCCAGCGCAGCGGTCAACAGCGCACCCAGCAGCGCCCGTGTCCCTCGCATCGCGACCCCCCGGTCCAGCGTGACCCGCGGCCACGGCTCACGCCAGACATGTGGGGTGCTTTGCGACAGTTGGGGACGAGCTGTCCGGTGTGGGGCGTACGCCTAGTACGACAGCCCGAACCCGACGGGGTACAGCACCTGTGCCGGGTCGTCCGCCCGCTGCACCGGCACCGGCAGCTTTCCGCGCGGACGCACACGACCTGCGATCACCCGGGCGGCCGCTCGCAGTTCGACGTCCGTCCAGGAGTACGACGCCAGGAACGCCTTGACGTCCGGCAGTTGGGCCACGTCGTACGGATTGCGCAGGGCGATCGCGACGACCGGCTTCCCGGTGGCGACCAGCTGGTTCACCAGCGTCCGCTGGGAGCTCGCCGCGGTCACGTTGTACGTGCCCACGACGACCGCGTCCGCGTTCCCCGCAGCGGCCACGGCCTTCTCGATCGTCGCCGGTGAGGGCGCGGTGCCGGTGGACAGCACGGTCGCCGTGAAACCGAGGTCGGTGAGGGCGTCGGCCAGTACGGTGGTGGGCGGTCCGTCGGTGCCGGACGGGGAGGCCGGATCGGCACCGACCACCAGCACCCGCGGATGGGCGCGGCGGGAGAGCGGCAGCAGGCGCCCGTCGTTGACCAGCAGCGTGGTGGTGCGGTCCGCGATACGGTCCGCCGCACGCAGGTGCGCCGGGACGCCGACGGTCCGGTCGACGCCGGCATCGGAGACGAACGGTCGCTCCAGCAGCCCCAGTCCGGCCTTCAGCCGCAGGATGCGCAGGAGCGACTCGTCGAGCCGGGCCTCGGTCAGCTCACCGCTCCGTACGGCCTGGAGCACCGCGTTCCACGCCACGTCCAGGGACGGCGGGTTGAGCAGCTGGTCGACGCCGGCCTTCAGTGCGAGCACGGGTACGCGGTCGTCGCCGTACTTCTGGCGTACACCCTCCATCCCCAGCGAGTCGGTGACCACGACCCCGTCGTAGCCCAGCTCCTCGCGCAGGATTCCGGTGAGGATCGGATGCGAGAGCGTCGCCGGGTCACCGGAGTCGTCGAGCGCGGGGACCATGATGTGTGCCGTCATGATCGCGCCGATCCCGGCGCGGATCGCCGCCCGGAAGGGCACCGCGTCGAGTTGCTCCCACAGCTCGCGGCTGTGGGTGATGACCGGGAAGCCGAAGTGGCTGTCGACGGCGGTGTCGCCGTGGCCCGGGAAGTGCTTGGCGGTCGCCGCGACCCCCGAGGACTGATATCCCTTCACCTCGGCCGCGACCAGGCCCGCCACCGCGTCCGGGTCGGCGCCGAAGGACCGAACGCCGATGACCGGGTTGGCCGGATTGACGTTCACGTCGGCGTCGGGCGAGTAGTCCTGGCGGATGCCGAGGGCGTGCAACTCGGCGCCGGAGATGCGGCCGAGGGTGCGGGCGTCGGCGTGGGAGCCGCCCGCTCCGACCGCCATCGCGCCCGGGAAGAGCGTGGCGGGCTTGCCCACGCGCGCCACGATGCCGTGCTCCTGGTCCGTGGCGATGAGGACGGGCAGCCCGCGGGGCTGGTCCAGCGACGCCTTCTGGATCCCGTTCGACAGGTCCGCGATCTGGTGCGGATCACGGGTGTTGTGCGCCCAGGTGAAGTAGATGATGCCGCCGACGCGGTACTTGGCGATCAGCTCGGCGGCCGTCCGTACGCCGATCTCCTGGAGGTTGGCGTCGATGTCGGCCTGGTCCGGGTCGGTGGCCGAGTGGCCGTAGACCCGCATCACGAAGAGTTGGCCGACCTTCTCTTCGAGCGTCATACGGGAGATGAGGTCCCGGAGCCGGCCATCGGCGGGCACAGCGGCATGACTTGTGCCCGGGGTGAGTGCGAGGGCCGCGGTCAGTCCCGCGGTGGCGGCGAGGACCGTCCGTCTGGAGGGGGTGGGGGTGCTTCCTGTACCGGCGCCGTGCACGTGCGCTCCTTCCGGAGGAGATCGCTGAAGGAAACTTCCAAGGAGTCACCAATATCCGGGAAGTTTCTGCCAGTCAAGGGAATGCGCAGTAACGGCGAGGGGCCGTCACCGGCGCTGTTGGAGGGGGGCGCGCCGATGACGGCATGCTGCCGGCCGCGTGCGGCGGAGAGGGTGGTCAGCGATCGCAGCCAGCAGCGAGGGCCGACACCGCAGGCGGAGACTCATCCGGCAGCTCGCGGATGGGACGGGCACGAGGGTGGCGGGGTTCCCGGTTCCGGCCATGTCGCGGGAAGTTGATACCGCTGATCCCAGGACGGCGACCTGGGGTGTCTGTGGCTGCCCGCCGGGCACGTCCGAAGCCCTCCGGCACCGGCGGAGTCCGGTCGGACCCGCAATCCGCTCGACGCGCGCGGGCGGGTGCGCCACACTCCGGCCGTGACGTTCATCTTGACGGGGCCGGTCCTGGAGGGCTCGCTCGTACGGCTGGAACCACTCGGGCAGCGGCATGCGGCCGACCTGGCGGTGGCGGCGGAGGAGGGCCGGGGGTCGTACGCCTACACGTGGGTCCCGAGGGCCGAGGAGGTGGGCGACTACATCGCCGCGCAACTCGATCGTGCGGCGACCGGCAGGCTCGCGCCGTACGCCCAGATCTCCCTCGCCACCGGACGGGCGGTCGGCGCCACGTCGTACTGGGAACCGCGCTGCTGGCTGTCGGACGGCCGACTGGACGCCGTCGAGGTCGGTTTCACCTGGCTGGCCCGGTCCGCCCAGGGCACGGGTGTCAATGCCGAGGCCAAACTGCTGCTGTTCCGCCATGCGTTCGAGGAGTGGGACGTCTCCCGCGTCGATCTGAAGACCGACGCCCGAAACAGTCGCTCCCGCGCGGCCATCGAGAGCGTCGGCGCCCGCTTCGAGGGCGTTCTGCGCAACTGGTCCCGCTCATGGGCGCCGGGAGAGGAGGGCCTGCTCCGCGACTCGGCGATCTACTCGATCACGGCGCAGGAGTGGCCCGAGCGCCGCTCACTCCTGCGGGCACGAGTGCACAAGGCGGCTCGGGCGGCGGCGGGGACGGCCGGGTAGGTCTCGGCGCCCGCGGTTGCCCGCGGCGGCCGTCCCGAGGGTGGTGTCCGGAGCGGGGCGCGGAGGGCTCACGACACATCCGGTGCGGCCGCGTCCCGCAGTTCGGGGGTGGTCTCGTGCGGGGCCCCGGGTTCGGCGTACTCCCGCAGTTCAGGTGTGCTCGCGCCCAGGAACACGACCGCCGGCAGGCACAGCAGGCCGCCGCTGACGAGTGCGACGGTGCCGGAGGTCCAGCCGGCGACCGGGCCACCGCGCAGGTTGCCGAGGTCGGGACCGCCCTGGCCGACGGTCTGCTCGGCCGCGGTGACCCGGCCCAGCAGGGCGTCCGGGGCGCGGATCTGCACGATCGTGCTGCGCGAGATCACCGCGGTGGTGTCGGCCGCTCCGGGCAGGACGAGCAGCCCGAGTCCGGCCCAGGGGCTGGTCGTCGGACCGAAGAGGACCAGCGCTCCGCCCCAGGTGCCGGAGGGCATCACCAGGCCCGGGCGCCCCAGACGGGTGATCGAGCCGGACAGCGCCGAGGCGGTGACGCCACCGCCGTAGAAGGCGAGGGCGAAACTCAGGGCGTCGAGCAGGTAGCAGACCCCGGCGCCCGTCCAGCCGAGCACCAGACCGCCGAGCGCGGGGCCGGGCAGCACCATCGCCTGGGCGGAGATCTGGTTGAGGGCCTCCAGACCGTGCTGTGCGTCATGTCCCGGACCTGGTACATGACGGCGACCATGGCCATGAAACTGCCGAGCACGGACACGGTCCGCCCGAACAGCAACCGCCGGAAGGCTCACTCGCGGAGGCTGGTCGCCGCCCGCCTTGCCCGGCCGGCGAATATCGCGTGGCTCACGCCGACTCGCCGAGCAGCCGGGCCAGATGCCGGCGCCCCGGTCCGAGCAGTTCCGGCAGCGGCGCCGCGGCCTCGTACCACCGCTTCTCGTACTCCCAGCACAGCCAGCCGTCCCAGTCGTGGCGGGAGAGGACCTCCACGCACTCGGTGAGCGGGAGCACACCGGAACCGAGCGGCAGCGGGGTCCTGTCCTCGGCGGACGCGATGTCCTTGACCTGGACGTAGCCGAGGTAGGGGGACAGAGCAGGGAACGTCTCCTGCGGCTGCTCGCCGCCCAGCCAGGTGTGCATCACGTCCCACAGCGCGCCCGCGTGGCGGTGGCCGACCGCACCGAGGACCCGCATGACGTCCGCGCCGGTGGGGTGCGAGTCGTGGGTCTCCAGCAGGATGCGCACGCCGACGTCGGCCGCGTACTCGGCGGCGGTGCCCAGCCGTCGCGCGGCGATGGCGTCGGCCTCCGAGGGGGACTGCTCGCCACCACCGCCGGGGAAGACGCGGACACTTGGGGCGCCCAGGTCGCGGGCCAGGTCCAGGAGCGCGCGGATCTCGCCGAGTACGGGTCCGTCGTCACCGGGCGCGGCGACCCGCGCATATCCCGCGAGTCCCATGATCTCGATTCCGGACGCCGTGAACTCCGCGGCCACCGCGGCCCGCTCGGCCGGGCCGATGCCGGGGTGCACGGGCTCCTCGGGATGCGCCCGCAACTCCACGCCGTGATAGCCGTGTCCGGCTGCCAGCCGGACCACGTCCGCCACGGGCAGGCCGGGGACACCGAGGGTGGAGAACGCAGCCTTCATGCCCGGCGACCCTACTCGCCGGCGGTGCCCTTCGTCCTCAGTGGGGCGGGCCGAGCAGGTCGAGCCGCCAGTCCTGGCCGACGAGATCCTTGCCGAAGGAGCGGTGGGGCTTCTCGCCGACGAGGACGAAGCCGTGACGCCGGTAGATGCGGCGGGCGGCGGCGAGGACGTCGTTGGTCCACAGGACCAGCTCGCGGTAGCCGACACCGCGCGCGAAGCCGACGCACGCCTCGACCAGGCGGTCGCCGACACCGAGGCCGCGTGCGTCGGGCTCGACGAGCAGCAGCCGCAGCCGGGCGGTGGCCGGGGCCTCGTCCCGTACGCACATGACGCATCCCACCGGCCGTCCCGCCGCGTTCTCGGCGATCCACACCCGTTCCAGGTGCGGGTCGTGGTCCTCGGCGAAGTCGGCGACGATCCGTGCCACCAGCCCTTCGTAGTCGGCGTTCCAGCCGTACTCGGCGGCGTACACGGCGGCGTTGCGCTGCACGATCCAGCCCAGGTCGCCCGGGGCGGGGTCGCGCAGCACCACGTCCTCGGCGCGCGGTGCGCGGTCGCCCCCGAGGACCGTACGGATCGTGCGCATCGCCTCCGCGAGGCGCGGCCGGTCGTCGGGGGAGACGCCGTCGAGCAGCACGGAGACGGACTCACGGGCCCGCTCCTCGAGCAGGGCCGCGGTGTCCCGGCCGCGCGGGGTGAGGCCGACGCGGCGGCGTCGGGGGTCGGTCTCGGAGGGCGCCCGCTCGATCAGCCCGTCCTGCTCGAACTTGTTCAGGATGCGGCTCAGATATCCCGCGTCCAGGGAGAGTTCGGCGCGCAGGTCGGCCGCGTCGGTACGGCGGGCGTGGGCCAGTTCGTACAGCACCCGGGTCTCCGTGAGCGTGTACGGGGCGTACAGGTGGCGGCCGTAGTCGAGCGCGCCGATGACGTTCGTGTAGAAGCGGTTGAACGAGCGGATGTCCTGGACGGTCATGGTCGGCCCCGGCAGTCCGATGGTTGACTCAGTCAGAGATATGAGGGAAGCGTACGTCGGCTTCCGGCCGCCGTCCATGGGGCCGCGGCCGCTGCGGGGCCGGTCCCTCGCTCAGCCTGGCCGCCCGGAGGACCGCGGGGCCGCCGTCGACCCCCGGACCATCAACTCCCCGCCCACCGTGGTGATCCCGCCCGGCGGCGGCTCCTCCCGGCCCATGGCGACCCGGCCCGCGCGGGCACCGGCCTCCGCGAGCGGCAGGCGCACCGTCGTCAGGGCCGGTACCGCGTCGATCGCGAACGGGAGGTCGTCGAAGCCGGCCACCGACACGTCCTCGGGGATGCGCAGACCCGAGTCCCGCAGTGCCGCGCAGGCACCGAGCGCCACCGTGTCGTTCGCCGCCACGACCGCCGTCAACGACGGTTCGCGGCACAGCAGTTCGAGGGTGGCCTCGTACCCGGCCCGGCGGTCGTAGAGACCGTGCACCGTCAGCCGGGGGTCGTCCTCGACGCCGGCGGCGGCCAGGGCCGCGCGGTGTCCCTCCAGCCGGTGCCGGGTCGTCGTGCGCTCCTGCGGGCCCGCGATGTACCCGAGCCGCCGGTGCCCGAGCGCGATCAGATGCTCGGTGAGCCGCAGGGCGCCGCCGCGGTTGTCGAAGGTCAGGGCGATCGCCTCGGGGGCCGGCGGGCGCCCGCACAGGACGATACGGGTCCCCGCCGCCGAGAGCTTGCGCAGTTTCGAGCCCACGGCCTCGACGTGCGCACTGTCCTCCACCGCGCCGCCGGTGAGCACCACGGCCGCCGCCCGCTGCCGCTGCAGCAGGGTCAGATAGGTCAGCTCCCGCTCGGGCGAGCCGCCGGTGTTGCAGACCACGGCGAGCCGTTCGCCGCCCGCGCGTCCCCCGGGACCACCGATCTCCGACTGGATGGCGCTCGCCATGATCCCGAAGAACGGATCGGCGATGTCGTTCACCAGGATGCCGACCAGGTCGGACGTGGCCGCCGCGAGGGCGCTGGCCGGACCGTTGAGGACGTAGTCCAGTTCGTCCACCGCGCGCAGTACCCGCTCCTTGGTCGACGCCGCCACCGGGTAGTTGCCGTTCAGTACACGCGACACGGTGGCGGGCGACACCTGTGCGCGCGCCGCCACGTCCGCCAGGGTCACCGTCATCGTCGTCCTCCGGTCGCGTGTCTTGTGATGCTCGTGGCTGTCGTGCTTCTCGCCGTTGTCGTCGTGGTTCGGGGAGCGGGAGCCTCCGGGCGGGCCGCGCGCATCCACAGAGATCCATCTACAGCTCTCCGGACATCCGTGTACAGGTCCGCGGTTCCTCTTTGTTCGACGGATCGACCAACGGCACCGTGACGTATGCGACATGTCGCACTGTGTGGCGCCGTGCGGGCCCATACCGTGCCGCGGTCCGCGGTCTTGTCCGACCCGCCGCACGACCGCTAGCGTCATGCGCCCAGAAAGCGCTTGCTGCCCCGCGCGTCGGGGGCGCCGGACGTGTACGGAGGTCATACGTGACACGCAGGACGGTGCGCATCGCCATGAACGGTGTGACGGGGCGCATGGGACATCGGCAGCACCTCGTCCGCTCCATCCTCGCCATCCGCGAACAGGGCGGTCTCGAGCTGGACGACGGCACGCTGCTGTGGCCCGAGCCCGTGCTGGTCGGCCGCCGAGAGCACGCGCTGAAGGCGCTCGCCGGGCGCTACGGACTCGACCACTGGTCGACCGACGTGGACGCGGTCCTCGCCGAACCCGACGTCGAGATCTACTTCGACGCCCAGGTCACCTCGGCGCGAGAGGAGTCGATCAGAAGGGCGATCGCGGCGGGCAAGCACATCTACACGGAGAAGCCCACCGCGACGGGCCTGGAGGGCGCGCTGGAGCTGGCCCGCCTGGCCCGCGCCAGGGGCGTGCGGCACGGGGTCGTCCAGGACAAGATCTTTTTGCCCGGACTGCTGAAGCTGAAGCGCCTGGTCGACGGCGGCTTCTTCGGCCGGATCCTGTCCGTCCGAGGCGAGTTCGGCTACTGGGTCTTCGAGGGTGACTGGCAGTCCGCCCAGCGGCCCTCCTGGAACTACCGGGCCGAGGACGGCGGCGGGATCGCCGTCGACATGTTCCCGCACTGGGACTATGTCCTGCACGAGCTGTTCGGCCGGGTCCGCTCCGTCCAGGCCCTGGTCACCACCCATGTCCCCCGGCGCTGGGACGAGAACGGCAAGCCGTACGACGCCACGGCCGACGACGCGGCCTACGCTGTCTTCGAACTGGAAGGCGGAGTGATCGCCCAGATCAACTCCTCCTGGGCCGTGCGCGTCCACCGCGACGAACTCGTCGAGTTCCAGGTCGACGGCACCGAGGGTTCGGCCGTCGCCGGGCTGCGCGGGTGCCGGGTGCAGCACAGGTCCGCCACCCCCAAGCCGGTCTGGAACCCGGACGTCCCCGCCGCGGACGCCTTCCGCGACCAGTGGCAGGAGGTGCCGGACAACGCCGAGTTCGGCAACGGCTTCAAGGCCCAGTGGGAGCTGTTCCTCCGGCATGTGTACGCCGACGCGCCCTACCGCTGGGACCTGCTGGCCGGCGCCCGCGGCGTCCAGCTCGCCGAACTGGGCCTGAGGTCCTCGGCCGAGGGCCGCCGGATCGAGGTACCGGAGATCGTGCTGTGACCATCCGGCTCCCGGGCACGGACGGCAGGTTCAGGACGTACGAGCCGCGCCGCTCGCCCCTCGTCGTCCCCACCGGCACCCCTTTCACCTCCCGTACGGTCTACGCCGCCGCGCACGTCGTGGCCGACCCGTACGCGGACGTGTCCCCGGACGCGCCCGCCGCCGTCGACTGGGACACCACCCTGGCCTTCCGCCGTCATCTGTGGTCGCACGGACTCGGTGTCGCCGAGGCCATGGACACGGCCCAGCGCGGGACGGGACTGGACTGGGCGGGCGCGGCGGAACTGATCCGCCGGTCCGCGGCCGAGGCGAAGGCCGTCGGCGGCCGCATCGCCTGTGGCGCCGGCACCGACCAGTTGGCGGCCGGCACCCTGGCGGAGATCCGTACGGCCTACGAGGAACAACTCGCCGTCGTCGAGGGTGCGGGCGCACAGGCGATCCTCATGGCGTCCCGTGCGCTGGCCGCAACCGCGGGGGGCCCAGAGGACTATCTCGACCTCTACGGCCACCTGCTGCACCAGGTCGCCGACCCGGTGATCCTGCACTGGCTCGGCCCGATGTTCGATCCGGCCCTCGAGGGCTACTGGGGTTCGGCCGACCTCGACACGGCCACAGAGGTGTTCCTGGAGGTCGTCGCCGCACACCCGGACAAGGTGGACGGCGTGAAGATCTCGCTGCTCGACGCCCGGCGTGAGATCGATCTGCGGCGCCGCCTCCCACGGGGTGTGCGCTGCTACACGGGAGACGACTTCCACTATCCCGAGCTGATCGCGGGTGACGGGAAGGGCTTCAGCCACGCGCTGCTCGGCGTCTTCGACCCGCTGGGTCCGGTGGCGGCCGAGGCGGTGCGGACACTGGACACGGGTGATACGGCCGGCTTCCACGAACTCCTCGACCCGACGCTGGAGTTGTCCCGCCACCTGTTCCAGCCGCCCACCCGTTTCTACAAGACGGGCGTGGTCCTCCTCGCCTGGCTCGCCGGCCACCAGGACCACTTCACCATGGTGGGCGGCCTTCAGTCGGCACGCTCGCTGCCGCACTTGGTGAAGGCGTACGAACTCGCCGACGGTCTCGGCCTGTTCCCGGATCCCGAGCGTGCGGAGACAAGGATGAGGACACTGCTGGCCCTGTACGGAGTGGACGGATGAGCGGCACGGCACCGGAGCGCTTCTCCGTCAACCAGATGACGGTGAAGCAGCTGAGCATCCCCGAACTGGTCTCGGCCTGCGCGGAGTCGGGGGTGCGCAATGCGGGTCTGTGGCGGGACCCGGTGCGGTCGTACGGGGTGGAGGCCGCGGCGAGACTGTGCCGCGACTTCGGGCTGACGGTGACGACGCTGTGCCGCGGCGGCTTCCTCACTGCGATCGACCCGGCCGAACGGGTCCGTGCCCTGTCCGACAACCGCCGGGCGGTCGACGAGGCGGCGACCCTGGGCACGGACACTCTGGTCCTGGTGTCGGGCGGACTCCCGGCCGGCTCCCGGGACCTGCGCGGGGCACGGGAACGAGTCGCGGACGCACTGGCCGAGCTGGCGCCGTACGCCGCCGAGCGGAGTGTGCGGCTGGCCCTCGAGCCCCTCCACCCGATGTACGCCGCAGACCGCTGTGTGGTCTCCACCCTGGCGCAGGCACTGGACCTCGCCGAGCGTTTCCCGGCAGGGCAGGTGGGGGTCACGATCGACACGTACCACATCTGGTGGGACGACACGGCTCCCGGGCAGATCGCGCGTGCGGGCGCCGGCGGCCGCATCCACGCCTTCCAGCTGGCCGACTGGACCACCCCGCTGCCGGCCGGAGTCCTCAACGGCCGGGGCCGGCTCGGCGACGGGGCCATCGACATGCGGGAGTGGAAGGGATACGTGGAGGCGGCGGGCTACACCGGCCCGATCGAGGTCGAACTCTTCAACGACGCGCTGTGGGCCAGGGACGGGCGGGAGGTGCTGGCCGAAACGGTGGCGCGCTTCGTGGAGCACGTGGTCTAGGACCCGGAGGAAAATCCGGCGGGGACCGTGCAACCCTTCCCCGACCCCGGCTGTCGTACTGTGCGTCGGAACTTCTGGAGGGGGATCTGGGGGGATCACGGGGGGTTCCGGCAGGAGGGGAGAACGCGAGGGGGTCCGGTTCGAGAACCGGACCCCCTCGAATCGTTCCCGGGCCGAGGCCCCGGGCCGGCTAGAAGAACACTCCGCAGCGCAGCAGCACGTTCGCGTACGGCCGGGCCTCGCCCGTGCGGACGACCAGGCGTGCGTCCGCCGTCAGTTCCTTCAGCTTCTCGTGGGATATCAGCGTGAGCTCCGGGAAGCGGGCGTCCAGCAGGGACGAGGCCCCGGGGTTCGCGCCCCGCACCTCGTGCGCCGCCGTCGCGCCCTCCACCACCAGCTCGTCCAGCAGACCGTCGAGGACCTCGGCGAAGGACGGCACCCCTGCGCGGAACGCCAGGTCGACCACCCGCGGCCCCGCCGGGATGGGCATGCCCGCATCGCACACGAGGAGCGTGTCCCCGTGCCCCAGCTCGGCCAGGGCGCCCGCGAGATGACGGTTCAGAATTCCGGCCTTCTTCACAGGGACTCGACCTCCTCGGCGGTCGGGAAGGACTCCTGCGCGCCGGGCCGGGTCACCGCGGCCGCGCCGACCCGCGCCGCGTACGCCGCCGCGTCCGGCAGCGACGAGCCCGCGCCCAGACGCCACGCCAGCGCCGCCGTGAAGGCGTCGCCCGCGCCCGTCGTGTCCACCGCGTCCACCTTCACGGACTTGATCCTGGTCATGGCCTCGCCGGTCGCGACCAGTGCGCCTTCCGCGCCCAGCGTCACCACGACCGAGCGCGGGCCGAGAGCCAGCAGCGCGGCCGCCCAGTCCTCGGGCGAGCCGTCCAGCTCGCCGCCCGCGATGACCCGGGCCTCGTGCTCGTTGACGATCAGCGGGTCGCACGCCGCGAGCACCTCGGCGGGCAGCGGCCGGGGCGGCGACGGGTTCAGTACGAAACGGGTGCCGGACAGCAGGCTCCGTACCACCTCCACGACCGTCTCCAGCGGGATCTCCAACTGCGCGGAGACCACCCGGGAGGCCTGCAGCAGACCGCTCGCGGCCCGCACGTCCTCCGGGGCGAGCCGGGCGTTGGCGCCCGGTGAGACCACGATGCTGTTGTCCCCCGACGGATCCACCGTGATCAGCGCGACACCGGTGGGCGCCCCGCCCACCAGAACCCCCGCAGGGTCGACACCGGCCGCGCGCTGGGACTGGAGCAGCAGCCGGCCGTGCCCGTCGTCGCCGACCCGGGCCAGCAGCGCCGTACGGGCGCCGAGCCGGGCGGCCGCGACCGCCTGGTTCGCGCCCTTGCCGCCCGGGTGGACGACCAGGTCGGAGCCGAGCACGGTCTCCCCGGCCGCGGGCCGCCGCTCGACCCGGATCACCAGGTCGGCGTTGGCCGATCCGACGACCAGGAGGTCGTAGTCGTACATGAACTGTCTCCCAACGGATCCCCGTGGATCCCTGCATCGGTGAGGCCGGCGCCCGGCCACGGACCGCACCCGAGGCGCGGCCCGCGGCCGAGGCGCCGGACGGGCGCGGGGGTCAGCCGCTGAACCCGGCCACGTTCTGCTTCGTGACCACCTTCACCGGAACCTTCACCGTCTCGGCGACCTTCTTGCCCTCGGCGGCCCGCAGCGCGTTGTCGACCGCGATCCGGCCGAGCTGCGTCGGCTGCTGTGCCACCGAGGCGTACAGCGTGCCTGCCTTGACCGCGTTCAGGCCGTCGGGCTCGCCGTCGAAGCCGACGACCTGGACCGACGTTCCGGCCTTGGAGCCGAGTGCCTTGATCGCGCCGAGCGCCATCTCGTCGTTCTCGGCGAAGACGCCCTGGACGTCCGGGTGCGCCTGGAGCAGGTTCGACATCACGTCGAGGCCCTTGGTCCGGTCGAAGTCGGCCGGCTGCTTGGCCAGGACCTGGATGCCCGGGTAGGCCTTGAGGCCCTCGGCGAAGCCGGCCCCGCGCTCACGGCTCGCGGACGTGCCCGCCTGGCCCTGCAGGATGATGATCCTGCCCTTGCCGCCCAGCTTCTCGGCGAGCGCCTGAGCGGCGAGCTTGCCGCCCTCGATGTTGTCGGAGGCGACCAGCGCCGCCGTCTTCGCCTTGTTGACGGCCCGGTCGACGCCCACGACGGGGATGTCGGCCTTGTTCGCGCCCCGCACCGCGGGGCCCGCGGCGTCCGAGTCCACCGGGTTGACGATGATCGAACTCAGGCCCGAGCTGGTGAAGTTCTGCAGCTGGTTGGCCTGCTGCGAGGCATCGTTCTGGGCGTCCGTGACGGTCAGGTCGACGCCCAGCTTCTTCGCCTCCGCCTGCGCGCCCGACTTGATCTGCACGAAGAAGGGGTTGTTGAGGGTGGAGAGCGACAGACCGATCTTCTGCGTCGTGGAGGAGGAACCACCGTGCAGGAAGGAGACTCCGCCCACCACGGCCGCCGCGACCACGGCGGCCAGCACGTATGTCGCCGCCTGCTTGCCCTTGCCGCCCGGAGAGGTGCCCGCGGCGACCGGCGTGGCCCCCGCCTTGCGCCGCACCGTGTCCAGCAGGACCGCCAGGGCGATCACGACACCGATCACGACCTGCTGCCAGAAGGCCGACACCGAGAGGAGGTTGAGGCCGTTGCGCAGCACCGCGAGGATCAGCGCGCCGATCAGCGTGCCGGAGGCCTTGCCGGTGCCGCCCGCGAGGGAGGCGCCGCCGATGACGACCGCGGCGATCGCGTCGAGCTCGTAGCCGTTGGCGGCCTGGGGCTGCGCCGACGACAGCCGCGAGGCGAGCACGATGCCCGCCGCCGCGGCGAACAGACCGGACAGCGCGTAGATCGCGAGCTTCTGCTTCTTCACCCGCAGACCGGACAGGCGCGCGGCCTCCTCGTTGCCGCCGATGGCGTACATCGAGCGGCCGATGTAGGTGCGGCCCAGCACGAACGCGGTGATCAGGCCCACGACGACCATGACCAGCACCGGCACGGGCAGCCAGCCGCCGAGCGTGTCACCCAGGTGCGAGATCGAGCTGGGGAACGCGATCGGGGAACCCTGTGAGATCACCAGCGACAGACCGCGGCCCACCGACAGCATGGCGAGCGTCGCGATGAACGGCGGCAGCTTGCCGTACGAGATCAGGATGCCGTTGACGAGACCGCACGCGAGGCCCGTCGCGATGGCGAGGAGCACGGCTATGACGACCGGGATCCCCGCGGAGGTGGCACTCCAGGCGAGCACCGTGGCCGACAGGGCGGCGACCGAGCCGACCGACAGGTCGATGCCCGCCGAGACGATCACGAAGGTGACACCGAAGGCGAGGATGGCGGTCACCGCCGCCTGCACGCCGATGTTCAGCAGGTTGTCCGTCGTGAGGAAGTCGCCGGACAGCGCCGACATGGCGATGACCAGGACGATCAGCGCGGTGAGCGCGCCGTTGTCGAGGAGCAGGCGGCGCACGCCCGTGGCGCCACCGGCGCCCGCTGTGCCCTTGAGCGTGTCAGTGGCCACGGGTGGCCTCCCTTTCATTGACAGACGTGGTGGGTGTGGAGACGGCGAGCGCCATGACGGAGTCCTGCGTCGCCTCGTCGGCGGTCAGCTCGCCCGCGATCCGGCCCTGGGCCATCACCAGCACCCGGTCGCTCATGCCGAGCACCTCGGGCAGATCGCTGGAGATCATCAGGACGGCGGCGCCGGCGGCCGTGAGTTCGTTGATCAGCTGGTAGATCTCGACCTTGGCGCCGACGTCGATACCGCGCGTCGGCTCGTCGAGGATGAGCACCTTGGTGTTCGCCAGCAGCCACTTGCCGATGACGACCTTCTGCTGGTTGCCGCCGGACAGGGTGCGCACGTGCTGCCCGAGTCCGGCCATCCGCACACCGAGCTGCTCGGCGACCTTCGCGGCGGCGGCCCGCTGGCCCCTGCGGTCGACCAGACCGCCGTGGGTCGCGGTCCGCATGGTCACGAGCCCCAGGTTCTCCTCGACGGACGCGTCGAGGAGAAGCCCCTGGCCCTTGCGGTCCTCGGGCACGAGCCCGATACCGGCATCCATCGCGGCGTTCACGTCGTGCCGCCGGACCTCGGTACCCGCGACCTTCACCGCGCCCTTGTCATAGGGGTCGGCACCGAACACGGCCCGGACGACCTCCGTACGGCCGGCCCCGACGAGCCCGGCGATGCCGACGACCTCACCGGCCCGCACCTCGAAGGACACGTCGTGGAACACCCCGTTGCGGGTGAGGCCCTCGACGGTGAGCAACGCACCGCCCGATGCGGGCCGTTCGCGCGGGTACTGCTGCTCGATCGACCGCCCCACCATGAGGCGTACGAGTTCGTCCTCGGGTGTGGAGGCGGGCACCTGCCCGACGCTCCTGCCGTCGCGGATCACGGTCACCCGGTCCCCGAGGGCGGCGATCTCCTCGAGATGGTGGGTGATGAAGACGATCCCGACGCCGTCCTCGCGCAGTGTGCGGACGATGGAGAACAGCTTCTCGACCTCTTCGGAGGTGAGCACGGCCGTCGGCTCGTCCATGATGAGCACCCGCGCGTCCAGGCTCAGCGCCTTGGCGATCTCGATCATCTGAAGACGTGCGATGCCGAGTTCACGGATCCGGGCGCGAGGGGACACCTGCACACCGACGCGTTCCAGGAGCCGGGCGGCGTCGGCCTCCATCCGCTTCCTGTCGATCATCCCGAGCCGGCGCGGCTGCCGGCCGAGGAAGATGTTCTCGGCGACGGTCAGGTCGGGAACGAGGTTGAACTCCTGGTAGATGGTGGCGATCCCGAGGCGCTCGGAGTCCTGCGCACTGTTGATGCGCACCTCCTCGCCGCCGGCCAGGATCCGCCCGCCATCGGGGCGGTAGGCGCCGGAGAGCATCTTGATGAGGGTGCTCTTGCCCGCGCCGTTCTCACCGAGCAGCACATGCACCTCGCCCCTGCGCAGGTCGAAGTCGACGCCGTCGAGGGCGACCACGCCGGGGAAGGTCTTGCGTATGCCTTCGATGCGCAGCAACTCGTCCGGGTTGCTCACGACTGGCTCCTGTTCGTTGCGGGGGACGGCTCCGTGGAAGCCGTGGCCTCCTGGAGAACCGGGGGCTTCCGCAGGGCCCGGGGCTCAGCGGAAGCGGGCTCGCCGCACGAGCGGCGCGCGACGAGGCGGGCGGGAAGGGTGACGGACTCGGGGGGCCGCCCCTCGATCCGGTCGACCAGCGCACGCACGGCGGCGCGTCCCAGCTCGCCCGTGGGCTGGGCTATGGCGGTGATCGGCGGATCGGTGTGCACGAACCACGGGATGTCGTCGAACGCGGCGAGCGCGATGTCGTCCGGTACCCGCAGGCCGCGCACACGGACGGCGTCCAGCGCGCCGAGCGCCATGAGGTTGTCGGCGGCGAAGACGGCCTCGGGCGGCTCGGCCAGATCCAGGAACCGCTCCATGGCCCGGCGCCCGCTCTCGGCCTGGAAGTCGCCCTGTCCTATGTGGCTGTCCGGGAGGGGCAGCCCGTAGGCGGCCAGGGCCTGCCGGAAGGCCTCGACACGCTCACGTCCCGTCGTGGTCGCCGCCGGGCCCGCGATGATCGCGAGCCGGCGGTGTCCGAGCCCGTGCAGATGCGCGACGAGGTCGTGCACGGCGGTGCGCCCGTCGGAGCGCACCACGGGTACGTCGACGCCCGCGATCCACCGGTCGACGAAGACCATCGGCGTCCCGGACCGCGCCGCGTCCAGCATGAGCGGCGACCCTCCGTCGGTCGGCGAGACGAGCAGTCCGTCGATCCGGCGGTCCAGCAGGGTCCGCACATGGTGGTCCTGGAGGTCGGGCCGTTCGTCGGCGTTGCCGATGATCACGCTGTAGCCGAGTGCGCGGGCCTCCTCCTCCACGGAGCGGGCCAGGTGGGTGAAGTAGGGGTTCAGTACATCGCTGATGACCAGGCCGAGGGTGCGGGTCTGGTCGGTGCGCAGGGACCGGGCGACGGCGTTGGGGCGATAGCCCAGCGCCTCCACGGCGGCCAGCACGCGGGTACGCGCGTCGGCGCTGACCGACGGGTGGTCGTTCAGGACGCGCGACACAGTGGCGACGGAAACGCCCGCCTCTGCGGCGACGTCCTTGATGCTCGCCATCGCCGGACCACCTCCTTGTGGGTCCTTTGGGTCCGTTTGTGAGTCGTGGAATCGTTTACACGACTGACACGAAGGATTGGAATCGATTACACGAAGGGGAATCAAGGGTTGAGGGCTACCGAGACCCGATTGTGACCCGTGTGATCCAGGTCTCATGTCGCCGTCGTCCGGCGGGCCTTGCCCGGGCGGCGCCGCCGCCTTTCGGGCAGGCGGGACGCGTCGGTGCGGGTGTGCGCACGGCGGCTCGAGGTCTGCTCCCTGTAGCAGGGCTGTGACGTCAGGTGGTTGCGAGTGCGACGGCTGGACGTGAACATGGAGAGTGCAGAATCGTTCAGTGAGGTCAACTCGCCACAGGGGGAGGCAAGATGAAGTTCGATATGGGGGCGCAGACCCTGTCGACGCTGATGAAGGATTCGCGTGGGTCGAGTGATGATCTGGGGACGTTGATCCGTCAGTTGGTGCAGGCGGCGCAGCCGTTGGAGGGGAAGTTCAACGGTGCGGGTCGGGTGGCGTTCGATCAGTTCAAGTTGCGGGCGGATGGGATCGCCAGGGAGTTGAACGGGTCGTTGGCGGCGATCCTGGGTGGTCAGTCGGGGATGGATTCGGCGTTCTCCTCGGGTGATCAGGAGCAGGGTGACAACGCTCGGGGTCAGATGTCGGCGGCGAACTTCGACGGTGCGCGTTTCCGTTGAGCCGTGGGGCTTGGGTGGTGTGTGTCTCGTTTCGTTGAACTGTGCTGTGGTGCGGGGTTGTTGGGCTGGGTCTTTACGGGGAGTGGTGTGTGATGGCGGGTTCGGGTGCGGATCGTCGGTCGTATGACACGGGTGCGTCGGCGGATGTGCAGGGCAATATCCAGGCGGTGATCGGCCGGTTGGAGGAGGTTATTGCGCAGCGTGATCGTCAGGTGAAGGCTGCGATGGCGGATTTCTCGGCTGATGGTGTGGCGGATGAGTACCACGGCAAGGAGTTGCGGTGGAATCGTGCGTCGCAGGAGGTCAAGAACATTATCGGGTTGTTGAAGTCGACGTTGGAGCAGAACGATTCGACGGCGCAGTCGACGATCGCGAAGGCGAAGTCGGCGGTGGACAACATCGGCTGACGTGGGTGGTGTTGGTCGGGGCCGGCGGGCGTGGACGACGGTCGGCCCCGTCGGCGGTCCTGGGCGGCTTTCGGGTCGTCACGTGACGGTGGCTGTTGCTGGGCTGGACGCGGAGGACGACGGGGATGACCGGCTGGGATCTGAAGCCGCAGGGTATTCAGGGTGTGTTGAAGTCGACGGGTGAGACGGCGTCGCATCTTGAGGGTCAGGCGAAGGCGTATGGGGAGCATCTGACGTCGGCGGCGTCGAGTGCGGGGACTGTGTCTGCTGAGGGTGGCGGGGGTGGTGGGGGGAAGCCGCAGGGGGGTTTGGTGGCTTTGGCGTTGTCGCAGTATGCGGAGCATGCGACGAAGGATTTGCAGTACATCGCGTTGCGGGCGGGGAAGTCGTTGCAGGGTGCGGTGGATGCGACGACGGCGTATTTGCGGGGGGATGAGGAGATGGCGGCGCGGGCGCAGCGGGGGGCGTTGGCGGAGCCGCGGGTGGATGTGCCGGGGGTGGGTGGGGCGTGATCGATCCTGGGCAGATTCCGCAGTTCACGGGTGATCTGGCGCAGTTGGAGAAGGATTACGGGGATCTGAGGTCGGATGCGTCGCATATCCGTTCCACGGGTCGGGATGTGCATACGCAGTTCCAGGGCTTGTCGGCGTATTACACGGCGCCGGAGGCGGAGCGGTTGTTCGCGACGACGAAGCCGGTGGCGGATCGGGCGGACGGGTTCGCGGGTGATCTGGAGACGGTGTCGTCGGCGTTGTCGTCGTATGCGGTGGAGATCCGTCCGCTGGTGGCGAGGCTGAAGCAGTTGAAGGCGGATGCGACGGCGTTCGTGGATTCCGTCGAGGGTGATGGGGATTGGGAGTACGACGGGGACAAGGTCGATCGTCACAATCGGATTCGTGATGATGTGACGGCGGCGGTGGCGGCGTTCTGGGCGGCGGAGCGGACGTGTCATAACAAGATCACTGCGTTGTTCGGTGGGACGCAGATGGTGGCGGGGGATGGTTCGGAGCGTAAGGACCAGTACGGGTTCAGTGCCGAGGACATGAAGGGCGCGAAGCTTCCCTGGGGTGATCCGGTGGAGGAGCGGCATCACTGGTATGAGGTCGGCCATTGGGTGAAGTCGTTTGTGTGGGACGGGCTGATCGTGGATGGCGTGTGGGGGACGATCAAGGGCCTGGGTACGTTGGTGGGTTTTGGTGGTTGGGAGGCGATGGGTCAGGCGTGGAAGGGTCTGGCGCAGTTGGCGACGGGTTTGGTGATTTCGTCGGTGCCGGGTGCGGGGGCGTTGTTCTGGGCGTTGCCGGATGACAAGTTGCCGTCGTGGTTGCGTGATTCGCGTACGGCGATGAAGGAGACGGGTAAGGCGTTGGTGGCGTGGGACGAGTGGGGGAAGAATCCTGCTCGTGCTGCGGGTGCGGTGACGTTCAATGTGTTGACGACGGTGTTCACGGGTGGTGCGGGTGGTGCGGCGTCGGGTGCGGGCAAGGCGGGTGCGGTAGCGAAGGCGTTGTCGTTGGCGGGTAAGGCGGGCAAGGTCATCGATCCGATGACGTATGTCGCCAAGGGTGCGGGTGCGGGTCTGTCGAAGATCGGGGACATCAGCAAGGCGCTGAAGGGCGTCGGCAACATCGAGATCCCCAAACTCCCCGACAACGCGATCACGCTGCCCGAGGGTGCGTTGAAGCTGCCGGACGGCACCGTGCATCTGCCCGAGGGTTCGGTGATCCCGGAGGGTGCGGTCAAGCTGCCGGACGGCAACTTCCAGCTGCCGCACGACGGGCCGGTGCTGCCGGAGGGCAGCATGAAGCTGCCGACCGAGCACGGCGCGCCGGCGCAGTACATGGACCCGCACGGCAACATCCTCGACGAGCACGGCGATGTGCTGCAGAAGGCCGAGGACGGTCCGGGCGACATCGTGGACCAGCCCGACCTCGGCGATCCGCACGCCGGTTCCGACGTCCCGCACACACCGTCCCCGGTGAAGGAACCGGCGCTGGTCGGCGCGGGCACCCATGCCGCGGAACAGGCCGGGCAGCACATCCGCCTGGGCGACAGCGCGGGTCATGACCTCGGCGACGTGGGCCGCACCGGCGACGACGCCGCCGTCCACGCCGGCAACGACATGCCCACCGTCCACGCCGGCGGCGAGAACATCCCGACCGTGCACACAGGGGACCATCTTCCCGGCGGGCATGCCGGAGACCACCTCCCCGGCGGACACGCACCCGACAACATGCCGGCCAACAGTCTCGACACCCACGCCCCCGGACACGCCCCGGACAACGCGCTACCCACCAGGGCGGACGACCACCTGCCGGGCGGCCACGGCCACGAACCCGGCACCGGACACGACCTGCCGGGCGGCGGCACCGACACCATGCCGGGTCATGGCCATGGCGTGCCGTCCGGCCGGGGGCCCTTGGACGATCTCGGTCACACGGCCGACGACATGGGTGGTGCCGGGGAGCACACACCCGGCGGGCACAATCCGGGTGACGAGGCTCCTGTCGCCCATGACGGTCCCGAGGACCCCGCGCACATGTCTCCCGAGCGCAAGCTCGAGATCATGCAGGAGCAGGTGGCGCGGGCAAACCACGACCCGGACTACTTCAAAGAGTTCTACAAATCCAACGGCAATCGTAAGAGCGTCGAGATTCCCGACCACACGGGCCTCGTCCCTCCTCAACTCGTCAAGGACATGAACACCGGCGAGTGGATTTCGGCCAAGGAAGCCCCGGAGCCTCTGAAGCCCGATTACCTCGAGGATTCCGTGGTGCGCGGTCGGGAGCACATCACCCCCGAGGGGCTCAAGACCCTTGACGATGCGGCGGCTCATCGGCACCAGGCGGTCAACTACGACCAGGCGGCCGGTCGTCACAAGGCGGAAGCCGTACAGGCACATCACGACGCGCCCAATTCGGAAACAGAGCTCACGCGGACGGAGCGGACCTACGAGTACAAGGCGGCGCACCGTGACATGCGGGACAGCGCCGAAGCCTACGGCGAATCCATAGCCGAACACCACGTCATACCCGAGCACTATCCACATGCCACCCGGGAACCGCTGGACGGTCCCCTGAACGGCAATGACCAGTTCGACCAGGTCTGGCGACGTGATGACGGCGGCTACGTGGTCGTCGAGGCCAAGAGCAGCGTGGACACGGAGCTGGGGGCGCGCAATCTGCCCAATGGTGAGCGGGTGTCCCAGGGGACGAGGAAGTACTTCGACGATATTCTCCGCGAAATGCGGGGACGAGGCCGACAGAACCCGAAGGAAATGGATCTGGCGGATGAACTCGAACGCGCCCTGAAGGACAACAAGTTGGACTATATCGTCGTCAAGGGCAATCGTAACGTCGGCGAGTATGCCGGGTACACTATGTCGAAGTTCGACATCGGGTGATCGGGAGAGTGCAGTGAGTGTACGAGTGGCACGGCATGGAGCTCCGGGCCCCGATGACGAGGCCTACGCCAAGTCGCTCGGTGAAAGCACGGCGAAGTCGATCCAATGGCTGGAAGAATCGCCCCGCATGTTCAACTCGACGCTGGGCAAGGCGATCCTGCACATGGACGCGCGCTGTGCCGTCGATCCGCGGGCGGGGCAACTGGAGACATGGGAAGCCGTGGTCACCGCGATGCAGGTGGGTTCGGCGATGTTCGCTGCGGCGGTGACGACCGAGGAATCGGTGCAATGCCGTATCAACCGGGAGATGCGGACCATTCCCGCGACGGGTCCGCAGGATTACTCGGATGCGGGCAACTGGCTCACGGCTTTCTGGCTCGCGGTCGTCTGCCGTGAACAGAACCGCATGGCTCAGCTCTGCGAGGTCCCGATCGAGCTCTTGCGGGCATCCGGTGCCGAGGTGGACGAATACGTCTACCACTGGGTGGATGCCCTGCAGACTTACTGGCTCAGGCGTCCAGGACTGGTCGAGAAGCTGGTGGCCGCCATCGAGGGGTCCTATCCGGAAGCCGCGACGATCACCCCGCCCGACCTGCTGCAGAACATTCTCTACCAGCCGATCAACCTCTTCCACCGCTTCGTACGCAAGGACGAGCAGGGTTTCAACCAGGCCCTGGTGGAGGCCCTTGAGCTGCACAAACAGTACTGGACCGCGGACGAGGACCGTGCCCAACGGGTCGACGGACTGGTGGCCCTCGGCCTCCTGGCGGTCGTCTGTCTCGCGCATGACGGCGGGATCCCGATCGAGGTCGAGTCCGACTACCTTCCCAAGCACCTCGTCCAGCGCAGCTGGCTGGGTGAGTTCGAGACCTGATCTGCAGGGGAGCCAACGGGAAAGCCACTCGTCGGAGCCCCCCCGGATTGTCAGTAACTGTTGCAGGCACCCCTGTTCTCCCGGCCCGCCGTCACCCGCTTGATGCCGACCAGCACCCGGTACCGTTCCCGCGCCGCGAACTCCGCCGGCTCCCAGACCGCCGGCCGGCCCACCTCCGCGCACAGGTGCAGCACCCGTTCCTCTCCCGTCCGCACCCCGACGTGCGCGCCGTAGGCGTCGTCGGTGGAGTTGAAGAGCATCAGGTCGAGAGGCCGGGCCGCGGACACACGGACCGTGGCCCGTGTGTCCGTCCACAGGTCGCTCGAGCGCAGGGCGGGTGGGACCAGTCCGAAGTGGCGCAGCACCTCGTACGCGAACAGCTGGCAGTTCGCGCCGGCCGCCAGGCCCGGGCGCGCCGCCACTGCCGGCGACCCCGGGAAGCGCGAGCCCACGTAGGGAACACTCCAGAAGGCGGACGGCAGGCCGCGCAGCACCGGCTCCATGGCCCCAGCATGCAGGAGTCCGGGGCCGTGAGGACCGTGTCGTCGTCACTGTCGGTCCTCTTCGGTAGCGTCGGATCATGACCCAGGAGTCGAGTCGGGCGGGGCAGGCGGGTGCCGGGGAGCGGCACCTCGCCGTGCTGGAGGGTGTGCTCGAGCGGATCACGTACGCCAACGAGGAGAACGGATACACGGTCGCCCGCGTCGACACCGGCCGCGGCGCCGGTGATCTGCTCACCGTCGTCGGAGCGCTCCTCGGCGCCCAGGTGGGCGAGTCGCTGCGGATGGAGGGGCGCTGGGGCTCCCACCCGCAGTACGGCAAGCAGTTCACCGTCGAGAACTACACGACCGTCCTCCCGGCCACCGTCCAGGGCATTCGCCGCTATCTCGGCTCCGGCCTGGTCAAGGGCATCGGACCCGTCTTCGCCGACCGGATCACCCAGCACTTCGGGCTCGACACCCTCCAGATCATCGAGGAGGAGCCCAAGCGGCTCATCGAGGTGCCCGGGCTCGGCCCGAAGCGGACCAAGAAGATCGCCGACGCCTGGGAGGAGCAGAAGGCGATCAAGGAGGTCATGCTCTTCCTGCAGAGCGTCGAGGTCTCCACGTCCATCGCCGTACGCATCTACAAGAAGTACGGCGACGCCTCCATCTCCGTCGTCAAGAACCAGCCGTACCGCCTCGCCTCGGACGTCTGGGGCATCGGATTCCTCACCGCCGACCGGATCGCCCGGTCCGTCGGGATCCCGCACGACAGCCCGGAGCGAGTCAAGGCCGGTCTGCAGTACGCCCTGTCCCAGTCGACCGACCAGGGCCACTGCTATCTCCCGGAGGAGCGGCTGATCGCGGACGCGGTCAAGCTCCTCCAGGTCGACACCGGGCTGGTCATCGAGTGCCTGGCCGAGCTGGCTGCGCCCCCCGAGGACGACTCCGACCCCGGCGTCGTGAGGGAGAGGGTGCCCGGGCCGGACGGCGGGGACCCGGTCACGGCCGTCTACCTCGTCCCCTTCCACCGCGCCGAGCTGTCCCTCTCCGCCCAGCTGCTGCGCCTGCTGCGCACGGACGAGGACCGGATGCCCGTGTTCGGGGACGTGGCGTGGGACAAGGCGCTGGGCTGGCTCAAGGGGCGCACGGGAACGGAGTTGGCGCCCGAGCAGGAGGAGGCCGTGCGGCTCGCGCTGACCAAGAAGGTCGCCGTCCTGACCGGAGGGCCCGGCTGCGGCAAGTCCTTCACGGTGCGCTCCATCGTCGAGCTCGCCCGGGCCAAGCGGGCCAAGGTCGTCCTGGCCGCGCCCACCGGCCGCGCGGCCAAACGCCTGTCCGAGCTGACCGGGGCCGAGGCCTCCACCGTGCACCGGCTGCTGGAGCTGAAGCCGGGCGGCGACGCGGCCTACGACCGGGACCGCCCGCTCGACGCGGACCTGGTCGTCGTCGACGAGGCGTCCATGCTCGACCTGCTGCTCGCCAACAAACTGGTGAAGGCCGTGCCGCCCGGCGCCCACCTGCTCTTCGTCGGTGACGTCGACCAACTGCCCAGCGTCGGCGCCGGGGAGGTCCTCAGGGATCTGCTCACCGACGGAAGTCCCGTTCCCGCCGTCCGCCTCACCCGCGTCTTCCGCCAGGCCCAGCAGTCGGGCGTCGTCACCAACGCGCACCGCATCAACTCCGGGCAGCATCCGCTCACCGACGGCCTGAAGGACTTCTTCCTCTTCGTCGAGGACGACACCGAGGAGGCCGGTCGTCTCACCGTGGACGTGGCGGCGCGGCGGATCCCGGCCCGGTTCGGTCTCGACCCGCGCCGCGACGTGCAGGTGCTCGCGCCCATGCACCGAGGACCCGCAGGCGCCGGCACGCTGAACGGGCTGCTCCAGCAAGCGGTCACCCCCGCCCGTCCGGATCTGCCCGAGAAGCGGTTCGGCGGCCGGGTCTTCCGTGTCGGCGACAAGGTCACCCAGATTCGCAACAATTACGAGAAGGGGAAGAACGGTGTCTTCAACGGCACCGTGGGCGTGGTCACCTCGCTCGACCCGGTCGATCAGCGCCTCACGGTGCTGACGGACGAGGACGAGGAGGTGGCGTACGAGTTCGACGAGCTGGACGAGCTGGCGCATGCCTACGCGGTGACCATCCACCGCTCGCAGGGCAGCGAGTATCCGGCGGTGGTGATCCCCGTCACCACCGGGGCGTGGATGATGCTCCAGCGCAACCTCCTCTACACGGCCGTCACCAGGGCGAAGAAGCTGGTCGTGCTCGTCGGTTCCCGTAAGGCGATCGGGCAGGCGGTCCGCACGGTCTCGGCGGGCCGGCGCTGCACGGCCCTGGATTTCAGGCTGTCGCCGAGGCCCGTCGAGGGCTGAGCCCCGGCCCGGTTCGCATCCGCACCCTTCATTGAAAAAAATGATCGATCAAACGAGTCGCAAAGGTCACAGAGCACTTCCGGAACCGGTCGACGGGGGGCACGATGAGCAGGTTGACGGCACTCAGTGCCGCCGATGCGCCCAAAGGTCGACCCCGAGTGCACTCTCCTGCGCCAAATGGGGGATGGTAGAGACAGTCAGGGCACCTCGAAGATGAGGCACTACGTCGGTGAGGGAAGACGTGAGCGACAACTCTGTAGTACTGCGGTACGACGGCGACGAGTACACCTACCCGGTGGTCGACAGCACCGTCGGTGACATGGGCTTCGACATCGGGAAGCTCCGCGCCCAGACCGGTCTGGTCACCCTGGACAGCGGTTACGGCAACACCGCCGCATATAAATCCGCCATCACCTACCTCGACGGCGAGCAGGGCATCCTCCGGTATCGCGGCTACCCGATCGAGCAGCTGGCCGAGCGTTCCACCTTCCTGGAGGTCGCCTACCTGCTGATCAACGGTGAGCTGCCGACCGTCGACGAGCTCTCCGCCTTCAAGAACGAGGTCACGCAGCACACCCTGCTGCACGAGGACGTCAAGAACTTCTACACGGGCTTCCCCCGCGACGCGCACCCGATGGCGATGCTCTCCTCGGTGGTCTCCGCGCTGTCCACCTTCTACCAGGACAGCCACAACCCCTTCGACGAGAAGCAGCGGAACCTCTCCACCATCCGCCTGCTCGCCAAGCTTCCGACGATCGCCGCGTACGCCTACAAGAAGTCGATCGGTCACCCCTTCGTCTACCCGCGCAACGACCTCGGGTACGTCGAGAACTTCCTGCGTATGACGTTCTCCGTCCCGGCGCAGGACTACGACCTGGACCCGGTCGTCGTCTCCGCGCTGGACAAGCTGCTGATCCTGCACGCGGACCACGAGCAGAACTGCTCGACCTCGACCGTGCGCCTGGTGGGTTCGTCGCAGGCCAACATGTTCGCCTCGATCTCGGCCGGCATCAACGCGCTGTGGGGCCCGCTGCACGGTGGCGCCAACCAGTCCGTCCTGGAGATGCTCGAGGGCATCCGCGACTCCGGCAACGACGTCGACACCTTCATCCGCAAGGTGAAGAACAAGGAGGACGGCGTCCGCCTGATGGGCTTCGGCCACCGGGTCTACAAGAACTTCGACCCGCGCGCCAAGATCATCAAGGCCGCCGCGCACGATGTGCTCTCCGCGCTGGGCAAGTCGGACGAACTGCTCGACATCGCCCTGAAGCTCGAGGAGCACGCGCTGTCCGACAGCTACTTCGTCGAGCGCAAGCTCTACCCGAACGTGGACTTCTACACCGGTCTGATCTACCGCGCGATGGGCTTCCCGACCGAGATGTTCACGGTCCTGTTCGCCCTCGGTCGACTGCCGGGCTGGATCGCCCAGTGGCACGAGATGATCAAGGAGCCGGGTTCCCGCATCGGCCGCCCGCGCCAGATCTACACCGGCGTGGTCGAGCGCGACTTCGTTCCGGTCGAGGAGCGCTGAGCAGGATTACGTAGGCAGGGCGTACGTCGTCGTAGAGCGACGTACGCCAGGTGCGGTGACGGATCCTCGTCTCAAGCCGTATGAAAAGTCTTGTGAAAAGCGGAAGGCGCCCCACAGCCGGTCCCCCCACGGGCCGACGTGCAGGGCGCCTTCCCATGTCCCGGTGCGGATTCCCCCCACGGGATCCGGCCGGGCGTTTGCGGGACAGCGCCTGAATCGCTGTGAGCAAAACGAGCACAACTCGGCATAACACTGCGGTGCGCTCTGCCGGGACGCGTACGGGAGGGCCGCTCAAAGCTCCCCGGTGTACGTGTCCCGGCAACGCAGTTTCCTGGGAACGTCCCCCAAGACATCCCCGGATGTCAGTCACGCCCCCCAAGACGCTTCTGACACCGCCAACTTAGACTCACGAACCCTTCCGCTGGTTACGTTCACATCATTGTGATCTGTGTCTCTCGCATATGTCCTGAAGATACGCAAGAGCCCCGATACGTCGACCGAGGCCCCCAGCGTAAGGATGATGCGCGAGCCTTGTGAAGAGCTTATGTGAGGCTCGCGTCGGACTCTAGAGGGACTCTCACCCTCTCGTCATGAGAATGCCCGCAGCCGAAGGCTGTTGGTGACCACGAAGACCGACGAGAAGGCCATCGCCGCACCCGCGATCATCGGGTTCAGGAGCCCGGCGGCGGCCAGGGGCAGCGCGGCCACGTTGTACCCGAAGGCCCACACCAGATTCCCCTTGATCGTCGAGAGCGTGCGCCGTGAGAGCCGGATGGCGTCCGCGGCCACCCGCAGATCCCCGCGCACCAGCGTCAGATCGCTCGCCTCGATCGCCGCGTCCGTCCCGGTCCCCATGGCCAGTCCCAGATCCGCGGTGGCCAGTGCGGCCGCGTCGTTGACGCCGTCACCGACCATGGCGACGGTCCGTCCCTCGCTCTGGAGTCGCCTGACGACGGCGACCTTCTCCTCCGGCAGCACCTCGGCGAACACGTCGCCCGCGGCGATGCCCACGGCACCCGCCACGGCCTCGGCGACCGCCCGGTTGTCCCCGGTCAGCAGGACGGGCCTGAGGCCCAGGGCCCGGAGCCCCCGTACGGCCTCGGCGCTGGTCTCCTTGATGGCGTCGGCGACGGTGAGGACGCCGAGTGCCACGCCGTCGCGCGCGACCACCACGGCCGTGCGTCCCTCGGCCTCGGCCTCCGCCTTCGCCCGGGCCAGCGCGTCCGGAAGGGCGTCCGGGAAGCGGCCCACGGTGACCTCGTGCCCCTCCACGCGCCCGCGCACGCCGAGGCCCGGGACGTTCTCGAACCGGTCAGGGGCGGGAAGCCCGCCGAGGCGCTCCTGAGCGCCTGCCGCGATCGCCCTGGCGATCGGGTGCTCGGAGGCGTGCTCGAGGGCTCCGGCGAGCCGCAGGGCGTCCTTCTCGTCCTCTTCCTCGGCGGTGTGCACCCCCTGGAGGGCCATCCGGCCCGTGGTGACCGTTCCGGTCTTGTCCAGGACCACCGTGTCGACCCGGCGCGTGGACTCCAGCACCTCCGGGCCCTTGATGAGGATGCCGAGCTGGGCACCGCGGCCCGTGCCGACCATCAGGGCGGTCGGGGTGGCGAGCCCCAGCGCGCACGGGCAGGCGATGATCAGCACCGCTACGGCCGCGGTGAAGGCGGCGACGGTGTCTCCGGTGACGCCGAGCCACACCCCGAATGTGCCGAGGGCGATCAGCAGGACGACGGGCACGAAGATCCCGGAGATGCGGTCGGCCAGGCGCTGCACCTCCGCCTTGCCGTTCTGCGCGTCCTCCACGAGCCGCGCCATCCGTGCGAGCTGGGTGTCCGCGCCGACCCGGGTGGCCTCGACCACCAGGCGGCCCCCGGCGTTGACGGTCGCGCCGGTCACGCGGTCGCCCACGGTCACGTCGACCGGCACCGACTCTCCGGTGAGCATGGAGGCGTCGACCGCCGAGGCGCCCTCGACGACCGTCCCGTCCGTGGCGATCTTCTCGCCGGGCCGTACGACGAACCGGTCGCCGACGGTCAGCAGGGCCACCGGAACGCGCACCTCACGGCCGTCCCGCAGGACCGCGACGTCCTTCGCGCCCAGTTCGAGCAGCGCCCTCAGGGCCGCGCCGGCGCGCCGCTTGGAGCGGGCCTCCAGATAGCGGCCGAGCAGGATGAACGCGACGACACCGGCGGCCACTTCGAGATAGAGGGCCGAGGACCCGTCCGTGCGGGAGACGGTGAGGTCGAAGCCGTGGCGCATGCCGGGCATGCCCGCGTCCCCCCAGAACAGCGCCCACAGCGACCAGCCGAACGCCGCGAGCGTGCCGACCGACACCAGGGTGTCCATCGTGGCCGCGCCGTGCCGGGCGTTGGTGAACGCCGCCTTGTGGAAGGGCAGTCCGCCCCATACGACGACGGGCGCGGCCAGCGTCAGTGAGAGCCACTGCCAGTTGTCGAACTGCAGGGCGGGGACCATCGAGAGCAGTACGACGGGCAGGGCGAGCAGCGCCGAGACGGTCAGTCGCTGACGGAGGGCGGCCGATTCCGGGTCTTCCCCGGCGGCCTCGGCGGCCGCGGGCTGCTCAGGCTGCGGCGGCGGGGGTTCCTCGGCCGTGTAGCCGGTCTTCACCACCGTGGCGATCAGGTCGGCGACCTGGATCCCGGCGGGATAGGCGATCTTCGCCTTCTCCGTCGCGAAGTTGACCGTGGCGGTGACGCCGTCGATGCGGTTGAGCTTCTTCTCGACACGGGCCGCGCAGGAGGCGCAGGTCATGCCGCCGATCGCGAGTTCGACCTCGGAGGGCGTGGCCGCGTCTATCGCGGCCGGTGCTGCGGTGCTGGTCATGTCCGGACTCCAGACAACGGACCGGGCCGTGCGGAGCCAGTATCAGCTGGTCGGTACGGCCCGGTGCGGGGAGCAGATGCTGGTTCAGGCCTTGCCGACGAGTTCGAAGCCGGCCTCGTCGACCGCCGCCTGCACGGCTTCGTCGGCGAGGGGTGCGGCGGAGACGACCGTGACCTCGCCGGTGGACGCGACGGCGGTGACGGCGCTGACGCCGGCGATGGCGGAGATCTCGCCGGAGACGGAGCCCTCGCAGTGCCCGCAGCTCATACCGCTCACCTTGTAGACGGTCGTCACGGAACCCGGAGTCTCGGTCTGTGTGGTCATCTCTCCAACTCCTCGGGGAGGCTCGTGTGGCTTACGAGAACCAGACTATACCCCTAGGGGGTATTCATCCAAGGGATTCAGGCGCGAGTCCGCGAGCCGCGCCGGTTCCTCGGCGGCGACCGTGGGCGGAAACCGCCGACGAGGGCTTCAGGGTGGACTCGCCGGTGGGGCTCCGTGGAGTGGTCGCCGGTGGGGCTTCAGGGGGAGTGGCCGGTGGAGCCGTCGCCGCTGTCGTCCTCGTCGTCGTGCAGCATCGGCTCGAGATACCGGTACATCGCCGTCTTCAGCTCGGTGATGTAGGCCTCGCGTGCAGCGCCGTCGTGGGACATGATCAGGTCGAGCCCGGCCTTGAAGAGGGCCAGCAGCATGTTCGCGGTGCGGGAGCGCTCGTCGGGCGGGGTGTCCGGCAGGAAGCCCGCGATCATCCCCTCGATGCGGGTGAGGGACGCCTCGTGCAGGGTGTTGTGCTCCTGTGCGATCGGCCCGGGGACGTCGGGGCCGTGCAGCAGGACGCCGAAGGCCGGGTTCTCGACGTTGAACGCGATCAGCGGGTCGAGCGCGGCGTCCAGCAGTTGGTCCAGGGGGAGTCCGAGGTTCTCCTCGGTCAGTGCGCGGTCCTGAGACTCCTGCCACTGCTGGAGCAGCTGGTCACCGAGGCCGATGGCGATCGCTTCCTTGTTCGGGAAGAACTGGTACAGCGTCCCCGGGGAGACGCCGGCCTCGCGGGCGATGGCGTTCGTGCTCGCGGCGGTGTAGCCGGTACGGCAGAAGACCTCGGCGGCGGCCTGCAGCAGCTGCGCGATACGGCGCTCGCCCCGGGCCTGGCGGCGGCGCGGCCGGGCCTCCTGCTCCTGTCCGGCCGACTCCGCGCCCGGTCCGGTGGCAGGCCCCTCGGTCTTCTGACTCCTGGGCACGCGTTGTCCCCACCTCTCGGAACGCGATTGACAAACGCGAGTTGTCGCTCGCATTCTTGAGAAACGCGAGCGCTCACTCGTGTTTGCCAGTCTATGGCAATCGACGACCCATGCTGCCTGCACGGATGCACGGATGCACGGATGCACGGCATGCGGGGTCACGGTGAAGGGGACACCGCATCATGGCCGAAGTCAACCGCAGGGGCGGCCGGGAGACCGGTGACGGAGGGGGTGCGCCGGAGCCGGCCAAAAGGGCCGGGCACACGGGTGAGGGCGGGGCGGGGCCCGGTGGCTGGACACGGTTCGTGACGGCGCGGCCCCGGCTGTCGTTGCTCGTCGCGCTGCTCCTCACCGCACTCGCGGTGGTCGCCGGCAGCGGGGTCGCGGACCGGCTGGGCAGCGGCGGTTGGCAGGATCCGGCCGCACAGTCCACCTACGCGACCGACGCGCTGGAGCGGGAGTTCCCCGCCTCGCAGCCCAATCTGCTGCTCCTCGTCGACTCGGGTCACAGGTCCGCGGACGATCCGGCGGTGGCCGCGGAGGCCCGGCGTCTGACCGCGCGGCTCGCCTCCGAACACGGCGTCACAGGGGTCGGCTCGTACTGGCAGTCGGGAGCACCTGCACTGCGCGCCGAGGACGGCCGCGAAGCGCTGATAGCCGCGCACATCACGGGCGAGGAGAAGGCCGCGAGCGACACCCTCGACCGCATCGCGCCCCACTACCGAGGCGCGCACGGGCCGGTCACGGTCAAGGTCGGCGGCCCGGTCGCCGTGCGCTCCGAGATGCAGACGATCATCCAGGAGGATCTGACCCGGGCCGAGATGATCGCCCTGCCCATCACGCTGGTGCTGCTGGTGACGGTGTTCGGCAGCGCGGTCGCGGCCATGCTGCCGCTGGGCATCGGCATCGTCGCCATTCTGGGCACCAACGCGGTACTGCGCGGCCTCACCGAGGTCACCGACGTCTCCGTCTTCGCCCTGAACCTCACGACGGCCCTCGGGCTGGGCCTCGCCATCGACTACGCGCTCTTCATCGTGCGCAGGTTCCGCGAGGAACTGTCCGCCGGAGCCGACCCGTTGGGCGCGGTGGCCACCACCCTGCGCACCGCGGGACGCACCGTCCTGTTCTCCGCGCTGACCGTCGCCGTGTCCCTGGCCGCGATGCTCGTCTTCCCGCAGTACTTCCTGCGCTCGTTCGCCTACGCCGGCATCGCGGTGGTGCTGCTGGCCGCCGCGGCGGCGCTGATCCTGCTCCCCGCGGCACTGATGGTGCTGGGCCACCGGGTGAACGCGCTCGACCTGCGGCGGCTGTTCAGGCGCGGGACTCCGCGGGCGACGGCGCAGGGGCGCGGCTGGAGCCGGATGGCGACCCTTGTGATGCGGCGTGCCCCACTGTTCGCCGTTGCCACCACCGTCGGCCTGGTGGTCCTCGGACTGCCGTTCATGGGAGTGAAGTTCGGCACCGCGGACGACCGCCAGCTGCCCTCGGGTGCCGAGTCCCATGTGGTGCAGCAGCACATACGGGACGGGTTCCCGGGCAGTCCCGGCGGAGGCCTGGAGGTGCTGGCCGAGGGCCGGGCCACCCCCGCCCAGTACGACGCCTACAGGGACCGGATCACGGCCCTGCCCGGGGTACTGCGGGTGGACGGCCCGTTGGTGAAGGGCGAGCACGCGTACTTCACGGTGCAGCCCAGGGGCGAGGCGGTGGACGCCGGAGCGCAGCGGCTGGTGGGCGAGCTGAGGGCGACGTCCGCCCCCTTCGACACCTCGGTGACAGGCACGGCCGCGATCCTGGTGGACTCCAAGCACGCGATCGCCGAGCGGCTGCCCTGGGCCGCGGGCATCATCGCGGTGGTCACCCTGATCCTGGTCTTCCTGCTGACCGGCAGCGTGCTGATCCCCGTCCAGGCCGTACTGCTCAACGCGCTGAGCCTGACGGCGATGTTCGGCGCGGTGGTCTGGGTCTTCCAGGACGGGCATCTGTCGGGTCTGCTGGGATTCACCAGTCCGGGGTCGATCGAGACGACCCTTCCGGTGCTGATGTTCTGTGTGGCCTTCGGTCTCTCCATGGACTACGGCGTGTTCCTGCTGTCCCGTATCAAGGAGGAGTACGACCGCACCGGGGACCATCGCGAGGCGGTGCGCTTCGGACTGCAGCGCACCGGCGGGCTGATCACGGCCGCGGCGGTCATCCTGGCGGTGGTGATGGTCGCGATCGGCACCTCCCGGGTGACGAACACCAAGATGCTCGGCCTCGGTATCGCGCTGGCCGTGCTGATGGACGCGATGGTCGTGCGCAGTCTGCTGGTGCCGGCGGTGATGCGGCTGACCGGCCGTGCCACCTGGTGGGCCCCGGCCCCGCTGCGGCGCTTCCACCGACGGTTCGGACTGCGTGAGGAGGAGCCGGTGGCGGCCGTCGAGGAGAAGGCGGCGGACCGGGACCGGGACACCGCCGGGGTGCACGGCTAGCGTTCCGCCACAGGGACGATCCCCGGGGCAGGGGATCGGGGACACGGGCGGAGGGTGCGGGCTAATGCGTGCGGTGGTCTTCGAGCGGTACGGGGAGCCGGCCGAGGTACGTGAGGTAGCGGACCCGGAGCCGTCCGAGCACGGGGTCGTGGTCCGGGTCGAGGCGACGGGGCTGTGCCGCAGCGACTGGCACGGCTGGATGGGGCACGACCCGGACATCACTCTCCCGCACGTGCCCGGACACGAACTGGCCGGTGTGGTCGAGGAGGTGGGCGCCCGGGTGGTCGGCCGGCGACCCGGCGACCGGGTGACGGTGCCCTTCGTGTGCGCCTGCGGCAGTTGCCCCTCCTGCGCGGCGGGCGACCAGCAGGTGTGCGAGCGCCAGACACAGCCGGGGTTCACACACTGGGGGTCCTTCGCGCAGTACGTGGCCCTGGAGCACGCGGACGTGAATCTGGTGGCGCTGCCCGCGGAGATGTCGTTCCGCACGGCGGCCGCGCTGGGATGCCGGTTCGCCACGGCGTTCCGCGCGGTCGTACAGCAGGGCCGGGTGGCCGCGGGGGAGTGGGTCGCGGTGCACGGCGCCGGGGGCGTCGGACTGTCGGCGGTGATGATCGCGGCGGCTTCGGGGGCGAGGGTCGTGGCGGTGGACGTCTCGCCCCGAGCCCTCGAACTGGCACGGAAGTTCGGCGCGGCCGAGTGCGTGGACGCCGAGCGCACCGAGGACACGGCGCAGGCGGTCCGCGACCTGACGGGCGGCGGCGCGCATCTCTCCCTCGATGCGCTCGGCTCCCCGGCGACCTGCGCCGCATCGGTGAACGGGCTGCGCCGCCGAGGCCGGCACATCCAGGTCGGCCTGCTGCCGTCCTCCCCCGGTACGAGTCCGGTCCCGATGGCCCGGGCGATCGCCCTGGAACTGGAGATCATAGGCAGCCACGGCATGGCGGCCCATGCCTACCCGCCCATGCTGGAACTGGTCCGTTCCGGCGCGGTGCGCCCCGACCTGCTGGTCACATCGACGATCCCGCTGTCCGCGTCCCCGGAGGCCCTGGCCGCGATGGGGACGGCCCCGGGCCAGGGAGTGACGGTCGTCGAACCGTGGAGCTGAGCCGGCCGGGAGGCCGCCGTGGCGGATCGCCAGGCCCCGTTGCCGCCCGGGCCCGCGCCGGCGCGTCGGCGACCGCGCAGGCCGAAGACGACAGTGCGGCCCGCCCCCGACCGGGGCGGGCCACGGCGGCGGGAGGTGGTCAGGAACCGGTGCGGCCCCTGTTGCCGGGCCGGGCGGCCACCCATGCCCGGACCGTGTCGGCGTACCAATAGGGTTTTCCGCTTTCCACATGGTCGGGTGGTGGCAGCAGTCCGTGTTTTCGGTACGACCTCACGGTGTCCGGCTGCACTCGGATATGCGCCGCGATGTCCTTGTACGACCAGAGACTGCGGTCGGTCATCAGTAGCACCTCCCCGCGCGCGCCGCGGCGGCGACCGGGGGAGGTCGTCGGGGGAGCCGGACGCGCGCTGGCGATCACAAAGGCTGTGCTCGCTCAACGACGCACCTCGACGGGCGGACAGTGCCTGTGAAACGGGTGTGACAGAAGCGCCACGTCCACGGGACATGTGTGACACGGGCAACGCGTTTGTGACAGGGGTGATGAATTCCGCCCCGGCGGGGGTACTTGCGCGCCGGGGATCTACTGCCGCCCCCTCGCACACGGCGACGGCCCGGGGGCCGCACCCGAGTGAAGGGTGCGGCCCCCGGGCCGTCGGCCGAAGAGGGAACGTGCGGGGTGGTGGCGCGAGTGCCGGGCGCACGCGGCGCCCGGCACCCGGTGCACTAGCGGTGGGACGTCGCCCGGCCGCGTCGGTACAGGATGAGCCCACCGGCCAGCATGGCCACGCTGACCGCCGAGGCCGCAAGCAGACCCTCGCTGCCGGTCTCGGCCAGGGCCGGCGTCGTGTGCGACGACGTGCTGGGCGTGTTGATCACCGGGGTGCCGATCTGCGGCGTGTCCACGGTCTCGGTCGGCGGCGCCGTGTTGTCGCCCGGCTGGTCCTGTCCGGTGCCCGGCGTGCCGACGGGCTGCTCCGGAGTGGTGGTCGACCCGCCCGGGGTGTCGGTGCCCGTGTTGTCACCGGGCGGCTGCTCCGGGACGGTCGGGGTGTCTTCCTCGGGGGTCTGCACGCTGGTGCCGTTGGCACAGGTGTTGCCGAAGGCGGGGTTCAGCGCCGCGATCACGTCGACGGTGTTGCCGCAGATGTTGACCGGGATGTTCACGGGGACCTGGACGGTGTTGCCGGACGCGACGCCCGGTGATCCGGCCGCGGTGCTGTCCGCGTTCGAGTCCGCAAACACCGGGCTGCCGCACAGGGACAGAATGCCCGTCGCGGCGGCCGCCGCGACCATTCCCCTGCTCAGGGTCTGTCGCAATCTAGTTGTCTTCCTGCTGGTAGAGGTGGGAGAAGTGGAAAGCCGGCCCTGGCGCCGTGAAGGAGCAGTCCAAGGCCGGCCCTGACACCGCCGCCACGGCTGGTGTGTGACGCCTCAGCCGTGGCGGCTATGACGTCAGCTGTTGGCGCACGCGTTCCCGGCGGACGGGTTCAGCAGGCCAATGACGTTGAGGGTGTTGCCGCACACGTTCACGGGCACGTGCACGGGAACCTGGATGACGTTCCCGGAAAGGACGCCCGGAGAGTTGACCGCGGAACCTTCGGCACCCGAGTCGGCCATGGCCGGGGCGGCCAGTCCCAGGGTCATGATGGCGCCGGCGACAACGGCAGCGCTCTTCTTGTGCTTCACGTAATTTCCCTTCTGTGCGGTCGTGCCCCTGTGACGGCTGAAGCCGAGCGAGCACAACTTGAACAGCTCGCCGCACGACCTGCACTCTGTGAAACGAGGAATCGGCCGCGGAAGCAACCCCCCAGCCTCAGTTGCCGTTCAATTCACCCGAATGCCGCGATTCGATTCATACGGAAAGCGCACAGGATCAACAGCGTGACCCGCACCTGCGGAAACGCCCGATCGACGCCATTTGCCGTTGTCGGACAGCGCCGTCGACAGCCGGGTCTCGCGCATCGCAGGAGGGGTCCGCCGAACCGTTCGGCGGACCCCTCCTGCGATGCGCTCCGGCGTGTCCGGGTCCCCCGGGCCTCAGTCGTCGTACAGTGCCTCGATCTCCCGTGCGAACGCCGTCCTCACCGCATGACGCCTGACCTTCAAGGACGGGGTGAGCAGACCGTTGTCCTCGCTGAACTCGCCCTCGACCAGGGCGAACCTGCGGATGGACTCGGCCCGGGACACCGCCGCGTTCGCATGGTCTACGGCCCTCTGGACGTCGGCGAGGATCCGCGGGTCACGGACGACCTCGGACATCGGAGTGTCCGGGGGCAGCCTGTGCACGGACAACCAGTGGGCGATCGCTTCGGGATCGAGGGTGATCAGGGCGGCGACGTAGGCGCGGTTGTCCCCGACCACGATGCACTGCCCGACGGGCGGGCGGCTGCGCAGCCGGTCCTCGAGGACGGCGGGGGAGACGTTCTTGCCGCCCTTGGTGATGAGGATGTCCTTCTTGCGGCCGGTGATGGTGAGGTAGCCGTCCTGGTCGAGGGAGCCGAGATCGCCCGTCGCGAACCAGCCGTCGCCGAGGACCGCGTCCGTGGCGGCCCGGTTGTTCCAGTAGGCGCCGAAGACCACACCGCCCTGGATCAGGACCTCGCCGTCGTCGGCGATACGGACGGCCGTACCCGGCACCGGGAGGCCGACGGTGCCGGGGCGGGGTCCGAGCGGCGGGACGATGGTGGCCGCGGCGGTCGTCTCGGTGAGCCCGTAGCCTTCGTAGACGATGATTCCGGCCGCGTAGAAGAAGAGGTTGAGATCGCGGTCGAGCGGGGATCCACCGCTGACGGCGTACCGCATACGGCCGCCGAGTTCCTTGCGGATGCGCCGGTAGACCAGCAGGTCGTACAGCGCCCACGCCGCGAACAGGCCGGCACCGGGGCCCTTGCCGGAGCCCAGGAACCGGTGCAGGTACGCCTCGCCGAAGCGGACCCCGATCCGGTCGGCGCGGTCGAAGGAGGCGCCTCTGCCGATCTTCTCGGCGGTGGCGCGCCCGGTGTCGTGGATCTTCTCGAAGAGGTAGGGGACACCGACCAGGAACGTGGGGCGGAACCCGCGCAGCGCGGGCCGCAGTTCGTCGGGTTTGATGCTCGGGAAGTGGCCGATCTCGATACGGGCCATCAGGCAGGCGATCTGCAGCGAGCGGCCCAGGATGTGGGCCAACGGCAGAAACAGGAGTGTCGAGGCGATCTGGCCCGTGACCTCCTTGAAGACCGGGTGGAGCAGCTCGACCGTGTTGGCGGCCTCCGCGTGCAGGTTGGCGTGGGTGAGTACACAGCCCTTGGGCCGGCCGGTGGTGCCGGAGGTGTAGCAGATCGTCGCCACCGTTTCGGGGGTGAGCGCCGCGCGCCGCTTGGTCACCTCCTCGTCGGGGACATCCCGGCCGAGGGCGGCGAGCCGGCCCAGAGCGTCGTCGTCCAGCCGCCACATTCGCGGGGGCTCGGGGTGCCCGGCCGTCGCCGTCGTGACCGTCTCCGCGTTCTCGGCGCTCTCCACGACGGCGAAGCGGGTCCCCGAGTCCCGCACGATCCACTCGACCTGCTCGGCGGACGACGTGGCGTAGACGGGGACGGTCTGCCCGCCGGCGGCCCAGATCGCGAAGTCCAGGACCGTCCACTCGTAGCGGGTGCGGGACATGACCGCGACCCGGCCGCCCGGTTCCAGCCCCGCCGCGAGCAGCCCCTTGGCCGTGGCGGTCACCTCGGCGGCGAACGCCGCGGCGGTGACCGGTCGCCATGAGGTGCCCTCCTGGCGGCGCAGCGCCACCGCCTCGGGTGCCTCCTGGGCGTTGGTGTAGGGGAGATCTGCGGTGCTGCCCGTGGTGGGGCGCGGTGTCATCGGTGCGGCGCGCACCTCGCGGACGGTGCCGGTCCCGTCCCTGATCAGCTCGACCTCGCCGCGGGAGGCCAGGTCCCCGCGCCGCTGTGCCCGTTTCAGATCCCTGCGTACGCCCATGACGGCTCCGGTCGCGGCTCGCGTGCGGACATGCGTACTTACTTGGAAGTCAACTTACTCACCAGTTAAGGAATTTCAATGGTGCGCGCACGGGTGATCCGGACGCGGGCCGTGCCCGGGGCGTGGGCCGGACAGGTAGGGCCCCGTCGCGGGCGCCGGGCCCGGGTGGTCCCGCGGAGGGGCTGCGGCCCCGGAGGGCGTGGCCGGGACAGTCCGGACGCACGCTCCCCCGTGGGGCCGGCGCGGCCCTCGGCCTACTCGGAGCCGCGCAGCTCGGACGCCGTCCGGATCGCCGCCGCGAGCCCGCGTACGTCCGCGTCCTGCCTGCGCTCCGCGAGTGAGTCGGCGCGGTCGGCGAGTGCGCGGAGGTCCGGCCTGCCCGGCAGCGGGGCCCCGCCCGCCCGGTTCACCCGCAGGTCGTCCGCGAAGTAGGCGGCCGTCGCGGCGACTTGCAGGCCGTACGAGGAGTGCCACAGGTCGTCGTCGAGGGAGCCGGTCTCCAGCTGTCCCGACTCCTCGTGCGGCTCCCGGGTGCCTGGGTCAAGCCAGCGGACGCTCGCCGTGGCGAGATGCCCGCCGGCGCCGGGCCGGGTGCGGACCGCGTACAGCGCGGTCACCGTGTGCCCGGGGCCCATCTCGCCTCCGTCCACGCGGTCGTCGCGGAAGTCCTCGTCGGCGACGCGCCGGTCGTCGTAACCGATGAGGCGGAACTCCGTGACGTTCCGGGGGTCGAAGGCGACCTGCGCCTTCGCGTCACGGGCCGTCAGCTCGACGTTCTGCGGCAGCTGCTCGCTGAAGACCCTGCGGGCGTCGCCGTCGGAGGAGACATAGGTCGTGTGGCCGTCGCCGCGGTCGGCGAGGCGTTCCATCAGCGCATCGCCGTACTCGCTGCCCACACCCACCCCGAAGAGGGTGATGCCGTGTTCGCGGCGGGCGTCCGCGATGCGTTCGAGGATGGTGTCGGCAGCGGTGTCGCCGGTGTTCGCCAGTCCGTCGGAGAGCAGGACGACCCGGTTGGTGGCGCCCGGGCGCAGACCCTCGACCGCGGTGGCGTAGCCGGTGCGGACGCCTGCGCCGAGGTTGGTGGAGGCCGTCGCCTCGAGTTCGTCGATCGCCTCGTGGACCCGGGCCCGATGGCCGCCGAGGCGGGTCATCGGCAGCACCCTCCTCGCCTCGTCGCTGAAGGTGACGAGCGCGATCGAGTCGTCGTCGTGCAGCCGGTCGGTCAGTATGTCGAGGGAGTCCCGGACCAGGTCGAGGCGGCCGGGCTCACCCATGGAGCCGGAGACGTCGACGACGAACGTCAGCGCGGCGGGCGGACGTTCGCCCTCCGTCGGTGCGGCACGGGTGGCGAGGCCGACCCGGACCAGGGACCAGTCCGTGTCGCCGGTGCGGGCACCGTCGACGGTGACCGTGAATCCGTTGCCCCGTGGGCGCTCGTAGTCCTGCGGGAAGCTGTTGACGAACTCCTCGGGCCGGACGGTCGACGGCTCCGGCAGCCGGCCCTCGGAAAGGACGCGGCGCGCATAGCCGTACGAGGCGGTGTCCACGTCCAGCGCGAAGGTGGACAGATGGTTCGTGCTCTCCCTGCCGTCGTTCGGCCCCGGGCTGTACGCCGGGGCGGGGAAGACGGCGGAGCCGTTGGACTTGCCCGATCCGTCGGAGGCGCCGCCCCCGCAGCCCGTGAGCAACAGGCCGCCCGCGACCGTGATCGCGATCAGCACCCCCCAGGGCCGTCGTGTCCGGTACTCCCGCATGGGTCCCCTCCGTCCGTTGACGTCTGTGACTGTGACGGCGGAGGGGGCCGAGATGTGCGGTACGGGACGTTGCGGATGAATCTCGAACCGGCCACGGCGGGCCGCCTTCGAGACCGGTGTGAAATCCTCCGTTGACCTAGGAAACGACGTCCTTGCGCGCAAAACCGCGGAAGGCCAGGGCGAACAGCACCAGCGCGTACGTTATGGAAACCGCCGTGCCCTGGATCATGCCGGACCACTCCGGACGGGGCTGAACGGCGTCGGCCCAGGCGAACTGCCAGTGCGCGGGCAGGAAGTCGCGCCAGTGGCCGAGCGCGGTGACCGCGTCCAGCACATTCCCCACGATGGTGAGGCCGACGGCGCCGCCGACCGCGCCCAGCGGTGCGTCCGTCTTCGTCGACAGCCAGAACGCCAGGCCGGCGGTGACCAGTTGGGACACGAAGATGTAGGCCACGACGACCACGAGCCGCTGGGCAGCCGTGCCCGCGGGGAGAGAGCCGCCGGTCGGTATCTCCAGCGGTCCCCAGCCGTAGGCCGCGGTGCCCACCGCGAGTGCGACGACCGGCAGCAGCACCATGGCCGCGAGGCTCATGCCGAGACCGACCACGAGCTTGGACCACAGCAGACGGGCCCGCGGGACGGGCGCCGCGAGCAGATAGCGCAGCGAGGACCAGCCGGCCTCGGAGGCGACGGTGTCCCCGCAGAACAAGGCCACCGGAATGACCAGCAGGAACCCTGCGGAGACGAAGAGGTTCACCGCGGCGAAGTTCGCACCCGACGCGGTCGCCGTGTCCATCAGCGTGACCTGGCCGTTGCGGGACCCGGGGTCGCCGCCGATGGCGAAGGCGACGACCAGTACGAACGGGAGCACGGCCAGGATCGCGCCCATGACGAGCGTACGGCGCCGCTTCAACTGCCGGACGAGTTCGACGCGCAGGGGCAGCGTCCGCCGCGCCCGGTATCCGTCGGCCGTCTCCGCCCGCTCGGCGAGGGCACTCATGCGGAACCTCCGATCAGCGTGAGGAAGGCGTCCTCGAGACGCCGGTGGGGACCGAGCGATGCCACCGGAACCTCCAGCCGGACGAGTTCGACGAGAAGCCGGGCCGCGGCCGCCGATCCGGAACGGAGCGGGTCGCCGGACCCCTCGGGGAGCGCGGTGATGCCCGTGGCGTCCTCGCCGTTCGCGAGGGACGGGAGGGGCTCCGGGCCGAGGTCCGCGTTGGTGAGCGGCCCGACGGCAGCGACCGTGATCGTTTCGCCGGTGTCGAGGGACGCCGTCCGCCCCGGAGCCCCCACGGCGGAGGCGACCGGTTCCACGGACCCCAGCGCGGACACCACGTCGCGGGCGGGGCCGGCGAGGACGGGCTCCGTGCCCGCGGCTCCGACGGCCGGTTCCGCCGACTCCGCGACCGGAGCCAGGCGCACCAGGAGACCGCCCTCCGTCCGCACCGCCGAGGACACCCCGGACAGCGCGGCCACCTTCTCCACCAGCGGATCGGGGATGTCGGCCGCCAGGCCGACGAGCAGGGTGTCGCTCGAGCCCACGATCTCGTGCACCGGGCCCGCCTGGACCAGGCGCCCGCGGTCCATCACCACCAGGTGGGTGCAGGACTGTTCGACCTCCGCCAGGAGATGGCTGGAGACGATCACGGTGCGGCCCGCCGCCGCGTACCGGATCATGACCTCGCGCATCTCACGGATCTGCGGCGGGTCCAGGCCGTTGGTCGGTTCGTCGAGGATCAGCAGGTCCGGAAGGCCCAGCATCGCCTGGGCGATGGCCAGCCGCTGACGCATGCCCTGGGAGTACGTGCGCACCGCGCGGGCCAGCGCGTCGCCGAGCCCGGCGATCTCCAGCGCCTCGTCCAGATGCGCGTCCCCCGGTGGACGTCCCGTCGCCCGCCAGTACAGCTCCAGATTGTCGCGGCCGGACAGATGCGGCAGGAAACCGGCGCCCTCCACGAAGGCCCCGACCCGCGAGAGCACCGGGGCACCCGGGCGGATGGCATGGCCGAAGACCCGGATCTCGCCACCGTCCGGTTTGATCAGGCCCATCAGCATGCGGAGCGTCGTCGTCTTGCCCGCGCCGTTCGGTCCGAGCAGGCCCAGCACCTGGCCCTTCTCCACGCGGAACGAGAGGTCGCGCACCGCGTACCGGTCGGCCGACCTCGCGTACCGCTTGCTCAGGTCCGTGATCTGCAGCGGCACATCGGCCAGTGCGGGATCGGGTGCCGGTGCCGTCGTACGGCGCTGTCCGGCCAGCAGCAGGGCCAGGGCGACGGCGGCTCCGGCCGCCGGCAGCCACCACACCCAGCCGGGAAGCGGGGCCGCCGCGGTCGTCACACCCGGTGCCGTCGGCACGTGCAGAGCGCCCTTCAGGGACACCGAGTAGGTGGCGGGAGCGGCCGGGGAGGCATAGCCGAGGTCCGTCGAGGCGAGGACGAGGCGCAGCCGGTGTCCCTTCTGCACCTCGTGGTCGACGGCCGGCAGCGTCAGGGTGACGTCCTTGCCCGCCTTGGCGCCGGTCACCCGGAAGGGAGCGACGAGCTGCGACGGGAGCACCTGCCTGCCGCCGCCCGGCCCGACGTCGTACACCTTTCCGAAGAGGACGGCGTCGTCGCTGGTGGACATCACATGGACGGTCACCGTGGGCGATCCGGTGACCCACAGGTCATCGTGCACGGGCCGTGAGTCGAAGTGTGCGTACTGCCCGGGGAAGTCGAGTGAGACCCCGATGCCCAGCGACGACAGCTGGGACAGGCCGCCCGCCCCGCCGAGGCCCGGGAGCGCGGAGATCGCGGGCGGGTTCGCTCCCGCCGGATTCGTGAACCGCTGCGCGCCGCCGCTGAGCGGGACCGTACGCGGTCCGCTCTCCAGACCGGGGTACGCGTCCCCGCTCGCGCCGCGCAACAGGGCGGCGCCGTCGGTGGAGTCGACGCCGCCGGTGCGTGTGACCCGGAAGGCCGGACCGGTGTCGACGCCCTTCCCGTCCTTCAGATAGCGGTCGAACCACGCCGTGACGCGCGCCTGGACGCGGCTCGACTCCAGGTCCCCGCCGTCGTGCCCGCCCGCGATCCAGTCGACGTCCACGGGCGCGCCGTTCGCTCTGATCGCCCTGGCCGCGGCGTCCGCCTGGCCGAGCGGGAACAGCGAGTCGGACTGGCCCTGGACGAGAAGCGTGGGCACCTTGATGTCCTTGCCGATCGCGGACGGGGACCGCGCATCGAGGAGGGCTCGCGCCTGAGCGTCGGGCCGGCCGGACTCCGCCACGCGGTTGTACATCCCGCACAGTTCGGCGGTGAACTTCGCGCAGCCTCCGCCGGAGTTCATGAAGACGCCGGCCCAGAGCTTCTTGAACACGCCGTTCGGGAACAGGGCGTCCGCCAGGTTCCAGTACGTGATCGCGGGGGCGATCGCGTCCACCCGGTGGTCGTACCCGGCGGCCAGCAGCGAGATCGCCCCGCCGTACGACGCGCCCGCCATGCCCACCCGCGGGTCGCCGGGCCCGTCGAGTTCGATGCCGGGCTGCTTCGCCAGCCAGTCGATCAGCCTGGAGACGTCGGCGACCTCTCCCCGGGGGTCGTTCAGCCCGATCTTCCCCGTGGACCGGCCGAAGCCGCGCGCCGACCAGGTCAGCACGGCGTACCCGTCGCGCGCGAGGTCCTCGGCCTGGCCCGCGACGTCCTGCTTGCTGCCGCCGAATCCGTGCGCCAGCAGGACCGCCGGTCGGTGCCCGGTGGTCCCCGAGGTGAAGTACGACGTGTCGATCCGCACCCCGTCGCCCATGTCCATGACTCTGTCGGTGCGGCGCACGGCGGGCGCGTCGTCCGATGCGACGGCCGTCCATGTCCCCACGCCGGCCAGCACGAGGAGGACCGCGGCCACGGCGGCCACGGCACCCCGGCGCAGCCCCCGGACCGCGGGCAGTCGAAGATCCATGTGTCAACGGTAAGGGCGGGCACCGACATCCGAAGCAGCCGCCGGTCTGAACCGGGGACCCTCCCATGGACGTAGAGGCCTGATGCCGCGTACCGCAGCCGTGGTACGAAGACCCATGGAGATTCGCCGTGCCACGACCGTCGTCGAAGTGGCCGCCGCCGAGCACCTGTTCGACCATCCCGTCCGCCCCGAGTGGGCCGGGCGCTTTCTCGCCGCCGCCGGACACCATCTCTTCCTCGCCTACGCGGACGGTGAGTCCGCTCCCGTCGGCTTCGTCAGCGGGGTCGAGACGATCCACCCCGACAAGGGCACGGAGATGTTCCTGTACGAGCTCGCGGTGGCGGAGCCCTACCGGCGCAGGGGGATCGGGCGCGCGCTCGTCGAGCGCCTCGCCGCGCTCGCCCGGAAGTTGGACTGCTACGGCATGTGGGTGCTGATCGACACCGGGAACGACGTCGCCCTCGCCGCGTACCGGAGTGCGGGCGGCGAGGACGACGGGACGTGCTCCGTGGTGACGTGGGACTTCGGCTGAGCGCGGTGATGCCGGCTCAGGCCTGTGCGTCCTCGGGGATCGACACCAGCCAGCGGGTGGTGCGGCGGGGGCGGAGGTAGAGGAGCCAGTACAGGGTGGCCACCGCGGTGATGCCGCCCGTCCACAGCAGGTAGCTCACCTCCTGCAGGCTGAGGATGTAGGTCAGGACGGCGATGAGCAGGATGGGGGTCGCGGGCCACAGCGGCATCCGCCAGGCCGGGGTCCGCGCGTGCGAGCCGCGCCGGGCGAGCAGGGCGGCGATCGCCACCAGCAGGTACATCCCGGTCACGGAGACGCCGGTGACCCCGTAGAGCGTGTCCAGGTTGACGAAGCACAGGAGGGCGCCGGGTACGCCGACGACGAGGGTGGCGACCCAGGGGGAGCCGAATCGGCCGAGCCGGGACAGGGCGCTGTTCACCGGCTCCGGCCAGGCCTTGTCGCGCGCCGAGGCGAACAGCACCCGGGAGTTCTGGATGACCATGACGATGCCCGCGTTGATGATCGCGAGGGCGACGCAGAGGCTGATGAAGGTGCCCACGGCCGAGTTCGACCAGGCGGCGACCATGCTGCTGATGTCGCCGCTCGTCAGCGCCTGGAGGTCGGGGGCGCCCATGGTGATCGCGACGACCGGGACCAGGATGACGACCGTCGATATGGCGAGGGTGGCGAGGACCGTGCGGGCGACGTTGCGGCGCGGGTTCTCGAGTTCCTCGGAGAGATAGACGGCGGTCGAGAATCCCTGGGTGACGAAGAGGGCGATGGCGAGCCCGGAGACCACCATCGCGGCCGTCACCGTGTCCGCGTGGCCGCCGGTGCCGGCCACCTGCATCGAGACGAGGCTGCCGGTGCCCCGCTCGCCGTGCGCGAAGCCGAGGATCGCGACGAGACCCGCGGCCACGACCTCCAGGACCAGGAAGATGCCGGTGATCCAGGCGTTGGCCCGCAGGTCCAGCAGGCCCGCCAGGGTGGCGAGCAGCATGACCCCGGCGCCGGTCATCGCCGGGTCGAGATGGACGACCGGGGCGAGGTAGTCGGCCGTGCCCATCGCGATCACCGGCGGGACGATCACGACGACCAGCAGGGACAGCACGAAGACCAGCCAGCCCGCCAGGCGTCCGGCGAGCGTCGACACCATCGCGTACTCGCCGCCGGCGCTGGGGATGAGGGTGCCCAGCTCCGAGTAGCAGAACGCGACGGCGATGCAGAGGAGCGAGCCGATGGCGATGGTGACGGCGGTGGCGGTGCCCAGCGAGCCGAACAGGTCGGGGACGACGACGAAGAGCGTGGAGGCGGGCGTCACGCACGAGAGCGTGAGCAGGGTGCCGCCGACGACGCCGATGGAGCGCTTGAGTGTCCGGGGACTGCTGTCGGGTGCTGGGGCGACGACGGTCTCGACGGTACTGAGCGTGTCGGTCATGCGGCGGTTCCGATCGACTCGTGCGGCGGTGGTTCGGACGGGAGCGCTATCGCCTCCGGAGGCTGGGTCGTTCTGGTGCTGGTCCTCTCCCGGTGGGCTGCATGGAACCCCGACGAAAACCGGCGCGTCAATGGCCGTTAACCTTCGGAATCCGCACTTGTAAAGCGACCTGCGTCACGTTGCTTTCCCAGGACGAGACGCCCCTCTTCTTGGTTGATCAAGCCATGCAGCTCTTGGACCTTGCTTTCTAAGGTGAATGCGCATCGTTGCCTGCGTCACCCGTTTGATGACGTCCATACGGGAACCGCAGCGAAGGCGTCAAAAAAATGTCAGGCCGTCCGGTATCCGGACGGCCTGACGAGGGCTTACGGCGACGCTCAGTGGTTGCGCGGGAACCCGAGGTCGACGCCCGCGGGGGCCTCGGACGGGTCGGGCCAGCGGGAGGTGACGACCTTGCCGCGGGTGTAGAAGTGCGTGCCGTCGTTGCCGTAGACGTGGTGGTCGCCGAAGAGCGAGTCCTTCCAGCCGCCGAAGGAGTGGTAGCCCACCGGGACCGGGATCGGCACGTTCACACCGACCATGCCCGCCTCGATCTCCAGCTGGAAGCGGCGGGCGGCGCCGCCGTCCCGGGTGAAGATCGCGGTGCCGTTGCCGAACGGCGAGTCGTTGATGAGCCGCACACCGTCCTCGTAGGTGTCCACGCGCAGTACGCACAGCACCGGGCCGAAGATCTCGTCCTGGTAGGCCTTGGCCGTGGTCGGCACCTTGTCGAGCAGCGAGATGCCGATCCAGTGGCCGTCCTCGAAGCCGTCGACGGTGTAGCCGGTGCCGTCGAGGACCACCTCCGCGCCCTCGGCCGCCGCGCCCGTCACGTACGAGGCCACCTTGTCGCGGTGCACCTTGGTGATGAGCGGGCCCATCTCCGAGGCCGGGTCACTGCCCGGGCCGATCTTGATCTTCTCGGCGCGCTCGCGGATCTTCTCCACCAGCTCGTCGCCGATGGAGCCGACGGCCACGACGGCGGAGATCGCCATGCAGCGCTCGCCGGCCGAGCCGTACGCCGCCGAGACCGCGGCGTCGGCCGCGGCGTCCAGGTCGGCGTCCGGCAGCACCAGCATGTGGTTCTTGGCCCCGCCGAGGGCCTGCACCCGCTTGCCGTTCGTGGAGGCCGTGGTGTGGATGTAGCGGGCGATCGGGGTCGAGCCGACGAAGGACACCGCCTTGACGTCCGGGTGCTCCAGGAGCCGGTTCACGGCCACCTTGTCGCCGTGGACGACGTTGAAGACGCCGTCCGGCAGTCCGGCCTCCGCGAGCAGCTCGGCCAGGCGGACGGAGGCCGACGGGTCCTTCTCCGACGGCTTCAGCACGAACGTGTTGCCGCAAGCGATGGCGATCGGGAACATCCACATCGGGACCATCGCGGGGAAGTTGAACGGGGTGATGCCCACGACGACGCCCAGCGGCTGCCGGATCGCGGCCACGTCCACGCGGCTCGCGACCTGTGTGGACAGCTCGCCCTTCAGCTGGACGTTGATGCCGCACGCCAGGTCGACGATCTCCAGGCCGCGGGCGACCTCGCCGAGTGCGTCACTGTGCACCTTGCCGTGCTCGGCGGTGATCAGTTCGGCGATCTCGTCGCGATGCGCGTCGAGCAGCGCCCGGAACCTGAAGAGGACGGACGTGCGCTGCGCCAGCGAGGACCGGCCCCAGGTCCGGTAGGCGTCCTTGGCCGCCGCGACGGCCGCGTCCACCTCGTCCACGCTAGCGAAGGCGACCTTCGTGGTGACCGCGCCGGTCGCCGGGTCCGTCACCGGCCCGTACGTGCCCGACGCACCTTCGACGGTCTTCCCGCCGATCCAGTGGTTGACGATCTTCGTCATGCCAAGTACTCCTTCACAGATGGCGGCGTCGGGTCGAGACGTGCCGGTCGTACTCCTCGCGCGCCTTGACCGCCGACGATCGGGTCGCGGTCTCGGCCACGGGTACATCCCACCAGGCCTGCGTCCCGGGCGCGCCCGACACAGTGTCTGCGGTTTGGGTCTCCACGTAGACACATGTGGGAGTGTCCGCCGCGCGTGCCTCGGCGAGGGCGCGGCGCAGGTCCCGTACCGTCTTCGCGCGCAGTACGCGCATCCCCAGGCTGGCCGCGTTGGCGGCGAGGTCCACGGGCAGCGGCGCGCCCGTGTACGCACCGTCCTCGGACCGGTAGCGGTAGTCGGTGCCGAACCGCTCGCCGCCCACCGACTCCGACAGGCCGCCGATGGACGCGTAGCCGTGGTTCTGCACGATCAGGACCTTGATCGCGATCCCCTCCTGCACGGCGGTGACGATCTCCGTCGGCATCATCAGATACGTGCCGTCGCCGACCAGGGCCCACACGGCGCGGTCGGGAGCGGCCATCTTCACGCCGATGGCGGCCGGGATCTCGTAGCCCATGCACGAGTAGCCGTACTCGACGTGGTACTGGTCGCGGGAGCGGGACCGCCACAGCCTGTGCAGATCGCCGGGAAGCGAACCGGCCGCGTTGACGATGACGTCGGACTCGTCCACCAGGGCGTCCAGCGCGCCGATGACCTGAGTCTGCGTCGGCCGTATGTCCGGTTCGTCGGCGTCGAAGCAGGCGTCGACGCGCTGCTCCCAGCGCTCCTTGTCCTCCGTGTACTCGGCGACGTACGCCGGCTCGACACGGTGGCCGTGCATCTCCAGTGCCTCGGTCAACTCCTCGAGGCCGCTGCGGGCGTCCGCCACCAGCGGCAGCCCGGAGAGCTTGTGGCCGTCGAACGGGGCGATGTTGAGGTTGAGGAAGCGGACGCCGTCCCGGATGAACAGGGTGCCGGAGGCGGTGGTGAAGTCGGTGTAGCGGGTGCCGACGCCGATCACCAGATCGGCGGTGCGGGCCAGTTCGTCGGCGGTCGCGGTGCCGGTGTGCCCGATTCCCCCGACGTCCTGCGGGTGGTCCCAGCGCAGCGAGCCCTTTCCGGCCTGGGTGGAGGCGACCGGGATGCCGGTGGTCCCGGCGAACTCAGCGAGGGCGTCCTCGGCCCGGCTGTGGTGGACACCGCCGCCTGCCACCACGAGCGGTCGCCGTGCGGCACGGATCGCCTGTACGGCCTCGGCGAACTCGACGGGGTCGGGGCCCGGACGGCGTACCGTCCAGGTCCGCTCGGCGAAGAGGTCCTCCGGCCAGTCGTGGGCCTCGGCCTGCACGTCCTGCGGCAGCGCGAGGGTGACCGCGCCGGTCTCCACGGGGTCGGTGAGCACCCGCATCGCCTGGAGCACGGCCGGGATCAGGGCCTCGGGACGGGTGATCCGGTCGAAGTACTTCGACACCGGGCGCAGGCAGTCGTTGACGGACGTGTCACCCGCGTGCGGGACCTCCAGCTGCTGCAGCACCGGGTCCGCGGGGTGGGTGGCGAACACGTCGCCGGGCAGCAGCAGGACCGGGAGGCGGTTGACGGTGGCGAGGGCGGCGCCCGTGACGAGGTTGGTGGCGCCGGGCCCGATGGAGGTGGTCACGGCGTGCGTGGAGAGCCGGTTGCACTGCCGGGCCCAGCCGACCGCCGCGTGCACCATCGCCTGCTCGTTGCGGCCCTGGTGGTACGGCATCACGTCGCCGTACTCCAGCAGCGCCTGGCCGACGCCCGCGACGTTTCCGTGGCCGAAGATGCCCCAGGTCGCGCCGATCAGACGGCGGCGCACGCCGTCCCGCTCGGTGTACTGGGCGGCCAGGAAGCGTACGAGCGCCTGAGCGACCGTGAGCCTCGTCGTCGAGGTCATCGGTATCCCTCCGTGTGGTCCGGGTGGAATCGGATCCGCCACTGGCGCTCCTCGCCCGGTCCGGCCATGACGTTCAGGTAGTACATGGAGTGTCCGGGCTGGGCGATGGAGGGGCCGTGCCAGCCGTCGGGGACGAGGACGGCATCGCCGGTGCGGACCTCGGCGAGGACGTCGGAGCCGCCCTCACGGGAGGGGAATACGCGCTGGTACCCGAATCCGTTCGGGCCCTGGATCTCGAAGTAGTAGATCTCCTCCAGTTCCATCTCCTCGCCGGGCCGCGCCTCGTCGTGCTTGTGGGGCGGATACGAGGACCAGTTGCCGCCGGGCGTGACGACCTCGACGGCGATGAGCCTGTCGCATGCGAAGGCGTCGGCAGAGGCGAAATTGCGCACCAGGCGTGCGCAGTTGCCGCTGCCGCGCTCCTCGACGGGGACCTCCGGCGCGGGGCCGTAGCGGGCGGGGAGTCGGCGCTCGCACTTCGCTCCTGCCAGGGCGAAGCGGCCTCCCGCGCCGGAGGCGATGTGGACCCGGGCGTCGCGGGGCACGTACGCGAAGTCGGAGACCCCCGCGAACACGTCGTCCCTGCCCAGGAGTTGGAACCTTTTGTCCTCAATGTGCACGGTACAGGCGCCCTCGAGGGGAAGCACGATCCACTCACTGTCGCCGGTGGTGAACATGTGCGTGCCGCCGGGCCGTAGCTCCACCGTCCGCAGGCTGGTGTGACTCCAGCCGGCCCGCTTGGGGTCGATGTCGAGGGTGTACTGCGCGTTGGCGGTGGTCCCCCGGGGGACGTACAGCTCGTTGCTCATGCGGCCCTCACAGAAGTCCTACGGCGGTGTCCACGGCCGCGGCGACGTCGCCGTCCGCCGGGTAGAGCAGCGAACGGCCGACCACCAGACCCTGGACGGTGGGCAGCCGGAGGGCGTGACGCCACTTCTCGTACGCGCCCTCCTGGTCCTCTCCGACGTCGCCGCCGAGCAGCACGGCCGGCAGCGTGGAGGTCTCCATCACCCGGGCCATGTCGTCCGGGTCCTCCGTGACGGGGACCTTCAGCCAGGTGTACGCCGACGTACCGCCCAGGCCGCTGGCGATGGCTATCGACCTGGTCACGGCTTCGGCGCCCAGATCGTTGCGGAGCCGGCCCTCGGGAGTGCGGCGGCTGATGAACGGTTCGACGAACACCGGGAGTCGGCGCTCTGCCATCTCGTCGATGACACGGGCGGTGGACTCCAGGGTGTTGAGCGAACCCGGATCGTCGTAGTCGATGCGCAGCAGCAGCTTTCCGGCGTCGAAGCCGAGCCGCTCGATGTCCTTCGGGCGGTGACCGGTGAAGCGGTCGTCCAGCTCGAACGACGCCCCTTGAAGGCCGCCGCGGTTCATCGAGCCCATGACGATCTTGCCGTCGAGGACCCCGAGCAGCAGAAGGTCGTCGAGGATGTCGGCGGTGCCCAGCACGCCGTCGACACCGGGGCGGGAGAGCGCCAGGCACAGCCGTTCGAGCAGGTCGGCGCGGCTCGCCATGGCCATCCTGCGCTCACCCACGCCGAGGGCGCCCCGCGCGGGGTGGTCGGCGGCGACGATCATCAGCCGGCCGGTGTCGTCGACCAGGGGGCGCCTGGCACGGCGGGCGGCGGCCTCGGCCACCGCCTCGGGGCGGTGCGTGCGGAGGCGGACGAGTTCGGCGACGTCGACGCGGGCGGTGGCGGCGGTCCTCACAGCACCGCTCCCGCCGTGACCGCGTTCTCCACCTCGTCGGGCGTGGGCATCGCGGACGAGCACTCCAGCCGGGAGGCGACGATCGCGCCGGCGGCGTTCGCGTACCGCATGATCCGCTCCAGGTCCCAGCCGCCGAGCAGTCCGTGGCAGAGCGACCCGCCGAACGCGTCGCCCGCGCCGAGGCCGTTGAGCACCGTGACCGGAAGCGGGGGGACCTCCGCCGATTCGCCGCTGCGGCTGACGGCGAGGACGCCCTTGGGCCCCTGCTTGACGACCGCGAGTTCGACCCCGGCGTCCAGCAGGGCACGGGCGGCGGTGTGCGGGTCGCGCTCGCCGGTGGCGACCTCCACCTCGTCGAGGTTGCCGACGGCCACGGTGGCGTGGCGCAGGGCCTCGGCGTAGAAGGGGCGCGCGGCGTCCGGCCCGGGGCGTGAGCCGTCGCGCTCCTCCCGCCAGAACATCGGCCGCCAGTCCAGGTCGAAGACCGTCGTACCGGACTTGGCGCGGTGCGCGAGCGCGGCGAGCGTCGCGGTGCGGCTCGGCTCTTCGCTCAGGCCCGTGCCCGTCATCCAGAAGATCCGCGCGGCCCGGATGGCGTCAAGGTCCAGTTCGTGCGCGTCGATCTCCATGTCCGGCGCCTTGGGCTGCCGGTAGAAGTACAGCGGGAAGTCGTCCGGCGGGAAGATCTCGCAGAACGTCACCGGGGTGGGCAGCCCCGGGACCGGGGTGACCCAGCGGTCGTCGACGCCGAAGCCGCGCAGTGCCTCATGGAGGTAGGTGCCGAAGGGGTCGTCGCCCGTACGGGTGATCACCGCCGTACGGCGTCCTAGGCGCGCGGCGGCGACCGCGACGTTCGTCGCCGAACCGCCCAGGAACTTCCCGAAGGACGTCACCTGCGGCAGGGGCACGCCCGTCTGCAGCGGGTAGAGGTCCACACCGATCCGTCCCATGGTGACCAGGTCGTACCGGTCACCGGTTCCGAGCGGTCCGCCGTCCGACCCGTCTGCGGAGTGCGGCGCGGACTCCCTGAGCTCCTCCATCAGTTCCCCTCGCATCGGCTGCCCCCAGGTCTAGCCGCGTCGAGGGAGCCGTGTCAATATTTTGTCCGGACATTCGGACGACAGCTTGACTTGGTTTCGGGTTGCCCGAAAGTCCACACCCATGAACGCACCGTCGCCCCTCGGCCCACTGTCGCTCATCCGGGGCGGATCGGCTCTCGGCTCCGGCGCCGTCCGCCTCGCGATCGGCCCACGTCAGGTGCCCGGAAACCACGGGAAACCCGCCGCCGGGAGGCACCGGAAGCCGGCGCTCGGCCCGGGTTCCGGCCCGTTCCTGCCACGTGCGCCCCGGCGGGCTTCCTGACGCGTGCCCGGGGCGCTGTGGCCGTTTCTCGATGTCGAGATCCTGCCCATGCCGTGGGCCGCGCGCACACTCTGGGGGTACGCCCCGATGCGAGTTGACCGACCACGTCGCGGACCCGGACGGTCACCGCATCGGCTCGCCGGTGGGACGGCCGGGCGCGTCGCGCGGCCGGGTGTCCGTCAACTCGCCGCCGTGCTCTGCTCGCTGTCGGGCCGGGCGGAACGTTGCTCGCCTCCGGCCGGGACCGCGGCGGTCGGTGGCTTCTGCCTGTGGCTTCTGCGATCAGGCGTGTCTGTGCGGGGTTCCGGGCGATTTCCCGTGTGCCCAGCGGTCCCGTGCTGTCCGAGGACCGCAAGCCGGCACGAGGCCGGGCTCGGCGACCGCGTCCGGGAATGCGCGGACGGGCCGGGTGCGGCGGGTCCGCCGCCTTGTGCGGAGCGACGCGGCCGGTCGTCGTGCGCCGTGGACCGGGTGGTGCCGGAGGGTTCACGTGGCCGAAAACGTGAAGTTGGCAATTCAGGAGATCACCCCATCGGAGGCGCAACCCGGGCACGTGCCCCGCAGTTGACTCCACGTCGGGCATTCCGCCCGACTGTTGTGACGATCCCCAAGGAGCATCTCTCCATGTCGCGTATCGCGAAGGGCCTGGCCCTGACCTCCGTTGCCGCTGCGGCTGTGGCAGGCACCGCCGGCATCGCCGCCGCCGACAGCGGCGCCAGCGGCGCTGCCGAAAACTCCCCGGGCGTCCTGTCGGGCAACGTCCTGCAGGTGCCGGTCCACGTTCCGGTCAACCTGTGCGGGAACACGGTCGACGTGATCGGTCTGCTGAACCCCGCGTCCGGCAGCACCTGCGTCAACGGCTGACGCCGAGCGAACCCTTCTGCCGGCCGCTCTCCCCAGGGAAGGCGGCCGGTTGGCATTCCCCCGTTCGAGGCATTGCCCCGAACGGGGGAATCGGGTTTCAAGGTGTTCGAAGGGTTCCCACCAGGGGAGAAGCGCCTGCCATGGGACCTTGACGACTGCGCGGAGCAGTCGATCGGTTGCAGTAGGTGATGTCCCCTTTCACGGTGAGCACAGGAACGACGGCTCACCAGGAAGGGAACACCCATGCGTGATCTGCCCGCCCGGCGCCTCGCCACCACCTCCCTCTGCGCCACGCTCGTGCTCGGCATGGCCGTGCCGACCGCCGTGGCCTCCGACCACGGCTCATCGCGAGACGTCATCCAGGTGACGGAGTCCCACCCGCCGACCACCCCCGTACCCGGGGCCGACGCGCTTCTGACGCAGGTCCAGCGGGTGGCGGGCGCCGACGGCACCGTGGCCCCCGTCACCGGTCTGCTCAACGCCGTACTCGCGGCGGACAACGGGCGTCTCTCCGCGGACAAGGCGGCCGGGTTCAACAAGGCCGTCAAGGACGCCATCGCCAAGATGGGTGGTGCCACGCCGACCGCCTCGGCCACGTCGGCACCCGGCGACGTGCTGGGCGCGCTGCAGAAGTCGGTCGACAGACTGATCTCGGTGTCGACCGCCGGTCAGTCCGGTGATGTGCTGCCGGCGGCCAGGGACGTGCTGGGCTCGCTCGTCAGGGTCGTCCTCGCCGGTCTGATCGTCGGCGGACTCCCGCACCACCCCGGTATGCCTGTCCTGCCCAGTCTCCCGCCCATGCCCAGCATGCCTGCGGCGCCGAGCCTGCGGCCGATGCCGGTGCCCAGCACTGCCGTCACCGCACCGTCCACGCCCACGACGTCCGCGTCGCGCCCCATGGTCTGAGGCGAGGCGGCACAGGGACCGGACAGCCGTCGGTCCCGTCCACGCGGACGGGACCGACGGCTGTCCGACGTCCGCGGGCGACCGCGTGGGTCCCGGGAATCTTCCGGATGCGGGTTTCCGCGGATGAGGGGGCTCGTTAGCCAGGGCGCACCCCTTCCCCGTGGTGACGCAAGTCGCCGAAGAAAGGAACACGATGAAGTCCCTCAAGGCCGCCGCCGTCGTTGCGGGTTCCCTGGCGGTCAGCGGTATCGCCGCCCCCGCTTTCGCCGCCGACACCTCCCACACCACGCCCACCGGCCTCAGCGGCGCCCTCGAGACCGTCACCAGCCAGAAGTCGCTGGATGTGCATCCCTTCGCGCATCAGTCCCACAGCCTCGACACCGAGAACACGAACTCCGCGCTCAGCACCTTGAAGCGCGCGACCACCACGCTCAACCAGCAGAGCGCCCCCGCCCGGTTGCTCGGCGGGCTGCCCGTCCGGGGTTGACGAGGCGGCACTCGCGGACATCGAACGATCGCCGCGGAACCTTCGTGCCGACGGCGGGCGCTTCCGGCCGGACGAGCGGCGCGCTCCGGCCCGTCGACGGGTACTCGCGGGTGACCGCGCCGCGCCCCCGTCGAGCCGGAGCGGGCGGCCGCGTCCGCGGGGCCGGGAGTGAGAGTCGACGCACGGCTCGGGCGGGTCAGCCCAGCCGGCGCACGGGCTCCCCGGAGAGATACGCCTGGATGTCCTCGACCGCCTGGCCGTAGTACGTGGCGTAGTTGGTGTGCGACACATACCCCAGGTGCGGGGTGGCGAGCAGACGCGGGGCCGTGCGCATCGGGTGGTCCGCCGGAAGCGGTTCGACGTCGAACACATCGACGCCGGCGCCTGCGATGCGGCCTCGGTGCAGTGCGGTGAGCAGGGCGTCCTGGTCGACGATGGCGGCGCGCGAGGTGTTGATCAGGTAGGCGGTCGGCTTCAGGAGCGCGAGTTCGCGGGCGCCGATCAGGCCGCGTGAGCGGTCGCCGAGCGCGAGGTGCACCGACACGAAGTCGCTGCTTGTGAGCAACTCGTCCATGGACGGGGCGAGTTCGACGCCCACTTCGCTCGCGCGTTCCTCGCTGAGGTTGCGGCTCCAGGCCACGACCTCCATGCCGAAGGCCAGCCCGATCCGCGCCACCCGGCCGCCGATCTTCCCGAGCCCGAGCAGTCCGAGCCGTCGGCCGTGCAGATCCGCGCCCACAGTGCTCTGCCAGGGCCCGCCGTCGCGCAGGGCGTTGCTCTCCTCGACGATGCCGCGCGCGAGTCCGAGCAGCAGGGCCCACGTCAGCTCGACGGGTGGTGCGGAGGAACTCGCCGTGCCGCACACGGTCACTCCGTGCGCCTGCGCGGCGGCGTGGTCGATGACGGTGTTCCGCATTCCCGAGGCGACCAGAAGCCGCAGCCGCGGCAGCCGGGCGAAGAGCGACCCGGGGAACGGCACGCGCTCGCGCAGTGTGACGACGATGTCGAACTCGGCGAGCGCCTCCGCCAGTGCGTCCTCGTCGGCGAAGTGCTCGGCGAAGGACACCACGTCGACCCGGTCCGCCAGCGCCGACCAGTCCGCGACGGTCGTGGCGACCTGCTGGAAGTCGTCGAGCACGGCACAGCGGAACCGCATGTCAGCCCCTTTCCGATCAACCGGGGGAGCCTATCGGACGGCACCCCGAGGGCATCACGAGCCCGGTCGCGGACGAGTCACCGCCGTCGGGTCGCACCGTCGACGGGCCGTCGGCCTCACAGCCAGCCGTTGCGTTTGAAGCCGCGGTGGATGACGAAGCAGGCGGCCGCGATGACACAGAGGGCGAGGGGGTAGCCGAGGCGCCAGTGCAGTTCCGGCATGTGGTCGAAGTTCATGCCGTACACGCCGCACACCATGGTGGGGACGGCGATGATCGCGGCCCACGCGGTGATCTTCCGCATGTCCTCGTTCTGGGCCACCGCCACCTGGGCCAGATGGGCCTGCAGGATCGAGTCGAGCAGCGCGTCGAAGGCGGTGACCTGTTCGGTGACGCGGAAGAGGTGGTCGGCGACATCGCGGAAGTAGGCCTGTATCTCCCCGTCGACCGAGCGCATCGGCTCCGTGGCGAGCCGGGACAGGGGGCGGGCGAGGGGGAGCACGGCCCTTTTGAGTTCCAGGAGTTCGCGCTTGAGCTGATAGATGCGGCCGGCGTCGGCGCTTCGCGGTGTGTGCGGGGAGAAGACGTCGGTCTCGACCTCCTCGATGTCGTTGAGAACCGCGTCGATGACGGTCAGGTAGTCGTCGACGACATGGTCCGCGAGGGCGTGCAGCACCGCGGAGGGACCCTTGGCGAGCTGCTCCGGGTCGGCCTCCAGGTCCTCGCGCAGGGGGCCGAGGGAGCCGTGGCGGCCGTGGCGGACGGTGACGACGAAGTCGGGGCCGGTGAAGACCATGATCTCGCCCGTGTCGACGACCTCGCTGGTGGCGGTGAGTTCGCCGTGTTCGACGTAGGTGACGGTCTTGAAGACGGCGAACAGGACGTCGCCGTACTGCTCGACCTTGGGGCGCTGATGTGCGTGGACGGCGTCCTCGACGGCGAGCGGGTGCAGTCCGAACAGTTCGGCGACTCCGGCGAATTCGTCTTCGGTCGGCTCGTGCAGGCCCAGCCACACGAAACCGTGCCGATGCCGGTGGACCTGCCGTACGGCTTCCTCCACGGAGTCGACGCCGGGCCGTCGGACACCGTCGCGGTAGACGACGCAGTTGACGACGGTGGAGCCGAGCGGGGAGCGGGCCGGATGGCTGAGGTCCACGCGTCGGCTGCGTCGCGTCAGCCGGGCGACTTTGCGCAGGTTGCCGACCATCGACATGCGGAGGCTCTCTTTCGCCGGACAGCGGGGTCCGGTCAGTGTGCCAGTCGCCGGTGAGGCGGAGCCGGGGCGGTTCGGCCGGTACGCCGGAACCCGGCCGTGCCCGGCCACCACACCGTTGAACCACCCACCGGCGGCGCTCTGTTCGACGGTGCGCGGGCCGGACGGGGCGGATGTCCGACGATGCCGCGACCCTCACCCGGTCGCGGCCCAGCAGTCAGGCGCCACGGGCGGCAGCACGCTCCGTGTCGTGGCGGCCCCCGCACGGCGTTCCCCCGGCTTCGGGCGCAGGGGTGGCGGCCTCCGGCCCGCTCGGTCGCGGGCCGTCGGATGTGCGGAGGGGGTCAGGGCGGACCGGCAGTCGGGCGACCGCGGCATCGAGGAGACGGGCGAGCAGATGGGCGCGCCCGGCGGCAATGGGTCCGAGGACGGCGAGGACCAGCACGTATCCGGCGATGAACGGGGCGAGGCGGTCGTCCAGGCCCGCACTGGTGGCCATGGCGGCGAGGATCAGTGCGAACTCCCCCCGCGCTAGGAGAGTGGTGGCGATGTCCGCGGCGGGCCCGGGGCCGTAGCGGTAGAGGCGGGCGACGAGCAGTCCCGCGATCAGGTTCATCACGACGGTCAGCGCTGCCGCGGCGGCCACCGGTCCCGCGACAGACGCCAGGTGCCCGGGATCGATGGCCAGGCCGAACGCGAGGAAGAAGATGGCGGCGAAGGCGTCGCGCAGGGGGTGCACGAGTTCACGGATCCGCGGGCCGGAGGGGGTCCCGGCGAGGATCAGGCCGGCCATGAAGGCGCCGATCGCGTCGGCGACCCCGAGGACCTCGGAGACGCCGGCGACGAGGACCGTGACGCCGAGGAAGCTGACGACCAGCAGTTCGTTGTCGCGCACCGCCATCAGGCGGCCGATCAGCCGGGTGCCGTAGCGGGCGGCGGCGGCCAGCACCAGGAGGAACCCGAACGCCTTGGCCGCCTGCAGGACCGTGTCGGTGAGGCCCTGGGCACCGCTGATGACCGGTTGGAGGGCGGCGAGATACAGCGCGAGGAAGATGTCCTCCACCACTATCACGCCCAGGATCAAGCGTGTCTCCGGGCGCGAGATGCGGCCGAGGTCGATGAGGATCTTGGTGACGATCGCGGAGGAGGAGATCCCCAGTACCCCGGCGAGCACCAGCGCCTCCCGTGCCCCCCAGCCGAGGGCGAACCCGAAGCCCAGACCGGCCCCGACGTTCAGCAGCAGATAGATCCCACCGGCGATCGGCAGGCGCCTGCCGCCGCTCCTGAGGTCGTCGAGGTGGAACTCCAGACCCAGGTAGAACAGCAGCAGCACCAGACCGAGCGCGGACAGCATCTCGAAGTCGTGTGCGTCCTCGACCAGGACGAGACCCGGGGTGTGGGGGCCGAGCAGAATGCCGGCGAGCATGAACAGCGGGATGGTCGGCAGCCCGATCCGGCTGCCGAGACGGGCGAGGACGGCGGCGGCGAGGAAGGCGCCGCCCATGGCGAGCAGAGTGTCGGCATGTCCCACGGGTCACCACCTTCCGCGCGGAGGGTCGAAGGTGCAGCGACTGACGGGGCGGATAAGTCCTCCTCGGGTCTGTGGTCTTTCGGATAACCGGTTCCGCTGATCACTCCCGGCCGCCCGGTGCGGCGTCGGACGTCAGCGGGGACGTGGGTGGCGTGCGGCGGGTCCCTGTGGGGGCGCGAACAGATACGCGGCCGACCCCGCCAGGACCAGACCCGCGGCCAGGATCAGGCCCTGCGGCAGTACCAGGCCCACGACGAGCATCACCACGGCGAGTGCCGGCAGCGCCCGGGCCAGGCCGCGCCCGTGCTCCCGCGGCCGCCGCGGATGTCCGGTCTCCGGGCCGCGGGCACCACGCGGGTCCCTTCGCTCCACCCGCTCGTCGAGAGCGTGCGGCAGGTCGACGTCAGGACGTGTCATGGTGGCTCCTTCCGAGGACCGGCAGGTCAGGGGGTCCATGCCACCGTCACACGGGGGCCGGGAGCGACACCATCGGGTCCACCACCCATTTCCGCGGGCGCCCCGCACCCATGTCATGTGCGGCCGAATGGGTGTCGGCACCGATGGACACCGGCGCACCGCACCCCGCACGCTGGCCATGACGGCCGTGGGCCCCTCGACGGCACCGGGGCACGCGCCGGCGGGCGGCACCGCGGCGGGCTCATGGCGTCACGGACGGCGATGGGACGGAGGCGAGGTCGGTGCCCTTGTTCTGGCGGATCTTCCTGCTCAACGCCGTCGTACTCATCTGTGCCACCGCCCTGCTGCTGGGGCCGGTCACCGTGTCCAGCCCCGTCCTGCTCACCGAGGCGGCCGTCCTGACCGCGGGACTGGCCGCGATGCTCGTCGCCAACGCCGTCCTGCTGCGCATCGGCCTCGCCCCGCTGCAGCGCCTCACCCGTGCCATGACCGCCATCGACCTGCTCCGCCCGGGAGCCCGCCCGGTGGTCGCCGGTCACGGCGAGGTCGCCGAGCTGATCACGACCTTCAACTCGATGCTCGACCGTCTGGAGACCGAACGCGCCACCAGCGCCGCTCGAGCCCTGTCCGCACAGGAGGCCGAGCGCCACCGCATCGCGCAGGAGCTCCACGACGAGGTCGGCCAGACCCTCACGGCCGTACTGCTCGAACTCAAACGCGTCGCCGACCACGCCCCTCCCGCCCTGGGGGCCGATCTCCACCGGGTGCAGGAGACCACCCGCGCCGGCCTGGACGAGATCCGCCGCATCGCCCGCCGGCTGCGCCCGGGTGTCCTGGAGGACCTCGGCCTGGTCAGCGCCCTGAAGGCGCTGGCCAACGAGTTCACCCGACCCGGCCTCGCGGTACGCCATCGCATCGACACCGATCTGCCGCCGTTGAGCCGGGATGTCGAACTCGTGCTCTACCGAGTCGCGCAGGAAAGCCTGACCAACGCCGCCCGCCATGCCGGGGCCCGCCGCGTGGACCTCACACTCCGGCGCACTCCGGCCGGTGTGGAGCTGGTCATCCGCGACGACGGCCGGGGCATCGACGGCGCTCCCGAGGGAGCCGGCATCAGCGGCATGCGGGAACGCGCCCTGCTCATCGGAGCGACCCTCACCCTCGCCCCGGGCCCCGACGCGGGCACCGAGGTACGCCTGACCGTGCCCGCCCACCGACGGAGCCACTGACCATGTCCAAGGCGCCCCCGACCCGTATCCTCCTCGCCGACGACCACCATCTGGTCCGCCGGGGAGTCCGGCTCATCCTCGAAGGCGAACCCGACCTCACCGTCGTCGCCGAAGCCGGTGACGGCGCGGAAGCCGTCGAGGCCGCCCGCACCCACCGGCCGGACCTGGCCATTCTCGACGTCGCCATGCCCCGCATGACCGGACTGCAGGCCGCCCGCGAACTCGCCCGCATCCAGCCGGACCTGCGCATCCTGATCCTGACCATGTACGACAACGAGCAGTACTTCTTCGAGGCCCTGGCGGCAGGCGCCTCCGGCTATGTGCTGAAATCCGTCGCCGACCGTGATCTCGTCGAAGCCTGCCGCGCCACCATGCGCGGCGAGCCCTTCCTCTACCCCGGCGCCGTCAACGCCCTCGTCCGCAACTACCTCGACCGCGCCAGGCAGGGCGAGCCGATCCCGGAGCGGGCGATCACCAACCGCGAGGAGGAGATCCTCAAACTCGTGGCCGAGGGCCACACTTCACAGGAGATCGCCGACATCCTCGTCATCAGCGTCAAGACCGTGGAACGGCACCGGGCGAATCTCCTGGAGAAGCTGGGCATGAAGGACCGCCTTCAACTCACCAGGTACGCCATCCGAGTCGGGCTGATCGAGCCGTAGCCCGGGACGCCCCGGGGCCCTTCGGTGTGCCGGCGCTCGCCGCACGGGTGCCGTGGCGACCGGTTCCCGGTGTTCACCCGCGGCCGTGACGCCGTAGGCTCCGGGCGGCCGGCCTGTCGGGCCAGTGTTCGAGGGGGTCCGTGTGGAGGTTCATGAGCGCGAGGTGTCCTCTCCCTGGGAGGGCGTCCTGGTCACACCGGTCGGTGGCGGTGACGCGGCCGTGGTGGTCCTGGCGGGCTCGAGCGGACGGGTCGAGCGGGAGAGGGCTCGGATCCTCGCGCGGCACGGGGTGACCGCTCTGGCGATCCGCTGGTTCGGCGGTCCGGGACAGCCGGCGGGTATCTGCGAGATCCCACTGGAGACGTTCACCGCCGCCGTCGACGTGCTCGGGTCGGCGGGCGCACGGCGCATCGGTGTCCTGGGTGTCTCCAAGGGAGCCGAGGCCGCCCTGCTCACCGCGGTGCACGACCCGCGTGTGGACGTCGTGGTCCCGGTGTCGCCGACCTCGCGGGTCTGGTGCAACGTCGGTCCCGGGCGCGACGGACGAGCGCGGCCCTACCGCTCGTCCTGGACGTGGCGGGGAGAGCCACTGCCCTTCATGCCCATGGACGACACCTGGACCCCCCGCGAGCCGCACGGCGGACCGGTCGCCGTCCGCGGATGGTACGAACGCAGTGAACGGACCTTCGCCCATCTGCTCGCCGAGACGGCGATCCCGGTGGAGAGGGCAGCGGCCGACGTACTGCTCGTGGCCGGGGGCGACGACGCGATGTGGCCCTCGCTGCCCTACGCCGAAGAACTGGCCGCCCGCCGTCGCTCGTCCGGGTCGCCGGTGCGGTTGATCAGCCGGGACGACGCCGGTCACCGCACTCGATTCCCCGGCGAGAGTCCTGCCCTGCCGTCCGCGGACCATCTTTACGGCGGAACCCCTGACGCCGACGCCCGATTGGGCCGGACCGCCTGGCCGCTGATCATCGAGGCGCTCCTCGGGTGACTGTCGGACCGGCCTCGAAGGGGATCTTCGCGTGCTCGTTCCGCCGCAGGTGACGCGGGTTCGGCCCGGTGGCGGCGGAGGGGGCGGGCTCGGCCTGCTCGGAACGCGATGCCGTGGGCGTACGGGGATCCCGGAGTGCTGCGCCCCCGTCGGGGCCCCGGCGCCCGGAGCAGCGCGGGTCAGGTCTCGGCGCCGCCGTGGCCGGACGAAACGGGAGCCGGGCGGTCCGGGACCGCCACCCCGAGGAAGCCGAGTGCGAGGACGATCGCCACGGTCCGCACGGCGTGGGCGATCTGCCAACGGTCGCGGACGCGCGCCCAGTCGGCGGGCGGAGTGAGCGCGTTCCAGCCCGACTCCTGGACGTTGACGGGGCCGTTGACCACGAGGGTGACCAGCAGGGCCAGGAGCAGCAGAACGAGTGCGACGACCGACGGACGCAGGACGGCGCTGTGCGCCCGGCGCGCGTGGAGGACGAGCATCACCACGGCGACCAGGGTCGGTACGGTGACGGCGCCGATGTACCAGGTGAAGAAGCCGAACTCGACCTGGCGAACGCGGATGTAGGCCGGCCCGGTCAGCTGCCTGAGCGCCAGCTCGAGAAAGAGCACGGTGACGGCGACCCCCGACAGGATCGCGCAGCACAGCAGGCTCGTGTAGCGCACGGTCTTCACAAAGGCGGCGTCGGTCATCGCGGACTCCCTCGTCAGAGGCGGACTCCCCCGATGACCTGACGGAGTTGGGGGGTCCCGGTGTGACAGACCCTCGGCGAACCGGCGGTCCCGGACGGCCCGGTCACGGGCACTCCGTCGATTGCCCCCGCTCAACCTCTCCGAGGCGCGGGCGCCTTCGTGTCGACCTCGCGGTCGGGGCCCACGGCCACGGCGGCCCGCTGTCCGCGCACCGGGCCGCCCCGCCGCCGGACCCCCAAGCCCCGAACGGCTGGCCGGGGAGAGGTCCGGCGATGCTCGGCCGCCTCGACGTCGACCGCGCGGGGGGTCACGACTGCGGCGGGCGGCCGGACGGCCCGGACGTCACGCCGGGCCGTGCGACCTCGTCGTCGGGCGTGTGCCGAGCGGGCCCCCGGCCCGGCGTCGGCGAGGGTCAGGCGGCGGTCTCGGCCGACGCCGCGGCGGCCGCCCGTGCGCTGAGTACGGTCCGCCCCCGTTCCGACTCCGGGAAGCGGTCGAGCATTCCCCGCAGTTCCTCGGCGCCGACATCGGCGCCGAAGGGCTCGGTGCCGGGTTCCAGTCGTACGCCTTCGGCCAGAGGGCCGGCGACGACGGGGTCGAAGCCGAGGGCGTCGACGAGGCGCGCAACGGTCGCGAGGTCGTCCGGCCCCTCGCCGGCGATCGCGATCGCCTTGCGTCCCGGTGCCCCCGCGGGCCGCGCCTCGTCCTCGAGGTCGTGGTACCCCATGTGGTTGAACGCCTTGATCACACGTGCTCCGGCCAGATACGCCTGCACGATCTCGCTGGAGGAGGTCAGCGGGTCGGTGAGGTCCTCGCGGATGCCGTCCACCTCCCACCAGTAGTTCATCGCGTCGACGACGAGCTTGCCCCGCAGGGTCTCGGCGGGAATGCTCCGGTACTTCCCGAGCGGCAGCGCCAGGACGACCACGTCCGCCGTCGCCGCGGCCTGTTCGGCTGTCACGGGGACCGCGCCGGGCGTGAGGACTTCGACGGTGAGCGCGATCTTTTCGGGGTCGCCCGATCCGGCGATGAGCACACGATGGCCGGCCGCGACGGCGAGACGGGCCAGTACGGTCCCGACCTTCCCCGCACCCAGGATGCCGACGGTGTGCACGGCGGTGGTGTCCATGTCTTCTCCGTTCACGGCGTCAGCCCGCCAGTAGGTCGCGGACCATCGGGATCACCTTGCTGCCGTACAGCTCGACGGCGCGCAGACGGGCGCTGACGGGCTGCGTTCCCGAGGTGTAGATGAGGTCGAACCGGCCGACGCCCAGTGCCTTGACGGCGTCGGCCATCTTGCGGGCGACCGTCTCGGGGGAGCCGACGTAGAGGGAGCCGTGCTCGATCTCGGCGTCGTACTCCTGCCTGCGGATCGCCGGCCATCCCCGCAGCGCGCCGATACGGTCGCGGATGACCCGGTAGTACGGCCAGTGCAGTTCGCGGGCCTCCTCGTCCGTGTCGGCGATGAAGCCCGGCGAGTGCATCCCGACCGGATGGGCGGTCGTACCGAACTTGTCGGTGGCGCGCTGGTAGAGGTCGATATAGGGGGCGAACCGCTCCGGGTTGCCGCCGATGATGGCGATCATCAGCGGGAAGCCGTAATGCGCGGTGCGGACGACCGACTGGGGCGAACCGCCGACCCCGACCCAGGTGCTCAGGTGCCCGGACTCGGTCTTGGGGAAGACGTCGGCGTTGTCGAGCGCGGCCCGCTTGGTCCCGCTCCAGGTGACGGGCTTCTCCTCGAGCAGCTTGGCGAACAGCTCGATCTTCTCTTCGAACAGCACGTCGTAGTCGCTCAGGTCGTACCCGAAGAGGGGGAACGACTCGGTGAAGGAGCCGCGTCCGAGGATGACCTCGGCCCGGCCGTCGGAGAGCGCGTCCACGGTGGAGAAGCGCTGGAAGACGCGCACCGGGTCGTCGGAGCTCAGCACGGTCACGCCGGAAGCCAGCCGGATGCGTTCGGTCCGCGTGGCGATGCCCGCGAGCACGGTCTCCGGACTGGAGATCGCATACTCCGGTCGGTGGTGCTCTCCGAGGGCGATGACGTCGACGCCGGTCTCCTCCGCGAGAACTGCCTCCTCGACGACCTGCCGGACGGCACGCGCGTAGGACACCGGGCTGCCGGTGTCGTCCGTCGGAACATCGCCGAACGTGTCCAGGCCGAAGACGAGATCAGACATGGGTGGGCTCCTTCGTGAGCAGTTGCTTCACCCGCGGGGCGACTTCGCGTCCCAGCAGCTCGATGGTGCGGGCCCGGGCTTCGCGGGGCAGGTTCAGGACGTCGTACTTGAGGTCGAAACGACTCAGACGCAGGTCGCGTGCCATCGTTGCGATCTTGCGGGCGACGGTCTCGGGCGAGCCGACGAAGAGTGCGCCGGAATCGACCTCCTGCAGATAGCGCTCACGGGTCGGCTTGTAGAACCCGCGTTCCTCGGCGAGTTGGGCCACCAGCGGCTGCCAGTACTTCCACCAGGTCTCGAGTGCCTCCTCGTCGGTCTCCGCGACCATCCCCAGCGAGTGCTGGGCGACCGGCCGCTCCGGGTGTCCGAGCTGCTCGAGTGTGCGGTGGTAGAGCTCGACGTGGCCGGCGAAGCGCTGAGGGCGCCCGCCGATGATGGCCAGCATGAGCGGCAGGTCGTAACGGGCCGCGCGCACCACGGAGTTCGGGCTGCCCCCCACACCGATCCAGGTCGGGATGCCGCCGGGCGGCATCCGGGGGTGCAGCTGTTGCTCGACGAGCGGCGGCCGGAACCTCCCGGACCAGGTCACCGTCTCCTCGCGCTGGAGACGCATGAACAGGTCGAGCTTCTCCTCGAACAGCTCGTCGTAGTCGGCGAGGTTGTAGCCGAACAGCGGGAACGAGTCCGTGGCCGACGCCCGCCCGAGCACGAGCTGGGCGCGCCCGTTCGAGACGGCGTCCAGTGTGGAGAACTCGTGGTACAGCCGCACCGGATCGTTTGTGCTCAGCACGGTCACCGAGGTGCCGAGCCGGATCCGCTCCGTCGCGGTGGCGATCGCGGCGAGCAGGACCGGGGTGGCGCTGTCGTTGTGGCCGCGGCGGTAGTGCTCGCCGACGCTGAACACGTCGAGCCCCACGGATTCGGCGAGCTCGGCTTCCTCGACGATCAGGCGAACCGTCTCGGCGTCGCTCAGGGTGCCGCGGTCATCGGTCGCGACCTCCCCGAACGAGTTGAGGCCCAGTTCGAAGCCTTGGGCTGTCATGGACTCCTCCTGCTGCGCTCCCCGGCCGTGTGCGGCACGGTGCAGTTAATTGATACGTCAATCATCTCTGAATCTCCTTGACGAGTCAACTAAAGCGGGTGTCGGCGTCCCGGCAGGGCTCGGGGGTGGGTGTCCCGTCGCGGAGGAAGCAGCGCGACTTGCCTGCTTGCGGGACTCCGGTGACGGTGCGGCGGTCCCGGGTGCGCGCGACCGGAGGGCCGGGCCCCGCCGCAGCGGGGTCCGGCCCTCCGTCGATCACCGGTGGGGTCAGTCGCGAGGACCGGCCGTGCCGCGCAGGGTCTCCAGGACGGGTCCGTACATGCGCGCCTTGATGGTGCCGAGTGTGTCTCCGGCCTTGCTCAGCTGCGCCTGGGCGATCTCCACGGCCGTGGAGCGCACCGCGTCCTCGGCGACCGCCTGGTCGACGATGCCCGCGGCCGCGGCGTCCGACCCGCCGTAGCGGCGTGCGGTGACCATGGCCTCGTGCGCGGTCCTCGGTGCCAGCCGGGACTGGATCAGGGTGCACATGCCGGGTGTGAACGGGATGTTGATGTCGGCCTCGGGCAGGCACCAGAAGCCGCGGTCGGCGCGCATGACGCGGAAGTCGTGCGCAAGGGACAGCATGGCGCCTGCGGCGAAGGTGTGACCCTGCAGGGCGGCCACCGTGATCATCGGCAGGGCCAGCACACGGGCGAAGAGCTTGTGGACCGAGGTGCGGTAGTCCTGCTGATGCTCGCCATGGGCGGACAGCCATTCCAGATCCAGACCGTTGGAGAAGAACTTGCCCGTCGCCGCGGTCACCAGAGCCCGCGGCCCTTCCGCCTGCTCCACTTCGTCCAGGGCGGCGTTGACCGACGCGATCCAGTCGGGGTGGAAGCGGTTCTCACTGTCTCCGATGTCGAGCACGAAGACGTTGTCCTGGCGGTCGAGAGCAGGCATGGGGGCTCCGGGGGGCGTGTTGTGGCGGGAGGGGCGAATCGGCCGTGGCGCCGAGGGGGCGCGCCGGACGGCCGCGAACAGCGGCGCGACGAACCGGATCGGCCTGGAGGCGTCGACGGGTCGTGCAGCGGCATCCCGTCGAGCGGCCCGGTGGCGAGGCGTTCCGCCATCGTCCACTCCCTTCGCGTCGTCCGTTGTCCCATCTGGCACGCAACGCTAAGTGGGGGGCGACGGGGGAGGGAATTATCAATACGAAAAAGGGGGTATGACCACAGCGGTCACACCATTTATCGACAATGCCCCAGTAATTATTTTTTCGGGACTTCTTTCGATCGCGGACGAGTCGGTGAATGGAGGGGGGCGGCCTTGTTCGCGACTTTCCTTCCGCCGGCCCGGCGGAGCGCGGGCACGTTCGAACGGCACCACGACGTGGGCCGCCGCGGTCGGACCACTAGCAGGCCGGTCGGAGAGCCACTGCCCTGGACGCTTGGGCTGGACGCCCTTCCGCTCCCGGCGCTCGCCGTTTCTCGCTGCCCCTTCGCGCACCGCACCATGCGCAGCGACCGCCGTTCGCGGAGTTCCGTCCGCGCGATACGTTCGGCCTGTTCGGAAACAAGCCGTGGGGAAAGGCGGTCACGTCATGGGGGTCGGGGGACGAACAGCCGGGCGGGCGTGCTGCGTACTGGCGCTCGTGACGTCGACCGCACTGATGGCCGGTTGCGGCGACGGCCGGGGCGATCCGCCCGGACGCCCGGCCGCCGGTCCCGCGATCGGAAGTTGTGCCACCTCCACGGGAGTTCTGGTGGCCGACCTCGACGGGGACGGCACGGCCGACCGTGTCTCCTCCCCGTCCCGCACCGGCGCCGGCCTGACCATCACGTTCGGAGCCGAGGGAGGGCGGGGCGCGAAGGTGGGGCCACGGGATCTGGTCGGGGAGCGCGGGGACGGCGCGAAGGACGTGCTCGCCGTCGTGGCGGACTTCGACCGGGACGGCTGGAGTGACCTCTTCGTCGTCGCCACCGGCGCGTTCCAGGGCGACGACCCGGTGCGACCGGACGTCTCCGAGCTGCGGCTCGGGCCCTTCTCGGCACGCGGACGGGGGCAGAGCGATCACCACGTCGACCTGAGCGAGCCGCGTGCGATCGCCGTCGCCGACTACGATCACGACCGCTACCCGGACCTCGCGTCCTACGGTCACGAGGGTGACGGCGTCTATTCGACGGCGGCCCGGCTCGGCGGCGTGAAGGGCCTCGACCGGAGGTCGGACGACAGGAACAGGGCCTATACGAAGGAAGCCGATCAGACCGACCGGGCGACCCCGGACTCCATGCCCGAGGCCGACCTGACGGCGTTCTATCCGCTCTGCGTTGGTCGTATTTAGTTTCAAACGATACTGTATCGACCGAGTAAATGGTTGTAGTGTGGGTTCATGACAGCTGACGTTCCGCCTCGGACCACCGCGCGTGCGACCGACCGCCCGGGGGACACCTCGCCTTTCGCCCTCGGCCTGCTGCTGCGCAGGGCGCACTGGCACGCGGCGGCGGTGATGGGTGAGGCGCTTCGGCCGCTCGGCATCGAGTTGCGCCACTTCGCCGTGCTCATCGTGCTGGTCGACCGCGGGCCCACCGTGCAGCGGGACCTGGCTGCGGAAACGGGGTCGGACAAGGCGGGGATCATGCGGATCGTCGACGACCTGGAGAGCAAGGGGCTGGCTGTCCGCAAGCCCGTTCCGGGGGACCGGCGGGCGCGGGCCGTGGAGATCACGCCCCGGGGCATCGAGCTTTTCGACGCGGCTCATGTGCTGGCGGCACCGCTGTCCGAGCGTCTGGTCGCCGAACTGGCGCCCGGTGATGCCGAGCAGCTGGTTGATCTGCTGACGCGGTTCGTCTATCCCGCTGACGGCAAGGCGTAGGCGCTCGCTCGACACCTGCGTGCCGGCCGCGTCGGCGCTTTCCGTCGTATTTCGCGGTCGGCCGCCCTCGTGGGCCGCGGCCGTCTCCACCGGGCGTCGGCGGTCGAGGGCGGCCGGGCGGTGCCCTCGACCGAGTCCGGGCCCGTCGGCACGGCTGCCGCGCCCGTACCGGATCGGCCGGATCTGCGTCCCCGCACACAGCGCCGTTCGGTCGTGGGTCGCTGTCGTGCTCGGGGCCGGGTCGCCGCTGCGATGCGGGCGGCCTCCTCGGCGACGGGGGCATGGACGACGAAGGCGCCGTGTGACCTCCTCGGGCGGAGTGTCACGCGGCGCCCATGACGTGGGAGTTACGCGGCGAGGCGTTCCGCGAGTCGCTCGGCCTTGATCGTCGCGTCCTCGAAGGCGCGCTTGCGGGAGGCCTCGTAGAGGGGGACCAGTTCCGACATGGCCGGGTTACGGGGGGCCATGGTGAGCTCGGGGACGATGAAGTCGAGATCCAGGCCCAGAGTGCCCTTGAGGACGGCCTCCAGATAGTTCTGTACGAACTCGAAGCCCTCGCGCGGGGTGCCCGGCGCATAGGAGCCGCCACGGCTGGCGACGACGACGGCCGGGGTGCCCTGGGCGGTGGGAGCCTCGCCCGCGGTGCGGCCCATCAGGAGCACGCTGTCCAGCCACGCCTTGAGGGTCGACGGGACCGAGTAGTTGTACATGGGCGCGCCGATCAGGACCGCGTCCGCCTGCTCCAGTTCCTCGATGAGCTTCAGGCGTTCGGCGAACGCGGCGGACTGCGCGGGGGTGCGGTCGGACGGGGCGGTGTAACCGGCGGACCAGGCGTCGGCGGTGATGTGCGCGACGGGGCTGGCGGCGAGGTCACGGTAGACCACCGTGCCTTCCGGGTGGTGCTCCCTCCACGCCTCGCGGAAGGCCGCCGTGACCGCGCGGGACGAGGACGCCTCTCCTGGAAATACGGACGAATCGATGTGCAGCAGTGTGGCCATGGCCTTCTCCGATGTGCAGGGCCCCGGCGGGCAGCCGTGGGTCGGCAATTCTTCTTGGCCGAGATAGTCAATCATGAGATCGTCTTGAGTGATACTATCTTGAGTGCAACGATAGCTACTGCAATCGAGCGGCCAGGGAGGCAGGCGATCATGGACGTCTACGAAGCGGTCACCACCCGACGTGCGGTGCGCGGGTTCACGGACCGGCAGGTCCCGAGAGAGACGCTTGAGCGCGTGGTGTCCGCCGCGGCCTGGACGCCGTCCGCATCGAACATCCAGCCGTGGCATGTCTACGTCCTGACAGGTGCGCCACTGGCCGAGCTCAAGAGGCGGGTCGGCGAGCGGCTGGCCACGGGCGAACCCTGGGACGAGCCGGAGTACGAGCAGTACCCCGCCGAGTTGAAGTCCCCGTACCGAGAGCGCCGGTCGGCCTTCGGTGCGGAGCGCTACGGCGCACTCGGCATTCCGCGCGAGGACCTGGAGGCGCGCCAGCGGGCGGCTTCCGCGAACTGGGACTGCTTCGGGGCGCCCGCGTCCCTGTTCTGCTACGTCGACCGCGGCATGGGCAGGCCCCAATGGTCCGACCTCGGCATGTATCTGCAGACCGTCATGCTGCTCCTCCGCGCCGAAGGACTGCACAGTTGCCCGCAGATGGCGTGGGCGAAGTACCGCACGACCGTCGCGAAGATCCTGTCGCCGCCGGACGAACTGATCCTCTTCTGCGGTATGTCGATCGGGTTCGAGGACGCCACGGTGAACCACTCCCGCACGGGCCGGGCGCCCCTCGGGGAGACGGTCACATTCGTCGACTCGGCCGACGCGGCACGACGAGCTCGCCCCCCGGCCGGGGGAGCAGCGGCCTGTCCGACCTCGAGGCCGCACGGTCCACGGACCGCGACCGCAGAGCTCGCGAAGGGCCACGCCCCTCGCAGCACGAGGACGGGGCGTGTCGTCGCACGGATCGGTGACCGCTTCGCCGGGCAGGTCCGGAGGCTGGCGTCCCGGGTCGGGTTGCCGCCCGGCACCGGCTGAGAGGCCGTCCCGTATTCCGCGCCGAAACGAGAGAGGTGGATCATGCGGATCACCCGTGGCCGGACACCGGTCTCCTGGGCACGTTCGGGCTTGCTCAGGGGCGGCTCGAGTAGTGGTCGTGGCCGCGAGAGGCGCAGCGCCGTGCAGGACGACGACGGGGTGCGCTCCCCGTCGTCGTGCCGCGCGCCCGGGGATCCCGTGCGGGGCTTGCAGGGCCTTCCCCGTCCCGTGGCCGTCGTGGTGGGTGCGGGGGGCGTGCTCGGAGCGGCCCATGTCGGTGTCGGGTACGCGCTGGAACGGCAACGATTCGTCCCGGACATGATCATCGGAACCTCGGTGGGCGCCCTCAACGGGGCCATCGCGGCGGCTCACCCCGAAAAGGCCGCGCCGTGGCTGGACCACGTGTGGACGCGGCTGCGCCGTCGTGAGGTGTATCCGCTCGGCTATCCCTCCTCACGGGCCGGCATCTGCACGGATCGCGGCCTGCGTCGACTGATCGCCCGGTCCGGGCTGCCGTCGCGGATCGAGGAACTCGCCGTCCCGTTCACGGCGGTGGCCATGGACCTGGTCACCGGTGCGCCCGCGTTGCTCGACCACGGGGACCTGGAGTCCGCACTGCTCGCCAGTGCCGCCATGCCGGGGATCCTGCCCCCGGTGGAGCGTGGAGGCAGGACGCTCGTCGACGGCGGAGTGATCGCCTATGTCCCGGTACTGGCGGCGCTGCAGGCCGGGGCGGCCAGCGTGGTGGTGCTGTCGACCGGGCCGGAGGGCTCGCCGCTGCCCCCGGCCGTCCCGCCCCCACGGGCCGGCGCGATCGCCGCCAGGGCCGCACTGCTGCTCATGCACCACCAGATCGAGCGTGATCTGCGCGAGGTGTCCCGGCAGATCCCGACCGTCGTGCTGCCGACCGGAGTCGAGGCCTGGCCGGCCCCCCGGGACTTCGGCCATTCCCAACGGCTGATCAGCACGGCTTCGCGAGCGGCGGGGCGCTTCCTCGACGAGCTGCGCATCAGCGGACCCGGCCTGTACCGGGCCGACGATCCTCGGGCGACCGCCACGTCGGTCACACCGGGCGACGTATCAACTTTCTCCGAACCAGGGATCGTTCTGTGAGCACCATCGCGTTCCTCAACATCGCCATGCAGGGGCACGTCAACCCGACGCTGCCGCTGGTGGATGAACTCGTCCGCCGCGGCCACTCCGTCACGTACCACACGTCGCCCGCGTTCCGGGAGGAGATCGAGGCCGTCGGCGCGAGGGTGTGCCTCTACCCCGGGGGCGACCAGCCGCTGCCCGATCCGCCGACGCCCGGCACGTTGATGGCGGGGCTCGCGGGCACCGCCGCCCGCCTGCTGCCCACGGTGCTCACGGACCTGCGCAAGGTTCGGCCAGGCCTGATCGTCCACGACAGCGCCTGCTTGTGGGGCGCGATCGCCGCCCGCGAACTCAAGGTGCCGGCGGCGGCATCGTTCACCACGTTCGCGTTCAACCGGCGGGTTCCCAGTCCCACCCGCGGCTCGTGGAGTCTGCTCGCCGAGGCGGCGGCTCGACCTCGTACCCTCCGGAGCTATCTGCGCTCGCGCCGAGGCCTGCGCCGCTTCGACACCCGCGGGCTGCCCATGCTGGACATGGGGAACATCCGCCAGCCGCTCAATGTGGTCTACACCTCCCGGTCGTTCCAGCCTGCCGTCGAGGACTTCGACGAGTCCTACCGGTTCGTCGGCCCGAGCATCGGTGCCCGACCGGCCGACCCGTCGTTCCCGTCCGATCGGCTGACGGACCCCGTGCTGTACGCCTCGCTGGGCACGGTGTTCAACGCCGACCCGCAGCTGCTGCGCTGCTTCGCCACCGCGCTCGCCCCGCTGGGTGGCACGGTCGTCGTCTCGACCGGGAAGACCGATCCCGACGCGCTGGGTCCGTTGCCGGCCAATGTGCTCGCCCGCCGTTCCGTTCCGCAACCGGAGGTGCTGGCCCGTGCGGTGCTGTTCGTCACGCACGGCGGAATGAACAGCGTCAACGAGGCCATGTACGCCGGGGTTCCGATGCTGGTGGTACCCCAGGGGGCCGACCAGCCGATGGTGGCCCGCCGTGTCGTGGAGCTGGGCGCCGGCCTGTCGATACGTACGCAGGACGTCACCGAGGGCTCCGTGCGTGCCCTTGCCGGGCGTCTGCTGCACAGTCCCCGGTTCAGTGCGGCGGCAGCCACCCTGTGCGTCGCCCAGAGGGAGGCCGGCGGATATCGGCGCGCCGCCGACGAACTCGAGCGGTACCTCCAAGCCGCAGGCCCGCTCGGGCAGCAGCCTCCCGTCGTGCCGTCCGAGCGAGGCTGAGCGGTGTCACTCCTCGTCGTCGTTCTGCTGTTGTTCGCCGGGGTGTCGGAGGTCGCCGGGCGCATCCTGCCCCTGGTGGTGCGCCGCCCGGGCATGTCACGAACCCGGGTGGCCGGACTGCTGCTGGCCTGTGGCCTCGTCGAGGGCGCACTGTTCGCGCTGTGGCCGCTGACCGCGGCGAGCCTGGCCGAACTCGTGCAGTCCTCGCCACCGACCGGTGCCGGGCCGGGATGGACGCCAGGCCTGGTCACCCCGCTGGTGTTCGCCGCCGTCCTCGCGTTTCCCCTGCTCGGGCCCACGCTCCACCTGCTGCTCCTGGTCGGTGTCGGAGCCGGTCTCGTCGGGCCGGTCTCCACGGCGACCGACCTGGGCCGGTGGGGCTCCGCCGGTTGCGTGGCCCTCGCCGGGGCCGGGCTCGGAGCCGCTGTGGAGGCCGTGCGGCGCTCGGTCGTGAGGATCGGCGCCACGACGGCGTGGGAGCCGATCGTATGAACGATTTTCTCCTCTGGGTGTGCGTGATCGGCCCCGCTCTGCTCGCCGAAGCCCTGCTGGCGCGCCATGAGGTGCTGGCGTACGGCGCGGCCTGGCGGACCCCCCTCACCGAGCTCCCCAAGGGCGTTCCCTACGCCCGGGGCGCGGCTCCCGGCGACCCCCCTGACGCCTATCTGGTCTACCTGGACGGCATCGGCAAACGTCGCGTCCGCGACAGCCGGGACGGGGGCCGGCTGGTGAAGGCGCTGCTGCGCAGGGGGCCGGAGCTGCGGGTGCTCGGTCAGGTGCTGCCGTACTCCCCACTGGCCGACCCGCTTGCCGAGAGGCCCGTGTGGGTGTGGCTGCGCCGCCGCGTCGGGCTGCTGCTGTTCCTCCACAATGTCATGCAGATCTTCGTGGCGGCCGACAGCCGGTACCGTCCGCTGTACAACCGTGCCGTCGGCTCGCAGATCGCCACCCAACTCCGGCTCGCCGGCTACCGGCCCGACAGCGGCATCCCGGTCGTGCTGCTCAGCTACAGCGGCGGCGCCCAGGTCGCCACCGGCGCGGTGGACGAACTGCGCGGCCGGCTGCGCTCCCCGCTCCTGCTGATCACGCTGGGCGGTTTCCACAACGGCTCCAACGACATCGGCCGTGCCGAGCACCTGCATCGGCTGACCAGCAAGTACGACCGGATCGAGCGGGTCGGCACCTGGATCTTCCCGCAGCGCTGGCGGCTGTTCCGCACAAGCGCATGGAACCGGGCCCGCCGCGCCGGGAAGATCACCGAGCACCGGCTCGAACCGGCCACGCATGTGGGGCCGCGCAGCTACATCAACCCGACGACGCTGTTGCCCGACGGCCGCAGCCATCTGGACCGCACGGCCGACACCGTGATCGCACTCATCCGCGCCCATCACAGCACGGCCGCGGAAACCGACGCCCCGCCGCCCTGAGCCGCCCGGGCCGGAGTGCGCCGTACGGTCCGACGCGCTCGCCGAGTCGCCGACGAAGGTGGACGGCTTGATGGGCCGCACCGGCACCCGCATCCGCTCGGATACGCCAGAAGGCTTCAGGACAAGCACGTCAAGCCGTGCGCGGCCGGTGCATGGATAACCTCGGCACATGACCAGCGAGTCCCACACGCCGCCCCCGGCCCCGACCAAGGACGACTTCGCGAAGGTTCTTTCCTTCATCAGCGACAGGCTCGCCCCGTTGCTGGTGACGGAGGATCCCCGATACGCCCCGGTCGCCACGTCATTGGACTTCGCCGTCCGTTATCTGCACGGCATGGCCGAGCTGGAACTGGACGAAGGCGGACCCGCGTACAAGCCCTTCAGCGCGCTCACGCGGATCGCGGAGCAGTGGAAGGAGCATCCCGACTTCGATCCCGGCTGGGCTGAGTACTGGCACCGGCAACGACCCTGACCTCGGGCACACGTGAATCCGCCCAGCCCGGCTTCTCCTCGACAGGCCGGGCCCGGCACGACTCGCCCCATGTCCGGCGGAAACCGGCGGCGGGGCGGCGTCGGCGGCACAGAGAGGGGCGGGGATGTGCCGGACGCCCCTGCGAAGCCCGTTTCGCGAGATCGGTGGGGGCGGCTCAGGCGGCAACCGGTTGGCGTTCGGACGTGTGGGGGAGTTCCTGTTCGGCCCAGACGACCTTGCCGCCCGATGTCGATCGCGCGCCCCATCTGCGGGACAGCTTGGTGACGAGGAAGAGGCCGCGGCCGTTCTCGTCCGTGGTGCGTGCGCGACGCTGTCGCGGGATGACGGCGGCGGTGTCGGACACCTCGCAGGTCAGGACCCGGTGGCGGACGAGGCGGAGTTCGATCGGTCCGTTGCCGTGGCGTACGGCGTTGGTGACGAGTTCGCTGACGATGAGTCTTGTGGCGTCCGCGAGGCCTTCCAGGCCCCATTGCGTCAGTTGGTGTGCTGCGAGTCTGCGGGCGTGGCGGACGGCGGAGCGGTCGCCGGGCAGGGCCCAGGTGACCACCCGGCTGGGGTTGAGGGAGCGGGTGCGGACGAGCAGGAGGGTGACGTCGTCGCAGGGAGCCTGGTCGGGCAGGGTGCGGGTCGCGATGTCGCAGAGGTCGTCGAGGGTTCGGTCCGGCTGGGCGAGTGCGGTGCCCAGGCGGTGCATTCCCTCTTCGATGTCGTGGTCGCGGGTCTCGATCAGGCCGTCGGTGTACAGGGCGAGGACGCTGCCTTCGGCCAGTTCCAGCTCAACCGAGTCGAAGGGTTCCCCCAGTCCGACACCCAGCGGGGTCCCGGTGGGGAGGTCGGGATACAGGACCCGTCCCTGCGGGTCGATGATCGCGGGTGGGGGGTGTCCGGCGGATGCCATGGTGCAGCGGCGGGTGGCGGGGTCGTAGACGGCGTAGAGGCAGGTGGCGCCGGCCACCGCGGTGGGCGGGTCCGGGAGATCGCAGTCCTCCTCGCCCAGGCGCTGGACGGTGTCGTCGAGTTGGGCGAGCAGTTCGTCGGGGGGCAGTTCCATGTCGGCGAGGGTGTGGACGGCGGTCCGGAGCCGGCCCATGGTCGCGGCGGCGTGGAGGCCGTGCCCGACCACGTCGCCGACGACGAGTGCCACCCGTGCGCCGGACAGCGGGATCACGTCGAACCAGTCGCCGCCGACGCCGTGGTCCACGTCCGCGGGCAGGTAGCGTGACGCCACCTCGACCGCCGTGCCTCCCGTCAAATGGCGGGGCAGGAGGTTGCGTTGCAGGGTGAGGGCGGCGGCGTGCCGGCTTGCGTACTGGCGGGCGTTGTCCAGCGACTGGGCGGCGCGGGCGACGAGTTCTTCGGCCAGGAGCAGATCGGCCTCGTGGAACGGCACGGGATCGGTGGTGCGGACGAACAGGGCGACGCCCAGCAGGGCGCGTCGTGCGCGGATGGGCACGATCATGATCGAGTGCATGCCGTTCTCGCGAACCCGGCGCGCCAGCCCCGGCACGCTGTCGACCCATGTGCCCGCACCGGTGTCCAAGACCGGCTCCAGGCAGGACTTCCCGGCCTGCAGGACCGCGGTGAAAGGTGAGTCGGCGGGTACGTCGACCGGCTCGCCGCGCATCCACGGTGATTCCGGGACACCTTGACGGATCGAGGCCAGACCCGCTCGCCGGAAAGCGGGGAGACGACTGCCCGTCGCGCTGATGCCGACCGGGGGCCCCTCTCCGAACGAGATCGACTGTTCCAGGTCCACGGCGACGTAGTCGGCGAGCAGGGGCACGGCGAGGTCGGCCAGTTCCTGGCCGGCCTGCATCACGTCCAGGGTGCTGCCCAGACGCGCACTGGCCCGGTCGAGAACGGCGAGGCGCTCACGCGCCTGCCAACTCGCGGTGACGTCGGCGCTGATGACGCACACCCCGAGCGATTCGCCGTCGGCGCCCTGGAGGCACTGGAACGACACCGCGAACGGCTTCTCGGCGCCCTGGCTCGTCGGCAGCCACGTCCGGTACTCGTGGATCTTGGTCGTACCGTTCTGGAGGACCTGCCGCATCACCGCCTCGATCGTTTCGGCATTGGCACCGGGCAGGACGTCGGTGAACCGACGCCCGAGGCGCCGATCGGGGGAAAGGCCGTCGTGGCTCTCGGCGACGTCGTTCACGTAGATGGACCGCAGCTGCCGGTCACGAACGCCGACCCCGATCGGCGCGCGGGCGAGGAGCGGTCCCCGCACCGATCCGTCCACCGCGTCCCCGGACGGCATGCCCGCGTCGGTCACGGACGCGAGCCATCGTGCCGATCCGTCCTGACCGTGCAATGCCGTGATCCGCACATTGACGTCGAGCACCCGGCCGTCCCGGCGGCGCACCTCCGTCACGCCCGGCCAGCCGTTCTCGGCCCGGCACCGCTCGACGAATGCCGATGTCGTCGCCTCCACGAAGGACGGCAGCACGAGCGCGGCGGACCGGCCCACGATGTCCCCGGCGGAGTGTCCCAGGAGCCGTTCGGCGGTGTGTGTCCAGGCGGCGACCGTCCCTTGCTCGTCGAGCAGCGCGATGGCCGTGTCGAATATTTCGGACGCGTTCAACTGTTTACCGAGTGTCACTGCGTCCAGGCTGATCGTGGTCATCGAGTGCCGCCCTGGGGGTCTGGGAAAGCCGACGGTATGGGGCTCGAACAATGCGCCCCTTTTGCGTCGAATGACCGAGTGGGGGTCGATTCTGTGACAGTGCCGCGGCAGTGATTGATGGTGCTTCCCTCATTCAGATCGCCGGGCTGCCGCCCGGCGTGCCTCGAAGCCGCAGGCCGACCCGATCCGTCCCGCCTCCGGGTGACCTCTGCGCGGCGCCACCGCTTCCCACGAGTCCCGCTGCGTCCCGTCGGACCGGGCGCGCAGGGGCACGGCTGGGCTGCGGCTCGTGCCTGAGATCAAACCGACGGATACGGAAGCCGAGAGGGCGAGGGGGCGCGTCCCACTGTGGCTGGACGCCGAGGATCTTCGCCGGCCCGCGTCCCACTGCTTTTGCTCCGAGGACACGCCGGAGGAGGACCTTGAGCAGTGCGGGCGCATCCGTTTCCGGGCGTCGGCCGCGCTCCACAAGCACGACCCGAGCCGCTGACCGCTGTCGGCGGACGGTCCTGAACCCGGCCTCCCGATGGAGGGGGCTCTCGATGGCGCCCCTGTAGGACTCGAACCTGCGGTCAGGGGGTTGGAAGATGCGGTCGTTCCCTGCGGCCGGCCTTCCGGCCGACGTCCCTCACGAGGACGGGCAGACCCGGAGTTCTCTCGTATGCACGAGTTCTCTTATCGGAACGGTCGATCGCATACGGCAGCAGCCGGGGTGCCCAAGCACATCAATCCGAGGACTCGACCACCGTCGGGAGTCGGGATGCACGGGCGGTGGTCCGGCGGCCGGTTCGGTAGCGGCCCGGGGTCGTTCCGATGATGTTGGTGAACGCCGCGATGAAACTGCTGGGGTTGGCCCATCCGCAGGCGTAGGCGGTTCGGATGGTGTCGTGGCCTTCGGCTAGGAGCACGAGCGCGTGGTAGATGCGTAGCTGTGTGCGCCACTCGTAGAAGGTCATGCCGAGTTCGTTGCGGAGCAGTCGGCTGAGGGTGCGGGGGCTGGCCCCGATCGACTTCCCAGTTCGGCGAGCGTCGCGTTGTCTGCCGGCTTCTCGTACAGCCTCCGGGTTATGGCCTGCAGTCGGTCGTCGGCCGCAGCCGATCGTGCTGACGGCCGGATCCCACGACTGGTGCATCTCGATGCCTACGTTCCGCGCGACGGCGAGTCGTGCTGGTCGTCGACGACCGAGCGCTACCGGGAAGCGTTCGCCGCCGGGGCTGCGACCACCGGCTACGCCGTCCGCCCGCCGGACGGCGGCGATCCCCGCCGCCGTCCTCATCCCCTCGCGTCCTTCCTGCAAACGATCCGGCTCGCCGGCACACTCAGCCCGGTCCCTCGGCGGGAGTTCGTCTACTGCTCGGGATGGGAAGACCGGACGCCGTTCTCCGAACTCCGCACATGCCCTGTTGCTCGGTGAACGCATCGCGGAGGCATCCTCAGGAAACCCGTGACAGCCGGACGGTCCGCGGCCTTCCTTTGATCGACGGGAGAGACGCGGCGCTGCCCACGGAACACCGACACAGGCGTGAGCCTCGACTGGCTCGGCCGGATGCCGGCCAGGCGCTGCGCGACCACCCACGATTTCGCGCTACCGGGGTAGGAAGGCCGCCAACTCCAAGATTGAGGAGTTGTTACGCGATCAACAACGTCAGGCGCCGATACGTTGCAAGGCCTTCAGCCGAATTCGCCGTCACGTACGCCCAGTTGGAACGCCGCCCACTCCTCTGCGGTGAATCGCAGCGGCGGCAGTTCCCTGTTCTGCGAATCGCGGACCGCAACCGCTCCGTCGCCTAGGTCTGCGACCTCCACACACGTCTTGTCCCACCTGTTGGAGTAGCTGCTCGTGACCCAGTCCGCATCGGTCAGGTCTATCGCGTACAGCGCGGTCTTCGCTGTGTCCATCATGGGATCTCCCGTTGCTGTCGGATGGATGGACGTTCTCCCCTCAAGCGTCACTCTGATGGTCCTCATGTGCATCTCGCCTTCCTGACCGGTTGGCTGCCCGCCCCGCCGCCGTGAATGCGCGGACCGTGAAGAGCGGGCGAAGCTCGATCGGGATCGGGTGCTGCTGTAGCCGGACATGGCGCAATTCGCACTTCTGGGAGCGTCGCGGCCGGCATTTCGACTGCCTCGGTGATGTAGGGGTAGGCGGTGGTCGTGCCGACCCTGAACGCGGCCGCGAGCTGGGTAGAGTCGTCCACGTGGGACTTTGGCTACTCAACAACCTGGACACGGCCACCCTCGCGATCCTCATCGTTGGCGGCGTTGTTGTTTTGTCGCTCGCTGCTTGCCTGGTGACGCGCCGTCTTTTTCCCGAGTTGATCAATGGCGTGACCAATGACGTGTCCCGCACGGTACTTGAACTGTTCGGAGCCATCTACGGAATCGTCCTTGCTTTCGTCATCGTGACCTTGTGGACCGAACTCGAGCAAGTTCAAGCAGTGGTGACGTCGGAGGCGACAGATCTCGCCGTGATCTCCCGGAACGCGCATTCGTTTCCAGACGACGTGCAGAAAAAACTGGACCGAGCGATCGGTGACTACGTCCATGCTGTCGTGGAGGATGCCTGGCCGCTGATGCGCGACGGGAAAAACAGCCTCAGCGCGACATCGGGCAAGCTCGAGGCGTTGTACGGAGTCCTTCAGGGATTTGATCCCAAGAGCGGTTCCGAACAGGCCTTCTACAGCCAGTCAGTGGAGCGTCTGAACGATGTGACCGCGCAGCGTAGGACCCGCATCCTGGCCGCAACGCAACAACTGCCCCCTCTCCTGCAGGTCCTCACCTACGGGGGAGCACTCGTCGTTATGCTGGTCACCTTGCTTTACGGGGTGGAGAACCTCAAGGTGCAGCTACTTTTCGTAGGGTCGATCGCGTTGCTGGTAGGCCTGAGTCTCACCCTGGTCCTCGTTCTTGAGCACCCCTTCGCCGGCGAAGTGAGTGTGAGTCCACATCCGTTCAAGGAAGGCCAGCTGAGCAAATACTGGGGCGGGTGACGTGGTGAGGTCCGGCGAGAGATCTTCCGAGCCGTCGCCCCTCCGTGCCCGCAGTCGTCGCTGCCCGGGGCGCTGCTGGGACCAATAGGGGCAGTTGCGTGCCACCGCGACGGATGCTTCCTTCCCTCGTCACGCTGGTCGGCGTCGATCCGGGCGGTTGCTCGTACTCCGCACCGTCACCCACATCCGCCATGTCGTGCTTCCCGGGCCGGCGGAGAACCGCAGGATGTCGATGGCCCCTCCGTACGGCACGACCGTGTTGCCGCGGGCGTACACCGTGCTCGCCTTGACCTGCGGTTTTCGAGGCGGGCGCGACGCCAGTTGCAACGTGGGAGGGACGGGATGAGGGTGGAAAGGGGGGAGTATCCGATCGAACATCGAACGGAGTTCTCATGGAAGCGCGAAAGTCCGACCTGTACGCGCGTGACCTGAGGGAAGCGCACTGGATCAAGAGCAGTAAGAGCACGACGGGCCCCTACTGCGTCGAGGTGGCGGAGCTCGGCGACGGAGCCGTCGCGATCCGCGACTCGAACAACAAGGACCTGCCGTCCCTGCGGTTCACCGCAGAGGAATGGGCGGCATTCCGGGACGGAGTGCGGAACGGCGAATTCGGCTAGGGAGCACCGTCCCACCCGCTTGACGGGCCGGCTCGCCGAGGCAGATCGACCCCCTGGCGAGCGGGCCCGCCAAGTCCCGAGCTCGGCAGCCGACACTACGAGTCATCGTCCGGTGCGCCCGAGCGGCGCCGGTCCGAAGCCGACGACCAGTGGCTCGAGCTGTTGACCCGTACGGCGACCCCGGAGATCGGCAAGCAGTGGACCGACGGGGGGAGCTTCACGAAGAACGCGAGTTGAAGGGCCGTGCCGAGGGGGACACGCTCACCCTGCCTGGGCATCCCGCCCTGACGTACACGCGCCTGACCGCATGGCTCAGCGACGGGCTGCCGCCAGTCGAGGTGGCCGAGCGGGCCGGGATCAGGATCCTGGTGTTCCTGTCTCCCTACGCCCGGTGCGTCGACGGACGGCTTCCCGATCTGAAGCAGCGGCTCGAAGCTGCCGATGATCTCCCCGAGCGGCTTGGCGCCGGCTGTTTCCCCAGGCGAAAACGTCGACACGTATTCGACACAGCCACCCGCGAGACCCCGGCGACAGCCGGACAGCCCCGAAGCCTTCTCTCGGTGACCAGGGGAGTGCCCGGGGCTTCGCCTTGCCCGGGTCGCGGTCGCACCCGCTCCGACCAGCAAAAAGGCCCTCCCGGAGGGAGGGCTCTCAGCGGCGCCCCCGGCAGGACTCGAACCTGCTGCCAAGCGCTTAGAAGGCGCCTGGCGGGACGGATACCACACCTCCGCTGACCCGGGTCTTCTGCTGCACTTGATGTCCCGTCGACTGGTCTTCGACACGCATTCGACCCGGCTCGGTCTACTCGTACACGGTCGCCGCTTGCGGAGCTCGTGCGAAGAACTTCCAGTCACCGCCGGGCGGCATCTCCAGGCCGCTGTTGGTGTACCACCGTCTGCGTCGTCGATCCAGCCTGCCGAGGCTTCCAGAAAGCTCGGAAGGCCCGCGTTCTCCCACAAGCTTCCGCCCTCGGAGTGACTGCGACGCAACGAACCAAGGCGGCCAGGTCTTCTCTGCTGTCGACGTGACTAGATGACTGATTCCAAGGGTTAGTGGTCGTAGTCGGTCAGGGACCGCGGGACGGGCCGGCCGGTGTGGTGGTTGTGCCATGTCGCGGCGGTCAGGGCGAGGAGTCGCTGGAGGATGCGGACTGCCCGGTCATCGGGTGTGCGGCCGCCGTGCCGTTCCAGGTCGAGCCGGCCTTTGAGGGTGTCGTTGACGGGCGAAGTGGTCTGCGCGGTCCGCCCCGAACCGGCGCAGCAGCCGAGCCGCCCCCTGCTACGAAGCCGCCCCGTCAGTCCGTACGGCGAGGCGGCTTCAGCGTGTTGGACACCGTCCAGACCGCCCACCCCGGCATCGCTGCCAGCCGGGGTGGGCGGCGGCAGTCCCGTGCCCGCCCCGGCTCCGCAGGTGCGTGTAGGACTGCGGCGGCCCTGGATCACTTCGCACCACGCACCCGGGCCCTGTGACGTCAGAAGACCGTCTCTGCGATCCGACCCGCGAGGGTGAATGCGTGTGTGCCGTAGACGGCGAAGACCGCGATGGCGGCAAGGACGATCAGCCCGAGCGGGACAGCCCAGCCGAGACGGATTTTCATGTGTGCTCCTTGTTCTTGACGGGCTCCGGCTCCGTCGCACTTCCGACGGTCAGTACGGTGTCGCAGCGGTCTCGGACGGCGTCGTTGTGGGTGGCGATGACCACGGCGCAGCCGTCGTCACTCATCGTGCGGAGAATATCCACCACCAGGGTGGTGTTCTCGTGATCGAGGGCGCCGGTAGGTTCGTCGGCCAGCACGAGGGCCGGTTCCTTGACGATGAGGCGAGCGAGCGCAACGCGCTGCTGTTCGCCGCCGCTGAGCCTATGGACCTGCTCCTTCTCACGGCCGTCGAGCCCGACACGTTTGAGGGCGTCGGCGACGGTCGGGGAGCCTCCTCGCTTCCTGCGCGGCTTCATGGCTACTTCGAGGTTGGCGGCGACCGTCGCGTTCTCGATGAGGGCGTAGTTCTGGAAGAGATAGCCGAGGACATCGCGCCGGTAGCGCCGGGCGGCGCCCGGCCCGAAGCCCGTGATGTCCTTGCCCTCGTGGTGGATCGCTCCTGTACTGGGGCTGTCAAGAAGTCCGAGACAATTGAGCAGGGTCGATTTGCCGGAGCCACTCGGGCCGACCAGCGCAAGCAACTGACCGCGCTGGACGGTGAAGTCCAGGCCGGACCAGAGGGTTCGGGGGCCGTAGGACTTGCCGAGGTTTTCGATCTTGATCATGCGCTGGCTCCGGGAGAACGGTGCGATGTCATGCTTCTGCCGCCCCTTCTTTGACGATCCGGCGGTGGAAGACCGCCAGTGCCACGACAACCGCCGTGACCTCGACGGCGACGAGCAGGGCGTTGGCGGTGAGATCGAGGCCGGTGATCTCAATGAGGGCAGTGGGCCGCGCCGCTCCCAGGGCGGCCCGCTCAAGGTTCTGCTGGTTCTCCCGCCATATCTGGAACGGCATCCAGACAGCGAGAAGAACGGCCAGGACACCCTCCAAGGCCAGGAGAGAGCGGTGGGTGACGGGGAACCGCCAGCCGCTGATGTGCCGGGCGAAGATGGTCTGTGCGTTCTTCCGGGCATGGACGATGCACGCTCCCACGCCAGTAATGAGCAGGACCGATATCGCTACCGCCAGGTTGAAGAGCTGAAGCCTGAAGTCGGCGACGAGGTCCCGGAGGTTGAGGGCGGCGTTCTGGCCGACCGGGCTCATGCCGGTGACATAGGTCTCCAGGTGGTACTTCGCGATTCCGGCCGTGACATCGTGCGGGTCCTTGAAGACGAGACTCTGCTGCGAGGCATAGGACATGTACCCACGGTCACTCATGTAGGGAGACCCGTCGGGAAAGACGATGAGAACGGGATCTTGTACGAAGGACTCGTCCGCATCCGGGTTGGTTCTCCGCTGCAGCCGACCTCGGGGGTTGTAGGTGAAGAGACGTTGACCGTCTTCGATGGAGACAGCGGATACCCGCTTGCCGGGGACCTTGCCCGGTTCGTTCGGGTTCAATGTCTCCGGGACCATGGCGGCCAGCCGGTCGGTGTAACGGCTCAGACCCTTGGGCACCAGCAGCCGTATCCGGGTGCGGTCGGCTGTTGTCTCGGGAAGACGCCGACCGCCCGCGTCGAGGACCGGCTGCGCGGCGAGATAGGACTCGTTGACCAGAAGAAGATCACGGTCGGGGAGTGCGGCCCGGTTGGCGGAATCCCGGAAATGCCGGTGTCCGACGACAAGAACCTGTCCGTCTTTGTCCGCCTGGCGCAGCCACCCCCCTACCTGATCGGTGAGCGCCTTCAAGCCGCTCTCGCTTGCGACACTGCCGTTGAGAGCGAGCGCCGTCGTGTCCCCGATCTCGCGGTAGCTTTGGATGCTTGATTCACGGGCCATGATGTTCTGGCCGGCCAGGACGACGTCACCCGTGATGCCCACCGCGAGCAACAGAGCGGGAATCCGTACGAGGTAGGTGCTCACCGAAGCGGTACGGGTAGGCAGTTCACCCTTGAGGGCGCGCAGCAGCTCGGCCCGGAAGGTCAGTTGGAGGACGATCGCGTGGGCCGTCAGGGCGACGAGGCCCAGCGCGGCGGCGAACCCCAAGGCCACGAGAGCGAAGGTCCCGATCCAGGCCAGCCCGTTGTACCAGGCCAGCACTAGGAGGACCAGGGCGGTCACGACCAGGAGTGCGGCCATCCAGAAGACGGCCAGCTGACGGAAGTCCCGCAGGAGTATCCGCCCGAAACTTCTGCCCTGCAGCCGTTGGACCCCGTATGCCTTGGCGCTGAGCATGACGCCGGCACCTGTCATCGTCACCACGGCCAGGGCGACGATGAAGAAGGAGCGGAGAAGAGCGCTGCCGCTGTAGACCGGAGTCAACTGGTCGATGGAGTAGGGGTGGTATACCGCGGCCTCGAATCCGAGGCCTGCCAGGACCTGGACGAGTTCGCCGGCGGCTTGGTCCGGTCCGAACACGTAGTAGTAGCCGCGGGGATCGCGATTGCCGAGTTCGGCGATGGGGTGCACCTCGGTGCTGTAGTCGCGGTCGAACGCGGGGTAGCCATCGCGCAGCCAGTCCGAGCGGGGCCCGCCGGCGGTGAGATAGAGGTGTCGACGGCTGTACGGCGCCTTGAGATCGGGGGTCTCACGGGCGATTGTCGCCCGGTGGGTATCGGCGAACTCCGTCAGCACGTGGGTGACCTGTGCACCGCTGGTCGCACCGTTCGAATCCGTCACCCATACGACAGCTGAATGCCCCATGGCCCAACGCCCATCGAGGTCTCGGATGAACAGAAAGGCGAGTACTGCGGAGAACACCAGCACAGCGGCGTGAACGAACTTGATACTTCGGTGCAGCATGAACGACCCGGGATCGGGGAGCGCGGCTCCGGAAGGGCAGAGTCAGACAGGTGACGGGCCGTCCGCGCGAGACCTGGCGTCTGCGTCCGCGGGCGACCCGCTCACCCTGTGGTCAGCGGGCGGGCAGGCCCGCCCGCATCAGCAAGAGGTGTTGTAGTAGGCCTTGTTCCCCGACAGCGCCACGTCGGCCTGCGCGAAGGACCAGCTGCCGCTGGCTGCCTCGTCACTGTCGATGTACTTACCGACGGCGGTCGAGCCGTGGCACTTGCTCCCGTGGTAGTAGTCCGACCACACGATCGCCGTTCCGGCTCCGTGGTCCCAGGTGCCGCCCTCCGCCGGGTAGGTGATGGTCGCCAGCGCCGGGGTGGCAGCCGCGATGACCAAGGCGCCAGCTGCCAGGCTAGCCTTCAGACCGCTCTTGATCTTCATAGTCAACCCTCAAGTCGTCATGTGGAAGTCAATGAATGACATGGCCATGCAGATGATTCAAGTTCGTCGCACCCCCGGCTAGATCATTTTTCGGTCAACCCTGCGGTTGACGGATCGTCGCGTTCAGGCGAGAGCCAGAAGCCTTGGCGAGTGGCTGGAACGCGCTGGGGCAGCGTCCGCGCGGCGCGGAGTTGGCGCGAAGCAGGCGCTCAGCGCGCCCGGGCGGCGACCGGCCCCGTTTCCGTTTCCCCTGGTCAGGGCGCTACAAAGATGACGAACGGTGACTTTGTAGTCAGCGTTACTCACTGCCTGGCGGGCCGGATGCCCAGCAGACCGAGGCGAACCGCAGGCATTCGTACGGGACCGGCTCACCGGCCGCGCGACTGCTCAGCCTCCGCCGCTATGTGGTCCGCCCACGCTGGGCCGCTCACGAGGTGGACGGCCACCCGGCTTCGACGAAGACCGGTACCAGGAACACGACACCATCGAGCGGGCGATCGACCGGCTCAGGCGGCCGCGACGGACCATGCTCACTCTCGCGGAGGTCTGCGAGGAACTGGCCGTATCCCGTTCGACCTTCTACGACTGGCGGGCGGGACGCCGCGCGCCGCGCTGCATCAAGCTCCCGAACGGCCTGCGGCCCACGACCCGAGGAAGCCGTGGCCATGCGTGTGGCTGACGTGACCCTGCCCTAGCCCGACGCTGACGACCAGTGGTGCGAGCTGCTGATCCACACGGCGACCCCGGAGGTCGGCAAGCAGTGCACCGGCCCGGGGGAGATCCACGAACCACGCGAGCTGAAAGGTCGTGCGGAGGGTGAAACACGCACGGTGCCGGGCATCCCGCCCTGACACGCATCCTGCGGCAGCACATCGCGGACGAACAGCTCAGGCCGGGTGATCTGCTCTTTCAAGATGAGAACGGCGGCCTCCTCGCCGGTTCCGTCATCCGTCAGGCGCAGCGCGCGTAAGGCCGTGCTGCCCCCGCACATGTTCGAGTCGCCCACCGGGCGGCGCGTGTACGACAACCGGAACACGCGCCTCACGAAGTGGCTCAACGACGGCATCCCGCCCGGGTGGCGGAGTGGGCCCGGAACAGTGTCGTCGTGCTCCTGTCCACTTGCGCCCGCTGCATCGAACGGGCAGCTGCCGGACCTGAAACAGCGGCTCGAAGCCGCGGGCGACCTACCTGAGGTGCCGGGCGCCGGCTGACCTCCGGCCTCGACACGTATTCGACACGGCCACCAGCGAAAACCCGGTGACAGCCGGACAGCCCCGGGACCTTCCCTTGATCATCGGGGGAGCGCCCGGGGCTTCACCGTGTTGGGCTGCACCCGCTCTGAACAGCAAAAAGGCCCTCCCGGAGGGAGGGCTCTCAGTGGCGCCCCCGGCAGGACTCGAACCTGCGGCCAAGCGCTTAGAAGGCGCCTGCTCTATCCACTGAGCTACGGGGGCCGGTGTGGTGGCCTGTCGTGGTGCCCGGGTGTGGGCCGTTCCGTGACCTTGCCGGGGACAAGGATAGGGCTCTCCGCTCCTCGTCCCTGGTGCTTCACCTCCGTGGCTCGATGTGGAGGTTCAGTGAAGCGGTCCGATAATCGCAGGCAGGTGCGAATCCTGCATCGCTTTTGACGCCTGGCGCCCCGGGTGTTGTGCACTCGTTATGCCTGCGTCCCAGTCGCGCCTTCCGTCCCTTGTGTCCTGTCGGCACGCAGGAACGCACATATGCTTCATAAAGCCAACAAAAGCGGGCATTCTTCGCATGTGGTGACCTTGGACGTACGGCCTCAGCTGCTCGACGCACTCTCCGCTCTGCGTGAGCGTGTCGCCGCCGCACGCTTCCCGCTGCCCCTGATGGGGGCTCCACGCGCGCGTGCGAACCGCGACGAACTCCTCGCGCAACTCGACGACTATTTGGTGCCCCGGCTGAGAGAGCCTGAAGCGCCTTTGCTGGCCGTGGTCGGGGGCTCCACCGGAGCGGGCAAGTCGACCCTCGTCAACTCCCTCGTGGGGCGCAAGGTCAGCGAGGCGGGCGTACTGCGGCCGACGACGCGTACTCCCGTGCTCGTCTGCCATCCCGAAGATCACCACTGGTTCAGCGGCATGCGCGTACTGCCCGATCTCACCCGCGTCTGGGTGCCGCATCAGGAGACCGGCGACGATCTCGAGGGGGTCGGCGGGCGCGAGGAGCGGCTGCTGCGTATCGAGACCGCCGACACGCTCCCGCGCGGGCTCGCCCTTCTGGACGCGCCCGACATCGATTCCCTGGTCGCCGACAACCGGATGCTCGCCGCGGAGCTGATCACCGCCGCCGACATCTGGGTCCTGGTCACCACAGCCGCCCGGTACGCCGACGCCGTCCCGTGGCATCTGCTGCGAACCGCCAAGGAACACCGGGCGACGTTCATCACGGTGCTCGACCGGGTGCCGCACCAGGTCGTGTCCGAGGTGTCGCGGCAGTACGGGGCCCTGCTCACCAAGGCAGGGCTCGGCGCCGTGCCCCGCTTCACCGTGCCCGAACTGCCGGAGTCCGCCTGTGGCGGCGGGCTGCTGCCCGCCACCGCCGTCGCGCCCCTGCGGGCCTGGCTCACCCTCCAGGTGAGCGATCCCGCCGCCCGGGAGACGGCCGTGGCGCGTACGGCGCACGGGGTTCTGAACTCACTGAAGTCGCGACTGCCCGAGCTGGCCGGTGCGACCGCCGCGCAGTACGCGGCAGCATTGAGGCTCACCGCGGCCGTCGACGCGGCCTACGACGGCGAGTACGCGCGCGTGCGGAGTCGCCTGGACTCGGGGGCCGTGCTCGCCGGCGACGCCCTGAAGAGGTGGCACAGCTACCCACTGGACTGCACCGCGGGCGAGCTGCTGGACGCCCTCGTGGAGAGCCTGGGCTCCCTGCTGCTGTGCGCCGTCACGGCGGCCGACGAGCGCGTCGACGAGGCCTGGCGGCGTGAACCGGCCGCCGAGGCCGCTGAGCTGACCAATCGGGATCCGGCCCTGGAGAACGCCGAGCACCGCATCGGGATGGCCGTACGGCGCTGGCGCCGCGTCCTCGAGGAGTACGCCGAGGAATCGGTCCGCGACCTCGACAAGAGCGTCGCTCCGGACACCGAGGTGGTGTCCGCCCTTGTCGCCACCGTACTTCTCGGCGGACGCCGGGCGGGGGCGGCGGGCGAGGAACTCGCCGAACGGATCGGTGCCCAGGGTGCCTTGCGGCTGCGTGACCGTGGATCACGACTGCTGTCCGAGTATCTCGACCGTGCGCTGCGCACGGAGCGTGAGCGCCGCCTCGCCCCCCTCGACGCCCTCGGTGTGCACGCCGAGCCCCAGGCCGAACTCATCGCCGCGCTGTCCGTACTGCAGAAGGAGAGGTGACCACGGTGGCTGCCGTCACTGACCGCACGGATCACGTCGAGGGCCCCGAGGGCGAACCATCGAAGGCGGGGGCCGCGGCGACCGAGCAGCGACCAGAGGGCGAGGGGTGTGGTCCGGCGCTCCGCGAGTCGGGCCACGAAGGCGGACACGCACGCGTGCAGCGCGGATCCGGCCGGGCGAGGCGGGACCGGGGCGCGGGCGCGGCGGAGGACGAGGCGGGCAGGGACACGCACGACACCTCCCGGAAGGCTCGGTCGGAGGACGGGACTCCGCAGGCGGACGACGGGGAGAGTGCCCTCCACGCGCGCGTGGAGCACGGCACCGGGCACGCGCGTGTGGAGGACGACGATCGGGCGGACCGCGGCGAGGTGGCGGGCGAGTGGGACGACGGGCTGATCGCCCGGCGGCTGCCCGAACCGGCCGTGGCCCAGCAGGAGATCACGATCGTCGAGCCCCGTTCGCCCAGCGCGCGACAGCCCGCGCAGCTCGCCTACGACGGGCCCCTGCGATCGCGTTTGGACGCGTTGCGCGAGCTCGTGGGACTGTCGCGCACCCGGCTGGACAGCAACACGCTCGCCGAGGCCGGCCGGGTCCTGGACGAGGCGGCCGCGCGCCGCAGACTCTCCGGGGAGCACACGGTGGTCGCCATCGCGGGCGCCACCGGCAGCGGCAAGTCGACGCTCTTCAACGCGCTGGCCGGGGTCGCTCTTTCGGAGACGGGGGTGCGGCGGCCGACCACGGCGGCACCCATGGTGTGCAGTTGGAGCGACGGCGCGGCGCCACTCATCGACAGACTCGGCATCCCCGGGCGGCTGCGTCGGCGCCCCTCGCAGACCCCGGAGGGCAAGACGCAACTGCAGGGGCTCGTCCTGGTCGATCTCCCCGACCACGATTCCGCGATGGTGCAGCACCGGGAGCAGGTCGACCGCATCCTCGCGCTCGTGGACGCGGTGATCTGGGTCGTCGACCCCGAGAAGTACGCCGATGCCGTCCTCCATGAGCGCTATCTGCGGCCGCTGGCCGGGCACGCCGAGGTCATGTTCGTGGTCCTGAACCAGGTGGACCGGCTGCCGGGGGAGGCCGCCGAGCAGGTGCTCGACGATCTGCGGCGGCTGCTCGACGGGGACGGGATCGCCCTCGGTGAGTACGGCGAGCCGGGTGCGACCGTGCTCGCGGTGTCCGCCCTCACCGGAGAGGGGGTGGACGAACTCGAAGAGGTGCTGGGCCAGTTCGTGGGCGAGCGCGGCGCGGCCGCGCGGCGCATCTCAGCCGACATCGACGCCGCCGCCGTCCGGCTGAGGTCCGTTTACGCGACCGGTGGGCGCGGCGGGCTCAGCGAGGAGGCGCGTGAGGACTTCACCGGACGGCTGGCGGACGCGGTGGGTGCCACCGCGGCGGGTGAGGCCGCCGAACGCGTGTGGCTGCGCCATGCCAACCGTGCCTGCGGCACTCCCTGGTTGCGGCTGTGGCGGTGGTACCGGGAGCGGCGCGAGCCCTCCACCGGACGGCTCCCGGCGCAGGCACCCGCGGACGAGGAGGCCACCGCTCGGCAGCGGGTGGAGCAGGCCGTCCGGACGGTGGCGGACCGGGCCGCGCTCGGGCTGCCCGCGCCCTGGGCCCTGGCGGTGCGTGAGGCCGCGGTGCGCGGCGCGCAGGGGCTGCCGGAGGCACTGGACGAGTTGGCCGCGGGTTCCGCGGTGCCGCAGGGTCGGCCGCCCCGGCCCGGCTGGTGGCCCGCTGCCGTCCTCGCCCAGGCCACGATGACGCTATTCCAGGTCCTGGGGGTGCTGTGGATGTTGGGAGAGGTCGTCGGATTCGTGTCGTCGAACTTCGGGGTGCCCGCGCTGTTCCTGCTGGCCGGTCTTGTCGGAGGCCCGGTCATCGAGTGGACCTGCAGGCTGGCCGCGCGCGGTCCGGCGCGACGCTACGGGCTCGAGGCGGAACGTCGACTGAGGGAAGCGGCGGCCGGGTGCGGGCGGGCCCGGGTGCTGGACCCACTGGCGGCGGAACTGCTCCGGTTCGGGGAGGTGCGGGAGGAGTACTCCAAGGTCACGGGAGCAACGGCGGGCGCGCGTGTGCGGTGAGTTGCGTCCGGGCGAGGTGAGTTGCGTCGGGCGAGTTGAGGTGCGATCGGGCGACGTGAGCCGCGTCCGCGCGAGGTGAGCTGGGTCCGGGCCCGAGATGAGTCGCGTCCGGTCGGTAAGGAGGACAGGGGGCGGAAGTACTCGTTCGGGTGGGGGAGTTGTCCACAATCGGCCAGTGGCCCACAGCGCTCAGCGGGCCCGGCCCGTCGGAGGCAGTCTGATCTCGCGGCGATCGCAGCGAAGGCGATCGGCGCAGGGGCGGCGACGCGTGACAGCTGACCGCCGCATCGGACGCAGCCGTACGGGACGGGCCCGTACGCGTTTCTGCCCGGCCCGCAGGCCGGGGTGAGGGAGGGGTTCCGCATGAACGAGACGATGGTGTGCGTGGTCGGCAACGTCGCTACGCAGCCGGTGTACCGGGAGTCGCCGACGGGTCCCACGGCACGCTTCCGGCTGGCCGTGACCGCACGTTATCTGGACCGCGAGAAGAACGCGTGGACGGACGGACACACCAACTTCTTCACGGTCTGGACTCGCCGCACCCTGGCCACGAACGTCGCGGCGTCCGTGGCGGTGGGCGATCCGCTGGTGGTCCAGGGGCGCCTGAAGGTGCGGACCGAACAGCGGGACGGGCAGGGCTGGTTGTCCGCGGATCTCGATGCGGCGGCGATCGGCCATGATCTGTCGCGCGGCACATCGGCCTTCCGGCGGTTGGCCAGGCCCGACGTGCAGACGGGTGCGCCACCCCAATCGGAGCCCGGTTGGGAAACCGAGCCGGAGACAGCGGCGGCCGGCCGGCCACAGGAGGCGGAACAGACCGAGAGCGCCGCCCAACCGCAGTTGGAGCCGGCCGGGGCGACCTGAGGGCCGGTGCAGGACGACGGCTGCGGTGGGCGCGTAGTGGCGGTCAGGGGCAGGGGCCTCCACAGCACCCGGCCGGATTCGAGCGTGCTGCCCCAACTGCCGCCTATCCACCACTACATCGGCTGGCGTCCGAACAGTCCTCATGTATTCGAGTGATAAGCGCAGCTCACATGCTGTGTGTGCGATAACGATTCCGAGTCGGATCGGTTATCTGACGATATGGCTGGGGAGAGGGGTGTGCCACGCTCCCTAGGATGCCAGGCATAGCTCTTGTGGCTTCTGATTCTGCTGGTGGGACCGTCCCCCCAATGTCAACGGGTCCTGCTCGAAGGGGAATTCTGTGTTTTCTTCGTTGTCTGCGTCGTCCGCGTTCAGGCGAGGGGCTGCCCGCCTCGCCGCCGCGACGCTGGTGTCCGGACTCGCCGTGGCGGGTCTGCTGGGCTCCGCGGGGATGGCGGCCGCCGACACGACACCGCAGAGCGAGGGCGGGGCGACCGCGACCATGGGCGGCCTCAAGACGTACGGTGCCGCCGTCATCCACGACGGTGGCACCGACGAGCAGGTGTCCGCTGGTCTGTTCGAGATGTCCGTCGACGGCGGCGGCACCCTGCAGACCTACTGCATCGACATCCACAACCCGGCGCAGAAGGATTCCAGGTACCAGGAGACGCCCTGGAGCGGTACGTCTCTGAGCGGCAACAGAAACGCCGGGAAGATCCGCTGGATCCTGAGCCACTCGTACCCTCAGGTGAACGATCTCGCGGCCCTGGCGGCCGAGGCCGGCGCCAAGGGCCTGACCGAGCAGGACGCCGCGGCCGGTACGCAGGTGGCGGTATGGCGGTACTCGGACGACGCCGACGTGGACGCCGTCGACCCCCAGGCGGAGAAGCTCGCGGACTATCTGCAGAAGCACGCGCAGAACATCCCGGAGCCCGCGGCGTCCCTGACTCTTGAACCGGCCGCCGTCTCAGGTCACCCCGGCGAGCTGCTCGGCCCGGTCACGGTCCACACCGACGCCGACAGTGTCACGGTGACCCCGCCGGTGGACGCCACGACCTCGGGCGTCAAGATCGTCGACAAGGACGGCACGGAGATCGCGTCCGCGACCGACGGTGAGCGCGTCTACTTCGAGGTGCCGGAGAAGGCGCAGAACGGTTCGGCCGAGGTGACCGTGCAGGCGTCGACCACCGTGCCGGTCGGCCGGGCCTTCGCCTCCGAGACCCGCAGCCAGACGCAGATACTCGCCGGCTCCAGCGAGTCGACCGTCGCAGCGACAGCCACGGCCAGCTGGGCTGCCACCGGCGCGATACCGGCGCTCTCGGCGGAGAAGAACTGCGCCAAGGGGGGCGTGGACATCACCGCGGTGAACAAGGGGGACGAGGCGTTCACCTTCGAGCTGATGGGCGTCTCCCACACCATCCCGGCGGGCAGGACGCAGATCGTCACGATCCCTCTTCAGGAGGATCAGGCGTACGACTTCACGATCAAGGGCTCGGACGGCTACGAGAAGTGGTTCAAGGGTGTTCTCGACTGCAAGACGGAGAGCAGCACGGGCGGTCTGAGGGCGCAGACCTTCAGTGAGCCCAGCCCGGCGACCGTGGGCGGCACGGCGGCCACGGACACCAACCTGGCCGAGACGGGCGCCTCGAGCATGACCCCGATCATCGCCGGCACGGCCATCGGCCTGGTCCTGATCGGCGGTGCGACGCTCCTCCTGCTCCGCGACAAGCAGCAGCCCACCCGCGACTGACGGGCACGCAGCCGGGCCCGGTATGTCACCGGGCCCGGGGCCGCCATACACACCCTGTGGACCGCGGCAGCCGTCACCGTCGCGGCTGAGAAGACCCGTGCACTGCGTTCAGGCTCACCTGGGCCCCTGGTCCGCCGTATGACCGCTCAGGAGACCCTCCCCGGACATCCGGTTCAAAAGGCAGCCGGGGGTCCGGGCCGCGAAGATGCGTCCTGGGGGCAGACATCCAACTGAGAAACGCGCCCCCGCCGCCTGCACGCAGCCGGCGGCGGGGGCGCTTTCAGTAAGGACGGCCGGTCAGCACATCTTGTAGTCGACCCGAGTGGAGTTGTACGAGCAGGAGTCGATCCGGCTGCTGCCCTTGTACAGGGTGGCGGTGTCCTTGTCGTTGTTCCACACGTACCAGCCACGGCCCTGGTACACGTGGCCGCCGCTCTTGGTGCCCTTGCCGGTGTGGACCTTCACGGTCTTCCCCGCGCCGATCTTGTACGACGGGAACGTGTACCAGTGCCCGGACGCGTCCTTGACCCGGTAGCCGCGCAGTTCGATCGCCGAACGGCTGGTGTTCTTCAGCTCGACGTACTCGGCGTTGAGCGAGGCGTTGCCGCCGCGGTCGGAGCCGGGGCTGTCGTAGTAGATCTTGTAGATCTGAACGGAGCTTGCGGCCTGTGCCTGGGACGGCATGAGCAGCACGGTGGCGCACCCTGCGGCCACGAGGGCAGGCAGGACTGTACGGATGCGAGTCATCGGTTCCCCCCAATGATCAAGCCGCGCACACCCTGGCGCGCGGCAGGACCGACAATCTACAACACCGTTTCTTCACAACTCCACCATCGAGTTATTACATCATCGGCGCACACCCCCTGTGGTAGAGGCGGCGGTTGAAGCAGGGGCGTGCCAACAACTACTCGCAGCGGCTCCGATGCCCTCGCGAAGGGCGTGAACCAGGTGTTGTCGCGGGGATCAGCGGAACCCTCGGGAGTCGGCGTGTGCGCTCGTCGGACGGTTGTTGAGACTCTGCGGGGCCACGGGTGCGTTTTTGCCGGCCGTAGGTGTCATAGGTGCGCTGTACGGTCCGGTCAAACGACAGGAGGGTCCTATGGCGACCGCATGGAGTTTGACGATCGACTGCGCGCGTCCGAGGAGGCTGGCCGAGTTCTGGGCGCTGGCATTGGGCTATGCGGAGAGGCCCGCACCTTCGGGGTTCGGGAGCTGGGAGGAGTGGTTCTCCCGTCACGGGGTTCCGGAAGAGGAGTGGGACGACGGCGCGTATCTGGCTGATCCGGACGGCCTGGGCCCCAATCTGTCCTTCCTGCGGGTACCGGAGTCGAAGGTGGTGAAGAACCGGCTGCACTTGGATGTGCAGGTCGGGGGCGGTCGTGAAACCCCGTGGGAGGTGAGGTGGCCGCGAGTGGCCGAGGCCGTGGAGCGGCTCACTACTGCGGGGGCGACCGTGGTTCGTGAGGAAACATTGCAGGGCAGGCCCGATCACATGGTGATGGCCGATCCGGAAGGAAACGAGTTCTGCCTGGTCTGACCGCGGCAGGCAGTCATCGGGCGAGCGCCTCCGACGGATCCGGCGTCGGCTGGCCAAGGAACGGAGGCGGCGGCTGAGTACTTCGGTACCGGAGCGCTTTTGGCCGCCGGGCCGTTCGTACAGTGATGCGCTTTATCCGGACGCCATGAACCACGCCCGCTTCATGATGTGTGCGTCGACGGCGGACGGGATGGGAGCTGGGACAGTGGCGGGTTGAGCTGACGGGGACAAAGCCGGGGTCTAAGGTCCCGCCAGGGTCCAAGGAGGTGGATGCCCGTGGGGCGGCAGTGGCCGGAGGGGCCGAACGCAGATCCTGATGCGGCAAGAGAGCGCTACAAGGCAGACATGCAGGCATCGCGGGGAGCGTTGCGGGAGCTGTTTCGCGTGGAAATGCCCGTTGCCCACCTGGGCTTGGCGACAGCGATCATTGCGACCATCGTCGTAGCAGTGGTCTGGTCGCCCAGAACGGGCGCAATCATCGCTGGAGCCTTTGCCGGGCTGTTCGTGATCGCCCTGGTTGTGGCACTCCTGGCAGGCGGCCGAGGTTGGGATGCCGCGCGCGCCGCCTACAAGTTCACCTTTGGCTGGGCGGACTGGATCACGCCCTGACAGCGTGCCCCATGCACGCCCGATAGACGGGGATCTCACGGGGATCCACGGTTGCAAACGGGCAACGTGGATGACGAACCTCCGGCCGATGTTCCTGGTCAGGAGCCTTCAGCCTGCGTGGTGGGCGAGGGATTCGAACCCACGGCGACTTGCGCCACGACGGTTTTCAAGATCGAAGGCGCAGCTGACCACGGCGAGAACTACCCCACGTTTGCATCCCGCGGCGGATCTGGCAGGTTGTGCCACTCATGACCACACCTCTTGGTGCAATGCAGCGTCCGCCTGCGGGTGTCTGCGATGCTGAAGAGGCTGATGAGCAGGCGAAACGACTTCGTGAGTTCATAGGCTGGAAGCTGCTCCATCCCGAAACGCCAATTGGCAAGCATCACTGCGGGCGTGTGAGTCGGGCGAACGCCGGAACGCGCGATGCTTTCCGGCACATCATCCTGACGGGCACGTGCCTGTCCGCAGAACAGCACCAGCGCGTGCAAGACCTTGCGTTGCTCATCCTCCGGAAGGCCCTCGAACCACTCGACACCCTCAGCCGCTGGTCTGAGCTCTTGCGCGAGTTCGTTCAGGATCACCTCGTGTGCGTACAACACAGGCTTCCACCCCCATGGTTCAAACCGACGGTATGCGCCCCAGAGGCCGTCCATAGAGCTGATCTCGTCATCGACCCAGATGAATGGCCGACGGTTGGCCCACTCGACAAGATGACGGGTCTTCCGGTGAAGGCCACGCGGGTTGTCGTCGGCCGGGGCGTCCGGCCACTCCACGACGGGCAGCCTTGGCAGTCCGATGTATGGGGCGACCGCCTCGTTCGCGTCATCCATCCAGGCGGAGGCCCACACGATCGGACAACCCGGCCGGCCGAGATCACCGCCATGCCGCGCGGGAGGGAGCCGCTCCCCATGCGGGATGGGGCCGCCCCCAAGCAGGATGCAGCTGCCCCGCCATGCGGGATGGAGCCGTCTCCATGTGCGCCCACGTGGGGGTGAGGTGGTTGATCATGCTCACCGCAACCGTCAGGTGAAGATTCGACTGCCTGTTGATCGCTCCAGGGCCGTCGCTGGGCCGTGCGAGCGCCCGAGGGCGCCCGAGGGCGCTCGACGGCAACCGACAGTGACAGGCAAGCCACCGAAGGCAGCGGTGAAACCCCAGGTCAGCGCCGTCGCGTCTGACGGGTTTCCGTCCAGGGGTGGCGGTCAGGCAAGATGGGGTGTATCTGCCCACTGCCAGATTTCAAGCTGCCGGACGGTTTCTCTTGGCTGAGTTCATTTACACCATGCGCAAGGCGCGCAAGGCGCACGGCGACAAGGTGATTCTCGACGACGTCACCCTGAGCTTCCTTCCGGGTGCGAAGATCGGCGTCGTCGGCCCGAACGGCGCCGGTAAGTCCACCGTCCTCAAGATCATGGCCGGTCTTGAGCAGCCGTCGAACGGTGACGCCTTCCTCACGCCCGGTTACAGCGTCGGCATCCTGCTCCAGGAGCCGCCGCTGAACGAGGAGAAGACGGTCCTGGAGAACGTCCAGGAGGGCGTCGCCGAGATCAAGGGCAAGCTCGACCGGTTCAACGAGATCGCCGAGCAGATGGCGGTCGAGTACACCGACGAGCTCATGGACGAGATGGGCAAGCTCCAGGAGCAGCTCGATCACGCCAACGCCTGGGACCTGGACGCGCAGCTGGAGCAGGCCATGGACGCCCTGGGCTGCCCGCCCGGCGACTGGGCCGTGACCAAGCTCTCCGGTGGTGAGCGCCGCCGCGTCGCGCTCTGCAAGCTCCTGCTCGAGCAGCCCGACCTGCTGCTGCTCGACGAGCCCACCAACCACCTCGACGCCGAGTCCGTGAACTGGCTGGAGCAGCACCTGGCCAAGTACGAGGGCACCGTCGTGGCGGTCACCCACGACCGGTACTTCCTGGACAACGTCGCCGGGTGGATCTGCGAGGTCGACCGTGGCCGTCTGCACGGCTACGAGGGCAACTACTCCAAGTACCTGGAGACCAAGGCCACGCGTCTCAAGGTCGAGGGCCAGAAGGACGCCAAGCGGCAGAAGCGTCTGAAGGAAGAGCTCGAGTGGGTCCGCTCCAACGCCAAGGGGCGGCAGGCCAAGTCCAAGGCGCGTCTGGCCCGCTACGAGGAGATGGCGGCCGAGGCCGACAAGATGCGGAAGCTGGACTTCGAGGAGATCCAGATTCCGCCGGGCCCGCGTCTGGGCAGCGTCGTGGTCGAGGTCGACAAGCTCAACAAGGCTTTCGGGGAGAAGGTCCTCGTCGACGGCCTCAGCTTCACCCTGCCGCGCAACGGCATCGTCGGTGTCATCGGTCCGAACGGCGCGGGCAAGACCACGCTGTTCAAGATGATCCAGGGCCTCGAGGAGCCCGACGCCGGCTCGATCAAGGTGGGCGAGACCGTCAAGATCTCGTACGTCGACCAGAGCCGCGAGAACATCGACCCGAAGAAGACGCTGTGGGAGGTCGTCTCCGACGGTCTCGACTACATCAACGTCGGTCAGGTCGAGATGCCGTCGCGGGCGTATGTCTCCGCCTTCGGCTTCAAGGGCCCGGACCAGCAGAAGCCGGCCGGTGTGCTCTCCGGCGGTGAGCGCAACCGCCTCAACCTCGCGCTCACCCTGAAGCAGGGCGGCAACCTGCTGCTCCTCGACGAGCCGACCAACGACCTCGACGTCGAGACCCTGTCCTCGCTCGAGAACGCCCTTCTCGAGTTCCCGGGCTGCGCCGTGGTCGTCTCCCACGACCGCTGGTTCCTCGACCGTGTGGCCACGCACATCCTGGCCTACGAGGGCGACTCCAAGTGGTTCTGGTTCGAGGGCAACTTCGAGTCGTACGAGAAGAACAAGATCGAGCGGCTCGGCCCGGACGCGGCCCGTCCGCACCGTGCCACCTACAAGAAGCTGACCCGGGGCTGATCTTGCGGCACATCTACCGCTGCCCGCTGCGCTGGGCGGACATGGACGCATACGGCCACGTCAACAACGTGGTGTTCCTCCGCTATCTGGAGGAAGCGCGTATCGACTTCCTGTTCCGCCCGGACAAGCAGTTCAAGCAGGGGTCCGTGGTGGCGCGCCATGAGATCGACTACAAGCGGCAGCTGGTCCACCGGCACGCGCCGGTGGACGTCGAGCTGTGGGTCACGGACATCAAGGCCGCGTCCTTCACGCTCACCTACGAGGTCAAGGACCCGGACCAGATCTACGTCCGGGCCTCGACGGTGATCGTGCCGTTCGACTTCGAGGCGCAACGGCCGCGCAGGATCACGGCCGAGGAACGGGAGTTCCTCACGGACTACCGGGATGACGAGGGGGAGGCCGTCGCCGCATGACGGTGCTCCATCTCGCCGACGAGGGGGAGGCGGCGGACTTCGCCGCCTTCCTGGCGCGTCTGATCCACTACGACCGCGGCGCCGCCGTGCGTCTGCAGACGACCGGGAAGACGCTGGCGGTGTTCGGGCGCCCGCCGTCGTTCGAGGTGCTCGCCATCCGTGCGGTGCGGCTCGCCAAGCCGTACGAGAACGGGCTGGAGGCCCGGCTCGATGTGACCGTCTCGGCGGGCGAACTCCTTGAGTCCGTCGACGAGGCGGCGGCGACGGCCGAGGTGCCGGCGGCCGTCACAGGGCCCCCGTGGGCGGGGGTCCTTCCGCCGCGCGGCGGCTGGCGTCCCCGGCCGGGACTGCCCGCCATGGACGCCCTGCGGGCCACCGTGGCCGCGGCCGTCGGTGAATTCCGTTCGCGCACGGAGGAGTTGGCGCCCGAGCAGCGGACCCGAGTCGCCCTGGACCGCATAGGCCGGGAGATCTGGTCCCGCACGCTGGGGGACACCGAGCTTCCGGTGCGGGCGTTGCACGCCGCCCAGTCGCTGGGCTTTCTGCGGCCCGTCCCGCAGGCCTCCGACAGCGAGCCGCCGGCGTTGTTGTCGTCGGGCACCTGGCTGAGGCTGCGCACACCGTTCGGTTCGATCGCCGTGCGCCGGGCGGGACTCGGCGCCCTGGATGTCAGCGTCCGCTGACCTCTCCCATCGGGGACCGGGCTGACGCCGGGCGGGAATCCGGTGCACCGGCAGTCCGTGGACCGGCCGGCCGCCGGCTCACTCCGGGGTGTTCACCATCGAGGCCGCGGCGTACGTCAGGTAGTTCCAGAGCGTGGTCCTGTGCTCTTCGGACAGGCCCAGTTCGTCGACCGCGACGTGCATGTGCCGGAGCCAGGCGTCGTGCGCGGCCTGGTTCACGGCGAAGGGCGCGTGGCGCATCCGCAGACGGGGATGGCCCCGGTTCTGGCTGTACGTCGTCGGGCCGCCCCAGTACTGCATCAGGAACAGGGTGAAGCGCTCCTCGGCCGGGCCCAGGTCCTCCTCCGGGTACATGGCCCGCAGCAGCGGGTCCTCGGCGACTCCCTCGTAGAACCGGTGCACCAGGCGGCGGAAGGTCTCCTCACCGCCGACCTGCTCGTAGAAGGTCTGCTCCTGAAGCGTGCCGCGCCGAATCTCTGTCACATGCTCCATGGTCTCAGACGCGGAGACCGAGGACCCGAGGCTTAGGACCCGCCCTCTCGTAGGGCCCGCCCTCTCGACGGCAACCGGCCCCACGGGCGGGTCCGCTCTTCCGGCGCGGGGGAGGGGGCTCGCCCCCGGGCCGTCTCCCGCAGCACAGTGGAGGTATGGCCACGCACTCTCTTGATCGTGAGCTGGAGGCCCTCGCGGCCTCGGCGCGGGCGGAACTCGTGCGCGAGATCGATGCGAGCGGCGTCTGGGACACCGATCCGGGCTGGCGGGAGGTGTTCGAGGCGGTGCCCCGCCATCTCTTCGTGCCCTACTACTACGTGGGCGCCGCCGACGGTTACGAGCGCAGATCGGGTGACGACCCCGACCCCTGGCGCCGGGAGCAGTGGCTGCGCGGCGCCTACGAGGACGCCCCGCTGGCCACTCTCGTACGGGGCGACGAACTCGTCTCCTCCAGCAGCCAGCCCTCGCTGATGGCGCAGATGCTGACCGAGCTCGAGGTCGAGGAGGGGAACACCGTCCTGGAGATCGGAGCCGGCAGCGGGTACAACGCGGCACTGCTCGCGCACCGGCTCGCTGACGACCTGGTCACCACCGTCGACCTCGATCCGGAGATCACCGAGTCGGCCCGGCAGCATCTGGCCGCCGCGGGACACCACCCGGCCGTGGTCACGGGCGACGGCGCTCGTGGTGTGCCGGAGCGGGCACCCTTCGACCGGATCATCGCGACCTGCGCGCCGACCACGGTGCCGGCGGCGTGGCCGGCGCAGTGCCGCCCCGGTGCGCGGATCCTCGCGCCGTTCGCGACCGGCCTCATCTCGCTGCGGGTGGGGAGTGCCGGGCACGCGGAGGGGCGCTTCCTGCGCACGCCCGCCTACTTCGTGCCGCTGCGCGGCGGAACGCGGGTCGAGCCCGAGGCGCTGTACCTGGACGGGCTGCCGTCCCGGGCCCGCGGTCACGAGCTGTTCAGGTTCCTGCTGGCCCTGACGCAGCGCAGCCTCGACCCGTACGAGGCGTACGTCTTGTGGGAGCGGGAGGGGCGGCCCGCACGCGAGCGGTTCGGGATCACCGTCAGCGGAGACCGCTCCTGGGCCTGGCTGGACGACCCGGAGGGGCCGAACCGCTGGCCGATGCCGTGAGGGCCGGGCCACGGCCGCCGGGAACGCAGAACGCGAACGCCGAAACGGCCGGCCACGGTGAGCGGACCGGGCGGATGCGCGTGCGAGAGCCCATGAGGGCCCTCGCACGCGCAGAGCAGCCGTCGTACTCAGCCGCGACGGACCGTGATCGTGGTCCACGCGCCCACGTGCACCCGGTCCCCGTCCTGCAGGGGCACGGGCACGAAGGGCTGGATGGGCTCCTCACCGCCGTTGACCGTGGTGCCGTTCGTGGAGTTCTGGTCGACGACCGCCCACGAGCCGTCCGGCTGCTGGACCAGGAGCGCGTGCTGGTGCGAGACGCCCGGGTCCTCCGGCGGCACCGACAGGTCGATGTCCGGGGTGTCACCGGTGGAGTGCCGTCGGCGCCCGATGGTGATCTGGTTGCCGGTGAGCGTGCGCTGCTGCTCCGGGGAGTAGGCGGGCAGGTTCAGGCCGGCGGCCTCGGGACCGGAGCGCTGCATCATCGCCATGAAGTACTCGCGGTCCGGACCGATGGTCGCGGTCCAGGTCGCCGGCTGCTGCTCGTAGGGCGACGGCGGGGCCTGGGTGGCGCCGGGCTGCGGGAAGCCGTAGCCACCGCCCTGGCCGCCGGCCCCGGGGGCACCGGGCGCGGGGGAGTTCGACGGCGGAGAGATCACCCAGTCTTCGTCACCGCCGCCGAAGGACGGACCGCCCTGCTGCGGCGGGGCGGAGGGCGGGAAGCCCTGGGACGCGGACGAGGAGGGCGGGGTCGGCCGCCGGAACACGGACGGGGCACCGCCCTGGAAGGCCGACGGTGCACTCGGGGCACCGCCGCCCTGCTGACCTCCGGGGCCGCCGGCGGCGGGTCCGGGCGGCGGCCCCGGACGCGCGGGATCCGTACCGTAGGGAGGCTGGGGTGAGGTCTCGCCGCCGAAGGCGGGCGGACGCGGGGGCTCGTTCCCGAACACGGACGGACGCGAGGACGCACCGCCGAAGCCCGTGGGACCGGAGGGCTCGTCGCCGAAGGGCGGGCCCGGCGGAATCGGTTCAGCGGGCCGGTTCACCTGCGACGGCCTGGACCGCTCGTAGTCGAACGAGTCGGGACCCGGCATCGTCTGTCCGCCCTGCTGGAAGCGCAGCGCGGGGTTGGGCGCGGGCGGGCGCGGTGCGGCCGGGGTGTAGGAGGTCGCCGTGTTGGTCAGGAAGTTCCAGCGGCACTCCTCGCAGAACGGGGCGCCGCCCTCGCGGGGCGTGCGGCACTGCGGGCAGAGTTCCGGCTCGAGGTTCGGCATCGCGGACTGCGGGCGGCCTCCGGGCCGGCCGCCGGGCCCCGGAGGGGGCGGGGCCGAACCGGGCGGCGGAAAGCCGTAGCCGGCGGTGGGCGGCGGTGGAGGCGGCGGGGGTACGGCACCGGCCATACGGTGACCGCAGACCTCGCACCAGTCGTCGGAACCCGACTGGTGTCCGTTCGGGCAGGTCGGCATGTCGGCGCTTCCCCCTCTCCTTCTCCGGTCGCTACGACCGGTGTGGTTCTCCGACCCACCGGGGGCCGGGCTCGTCGCTGTCGGAACTCTCAGGTCACTTCTTTACACGAACAGTCTTTGTGGACCGTGTCTCGAGAGTCATCTCGTCGGCTTCCGTGACCTTTGCCTTAAGTCGCACAGTACCTGTCGCGGCGTCGACCACGTCCACCACCTTCGCAAGCAGTTTCGCAGTATCTGCGTTCCCCGAGACGCTCGCGAGCTGAACGGCGCGGCCCAGTTTGGCCGTTGCGCCATCAAAATCGCCCACTTTGCGCAGATCCAGACCCTGCTGGATGACCTGGGCCAGTTCGGCCTGCCCTGTGTAGTGGGCGACCTGGGGGTTGATCGACGTGGACGCCACCATGTCGTCGGTCCACACGGCCCGTACGAGCCCCTGGGCCCCGAGGTTCTGGGCGGTGCCCCCGGCCTGCGGTATCACCAGTGAGACCCGGGCGGCCAGCATCTCCTGGCCGAGCCCTGCGGTCGGGACCTGGACGCACACGTGGTAGTCGCGGGACTCGTCGCCCCACGAGCCCGTGGGGTAGTCCCCGGCGCGCGGGCCGGCCTCGGTGCGACGGCCGGTCAGTTCCTCGACCGTGGGCGCCACCTGCTTGACGAACTTGATCTCCGTACCGACGGGGGTCCACAGCCGCAGTGAGACATCGGCCACTTCCTTGCCCATGGCCGTCTCCATCATCCGGGTGAAGTCGGCGGCCAGTCCGGCCGGATCGGCGACGATGTCCGCGGTGCCGAGCAGCGCCGAGGCGATCCCGGTGACCTCCTTGACCTCCCAGTCGGTGCCCACTCCACGCGCGTCACATGTGAAACGGCCGGCGCAGGCGTCCAGCGTGGCCTTCAGGTCCTCGGGCGACTCGTGTTCGTTGCGGCCGTCGGTGAGCAGGATGCCGTGGCGTATGGAGACGTCCGCCGAGGAGAGCAACCGGTCCGCCAGACGCAGCCAGGTGCCGATCGCGGTCCCGCCGCCCGCGCTGATCCTGCGCAGCGCCTGCTTGGCCTGGTCGCGGGTGGTCGCGTCGGCGACGGCGACCCGGCCGCCGCCCGGATAGACCTCCTTGGCGACATGGGTGCCGCCGATGACCGCGAAGTGCACACCGTCGCGCAGGGTGTCGATGGCGGCGGCCGTGGCGTCGCGGGCGTTGCGCATCTTGGTCGGCGGGTAGTCCATCGATCCCGAGCAGTCGACCATGACGGCCACGGCGGCGCTGGGGCCACGTCCCGGCGAGTAGAGGTGGGGCGCGGCGGACGCGCTTCCGATCGTGCCGCCCCCGGTGGCCGTCACCGTCACGATGGCATTGACCTCGCGGCCGCCCTCCGGCAGGTATTCGTTCTGGTAGACGTCCACCGAGAACTGCGGCACGTTCGACTTCGAGAAATTGGCCATGCCCTCTTTGAGCCCCCTCGAGAACCCCAGCGCTGTGGGGTGATGACTGGTTGCGGACCGGTCCCCTCCGGTCCCGTGGCCGGTCCCACCGGCTCCGGGTGTGTCCCCGGACACGCCTCAGGCGGATCCTGCCCCCTGGAGCTGGGCCGGGAACGGCAGGACCGCCACTGTTACGTTGTCGTGGCCCCCGCCGTCCAGGGCGTGGCCCACCAGTACCTGGGCGGCGTGCAGCGGACGCCGTTCGGCATCGGACGGCACCGCCTCGGCCATCTCCTCGGCGGCCTCGGCGTAGTTCCACAGACCGTCCGTGCACACCACCACCACCCCGGGCCGGTCCGGCTTGAAGGAAGCGGTGTGCGGCTCCAGTTCGTACGCGTCAGCGCCGAGCCAGCCGGTGATCGCGTGGGCGCGCTCGTCGGCGTACGCCTCCGTATCGCTCATCAGGCCTGCGGCGACCATCTGAGCGGCCCACGAGTCGTCCTCGGTGAGGCGGGCCGGGGACGCGCCGCGGTCGACGGGGATCCAGTAGACGCGGCTGTCGCCGACCCAGCCCACGACGAGCAGGCCGGTGGTGACGACGGCGCCGACGAACGTGCACGCGGGGGCGTTCTGGTGCGGTGAGTGCTCCTGGGCCGTCTCCGGCTCGACGGCGAGCGCGTTGACGGCGTGGGACGCCGCGATGATCGCGTCGTGCATGGCCTGCTGGGGGTGCGTGCCGAGCGGCAGGGCCGCGAGCAGCGCCTCGTTCGCGGCCCCGGCGGCGGCGATCGACGCCTCGTCGGGCCGGGTCGCCGAGGAGACGCCGTCGCAGACGACCGCGACGACGGCGGGCGAGCCGTCGGGCAGCGCGGTCGAGGAGACGGCGAACGCGTCCTCGTTGCGGTGGTGACGCAGGCCCCGGTCGCTGACCGCGGCGACCGCGTCCAGCTCCTGCTCGATATGGTCGCGTTCGCGCGGCTGTGCGTGGCCGCAGTTCTCGCAGTAGCCGTCGCTGTCCACCTGGCCGGTGCGGCAGGCCACGCAGACCTTTGTGCCGGCGGGGGGAGTCGAGGGGACCGAGGTGCGCGGGTCGACGGGCTGCGGTGCCGCGAGGTGGTAGTCGTCGGCGTCCGACGGGCGGTCGAACCGTACGCCCTTGGACACGCCCTTGGCCGGGGTCGTGGCGGCCAGTTGGGAGCCGCCCGAGTCCGTGCCCTGGATGTCGGACGGCAGATGCACCGCGGCCGGCGTGTTCGCGCCGCCCGCCTCGGGAGCGGTCGGCCAGTCGACGGGGGCCGTCTCCGAACGGGGGTGCGGGGCCATGCCGTTCATGGTCAGGGTCGGGGTGTCCGGCGGAGGCGCAGGCACCACCGAGAGGTCGTACCCGCAGGCGCCGCAGAAGCGGTCACCCGACTCGAGGGGCTCCTCGCAACTGGGGCACCTGGACAGCGCCGTCGACTGGGGCATCTGCGACATCGATCACACCCACGTCCGGGGGCGGTAACGGTTGGCACGTTCCACCAGGTCGATCCTCTCATCGCTGCCCTGTGCGAGCCGGGCCAGCGTGCGGTACGAGCGCTCCAGGCCGAAGCGCAGGCCACGCTCGTCCAGATCACTGCCGAGCAGTGCCCGCCCGCCCTCGGCGGACGGCTCCGGGCCCTGGCTACCGGAGAGTACCCAGTCCAGGGCGCAGCCGAGGACCTCTGTGGACAACTGCTCGCGTCGTACGGCGTCCAGACCGTACCCCTCGAGCGCCTGGATCTGTCCCGCGGCGGCGACGAGGTCGTCCAGGAAGGCCGGGTCGGGCACCCGGCCCGCACGCTGCCGCAGCCGCGCCCGTACGGCGGCGACGCGGGCGGCGGTGTAGTGGATGGACGCCTCCGGCACGGACTCCAGTGTGCGCACGGCGTCGTTGCGGTCGCCGGCGGCGAACTGGACGCGGGCCAGGCCGAACGCCGAGCTGACATAGCTGGGGTCGGTACTCCACACGAGGCGGTAGTACTCGGCGGCGTTGTCGAGCTGGCCGAGCACCTCCGCGCACAGGGCGAGGGCCAGCTTCGGAGCGGGCTCGCCGGGGAAGGCGTCGTAGATCGCGTCGAAGGAGACGGCGCCGGCCTCGTGGTCGCCGGTGACGAGCGCGGTGACACCGCGGTACCAGACGACCCGCCAGTCGTCGGGGTGGTCCGCCTCCAAGGTCTCAAGGGCGCGCCCCGCACTCGACGTCTCGCCCATCTCCAGCCGGGCCCGCAGCTCGCGCAGCCGCAGTTCCAGGGAGCTGCTGGGTGCCGCGTGCAGCGCCGCGATCAGCTCGCCCGGTGCGGACGTCATGAGACCCGCGAGGAAACCGGCGTTGGGATCGCCCGGATCGACCAGCGGGACGGGCAGCGCGAGGGCGGCGGCGGAGGTGTCGACCGGCTTGACGAAGGCCGGCGCGGCAGGAGCGACGGTGGCTCCGGCGTCCGAGGCCCCGCCGGAGCGCGGGGCGGGCACCATGACGCCCGCCGGGGCCGCCGACGGAAGCGAGCCGGCCGGGGACGCCACGGGCCTGCGCCGCGAGGGCACCACTCGTGCGCCCAGCCGTGACACGTCCTCGTCCAGCTTCGGGAACATCTCACTGTCCGTGACCTTCACCTCGGGCCCGAACAGCGTCGACAGGGCGGGCCGCGGGCGACCGGTCTGGACGGCGACGACCTCCCGCAGCACGCCCGTCAGCTGCTCCGACATCTCCTGCGCCGAGGCGAACCTGCGGGCCGGGTCAGGGTCGGTGGCCCGGACGAGCAGACGGTAGAAGGACTCGTACCGGCGGAACACCTCGATGGTGTCCGGGTCGGGCAGGGAGTCCGCGAAGACGGTCGTGTAGCCCTGGAAGTCGAAGGTGAGCACCGCCAGGGTGCGCGCGACCGTGTAGAGGTCGCTCGCCACCGACGGACCGACGTCCGCGACCTCGGGCGCCTGGTAGCCCACCGTGCCGTAGATCGCCGACTCGTCGTCGTCCATCCTGCGCACGGCGCCCATGTCGATCAGCTTGAGCTGGTTCTCGGTCTGGATCGCGTTGTCGACCTTGAAGTCGCAGTACAGGAGATTGCGGCTGTGCAGGTGGCCGAGGGCCTCGAGCGCCTCGATGCCGTAGGCGCACGCCTGCTCGACGGGGAGGGGATCGCGTCTTCCGTCGGGTGTGCGGCGCTCGTTGGCGATCTCCTTCAGCGACTTGCCGCCGACGTACTCCATGACGATGTAGCCGTCGAGGGAGCCGGTGCGCTGGTCGAGGTGCTCCACGAAGTTGTAGATGCGCACGATGTTGGCGTGCTCGATCTCGGCGAGGAACCGCCGCTCGGAGATCGCCGCGGCCATCGCGTCCTGGTCACCTGTGTCCAGCAGGCCCTTCATGACGACCCACCGGTCGGAGACCGCGCGGTCCACCGCCAGGTAGATCCAGCCGAGCCCGCCGTGCGCGAGGCAGCCCACGACCTCGTACTGCCCGTGCACCACGTCCCCGGCGTGCAGCTTGGGCACGAACGAGTACGGGTGGCCGCACTTGGTGCAGAAGCCCTCCGTGCGACCGGCCCGCTCGCCGCGCGAACGCCCGACCGGGGCACCGCAGTCGGAGCGTGAACAGAACCGCTTGCGCTCCGGCACCTCGGGGTTCTCGAGGACCATCGCCCTGGGGTCGGGCCGCGGTACGTCCGGGACCTGCACCAGGCCGAGGCCGAGCCGGGCACGGCCCGAACTCCCGCTCGCGGTACCGGAGCTGCGCACCGACACCGAGCGGCCGGTGGAACTGCCCGTCAGCCGCCCCGACACCGAGCGCCGGGACTGGGACGACCGGGACGACGTACGGGAACTGGAGCGCGAACTGTCACCGTCGGAGCCCTTGCCGCCGGCCGTGATCCCGGTGGCCGGGGAGCCGACCGCGCCGTTCGCCGAGACGACCGGCGCGAGCCCGCACGTGTCGCAGTACAGCTCGCCGCCGCCCACGTCCTCGTAGGACCCCTCGCATCCGGGGCGCTGGCACTTCTGCCCAGCCTGACTCATACTTCCCCCCTACGATCGGCCGGCTCGCCCTGCCGGGGCACGCGCGGTCCGAGCAGTTCCGCGGCAGCCCGCTGGTAGCGCAGCACCGCCTCTTCGGCGACCCGGAGGTCGCACGGCGCGCTCCACAGCATGCGGCGCGCCGCGTCGTACCGCTCGACCAGCAGCGGGTCCTCCGCGAGTCCGTGCCGGGCGACCTTCGCCTTGTACGCGTCCAGCCGGCCGCGCAACTCGGCACGGACCGCGAGGGGAGCGGTGACCGCCGTCAGCGACTCGCGGGCGCGTAGCAGTTCCTCCTCGGCGTCCTGCTCCAGCGCTTCCAGGAGCGGCGACAGACGGTGCCACTGCGCGTGTCGGCGGTACTCGGCCGCCGTCGCCAGTTGCTCCTGCAGCGCGGTCGGCGGACCGCTGACCGCGGGCACCTCCGAGGCGGCGATCTTCGCGAGCACCTCACCGCGTGCGTTGCGGGCCTCGGCCAGTGTGCGATCGGCGCGGCTGAGCAGGTCGCGCAGCTTGACCAGCCGGGTCTCCGCGTCCTGGCGGACGGCGAGGACGGCGTCGATCTCCCGGCGCACGTCCTCCAGGGCGCGCGCCTCGCGGTCGTACGTCGATGTGTCCGGCCTGCCGCCGCCGGGCGCCGAACTCCCCTGTGAGGGGACCCAGTAGGCGAGGGGGTCGGAGATCACCTGCTCGCGCAGGTGGGTCAGCGTGCGGGTGATGCGCTCCAGGTCGTCGCCCGCCGGATGCTCACCGGGACGCACACCCACGGAGTGCGCGAGCCGCCGGGTGCGCTGCAACTCGGCGGCCAGTAAATCGATCCGGGCGGGCAGGGCCGACCACACCGCGTCCGCGGCGACGACCATGTCGAGCGAGGAGGCGTACAGGTCGTTCATCCGCTCCACGAGCTGGGCCAGCGTGAACTGCTCGCTGAGCCGCGCGGCGCCCGCCGACGTGTTCGCCGCGCCGCCGGCGACGGTGACGCCGGTGCCGCGCAGCAGCTCGGTCAGCTCGACCAGGTCCTCACGGCTGGACCAGCGCCGCCGGGTGCGGATCTCGCGCGCGCGGCGCAGAGCGCCCGTGTAGGCGTCGAAGTACGTCCACAGCAGGGTGATCGATGCCTCCGCCGAGGTCCAGCGCTCCTTGGTGACGCCCGTCAGCTCGGCGCCCTCGAGGAGTCTGCGGCCCGCGTGGTCCTGCAGGGCGAGGAGCGAGGTCTCTATGGCCTCGTGCTCCGCGCCGAGCCGCGCCAGCGCACGGTCCACCTCGTCCCGGTCCAGCACCGGCCCGGTGGGTCCCGTGACGCCCATCGATCACCTCTCGTCCTGTCGTGCCCAGTGCGCGTGTCCGGTGCGCCGGGGGTAACTCTCCAGTGGTATCAGGTCGGTTGCTTCGGTCAGGAGGAAGGCGGCCGTGACGACGCCGAGTCCGTGCCCAGCGTCGGGGACAGCCATTTGTCGTACGAGGTCTGCCAGCCGCTCTTGCGGTAGTCCACGAGCACCTGGTTGACCCGGCGTACCAGATCCCCGGCACCCTTGTTCATCGCCACGCCGTAGTACTCGGTCGTGAAGGGCTTCCCCTTGAGCTCCACGGTCGGGTCCTGGGCCGCCTGGCTCGCGGCGAGCGCGCCGTCGGTGACGATCGCGTCGACCTCGCCCAGCTGCAGTTCGACCAGGCAGTCCAGCTGATTGGGCACGGTGGTGGAGATGTCCGTGGAGGCCGCCAGCTTGTGGTTCTTCTTGTCCTGCGTCAGCGCGGTGTTGGCCGTCGACCCCTCGGCGGTGCAGATCTTCTTGCCGGCCAGCGACGCGTCGTAGCCCGTGATGCCGGACGCCTTGGGGGCGAGGACCTGCTGCCCGGTCGCGAAGTACGGGTCGGAGAAGGCGACTTCCTTCAGCCGGTCGCAGGTGATCGTCATGGTCCGCACCACCATGTCCACCTGGCCGCTCTTGATCGCCGGGATGCGCTGGTTGGTGGGGATCGCGTGGAAGCGGACGGCGTTCGGGTCGCCGAGGAGCTGCCGCGCGATCTCGTGGGCGAGGTCGATGTCGAAGCCCTCGAGGTCGCCGCCCGAGCTGTTGGGGTCGCGGTAGCCCCAGCGGTAACTGTTCTGGTCGACGCCGACCGAGAGATAGCCGCGCTGCTTGACGGCCGTGACCGCGGGGCCGCTCTCGTCGCCGGACGGCTGCGGGCTCAGCTGCTCGGGGTGCCTGCCGCAGGTGTCGGCCTTGGCCTGGGTGGCCTCGGCGAGCCTTGTGCTCCCGGAGCCGGGCGCGGAGTCCACGGGCGCGTGGGTCAGCGGCAGCAGCAGGGCGAAGGCCACGGCGAGGACACAGACGCTCAGCATCGCTCCTACACCGCCCCAGCCCTTCAGGCTCGCCCTCAGGCGTCGAGCGATCATCGCCCGTCCCCCTCTCACCGGTACTCCGAAAGCCTGCGTCCGATGCCCAGCAGCGCGCCGGACGCGGCCAGCACCGCGAGGACCGCCGCGCCGACCGGCAGCCCGGCGATGGCGTTCCGGCCGTCGGCCGCCCGGTGCTGGAACTCGCCCTCCTCGTGGCCCAGCGCCTTCGCCAGGTTCGCGTCGACGCTGTCGAAGCACTCACCCGTCGGCTGGTCGGCCGCGGAGCCGATGATCTTGTTCAGGGCGGCCTGGTAGTTGCCGTCGTCGTCGGCGGTGCGGGCCTGCTTGTGCCGCTGCTGCCAGACCTTCATATTGCCGGTGGCAGCCGTCACAGGCGCCCTGCCCGTCTGGTCGTCGGCGAGTGTCACGGCCTTGGCCAGCCCCGCGGAGAGTGTCTTCATGTCCTGCTGGAACGCGTAGTCGTACGCGTCCTCGACCGTCCCGTCGGGCAGTTGCTTGGTCTCGGCGCCCCGGCTGACGAGGGTCAGGTTCTCGTTGCCGCGGGCGTTCAGGGAGGCGATGCGCGCATCGTGCAGCACGTTCAGCGAGCGGACGCCGTGGTCGTACGAGGCGTTGAGCCCGGCGCGGGCGACGCTGTGGCCGACGACCGTCCACAGCAGGACGATCGCCGAGGCGGCCGTCGCGGCGACCAGTCCGCGGTTCAGCAGGCGGTTCGTGCGCCGGTAGTTGCGCCGCTGCGTCAAGCCGAGGGCCACGAGCGCCAGCACACCGAGGGCGATGGCGAACCACGGGTAGGGGGTCGCGTCGGCGTAGTCCGAGCGCAGCCGCTCGTTCTCCTTGGTGTACAGGTCCTGTGCGGCCGGCAGCATCTGCTTCTGCATCACCTCGTTCGCCGTCCGCAGATAGGCGCCGCCCACCGGGAAGCCCTGCCGGTTGTTGGCACGGGCCCGCTCGATCAGGCCCTTGTACTCCGGAAGCAGCTTGTTGAGCTTGGTGATGGTGGCTGCCGAGGGCGAGCCCGGCTCGGTGCTGGCGGCCGCCGTGACGAGCCCCGCGGCGGCCGTGCGGATGTCCTGGTCGTACCGCTCGGTGGTCGCCCTGGGCTCCTGGCCGCCGGCCAGGAAGCCGCTGGAGGCTGTGGTGTTGGCGTCCGCGAGCGAGCGGTAGATGTCCGCGGCTCCCGCGCTGAGCGGCTGGCTGCTGTGCAGCACGTCGTCGGCGGCGTTCGAGCGGTCGGTCATCTGCCAGGCGGTGACGGCCCCGAACGCGATGACCAGCAGGGCGAGGACGGCACCGATGACGCGCAGCCGGCCGGGCTCGGTGGTGGCGGCCGAGCGCAGCCGGTCGGCGCCCTCGGCGAAGGCGGTGCGGCGCCGCGGGCCCGGCGGGTCTTGTGGCACGGCCGCACTGCGCCCCCCGCCCGCCGTGGCCCGCGCCGGTGCGTCGGGCATCGTGGGCGTCGCGGGTGGCGCGCCGCTCTGCTGCGGGTGTGTCACTCGACCTCCCCCATGGTCATCCGTCGGTCGCCTCCGCCCGGAGCGTGGGAGCGGACACAGGTGTACGGCGGCAAGTATCGCCGCCGGGACGGGTATCCGCACAGGCCTTTATACGATCTTGTTTCCGGATCGCAGCGTTTGTGCAGATGTCCGTTCACGCCGTTGCCGCGCACCACCCCCGCTCATGAATACGCGACGTGCCTGTGTTCGGTTCCCAGGGGTGGCGCCGGGCCTCGAGCCGGGGCTCGCTAGCGCTCGAAGTGGCCCCGCACCCGCGCGTGCGCCCGCCCCTCCGCGCGTTCGTGGTCCAGGCCCAGAAGGGCGGCGCCCAGGACCGGTCGGGCCGTGACCACCTGGGGGACCGCCTTGGGCGCGCGGACGGTCAGCAGCTCCCGTACGCGGTCGTCGAGTTGGGGGTGGCGGGCGGCGAGGATGCTGCCGCCGAGCAGGACGGGTGTCTCCTCGTCGAGCAGGTCGAGGCGGGTCAGTGCGACCGTCGCCATGACCACCACCTCCTCGGCGAGCCGGTCGACGATCGCGCGCGCCACCGGATCCCCGTGCCCGGCGGTGGCGAACAGCACCGGCGTCAGCTCGTGCCGCCGGGCGTGCTCGATGTGCTCCAGATGGAGCGCCTCGATGAGCGCGTACATGGAGTCGAGCCCGAAGTGCGCGGGCAGGGTGCGCGCCAGTTCGGTGGGCCCGCCCCGGCCGTCCTCCGCGCGGGCCGCCCACCACAGGGCCTCGTCCGCCAGGCCCCAACCACCGCCCCAGTCACCGGAGATACGGCCGAGTGCCGGGAAGCGGGCGGTGCGGCCGTCGGGACGCATACCGACGCAGTTGATGCCGGCCCCGCACACGACCGCCACCCCCCGGGGCGCGGAGACACCGGCCCGGAGGATGGCGAAGGTGTCGTTGCGCACCTCCACGGTCGTGCCCCACCCGCGTGCACGCAGGGCGGCCGCCAACTGCTCCTCCTCCACCGGAAGATCGGCGTTGGCGAGACAGGCCGAGACATGGTCGGCCGCGGTGACCCCGGCCCGGGCGAAGGCCTCCGCGACGACCTCGCCCAGGGCGTCCACGGCCGCCCCGACCCCCACGACCGGTGGCCTGAAGCCCCCGCCCCGCGCGGTGCCGAGGACCTCGCCGTCGCCTGCCACGACGGCGACGTCGGTCTTGCTGTTGCCCGCGTCGATGGCGAGGACACTTGCGGTCAGGCCCACGCGAGGTGCTCCCGGTTGTGCGCGATCAGCAGATCGGTGAGGGCGTCGGCGTACGCGTACTGACCGATGAGGGGGTGGGCGAGCAGTGCCCGGAAGACGCGATCACGGCCGCCGTGCAGGGCCGCCTCCAGGGCCAGCTCCTCGTAGGCCGTCACGTTCGCCATCAGGCCCGCGTACAGCGGGTCCACCGCCGCCACGGGCAGGGGGGCCGGACCCTGCGGCCCCACCGCCGCCTGCACCTCGATCACCGCGTCGTCCGGCAGGAAGGGCAGCGTGCCCTTGTTGTACGCGTTCACCACCTGGTAGGGCGAACCCCCTCCGCCCAGCAGGGACGCGGTGAGGTCGACCGCGGCCTCCGAGTAGTAGGCACCGCCGCGCTTGGCCAGCAGCGCGGGCTTCTCGTCGAGCGCCGGGTCGCCGTACATGTCCAGCAACTGCCGCTCCATGGCGGCGACCTCGGCGGCGCGCGACGGCTTTGTCCTCAGTTCCCGTACGACCTCGTCGTGCGCGTAGTAGTAGCGCAGGTAGTAGGAGGGGACCGCGCCGAGCCGGTCGAGGAGGGCGCGCGGCAGCCCCATGCCCTCGATGATCGAGTCGCCGTGCTCGGCGATCAGCTTGGGCAGCACGTTCTCGCCCTCGGGGCCGCCCAGGCGCACACCGGTCTCCCAGGTGAGGTGGTTGAGGCCCACATGGTCGAGGTGGACGTCGGCGGGGGTGACGCCGAGGAGGCGGGCGAAGGACCGCTGGAAGCCGATCGCCACGTTGCACAGACCGACCGTGCGGTGGCCTGCCTGGAGCAGGGCGCGGGTGACGATGCCCACCGGGTTGGTGAAGTCGATGATCCAGGCCTTCGGGTTGGCGTTGCGGACCCGTTCGGCGATCTCGAGGACCACGGGCACCGTACGCAGGGCCTTGGCGAGACCGCCCGCGCCGGTCGTCTCCTGGCCGACGCAGCCGCACTCCAGCGGCCAGGTCTCGTCCTGCTCCCGAGCGGCCTGGCCGCCGACCCTCAGCTGGAGCAGCACGGCGTCGGCGCCCTCGACCCCCTGGTCCAGGTCGCTCGTCGTCACGACGCGCCCGGGATGCCCCTGCTTGGCGAAGATGCGCCGGGCCAGTCCGCCGACCAGCTCGAGGCGTTCGGCGGCCGGGTCGACGAGGACGAGTTCCTCGACGGGCAGGGTGTCCCTCAGCCGTGCGAACCCGTCGACTAGTTCGGGTGTGTAGGTCGAGCCTCCGCCGACCACGGTGAGTTTCATTGCGTTGCTAGCCCTTCACTCCGGTGAGCGTGACACCTTCGACGAACGCCTTCTGGGCGAAGAAGAACACGAGGATCACGGGGGCCATGACCAGCAAGGTCGCGGCCATGGTGAGGTTCCAGTCGGTGTGGTGTGCGCCCTTGAACGACTCAAGGCCGTAACTGAGCGTCCACGCGCCCGGGTTCTCCGAGGCGTAGATCTGCGGGCCGAAATAGTCGTTCCAGGCGTAGAAGAACTGGAAGAGCGCTACGGCGGCGATGCCCGGCCTGGCCATCGGAAGGACGACTTTGAGCAGCGTGCGCAGGTCACCGCAGCCGTCGACCCTCGCCGCGTCCAGGTACTCGTTGGGGATGGTCATCAGGAACTGGCGGAGCAGGAAGATGGAGAACGCGTCGCCGAACGCCATGGGGATGATCAGCGGCCACAGGGTGCCGGACAGGCCCAGCTGCTTCGCCCAGAACAGGTACATCGGGATGATGATCACCTGCGGCGGCAGCATCATCATCGAGATCACCAGCATGAGGGACAGATTGCGCCCCGGGAAGCGGAACTTGGCGAGTGCGTAGGCCACCGGGATCGAGGACACGACGGTCAGGACGGTGCCGAGGCCCGCGTAGATCAGCGTGTTCTTCCACCAGGTGAGGAAGCCGGGTGTGTCGAAGACCTTCTTGTAGTTGCCCCATTCCCAGGTGTGCGGGATCAGATCGCGGCTGAGCGCCTGGGTGTCGCTCATCAGCGAGGTCAGGAACACGAACACGAAGGGCAGGGTGAAGAAGAGCGCGGCGGCCACGCCGAGGGAATGGACGCCTATCCACTCGAGGAGGGCCTTGCGGCGTGCGGTGCGTTCGGCCGGCGAGACGGGCGTCCTCAACTCCACCGGCTTGTCGAGTACTTGGGTCATGGTCAGTCACCTGCCAGATTGAGGCCGCCCCGGCGCCGCATCAGGAACGCGGTGAACACCATCGACAGGACGAAGAGCACGAGTGCGACCACACAGGCCGAGCCGTAGTCGAAGCGCTGGAAGCCGAGGTTGTAGACGAGCTGGGGCAGGGTGAGTGTGGACTTCTCCGGATAGCCCGGCTCGAACTGCGTCCCGGCGCCCTGGATGACGCCCGAGGCGACCTTTCCGGCGATGAGCGGCTGCGTGTAGTACTGCATGGTCTGGATCACTCCGGTGACCACGGCGAACATCACGATCGGCGAGATGTTCGGCAGGGTGACGTACCGGAAGCGCTGCCACGCCGACGCCCCGTCCAGCTCGGCCGCCTCGTACTGCTCCCTGGGCACGTCGAGCAGCGCCGCCATGAAGATGACCATCAGGTCGCCGACGCCCCACAGGGCCAGCAGGGTGAGGGCGGGCTTGGACCAGGTGGGGTCGTTGAACCAGCCCGGCGCCGGTATCCCGATCTTGTCGAGGATCGCGTTGACCGGGCCCGTACCGGGGTTGAGGAGGAAGGCGAAGGCCATCGTCGCGGCGACGGGCGGGGCGAGGTAGGGCAGGTAGAAGAGGGTGCGGAAGACGCCCGTGCCCGTCCTGATCTTGGTGATGAGCATGCCGACGCCGAGTCCGAAGACGACCCGGAGGCTGACCATGACGAGCACCAGCCACAGGGTGTTGCGCAGGGCGGCCCAGAAGTACGGATAGTCGTTGAAGACGTATGTCCAGTTCTTCGTCCCGCTCCACGACGGCGGCCTGAAGCCGTCGTAGTGCATGAACGAGAAGTAGACCGTCGAGATCAGCGGGTACGCGAAGAAGACCGCGAAGCCGATCAGCCAGGGCGACATGAAGGCGAGCGTGCGAAGCGCCGCCCGGCGGCGCTTCGACGCGAGGGTGATCGTGCTCATCGCTACTTCGCCTGCGCGATGTCCGTGTCGATCTGCTTGGCCGCGCCGGCGAGGCCCGCGTCGAGGCCCGTGACCTTGCCGCTCTCGTAGTCGTAGCCGAACTGCTGGATGGTCACGAGGTACTGGCCGCCGTTGATGGAGGCGGGCGTCGTGGTCGAGTTCGGGTTCGCCGCGATGTCCAGGAAGGTCTTGAAGCGCGGGTCGTACTTCAGCTTCGGGGACTTCAGCGCCTCCAGCGTGGAGGGCACGTTGTGGATGGCGTTGGAGAAGCCGACGACCGCGTCCGTGTCCGTGGTCATGTACTTCACCAGTTCCCAGGCCGCGTTCTGCTTCTTGCTGGTGGCCGCGATGCCGGCGATGGTGCCGGTGATGTAGCCCTTGCCGTACTGGTCGGCCTGGTCGTCGGGCACGGGCAGCGGGGCCACGCCGATGTCGAACTTCGGCTTCGCGTCCAGGGCCATGCCCAGGCGCCACTCGCCGTCCAGCTGCATGGCGACCTGGCCGGTGTGGAAGGGGTGCTTGGGACCCCACTCGTCGCCGAGCTTGGAGCGGTACTTCTCCAGCTTCTGGAATCCGCCCAGTTCGTCGACCAGCTTCTTCTGGAGCGTGAATCCGGCCTTGAAGGCCGGGTCCGTGGCGAGGCTGGACTTGCCGCTCGTGTCGAAGTACGTCGGGGAGAACTGCGCGAAGTAGTGCTCGGTGGTGGTCTCCCAGCCGTGGTAGTCCGGCATGAATCCGAGCTGCTTGTAGCCGTCCCCGGCGGGGATCGTCAGCTTCTTGGCGTCGGCCTCGAACTCGCTCCAGGTCTTGGGCGGGTTCGTGATGCCCGCCTTCTCGAAGGCCGTCTTGTTGTAGTAGAGCCCGTAGGCGTCACCGAGCAGTGGCACCGTGCAGCGGTTGCCGTCGTACTGGGTGTACTCGTTCATCGCCTTCGGGAAGGTGGTGGCCGGGTCGACGCCGGACTTCTTGAAGAACGGGTTGAGGTCGATCAGGGCGTTGGAGGAGCAGAACTTGCCGACGTTGTTGGTGGTGAAGGAGGAGATGACGTCGGGGGCCTTGTCGCCGCCGGTGCGCAGGGCCTGGTTCATCTTGTCGTCGGTCATGTTGCCGACGACATTGACGTGGATGTTCGGGTGCGCCTTCTCGAAGCCCGCGATCAGGTCCTGCACGGCCTTCGTCTCGGAGGGCGCGCTCCAGGCGTGCCAGAAGTTGATGGTGGTGTCCTTGGAGGCGTCGTCGTTCGCGCCGGAGGAGGACTGACCGGTACAGGCGGTGGTGAGGAGTGCGAGGGACGCGGTGAGGGCGAAAGCCGTCTTTCGGATCACTTTGGGCATGACTTCGGGCATGACGGGGTCTCCCTGGGACGGGCTGGGTGTGATTCGACCGGAGCGGGTGCCGGGGCCGGGGCCCATGGCTCAGCGCGAGGTGTCGAAGACCTCGTCGCGGGTGGTTGCGAGGGCGCTCTCCAACGCGCCTCGCAGTACGGGGTGTTCGCGTACATCGCCGACGGCGAGGCGCGGCCGGGACGCGGCCAGCTCCTCCAGTTCGGCCTGGAGCAGGGTGCGCAGCGGCTCGCCTCCGGCGGTGAGCGAGGCGCCGCTGAGGACGACGAGTTCGGGGTCGAGCACGGAGACGAGCGCGGCGAGACCGGTGGCCAGCCGGGTCGCGTACGTCTCCAGGAGCCGTCGGTGGGGGCCGGTGGCGCTGTCGGCGCCCAGGGCGACGAGGGTGGCGGCGACCTCGGTGTACGGACCGGAGGGCACGTCCGTGACGCCGAGTTCGCGGGCGAGCCGGGGGATGGCCTGGGAGCCCGCCAGTTCCTGGTAGCCGCCGCTGTTGGCCTTCGTCACCTGGCGGACCAGGGGAGCGCCGGGCACCGGCAGGAAACCGACCTCGCCGGCACCGCCGGTCCAGCCGCGGTGCAGCCGGCCGCCGAGGACGAGTGCGGCACCGAGACCGCCCTCGTTCCACAGCAGGACGAAGTCAGCGTGGCCCCTGGCCGCGCCGAGCCGCTGTTCGGCCAGGGCGACGAGGTTGACGTCGTTCTCGTACTCGACGGGCATCGGGAGGCCGGCCGCGAGTTCGTCGAGCAGCGTGGGGGTGTGCCAGCCGGGCAGGTGGGAGGCGTAGCGCAGCCGGCCGGTGTTGGGGTCGAAGGCGCCCGGGGTGCCGATGACCACCCGGTGCACGTCGGAGACGGCGAGCCCGGCGGCCTTCACGGCGCCCTCGAGCGCGTCGGTGACCTGGCGTACGACGGGTTGGGAGGGGCGGCGGCCCGGGGTGGACAGTCTGTGCTCGCCCACCGTTCTGCCGGTGATGTCGGCGACGGCGGCGAGGATGCGTTCGGGGGTGACGTCGAGGGCGGCGACATGGGCGGCGGCCGGGTTGACGACGTACAGCTGTGCGCTCGGGCCCGGCCGGCCCTCGCTCGTGCCGGTCATCAGGACGAGACCGGCCGCCTCGAGGCGTGCGAGGAGCTGGGAGGCGGTGGGCTTGGACAGTCCGGTGAGCTTGCCGATGCGGGTGCGGCTGAGCGGACCGTGCTCCAGGAGGAGGTCCAGGGCGGCGCGGTCGTTCATGGCGCGCAGCACACGCGGGGTGCCCGGTGTGCCGGCGGATCCTGCCATGTGTGTCGCCACCTGCCTTTCAACGGCCCAGCTTCTCAGCGGGGCCGCCGGGAAGTCCACCGGGTGATCGTTCGGGGGATTTCCCGTGTTCGGGGCGGCCCTTGGAGATCACTGTTAGGAAAGTTTCCTATTGGTGACAGGAAGGTAGGCCCGCCGCCACGAAGGCGTCAATACCGGCCACTGGCGGCAACCAACTCGTTACCTGACGGCCTTGAAGGCGGGCGGCCGGAGCCGGTGCCCAGGGGGCCGGCGGCGCGCGCGGTTCGTCCGGCGGACCGCCATGGCCCGGCCCCGGAGTGCGCCGGCCTTGGGACACGAAAAGGCGGCGCCCGGTGGATACCGGGCGCCGCCTCCTTCTCGTCGGACCGCTACCGCGCCGGCGGCCGCGCTGGCGTGATCGGCGCCGCCGCCTCCGCCTGGGGCGAGGCAGTGTTGGAGTAGACGGAGGGGGCCGCCACCGTGGCCGCCGGGTCGGGAGCGGCCTCCAGCGCCTCGGCCGTGGGCAGGCCGCCCACGATGCGGATGCCCGCCTCGTCGAAGGCCCGCTTGATGCGCCAGCGCAACTCGCGCTCCACCGACAGGGCCTTGCCCGGCATCGTCTTCGCCGTGAGGCGGACCACCATCGACTCCAGCAGCACGCTGTCCAGGCCGAGTACCTCGATCGGCCCCCACAGGCGCTCGTTCCAGGGCTCGTCCTTGCTCATCTGCTCGGCCACCGCCTCGAGGGTCGCCTTCACCCGGTCCAGGTCCTCACTGGGGCGGACGGTCACGTCCACTCCGGCGGTCGCCCAGCCCTGCGAGAGGTTGCCGATGCGCTTGACCTCGCCGTTGCGGACGTACCAGATCTCGCCGTTGTCGCCGCGCAGCTTGGTCACCCGCAGGCCCACCTCTATCACCTCGCCGGAGGCCACGCCCGCGTCGATGCTGTCGCCGACGCCGTACTGGTCCTCCAGGATCATGAACACGCCGGACAGGAAGTCCGTCACCAGGTTGCGCGCGCCGAAGCCGATGGCCACACCCGCGACACCGGCGGACGCGAGCAGCGGCGCCAGATTGATCTGGAAGGTCGACAGGACCATCAGTGCCGCGGTGCCCAGGATGAGGAACGACGCCACCGAGCGGAGCACCGAGCCGATCGCCTGCGAGCGCTGCCTGCGGCGCTCCGCGTTCACCAGCAGACCGCCGAGCGCCGTGCCGTCCACCGCCTGGACGGTGCGGGTCATACGGTCGATCAGCTTGGTGATCGCCCGCCGCACCATCACTCTCAGTACCGCCGCGACCACCAGGATCAGCAGGACCCTGAGACCGATCGCGAGCCACGTGGACCAGTTCTGCTGGACCCAGGTCGCGGCGTTCGTCGCACTCTCCTGGGCGTCCTGGAGGGTGGGGACCGCCGGAGGCGTCGACTGCGACGGCGACGGCGAAGGACTGGCAGCGCCGGCGAACGACAGCGCGGTCAGGGACACGGCAGGTACCTCCTGGTGCAACGTCTGCCTCCGGCACGAGCGGGCACGGTCGTCAGGTCGGCGAGGTCACGGAAGGTCACCGGATGGGCAGCCCCACCACACTAACGGGGCATCGTGTGAGGATCATGCCGAAGTGGCGAGGAGAGACGGTGCTCACCCGGAGAAGTCAGGGGGTGCATCTCGGGGAATGCTTCAGGTGTGGTCGAAAACACTCCCAGCCCGTTACCGGGACATGGTGGCGCTTCCACCAGGCATGAGGGGAAACTGGCTGCAGATCGTCCCGGCGCGAGCCACGCGCCGCCGGCGTACAAGGAGGCATCCGTGCCGCACGTCCTGGTCCTCAACGCGTCGTACGAGCCACTCGGCGTCGTACCGCTCCGCCGCGCGCTCGTCCTCGTCCTCGAGAACAAGGCCATCTGCCTCGAGGAGTCCGGCGCCTTTATGCACAGCGCAACCGTTACTGTCCCCGCACCCAGCGTGGTCCGGCTGAAGCGATTCGTGCGGGTTCCCTATCGGGGGCCCGTTCCTCTCACCCGGCGCGCGCTGTTCGCGCGCGACGGCGGCCGGTGCATGTACTGCGGTGGCGTCGCAACCAGCGTCGACCACGTCATTCCGCGCAGCCGCGGTGGTCAGCACGTCTGGGACAACGTGGTGGCGTCCTGTCGCCGCTGCAACCACGTCAAAGCCGACCGGCACCTGTTCGAGCTGGGCTGGCGCCTGCGCCACAAACCCGCTCCACCAACAGGTCTGGCCTGGCGCATCATCGGCACCGGGCATAGGGACCCGCGCTGGCTGCCATACCTGCAGCCGTACGGCGCGGACGACGCCTTGGCCCGGATCGACGGCATTTCCGCCTGACGATCCGGGCTTTTGCATACCCGGAGAGGAGGCCCGCGTCTCAGGCGCGGGCCCCCTCGGGGCGCGCTCCGCGCGCGACGTACAGGGCTCCGCCCGCGGCGAAGGCGACGAGGGCGGCCGCCCAGGCGCCCGTCTGCGTGCCCGGCTGCATCGGCCACGCCCACACCGTGACCGCAGGTCCGCGCGCGCCGCCGGACGCCAGGTACACCGCACTCACGTAGCCGAAAGCCGGCAGCCAGCTCAGCCGTGCGCCGAACAGCACCGCCGCGGCCGCCGTGACGCCCGTGCTGCCCAGCGTGTTGCGGATCATGGCAGGCGGCCCGAAGACGAGCGTGTCACCCAGCACGGCCGTCGGCAGCAGCGCGGCCGCCACAGCGCTCAGGCCCAGCAACTGCACCAGTCGCCGGGGCCACCACGGGCGGACGGCGGTGCGGTCCAGTTCGTCGGACGCCGTGTACAGGCTCGTACCGATCACGGCGGCGGCCAGGAGCGGGGCCAGTGCGACCACCGGCACCCGCCGGGACGGGTCCAGGTAGGCGTCCATGAGGTGTGCGGCCCACAGGGCGAATCCGGTGGTCCCGACGAGCGCCGCGAGGGTGGGCCACAGCGCGCGGGAGCGGGCGTACAACAGGAGACCGATGGCTGTCACAGGGCCGGCACCGCCCGCGCACCGCAGCTGCCTGCCGTCGCGAAGTACGCCGACAGCCAGATGCGGCGTTCCTCCTCGCCCATAGACGCCAGCCGGGCCCTGGCCCGTTGCCTGGCCGTCAGCTCGGCGCGCTCGGCGGCACTGCCCTCGGCTGCCAGTTGGTCGAAGTATTCCTGGTGAGGGCCTGGGGCCAGATAGTGCTCGACCGCGTCGTCCGCCCTGCGCACGCGCGGGTCCAGGGTGCTCTGGCAGTCGCCGCGGCCCTCCAGCTCCGCCACCGCCTCCCACGCGTACTGCTTCGGATCGGTCAACCGCCCCCGGACGACGGACCAGCCCAACGGCGCCAGCATCGGCAACCGCGCTTCGCCGTGTCGCGGCGCGGTCGGACGGTCCTCGAACCGGACCGGAAGGTTCTGCACGCCCTCCAGCCGACCAACGACTTCTGACAGGGCTTCACGTACTTGGGGCAACAGACCCTCGTAGCGGGCGTTCACACAGATCTGGGGTGTGGTAGACGTGTCGCAGACCTGACGGCTCGCGAGCGGGTCGTCGTGCCACAGACCGTCCCCGGTCCGGACCAGAAGGGCACCGGCGGCGATCGCCGCGGCGAGTGGTACCAGCGCCGTGTACCGCCGCCGGGCGGCGTACGCCAGCACCGCTGCCGACGCCAGCCCGCCCGTCCACACCGCCATCACCACCGGCTGCCACCAGACCGGGTACGAACCGACCGGCGCCGGAAAGGCTGCGTCCAGATGGCGGCCGGCCCCAGGGGAAGCCATCGCCGGAACGGCCAGACCGACGTACCCGGCCATCGCGAGCGCAGGGGCCGCCGGCCGCCAGGCCACGAGCCGCCCCACGACATGACCCGCCATCGCACAGGCCGCCAGCAGCACCGCGTCCCCCGGCAGCAGGCCGAGGTGCGGACGATCGCCCTGGGCGTAGGGCCAGGTGGCGAGCAGGGCCAGGGCTGCCGCAGCCGTGAACCCGGCGGCAGCCCACAGGGCGACCGGCATGGCCGACGCCAGGAACCGTGCGAGTCGCCCGCGTACGGCGGTCTCCCACAGCTCGTCGGTACGGCGCCGGCGTTCCCGCCCGCCCTGCAGGCAGCCCGCGGCTGCCGTGAGGGGGGCGATCACGAGCATCGAGTCGTGCAGCTGGGAGCGGGTCTCGGCCCAGCCGCCCTGCCACTGCGCGGAAGTGCCGGTCAGCAGCATGCCGAGCGTCAGCAGCACGGCGGCTCCGGTCCAGGGGGCGAAGCCGCGGACGATTTCGGCGCGCAGGGGGTGAAGCCGGCGCTCGGGCGGCTTCCGGCTATCGGCCGTGAGAGTCATGGCGAGACCTCCCGGGCGGCCGACGGTGCGCGGTGCGCCCGCAACGCCGCCATGAACCCACGTTCGATCGCGCTGTCACCACTGCCGTCATCCGATCCGCCGAGCGCGGCCAGCGCCCCGGGGGTGCCGCGGTAGGCGATCTGCCCCGCGTCCACAAGGGTGACCTCCGTGCAGGCGGCGGCCACGTCCTCCACCAGATGGGTGGAGACGATCACCGTGGCGTCGGCGCCCAGACGGCGCAGCAATGCACGGAATTCCACCCGCTGCTCGGGGTCGAGTCCGGCCGTCGGCTCGTCGAACAGCAGGATGTGCGGTTCGTTGACGATGGCCTGGGCGATCCCGACGCGGCGGATCATGCCGCCGGACAGTGTCCTGATCTTCGCGTCGATGCGGTCGGTCAGGCCGACCCGGGCCACGGCCCGCTCCACGGCGGCCGGGGTGGCGGTGGCCGGCATCTCCTTCAGCCAGGCCACGTACGAGACGAACTCGCGCACCGTGAACCCCGGGTAGTAGCCGAACTCCTGGGGCAGATAGCCCAGACGACCGCGCACCCTGCCACGACGGCGGTGGTCGCCGACATCCTCTCCGAGGATCTCCACCCGGCCGTCGCTCGGTGCTGCCACCGTGGCGAGGACGCGGATCAGGGACGTCTTGCCCGCGGCATTGGGGCCCAGCAGTCCGTGCACGCCCGGGCCGAACGCGAGGTCGACCCCGTCGAGGGCGATGGTCCTGCGGTGCCGCACACGCAGACCGGTCACTCGTATCGTGCTCAACGCTTCTCCAGAGGGGGGCGGCGACGCGCGCCGGTGGGCTCGTAAAGGGGCTCTCGGGTCGTCAACGCTGCCCCCCGTGGTCGAAGGTGGCCCGGCGGGCGACCAGCAGGGCGACGCAGAGCGTGGCCGCGGCCGCCCAGGCGCCCTGCGCCGGGGCCCCGTCGAGGCAGCGGGAGAGTTGCTCGGCGAGGCGGGCCGTCGGGTGGCCGCCGTGGCCGGCGAGTGCCCGGGCAGGCACGGCGCAGAGCCAGCCGCCCGCGATCACGGCCGTCGCGGTGCGGCAACCGACGTAGGAGCCGAGGGCCAGCGAGGCCGATGTCAGTGCGAGCCCGGGCAGCAGCCAGGCGGCCGCGCCCGGCGCGCCGGATGCGGGCAGCAGCAGCCCGGCCAGGGTCAGCAGTGGCAAGCTCACGGCCAGCACGGCGGCCGTGCGCGTCAACACCAGCCGCAGGCCTCCGGAGGGGGTGGCCGTCACAATCTCGTGCAGCGGGTCGGCGTGCGCCCCGTAGGAGAGGGCGACCCCTGCGAGGGGCGCGACCGGCGCGACGGCGAGCAGCAGCGGCCGAGTCCCGTCGAAACCGCCCGCATGGGCCAGTGCGACCGCTCCGAGGGCCACGAGCAGCACGGCCGCCGGCCAGGGTCCGCGGACGGCGGGGCCGGCGGCCCACAGGACGCGGGCCAGACGGGGGCGGGAGGAGGGGAGGAAGACGCGCGGTGACCACAGCCGTGCGTTCGACACGCGCCTTGCGGGGGCCGCTGCCAGTACCGCCGTCCGCACGTCCGCCAGGACAGCGCCCGCCGCCGTTTCCCGTACCGCCTGCGACACGCGTGTCGCGCAACTGCCGCACTCCTCCAGGTGCTTCTCCAGCGACCACGCGTCCGGCTCCGGCAGCGCGTCGTCTGCATAGCGGGTGACCAGGTCGTCGGGCGCGTGCCAGCCGGTCATGCCGGGCCTCCCAGCGGTGTCGGGCTCAAATGGGCAAGCGCCGAGCGGAGTTCGGCGCGGGCGCGCATGGCGCGACTCTTGACCGTGCCTTCGGGTATCCCGAGGAGACGGGCGGTCTCACGGGTGGTCAGCCCGTCGACGACCGTCGCGCGCAACACGTCCCGCAACTCGGGGGAGATCCGGTCGAGGGCGGTGCCCACTTCGCCGAACTCCAGCCCCGCGAGCACCCGTTCCTCCGTGGACGGCGCCGCCACCGACGATTCGTGCTCGACCCGTATCGCGTCCATCGGTGACGTCTCGATCCGTGCGGTGCGCTCCTGTGCGCGGCGCGCGTCGACCAGTCGCCGTGCGGCGATCGTCCACAGCCAGCCGCCGACCTCCTCGCCGCGGTGTGCCGCTGCCGACCGCCACACCGTCACAAAGGTGTCCTGCAGGATCTCCCGCACCGCTTCGACGTCGCCGCAGCGCCGCGCGAGCCGCATGTGCAGCCATCCCGCGTGCCGGTCGTACAGGGCGGCCATCGCCGTCGAATCGCCGTCCGCGACCGCGCGCAGCAGGGCCGCGTCCGTGTCCTTCTCCCTGTGGCCCCCCATGGGGCGGAACAGTCTCACACCCCGTCTATCGCTCCGGTGGGGACCGCCGGTTCGCAGGCGGCCTCTTCCGGTGGCGCCCGGCGACGTCGAACGCGCCGCCATCCTGACTAGAGTGTCGACGGGAGTGGTCGATGTGTCGCGTTTTGCCCCTTGGGCGGACGTGCACGGGAACGAAATGTGACCAGACACACGTTGTTCGTCCTCGTACGTCTGCGAACGCGCCCACTGGGTAGGGCTGCTCTCACCCGCATCTGTCGTACGACGACGAGGAGGCCCCCGTGGCCGCACCGGTACACCCCTTGCTCCCGGCGCAGTACAAACCCGACGCGGTGCCGTCCGCCGACGCCGACGCCCTGCTGTGCGTGCTCAGCGCCGAGGGTGCCTGCGCGGAGGCGCCGCTGACCAGCGAGCCGCCGCTGCCCGATGCCGAGCCCCTCACCAGTGAACCGCCCCACACCGATCTCACGCCGCTGACCAGCGAGCCCTCGGCCGCCGGCGCGGACCCCACGGGGTACTAGATGACGTCGGCCGACCCCGCGCGCGACGGGACGCCGCTGGCCCGGCTCGCCGCGCTGCACGGTGTCGCCACCTCCTACCGCCCGTCCGCGGACCGTACGGTCGCGGCGTCGGACACCGCCGTCACCGCCGTTCTGGCCGCGCTCGGCGTGGACGCGGGCACTCCGGACGCCGTGCGGCAGGCCCTGGCCGCCCGCGAGACCGAGCTGCGTGAACGCCTGCTGCCGCCGACCGTGGTGTGCTGGGGCGGACGCGCGCCCGCGGCGCTCGCCGCACTACCGGACGGCAGCCGCGTCACGGTCGAGACCGAACAGGGCGAGACGCGCGCGTCGGCCGAGCAACTTCCGCCCGGGATCCACGCCCTGCACGTCACCGCACCCGACGGACGCACCGCCCGGGCCCATCTGATCGCCGCGCCCGCCCGGCTGCCCGTACCTCCGGCCCGCTCCTACGGACTGCTCGTCCAGCTCTACTCCCTGCTGTCCCAGAGGTCCTGGGGCATGGGAGATCTCGGTGACCTCGCCGAGGTGACGGCCTGGGCCGGACGGGCCCTCGGCGCCGGCTTCGTCCAGGTGAACCCGTTGCACGCGGCCGTGCCCGGCGTACCCACCGACCCCTCTCCGTACCGCCCCTCCTCCCGCCGCTTCCCCGACCCCGTGCATCTGCGTGTCGAGGACGTTCCCGAGCTCCCGTACGTCGAGGACCGGACCCGCCTGCGTACGCTGCTGGAGCGCGCCGCGCGACTGCGTGAATCGGTCGTGGACAAGGGCGAGTTGATCGACCGGGACGCGGTGTGGGAGCTCAAGCGCGAGGCGCTCGAACTTGTGCACGCGGTGCCGCTCGGACCCGGACGGCGCGCCGCCTACGCGGACTTCCTCGCCCAGGAGGGCGAGGTACTGGAGGACTACGCGACGTGGTGTGCGCTCGCGGAGGCGTACGGCGCCGACTGGCACTCCTGGCCGCCCGGGCTGCGCGATCCGCGTTCGCCCGAGACCGCCCGGGCCCGCACCGAGTTGATGGAGCGCGTCGACTTCCACAGCCGGCTCGCCTGGCTGACCGACGCCCAACTCGGCACCGCCCAGCGCACCGCGAGGGACGCCGGGATGGCGGTCGGCCTGATCCACGATCTCGCGGTCGGCGTGCACCCCGGTGGCGCCGACGCCTGGGCGCAGCAGGAGCACCTCGCGGCCGGCATGTCGGTGGGCGCTCCGCCGGACGCCTTCAACGCACGCGGCCAGGACTGGGGCCTGCCGCCCTGGCGCCCCGACCGTCTGGCGGCGTCCGGCTACGCCCCTTTCCGCCGGCTGCTGCGCGCCCTGCTGCGGCACGCCGGCGCCCTGCGCATCGACCATGTGATGGGCCTGTTCCGGCTGTGGTGGGTACCGCAGGGGGAGCCGCCCACGGAGGGGACCTATGTCCGGTACGACGCCGAGGCCATGCTCGCCGTCCTGGTGCTGGAGGCCTCGCGGGCCGGGTCGCTCGTCATCGGTGAGGACCTCGGGACGGTGGAGCCCGGGGTGCGGGGGACGCTGCACGAGCGCGGTGTGCTCGGCACATCCGTGCTGTGGTTCGAGCGCGACTGGGAGGGCACCGGGAAACCGCTGCCGCCCGAGCGCTGGCGCGCGGACTGCCTGGCCACCGCCACCACCCACGATCTGCCCTCGACGGCCGCCCGGCTCACCGGCGAACACGTCGAACTGCGCGACCGGCTCGGTCTGCTGACCCGCCCGCTCGACCAGGAGCGGGCCGCCGCGGCCACCGACACCGGTGAGTGGCTCGCCCTGCTGTCCCGGCTCGGACTGCTGAAGGGAGGGAGTGGCGGGGTCTCGGTGGTGTCGGAGGAGATGGAGATCCAGGCGGTCCATCGCTTTCTGCTGCGCACCCCGGCCCGGTTGATCGGCGTCTGGCTTCCGGACGCGGTGGGCGACCGCCGCCCGCAGAACCTGCCGGGCACCTGGGACGAGTACCCGAACTGGCGACTGCCGATAGCGGATGCGGAGGGACAACCGGTGACCCTGGAGGATCTGGCGGCCTCACCGCGGCTGCACGCGCTGATGGGAGTGCTGCGGGGCAGGGCCGGGTGACGGCCGGCGTGAGCCGTAGCGCACCCCCGGGCGCGCGGGCCGTTCCGGCGTTCGCTACTTTTGCACCGTGGACAAGAAGAACGCCCTGCGCGCCGGCGCCCTGGCCGCCGGTACGACGCTGATGATGCTGCTCATGTCGTCCCCCGCGCTCGCGCTGACCCGCGACGACGGTGACGACCCCGGCACGGGCCTGAGCGTGGCGGAGACGCTGGGGCTCTTCGTGGCCGCGCCGATCGTGCTGTTCGCGATCATCGCCGGTCTCGTCATGGTCACCGACAAGACCCGCAAGCAGGCGAAGCAGGGCTGACGCCCCGCCGCGCCGTGTGCCCGGGTCGGGCCCGCGGGGCAGCCGCCTCCTCCCCTTCCGCGAGGGAGTCCGAGCACCTGTACGGGGCGCGGACTCCCTCGATGTCTTTCACCCGTACGGACGTAACCCGCGTGGGTTTCCGGCGTGCGCTCGCCCGTCGTTCCGTACGCCCCCGTCCGGGCCGCGTTCTCCTCGACGGGAGACCCGCGCACATGCCGAACGGGCGGCGGTCAGTCGGACGGGCCGGCGCCGACCGTACCGGCGAGCAATCGGCGCAGGAGGTCGGCGAGGTGCCCGGCCTGCTGCGGGTCCAGTGCGCCGAGCGCCTCGGTCTGGACGGCCAGACCGGCGCCCACCGCCTCGTCGATCAGCCGGAGGCCCTCGTCCGTGAGGGTCACCTGGAGTCCGCGCCGGTCGTGCGGGTCGGGCGAGCGACGCACCAGCCCCGCCCGCTCCAGCTTGTCGAGGCGGCCGGTCATCCCGCCCGTGGTGAGCATCAGGGTCGACGAGAGCCGGCGCGGGGAGAGTGTGTACGGCGCACCGGAACGGCGCAGGGCCGCCAGTACGTCGAAGTCGCCGCGCCCGAGCCCGAACCGTCCGTAGGCCTTCTCCATCCGGTCGCCCATCTCCCGTGAGAGCCGGAAGACGCGCCCGAAGACCTCCATCGCGGCCGTGTCGAGGTCGGGCCGCTCGGTGGCCCACTGCTCGATGATCGCGTCGACGGGATCCCCGGGCGCCCGGTGTCCTTCGTCGTTGTTGTCCCTGGCCATGGGGCCAGTATCCGCTCCGTTCAGGTCGCAGGGGAGAAAGCGATTTGGCGGTAAGCAGCTTGGAGTCAAGCCGGCTGCTGCTCTTCGCTCCGGTGCACGGCCGAACAAAGCGCGGGCCGGGGGCGACACCGTAGCGCGCGAAGGGCGCCCGGCACACGGCCGGGCGCCCTTCGCGTTCGGGGTACGACTAGGCGGCGGCCGCGTCCGCGGCCTGTGCCTTCAGCGCGCGTTCGACGCCGGCGCTCGATTCCATGATCAGGCGACGCAGCGCCGGGGACGGCTCGGCCGTGGCCAGCCAGGAGTCCGCCTTCGCCGACGTCTCGGCGGAAACCTGGATCGACGGGTAGAGCCCGACCACGATCTGCTGGGCCATCTCGTGGGAGCGGGAGTCCCAGATGTCCTTGACCACCTCGAAGTACTTCTCCGTGTAGGGGGCGAGCAGTTCGCGCTGGTCGGTCTGGACGAAGCCCGTGATCACCGCCTCCTGCACGGCGTTGGGCAGCTTGTCGGACTCGACGACCGAAGCCCAGGCCTCCGCCTTGGCCTCCGGCGTGGGGCGCGCCGCCCGCGCGATCGCCGCGTGCCGCTCACCGGCGGCGGTCCTGTCCCGCTCCAGCTCTCCCGCGATCTCGGTCTCGTCGAAGCGGCCGACGGCCGCGAGCCGTTGCACGAACGCCCAGCGCAGCTCGGTGTCGACGACAAGGCCCTCCACGGTCTGCGAGCCGTCGAGCAGCGCCTCCAGCAGGTCCAGCTGCTCCGGCGTGCGGGCCGTGGCCGCGAAGGCGCGGGCCCACGCCAGCTGATGGTCGCTGCCCGGCTCGGCCGAGCGCAGATGGGCCAGGGTCGCGTCCGTCCAGCGGGTCAGCAGCGCCTCCCGCGTGGACGGGTCCGCGTACAGGTCGACGGCCAGCTTCACCTGGCGGTGCAGCGACTGCACGACACCGATGTCGGACTCCTTGCCGATGCCGGACAGGACCAGGGACAGGTAGTCGCGGGTCGCCAGCTCCGCGTCCCGTGTCATGTCCCAGGCCGAGGCCCAGCACAGGGCGCGCGGCAGCGACGAGTCGAAGTCGCCCAGGTGCTCGGTGACGAAGGCGAGGGACTGCTCGTCCAGACGGACCTTGGCGTACGACAGATCGTCGTCGTTGAGCAGGATGACGTCCGGACGGCGCCGGCCGGTCAGCTGCGGCACGGCGGTGAGCTCGCCGTCGACGTCCAGCTCGATCCGGCCGTCCTCGGCGCGCAGCAGCTTGCCGCTGTCGGCGTCCAGGTCGTACAGGCCGACGGCGATGCGGTGCGGACGCAGGGTGGGCTCGCCCTTCGCGCCGGCCGGGAGGGCCGGGGCCTCCTGGCGGATGGCGAAGGAGGTGATGACGCCGTTCCCGTCGGTCTCGATCTCCGGGCGGAGGACGTTGATGCCCGCGGTCTCCAGCCACTTCCCCGACCAGGTCTTCAGGTCGCGGCCGGAGGTCTCCTCCAGGGCGCCCAGCAGGTCGGACAGGCGCGTGTTGCCGTAGGCGTGCTGCTTGAAGTACGCCTGCACGCCACGGAAGAACTCGTCCATGCCGACATAGGCGACGAGCTGCTTGAGGACCGAGGCGCCCTTGGCGTACGTGATGCCGTCGAAGTTGACGAGCACATCGTCCAGGTCGTTGATCTCGGCCATGATCGGGTGCGTCGACGGCAGCTGGTCCTGCCGGTACGCCCACGTCTTCATGGAGTTGGCGAACGTGGTCCAGGAGTGCGGCCAGCGGGACCCGGGGTGGTGCGCCTGGCAGGCGATGGACGTGTAGGTGGCGAACGACTCGTTCAGCCACAGGTCGTTCCACCACTCCATGGTCACGAGGTCGCCGAACCACATGTGGGCCAGCTCGTGCAGGATGGTCTCCGCCCGCACCTCGTACGCGGCGTCCGTCACCTTGGACCGGAAGACGTACTGGTCGCGGATCGTGACCGCACCGGCGTTCTCCATCGCGCCCGCGTTGAACTCCGGCACGAAGAGCTGGTCGTACTTCTTGAAGGGGTACGCGTAGTCGAACTTCTCCTGGAACCAGTCGAAGCCCTGGCGGGTCACGTCGAAGATCGCGTCCGAGTCGAGGAACTCGGCGAGGGAGGGCCGGCAGTACACGCCGAGCGGGACACTCCGGCCGTCCTTCTCGTACACGCTGTGCACGGAGTGGTACGGGCCCACGATCAGCGCGGTGATGTAGCTCGAGATGCGCGGCGTCGGCTCGAAGGCCCAGACGTCGTCCTTGGGCTCGGGCGTGGGCGAGTTGGAGATGACGGTCCAGCCGCCGGGCGCCTTCACCGTGAACTGGAAGGTCGCCTTGAGGTCCGGCTGCTCGAAGGACGCGAAGACGCGGCGGGCGTCCGGCACCTCGAACTGGGTGTACAGATAGGCCTGGTCGTCCACCGGGTCGACGAAGCGGTGCAGACCCTCACCGGTGTTGGTGTACGCGCAGTCGGCGACCACGCGGAGCACGTTGCGGCCCTCCAGAAGGCCGGGCAGCGCGATCCTGGAGTCCTTGAAGACCTCGGCGGGGTCGAGGGCGTCGCCGTTCAGAGTGACCTCGTGGACGCTCGGTGCCACCAGGTCGATGAAGGACTCCGCGCCGTTCTCGGTGGAGTCGAAGCGCACCGTGGTCACGGACCGGTAGGTGCCGCCCTCCTGCGCGCCGGAGAGGTCGAGATCGATCTCGTACGAGTCAACGGTGAGCAGCTTCGCCCGCTGCCGCGCCTCTTCGCGAGTCAGGTTTGTGCCAGGCACGCGGTCATCTCCTCGTTATGTGTGGGTTGCGCCATCCTTCCATGTCACCTGCGTCTCGGGCGATGACCGGGGCCCGCTCGGCCCCCGGCAGGGCCCGGCCGGGGAACGCGATGTCCGTTTGCCGCCGGTGGACGGGCCGGACGGACGGGAGCCTGGAGCCATGACGACGTACACGGCACGGCCGATCGGCCCGGTGACCCTGAAGGAACTGCGCACCTCGGACGACGCGGGCCGCCCCATGGACCCCTTCGTGGACGAGGAGGGCGGCGCCCCGCTGCGCTGCTGTCTGCGCCGCAGCACGCCGGGCGAGCGGATCGCTCTGGTCTCGTACGCACCCCTGCGGCGCTGGGCGGGGGAGACGGGCGTGGATCCCGGGGCCTACGACGAACAGGGACCGGTGTTCCTCCACGCGGACCCGTGCGAAGGCCCCGACCTCGACGGGTATCCGTTCAGGGGCGCCCACCGCACGGTCCGCCGCTATGGGCGGGACGGCCGTATCCTCGGCGGCCGCCTGGTCGAGGACGGCGTCGGGCCGGCGATCGAGGAGGCGTTCGCGGATCCGGACGTGGCGCTCGTCCATGTACGGGCGGTGGAGTACGGGTGCTTCCTGTACGAGGTCCGCAGGGGCAGGTGAGCACGGCGCGGGGGCGCCCACCGAAGTGGTGGGCGCCCCAGCGCGGCGTCTCCTACCGGTTGAGCTCGGCCGCCACCAGCTCCGCGATCTGCACGGCGTTCAGGGCCGCGCCCTTGCGCAGGTTGTCGCTGGAGACGAACAGGGCGAGGCCGTTCTCCACGGTCTCGTCCGTGCGGACGCGGCCCACGTACGACGGGTCCTGTCCGGCTGCCTCGAGCGGGGTCGGGATGTCGGAGAGGACGACACCGGGGGCGCCGGCCAGCAGCTCAGTCGCACGCTCCACGGACAGCGGACGCGTGAAGCGGGCGTTGACCTGGAGGGAGTGGCCGGAGAAGACCGGGACGCGCACGCAGGTGCCGGAGACCTTCAGACCGGGGATCTCGAGGATCTTGCGGGACTCGTTGCGGAGCTTCTGCTCCTCGTCCGTCTCGTTCAGCCCGTCGTCCACGAGATTGCCCGCGAAGGGGACCACGTTGAAGGCGATCGGGCGCTTGTAGACCTGCGGCTCGGGGAAGTCGACCGCCGCGCCGTCGTGCGTCAGCCTGTCGGCGTCCGCGACCACCTTCTGGGCCTGGTTGTGCAGCTCCGCGACGCCCGCGAGGCCTGAACCGGACACCGCCTGATAGGTGGTGGCGACCAGTGCCTCGAGGCCCGCCTCGTCGTGCAGCGGCTTCAGCACCGGCATCGCGGCCATCGTGGTGCAGTTCGGGTTGGCGATGATGCCCTTCGGGCGGTTCACGACCGCGTGCGGGTTCACCTCGGAGACCACCAGGGGCACGTCCGGGTCCCGGCGCCACGCGGAGGAGTTGTCGATCACCACGGCGCCCTGCGAGGCGACCTTCTCGGCCAGCGCCCTGGAGGTCGCACCACCCGCGGAGAACAGCACGATGTCCAGACCGGTGTAGTCGGCGGTCGCCGCGTCCTCCACCGTCACCCCGTCGAGAATCGTCCCTGCCGAACGCGCCGAGGCGAACAGGCGCAGCTCCGTGACCGGGAAGTTCCGCTCGGTGAGGATCCTGCGCATGACCGTGCCGACCTGCCCGGTGGCTCCGACGATTCCGACCCTCACGGTGACTCCCTCTGCGTGTCTTTACGTGTGTGTTGCTCGGCCGAGGCTTTTCCATCATGCGGCCGACCCCGGGCCGCCTGTCCAATTCTTTGCGCCGTACGCCCGCGGTGTGGGACGCGACAGCCCGGACGGCGGTTGCGGACATTCGGTGTCCACCCGCACTGAGCTGGAGAAATTCGTCCGGCGGGCACCATCCGCCGCAAGCTCTGCTGTCCCGTGCCTGCCCGCGGGCCCCGGGCGCACACAAGGTGTGACGTACGCCTCTGCGACGACTCGCACGACAGAGCCGAACGTTTCCCGCCGCCGCGGCGTCGTAGAGGAAACGCGCAAGGGGAGGGGTGGCTGTGCTGCGCAGAAACGCCCGCCGCGGGCGGGGGGCCGACCACGCGGTGGACGACCCCCTGGACGCGGCCCAGGAACGTCGGGTGAGGGCGGTGCTCGCACTCGGCGGGGTGCCGCAGGCGGACCTGCCGGACGGGGTGCAGCAGGTCCGCCTGCGGCTGCTGGAACGGGCCGCGAGCGGGCGCGAGGCGCCGCGGGACGTGTCCGCGTGGGTCGCCGTCGTCGCCTCGAACCTGGCGATGGACTGGCACCGTGCCAAGCGCCGCCAGGAACGCCTGGGCGAACGGCTGGCCTCCCTCCGGGAGCCGGAGCACGCTTCGGGCGAGGACTCCCGCCTCCTCCAGCTCGCCGTGGCCCAGGGCCTGGACGAGTTGCCGGACGCCCACCGCCAGGTCCTCGTCCTGCGCTTCTACGCCGACCTGCCCGTCCGGGGGATCGCCGATGAACTCGGCATCCCCGAGGGCACGGTCAAGAGCAGGCTCCACTCGGCGGTGCGCGCGCTGCGCGACCGTCTGCACGAGGACGAGGTGGTGTGACGTGGCCGCCGAGTACGACGGCGCCGATGCGCTGATGGCCGCGATCACCGGCGAGCCGCTGCCGGAGGCCGCACGGGCCGACGCCGAGTTCATGGCCGGGCACCGGGCGGCGGCGGCCGACGTGGCGCTGCTGCGCGAGCAACTGTCGGCCATCGGGGACGTGCTGGCGGCTCCGCCGGCCGGGGCTCCGTCCCCGGTGACGGCCCCGGTGACGGCCCGGAGCCGTCCGCGCGCCCCGCGGCCCGCGAGGCCCGTGCGCCGCGGTCGGGCCCTGCGCATCGCCCTCGGGTCCCTGGCGGCCGTGGTGGCCCTGTCGGCCATCGCCGGGCTGGCCCGGCTCGTCACGGAGAACAGCGGCAGCGACTCCCAGGCCGCCAAGAGTGCCGGCGCGGCGGACGCCAAGGGCGGCCCCGGTGAGGCGGACCGGCGGTCGGGCGACGGGCCCCCGCCGTCCGATCCGGAACTGGCCCTGGCCTGCGACCGGCTCGTCGTCGAGGGGACCGTGGCCCGGGTGGAGCCGAAGGACGGGCAGGGCAGCCGGATCGTGCTGACCGTCACCCGCCGGTACAAGCCCGACCGGGGCCCGGCACAGGTCGCCTTCCTCCTCGCCGAGGATGCGCATCCGGGGCCGCGCCGGGGTCAGCATGTGCTGGTCGAGGTGGGGCGGGGCACCGACGACGCGAGCCGGTGGGCCGTGGGCGAGGACCGCGTGGCCGCGAACCGGGCGTGGATCCTCAAGGCCCTGCCCGGCTCCCGTCACACCGCATGTCCCTCGGACGGGTCGACCTGAGCCGGACGGGCGGTGCCGACCGCGCGGGGCCGGACAACCACCCGGGACGGCGAAGGGCGGGCGCCCGTCACGGACGCCCGCCCCCATGGCCGCGATCGCTACGGAGTGACCTTCTCGATCTTCACACTGCCCAGGCCCGCGGTGGTCCCGCGCGCGTTGACGAGACGGACCTGGCCGAAGAACTCCCGGCCCTCGGGAGCCGCCGCGGTCGCCGTGACCGTGCCGGACACCGTCGCGGAGCCACCCGTGCCGAGCTTGACCGGGGCGGACTCGTCGACCGTCACCTGGCCGAGAGCGGGGGAGAAGAACACATCACGGTAGTCGTACGCCGTCGAGCCGGACGGGACCGAGTAGCCCACGATCTCGACGGTGTACGTGCCGGCGGCCGGCGAGGGGATGTGCACCGACTCCTCGGAGTCGCCGTCCGCGGACTGCGCGACCTGATTGCCGCTCGCGTCGTAGACCGTCAGGTCCAGGTCGGCGGCGGTGTCGGAGACGTTGCCGATGGCGACGTCCAGCGATGTGGCGCCCGCGGGCACCTCGACCGTACCGGTCTGCGTCTCGCCGCCCTTGATGGTCGGCCGCTCCGACTTCGAGGAGCCGAGCGGGCCGCCCTTGAGACCACCGGAGAGGGCCGCGTACTTGTTGGTCACCTTCCAGGAGACGGCGGCCGGGGAGCCGACCTTGGCCTCGGGCACGGTCACGGTCTCCGGGTCGAAGGCCGCGCCGAGCACGGTGACGTCCAGCTTGTAGGGGTTGTCGAGCAGCGGCGACGTACGGCGCGACTCGACCTCGATCTCCCAGACACCGGCCTGCGGGGCGGCGTACGAGCGGACGTCGGGCTTGCAGCCGTTGCCGTCGAGGTAGTTGTTGTAGCAGACCGGGGTGGACGTGTCGTCGACCGGAACGCCGTACGGGTGGATCGCGATGAACCGGGTCTGGCTCTTGTCCTTCAGCCCGCCGATCGCGACCTCCAGCGACTTCGCGCCCTCCGGCACGGTCAGGAAGTACGAGCGGGTGCTGTTGCGCTGCACCGAACCCGAGGCCGAGTACGTGTACTTGACCGGGGTCGACACCACGACCGTCGTCAGGATCTGCTCGTCGAGCCCCTCGGTCCTCGGGTCGTCGACCTCCAGGATCGCGCTGTTGATGCCGGCCGACCGCGGCGAGGCCTGGACCTTGACGGTCACCGGCCGGCCGAGCGGCAGGTTCACCTCGTCGGAGCCGAGGATCCTGAAGGTGTCGTCGTAGTTGTTGGCGAAGTGCAGCTCGTGGCGCACCGCGCGGTCCGGGCCGGACGTACGGGTGACGGTGATCTCGTACGTCTTCCGCTCGCCGGCCTTGAGTCCGCCCTCGCGGTCGTACAGGCCGGTGCCGAAGCCCGGGGTCTTCAGGGCGAAGTCGATCGCGGTGTCGACCGGGGCCTTGACCGTGTAGTCGTGGGCGGTGGCGCCGTCCTCGACGGCGTCCCAGGCGTCCTCGATGTCGATACGGCCCGCGCCCTCCTCGTAGGCCTGCACACCCTTGATGTGGTGGGCGGTCGAGGTGAGGGCCGTGCGCAGCTTCGCGGGCGTCAGGTCGATGCCCTTCTGCTCGGCGGCCGACAGCAGCAGCGCCGAGGCGCCCGCGGCCTGCGGGGACGCCATCGAGGTGCCCTGGAGCATCGAGTAGCCGGCCGGCAGCGAGTAACCCGCCTCGGGGACCGGGGCGCCCGGCAGCCAGGTCTGGGTGCTGTTGATCGCGGCACCGGGCGCGACGAGTGCCGGCGTGAAGCCGCCGTCCTCGCGCGGACCGCGCGAGGAGAAGGGCATCAGCGCGTAGTCCTTCTCCACCCGCGAGCCGTAGTCGGCGGCCCAGGTCTCCTTGGAGATGGCCGCGCCGACCGAGATCACCTTGTCCGCGAGGCCGGGGTCGCCGATGGTGTTGGCGCCGGGGCCCTCGTTGCCCGCGGAGATCACCAGCTGGACGCCGTAGGTGTCGATGAGCCGGGTGTACAGCAGGGCGCGCGCGTTGTTGCCGTCGTTCAGCGCCGGGAGGCCGCCGATCGACATGTTGACGATGTCGACGCCGCGGTTGACGACGAGGTCCATCATGCCCTCGGTGAGCGCGACGTTGGTGCAGCCACCGGTCCAGGTGCAGGCGCGGGAGGAGACGATCTTCGCGCCCGGGGCAGCGCCGTTCATCCTGCCGCCGAACAGGCCGTTCGCCGCGGTGATGCCGGCGACGTGCGTGCCGTGCTCGGACTGGATGACGCCGATGTTGACGAAGTCGGCCTTCTTGCCGACCCACGTCCCGCCGTAGGGGTCCATCGGCACGTCCTTGCGGATCTGCACGACGAACGGCTGGCGCTCGACGACGTCGGTCTTCGGGTCGTCGGTGCCGAAGTAGCCGATCTGGTAGCCGTCCTTGTACGGCTTCATCGGCTGGTCGTCGGTGAAGTCGCCGTTGTTGTTGAGGTCGACGCGGACCGTGCCGGCCGCGGCGTCGTAGAGGACACCCCAGGAGTCGGTGGTGTCGCCGTCGCGGTTCGCGTCGCCCGCCGCGTCGCCGCCGGTGGTGTACGACTCCTTGAAGGTGCTGATCCCGTACGAGCCCGACGGCGCCGTCCAGGTCTGGCCGTTGTAGGTGAAGGTGGGACCGGAGACCGCGGTGACCATCGGACGCCAGGTCGCGTCGTTGTCGACGATGGGGTCGGTCGCGGTCACCCAGTCGACGATCTTCCGCTCGCCGGTGGTGGTCTTCTGCAGTGCCGGATGTCCGAGGTCCACGCCCGAGTCGAGGACGCCGATGGTGATGCCCCGGCCGTCCGCCTTCGGGTGGTCCCGGACGAAGTCGACGGCACCGGTCTCGAACGACGGGTTGTAGGGGTTCCTGGCGGGGGTGTGCCGGTCGGGACCGGAGTGGCCGGCCCCGCCCGTGCCGCTGACGGCCGCCCCCTCGGCCATGTCCGCGCTCGGCGTCGGGTCGTCGAGCGCGATCTCCTGCCGCAGGTCGATGGCGTGCACGGAGGACAGCTTCTCGGCGGTGGCGATGGCCGAGTCGGCCCGGCCCGTCGGCACGGTGGCGCGGACGTAGCCGAGCTTGTCGTACGTGCGGCCCACGGAGGCGCCGCTCACCGCGTCCAGCTTCTCGGTGACCTGCTCGGTCTGCCCGGGCGTGGTCGCGATCATCATCGTGACGTTCTTGGCGCCGTCGGCCTTCGCCTCGGCGAGAAGGTCCGCGTCGTCCGAGCCGAGCTTCGCGCTGGCGGACTTGGCGGCCGGGTCGGTGGAGGCGGGCAGATGGTCGGCGGAGAAGGCCAGGGGTATCGGCCCGGCCGCCGAGAGCGCGGCCACGAGACCCGTGGCGACGGCTATGCGGGCCACGCGTCTCGCGCCCGATATCGGGGCGCGGTGAGGATCGGTGGTCATCAGCATCCCTTGTAGGTAAAGGAACGAGAACGGCGCGGTCGGAGCCCGAAGGTGATCAGGCCCTGACCGCGGCCGTCCGGATTTCGGGTCCGGACGATCGCTCTGGTTTACCCAAGGGATGGATGTTTGTGGAGAGTTGACCAAGACGGGATGGAGTCATGGCGTGATTCCGCCATACGTCATCGGGGACTTAGCGGTGCAGGCCATGACATTCCTGTGAGCCGGCTGTCCCTGTTACGCGTGTAGTGCGCGGGTTCTGCCGCTGTGTGTGAGCGGATGGTGACGGATGGCTTCACACGACCGCGGCGGGTGACCGCGGGCGGCCGGACGGCGCCGTTCCGGGGCGGGCCGGAGAGGGGGCGGCGGTTGCCGAGGTGGCGCGCGGTCCCCGGCCGAATACCCGCCTGCCGATTCCGGCCCGGCGGGTTAACGTCCCCGGGTGCGCAAGAACTTGAGGGTGGCGGCCTACGCCGTCTGTGTGCGTGACGGCCGTTTGCTGCTGGCCCGCATGACCGGAGCCGACGGCACATCCGAGTGGACCCTGCCCGGCGGTGGCATGGAGCACGGCGAGGACCCCTACGACACGGCCCTGCGGGAAGTGGAGGAGGAGACCGGCTACCGCGTCGAGCTCGTCGGACTGCTCGGGGTGGACTCGATCCGCCGCAGCCTCAGGGGCCACTTCGGCCGCACCGTCGACCACCACGGTGTACGCCTCGTCTACGAGGGCCGCGTCATCGCGGGCGAGCTGCGCCACGAGGTCGGAGGCTCCACGGACATGGCCGCCTGGCACGACCTCACCGCCGTGTCCGGGCTGCGACGCATCGGGCTCGTCGACGCCGGGCTCGCACTGTGGCGGCAGCGCCCCGCCGCGGGCCGGCCCGCATTCCCCGGGGAATAGCTTCGGATACCCCGGAAGATGAACGCTGAGTGACGGTCTTCCGGCCGGTCGGGGAGGTGTCGCCGACGCGCCGGTCGGTCCAAGATCCACGTACGGCGATCGGCGCTGTGCGTTGCCGCCTCGTTAACGTCCAGGTCATCCCCGGTGCGAACGATCCAGAGTGAGCGGGAAGTTCGCGATTGCGACCGACCCGCGACCACTGCCGACGCGTTCGCACTCGGGGAGACGCGCCATGTCGCGCATACGCTCTGTCGCCACAGCGGCTGCTCTGAATCGTCGCAACCTGCTCGCCGCCGCCGGGGCGGTGTCCCTCACGGCGGGCCTCGGACTCGCGCTGCGCCCCGGGGACAGCCTCGCCGCCGGAGCCTCGGCTCGCCGGGCCTCCGGCGATTCGGCCCATCCCGCCGCCGGCGAAAGCCCCGCCGCCGTCACCCGGCAGGCGGTGTCCGCGGCCCTCGCCCCCTACACGACGGGCACCACACTCGCCGGTGTCGCGGCTCCCCGTACCTCTTCGGGATACCGCCGCCTCGGTGACGGTCCCGGCTGGAGCCGCGTCGTGCGCGGCGAGCTGGCGGCACCCCGGTCGGGCCGCGCCGAGCGGCGCACCGCGCTGGCCGCGTTCGTGCAGTTCACCGATCTGCATCTGATGGACAGCCAGCACCCGCTGCGCCTGGAGTTCCTGCGTTCCAACGACAGGCACGCCTGGCGGCCCCACGAGGCGCTGACCGTGCCCGGTGCCGTCTCGCTGGTCGAGCGCGTCAACTCGCTGCGCGGGGCACCCGTCACCGGTACGCCGCTGCACTTCGTGATGACCACGGGCGACAACACGGACAACAACGCGAAGTCCGAGCTCGAGTGGTTCATGAAGATCATGAGCGGTGGCCGGATCACTCCCAACTCCGGCGACCCCCGCCATTACGAGGGTGTGCAGAACAGCGGGCTCGCGCTGTACTGGCAGCCTGAATCGACCGTGCGTGACGCCGACAAGCAGCTCGGATTCCCGCAGATCCAGGGGTTCCTGGACGCCGCGATCCGCGAGGTGCGCAGCCCCGGCCTGAACCTGCCCTGGTACTCCACGGTCGGCAACCACGACGCTCTGCCGCTCGGCTGCTACGCGCACGGCGACCCCTACTTCGCCGAGTACGCGATCGGCGGAAGCAAGCTGATGAGCCTGTCCGCCGACGAGGCGAAGAAGCTCCAGGAGGCGATCAAGAACGCCACGGACCCCATGGGACTGCGGTTCCGCGATCTGCTCAAGGCGCACGCCCGCGACCTCCGCTCGGTCACCCCGGACGAGAAGCGGGCCCCCTACACCCCCGCCGAGTACCTCAAGACCCATCTCGACCCCCAGTACACGGGTCGCGGCCCGGTGGGGCACGGGTACTCGTCGGCGAACGTGGACGCCGGCACGCAGTACTACTCCTTCCGCATCGCCGACGACGTCATCGGGATCAGCCTCGACACCACGGACGCGGGCGGTCACTACGAAGGCTCCATCGGCACCGCCCAGTTGAAGTGGCTGGACAAGACGCTCCAGGACAACAAGGACGCACACGCCGTCGTCTTCAGCCACCACACCAGCCAGTCGATGGACAACACCCACCCCGACCCGGCCCGCCCGTACGAGGGGCGGCACAGCGGCGCGGAGGTCGTCGCCCTGCTGGGCCGGCACTCCAATGTCCTGGCCTGGGTCAACGGCCATATCCACAAGAACGTGATCACGCCGCACTCCGGGCCCGACGGCAACTCCTTCTGGGAGATCTCGACCGCCTCGCACGTGGACCACCCCCAACTCGCCCGCGTCATCGAGCTGGTGGACAACAAGGACGGCACACTCTCGATCTTCACGACGCTCATTGAGTCCGCCGCCCCGCACCGCACGGATTTCGCGGACCTCAGCCAGACGGGTCTGGCCGCCCTCTACCGTGAGCTGGCCTACAACGCCCCCGGAGCCAACATGACCCTGGCGGGCAACGCGGTGGACCGCAACACGGAGCTGGTGCTGAAGAAGGGCTGAAACCCGCTCAACTCGCGCACCACGGGCAACCTCGCCGCCCCCGGGCGCGGTCCCTCCCGCCGACCGATGCCCGTCGGTGACGAGGGGGATGACATGTCCGTACGCAGGGGACTGCTGGGAGCCGGGGTGACGGCGGCCGTGACGGTGGTGGCTCTCACCGCGCCGGCCATCGCCGCTCCGGGAGCGGTGGACCGCACCGCGACCCGGCAGGCGATCGACGCGGTCGTCAAGGACGGGGTCCCGGGCGCGACCGCCACGGCCAGGGACGTACACGGCACGTGGAGCGCGGTCTCGGGGATCGGCGACCTGCGCACGGGGGCGCAGCGTTCGGCGCGGGACCGCTACCGAGTAGGCAGCATCACCAAGACGTTCGTGTCGACGGTGCTCCTCCAACTGGAGGCCGAGGGTCGGCTGTCGCTCGACGACACCGTGGAGAAGTGGCTGCGCGGTCTGGTCCACGGCCACGGCCACGACGGGCGCCGGATCACGGTCCGGCAGCTTCTGAACCATACGAGCGGCATCTACAACTACACGGCCGACGACACCTTCGGCCGTACGTACTTCCTCAAGGACGGCTTCCTGCGGCACCGCTACGACACGCTGCGGCCGGAGGCTCTGGTATGCATTGCGACGTCCCACGAGCCGGACTTCGCCCCGGGCGCCGGCTGGAACTACTCGAACACCAACTACGTGCTGGCCGGGATGGTGATCGAGAGGGTCACGGGCCACTCCTACGCACGCGAGATCCGCACCCGCATCGTCGAACCTCTGGGTCTGCACGCCACGTCGCTCCCCGGTACGAGGGCCACGGTCCCGCGGCCGAGCAGCCGTGCCTACGGCAAGCCGGCCGAGACGGCGACCGGCCCGACGTACGACGTCACCACCCTCAACCCCTCCCTCGCCTCCTCGGCGGGCGAGATGATCTCCGACTCCGCCGATCTGATCCGTTTCTACTCGGCCCTGCTCAGGGGCGGGCTGCTGCCGCCCCGGCAGCTGAAGGAGATGAAGACGACGATCAAGGCCGAGGGCATCCCGGACGCGGGCTACGGGCTCGGCCTGATCGAACGGAGACTGAGCTGCGGAGTGCACGTCTGGGGCCACGACGGAGGCATCCAGGGCTCGTCGTCCTCGGCGGGCACCACGCAGGACGGCCGCCACTCCCTCGCCTTCAACTTCAACGGGGACTGGTCGGGGGACGGCGACGCGGTGCTCGAGGCGGAGTACTGCAGGGGCTGAGGCACCCCGGGGCCGGTCCTCCCGGGTCGGGACCGGCCCCGCCTGCCCCACGGCAGGGCACCGGCGCCTGTCGAGCGGCCGGCGGGGCCGAGCGCTCGATTCCCGATCACGGTCACACCGGGAATACCGGCGGGACCAGCGCATTCCCCGACCCCGGGATTCCGGTGTAAATCGATCCGACCCGGACATGAGACGCGCCGTTCATTTGTCTGAAACATCTATGCCGCCTCATATCGGACAACCCGCTGTTCACGGGGATGGTTCGATAGTTGTGCAAGGCGGGTGGTCGTGTGCTGACGAGGCACGGTCTGCGCGTGCTCTCGGTCTACGAGGGCTTCTTCTCCGGTGGCGCCCGGATCCTCCACACCGATGTCGTCCTGGGTCTGCAGGAAGGCGGTCAGCATCACAGTGTGCTGAGCGTCCACGGGGAAGTGCTCCGTGAGGCCACCCGGCAGCGGATGGAGGACGACGCCTCCTACCGGTCGCTCACCGCGGCCGGCGTGGAGGTCGGCACCCTCGGCCGCACGTTCGGTCTGCCCGGCGCCCTCGCGTCCGATCCCACCCGGTTCACCGGTCCGGAGCTGGCGACGACGGCGAGGGCGATGGCCGGCGCCGATGTCATCCTGTCGCTCAAGGAGCAGCCGCTCGGTCTGCTCAACCAGGCGGGTCTGCCGCGCCGGCCGGTGGTGGTCGGGCTGCACCGCTCGGATCCGGAGAACCAGGGCGCCGCGCTCGGCGAACTGAAGGCGGCCATCGCCGACGGAACCGTGGCGGCCTGCGTCTGCTGCGCCGAGTCGACCCGGGCCGCCTACGAGGCCGCCGGTGTCCCGGCCGAGCTGCTGCACGTCATCCCCAACGGCGTCGACCTGCTCCGCTTCCGGCCCGACCCGGCCCGCCGGGTCCAGCTGCGGGCCGCGCTCGGCATCCCGGACACCGCTCCGGTCGTCGTGTTCGCGGCCCGGTACGACGCGATGAAGAACGTCCCGCTGTTCCTGCGCGCCGCCCGGGAGTGGCTGCGGCACGAGCCCGACGGGCACGTGCTGATGTGCGGCGCCGGCATGACCGAGGACCAGCCCGGGCTGTGCGCCGACATCGGCACCGCGTTCGGGGACGACCTGCGGCTCACCGGGCGGCTGCACCGGCTCGGGGTGCGGCGCGACATGGAGAGCCTCTACGCGGCCGCCGACGTGGTGGCGCTGACCTCCGCCTGGGGCGAGGCGGCCCCGCTGTGCCTGATCGAGGGCATGATGTGCGGTGCCGTCCCGGTGTCCACCGATGTGGGCGACAGCGCGGCGATCGTGGCCGGGCACGGTTTTGTCACCCCGCCGGACCCCGTCGCGATCGCGCGGGCCTGGAGCGACGCGGTCGCCGCCCGGCCCGGCCTCGAGCCCGTTCTCGCCCGCAGTCGCGAGCGCTTCAGCCGTACGCGCATGATCGCGTCGTACGGCGCGCTCCTCGACCGGGTTCATACGGAGCCGATCAGGCCGTCGCTGCCCGAGCCGCCCCTGTCCGAACCGCTCTGAACGGGACGGCGTCCGCCGTCGTGGGTCCCGGGGCGTGGGGCCGGACGGTGTGCGCCCGGCCGTCGAGGAGGGGCCGCCGATGGCTCGGCGGCCCCTCCTCTCCCCCCTGACCGGCGGATGACGCCTAACGGGGCAGTACCACGACATAGGCGGCCGGCTCCCGGTCAGCCGACGCCATCAAGGCCGTACGGACCACGGTCGCCTGCTGCTCCGGCCCCTCGCGCAGCTTCTTCGGCGTGATGTGGACGACCGTGATGCCGAGCCGCTCCAGGTGTTCGCGCTTGCGGGTGTACTCCGACCAGACCGTGTCGTTCTCCTGGCGGACGTCCTGGCGCGGGGTTCGGGCGTCGAGTTCCAGGGCCACCGCCTGCTCGGGCCAGTACGCGTCCAGGCCGCCGAGGTAGGGGCCGCCCGGAAGCCTCAGGTCCACGTTCCACACCGGGTCCGGGAGCCCGTACTCACGCACCATGCGGTACAGGCGGTCCTCCGCCCTTGCCCGGCCCTCCGCCAGGAGGGACTCCACGGCGTCCACCACGTGCGGGCGGCTCAGCAGTTTCGCCTGGTTCAACTCCCGCACGATCGCTGTCGGTTCGCAGTGGCCGGCGTGCACCGCCTCGGCCAGTAACCGGCGTACGGCGGCCGCGTCGGGCAACTGCGCCACCGCGTCGGCCACGGCGCGTGGCACCGGCGCAACGGGCAGTCCGGTCACCAACCGGGCGGCCGGCAGCGCCGCTGTGCGCACCACCCGGGCGCAGCCGGCGCTGCGCAGCCGCCGCACACGGGGGACCAGGAGGTCGATCTTCTCCAGCGACGTCAGCGGGGGCGTGCAGCCGAAGCCGTACAGCGCCAGGGCGGCCAAGCCCGTGATCATCGCGTCCGTCCGGTGCACCGTGGGGTGTGCGCCGGCGGAACCGGGCTGGGGCGGGACCCCGGGCGCCGGATCCTCGAGCGACGAGCGCGTCGCGTACAGGAGCGCCGCGTGCAGGCGCTCCTCCGAGGTCGGCGGGCCGGGGTGCAGCAGGTACACGCCCGGCAGGAACTGCTGCCAGGGGCCGCCGGGTCGGCAGTGCCCGGTGGTCTCGGCGGCGCTCACACCGTGGGCGCGCAGTTGTGCCGTGGTCAGCACCCGGCGCTGAACCTCCGTCAGGTGACGGAGGGGGCGGGGGGAGAGCGGGGTGTTGTAGGTCATGACCCCGGAGTTCCCGCGCCCGGTCCGTCTCCTAACCGCTGTTACACGGCTGTCGGCAAATGCGGACAACACGGCACTAAAGTACGCACGTTCGACTGCCGAAAGAGGCTGGTCCGAGTGGGGGAAGGGGCGGGTTACGGGTTCAGATTCTCGTATTTCGTAACTGTCGTCCCTGCGTATCCACCGACCGGGTTCCTTCGGCGGGAACTCGCCCCCCGAAGGAACCCGTGGCCCGAGGTCGTCTAGCGGGTCGCCTGCGCGTCGCACACCTGGCCGCGCAGGGTGCGTGCCAGGTCGTCGCGTGCCTCGAGCACCAGCCTGCGCAGCGCCGGCGGCGCGCCCTCATGGGTGGTGAGCCAGGCGTCGGTGGCGTCCAACGTCCCGGGGAAGTCCTGGAGCGAGGGGAACAGGCCCCTCACCACGTCCATTCCGATCTGGATGGAACGCCCGGCCCAGACACGGTCGATGGCCGCGAAGTACTTCTCGGCGTACGGCGCGAGCAGTTCCCGCTGTGACGGCTGCACGAATCCCGCGATGGTCGCCTCGACCAGCGCGTTCGACAGGGCGTCCGACTCCACGACCTGGGCCCAGGCCTGCGCCTTGACCGCGGCCGAGGGACGCGCTGCCAGACAGCGGACCTGGTGGCGCTTGCCGGAGGCCGTGTCGTCGCGCGCGAGTTCCGCGGCGAGCACCGACTCGTCCGCGGCTCCGTGCGCGGCGAGCGGCTCCAGGAACGCCCAGCGCAGCTCCTGGTCCACGTCCAGGCCGTCGATCTTCTCAGTGCCCTCCAGCAGGCCCCGCAGCTGTTGCAGATCGGCCTCGTCGGACGCCACCGCCGCGAAGAACCGCGCCCACGTCAACTGGTGCTGGCTGCCCGGCTCCGCCTGCCGGAGCTCGCCTTGCGCACCCTCCGCGAGCAGCCGCCCGCCGGTCTCCCGCCACCCGGGCGCGGCGTAGTGGGTCAGCGCCGAGTCCGCCCAGGCGTGCAGCATCTGCAGAACGCCGATGTCGGACTCGCGACCGGCGAAGCGGAGCACCAGTGCGATGAAGTCCCGCGCCGGCAGCAGTGCGTCGCGGGTCAGGTTCCACAGTGCGGACCAGCACAGGGCGCGGGCGAGCGGGTCGGTGATCTCGCCGAGCCGGTCCTTCAGGGTCGCGAGGGACGTGTCGTCGAAGCGGATCTTGCAGTACGTGAGGTCGTCGTCGTTGACCAGGACCAGGTCCGGCGCATCCATCCCCGACAGTTCGTCGACCACCGTGCGCGGACCGTGGACGTCCAGCTCGGCGCGCGCGTACCGGACGAGCGCGCCCCCCTCGCTGCGGTACAGGCCCACCGCCACCCGGTGCGGCCGCAGCGTGGGATGCGACTCGGCGGCCTCCTGGAGCACGCTCAGCTCCGCGATCCGGCCGTCCGCTGCGAGCAGCACCTGCGGGGTCAGCGAGTTGACCCCCGCGGTCTGCAGCCAGGACCGCGACCACGCCGCCATGTCCCGGCCGCTCGTCTCCTCGAGGACCGACAGCAGGTCGCCGAGGCGCGTGTTGCCGTAGGCGTTCCGCTTGAAGTAGCGCCGCGCGCCCTCCAGGAAGGCGTCCCGGCCCACGTACGCCACCAGCTGCTTCAGCACCGAGGCGCCCTTGGCGTAGGTGATGCCGTCGAAGTTGAGCTTCGCGTCCTCCAGGTCGCGGATGTCCGCGGTGACGGGGTGCGTGGAGGGCAGCTGGTCGGCGCGGTACGCCCACGCCTTGCGGTTGTTGGCGAACGTGATCCAGCCGTCGGTGAAGCGGGTCGCCTCCACCAGCGAGAACGAGCCCATGAAGTCGGCGAAGGACTCCTTCAGCCACAGGTCGTCCCACCACGCCATGGTCACCAGGTCGCCGAACCACATGTGCGCCATCTCGTGCAGGATCACATTGGCCCGGCGCTCGTACGACGCCTGAGTGACCTTGCCGCGGAAGATGTACTCCTCGCGGAAGGTGACCAGGCCGGGGTTCTCCATCGCGCCGAGGTTGTACTCGGGCACGAACGCCTGGTCGTACTTCCCGAACGGGTACGGGTAGTCGAAGTGGTCGTGGAAGAAGTCCAGGCCCTGCTTGGTGACCAGGAAGACGTCGTCCGCGTCGAAGTGCTTCGCCAGGCCCCTGCGGCACATCGCGCCGAGCGGGATCTCCAGCGTCGTTCCGTCCTCGAAGGTGCGGGAGTAGGTGTCCGTGACGTAGTGGTACGGACCCGCCAGCACCGCGGTGATGTACGTCGAGATCGGCTTCGTCTCGGCGAACCGCCAGACCCCGTCATGCGGTTCGCCCGCCCCGTTGCTCCACACCCTCCAGCCCTCGGGGGCGCGCACCTCGAAGCGGAAGGGCGCCTTGAGGTCGGGCTGCTCGAAGCCGGCGAAGACGCGGCGCGCGTCGGCGGGCTCGTACTGGGTGTACAGATACACCTCGCCGTCCTCCGGATCGACGAAGCGGTGCATGCCCTCGCCGGTGCGGGAGAAGGCGCACTGGGCGTCGACGACCAGCTCGTTCTCCGCGGCCAGGTCCTCCAGCTGGATGCGGGTGCCGTCGAAGACCTCGCCCGGATCGAGGTCCTTGCCGTTCAGCGAGACCGCGGTGACGCTCGGGGCGATCAGGTCGGCGAAGCTCGCGGCGCCCGGCTCGGCGCAGCGGAAGCGGATCGTGGTGACGGAGCGGAACGTGCGCGGCCCGGCGTCCGCGTCGCCGGGTGCCTCGCCCACGGCGGAGCGGAGGTCGAGCGACACGTCGTACCCGTCGACGGACAGCAGGGCGGCCCGCTCGCGGGCCTCGTCGCGGGACAGGTTCTCACCGGGCACGGGCGGCACTCCCTCAGGATCGGCTGGGTGGGGCGAACAGGACCGATCCTCCCATGTGCACCTGACGCCGGGCAGAGGGGCGCACCACCTCGTGAGAAACGCGGGAATGTCCGGTGCGACCTCGGATGTTGCACGATGAACGACCGCTTCCTTAGGAGAGTCATGTCCGAGACCGTGACCGCTTCCGGCAAGACCCCCGTCGACTTCTGGTTCGACCCGCTGTGCCCCTGGGCCTGGATGACCTCCCGCTGGGTCCTGGAAGTGGAGAAGGTGCGGGACATCGAGGTCCGCTGGCACATCATGAGCCTTGCCGTCCTCAACGAGGACAAGCTGGACCAGCTGCCCGACGAGTACCGGGAGATGCTGGCGACCAAGGCTTGGAAGCCGGTGCGCGTGGTCACCGCGGCCTGGCAGAAGCACGGCGACGACGTCCTCGGCCCGCTCTACACGGCGCTCGGCACGCGTATCCACAACCAGGGCGAGGGCCCGACGCTCGAGGCGATCGCCGGTGCGCTCGCGGACGTGGGCCTGCCCGCGGACCTGATCGACTACGCGGAGCAGGAGGACTTCGAGTTCGACGCCGAGCTGCGCTCCTCGCACAAGGAGGGCATCGAGAAGGTCGGCCAGGAAGTGGGCACGCCGGTGATAGCGGTGCCGGGCTCCGACGGCGAGCAGATCGCCTTCTTCGGACCGGTGGTCACCCCCGCTCCCAAGGGCGAGGACGCCGCGAAGCTGTGGGACGGCACGCTGGCGGTCGCCTCCGTGCCGGGCTTCTACGAGATCAAGCGCACCCGGACCAAGGGCCCGGACTTCAGCAACCTCTGACCTGAACCCTTTAACGGGCTCCCGCCGGCCCTCGGCCGCGGGAGCCCGTCGGCGTTGCGGTCCGCTCCCCGGGAGAACCGGTACTCGAAGGCGAGGCCGCTCGCCGACCTCGCGCCCCTCGGCGGGCAGCGGCAAAAGCGGCTGACGACGTGTGCGGACCCGCTGCCAGGTGTGGCCCGCGGCCGCCAGGACCAACGTCATCGCGCCGGTCGAGTACAGCTGCACAAGGGTGTCCGGCTGCCTTGCCATGAGGACGAAGATCCCCGCCATACCGGCCAGCGCCACCCAGGTCAGCGCCGGGAACGCCCACATCCGCACCACCAGCTTCTCGGGCGCCTCGCGCTCCAGCCGGCGGCGCGGACGCAGCTGCGAGATCGCGACGAAGAACCAGACGACCGGGATGACCGCGCCGATCATGTTCAGCAGCCACGGGAAGACGTCGTTCGGTCGCCGGTAGCTGAGCACCACGCAGGCGAACCCGAACACGCAGGAGACGAGCACGGCGGCACGCGGGACCCCGCCGGAGACACGGGCCAGCGCCCGGGGTCCCTGACCGCGCTGCACCAGCGAGTACGCGATGCACGAGGCGCCGTAGACATTGGCGTTCATCGCGCTCAGCAGCGCCACCAGCACCACGACGTCGGCCGCCCACCCCTCGTCGAGGCCGGCGGGGCCCGTCGTGCCGCCCCTTCACGGTCGTCGGCCCGTCGGCGCGGCAGCCTGTCGGCCCGCAGGTGCGGAGGTCGCCGGGGGAGGGAGAGGGGTTGGCGAAACCCTACAGGCGCCGCCGGAATCGGCCCCGCGACGCCGACGGCCCCACCTCAGTGACCCGTATCACGCCGCATCAGGTGTAACTCGCAGCTTTTGTCGACAGCCCACCAAGCCCCGGAACCCCGCTTTGTCGAGCGGTGACGGTGATCGGCTCATGGCCCCTGGGATAGCGTCACCGTGTCCCGAACCGTCCTCAGCGCCGGAGTGAGTCCTCATGAGCACCGCCACCGCCATCACACGCCCCGGCGAGGTCCTCGCCGACCTGCTGCCCGCGTCCCGCGTCCGTGACATCGCCCTCGTGGCCGGCGGCGCCGTGCTCACCGGTCTCGCCGCGCAGATCGCGGTGCCCGTGCCGGGTTCCCCGGTGCCGGTGACCGGGCAGACCTTCGCCGCGCTGCTGGTCGGCACGGCCCTCGGGGCGCGCCGCGGTTTCCTGTCGCTCGCCCTGTACGCGCTCGCCGGTGTCGCCGGTGTCCCGTGGTTCGCCGGTGGTGCCTCGGGTGCCGCCGCCCCGTCCTTCGGCTACATCCTCGGCATGCTGCTCGCCTCCACCGTCGTGGGTGCCCTCGCCCGCCGCGGCGCCGACCGCTCGGTGCTGCGCACGGCGGCCGCGATGCTGCTGGGTGAGGCGCTCGTATACGCGGTCGGCGTTCCGTACCTGGCCCTGGCCACCGGCATGTCCGCGAACGCGGCGATCGCCGCCGGGCTCACCCCCTTCCTCGTCGGCGACGCCCTGAAGGCGGCCCTGGCGATGGGGCTGCTGCCCGCCGCGTGGAAGCTCGTCAGGAAGTGACGCCGTAGCTGGTCGTCTGAAAGGGGCTCGCCGGTTCGGTACCGAACCGGCGAGCCCCTTCCACGTTCTGACGCCGTGCCGCCCTCCGTCCCGTCCCGGCCCCGATTCAGGACGGCGGTCCCGGGGGGACGGGCCCCGCGCCCGTCCCCCCGGCCGGTACCTCAGCGCTGTGGCCGTGGCCTGCGGCGTGTGACCCACAGGCCCGCCGCACCCGCGGCGATCAGCGTCGCGCCAACGGCGCCGAGCGGAAGGACCCGCTCGTCCGCACCGGTCCTGGGCAACTCATCACCGCCCGGACCCACCGGTGTGTTGTCGGTGCCGAGCAGCAGTGGGGTCGCCGGGGCGTTCGGCGTCGGCTTCGACGCGCCGAACGGGACCGGACCCTGCTGCCAGTACGTCATCTTCCCGTCGCTCGTCCCGACCGGCAGGCAGATCCTGCCCGTCCTGCCCGTGTCGAAGGTGGCGTCGACGGCGTAGGTCTTCGAGGAGCCCGCCGCCAGATTGTCGACGGCACAGCCGAAGGCACTGTTCGAACCGGGCGGGAGATCCTTTTCGGCGATTTCCGAACAGCCCTTGACGTTGGTGACCACGAGACCGTCGAATCCCGCGACCAAAAGCCGGATCTTTCCGCTGTCCTTGGTTCCCCCGTTCTTCACCACGGCGGTAATCGCCGTTTTGTGCGATCCGTTGTCGACCGAGATCTTCTCGGGCAGCAGTGTGGTCAACTCCACCCCCGCCGGAGCCTTGTCGACGGCCTTTCCCCCCTTGCTGCTCATCCCTCCCTGGTCATCCGCCGTGGCGGTGCACGCAAAGATCATCACCGCCGAAAAGGATGCAGTGACCAGCGATCCCGTGATGGCGGTCGTGTACCGAGAACTCATGTCCGTCCCCCTTGGCTGCGCCTGAATTCGCAGTACTTGAAGAGGTACCACAAGATTTCTCCGCACTATGCTGGTACGGCCCGAAGTGTGACCATTGTGTTTCCGCTGAGGCGGGTGTTGAGGGGGTGCAGGGGATTGCCGGGAAATGCGAGCGGCGGTATTCCTGGTTTATTGGTGACGGGCCGATATCGCCTGGTCGAGAGCATAGGTCAGGGGGGAATGGGGCGCGTGTGGCTCGCCGCCGACGAAATGCTCGACCGTCAGGTGGCCGTCAAGGAAATACGGATGGACGGACTCGACACGGAGGACGTCCGGACCCGCCGCGAACGCACCCTTCGCGAGGCCAGGGCCACCGCCCGGATCGACCACCCCAACGTCGTACGCATCTACGACGTCGTGGACGAGGGCGACCGGTTGTGGATCGTCATGGAACTCGTGGACGGCCGCTCGCTGGAACGAATCCTGGTGGAGGAGGGACCGCTCGCCGTCCGCGAGGCGGCGCGGATCGGTCTCGAACTGGTGGCGGCGCTACGGCAGGTGCACGCGGGAGGCGTCCTGCACCGGGACATCAAACCGGGGAACGTGCTTGTGGAACGCCGGGGGCGCCGCGTGGTCCTCACGGACTTCGGCATCGCCGCGATCCAGGACGCCGAGGCGCTCACCATGGTCGGGATGCTGGTGGGCTCGCCGGACTACATGGCTCCGGAGCGGATCTCGGGCCGCCCGCAGGGTCCGCCGTCGGACGTGTGGTCCCTCGGCGCGACGCTCTGCGCGGCCCTCGGCGGGCACTCGCCGTTCTCCCGCTCGACGACCCTGGCGACACTGCACGCCGTGCTGTACGAGGAACCGCAACTGCCTCCCTCCGCAGCGGGGCTGACGGGGATCCTGGCCGCCCTCCTGGACAAGGAACCGGCCGTGCGGCCGGGGCTCGAGGAGGTCGCGGAGGAACTGGGACGGGTCGTCGGGGACGCCACCGGTGCATCGGCGGGAGGAGGGCCCGGGACCTGGGCCGGCGGCGAGGAGCACGGAGGGGAAGGGGAGGGTGTCGCGCCGGCGCAGGCACCGGAGCCCGGAGGCGCGTCGACGACCGCGGTCGTCCTGGAGGCGGGGGAGAGCGCCACCCCCGCCTACCTCGACCCGGCTCTGGTCCGGGCGGCGCGGCGCCCGCGGGGCGGCGAGGAGAGCGCCGTGAGTCCGTATGACGGGGCCTTTCCGGCGGACGGCGTGCCGGAGGAACCCGTCGTCGAGGATGCCGTGCCCGTACCCCGTACACCCGCGGCGCCGGACCGGTCCGCGACTGAGGGCCCGCCGAACGGGCGGGCGGCCACGGTCCGTTTCGGATTCCCCCGCGAAGAGCGCGGCCGGGTCCGGCGGCCCGGATGCGGAGCCGGGCGAAGCGAGCGGCAACGCCTCCACCGAGACCTCCGCCGAATCGGGCCCCGCGGTCCGGCCCACGGCGCCGACCCGGGTGCACCCCACCCCGACGGAGCCCTCCGGCGTCCCCACGGCCGGAGCCGGTCCCGTCATCCGGAGCCGTTCGCAGGGCGCCCCCGGAGACACCTCGTCGGCGCCGGGGGCCTCGGCCCGCCGGGCCGCACCCCTGCCGGGCGCCTCGGCCTCGGTGACGCCGCCGCTCGGCCGGGCAGACCCGCCGTCGGTCTCCTCGGCGTCCCCGCACAGCGCTCTCACGCTGCCGCTGAGCACGGCGTCGGCCGGTACGGCGCGATCCGGCGGCGGCCGGACCGCCCCCGGTCCCTCGTCCGACACCGGGCTTCCGGGCCCCGCGCACCTCTCCGCCCCTCGGCGCAGCCGACGCCGGGCCGTGCTGGCCGCCGTCGTGGGGGTCGTGGTGGCCGGTGGGGTGGCCGGGGCGGTGATCGCTGCCGAGGCCGGATCGAACGGCCGGACGCAGGGCACATCGGCCGGGTCCGCCCACCCGTCCGTCTCCTCCGGCGGCCGGAGCGGCACGGGCGGCACACCCACCGTCGCGGGCACCTCGCGTCCGGCGAGCCCGCCGCCGGGCGCCCGTACGGAGGCGGGACTGTACGCCTGGGTCCCGCCGCCGGGCTGGCAGCGGGTCGCGGAGAGCGGGGCGGAGGTGCACTACTCGTCTCCCGACCGCTCCCAGGAGATCGTGGCCAACGCGACCCCGGCCCGGGGCGATCTTCTGGGGCAGTGGGAGCAGGCGGAACAGGAGCGCAGGAAGGGTCTCGGCTACCGGCGGATCCGCCTGGACCGGGGCACCTTCCGGGGTGGGCCCGCGGTCGTCTGGGAGTACACCGTCATGGCCAAGGGCCGCCCCTGGCACGTACGGCTGCTGGGCTTTCGCGAGCACGGGACGTCGTACGAGGTCAGCACCTGGTACCACCCGGACGTCGAGGACCGCGCGACCAGGATCTACGACGAGGTCAAGGAGGGGTTCACACCGCTCTGAGCCGTGACGGCCGGACAGGGCGAGGGCCCCGCGGTGTCACCGCGGGGCCCTCGCCCGTGCTCATGTGCGGACGGCGGTCAGACGCCGACCTCGGCCCGTTCCGTCTCCGGGTCCCGGGCGGCCCCGGCGGTCCGGGAGCCCATCTTCTGCCTGACCACGGCGATGACGAGCACCACGGCGGCGACGAGCAGCGACAGCAGGACCGTCTCACGTCCGTCATGCTCGGTGTCGGTCAGCATGTAGCCGAGGACGAACACGATCAGTGCGGCCGTGGCCCAGGTCAGATAGGGGTACAGCCACATCTTCACGATCAGCTTCTCCGGCGCCTCGCGCTGGATGATCTTCCGCATCCGCAGCTGAGAGAAGCAGATCACCAGCCACACGAACAGGGCGACCGCACCGCTGGAGTTGACCAGGAAGAGGAAGACCGAGTCCGGGTACTTGTAGTTGAAGAAGACGGCGAGGAACCCGAAGAGCACGGAGACGACGATCGCCGTCATCGGCACACCACGACCGGTGGTCCGGGCGAAGGCCCTGGGCGCGTCGCCCCGCACGCCGAGCGAGAAGGCCATACGGGAGGCCGTGTAGAGCCCGGAGTTCAGGCAGGACAGCACCGAGGTCAGCACGATGAAGTTCATGATCTGACCGGCGTGCGCGATGCCGAGGGAGTCCAGGGCGGCGACGTAGGAGCCCTTCTCCGCGATCGATGCGTCGTCCCACGGCAGCAGGGAGACGACCACGAGGATCGAGCCCAGGTAGAAGACGGCGATACGCCAGATGATGCTGTTGGTGGACTTGGTCACCGCCCGCCGCGGGTCCTCGGACTCGCCGGCCGCCAGTGTGGCGATCTCACTGCCCATGAAGGAGAAGACGACCAGGAGTACACCGGTGAGGATGGCGCCCGGTCCGTGCGGCAGGAACCCGCCGTGACCGGTGAGGTTGTCCAGGCCGGCCTTGTCGCTGTGGACGCCGGGCAGCACCCCGAAGACGGCGAGTGCGCCGACGACGATGAAGGCGCCGATCGCGACGACCTTGATCCCGGCGAACCAGAACTCGAACTCGCCGTAGGAGCCGACGGAGACCAGGTTGGTGGCGGTCAGCACGATCATGACGATCAGGGCCCAGCCCCACTGGGGCACGGCCGGTATCCAGCCCTCGAGGATCTTGGCGCCCGCGGTCGCCTCCACCGCGAGCACGACCACCCAGAAGAACCAGTACAGCCAGCCGATGGAGAAACCGGCCCAGCGGCCGAGTGCGCGGTCCGCGTGTGCGGAGAAGGAGCCGGAAGTGGGGTTCGCGGCGGACATCTCACCCAGCATGCGCATCACCAGCACCACGAGCGTGCCGACGAGGGCGTAGGAGAGAAGGATGCCGGGACCGGCGGTGGCGATGCCCGCGCTGGAACCGACGAACAGCCCGGCACCGATGACGCCGCCGATGGCGATCATCGTCAGGTGACGGTTCTTGAGTCCGGCCTGGAGACCGCCGCCGGGTTCTCCGGGGCCGCCGGGGACGTGTCCGGCCTCTGTGGGGGTCGGCTTCGAGGTCATGTAGGGGATTTCCTTTGAGCCGGGTGTGGGGAATGTGGGGGACACACGTAGTACGTCCCGAACGAGCGGAAGGGATGCTCGTCCGAGCGGTGTACGAGTCGGTCCAGTGAATCCGAGGCGAAGGAATTCAGAAACCTTTGAATCCGGATTGTTACTTGAGGTTTCCTTGAGGTTCTATAGCCTGGCTCACATTTTTCGGGGCAAGTACCCCGCGCAGCCGATCGGCGACAGCCGTGACACACTCGGACCATGCGCGTGTACCTCGGCTCAGACCATGCCGGTTTCGAACTGAAGAACCACCTCGTCGAGTGGCTCAAGGCGGCCGGCCATGAGCCCGTCGACTGCGGGCCCCACATCTACGACGCCCAGGACGACTACCCGCCGTTCTGCCTTCGCGCGGCGGAGCGGACGGTCGCCGATCCCGGCTCCCTCGGCATCGTGATCGGCGGCTCCGGCAACGGTGAGCAGATCGCCGCGAACAAGGTGAAGGGCGTACGGGCGGTCCTCGCATGGAGCGAGGAGACCGCGACGCTCGGCCGGCAGCACAACAACGCGAACGTCGTCTCCGTCGGTGCGCGCATGCACTCGCAGGACGATGCGACCAAGTTCGTCGAGACCTTCCTGAACACGCCCTTCACGGGCGAGGAGCGCCATGCGCGGCGCATCGACATGCTGACGGCGTACGAGACCAAGGGCGAGCTCCCGCCGATCCCCCCGCACCACCCGCAGGGCTGAGCCCGCGGGCCCGGGGCTCCGGCTCCCGGAGCCCTCACCGGCGGGGCGGGACTCGATCCGCGACCGCCGGAGGGGCGCAATCGCTCCCGCGACCCTGTGACGACCACCGGAGGTAGGGCGACCGTGCCGGAAGGGCACACCATCCATCGGCTGGCCGAGGACTACGCCGCACGGTTCGCCGGCGGTGTCGTCGGTGTGCGCAGCCCGCAGGGCAAGTTCGCCGACGCCGCCGCCCTCCTCGACGGGTCAGGACTGCGGACCGTCGACGCCCACGGCAAGCACCTCTTCCTCGGCTTCCGCGACGGCGACTGGGTGCACATCCACCTCGGCCTCTTCGGGAAGGTGGCGTTCGGGGACGCACCCGCGCCCCCGCCCGGTGGCACGGTCCGTCTCCGCCTCACGAACGCGGCCTCCTACGTGGACCTCGTCGGCCCCACCACCTGTGCGCTGATCACCGACGACGAGAAGGCCGCCGTGCACCGCCGGCTCGGCCCCGACCCGCTCCGCGACGACGCCGACCCCGCCGCCGCGTACCGCCGTGTCTCCCGCAGCCGTACGTCCATCGCGGCCCTGCTCATGGACCAGAAGGTCATCGCCGGCGTCGGCAACGTCTACCGCGCCGAGGTGCTCTTCCGGCACGGCGTCGACCCCTACCGGGCCGGCAAGGACGTCGCCCCCGCGGAGTGGGACGCGATCTGGGCCGACCTCGTCGACCTGATGCGCGAAGGTGTACGGAACAACCGCATCGACACCGTCCGCCCCGAACACACCCCCGAGGCCATGGGCCGCCCGCCGCGCGTCGACGATCACGGCGGCGAGGTGTACGTGTACCGCAGGGCGACGCAACCCTGCCACATCTGTGGTGGCGAGATCCGCACCGCCGATCTCGCCGCCCGTAATCTGTTCTGGTGCCCGGGCTGCCAGAAGGGCCTGGGGAACTAGGTGTGCCGTCCCGGGAGGTTGGTGACACGCCTGCTGGGTGCTCGAACAGGTGAGGGCGCCTCATCGTTCACACCTGCGCCGACGCGGCGTGAAGTGCACCGTCCCGGAGAAGTCCGACCAGATCCGCAACCGCGGCTCAGGCGCCACCGCGCGGTTGCCACCAGGTACGACGAACCGGCGGTCCGCCACCACGCGACCGTGCCGGTCGCTGCCATCAACGAATGGCTGTGACCAGCGCGGTCGCGGGCATGTTCATCCGCCTTGCACGCTCCGGCCCTCCGGAGTTCCGTAGTACCAATATCGCTCAGCCGGAGCCGGAGGAAGCGTGCCCGCAGCCAGATCGACCAGAGCCTCCGCCAGCTCGACGAGCGGAGCCGCCTCGATGTGCTCCTCCCCGCGCAGGAAGCCGGTCGCGTGCTCCTCCAACTCGGGCCAGGTCGAGACTTCGTCCCGGCCCACGCTGCCGCGCGCCTCGATCCGGCGAGCTGCCTCCACCACACAGTTCAGGAGCACCTGTCGCTGTTCGACGCCGAATTCGTCGAGCAGGACGGCGAAACTACCGCCCACCAGCGCGTGTGTGCGGAGATCCTGCTCCAACTCCGGCCACCACGAGGGCCGCAGGTCCGTCGGCGTCTCTGCACCGACCCGCGCCGCCTCGATGAAGAGAACCCCGAGTGCCACGTCATAAGCCCAGAACATCGCGTCACCGAAGATCACCGGCACTGTCTTGCTCAACGACACTCCTTCACGATCGATCGCTCCCCGCGCAATTCATGGCCTACCGGCCCGGGCGCCCGCCCCGTTCGGCCGATCGCACCGCGAACAGCGCCCAGCACCTTCGCAACGGGCCCCTAGAACCCGTGCGGCAGCCACGGCGCCACGGCCGAACCGAACGCGAGTGACGCCTCCGCCAGCGCGCCCTGCCGCAGCTCGCGCACCCGCCCGGCCGCAGCCAGCGACGCCAGCGACACACCCCCGAGGTACGCCGCCCCCAACTCCCGTACGGACAACGCAAGATCGGCGGCGTCCGCGGTACGCGCGCACGTCGCGCCCTTCGCGTCGCCCGTGAGCCGCCAACGCCCCTCGTTCCAGGGGCAGAAGGAGTCCTCGACCTCGAACACCACATCCACCGGCGTCTGGTACGTCCGCACCTCCAGCGCCGCCGCGGCGTCGACGAGGCGCACATGCAGGGCGTCCCGCAGCCGGGGCCGGCAGCGCCGGATGTCGGACACGAGATGCTGCCATCCCTCGTCGACCGGCCGCCCGTGCACGGCCAGCGTGGTCATCAGGTCGATGCCGAACAGGAAGCGCCACAGAGCTGCGTCCGTCGCCGGATCCAGGGCTGCGAGTGCCGACACGGTCACCGTGCCGTCGTGCCCGCCGACCCCCCAGCCGGGCTTGGCGCGGAACCTCGCATAACCCGTGATCTCGCCGTCGCGCTCGGCGATCACACACTGCAGCGCCGAGGCGCCGTTGCGCTCGCTCGCCGGATCGAGCAGCCCCACCCGCTCCCAGCCCGGCCTCCGCGCCAGCATGCCGGGCCGGCCGGAGACCAGTCGCGCGTACACGGCCTCGCAGACGTCGAGTACGTCGGCAGGGGTCGCGTACCGAACCCGTACGTCGTCCGTACCGTCCGGAACGGCCAGCTCGACACGGCTCGTGTCGATCTCCGCGCCGAGCTGGAAGGTGGCCGCGCCGTATCCGAACCGGGAGTAGATCGCCGGCTCCGACGCCGTCAGCACCGCGAGCGGCTCCCCCCAGGAGCGGACGTCGTCCAGCTGCCTGCGCATCATCGACGTCAGCACACCGCGTCGGCGGTGCGTGCCCGCGACGCTCACCATCGTCACACCCGCGGCGGGGACCGAACCACCGCCGGGCACGGTGAGGCGGAAACTGAACGCACCTGCCGTGCCCACACAGTTACCTTCGTCCCATATACCTATGGATCGATCGAATTCTGTGAGTTCCTTCCAGAGTTCCCGCTCTTCGGCTGATTCCTCCATGCCGCCGAAGGCCCGGAGGAGGTTGCCGTACCAGTCGTCCCACTCGGTCTGCCGCAGCACCCGCAGCTCGGTCGTCATGGGTCATACCTACCAGGGCAATGCGGGGCGAGCGAGGGGATTTCCCCCGGTCGCCGAAGCCCGGAACCTGTGAAGTTCAGCGCTCGGACGGGGGACAAGTGGGACCTCCCGTGCCAAGCGGCTGGTCGGATGGATAGGGTCCCGAACAATGGCAGCAGGACGAGAGCGGCGCGCGGAAGCCGAGACGTTCGCGGCCCGGTTGAAGAAGCAATGGCACCGGGCCCGCACCGGCCTGCGCAGATCCGCCGTGGACTACTTCCGCGGGGACGGCTCGGACTGGGTCGCGCTGGCCGGGCTGCTGCTCACGGTCCCGCTGATAGCCGTGATCACCCTGTTCGACCCCGTGTGGTGCTCGCCCGCCGTGCTCGTGCTGCCGATCGTGGCGGGCGGCCTGCTGCTGCGGCCCTCCAGCCTGCTCGGCCTGTACGCCGCCGCGGCCACCGCGCTGATCATCGAGTCCGTCAAGCTCGGCCCGTACACGGAAGGGCCGTCGCGCGTCACCCCCGGCATCGTGCTCGTGGTCGCCGCCTGCGGATTCTTCGGTCTGCTGATCGCGCAGTTCCGCAGCCGGGTCGGAGTGCCGTGGCGCCGCGGCGGAACCATGCTCTTCGACCTGCGCGAACGCATTCGGGTACAGAGCAAGCTGCCCAAGCTGCCCACGGGCTGGCATCGGGAGATGTCGCTCAGACCGGCGGGCGGGCAGTCCTTCTCCGGCGACTTCGTGGTGGCGGCGCGGACGAACGGCGGCCGCACCCTCGAGGTCGTCCTGACGGACGTCTCGGGCAAGGGGATGGACGCGGGCTCGCGCGCCCTGCTGCTCTCCGGGGCGTTCGGCGGCCTGCTGGGATCGCTCCCCCCGCACGCCTTCCTCCCCGCCGCCAACGGCTACCTCCTCCGTCAGGACTGGGACGAGGGCTTCGCGACCTCCATCCACCTGGTCCTCGACCTGGAGTCCGGCGACTACGAGCTGTACTCGGCCGGACATCCGCCGGGCCTCCAGCTCAGCGCGGGCACCGGCCGCTGGGAGGAGAAGGCGTCGGAAGGCCCGCTCCTCGGGGTCTACGACGGCGCCCAGTTCGACCCCGTGAAGGGCACGCTGCGCCCCGGAGACGTCCTCATGCTGTTCACCGACGGTCTGGTGGAGACGTCCGACCGGGACATCGTCGAGGGCATGGACCGGCTCACGGGCGAGGCCGACCGCTATGTGGCCGGCGGCTTCCACGGTGCGGCCTGGCACCTCATCGAGGCGGTGGCCAAGGACGTGAACGACGACCGGGCGCTGCTGCTGATCTGCCGGGAAGGCCCCACGGCCCAGGCGATGCGCTGAGGCCGGTGCCCCGGGCACCCGGTTCGCGGCTTCGCGCCGGGCACCCGTTCGCGACGGCGATCGTCGCGTCCGCCCCCACGGCGGCCCTGGGCCGCCTCAACTGCCCCTGACGGGCTACTCCCATGCGCCGTTCGGGGTGAATGTCCCGGACTCGACGACGGGTTGGTCACACCTTTGTGGCAGTCCCGTCGGCTCCGATTGCACGGGCAATCGCGGAGTTGATAGAGATGGGTGCGCGCAGGCCGCACGCCGGCAGGTCGGGAACGGGGAGGCAAGATGAAGTTCGATATGGGGGCGCAGACCCTGTCGACGCTGATGAAGGATTCGCGTGGGTCGAGTGATGATCTGGGGACGTTGATCCGTCAGTTGGTGCAGGCGGCGCAGCCGTTGGAGGGGAAGTTCAACGGTGCGGGTCGGGTGGCGTTCGATCAGTTCAAGTTGCGGGCGGATGGGATCGCCAGGGAGTTGAACGGGTCGTTGGCGGCGATCCTGGGTGGTCAGTCGGGGATGGATTCGGCGTTCTCCTCGGGTGATCAGGAGCAGGGTGACAACGCTCGGGGTCAGATGTCGGCGGCGAACTTCGACGGTGCGCGTTTCCGTTGAGCCGTGGGGCTTGGGTGGTGTGTGTTTCCGCTGGGCCGTCGGGTTTCGGTGGTGTGTTTGCCTGGGCTGATCTTCTGGGTGGTGCGGGGTTGTTGGGCTGGGTCTTTACGGGGAGTGGTGTGTGATGGCGGGTTCGGGTGCGGATCGTCGGTCGTATGACACGGGTGCGTCGGCGGATGTGCAGGGCAATATCCAGGCGGTGATCGGCCGGTTGGAGGAGGTTATTGCGCAGCGTGATCGTCAGGTGAAGGCTGCGATGGCGGATTTCTCGGCTGATGGTGTGGCGGATGAGTACCACGGCAAGGAGTTGCGGTGGAATCGTGCGTCGCAGGAGGTCAAGAACATTATCGGGTTGTTGAAGTCGACGTTGGAGCAGAACGATTCGACGGCGCAGTCGACGATCGCGAAGGCGAAGTCGGCGGTGGACAACATCGGCTGACGTGGGTGGTGTTGGTCGGGGCCGGCGGGCGTGGACGACGGTCGGCCCCGTCGGCGGTCCTGGGCGGCTTTCGGGTCGTCACGTGACGGTGGCTGTTGCTGGGCTGGACGCGGAGGACGACGGGGATGACCGGCTGGGATCTGAAGCCGCAGGGTATTCAGGGTGTGTTGAAGTCGACGGGTGAGACGGCGTCGCATCTTGAGGGTCAGGCGAAGGCGTATGGGGAGCATCTGACGTCGGCGGCGTCGAGTGCGGGGACTGTGTCTGCTGAGGGTGGCGGGGGTGGTGGGGGGAAGGCGCAGGGGGGTTTGGTGGCTTTGGCGTTGTCGCAGTATGCGGAGCATGCGACGAAGGATTTGCAGTACATCGCGTTGCGGGCGGGGAAGTCGTTGCAGGGTGCGGTGGATGCGACGACGGCGTATTTGCGGGGGGATGAGGAGATGGCGGCGCGGGCGCAGCGGGGGGCGTTGGCGGAGCCGCGGGTGGATGTGCCGGGGGTGGGTGGGGCGTGATCGATCCTGGGCAGATTCCGCAGTTCACGGGTGATCTGGCGCAGTTGGAGAAGGATTACGGGGATCTGAGGTCGGATGCGTCGCATATCCGTTCCACGGGTCGGGATGTGCATACGCAGTTCCAGGGCTTGTCGGCGTATTACCGGGCGCCGGAGGCGGAGCGGTTGTTCGCGACGACGAAGCCGGTGGCGGATCGGGCGGACGGGTTCGCGGGTGATCTGGAGACGGTGTCGTCGGCTCTGTCGTCGTATGCGGTGGAGATCCGTCCGCTGGTGGCGAGGCTGAAGCAGTTGAAGGCGGATGCGTCGGCGTTCGTGGATTCCGTCGAGGGTGATGGGGATTGGGAGTACGACGGGGACAAGGTCGATCGTCACAATCGGATTCGTGATGATGTGACGGCGGCGGTGGCGGCGTTCTGGGCGGCGGAGCGGACGTGTCACAACAAGATCACTGCGTTGTTCGGTGGGACGCAGATGGTGGCGGGGGATGGTTCGGAGCGTAAGGACCAGTACGGGTTCAGTGCCGAGGACATGAAGGGCGCGAAGCTTCCCTGGGGTGATCCGGTGGAGGAGCGGCATCACTGGTATGAGGTCGGCCATTGGGTGAAGTCGTTTGTGTGGGACGGGCTGATCGTGGATGGCGTGTGGGGGACGATCAAGGGCCTGGGTACGTTGGTGGGTTTTGGTGGTTGGGAGGCGATGGGTCAGGCGTGGAAGGGTCTGGCGCAGTTGGCGACGGGTTTGGTGATTTCGTCGGTGCCGGGTGCGGGGGCGTTGTTCTGGGCGTTGCCGGATGACAAGTTGCCGTCGTGGTTGCGTGATTCGCGTACGGCGATGAAGGAGACGGGTAAGGCGTTGGTGGCGTGGGACGAGTGGGGGAAGAATCCTGCTCGTGCTGCGGGTGCGGTGACGTTCAATGTGTTGACGACGGTGTTCACGGGTGGTGCGGGTGGTGCGGCGTCGGGTGCGGGCAAGGCGGGTGCGGTAGCGAAGGCGTTGTCGTTGGCGGGTAAGGCGGGCAAGGTCATCGATCCGATGACGTATGTCGCCAAGGGTGCGGGTGCGGGTCTGTCGAAGATCGGGGACATCAGCAAGGCGCTGAAGGGCGTCGGCAACATCGAGATCCCCAAACTCCCCGACGGCTCAGTGCACCTGCCGGACGGCCGCCTGCTGGACACCGACGGCAATCTCATCGGGCACGACGGAACCATCGACACGACCCCGGCACCCCACGAGGTGGTACCGGGCCTCCCGGCCGACTGGACCATCCAGGAACCGGCACTGTCCGGAGTACGGGCGGGGGACGGCGTTCCCGACGGCATCCACGGCCACGCACCGAGCGGCACCTTCGACGGACCACCGGCGACGTACGACCACGCGCCGCCGACGGCACCGCACGGGCACGCGCCGGCGCCGTCGACGTTCGACCACACCTCGACCGCGACGCCGCACGGGCATGCACCGGCGGCATTCGAGCACACGCCGACCGCGACGCCGCACGACGCCCCCGCCGCCACGCCCCACCCGGGCGCGGGCCACGACCTCCCCCACGGCTCCGGCCACGACACACCAAACGGCCACGGAGACGACGGGGCCCACGACTCGGGGCACGACCAGCATGACGGTGCGGCGCACGACCACCATGGCGGGGAGCACGACGGCTCGGGGCACGACGCCGACCACACGGATCTGGGACACGACGGTGTGGACGCCGCCGCGCACCACGGCACCGACGCATCGGCCACCCCTGGCCACCCGGGAACGGACCCGCTGAGTCACAGCGGGGGCGGGGAACCGTTCGAGTACAAGCCGTCGATGTCGGAGAGAGAGTTCGCCAGGCTGGGTACCGATGCTGAGAAGCATGCGGTAGCCACGGCCGAACTGGCGGATGGCACGAACCCCGTGCCCAGCGCGAGTAACAAGGCCGGTTTCGATTACGGCAACGCGTACTGGAACGACTTCCTGGACAACCTCACATCTGAGTCGAGGGAGTCGTTGGTCACCTACACAGGTAATGCTTACGACGACATCAACGGCCACCTCCGCTTCGGTACTGACACGTCGGCGGAGACGTTGCACACGATCGATGAGATGGACAATGTCATGGGGGCTCGCCCAGTGCCCGAGGACATCATGGTCGTCCGTGGTACTGGCGTCGATCACCTTCATCTGCCCACGCCGATGGACATGCGGGGCGGCGTGTATGACGACAAGGCTTACACCTCCACGGCACTCGGCAAGACGCCGCCTCCTCCTTTCGACGCGAAACCAGTGTGGATGCATTTGCGGGTGCCGAAGGGCACACCCGCTCTCTGGCTGGATCACCTCTCCAAGTACCCCGGCGAACGAGAATTGCTCCTCGCCCGCGGTACGGAGTACAAGGTGACGCGCGTCTTCATGGACGAGGCGGGCAAGTGGCACGTCTACGGGGAGGTTCTGCCGAGGCCGTAGCCTCGTTGCGGATCTGGCAGAGGTAAAGGAATGTGGATTTCATGAGCAGTGACCGACCGATCAATCCCCGCTTCGACGACGACATGTGGTTCAACGAGGTGTCTCCGGGGCCGCCGCGTTACCAGTCCGATACCGGGAAGCCGGTGCGGTACTTCACGGTGGTCGACAAGCAGGACGGCGTGGTCCTTGGGTATGTGTGGGCCGCTGACGAGGACGATGCGGCCGCATGGGAGCCGCGGGAGGTGGTCGGGCCGCGGGCGTTCATCGAGGGCGGCAGCTGGCATGCCATCCTGGAGGAGGCAAAGGGGCGGGGCATCCGGCCGTCCGAGGCGCTCGCCGAGCTGTACGGCGACCCAGAGGCGGGCGTCAAGGGGTGGGCCCTGCCGGGCTCTCTCACCGACGCCCCGAACGCCGCAGCAGTCAAGGCTCTCGCCAAAGGCGAGTAGGAACCGTCGACCAACCCGCGACTCGACGACGTCAATATGATCTTACGTTGTAGCCCGCCGTCCCGCCGGAGCTACGGTTAGTAACCGTCGACCGAACTTGACGATCGCCGGATGTGCAAGCAACGGTGCCAAGCCGAAGGACTCCCGGCGGGATTCCGTACACCAAGCGTGCGCACCCGCACCCGGGGTGTACTCCCCGCTCGTCCATGCCTTATGTTGCAGGGGCAAAGTGAGGGGGAGCTTGCCATGCCGCTCATGCCGCACGAACCGCGGTCATCTGAGGCGTACATGAGCCTGGGCGAGGTCGAGGCCATCGCGTGCGCCGCGCACGCCGCGCAGCAGGACAAGGCGGGGCGGCCGTACGCGGAGCATCTGCGGGCCGTCGCCGAGGGCGTACGGGCCCGAGGGGGCGGTGACGAACTCGTCGCAGCCGCCTGGCTGCACGATTCCGTCGAGGACGGCGTCCTCGACGACGGGTGGCTGGAGGCGGCCGCGTTGCCGCAGGCGACCAAGGACGTGGTGAGGGCCGTGACCAAGCGCCCCGGTGAAGAGCCGGAGGCGTACGCGCGGCGCATCCTCGCCACCCCGGGCGCCCGGCTGGTCAAGGCGGCCGACCTCGCCCACAACGCCGACCCGCAGCGGCTCGCCGCCCTCGACGCCCCCGCCGCCGAGCGGCTCACCCGCAAGTACAGCGCCATGCGGACGTACCTCGGCCTCGGTCCCGACGACTGACGGCCCCTCAAGTGACCACACTCCACACAGGACGGCACGGAACGGCTCAGGACGACTGATGGCACGGGACTACGACAGCCAGTTGCTGGAGTCGGTGGCGGTACGCCGCCGCCGGATGCGCGACGCGCTGCTCTTCGGCGCCCAGCGCGGCCGGCGCACGGTGGACGAGCGGCTCGGCAAGCTCTTCGCGGGCATCGCGATCGCCGCCGTGCTGTGCGCCGGATGCGTCGGCTGGTCCTTCCTCCAGGCCACCCTGGCCAAACAGAAGGCCGAGCAGAAGAAGCAGGAACAGCAGCAGGAGCAGATGTACAACCCGTCCGGGGCGAGCGGGAGCCCGACGCCCGGCGGCACGAGCCACGCCACGGAGAACAGGTGAGGGGGGCGCCCACAGTGGGCATGACCACGCCAGAGAACTCGGACACCACGCCAGAGGGCTCGGACGCCACGGACTCCCCTCATAGAAGCCCCGTTTCGGACAACATCACGATGGTAGGTTCCCGCAAGTGGTGAGCACAGCAGCGACGTCCCGGGCCCAGCTGAGCCGGGTCACCCTGGTCGGTGAGCGGCGGCGAGCCGACATCGTTCTGCCGTCGGACACCCCGATCGGCCAACTGCTCCCGGACATCCTGCAGTTGCTCGACGACCGGGCCGCCGCACGTCCCATGACGCGACAACTCGTCACCTCCGACGGCTCGGTGCTGCCGCACGACGCCACACTGTCCTCGGCCGAGGTCGCCGACGGTGCCGTGCTCCAACTCGTACGCGCACACGCCGCACCGCCCGCGCCCGTCGTGCACGATGTGACGGACCAGGTCGCCGACGACCTCGACCTGCGTGCCTGGCGCTGGCGCCCGGCCGCCCGCAGGGTCAGCGCCGGTGTGGCCACGTTCGTCTTCGCGGTGGCCGCGGCCGTCCTGGCCCGGCGCGAGTTCGACCTCCACTCCCTGGCCGCGGGACTCGTGGTCGCCACGCTCGTCCTCCTCGCCGCCGGAGCCGTCGTCGCCAAGATCGGGGACGGCAACCAGGGCCTGGCCACCGCTCTGCTGCTCGCCTCCGGCGGACTGGGGCTGCTCACCGCCTGGACCGCCGCCGACGCCTACGACTGGCCCGGGACCGCCCGGCTGGCCGGTGTCGTCGCCGCGCTGGTGCTGACCCTCGTGCTGCTCGCGTTCCTCTCCCCGCTCGGCCGCGGAGGGCTCATCGGCGCGGGTGCGACGGCCGTCATCGCCGGCGTCTGGGAGGCCGTCGCCGCCGTGCAGGACCACCCGGCCAAGCTGGGCGCCGTGATGGCCGTGCTCTCGGTCGTGCTGCTCGGCCTGCTGCCCCGGTTCGCACTCATGGCCTCCGGGCTGACCGGGCTCGACGACCGCCGGTCGGGAGGCGTCTCGGTCAGCCGCCACCAGGTCGGCAACGCGCTGGCGGCCACCCACCGCGGACTCGCCCTCGCGACCATCGCCACCGCCGCGTCGGCCGCCGCCGGAGGCTGGCTGCTGACCACCGCACCCGTGCCGACCGCATGGACCGTGACCCTGGCGTCGCTGGTCGCCGTCGTGCTGCTGTCCCGTGCCCGGGCCTTCCCGCTGGTCGCCGAGGTGGTCGCGCTGTTCGCCGCGGCCGCGCTGCTCGTGCTGCGCCTGGTCGTGCTGTGGATGGACCACGCCACGGGCGCCGGGCCGCTCGCGGTGCTGTGCGCGGCGGCGGTGCTGCCGCTGCTGGTCCTCGCCGTGCAGCCGCCGGAGCACGTGCAGGTGCGACTGCGGCGCATCGCCGATCTGATCGAGTCGATCGGCGTGATCGGACTGTTCCCGCTCGCCGTCGGCGTCTTCGGTATCTACGGGCAGCTGCTCAACAAGTTCTGACACATGGTGCGGCCGCTCCGGGGCGGGGCGGACAGGAGAGAAGGGTGACATGCCGAACGGCGAGAACTGGCAGAGCGACGTGCTGCGCGACCTGAGGGGAGCCTCCGGGCAGCCGGAGTCCCAGCCGCATCCGCAGGGCGCACCCGCGCAGGGCCAGGGTCACCCCCAGCAGCCCGCGCCCGCACAGGCGCAGGCCGGTCACCGGGGCGCCCCCGCGCAGCCCCAGCCGGTCCCCGCCCAGCGGCCCGCGGAACCCCGGCCGCAGGTCCGCACCCCGGATTCCCGCCCGGTGACGGACAAGCAGCTCGCCGGCGCCGGCCTCAAGCCGCGCCACGGCGAGCCCCTCACCGCCCGCGCCCTGCGTGCCGCGCGGCGCACCGTCTCCTCCTCCGCCGCGAGTGAGGTCGCCGAGGCCACCGCCACCGCCGAGGTGCTCCAGCAGGCCGTGACCACCGGCCGTCAGATCGCCGTCACCTCCATCCGGGGCGGAGCCGGGAAGACGACCGTCGCCGCGCTGCTCGGCACCACGTACGCGCACTACCGCCACGATCCGACGCTCATCATCGAGGCCGACCCGGCCCTCGGCACGCTGCCGCTGCGGCTCGGCGCCGAGACGCTCCGCTGGACCACCGGCGATGTCGCGAGCATCGTGGAGCCGCAGATGTCACTGTTCGACGTCACCGGCTATCTCGTCCAACTTCCCGACAACGCATGGCTGTTGCCCGGCAGCCAGGGGCAGATCGGGGCGATGTTGGACACCAAGGCGTACGAGCGGGTCATGGTGTCCCTGCGCCGCTACTTCGGTGTCACGGTCGTCGACTGCGAGACCCTGCCCGCGGAGGTCGCCCGCGTCGCGCTGTCCGCCTCCCAGGCCCGCGTGCTCACGGCGCCCGCCACGCTGGAGGGCGTCTCGAGCACGTACGCCGTACTGGAGTGGATGCGCGGTCTGCCCAGGCACGTCATCGAGGGGACCGTCGTCACGCTGAGCGAGATGGTTCCGCACGCCGGACTCGACGTCGACAAGGCCGCCGGGACGCTGAAGGCCACCGGCGCCAGGGTCCACGTACTGCCCTACGACCGGCATCTGGCGGCCGGCGGCACGATCCGCACCGAACTCCTCGCGCACGACACCCGCCGGGCGGCCACGCGCCTGGCCGCGGAGGTCTTCCAGCTCTCCCAGAAGCGCCGCTGAAAACAGGGGGAGGAACAGGCAGATGAGCACCAGACTGATCCACCGCCCGGCCCGCACCACCCGGCCGTCGCCGGCCCCGGAACCACGCACCATCGAGGCGCCGCCCAACCTGCCCGAGGGGAAGGCGGGTTCGATCGCGACCTCGCTGCTTCCCGTCGCCGGCGTCATGTCGTCCGTCGTGATGATGACCGTCGTGCGCAACAGCCAGTTCGCGGGACTCGGCGCGATCATCCTCGTGGTGACCATCGCCGGATCCATGGCCCTCGTGTTCTCCCAGCGCGGCAAGGCCCAGCGCACGCGCCGCACCCAACGCGAGGCTTACCTGGCCTACTTGGAGGACCTGCGCGAGGAGCTGTCGAAGGAGGAGCGGCAGCGGCGCGAGAGGGCCCAGGTGCTCAACCCGCCGCCGGACGCGCTGTACGACATAGTCCGCGACCCGGCCCGGCTGTGGGAGCGGCGGCGCATGGACGGCGACTTCCTGCGGGTACGTGTCGGCACCGGGGAGATGCCCGTACGGGATCTGAAGGTCGGTCAGCAGAGCTCCTCCGTGCTCACCCCACCCGACCAGTTCATGCTGAACGAGGCGTCCGCGCTCACGGCCCGGTTCGGCACCGGCACCGAACTCCCGCTCACCGTCCCGCTGGACCGCGTCGGCAACATCAGCGTCATCGGCGCCCGTGAGGACACCCTGCGTGTGGCCCGGGCCCTGATGGTCCAGGCGGCCGCCACACACGCCCCCGACGACGTCGCCATGGCCCTAGCCGTGCCCGGTGACCGGCTGGAGGAGTGGGAGTGGGCGAAGTGGCTGCCGCACCTGCTCGACTCCGAGCAGTTCGACGGCCCCGTGGCCGCCCGCCGCATCGCCCCCTCGCTGCCCCAACTGGCCCGCCAGATCGGGCCGGAGCTGCGCCGCCGCGCCTCCTTCGCCGCCGAGCTGCGCCGCGGTCTGTCCGGCAAGGACGCGCTCGCCATGACCTCCCGGCTGCTGGTCGTCACCGACGGGCACGGCGAGGACGCCGTCGACCTGCCCCGCCCCGACGACGCGGTAGGCCTGCGGGACATGGGCGTCACCGTGCTGCACCTGCTCGACCAGCGGATCCAGGAGCCCGGCCAGGTCGGGGTCAGGATCACCGTGGAGGGCGCCCGGATCGACATCGAGGACCTGCGCGAGGCGGAGCCGATCAGTGCGCACGGCACGGTCGACGAGGTCGGCATCCCGTTCGCGGAGGGCCTGTCCCGGATGCTCGCCCCCATGCGGCTGTCCGCCGAGTCCATGGTCGACGCACCCCTCACCGGGCCGGTCGACTTCGCGGAGCTGCTCGGCATCGAGGACGTGGCCCGGCTGGACCTCGACCGGCTGTGGGCACCGCGCGGCGAACGGGCGTTCCTGCGTGTGCCCATCGGCATCAGCGACAGCCGTGAACCGGTCCTGCTCGACCTGAAGGAGTCCTCCGAACTGGGCATGGGCCCGCACGGCCTGTGTGTGGGCGCCACCGGTTCCGGCAAGTCCGAGCTGCTGCGCACCCTCGTGCTCGCGCTGGTCGCCACCCACCCGCCGGAGGACCTCTCCCTGGTCCTCGTCGACTACAAGGGCGGCGCCACCTTCGCCCCCTTCGCCGACCTCCCGCACGTGGCCGGGGTGATCACCAACCTGGAGAACCAGGCGGGCCTGGTGGAGCGCGTGCACGCCTCGCTCGCGGGTGAGGTCAAGCGCCGCCAGCAGGTCCTCAAGGATGCGGGCAACGTCGCCGACATCGGCCACTACGCCGCACTGCGCGCCGAGAAGCGCCCGGATCTGGAGCCGCTGCCGCACCTATTCGTGGTGATCGACGAGTTCGGTGAACTCCTCACCGCCAAGCCGGACTTCATCGACCTGTTCCTGTCCATCGGCAGGATCGGCCGCTCCATCGGAGTCCATCTGCTGCTGTCCAGCCAGCGCATCGAGGGGGGCAAGCTCAAGGGTCTGGACACCTATCTGTCGTACCGGCTGGGTCTGCGCACCTTCTCCGCCGACGAGTCCCGCACCGTCCTGGACACCACGGACGCCTTCCATCTGCCGCCGCTGCCCGGCTTCGGCTACCTCAAGGTGGACACCAGCCACTACGAGCGGTTCAAGGCGAGCTATGTCTCCGGCGCCTACCGCGGGCCCGTGCAGCGCGAGGAGGAGGACACCGGTCCGCTGGCCCTGGAGTACGAGGCATACAACACGCTGGGCCGGCAGGAGAGTTCGGGCCCGAAGGAGCCGCAGATGCGGCGCCGCGAGACGGGCCCGACCGAGATGGGCGTCATGGTCCAGCAGATCGAGAACGCCGGCGCCGGCTCCGTACGCCAGATCTGGCTGCCCCCGCTGCCCGACGCCGTGGCCCTCGACAAGGTCGCCGGGCCCGTGGAGGTCGGGGCGCGCGGAATGCAGCTCAGCAAGCGGCGCGGCCCGCTCCGGGTGCCGATGGGCATCCTCGACGATCCCACCAAGCAGTGGCAGGGCCAGTGGTACCTGGACCTCACGGTCGCGGGTGGTCACGCGGCGGTCATCGGCGGCCCGCAGTCCGGCAAGACGACGCTCATGCGCACCCTCGCGCTGTCCCTTGCGCTGACCCATACCCCACAGGAGGTCGGCGTCTACGGCCTGGACCTGGTCGGCGGCGGGCTTCAGGCCCTCGCAGGGCTCCCGCACGTGGGCGGCGTCGCGGGCCGCGCCGACCGCGAGCGCGCCGCGCGCACCATCGACTCCGTGCGCGGCATGCTCGACCAGCGCGAGGAACTGTTCCGCATCCACAACATCGACTCGCTGGAGCAGTTGCGCGACCTGCGCGCGGCGGGCCGTCTGCCGGAGCTGGCCTCCACCGAGATCGTGCTGCTCATCGACGGCTTCGGCGCCCTGAGGGACGACTTCGAGGAGCTGGACGACGCGGTCGTCGACATCCTCAAGCGCGGCGGCGGTTACGGCATCCACGTCGTCGCCGGCATGCTGCGCTGGAACGATGTGCGCATCGCCACCCAGTCCCAGTTCGGCACCCGTGTGGAGCTGCGCCTGAACGACGCCGGCGAGTCCAGCGTCGACCGCAAGCTGGCCGAGACCCTCGCACCGGAGGAGAAGGGCCGCGTCCTCACCGACGGAAAGCTCTTCGCCCAGGTCGCGCTGCCGCGCACGGACGGCGTCGCCGACACCGCCGACCTCGGCGCGGTCCTGGAACGCACGGCCCGTTCGATCCGCGCCACCTGGAGCGGTGACGTGGCCCAGCCCGTCCGCGTGCTGCCGCACATGCTGGAACCGCGGCTGCTTCCGGGCCCCGTGGCCGAGCCCCGGCGGGTGCCGATCGGCCTGGACCAGAACCGGCTCGCGCCCGTCATGCTCGATCTGTTCCAGCATGACCAGCACCTTCTGATCATGGGTGACAGCGAGTGCGGCAAGACCAATCTGCTCAAGGTCGTCGCGAACGGTCTCATCGAGCGCTACAGCGACGAGGAACTGGTCTTCGGCATCATGGACCCGCGACGCGGGCTGCGTGGTGCGATCCCCGAGGAGTACCGCGGCGGCTACGCGTACAACTCCAAGCTGGCCGGCGCCCTGTCGGCCGGTATCGCGGGCGAGCTGGAGAAGCGGCTGCCCGACGAGAGCGCGGACGGGGAGGACCTGGAGCCGGGCAGCTGGGGTTCGGGTCCGCGGATCGTGATCCTCGTCGACGACTACGACGTCCTCACCACGGCGGGCCAGCAGCCGCTCGCCCCCTTCCTGCCCTACATCCCCTCCGCGGTGGACATCGGCCTCCACTTCGTCCTCACCCGCCGCGTCGCGGGAGCGTCCCGCGGTCTGTACGAGCCGCTGCTGCAGGGCCTGCGCGAGTCCGGGGCCTCGGCGCTGGTGATGGCGGGCGACCGCGGCGAGGGCCAGCTCTTCCCCGGCGTGTACGCCACTCAGCAGCCCTCGGGCCGTGGGGTGCTGGTGCGGCGGGGGGAGCCGAACCGGCTGATCCAGACCGTGCACGCGGGGGACAGGTGAACCGGACGAGCCCCATGAGGCGTCCACGATCGCGCACCCGTACGACATCCGAACCGACCATCGTGAAGGAACGGCCGACCTCATGACCAAGGACGTCATCGCCCTGACCCGGAAGATGCCCGACCCGCTGAGCGTGATCGCGGGTCTGCTCTCCGGCGGCCCGGACACACTGGTCGGCGTCGAGGGCGACGGTGCCGTCGTGCAGCTGTGCGACGAGCAGGGGCGCCCGCTGGTCTCCGTGGAGGCGCCGCTGCTCGTCCAGGTCAGGGGCGAGGCGCAACGTCTGCTCGGCGCGAGCGAGCCGGAGGTGCCGTACTGGTGGACCGAGGCCCGCGCCACCACCGGGGTCGAGGCGGCCGAGCGGCTGGCGGGCACCTTCGCGGCCCGTCTGGCGTCGCTGGTCGGGGGCACCGCCTGGCCGCCGCAGGCCGCGACGTCCCTCGCCGTGGTCGATACCGGGGGGCTCAGCGCGGTACCGACTCCCGCCGCCGCGCAGCCCGCGGTGGACGTGCTCACCGACAAGGTCGCGGTCCTGATCCAGGACCGCCCGGTCGTCGCGATGACGGCCTGGCTCTCGGACGCCCTGAGGGCCGCGGCCGACGCCGAACTGGGCCTGCAGATCGTCACGCCCGCGGACGCCCGCCTCTCGCCCGCCGTCCGCAACAGCCTTCCGGGATGGCCCTCGCGCTGGGTCGTGCAGGACGAGAAGGACGGCTACTACGACGGTCTGTCCGGAGCCGTACTGGAGTGGAACAACGGCCTGTTCGCGACGGTGGAGTCCCCGGACGCCACCCCTCAGGACCCGCGGACACCGGTCGCGGACGCGTACAGGAAGGACGCCGAGGACACGGGCGAGCGGCAGTTGGCGCTCTCCTTCCGGGCCGTCCACCCCGCCGACGACCGCCTGGTGCTCGGCGGTGCGCTGGAATCCGTGTGGCGCGAGATCACCGGCGAGCCACCGGCGGGCTGGGGCACCGAGGAACCGGCCAACCTTCCTTGGTCGCTGCGGCAGCTGACGGACGTGGCCCACGAGCGGTCACCGGCCCCCACCTGGCTGGTGGTGGTCGGCACCCCGGAACGTCCCGGGCTCGCGACGGTTCGGATCACCCGTACGAAGGCCGGGGTCGAGGAGGACGTCACGCTGGCGTTCGGCTACGGGCCCGCGGAGGAGGTGCCGACGGACGCGGTACGCAGGGCGGCCGAGGTGCTCGCCACCCGGCACGATCTCCAGTCGATGCTGGTCCAGATCCGCAAGGCCCGCCGTGACCTGTCCGTCCCGCCGCGCTTCGAGGGGCCGGGCGTCCCGTTCGCCTTCGTCCTGGGTGCGGAGGAGGTGCGGACGATGCCGGGCGACCGCGCCCGCCGCACGCCCCTCGCCGAGGCCCCGGTCCCGCTGGGGCCGAGGACCCGCCCCGCGCTCTACTACCCGCTCCCGGGGGATCCGGGGGACCTGTCCGGCTGGACGGACTTCGAGCGGCTGATGCGTCACCTCAAAGGTGCGTGACGGCAAAAGCCCCGGTGTCCCTCGAGGGACACCGGGGCTCTGACGCCGTGTCGCTCCACGGGGTGCGCGGGGCCGACAACCGGCCCCGCGCCGCCACGCCGAGCGTGCGGCGCGCTGGGCCCGCGCCTCAGGCCCTGGCCCGCTCGCGTGCGAGCGTCGCCGCGTCCCGCTTGAACGCCCACGTCATCTCGGGCTCCATCACGAAGCGGAAGACCTTGCGCACCGGCGGCGAGCACAGCGCCGTCACCAGGACACCTGCCGCGAGCGTCACGGACACCTCACCGAGTGGCCGGTGCAACCATGCGTGGTCGTACCAGCCCCGGTAGTCCGCGGCCTTCACGAAGAAGCCGTGCAGCAGATATCCGTACAGCGTGCCCGCGCCCAGCGTGGTGAACCACATCGTCCGGCCCGGGACCCAGGCGAAGAATCCGGCCGTGAGCAGCAGGGAGCAGCCCAGCAGGGCGAGCACCATCACCGGCCCGCACCACCAGGGCATCCCCAGTTCCTGTGCGCTGTCGCGGTGGTAGAACCAGGTCGCGTTCATCCGCGGCACGGCCCACCACGCCACGGCGAGCCCGGCGACGAGCACCGGCACCGACACAAGGCGTGCCGTGCGGCCCCGCAGTGCCTCGAAGTGCTCCGGCTTCAGCGACAGACCGATGACGAAGAACGGCAGGAACTGCAGCACGCGCTGGAGGTCGAGGTCGTCACCGATGTCGGGCGACACGGAGGCGAGCATCGCGATCAGGATCGCCAGCGGGACGGGCCACCGGACGAGCCTCCAGATCGGGGTCGTCAGCCGCCAGATGAACAGCGCGATGAGAAACCACGTCAGGTACCAGGGGTCGAGCAGGCTGATCGCCAGGTCGGGGTCGCCGCCGACAGCACGCTTGAAGAGGACGTACCCCGTCTCGAACACGACGTACGGCACGACGACACCGGTCAGCAGACGCCTCAGCCGGTCGGGGCGCATGTCGAAATTACGGGAGAAGTAGCCGGAGATCAGGATGAATGCCGGCATATGGAAGGCGTAGACGAACATGTACGCCGCTTCGAGGGTGCGGTGGCCGCTCTTCAGGGGCTCCCAGGAGTGGCCCATCGCCACCAGCACGATCGCCAGGTACTTGGCGTTGTCGAAGAAGGCGTCACGCTGCTTCGCCGGCGGCTTGTCGGGCTGGGGCGCGCGCGGTCTCGGTACGACCTGCGCCGCCGACTGCGCCTGGGCGGTCGGTGCACCCTGCTGCGGTGCCGAGGACGGGCCTGTTGCTCTTGCGGAGGACGAGGCAGCGTGGAACATCTGAGGCACCCTAGCGTTGTCCGTGGGATTCCGTAAAACCCTCGATGCAAATCCTTCTTTCGCCTGCGTGTACCCCGGATTCACGAAAGTCGGCGTGGTGGTGGCGTGTTCTTGCACACATCGGCCGCCGTGTCGATTTACCTACCGCATGGGGTCGTTGTGTCCGTATTCATCACGACTAAAAGGTGCATAACACTCGCGGGCGACTCTGGCGAAATGTCCGAACCGGCGGGACGGTCAACAGTTTTCGAATTAACTGCGAACATGATGTGTGCACACTGAAACGATCACTGTCGAATACCTGTCGATCGCCTTTGAAAAACCGCGCAGGAGCGCCGTGTTCGCATGCGCCCGTCCGTGCGGTCCCGGCGGCGGGTGCGTCCGAGGTGGCCGACGATGACTCACGGGCCGCATACGGGGGGCTCGTTGGTGGCACGATGGTTCCAGCGGGGGTGTGCAGGGGTAGGCGCCTCCGGGCCGGGGTAGCGGACGGACCGAGGGTGTGATCAGTTGTGGCCATTTCACTGTCTGTGGTGCTGCTGTTGGCGATCATCCTGGTGGTGTTGATCCGAGGAGGCTCGATCAAGGCGGGCCCGGCGATCGTGGCCATCCTCTTCGGCTTCTTCCTCGCCTCGACCGGCATGGCTCCGTCCATAAACCGGTTCCTCAACTCCATAGCGGACACCATCAACTCGATCAATTTCTGACCGGGCAGGAGGGGTGGCGGCGCCCTCGCGGCGCGGTGCCTGCGTTCGGCGCGCCGGTCCCTACGGGCGTGCCGCCCCGCCGGGCGACGAGGCGCCCCCGGGCGGATGTACGGCCTCGGCGACGGCCGGCCACCTCGTCGTACGCTCCGCCGAGTCGGCCGGTGCTCCGGCACGGGGACCCATGAAGTGGGGACGCCGAAGGCGAGTTCAGTCGCTGCCGGCTTCCCGCGCCACCCGCTCCAGTCGGCTTCGGTAGTCCTGCCACCATGCCGGATCACCGGTCGGCATGGTGTCCGTGCCCTTCGACCGGCCGACGGAACCGTCGACGAGTTCGCGCACGATGTCTGTGTGACTGGCGTGCCGATGGGTGTCGGCGATCACGCGGACGACGACGTGGTGCAGGGTCACCTCGCGCCGCTCAGCCGGCCACCATGGGACGTGTCCGATCGCGTCCAGCGGCAGCGACCTGATCGTGCTGTCCGAGTGCTCCCAGGCCTTTTGGTACAGCCCCGCGATCTGTTCGCGCGATTCGTCCGCGGTGGCCCACATGTCCGCGTTGGGTTCGGCGTCCTCCGTGTACCACCAGGGCGGAGGCCCCCTGTCGAAATACGGACGTCCGAACGTGTCACCGAGATACCCGAGCTTCACCCCGGCGACGTGTTTGACCAGCCCCAGCAAGTTGGTGCCGGTCGGTGTGAGAGGCCGGCGGACGTCGTACTCGCCAAGCCCGTCCAGCTTCCACAGCAGGGCCTCGCGGGCGTCCTGCAGGTAGCGGAGAAGGTCCGCTTTCGGGCTCGGTTCGACCATGCCGCGCAGTCTTCCAGTCGGCACCGACAGCCGGTCCCCCTCACGCCCCGCCGGCGGGCCCGTCGTCCCCGTTGTTCCTCGCTGTGCCACCTCGGAACGAGTGAGCAGCGGGCATGCGAGACCTTCCGCGGAGGTCAAGTCCGAGCGCCAGCGCCAGAGTTGGTTCACACTTCCTTTACATTGTTCTGGATCACAGACCAAACTGGTGTGCCGCACGGCCACCGGCTCACCGGATCCCTACCCGCACGTTTCCCGGGAGCCATCGGTCTGTGCGTACCCAGCCTCGTGAGTCGGTGCCCCCACCCCGCTCCACCTCCTCGGTGAAGGACGCCCATGCGACGCTCCACCCCGATCACCCGCGCCCTCGGCGCCGTTGGCCTGGCCTGCGCCGCCACGGCTCTGGCCCTGGTCTTCGTACGCTACGACGCCCCCTCCCCGCGTGGGGACATACTGTCGGCGCTCGGTGCGGCCGCTGTCGCCGCTGGAGCATGGGCGCTCGCCTGCCGCGCGGCGCCGCCGCTCGGCCCGGCGTCCTACGCAGCGACTCAGCCGTCCCCGGTGCCGCCGCTGCCGCTTCGGCTCCCGCTGCCCGCCCGCGACGTGGGCCGTGCGACGGGGGCCGTCCTCCTCATCCTGACCCCGTTCGTGCTCACCCGGCTGGCCGCCGGTTCGGGCGGGGTGCTCGCCGGAGCGCTGATCATTTTTGTCTTCGTGGTGACGGTGAAAGCACTCCTCTTTGCGCGCCGCCGGGCGAGCCAGGCCGAAGTGCGCAGAAAGTTGCACGTACTGTCCGAGGACGCCCGCCGGGGCGAGCTCCACGCCGTACGTGTCCGGGTCGGGGAACCGGTCCGGATGCGTTACCTCAAGCGCGGTGACAAGCCCGGTGAGTTGGACATCACGCAGTTCCACTGGCTCGTCCTCCGGGACGGCGGTCGTGAGATCAGGCTGGGCGGCTCTCACGAGGAGGTGGGCCGGGCGGCCCTGCGCCTCGGCGGCCAGGAAGGCTGGCTCTGCTGGCCGGAGCGGTGGAAGCTGATCGACGAGGATCTGCCCGCGGCATTCGTCGCCGACGGCGGCGAGGTGATCATGGGCCTGGCCGATCCGGAGGAGGCGCGCCCGTACCTGAACGGCATCACCCGCCCGCCCTTCTCCGACCGTGCTGTCCGGCGTCTGCCGCGCACCGCCAAATTCTCCGCACCTGTTCACGCCCGGATATTCGGCGGGGCCCTGCTCGCCGTACTGCTCACCGCCCCCGTCCTGTGCTTCGGCCCCGGCAACCTGCCCTGGGTGCTCGATTGGCTCCTGTGCGCCCTGGCCGCCGCCTCGGTCGTCGTATTCCCGTTGCGTGGGGTCGGAGAGGCGACACGAGCCCTCTCGGACGGTCTGTCCTGGACGGTGCGCGAGGAGAAGGACCCGTCGATCGCGTGACGCGGACGGATGATCGGCGCCGGGTCCTGTCCACGCGGGAGCCGAAGCATCGCGGAGGGCACTCCTCCGTGCGTTCGCGCCGATCCATCGGCAGCTCGTCAACGGTCGTGACCACGAGATCGCCGATCGCGGAAGATCAAGGCCCGGGCATCCGGGCTCTCGCCGATCGACCCGGGCAGGGGCCATTGCGTCGGCGCCGGTGGGCGCGGACGGTTACGAACCGCGCCGCTGTCGAACAGGTGCGCAAGCAAGATCGGAATCCGAACGGGCGCGCAACGGGCACGTAGGACCGGGCGAAGGCCGGAAACGCATCAGGGCCAGGTGGAGGATCGGCCCTCCGACCTGGCCCTGAGCCAAAAGAGCGGGCGACGGGAATCGAACCCGCGTAGCTAGTTTGGAAGACTAGGGCTCTACCATTGAGCTACGCCCGCAACAACAGGCGCCGCAGGTCAGTGACCGCGGCACTGCAGGCATCGTAGCGGGTCGCCCGCCCCGTAGGCCAACGCGTCGGTCCGCTCGCGCGCCCGTGAACAAACGGGCCGACGCATCCGGCCAGGGCATGTACCCTACGTGTCGCACCAGCACGGGGTGTGGCGCAGCTTGGTAGCGCGTCCGCTTTGGGAGCGGAAGGCCGTGGGTTCAAATCCCGCCACCCCGACCACGCGCCGGCGCCGCCCGGCGCGGGATTGCTTGATCCCCTTTTGGGGCGCTGACCGGCTGCGGTTACTATGCAAGCTGCGCGCCCGTGTGTCTGCACTGCCATGTCTCTCAGGCAGGGGCCCGCTCCTTCCGTCGAAGGCTCGCCCGTCCCGGGCGGAGCAGCTCGGCAGAACCCGCAGAACCCCCAGAAGTCAGCCACAAGGAGACCGAACCGTGAAGAGCGCCGTGGAGACCCTGAACCCGACCCGGGTTCGGCTCACTGTCGAGGTGCCCTTCGAGGAGCTCAAGGACAGCCTCGACGCGGCGTACAAGAAGATCAACCAGCAGGTCACGGTGAAGGGCTTCCGGAAGGGCAAGATCCCGGCCCGGGTCATCGACCAGCGGTTCGGTCGCGGCGCCGTGCTCGAGGAGGCCGTCAACGACGCGCTTCCGAAGTTCTACACCGAGGCGGTCAACGAGGCCGAGCTGAACCCGCTGGGCCAGCCGGAGGTCGACATCAAGGAGCTGAAGGACAACGAGGTCCTGTCCTTCACCGCCGAGGTCGACGTCCGCCCGACCATCGAGATCCCGGACTACTCCGGCATCGAGGTCGAGGTCGACGCCGTCGAGGTGACGGAGGAGGACATCGACAAGTCGGTCGAGCAGCTGCGTGACCGCTTCGCCTCGACGACCCCGGTCGAGCGCGCCGCCGAGGACGGCGACGTCGTCACGATCGACCTGGAGGCCAAGGTCGACGGAGAGGTCCTCGAGGACGGCGTCGCCCAGGGCGTGTCGTACACCATCGGCTCCGGTGAGCTGCTTGACGGCGTCGACGACGCCGTGAAGGGCCTGTCGGCCGGCGAGGAGGCCACCTTCGCCTCCGAGCTCAAGGGCGGCTCGGCGGCGGGCAAGGAGGCCGAGGTGACGGTCAAGGTCACCCAGGTCGCCGCCCGCGAACTGCCCGAGCTGGACGACGAGTTCGCGCAGCTGGCGTCCGAGTTCGACACGCTGGACGAGCTCAGGACGGACAGCCGCAAGCGCCTCGAGAACATGAAGCAGTACGACCAGGCCACGCAGGCCCAGGAGCGCGTCCTGGACAAGCTGCTCGAGCTGGTCGAGGTCCCGGTCCCCGAGAAGCTGCTCGAGGACGAGATCAACACCCGTAAGCACAACGTCGAGCACCACCAGCTCGCCCAGATGGGTCTGACCCTCGACAAGTACCTGGAGGTCCAGGGCAAGACCGCCGAGGAGTACGAGACCGAGACGCGTGAGGCCGCGGTCAAGGGCATCAAGACCCAGTTCGTCCTCGACGAGCTGGTCAACAAGGAGAAGCTGAACGTCAACCAGGAGGAGCTCACCGAGCACCTCATGCGGCGCGCCGCCTCCTCCGGCATGTCCCCCGACCAGTTCGCCCAGGCGGTCGTCGAGGGCGGCCAGGTCCCGATGCTGGTCGGCGAGGTTGCTCGCGGCAAGGCCCTGGCGGTGGTGGTCGAGTCCGCCACGGTCAAGGACACCAACGGCGAGCTGGTCGACCTCGACGACGAGGACGAGGACGCCGCGTCCGAGGCCGCGGAGGGCTCCGCCGAGGCCGCTGCCGAGGACAAGCCCGAGGCCTGACCTCCGCACGTTCGACAGCCGTGACGACGGGTCCCGCGATGCGCGTGTGCGCTCCGGGGCCCGTCGCCGTATGCGTACGGCCGACGACCGTCCGGAGCCGGCCGTTATACCCGGGCAGGGCCGGGCGCCGCGGCGTCGCGGCGCCCGTGCGCCCGGCCGGGCCACCACCGATCAGCCCGCATCAACGCGACCTTCGGAGCACCCGCGGCGACAATGGATCCGGAGCCCGGGACGGAGCCCGGAAGGGCGCCCAGGACGCCGGGTCCCGCATCGCCAACGGCCATGCGCTGACAGCGAACACCCGCTGAACCGGGATGGCACCCGCCTGCCTGCGCGTTAGGGTCCATGAATACGAGGGCAGGGGAGTCCCCGAAGCCGCCCCGGCGAGGGGCGCACGGGGTCCCAGGCCCCCGGCAGAACACGTGAGACGGCTCCGCGCCGTCGTAAGACGAGCAGGTGGATACGTGACGAATCTGATGCCTTCCGCCGCCGGCGAGCCTTCCATCGGTGGCGGCCTCGGCGACCAGGTCTACAGCCGGCTGCTCAACGAGCGGATCATCTTCCTCGGCCAGCCGGTGGACGACGACATCGCCAACCGGATCACCGCACAGCTGCTGCTCCTTGCCGCCGACCCGGACAAGGACATCTACCTCTACATCAACAGCCCCGGTGGCTCCATCACCGCCGGCATGGCGATCTACGACACCATGCAGTACATCAAGAACGACGTGGTGACGATCGCCATGGGCATGGCGGCCTCGATGGGGCAGTTCCTGCTCAGCGCGGGCACCCGGGGCAAGCGGTTCGCTCTGCCCAACGCCGAGATCCTGATCCACCAGCCCTCGGCCGGCCTCGCCGGCTCCGCGTCCGACATCAAGATCCACGCCGAGCGGCTGCTGCACACCAAGAAGCGCATGGCGGAGCTCACCTCTTTCCACACCGGCCAATCGGTCGAGCAGATCACCCGTGACTCGGACCGCGACCGCTGGTTCGACGCCGAGGAGGCCAAGGTCTACGGCCTGATCGACGAGGTCATCACCACCGCTGCCGGCATGCCGGGCGGCGGAGGCACCGGGGCGGGCTCGTAAGGGCTCACCGGGCCGCGCAGGACCGGCGGGGCACCCGCAGGTGCCTCCCGGACCGCCGTGCCGCCCGGTCCGCCCCGCATGGGCCGCAGCGGGCCGAGCCCAGGCCCCGGCGCCCCTCCAGCCCCCCAGCCACCGCCTCAGCCCTTTTCAGGAGACACCGTGAACGACTTCCCCGGCAGCGGCCTCTACGACCGCACGCGTGCCGAGTACACCGCCCCCGTGGCCGAGTCCCGCTACGTCATCCCGCGCTTCGTGGAGCGCACCTCGCAGGGCATCCGCGAGTACGACCCGTATGCGAAGCTCTTCGAGGAGCGCGTGATCTTCCTCGGCGTCCAGATCGACGACGCCTCCGCCAACGACGTCATGGCGCAGCTGCTGTGCCTGGAGTCGATGGACCCCGACCGTGACATCTCGGTCTACATCAACAGCCCCGGCGGCTCCTTCACCGCGCTCACGGCCATCTACGACACGATGCAGTTCGTGAAGCCGGACATCCAGACGGTCTGCATGGGCCAGGCCGCCTCCGCAGCCGCGGTCCTGCTGGCGGCGGGCACTCCGGGCAAGCGCATGGCGCTCCCGAACGCCCGTGTGCTGATCCACCAGCCGTACAGTGAGACGGGCCGCGGTCAGGTCTCCGACCTGGAGATCGCCGCCAACGAGATCCTCCGGATGCGTGCGCAGCTGGAGGAGATGCTGGCCAAGCACTCGACCACGCCGATCGAGAAGATTCGTGAGGACATCGAGCGCGACAAGATCCTGACGGCCGAGGACGCCCTGTCGTACGGCCTGATCGACCAGATCATCTCCACCCGGAAGATGAACAACAGTTCTGTCCGCTGACGCGAATCGGCTCGATTCGTCATCGGATCTGTATCGTCTGCCGCCCCTTGGCCCGGTTTGACACGCTGCACGTCAAAGTGAACCGTGCCAAGGGGGGCCCGAACGGGGGGCCCGGCAAGGTACCGTCGGACATAAGGCAGCACCAGGAGCCGCTGGATCCAATGGATCCAAGGCGTCTCCCAGGCGAAGGGGAAGCACACCGTGGCACGCATCGGTGACGGCGGCGATCTGCTCAAGTGCTCGTTCTGTGGCAAGAGCCAGAAGCAGGTCAAGAAGCTCATCGCAGGCCCCGGTGTGTACATCTGCGACGAGTGCATCGATCTCTGCAACGAGATCATCGAGGAAGAGCTCGCGGAGACGAGCGAGGTGCGCTGGGAGGAACTCCCCAAGCCCCGCGAGATCTACGAGTTCCTCGAGGGGTACGTGGTCGGCCAGGAGGCGGCCAAGAAGGCCCTCTCCGTCGCGGTGTACAACCATTACAAGCGGGTCCAGGCCGGTGAGAACGGCGGCGCCCAAGGCCGTGACGACGCCATCGAGTTGGCGAAGTCGAACATCCTGCTGCTCGGCCCCACGGGCTCGGGCAAGACACTTCTCGCCCAGACGCTGGCCCGCATGCTGAACGTCCCCTTCGCCATCGCCGACGCGACGGCGCTGACGGAGGCGGGCTATGTGGGCGAGGACGTCGAGAACATCCTGCTGAAGCTGATCCAGGCCGCGGACTACGACGTCAAGAAGGCCGAGACGGGCATCATCTACATCGACGAGATCGACAAGGTGGCCCGCAAGAGCGAGAACCCCTCCATCACGCGCGACGTGTCGGGCGAGGGCGTCCAGCAGGCACTGCTGAAGATCCTGGAGGGCACGACGGCGTCGGTGCCTCCCCAGGGCGGCCGCAAGCACCCGCACCAGGAGTTCATCCAGATCGACACGACGAACGTGCTGTTCATCGTGGGCGGTGCGTTCGCGGGTCTGGAGAAGATCATCGAGTCGCGGGCGGGCGCGAAGGGCATCGGCTTCGGTGCGACGATCCGTTCGAAGCGCGAACTGGAGTCGAAGGACCAGTTCGAGGACGTGATGCCCGAGGACCTGGTGAAGTTCGGCATGATCCCCGAGTTCATCGGCCGTCTCCCGGTCATCACCTCGGTCCACAACCTCGACCGCAAGGCCCTCCTGCAGATCCTGGTTGAGCCGCGCAACGCCCTGGTCAAGCAGTACCAGCGCCTCTTCGAACTCGACGGTGTGGAGCTGGACTTCGAGCGCGAGGCCCTGGAGGCCATCGCGGACCAGGCGATCCTGCGCCAGACGGGCGCCCGGGGCCTGCGCGCCATCATGGAGGAGGTCCTCCAGGCGGTCATGTACGAGGTCCCGTCCCGGAAGGACGTCGCCCGGGTCGTCATCACGGCGGACGTCGTCCTGTCGAACGTGAACCCGACGCTGATCCCCCGGGACGCGCGCGGGCGTGGTTCCGGAGAGCAGAAGTCGGCGTAACCGCCATCAGCCGAACGAGTGAGGGGCCCCGGTCAATCGACCGGGGCCCCTTCACCTTTGGGATACAAGCCGTCAGGCCTTGACCCGCACATCGTTGCGGAGCTTGGCCGCGAGGTCGGCCGTTTCGTCGATCGATCCCGCGTTCCCGGCGGCCATGGCCGCGAAGCTGAACGCCGTGACGTCGGCGACGGTGCTGTGGTCGCCCCAGATGCAGATGGGCATCTTCACGGACTTCGCGGCGCCGGCGCCCTTGCTCGCGGTGTCGTCGTTCGTGAACTCGGCCACCTGGCACTTCATGATGCCGTTGGAGAATCCGGACGGGTGGACCGTCTCCGGGCTGCCGATCAGCCGGCCCTCGTCTGACTTGTCCTTCTCGGACTCCGACTTGATCTTGGCGAACATGGCGTCCACCACGGCCTCGGGGTCGTCGATGGTGCCGTAGACACCGCCGAAGGTGAGGTTCTTGGCGGTCAGCCCGGTGCCGTTCTGGTACCCGGCGCTGACGTCCTTCGCGTCCTTCACGCCCCACTTCTGGAAGTCCGACAGGTCGTCGTCGCTCATCGAGTCCGGCGAGTTGCTGCTGTCGGCCTTCTTGTAGGTGCCGCCGATGACCGTCGCGGGCGCCGTCAGCTTGTGCGGGCCGTCGTCCGAGACCGAGCCGCCGCCCCCGCCGATCACGAAGTACGCGCCCACCGCGATCGCCGCCACAACCGCCACCGCGCCGATGATCAGGCCGGTCCTTTTCCTGCCGCCGCCGTCGGGCGCCGGCGGCGGGGCGCCATGGGGCTGCTGTCCGTAGGGCTGCTGGCCATAGGGCGCTGTGGGCTGCTGTCCGTAGGGGTTCGACTGGGGCGGGACGCCCTGGGGAGTCTGCTGCGGGTAGCCGTAGCCCGGAGAGGGCGGAGCCTGCTGGGGGTAGCCGTAGCCGGGCTGGGGTGCCTGCGGCGGCTGGCCGTAAGGACCCGGCTGGCCGTACGGCCCGGGCTGCTGGGGCTGCCCGCCGTACGGGCCCGGCTGGTTGTAGCTCATCTTCTGGGTTCCCCTCCAGAGACTCATGTGTGTCCCCGACATCCTGGCGCAATCGGGCGAGGGCCGGGCCGCGGGTCGGCTCCACCGTTACGAAAGAATCGCGTTTCGGGACGGGCCGGTGACACCCCTAAACTGACCCCGTGACCGAGAACGCTCATCAGCAGCCCACAGCGCCCGACACCGAACTGCCGACCCAGTACGCGCCGGCCGATGTAGAGGGGGCGCTGTACGAGCGCTGGGTGGAGCGCGGTTACTTCGAGGCCGACGCCAAGAGCGAGAAGCCCCCGTACACCATCGTCATTCCGCCGCCGAACGTCACCGGCAGCCTCCACCTGGGCCATGCCTTCCAGCACACGCTCATGGACGCCCTCACCCGCCGCAAGCGGATGCAGGGCTTCGAGGCGCTGTGGCTGCCCGGTATGGACCACGCCGGCATCGCCACCCAGAACAAGGTCGAGCAGCAGCTCGCCGAGGAGGGCAAGTCCCGCCACGACCTGGGTCGTGAGGAGTTCGTCGAGCGCGTCTGGCAGTGGAAGGAGGAGTACGGCGGCAGGATCCTCGGCCAGATGCGCCGTCTCGGCGACGGAGTCGACTGGAGCCGCGAGCGGTTCACCATGGACGAGGGCCTGTCCAAGGCCGTCCTCACCATCTTCAAGAAGCTCTACGAAGACGAGCTGATCTACCGCGCCGAGCGCATCATCAACTGGTGCCCGCGGTGTCTGACGGCCATTTCGGACATCGAGGTCGAATACCAGGAGGACGACGGCGAGCTCGTCTCCATCAGGTACGGGGAGGGGGACGACTCGGTCGTCGTCGCCACCACCCGCGCCGAGACCATGCTCGGTGACACGGCCGTCGCCGTTCACCCCGACGACGAGCGCTACAAGCACCTGATCGGCAGGCGCATCAAGCTGCCCCTCACCGACCGCAGCATCCCGGTCGTCGCGGACCCCCATGTCGACCCCGAGTTCGGCACCGGTGCCGTCAAGGTCACCCCGGCGCACGACCCGAACGACTTTGCGATCGGTCAGCGCCACGGTCTCGAGTCGATCACCGTCATGGACGAGCGGGCGATCATCACCGCCCATGGTCCCTTCCAGGGGCTCGACCGCTTCGAGGCGCGCAGCGCCATCGTCGCCGCGCTGCGCTCGCAGGGCCGGATCGTCGCCGAGAAGCGCCCCTACGTCCACTCCGTCGGCCACTGCTCGCGCTGCAAGACCACCATCGAGCCGCGCCTGTCCATGCAGTGGTGGGTCAAGGTCGGCCCGCTCGCCAAGGCCGCGGGCGACGCGGTCCGCGACGGCCGGGTCAAGATCCACCCCGAGGACATGTCGAAGCGCTACTTCGACTGGGTCGACAACATGAACGACTGGTGCATCTCGCGCCAGCTGTGGTGGGGCCACCGGATCCCGATCTGGTACGGCCCGGACGGCGAGGTCGTCTGCGTCGGCCCCGACGAGGAACCGCCGACCGGCGAGGGCTGGCACCAGGACACGGACGTCCTGGACACCTGGTTCTCCTCCGGCCTGTGGCCGTTCTCCACGCTCGGCTGGCCCGAACGGACCAAGGACCTGCGGAAGTTCTATCCGACCGACGTCCTGCTCACGGGCCACGACATCATCTTCTTCTGGGTCGCCCGGATGATGATGTTCGGTCTGTACGCCATGGACGGCGAGGTCCCCTTCAAGACCATCGCCCTGACCGGGCTGGTCCGTGACGAGCGCGGCAAGAAGATGTCGAAGTCGTTCGGCAACGTCGTCGACCCGCTCGACTGGATGGACAAGTACGGCTCGGACGCACTGCGCTTCACGCTCGCCCGCGGCGCCAACCCGGGCACGGACGTCCCGATCGGCGAGGACTGGGTCCAGGCGTCCAGGAACTTCGCCAACAAGATCTGGAACGCCACGCGCTTCGCGCTCATGAACGGCGCCACGGTCGAGGGTCCGCTGCCGGAGGCGTCGAAGCTGTCCGCGACCGACCGCTGGATCCTCTCCCGTCTGAACGAGACGGTCGCGCAGGTCGACGCGCTCTACGAGGACTTCCAGTTCGCCAAGCTCAGCGAGGCGCTGTACCACTTCGCGTGGGACGAGGTCTTCGACTGGTACGTCGAGCTGTCCAAGACGACGTTCCAGGCCGGCGGCGAGGCGGCCGAGGCGAGCCAGCGGGTCCTCGGCGAGGTCCTGGACGTCACTCTCCGGCTGCTCCACCCGATCGTCCCCTTCGTCACGGAGACGCTGTGGACCACCCTCACGGGCGGTGAGTCCGTCGTCGTCGCGGACTGGCCGGGCGACAGCGGCTTCCGCGACGCGGCCGCCGAGCGGGAGATCGCGACCCTCCAGTCGGTCATCACCGAGGTCCGCCGCTTCCGCGCCGACCAGGGCCTGCAGCCCGGCCAGCGTGTCCCGGCCAGGCTGACCCTGGACGGCACGGCGCTCGCGGCCCACGAGGCGGCCATCCGCCAGCTGCTGCGTCTGCAGCCCGAGGGCGAGGGATTCACGGCGACGGCGACCCTGCCGGTCGCGGGCGCCACGGTCGCGCTCGACCTGTCCGGCACGATCGACGTGGCGGCCGAGCGCAAGCGTCTGGCGAAGGACCTCGCCGCCGCCGAGAAGGAGAAGGCCCAGGCCACCGCCAAGCTCGGCAACGAGGCGTTCCTGGCGAAGGCGCCGGACAACGTCGTGGAGAAGATCCGCACACGGCTCGCCAAGGCCGACGAGGACATCGCGCGGATCCAGGCCCAGCTGGAGCGCCTGCCCCAGGCGTAGGGGCCCGGCGCGGTGCAGTGCGCCGCACACGGTCCACACGTGACGCCCGGCCGGGACCTCCCGGCCGGGCGTCACGCGCACTCGGCTGCCGGGCGCGCGCGGTGACAGGGAGGATTCACCCGAACGGTCGGGCACCGAGGGCAGGACACCGCACGAACCGGACCATGAGGCATGGGGGAACACCCACGCCTGATGGGAGACGCACCATGCGCAGAAGCGCCCTACGCCCGGGCACCACCGTCGCACTGGCCGCCGTTGTCCTGGCCGTCGTGCCACCGGCGTCCGCCGCCGACGGCCACCGCACGGAGACCATTCGGCTGACCGCCAGACAGGTTCAGTCCCGGCTGCTCGATCTGGGGGCGAAGGGGATCGGCCTGGGCGACGAGCTCGTCATCGCCGAAGACCTCTACCGCGGTGGCAGGAAGATCGGCGACCACAGCGTGGTCTGCACGTACATCCGGATCCAGCCGGGCGATCTCCAACTCCAGTGCGTCGGGACCTTCGCTCTGCCCGAGGGCCAGATCACCTCGCAGGCGCTGCTGCACCTGAAGGGACAGGGAACCCCCGCTCCCGCCGTCGACATCGCCCTGACCGGCGGTTCGGGCGCCTACAGCACGGCCCGGGGGTATGTGCACACCGTCGCGGCCGGTGGAACGGAACGGCAGGTCACCTTCCACCTCACCATGGACGAGCCGGCCGCGGGCTAGGCCCCCCGACGACCGAGAAGGGCCCGCGCGCCGGCCATCCTCCCGCACCGCCGGCTCCGCCCGTGCGGGCCGCTCCCGGCACACGGCCGCCCGCGGCCGCGCCTGTCACCCGTGCTCCGTAGACTGACACCGTGAGTGACGTGCCTCCGTTCGACCCCAATGAGAGCGATCCCTTCGAAGACATCGTCGCGGCCGAGACCGACCGCGATCCTGATCTCGCGGTGATCGAGGCCGGCAGCCGCACCCTGCGCACGCAGGGCGGCACGCCCCGGGCAGACGTCCCCGGCCGCCCCGCCGACCCCGAGGTCGACCGGGCGCTGCGGGCGGTCGAGGCGGAACTGGCCACCCGCTGGGGCGAGACCAAGCTCGAGCCGTCCGTCAGCCGTATCTCGGCACTGATGGACGTGCTCGGTGAGCCGCAGCGGTCGTATCCGTCCATCCACATCACGGGGACCAACGGCAAGACGTCCACCGCGCGCATGATCGAGGCCCTGCTCGGCGCCTTCGAGCTGCGCACGGGGCGGTACACGAGCCCACACGTCCAGTCCGTCACCGAGCGCATCAGCCTCGACGGCGCCCCCGTCTCCGCCGAGCGATTCATCGAGACGTACAACGACATCAAGCCCTACGTCGAGATGGTCGACGGACAGCAGGAGTACCGCCTCTCCTTCTTCGAGGTGCTCACCGGCATGGCCTACGCGGCCTTCGCGGACGCCCCCGTCGACGTCGCGGTCGTCGAGGTCGGCATGGGCGGAAGCTGGGACGCCACGAACGTGATCGACGGGGACGTCGCCGTCGTCACCCCGATCGACCTGGACCACACCGACCGGCTCGGCGGCACGCCCGGCGAGATCGCCCTGGAGAAGTCCGGCATCATCAAGCAGGGCGCCACCGTCATCATGGCCCAGCAACCGGTCGACGCGGCCCAGGTGCTGCTGAAGAAGGCCGTGGAGGTGGACGCGACCGTGGCCCGCGAAGGGCTGGAGTTCGGCGTCGTCTCCCGGCAGGTGGCGGTCGGCGGCCAGCTCGTCACCCTGCGCGGCCTCGGCGGTGAGTACGAAGAGCTGTACCTGCCGCTGCACGGCGCCTACCAGGCCCACAACGCCGCCGTGGCCCTCGCCGCGGTGGAGGCGTTCTTCGGGGTCGGCTCCGAGCGGCCCGAGCCGCTCGACCGCGACACGGTCCGCAAGGCGTTCGCGTCGGTGTCCTCCCCGGGCCGTCTCGAGGTCGTGCGGCGCTCCCCGACCGTGGTCCTGGACGCCGCCCACAACCCGGCGGGGGCCCGCGCCACCGCCGAGGCCGTGAGCGAGGCCTTCGACTTCAGCCGGCTGATCGGCGTCGTCGGTGCGAGCGGCGACAAGAACGTCCGGGGTCTCCTGGAGGCCTTCGAACCGATCTTCGCCGAGGTCGTGGTCACACAGAACTCCAGCCATCGGGCGATGGACGCCGACGAACTGGCCGCCGTCGCGGTGGAGGTCTTCGGCGAGGACCGCGTCCAGGTCGAGCCGAGGCTGCCCGACGCCCTGGAGGCCGCGATCACACTCGCCGAGGAAGAGGGGGAGTATGCCGGGGCGGGCGTCCTCGTCACCGGCTCCGTCATCACCGTCGGCGAGGCCCGACTGCTCATGGGGAAGGGCTGATCCTCCGTGCGTACGCTCTGTTCTTCGACCCTGATCGGCGAGTTCTTCGTCATCGGCTTCGCCGGGCTGGTCGCCATGAAGGACCCGGACCTGTCCACCGGCACGGTCTGGACGGTCTGCGGCATCGCCATGGCCGTCAGCGTCCTGCTCTGCGGTGTGATCACCCGACCCGGTGGTGTGCAGCTGGGCTGGGCGCTGCAGATCGCGCTGATCGCCGCCGGGTTCGTGGTCCCCTCGATGTTCTTCCTGGGCGCCGTCTTCGCGGCGCTGTGGTGGGCGTCGGTCCACTACGGACGGAAGATCGACGAGGCGAAGGCCCGCTTCGCGGCGGCCGAGGGAAACGAGAGCAGTCCGGCCTGACACGGTCCCGTCCACGGACCGTCCGCCGGGCCGCGCACGGCCTCCCGGACGCCCGTTCCGCGGCCCCTCGGCCGGCGTCGGTACGAGGGCGTGAGCGGCCGGCCGCGCAGTCGTCCACGCCCGTACGGGACATGGTCCCGGGGCCGTAACCGCACAGTCTGACGCTGAGTGACAACCACCCGGCTCCGCCCTGTAGCCTCATCCTCCCGCACCACCGATTAAGGAGCTCCCTCGTGACCGCGCGCACCCTCGTCCTCCTCAAGCCCGACGCCGTCCGTCGCGGGCTGATCGGCGAGATCATCGGCCGTATCGAGCGCAAGGCGGGCTGGACCATCAGTGCGCTGGAGCTGCGCACGCTGGACCACGACACGCTCGAGCAGCACTACGGCGAGCACAAGGGCAAGCCCTTCTACGAGCCGCTGGTGGAGTTCATGGCCTCCGGCCCGGTCGTCGCGCTCGTCGTCGAGGGGGAGCGGGTCATCGAGGGCCTGCGGGCGCTCGCCGGTCCCACCGACCCGATCGCCGCCGCGCCGGGCTCCATCCGCGGCGACTACGGTGTCATCGTGCGTGAGAACCTGATCCACGCCTCCGACTCCGAGGAGTCCGCCGAGCGCGAGCTGAAGATCTTCTTCCCCGGTCGCTTCTGAGCATCCGACCGATGAACTTCTGAACGTGTCTTGTGAACAATTCCTGAGGGTTTGTCACGTCACCCGGATGCCGTAACGGGGGTGGCTGGAAAATCGGGTCCCGTAAAACCCGGCCGTCCCCCGGCATATGCGTGCCGTTAGGGGGAACGGCTACCCCCGAACGTCCGTCTCCACAAGCGAGGCGAGGCGTCATCTGCTGACAATGGCGAAGACCCTCGCGCAATGTTTCGTGCGGGCGAGACTACGATGTAAGCCTTCACGTCACAGCACCCACTTCGCCGCCCCAACAAAAGCCATCAAACGCTCAACTTGGGAAGGCCAGACGAATCCTCATGGGGAACTCAATGTCGTTCATCGGCCGTGACATGGCTGTCGACCTCGGGACCGCCAACACGCTGGTGTACGTCAGGGGTCGCGGGATCGTACTCAACGAACCGTCCGTCGTCGCGATCAACACCAACACCGGTGGCATCCTGGCGGTCGGCGCGGAAGCGAAGAAGATGATCGGCCGGACCCCGGGCAACATCGTCGCGGTACGTCCTCTGAAGGACGGTGTGATCGCGGACTTCGAGATCACCGAACGGATGCTCCGCTACTTCATCCTGAAGATCCACAAGCGGCGGTATCTGGCTCGTCCGCGCGTCGTCGTCTGTGTGCCGTCGGGTATCACGGGTGTAGAGCGCCGCGCCGTCATCGAGGCGTCCTCCCAGGCCGGTGCGCGCCAGGTGCACATCATCGAGGAGCCCATGGCCGCCGCCATCGGCTCCGGCCTGCCGGTCCACGAGGCCACGGGCAACATGGTGGTGGACATCGGCGGCGGTACCACGGAGGTCGCGGTCATCTCGCTCGGCGGCATCGTCACCGCCCAGTCCATCCGCGTCGCGGGTGACGAGCTGGACAACGCCATCATCCAGCACATCAAGAAGGAGTACTCGCTCCTCCTCGGTGAGCGGACGGCGGAGCAGATCAAGATCACGATCGGTTCGGCGTACGACCTCGACTCCGACGAGCACACCGAGATCCGTGGCCGGGACCTGGTCTCCGGATTGCCCAAGACCGTGGTCATCTCGGCGGCCGAAGTGCGCAAGGCCATCGAGGAGCCGGTCAACGCCATCGTGGACGCGGTCAAGACGACGCTCGACAAGTGCCCGCCGGAGCTGTCCGGCGACGTCATGGACCGGGGCATCGTCCTCACCGGCGGCGGCGCCCTGCTGCGCGGTCTCGACGAGCGGCTCCGCCGGGAGACCGGCATGCCGATCCACATTGCCGAGGACCCGCTGGACAGCGTGGCGCTCGGCTCCGGCAAGTGCGTCGAGGAGTTCGAGGCGCTCCAGCAGGTGCTGGACGCCCAGCCCCGCAGATGACGCGACAAGCCGATTCCGCCGTACGAGACGAACTCCCTCTCGTGCGGCGGATCGTTGATATAGAGGCTTAAACTCCCCCATACCACCCCTCGGTTCCGCCCGCCGGGTCGTGCCTGCCAGGTATTGCCCGCCGGGTTCACACCCACCGGGTACCGCGCACCCGGGGGACCCGTCCGACACATTCCGACGAGGAAGGCACGGCCGCCGCACGTGAGGGACACACGAGAGAGCCGGCTGCTCCTGGTGCTGCTGATCGCCATCGCGTTCGCTCTGATCACGGTGGACATCCGCGGCGGCCAGGACTCACCGGTCGAAGGTGCCCGCCAGGCCGCTGCCACGGTCTTCGGCCCGATCGAGAACGGGGTGTCGACCGTCGTCGACCCCATGGGCAACGCGATCGACGCCGTACGCGACTCCGGCAGCCGGCACGACCGCATCGCGCGACTCGAGCAGTCGAACGCAGCCTTGAAGGCGAAGCTGGGCAGCGACGACCGCAACCGAAGCCGCCTCAAGCAACTCGACAACATGCTCCGGGTGGCGGGCGAGGGCCAGTACGGCATAAAGGGTGCGGAGGTCATCGCGATAGGAGCGGCCCAGGGCTTCTCCTGGACCGTCACCATCGACGTGGGCGCCAATGACGGCATCAAGCGCGACATGACCGTTCTCAACGGCGACGGGTTGGTGGGGCGCGTCACCACGGTCGGCCCGAACACCTCGACGGTGCTGCTGGCGAACGACCCCGACTTCACGGTCGGTACCCGCATGGAGGGCAGCGACGAACTCGGTTTCGCCTCCGGGCAGGGCGACCGCCCGCTGCGCGTCCAACTGCTCAACGGCAAGGCCGACGTGAAGAAGGGCGACCGTCTCATCACCTTCGGGTCGGAGGCCGACAAGCCCTTCGTGCCCGGCGTACCGGTCGGCGTGGTCTCCCGGGTCGACCCGTCCGGCGGTGATCTGACCCGCACCGTCTACGTCACGCCGTTCGCGTCCTTCACCAAGCTCGACGTCGTCGGTGTTGTCATCCAGGCGCCCAAGAAGGACCCGCGCGACGCCGTGCTGCCGCCCAAGCCCCAGCCGACGCCCACGCCGACCGTGACCGTCACCGTCACGCCCTCGGCCTCCGGCGAATACCAAGACCAGCAGCAGACGCCCTAGGAGCTGAACCAGATGCGCTTCAACCGGATGCTGCTCGCCACCACCCTGGTGGTCGTCGCCCTGGTGGTCCAGGTGAGTGTGCTCGCCCGTCTCCATCTGCCCGGTGCCGTACCGGACCTGGTCCTGCTGACCGTGGTCGGTCTCGCACTGGTCTACGGCCACGTCGGCGGCTGTCTCGTCGGCTTCGGCGCCGGCCTGCTCTCCGACCTCGCCCCGCCCGCCGACCACGCCGCCGGGCGCTACGCCCTCGTGCTGTGCGTCATCGGCTACCTCGCCGGACTCGCCCGGCCCGAGAACGGCCGTCTGAAATCCGCCACCGGCCCGATGGTCGTGGTGGTCGCCGCCGCGGTCGGCTCGACCCTGCTGTACGCGAGCGTGGGCGCCCTCGTCGGGGACACCGCCGCCCGTCATGTGGGCCTCGGCAGCCTGCTGTTCACGGCGGCGCTGTACGACCTGCTGCTCGCGCCGTTCGTGGTCCCGGGGATCATGGCCCTGGCCCGCCGGGCCGAGAACGACCCGCTCGCCGAGGCCAGCTCCACCAAGGCGGCCGACGTCTCCTCCGGCTGGCTCTCCTCCGGTACCGGACTGCGGATCGGCAGCCAGCGCGGTCTCCGGGTCAAGGCGGCCAAGGCGAGAGTGGCCCGTGCGGGCCGTATCAAGGGGGTCAAGCGGCTGTGACGACCCGTAAGGCGGCTGACTGCTCACACAGGTTGGTCGTGTACTCGTATGACACGTATGTGCACTGAGAGGGGGCAGCAGCAGTGAGCAACATCCCCGAGACCGGACGGACCCCACGCGTCCAGATCCGTCTCGTCGTCATCCAGATCCTTGTCCTCTCGCTCCTCGGCACCCTCGGCGGCCGTCTGTGGTACCTGCAGATCCGCAACGGCTCCGAGTACGCCAAGGAAGCGTCGGGCAACCACGTCCAGCAGGTGGTCCAGCCCGCCGTGCGCGGCGAGATCCTGGACGCGCGCGGCGTCCCGATCGCCGACAACGAGACCCGCCTCGTGGTCTCCGCCTCGCGCACCGACCTGCTGAAGATGAAGGACGACGGCAAAGGGGTCCTCACCAAGCTGGCGAGCGTCCTCGGCATGAAGCCGCAGGACGTCATGGGCAAGGTCCGCCTGTGCGACTCCAAGACGCCCCAGCCCTGCTGGAACGGTTCGCCCTACCAGCCGATCCCCATCACCGACGAGGCCACGCCCCGCCAGGCCCTGCAGATCCGCGAGCGCTCCGAGGACTTCCCCGGCATCACCGCCGAGCCCGAGGCCGTGCGCCGCTACCCGAGTCCCGGTGAGGCCAACACCGCCCAGGTCCTCGGCTATCTCTCGCCCGTCACCGACAACGAGATCCAGCAGGCCAAGGACACCGATTCGCCTTATCTGCGCTCGGACCAGGTCGGCCGCTCCGGACTTGAACGCCAGTACGACAAGGCGCTGCGCGGCAAGGCCGGCGTCACCCGCTACGAGGTGGACAACCTCGGCCGGGTCATCGGCAAGGCCAAGAGCGACCCCGCCCAGGCCGGTTCCAACCTGGTCACCAGCATCGACGCCCGGGTGCAGCGGGTCGCCGAGTACGAGCTGGACAACGCGATGAAGATCGCCCGCACCCAGTTCGACGACATCACCGGCGAGAACTACAAGGCCGACTCCGGTGCCGTCGTCGTGATGGAGGCCAAGACCGGCCGCATCGTGGCCATGGCGTCCGCCCCGACGTACGACCCGAACGTCTGGGTCGGCGGCATCTCCGCCAAGGACTACCAGCAGCTCACCGGCAAGGGTTCCGACTACCCGCTGCTCAACCGCGCCATCCAGGGGCAGTCGGCGCCCGGCTCGACCTTCAAGGTCGTCTCCACGGCCGCCGCGGTCGAGGCAGGCTATTCCTTCGACGGCAATTACCCGTGCACGAGTTCGTACTCGGTCGGCGGCCAGGTCTTCAAGAACTTCGAAGGTGAGAACTTCGGCCCGATCTCGCTCGGCCGCGCTCTCGAGGTCTCCTGCGACACCGTTTTCTACGGCCTCGCCGACAACGAGTGGAAGAAGGACGGCGGCATCAACCCCAAGAAGGGTCAGCCCAAGGACTACTTCTACAAGGCCGCCCACCAGTTCGGTCTCGGCAAGCCCACCGGAATCGACCTGCCCAACGAGGTCTCCGGCCGGGTCCCCGACCGCGAGTGGAAGCAGAAGTACTGGGAGGCCAACAAGGACAGCTGGTGCAGGACCGGCAAGAAGGACGGCGACTACGTCCAGAAGATCGCGTACGAGAACTGCCTCGAGGGCAACAAGATGCGCGAGGGTGACTCGATCAACTACTCCATCGGCCAGGGCGACACGCTCCTGACGCCGATCCAGGAGGCGGTCATCTACTCGGCGATCTCCAACGGCGGCACCATGTGGAACCCGACCATCGGCAAGGCGGTCATCAGCGCCGACGGCAAGCACGTCAGCGAGATCAAGCCCAAGTCGCACGGCAAGCTGCCGATCGACCAGAAGACGCGGGACGTCATGGAACAGGCGCTCGCGGGCGTGGTCACCCGCGGTACCGCGGCGTGGAAGTTCGGCGGCTGGCCGCAGGACAAGATCGCGCTGCACGCCAAGACCGGTACCGCGGAGGTCTACGGCAAGCAGACGACCTCGTGGCTGGCCACCTACTCCAAGGACTACGCGGTCATCATGACCATCGCCCAGGCCGGTACGGGTTCCGGCGCCTCCGGTGAAGCCGTGCACAACATCTACGACGCCCTGTACGGCGTCCAGAAGGACGGCTCGATCGACAAGAAGAAGGCCCTGCTGTACACCCCGCAGAAGGACCTGCCCAAGATCCAGCCCGATGGATCGATCACGGCCCCGAAGATCGAGAAGTACGACCCGAAGGCGGACCAGGCCGAGGGTGAGGGCCAGCAGGGGATGCCCACCGACAACCCGCCGGCCACCGTCCCCACGCCGAACTCGACCAACCGCGACACCCGTAGGCGCACGGCCCGCCCGAAGAAGAGGCGGAGGATCCTGACGTGACCGGAGCGAACAACTTCTCCGTCTCCGGATACGGTCCCGAGCGGCCCGTCTGGACGCGGATCTTCGCCCGCGACAGCCTGGCCCGCCGTCTGGACTGGCCGATACTGCTGTCGGCCCTGGCGCTGTCCCTGATCGGCACCGCCCTCGTCTACTCGGCGACCCGCAACCGCACCGAGATCAACCAGGGCGACCCGTACTACTTCCTGATCCGGCACCTGATGAACACCGGGATCGGGCTGGCGCTGATGGTCGGCACGATCTGGCTCGGCCACCGCACCCTGCGCACGGCCGTGCCCATCCTGTACGGCATCTCGGTGATGCTGATCCTGCTGGTGCTCACCCCGCTCGGCGCGACGGTCAACGGCGCGCACGCATGGATCGTGTTCGGTGGGGGTTTCTCCCTCCAGCCCTCCGAGTTCGTCAAGATCACGATCATCCTGGGCATGGCGATGCTGCTCGCCGCCCGGGTCGACGCGGGGGACAAGGCCTACCCCGACCACCGGACCGTGGCCCAGGCCCTGGGTCTTGCGGCCGTCCCGATGCTGATCGTCATGCTGATGCCCGACCTGGGCTCGGTCATGGTCATGGTGATCATCGTGCTCGGTGTGCTGCTCGCCTCCGGCGCCTCCAACCGGTGGGTGTTCGGTCTGATCGGCGCGGGCGCGCTGGGTGCGATCGCCATATGGCAGCTGCACATCCTGGACGAGTACCAGATCAACCGCTTCGCCGCCTTCGCCAACCCCGACCTGGACCCCGCGGGCGTGGGCTACAACACCAACCAGGCGCGTATCGCGATCGGTTCCGGCGGGCTGACCGGTGCCGGGCTCTTCCACGGTTCCCAGACGACGGGGCAGTTCGTCCCCGAACAGCAGACCGACTTCGTCTTCACGGTCGCGGGTGAGGAGCTGGGTTTCGTCGGCGCCGGACTGATCATCGTGCTGCTCGGCGTCGTCCTGTGGCGGGCCTGCCGGATCGCCCGGGAGACGACCGAGCTCTACGGCACGATCGTCGCCGCCGGCATCATCGCCTGGTTCGCCTTCCAGGCCTTCGAGAACATCGGCATGACCCTCGGCATCATGCCGGTCGCCGGCCTTCCGCTGCCGTTCGTCTCGTACGGCGGTTCGTCGATGTTCGCCGTCTGGCTGGCAGTGGGCCTGTTGCAGTCGATCCGGGTGCAACGGCCGCTGTCGGCGTAGCGGCACGGTCGCCGTCGGGCCGGGAACGGTGGGCGCGTTCCGGACGAAGTCCGGTCGGCCCTGCCCTCCCGGCCCGATTGCCATTAGATTCGGTTCATGGCGGACACGAAGCGCGAAATCGAGCGAAAGTACGAGGCCGCGGCCGGGAACGAGCTGCCCGACCTCACCCGCGTCGGCGGAGTCTCGGCCGTCGTCGACAAGGGTCTCGCACAACTCGACGCGACCTACTACGACACGGTCGACCAACGGCTCGCAGGCGCCTCGCTGACCCTGCGCCGCCGCACCGGCGGCGCGGACGCCGGCTGGCACCTCAAACTGCCGGTCTCCGAGGGTGTGCGTGACGAGATCCACGCCCCGCTCTCCGACACCGTCCCCGGGTACCTGTCGAGCCTCGTCCGCTCCCGCGTCCGCGACGCCGAGCTCGTCCCCCTCGTCCGCCTGCGCTCCGCCCGCGACATCCGCCACCTCGTCGACGCCGAAGGCGCCCTGCTCGCCGAGGTCAGCCTTGACCGGGTCCGCGCCGAACGGCTCAGCGGCGGCGCGGGAGCCACCGAATGGACCGAGATCGAGGTCGAACTCGCGGACGACGGCGACCCCTCCTTCCTCGACAAGGTCGACAAGGCACTCCGCAAGGCCGGGGTGAGCCGCTCGTCGTCCCCGTCCAAGCTGGCCAGAGCCCTGGAGGAGACCGGCGCCCCGGCCGCTCGGACCACCGCGCGCGACGACGAGCCGCCCGTCACCGCGGGCGACCACGTCCTCGCCTATGTCCGAGTCCAGCGGGAGGCGATCGTCGACCTGGACCCCGCTGTGCGCCGTGACGTCTTCGACTCCGTGCACTCCATGCGCGTGGCCACCCGCCGGCTGCGCAGCACGTTCCGCTCGTTCGCCAAGGTCCTGGACCGGGATGTCACGGACCCGATCGCCGACGACCTGAAATGGCTGGCCGGCGAGCTGGGCGTCGACCGCGACCGGGAAGTCCTCACCGAGCACCTGACGACCGCCCTGTCCGAACTGCCGCGGACCCTGGTCTCCGGCCCCGTACAGGGCCGGCTGAAGACGTGGTCGAACGAACGGCGCGGCGGCGCCCGGAACCGGCTGATCACCGTCCTGGACGGCGACCGCTACCTCAGGCTGCTGAACGCCCTGGACGCCCTGGTCGCCGACCCGCCCCTGCTGAAGGCGGCCGCCAAGGATCCGGCCAAGGTGATCGCCAAGGCCGTACGGAAGGACTTCGGCAAAGTCGCCGACCTGGTCGGACAGGCACTGGACCTGCCGCCCGGCCACGACCGCGACGTGGCGATGCACGAGGTCCGCAAGAAGACCAAGCGCACCCGGTACGCCGCGGAGGCCGCCGCGCCCGCCCTGGGAAAGCCCGCCGAGTCCTTGGTGAAGGCGATGAAATCCCTGCAGACCGTGCTCGGCGATCACCAGGACACCGTGATGGCCCGGGAAACGCTCCGGGAGCTGTCGGCCACGGCCTACGCGGCGAAGGAGAACTCCTTCACCTATGGCGTGCTGTACGGGCGGGAGGAGCAGCGTGCGGCGGCCGCCGAGGCCGCGCTGCCCGAGTTGTGGCGGTCGGTGCAGGGGCAGGTGCGGATCTAGGGTCTGTCGTTCGGATCATGTCGGCGTCGCCCGAAAGGCGCCGCCACTCCCAGCCGACCTGATCCGAACGACAGACCCTGGCCGGGCGCCGGGGAGGCCCGGGCCGCCCAGAACCCCTCGGGCGTCCGAGGAGGGGTCGGGGCCGCGTTAGGCTTGATGGTCACCCCCGTCAGTACCGTCCAGCTCACGAAAGTCGCGAGATGTCTGCCGAATCGGTCTTCCCGCAGCTCGAAGCTCTGCTCCCGCATGTGCAGAAGCCGATCCAGTACGTCGGCGGAGAGCTCAACTCCACCGTCAAGCCGTGGGACGCCTGTGACGTCCACTGGGCCCTCATGTACCCCGACGCCTACGAGGTCGGCCTGCCCAACCAGGGCGTCATGATTCTTTACGAGGTCCTGAACGAGCAGGAGGGCGTCCTCGCCGAGCGCACCTACAGCGTCTGGCCGGACCTGGAGGCCCTGATGCGGGAGCACGGCGTCCCGCAGTTCACGGTGGACAGCCACCGCCCGGTGAAGGCCTTCGACGTCCTGGGCATGAGCTTCTCCACCGAGCTCGGCTACACGAACATGCTCACGGCCCTGGACCTGGCCGGGATCCCCCTGGAGGCCAAGGACCGCACGGTCGACGACCCCATCGTCCTGGCGGGCGGCCACGCGGCCTTCAACCCCGAGCCGATCGCCGACTTCATCGACTGCGCGGTGATCGGCGACGGCGAGCAGGCGGTCCTGGAGGTCACCGGGATCATCCGCGCCTGGAAGGCGGAGGGCCGCCCGGGCGGCCGGGAGGAACTGCTCTTCCGCCTGGCGAAGACCGGCGGCGTGTACGTGCCGGCCTTCTACGACGTGGAGTACCTCCCCGACGGCCGTATCGCCCGTGTCGTCCCGAACAAGTCGGGCGTCCCGTGGCGTGTCTCCAAGCACACGGTGATGGACCTGGACGAGTGGCCCTACCCGAAGCAGCCTCTGGTGCCCCTGGCGGAGACGGTCCACGAGCGCATGTCGGTCGAGATCTTCCGCGGCTGCACGCGCGGCTGCCGCTTCTGCCAGGCGGGCATGATCACCCGCCCGGTCCGGGAGCGCTCGATCACCGGCATCGGCGAGATGGTCGACAAGGGCCTGAAAGCGACCGGCTTCGAGGAGGTGGGCCTGCTGTCCCTGTCCTCGGCCGACCACAGCGAGATCGGAGACGTCGCGAAGGGCCTCGCCGACCGCTACGAAGAAGACAAGATCGGCCTCTCGCTCCCGTCGACCCGGGTGGACGCCTTCAACATCGACCTGGCGAACGAGCTGACGAGGAACGGCCGCAGGTCCGGTCTGACGTTCGCCCCGGAGGGCGGCTCGGAACGCATCCGCAAGGTCATCAACAAGATGGTCTCGGAGGAGGACCTGATCCGTACCGTCGCCACCGCCTACGGCAACGGCTGGCGCCAGGTGAAGCTGTACTTCATGTGCGGCCTGCCCACGGAGACGGACGAGGACGTCCTGCAGATCGCCGACATGGCCATGCGTGTGATCCAGAAGGGCCGCGAGGTCTCCGGCTCGAACGACATCCGCTGCACGGTCTCGATCGGCGGCTTCGTCCCCAAGCCGCACACGCCGTTCCAGTGGGCCCCGCAGCTGTCGGCGCAGGAGACCGACGCGCGCCTCGAAAAGCTCCGCGACAAGATCCGCGGCGACAAGAAGTACGGCCGTTCGATCGGCTTCCGCTACCACGACGGCAAGCCCGGCATCGTCGAGGGCCTGCTCTCCCGGGGCGACCGCCGGATCGGTGCCGTCATCCGCGCGGTCTACGACGACGGCGGCCGCTTCGACGGCTGGCGCGAGCACTTCTCGTACGACCGCTGGATGAATTCCGCGGACAAGGCCCTGGCGGACTTCGGCGTCGACGTCGACTGGTACACGACCCGCGAGCGCGGCGCCGAGGAGGTCCTCCCCTGGGACCACCTCGACTCGGGCCTCGACAAGGACTGGCTCTGGGAGGACTGGCAGGACGCCCTCGACGAGACGGAGGTCGAGGACTGCCGCTGGACGCCGTGCTTCGACTGCGGGGTGTGTCCTCAGATGGACACGGCCATCCAGATCGGCCCGACGGGCAAGAAGCTGCTGCCGCTGACGGTCAAGAAGGACGCTGCGACCAGCGGACACGTGCACTGAGGTGCGCGGCGGTGCCACGGGCCCGTCGCGGAGGTACCGGCCGAGGCCGGCGAGGACGTTGCGGCCGTCGTCCTGACGTGGGCCGCAACGTCCTCGGAACGGCGCCGGACACCGGGCCTCCCGGGGCGCGCGCTATGCCACGGCAGGGCTGCGGCGTTCGATCAGTACGACGTCGCGCCATACGCCGTGGTGCCGCCCGATGCGTTCGCGGGTGCCGATGACGCGGAACCCCGCCTTGCGATGCAGGGCGAGGCTGCCGGTGTTCTCGGGGAAGATGCCTGACTGGATCGTCCAGATGCCTGCCGCCTCGGTCGAGGTGATCAGCGCGCGCAGGAGGGCCGACCCGACGCCCCGGCCGCGGTTGCCGGGGTGGACGTACACCGAGTGTTCGACGACGCCGGCGTATGCGCATCGGTCGGACACCGGCACGGCCGCGACCCAGCCGAGCGCCCTGCCTGTCCCGTCGACGGCGACGTGCCGGTGTCCGGGCAGCTTGGTGGCGTCGAACTGCTGCCAGGTGGGCGCGGTCGTCTCGAAGGTGGCGTTGCCCTCGTTGATGCCGAGCCGGTAGATCGTCAGGACTTCGTCGGCGTGTTCGGGGCCCATGGCCGTGATGCGCGGTCCGGTCGCCGTACCCGTGCTCACTCCGCGGGGGCGATCTCGTCGATCAGGCCGCGGATGCGCTTCTCGATCTCGTCGCGGATGGGCCGGACGGCGTCGACACCCTGTCCGGCCGGGTCGGCGAGGTCCCAGTCGAGGTAGCGCTTGCCGGGGAAGACGGGGCAGGTGTCGCCGCAGCCCATCGTGATGACCACGTCGGACGCCTGGACGGCCTCGACGGTGAGCACTTTGGGCACTTCCGCCGAGATGTTGATGCCCGCCTCCGACATGGCTTCGACGACTGCCGGATTGACCGTGTCGGCGGGTGCCGATCCGGCGGAGCGGACCTGTACACGGTCGCCCGCGAGGTGGGTGAGGAACGCGGCGGCCATCTGGGAGCGCCCGGCGTTGTGGACGCAGACGAACAAGACGGACGGCCGTTCGGCAGCGGTGGTCATGGCAGGTGTCTTTCCGGGAGAGGCGGGTCAGGGCAGGGTGGTGGCGGCGAGTTCGGGTCCGCCCTGGAGCGGTACGGCGCCGGTCTGAGCGGGTGCCGGACGTCCGAACACGGCGAGCACCAGGCCCAGTCCCAGCGCGGCGCCGACCAGTTGGGCCGCGATGAACGGGCCGAGCGAGCCGGGGGCGATGCCGGCGAAGGTGTCCGTGAAGGTCCGGCCGATGGTCACCGCCGGGTTCGCGAACGACGTGGAGGACGTGAACCAGTAGGCCGCGCCGATGTAGGAGGCCACGGCCACGGGGCCCAGGTGGGTGCGGCCCGTGCGGGCCAGGCCGAGGACCAGCAGGATGAGCCCGGCGGTCGCGACGACCTCGCCCAGCCACAGGTGACCGGCGAAGCGGTTGTGCGTGGACCACTGCACCAGCGGCTCGCCGAACATCGCATCGGCCACGATGGCTCCGACGACGGCTCCCACGATCTGGGCCGGGACATAGACGGCGACGTCCCGCGCGGTCGGCCCGTCCTTGCCGCGGCGGCCGGTCGCCCAGGCCGCGAGCGTGACGAGGGGGTTGAAGTGCGCACCGGACACCGGGCCTAGGAGCGCGATGAGTACGCCCAGGCCTAAGACGGTGGCCAGGGAGTCGGCGAGCAACTGCACACCGACGTCCCGGGTCAGCTCGGTGGCCTGGATGCCGGAGCCGACGACCACTGCGACCAAGGCGGCCGAACCCACGGCCTCGGCGAGGGCCCGGCGGGCGAGCGGGGCGGTCACGCGGTCGTCTCAGCCGTCTGGGGGGTCTTCAGGAACGTCGCGAGCCGGTCGAGGGTGGCGGGCAGCGCCCAGTAGTGGACCCATGTGCCCCGACGCTCGCAGTCGATCAGTCCGGCCTGCCGGAGCAGCTTGAGGTGGTGGGAGATCGTCGGCTGGGACAGGTCGAAGGCCGGGGTCAGGTCGCAGACGCAGACCTCGCCGCCCGCCCGCGAGGCGATCATGGACATAAGGCGCAGTCGCACCGGGTCGCCCAGCGCCTTGAACAGCTTCGCCAGCTCCATGGCCTGGTCCTCGCCGAGGGGCGCGGAGACCAGTCCCGGGCAGCACGCGGCGGTCTCATCGGTCTGCCCGATCACGAGAAGCTCTTGCTTCGACATGTGTCTATGTTGACAGTCTTCGATCCAAGGTGCAAGGTTGAATCGACGGATATCAATGCAAGCCGATGGGAGCCCTGCCATGTCCCGTGCTCAGCTCGCCCTGCGCGTCAGTGACCTCGAAGGGTCGATCGCCTTCTACTCGAAGCTCTTCGGGACGGAACCGGCCAAGCGGCGTGAGGGCTACGCCAACTTCGCCATCGCCGAACCGCCGTTGAAGCTCGTCCTCATCGAGGGGGAGCCCGGCCAGGAGACCCGTCTTGACCACCTCGGCGTCGAAGTCGGGTCCACGGAGCAGGTGAACGCCGCGACCACCCGCCTCAAGGACGCCGGCCTGGCCACGTTCGAGGAGAACGACACCTCGTGCTGCTACGCCCGACAGGACAAGGTGTGGGTGCACGGCCCGGGCCGGGAGCCCTGGGAGGTCTACGTCGTCAAGGCCGACGCCGACACCCTCGGCAAGAGCGCCGGCCCCGACGCCACGGGTGACGGCTGCTGCACCGGGCAGGCCACGGGGGACACCGCGGCGGCCTCGGGCTGCGCCTGCGGTCATTGATCCGCACGGCCCGTACGGCAGCCCCCGCGCGCCAGGAGGGCGGCAACACCCGTGAGGTCACCGGGCCTTCAACTGGGCGTAGATCCTGCCTTCGGTGTCGTGGACGGTGATGTGCGATACGAAGTCGACGGACTCGCCGCCCGGCTGGACCCGGGTGGTGGCGTACCAGACGCCCCATCCCGGGTGGCCGGGCAACTCGACGAGCTTGCCGTGCACCGTCCCGGCCTGCGTCTGGATCTCGACCGCGGACGCGGTGCCCCTGCCGCCGTAGTACAGACCGCAGAGGTACGCGCGGCCGTCGGTGATCTCGGACTGGAGTGAGACACCGGGGGTGTTCGGGTCGACATTGCCGTCGACCACGCTGCGGAACTGCGGTCCGGGAGAGGAAGGCGTCGTCCAGTGTTCGCCCTCGGCAGTGAGCCAGAGCCGGAAACCGGGGGCGGCCGTCACATGCTCACCGGACGCGACGATGCGGGGCTTCGGGGCCGGGGCTGCCGAGGAGGCGGAGGGAGCGGGGGTGGACGCTCCCGGAGGCGTGATGCGATCGGCGTCGGGGCTGGTGCCGCGCAGCGTGACGAGCGCCAGAGGTACCAGCAACAACCCGCACCCGGCGGCGATCACGGCCGCCCCTCGCGCGCGCCGGATTAGCCGCCCGCGGCGCTCCACGGCTGCCAGCGGCAGATGGGACGGTGTGATGTCGTAGGCCGCCGCGGCCAGCGCCTCACGCAACCGCCCGCTGTCGGCATGCTCCGCGCCTGGTTCTGCTTCGGTTCCGGGGTGGTTCATCGGCGGGCTCCGGAGACGGGGTGGACGGGGTCGGGGACGGCGAAGGCAGGATGGGAGCGCAGAGCCGCGAGACCGCGTCGCGCATGGGTCTTGACCGTCCCGAGAGAGCAGTTGAGAAGTTCGGCGATCTCGGTCTCGGCGAGGTCCTCCCAGTAGCGCAGCACCAGCACCGTCCGCTGCCGGGTGGAGAGCGTGCCGAGCGCCTCCGTGATCGCGGCACGGCGCTCGACGGACTCGGCGTGGCCGTTGTCCGGCTCGTGCACCCGCTCGGGCAGGAAGGGCATCAGCAGATGAGTGACACGTCTCCTGCGGGTTCGGCTGAGGTTGTTGTTGACGAGTGAGCGTCGTACGTAGAAGTCGACGTCGTCGGGCGGGATGCGTCCCCAACGCGCGTACACCTTGGCCAGGGTGGTCTGCACGAGATCCTCGGCCTCGTGGAAGTCCCCGGTGAGCAGGAGGGCGGTCCGCACCAGACGAGTCCAGGCCGCACCGGCGTAGGCGGCGAAGTCGGGGCTCTCCGGGGAGGCTGCGAAGGTCTCGTGCTGCGGCAAGGACGCGGTTCCTCTGAGTCGGGTGCGGGAGGGAGCCGGAGGCGGGGACCGCAAGGGCCCCCGCCTGCGGGTCACCGAGTCGTCAACCGGGCGTAGATCCTGCCTTCGGTGTCGCGGACGGTGACCTGGGAGACGAAGTCGACGGGGTCACCACCGGGCTCGAGGTGGGTGGTGGCGTACCAGACGCCCCATCCGGGCCGGCCGGGCAGCTCGATGAGCCTGCCGTGCACCGTCCCGGCCTGCGTCTGGATCTCGACTGCGGACGCGGTGCCCTTGCCGCCGTAGTACAGACCGGACAGATAGGCACGGTTTTCGGTGGTCTCGGACTGGAGCGATACTCCGGGGGCGTTCGGGTCGATGTTGCCGTCGACCACGCTGCGGAACTGCGGTTCGGGGAAGGTGGGCACCGTCCAGTGTTTGCCCTCGGCCGTGAGCCAGAGCTGGAAACCGGGGGCGGCCGTCACATGCTCACCGGGCGCGACGATCCGGGGCGTCGGGGCGTTCTTCCTCGCCGTCGGCTTCACCGTCGTCGCGGCCCGGGCCTTCCAGGCCGGAGCGGCCGCGACCCGCGCCGCTCCCGCCTTCGTGACCGTGTCGTGCGGTGCCTTCGCCGGTGCGGCGTACGACACCGTGGCCACCCCGACCACAGCGGCCGTGACGGCCGTGCCGGCCAAATACCTCAGCGTCCGTTTCATGAACGGGCAACTCCTTGCAGAACTCGGACCCGCAGGGGGTCCAGGCTGGCTGGGGGACGGAGGGCGCCTCTCCACCCGTACAAACTCCCGTGGGTTCTCTCCCGGATGACACCGCCGCGGTACTTCTTCACGCGAGTTGCCGCCGATCCGGCGGTCGCCGTTCAGGGCGTCAAGTGCGCATCGGCGTACGTGGGGACCGGGGCCGGAACGCAGAGGGAGACCGCGCGCTGTGGCGACGCGCGCCTCACGTGTCGTCAGCTCACCACACCGAACGGACCGACCTGGAGCTCCCCCTCGCAGGGGCTGATCTGGATGTCCGAAGTCAGAGACAGAGCGCGCGAATCGCCTGGAACCCGGATCTCGACGCCGTAGGCCGGATCGACAAAACGTACGCAGCCGCCGGCGTAGGAGCCCTGCCAGACGATCGTGAAGAAGGTGGTGCGTGCCGGGGCGAGCAGGATGTCGGGAAGGTCGTGCGCGGACGCCCGGATGACCGAGAAGGCGCGCGGCCCGGACGTGCTCAACGGCTTGCCGCAGCGGGGCGACGGGTCGCCCTGACTACAGCCCTGGATGACCCCGTCGCCGAAGAACGCGAGGCCGGGCCAGCCGCGAAGGTGGCACGTCGAGCCGGAGTGGTTGCGCAGGAGTATCTGTGTGGCGAACCAACCGGAGCGACCGGTGGCCGGCAGGCCGGTGTGCCCGAGCGACGCCGTGAGGGCTCTCGACGTGCAGGCGGGTACGGGGGCTGACGTGCGGGGCGGCGGGTTCACCGGCGCTGTCTTCGGGCTCGTGGCCGGTGTCCTGATGGGGGCCGGCGGACCGGGGGAGCGCGCCCCGCGATCGCCGTCCGGCGGCGCCGATGACGTGTCGGACTGCCGGACCGTCGCCGTTGCTGCGGCCGGGGCCTGCGGCTCGACCGACGGCAGGTCCCCGATGTCGCCGCAGCCGGTGACGGTGATCGCCAGGAGTCCGGCCGCCGCAAGATGTCTCCCCCACATGCCCATGCGGCGAACGGTATCCGCGGCCGCCGTGCTCACAGGCCGGCCATGGGAAGGTGCCGTTCTTCATTCGTTCTTCGTTCACGGACACGCGGTCATTCCTGCGGTTTGCGCAGGGAGGGGCGGCGGCACCTCGATCCGCGGGCGGGTGTGCCTCGGTGCGAGGAGCCATGGTCACTCGCGCCGCAACAGGTCGCGGACGGCCCGCTCCGCCGACTGTCCGGGCAAGCCGCCGTTGTCGGTCCCTGTCGTTAGCATCGCGGCAGTTTCAGGGGGAGGGAACATGGGTTACTCCGGCGATTTCGTTCTGCTGCGCAGCGATTCCTCGTTGTCGGACCTGCGGATTTTCGACGACCCGGAGTGGTGCGTCGAGGACCGTGCCGAACACTTCCATGAGTGCCGGCCACGGCCCGGGGGCTGGCAGACGTTCCAAGTACACGACTGTCTGCCGGAGAACGACGACGACCGGTGGCTGTCCCGGCTGGTCACCGCGACCGGCTCGCCCGTCATGATCGCCAGTGTCGTGGACAGCGATGTCTGCTACGTCCGCGGTCTCACTCCCTCCGGGGTGGCCTGGTCGACCTTTCTTGATCCGGTGATGGCTGCCGACTACGCGGTCTCGGTACCGCCGCCGTCGCAGGACGAGGCGCCACCGGGAGAGACCGACAGCGACAGGAGGGTCCGCTGGTTGCTCGCGGACGTGCCGGGTACGGCGGAACGGATAGCGCTCTGGGCGGCCGAGAGCGGGTTCTCCGCGGATCGTGAAGCACTGCGTGGTGTCCTGAGCAGGAGGGCGGATCCGTTCGCGGAAGACCTCTTCTTCGAACTGATCGATGCCTGCGGACTGCCACCGGCCGAGCCCGGCACGGACGATCCGGCTGCCTCGGACACCCCTGCGCACCCGGGCCACCGCCCCGAGCCGAACTGCCCACGCGGCGCCCGGCTGGAAGCCGCGGTGCTGAACCTTCCCCGGGGCGGGCACCTCGTGTTGCAGTGCGCCGCGGAGCCGGGCTGTCACGCCCAGGTCCGGCTCCGTCCCAACGGCGTCTACCAGCTCGAATATCGCGATCGCAGCCCTGCCGGGCACTGTCGGACACAGACGCTCTCGGTCGACAAGGTCATCGCCGCCCTGGCGGACTGGGCGGCAGGAGAGATCGCCTGGCGGGACGCCTTCCAATGGGACTCGATCGGCGCCTGACTCAGGTCCTGTTTTCCGGGCCGAGTCCCGTACGTTCGCGCCGCCGATGTCTGCCGCGAGCGGCTCGCGTTCACCGAGCCGGCGAGGCACTCGATCGGGGGATCGTGGCCCTGGCGGCGGCCGAACGGCGCCGGGACGGCCGCCGCGTTTTCATCGCCCGCCTCACCCCCGCACGGGACCGACTTTCCGGCCGGGCACAGGCGAACGCGTCCTGGTCTGTGCCGCCTCGGCCCTCGCGGACCGCGCCCGCCCATGGGGCGAACATCAAGACCGGCCCCGCGGGCGGCGAGCCGTCGCCTCCCACGGTTCAAGCACGCTCTCGGGCGTGGCGAGGTCCGACTCCCGACGCGCACACGCGCGGACGCGTCGCGTACGCCGAGGGGCGTCAGGAGCGGGGGGGTGTCGTCACTCCCACGACGCCACGTTTCCAGTGGTATGGGGGTATGGTCCACTTATATGGGAGATCCCCGGGCCAATTCCGCGGCCGCCCCACCTCTCGCGTTCGGCGCCGACCTCCATCTGGACCTGCGCGGGCCCGGCCTCCGTGCAGGGCTCACGGATGCCTTGAGGGAGGCCGTGCGCACGGGGCGGCTGGCACCCGGCAGCCGGTTGCCGGCCTCCCGCTCGCTCGCCGCGGATCTCGGTGTCTCGCGCAACACCGTGGTCGAGTCGTACGCCGAACTGGTCGCCGAGGGCTGGCTCACCGCCCAGCAGGGCTCCGGGACCCGGGTGGCCACCGGTGCGAAGCCGCGCAGGGCCGCGTCCGAAGCCCCCCGGGCGAGGACGGACGCGCACCGTCCCAGGTACGGCCTGCTGACGGGTTCGCCGGACCTCGCGAACTTTCCGCGCACGCAGTGGCTCGCCGCGGCCCGCCGGGCACTCACCGCCGCGCCGAACGACGCCTTGGGCTACGGCGACGCCCGCGGCCGGGTGGAACTGCGCACCGCGCTCGCCGACTACCTGGCGCGGGCCCGCGGGGTGTACACCGAGCCCGAGCGGATCGTCGTCTGTTCCGGTTTCCACCACGGTCTGGCGCTGATGGCGCAGGCACTCAGGGCGCGACGGGTACGAGCGGTGGCCGTGGAGGCCTACGGTCTCGGCCTGTATCGCGACCTGCTGACGAACGCCGGTCTGCGCATCCCCGCCCTTCATGTCGACGAACACGGCGCACGCACCGACGACTTGGCCCGACTGCGCGGAGTGGGGGCGGTGCTGACGACTCCGGCGCACCAGTACCCGACGGGCGTCGCGCTCAGCCCGGAGCGGCGCGCGGCGGCCGTCGACTGGGCACGGGCCACGGATGGCCTGATCCTGGAGGACGACTACGACGGGGAGTTCCGGTACGACCGTCAGCCCGTAGGGGCCCTGCAGGGCCTCGATCCGGAGCGGGTGGTCTACTTCGGTTCCGTGAGCAAGTCCCTGGCCCCCGGGCTACGGCTCGGATGGATGGTGCCGCCGGAGGAACTCGTCGCGGAGATCGTGGCGGCCAAAGGACACGGCGACTACATGACGAGCGCCCTTGAGCAGTTGACGCTCGCGGAGTTCATCACCTCGGGCGGGTACGACCGTCATGTGCGCTCGATGCGGCTGCGCTACCGGCGTCGCCGCGACGAACTGGTCACGGCCCTGCGGCGGAGAGCCCCCGGCATTCGTGTGACCGGCATGGCGGCAGGGCTGCAGGCGGTCCTCGAGCTGCCGCGGGGAACCGAGAGCTCGGTGGTCCGGGCGGCGGCCCGAGAAGGGCTGGCAGTCGGCGGGTTGAGGCAGTTCGGCCATGAAGCGGCCGGCTCCGGGTGGCGGTTGCCCGAGCGGGACGCCCTGGTGGTCAACTACGCGGCGCCCTCGGACAGTGCGTGGGCGGGTGCACTGGACGCGTTGTGCAGGGTGATGCCCTAGAAGGTGGCTCTGCGTCCGTCCGAACGTGCGGACCGTTTTCCGGGCGTGAGAGCGGACCACTGCGCGCCCGGCAGGTCGACGGTGATCGGCCCGGTCCGGGCTGCGCCCGGCGGATCGGCATGTCGGAGATGGAGCGCGGGCTGCCGGGCGACTCACGCGCCGGGGCGGCGCCGGGCGGATCGCGCTGTCGAACGTGGCGTGAGGGTTGCCGGTCGGTTCCTGCTTCGGGGCGGTTGTGCGATCCGGGGAGCCCCCTTGCCGATGGGGAGGGGGCTCCCGCCGAGATCGGTTCAGTCGCCGCGGGAGTCCGAGCCGTAGGCGGCGGCGATGTCCTTGGACGTCCCCCACCGGCTGTAGGTGGGCGACTGCGGCCAGCCCTCGGGCGAGTCCTGCCACTCCTCCTGCCTCCCGTACGGCAGGAGGTCGATCAGCGCGAAGGTGTGGCTGAGCTGCTCTGTTCCCCGGCCGTCGGTGTGCCAGGTCCGGTAGACGGTGTCGCCGTCGCGCAGGAACACGTTGACCGCGAAGCCTCCGTCGGGCGGTGCGCCGACGTCGGCGCCGAAGGCGCTGTCGGCGGTCGAGTACCACGGCATCCGGTTGCCGACCCGCTGCTTGTAGGCGAGTGCCTCCTCGATGGGGCCCTGGGTGACGATGACGAATCGCGCATCGTAGTTGTCCAGGAACTCCAGGCGGGTGAACTGCGCGGTGAACCCCGTGCAGCCCGGGCACTGCCATTCCTTCCCGGCGAACCACATGTGGTTGTAGACGATCAGTTGCCGCTTGCCCTCGAAGACGTCCGCCAGCCGAACGGGGCCGTCCTCGCCCTCGAGGGTGTAGTCGGGCATCTCGACCATCGGCAGGCGACGTCGCTGGGCGGCGATCGCGTCGAGCTCGCGCGTCGCGGCCTTCTCCCGGGCACGCAGTGCCTCGAGCCGGCGCTCCCACGTTGCGGCGTCGACGACGGGTGGTAGTGCGTGGGTGGTCATGTCCCTGGTCCCCTTACAGAGCTCGTGCGCAGCTTTCGCTTGTGCAGAGGCAGACCCCGCTCGGCGCCGGAACTCATCGCTCGCCCGCCGACGGTTTCAGCGGGGGGCGGCGGCAGCAGTGCGATGCCGGAGCCGTCAGCGGACGACGTCGAAGACGTTCTTCTGCAGCCCGTTGGCGTAGACCTCGTGTTCGACCAGCTTCAGCTTCTGGGTGTCCTTGTCCGTGGTGCTGAACAGGCGCTTGCCCGCTCCCAGCAGCAGCGGAAAGACGAGCAGGTGGTAGCGGTCGATCAGGCCCGCGTCCGAGAGGCTCTGGTTCAGGGAGGCGCTCCCGTGGACGATGATCGGGCCCCCCTCGGTCTCCTTGAGGGCCGCGACCTGGTCGAGCGAGCGCAGAATCGTGGTCTCGCCCCAGTTGGCGGTCAGTCGGTCCTCGGCCAGGGTGGTGGAGACGACGTACTTCGGCATCGCCTTGTAGTCGGCGAACTCCTCCATGTCCGGCCACACCGGGCTGAACGCCTCGTAGCTGACCCGGCCGAGCAGGATCGCGGTGGATTCCTTCTGTTCCTGCCCCTTGATGGCGTACGCCTCGGGCACGAACTCGACGTCCTTGAAGGTCCATCCGGAGTTCCGGTAGCCGGATTCGCCGCCGGGAGCCTCCACGACGCCGTCGAGCGACATGAAGGCGGTGCTGATGAGAGTACGCATTCGGGTCCCCTTGATGAGTCGTGTTTGCGGTCTGCGGTTGCTCGGCGTGCACGTCGACCGCACAGGCCGCCGGACTCGGGTGCGATACGGCGACCGAGCGATGCCGTCGGTCGCCCGGAGCGGACTCGTCGACGTTCAGCGCACTTCCAGCATCCAGCCGACAAAAAAAATTGTCAAGGAGATCCGAGTTGTCGGTTGCGGAGCCGCCGGGTCCGGACCGCCGGGTCTGTGACCGCCGGTGCCTGGGGCCCCACGGGGGCCGGTCGTCGGCACCGGTGTCGACCGGGTGCGGAGGCGGGCTCGTCGTCCCCGTCGGCGGCATCCAGGAGGACTGTGTGCGCGCCCCGAGCCCCTTCCCGGTCGGGGAAGGGGCTCGACGGTGTCCAGCGACAGTTCCTGACCGTCCGGACCCTCGCTGCGTCGACGCCCCCGGGAACTCCCGGCAACTCCATGGCGGCGACCGGTGGGGACGGTTACACAGGCACGACGTAGGGGAAGCCGGAGGTCCTCAGGTGCTCGGCGACGGACGGCTTGAGCCCGGCCGGCACGGCCGTGCCGGACACGAGGGAGAGCATCGCCTCCGGTGCGTTGTCGGCCAGGGTGCGGCCGTTGCGTACGGCGAAGCCGTAGGTGGCGGGGGTCCCGACGACGTAGGGGAGCACGTCGGGGAACAGCTGCCGGGCCACGGTCCGTCCGTAGCCCTCCGGGTCCGCGCTGGTCCCGGTGGCGGCGACGACCGCCGCGACCTGACCGGCGATCTCCTCCCCGGCGGCCGCGCGATCCTCCGAGGGATGCCGGGTGTTGGCCGGGTTGGAGAAGTCGGTGTCGCCCGGCCAGAAGATCGGCCACATCATCGGATGCCCGCCGCGGTTGATCTGCCGCCAACCACCTGCGTCGGTGGCCAGCTTGGTCGCGCACCACACACCGATATTGGCTCCGGGGTACAACTGTGCGTGCTCATGCGGCACTTCGAGCACGATCGACTCCACGGTGGTGCCGGTGAAGCTGTTACGGGCCTCCTGCGGGCGCCAGCCCGAGAGGTCCACGGCCGTTCCCTTCGCCACCGCCCCGTTGACGACGGCCAGCAGGGACAGGTCGATATAGAACGAGTCGGAGATGCGCCCGGCCCAGAGGCGGGTGCCGTCCGTCCGGGCCGTCCGACCGGTGCGGCCTTCCAGCACGAGTTCGCCGTCGGCGGAGTCCTCGCGCGCCTCGTCGCCGGACAGGACGTGCAACCGCAGTGCCTGCGCGCCGTCCGCGTCGGGCTCGCCGAAGGAGACCCGATAGGTCAGGGTCTCGAATTCGGCGCCGTCGAAATGAACCTTGAATTCGTAACGAGCCTCCGGGTGGAACCCGGGCCGCGCATACACGCCGGTGATATCGGAGTTGACGTCCATGACGAACACCGTGCTGTGTTCGCCGGGGAACACGTAGAGGTCGTCGATGAACAGCTGACCGTTCTGGGCGGCCTGTGGGGTGTCGAGATGGTGGGACATGGTCGGTCCTTACTGCTCTCGGTCTCGCATCGGGGGAAGGGGGCGAATGGAATGCCCTTTTCCTGTTCGGGAGGTCGGGAGGGGGTTGCGTGCCGTAGCTCCCGTGGGGTCGGGGCGCTCTCGTGCGGGCCGCCCACGGCCGAATCGGCAGGGCAGTCCCTCTTGGGGCCGGGTGTCGTCGGGTGCCCGCCCGTATCGGCGGAATGCGGCGCTCGGCGGCTCTCCTGTCGTCCGCGCGGCGGGAATTCATGACCATCACGGTGCCGAACCCGCCTGGAGATCGCGATTCACAATGTTTCGGCCGTTCTTTCCGGACGGCTCCCATACTCGTCGGGCGGACGAAGGTCCGGTACCGGCCGATCGGGAATGCCCTCATAATCGGGGGTTATGAGCACCTCGCCTCCCGACCTCGGCAGTCTCCAGTTGCTGACATTGGTGGCCGAGCTGGGCAGCCTGGGCCAGGCAGCCGAACGCATGGGGATCAGCCAGCCCGCCGCGAGCAAACGCCTGACCCTGCTCGAGCGCCGCCTGGGGCTGACGCTGGTGAACCGCGACACGCGCGGCTCGGTGCTGACCACCGAGGGCAAGGCCGTGTGCCAGTGGGCGGGGCGGGTGCTGGCCGAAGTGGATTCGCTGATGGTGGGCGTCGCGGCGCTGCGCGGCGACCGCGCCGTCGACCTGCAGCTGGCAGCCAGCATGACGCTGGCCGAACACTTCGTACCCGGGTGGCTGGGCACACTGCAGCGGAACTCGCCCGATGTCTACGTCAGCCTCAAGGTGACCAATTCCGAACAGGTCGCCGCGCTCGCCGCGAGCGGCCGGATCGGCCTGGGGTTCATCGAGGCGCCGACCGTGCCGTCCGGGCTCGACTCACGCCAGGTGGGCAGTGACCGGCTGGTCGTCGTGGTCGCGCCGCAGCATGCCTGGGCGCGGCGGCGGGAGCCGGTGGGCCCGGCGGAGCTGGCCCGTACCCGCCTGATCGTCCGCGAGGCGGGTTCAGGCACCCGCGAGACGCTCGAGCGTGTACTTGCCGGCTCCGGCGTCGAGCGGGTCCGGCCGCTGATGGTGCTGGACGCCAACGCCGCGGTGCGCAGGGCCGTTGCCGAAGGCGCCGGTCCCGCGGTGCTCAGCGCGGTCACGGTCCAGGAGGATCTGGCCGAAGGGCGCGTCGTGGAGGTCCCGGTGACGGGGGCCGATCTGCGCAGGCGGCTTCGTGCCGTGTGGCCGAAGGACCGCCCGCCCACCGGCGCGGTCGGGGAACTGCTCCGCATCGCGGTACGTACGCCCCGCGAGGACCCGTCAGGCTCGACCGGGCCGGCAGCGGGCCAGGGCAGCGGGGCCACACCGCCCCTGTGACGCGGGGTTGATCCGACCCGAGGCCCTCGAGGTTCCTGCGGTGCGCGGCGCCCCTGCCGCGGCGCGGCTCACCGGTCCCGGGTGCGCCCGATGCTTTCCGATACCGCCCGGTCGCGGTCGGCCTACGCCCCCAGCCTGCGTGCCGCAAGGCGGAGTTCTTCGGCCGATCCGGGGGGCTCCACGAGCAGTACCCCCCTCTCCCGGCCGTGGTGGAACACGCGCAGGCGCGGGCCGTCGGCCGTCACGCGCAGTTCCTTCCAGGGGTGGCTCCACAACAGGTCGGCGTGCTCCCACAGCTGCGAGGTGCGTGTGGTCAACCGCAGTTGGTAGGGGGGATTCTCAGGCGGGGCGGCGTCCCCCTGCGGGGCCAACGGCGGCCGCACGGTGTACGTGCCGAGGACGATCTCGTCCGGCGCGACAGCCTGCGCGCGGACACCGTCCTCGTGGCCCGACCGCGCACCCGACCATGCCGCGAAGCCACCCGACACCGCGGCGACGGGGAGCACGAGCCGCCAGGTCAGATGCGCGGTGTAGCCCTCGATGAGGATCACCACGGTCCCCAGGGCGGCGGCGGTGACCCCGCCGGAGAGCGCGGGGCGTCGGATGTGCCGGTGGCGTTCGTCTTCCTCGTTCGTCCGCCCGGGTCCCCGCCGTGCCATGTGGAGTCCCGCTGATCCCGCGCCGTACCGCCCGTGATCCGGGCTTCTCCGGCCCCGCGCCTTCATGGACGTCCACAGCGCCGCGGGAGTTCACGGAGAACGGGGGACACCTGCGACCGTGGGCCCGTACGCCGCGTCCGACCGGGCGGGCCCCCGCGGCCCCGGCCCGGTCAGCGCGGGTCGAGGAGTGGTGGGACGAGGGGGACCTCGATGGCGGCCTCGATGTCCTCGGGGGTCATCCTGAACTTCTCCGGGTACAGGTGTCGCCGGGTCCGGCGGGCCGGTTCGGTGGTGCGCCACATATAGAGGCACTGCCGGCACTGGAGCACGTCCCACACGCCGGGTACGGGCGAGGTGAAGACCGTCTCGACGGTCTCGTGGGCGCAGCGGGGGCAGATCGAAGAGGCGGCCATGGCGGGCACTTCCTTGCGGGCTGGGACTGGGCGGGGGTCAGCGCCGGGCGGCGAGCTGGTGAAGCCTGGTGAGCCATTCGCCCGTCTCGGGCAGGTCCTTCACCTGGTTGCTGAAGTTGCCCCGCCGGTCGGATCCGGTGGGAGTGGTGGCGTCGATGATCAGCTTGTCGACGATGCCCGGGGCATCGGCCTGCGGGGCCAGTTCCATCACCGGCATGTTGGGGATCCGGATCAGGTCGCCGGCCGGGTTCATCTTGGTGGACAAGGCCCACATCACCTGGGGCAGGTTGAAGGGGTCCACGTCCTCGTCGACGACGATGACGGTGGCCGCGTAACCCAGGCCGTGGGGGGTCGTCAGCACCCGCATGCCGACCGCCTTGGCGAAGCCGCCGTACCGCTTCTTCGTGGACACGATGACGACGAGGCCGTGGGTGAACATGGCGTTGACCGCCTGCACTTCGGGGAAGTCCTGCTTGAGCTGCTGGTAGATCGGCACGCAGGTGTTGGGGCCCATCAGATAGTCGATCTCCGTCCACGGCATGCCGAGGTAGAGGTGCTCGAAGACCGGGTCGGTGCGGTAGGAGATCCTGTCGATGCGGATGACGGTCATCTTGCGGCCGCCGGAGTAGTGGCCGGTGAACTCGCCGAAGGGCCCCTCGATCTCGCGCCTGCGGCCCTCGATGACGCCCTCGACGACGACTTCACTGCCCCAGGGCACCGGCAGCCCGGTGAGCGGCGCCCTGGTGATCGGTGCGGGGGCACCGCGCAGCGCGCCCGCCATCTCGTACTCGTTCTCGTCGTACTTCATCGGGGTCGAGGCGACGATGGAGATCACCGGGTCGTTGCCGAGCGCGAGCGCGACCGGCAGGTCCTCGCCCCTCTCCTCGGCCTTGCGCAGGTGCTGGGCGATGTCGTGCATCGGCACCGGCTGGAGGGCCAGTCTGCGCTTGCCCTTGACCTCGACGCGGTAGATGCCGACGTTCTGGCTCCCGAAGTTCTGCGGGTCCCCGGGGTCCCTGGAGACGACCGCGGCCTTGTCGATGTAGAAGCCGCCGTCGCCGTCGTTGAGCCGGATCAGCGGGAGCACCCGGAAGATGTCGACCTCGTCGCCGTCCATGGTGTTCCGGCCCCACGGCGGGTTGTCCCGCCACTCGGTCCGGACGGGGAAGTCGGCCCAGCGGCGGATGAACTCCGCCACCTGTTCCTTGGTGCCGGTCTCCTTGGGAAGGCCGAGCGCGAGGGCGTGGTTGGCCCAGGAGCCGTGCACGTTCATCGCGATCCGGGCGTCGGTGAAGCCCTTGACGTTGTCGAAGTACAGGGCCGGGGCGGCGTCGCCCAGGCGGGGGGCCGCGTTCGCGGCAGCGGCGATGTCCGGCTCGGGCATCACCTCGTCCGTGACACGCAGGAGTTGGCCCTCTTTGTCGAGGGTCTCCAGGAAGCTGCGCAGGTCGTCGTAAGGCATGGGACTCCTTGCCGGTGCGGTGTCCGCCGGCGGGTCAGACGGCGGGTTCGATCGCGCGGGCGGCGCGCATGCCCTCCCAGCGCCTGGCGGCGGGGGCGGGCAGGTCGAACTGGTCGAGGACACGGGCGGTGATGTGGTCGACGATGTCGTCGACCGACTTCGGGTGGTTGTAGAAGGCGGGCACGGGCGTCACCATCCGCACGCCCATACGGGTGAGGGCCAGCATGTTCTCGAGATGGATCTCACCGAGCGGGGTCTCCCGCGGCAGGAGGACGAGCCTGCGCCCCTCCTTGAGCACCACGTCGGCGGCGCGGCCCAGGAGCCCGTCGGCGTAGCCCGCGCGGATCCCCGCCAGGGTCTTCATGGAGCAGGGCGCGACGATCATGCCGTCGGTCCTGAAGGACCCCGAGGAGATCCTGGCGCCCTGGTCCTCGGGGGCGTACACCTCGTCGGCCAGAGCGCTGACCTCGCGCACGGAGCGACCTGTCTCCAGCTCGATGGTGGTGCGTGCCCACCGGCTGAGCACCAGATGGGTCTCGACGTCGGGCAGCAGGGCCAGCCGCTCAAGGAGGCGGACGCCGAACACGGCGCCCGTCGCGCCCGTCATTCCCACGATCAACCGCACGCCGGTCAGCTCCCTTCGCACCTTCGGCAGGATGGAAGGCGGCGGACCTTTTTCGGTCGCCGCAACACCTTCCGTTTCCGACGCTAGCCAGGAACGGGCAGGCCACGGCATTCCTCCGGAGACAGGCCATGGACAGAAACGGACAACCGGGATTCCGGCCGGTCCGAGCCCCTCCGGTGCGACCCGGACGGACCGGTCAGGGCCGCGTGCCCCGGGCGGTGTCGCGGAAGGCGGTCGGGGTCTCGCCGACCCGCAGTCGGAAGAACTTGGTGAAGACCGTGGCGTCCGGAAAGCCGAGCCGCTCGCCGACGGCCGTGGCGGACAGGTCGGTGTGCACCAGCAGTCGTTTGGCCTCCAGCAGGACACGGTCGTCGATGAAGCGCTTGGCGCCGCGCCCTGTGGCGGCGCGCGTGGCCCGCGTGAGGGTGCGCACGCTGTAGCGGAGATCCCTGGCGTAGTCCTCCACGCGGTGGCTGCGGGGGTAACCGTCCTCGACCGCCCGCCGGAAGCGGCGGAACACCTCGTTGCCCGTCTCGGCGTCGCTTCGGGGGCCGCGCAGATGGGCGAGGCGCAGGACGAGGGCGGTGAGCAGGTGGCGGAGCACCTCGATGTGGACGTCCGGCGGCAGGTTCGCCGGCCTGCGGTACTCGCCGGCCAGCAGTGCCAGCAGGGTGGAGAGGGCGTCGCCTGCCGCGCCCTCGGGAATCAGTGGCCCCTGCGGCGGCCGGTGGGCGATGTCGGCGGTCAGGGCGGCGGGGCCGAGGAAGCCGGGCCGGATCAGGATGACGACGCCCTCGGCGGCGGCGAGGTCGGAGCGGAACTGGTGGACCTGGCCCGGGCGTGCCCACAGCCAGCTGCCTTCGTCCAGCCGGTGCTCGGTGAAGTCCAGCGAGTACTCCAGTACGCCGGACCGTACGGCGATCAGTTCGTGGAAGGCGGCCCGGATGGGGGAGTACGGGTCGACGCCGTGACCCGCCGCGCGAGCGAGCAGCCCGGGGAAGTCGAGCACCTCCACCCCGGGCGGAGCTCCCACCGACGATGTGTAGGGGACGTCCGTGAGCTCGGGCTGTCCGTTTCTGTCCATGCCGGGTCCCGGGGGAGATGCCACGGCCTTTTATTTTACGGTCGGCCCCGACCGTAAGGTTTATGCGGTGGCCGAAAAATACCCGTTCTCCGATATGCGCGACGAGGGGACTCGCGCGGGTGAACGTGGGCCCTGCCGAGGCCGAACCGGGTGGTTCGGGAGGGCTTGGAGGTGTCGTCGGGGCGGCCGAGGTCCCTCGCCCGGTCGTCGACGCCCCGGGGCGCGGGCACGGGGGCTGCCTCGGGGCCGTGGTCCCGCTTGCGAGCTGGGCCCGAGGGACTTGTAGTGGAGTAAAAGGGCCAGGTGAAGGCGGTCAGGCATGCGTGGGCATGCGCACGCCAATCGCCGCATGGGGGCTTCATGCCGTCCGCAAGACGTGACGAGGGATGGCGATGCGAACGAACATCATCCGCAGCGAGCGCATGGTCGTCAGCTTCGACGTGGTGAACGGCTGGACCGTTCTGGAGGTCGACGGCGAGATAGACGTCCACACCTCGCCCAGGATCCGCGAGGCGGTGATCAAGCTGCTCGACGAGGGGCACCGCCACCTCGTCCTGGACCTGTGCTTCGTCCCGTTCCTGGACTCCGTGGGTCTCGGGGCGGTGGTGGCCAGCACGAAGCGCGTCCGCGAACACGGGGGTTCGCTGCGTATCACGTGTCCGTCCGGACGGTCGCGCAAGGTCTTCGAGATCAGCGGCCTCCACGACGCCTACGAGTTCTACGACTCACCGGAGGACGCGACGCTCTACGCTCCGTCGGTCGACGGACTGGTGCACTGGCCGGACCACTGAGTGCGCCACCGGCAGGGGTCGCGTGAACGGCGGGGGCCCGCCGCCCCTGCCGGATTCATGCTGTCTTCGTCCGCGGCCGGCGCGCGGTACCTCCGACGGATGTGCGACGCCCCGGGCCCCTGACGGGGGGTATCCGGCGTCGGCGGACCGCCCCGGTGCGCCGCGTTCATACCGAGGACAGGCGCGGCCCCGCGCATGGAACGCGGGGCCCGAGGCCCTCTGCCGTCTGCTGTCACCAAAAGGCGCAAATGGGGTTGTTCAGCCATTCTGTGTGTCGAGAAGGAAGCCCTGCCCGATCTTCCCGCGATCGGCCACGGGCGACCCGGACATCACCACCCCACGTCGCCGACAGGGAAAGGTCCGCATGTGATGAACGCAGACGAGCCAGGGGCCGAGAGGGAGCCACGACGACCCGGGGTCGTGCTCGCAGCGACGAGCGTGGCCCTCGCGGCACTCGGTGCGGCGTCGCTGGTCTCGTGCACGAACAACAACGACAACGGCGGTCGGACGGTCAGCCCACGCCCCACACCGCCGAACACCGCGTCGTTCTCGGGCACACCACCCTCCGCTCTGGCATCGCTGGCCCAGTCCGCCGAGGCGTCCGCCCGCGCGTCGGCATCGGCCGCGGAATCCTCTCTCTCGGCCCGCGCCTCCGAGTTCGAGGCCTCGGTGTCCGCCGACACCGCACGCAACGCCACGACCGCCGAGAACGAGCTCAAGCATGTGCAGGGGAGGGGGAACGCACTCTCCGACGTCAGCATGTCCGGCATGCCCAGGACCCAGACCGGTGGTGTCCTCGCCGTCCTGCTCACCATCACCAACAACACCGATCAGAAGGCCTCCTACGCCGTCCAGGTCGACTTCGAGGACGCGGAGGGCCGTGTCGTCGAGACCCGGTACGCCGGTGCGCAGAATCTCGCCCCCGGCCAGAAGGAACAGCCGATCGCCTTCAGCCGCCAGCCCGCCGAGCCGAAGCTGACGCCCCGCCTCGTCAAGGCCCAGCGCTACTGAGCCGGCCAGGCGCCGGCCCGTGGGCTCAGCGGACCCCCGGCCGGGCACATGGCCCCGTCCGAGCCCCCTCCCCTGTCGGGCGGGGGCTCGGGGACGTCCGGTGCGCGGCCGTACGGCTCGGCACCCGCGCGTCGGGGACGCGGTGCCCCTGCCGCTCTCACCCTGACGGCTCGATGGACGTGCGCCGGTGCCCGTGCCCTTCCACGCTGAGAGGAGGCAGCCCGCGTCCGTGCTTTCTCCGACGAGAAGAACGGCGGCCCGCACGAGCGCGTCGTGAAGGAGCTGACAGCTCATGAGACTTGTCGTTGACCTCAACCGGTGTCAGGGCTACGCGCAGTGCGCCTTCCTCGCCCCCGACGTGTTCACGATGCACGGCGACGAGGCACTGATGTACGACCCGCAACCCGACGACGAGCAGCGGAAGAACGTGCGGCGGGCGGCCGAGGCCTGCCCGGTCAGGGCCATCACGGTGGAGTACGGGGACGAGACACTGGCCGCGGGGACGGCGGGTGCCTCCCGTGTCGGTTGACGGATATCTGGAGGCGTTCCGACGCCAAGGGCGCATCGTCGTCGTCGGAGCCTCGCTGGCCGGCCTTCGGGCCGCCGAGACGCTGCGTGACGAGGGGTTCACCGGCACGCTCACGATGATCGGCGACGAGCCCCACGAGCCGTACGACCGGCCGCCGCTGTCCAAGCAGGTCCTGCTGGGCAAAGTACCCCCCGACCACACGGACCTGCCCCGGAGACGGCCGGTGGACGCCGAGTGGCGGCTCGGCGTGGCCGCGACGGGACTGGACCTGGCGGCCAAGCGGGTGCAGCTCTCCGACGGTGACTCCGTGGAGTACGACCGGCTGCTGATCACGACCGGGGTGCGGGCCCGGCCGTGGCCGCGTGAGCTGGAGGCCGAACTGGACGGGGTGTTCGTGCTGCGCACCCGGGACGACGCGAGACGACTGCACCACCGGCTGAAGGCCGGACCCCGCGGGGTGCTGGTGATCGGGGCCGGATTCACCGGTTCCGAGATCGCCTCCGCCTGTCGTGAGCGAGGGCTTTCCGTCACGGTGGCGGAGCGCGGCGCGGCGCCTTTGGTGGGTGCCCTCGGCGGTGTGGTCGGCGAGGTGGCCGCGGAGCTGCACCGGTCCCACGGCGTCGATCTGCGGTGCGGCGTGCAGGTCACAGGGCTGGAGGGGGACGCCGCGGGCCGGGTGCGCACAGCGCACTTCTCCGACGGCGCCGCCGTCGAGGCCGAGGTCGTCGTCGTCGCGCTGGGCGCCACGCGCAACACGGAATGGCTGGCGGACTCCGGGCTCGGTGCCGGTCCACGGGGGATCGCCTGCGACGCCGGATGCCGCGCCTTCGACGTACGGGGCATCGTCACCGACGACGTCTTCGTCGCCGGTGACGTCGCACGCTCCCCGCATCCGCTCTTCGGGTACCAGTTCCTGTCCCTGGAGCACTGGGGCAACGCGGTCGCGCAGGCCGAGATCGCGGCCCACAACATGGTCAGCGCCAGCGCTGACCGCCGTCCCCACCTGTGGATGCCGTCGTTCTGGTCCGCGCAGTTCGGTGTCAACATCAAGTCCGTCGGCGTCCCGCCCATGGCCGACCAGATCATCGTCACCCAAGGGTCCCTCGCCGAACACCGCTTCACGGCGGCCTACGGCCACCAGGGCCGCGTCATCGCGGCCGTCACCTTCGACCAGGCGAAATGGCTCGACTTCTACGAAGGTGAGATCGAGCGGGCCGCACCCTTCCCGCCCGAATTCCCCACCGTCGACCGGCGGCCCGAGGGGATGCAGCCCGTGCCGGCCGGATTCCCCGATCCGTCCCTGCCCAGCCACGGTCCCACCGTCACACTCAGCGGCCACTCGCCGACCGACCGGCGTATCACCTTCACCCCGCGACGCGCCTGACCGCATGCGCCGAGGAGAACGCCGCCCGGCCGCAGCACTCGGAAGGAACCCGCCATGACGTCGGTCGCGCTCCTGCACCGGATCACCGACTTCGCCAATCGCCCCGACCCGTATCCGCTCTACGCGGAGCTCCGCAGGACCCCGGTCGTCCGCGACGAGGCCGGTCCCTACCTGGTCAGCACCTATTGGGAGATCAGAAGTCTGCTGCACGACCCGCGCATCAGCTCGGACGCCCGCAACCTGACCGCCGAGGCCGCCAGGGCCACCGGTCAGGACCAGGACCCGGACCTGCCCCCGAACTTCCTCCGGCTCGATCCTCCCGAGCACGACAGGCTGCGCCGGCTCGCCATGGCCCCCTTCGGCCCCCCGGACACCCCCCGCCGGGTGTACGACATGCACGGAGAGCTCACCGATGTGGTCGCCGGGCTCATCGACGGCTGCCGGGGCAAGGAGCAGATCGATCTCGTCGACGACATCTCCTATCCGTTCCCCGTCACGGTGATCTGCCGTCTGCTGGGCGTCCCGCGCGAGGACGAGAAGCTTTTCCACGAGTGGGCCGACACGATCGCGGCCGGGCCCGACCCCGTCGTCACCGACGAGGAGCGCGAGGCCAAGCTGGACTCCGTCCGGCGGGCGCGCAGGGAGCTGGCCGGCTATCTCGCCGGACTCATCGAAGAGCGCCGCCGCTCGCCCCGCGACGACATGCTGTCCGCCATGGCCGCAGGCCACGGAGCGGACGGGCGGATGTCACCGGTGGAGGCCATCACCACCTCCGCACTGCTGCTGGTCGCCGGTCATGAGACCACGGTCAACCTCATCACGAACGGCATGCTCACCCTGCTGCGCAACCCGGACGTGCTCCAGCGGCTGCGGGCGGAGCCCGATCTCGCCGCCCCGCTCGTGGAGGAGCTCCTGCGCTTCGAGCCCCCCGTGCAGATGCTGCCGCAGCGCACCACGCTGGCCGACATCGACATCGCCGGAACCATCATCCCCAAGGGCGCGTCGGTCTACCTCATGCTGGCCTCCGGCAGCCGGGACCCCCAGCGATTCACCGACGCCGACCGGTTCATCCCCGACCGCGCGGACAACCAGCACCTGGGCTTCGGGCACGGATTGCACGCCTGCTTCGGCGCTCCCCTGGCCCGGCTCGAGGCCCAACTGGCCCTGATCGCACTGGTCCGCCGGCTCGACGCCCCGCGTCTGGTCGAGGACCCACCCCCCTACCGGCCCAACGCCGTTCTGCGAGGTCCCCGTCATCTGCCCATCGCCATCGGCGGGATCAAGGACTGAGGAGGACCCGAGCCGGACCACCCGACTCCCCCGCCGTGAGGAGGCGACCGTGGGACACGCCGTGGGCGACGTGCTGGGCCTGGCGGCCGGTGTGGCGGTCAGCCCGCTCCCCATCGTGGCGATCATCCTGCTGCTGGCCACCCCACGGGGGCGCCTCAACGGCAGTCTTTTCGCGTGCGGCTGGTTGCTGGGTCTCGCGCTGCTCGGCGCGAGCATGCTGGCGGTGGGCGGCTCGGGCGGCGCGTCCGCGAACAAGCATCCGGCGGCCTGGGTGGGCGTGCTGAAACTCGTACTGGGAGTGCTGCTCGCCCTGTTCGCCGTCCGTCAGTGGCGCCGTCGGCCGGCCGACGCGGCGCAGGCCCGGCTGCCGAAGTGGATGTCCGCGCTCGACCGCCTCACCCCGCTCAAGGCCCTCGGCCTTGGGCTGCTGCTGTCGGCGGCCAACGCCAAGAACGCCCCTTTGACCCTTGCAGCGGGAGCCTCGATCAGCTCCGCCGGGATCCCCGTTCCCCAGCAGATCGGCACGCTCGTCGTCTTCGTCGTCATCGCGTCGCTCGGCGTCCTCGCACCGCCCGCCGTCTTCCTCGCCATGGGGGAGCGGGCCCAGGGCGTTCTCGGTACCTGGCGGGACCGGGCCGTGCGGCACAACGCGGCCGTCATGGCCGCCCTGTTCTTCGTCCTCGGACTCAAGCTGCTCGGTGACGGCATCGGCATCCTGGCCTCCTGAACGGGACCCGGGAAGGCAGGGGAGGGGTCCGGCGCCCGTCCCGTGCCGGACACGCCCGCGGCCCGGGCCGTGAAGCGCCGGGCCGCGGGGGTCGTCGTCCGATGTGCCGGCGGGAACTACTTGCTGACGGCGAAGCGCATCAGTGCGTGCTCGTCGCCCTGCTTGATCTTTCCCGTCGTATTGATCACTTCGAGCTTCCAACTGCTGCCGACACGCACGGCCTTGGCCACGGCGCAGCCGTTGTCCTGGGTGAGCAGACTGGGCCAGATGTCGGCGACCTGCTGGGAACTGCCCCCGGTCGCGTCGTAGACCTTGAAACTGATGTTGCGCGCCTTCTGGAAGGAACTGCCCTTCTTGAAGGCGGCGGCGACGAACACGATCGACGTGATCTGGGACGGAATACGGGCGAACTCGACCGTCACGGTCTCGTCGTCGCCGTCCCCGCGCCCGGTCTGGTTGTCGCCACTGTGCACCAAGGAGCCGTTGCCCATCGGGTCGAGGGAGTCGAGCCCCGCCAGACGCACCGGGTCCTGACCCTGCATGGCGACCGCGATGAGATCGAGGTCCGTACCGGCCTTGCGGCGGAGCACGCCCATCACACCGCCGCTGGCACCGGCGGTCGGATCCCAGGACACTCCGATGGACAGGTGGGTCACTCCGTTCAGATCAGCGGGGCCGTCTTCCTTCGTGAGCGTAATCATGCGTCGATCATCCTCTTTGCGACGGGGCTGCTACAGGCAAAGTCTGCCTGGAACTCGCGGATTCCACAGGGCCGGTGGGCCCGTTGACGTTCCTGCGTTCGAAGTCGGTTCCCGGTCGCGGCAGTTGCCGTAGTCGAGGGGCGCCTGCGGCTCCGTGGCGGGCGGGGGCCGTCGCGCGCATCCGTCCGGGCGGCAGAGGCGTCTACGCCGGTATGGACCCGGAGAAGCCACCGCAGCGTCAGTCAGCCGAGGGCTGCCTGACCGTCGCGATCCGTCTGCCCGTGCGGATCGTCGTGTTCGTCCTGGTCGTACCGGTGCGCATGCTGTGGGACGCCCTGGTCGTCGGCGGGCGGTTCGTGCGCGACACCGTGCTGCGACCGGTGGGCCACGCCCTGGTGCGGGTGGCATGGGCGGTGCTCGTGTGGCCCTGGGTGACGTTGTGGCGATACGTCCTCGTGCCGCTCGGCCGGGGCATCACCTGGCTGGTCCGTGTGCTCGTCGTCGCACCCGCCCTGTGGTTCCACCGTTACGTCCTCACTCCGTTCGGTCACGGTGCCGCCCGGGTGTCGCGCGCGATCGGCGCCGGGGCGGTGTGGGTGTACGGCCGTGCGCTGACGCCGGTGGGGCATGTCCTTGCACGGCTGCTCAAGGGTGTGGGGTACGTCCTCACCGCCGTCGGGGCCGGTGTCTGCGCGGCGGTGGTCTGGTTCGTGGGTCATGTGGTCGTCGTGCCGGCCGGCCGGCTGTATCGGTATGTGCTGACGCCCTTCGGTCACGGTGTCGTCCGGCTCGTGGACGGTGTCGCGCGGCTCGTCCGCGTGATCCTCCACGCCGTCGGCACCGCCCTGTTCCAGGTGCTGTACGTACTGCTCGTGCTGCCCGCGCTCGCCGTCCGGCGCCGGGTCCTCACCCCGGTCGGCCGCGTTCTCGCGGTCGTGGGGCGGGAGATCGCCGCCGCGTTCGGCCACGCCTGGCGCGTCGCCGGACATCTCTCGCTCGCCGTCGGCCGATTTCTCGGCACCCTCCTGCGATGGTTCTTCGTGCAGCCGGTGGGCTGGTTGTACCGGACGGTGCTGACGCCGGTCGGGCACGTGCTGCGCGAGACGGTCCTGCGCCCGGCCGTCGAGGCGGCCCGCAGTGCGGGCCGGGCCACGCGCCAGGCGCTGGCCGCGGCGCGCGAGTCCGCACGGCAGGCCCGCGCCGACCTCCGGCGCATGCTCTTCGGGGACCCGGGGCAGCCACAGGCCGTCTCCCGGCGGGAACCGAAGTCCGGTGAGACACGTACTCTTGGTAGCAGTACGACCGCTCTCACGAAGGACTGAACGACACTGGGCAAGCGACAGCCCGAAGGCCCGCCGCCCGCACCCGCGGTGCAGCGCATCCGACTGCGCTACACCAAGCGCGGCCGCCTCCGGTTCACCAGCCACCGTGACTTCCAGCGCGCCTTCGAGCGTGCGCTGCGCCGTGCCGAGGTGCCGATGGCGTACTCGGCGGGGTTCACGCCGCATCCGAAGGTGTCGTACGCCAATGCCGCACCCACCGGCACGGGCAGTGAGGCGGAGTATCTGGAAATCGCGCTCACCGAGGCGCGCGACCCGGACAAGCTGCGCGAACTCCTCGACGAGTCGCTGCCCACCGGGCTCGACGTCGTCGACGCGGTCGAGGCCCGGACCTCGGGCCTCGCCGACCGGCTGACGGCTTCCGTGTGGGAGTTGCGGCTGGACGGTGTGGACCCGGTGGACGCCCGGCGCGCGGTCGAGGCCTTCAACACGGCCGAGACCGTCGAGGTCCAGCGCATGACCAAGAACGGCGTCCGGACCTTCGATGCTCGGCCCGCCGTCGCGAGCCTTCAGAGCACCGAAAAGCACCGTACGCAGCCCGCCACGGGCCTCGGCTCCGACGGAGCGGCTTCCGTAGCGCACCATGATGGGCCGACGGGCCGGCCCTGTGCGATACTGCGGCTGGTTGTTCGGCACGTGACGCCTGCCGTACGACCCGACGACGTCCTGTCCGGTCTCCGCGCCGTGGCCGACCTGGCGCCGCCGGTCCCCGCAGCGGTGACCAGGCTGGCGCAGGGGCTGTTCGATGAAGAGACCGGCGCGGTGACCGACCCGCTCGCGCCCGACCGCGAGGCAGCAGCGACCGAGCCGATCTCGGCCGCCGCGACTGCCGCCGCGACGGCGCAGAGCTAGGGAAGGTTCCGCGGAGGGACGAACGTCGTAGCGCCGCCCTTGTACTCGGGAGCCACCTGGGTCGGGCAGCGCACCGACCACAAGACTTTCGCCAGGCCGTGCGCGACAAGGCGTACGGAACCGGTGAGACAGGACACAGAAAGCTCCCGTGCGGCGCCCGCGCCCAGGACGGCGGCACCGCGCATCGCGCGAGCCGCGGACGTCACCGGCATCCATGCCGGGCCAGGCGCGGCGCCCGGGAGCCTGACGGGAGATACCCCCGCATGCTCGAACCGATCGAACCCACCGAGGGTTCCGAGAACAACACGCCCAGTGACACCCTGCCCCCGCGCCGCCGCCGTCGTGCCGCGTCGCGTCCGGCGGGACCGCCGGTGATCGCGGCCGACGCAGTAGGCGCCGAGACCGTGACTGTGACGGCGCAGGCCGTCCCTGCGGAGGAGACCGCGGAGGCCGTGGAGGCCCCTGAGGTCGAAGAGATCGAAGAGACCGAAGTGGTGGCCGAGGCGCCGGCTGTCGCTCAGCCCGAGGTGGCTGCTCCGGCTCGTACGCGTCGTCGTGCCGCTCGTCGGGCTTCGGCGCCCGCCGGGTCGCCGGAGACCGCCGAGGCGGTCGAGGTGGTGGTGCCCGCCGGTGCCGAGGGTGCCGTCGAGGCGCCTGTGGCTGCCGAGGTCGTTGAGGCTGAGCCCGAGGTGGCTGTTCCGGCTCGTACGCGTCGTCGTGCCGCTCGTCGGGCTTCGGCGCCCGCCGGGTCGCCGGAGACCGCCGAGGCGGTCGAGGTGGTGGTGCCCGCCGGTGCCGAGGGTGCCGTCGAGGCGCCTGTGGCTGCCGAGGTCGTTGAGGCTGAGCCCGAGGTGGCTGTTCCGGCTCGTACGCGTCGTCGTGCCGCTCGTCGGGCTTCCGCGCCCGCCGGGTCGCCCGAGACCGGCGAGGCCCCCGAGACCCGTACGTCCGTGGCGGCCGCCGAGCCGCTGGTCGACGAGACGGCCGAGGAGACCTCCGCGGCCGAGGAGGCGGCCCCGCGTCGCGCCCGTCGCCGGGCCGCACAGCGAGTGTCCGCGCCCGCCGGCGCACCCGAGGCCGAGGCGCCGGTGGAGGCGCCCGAGGCCGCCGAGACGCCCATGACCGCCGAGGCCGAGCCGGCCGTCACCGATGCGTCCGCCGCGTCGGAGACGGAACCGTCCGCCGAGGAGGCCGCCCCGCGTCGCGGCCGCCGGCGTGCGGCCCGCAAGGCCGCCACCGGATTCTCCGAGCCCGCGCAGTCCGCCGACGACGAGGAGCCGGAGGCCGTGAAGCGGCCCGCGCGGCCCACTGTCGCCGTCTTCCAGGCGCCGGTCTTCACCGAGCCGATGTTCCAGACCCCCGAGCGGGCCGCTGCCGCCGCTGCCGTCGAGGCCGCGGGGCTGGAGGAGAGCGAGGACGAGGCCGAGGCCGAGACCGAGGCCGTCGCACCGCGCCGCCGCCGTCGCCGCCGGGGTGGCGACGAGGAGCCCGTGGCCGTGACGCCCGAGACCACCGACGAGGTGGAGGAGGACGAGGAGGAGCCGGAGGAGTCCGCCGAGGGCGAGGAGACCGAGGAGACCGGTTCCCGTCGTCGCCGTCGTCGCGGTGGCCGTCGTCGGCGCCGTGGTGAGTCGGCCGAGGGCGAGTCCGGGCACGGCGACGAGTCCGAGGACTTCGACTCCGAGCAGGCGGAGCAGGACGCGGAGGACACCGCCGAGCAGCTCGAGGAGGACGCCGAGGACGCGGAGGAGGACGAGCACCACGAGGATTCCTCGGGTGGCTCCAGCTCCAGCAGCCGTCGCCGTCGTCGGCGCCGTCGGCGGGCCGGTGACTCCGGTGTCGACGCCGAGCCGTCGTCCGACGACCCGGAGCGCACGGTCGTCAAGGTCCGCGAGCCCCGCAAGAAGGACGAGCGGTCCGGCGACGGCACCGACGAGGTGCAGTCCATCAAGGGCTCGACCCGGCTCGAGGCCAAGAAGCAGCGCCGCCGCGAGGGACGTGAGCAGGGCCGCCGCCGTGTCCCGATCATCACCGAGGCCGAGTTCCTGGCCCGGCGCGAGGCCGTCGAGCGTGTGATGGTCGTCCGTCAGAGCGGCGAGCGCACACAGATCGGCGTCCTGGAGGACGGCGTGCTCGTCGAGCACTACGTCAACAAGGAGCAGTCGACCTCCTACGTCGGCAATGTGTACCTCGGCAAGGTGCAGAACGTCCTGCCGTCGATGGAGGCCGCCTTCATCGACATCGGCAAGGGCCGCAACGCCGTCCTGTACGCGGGCGAGGTCAACTTCGAGGCGCTCGGGCTCGCCAACGGCCCGCGGCGCATCGAGTCCGCCCTGAAGTCCGGCCAGTCCGTCCTCGTCCAGGTGACGAAGGACCCGATCGGCCACAAGGGCGCCCGTCTGACCAGCCAGGTGTCCCTGCCCGGCCGTTACCTGGTCTACGTGCCCGAGGGCTCGATGACCGGTATCAGCCGCAAGCTGCCCGACACCGAGCGGGCCCGGCTGAAGACCATCCTCAAGAAGATCGTTCCCGAGGACGCGGGCGTCATCGTGCGCACCGCCGCCGAGGGCGCGAGCGAGGAGGAGCTGCGCCGGGACGTCGAGCGGCTGCAGGCGCAGTGGGAGGAGATCCAGAAGAAGTCGAAGAACGGCGGCAACGCCCCGACGCTGCTGTACGGCGAGCCGGACATGACCGTCCGCGTCGTGCGCGACATCTTCAACGAGGACTTCTCGAAGGTCATCGTCAGCGGTGACGAGGGCTGGGAGACCATCCACGGATACGTCTCGCACGTCGCCCCCGACCTGGCCGAGCGTCTGCAGAGGTGGACCTCCGAGGTCGACGTCTTCGCCACCTACCGGATCGACGAGCAGCTCGCCAAGGCGCTGGACCGCAAGGTCTGGCTGCCCAGCGGCGGTTCGCTGGTGATCGACCGGACCGAGGCGATGGTCGTCATCGACGTCAACACCGGGAAGTTCACCGGTCAGGGCGGCAACCTCGAGGAGACCGTCACCAGGAACAACCTGGAGGCGGCCGAGGAGATCGTCCGTCAGCTGCGGTTGCGCGACCTCGGCGGCATCATCGTCATCGACTTCATCGACATGGTGCTCGAGTCCAACCGGGACCTGGTGCTGCGGCGCCTGCTGGAGTGCCTGGGCCGGGACCGCACCAAGCACCAGGTCGCCGAGGTGACCTCGCTGGGCCTCGTCCAGATGACGCGCAAGCGCGTCGGACAGGGCCTGCTGGAGTCGTTCTCCGAGACCTGCGTGCACTGCAACGGCCGTGGCGTGATCGTGCACATGGACCACGCACCCGCCGCGCCCGGCACCGGCAAGCGCCGCAAGCGCGGCCGGGGCGGCGCCGAGGCCGAGACGCACGAGGCGGCGGTCACGACCGAGGAGATCGCTGAGGCCGAGGAGACCGAGGCCGAGGTGGCCGCCGAGGCGGCGGCACCGGTCGCGATGCCCGAGCCCGAGTTCGCCCCGGACGAGGAGCTGTACAGCAGCGTCGCCGAGGCCGAGGCGGCCGCCTCCCGCGGTCGTACGCGGCGCCGTGCGACCCGTCGTGCGTCGGCTCCCGCGGGTGCTCCCCGCACCGAGGAGCGTGCGCCGAAGTCCCGTACGGACGAGCGTGCGCCGAAGGCCCGGCACGAAGCCGAGGCGGAGCCCGCGGCGGTCGAGGACCCGGTCGTCGAGGCGCCCCCCGCGCCGGCCGAGGAGGAGGCCGCGCCCAAGGGCCGTGCGCGCCGTCGTGCGACCCGCAAGGTGTCGGCGCCCGCCGGTTCGCCCGCGGAGAGCGTGGTGACGGTCGCCGAGACCGAGCCGCAGGCCGAGACGCCGGCCGAACCCGCCGCCGAGCAGGCGGCCGAGCCGGCCGGGGCGACCTCAGAGAGCGCCGCTCCGGCCCGCCCGCGCCGCCGTGCCGTGCGCAAGTCCACCGCGCCCACCTCGTCCGAGGAGACGGCCGTTGTGGTCGTCCAGGCGGCCGAGGCGGCCGGTGAGACCGAGGCCCCGGCCGAGGCCGAGGTGTCGGCGCCGGCCAAGAAGGCGGCGCGTACCACGGCGAAGAAGGCCACGGCGAAGAAGGCCGCCACCAAGAAGGCGACGGCCAAGAAGACCGCAGCCAAGAAGACCGCCGCGAAGAAGACGACGGCCAAGAAGGCGGCGGCGAAGAAGACGGCGGCGGCCGAGCAGCAGGCGCAGCCGGCGGTCTCGGCCACCACGGAGGACTGACCCGGCCCCCGTCCCGGGGACCCCAGGGGCGAAGAAGCGCGGAACACCGGTGAATTGCCGGTGTTCCGCGCTTCTTTTGTGTGCGGCCGCGCTCTGGCTTTTCATACAAGGTGATCACTTTGCGAACGGGCCTCGGCGAAGGCGAGTCAAACCGAGGTATCTCTCCTGTAACCCTGGGGAAAAACTCTGTTCCTTTGCTGGTAATGTGACTTCGGCCTTGGCGTCACCTTGCGTTGACGATGTGCACGCCGGGCCACAGCCGACGTGCCCGCACGCTCCTTGTCGCCCGGCACAGCGGCTGTCGTCTCGCACGGGCCTTCTTTGGGGGGAGGCCCTCCGCGAAATCCGTTCGCCGTCACCAGACACGGGCGAACTGTCAGGGATGCGGACACGCGCGCACAAACGCCGTCCCTCCCCGACGCATGCGCAACGTGGTGCGCCCCTCGAGGACGCCGAAGAGGAGGGGGATGTCGTGTCCGACATTCATGAGCCGATACCTGCCGCCAGACCCGTGATCGGCGACGAGGAGATCGAGGCCGCGGTACGCGTCCTGCGCAGCGGCAGGGTGGTACAGGGCCCCGAGGTGGCCGCCTTCGAGGCGGAGTTCGCGGAACTGGTGGACATGCGGCACTGCGTCGCGGTCAACTCCGGCACCTCGGCGCTGCACTTGACGCTGCTCGCCCTCGGCCTCGGGCCGGGCGACGAGGTCATCGTGCCGTCGTTCTCGTTCGCCGCGTCCGCCAACGCAGTGCGGCTCGTCGGCGCCGACGTGGTCTTCGCCGACATCGAGCCCGACAGCTTCTGCCTGGACCCGGCGGCGGTCGAGGCCGCCATCACGCCGCGCACCGCCGCGATCATGCCGGTCCATCTGTACGGCCACCCCGCGGCGATGGACCGGATCATGGCCATCGCCGAACAGCACGGTCTGGCCGTGGTCGAGGACGCCTGCCAGGCGCACGCCGCCGCACTGCACGGAACGCCGGTCGGGGCCTTCGGCACTGCCGGAACGTTCAGCTTCTACCCGACGAAGAACATGCACAGCCTCGAGGGTGGCATGGTCACCACCGCCGACACGGAGATCGCCCGCACCTTGCGCCTGCTGCGCAACCAGGGCATGGAGCAGCGCTACGCCAACGAGATCGTCGGCGCCAACATGCGCATGACGGACGTCTCGGCCGCGATCGGCCGGGTCCAGCGCGCCAAGCTCGAGGGCTGGACCGAGCAGCGCATCGCCAACGCCGCCTACCTGAGCGAGCACATCACCGCGCCGAACGTGGTCACGCCGCGGGTCGCCGAGGGCGCCCGGCACGTCTACCACCAGTACACCGTGCGAGTACGGGGCGACCGCGACGCCGCCATGCAGCGCCTCGCCGAGGCCGGCGTCGGCAACGCCGTGTACTACCCCACCCCGATCCACCGGCTGAAGCCGTACTGGGAGCCGGACCAGAAGGCCGGCCGCGTCTGGGATCTGCCCGAGACCGAGCGCGCCGCCGCCGAGGTCGTGTCGCTGCCCGTGCACCCCGCCCTGTCCGCGCAGGACCTGGAGCGCATCGTGTCCGCGGTGAACACCCTGGGGGAGGAGCTGTGACCGCCGCCAGAACCCTGCGGGCCGGACTCGTCGGCCTCGGTTCCATGGGGCGTCATCACGCCCGCGTCCTGTCAGGTCTGGAGGGCGTCGACTTCGTCGGCGTCGTCGATCCGATGGGCGACAAGTTCGGCGCCGCCCAGGGCGCGCCGATCCTCGACACCGTCCAGGAACTCATCGCCCTCGGCGTCGACTACGCCGTCGTGGCCTGCCCCACGGCCATGCACGAGGAGGTCGGTCTGCAACTCGCGGAGGCCGGCGTCTGCGCGCTGATCGAGAAGCCGGTCGCCGCCACCGTGGAGGGGGCGCGCCGCCTCGTCGAGGCCTTCGAATCGCGCGGCCTGGTGGCCGGTGTCGGACACATCGAGCGGTTCAACCCCGCGCTGCGCTCACTGCGGGCCCGCCTGGAGGCCGGCGAACTCGGCGACGTCTACCAGGTCGTCACCCGGCGTCAGGGCCCCTTCCCGCACCGCATTGCGGACGTCGGCGTGGTCAAGGACCTCGCCACGCACGACATCGACCTCACCGGCTGGGTGACGGGACGCGAGTACGTGTCCATCGCCGCGCACACCGTCTCCAAGAGCGGTCGCGAGCACGAGGACATGGTCTCCGCGGTCGGCCGTCTCGACGACGGCACCATGGTCAACCACCTGGTCAACTGGCTGAGCCCGCTCAAGGAGCGCTTCACCTCGGTCACCGGCGAGCGCGGATGCTTCATCGCCGACACCCTGACCGCGGACCTGACGTTCCACTCCAACGCCGCGATGGCGACCGAGTGGGAGGCGCTCCAGGCCTTCCGCGGGGTCTCCGAGGGTGACATGATCCGCTACGCCATCCAGAAGCGCGAACCGCTCCTCGTCGAGCACGAGCTCTTCCGCGACGCCGTACTCGGCAGGCCCGCCGACATCTGCACGCTCCGGCAGGGGACGCGGACGGTGGAAGTGGCGGCGGCGGTACTGGAGTCGGCGTTGGACGGTAGCACCATCGCTCTCGATCGTGACAGTTGCGGAGCTGTCTGAGCGTCCCGACGTACGTCGCCGACGGGCCCCGGCCCTTATGCGTGCAGGGGCGGAATTCCTGTCCCACCCGGAGGAAGCAAGCAATGGAATCCCCTGCCCGCAGGCCGAGGCTCGCGGTCATCGTCGCCAACGGCATCACGGGCGACTCCCGTGTCCAGAAGACGGCGGTCGCGGCGGCGCGAGACGGCTGGGACGTGACCCTGATCGGCCGCAGCGACACCAAGCGTGTCCAGCGGTCGAAGATGGGCCCCATCGACGTGGTCCGCGTGCCGGTCGGCGCGGACTATTTGCGCGGAGTGAACGCCCGCAGGGCAAGGCCCTTGCGGGCGGCCGCAACACAGTTCAATCTCCAGGATCAGGCGGCGCTGAACCGCTATACGGCGGCCTACCGAGCCTGGGTCCGCCAGAAGTCCGCCGAGAGCAACTGGGCGGGTCCCCCGCGGCGTATGTCCCTCAAGGCGCTGCTGCGCGCCCGCCGGTCCACACACCGGATGCGGGTCCGCGCGTTCAAATGGGAGCAGCGGCGCAGGCCCAAGGACCCGGCTCCGGTGGGTGACTGGCGCCGCGACTGGCCGCAGGTGGTTGATCTCGATCTCGCGTTCGGCCCGGTGATCGAGGAGATCGAGCCGGACGTCATCCACGCCAACGACGTGACGATGATCGCCACGGCGGCGCTGAGCGTGGCCAGGCTGCGAGCCCGGGGCCACAAGTGCGCGTGGCTGTACGACGCGCACGAGTACGTCAAGGGCGTTGAGTGGCCCAACGCACGCCAGGCCCACGCGCTGCCTGCCCTGGAGGCCGAGTTCATCGGCCGCGCCGACGCCGTGGTCACCGTCTCCACACAGATGGCGGAACTCCTGAGGGACGACCACAAGCTGACCGAGCTGCCGCTGGTCGTGGGCAACTCACCGGTCCGCGAGGTGATCGGTGCGGGCCGGTCCAGCGCATCGGTCCGTGAGGCCTGTGGTCTCGACCGCGAGACGCCGTTGATGGTCTACTCGGGCTGGATCGGCCGTGAACGCGGGGTGGACGCCGTCATCGACGGTCTGCCCGAGCTCCCCGGCTTCCATCTCGCCCTGGTCGTCGGCCGGACGACGCCGCTTCTCGAAGAACTGCTCACGCAGGCCGAGGCCCTCGGTGTGCGCGACCGTGTTCACCTCGTGCCCTACGTGCCGCAGCACGAGGTCGCCGACTACCTCTCGTCCGCGGACCTCGGTCTCACGCCCTTCAAGCGTGTTCCCAACTGCGAGGTGTCGCTGCCCACGAAGGTTTCCGAGTACCTCCAGGCGGGGCTGCCGCTGGTGACGAGCGACGTGAAGGTCATCAAGGCGTACGTCGAGGAGCACGGTCTGGGCGAGGTGTGGACCTGGGACGACCCGAAGACCTTCGCCGGGGCCGCTGCACGGGCGATGGACAACCGCGACAAGCTCGCGGAGGCCATCACGGAGGACGTCCGTACCGAGCTGTCCTGGGAATCGCAGAGCGGCAGGTTGCTCCAGCTGTACCGCGAGCTGTCGAAGAAGACCCCACCGGGTCCTCGCCCGGAGGTCTCCTGGACTGTTCACGAGACACCAGACGCCGTGCGTACCGTGGAGCCTGTCGGCACCGACGGGCAGCCGACGTGGCGAAGGCTCGGGGACACCCGCGTCAGGCTGGGTCTCGGCCCGGCGAACTATGCGGGCCAGGGGGCCGCGTACGCCCAGGCGATCAGCCGCCTCGACCCGGACGTGTCCGTCGAGGTCGTGATGAACAAGCGGCCCGAGTCCTTCGACTACCCCGCCGACGTGTACGTGGACGCCACCCGCTTGGGTGAGTTGGGCGTTCAGCTCCAGCAGGTGGAGCGCATCGTCGGCCGATACACCCATCTCCTGGTCGACGCCTTCATGCCTGTCTTCGGCCATCTCAACGGCAAGTCGGTGAGCGGCGATCTCGATGCGCTCAGACAGGCCCGGATCAAGGTGGCTCTGCTTGCCCACGGGAGCGACATCCGACACCCGGCCCGGCACATGGAGCGCCACGAGTTCTCGCTGTTCCACGACGCTCCCGAGGGCATCGCGGAGAAGCTCCAGGTGAAGGCCGAGCTGAACAGGCGGATCGCGACGGAGGCGGGGCTGCCGCTGTACGTCACCACTCCGGACCTCCTCGAAGACCTGCCGACCGCCACCTGGGCGCCGCTGGTCGTGGATGTCGCCGGCTGGGCCACCGACCGTCCGGTCATGGAGCGCGAGCGCCCGCTGGTACTGCACGCTCCGTCGAAGCGGTGGACCAAGGGCACGGACCGGATCATGCCGGTACTCACCGAACTCCACGACGAGGGCCTCATCGAGTTCAGGCTCGCCGAAGGAATCCCGTGGGCCGAGATGCGTCAGCTGGTGCAGGGCTGTGACCTGGTGCTCGACCAGTTCACGACCGGAAGTTACGGCACGTTCGCGGTAGAGGCCATGGCCGCGGGCAAGCCCGTCGTCGGCTACATCAGCGAAGGAGTGCGGGCCGTGACTGATGGGGCCCTGCCCATCGTCAACGCCACCCCGGACACCCTCCGAGAGGTCATTCGATCGCTGGTCGACGACCGGGAGGGAACGGCACGGATCGGTCGGCGGTCCGTCGAGTTCGCCCACACGTACCACGACGGAAGCTGGACCGTACAGGTCCTGAGCGAGTTCCTGAAGTGACCGGTTCAGAGAGGCTTTTTATGGAAGCGCAGAGCGCCGACGCGTCCCGCCCGTCCAAGGGCCGTGTCGTCATGCTCGTCGACAACAAGGTCGACGGCGACTCGCGGGTGCAAAAGGCCGCCGAGTCCGCGGCGGCAGCCGGCTGGGACGTAACGCTGCTCGGTCTTGTCCGATCCGGCCGCGGGCGCACGTGGAAGCTCGGGGACGCCGAGGTCAGGCTGCTACCGCTGAAGACCCCGCTGTCCAAGCGGCACGCCGAGCGGCACCGGTCGCCGCTGCGCCGCCCCTTCGCCTATCCACCGGGTCCGATGGCCGCCTACCGCCGACAGTGGATCAAGGCATGGCGGGCCGATCTGGCCACGCGACGGGCGGCACTCAGGGTCGCCCCCGCGGCGGTCGGCACTGCGCTGTTCCGGAAGGCCGAGAAGCTCCGCCTGACGGTGGCCGGTCCGGTCTCCAGGTTCATGCAGAAGTGGGTCGAATTCCGTGCCCGCCAGACCAGCCAGGCGCAGCAGGCCGGCCGCGCCCTGCGCGGTCCGATCGACCGTGCCTTCACCGCCGTATGGAAGGGCGTGAAGGGCAAGAGGGCCTGGCGCCGCCTCGAACCCGTGCTGTGGGACTACGAGCTCACGTACGGCAAGGAGATCGACGCTCTCAAGCCCGACCTCATCCACGCCAACGACTTTCGGATGCTCGGGGTGGGCGCCCGCGCGACCGTCCGTGCGCGTGCCGCGGGCCGGTCGGTCAAACTGGTGTGGGACGCTCACGAGTTCCTGCCCGGTGTACGGCCGTGGGAGGACAACGCGCACTGGATCCCGGGCAACACTGCGCACGAGAGCGAGTACGCCCCGTACGCCGACGCCGTAGTGACCGTTTCCGAGGGGCTGGGCGACCTGCTTCGGGAGCGGCACGGGCTCAAGGAACAGCCGACTGTCGTCCTCAACGCGCCCGACCGTCCCGTGGAGCTGGACCCGGCGATCGAAGACGCCGAGCCGGAGCCGGACCTGCGTGAGCTGTGCGGGATCGATTCGGACGTGCCGCTGGTTGTCTACAGTGGCTCGCCCGGCCCGCAGCGCGGTCTCGGCGACATGGTGGAGGCACTGCCCGAACTGGACGGCGTCCACATGGCTTTCGTTGTCCCGTCCCCGTCGGCCGCCTACATCCAGGGTCTGCTTCGTCGTGCGCAGGAGCTCGGCGTCGGCGACCGGCTGCACGCTGTTCCCTATGTCCAGCACTGGCAGGTGGTGCGGTTCCTGTCGTCGGCGGATGTCGGTTGCATCCCGATCCACCACTGGCCGAACCACGAGATAGCGCTGATCACGAAGTTCTTCGAGTACTCGCATGCTCGACTGCCGTTGGTCGTCAGCGATGTCAAGACCATGTCCGAGATGACCCGTTCCACGGGCCAGGGCGAGGTCTGCCGGGCCGAGGACGTAGACGACCTGGTACGGGCCGTCAAGGCGGTGCTGGCCGATCCGAAGAAGTACCAGGCTGCCTACGACAAGCCTGGGCTGCTCGACACCTGGACCTGGGAGGCGCAGGCCGGGGTCCTTGACACGCTCTACACCCGTCTGGTCCTGGGCACCCCGAAGGAGAGATCATGAGTGTGTCTCCTGACGTCAGCGTCGTTGTCGCCGTCTACAACACGATGCCGTACCTGACGGAGTGCCTGAATTCCCTGATCGGGCAGAGCATCGGCCGGGACCGGCTGGAGATCGTCGCCGTCGACGACGGCTCCACGGACGACAGCGGCGCCGAACTCGATCGCTTCGCGGCCGAGTACCCGGACACCGTGAAGGTGCTCCACCAGGCCAACTCCGGGGGCCCCGCGGCCCCCAGCAACCGGGCGCTGGACATCGCCACGGGCCGCTACGTCTACTTCATCGGCTCCGACGACCACCTCGGCGAGGAGGCGCTGGAGCGCATGGTGGCGTGCGCCGACGAGCACGGCTCGGACGTGGTGGTCGGCAAGATGGTGGGCACCAACGGGCGTTACGTCCACCAGGCGCTCTACAAGGAGAACAACCCGGACATCGGGCTCACCGACTCCGCGCTGCCCTGGACCCTCGCCAACACCAAACTGTTCCGGCGGGAGCTGGTCGAGGCGCACAAGCTGCGCTTCCCCGAGAACCTGCCCGTGGGCAGCGACCAGCCGTTCACCATCGAGGCGTGCGTGCGCGCCCGGAAGATCTCGGTGGTGGCCGACTACACCTGCTACTACGCGGTCAAGCGGGGCGACGCCAGCAACATCACCTACCGGGCTGACCACATGGCCCGGCTGCGCTGCACCGCCGAGATCATGGACTTCACGGCCGGGCTGATCGAGGAAGGTCCGCAACGGGACGCCGTCCTGCGCCGGCACTTCACCTGGGAGCTGGCCAAGCTCGTCCAGGACGACTTCCCGGCGCTGGACCGCGCCCTGCAGAAGGACATCTGCGCGGGCATCGGGAAGCTCGCCGACACCTACTTCACCGCCGGGATCCGCGACGCCATGGACGTCAAGCGCCGCGTGCGCATCGCGCTGGCCCGGGCCGGGGCGGTGGACGAGCTGTGCGAGGCGATCACCTCCGAGAAGGAGGACGGCGCACCTCCGTTCGTTGTCGAGGGCGACCGCGCATACGCTCGCTACCCCGGGTTCCGCAACCCGCTGATCGGCGTGCCCGACCGGGTCTACGAACTCGTGGGCGAGGCGGTTCCGGGACGGCTCGCCAAGGGCACGGAACTGCTCGCCTCGGTATGGGAGCAGCAGGGCGAAGGACTGACCTACACGGCCTCCGTCAGGGTGCCCGTCCTCGGTGACGTCGACGGCGCCTCCCTGCGGCTCGCCCAGGGCGCCATGCCCAAGTCGGCGGACAAGCCCGGGGCCAGGAAGCTGCCGGCCGACCACAGCCTGCCGGAGGCCACGGGCCGGTGCACGACCGAACCGGCCGAGGACGGTGGCGCCACCGTGCTGCACGCCCGGCTCCCGCTGGAGAGACGCACCGGCAAACTGGGCGTCCGCGTGTATCTGGACGTCGCCGGTTCGACATACGAGATCCCCGTGCGCGGCAAGGACAAGCCCATGCCGCTGTCCCGCCGGTGGGGCCACGCGGACGACCCCTACCGGGCGGCGGCCCTGGTGAACGACAAGGGGCGCGTGGTGATCTCCACGGCTCGGATGTTCCCGCCGAAGCAGTCATTGGCCTCCCGGGCGAAGGCGGCCCTCGCCCGTCGCCTGAAGTCCCGCTCCGTCGGCTCGAAGCCGAATGGTGCGAAGCAGCCGAACGGTTCCAAAAGGAAGTAGCCACCGTCCATGAACATCTGTGTAGTAGCGCTCGGCAAGATCGGGCTTCCGCTGGCGGTGCAGTTCGCCTCCAAGGGCCACCGGGTCATCGGCGCGGACGTCAACGAGAAGGTCGTCGAGCTGGTCAACGCCGGCACCGAGCCGTTCCCCGGTGAGCACGACCTGGACGTCAAGCTCAAGCAGGCGGTCGACGCCGGGCTGCTGAGCGCGACCACGGACACCGCGTCCGCGGTCGCCGAGTCCGAGGCCGTCGTCGTGGTCGTGCCGTTGTTCGTGGACGCCGAAGGTGTGCCGGACTTCGGCTGGATGGACGCGGCCACGAAGGCGATCGCCCAGGGCCTCAAGCCCGGCACGCTCGTCTCCTACGAGACCACGCTGCCGGTCGGCACGACGCGTACCCGCTGGGCGCCGATGCTGGCCGAGGGCTCGGGTCTGACCCCGGGTGAGGACTTCCACGTGGTCTTCTCGCCGGAGCGGGTCCTCACGGGCCGTGTCTTCGCCGACCTGCGCCGCTACCCGAAGCTGGTCGGCGGCATCGACGAGGCGTCGACGGCCCGCGGTGTGGAGTTCTACGAGCAGGTCCTCGACTTCGACGAGCGCGCGGACCTGCCACAGGCGAACGGCGTCTGGGACCTGGGAACCGCCGAGGCCTCGGAGCTCGCCAAGCTCGCCGAGACCACCTATCGGGACGTCAACATCGGCCTGGCCAACCAGTTCGCACGCTTCGCCGACAGCAACGGCATCGACGTCAAGAAGGTCATCGAGGCCTGCAACTCGCAGCCCTACAGCCACATCCACCAGCCGGGCATCGCCGTCGGCGGCCACTGCATCCCGATCTACCCGCGGATGTACCTGTGGAACGACCCGGCCGCCACCGTCGTGCGCTCAGCCCGCGAGGCGAACGCCGCGATGCCGCAGTACGCGGTGGACCTGCTGGCGGCCGCGTACGGCGAACTGACCGGTGTGAACGTCCTCGTGCTGGGCGCGGCCTACCGCGGCGGCGTGAAGGAGACTGCGTTCTCGGGTGTCTTCCCGACGGTCGAGGCGCTCAAGGCGCGCGGTGCCGTCCCCTTCGTCTCGGACCCGATGTACACGGCCGAGGAGCTGACGGCGCTCGGTCTCACCCCGCACGCCGGCGAGACGGTCACCGCGGCGATCCTCCAGGCCGACCACGCCGAGTACCGCGAGCTGACCCCGGCCGACCTCCCGGACGTCACGGTCCTGGTCGACGGCCGCCGTACGACGGACCCGGAGGCCTGGAAGGGCGTGCGCAGGGTCGTCATCGGCGGCTGACCACCGCGCGCAGGAGGGCCCGTCCGACACCGGACGGGCCCTTTCGGTACGGGCGGGCGTCAGCCTCGGGCAATCGCCTCCCGCTTGAGGGACTCCCTCTCCAGGGCGGCGCGCAGCCATCGCTGGGACGGCTTCTCCACGAATCGGTGGACGAGCCACGACAGCACGAGCAGCAGCACCGTGGTGATGCCCAGCGTCGCCCACGCACCCAGATGCCCGTACAGCGTGCGGATCACCGCCCAGCCCAGTTCCTCATGGAGGAGGTAGAGCGGGTAGACCAGAGCGCCGGCCGTGGCCAGCCACTTCCAGCCGATGCGGTCGAGTTTGTGCAGGGCGACCGCGAGGACCAGCAGATAGAAGACGGTGACCAGGGCGAGCGCGATGTAGGGGTCACGATCCATGCCCTTGTCGTGCCGCAGATGGTCGGCATGCTGCACCAGGTCGCTCTGCATCACCAGCCAGCTCGCGCCCAGCAGGCCCCAGAGCTGGAGACCCGGGCCGAACCGGTACATCAGATACATGGCTATGCCGGAGACGAACAGCGCGGTGTTCAGCGGCTGGGCGAAGATCCCGAGCAGTGGCACGTCGTCCTGCTGCACCAGGATGCTCGCGAGCAGCCACAGCCAGCAGAAGACGGAGACCCGGGTGTAGTCCAGCCCCTTCCAGAGCACGACCAGGAAGATGAGGTAGAAGGTGAGTTCCACCCACAACGTCCAGTAGGCGCCGACGAGGTGGCGGGCGGAGAGCGGTACCTGGAACATCGTGAGGTTGGTCAGCGAATCGCTGATGCTCGGGGCCTTGCGTGCGTCGTCGGGCAGCCCTCGCCAGACGAGTACGGCTACGACGACCGAGAACCAGTAGGCGGGGAACAGCCGCAGGAAGCGAGCCCGTACGAACTGGCCAGGCGTCCGGTCCCAGGCGGACAGACAGATGACGAAGCCGCTGATGATGAAGAAGAGCTGAACACCGTACGAGCCGTACGAGGTGACGGGAAAGAGCCAGGGGAACAAGTCCTTGGGGTTGGCGTCCCAGTTCGCCTTCGTCGCCGCGTCCACGCCGGTGAAGTGGAACAGCAGTACGGAGAGCGCCGCCACGACGCGCAGCGCATCCAGTGCGTAGAGCCGGGCGCCCGGCTCCCGCGCCGGCGCCGCGACCGAGGCATCCGGTGCGAGCTCATCGGACCCGCCTGCGTCCGGCGCCTCCGGCTGAGCCGGCACAGTGACTTCGGCCTTGGACATGCTCCCCCTCGCTGCTGCCCGCGCACCTCGTTCGGGTGCACGTCACCTCGTCGCAACGCGGTGTTCGCGTGTGCCCGGTGAGCATACGGTGCAGAGGCTGCGAGCCCTTGTTCGGGCGGGCTCCTCGTGCTCGGTGCGGCATGCGCCGACGCCCGATTATTTTCACCAGCGGTTAAGGGACTGGCCACATAGAAGTCGTCGTATGATCCGGCCCTGGCCACATTGCCGGGTCGGTCGCTCGTCGCTCAGGATCCTCACGTGTCCGCTGTCCTCACCGCCGCCGTGCCCTTCGCGGCGCCGATCGCTGCCGTGTGCAGCGCAGCCGGTCCGTCCTGCCGTCGTGGGCCCGCGGGCTTTCCGCCGCACCGTCCCCGCAGGTCTTCCTTCAGGTCACCCTCACGCCGCTTCGATACCCGGAGATCGCTGTCCCGGGCCTGCCCCGTCGTCGACCGTCACCGGGCATCGGACCCTGTGACAGAGCTGGAGCTACGTTGTGCCCGTTTCACGGATCTCCGCCGAACAGCTGATCGGCCTTGCCCGTCCGATGAGTTCCGGCCTGGCTCGGGCGGGAGCGCCGGCCCTCGGTGCCCGGCTGCTGAACGTACTGGCCCACCGAATACCGAAGCGCAGACTGAAGGCCGACCTGCTTTTCGAGGCCGCTGAGCTTGAGCTCTCCCACGGTCTCACCCCCCGTCGCCTCAAGGCGGCCTACGCAGCCGAACTCGCCTGTGCGGACCAGCTGCTGAAGGCGGGGGACAAGGCCGCCGCGACCGCATCGGCGGCGAAGGCGCTGATGCTGGCGTTCCATCGTGTTCCCCAGCTCGACGGGCTGACCTCACCACTGGCCGAGGATCCCCAGGGGTACACGGCCACGCTCCAGCGCAGCCGCGTCATGCGAGCGCTGGCGAAGCCGCGCGGACGCACGGCGCCCGCCGCCCCGCCGCCCGAAGGTCGGCCTCTTCGGCTGCTCCTCGTCAACCGGGCGAACGCGAACTTCCTCCCGCTCATCACCGACTGGTACGAGCGGCATCCGGATGTCGAGGTCAGGACTCTGGACCTGGCCGCCGACCCGGATCTCGCCCCCCTGGCCAAGGGGCTGGGACGGATGATGTCTCGTGCCGTCGGAGGCCAGGCCGCTTACGGACGGGCGGCCGAGCAGGCCCTGCGCCCCCACCTCGACTGGGCCGACACCGTCTTCGTCGACTGGTGTTCGGCCGGCGCGGCCTTCCTGACTCTGGTGGATCCCGGCACCACCCGAGTGGTCGTCCGGCTGCACAGCTTCGAGGCGTTCAGCTACTGGCCGCACATCATGGATTTCTCGCGTGTCGACGATCTGCTTTTCGTCGGCGCCCATGTCCGGGATCTGACCACGGCTGCGGTACCCCGGCTGCTGGCCGAGGGCGCGCCTCGTCTGTCCGTGATCCACAATGCTATGGATCTGTCCTCCTACCGGCGGCCGAAGCATCCCGACGCGCGTTTCACCCTCGGGCTGGTGGGCGTCGGGCAGGTCGCCAAAGACCCCCGTTGGGCAGTCGAGGTCCTGCGGCTCCTGCGCAGGCACGACAAGCGCTATCGACTGCTGCTCGTCGGTGGTGGCTTGAACACCGAGAGCAGCCCGGCCGTACGGCGTTACCACGGCCGACTGGAGCAGGATCTGGCGAAGCCGGAGGTGTCCGGCGTGGTCCGCCGCATCGGACAGACCGATGACGTGCCTGCCGCCCTGGAGGAGGTCGGCACGATCCTCAGCACTTCGGTACGCGAGAGCTTCCACTGCGCCCTCGTCGAGGGCGCGGCCAGCGGCGCCGTCCCGGTCGTCCGCGACTGGCCTTTTTTCGCGGACGGGGACAACGGCGCCCGAACCCTCTTCCCCCAGGAATGGGTCGTCGGTACGCCCGAGGAGGCGGCACGGCGCATCCTCGGGGTCACCGCCACCGAGGAGGTTTGGCTGAAGGAGGGGCAGGCGGCTGCGGAACACGCTCTGTCCGCCTGGGACTGGACAGTCGTACGCGACGATTTCGATCGGCTGCTGCTCGGCCGCCACGAGAACCAGTGAGCCGCGCCGAGCCCGCACTGTCCACGGGACTGCCGACCCGGGGGACCGTCGCCGCGAATCCGAGGTCTTAGCCGAGGGTGGGTGCTGGCCGCGTCCGATCCTCTTCAGGGCGGAGCTGCGGCCGGCATCACGGCGGGGGTTTCCGTGGAGCGACCCGAATCCTTCCGGCTCCAGAGGTCAGGCGTCGCGCTCCGTCAGCGAGCCGTCCTTCTCCTCGTAGATGCTGCCGGTCTCCGGGCACTCCCAGACGCCGGCCTCTCCGGCCCGCTCGACCAGCTTGACGCCCGCCCTGCCGACCCAGCCGACCTGTCGCGCGGGAACGCCGACGACCAGGGCGAAGTCCGGCACGTCCTTGGTGACGACGGCGCCCGCGGCGACCATCGCCCAGCGGCCGATGCTGATGGGCGCGACGCACACGGAGCGCGCTCCGATCGAGGCACCGTCGGCGATCTTCACACCGACGGCCTCCCAGTCGCCGCCGCGCTTCTGCCTGCCCTCGGGGTCCACGGAGCGGGGGTTGTGGTCGTTGGTGAGGACCACGGCGGGGCCGATGAAGACACCGTCGCCGAGTTCGGCCGGCTCGTAGACGAGCGCGTAGTTCTGCAGCTTGCAGTTGTCGCCCATGCGCACGCCCGTGCCGACGTACGCACCGCGGCCGATCACACAGCCTTCGCCGAGGCGGGCGCCCTCACGGATCTGTGCGAGGTCCCACACACTGCTTCCGGCGCCGATGTCGGCGGACTCGTCGACCTGGGCGCTGGGCTGAACCCTGTAGTTCACTTCTCTGCCTTCCGGTGTCTACCTTCGCCCGGCGAGCATACGGGCGCTGCGGCCACCTGTGGCCGGCAGGAGCCGATTCACGGTCTCCGCCGGCCGGAGTGTCCGTCTTCCGTCCTCCTGCCGCGCGGCCGGTTCGAGAAGTTTGTCGCGCATGGCAGTGCACGGAGTTCGAGAACGACTGGTGGGACAACGTCGGGGAGGCTTTCGAGTGAGTGAGTTCTCGGTGTGGCTGGATGAATACCAGAGGGCCTGCCAAAGCCCTCGGTCCATCGGTTCACGCCCGTGTCCCCACTGCCTCGCACGGGCGCTGCGACTGGTGTTCGTCGTCCCTTCGCCGGGAGCGGAGAGTGGAACAGCGGCATTCTGGTGCGCCTCGTGCCTGAGCGGCCTGATTCCGCTGAGCGCGCCTGTGCCCGACGACGCCGAGCGGTCGGTCGAGGGCACCGAGGCCGTTCCCGATTACACGCTGGTGGTGGATACGGGGGACGCCGTCTGACGCAAGGCGGCCGAAGGTCCCGCGGGGCCCGGTTTGACCCCTCAAGCCGGGCCCCGTAACCTTGACCGTCGGCGTGTCCACAGACCCGCCACATCCCCGTAAACCTCTTCCTTCCGGGCACGGGCCGTGACCGGAAGAGGCCGTCCGTTCTGCCGGGCGGCTGGACTGCGGGGGTGCCGTTCCCGAGCGAGAGAGTGAGATCCGCGTGTACGCCATCGTGCGCAGCGGTGGTCGCCAGCACAAGGTTGCTGTCGGCGACATCGTTGAGGTTGACAAGATTTCCACTGCCAAGGTTGGCGACGCGGTCGAGCTCTCGACCCTGCTCGTTGTCGACGGCGACGCTGTGACCAGCGACCCGTGGGTGCTGGCCGGCATCAAGGTCCAGGCCGAGGTCGTGGACCACCACAAGGGCCAGAAGATCGACATTCTGCGCTACAAGAACAAGACCGGCTACCGCCGTCGCCAGGGCCACCGCCAGCAGTACACGGCGATCAAGGTCACTGAGATCCCCACGGCTGCGAAGTAAGGGACTGAGGAGAAATGGCACACAAGAAGGGCGCATCGTCCACCCGGAACGGTCGCGACTCCAACGCCCAGCGGCTCGGCGTGAAGCGCTTCGGCGGTCAGGTCGTCAACGCGGGTGAGATCCTGGTCCGCCAGCGCGGCACGCACTTCCACCCGGGCTCCGGCGTCGGCCGTGGCAGCGACGACACGCTGTTCGCGCTGCAGGCCGGTGCGGTGGAGTTCGGTACCCACCGTGGCCGCAAGGTCGTGAACATCGTTTCGGTCGCCTGAATCATCTGATTCAAGGCTTTTCGACCGAACTTTTCGCGAGGCGGACCTCACTTCCCGGTCGGGAAGGCGGGTCCGCCTTTCGCGTGTTGACTCAAGACATATCCGAATTTTCTGGAGGCACTGCACCATGACCACCTTCGTGGACCGCGTCGAACTCCACGTCGCCGCGGGTAACGGAGGCCACGGCTGCGCCTCCGTGCACCGCGAGAAGTTCAAACCGCTGGGCGGCCCCGACGGCGGCAACGGCGGCCGCGGCGGCGACGTGATCCTCACCGTCGACCAGTCGGTCACCACGCTTCTCGACTACCACCACTCCCCGCACCGCAAGGCCACCAACGGCAAGCCGGGCGAGGGCGGCTTCCGGGCCGGCAAGGAGGGCCAGGACCTGGTCCTGCCGGTGCCGGACGGCACGGTCGTGCTCGACAAGGCGGGCAACGTGCTCGCCGACCTGGTCGGGCACGGGACGTCGTACATCGCCGCCCAGGGCGGCCGCGGCGGCCTCGGCAACGCGGCGCTGGCCTCGGCCCGCCGCAAGGCGCCCGGCTTCGCGCTGCTCGGCGAACCCGGCGACCTGCAGGACGTCGTCCTCGAGCTGAAGACGGTCGCGGACGTGGCCCTCGTCGGCTACCCGAGCGCGGGCAAGTCCTCGCTGATCTCCGTGCTCTCCGCGGCCAAGCCGAAGATCGCCGACTACCCGTTCACCACCCTCGTCCCGAACCTGGGCGTGGTCACCGCGGGCTCGACCGTGTACACCATCGCCGACGTGCCGGGACTGATCCCGGGCGCCAGCCAGGGCAAGGGCCTCGGCCTCGAGTTCCTGCGGCACGTCGAGCGGTGCAGTGTGCTCGTGCACGTACTGGACACGGCCACGCTGGAGTCCGACCGCGACCCCGTCTCCGACCTCGACGTCATCGAAGAGGAGCTGAAGCAGTACGGCGGCCTCGGCAACCGTCCGCGGATCGTCGTCCTGAACAAGATCGACGTACCGGACGGCAAGGATCTGGCCGATATGGTGCGGCCCGACCTGGAGGCCCGCGGATACCGCGTCTTCGAGGTGTCGGCGGTGGCGCACCTCGGGCTGAAGGAGATCTCGTACGCCCTCGGCGACCTGGTCGCGAGGGCGCGTGCCGCCAAGCCGAAGGAGGAGGCGACCCGGATCGTCATCCGGCCGAAGGCCGTCGACGAAGCGGGCTTCACGGTGACGCGCGAGGAGGACGGTCTGTTCCGCGTGCGTGGCGAGAAGCCCGAGCGCTGGGTGCGCCAGACCGACTTCAACAACGACGAGGCCGTCGGCTACCTCGCCGACCGGCTCAACCGCCTCGGTGTCGAGGACAAGCTGATGAAGGCGGGCGCGAGGTCCGGCGACGGCGTCGCCATCGGGCCCGAGGACAACGCGGTCGTCTTCGACTGGGAGCCCTCGGTGACGGCGGGCGCGGAGATGCTCGGCCGGCGCGGCGAGGACCACCGGCTCGAGGCGCTGCGTCCCGCCGCTCAGCGCCGCCGGGAGAATCAGGTCGAACGGGACGAAGCCCAGCGGGACTTCGACGACTTCGAACCGTTCTGAGCGATCCACAGCGATGTCGTAGCGATGTAGCGACGTCGTAGTGCCCGACGCCCGGGGACGGGACGACCGTCCCCGGGCGTCTGCTCGCACACGTCACCCGTCATCGGCCGGCCGGCCGCACGCCCACGCACGGGGTGGCCTCCGTCCCCCCTCGCTTCTGGTCACGCATTTGTCATGCCCGCGCCCCACTCCGTTCAGTGGCCGGGTTGCCACGGTGTGTGAGCATCGCCATGTCGAAGAGACTCGCGACGCAAGGAGTTCGGGGATGGAACGAGCAGTCTCCAGCGATCGACGCCGCTTTCTCACCACGGGTGCCGCGGTGCTCGGGGCCACGGCCGCCGCCCAGCTGGGGCTGCCGCATGTGGCGCGGGCCATCGAACCGCCCCTGCCCGACCATGTGTTCAGACTCGGAGTGGCCTCCGGCGATCCGCTCCCGGACGGCATCGTGCTGTGGACCCGGCTCGCCCCCGATCCGCTGCACGGCGGCGGCATGCCCGACCGCCCGGTGACCGTGGAGTGGGAGGTCGCCGAGGACGAGCGGTTCCGGCGGACGGTGCGGCGCGGTGCCACCAGGGCGCTGCCGGCGCTCGGGCACAGCGTCCATGCCGACGTGCGCGGGCTGCGCCCGGGCCGCGCCTACTGGTACCGCTTCCGCACCGGCGGCCAGCTGTCGCCCGTCGGGCGCACCCGTACGGCTCCCGATCCGCAGGGCTCAGGAGGGCGTCTGCGTGTCGCGCTGGCCTCCTGCCAGAACTGGCAGCAGGGTTACTTCACCCCGTACGCGGACATGCGCGCCCAGGACCCGGACGTCGTGCTGTTCGTCGGCGACTACATCTACGAGTCCCTGCCCGCCGCCGGCGCCGTGCGCCGCCACGAGGGCAGCGACGAGCCGTACACACTCGTCCAGTACCGCAACCGCTACGCCCAGTACCGCACCGATCCGCATCTGGCCGCGATGCACGCCGCCGCGCCCTGGGTGGTCACCTTCGACGACCACGAGGTCGACAACGACTACGCGGGCCAGGTTCCGCAGGACCCCGCCAAGCAGTCCCACGCCGCGTTCGTGGCCCGGCTGACCGCCGCCTACCAGGCGTACTACGAGCACATGCCGGTGCGTGCGAGCGCGATCCCGAAGGGACCGCACATCCAGATGTACCGGCGGCTGGACTTCGGGCGCCTTGCCCGGCTGAACGTGCTGGACACCCGGCAGTTCCGCAGCGACCAGGCGACAACCCAGTCGGGCGCCGACAGCGCCTCGGCGACCATGCTCGGCGCCCGGCAGAAGCAGTGGCTGCTGGACGGACTGCACCGCTCGCCGGGCCGATGGAACCTGATCGCCTCGCAGATCATGATGGCCGAGACCGACCTCCAGGTGGGCCCGGGCAAGCTCTGGTACTACGACGCCTGGGACGGCTACCAGGCCGAACGCAACGCCTTCATGAAGGAGTTCACGAAGGTCCGCAACCCGGTCGTGCTCTCCGGCGACCGTCATCTGACGATGGTGAGCGACCTCAAGCGGGACTTCGCCGACCCGCGCTCCGCCGTGGTCGGCGCCGAGTTCGTCGGCACCTCCGTCTCCAGCGGCGGCGACCAGGACCTGGCGGCCTTCCACCGCGACTGGGACCCGCGCAAGGCGGACAACCCGCACTGGAAGCTGATCGACGCCCATCGCGGCTACCACCTCTTCGACATCCGCGCCGACGGCATCGACGCCCAGGTCAGGGTCCCGGAGACGGTACTGCGCCCGGAGGCCGCCTCCATGACCTTCGCCCGGCTGCGGGTCGAGGCGGGCAGGCCGGGTGTGCGGTTGGTGTGAGGCGCGGGGCCCGGTGGCTCGCGTCCCGGGTGTGCGGCAAGGGTGAGGCGGGGTCCGTGGGGCGCGGCCGGGTGGCCCGCGTCCCGGACCGGCGGAGCGAGGCAGGGGGAGCCCGGGACTCATCCATGTCCCAGGCACCTCTCACACCTGCTTCAGAAGCGTCTCTTACCTTCCGTTGACCATGGAGACGGACTGTACGACCCAGAACCCGCCGCCGCTTCCGGCCGGCACCCGACTGCTGCACATCGGCCCGCACAAGACCGGGACCACGTCCGTGCAGGCGGCGCTCTTCGCGGCCAGGGACGCGATGGCCGCCCACGGTGTGGACTTCCCCGCCCACACCCGGCACCCCATGGAAGCGGCGCTCGCCGCGTGTGCCCGGCCCGCGATGATGGGCGACACCGTGCCCACCGAGGGCCACTGGCGGCGGCTCGTGGAGCAGGTGCAGGCGACGGGGACACGTACCTCCGTCGTCAGCAGCGAGTTCTTCGCCGACGCCGAGGGCGACGAAACGATCGCCCGGATCGTCCGCGAGCTGGGCGGTCCCGGGGCCTTGGCGGGGGGAGCCGAGCCGGGGACCCCGGGGAGGCCGCACGTCCTGGTCACGCTGCGCCCGCCGGCGAAGATCCTGCCGTCGCAGTGGCAGCAGTATGTGCAGAACGGGCTGCGCATGGGGTACGAGGACTGGCTCGACCACATGCTGCGCAAGCCGCCGTACGAGAAGCCCACGCCCAGCTTCTGGCGGCGTCACCGCCACGACCGGCTCGTCGAGCGCTGGGCCGGGGTCGTCGGCCCGGAGCGGGTCACCGTCGTCGTGGTCGACGACCGCGACCGCGGCGGCCTCCTGCGTACCTTCGAGTCCCTCCTGGCCCTTCCCGCCGGCCTTCTGAAAGAGGTGCCGGAGGCGGCGAACCGGTCTCTCACATCGGCCGAGACCGAAATGCTGCGTCGTTTGAATATCGAGTTCCGCGGTCATGGGCTGCCGGACGAGCTGTATTCCGCACTCGTGCGCAACGGCGCCGTCCTGCGGATGAAGAGCAGCTGCGCACCGGGGCCGGACGACCACCGGATCCACACACCCCGGTGGGCGCTTGAGGAGGCCGCCGCAGTGGGTGCGGAGGCCGGCGCGCGGATCGGGGCCCTCGGGGTGCGGGTCGTCGGAGATCTGTCGCTGCTGGCCGAGGCCCCGTCAGGCGCGCACGGGCAACCGGGGCCGCCCGCGCCGGGGATCGCGCCCGAAGTGGCGGCGCAGGCCCTGTACGGGGCGCTGGCCGCGACCGCGGCGCTCCCGGGCGCGGGCACGGTGCGGTCCGTGCACCGGACCTCGTCCCGCGAGTTGCTCAGGGTGCTCGGCCACCGAGCGCTACGGGGGATGCGCCGACGGTGAGTGCACCGTGCGCCCGGTCTTCGTGGCCGGAAGACGTCGCAGGGGAAAGTGCAACGAAAACGCGTGAGAAACGTGTGGAGTTACTCACAGCAAATCTGGACAATCCGGGCAGGCTCTTCGGAGATCGACGAGGGTAGAAGGTGAATAGCAGGTTGCGCCTACATATGCAGCAGAGGGCGCTCACCTTGCACTTCGCTTACTGAAAGTGGGACCATCCGAAGGTTCCCTGAAGCCCTAGGTAGGTCACTTGTGTCTGAGCGCATAGCCAAGCCCCGTACCACCGCAGTGATCCTGGCTGGTGGCACCGGTCAGCGCGTGGGTCTGTCGATTCCGAAGCAGCTGCTGAAGATCGCCGGCAAGGCGGTGATCGAGCACACGCTGACCACCTTCGAGAAGGCCGACTCCATCGACGACGTCATCGTGCTGATGGCGCCGGGCTATGTGCCGGATCTCGAGAAGATCGTCGCCAAGGCGGGCTTCACCAAGGTGACGCAGATCATCGAGGGCGGCTCCACGCGGAACGAGACCACCGAGCGCGCCATCGCCGCGCTCGGTGAGGGGCTGGCGGAGGGCGAGGACCGCAACGTCCTGTTCCACGACGCCGTCCGCCCCCTGCTGTCGCGGCGCGTGATCGACGACTGCGTCGCGGCCCTGGAGCGCTACCAGGCCGTCGACGTCGCCATCCCGTCGGCGGACACCATCATCGTGACCCGCACGCACGGCGGGGACGGCGAATTCATCACGGAGATCCCGGACCGCTCCCGGCTGCTCCGCGGTCAGACCCCGCAGGCGTTCAAGCTGTCCACGATCCGCCGCGCCTACGAAATCGCCGCGGGCGACCCCAACTTCCAGGCCACCGACGACTGCACCGTCGTACTCAGGTATCTGCCGGACGTGCCGATCCACGTGGTCGCGGGCGACGAGTACAACATGAAGGTCACGCAGCCGGTCGACGTGTTCATCGCCGACAAGCTGTTCCAGCTCGCCTCCACCGCCGCGCCCGAGCAGAACGGCGAGGAGGCCTACCGGGAACTCCTCAGCGGCAGGACCGTCGTCGTCTTCGGCGGCTCGTACGGCATCGGCAAGGACATCGCCGAGCTGGCCGAGTCCTACGGCGCCAAGGTGTACGCGCTCGGCCGCTCCACCACCGGAACGCACGTGGAGAACCCGGAGGAGGTCGACGACGCGCTGTCCAAGGCCTACGCCGAGACCGGACGCATCGACTACGTCGTCAACACCGCCGGCGTGCTGCGCATCGGCAAGCTCGCCGAGACCGACAACGCGACCATCGAGGAAGCGCTGAAGGTCAACTACCTGGCCCCGGTGCAGATCGCCCGCTCCTCCTACAAGTACCTCGCCGAAACCCAGGGGCAGTTGCTGCTGTACACCTCCAGCAGCTACACCCGCGGCCGCGCCGAGTACAGCCTGTACTCCTCGACCAAGGCGGCCATGGTGAACCTCACCCAGGCGCTGTCCGACGAATGGGCCGGCGACGGCATCCGCGTCAACTGCATCAACCCGGAGCGCACCGCCACCCCGATGCGCACCAAGGCCTTCGGTCAGGAGCCCGACGGCTCGCTGCTGTCCTCCGAGGCGGTGGCGCGGACCTCGCTCGACGTCCTCGTCTCCGAACTGACCGGCCATGTCATCGACGTACGCCAGCAGGATCCGACGGCGGACGCGGGCAGGGCATCCGGATTCGAGGCGGCTCTGGCCGGCGTCCTGGACCGCCAGGACGGCGTGGCATAGTCGAAATTTCCTTGGTTCCCGGAATTCAGGCCTCTGTGATTGCGCGACGAATGCGCGGACGCAGGGGCCTGAATCCATAAAATCCAGACCGGCTGCAGGAACTTTCCGATTCCTTTTCGAAGACCTACCGAAGTTTTTCTCCGTACCACCACCGGCACTCTCCCTCCAAGAGCAGGTTCCCCCGTGATTTCCACCGCTATACGCGTTGCCCGGGTGGGCAGTGCGGCCGAGCTGGCCGCGGCGGCCCTCATGATGCTGGGCTTCCCCGTGCTGATGCTGGCCGCACTCCTCCCGAGCGTCGGTGCCTTCGCGGCCGCGGCCGCAGTGACGTACCTCGCGGACCACTTTCTGCATCGGCGCGGCAGCTATCTGATCAACCGCCTCGGCAAGGTGCGGGCCGGTCTGTCCATACGGTTCCTGATCAGACAGCTGCTGCTGGTCCTGCTCATGGCCCGTCTCTCGCTCTCCGGCGACGTGGTCTTCTACGCGGCGATCGGCTGCTTCCTCGCCTTCTACGGCTTCCAGGCCCCGCACGGCGCCCTGGTCACCCTGATCCGCAACCGCCGCAGGATGCCGATCGCCACCCGCAACGTCGACCTCGTCTCGCGGATCCGCATCCCGGACGCCCCGCCGCGTCTGCTGCTCGACCGCGCCGCCGAGAAGATGCTCCACCTCGACCTCGCCGCCGTTGTCGGTCTGCTGGTCACCGCCGCCACCGACCGGGTCGTCTACGGCCTCACGGGCGTGGCCGTCACCCTGGTGCTGGCCTTCCTCTACGTCACCGCGCTCGTCCCGTACATCCGCGGCCGGAGGATCCCGCCGAAGGCGGACGCCGTACTCAAGGCGGTCAGTGGCTGGCTGCGCGAGTACCGCCCGGAGACGGTGCTGTACTTCTCGGGCTCCAAGGACTCGGCCTACCAGGTCAACATGTGGCTGGACACGATGGAGCGGCTGGAGACCCGTCCGCTGATCATCCTCCGCGAGCGCGTCATCCTGGAGAACCTCCAGCCCACCACGGTCCCCGTCATCTGCGTGCCCGGAGGGGTGCACCTGATGAACCTGGACCTGTCCACGGTGCGCGTCACGCTGTACGCGGCGAACGTCGGCAAGAACATCCACATGCTGCGCGTCCCGACCATGAAGCACGTCTTCATCGGCCACGGCGACAGCGACAAGCTGGCCAGCGTCAACCCGTTCAGCAAGGTCTACGACGAGGTGTGGACGGCCGGCCGTGCGGGCCGTGACCGCTACGCCCTGGCCGACGTCGGCGTCCGTGACGACGACATCGTCGAGGTCGGCCGCCCGCAGCTCGCGCCCATCCAGCCCTGGCAGGGCGTGCCCGAGGGGCGCATCCCGACCGTCCTGTACGCCCCCACCTGGGAGGGCTGGGACGACAACCCGGGCAACACCTCGCTCCTGCTGGCCGGCGAGAACATCGTGAAGAAGCTGCTCGCCGCCGACCGGCCGGTCCGTGTCCTCTACAAGCCCCACCCCTTCACCGGGACCCGCAGCGCCAAGGCGGGCGCCGCGCACCGGCGGATCACCGCCCTGGTCGAGAAGGCCGCCACCGAGCGTGCCGCCGACCCGCGCTTCACCGCGGACGCCGCGGCCCAGACCCGGGCCAAGGCCGAGCTGGTCCGCATCACCGCCCGGCTCGCCGAGCTGAGCGGTCCGGTCGACGACAGCGGCGACGAAGCCGAGGCGACCCGCGACGGTCTGGTCGACGTGGCCAAGCACGAGGAGATCGCCCGGCTTCGGGCCGAGTGGGACGACGCCTACTGGCGTTCCTTCGGCTCCTGGCAGCACCGCGTCGTCACTGGCTCCGAGCCGCGTCTGTACGACTGCTTCAACGTCTCCGACGCGATGGTCTCCGACATCTCCAGCGTGGTCTCCGACTTCATCGCGAGCGGCAAGCCGTATGCCGTCACCGACTCCGCGGCGCTCGGCGTCGAGGAGTTCAAGCGGCAGAACACGGCGGTGCGCGCGGCCGTGATCCTGTCGAACTCCGCGCGCGAACTGGACGAGCTGCTGACGGCCGTCCGGGATCCCGCGGCGGACCCGCTGACCGCCGAACGCGGGGAGCTCAGGCGCTATCTGCTGGGCCCGGACGAGCCGACGTCGATCGAGCAGTTCAACGCCGCCGTGAGCGACCTGGCGCAGAAGGCGGAGGCCCGCAACCACCGTCTGGAGACCGCCGGCCGGGGGACCGTCGCCGAGCGGGCGGGCGCGGTGCCCGGTCAGCGCCCGACACCCGCCGATGAGACGACCGACGTGGTCAAGGGCTGAAACGCGCCACGGCCCGAGGGCCCGGGCGCCGAGGGAGCACTCCTCGGCGCCCGGGCCCTTTCCTTGCTCTTACCGTGACGGCCTACCGTGGTTCTCTGTCGGTTCGCCATGTGACGTGTGTCACGAATCATTGGGGTGGGGGCAACCTTCGCCCGCCGTCGGCCCTCTTATGGGTAAGTGTTGATGACATGCGGGGAAAGTTCCCGTGACGAGGGGGAAGCGTGACCGTTGCGCAGCCTGATGTATCTGTGATCATCGGGGCGTACGAGGCTATGCCGTACCTGGTCGAGTGCCTGGAGTCGGTGCAGGCGCAGACGTTCGACCCGGCCCGGATCGAGGTCATCGCCGTCGACGACGGTTCGACGGACGGGACGGGCGACCGCCTGGAGGAGTTCGCCAAGCAGGCTCCCATGACGGTCACCGTCATCCACCAGGAGAACTCCGGTGGCCCCAGCGGCCCGCGCAACGTGGGTCTGGAAAGGGCCCGCGGACGGTATGTGTTCTTCCTCGACGCGGACGACCGGCTCGGGGCCGAGGCGCTGGAGCGCATGGTCGCCATGGCCGACGAGCAGCGGACCGATGTCGTGCTCGGCAAGGTCGTGGGTGTCAACCGCAACGCCCCCAAGTCGATGTGGGGCAGGACGCTGCCGCGGACCGACGTCTTCTCCTCGAAGATCAAGTTCACGCTGAGCGCCCAGAAGCTCTTCCGCCGGGAGCTGCTCGTACGGCACGGGATGCGCTTCGACGAGTCGCTGAGGACCGGCGAGGACGCCCTGTTCACGATGGAGGCGTATCTGCGCGCGGACGGCGTCTCCGTGATCGCCGACTACACCTGCTACTACCTGGTCGGCCGGACCGACGGCAAGCACGTCACCAAGACCGGCAGCTACACCCTGCGCTTCGACTCGGCCCGTGCCCTCATGAAGCTCATCGCCGAGCTCGTGCCCGCGGGCCCGCGCCGCGACTCCCTGATGGTCCGCCCCTTCCTGATCACCCTCCTGCCGCAGTTCGGGCCCGTCTTCCTGAACAACGACGAGGAGGTGCGCGCCCACAAGCTGGAGCTCGCCAAGCCGATGATGGAGGCGTACTGGCACGAGGGCGTCGCCGAGCGGATGAAGGTCAACGAGCGGCTGCGGCTGCACCTGGTGGCGCGGGGCCGCGCGGACCTGCTGTCCGACGTGCTGGAGTTCGTCAAGGCGAACAAGGCGCCCACCGTCTTCATGGACCCGGCCGGCGGCAAGGCCTACGTCGGCTACCCGCACTTCCGTGACGGCGCCGCGGGCCTCCCGGACGAATGGTTCGTGCCGACGACCCGCGAGACGCTCACGATCGAGGACTTCAAGCCGTTGACGACGCCGGTCCACTTCCAGCGGCTGCGCAAGGCTGCCCGGCGGATGCTGAAGGTGCGCCGGGCAGCCTGAGACCCGCTGCCGGGGGCCCGCCCGAAAGGGCGCACCCCCGGCCACCGCTGTGGAACGGCCGCACGGGACCGCTCACTTGCCCCCGGACTGCAACGCCTTGCGGAGCGGCCGCCCCACCGCCCGGCGCGCCCGGCGGTAGACCGACGGCGGCGGCACCGCCGCGGCTGCCTTGGCGCTCGCGTTCGCCCGCGCCACGTCGCGCCTCAACTTCGCGTTGTCCTGGCTCAGTTCGACGATGCGGCTCTGCAGCCAGCCGAACCGCGAGGTGAGCGAGGCGACGTCGCTGTCGTTCCAGGGGCGCAGGCCGGCCGGGAAGGACAGCGAGCGCATCCGCTCGTCGAAGGCGGCACCGCCGTCGCCGTGGGTGAAGGTGTTCTCCAGGCCGTTGCTGTCCAGGAACGCCGTGAAACGCTCGAAGCGCTCCTGGTGACCGCCGATCAGTGCGCTGAAGTCGGCCTCCTCGTAGAGCCGGGCCGGGTCGAGATCCTCGGGCAGGTTGTCGATTCTGCGGTGCGGGATGTCGAAGTACCGGCACAGTTCCAGCGTCCGCGAGTCCGCGCACAGCACGGTCGCGGGAGTGCCCGCCAGCAGGGCGGCGATGTTGCCGTGGATGCGGGAGCCGAAGGAGAAGTCGAAGTCGCGCAGGTCGTCGATCCAGGTGACCGGATCGATGTAGACCCGGACCTTGTCCTCGCGGTACATGGGGTGGTCCGGGTGGGTCGGCATCGCGGTGACCCGGCCGTTCGCGTCCGACAGGTCCCGCCAGTGCAACTGCCGTGCGTCGCTCAGGTTCTGGCCGACGAAGCGCAGATGCGGATAGCGCGCATGGGTCCGGGTGATGACCCGGTCGAGCCCCTGCTTCTGCACGGCGCTGTGCGAGCCGTTGATGGCGATCCGGGACTCGGGCGTCAGGGCGGGCACCCGCTTGTCCACGGTGAGTTCCTTGCCGTAAAGGAACATCGAGGGGCAGCCGATGATCTCGACGTCCCTGAACCCCATGTCCTTCAGGTACTTCTCCGTGAACTCGCCCCGCACGCCGATGGACGCGCTGCGGTCGAGCACCGCCGAGACGAACTCGCGGACGGTGGGCTCCATCGGCTTCAGCCGCGCCGGGTCGTAGCTGAGCCCGGTCTGCGCACCTATGCCCAGCACCACCACGGGGATCCGCAGCTTTCCGATGAGTCGCGTCAGGCGCTGCAGCCCGGTCTCGAAGGAGGGCCGGAACGCATTGGCGAGCGGTACGACGAAGGCGTCGTACTCCTCGTTGATCCTGGCCGCCATGGCGGCATCGGCCCGCATTCCGTTCGAGACCACCTCGGTGTGCGGGGTCTCGAGGATCTTGTGGGCGGCGTCGCTGAAGATCAGGTTGCCAGCGTTGGTGGCGATGACATCGCGATGGAGGGCTTCCTCCACGGGGACGACGTCGTAGGGGCTCTTCCCCGACCTCAGCAGCACACGCCGTGCGTGGTGAACGTTAGGTGACACGGTGTTCAAATTATGTTTGCATCATCTTTAATTTCTATAGGCAACCAGTGCAACCTTTTTGCCGTGTGCGAGACGTGAGCACGGGATCACGCTGTGCTCGCCCGGGTACTGGAACGATGCGCGCCACCTCTGCTCGTTCGCGTAGATTGCCGGGCGGGGGACGGACCGACGCGCGAGGGGAAGCACAGCAGGTGGCTGGGGCAAGGCAGGCCGTGGCAGAGGCTCATCGGATCGTCGTCAAGGTGGGCTCCTCCTCGCTGACCACGGCGGCGGGCGGGCTGGACGCCGATCGTGTCGACGCACTCGTCGACGTGCTCGCCAAGCACCGCAGTGGAGGCGAGAAGGAGATCGTCCTGGTCTCCTCGGGTGCGATCGCCGCCGGCCTCGCCCCCCTCGGACTGCGCCGTCGGCCTCGGGACCTGGCCCGGCAGCAGGCCGCGGCCAGCGTCGGCCAGGGTCTGCTGGTGGCCCGCTACACCGCCTCCTGCGCCCGCCACGGCGTCCGTGTCGGCCAGGTGCTGCTCACCTCCGACGACACCAGTCGCCGCGCCCACCACCGCAACGCCGCCCGCACCCTCGACAAGCTCCTGTCGATGGGCGCGCTCCCGGTCGTCAACGAGAACGACACGGTCGCCACGGACGAGATCCGCTTCGGCGACAACGACCGTCTCGCCGCGCTCGTCGCCCACCTGGTCCACGCCGATCTGCTGGTCCTGCTGTCGGACGTGGACGGTGTGTACGACGGGGACCCCAGCAGGCCCGGCACCTCGCGGATAGCGGAGGTGCGAGGGCCCGAGGACCTCGCACATGTGGAGATCGGCAGCGCGGGCAAGGCCGGCGTCGGCACGGGCGGCATGGTCACCAAGATCGAGGCGGCCCGGATCGCGGCGGCGGCGGGCATCCCCGTGGTGCTCACCTCCGCCGTCCACGCCGCCGACGCGCTCGCGGGCCGGGACACCGGCACCTACTTCCACCCCACGGGCAAGCGCTCCGCCGACCGGCTGCTGTGGCTTCAGCACGCGTCCACCCCGCAGGGCGCGCTCACGCTCGACGACGGCGCCGTGCGCGCGGTGGTCGAGCGCCGCACGTCGCTGCTGCCCGCCGGCATCGCCTCGGTCGAGGGCGACTTCACCGCGGGCGACCCCGTGGAGCTGCGCGACAGCGCGGGCGTGGCGGTGGCGCGGGGGCTCGTCAACTTCGACGCCAAGGAGATCCCCCGGCTGATCGGCCGCTCGACCCGGGAACTGGCGCGCGAACTGGGCCCCGCCTACGAACGCGAGGTCGTGCACCGGGACGACCTGGTCATCCTGCACCCGTAACCGGCCCAAAGGTCCGCTCTTTACGGGTTCCCGGTGGGGGACGTTCCGTAAAACCGCCCCATGAAGCCCTGGGGCCTGCTCCACTTTGTCTCGGGGACATGTTCTGCACGAGCACTGCGTAAGGAGGCCGTCGTGAGACGAGTGCGCCCTGGGGTGGCGGCGTTCCGCGGTCACGGCACCTCCGGTGTCCCTCGTGACGGCGGTGCGGCCCGCACGCCCGGGGAGGAGCGCGCACTGACCGGCGTCACGGAAGTCACGGAACGGGACACGTACGAGGCGCCCGGTGACGTCCCCCGGCTGTGGCACGTCACGCTCAGTGTGTCGGGAGACCGGGCCCCCGTGACGGAGGTGCGGCGCGCCCTCGAGCAGCTCGCCCATGACCACCCCTTCCTGCTGACCAGCCGCTACGCCGGAGATCACGCGGAGATCCGGTACTGGGAGGAGGCCCGCGACCTGCACGACGCCGCCGCGGTGGCGCTGCGGCTGTGGGGCGAGCACCGCCACACCGCCGGGCTGCCGCCCTGGGAGATCGTCGGCCTCGAGGTCGTCGACCGCGAGACCTATCACCAGCGGGTGGCCGAGGGATACGGGCCGCCCCCGGCGACACCGGTCGGAGTTCACCCGTTTTGAGCGTGTCTCGGTGAGTGGAACAAGCCGTGGACGGTTCCGTCCGGAGCACTACCCTTCCCCCATGACCACGCTCTCGCCGTACGACTCGATGTCCCCGGTCGCGCAGGCCGCCTATCGTGCCAAGGCCGCCGCCGACGACCTCGCGCCGATGCCGCGGGTCGAGAAGGACGACGCGCTGCTGGCCGTCGCGGACGCGCTGGAGGTCCGCGCGAGCGAGATCGTCGAGGCGAACGCCAAGGACATCGACCGGGCCCGTGAGGCGGGCACCAGCGAGGCGATCATCGACCGGCTCACGCTCACGCCGGAGCGGATCCGGGCCATCGCCTCCGACGTCCGGGACGTCGCCGCCCTCCCTGATCCGGTCGGCGAGGTCGTCCGCGGCTCCACCCTGCCCAACGGCATCGACCTGCGCCAGGTCCGCGTCCCGCTCGGCGTGGTGGGGATCATCTACGAGGCCCGGCCCAATGTGACGGTCGACGCCGCCGCGCTGTGCCTGAAGTCCGGGAACGCCGTGCTGCTGCGCGGCTCGTCCTCCGCGCACGAGTCGAACACCGCCCTCGTCCGGGTCCTGCGCGACGCCGTGGGCGGTTCCGGGCTGCCCGCCGACGCCGTGCAGCTCGTGCCCGGCGAGAGCCGGGAGTCCGTGCGCGAGCTGATGCGGGCCCGCGGCCTGGTCGACGTGCTCATCCCGCGCGGCGGTGCCTCGCTGATCCGCACGGTGGTGGAGGAGTCCACGGTCCCCGTGATCGAGACCGGCACCGGAAACTGCCACGTCTACGTCGACGCGCAGGCCGACATCGACATGGCGATCGACATCCTGATCAACTCCAAGGCCCACCGCGTGAGCGTGTGCAACGCCGCCGAGACGCTCCTCGTCCACCAGGACATCGCCCCCGAGTTCCTGCCGCGGGCCCTGGACGCCCTCGCCGCGGCCGGGGTCACCGTGCATGGCGACGAGCGCGTGATGGCCTGCGCCAAGGGCTCGAAGGCCACGGTGGTGGAGGCCACGCCCGAGGACTGGGACACCGAGTACCTCTCCTACGACATCGCCGCCGCGGTCGTGGACTCCCTGGACCGGGCGGTGCAGCACATCCGGCTGTGGAGCTCCGGGCACACCGAGGCGATCGTCACCACCTCGCAGCAGGCGGCCCGTCGCTTCACCCAATTGGTCGATTCGACGACGGTCGCCGTGAACGCCTCGACGCGCTTCACGGACGGCGGCCAGTTCGGCTTCGGCGCGGAGATCGGCATCTCCACGCAGAAGCTGCACGCCAGGGGCCCCATGGGCCTGCCCGAACTGACGAGCACCAAGTACATCGTGACCGGCGACGGGCACATCCGCCGCTGAGCGGCCGCTCGGACAAGCACGACCGGTTGTCCCTGGCAAGCGGCTTTGAAGCCGTCTCGCCGGGCGGATGAATTTCCTTACGGTCTGCCCAAATTGACCCCCCAGGTCTACTCTGGAGCCGTGCCGGAGGACGTGGGGGGCACGCCGTCTGGTGACGGCCGGGAGCCCGACGACGACCGCGACCGCGGAGGTATGGACGAAGAGTTCGCCTCCGTGGTCTTCGACGAGGCCTTCGTACGTGCCGCCGTGGTCCACGAGCCGACGGCGGTCGAGAGACTCCTCGCTGCCGCCCAGGCCCGCGCGGATGCCCAGGAGGCCGAGGCGCGCCGGGCGCACGCCCGGGGCGCACGCGGTGACGACGACCGCTACGAGGACGGGTTCGACCCCGACGACGGCGGAGGGTTCGGTCCCGGCCGCGATCTGGACGACCTCGACGACCCGGAGATCCTCGAGGGCCGTTACGGCGCACCGGGCGCCTATGCCAGGGGCGCCCGCTGGCACCGCCCGGTCGCCTGGATGCTGGCCCTCGTGATGGGCATAGGGATGGTCGCACTGGCGTTCACGGCGGTGTACCGAGGCGCGTCCTCGGGCCGCCAGGAGCAGGTCCCGCCCCCCGCGACCACCGGTCTGGAACAGGGCCGGGAGACCGGTGCCGGCACGGGACCCTCGGCTTCCGCGGACTATTCGCCACCGGCGTTCTCTGCGGTGCCCAGAACGCCCTGAGGGCTGCGACGGGCTTGTTCGACATCCGTTCGAAAGTCTGGTGAGAACCTGTCAGAACTTGTCGCGTAGCAGGGCGTTTACCTGAGCTCCCGGAGACCTACTCTGAAGATATGGGCGGGCCTGGAGACCCACCGGAGGGGACACCCGAGGGCGCTCCCGGTGGTGGTGAGGACGAGTACCGATCCGTCGTGTTCGACGAGTCGTTCGTCAGGGCTGCCCGGCTCCAGGAGTTCTCGGCGCGCGAACGCATGGGGGATCACGCCCCCGCCGTGCGCCGGCGCCCCCCGCTGCACCGGGGGCTGACGCGGCAGGCGCTCATCCTGGTCCTGCTGATAGCCGTCGCCTTCGGCACCGCGATCTACATGGGAGTGCGGCATCCGTATCCGGCGCCGGAGACGCAGCCGGTCGAGCCGCTGCGCATGACGGTGATACCCCTCGCCCCGCAGTCCGCCGTACCCGGCTCCACCGACCCCGAGGCGCTCTACACGCACAGCCCCGCCGCCGAGTTCCGCGTCGGCGCCAAGGGCGTCACGTTCCCCGCCACCCGGCGCACCGCCCACTTCTCCGACAGCCAGGTCGTCGCCGCGCTGACCACCGCGAAGGACTACCTCGTCGAGTCCTCGCTGGATCCGGCCGTGCTCACCGGCGGCGCCGTGCGCTCGGTCCGCGTACTGCTCGACCCCCAGCAGCTCGACCAGTTCGATCAGAGCTTCAACCACCCGGCCGCCGACGGACGGCACGCTCCCACCGGCTGGCTGGTGCGCTTCGACCCGTCCCGGGTCCAGCTGGCCGACCGCAGCATCCGTGTCCAGGGCACGCTCCAGGCGACGGAGGCCGACTCCGACACTCTGGAGGTCACCTCCGACCACACCATGGTGTACGCGCTCAAGCCGACCGGCGCGGACGTCAAGGCCGAGGCCTCACTGTTCACCGTGCGGCGCGAGCTGACCTTCCGCTTCGACCGCGAGGACCTGCGCATGAACCAGGCCCAGCTGGTCGCCTCGTACGTCCAGGCAGGCCCGCTCGCCTGCGCCGACGACTCCGCTGACCATCTGCATCCGCTGCTCGCCGGCCAGACGGCCAAGGCGGGCGGCCCGGCGGGCACCGACCCCTACGCCACGGGCAGTGCGACGGCCCTGTGCGGCACCCTGTCGACGAGCGCACAGCCGAAGGTCTAGGTGTGCTGTCCCGGGAGGCCCCGGGCTTTCGACGCCGTCCTGAGCAGCCGCGTCCGCGATGCGGAAGGCGGGGCGGCCGCCCTGGAGGGTCCCCGGGCCGGTTGTGGGGTCCTCGGGCCCGGAGGGGTCGGACGGCCCCGGAAACGGGCCGCGGCCCGGCTGAGGCGGCCAGGGGGTTTCCCTAGGGGCCGGGACGAGCCGTCGTGGCGGGGGGCCTGCTCCGCCCGACCGGAGCGCCCTGCCGGGTCGTTGTCGGGGCCCTTGCGGCGGTGCCCTCAGGGCGGCGGGTGCCGCCGGTCTCGGGCCGGGTGTCGGATAGTGCCTGGCCGGGGCCGAGGGGGAGCCGCTGTTGCGGGGCTCCTACGCGGCGATGCCCGTAGGGCAGCAGGCGCCGCCGTCCCGAAGCCGGGCCAGGGGCCTGCTCCGCCCGGCCGGGAAGCCCCACCGCCGCACGGAAGCTTCGGGCCGGTCCTCAGACCGCCCGGCAGAGCGCCCCGCCAAGGAGGCCACCCCCACGCGGCGGCGCCCGCAGGACAGCGGCGCACCGGCCCCGAGCCCGGTCAGGGGCGCTGTCCGGGCGCCGGGCCGCCCGGGGCGGGACCGGTCGCCGATCAGGCGTCGGGGTCCTCGTCGTCCCGCCGGGCGTCGCGCGGCTCACGGCGCGGGTCCTCCTTGGACGCACCGCCGCCGAAGCCCGAGAAGCCGCGCCGGACCCGGCCACCGAGGTCGCCCGCTCCGCCCGCGATATCGCCGACCAGCTTCATCAGCGGGTCCTTGGACTCCTTGACCTCGTTGGCGTAGCTGGCCGCCGACTCCCGGAAGGAGTCCGACACCGAGGTGTGCTTGTCCTCGGTGCGTCGCGGATAGTGGCCGTCCATGATCCGCTGGTAGTCGCGGGACGCCGCCCACTTCTTGAGCTCGGCCGCGCGGACCGTGGTGAAGGGGTGGCTCCGCGGCAGCACATTGAGGATCTTCAGCACCGAGTCGCGCAGATCGCCCCCGGCCTCGTACTCCTCCGCCTGCTCCAGGAACGCGTCCACGTTCATCTCGTGCAGATGGTTCCCGCCGGCTATCTTCATCAGCCCCCGCATCGAGGACTGCAGATCCTGCCCGACCAGCAGCCCGGCCCGGTCGGCCGACAGCTCCGACTTGCGGAACCACTCCCGCAGCGCGGTCACGATGGCCATGATCGCGAGGTTGCCCAGCGGGATCCAGGCGACACGGAGCGCCAGGTTGGTCAGGAACAGCAGGACGGTCCGGTAGACCGAGTGCCCGGACAGCGCGTGCCCGACCTCGTGGCCGACGACCGCCCGCATCTCCTCCTCGTCGAGGAGTTCCACCAGACCGGTCGTCACGACGATGATCGGCTCGTCCAGACCGATGCACATCGCGTTCGGCTGCGGGTCCTGGGTGACGTACATCGGGGGGACCTTCTCCAGGTCCAGGATGTAACAGGCGTCCCGCAGCATGTCGTTGAGATGGGCGAACTGCGCGTCCGAGACCCGTACGGAGTCGGAGAGGAACAGCAGTCGCAGGCTGCGTTCGGGCAGCAGACCGCTGAGCGCCTTGAAGACCGTGTCGAAGCCGCTGAGCTTGCGCAGGGCCACCAGGGCCGACCGGTCCGCGGGGTGTTCGTACGCGCGCGAGGAGATCCCCTCGAAGCGCCTGCGCCGCCTGCTCGGCACGCGCTCGTGCCCGTTCTGCTGGTGGCTTTCGTCGGACATGTGTTCCCCCATGTGTCTCATGGCCACTGTGCGATGGATCATCGGGCCCCCACCGGAGGGTGGACGCGCGATGCCCGATGTGCCCCCGAAGCGGAGTCCAGCCTAGGCGGAGATACGGTGGCAGGGCAGCACACCGTAAGGAGCGATCCCATGGAGCACACTTCCGCCGCCTGGTTCACCGAGGCCGCGACCGCCGCCGCCCGGCAGGGCCCGGGAGACCTGCTCCGCGTCGTGCTGATCGTGATGGTCGTCGGCTGCGTCCTGACCGCCTGGTTCCTGCTGCGGGGATACAAGCGCAGGTGACCGGCACGGTCGTGCCGGCCCGCACGGACGGTAAGCACTGAACGGCGGAGTCGGCGTGATCGGTGCGCAGCCGCACGCTTACGATGAGCCGACGTCTTTGTCCCGCCCACACCGGATAGGTTCTGCCGAAGATGAGCTTCCACAGCACCGCTGCACAGTTGGCCACGCTCGCCGAGGGTGAAGGCGAACGCCACGCGAGCATCAGCCCGTTCATGACGGGCGGAGGCGCCCTCGTCATCCTCCTCCTGCTGCTGTGGATCACCACGCGCTTCAACCGGGACCGCTGAGTCCGCAGAAGTGCCTGGTCCCGGCCGTTCCGGGGGGCCTGTGGGCCGGTGTCCTGCGGCCGGGCCGGTAGTGTCTGCAGGCATGGGAGAGCAGCACATGCCCACCGGTCCGGCGAAGGGCCCGGGACCCGGCCCCGCAAACGGGCCGTCCAACCCGGGCAAGCGCCGTCTCGGCGTCATGGGCGGAACGTTTGACCCGATTCACCACGGGCACCTCGTCGCGGCCAGCGAGGTGGCCGCGCAGTTCCATCTCGACGAGGTGGTGTTCGTACCGACCGGGCAGCCCTGGCAGAAGACCGATCGCAAGGTGGCCCCGGCCGAGGACCGCTATCTGATGACGGTCATCGCGACCGCCGAGAACCCCCAGTTCTCGGTCAGCCGTATCGACATCGACCGCGGCGGCCCCACCTACACCACGGACACCCTGCGCGACCTGAAGGCGCTCAACCCCGACACCGATCTGTTCTTCATCACCGGGGCCGACGCGCTGGGCCAGATCCTCACCTGGCGCTATACGGACGAGTTGTTCTCCCTCGCGCACTTCATCGGCGTCACCCGTCCCGGTCACACCCTGACAGACCCGGGTCTTCCGGAGGGCGGTGTCTCGCTGATCGAGGTTCCCGCTCTGGCCATCTCGTCCACAGACTGTCGTGCGAGAGTCGCCATGGGCGAACCCGTCTGGTACCTGGTGCCGGACGGTGTGGTGCGCTACATCGACAAGCGGCAGCTGTACCGCGGCGAGTGAGCCGAGAGGGGCACCGGTGAACGACCGATACGACGGATACGCGGGGGGCGACCAGTACGAACTCGTCGGTTACGACGAGTTCGGTCAGCCTGTGTACCGGCAGGTGCCCGCGCAGCAGACCCCGCAGGGCTACGACCCCTACGGTACGCAGCAGCACCAGCAACCCCAGCAGCCCCAGGGCTACGGCTACGACCCGTACGCGACCGGCACGCAGCAGGCCCACGACACCGGCCGGCAGCCGCCCGTCCCCCCGTACGACCCCTACGCCTCCTACGGCAATGCTCCCGGCAGCGGCTACGACCCGTACGGCCGGACGGCAACGAGCGGACAGCAGCCGCGCGTTGCCGAGCAGACCGCCTACATCCCGCAGCAGACGGGCCCCGCCGGGAACGGTCCGGGCCGCCCGCCCGGCACCCCCGACCGCGCCCCCGGGCGCACGGAAGTCCCCGCACAGAGGGAACCGCGCGGTGACGGCGACTACGCCACCGACCAGTTCGCCTTCGTCGAGGAGCCCGACGGCGACTCCGAAGACGTCATCGACTGGCTGCAGTTCACCGAGAACCGCACCGAGCGCCGTGAGGAGGCCAGGCGCCGCGCGCGCGGCCGGGTCGTCGCCCTCGTCGTGGTCCTCGCCCTGGTGGTCGTCGGCGGTGTCGGATACCTGTGGTACGCGGGCAAGTTGCCCGGCACCTCCTCCGGCGGTGGCAAGTCCGGCACGGCGACGGCCGCGGGCGCCCAGAACCGCGATGTGATCGCCGTCCATCTGCACAACACCAAGGGCGGCGGCACCTCGACCGCGCTGCTCGTCGACAACACCACCACCAAGCAGGGCGCCACCGTCCTGCTGCCCAACTCCCTTGCCCTGACCTCCGACGACGGCACCACGACCACCCTCGCCAAGTCGGTGGCCGACGACGGCTCCTCCGGCACCGGCGACGCCATCGACTCCGTCCTCGGCACCAAGGTCGAGGGCACCTGGCGGCTCGACACCCCGTACCTGAACAACCTCGTCGAGCTCGTGGGCAACGTCGAGGTCACCACGAACGCCGACGTGCCCGACCCCGACGCCAAGAAGAAGGGCGCCCCCCTCGTGCACAAGGGGGAGGACCAGACCCTCAGCGGCAAGATGGCCGTCGCCTACGCCACCTACCGCGCCTCCGGTGAGTCCCAGGACGCCCAGCTGGAGCGGTTCGGCCAGGTCATGGTGGGCGTGCTGCGCAAGTTGTCCTCGGACCCGCAGGCGGCCACCGTCACCGTGCAGACGCTCGCCCAGATCCTCGACCCCTCCCTGACCGACAAGGACCTCGGCAGCTTCCTCGCCAAACTGGCCGATCACGCCAAGCAGGGGGCGTACAAGACGGAGCTGCTGCCGGTCCAGTCCGACGGCACCATCAGCGAGAAGGCCACCGACACCGTGGTGAAGAGCCTCCTCGGCGGCACCGTGAAGAGCCCTGAGGCGGGCGACGCCGTCCGGGTCGGGATCAAGAACGCCACCGGTGCCAAGACGACCGCGGAGCAGGCCCGGGTCACACTGGTCAACGGCGGCTACACCTTCATCGACGCCGGCAGCGGCACCGCGCAGAGCACGTCCCAGGTCCTGTACGCCGACGACGGCGACAAGGAGAACGCGGTCGAGGTGGCCAAGACGCTGGGTCTGCCCACGGGATCCGTGCAGAAGGGCAAGATCGCGAACAGCGCCGATGTCTCGGTCGTGCTCGGCCAGGACTACAAGCCGTCGTCGTGACGTGGACCACACCTCCGGGTGCCGGGGTGTGGTCCGTTAATCACATGGGGTTCCGTCCGCGGTCCGTGAGACCCTTGGGGTATCACTGACCGCCTAGGGAAAGCCTCGTAGTGACCGCAACGGACCGCTCTCTCGAGCTCATCACCGCCGCCGCCCAGGCGGCCGCCGACAAGCTCGCGCACGACATCATCGCCTACGACGTCAGCGACGTGCTGTCGATCACGGACGCCTTCCTGCTGGCGTCCGCGCCCAACGACCGCCAGGTCAAGTCGATCGTCGACGAGATCGAGGAGCGACTGAACAAGGAACTCGGCGCCAAGCCGGTGCGGCGCGAGGGCGACCGCGAGGCCCGCTGGGTGCTGCTCGACTACGTCGACATCGTGGTGCACGTCCAGCACAGCGAGGAGCGGGTCTTCTACGCGCTGGAGCGGCTCTGGAAGGACTGCCCCGAGCTGGAGCTGCCCGCCGACGCCAAGGCCACCCGCGGCAAGGCGGCGGAGCACGCCCGGTTGAAGGCCGCCGAGGACGCCGCCGAACTGAATGCCGAGCTGGGTGGGGAACTGCGGTGACGGCCTCCGGCGCCGACACCTCGAGGAGGGGGCGGGGGCGCCGTCTCGTCCTGTGGCGGCACGGCCAGACGTCCTGGAACGTGGAACGCCGCTTCCAGGGCTCCACGGACGTCGAGCTGACCGAGACCGGCGTCGGCCAGGCCCGCCGCTCGGCCCGCCTGCTCGCCTCCTTGAAGCCCGACGCCATCGTCGCCTCCGACCTCAAGCGCGCCGCCTCCACGGCCGCGGAGCTGGCCGTGCTGACGGGTCTGGAGGTCACTCACGACGAGTCCCTGCGCGAGACGTACGCGGGTGTCTGGCAGGGGCTGACCCACGAGGAGATCATCGCCCGGCACGGGGAGGAGTACGCCGCCTGGAAGCGCGGTGAGCCCGTCCGCCGCGGCGGAGGCGAACTGGAGACCGAGGTCGCCGACCGGGCGGCCCCGGTGGTGCTGCGCCACGCCGAGAAGCTCCCGGAGAACGGCACCCTCGTGGTGGTCAGTCACGGTGGCACGATCCGCACCACCATCGGACGGCTGCTCGGCCTCGAGTCCCGCCACTGGGAGAGCCTCGGTGGTCTCTCCAACTGCTCCTGGTCCGTCCTCGGCGAGGGCGTGCGCGGGTGGCGTCTCCTGGAGCACAACGCGGGCACGCTTCCCGAACCGGTCCTCGGCGACGACGACTGACACCTCCTCACCGGGTGTCGGGGCACGGATTTCACTTTCCGGCAGGTCGCAGGCTAAAGTTCTTCTTGTTCGCCCGCCGAGCGGGAAGAACGCGCGGGGCTATAGCTCAGTTGGTAGAGCGCCTGCATGGCATGCAGGAGGTCAGGAGTTCAATTCTCCTTAGCTCCACGGATCGACACTTCAAAGGTGTCAGAGATCGGTGATCAGAATCCCGTCCCCCAAGGGGCGGGATTTTCTGCGTCCGGGGCCATTTCGTCCGCACTCGGCCTGACCCGGCGTCATGTCACCGAGGAAGCACGGGTGACGGCGTCTCCCGCCCCCCCAGGTGTGGGGCGGACCGGTCGGCGCGGTCCCGGCTTCCTGCCCGGGGGCGCGGGCGGCGGTCCGCGGCCGTACGAGGCCCTCGTGCGGGCAGGAGCGGGTCCCGTGCCGTTCCGGGCCCCACAACCGCGCTCGCGCCGCCGTACGCCCGGAGAAGGCCGCTCGACGCCGGCGGCCACCCCCAGCGGTCACCCGGCTCGGCCGGCCGATCGGCCCCGCGGTCTTCGGCCATTCTTCTGCGGCGGGCTTGAGTCACTCGGGCCCCTGGGGCGTATACCTCTTCGGACGCGCTCCCCATGTGCATGTACGCGCCGGCCCGCGACGGGCACGTCGGGTGCCGTGTCCGGACTGGTACGAAGGCGTCGCTGACCGTATCGGCTCGGCCGTGGCAGAATCAGACGGCCGGAAGGGGGCGCGGCCCGACGGGAGGGAGAGCGATGCCTGCGAGCATCCGCGGGGAGATCCACGATCTCCTCGCAGTGGCGGTGCCACGTCGGAAGGCCACCCTCCTCGACTGCCCTTCCTGTGGCTCGTCCCATGTGGCCCAGGTCCTCGGTGACAACGGCGGTATCTCCTACGTGTGCACGGCCTGCGGCCACAGCTGGAGCTGATCGATGGGTGCACACAGGCGAAAGTGCGACTGGTGCGGGAGCGGTACGCCGATCGTCCGGGACATGGAACCGGTCAACCCCGACTACCAGTACTGGTGCGAGGAATGCGCACGGGCGCTGATCATAAAAGGCGACCCGATCGAGACCTATCGGGAACTGGAAGGCGAGCCGATCTACGGCCGTCTCCTGGACGACCACTGCACGCTCAAACGCTTCTACTCCTTCGCCACGGCCTGACCTCCGACCGGGCCGTGGACATGGGCGGAAGCCGGCCTTGGACCTCGATTCCCCGTGCACGGGAGGGTCCCCGCGCACGACGGAAACGATTTGGTGTTCCACCCGGGGGACCGTGTAATGTTGGCGTCGCCGCAGGGGAGACCCGGGCGACACGGTCCACAAGCGGCTCGGCCGCGTGGCCACGAGGGGCTATAGCTCAGTTGGTAGAGCGCCTGCATGGCATGCAGGAGGTCAGGAGTTCAATTCTCCTTAGCTCCACAGGACTTGAAGGCGGTCCATCCCATCGGATGGACCGCCTTCGGCGTCTCCGGAGCCATGGGAACGCCGACGACGACGCACGGGCCACCCCGGACGGGGCGGCCCGTGATCCGTCCGCTCAGCGGCCGAGAGCGCGGCGCCCCCGGCCCTGCGACAGCACCGGCAGGTTGTTGCGCGCCGGCGCACCGGAACGGGTGTCCTCCTCGATCCGCAGCGCGAGCGCGGGGCACCGGCGTACGGCCCGCAGCGCCTTCGCCTCCGCGTACCTCGGCACCTGGGCCTGGGCGACGGTGGGGAAACCGTCGGCGCCCAGTTCGAAGACCTCCGGGAGGATGTCCGCGCACAGGCCGTGGCCGCGGCACAGCGTCCAGTCGACGAAGATCTTCTGCCGGCTGGCACCGGCCTCGGGCTCGGCCTGGCCGCCGCCCGGGATGCCCGTGGGGGCCCGGCCGCCCGCGAAGAGGGGCAGCACGCCCTCCACGGGTCTGCCGCAGCCGTTGCCGAGGACGTGTGCCGCCAGGTCGTCCGTGAAGGCCTTGATGGTCGATTCCAGGAACATCGCCGAGCCGTCGGGGTGCGAGCACGCACCGCGCTTCTTCACGGCCTTGGCGACCTGCTTCAGGGCCTCGAGGGCGGCGGGGCCGCCGCCGTTGAGGATGTCCTCCATACCGCGGGCCGCGGCGGGCAGGCCGAGGTAGCAGGGACCGCACTGGCCCGCGCTCTCCTCGGCCAGCCACTTGGCCACCTGCAGGGACTCGCCCAGCGGGCAGGTCTCCTGGCTGATGGGCAGGATCGCGCCGGCGCCCAGCGAGCCGCCGACGGCGTCGAGGTTGTTGCGCGAGACGATCGCCTCGTTGACCGTCGCCGCGTCGATCCACTTGCCGTGGTAGCCGCCGGTCAGCACGCCCTGCGGGAGCGGCGGCGCGCCCGCCAGCTGGAGCACGTACCGCAGCGGCACACCCGTGGGCACCTCGATCACCATCGGGCGGCTGACCGCGCCGGAGACGGTGAGCATGACCGTGCCGGGCTCGTCGTACAGACCGGTGTTGCAGTAGCGCTCGGCGCCGATGCGGGCGGCGATCGCCAGCTGGGCGAACGTTTCGGCGTTCGACAGCAGCGTGGGCGCGCCGCCCACGCCGCTCTGCGATGCGCTCGTCTTGCGGCCCGGCGGGATCGCGGGACCGCCGTCGATGGAGCGGACCAGCGACGCGGCCGCACCGGTGACCATGCGCACCGGGTTGCGCTGCACGCGCGCGCGTATGGGCGCGCCACGCCGGTCGCTGAGGCCGCGCTCGGCCAGCGCCTGCTCCATCGACCGCTCCGTGGAGGCCCGGGTCACGCCGATCACGAGCGTCCGCGCGCCGAGGGCCTCGGCGACCAGCAGGGCGCCGTCCAGGATGAGGTGCGGGGCGCGGTTGATCAGCACCGTGTCCTTGCGGCAGGCCGGCTCGTCCTCACTGCCGTTGACGACGACCACCGGCCGGATGCCACGGCGGATCGCCGACTCGGCGACCGACCGCAGCTTCTTGTCGAAGGGGAAGCCCGCGCCGCCACGCCCCTTCAGGGAGATCTGTTCGGCCAGCTGCGCGAGCTGTTCGCCGCCCATCGGTTCGAGGGGGCCGTGCACCTTGAGGTGCATGGGGAGGTCGAGTCTCTCGACAAGGTCGAAGCCCGACGTGAGCTGCGGAAGTCCGACCACGCGGACTTCTGGGACGTCGGGCAGGGCCTCGTTCACTAAAAGCCTCCGGAAGGCGCGTTCCAGGGTTCGCCGGCACCCGGGGTGCCGTAGGCGCCGGGGGCCGTGTCAGTCGCGGGACCGCTGTTGTACGTGTTGTTCGAGTTGTACGTGCCGTAGGCGCTGTTCGTCTCACTCGTGTCGTACATCTCACCCCCGCCGTACCCGTCGTATCCGGAGCTGCCGTAGGTCGGGATGTTGTATCCGGTGTCCTGGAGCGGGTCGTACGCGGAGGGGGGCGCCTCGCCGACGGGCGGCGGGGAGGGGACGGGCCAGCTGCCGGAGGTGCTGCCCGGACCGTCGACGCGCGGCATCGCCCCCGTCTGCTGCATGGCCACGGGGTCCATGCGCTGCGTGGCGTCGGGTGTCATCGGTCCCTGGGCGCGGGGCGTGGCCGAGACGGCCCGGTAGGCGGCGGCGAAGCCGTTGCCGGACTCGGGGGTCATGGTGCGGGCCGGAGGGGTGTCGTACAGGGACGTGGAGGGCTGGGAGGGGATCAGTCCCTCGGTGGCGGCGCCGCGGTCCGCCGACCGCGGTCCGAAGCCCGCCATGGCGGCCGCGGCCTCCGCGTTGCGGGCCCGGCTGGCGTCCAGTTCGTCGCGTCCGAACCGGTCGCCGGATCCGACGATCGCGAAGATCCGGTCGGCCACCTTGCGTTTGAACGGGCGCGGCGCGGCACGCAGGGCGAGCGCCGCCATGACCCCGAGCAGGCAGAGCTCGTAGGAGATCGTGAAGAACGGCTTGGCGGCCCGGCCCGCGTACAGGCCGTGGATCAGCGCGGCGCACCAGGACGGGTAGGCGAGCATGTGCATCGCCCGCCAGCGGGCCGCGACCGGCGCGGGGGAGGCGAAGTTGCCGCGCAGGGCCCCGGTGACACCGACGAAGATCATGAGCAGGGCGGCCAGGGAACCGAGGCCGATGAGTCCCGCCGAGCCGCTCACGCCGAGGCTGAACGGGACCAGCGCGGCGATCAGAACCGTGTGGTCGAGCGCGAGCTTGACCGTGACGTGCACCAGGAGGAAGGCGATCGAGGCGACCGCCGTCGTCCGGTGGACGGCCTGCGCCACGATCCGCTGGCGGATGTTGAGGAAGATCCGGTCCTGGGCGACGAGACCCCAGATCACCGAGCAGCTGAGGGAGACGAGCGAGAGGACGCCCGCTCCGAAGTTGAGGAAGTCCCGGACTCCGTTTCCGCCCGCGAGTACGACGACGGGTATCAGCAGCAGTACGACAGCCGACACCACGCCGTAGGCCGAGCGGCCGGGCTTGGGAATCGAGCTGTTACTACGTGGAGGGTTCATGGGGGCAACTCCGAACAGTTTCGGGAAGGCGGTCCCGCTGCCGCACTCTAAGGGGCTCCATACCGAGCAGTACGAGGTTTGAGTTATTGCGTTGTTATCAAAGGGCAACGGGTTGGTGGTGATGTCCGACTAGCTGCCGTTACGCGAAGTAACATTTGAACCTTGTTCAGCTTTTCGAGGCCTTCACAACTCGACCGTCGGTGTCTGAGTACGTTTGCGCCCCCTCTCGGGTTCACCCGGACCGGCTCCTGGTGTGCCGACCGGAAGCCCGTCGCGGCGCCGTCGGGCGCTGCGGTACTCTGACGCCATGCGTGCCGTACGCCTTCTGCTTAGCGAGCCGCGCTGATCAGTCCCGACCACCCGGGCGAATCGGATGGTGGGAATCGGCGCGGCGTCCCCTCCTGTGCGAGGGGCTTTTTCATTTCCGCAGGCAGAGACGATCGATGGAGCTTTGAGGATCATGAGCGAGACGAACCCCGCTGCCGCCGCTGTCTCGGCGGAGGCCGCGCCGCACCGCTACACGGCCGCCATGGCGGCCGAGATCGAGGCACGCTGGCAGGACTTCTGGGACGCCGACGGCACCTACGCGGCGCCGAACCCCAAGGGTGACCTGGCCGGTGACCCGGCGCAGGTCGCCCGGCCCAAGAAGTTCATCATGGACATGTTCCCGTATCCCTCCGGTGCGGGTCTGCACGTGGGTCACCCCCTGGGCTACATCGCCACCGATGTCTTCGCCCGGTTCCAGCGCATGACCGGCCACAACGTCCTGCACACCCTGGGCTTCGACGCCTTCGGCCTGCCCGCCGAGCAGTACGCGGTGCAGACCGGCACGCACCCGCGCGTGTCCACCGAGGCCAACATGGAGAACATGAAGGTCCAGCTGCGCCGGCTGGGCCTGGGCCACGACAAGCGCCGGTCGTTCGCCACGATCGACCCGGACTACTACAAGTGGACCCAGTGGATCTTCCTGCAGATCTTCGAGTCCTGGTACGACGAGGAGTCGCGGAAGGCCCGCCCGATCTCCGAGCTGATCGCCCAGTTCGAGTCCGGTGAGCGCGGGGTCCCGGGCACCACGCGCGCGTGGAACGAACTGAGCGCCGCCGAGCGGGCCGACGTCCTGGGCGAGTACCGACTGGCGTACGCCTCCGACTCGCCGGTGAACTGGTGCCCCGGTCTGGGCACCGTCCTGGCGAACGAGGAGGTCACCGCCGACGGCCGCTCCGAGCGCGGGAACTTCCCCGTCTTCAAGGCCAAGCTGCGCCAGTGGAACATGCGCATCACCGCGTACGCGGACCGGCTGCTGGAGGACCTGGAGGAGCTGGACTGGCCCGAGGCCATCAAGCTGCAGCAGCGCAACTGGATCGGCCGCTCCGAGGGTGCCCGCGTCGACTTCCCGATCGACGGTGAGGCCGTCACCATCTTCACCACGCGTCAGGACACGCTGTTCGGCGCCACCTACATGGTGCTGGCCCCCGAGCACCCCCTGGTCGAGAAGTTCACGCCCGGCGCCTGGCCCGAGGGCACCCACGAGGTGTGGACCGGCGGCCACGCCACGCCCGCCGAGGCCGTCGCCGCCTACCGTGCCCAGGCCGCCTCCAAGTCCGATGTCGAACGGCAGGCCGAGGCCAAGGACAAGACCGGCGTCTTCACGGGCGCGTACGCGATCAACCCCGTCACCGGGGACAAGATCCCGGTCTTCATCGCCGACTACGTACTGATGGGCTACGGCACCGGCGCGATCATGGCCGTCCCGGCCCACGACAGCCGGGACTTCGCCTTCGCGCGCGCCTTCGAGCTGCCGATCCGCTGTGTCGTCGCGCCGACCGACGGCCGCGACACCGACCCCTCCACGTGGGACGACGCCTTCGTCTCCTACGACGCGACGATCGTCAACTCCTCCGGTGAGACCGTCACGCTGGACGGCCTGAACGTCGTCGAGGCCAAGGCGCGCATCACCGAGTGGCTGGCGCGCAAGGGCATCGGCGAGGGCACCGTCAACTTCCGTCTGAGGGACTGGCTGTTCAGCCGTCAGCGCTACTGGGGCGAGCCCTTCCCGATCGTCTACGACGAGGACGGCATCGCGCACGCGCTGCCCGAGTCGATGCTGCCGCTGGAACTGCCCGAGGTCGAGGACTACTCGCCGCGCACCTTCGACCCGGACGACGCCGACACCCAGCCCGAGACCCCGCTGTCGCGCAACGCCGAGTGGGTCCACGTGACGCTGGACCTGGGCGACGGGCCGAAGAAGTACCGCCGCGAGACGAACACGATGCCCAACTGGGCCGGTTCGTGCTGGTACGAGCTGCGCTACCTGGACCCGCACAACGACCGCGAGCTGGTCGACCCGGAGATCGAGCGCTACTGGATGGGGCCGCGCGAGGGCGTGCCGCACGGCGGCGTCGACCTGTACGTCGGCGGTGCGGAGCACGCGGTGCTGCACCTGCTGTACGCACGCTTCTGGTCGAAGGTCCTGTACGACCTGGGGCACGTCTCGTCCGCCGAGCCGTTCCACAAGCTGTTCAACCAGGGCATGATCCAGGCCTACGTCTACCGCGACAGCCGCGGTATCGCGGTGCCGGCCGCCGAGGTGGAGGAGCGCGACGGCGCGTACTACTACCAGGGCGAGAAGGTCAGCCGGCTGCTGGGCAAGATGGGCAAGTCCCTGAAGAACGCGGTCACGCCGGACGAGATCTGCGCCGAGTACGGGGCGGACACGCTGCGTCTGTACGAGATGGCGATGGGCCCGCTGGACGTGTCGCGCCCGTGGGACACGCGCGCGGTGGTGGGCCAGTTCCGGCTGCTGCAGCGGCTGTGGCGCAACGTGGTCGACGAGACGACCGGCCAGGTCACCGTCGTCGACACCGAGCCCGACGAGGACACCCTGCGCGCCCTGCACAAGGCGATCGACGGTGTGCGTCAGGACCTGGAAGGCCTGCGGTTCAACACGGCCATCGCCAAGATCACCGAACTGAACAACCATCTGACCAAGACCGGCGCAGCCGTACCGCGCTCCGTCGCCGAGTCGCTGGTGCTGCTGATCGCCCCGCTGGCCCCGCACATCGCCGAGGAGCTGTGGCGCAGGCTGGGCCGCACCGACTCGGTCGTCCACCGGGACTTCCCGGTCGCCGACCCGGCCTATGTCGTGGACGAGACCGTGACCTGCGTGGTCCAGATCAAGGGCAAGGTCAGGGCGCGGCTGGAGGTTCCCCCCTCGATCTCCGAGGAGGAACTGGAGAAGGTGGCGCTGGCGGACGAGAAGGTCGTCGCCGCACTGGACGGCGCCGGGATCCGCAAGGTGATCGTGCGCGCGCCGAAGCTGGTCAACATCGTCACGGTCTGAGGTCCGTCGTCCGGATCGGGCCGGCCGGCAGAGACCGCGTCTCTCGGTCGCCCCGCGACGCCGACATGATCCGAACGACGGGCCCCGGCGGCCCGCAGCCGTCGGCCGGCCCGGGCGGCGCTGCAGGGTCGGGGTGGTCCCCTACGGGCGGGTTCGGGGTTCCGCCGGAACCCCGAACCCGCCCGTTACGTTTACCGTGGAAGTGGTGCAACAGCCGCCACCGCCGGTCGGAGGAGGAGCGTCGTGGAAGCCGTGTTGACCGTCATCGTCCTCCTTTTCGTGCTGTGCGTCGTACTCGGGGCGTATGCGACGGTGAAGGCGATCGGAGCGGCCAAGCGCGGCGTGGACCGCACCATCGCCCAGGCCCGCCGCACGGTCGAGGAGACCACACTGCGGGCCAGGACCCTCGCCCAGCCGGGCCCGGCGGGCGAGATCGCCGCGCTCCGTCTGACGCTGCGCACCTCGATGCGGGCCACGCAGGAAGCGCTGCACGCGGGTGCCGTCGAGGACGAGTCGCTGAAGGAGTCGCTGGGCCTCTTCAACCGCCTCAGCGCTCACGGCTACGAGTTGGACGCCGAGCTCAAGCGCCTGGAGATCGAGCCCGACCGTGGGACGGTCGCCTCCCGGCTGCCCGAACTGCGCGAGCGCACCGAGCGGATCACACACTCCGCGGACTCGCTGCGCTGGGCGGCGCACGACCGGGCACGCCGGTTCGCGGACGACGATCTGGACACCCTCAGCGCGCAGATCGACGTGGAGGCGGGCGCGTTGCGCCACTGGACCACGGAGGAGCCGACCGCCCCCTCCTGGCCGGAGGCACCGGCGCCCGAGGCCACCGACGGCCGGTCCGGGCCGGAGACCCCCCGCTCCCGTGCGTCGCGGGAGCAGCCGACCCGGCCCGCCATCGGGCCCCGGGGACAGCGCCCGGCATACTCGTGGCAGAAGAAGCCCCGCCCCGAGAGCACCCCCTGATCCCGCCACGGCGAACCCGGGTCGGAGGGGCCGGGCTGCCACACCCACGTTCCGGCAGGTAACCTCCAGCTCATGTCCCGCCATGTCGCGATCGTCACCGATTCAACGGCCTACCTGCCGCCGCGGACGATGGAGCGCCACGGCATCACCGCGGTGCCGTTGACCGTGGTCCTCGGTAACCAGGCGTTCGAAGAGGGCACCGAGATCTCGGCCCGGTCCCTGGCCCAGGCGCTGCAGAAGCGACGGTCCGTCACCACATCGCGGCCGAGCCCACAACTCTTCGCCGAGACCTACCGCAAGGTCGCCGAGTCGGGTGCGACCGACATCGTGTCGCTTCATCTGTCCTCCGAGTTCTCGGGCACCTACGACGCCGCGGTGCTCGCGAGCCGCGAGGCCCCCGTGCCGGTGCGTGTGGTCGACACGGGGATGGTGGCGATGGCCCTCGGCTTCTGCGCGGTGGCCGCGGCGGAGGCCGCGGAGGCGGGCGGCACGGTGGACGAGGCGGTCACGGCGGCGGAGAAGCGGGCCGCCGGCACCTCGGCCTACTTCTACGTCGACACGCTCGACTATCTGCGGCGGGGCGGCCGGATCGGGGCCGCGCAGGCGCTGCTGGGTTCGGCGCTCGCCGTGAAGCCGCTGCTCCGGCTGAACGACGGCCGTATCGAGTTGCTGGAGAAGGTGCGCACGGCGTCCAGGGCGATCGCCCGGCTCGAGGAGATCGTGTCCGAACGCGCGGGCAACGCGCAGGTCGACATCGCGGTCCATCATCTCGCCGCTCCCGAACGGGCCTCGGCGCTCGCGGACCGTCTGCGGGTACGGGTGCCCGGGCTGGCCGCCCTGCATGTGAGCGAGGTCGGCGCGGTGATCGGGGCGCACACGGGCCCCGGGCTGCTGGGAGCCGTGGTGTCACCGGTGTCGGGATGACATCGCCGTCGCCCCGCGGGTGCCGGATGCACCGGGCCGTGTGTTCGGTGGGCGGGTGGCTGGACATGTGTCCGCGTCGCGGAAGCGGTGTCCGTTACTCGCGCGGGTGACCGGGTTGTCCACAACCGGGCAGTAGTCCCCGGGAATTGACCAAGATCATCGCGAGGTCGGCCAGGTGCCCGATGCTCGGCGCATGGCTCTTCGATCACGTTCACGCACAGCGACGCCCACGAGCGGGCCCGGCCGTGGCCGGGGTTCCGACGGCCGTACACGCCACCGCCTGCGCCACGCACAGGGGCCCGTCCGACGGCAGCACCGGACCCGGGCCGCCGACGCGCTGCGGCTGCGTGCGGGGGCGCTCTTCACGGAAGGGAACGAAGCGCGGCAGGAGTTGGGGCACGGCCCGCCGCGAGCGGACGGGGGCGCGGGGGAGCCCTGTGCGCGTACGACGGCGGGCAGTGGGACCGGCCCTCCGAATGTACGGGCCATGGAGCGGCCGGCGGCTGACCGCTCCGCGGGAGCCGTCCCCGCCCCCACGATCCGCGGTGCCGGTGTCCCCGGGAGCGGGGTGGCGGACGGTGGTTGGCGGGAGCGGGTCGGCCTCGCCGTGCGCGAGCGGATGCCGCTGTGGCTGCAGTCGAGGTGCGGGCTGGAGAAGAGGAGCGTGGCCGCCCTCGGCGTACTGCTCGTCGCGGCGGTGGTCTTCGCGGCACAGCACTTCTGGAGCGGCCGTACGCAGCAGGTGCGGGCACCGGAGGTGGTGCGGGCGGCGGCGTCCTACGGGGAGCCCGGCGCCCCGGGCGCTAACCGATTCGCGGTGCCCGGCGCTTCGGACGGGTCCCCGTCCTCGGACGCGGCCGGGGTGCCGACGGGCGTGGCGGTCGTCGTGGACGTCGGCGGGAAGGTGCGCAGGCCGGGACTGCAGCGGCTGCCGGCCGGATCACGCGTCGCGGACGCCCTGCGTGCGGCGGGCGGAGTGCGCCCGGGCACGGACACCGGCGGACTCAACCGTGCCCGCCTCCTGGTGGACGGCGAGCAGATCGTGGTCGGCGCCCCCGCTCCCGTGCCCGGTGTGGGTGCGGAAGCGGGAGCGGCGGGTCCGGGCACCGGCGCATCCGTGGCCGGCGCGGCACCCGGCACCCCCGTGTCCCTCAGCACGGCGACCGTCGACCAGCTCGACGCGCTGCCCGGAGTCGGCCCCGTCCTCGCACAGCACATCGTCGACTACCGCGCCCGGCACGGGGGATTCCGCTCGGTGGACGAACTCCGCGAGGTCAACGGCATCGGCGAGCGGCGCTTCGCCGACCTGCGGAACCTCGTACGACCATGAGCGCGCCGCAGACCGGCCCCGAGCGCACGGCCGCACGGCCCCGTTCCGATCGCCCGGCCGCGCGGGTCCCCGCCCGCAGCCGGCTGGGGGACCCGCACCCCCGGCAGGAGGGCCCTTCGGACCTGCGCATGGTGGCGCCCGCGCTCGCTGCCTGGGCCGCGGCCGCCTGGGCCTTGGACGCGCCGACCGCGTGGGTCATCGGTGTTGTGGTCGCCTGCCTGGTGACGGCGGGTGGGCTGTGGGTGACGCGGCGACCGGTGGCGCGGGGCGCCGACCTGATGCGGAGCGCCCGCCTGATGCGGGGCCCGTGGTCGGCGGTGTCCGTGGCGGCCGTGCTGCTCTGTGTCGCGTCGTCCGCGGCCTGCGCCGGGCTTCAGGGTGCGGACCTGCGAAGAGGACCCGTCCCCGCCCTCGCGCGTCAGTACGCCGAGGTGACCGCGGAACTCGAGGTCTCCTCCGATCCGCGGCTGACCCGCTCCAGGATCAGCGGCGATCACGCGATGCCGCCGGCCGTGCTGATCGATGCCCGGGTCAGCCGTGTGACACAGGCGGACGGGACCACGACCGCGACGCGGGCGCCGGTGCGGGTGATCGTCGACACGCGCACCCGCGTCGCATCCGCGAAGAGCCCCGGCGACGCCGCGAAGGGACCCGGGCGGTCACCGTGGCTCTCCCTGCTGCCCTCCACGCGGTTGCGGGTGACCGCACGGCTTGTGCCCCCGGTGTCCGGCGGCGACCCCGTCGCCGCGGTACTGCGGGTGCGGGGTGGTGCGCCGCCCGACATGGTGGGCGGGCCGTCCCGGACACAACGCTGGGCGGGCCGGTTGCGTGCCGGACTGCGCGAGGCCACCGAAGGGCTTGGCCCCGACGCGCGGGCGCTGCTGCCGGGCCTGGTCGTCGGGGACACCTCCCGGGTGACACCCGAGTTGGACGACGCCTTCAAGAAGACGGACCTCGCGCATCTGCTGGCCGTCAGCGGAGGCAACTTCACCATCCTGCTGGCCCTGTTCATCGGCCCGGTCGGACTGGCACAGCGCGTCGAGCGCCGGGGGTTCGCGGCCCGGCTCGGCATCCCCCTGCGCGGGACGGCACTGCTCTGCGGTGCGCTCACGCTCGGATTCGTGGTCGTGTGCCGGCCGGATCCGAGCGTGCTGCGCGCCGCGGCATGCGGAGCGATCGCCCTGCTGGCCCTCGCGTCCGGACGCCGCAGATCCCTGCTCCCCGCGCTCGCCACGGCGGTGCTGCTGCTGGTGCTCTACGATCCCTGGCTCGCCCGCGGCTACGGCTTTCTGCTCTCCGTGCTGGCCACCGGCGCCCTGCTCACCGTGGCCCCGCGCTGGAGCGCGGCGTTGCGAAGGCGCCGCGTTCCGCCGCGGGCCGCCGAGGCACTGGCCGCCGCGGCGGCGGCCCAGGCGCTGTGCGCTCCGGTCGTCGCGATGCTCTCGGCGCGGGTGAGCCTGGTCGCGGTCCCGTGCAATCTGCTCGCCGAGCTCGCCGTCGCTCCGGCCACCGTGCTGGGGTTCGCCGCGCTGGCCGCCGCGCCGGTGGCGATGCCGCTCGCCGAGGGGCTGGCCCGGTGCGCCGGTTGGCCGGCCGGGTGGATCGCCGGCATCGCACGGACCGGGGCGTCGCTGCCGGGCAGCGGGGTGGACTGGCCGGACACCTGGGTGGGGGCGCTGCTGCTGGCGGCCGTGACGCTCGTGGTCGTGCTCGTCGGCCGGCGGCTGACGAGACACCCGTTGCTGATCTGCGCCTGCGCCGTGGGCCTGCTGCTCGTGGTGGTGCAGCCTCCTCCCCTGACCCGGGTGATCACTGGATGGCCGCCGCCGGGCTGGCGGTTCGCCATGTGCGACGTCGGGCAAGGGGACGCGACGGTGCTCGCGGCGGGTGGCGGCACGGCGGTGGTCGTGGACGCGGGCCCCGATCCGGTGCTGGTCGATCGGTGTTTGACGGCGCTCGGCGTCGCGCGCATTCCGCTCCTTGTGCTCACCCACTTCCACGCGGACCATGTGGCGGGGCTGCCGGGGGTGCTGCGGGGGCGCTCGGTGGGGGCGATCGAGACGACCGGGTTCGAAGAGCCGGTGGCGCAGGCCGTGTTCGTCCGCGCTCAGGCGGCGGCCCGGCACATTCCGCTGACGCGCGCCGTGGCCGGTGAACACCGCCGCACCGGAACGCTCGACTGGCGGGTGCTGTGGCCGCCCGCGGACCCGGCGCCCTCCCCGGACGGTCCGAACGACGCCAGCGTCGCGCTGTCCGTGCGGTCCGCGGGACTGAGCCTGCTGTTGCTGGGCGACCTCGAACCCGCGGCCCAGCAGGCATTGGCGAGGTCCCCGGCGGGTGCCGGACTGGGGCCCGTGGACGTTCTCAAGGTCGCCCACCACGGCTCGGCCTACCAGGATCCCGATCTCATGCGCAGGGTGGCGCCGCGGATCGCGCTGATCTCGTGCGGGAAGGACAATCCGTACGGCCATCCGGCTCCCCGAACGGTCGCGGCGCTGCGGGGCGAGGGCGCGCTCGTGCTGCGCACGGACGAGGACGGGGCGATCGCCGTGGTCGGTGCGGGCGAGGGGTTGAGCGTGGCGAGAGACTGAGGTCATGAATTCCGCACAGATCGATGCCTACCTCCGCAGGATCGGGGTGGAGCATCCTGCCTGGCCCACCGTCGACGTGTTGCGCGAGCTGCATCTGCGCCATCTTCAGACCGTGCCGTTCGAGAACCTGTCGATCCACCTCGGCGAGGGAATCGTGCTGGACCAGAAGCAGCTGGTCGACAAGGTCGTGGGCAGGCGCAGGGGCGGCATCTGCTACGAACTCAACGGTGCGTTCGGGGCGTTGCTCAAGGCGCTGGGCTTCGACGTCACGCTGCTCTCCGCCCGGGTGTACGGGGAAGAGAGGCTGCTCGGGGTGCCCTACGGCCATCTGGTGCTGCGTGTGCGGACGGTGGACGGGGGCGACTGGCTGGCGGACGTCGGCTTCGGGGCGCACAGCCACTATCCGCTGGCGATCGGGGAGCGGGGTGAGCAGCCTGATCCGGCCGGTGACTTCCGGGTGATCGAGTCGGGGGCGGACGAGGCGGGCGTGCGGGGCGGCGGCGGGGAGCGGGCCGACGATCTCGACGTTCTGTGGGACGACAAGCCGCAGTACCGGCTGGAGCTGCGGCCGCGGTCGCTCGGGGACTTCGCCGTCGCAGCCTGGTGGAACAGCACGTCGCCCGGGTCGCACTTCTTGCGGTCGCTGGTGTGCTCGAGGGTCACGGAGGACGCGGGACGGATCACGCTCAGCGGCAGCCGTCTGACGGTGACGTCACCGCAGGGGGAGAGGGAGATGACGGACCTGGCGAGCGACGCGGAGGTGCTCGGGGCCTACCGGGAGCGGTTCGGGATCGAGTTGGACCGGGTGCCCACGGTCCGCAGCGCGTCATCCGAACCGCGGTGACCTGGCTTCCCGAGGTGGGCCCGGCTCCGAGCGGAACGGACGTGGCGGAGGATGGCTTCGTGAGCGATGTGAGACATGTGCTGGTGCTGCCCGACCGCGATGCCGCGGAAGAGGTGGTGGAGGCGCTCGGGGAACGGTTCGGTCTTGCCGAGGAACCGCGGATCGTCCGTGACGCGCTGGCCGGCGAGGACGACGCGGAGGACGCGCAGTGGCTGGTGGTGCTGCGGGACGAGGAAGGACGGCTGGATCCGGACGAGCTGCACACGTTCGCGGGGGAGTGGGACGGCTGGCGGGAGGAGCCCTAGGCCTGCCGTGCCGCGCCCCGCGCACGGCTGCGGCCGACGGGCGCCCGGGACGTGTTGTCGGTGCCGCGTGCGATGCTGTCCGTGATGGCCAAGAAGACGAATGACGACGTGCTCGCTCCGGTCACCCTCGCCGTGGGCCAGGAGGACCTCCTGCTGGACCGGGCCGTGCAGGAGGTGGTGGCCGCCGCCCGGGCCGCCGACGCCGACACGGACGTACGGGATCTGTCCTCCGACCAGTTGCAGCCCGGCACGCTCGCGGAGCTGACCAGTCCGTCGCTGTTCGCCGAGCGCAAGGTCGTGGTCGTGCGCAACGCTCAGGACCTGTCGGCCGACACGATCAAGGAGCTGAAGGGATATTTCGGCTCTCCGGCCGAGGAGATCACGCTTGTGCTGCTGCACGCGGGCGGCGCCAAGGGCAAGGGACTGCTCGACGCCGCACGCAAGGCGGGGGCGCGGGAGGTGGCGTGCCCCAAGATGACGAAGCCGGCCGACCGGCTGGCGTTCGTGCGCGGGGAGTTCCGGGCGCAGGGTCGCGCGGCGACCCCGGAAGCCTGCCAGTCCCTCGTCGACGCGATCGGCAGCGATCTGCGGGAGCTGGCCTCGGCGGTCTCGCAGCTCACCGCGGACGTCGAGGGGACCATCGACGAGGCGGTGGTCGGGCGGTACTACACGGGGCGGGCCGAGGCGTCCAGCTTCACCGTCGCGGACCGGGCGGTCGAGGGGCGGGCGGCGGAGGCGCTGGAGGCCCTCAGATGGTCGTTGGCCACGGGGGTCGCGCCGGTCCTGATCACGAGCGCCCTCGCACAGGGGGTGCGGGCCATCGGCAAGCTGTCGTCCGCGCGCGGCGGACGCCCGGCGGACCTCGCCCGGGAGCTGGGCATGCCGCCGTGGAAGATCGACCGGGTGCGGCAGCAGATGCGGGGATGGACGCCGGACGCAGTGGCGATCGCCCTGCGGGCGGTCGCCGAGGCCGACGCAGGAGTCAAGGGCGGCGGGGACGATCCCGAGTACGCCCTGGAGAAGGCGGTCGTCACCATCGCGCGGGCGGCGCGGTCGAGGGGGCGGGCGTGAGCCGAGAGCCCCGCCGCCGCCCTGGGGAAGGGCGAGGGCGGGGCTCTCGGATCTCAAGCTGGTGGGTTCGTACCCGCGTGGCGAACGCAGGCCGCGTACGAACCCGGAGTGCCAGGGGGGAGCGGATGAGAGAGGGCCCGCTCGGTTCCCTCCGGCGTCAAATCAAGTGTCAGCCCTTGAGGGACGAGACCTTCGAAGCAAGCGCCGACTTCTTGTTGGCGGCCTGGTTCTTGTGGATGACGCCCTTCGAGACGGCCTTGTCGAGCTGACGCGCGGCGGCGCGCTGGTACTCGGTGGCCTTCTCGGCGTCGCCCGCGGCAGCGGCCTCGCGAGCCTTGCGGATCGCGGTCTTGAGCGAGGACTTGACGGCCTTGTTGCGCAGGCGCGCCTTCTCGTTCGTCTTGTTCCGCTTGATCTGGGACTTGATGTTCGCCACGAATGAGCCTTTACAGGTTCAGGCCCGTGGGGCTGACCGCCTCACGCGCCGGTGATTTCTTTGAAGAGGTACCTCGCGCTGAGAGGGCATGAGGCACAGCCACCCAGGCTACCAGTCGGGCTCAGGGCCGCCCAAACCGGTCGCCCGCACCGCCGGACGGCCCCCGGATCCGGCCTCCCGTTCCGGTCCGACATGGCCCAAACCGGTCGCAGTGTCCCGCGCATGGGACGATGGAGGCTACGTATCGTTCCGACCCGAGACCGCAGACGCTGCGGACGCCTCAAGAATCAGGACCCTGCGTGCCCGCGACTCCTACCCATGCGCCCGAGCCGAGCCGTACCGACCCGGCTCGGATCCGCAATTTCTGCATCATCGCGCACATCGACCACGGCAAGTCCACGCTCGCCGACCGGATGCTCCAGCTCACCGGCGTCGTCGAGCAGCGGCAGATGCGCGCTCAGTACCTCGACCGCATGGACATCGAGCGCGAGCGTGGCATCACGATCAAGTCCCAGGCGGTGCGTCTGCCGTGGGCCCCGACGCACGACCCGGGCAGTACGCACATCCTCAACATGATCGACACCCCTGGGCACGTCGACTTCACCTACGAGGTCTCGCGGTCGCTCGCCGCCTGCGAGGGCACGATCCTCCTCGTCGACGCCGCCCAGGGCATCGAGGCCCAGACCCTCGCCAACCTCTATCTGGCGATGGAGAACGACCTCACGATCATCCCCGTGCTCAACAAGATCGACCTGCCGGCCGCTCAGCCGGAGAAGTTCTCCGAGGAGCTCGCCAACCTCGTCGGCTGCGAGCCCGACGACGTCCTGAAGGTGTCCGCCAAGACGGGCCTGGGCGTCGAGGCGCTGCTGGACAAGGTCGTCGAGCAGATCCCGGCGCCGGTGGGTGTCGTGGACGCGCCCGCCCGCGCGATGATCTTCGACTCGGTCTACGACTCCTACCGCGGCGTCGTGACGTATGTGCGTGTCGTCGACGGACAGCTCAACAGGCGCGAGCGCATCAAGATGATGTCCACCGGCGCGACCCACGAGCTGCTGGAGATCGGCGTCAGCTCGCCCGAGATGCTTCCGTCCGACGGCCTCGGCGTCGGCGAGGTGGGCTACCTCATCACCGGTGTGAAGGACGTCCGCCAGTCCAAGGTCGGTGACACGATCACCAGCCAGGCCAAGGGCGCCACGGAGCCCCTCGGCGGCTACAAGGACCCGAAGCCGATGGTCTTCTCGGGCCTGTATCCGCTGGACGGCTCCGACTACCCGGACCTGCGCGAGGCACTCGACAAGCTCCAGCTCAACGACGCCGCGCTCGTCTACGAACCCGAGACCTCCGCCGCCCTGGGCTTCGGATTCCGTGTCGGCTTCCTCGGACTGCTCCACCTCGACGTGGTCCGCGAGCGCCTGGAGCGCGAATTCGGGCTCGATCTGATCGCCACCGCGCCCAACGTGGTCTACCGCGTGATCATGGAGGACGGCGAGGAGCACACGGTCACCAACCCGAGCGAGTTCCCCGAGGGCAAGCTGGCCGAGGTGTACGAGCCGGTCGTACGGGCCACGATCCTCGCGCCCACCGAGTTCATCGGCGCGATCATGGAGCTCTGCCAGACCCGCCGCGGCACCCTGCTCGGCATGGACTACCTGTCCGAGGACCGGGTCGAGATCCGCTACACACTGCCCCTGGCGGAGATCGTCTTCGACTTCTTCGATCAGCTGAAGTCCAAGACCCGCGGCTACGCCTCCCTCGACTACGAGCCCACCGGCGAGCAGGACAGCTCCCTGGTGAAGGTCGACATCCTGCTGCACGGCGACAAGGTGGACGCCTTCTCGGCGATCACCCACAAGGACCAGGCGTACGCATACGGTGTCCGGCTGGTCGCCAAGCTGAAGGAACTCATCCCGCGGCAGAACTTCGAGGTGCCGGTGCAGGCCGCCGTCGGCTCCCGGGTGATCGCCCGCGAGACCATCCGCGCCATCCGCAAGGACGTCCTCGCCAAGTGCTACGGCGGTGACATCTCCCGCAAGCGGAAGCTGCTGGAGAAGCAGAAGGAGGGCAAGAAGCGGATGAAGATGGTGGGTTCCGTGGAGGTTCCCCAGGAAGCCTTCATCGCCGTGCTGTCCAGCGATGACAGCGCGGGGTCGGTCAAGGGCAAGAAGTAACCGGGGAGCCCCGGAAAATCGGCCGAACAGGGGCCCGTCGTACGAAAGTGCGGCGGGCCCCTTCGCGTGCTCCCCGTCGCTCTCTGTAGGAAGTGACAGGCCACCGCCTCTTACGTACCGGGCGGTCGGGCTCTACTCTGATCTCTGCTCGGTAGTTACTCGTGAGTTAAACAACTGCGCCGGAGTGACAGCAGGCGCAGACCAGCCAGTCGCATCGAGCCAGTCGCAATGAGCCAGCCAGCATGAGTCAGCCGCATCGTCGCGGGCCCCGGAGGATGTCGTGAGCGACACACAGACCTTGATCGAGAACCGTCCGCCGTCCGTGGCGGCCCTCTTTCTGGAGCGCGTGGCGGCCACGCCCGACGCCGAGGCCTACCGGTACCCCGTACCGCTCGCCTCCGGCGAGGGCCCAGACGAATGGAAGTCGCTGAGCTGGGCCGAGGCGGCCGAGCAGGTCTTCTCGATCGCGGCCGGACTGATCGAGCTGGGCGTGCAGCCGGAGCAGCGGGTGGCGCTCGCCTCCTCGACGCGGGTCGAGTGGATCCTCGCCGACCTGGGCATCCTCTGCGCCGGAGCGGCCACCACCACGGTCTACCCGCAGACCAACGCCGATGAATCGTCGTTCATCCTCTCCAACTCCGAGAGCAGGGTGCTGATCGCGGAGAACGCGGAGCAGTTGGCGAAGGTGCGGGAGAAGCGTGCGGAGCTGCCCGCGCTCACCCACGTCGTGGTGATCGACCCCAAGGGTGTCGAGACGGGCGGCTGGGTGCTCTCCCTGGCCGAACTGGAGTCGCGCGGCGCCGCCTACCTCGAGCAGCATCCCGAGCTCATCAAGGAGCGGGTGGGCGCGATCACCAAGGACCAGCTCGCCACCCTGATCTACACCTCCGGCACCACCGGCCGCCCCAAGGGCGTGCGACTGCCGCACGACAACTGGGCGTACATGGCCAAGGCGATCGCGGCGACCGGGCTGGTGGGCGCCGACGACGTGCAGTACCTGTGGCTGCCGCTCGCACACGTCTTCGGCAAGGTGCTCACCTCCGGCCAGATCGAGGTCGGCCACGTCACGGCCGTCGACGGCCGCGTGGACAAGATCATCGAGAATCTGCCGGTCGTGCAGCCGACCTATATGGCGGCCGTTCCGCGCATCTTCGAGAAGGTCTACAACGGGGTCGCGGCCAAGGCGCGGGCGGGCGGCGCGGCGAAGTACAAGATCTTCCTGTGGGCGGCCGAGGTCGCCCGGGAGTACGCCAAGGTCTCCCAGGACACCTTCCGCCGTACCGGCACGCACGCCGTGCCGTTCGGTCTCGCCGCCAAGCACAAGGTCGCGGACGCGCTGGTCTTCGCCAAGATCCGGGAGGCCTTCGGCGGCAACCTGCGCGCCTGCGTCTCCGGCTCCGCCGCCCTCGCCCCCGAGATCGGCTACTTCTTCGCCGGCGCCGGCATCCACATCCTGGAGGGCTACGGCCTCACCGAGTCCTCCGCCGCCTCCTTCGTGAACCCGGGCGAGGCGTACCGCACGGGCACCGTCGGCAAGCCGCTGCCCGGCACCGAGGTGCGCATCGCGGACGACGGCGAGATCCTGATGCGCGGCCCCGGCATCATGGAGGGCTACCACGGGCTGCCGGAGAAGACCGCCGAGGTGCTGGAGGCGGACGGCTGGTTCCACACCGGTGACATCGGCGAGCTGTCGCCCGACGGCTATCTGCGGATCACCGACCGCAAGAAGGACCTCATCAAGACGTCAGGCGGCAAGTACATCGCGCCCGCCGAGGTCGAGGGCCAGTTCAAGGCGGTGTGCCCGTACGTCTCCAACATCCTCGTGCACGGCGCCGACCGGAACTACTGCACGGCGCTCATCGCCCTCGACGAGGTGTCCATCCTGGAGTGGGCGAAGGAGAACGGGCTGGGGGCAGGTCGTACGCCGAGATCGTGGCCGCACCGGTCACGGTCGAGATGGTCGACGGCTACGTCAAGCAGCTCAACGAGGGGCTCCAGAAGTGGCAGACCGTCAAGAAGTTCCGTCTGCTGCCGCGGGACCTCGACGTGGAGCACGGTGAGATCACGCCGAGCCTGAAGCTGAAGCGGCCCGTCGTCGAGCGGGAGTACAAGCACCTGATCGACGAGATGTACGCCGGCACACGCGAGGCCTAGGACGCGGACCGGGGGTACGGGCTGGAACGTCCGGCCCCCGGTCAGGGGACTCGCACCGTCCTCGGGCCCTTCCTCGACAAGCATGTGACGGCCCTCACTCGGTGCACGGAGGGACGGCGGAACGCTCGGGGGCGCTCGCTCCATCGGCCCCGGCACTCCGCTCCGGCCCCGGGGCGTGGTCGTTCGCGCCCGGGCCCCAGGACTCCGCCCCGTCCGGGTCCAGGAGGGCGCAGACGACGGTCAGCAGCCGGTCGACGTCGACGGGTTTGGGCACGTAGTCGTTGGCGCCGCGTGCGATGGACTTCTCGCGGTCGCCGGGCATCGCCTTCGCGGTCAGCGCGACGATGGGCAGGTCCGCCCAGCGGGGTGTGCGGCGGACGTGGGAGATCGTCTCGTAGCCGTCCATCTCCGGCATCATGATGTCCATCAGGACGAGCGCGACGTCCGGATGGCGCTCCAGCGTCTCGATGCCCTCACGGCCGTTCTCCGCGTACAGCACCGGCATGCCGACCCGGCCGAGGACATGGGTGAGCGCGAAGACGTTGCGGATGTCGTCGTCCACGATCAGCACCCGCCGGCCCGGCAGCACCTGTCCCGCCCGGCCGGACTTCCACGCCTCCAGTTTGGTCGGCGCGGGCCAGGCGTCGTCGGTGTCGGGCCCGGTGCAGTGCTCGGTGGACAGCTGCTCGGGCACGGAGGCCGGCTGCTCCAGCGACGTCGGGCCGGTCGCCGTGTGTCCGGGGCCGACCACGGGCACGTACAGCGTGAACGTCGACCCCTGGCCGGGAGCGCTCTCCGCGATGATCTTCCCGCCCAGCAGGCCCGCGATCTCCCGGCTGATGGACAGGCCCAGTCCCGTGCCGCCGTACTTGCGGTTGGTCGTCCCGTCGGCCTGCTGGAACGCCTCGAAGATCACCGGGAGTTTCTCGGGTGCGATGCCGATGCCCGTGTCGGAGACGGCGAACGCGATCGCCGCTTCGGTGTTCTCGCGGGTGTGGCGGTGGTCGAGGTCCTTGACGAGGTCGACCGTCAGCTCGACCTTGCCGGTGGCGGTGAACTTGATCGCGTTGGAGAGCAGATTGCGCAGGATCTGCTGCAGCCGCTGCTCGTCCGAGTACATCTCCCGCGGCACGTCGGGCCCCACGGTGACCTCGAAGGCGAGTCCCCGGTCGAGGGTCAGCGGGCGGAAGGTGGCGTGGACATAGTCCAGCAGTTTGATGAGTGGGAGCCGCTTGGGGCGTACGTCCATCCGGCCGGCCTCGATCTTCGACAGGTCGAGGATGTCGTTGATCAGTTGCAGCAGGTCCGAGCCCGAGCGGTGGATCGTCGTCGCGAACTGCACGTCCTGATCGGAGAGATGACCCTCCGGGTTGTCGGAGAGCAGACGGGCCAGGATCAGCAGGGAGTTCAGCGGGGTGCGCAGCTCGTGCGACATGTTCGCCAGGAATTCCGACTTGTACTGCGACGACGTCGCCAGCAGTGCGGCCTTCTCCTCCAGTTCGGCGTTCGAGTGCTGAAGCTCCGCCTGCTGTTTCTGCAGTTCGTCGGAGCGCTCCTGGAGCTGCATGGCCAGGCGCTGGGACTCGCCGAGCAGGGACTCCGTGCGGGAGTTGGCGATGATGGTGTTGATCGCGACGCCGATCGTGTTCACGAACTGGTCGAAGAACGCGAGATGGACGTCGGAGAAGCGGGAGAACGAGGCCAGCTCGATCACTCCGAGCAGCTTGTCCTCGAAGGGGATCGGGATGATCACCACGCTGGTCGGGGCCGCTTCACCGAGCCCGCTGTTGATCTTGATGTAGTCCGGCGGGGCCTCCTCGACGAGGATCCGCTTCTTCTCCCGCGCCGCCTGACGGACCAGACCGTGCACCGGCAGGCCGCCGGTCTCGACCGTCGTCTCCTGCGCGGCACCGTAACCTGCGATGAACGCGAGCCCCTTCGCGGGGACCGTGGTGCGCACCGACGCGCCGTCCCCGTCGGGGTCGGCCAGGTAGAAGGCGCCGTACTGCGCGTTCACCAGCGGGGTCAGCTCCCGCAGGATCAGGTCGGCGACCTCCATCAGATCGCGGTGACCCTGCATCAGCGCGGCGAGCCGGGCGAGGTTCGACTCCAGCCAGTCCTTGGCCCGGGTGGTCTCGCGGAGGTTGGAGACCATGAGGTTGATGTTGTTCTTCAGCTCGGCGACCTCACCCTGTGCCTCCACCGTGATCGAGCGGGACATGTCGCCCTGGGCCACGGCGGAGGCCACCTCGGCGATCGCGCGGACCTGGGTCGTCAGGTTGAGGGCCAGTTCGTTGACGTTGGTCGTCAGGCGCTTCCAGGTGCCGTAGACGCCCTCGACGCGTGCCTGGCCGCCGAGCCGGCCCTCGCTGCCGACCTCGCGGGCGACGCGGGTGACCTCGGAGGAGAAGGACGAGAGGGTGTCGACCATCGTGTTGATGGTGGTCTTGAGTTCCAGGATCTCGCCGCGGGCGTCCACGTCGATCTTCTTCGACAGGTCGCCCTGGGCGACGGCGGTGGCGACCTGGGCGATGTTGCGGACCTGCGAGGTCAGGTTGTCCGCCATGTAGTTGACGTTGTCGGTGAGGTCCTTCCAGACCCCGCTGACGCCCCGCACCTGGGCCCGGCCGCCCAGCCTGCCGTCCGTGCCGACCTCCCGGGCCACCCGTGTCACCTCGTCCGCGAAGGCCCGCAGCTGCTCCACCATGGTGTTCACGGTGTCCTTGAGCTCGAGGATCTCGCCGCGGGCGTCGACGGTGATCTTCTTGGAGAGGTCGCCGTTCGCGACGGCGGTCGTCACCTGGGCGATGTTGCGGACCTGGGAAGTGAGGTTGAGCGCCATGAAGTTGACGTTGTCCGTGAGGTCCTTCCAGACCCCGCTCACCCCTCGCACCTGCGCCTGACCACCGAGATTGCCCTCGGTGCCGACCTCGCGGGCGACCCGGGTCACCTCGTCGGCGAATGCGGAGAGCTGGTCGACCATGGTGTTGATGGTCGACTTCAGCTCCAGGATCTCGCCCTTCGCCTCGACCGTGATCTTCTTGCCGAGGTCGCCCTGCGCGACGGCCGTGGACACGAGCGCGATGTTGCGGACCTGGGAGGTCAGGTTGTCCGCCATGAAGTTGACGTTGTCGGTGAGGTCCTTCCAGACCCCGGAGACGCCCCGGACCTGCGCACGCCCGCCGAGGTTGCCCTCGGTGCCGACCTCGCGGGCGACCCGGGTCACCTCGTCGGCGAACGCGGAGAGCTGGTCGACCATCGTGTTGATCGTGGACTTCAGCTCCAGGATCTCGCCCTGGGCGGCCACCGTGATCTTCTGGCTGAGATCGCCGTTGGCGACCGCCGTGGTCACCTGGGCGATGTTGCGGACCTGCGAGGTCAGGTTCGAGGCCATGAAGTTGACGTTGTCGGTGAGGTCCTTCCATACCCCGCTGACGCCCCGCACCTGGGCGCGCCCGCCCAACTGGCCCTCGGTGCCGACCTCCCGGGCCACCCGGGTCACCTCGTCGGCGAACGCCGAGAGCTGGTCCACCATCGTGTTCACGGTGAGCTTCAGCTCCAGCAGCTCACCCGTCGCCTCGACCGTCACCGTGCGGGTCAGGTCGCCGCGCGCCACCGCCGTCGTCACCAGGGCGATGTCCCGGACCTGGGCCGTCAGACGGGAGGCCATCGTGTTGACCGCCTCGGTCACGTCCCGCCAACTGCCTGAAAGGCCACGTACCTTGGCCCGGCCGCCGAGCCGTCCCTCGGTGCCGACCTCACGGGCGACCCGCGTCACCTCGCCGGTGAACAGCGACAGCTGGTCGACCATCTTGTTGACCGCACGGCCGAGGCGTCGCAGATCACCGCGCAGCTGGCGGCTGCCGTCGTGCAGGTCGACCCGCTGCGTCAGATCGCCGCCGGCCACCGCGTCCAGCACCCGCGTCGCGTTGGCCGCCGGTGCCACCAGGGCGTCGAGCACCTGGTTGACGTCGTCGACGCGTGAGGTCCAGGATCCCTGGCCCGGGCTCGCCGAGACCCGCTCGTCGAGCCGGCCGTGCCGCACCAGCTCCCGCTTGACCCGCTTGATCTCCGAGTTGAAGTGCCTGCTCCGGTCGACGATCTGATTGAAGACGGCGCCCAGTTCGGCCACCGGGCCGTGGCCCGCCTCCGGCACCTTGGTGAAGTCGCCGTCCCGGGCGGCGGTCATCGCCGCGAGCAGGGGACGGAGATCCGATGCTCGAATCTGTCCGTCTTCGAACACATCTGTAGCACTGTTCTCACTCATGCCGGCCCACTTCGGTAACTCGGTGCTTATGGGCGCGGCCAGTCTGTCACTCTGTCCGCATCGTCAGAGGCGTATTCGTCCCAGCTGCTCGGGGAGCCGTCCATGGGGGCCATTCCCACGCAAAGGGAGACCATCTCCCGAGCCCCTGATGTGCCTGTGCCCGAAGGCGCGGACCTGCGCGCGGTGGTGCGCACGACACTGCCCGGGGGCCCGCTCGCGGCCGGTGCCGCGCGTCGTTTCGTCCGTGCGGCCCTGGAGGATTGGGCCCGGACCGCCGAACCGGACACGTTCACCGAGCGGTTGACGGACGACACGCTGGTCGTCGTCAGCGAACTGGTCACCAACGCCGTCGTGCACGCCGGCACGGACGTCGATGTGGCCTGCCGGCTGAAGGAGGCGGAGGACGAACCGGCCGGCCTGGTCGTCGAGGTCTCCGACCATCACCCCTCCAGGGCGGTACGGGACGACGGCTCGGAACGCCCGTACGGCATACCCGAGTACGGGCGCGGTCTGCGGCTCGTGTCCACGCTCTCCACGGCCTGGGGGATCACCTACCGCACCGGCACCAAGACCGTCTGGGCCCTGCTGCCCCTCGACGGCGCCCGGGACGCGGAGGACACCCTCGAGGCGTACGGCTGCGAGAGCGTGCCGGGCCCGTCCGAACTGCTCGGGCCCGACCTCTCCGCCTTCGCCGAGACCGCGCGCGGTACGCACGACCGGGACTGGCGGGGCCGCGGTGCCCTCTCGTTCCTCGCGGAGGCCTCCGACCTGCTCGCCGGACAGCTCGACGAGGACCTGGTGGCCGCCCTCACCGGGCAGCTGATCGTGCCGCGGCTGGCCGACTGGTGCGCGGTGTGGCTGGAGGACGAGGCGGCGGGCCGGCAGGGGCCCGAGAGCGCGGTCGCCCCGGGGACCCGGCTGGCCCGCGTGTGGCACGGCAGTGAGAACCGGATCGAGGAACTGCGCCGGTCGCTGGAGAAGGACCCGCCCCGGGTGCCCGACGCGGTGCGTTCCAGGGCCGTTCCCGTGCCGTGGCCCGGCGAGGCGCTGGGGCCGCGCGGGGCGACGGGGGCCGCCCTGGCGTACCGGCTGATCGCCGGCGGCCGGCCGCTGGGCACGCTCGTCATCGGGCGCGCCGGACTGCTGCGCTTCCCCGACGAGGTCACGGGGCTCGTGGAGGATCTGAGCCGCCGCGTCGCACTGGCCATCGGGGCCGCCCGGCAGTACGCCCGCCAGGCCACGATCAGCCGTGTGCTGCAGCGGGGCCTGCTGCCCGGCGCGGTCGCCGAGATCCCCGGGTTGCGCAGCGCCCTCGTGTACGAGCCCTGCGACAAGGGCGGGCCGAGCGGCGACTTCTACGACATCTTCCCGGCCGGCGACGGACGCTGGTGCTTCGCGCTCGGCGACGTCCAGGGCAAGGGCCCCGAGGCGGCCGTCGTGATCGGCCTTGCCCGGCCCTGGCTGCGGCTGCTGGCCCGTGAGGGCTACGCGGTCCCCGACGTCCTGGACCGTCTCAACCAGCTTCTCCTGGACGACGCCACGGAGGCCGCGGACGCGGCGGCGCGGGCGCTGGTGGCCGCCGGCGCCCCCGTGCCGGTCGTCGACGACGGCCCGCACGCCCGCTTCCTCTCCCTCCTCTACGGCGAGCTGGTCCCTTTCGAGGGCGGGGTGCGCTGCACACTGGCCTCGGCCGGGCACCCGCTGCCGCTGGCCCTTGGCCCGGCCGGCGACGTACGCGCCGTGGCGCGGCCGCAGACGCTCCTCGGGGTCGTGGAGGACGTGGCGTACGCCTGCGAGACCTTCGAGCTGCACCCCGGCGACACCCTGCTGTGCGTCACGGACGGGGTGACGGAGCGGCGCAGCGGCCCCCGCCAGTTCGACGACGGGGACGGACTGGCGGCGGCGCTCACCGGCTGCGCCGGACTGAGCGCGCAGCGGATCGCGGAACGGATCAGGGGGCTGGTGCACGACTTCGGGGCGAAGCCCCCGGAGGACGATCTCGCGCTGCTGGTCCTGCAGGCGGAGTGAGCGCGGTGAGGAGTTCCGCCGGTACGGGACAATGGAGGACATGCCTTCCGCACTCCCCGACGGTGAGCCCGTACCCGACGACGGGGCGCTGCCCGCGCACGCCCTGGCTGGGGCCGCCGGGCGTCCCCTCGGCTTCTATCTCCACGTGCCGTACTGCGCCACGCGCTGCGGCTACTGCGACTTCAACACCTACACCGCGACGGAGCTGCGCGGCACGGGCGGGGTGCTGGCGTCGCGCGACAACTACGCGCAGACGCTGATCGACGAGGTCCGTCTGGCCCGCAAGGTGCTGGGCGACGACCCGCGCGAAGTGCGCACGGTCTTCGTCGGGGGCGGCACGCCGACGCTGCTCGCCGCGGAGGACCTGGTGCGGATGCTGGGGTCGATCCGGGACGAGTTCGGGCTCGCGGACGACGCCGAGGTGACGACGGAGGCCAACCCGGAGTCGGTGGACGAGCGGTACCTCGCCACGCTCCGGGAGGGCGGCTTCAACCGGATCTCCTTCGGTATGCAGAGCGCGCGTCCGCACGTCTTGAAGATCCTGGACCGCACGCATACGCCCGGCCGCCCCGAGGCGTGTGTGGCCGAGGCACGGGCGGCGGGCTTCGAGCACGTGAACCTGGACCTGATCTACGGCACACCGGGGGAGTCGGACGACGACTGGCGGGCGTCGCTGGAGGCGGCGCTGGGCGCGGGGCCCGACCACATCTCGGCCTACGCCCTGATCGTCGAGGAGGGCACACAGCTCGCTCGCCGCATACGCCGTGGCGAGATCCCGATGACGGACGACGACGTGCACGCCGACCGCTACCTGATCGCGGACGAGGTGCTCGGGTCTGCGGGCTACGACTGGTACGAGGTCTCCAACTGGGCCACGTCGCGGCCCGCCCGCTGCCTGCACAACGAGCTGTACTGGCGCGGCGCCGACTGGTGGGGTGCGGGCCCCGGCGCCCACAGCCACGTGGGCGGGATCCGCTGGTGGAACGTGAAGCATCCGGGGGCCTATGCGGCGGCCCTCGCGCAGGGGCGGTCCCCCGGGGCAGGGCGTGAGGTCCTGACGGAGGAGGACCGCCGGGTCGAACGCATTCTGCTGGAGCTGCGGCTGCGGGAGGGCATGCCCTTGTCGCTGCTGCGGGAGGCGGGGCTCACTGCCTCGCGCCGGGCGCTGGCGGACGGGCTGCTGGAAGAGGGTCCGTACGAGGAGGGTCACGCCGTACTGACGTTGCGGGGGCGGCTGCTCGCGGACGCCGTGGTGCAGGACCTGGTGGACTGATCACCGGGTGGGGTCGGGCACCGCGCGGCGGCGGTTCGGGCCACGCCCCGGTCGACGGGTCGGCGGCGTCCTCACGGTGGCGGAGGGGCCGGGCGCCCTGCCGTCGCTCACGGTTGATCCGTGACGAAGTCGATCAGCTCCTCCACCCTGCCCAGCAGCTCCGGCTCCAGATCCTTGTAGGACCGCACCCGGGACAGGATCCGCTGCCAGGCCTCACCCGTGTTCTCCGGCCAGCCCAGGGCCCGGCACACGCCCTTCTTCCAGTCCTCGCCGTGCGGGATGCGCGGCCACTCCCGGATGCCGACGGACGAAGGCTTCACGGCCTCCCAGACGTCGATGTAGGGATGCCCGACCACCAGCGCGTGCTCGCTCGTCACCGACTCCGCGATGCGCCATTCCTTCGTGCCGGGGACCAGATGGTCCACCAGGACGCCCAGGCGGGCATCGGGGCCGGGGGAGAACGACGAGACGATCGACGGCAGGTCGTCGACCCCCTCCAGGTACTCCACGACCACGCCCTCGATGCGCAGGTCGTCGCCCCACACCCGCTCGACCAGTTCCGCGTCGTGGCGGCCCTCCACATAGATGCGGCCGGCACGGGCGACACGCGCGCGGGCCCCGGGGACCGCGACCGAGCCCGACGCCGTACGCGTGGGGCGAACCGGGGCATTCGACGGGCGCACCAGCGTCACCACCCGGCCCTCCAGCAGGAAGCCACGCGGTTCCAGGGGGAACACCCGGTGCTTGCCGAAGCGGTCCTCCAGGGTCACCGTGCCCGCCTCGCAGCGGATCACCGCACCGCAGAAGCCGGTGCTCGGCTCCTCGACCACCAGACCGGGGTCCGCCGGGACCTCCGGCACGGGCTTGGGCTTCTTCCACGGCGGAGTCAGGTCCGGCGAATACTGGCGCATTCGGATGACGATAGGAGAAGCGCGAACCCGGAAGGCGTACGAGGCGCCACGACACGCCGGAACGAGCCGCCTGCCCGCGGCTCGCGGGACCGGGCCCCGTGGAGGGCCACCGACATCTTCCGCTTCCCGGGTCGAGGCGTCGGGCGGGGACGAGCGCTCCGGACGACCTCGCGCCCATGAGCGCGAGATGCGTCACACGCCGGTCCGTGCCGGCGGGCGCCGCAGGCCGCGCCGCCCCGGCGTGCGGGCTGCGCCCTCGTCCGGGCGCCCGACCCCGCCCGGCCCGCGACGGCCCGCCCGCACCTCCGCGCCCGGTCCGGCCGTGCGGTTCCGGACCGGGGGTGGTGGGCGCCCGGTCCGGAACCCTTTCCGCAACACGGCCGTGCGGTGACGCCGTCAGCGGGCGGCCGCCCGGCGTGGACACCCCGGGACAGGTCGGTACACGTCGGTACGAGGGGGCGGCACACATGGGTACGACGGCGCTGCCGCCCTTGCCGGGGGCGTACCCGACCGCCGTACACTTGCTCCGGGATGTTGGCACTCGCATGCACAGAGTGCCAGGGAAGCGCCAAGGGGACACTGGAGGTGTGCGCGATGCTCAGTGAACGCCGGCTCGAAGTGCTGCGCGCCATCGTCCAGGACTACGTGGGAACCGAGGAACCGGTGGGTTCCAAGGCCCTCACCGAACGGCACAAGCTCGGCGTCTCCCCGGCCACCGTCCGCAACGACATGGCCGTGCTGGAGGAGGAGGGCTACATCGCCCAGCCGCACACCAGCGCCGGACGCATCCCCACGGACAAGGGCTACCGACTCTTCGTCGACAAGCTCGCGGCCGTCAAACCGATGAGCCCGCCGGAGCGCCGCGCGATCCAGAGCTTCCTGGAGAGCGCCGTCGACCTCGACGACGTCGTCACGCGTACGGTGCGGCTGCTCGCGCAGCTCACCCGGCAGGTCGCGGTCGTGCAGTATCCCTCGCTGACGCGCTCCACGGTGCGCCATGTGGAACTGCTGTCGATGGCGCCCGCACGTGTGATGCTCGTGCTGATCACGGACACCGGCCGGGTCGAGCAGCGCATGATCGACTGCCCCGCGCCGTTCGGCGAGGCGTCGCTGGCCGATCTGCGCGCCCGGCTCAACAGCCGGGTCGCCGGCCGCCGCTTCGCGGACGTCCCGCAGCTGGTGCAGGACCTGGCCGAGGCCTTCGAGGAGCCGGAGGACCGCAGTACGGTCGCCACGGTGCTCTCCACTTTGCTGGAGACACTGGTGGAGGAGACCGAGGAGCGGCTGATGATCGGCGGAACCGCCAATCTCACCCGCTTCGGGCATGACTTCCCTCTCACCATCCGCCCCGTTCTCGAGGCGCTCGAGGAGCAGGTCGTGCTCCTCAAGTTGCTGGGCGAGGCGAAGGATCCGGCCATGCGGGTGCGTATCGGTCACGAGAACGCGCACGAGGGACTCAACTCCACGTCCGTCGTCTCCGTGGGCTACGGTTCGGGCGGCGAAGCAGTAGCGAAACTTGGCGTGGTCGGACCGACCCGCATGGATTACCCGGGAACGATGGGAGCGGTACGAGCGGTGGCACGGTACGTCGGACAGATCCTGGCGGAGTCGTAAGTGGCCACGGACTACTACGCCGTACTCGGCGTGCGCCGCGACGCGTCGCAGGAAGAGATCAAGAAGGCGTTCCGTCGGCTCGCCCGCGAGCTGCACCCGGACGTCAACCCCGATCCCAAGACGCAGGAGCGGTTCAAGGAGATCAACGCCGCGTACGAGGTTCTCTCGGACCCGCAGAAGAAGCAGGTCTACGACCTCGGTGGTGACCCGCTGTCCCAGGCGGGCGGCGCCGGTGCGGGCGGCTTCGGTGCGGGCGGTTTCGGGAACTTCTCGGACATCATGGACGCCTTCTTCGGCACGGCGTCGCAGCGCGGACCGCGCTCGCGTACCCGCCGGGGCCAGGACGCCATGATCCGGCTCGAGATCGAGCTCGACGAGGCGGCCTTCGGCACGACCAAGGACATCCAGGTCGACACGGCCGTCGTCTGCAACACCTGCAACGGCGAGGGCGCCGCGCCCGGCACCTCCGCGCAGACCTGTGACATGTGCCGCGGCCGCGGCGAGGTCTCGCAGGTCACCCGGTCCTTCCTGGGCCAGGTCATGACGTCCAGGCCGTGCCCGCAGTGCCAGGGCTTCGGCACCATCGTCCCGAACCCGTGCCCCGAGTGCGCGGGCGACGGACGGGTGCGCTCCCGCAGGACGCTCACCGTCAAGATCCCCGCCGGCGTCGACAACGGCACCCGGATCCAGCTCGCGGGCGAGGGCGAGGTCGGCCCCGGCGGCGGTCCCGCCGGTGACCTGTACGTGGAGATCCACGAGCTGCCGCACTCGGTCTTCCAGCGCCGCGGGGACGATCTGCACTGCACGGTCACCATCCCGATGACGGCGGCGGCCCTCGGCACGAAGGTCCCGCTGGAGACGCTCGACGGCCTGGAGGAGGTCGACATCCGTCCCGGCACGCAGTCCGGGCAGTCGATCCCCCTGCACACCCGCGGTGTCACACATCTGCGCGGCGGCGGGCGCGGCGATCTGATCGTCCATGTCGAGGTGCAGACGCCGTCGAAGCTGGACCCCGAGCAGGAGCGCCTGCTGCGCGAGCTGGCGGTGCTGCGCGGCGAGGAGCGGCCGCAGGGGCAGTTCCAGCCGGGCCAGCAGGGGCTGTTCTCACGGCTGAAGGACGCGTTCAACGGACGGTGACCGCCGGGCGGGCACCCGGCGTCCCGCGGGCCGGATTCCGCCGCCCGCGGACCCTCGTCCATCGCCCTGATGCGTTGTTCCTTCCCCTGGCATATGCCAGGGGAAGGCCGGATTCGGACTTGTTCGGAGGACGTGACAACATGCCGTCATGTCCTCCGCGCTGACCGATCTCCTCCGTCATCCGATCGTGCAGGCCCCCATGGCGGGCGGCGTCTCCGTACCGCAGCTCGCCGCCGCCGTGACCGATGCCGGCGGCCTGGGATTCCTCGCTGCCGGGTACAAGACGGCCGACGGCATGTACCAGGAGATCAAGCAGCTCCGAGGGCTGACGAACGGACCCTTCGGCGTGAACGTGTTCATGCCGCAGCCCGAATACCCCGGTGCAGGCACGGGCTCCACCGGAGCGGCGGGCGCCGCGCTGCCTTCCGCCGCGGCCGTGGAGGTCTACGCCAACCAGCTCGCCGGTGAGGCCGCCTGGTACGAGACCGAACTCGGCGACCCCGACAGCGGCCGTGACGACGGCTACGACGTCAAGCTCGCCGTTCTCCTCGACAACCCGGTGCCCGCCGTCTCGTTCCACTTCGGGGTCCCCACTGCCGAGGTCCTGGAGTCCCTGCGTCGCGTGGGCACGTTCACCCTTGTCACCGCGACCACCCCGGACGAGGCACGCGCCGTGCAGGAGGCGGGCGCGGACGCGGTGATCGTGCAGGGCGTCGAGGCCGGCGGACACCAGGGCACCCACCGGGACATCCAGGAGAACGACGGATCCGGCATCGGCCTGCTGGCCCTTGTGTCGCAGGTGCGCGAGACCGTGGGCATCCCGATCGTGGCGGCCGGCGGCATCATGCGCGGCGGCCAGATCGCCGCGGTGCTCGCGGCGGGCGCGAGCGCCGCGCAGTTGGGCACGGCCTTCCTCGCGACCCCCGAGTCCGGCGCCCACCCCCTGCACAAGCAGGCGCTGACCGACCCCCTGTTCGTGCGGACGGAGCTGACGCGCGCCTTCAGCGGGCGCCCGGCCCGCGGTCTGGTCAACCGCTTCATGCGGGAGCACGGCCCCTATGCGCCGGCCGCGTACCCGGAGATCAACCACCTCACCGCTCCGCTGCGCAAGGCGGCCGCCACGGCGGGCGACGCACAGGGCATGGGGTTGTGGGCCGGGCAGGGACACCGCCAGGCCCGTGAGCTGCCCGCCGGGCAGCTGGTGGAGGTGCTGGCGGCCGAACTGGAGGCGGCGGCGACAGCGTTGTCGAGAGGCGGTGCCGGGCGATGACGGCTCCCGTCTTCGTCGTGGACCGACTCGACGGAATCGGCCCGGAGTTCGTGCTCGACGGACCGGAGGGCCGGCACGCGGTGTCGGTGAAACGGCTGCGGCCCGGTGAGGACGTGGTCCTCACCGACGGACACGGCCGGTGGACCGAGGGCGTGGTGAAGACCGCCGAGGGCAAGGACCGGCTGGTGGTCATGGACCTCGAGTCCCTCCACGAGGAGCCCCCGCCCGCGGTGCGCATCACCGTCGTCCAGGCGCTGCCCAAGGGCGACCGCGGCGAGTTGGCCGTGGAGACGATGACCGAGGTCGGCGTGGACGCGATCGTCCCCTGGGCGGCCTCCCGGTGCATCACGCAGTGGAAGGGCGACCGCGGGCTCAAGGCGCTCGGCAAATGGCGGGCCACCGCCCGCGAGGCGGGCAAGCAGTCCCGCCGGGTGCGCTTCCCGGAGGTCGCGGACGCGGCAACGACCAAGCAGGTGGCGGAACTTCTGGCCGAGGCCGATCTCGCCGCGGTCCTGCACGAGAGCGGCGACGAGCCCCTGGCCACGGTGGACCTGCCCGCGGAGGGCCGGATCGTGCTGGTCGTCGGGCCTGAAGGAGGCGTGTCGCCCGAGGAGTTGGCGCTCTTCGGGGACGCGGGTGCGAGGGCGTTCCGGCTGGGGCGTACCGTCCTGCGTACATCGACAGCCGGAACCGCGGCGGCCGCTCTGCTGCTCGGCCGTACGGGCCGCTGGTCCTGACCCACGGGGGCGCTCCATGGAACTCGCACAGATACGACTGCTGGTCTCGGACTTCGCGGAGTGCTACCGGTTCTACGCGGAGGTCCTCGGGCTCAAACCCCAGTCGGGAGCGGTGGACGGACCGTACGAGAAGTTCAGCCCCGCCACCGGTTCGGCGGGCATCGCGCTGCAGGACCGGTCGATGATGGCCGGGGTCCTCGGCGAACTGTCCGACGAGGCCACAGGCCATCGTTCGCTCGTGGTGCTGCGGGTGGACGATCTGGACGCGTACTGCGAGCAGATCACGTCCAGGGGCGCGACCCTCCTGCACGGTCCGGCCCCCATGACCGACCGCATGCGTGTCGCCCATCTCAAGGACCCGGAGGGCAATCTGGTGGAGCTCCAGGAGTGGCTCCTGCTGCTCCCCTGACGTCCTCCGGCGCGCGGCGGCGGCACATCCCGTAGGAGTGAACGGGGGCGTGCACATGGCCGTATGCGCCCTGTCCCCCTGGGCCGTGGAGTGGCAGGCTGCCCTCCATGGGGGTGTTGAGACGGATTCGGCGGCGACCGGGAGGCGGGCGGCGGCTCGCGGCCGCGACCGGGGCCGTGCTGGTCACCGCGGGCGGAGCCGTCGCGTGCCAACCCGGTGATCTGAGTTCCGCGTCGGTGGCCTACACGACCGACCAGACCGCGACCAGGCAACTGGAACGGCAGCATGTGAAGGTGCGTTGGCTGAGCTGCGTGGGCGACTACGGCAGCAGGTCCGCCGCCGCCCACCGGACGCCCGCGCCGTCCGCGAGCACCGTCGTCACCGTGGACTGCCAGGGCCAGACCGACGACAAGAGGGACATCACCGTCACGGGCAGGGTCACCCGTGCCGTCGACGGCAAGTGCGTACGCGGGAACCTCACGGCCACCGTGGGCGGCAGACGCTGGTTCCACGTCAGCGGCCTCGGCGACTGCAACGCCGCCGCCACCCCGATCCCGCCCGTCACGTTCCGCCCGACCGCTCCCGGGCAGCCCGGGCCCACCGTCACCGTCACGAGGACGATCTGGTGCCAGGGAGATCCGACCTGCTGGCCGGTGCGGGGCAAGTGACGTCCCCCGGGGCGGTTTCATCCGGGAAAACCCCTGTCAGGGAACGAGATCGCTGCTTAGGGTGATCCGGTGACTCAGTCCGCATCGCCCGCGTACCTCCGGTTCCCGCATCTGCACGGCGAGTTGGTCGCCTTCACCGCCGAGGACGACGTCTGGGTCGCCCCGCTCGACGGCGGCCGAGCCTGGCGGGTCAGCGCCGACAACGTTCCCGTGAACCACCCCCGCATCTCCCCGGACGGCACGGTCGTCGCCTGGACCTCCACCCGCGACGGCGCTCCCGAAGTCCACGTCGCCCCGATCGACGGCGGCCCCTCGAAACGCCTGACGCACTGGGGAAGCGCGAAGACCCAGGTGCGCGGCTGGACCCCCGAGGGCCAGGTGCTCGCGCTCAGCACGGCCGGTCAGGCGTCGCTGCGCCGCACCTGGGCGCGCGCCGTGCCGCTCGACGGCGGACCGGCCACCACCCTGGCGTACGGGCCCGTCGGCGAGGTCGCGTACGGGCCCGCCACGGTCCTGCTGTCCGCGCCGATGGGACGCGAGGCCGCGTACTGGAAGCGTTACCGGGGCGGCACCGCCGGCAAGTTGTGGATCGACCGTGAGGGCGACGGCGAGTTCGTGCGGCTGCACGAGGATCTCGACGGGAACATCGAGTACCCGCTCTGGGTGGGAACGGGCGACCGGGCGAGGATCGCCTTCCTCTCCGACCACGAGGGCGTCGGGGCCGTGTACTCCTCGGCGGCCGACGGGTCCGACCTGCGCCGCCACACACCGCTCGCTGGAGCGCACGAGGGCGGGGAGGGCTTCTACGCCCGGCACGCCGCCACCGACGGCACCCGGGTGGTGTACGCCTCCGCCGGTGAGCTGTGGCTCCTCGACGACCTGGACGGCGCCGAACCCCGGCGGCTGGACATCCGGCTCGGCGGGCAGCGCGCGGACCTCCAGCCGTACCCCCTGCACGCGGGCCGCTGGTTCGGGACCGCCTCGCCCGACCACACCGGACGCGGCAGCGCGATCTCCGTGCGCGGCGCCGTGCACTGGATCACCCACCGTTCGGGGCCGTCCCGCGCGCTCGCCGCGGCCCACGGCGTACGAGCCCGGCTGCCGCACACCTTCCGCGCCGACGGCGAGGAGTGGGTGGTGTGGGTGACGGACGCGGAGGGCGAGGACGCGCTGGAGTTCGCGCCCGCCACCGGCTTTCTGCCCGCAGCCACCCCCCGCCGGCTGGCGGCCGGGCAGTTGGGGCGGGTGCTCGGGCTCGCGGTGGCACCCGACGGCGGCCGTGTCGCGGTCGCCACGCACGACGGACGGGTGCTGCTCGTCGAGCGGGACAGCGGTGAGGTGCGCGAGGTCGACCGCAGTGACGACGGAGACGCCGACGGGCTGGTCTTCTCACCGGACTCGGCATGGCTGGCCTGGTCGCACCCCGGCCCGCGGCCGCTGCGCCAGCTCAAGCTCGCCAACACGGCCGACCTGTCGGTGACCGAGGCGACCCCGCTCCGCTTCCGCGACTACGCACCGGCGTTCACGCTGGACGGCAAGCACCTGGCGTTCCTGTCGGCGCGCTCCTTCGATCCCGTCTACGACGAGCACGTCTTCGACCTGGCCTTCGTCGGCGGTTCACGGCCGCACCTGATCACCCTCGCCGCGACCACGCCGTCCCCCTTCGGGCCGCAGCGGCACGGCCGCCCCTTCGAGGCGCCCGAGAAGGACGAGACGCCCGACAGCGAGGGCGCCCCCGCCACCCGGATCGACCTGGACGGGCTCGGCGACCGGATCGTGCCCTTCCCGGTCGAGGCCGCGCGCTACTCCGGGCTGCGGGCCGCCAAGGACGGCGTGCTGTGGCTGCGGCATCCCGTGCGCGGTGTGCTGGGCGCCTCCCGCGCCACACCCGACGACCCCGATCCCAAGTCCGAGCTGGAGCGCTACGACCTGGTCCAGCAGCGTATCGAGCATCTCGCCGCGGACGCCGACCACTTCGCGGTCAGCGGTGACGGCAAGCGGGTGCTGCTGTGGACCGACGGCAAGCTCAAGGTCGTGCCGAGCGACCGCCGCGCCCCGAACGACGACGACAGCGACGCGAACATCACGGTCGACCTGTCGCGGGTGCGGCAGACCGTCGACCCCGCCGCGGAGTGGCGGCAGATGTACGACGAGACGGGCCGTCTCATGCGGGACAACTTCTGGCGGCCGGACCTCGGCGGAATCGACTGGGACGGGGTCCTCGACCGCTACCGGCCGGTGCTCGGGCGGGTGGCCACGCACGACGACCTGGTGGACCTCCTGTGGGAGGTGCACGGCGAACTGGGCACCTCCCACGCGTACGTGACGCCGCCCGGCCACGGTGCCGACACGGACCGGCGCCAGGGGCTGCTCGGCGCGGACATCTCCCGCCACACCGACGGCCAGTGGCACGTCGACCGCGTGCTGCCCTCGGAGACCTCCGACCCGGACGCACGGTCGCCGCTCGCCGCACCCGGTGTGGCCGTGCGCACCGGGGACGCGATCGTCGCGGTGGGCGGGCGGCCGGTGGACCCGGTGACGGGACCGGGGCCGCTGCTGGTCGGTACGGCCGGCCGGCCGGTGGAGCTGACGATCTCACCGGCGGGCGGCGGGGATCTGCGGCACACCGTCGTCGTCCCGATCGCCGACGAGGAGCCGCTCAGGTACCACGCCTGGGTGGCGGACCGGCGGGCGTATGTGCACGAGACCTCGGGCGGCCGGCTCGGGTATCTGCACGTGCCGGACATGGTGGGATCCGGCTGGGCGCAGCTCCACCGGGACCTGCGGATCGAGGTCGACCGGGAGGGGCTGGTCGTGGACGTCCGGGAGAACCGGGGCGGGCACACCTCCCAGCTGGTGGTGGAGAAGCTGGCGCGCCGGATCGTGGGCTGGGACCTCCCGCGAGGGCTGCGGGCCTACAGCTACCCCGAGAACGCCCCGCGCGGACCCGTCGTCGCCGTCGCCAACGAGTTCTCCGGATCGGACGGGGACATCGTGAACGCGGCGGTCAAGGCGCTCGGGATCGGGCCGGTGGTCGGGACACGGACCTGGGGCGGGGTCATCGGGATCGACAGCAGGTACCGCCTTGTGGACGGGACCCTCGTGACGCAGCCGAAGTACGCGTTCTGGCTGGAGGGTTACGGCTGGGGCGTGGAGAACCACGGGGTCGATCCGGACGTCGAGGTGGTGCAGGCGCCGCAGGACCACGCCGCAGGGCGCGATGTGCAACTGGACGAGGCCGTGCGCATGGCGCTGGCCGCGCTCGAGGAGCACCCGGCGAAGACGCCCCCGGAGCTTCCCCGGCTGTGAGCCTGCGCCCCGCCCCGGTGGCCCGGTACGCCGTCTCGCGTGGTTCCGACCGCCGTGGGCGGGCCGCCGCCGCCCCGGGCCGTCCGCCGCCGTGGAGCCCCGGTCGGGCGACCGGCCCGGGGCGGCCCGCGCCTCTCCGCGCGCAGTGCAGGGTTGGCCGTGGGCGGCGGCCGGGCGGATACCATGCCGTCGTCGTGATCAGTCGGTGTGAGGAGGCACGCACATGGCGGGAGAGCCGCAGGACGACTGCCTGTTCTGCAAGATCGTCGCGGGACAGATCCCGGCGACGATCGTCCGGGAGACGGAGACCACCGTCGCCTTCCAGGACATCAACCCCCAGGCGCCGACGCATGTCCTGGTCATCCCCCGGGTCCACTACCGTGACGTCGCCACCCTCGCCGCCGCCGAACCGGCCGTGGCCGCCGACCTGCTCCGCGAGACCGGCGAGGTCGCCGCGCAGGAGAAGCTCGAGAGCCACCGCGTCGTCTTCAACACCGGCAGCGGTGCCGGGCAGACCGTCTGGCACGCGCACGCCCACGTTCTCGGCGGCCGCGGCCTGCAGTGGCCCCCCGGTTAGGACGCCGTGTCCGTACGCGAACTGGTCGTCCTCGGTACCGCCAGCCAGGTCCCGACCCGGCACCGCAACCACAACGGCTATCTGCTGCGGTGGGACGGTGACGGCATCCTCTTCGACCCCGGCGAGGGCACCCAGCGGCAGATGCTGCGCGCAGGCGCCGCCGCCCATGACCTGAACCGGATCTGCGTCACGCACTTCCACGGGGACCACTCGCTCGGGCTGGCCGGGGTCATCCAGCGGATCAATCTGGACAAGGTGCCGCACAGGATCACCGCGCACTACCCGAAGTCGGGGCAGCACTTCTTCGAGCGGCTGCGGTATGCGACGGCCTATCGGGAGACCGTCGGGATCACCGAGGCGCCGGTCGCGGAGGACGGCCTGATCGCGACGACGGCCGCGTACACCCTCGAGGCCCGGCGTCTGTCCCACCCCGTCGATTCCTTCGGCTACCGGCTGGTCGAGCCCGACGGGCGGCGCATGCTGCCCGAGCGGCTCGCCGCGCACGGCATCAAGGGCCCGGACGTGGGCCGCATCCAGCGTGAGGGCTCCCTGGACGGAGTCACGCTCGAGGCCGTGAGCGAGGTGCGGCGCGGGCAGCGCTTCGGGTTCGTCATGGACACCCGGCTGTGCGACGGCGTGTACGCCCTCGCGGAGGGCTGCGACATGCTGGTCATCGAGTCGACCTTCCTCGACGCGGACGAGCAACTGGCCGTCGAGTACGGGCACCTGACGGCAGGCCAGGCGGCGCGGGTGGCGCAGGGGGCCGGTGTGCGGCACCTGGTCCTCACCCACTTCAGCCAGCGCTACGCGGAGCCGGAGGAGTTCGAGCGGCAGGCGCGCGACGCCGGGTTCGAGGGCGAGCTGACCGTGGCCCGCGACCTGCTGAGAGTGCCTGTCCCGAAACGGGTGTGACCAGGCCGTACGATGCTTTGATGCCCCTCCCCAAAGCTGAACTGCACCTTCATGTCGAAGGGACCCTCGAGCCCGAGCTGGCCTTCGCGCTGGCCGCACGCAACGGCGTCGAACTGCCGTACGCGGACACGGAAGAGCTGCGCAAGGCGTACGCCTTCGACGACCTCCAGTCCTTTCTGAACCTCTACTACGAGCTCATGGCCGTGTTGCGGACCGAGCAGGACTTCGAGGACCTGGCCGACGCCTACCTCGAGCGGGCCGCGGCACAGGGGGTGCGGCACGCCGAGATCTTCTTCGATCCACAGGCCCATCTCGCCCGGGGGGTCGCCATGGGCACGGTCGTCGAGGGGCTGTGGCGGGCGCTCGGACGCAGCGAGGAGAAGCACGGCGTCTCCACCCGGCTGATCATGTGCTTCCTGCGTGACGAGTCCGCCGACTCGGCGCTGGAGACGCTCGAGGCCGCGAAACCGTACCTGGACCGGATCGTCGGGGTCGGGCTGGACTCCGCCGAGGTCGGCCATCCGCCGGCCGAGTTCCGCGCGGTGTACGAGGCCGCCGCCGCTCTGGGACTGCGCCGCGTCGCGCACGCCGGCGAGGAGGGGCCGCCGGAGTACATCACCGAGGCCCTTGACGTGCTCGGCGTCGAGCGCGTCGACCACGGGTTGCGCTGCATGGAGGACCCGGCCCTCGTCGAACGGCTGGTGCGCGAGCGGGTGCCGCTGACGCTGTGCCCGCTGTCCAACGTCCGGCTGCGCGCCGTGGACACCCTGGCGGACCACCCGCTGGCCGCGATGCTCGACGCCGGACTGCTGTGCACCGTCAACTCCGACGATCCCGCCTACTTCGGCGGGTACGCGGGGGACAACTTCCACGCCGTGCGCGACGCCCTCGGCCTGAGCGAGGAGCACATGCGCCGGTTGGCCCGCAACTCCTTTGCCGCCTCCTTCCTGGAGGACGACGAGGAGCGGCGGGCGCGCTACCTGTCCGAGGTGGACGCTTACGAATTCGGCGGACGCTAGAGGGTTCCGGGTCCCGGTGCGGCGGCGGTCTGCTGCGGCCCCGCCGTGTCGTACTCCTCTCGTGCCGTCCCCGCCGCCGCGTCGAGCGGGAACTCCACGACCGCCTGCTCCGGTGCGCCGACGGGGGGCACCGCGCCCGAGGGGGTGCCCGTGGTGACGGCCACCACGACGGCCGAGGTGCGACGACGGGCCGCGCCGGGCAGCAGCGGACGGCCTCCGGTGTGCAGGGCGACCGCGGTCAGCGGGAGGGTGATGGCCAGCAGGCCGACGGCGAGGAACGTCCCCATCGCCGGGAAGCCCGCCCGAGCGGACAGCAGGCTGCCGGCCAGCGGGCCGACCGCCGTGCCGAGCGAGGAGGCCGAGCCCACGAGGACCGCCCAGCGGCCGCGCCGGTCGAGGGAGGCGGCGAGGCCGATCAGATACGACAGCACGATCGGGTAGAGCGTGTTCCAGGCGATCTCGCCGGTCGCGAAGGTGCCGAAGCCCGTGGCGGAGGCGCTGAGTGCGATACAGCCGGCGATGAGCGCGGTGCCCAGACCGATGGGGAGGGCGCGGCCGAGACGGGGGCCGAGTGCTCCCGCGCCGATCACGCCGAGCAGTCCGGCCCCGAGCGCGATCGCGAAGACGGCGCCGACGGTGACCTCCGTCAGATGCGCCTGGGTGAGGCCGATGCGGCCGCTGACGCCCCACAGCGAGTTCTGGGCGAGGGACCAGCACAGAATGCCGGCGGCGAGGACGATGCCGGAGCGGGTGTGGGGCAGACGGCCGCTGTCCCCGGTCCCGGGGTGAGTCGTGACGATCCGCGCCGGGGTGGACAGGCGGCCGGTCGCGGGCCACACCAGCAGCGCGGTGAGCGCGAGGGCGGCGAGCGGGAGTCCGTGGCCCGGGCCGAGCCGGGGAACCGTCAGGTAGATCACGCCGGCGAGGGCGGAGACGCCGAGCAGGCCGAGCGTGGAGGTGCGGTGCGGGTCGCGCTGGGCGGCGATGCCGGTCGCGGCGACGGTGGTCGCCGTACCGGAGCCGAACCCGCCGGCCACCGCTCCCGCGACGACCACGGGGATGCTGTGGCTGACTGCGGCCGTGCCGTATCCCGCGGCGGCGAGCAGGAGCCCGGCACGGGCGAGCCTGCGGGGGCCGATCCGGTGGACATGCGCGGCGAGCAGGAAGCCCGCGCAGGCCGAACCCAGCAGCAGGGCGCTGCCGATGGAGCCGGCTTCGGTGGAGGAGAGCGGAAGGCCCGAGTCCAGCCTGCCGACGGTGGTGGGCAGGAGGTACGCGGCCAGATACCCGGCAGTGAAAAGGGCGACGAGGGGCCAGGGCGGGGCGGGGCGGGAGGACACGGGCGTTCCAGGGCATACGAAAGGAGCGGCGGAAAAGCGGGGGATTGGGGCGCCGACCGTCGAACGACAGGATCGCGCGGGCAATTTGTATCAAGCACGCGGTTCAAGAAAAAAGCGCGGGGTGTGTGATCTGAGTCACTAGGGGGTTTGGTGCTGGTCGGGCCGGGTAGAAGCGCGGCCTTTTGAGAAGCGGAGACCCGGGATCGCGCTGGGTCAGCGCCAGCGCGGCGCCCCGGCTCCGCCCCGTGCGGTCTCCTCGATCCGGGTCCGGATCTCCCCCATCACCGCGACGATGTGCTCCTCGTGACCGGGTGTCAGCCGGGCCACGGGCACCGAGCAGCTGATCGCGTCCTGGGCCGGCAGGTCGTAGTGGAGGGCGAAACCGAAACCGACGATGCCGGCGACGCTCTCCTCGCGGTCGATCGAGTACCCGCGCTCACGGGTCACGGCCAGATCCGCCAGCAGGGAGGCGTGGGATGTGTGGGTGTGCGGGGTGAGGGCCGCGTACGGGCCCTCCGGCAGCCATGTGCCGGGCCGCTCCGCCAGCAGGGCCTTGCCGAGCGCGCCCGCGTGCGCGGGCAGCCGCCGGCCGACGCGGCTGATCGTGCGCAGATATTCGTGCGATTCGCGCGTCGCGAGATAGGTGACGTCGGTGCCGTCGAGGCGGCCCATGTGGATCGTCTCGCCGAGGGCCTCGGACGCCTCGTCGAGGTACGGGCGCACGGCGCGCACCCGGGGGTCGGAGTCCAGATAGCTCGTGCCCGTCAGCAGGGCGTGGATGCCGATGCCGTAGAGCGAGCCGGTGACGTCCGTGCGGACCCAGCCCCGCGAGACGAGGGTCTGCAGCAGGGCGTACATCGAGCTGCGCGGCACCCCGAGCTGGTCCGCGAGCTCCTGCAGGCGTGCCGGACGGTCGCCCCGCGCGGCGAGTACCTCGAGCAGCTCGACCGTGCGCGCGGCCGACTTCACCTCGCGGACGCCCCCGGTGTCTGACATGCGCCGATCGTAATCCGGGCGGGGCGGTGCACGGCCCGGTCCGGATCCCGCCGTTGACGGGGCCTGTCCATGTATCTAATCTGCATTTGTATATATGGATAGCGTCTACATGAGGAGATGAATGCGGTGAGCGGCGCCAGGGACGCGGACCCGGAGGCGGTGGCACGGAGGCTGCGGAACGGCATGGCACAGGGGGTCCTGTCGTTCCCGCTCACAAGCTTCCACAAGGACGGCTCGCTCGATCTCGACGGCTTCCGGACCCACGTCGCGGGGCAGCTCGCCGCCGCGCCCGGCGCCGTCTTCCCGGCTTGCGGCACCGGCGAGTTCTTCTCCCTGGACGAGGAGGAGTACGGACAGGTCGTCGCCGCGGCCGTGGAGGCGGCCGGCGGCCGGGTACCCGTCGTCGCCGGTGTGGGATACGGCTGGGCGCAGGCGGTCCGGTTCGCGCGGATCGCCGAGGACGCCGGCGCGGACGCGCTGCTCGTCCTGCCGCACTACCTCGTGGCCGCCCCGCAGGACGGGCTCGTCGCGCAGCTGGAGCAGATCGCCGCCCGCACCCCGCTCCCGCTCATCGCCTACCAGCGCGGCCAGGTCGCCTTCGGCACCGAGGCGTTCCGGCGCATCACCCGCATCCCCGGCGTCATCGGGCTCAAGGACGGCCACAGCGACCTCGACCGGCTGCAGCGCCTCACCCTCGCCGCGCCCGAGAGCTTCCTGTTCTTCAACGGGGCCGCCACCGCCGAACTCCAGGCGCGTGCGTACACCGCGGTCGGCGTACCGGCCTACTCCTCCGCCGTCCACGCCTTCGCACCCGAGATCGCGACGACCTTCTTCGCCGCCCTGCGCGACGGCGACGACACCCTGGTGAAGACGCTGCTGCGCGAGTTCTACGTCCCGCTCGTCGCCGTCCGCGACCGGGTGCCCGGGTACGCCGTCTCTCTGGTCAAGGCGGCTGCCCGGCTGCGTGGCGGTCGGGTGGGGCCCGTACGCGCCCCGCTCGTCGACCCCTCGCCCGCCGATCTGGCCGATCTGCAGACCCTGCTCGCCACCGGACTCGATCTCGTAGGAGCCGCCCTGTGACCGCCGCGACCTCCCGTGACCTGACCATCGCCGAGGTGCGCCTGACGCCGATCCTGGTCGCCGACCCGCCGCTGCTGAACACCCAGGGCGTCCATCAGCCCTACACGCCCCGGCTGATCGTGGAGGTGGTGACCGCCGACGGGACCACGGGGGTCGGCGAGACCTACGGGGACACCAAGTACCTAGAACCGGCCCGGCCCCTGGCGGACAAGCTGATCGGCCGTCCGGTGTCCGATCTCAACGGCCTGTTCGCGCTCGCCGACGACGTCGCCGTCCACGGCTCCCGGTCCGGCGGCCGGCTCGACGTCGGCGGGCTGCGTGGTGTCCAGACCGCCGACAAACTCCGCTTGTCCGTCGTGTCCGCCTTCGAGGTCGCCTGCCTCGACGCCCTCGGCAAAGCGCTCGGCCTGCCCGTGCACGCGCTGCTCGGCGGCAAGGTGCGGGACGAGGTCGAGTACAGCGCGTATCTCTTCTACAAGTGGGCCGGCCACCCGGAGGGAGTGGCGAGCGAGCAGGACGAGTGGGGTGCCGCCCTCGATCCGGCGGGAGTGGTCGAGCAGGCCCGCAGGTTCAAGGAGCGGTACGGCTTCACCTCCTTCAAGCTCAAGGGCGGCGTCTTCGCGCCGGCGGAGGAGATCGCGGCGATCCGGGCGCTGGCCGAGGCCTTTCCGGGCCACCCCCTGCGGCTGGATCCGAACGGCGCCTGGTCGGTGGAGACCGCGCTGGCGGTGGCCCGCGAACTGGGCGACGTCCTCGAGTACCTGGAGGACCCCGCCCTCGGCACCCCGGCCATGGCCGAGATCGCCGCCCGGACCCGGGTGCCGCTCGCCACCAACATGTGCGTGACCACGTTCGCCGAGATCCGGGAGGCGTTCACGAGCGGCGCCGTCCAGGTGGTCCTGTCCGACCACCACTACTGGGGCGGGCTGCGCAACACGCGTGAACTCGCCGCGATCTGCCGTGCGTTCGGCGTCGGGGTGTCCATGCACTCCAACACGCACCTCGGCATCTCCCTCGCCGCGATGACCCATGTCGCGGCCACGGTGCCGGACCTCCACCACGCCTGCGACACCCACTACCCGTGGCAGGCCGAGGACGTCGTCACGGAGCGTCCCGCCTTCCGGAACGGCGCTGTCGCCGTGTCCGACGCCCCGGGGCTCGGCGTCACCCTGGACCGCGACCGGCTGGCCGCCCTGCACGAGCGCTGGCTCGCGGACGACGGCGCCCTGCGCGACCGCGACGACGGCGCGGCGATGCGCCTCGCGCATCCCGGGTGGCGCGCGCCCGCGGTGCCCCGCTGGTGAGGTCCCGGCGGCGTCGCGCCGACGCCGCCGCCCGGCGAGCCCTTTGGTGCACACTGGCTGGATCCGCACCATGTCAGGGAGCCCACCGTGACCGCGACCGCCGGAGAGGGACCGCACCACCCCCACATCGGGGACGGGCCGCACCACCAACCCCACGTCGATCCGCTCGCCCCTCTTCGGGCGCCGGGCGATCCGTCCTGTGACGTCTACCTCACGGGGACGGTCTTCCTCGACATCATCTTCACCGGGCTCGCCTCCGCGCCGGTGCGCGGCACCGAGTCCTGGGCGCGCGGGATGGGGTCGAGCCCCGGGGGCGTGGCCAACATGGCGGCGGCGCTGGCCCGCCTCGGCCTGAGGACCTCCCTGGCCGCGGCCTTCGGCGACGACCACTACGGCGAGTACTGCTGGGACGAGCTGGAGCAGGGCGAGGGCATCGACCTGTCGATCTCCCGCCGGGTGTCCGGATGGCACTCCCCGGTCACCGTCTCCATGGCCTACGAGGGCGAGCGGACCATGGTGTCCCACGGTCACGAGCCACCGCCCGAGGAGCCCGCACCCGCCTGCCCGCCGCGCGCGCGGGCCGCCGTCGCCTCGCTGACCCCGGGCAGACGCGCCCCCTGGATCGCCGAGGCGGCCAAGCAGGGCACCCGCGTCTTCGCCGACGTCGGCTGGGACGACACCGGTGCCTGGGACCTGGCGGGTCTCGCCGACCTCGAACATTGCGAGGCGTTCCTGCCGAACGCTCAGGAGGCCATGCGGTACACCGGCACCGAATGCCCCCGCGCCGCCGCGCACGCGCTGACCGAACACGTGCCGCTGGCCGTCGTCACCCTCGGCGCGGACGGCGCGTACGCCGTGGACGGCCGTACCGGGGAGACCGCCGCCGTGCCCGCGATCGCGGTCGAGGCACTGGACCCCACAGGGGCGGGCGACGTCTTCGTGGCGGGTTTTGTGACCGGCACGCTGGCCGCCTGGCCGCTGGCCGACCGCCTCGCCTTCGCCGGTCTGACGGCGGCGCTCTCGGTGCAGGAGTTCGGCGGGTCGCTCTCGGCGCCCGGCTGGGCCGAGATCGCGGCGTGGTGGAGCAGGGTCCAGTCGTACGAGGACCAGGACCCGGCGGCGCTCAGCCGGTACGCGTTCCTGGAGCGGTTGGTGCCGGAGGGGTGCGTGGAGCCGTGGCCGCGGCGGCGGGCCGTGCCGACGATCGGATTCCGCGGGGCGACATGAGCGCGAGCCGCCCGCGCGACGTACGGGAAGCGCTCAGAAGCCCAGACGGCGCAGCTGCTTGGGGTCGCGCTGCCAGTCCTTGGCCACCTTCACATGGAGGTCGAGGAACACCGGGGTGCCGAGCAGCGCCTCGATGTGCTTGCGGGACTTGATGCCGACCTCCTTCAGGCGCTTGCCCTTCGGCCCGATGATGATCCCCTTCTGACTGGGCCGCTCGATGTAGACGTTCGCGTGGATGTCGAGGAGCGGCTTGTCCGCCGGGCGGTCCTCGCGCGGGAGCATCTCCTCCACCACCACCGCGATCGAGTGCGGCAGTTCGTCCCGCACACCCTCCAGTGCCGCCTCGCGGATCAGCTCCGCCACCATGACCTGCTCCGGCTCGTCCGTCAGATCGCCCTCGGGGTAGAGCGCGGGTCCCTCGGGCAGCAGCGGGATCAGCAGGTCAGCCAGCAGGTCCACCTGCTTGTTCGCGGTCGCCGACACCGGCACGATCTCCGCCCAGGTGAATCCCAGCTCCTCGGCCAGCCGGTCGATCGCGATGAGCTGTTCCGCCAGGGTCTTGGAGTCCACGAGATCCGTCTTGGTGACGATCGCGACCTTCGGGGTCTTCTTGATCCCCGCCAGCTCCTTGGCGATGAAGCGGTCACCGGGACCGATCTTCTGGTCGGCCGGCAGACAGAAGCCGATCACGTCCACCTCGGCCCATGTCGTGCGGACCACGTCGTTCAGCCGCTCGCCCAGCAGCGTCCGCGGTTTGTGCAGACCGGGGGTGTCCACCAGGATCAGCTGCGCCTCGGGGCGGTGCACGATGCCCCGCACCGTGTGCCGTGTCGTCTGCGGACGGTTCGAGGTGATCGCCACCTTCTGCCCGACCAGAGCGTTCGTGAGAGTGGACTTGCCCGCGTTGGGACGGCCCACGAAACAGGCGAAACCTGCCCGGTGGACGGCCTCGGTGGGCTCGGAGGACTGGGTGCGAACGCTCATGGCGCCCATTCTCCCTGATCCACGGAGCCCCTCCGCACGATCCGGCCCCGCCCCGGAGCCCGCGCCTTCCCGCGAAGCGCCGCCGCACCACTCAGCGTCACAGGGGCATGCCCGTATGCGACCGGGAGGGCGTGCGGAAACGCAGCTGCCGGGGCCTTACGGCGGGGGCCGGCACCGCCTACGATCACGGCGTCCCGGGCCAGGGCGCCCCGGTCGCCCACTCCGCCTCGCAGAAGGGCACCCCCGCATGAAGCTCATCACCGCCGTCGTCAAACCGTTCCGTCTCGACACGGTCAAGACGGCCCTGCAGGAACTGGGCGTGCAGGGACTGACCGTGGCCGAGGGGAGCGGCTACGGCCGCCAGGGCGGGCACACCGAGGTGTACCGCGGCGCGGAGTACCGGGTCGACCTCGTGCCCAAGGTCCGCATCGAGGTCGTCGTCGAGGACGCGGACGCCGACGCCGTCGTCGACGCGATCGTGAAGGCCGCCCGGACGGGGAAGATCGGGGACGGGAAGGTGTGGGCGGTGCCGGTGGACACGGTGGTGCGGGTCCGGACCGGTGAGCGGGGCCCCGACGCGCTCTGACCGCCGGACGGCCCGTCACGGTCCCCAGGGCTCCGGGGCTTACGGGATGCCGAAGGGACGCGGCCCGTGGCCTGATGAGCCGTCACGGGGCTACGCGGGCCGCACCGACGGGTGCGGCCCGACGAAAGGCCGACGCACGCGGGGCACCGGGCGGCGCCCCGGATCTCAGCCCGCCGTGACCGTGTGCCGCAGCACTCCGTCGGGCGACGCCACCAGCACCGGCGTCCCGGGCCCGCCGAGGTCCCGCACCGCCGCCCGGTCCTCCGCCGACGCGGACTCCGACATGGTCACGACCGCGGCGGCCTCCAGGGACTTCGCCCCCGACGCCACGGCCATGGCCACCGCCGTCTGCAGCGCACTGAGCTTCAGCGACTCCAGTTCGACGGTCCCGGCGGCATAGGTGCGGCCGGTCTCGTCCCGTACGGCGGCACCCTCGGGCACACCGTTGCGCGCCCGCACGGAACGGGCCAGGGTGACGATCTTGCGGTCCTCGGGGTCGAGCGCGGTGCTGTCGGTCATGCCCCGAGCATACGGAGAGGTCTCGCGGCCGCCGGGCGACGGGGTCGTCGCCCTGCGCCGGTCCTCGTCAGGGACGGTCGAGGCGGAGACGGTCGGCGCGCGGAAGTCCGGCGACGACGAGGTCGTACGAGTCCTCGACGAGTTCCCGGACCAGGCGGTCGGTAAGCCCGCCGTCCACGGTGACGGTGTTCCAGTGGCGCTTGTTCATGTGCCAGCCGGGCGCGATCAGGCCCTCGTGTTCGGTGCGCAGGCGCACCGCGTCCTCGGGATCGCACTTGAGGTTGACCTTCAGGGGCCGTCCGGCCAGGTTCGTCAGGGCGAAGAGCCTTCCGCAGACCTTGAAGACCGAGGTCTGCGGGTCGAAGGGGAAGTCCTCCACCGCGGCGTTGAACGACAGGCAGAACGCGCGCAGCTCCTGTGGGGTCATTCCGCCTTCGGCTCCTCCCGCGGGGGCCCGGCCGGGCCCACCGGCTCCACCAGCACGGTCGCGATCCGGTTCCGGCGTCCGGCAGCGGCCTCCGCGGTCAGTCGCAGCTCGCGTCCGTCGGGCAGCTCCACGAGGGACGAGGCACCGGCGATGGGCACCCTGCCCAGTGCCTTCGCGAGCAGTCCGCCGACCGTCTCCACGTCCTCGTCGTCGTAGGCCTCGAGGCCGTACAGCTCGCCGAGGTCCCCGATGTCGAGGCGGGCGGTGACCCGGTAGCGGTCCTCGCCCAGGTCCTCGACGGGCGGCAGTTCGCGGTCGTACTCGTCGGTGATCTCGCCGACGATCTCCTCGAGGATGTCCTCGATGGTCACGATCCCGGCCGTGCCGCCGTACTCGTCGATGACCACGGCGACGTGGTTGCGGTCCTTCTGCATCTCGCGCAGCAGATCGCCGGCGTTTTTGGTGTCGGGTACGAACGTGGCGGGCCGCATGGCGGTGGACACCAGCTCGGACTCGGCGTCGCGGCTGATGTGCGTCTTGCGGGCCAGGTCCTTCAGATACACGATCCCGACGATGTCGTCCTCGCTCTCGCCGGTGACCGGGATGCGCGAGAAGCCGGACCTGAGGGCCAGGGTCAGCGCCTGGCGAATGGTCTTGTAGCGCTCGATGACCACCAGGTCCGTGCGCGGGACCATCACCTCCCGCACGAGGGTGTCGCCCAGCTCGAAGACGGAGTGCACCATACGGCGCTCCTCGGCCTCGATGAGGGACTCCTTCTCCGCGAGGTCGACCAGCGCGCGCAGTTCCGCCTCGGAGGCGAAGGGGCCGCGGCGGAAGCCCTTGCCGGGGGTGAGCGCATTGCCGATGAGGATCAGCAGGGAGGGGATCGGGCCCATGATCCGGGCCAGCGGCACAAGGACGTACGCCGCGACCGTCGCCGTGTTCAGCGGGTGCTGGCGGCCGATGGTGCGCGGGGAGACCCCGACGGCGACGTACGAGACGAGGACCATGACCGCGATCGCGATCAGAAGGGCCTCGGCGGTGTTGTCGAACTCCCTGAGGCAGGCGAAGGTCACGAGCGCGGCGGCGGCCATCTCGCAGGTGACGCGGACCAGCAGCGCCACGTTCAGGTAACGCGTCGGGTCCGCGGCGATCCGGGCGAGCTTGGCACTGCCCCGCCGCCCGCTGCGTACCGCCTCCTCGGCGCGGAAGCTGGAGACCCGCGCCAGGCCCGCCTCCGCGCAGGCGGCGAGCCAGGCGACGACGACCAGAGCGATCGCGCCGAGGACGATCTGAGGGCTCATGAGACGGTCGGGGCAGGGGACGGGCCGGTCAGGCCCTTCTCCGCGCGCCAGCCGTCCACGATGGCCGCCTGGAGACCGAACATCTCGGCCTTCTCGTCGGGCTCCTCGTGGTCGTAGCCGAGCAGATGCAGCACTCCATGGACCGTCAGAAGCTGGAGCTCCTCGTCCATGGAGTGCTGCGTCGGCGCCTCGGCGCCCTGCTTGGCGGCGACCTCGGGGCACAGCACAATGTCGCCGAGCAGCCCCTGCGGCGGCTCGTCGTCGTCCTTGGACGGCGGCCGCAGCTCGTCCATGGGGAAGGACATGACATCCGTCGGTCCGGGCAGCTCCATCCACTGCACGTGCAGCTGCTCCATGGCGTCGGCGTCCACGACGATCACCGAGAGCTCGGAGAGCGGGTGGATGCGCATCCGCGCGAGCGCGTAGCGGGCGATGTCGAGGATCGCCTGCTCGTCGACCTCGGTGCCGGACTCGTTGTTGACGTCGATCGACATGGTGCTGCTGGTCTACTTCCCCTTGTGGGCATGCCCGGCCCTGCGGCCGGGCTTCTGCGTGCCGTTCTCGGTGCCGTTCTGGCTGTCGTACTTCTCGTAGGCGTCGACGATACGGCCGACGAGCTTGTGCCGTACGACATCGTGGGACGACAGCCGGGAGAAGTGCACGTCCTCGACGCCTTCCAGGATCTCCTGGACCTGCCGCAGGCCGCTCTTGGTGCCGTTCGGCAGGTCGACCTGGGTCACGTCACCCGTGATCACGATCTTCGAGTCGAAGCCGAGGCGGGTGAGGAACATCTTCATCTGTTCGGGGCTCGTGTTCTGGGCCTCGTCGAGGATGATGAAGGCGTCGTTCAGAGTGCGGCCACGCATGTAGGCGAGCGGGGCGACCTCGATCGTCCCGGCCGCCATGAGCCGCGGGATGGAGTCGGGGTCGATCATGTCGTGCAGCGCGTCGTAGAGCGGGCGCAGATACGGGTCGATCTTCTCGTACAGCGTGCCGGGCAGGAAGCCGAGCCGCTCGCCCGCCTCGACCGCAGGCCGGGTCAGGATGATGCGGTTGACCTGCTTGGACTGCAGGGCCTGCACGGCCTTCGCCATGGCGAGATAGGTCTTGCCGGTACCCGCGGGACCGATGCCGAAAACGATCGTGTGCTTGTCGATCGCGTCCACGTACCGCTTCTGGTTGAGCGTCTTGGGGCGGATCGTGCGGCCGCGGGAGGACAGGATGTTCTGCGTCAGCACCTCGGCCGGGGTCTCCGGTCCGTCGCCCTCACCGTCGTCGCTCGCCCGGAGCATGGCGATCGAGCGTTCCACTGCGTCCTCCGTCATCGGCTGCCCGGTGCGGAGCACCAGCATCATCTCTGCGAACAGGCGCTGGATCAGGGCGACATCCGCCGAGTCGCCGACCGCGCTGATCTCATTGCCCCGGACATGGATGTCGACCCCCGGGAAGGCCGTCTCGATCACGCGCAGGAGGGAGTCGCCTGAACCCAGCACCATCACCATGGGGTGCTTGGCGGGGACGGTGATCTGTGTTCTCGCCTGCCCCTGCGCAGGGGTACGAGCTGTGGGTGTCTGAGTCATGGGCCGGCCCGCGGGCCTGCGGTTCCTCCTCGTCACGGCCGCGTAGCTGAGGGCGGCCTCGCGATTCCAAGGGTACGACGCGGTACTGACAAGGCCGTAGGGCTTTTCGGGGCCGAAGTTTCCCGAGTGGGATCCGGCCGCGTGCCCCGCCGTGCCGCCCCGGTCCACCCGCCGTCCCCAGGGCGTGCGGCTGCCGCGGTGCCGGGGTGCTGCGACGTCAGTCCACGCCCCGGATCCGCACCACGAGCAGCGCCCCGGCCAGCCCGACCACCGCCGCCACCAGGTAGAGCACCCGGTAGCCGCCCAGATACGTCACGATCGGCGCGGCCAGGGCCGGGGCTGCGACCTGGGGGAGGGCGTTGGCCACGTTGATCACCCCCAGGTCCTTCCCGCGGTCCAGGGCCTTCGGCAGGACATGGGTCATCAGCGCGAAGTCGACCGAGGTGAAGACCCCGAAGCCCACGCCCAGGACGGCCGCCGCGACGACGGTGCCGGTCCAGGTCTGCCAGCCGGACAGGGCCGCCGTGGCGAGCGCCATCAGCACCCCGGACCAGATCACGAACGGTTTGCGCCGGCCCACCCGGTCCGACCACACGCCGCCGACGACGACCGTGGCGAGGAGAGTGATGCCGTTCACCGCTGTCAGGACGAGGACGCCCTGGTCGGGGTCGTGGTAACCGATGCGGTCCCGCAGGTAGTACAGCAGGTACAGCAGCACCAGCCCATTGCTGAGATTGATCAGGAAGCGGGTCAGCCAGGCCCAGCCCAGATCGGGATGGCGGCGCGGACTCAGCCAGAACCCGGCCAGGAAACCCCGCCAGGACCAGGGCGGCCGGGCCGCCGCGGCCAGCCGCAGGTCCCGGTGGCGCAGGACATAGGGCAGCACGCCCACCACCGTGAACACCGCACATGCCGCGTAGCCCGCGCCGATGCCCCCGGCGACGGTCGCAAGGCCGGTGCCGCCGACGACGCCCAGGATCTGCGCCGCACCCAGCCAGCCGCCCACCGATCCCCGCTGGGAGGGCGGCACCCGGTCGGGGACCGCCGCCGTCACCGCCGCGCAGGCGGCGTTCAGCGTGAGCTGGACCAGGCACCAGCCGAGCGCCATGGTCCACACCCCGCCCGCCCCTCCCAGCAGCAGGAGCGACAGCGCCCCGCCTGCCGTCCCGGCCACGATCCACGGTGTGCGGCGGCCCCGGCGGGAGACGGTGCGGTCGGACAGCGCACCGAAGAAGGGGTTCGCGACGAGCGACACCACCGCGCCCGCGCCCGTCACCCAGGCCAGCATCGTCTCCTTGGACATGCCGGCGTCCGGGGCGAAGTCCGTCGCCTGGGAGGCGAGCAGGATCTGCAGCGGGCCGTACCAGCCGACCCAGATCGCCCCGTTGGCCAGTGCCAGGGCCGAGGTCCAGCCCCGGCCGACCCGCTCGACGGGCTCGGCGAGGGCGTCCAGGGGACGGTCGGCGGGCCGCTCGGCCGTCGTCATCTCTGCGCCCGCAGCAGATCGCGCAGCCATGTGTAGGACGCCTTCGGGGTTCGCTCCAGCGTCTCGAAGTCCGTGTGCACCAGCCCGAAGCGGCGCGCGTACCCCTCGGCCCACTCGAAGTTGTCCAGCAGTGACCACACGAAGTAGCCGCGTACGTCTACCCCCGCCTCGACGGCCCGGTGCAGCGCCCGTATGTGGCCGTCCAGATAGGCGATGCGCTCCTGGTCGTCGACGCCCTCGTACGAGCAGCCGTTCTCGGTGATGAGGACGGGCGGGAGCCGGTCGCCGTAACGCCCGGCGAATCCGGTGAGCAGCTCGGTGAGCGCCTCCGGGACCACCGGCCACCCGAAGTCCGTGACCGGGCGGTCCTCGATCTCCCGGACCGTGAAGGGGAGTTCGGCGGGGAACGAGAGACCGCCGAACTCGATCTCCGCGCCCTGCGGTGCGCCCACCCTCGTCGGCGCGTAGTAGTTGATCCCGTACCAGTCGATCGGTTCCGCGATCACCTTGAGGTCGGCCTCGACGTCGCCCGGCATCAACTCGCCGATGCCCTCGGGGTAGCGGCCGATCAGGACGGGGTCCGAGAACAGGCGGTTGAGCAGGAGGTCGTAGAACTCCGCGGCCTCCCTGTCCTCCGGCTTCTCCGACGCCGCCCAGGTCGGGCCGTGCGAGTTGGCGATCCCGATGTCGCCCGCCCCGGCCGCGCGCAGTGCCCGTACGGCCAGGCCGTGGGCGAGCAACTGGTGGTGGGCCACCGGCAGCGCGTCGAACATCAACCGCCTGCCGGGGGCGTGGACCCCGAGCGCATGGCCCAGCAAGGTGTGCTCGGCGGGCTCGTTGAGTGTGATCCACTTGGCGACGCGGTCGCCCAGGCGCTCGGCGACGACCGACACGTGGTCGGCGAAGCGGGACGCAGTGTCCCGCTCCAGCCAGTCCAGGGCCACCGGAAGGTCCCAGTGGAACAGGGTCACCACCGGCCGTATGCCCGCCGCGCACAGGGCGTCGACCAGGCGGTCGTAGAAGTCGAGGCCGCCGGGGGAGTCCACCCTCGGCCAGGAGACCGAGAAGCGGTAGGCGTCCACACCGAGGCCGGCCAGCAGCGCCACGTCCTCGTGATAGCGGTGGTAGGAGTCGCAGGCCACCGCCGCCGTCGAGCCGTCCTTCACGCGCCCCGGCTCGGCGGTGAACACGTCCCACACGGAGGGCTCGCGCACGTCCGCCGCCCCCTCGATCTGGTGCGCCGAGGTCGACACACCCCACAGAAAACCGGCCGGGAACTGAGGCATCGGGTTCGTCACCATGCGCCGGATCATCCTTACCGTCGGTAACGGAAGTCAACGGCCGGGCACGAACCGAAAGCCCGAACCTCGAGGGCGGCCGGGTCCCTGCCCGGCGCCTGGGAGGGTCAGGCGCCGGGCAGGGTCAGGCGCCTTCCTTCAGCACCCGTGACACCAGTGCCCGTTGCTCCTCGGTCAGCCGGGGGTCCGCGCAGTACACGGTCCGGCCGTCCACGGTGATCTCGTAACTGAAGCCGTCCGGCACCACGGCGGGTGGCGCGTCCCGGCCGGCGGCGACCGCCCGCTCGGCCAGGGAGTGCCACTCCTGGGCATCGGACCGTCCAGAGGTCTCCACCTCGGCCCGGCGCTCGATACCCGCGAACCCGCCCGTGCGCCTCACCCGAATACGCATGGCACCTGTCTAGTACGACAACGGGCGTGCGGGCTACGAGGCGGGCACCCCGACCTGTTCCCAGGCCTTGAGGACGGCATCCTGCTCCTCGCCGTCCTCGGTGTAGCGGGTCCTCGCCGCCGCCACCGTCAGCCTGGCGAAGTCCGCGAAGGTCGCCTCCGCCTCGAGACCGCCGCCGGTCAGCACGTCGTACCAGATCTGCCCGGACCGTTCCCAGGCGTTGCCGCCGAGGGCGGTGGCCACCAGGTAGAAGGCCCGGTTGGGGATACCGGAGTTGATGTGCACCCCGCCGTTGTCGCGGCCGGTGTTCACATAACCGTCCATCGTCGACGGCTGGGGGTCCTTGCCGAGGACGTCGTCGTCGTACGCGGTGCCCGGTTCCTTCATCGAGCGCAGCGCCTTGCCGGTGACGCGCGGCGCGAGCAGCCCCGCGCCGATCAGCCAGTCGGCGTCGGCGGCGGTCTGGCCGAGCGTGTACTGCTTGATCAGCGAGCCGAACACGTCCGAGAGCGACTCGTTGAGCGCGCCCGACTGCCCGAAGTAGGCCAGGTTCGCCGTGTACTGGGTTACTCCGTGGGTGAGTTCGTGGCCGATCACGTCGACCGGGATGGTGAAGTCGAGGAAGATCTCGCCGTCCCCGTCGCCGAACACCATCTGATCGCCGTTCCAGAAGGCGTTGTCGTAGTCCTGGCCGAAGTGCACCGTCGCGTCGAGCGGCAGCCCCTTGCCGTCGATGGAGTCCCGGCCGTACGCCGTCCGGTACAGCTCGAAGGTGGCGCCGAGCCCCGCGTAGGCACGGTTGACCGATGCGTCCTGTCCGGGCTCGTCGCCCTCGCCGCGGACCTTCCTGCCGGGCAGGCTCTCCTGGTGGCCGGCGTCGTAGACCGTTCGGTACGGCTTGCCCGCGGTGTGCTCGGGCGGGGCGGCCGTGGGGGCGCCGATGACGGTGGTCAGCCGGCGCCGGGTGCGCTCCAGGGCGTCGCGCTCGAGTGTGCGGCGCGCGGGAGCGGCGAGTCCGGAGTCCTCGTGCTGTGCGAGCCGGTCGAGGACGTGGGGCGGCACGATCGTGCAGAAGACGGGCTGGAAGCCCCCGGGGGTGGTCATGAGCGGAACCATTGCACTGTGTAACGAGATTGTCACTACCTGCAACCGTGATTGGTGAACTGCCGCCTCGACGGGCCGCGTGTCGCCGGGTGCGGTGCTATGGGCTTCCGTGCGAAGGGGGGCGGTGTGATGTGGCGCACTTTATGTCCGAATTGTCCCAGCGGTCCCGCATACTGATACAAGCCTTCGCAGCCGGCGTGGCTCGGCTAGCATGCGGAGCATCATGCGTTTCGGGCTGCTCCTCCTTAGCTGCCGCGGCGAGGGCCTGTAGTCGAGGCCGACTCCCTCCCCGCGGAGTTCGGCGTTGCGCCGTCGGCCGTCCTTCCGGACCCCATGAGGAGCCCACGCACCATGGCCAACCGCCAGCAGCCCACTTCCATGCCGATCCACAAGTACCGTCCGTACGACCAGGTCGACATCCCCGACCGTACGTGGCCCGACCAGCGGATCACCCAGGCTCCGCGCTGGCTCTCCACCGACCTGCGCGACGGCAACCAGGCCCTGATCGACCCGATGTCGCCGGCGCGCAAGCGTGCGATGTTCGATCTGCTGGTGAAGATGGGCTACAAGGAGATCGAGGTCGGCTTCCCGGCCTCCGGGCAGACCGACTTCGACTTCGTGCGCTCGATCGTCGAGGAAGAGGGCGCGATCCCGGACGATGTGACGATCTCCGTACTGACCCAGGCCCGCGAGGACCTGATCGAGCGGACCGTCGAGTCGCTGAAGGGCGCGAGGCGCGCGAACGTCCACCTCTACAACGCCACGGCCCCGGTCTTCCGCCGGGTCGTCTTCCGTGGCTCCCGGGACGACATCAGGCAGATCGCGGTGGACGGCACCCGGCTGGTGATGGAGTACGCCGAGAAGCTGCTGGGTCCCGAGACCGAGTTCGGCTACCAGTACAGCCCCGAGATCTTCACCGACACCGAACTGGACTTCGCCCTGGAGGTCTGCGAAGCGGTCATGGACGTCTGGCAACCCGAGCCGGGCCGCGAGATCATCCTGAACCTGCCCGCCACCGTGGAGCGCTCGACCCCGTCCACGCACGCGGACCGTTTCGAGTGGATGCACCGCAACCTCTCCCGCCGCGAGTTCGTCTGCCTGTCCGTCCACCCCCACAACGACCGCGGCACGGCGGTCGCGGCGGCCGAGCTGGCCCTGATGGCCGGCGCCGACCGCGTCGAGGGCTGTCTGTTCGGCCAGGGCGAGCGCACCGGCAACGTCGACCTGGTCACCCTGGGCATGAACCTCTTCTCCCAGGGCGTCGACCCGCAGATCGACTTCTCCCACATCGACGAGATCCGCCGCACGTGGGAGTACTGCAACCAGATGGAGGTCCACCCGCGCCACCCGTACATCGGGGACCTGGTCTACACCTCCTTCTCCGGCTCCCACCAGGACGCCATCAAGAAGGGCTTCGACGCCATGGAGGCCGACGCGGCCGCCCAGGGCAAGACGGTCGACGACATCGAGTGGGCGGTGCCGTACCTGCCCATCGACCCCAAGGACGTGGGCCGCTCCTACGAGGCCGTCATCCGCGTCAACTCCCAGTCCGGCAAGGGCGGCGTCGCCTACGTCCTGAAGAACGACCACAAGCTGGACCTGCCGCGCCGGATGCAGATCGAGTTCTCCAGGATCATCCAGGCGAAGACGGACGCCGAGGGCGGCGAGGTCACGCCGAAGGAGATCTGGTCGGTCTTCCGGGACGAGTACCTGCCGAACCCGGACAACCCCTGGGGGCGTATCCAGGTCAGGACCGGCCAGTCGACGACGGACACGGACGGCGTGGACGCCCTCACGGTCGAGGCCACCGTGGACGGCGAGGACACCGTGCTGACCGGGTCCGGCAACGGCCCGATCTCGGCCTTCTTCGACGCCCTGCAGTCCATCGGGATCGACGTACGCCTGCTGGACTACCAGGAGCACACGATGAGCGAGGGTGCCTCCGCGCAGGCCGCCTCCTACATCGAATGCGCGATCGACGGAAAGGTCCTGTGGGGTATCGGTATCGACGCGAACACGACACGTGCATCGCTGAAGGCGATCGTCTCGGCCGTCAACCGCGCGGCGCGCTGACCCTCTGACCGGCACGTTCGTGGCCCCGTCCGCCCCGCAGGGCGGGCGGGGCCACGTCATGGACCAGCCATTTCTGCCCAAGATCACGGAGAGGTCTCGTCCGGGGTACTGACTTCGCATCACCAATGTGGCTAACATCACGCCAGCGCGGCGACGTTGCCGCGGCGGCACCGCCCACGCCCTCGAGGCAGTGGGGGAGTTACGGAGGTGCGACGTGCTGCCAGGACGGGGACGCAACGGCCGAGGAGCCCGCAGAAGTCGCGTCGCGCCCGTCCTCGGTATTCGCACCGTGTGGACCGCCGCAGGTGACGGCGAGTTCTTCTGCCCCGGCTGCGGGGGCGATCGCAACTACCAACGGCTCACCGGCCGCCGCCGCTTCGCCCTGGTCGGAGTTCCGGTCCTGCCCCGCGGCGAGACGGGCCCGGTCGTGGAGTGCGCGGCCTGCGGCCGGCACTACGGCACGGACGTCCTCGACCACCCCACCACGACCCGCTTCTCGGCGATGCTGCGCGACGCGGTGCACACCGTGGCCCTCGCGGTCCTCGCCGCGGGAGGCGCCTGCTCGCGCACGTCCCTGGAGACGGCCGCGGCCGCCGTTCGTTCGGCAGGCTTCGACGACTGCACCGGCGACGGGCTCAGCGCGCTGGTCGACGCCCTGGCCGCCGACACCGGCCGGGTCAGCGGAGAACCGGGCGGTGCGAGCCTCGCCATAGAGCTGCACGAGGCGCTGGACCCCCTCGCCCCCCATCTCGCGCCCGCGGGCCGCGAGTCGATTCTCCTCCAGGGTGCCCGGATCGCCCTGGCGGACGGGCCGTACACCCCCGCCGAACGCGACGTACTGGCCACGGTGGGCGCGGCCCTGACGATCTGTTCGAACGATGTGACCCGTCTGCTGGCGGCGGCGCGCACGCCCTCCTAGTCACTCACATCGGTGACATGATCGCGGCGTAGGGATCACGGACGGTGACGGTGGGGAGTATGTGACCGACAACGGTCACCGTCCCGCGAGGGACGCACTCCCTGGGGGATAGACATGACCCTTCCGTTCCGCGCCCTCGTCGCCGCGGCCGTACTGTTCACCCCGCTCACCGCGACCGCACCCGGCTCCGCGAGCACCGGCTGTGTCTCCTCCGTGCCCTACACCGCAGGGAAGGGCGGCTACGGCACCTATCGGATCCCCGCGGTCGTGACCACGCGGAAGGGGACCGTGCTCGCCTTCGCCGAGGGCCGGCGCAACGGCGTGGCGGACAGCGGCGCCATCGACGTCGTGCTCAGACGCTCCTTTGACGGCGGCTGCACCTGGGGGCCGCTCGGCGTCGTCGCCTCCGGCAGGAGAGACACCCGGGGCAATCCGGCGCCGGTCGTGGATCCGGGTACCGGCCGGGTCGTTCTGGTCACCTCCTACAACGGCGGCGCGGCGACGGAGTCGCAGATCATGCGCGGTGAGGTGGCACGCGCGCAGAGCCGCCGGGTCTTCGTGCAGACGAGCAGTGACGACGGGCGGCGCTTCACGGCCCCACGGGAGATCACCGCGCAGGTGAAGCGGCCGGGGTGGCGGTGGTACGCGACAGGCCCGGGCCACGCGATCGCCCTCACCCGGGGACCGTATGCGGGCCGTCTCGTCGTCCCCGCCAACCACTCCACGGCGCCGCCCGAGGGCTCCTCCGACACCGGGCGCGAGGCCCGGTACTACGCGGCGCACGCGCTCTACAGCGACGACGGGGGGCGCAGCTGGCACATCGGCTTCACCGACGGCTCCCACGACGGCGGCGACAACTCCAACGAGAGCAGCGCGGCACAACTCCCCGACGGCAGGCTCTACTTCAGTTCACGCGACCAGGGCGGCACACGCCGGGGCAACCGCCTCGACAGCTACTCGAGCGACGGCGGCGAGACCCTCGACCGCCCGTACACGATGCAGCACAGTCTGGACGACGTCCCGGCGGTACAGGCGAGCGTCCTTCAGCTCAGCGGCCGGTCGGCGCCGTTGCTCTTCTCCGGGCCCTCCGTCCCCACCGCGCGCCGGGCGATGGCGATCTGGCGCAGCACCGACGACGGGGCGACCTTCACCAAGGCGCTGACGCTGTCCCGGAATCCCGCGGCCTACAGCGACCTCGTACAACTGCGCGGTGGCAAGGTCGGGATCCTCTACGAGACGGGTGCGACCGGCATGTACGACTCGATCGCGTTCCGGCGGATCCCGGTCGCGGACCTGGACTGACGGCTACAGCAGGCCGGCCCCCGCCAGGAACTTCCCCACCTGCTCGGTCTCCGCCTCCGACAGCGGCACCTGCGGTTCGGCGGTCGCGGGACAGGCGATCACCCCCCGCAGGTGCAGGGCCGCCTTGAACGCACCGAGGCTCGACGAACCGCCGCCCATGCGGGCCGGATCCCCGACGCGGACCATGCCGTACAGGCCGCACAGCCGGTCCTGCTCGGCACGCGCCGCGTCCCAGTCGCCCGCGCGGCACAGGCGGTACAGCCGGGCGTAGCCCTCGGGGTCCACGTTGGCCAGCCCGGGCACCGCGCCGTGCGCGCCGAGCGCCAGGGCCGAGTCCATCACCAGCTCCGAGCCGGTCAGTACGGCGAAGCCCTCGAGTCCGGGGCGGGTGCGGGTGCCCGACACGACCGTGCGGAAGCCGGCCAGGTCGCCGCTGGAGTCCTTCAGCCCGGCCAGGGTCCGGTCGGCGGCCAGTTCCAGCACCAGTTCGGGGCTCAGCCCGGAGTGGACGGCGACGGGGATGTCGTAGGCGATGACGGGTGCGGGGGAGCGGTCGGCGATCAGCCGGTAGTGGCGGGCGATCTCCGCGGGGTGGGTGCGGGTGTAGAAGGGCGCCGTCACGACGACGGCGTCCGCGCCCGCCTCCGTCACATCGGCCACATGGTCCAGCACTCGCGGCGTCGTCATGTCGATCGCCCCGGCCAGCACGGGGAGCCGGCCGGCCACATGGGACACCACCGTCTCCACCACGAGACGGCGCTGACGATCGGTCAGGAAAGCGGCCTCCGAGGACGAACCGAGCACGAACAGGGCGTCCACCCCACCGTGCACAAGATGGTCCACGAGCCTCACGAGCGAAGGGACGTCCACCTCGCGTTCCGGTGTCAGGGGCGTGCAGACGGGCGGGACGACACCGGTCAGCGGTGCGGGGAAGGGCATCAAGGCTCCCGAGCGGGTTTCTGGTCCGGCAGTAGCTCGGCCGTGGTGGTGGCCGGGGAGGGCGCCGCCGCCTGGCGCGCCAGATCGCGGGTCGGCACGCCCTCCTCCACAGGATGGTGGCAGCGGAAGCGGTGTCCGGCCGCCGACGCGCCCGAGAAGTCCGGCATCACGGTGGCGCACACGGAGTCCGCCCGCCAGCAGCGGGTACGGAACGGGCAGCCGCTCGGCGGACGGGTCGCGGAGGGCACCGGGCCGGCCAGCGGGATCGCGTCGAGCGGATCGAGCAGACCGGGGGTGGCGGAGAAGAGGGCACGGGTGTACGGGTGCCGAGCGTGATCGGTGACCCGGTCGGCCGGGGCCTCCTCGACGATCCGGCCGAGGTACATCGTGACGACCCGGTCGCTCATCCGGCGGACCGTCTGGATGTCGTGCGAGACGAAGACGAGGGCCAGGCCCAGTCGTTCCTTGAGGTCGAGCAGCAGGTTCAGGATCTGCGCGCGGACCGAGACGTCCAGCGCGCTGGTCGGTTCGTCCGCGACCACCAGGTCCGGTTCCAGCGCGAGGGCGCGGGCGACGGCGACGCGCTGACGCTGGCCGCCGGAGAGCCGGCCGGGCAGACCGTCGGCGAGGGCCCGGGGAAGTCCCACGAGGGACATCAACTCCCGTACCCGCTCCTCGCGCTGGGCCCGGGTGCCACGGCCGTGCACGTCCAGCGGGTCCCGCAGGATCCTGCGCACCGTCAGCCGCCGGTTCAGGGCCGTCGACGGGTCCTGGAAGACCATGCCGGTGCCGGCACCGACGACGGACCGGCGTTCGGCGGGCGGCATCGACCACAGATCGCGGCCCCGGAAGAGGACCGTGCCCGACGTCGGCCGCTCCACCCCCACCAGCACCTTCGCCAGTGTCGACTTGCCGCAGCCGGACTCGCCGACCACCCCGACCGTCTCACCGGGTGCCACGCAGAGGTCGGCGCCGGTCAGCGCGTACACCTTGTCCCGGGTGAACAGACCGCCGCTGCGGGCCCTGTGGACGACATGGGCGCCGGACAGCTCCACGACGGCGTTCATGAGACGGCCTCGCTCTCCGTGCTCACCAGGTCGACCGCCGGATGGTGGCAGGCCGCCCTGTGCGTCACCGGTCCGAGCAGATCCGGTGCCGTCGTGCGGCACACCTCGCCGGCCAGCGGGCAGCGGTCGGCGAAGCGGCAGCCCGCCGGGAAGTCCGCGGGCGCGGGGACGATCCCCTTGATCTGCGTCATTCGCTCGGCGGACGACTCCAGCGACAGCACGCTGCCGAGCAGCCCGCGGGTGTAGTGGTGGGCGGGCGCCTCCACCAGGTCCGCGGTGACCCCGCTCTCCACGATCTGCCCGCCGTACATCACCACCACCCGGTCCGTGACGTCCGCCACCAGCGCAAGGTCGTGCGAGACGAGGATCAGCGCGAAGCCGAGCTCCTCCCGCAGCCCGAGCAGCAGTTCCATGATCTGCGCCTGCACCGTCACGTCCAGGGCGGTCGTCGGCTCGTCGGCGACGATCAGCCTGGGTTCGCGGGAGAGCGCCATGGCGATCAGCACGCGCTGACGCTGGCCGCCGGAGAGTTCGTGCGGGTAACTGCGCAGGGTGCGTTCGGGATCGAGGCCGACCAGAGCGAGCAGCTGCGCGGGGCCGCGGCGGCCGCCCCGCCGAAGGACCTGTTTCAGCTGCGCCCGGATCGTCATCGCCGGATTCAGCGAGGACAGGGCGTCCTGGTAGATCATGGCCATCTCGTGGCCCAGCAGCCGGCGCCGCACGCGCATCGGTTCGCCCACGAGCTGCCGTTCGCCGAACCGCACCCGGCCGCGTACCCGGGCTTCCCTCGGTTCCAGGCCCATCAGCGCGAGCGCCGTCAGCGACTTGCCGCAGCCCGACTCGCCGACCAGGCCCAGGACTTCGCCGCGGTGCACCTCGAAGCTGATGCCGTCCACGATGTCCACACCGTGGTGACGGCCGGGGAAGCCGATGGCGAGGTTCTCCACCGCGAGCACCGGCTCCCCGCCGGGCAGCGGGCGGGCCCGGGAACGGAGCCGCAGCGCCGCCTCGGCCAGGCCGGGCAGGGGGACCACCTCGCCGCTGCCCGGTTCCGGCGCCTCCAGGCGGTCCTGGCGTACGTCCACGTCCGGGCCGGACGGTGCCGCCCAGGCGTCCGAGACGCCCTCCGACAGGATGTTCAGGGAGAGGACCGTGATCAGCATCAGCAGGCCCGGGAGGGCCGTCGCCCACCAGCCGCCGGTCAGCACCATGTTCTTGCCGTCGGCGATGACGCTGCCCCAGGAGGGGTCCGGGGGCCGTACGCCCGCCCCGATGAAGGACAGCGACGCCTCGAACACGATGGCCTCGGCGACCTGGACCGTGCAGAACACGAGGACGGGAGCAGCGCAGTTGACGGCCACGTGCCGGACCACGATATGGGGCGTGCGGGCCCCGATGACCCGTTCCGCCGTCACATAGTCCTCGCCGTACTGGTCGAGGACGTTCGCCCGGACGACCCTGGCGACCGGCGGGGTGAACAGGAAGGCGATCGCGCAGTTGAGGACCGTGATGCCACCGCCGAAGACGGAGATGAGGACGGCCGCGAGCGCGATGCCGGGGAACGCCATCACGACGTCCAGGCATCGCATCAGCGTCTCGTCGACGGCTCTGCGTGAGGTCCCCGCGACCGCGCCCAGGAAGGCTCCGACGACCAGGGCGAGGGCCGTCGCACCGAGCCCGATGGCGAGTGACCAGCGGGCGCCGTACATCAGCCGGCTGAGGATGTCGCGGCCGAGGCTGTCCTGGCCCATCCAGTGCCCGGCCGACGGATGCCCGCTGCCGTCCACGGGATCCTGCTGGTCGAGCGGGTCGTGCGGGGCGATGAGGGGTGCCAGCAGCGCGACCAGCACGACCAGGGCCAGGAAGCAGACCGCCACCCGCGACGGCAGCGGCATCCGGCGCGGTCCGCGCAGCCGGATACCCGGACGGGACAGGGTGTCGGCGAGTGCCTTGCGCGTGATCATCGGGCCGCGTCCCTCAGTCGAGGATTGACCAGCAGATACAGGATGTCGATGACGAGGTTGACGACCACGAAACCGGTCGCCGTGGTCAGCACGACGCCCTGGACGACGGCCGGGTCGCCGTTCTTGACGGCGTCGATCATCAGCTTGCCCATCCCCGGCAGGGAGAAGACGGTCTCGATCACGACCGCGCCCCCGAGCAGGTACCCCACCCGCAGACCCAGCACGGTCAGCGGGTTGACGAGCGCGTTGCGCAGCACGTTCCGGCCCACGACCACCCAGGGCGGAAGCCCGCTGCCGATCGCGGTGCGCACATAGTCCTTGTCCAGTTCCTCCACCACGGCCGTCCGCACGATCCGGGTGAGCTGCGCCGCCACCGGCAGCGAGAGCGCCAGGGCCGGCAGGGCCATGGTCCGCAGCCAGCCGGTGAGGGAGTCCGCCGGGTTGACGTAGCCGCCGGTCGGGAACCAGGCCCGGTCCACGGCCAGGTACTGGATCATCAGCAGAGCCAGCCAGAAGCCGGGAGCGGCCACACCGGTCAGGGACACCACCCGGATGAGCTGGTCGGGCAGCCGATCGCGGTGGATCGCGGCGGTCACCCCGCCGAGCAGCGCCAGCACCACCGCGATGCCGAGGCCGAGAAAGGTGAGCTGGAACGTGAGGGGAAGCGCGGTGGTGACCTGTTCGACCACCGGCGCCCGGGTCAGCGCGCTGGTGCCCATGTCGCCGCGGAGAAGATCGCCCACGAAGTGCACGTAGCGCACGGGCAGCGGGTCGAGCAGGCCGTTCTGCTCCCGGAAGTCGTGCAGTTGCTGTGGGCTCGGGTCGGCGCCCTGGAAGAACGCGGACGCCGGGTCGACGTCCGAGAACCGCATCACCAGGAACACGAACAGCACGATGCCGAGCATCAGCGGCACGAGCAGGAGGACGCGGCGGGTCAGGATCCTGGCGATGGCGACCACGGAATCGATTCCCCCGCCGCTAGGCCCACTTGGCCTGTAGGAGGCTGATGCCCGGGTAGGGCTGTGCCCTGATACCGGTGATCCTCTGCGGGTTCCAGGCCGTCATCAGCTCGTTGTGGACGACCGGGTACAGCACGGCCTGCTCGGCGACGATGTCGATGTAGTCCTGGATCATCGTCTTCTTCCGGTCCGGGTCCGGCTCCCTCGTCGCCCGGTCCATGTCCTTGAAGAGCTTCTTCGCGACGGGGTCGTCGGCCCAGCGGGTGTACTGCATCCAGAGGTTCTGCGGACCGTAGTTGTAGTGCATGATCAGGTCGGCGTCGAGGCCGAACTGGTTGGGGTTGGAGGCGGCCGCGACGACCTGGTAGTCCTGCTTCTGGTCCATCTTCGTGAAGACGGCGGTCGTCTCCTGCGGCGACAGAGTCGTCTCCACACCGATCGCGTCCCAGGACGCCTTGATCGTCGGCAGACAGTCGACGATCCAGCTCACGTTCACCGCGAGGATGTCGATCCTCAGCCCGCTGACCCCGGCTTCCTTCAGCAGCCGCTTCGCCTTGTCCGGGTCGTGGTCGTAGACGGTCCCCGCCCGCCGGTAGCCCGGGTTGGCCTCGTTGAGGAAGGACGACGACGGCCTGCCGTGGCCCTTCAGGGCCACCTCGACCATCTTGCCGGTGTCGACGGCGTAGTGCAGTGCCTGCCGGACGCGGACGTCGTCGAAGGGCTTGTGCCGGGTGTTGAACATCAGGAACAGGTTGTTCATCCCGGCCCCGCCCTCGACCGTCAGCCCGCCGCTCCTCAGCCGCGCGATGTTGGCGTACGGGATGTTGTCCGCGATCTGCGCCCCCGCACCGGTACCGGAGATCTTGGCCACCCGTGGCGCGGCGTCGACGATCGTCAGCCAGTTCATCCTCTTGAAGGCGGGCCTGCGGGGCCCGTTGTAGTCGGCGAAGGCCTCGAAGGTCGTGTTCGACCTCGGGTGGTGCGCCGTCTGTCGATACGGTCCCGAACCGACCGCCTTGCCCTTGATCGCGTCGTCCCAGGCGCCGGGCCGGGAGAAGACGTGCCGCGGCATGATCTTCGCCAGCGTCAGCCGTGAAAGCCCCTCCGGGAACGGGAACTTCAGCAGCAGCTCGACGTTTCGCTCGTCGACTTTGCGGACCTCCCGCAGCCAGCTCGCGAAGAAGCCCTTGGCGAGGGTCTGCGTGTCCGGGTCCAGGATCCGGTCGAAGACGAACACGACGTCGTCGGCCGTGACCGGGTGCCCGTCGTGGAACGTTGCCCCTTCGCGCAGTGTGAACCTCCAGGACGTGCCCCGGAGGTCCTTCGGCACCTGGGTCGCGAGAGCCGCGTAGGGCTCACGCGAGATGGGGTCCGTGTCGAGCAGCCCTTCGTAGACGTGGTGGTTGGCGGCCATGCAGAAGGCCGAGGCGGTCTGGGTCGGATCCCAACTGCCGTCGTTCCCGTAGCCGATGACCGCCGTCAGCGTCCGGTCCTGCTCGCTCCCGCCGCCGGTGTCGTTGGTGGACTCCGGGCCCGAGGAGCAGGCGGCCAGTGACGAGGACAGCGCGGCGGCCGCGCCGAGCGCGCCGGAGTACTTCAGCACCGTCCGGCGGGCCGTCACCGAAACGTCGGGGGTCACGTCGCGCACGGTTCCTCCAGCAAAGATGGTCTGGGTGAGGACTTCCGAAGGGCTCGAGGATGAGGGGGAGATAGGACGTCCTACGTCACAGGCGGCAGCGTGACCATAGGAGCGGGCGTGGGGGCGGTCAAGGGAACGTACACGAACGGAGTAGTCGTCAAAGGTGCGACCAATGGCGCCGTGAACCGCAGGTCGTTGACGCCGTCGTCACTCCGGGAGGGGGGACGGCGGGCACGTGCAAGCGTACGATGCGACACATGTCTGAGGAGTCCGGAAACCGGCGTCGTGACGAACGGCGTGTCAGCAGCCGGATCCAGCGGGAGGTCATGCGGATCGTCCTCGATCGCAAACTCCGGCCCGGCGACCCGCTGCCCACCGAGTCGGAACTGATGGCCGATCTCGGCGTCGGCCGCCATCTCGTCCGCGAGGCGCTGCAGGCCCTTCAGGCGCTCGACATCGTGGAGATCAGACACGGTTACGGGACGTATGTAGGGCAGGCGTCGCTGACCCCGTTCGTGGACGGTCTCACCTTTCGCACGCTCGTCCGGCCGGACGACGAGATGGAGGCGTTGAGCGAGATCCTCCAGGTCCGTGAGGTGCTGGAGGGAGGGCTGATCCGCCGGGTGGCCGTGACGCTCGCCGAACCGGATCTGGACCGTCTGGAGGCGGTCGTGGACGGGATGGAGGCGGCGGCCCGGGAGGGCCGCGCCTTCCCCGAACTCGACCAGGAGTTCCACGCGTTGCTCTACGGCAACCTGGGAAACGCGCTCGTGCCGCAACTGCTGGGCGCGTTCTGGACGGTGTTCCGGCGGGTCGCCCGCGCCCACGGCTGGTCGGACGCGGCCGCGCCCCGGTTGACGGCCCGACGCCACCGCGTCATCGTCACGGCCCTGCGCGCGCGGGACGCCGAGGGCGCGGAGCGGGCGATGGCGGACCACTTCAGGGGCATCGAGGTGCGTGCCGCGCGGGAACGCGGCGGCCGGTTCGAGCGGTGAGGGCGGGCTCGCCGCGAAACGGGTACCGCGCCGCGGGCGGTGGCCGACACTGGGGAGATGAGCGAGCACGGCCGAGGTCCGGAGACCGGCGCCGGGGGCTGGGACCCCGGGGCGCCCGGCGTACTGCGGCTGCCGTCCGGCCGCCTCGTGCGCGGCCGTGCCCTGCGCCGCCCGCTCCCGGACGGCCCGGAGCCCACCTTCGCAGTCCATCTGCTGGGCAGGCGGCCCCCGCAGGTGTCCTGGGAGGCGCAGTGGTTGCGCTGGCCGGACTTCGGGCTGCCCGTCAGCCGCGGTGAGGCGCTACGGGTGTTGACGCAGGCGTGGACCCACGCTGCGGCCGGGCGGGTCGAGATCGCCTGCGGCGGCGGCCGCGGCCGCACCGGCACGGCGCTGGCGTGCCTCGCCGTGCTGGACGGCGTGCCGGCGCGGGAGGCCGTCGCGTTCGTACGGGCCCACTACGACCGGCATGCGGTGGAGACCCCGTGGCAACGGCGGTACGTACGGCATTTCGCCGCCTGAACGGCGGTCTCCGAGCCTCACGGCCCCCGCGCCGTGAGCCTCACAGTCCGAGCGTCATGATGAGCCGGTCCTCGCCGGGCCCGAAATAGTCGTGGCGCACACCCTCGTCGGACGAGAAGCCCAGCGAGCGGTACAGCATGATCGCGGCGGCGTTGGCCGGTTCCACGGTCAGCCGGACCTCGCGGACGTCCTCGCCCCGCAGCCGGCGCAGCACCTCCAGCATCAGCCGCCGGCCCAGCCCGCGCCCCCGCTGGTCGCGGGTGACACCGAGGCTGACGATCCAACTCCGGTACCCGTCCCGCGTGGTGACGTACAGGACGTAGCCGTGCAGGCTCTTCCCGTCCTCCAGCACGAGCAGGCAGTCGCCGTGCAGATCGCACAACTGGCGGAGCACGAAGTAGGGGTAGGGGTCGTCGGGGAAGGCCTCCTGGTCGACGCGCACGAGTTCGGGCAGGTCGTCCTCCGTGACCTCCCGCATCGTCAGAGGCCGCTCGACGAACGCCCCGTCGTGGCACAACGACGGGCCGGTGCGGCTCCGCCGCGAAGGGAAACGTTCCTCTGGTAACGCAGTCATGCGGCCCCCCTGTGGGAAGGAGTCAGGGACATGTCCCACCCGTAGGGGTGGTACGGATGGGACGCGTGCCGTCTGCCGTTCGGGTGTGTTCGGCGGAGTTGCGACCATCTTGAGCGGGAATGATCTGGGCGTTCAAGGCCTGATCGGGTCTCGAAGTCCATTCGCCCCGATGCGCCCCCGATGCGCCCCACGGCGTAATTGTTCCGCGCCGCCGGGGCGAGGGGATCCACCGGGTCTCCGGCGTTGGTACCGTGTAGGGATGACCTTCAGATCGCCGGGGGACACGCAGTTGAATGCGGATGTGTCCTGGGCCTCGTTCGACCCGATCGCCTACGTTGATCACAATTACCGCGCCTTACAGGCGGAGGACGAGGAGATCATTCATATCGTACGCGATCATTTCGGCGATCATTTCAGAGGGCGCACCCCCGGACCTGTTTCGGGTATCGACGTGGGGGCCGGCGCGAACCTCTACCCCGCACTGGCCATGCTGCCCTGGTGCGACGAGATCACACTCCTCGAGCGCTCCTCGGCCAACGTGCGCTACCTCGAGAGCCAGGTCGGTTCCTACGACGCGAACTGGGACCAGTTCTGGCGCGTCCTGTGCAAGAACGAGGCGTACGCCGCTCTCGACATGGACCCGCGGGCCAAGTTCCGCGACGCCGTCAGGGTCGAGCCCGGCAATCTCTTCGACCTCGTGCGGCACGAGGGACGGTGGTCCATGGGGACCATGTTCTTCGTCGCGGAGTCGATGACCACCTCGCACAAGGAGTTCGCCCGGGGTGTCGAGTGCTTCCTGCGCGCCCTCGCACCCGGCGCGCCGTTCGCCGCCGCGTTCATGGAACATTCCAGGGGTTATCACGCGGGCGAGCATTTCTTCCCCGCCTGCGACGTGGGAGAGTTGGAGGTGTACGAGAGCCTCGAGCCTTTTGTGGGCGAGTTCAAGACGATGCGCCTCAAGGCTTCGGCCGCCGTACGCGAAGGCTATTCCGGAATGATCGTCGCCTACGGGCGGCGGAATTCGGACTCCGGGATTCCGACCGATTGAGGAACGGCCGTCACGACAGAGGACGGCCTTCCTCGAATGATGGCAGTGCGGCCTGTGTGAGGGGCATGGGATGCAGATCAAGCCACGCCAGCATCTGCTGGACATCTGGCAGGCAGTGGCCCGCGACTCGTTCGACGGCGGCGAGTGGGCATGGGGCAAACGGGGCGGGGAAAGCAGTGTCTCCGATGCGGAGCGCCTGCTCTGCCTCCTGTACCCGGCAACGGAGATCCCGGCCTTCCGCCTCGACGACCCCGACACCACTCAGGACGACGTCCAGAAGGTGCTGAGGAAGGCGGGCGGGCGGCTGGAGGTCCCGGCGAAACTCGTCCTGGCCGCGGCGCAGTTCATGCGGATGCACACCGGCGAGGACAAGAGACCCACGTTCGCCGGTGGCTCCTACTTCGTCTCGGCGGACAAGGACCGGGACCTCACCGAGGAGCAGCGTGAACTCGGGGTGGTCGACTCGTACTCGATGTCGATCACCCTGTGTCTGGCCACACTCGGTTTCCTCAAGGTGTACGAGTCCAAGACCCGTCGCAGCGACGTCCTGGAGACGATCCAGGAACTGCGCGCCGCCACCAGCAACCGGCTGACCGCCGCCATGGTGAGCCTGCTGCGCTCGTTCACCGTCAACGCCTTCGACACCGACTCGTCCCAGGGCCGTACGCTCTGCGAACTGCTGGGCCAGGGCCGGCTTTCGCAACGGCACGTACTGCAGAAGTTCCAGCGCCGCTTCCGGCCGCTGCGCGCCGCCATCGTCGAGAGCTTCGTCCTCGGTGTCGACGTCCAGGAGGGCCTCAAGGACGAGAACCAGCTCTTCGAGTGCGGCTGGGGCTGGAGCATCGTCAAGGACGCCCCCGAGGTGGAGACCGACGAGGAGATCGGGCCCCAGCCCGCCGGTGTCGCCAACCAGGTGCCCTACCTGTATTTCACCGTGGTCGCGCTCGACGGCATCCAGGACCTGTTCTCCGACCGCACGCTCACCCTCGGCCTGCTCAACTCCGAACAGCAGAAGCTGGCCGAGGCGTTACGACTGCGCTGGGAGATCACGCAGCAGTTCTGGTCCGGCATCGCGCGCTTCGACAGCGACCGCTGGCCCCTGGAGGACATCCCCTGGCGCACCACCGGCCAGAAGCTGGAGTCCGAGTACTTCTCGCTCTCCGTCGCCGCCATCCTCGTCCACGACCTGATGCGGCGCCGGGCCACCGACGACGACCTGACCCGCACCGTGAGCGTCATGGAACGCCTCGCCGAACGCGGCCGTGTCACCAGTCGCATGACGCGCGACGACCCCATGGTCCAGTTGCACAACCCAGGTGTCACCCTCCCGCTGCAGGGCAGTGAAGCCGTCGGGCCGCCGATGCAGTGGATCATGACGGACTTCTCGGCACAGCTGCTCAAACGGACCATCCAGCTGTGCACGCTCTCCCGCAACCTCGCCTCGCACGACCGGCTGCTCAGACTCGCCGAGGACATCTTCGGTCATGTGTGGCTGCGCAGGATCCGCGACGGTGAGGGAGCCGGCCTGTGGGACAACGTCCACGCCGCCTACCCCGAGTCGCCCGTCTCCGAGGGGCCGGTGTCCTGGAGCATCACCGAGCGTGTCACCGAGGTGATGGTCCAGGTCCACCAGATGTACCACCAGCCGCCGATCCGCAGCCTGGAACTGACCCAACTCGCCCGGGCGCTGCTCAGCGAGTCGGCACACCTCCTCGGCAACGAGCAGATGGAGCCCGCACCCGCCTCCGAGGGCAACCGCGGGATGGAACTGAGGGGCATCGAGGTCAAGTTGCGCCGTGCCAGGGACCTCGTCGACGACCAGCCCGGCACCGCGTGCGCGTTGACGCTCGACGTGCTCGGACAGCTCGACGCCCTCGCCCGGGCCCGCGAAGCCGCGGCCCAGGGGGTGTGACAGTTGATCGTCTTCGCGGCCTCCGACAAGGGAGGCACGGGCCGCTCCGTCACCAGCGCCAACCTCGCCTACCATCGGGCGCTGGCCGGTGACGACGTGTGCTACCTCGACTTCGACTTCGGATCACCCACCGCGGCGGCCGTTTTCGACGTTCCCGACGCGCGCCGGGCCGCCGAGGACCGGGGTCTGCACTCGTATCTGGTCGGTGAGGTGGGCGAGCCCCTCCGTATCGACGTCTGGTCGGACACGGAGCACCGGGTGCTGCGCAACCGGCCTCCCGGCTCCGGCCGTCTGGTGCTGATGCCCGGTGACCTCTCCGGTGGCGAGTTCGCCACCGGAGAGGAGAACCTGCGTCGCTGCGTCGACCTCCTGCTCCGGCTCAACGGCGAGTTCGACCTGATCGTCGTCGACCTCAGCGCCGGCCGCAGCTACGCCGTCGACATGGTGCTGGAGGCCACCTCGAAGCGCGAGATGCGCGGTGTGGACTTCCGCTGGCTCGTCTTCCACCGCTGGACCCGGCAGCATGTGGCGGCCGCGGCGAGCCTGGTCTTCGGCAAGCGCGGCATCGTCGCCGGCGGTGTGGCCCGCGGCCATGACGAGGAGGCGCTGCGCAGCGTCATCCGCTTCGTTCGGGCCGCCGTGCCCGATCCCGAGTCCCCGCTGTGGTCACAGGTCTCGGCCACCCAGTCGGCGTGGATGCGCGAGTGCGACCGCGACCTCAAACAGATGTCCTCGGCCCTCGGCATCGGCTACACCCAGGTTCTCGGCTCCGTGCCCCTCGAGCCCGTACTGCAGTGGCGCGAACAGCTCATCACCGACGAGGACGTGCTCGACAGCCAGATCGCCACCAGGGAGACCTGGGACGCGCTCAGCGACCTGGCAGGCCGGCTGACCGACGACAAGTACTGGGAGCAGGCGTGACGGAAGCCGTGTTCCAGGAGACGACCGCGCAGCCCCGAACGCAGTCCGTACCGCTCTCCCACCTCTCGCTGGAGCTGGGCCACCTCTACATGGAGGACTTCGAAGCCGGCCCCGAACGGCTGCGCGAGCACTTCGCCGAGGTGCGGATCTGGGTGGACGCGGCCCGCGCCGCCGCCGCACGCCGTACCGGCGGCAGGCGGCCCCGCATCAGCACGTGCTTTCTCATCGACGACTACTTCACGCGCTTCTCCACCCCCGCCGAACTCGTCCCCGTGGTGCTGGCGGAGGCCGAGCGGGCGGGCCTGGTCGTCGACTACCTCGCCCGCGAGTCCGGCTGCGCGGTGGCCGACAAGATCGAGCCGGCCGAATCCGTGATGCACCGCCTCGTCGAATCGCCGCCGCCGGGCAGCTACGGCTCCCGCCCGCCGGTCAGCGAGACCGGCTGGCTCCCCAACGGCCAGCGGACCCCGACGTCGCGCAGCGCCATGGGCGAGGTCACCGGCTGGCAGCCGCCGCAGGAGACCGCGGCCCGCAACCACTCGGTGTTCATGGACGTCGAGCTGTGGTCGGAGAAGGACGGGCAGCGCCTGTGGTCCTGTCCGTTCCTCGCCGCCGTCTGGCAGCTGGCCCGCCTCGGCCTGCTGCGCCACCTCGGCGCGCCGGTGCTGGCCCCGCGCCCCTGGAACGGCGGCGACTTCCCCCACGACTGGGATCTGCTGCCGCCGCTGCTCCAGCTCAACGCCTCCGCGGCGCCCTTCAGCGCGTACCGCACCTGCACGCTGATGCCGAACCGCTTCTTGGCCGTCGAGGACGCCGTGCGGCTCATCCTCGATCAGGTCGACGTCGACTCCGGCGCTCTGCGGCAGGTCGCGGAGCGTTCCGCCCGTGAGGGTGCGGCGGTGCCGGCCGCGGTCGCGCAGCGCGCCACGTACGTCTTCTACGAAGAGCCCACCGACGCCGTCCTGCACGGGGAGACGTGAGATGGCGGCCACCGGGCGGACGGCGCCCGCGGTCCTCGTCTGCGGCGAGACGCGCACCTGTCTGCTTCCGTCCTTCCAGGCGCTGGACGGCCGGGCCGCCGCCCAGTTGCTGAGGTTGCGCGCGGACGAACAGGTCAGCGTCTCCGAGCGGCCGAACCTCTACGCGCTCTCGCCCGAGCTACTCACCGGGGTGGACTGCAGGCTGCCCACCGCAAACGGCGCCAAGGTGCGCGCCGTCGGCACGGTGGCCTCCCGCGCCGCCCTCACCGAGGGCCGTGTCCTGCAGGCCGGCGCCTGGTTCAGCGTCCCGGCCGCCGGCCCGGACACACGCCGGCCCTGGGGCCACTATCTGGTACGTCCCGGGCTGGTCGAACCCTTCGGGAAGCTTCCCGAGCAGGCAACCGCGCAAGGCGTCCTGCGCGGGAGCGCCCGCGGCGAACTGGACCTCGGGATGATCGCCGAGGGGCTGCTCGCCCAGTTGCTGCGGCATCCGCTACTCGATCACAAGGCGCCCTTCAAGTCCCGGCGGACCCATCTGCGCTGGGTCGCGCGGCGGGCCCCGGCGGGCGAAGGGGCGTCGCTGGAGCGCTTCACCCTGGCCGAGGACGGGCTGCGGACCGTGGAGTTGAGGCTGCCGGAGGAGACACCGGCCACCGCGGCCGTGGGACTGTGCGAGGACCTGGCGCTGCACGACTGGTTGCTGACGACCCTCGTGCACATGCTGGACAACAGCCGGCTGGGTGCGGTGGACGGCCCCTCGGCCGTCCTGGCGCTGCGCCCGGCCGTGGACCACCTGCTGCATCTGTGGATGCCGCAAGCACACGTGGAACGGACGCTGGGCCGATTGTGGGACGTGCTGGAACGGGAGCCGGGGTTCACTCGCCAGTGGCAGACCCTGGTCCAGCGCATCCGCGACCAACTGGCCGTCCAGGCCATACCGCTGCTGCACGAGGCGCTGAGCACGCGCTGAGCCGCGGCACGAACGAGACACCGACGGGGGAGGCCGAAATGAGCGGAGCATCGACAGGGGACGCCGGGGCCGTGCCGCAGCGGGAGGAGCAGCGCATATCCAAGCTGCTCCGCAAGACGCTGCTCACGGTCGTGGTGGCGGCCGGCACCTATGTGCTGACCAACGTGCTGGACCAGGACAAGAACCAGGTGTGGCAGTTGACCGTGTCCGTCGTCCTCGGCGGCGCGGCACTGATCATCCAGTACCTGGTCGAGTTCGAGCAGCGGCTCGAGGCCATGGAGGCGAGTCAGAAGAAGCGCATCCGGGAGATGCGCGACAGTCTGGCCAGCCATCACGAACAGATGCGCAGGGCGGTCGACGAGAGCTTCTCCAAGATCAACGACGCGACGGAGCTGTTCAGTCAGGTGGACCGATCGGTGCTGCGCTCGGACGGCGTGACCCGGCTGGCCCGGAAGTACACGCAGGTGGGCGAGCACGGTTCGGAACTGGTCAAGACCTTCGCCCAGGAGGAGATCGGTCGGCTCGCCTCGCTGATGGAGAGCCTCAGCAACGGCAGCGCCGACTGTCCGGGTGAGAACCACGACTGGCTGATCGACCTCACCACCTGCGCCAAGGAGACGGTGTACGCCACCAGCACCTCGGTGGACCGCGACTTCTGGTTCAGCGAGCCCGCGAACCGGTATCTGAAGGCGCAGGAGAGGGCGATCAAGCAGCGCGGTGTGGTGGTACGGCGGCTGTTCCTGGTCAGCAGGCCCGAGGACCGCACCCCCAGCCTCGAGCAATTGTGCGAGCGTCATCGCGAGTTCGGCATCGACGCCCGTATCGCGGTGCGCGCACTGCTTCCGCCGCCCGCGCAGGTGACCCCGCTCAACGACTTCATCGTCTTCGACGGGGAGCTGTCCTACGAGACCGAACCGGACGTCGAGGTCATGCCCGCCAAGACGACGCTGAAGATGACCCGTGAGCACGTCGCGGAGCGCATCAACCGCTTCACCGTCCTCTGGGAGGCCACGGAGCCCGCGGACCCGGAGCCCGAGCCGCAGCCGACCGTGACGTCCGGCTGACCGGCGCGGCCAGGTACATCGCACGGTAGGCCGCCAGGCATCGCACGGTACTTCGCCCGGCGCATCGCACGGTACGCCGCACGTCGCGGGCGGTCCTCGGGAGCCGTCCGGTGACGTGCGCCGCGCCGTGCGACGCCGAGGCCGGCATCACGGTGCCGTTCCCTCCCTCCCTTCTCTTCTCGCCTTCGCTTTCTTTCCAGTTCTTTCCAGATTTTTAGGGTGAAGGAGCCCCCATCGGAAGCGAGAAACGCCCGAGAGAGTGACGGGTCACCCATACATCTCCGATGAGTTGCGCACCATGCTGCCCGCGGGCAGCATGACACCGTCAACGCAAAGCTGCTGCTCAAAGCACATGTGTACTCACTTGGGGTACCGGTGGAACGGATACCCAGGGGGTGGCCCCATGAGCATCCGGCTCGAATACGAGGATGGAGACTCCTCGGAGATCCACTTGTGCGGAACCAGCCAGAGGCATACCTGAATCAGCAGCAGCAAACGCGCAAATCCGTCCGTCAGGAGGTGTCTCGTGAGCAGCATCGCCGAATGGCTCGAAGAGAACGTCACTACCGACAAACGCGCACTCGACTGGTACCGGGAACCCGAGTGCGAACCCCGCATCGTCCGCGCCTACCGCCAGCTGCTGAGCGGCTATGAGATCGACACATCGACGATCCTCAAGACCACGGTCGAGGTCCAGGGTGAGCATGCGGGAGTGGTCCGCGTCCACGACATCAATTACTACTCGATCTGCGCGCACCACTTCCTGCCCTTCTACGGGAAGGTGGCGGTCTCGTACGTGCCCGGCGACCGGATCCTCGGTCTGGGCAAGTTCCCGCGGCTGGTACAGGCGTTCAGCCGCAGGTTCCAGATCCAGGAGCACCTCGTGAAGGACATCGCCGAGGAGATCATGAACTCGGGCGGTGCGCGCGCGGCGCGGGTGGTCTCGACCGGACGGCACATGTGCATGTGCAGCCGGGGCCCCTCCGACCAGACGGTGATCACCGACACCTCCTATGTCGCCGGCGACAAGGAGCTGTTCTCCCGGTTCGGCCTGGAGGCCTGACGGTCCGCCGGCTGAGGCGCACCGGGTTTCGCGCGGTGGGCACCTGGATGGGCCCACCGCGCGAGGCCGTGCCGTCCGGCAGCCCGGCCCCGTGACGGGCGCCCGAGACCGTGAGATCCGTAGTTCCGGGAGTGAGCCATGAAGCTGGACTTCGTTCCACCGCAGGCGCTGAACGACGGCGCCGTGCACCACTACTGCCTGCAGTGCCACGGCGAGTCGGTGCAGTGGCGTACCGCCGCGGGGCGACGGCAGTGCGCATGCCGGTCCTGCGGCCATGTCGCCGACCGGGCGCTGGTGCTGGATCCCGAGGTCCGCTGGTGGACCGATGCCGAGGGCGAGTACTGGCACGAGACGGCGGGCGTGTTCGTCCGGGACCTCCGTGGCCGGGTCCTCCTCTTCGACCGTACGGCCTTCCCGTTCGGCCTGACGATCCCCGCCGGGCACGTCGAGTGCGACGAGCAGCCCGACGACGCGGCGGAGCGCGAACTGCGGGAGGAGACCGGCATCGCCGGTAGGCCGCTCGAACACCTGGCCAGGATCCGGCTACCCGGTGACGGCTGCCGCCGCGGGGCCGACGCCCATCTGTGGCACGTCTACCGGACGGTCGCCGAGGTGGACGCGGACCTCGTGGTGGAACTCGGGCCGGAGGGCAGCTCGGCCGTCTGGCTGACACCCGCCGAGGCGCTGGAGCGTCCGGTCACGTACGCGGTCCGCCGCCTGCTCGAGGACTGCCGGGACGCACTGGTCTCCTCCTGTGCGGCAGGCTGACCCCGGTGGTGCGACCACACGGCGGCGCGGGCGTCCCGATGCGGGCCGGGCGCCGGGAGTGGACCGGACTGGCGGTCCTCGCGCTGCCGACCATGCTCATCGGCCTCGACATGACCGTGCTGCACCTGGCTGCCCCCCACATCAGCGAGCGACTGCATCCGAGCGGCACCCAACTGCTGTGGATCGTCGACATCTACGGCTTCATGGTCGCCGGTTTCCTCGCCACGATGGGCACGCTCGGTGACCGGATCGGGCGCCGCCGGCTGCTGCTGATCGGTGCCGCCGCGTTCGCCGCGGCCTCCGTGCTCGCCGCCTGTTCGTCCGGCGTGGCGATGCTCATCGCCTCGCGCGCCCTGCTGGGGGTCGCCGGGGCCACACTGATGCCCTCGACCCTCTCCCTGATCAGCAACATGTTCCGCGACCCCGGACAGCGGCGGGTGGCGGTCGCGGTGTGGATGACCAATTTCAGCATCGGCGGGATGATCGGCCCGCTGGTCGGCGGACTCTTCCTGGAGCACTTCTGGTACGGCTCGGTGTTCCTGATGGGCGTGCCGGTCGGGGTGGTCCTGCTCATCGCCGGTCCGCTGCTGCTGCCCGAGTACCGCGATCCGGCGGCCGGCCGCCTGGATCCGGCCAGCGTCGCCCTGTCCATCGCCACGGTGCTGCCGGTGGTCTACGGCTTCAAGCAGATCGCCCAGCACGGCGTCGGCACGGTGCCGTTGATCGGCCTCGCGCTGGGGCTCGGCCTCGGCGCGGTCTTCGTGCGCAGACAGTTGAGACTCCCCGATCCCATGCTCGACCTCAGACTGTTCACCCGGCCGGCCTTCGGGGTCTCGCTGGGCGGGCTGACCCTGGGGCTCTTCGCGGTGACCGGGATCCAGTTCCTGCTCCTGCAGTACCTCCAGTTGGTGCTGGGACTGTCCCCGCTGGTGACCGGGCTGTGGACGCTGCCCGCGGTGCTGGCGGGCGTGGTGAGCGCGCTCCTCGCACCCTTCGCGGCGGCGCGGACGAGTCCGGGACGGGTCATGGCGGGCGGATTCCTGCTGGCGGTGCCGGGGCTGGCGCTGCTCACCCGGGCGGACACGACGTCCGGGCCGGGACTCGTCGTCATCGGGTTCGCCGTCATGTCGTTCGGGGTGCAGGCGGCGCTCGCGCTCACCAACGACGTCATCATCAGCAGCGCTCCACCCGAACGCGCCGGGAACGCCTCGGGCATCGGGGAGACCGGTGCGAACCTGGGCGAGGCCTTGGGCGTGGCCGTCGCCGGGTCCGTCGCCGCCGTCGTGTACCGGGCGAAGCTGAGCGGCGACGCCCTGCCGGACGGTGTCGGGCCGGACGCGGCCGGGGCCGCCCGCGCGACCCTCGGCGGTGCCACCGAGGTCGCCGCCCGGCTGCCCGAACGGCTCGGCGGCGACCTCCTCGCGCTGGCCCGGACGGCGTTCACGGACGGACTGCATGTGGCGGCGCTGGTGAACATCGGCATCCTGCTGGCGCTCACCGCGGCGCATCTGACCCTGCTGCGGCACGAAAAGACACACCGGGGCCCCGGAGCCCCCGAACCGGGGCGCCGGGAGGCGGTCCCGCGCAGACGCTGGGCCGACGCCATGGGCCGCGTCACACGTCGCGGCGGTCAACGGCGACCACCGCGACGACGGCCGCCGCGAGCGCCCACGCACCGAACACGATCCAGCCGCCCGTCACCGTCGTCTGATAGCGGGGAGTCAGCGTGAACGGCTGATGTCCGTACTCGACGTCGACGAGGCGGTACCAGGCGTTGAAGGGCAGGGCGTTCCTGACGCAGGCCGTCCAGTGGTAGCGGTCGGTCACGAAGGTGGGCAGGAACAGCAGGACGAACACGTTGAACACCGTGGTCGTCGCACTGTGCCGGATCAGAGCGCCCAGACCCAGGCCGGCCAGGGCGCACACCGGCGCGAGCAGCGCCGACGCCACGACCACGCGCAGCGCGCCCGGATGGCCGATCGACACGCCCTGACCGCGTCCGTCGAGGACGGCCTGCGTCAGGACGAAGGAGGCGCCCGCGGTGAAGGCGCCGTACACCGTCATGACGGCCGCAACGACGACCACCTTCGCGGTCATCAGCGCGCGCCGGTCCGGGACGGCCGCGAAGGTGGTGCGGACGAGGCCCGTCGTGTACTCCCCGACGATGCTGATGGCGCCGATGCTCGACGCCGCGAGGACCAGCATCATGGCGGCACCCTGGGTGAACGCGTCGCGCAGTGCCCAGGAGAGGAAGTGCGTCCGGACGACTCGGCCGTAGTGCGGGAAGTTGACGTAGTCCGCACGGGCCGCGTTGGTGTTGAAGGCGATGATCCCGAGGGCGCCGGCGCCGAGCGCCCAGTGGATGGAGCGCAGCGACCGGAGCTTGATCCACTCCGCGGCCAGCAGGTCGGTGAAACGGGCGGCGGGCAGGGGGAGCGCGGTTGTCGAGGTGGTCATCGGGGCTCTCCGGCGAGGTATTCGACGCTGTCGGCGGTCAGTTCCATGAAGGCGGCTTCGAGAGAGGCGGTCTCGGTGGTCAACTCCCTTAGCAACACGCTGTGTTCGAAGGCGATCTCGCCGATCCGGTCGGAGCTGAGCCCGGTGACCTTCAGCGTCTCCCCGTCGTACGGCGCCACCGCAGCGCCTTCGGCCGACAACGCGGCGGCCAGCGTCCCGGCGTCGGGCGTGCGCACGGTCACGGGCGGCCGGGTGCCGCGCGCGGCGAACTCGGTCAGGCTCTCGGCCGCGATCAGTTCGCCTCGCCCGATGACGATCAGCTCGTCGGCGGTGTTCTCCATCTCGGACATGAGGTGACTGGAGACGAAGACGGTACGGCCCTCGCCGGCCAGCCTCCGGAACAGCCCGCGGACCCACAGCACGCCCTCCGGATCGAGTCCGTTCAGCGGTTCGTCGAACAGCAGAACCGGTGGATCGCCGAGCAGCGCGGTGGCGATCCCGAGGCGCTGCTTCATGCCCAGCGAGTAGCCGCCGACCCGGCGCCCGGCCGGTGCACCGGCCAGTCCCACTTCGGCGAGGACCTCGTCCACCCGGCGTGCCGGGATGCGGTTGCTGCGGGCCAGCGCGTGCAGATGCGCCCGCGCGGTCCGACCGCCGTGCACATCGCCGGCATCGAGGAGGGCGCCGACGTGACGCAGTCCGCGCGGATACCGGCGGACGGTGTGCCCGTCGACGGTGGCGGCGCCGGAGGTGGGCTCGACCAGGCCGAGCAGCATCCGCAGGGTGGTGGTCTTGCCGGCGCCGTTGGGTCCGAGGAAGCCGGTGACATGGCCGGGGCGGACGGTGAAGGACAGTTGGCGGACGGCGGTGGTCCCGCCGTAGCGTTTGGTGAGGCGGTCGACTTCGATCACGGGACCACCGTCGCGCGGCAGGGCGTCGTGGGGCATCGTGCGGCCGACGACATTCACGGCCGGCCGTTGTCGACCGTGGTTGTACGTCCCCGGTCCGATGACCGCCGCCGCGCCGCGCCTCTACGATCGCGCCATGCCCGTCACTGCGCCGCTTCCCCTGGTCAAGCGAGTGTCGCCGCGGACGTGGATCGTGCTCGTCTGGTGCGCGAGCACGCTCTTCACGCTCCTGACCACGTTCAGGCTGCCCGGTGAGACGGAGCCGGAGGAGTGGGGGACGGCCCAGCTGTACCGCTGGGACGGTCTGCTGTTCCACGTGGTCTCCGCCCTGATGGCGCTGTACGGCGCCGTGTTGCTGCGGAGACGGCCGCTGTGCGCGCTCGCCCTGCTGATCCTGGCCTCGATCTGCGAGGCGGTCACGATCGGGGTGAGCGAACTGCCGATGGCGCAGTACCTCGCGCCGATCCTCGCGCTGTACTTCATCGCGGCGGCGGCGCCGCGCCGCACCTCGGTCCTGGCTCTGGTCCTGGGGGTCGGAGCGCTGGTCGCATACATCGCCACACGGCTGCTGAGCGGATGGGCAGTCGGCATGTCGGCGGAACTGGCCGTGGTCCTGGTGTCGGTGATCAGCTGGCTGCTCGGCGACTCGGCACTCCAGGCCCGCGTACACGCCGAGCGGCTGAGCGCACAGGCCTCGGCGCAGGCGGTGACGGCCGAACGGCTGCGTATCGCCCGGGAGATGCACGACACGGTGGCCCACAGCATCGGCATCATCGCCCTCCAGGCAGGGGCGGCGGCCCGGGTGACGGCGACTCAGCCGGACGCGGCACGGGAGGCGATGCGGGCGGTGGAGACGACGGGCCGGGAGACGCTGGCGGGGCTGCGGCGGATGCTGGTCGCACTCCGGGCGGCCGACGCGGGGCACGGGGACGGCACGGCCGCGGAGGCACGGCCCGCGGGGCTGGCCGACGTGGACCGGCTGGCCGCCGCGACGACCGCGGCGGGCGTACGGGTCGAGGTGAGGTGGCTCGGTGAGCCCCGCCGGCTTCCGCCCGACATCGACCTGTCGGCGTTCCGGATCATCCAGGAGTCGGTGACGAACGTCGTACGGCACTCGGGCACGCACGCGTGCCGGGTGACCGTGGACTACGGCGAGGACGACATCTCCCTAGAGGTGACGGACGACGGCAGGGGACACGGCACGTCGACCGACACGGGCTTCGGCCTGGCGGGCATGCGCGAGCGCGTGGCGCTGCTGCACGGCAGGTTCAGCGCCGAACCCCGTCCGGAGGGCGGCTTCCGGGTGGCAGCCCGGTTGCCCGTGCCGGTGTCCGTCCGATGACGGTCCGGGTGGTTCTCGCCGACGATCAGGAGCTGATCCGTACGGCGCTGCGCATGGTGATGGCGGACATCGAGGACATGGACGTGGTCGGGGAGGCGGCCACCGGCGCGGAGGCCGTGGCCCTGACCGGGGAACTCGCACCGGACGTGGTCGTCATGGACATCCGTATGCCGGAGATGGACGGCATAGAGGCGACGCGCCGCATCACCGCGGGGTCCACGGACACCCGGATCGTGGTCCTGACGACCTTCGACGACGACGACCACGTGTACGGGGCGCTGCGCGCGGGTGCGTCGGGCTTCCTGGTGAAGGACATGGCGCTGGACGACATCATCGGCGCAGTACGGGTGGTGGCGGCGGGCGACGCACTGATCGCGCCCGGTGTGACGCGCCGGCTGATCCAGCACTTCGCGGCGCGTCCCGGGCCGGCACGCGGACGCCGCGAACTGCGGGGCATCACGGACCGGGAACGGGAGGTCCTCACCCTCGTCGGCACCGGCCTGTCCAACGCCGAGATCGCCGCCGAACTGTGCATCAGCGTGGCGACCGCGAAGACGTATCTGACCCGTCTGCTGACCAAACTGGACGCACGGGACCGCGTGCAGTTGGTCATCACCGCGTACGAGGCGGGGCTGGTGTCGGTGGCGGGCTGACGTCGTCGGACGCATTCCGCCCATGCCGCCGAGCCGGTGATCCGGTCACTCCCGTGGTACACGCGCGCCCGGTCCGCCCGGGCCCAATACCCCTTTGCGCTTGCGCACTTGCAGGGCGCAGGCACCTGCCGAGTGTATATGCAGAGCGTCACAAGGGTGATGCGAAGAGTAAAAACAGGGTGGGTCGGGCAGCAGGGTGGCTGCAGTACACGTACCACTCGGGGGACGACATTCGGCGTGCTGCGCCGAAGAGGCGGAGGAGCAGTGAGGGAATCGCGGGCGGCGCTCGCAGAAGCAGGAACCATGGTGCCGTCGCTCCGGCTCGCCCCGGTGGCTCCCCCGCGCGGGGCTACCCGTCCGTTCGCCGGACCGGACGGCCGCCGCGTCGACTTCGCCGCCCGGCGCGTTGCGGTCCTCCGCGCGCAGCGGGCCGCGGAGGCGTGATGCAGAAGCCGCCGATCGGTTCGTACGCCGTCGACGTCCGCACCGGGCGGGTGGGGGTGGTGATGGGACACGAGGGTCCGTACGTCCAGCTCAGACCGTACGGCGGGGGCAAGGAATGGGACGTGGAGCCGGAGGCGGTACGCGGCGCGACCCAGGCGGAGCGGCTGAGGGCCGCGACCGCGTACGCGAACGCCCGCAGCCGGGGCGAGGTCCCCTGAGGCGGCCGGGCCGCCGCGCAGGGCATGACGTGGTGCGCGGGCGCACGGTCCGGTGGAGGAAGCGGCGGGCCGGGCGCCGATGGCCCGTCCGGTCCACGGTGCGCGGGCCGTGGACGGTGCCGCCGAGCGCGCCGGCCGCCCGCGATCGGAACCTCGTGGACCGCCTCGGGGGAGGAGCCGATCCCGCCGGCCGCCGGGCAGGGGCCCAACGGCTCCCGGGTGTCTCGCCGCCGGCCCGGGACGCGGCCCTGTGCGCCGACTTCCCCCGCCGGGGTGCAGATGGCCCGCCGCGAGGCCCCGCGGGCCGTCGCCGACGCCCGTCCGCCCGTCCCGTTCGAACCGGCGGACCGGTCCGGCCCCGGGAATCCGGCTCCGTGCGACGGCATACGACACCCCGGCCACGCGCGCCGACGCCGTACGCGAGAATGGCCGCATGAGTCTGTTCCGCGACGACGGCATCGTGCTGCGCACCCAGAAGCTGGGTGAGGCGGACCGGATCATCACGCTGCTCACCCGGGGTCACGGGCGCGTGCGCGCCGTGGCACGCGGAGTGCGGCGGACCAAGTCGAAGTTCGGGGCCCGGCTGGAGCCCTTCTCGCATGTGGACGTGCAGTTCTTCTCGCGCGGCAGCGAACTGGTGGGGCGCGGGCTTCCGCTGTGCACGCAGAGCGAGACCATCGCTCCCTACGGGGGCGGGATCGTGACGGACTACGCGCGCTACACGGCCGGGACCGCCATGCTGGAGACCGCCGAGCGGTTCACCGATCACGAGGGCGAGCCGGCGGTGCAGCAGTATCTGCTGCTCGTCGGCGGTCTGAGGACTCTCGCCCGCGGTGAGCACGCGCCGCATCTCGTCCTCGACGCCTTCCTGCTGCGTTCCCTGGCAGTCAACGGCTACGCGCCCAGCTTCAGCGACTGCGCCAAGTGCGGCATGCCCGGGCCGAACCGGTTCTTCTCGGTGGCCTCGGGCGGGGTCGTCTGCGGCGACTGCCGGGTGCCCGGCAGCGTCGTACCCTCGCCGGGGGCCCTCGAACTGCTCGGCGCGCTGCTGACGGGAGACTGGGAGACCGCGGACGTGTGCGAGCCGCGGTACGTCCGGGAGGGCAGCGGACTGGTGTCGGCGTACCTGCACTGGCACCTGGAGCGCGGACTGCGTTCGCTCCGGTACGTGGAACAGTAGAGCGACCTGAGATCGAGGGAGACGAGAAGCACATGGCTGTACGCGGGTTCCTGGGGCGGCAGCGCCGCGAGGTCAGGACGCCGGAGCCGCACCCGTCCGGGGCCCGGCCGCCGAAGATCCCGGGCGAGCTGGTCCCGAAGCATGTGGCGATCGTCATGGACGGCAACGGCCGGTGGGCCAAGGAACGGGGTCTGCCGCGCACCGAGGGGCACAAGGTCGGCGCCGAGCGGGTGCTGGACGTGCTGCAGGGCGCGATCGAGATGGGCGTCGGCAACATCTCCCTGTACGCCTTCTCCACCGAGAACTGGAAGCGGTCGCCCGACGAGGTGCGCTTCCTGATGAACTTCAACCGCGACTTCATCCGCAAGACCCGTGACCAGCTCGACGAACTCGGTGTCCGGGTGCGCTGGGTGGGCCGGATGCCCAAGCTGTGGAAGTCCGTGGCCAAGGAGCTCCAGATCGCCCAGGAGCAGACCAAGGACAACGACCTGCTGACGCTGTACTTCTGCATGAACTACGGCGGACGGGCCGAGATCGCGGACGCGGCGCAGGCGATGGCCGAGGCCGTGCGGCAGGGCAGGCTCGACCCGGCCAAGATCACGGAGAAGACCCTGGCCAAGCACATGTACTTCCCGGACATGCCGGACGTGGACCTGTTCCTGCGGCCGAGCGGCGAGCAGCGCACCTCCAACTTCCTCCTCTGGCAGAGCGCCTATGCCGAGATGGTCTTCCAGGACGTGCTGTGGCCGGACTTCGACCGGCGTGACCTGTGGCGGGCGTGCCTGGAGTTCGCCTCCCGCGACCGCCGCTTCGGCGGCGCCATCCCGAACGAGGAACTGCTGGCCATGGAGGGCAGGCAGGAGTAACCCGCTCCCAGCCCGTCACGGGTGCGCCACGCGGTGGGGGCAGCAACGGTGTCGCGTTCGGGGTGAGGTTCGCCGTGCGACGGGCACCGCTGTCCCCGGTGCCCCGCACATCCAGCAGGTGCGTGCTGCGCGGTCCCGACCGCGCCGGTACCCGTGCGGCGGTTTTCGTCGACCGGGGCCCGCACACTCCGCAGGACGTGGAGCGGCTGCGCGCCCCGCGGGACGGCCGACCGCCCCGGACCCGAGCCCTGCTCAGCCCTCGGCGGCCGCGGCGCAGTCAGCGCACGTGCCGAAGATCTCCACCGTGTGGGCGACGCTGACGTAACCGTGTTCCGCGGCGATCGCCTCGGCCCACTTCTCCACCGCGGGGCCCTCGACCTCGACGGCCTTGCCGCAGATCCGGCAGACCAGGTGGTGGTGGTGCTCGCCCGTCGAGCAGCGGCGGTAGACGGACTCCCCGTCTGAGGTGCGCAGGACGTCGACCTCACCGGCGTCGGCGAGGGACTGCAACGTGCGGTAGACCGTCGTCAGACCCACCGAGTCGCCCTTGTGCTTCAGCATGTCGTGAAGCTCCTGCGCGCTGCGGAACTCGTCGACCTCGTCGAGCGCCGCAGCCACGGCCGCACGCTGGCGAGTGGATCGTCCCCGTACGGGCTGGCCGGCGGTCGTCACCGTTGCCTCCTTCGTGATGGCTCGCTCGCCTACGGGGCGCCTTGAGCCGCTGCCGGGACCGCGGCGCCCCTTCGGCTCTCGCACGGCTCAGGTCTGCGCCTTGCCGGGCCATTGTGCCAGCCCGGCCCGTGCCCGGTCAGGCTCCGACCTCCTCGGCGGCCCCCCGGGTGGCCGGAATCGCGCACTCCACCGGGTCCCCGGCGGAGTGCGCGGCGGCGGCCGCACGGGCGCGGCGGCGGGCCAGGGGAGTGGCCAGCGCCGTCAGGAGGACGAACGCGGCGATCGTCAGCAGCACGATCGTCGCCCCGGGCGGAACGTCCTGGTAGTACGACGTGACGGTGCCGCCGAGGGTCACGGTCACACCGACGGCGACGGCGATCGCGAAGGTGGCGGCGAAGCTGCGGCCCAGCTGCTGCGCCGCTGCGACCGGGACGACCATCAGGGCCGAGACCAGGAGCAGGCCCACCACCCGCATCGCGACCGTCACCGTCACCGCCGCCGTGACCGCCGTCAGCAGGTTCAGCGCGCGCACCGGCAGGCCCGTGACCCGTGCGAACTCCTCGTCCTGGCTGACCGCGAAGAGCTGGCGGCGCAGGCCCACGGTGACCAGGACGACGAAGGCCGCCAGCAGGCAGATCGCCACGACGTCCGACTGCGAGACCGTCGAGAGCGAGCCGAACAGATACGACGTCAGATTGGCGTTCGAGCCACCCGGCGCGAGGTTGATGAACATCACCCCGCCGGCCATGCCGCCGTAGAAGAGCATGGCGAGCGCGACGTCGCCGCGCGTCCTGCCGTACCAGCGGATCAGCTCCATCAGGATCGAGCCGAGGACGGAGACGGCAGTCGCCATCCACACCGGGGAGGTGGAGAGGAGGAAGCCGAGTCCGACGCCCGTCATCGCCACATGGCCGATGCCGTCGCCCATCAGGGCCTGGCGGCGCTGCACGAGGTAGATACCGACGGCCGGCGCGGTGATGCCGACCAGCACGGCGGCGAGCAGTGCCCGCTGCATGAAGGCGTAGTCCAGGAAGTCCATCAGCTCAGCAGTCCCGTACGGCTCGGTGCGGCGTCCGCCGCATGCGGGTGCACATGGTCGTGACCGGGCAGGGCGTGCTGGCCGACGGCCTTCGGCGGCGGTCCGTCGTGCAGCACACAGCCGTCGCGCAGTACGACGGCCCGGTCGATCAGCGGTTCGAGAGGGCCCAGTTCATGCAGCACCAGCAGCACGGTGGCACCCGAGTTCACCTGGTCCCGCAGCGTCCTGGCCAGCACCTCCTGGCTCGCCAGGTCCACGCCGGCCATCGGCTCGTCCATGATCAGCACCTCGGGCTCGGAGGCCAGCGCCCGGGCGATCAGCACCCGCTGGTGCTGGCCCCCGGAGAGCGCGTCGACGGAGTCCTTGGCGCGGTCCGCCAGCCCGACCATGTCCAGGGCCCGCCGTACGGCCTCGTGGTCGGCCCTGCGCAGAACTCCGAAGCGGGTTCGGGAGAGCCGGCCGGAGGACACCACCTCGGTCACCGTGGCGGGCACGCCGCCCGCGGCCGTGGTGCGCTGCGGGACGTACCCGATCCGCCGCCAGTCGCGGAAACGGCGCAGCGGAGTGCCGAACAGCTCGATCTCGCCGGCGCTCGGCGGCACCTGGCCGATGATGCCGCGCACGATCGTCGACTTGCCCGAGCCGTTCGCCCCGAGCAACGCGACGACCTCACCGCGGTGCACGGCGAGGTCGATGCCGCGCAGTACGGGGCGCGAGCCGAGGTCGGCGCGGACACCGCGCAGACTGATGAGGGGCTCGGTCATACCGTCCTCCATGACGATCACTTGGCGCCCAGGGCCGTCTGCAGCGCCCCGAGGTTCGCCTCCTGGACCGCGAAGTAGTCCTTGCCGCGCGACTTCGACGTGATGCCCTCGATCGGGTCGAGGACGTCGGTCCTGAGGTTCGCGTCCTGGGCGATGGTCCTGGCGGTCTTGTCGCTGACGAGCGTCTCGTAGAAGACCGTCGTGACGCCGTCGGCCTTCGCCATCGTCTCGAGGTCCCGGACACGCGCGGCGCTGGGCTCGGACTCGGGGTCCAGTCCGTTGATGGCCTCCTCGGTGAGGCCGTAGCGCTCGGCGAGGTAGCCGAAGGCGGCGTGTGTGGTGACGAAGACCTTGCCCTCGGTGTTCCGCAGCCCGGACGCGAACCGCGCATCGAGGTCGTCGAGCTTCTTGACCAGCGCGTCCGTGTTCGCCCGGTAGGCGTCCGCGTGCTTCGGGTCCGCCTTCTCGAAGGCCCTGCCGACACCCTTGGCGACCGCGGCGTAGCGCACCGGGTCGAGCCAGATGTGTGGGTCCTTGCCGCCCGGCTCCTCCCCTTCGTGGGAGTCGTGGGCGGCCGCGTGCCCGCCGACCTCGTTGCCGTGCGTCTCGAGGGTGGTCAGCGAGGCGGCGTCGATCTTGGTCCCGACCTCGGACTGGGCCACCGCCTCGTCGACGGAGGGCTGGAGGTTCTTGAGGTAGAGCACCGCGTCGGACTCCTGGAGCTGCGCGGTCTGTCTGGCGCTGATCTCCAGGTCGTGCGGCTCCTGACCGGGCTGGGTCAGACTGGTCACATGGACGTACTTCCCGCCGATCTGCTCGGCGAGGAAGGTCATGGGATAGAACGAGGCGACGACGTCGAACTTTCCCGTGCCACCGGCCGTGGTGCTCGTGGAGCAGGCGGAGGTCGCCACGAGGGTCAGTGCGGCGACCCCGGTCAGGGCGGTCACGGGTATGAGGCGTCGGCGTACGTTCATGACAGTCATTTTCATCAAATATGGAAACCGTTGTCAATAAGTTCCCCGGGTGGGACCGGACCGACCCGGGGACCGGCTTCAGGGTCAGTACCGATTTGATTGGAGGGGAGCCCCCGCCGGTAACCTGAAGCATTCGCTCTGAAGCAATGCTCTGAAGCAGTCGCTTCGTCGCCCGTCGTCGTAATGAAGAGAGCACCGTGGCCGCCGACAAGATCGACACCATCGTCAGCCTGAGCAAGCGCCGTGGCTTCGTATTCCCCTGCAGCGAGATCTACGGCGGCCAGCGCGCCGCCTGGGACTACGGACCGCTGGGTGTCGAGCTCAAGGAGAACATCAAGCGCCAGTGGTGGCGCTACATGGTGACGTCGCGCGAGGACGTCGTCGGTATCGACTCGTCGGTGATCCTGGCGACCGAGGTCTGGGTGGCCTCCGGACACGTCGCCACCTTCACCGACCCGCTCACCGAGTGCACCTCCTGTCACAAGCGTTTCCGCGCCGACCACCTGGAAGAGGCGTACGAGGCCAAGCACGGCCGCCTGCCGGAGAACGGTCTCGCGGACATCAACTGCCCGAACTGCGGCAACAAGGGCATGTTCACCGAGCCCAAGCAGTTCTCGGGTCTGCTCTCCACCCACCTCGGTCCGACGCAGGACAGCGGCTCGATCGCGTACCTGCGCCCCGAGACCGCCCAGGGCATCTTCACCAACTTCGCCCAGGTCCAGCAGACCTCGCGCCGCAAGCCGCCGTTCGGCATCGCGCAGATGGGCAAGTCCTTCCGCAACGAGATCACGCCGGGCAACTTCATCTTCCGCACCCGCGAGTTCGAGCAGATGGAGATGGAGTTCTTCGTCAAGCCGGGCGAGGACGAGAAGTGGCAGGAGTACTGGATGCAGGAGCGCTGGAACTGGTACACGGGTCTCGGCCTGCGCGAGGAGAACATGCGCTGGTACGAGCACCCGCAGGAGAAGCTCTCCCACTACTCCAAGCGCACGGCCGACATCGAGTACCGCTTCCAGTTCGGCGGCTCCGAGTGGGGCGAGCTCGAGGGTGTCGCCAACCGCACCGACTACGACCTGGGCGCCCACTCCAAGGCCTCCGGTCAGGACCTCTCCTACTTCGACCAGGAGGCGGGCGAGCGCTGGACGCCGTTCGTCATCGAGCCCGCGGCCGGTGTCGGCCGCGCGATGCTGGCGTTCCTGCTGGACGCCTACGTCGAGGACGAGGCGCCGAACGCCAAGGGCAAGATGGAGAAGCGCACGGTGCTGCGCCTGGACCACCGCCTGGCCCCGGTGAAGGTCGCGGTGCTCCCGCTGTCCCGCAACGCGGAGCTGTCCCCGAAGGCCAAGGGCCTGGCGCAGGCGCTGCGCGGGCACTGGAACATCGAGTTCGACGACGCGGGCGCCATCGGCCGCCGGTACCGCCGTCAGGACGAGATCGGCACGCCGTACTGCGTGACGGTCGACTTCGACACGCTCGAGGACAACGCGGTGACCGTGCGCGAGCGTGACTCGATGAAGCAGGAGCGCGTGTCCCTCGACCAGATCGAGGGCTACCTCGCGAGCCGCCTCATCGGCTGCTAGACGCCGCCTGAACTCCTGAACACCCGAACGCCGGGCGGGCCGTATCGATCCGGCCCGCCCGGCGTTTTCGGCGGGGTCCCGGTAAGGGGCCCGCTCCGGGCCCCGCGCGGCGTTCGCAGCGCGGGCCGGCCGTCAGCGGCCCTGCAGGGACTTCACGTTGTCGCCGAAGGTCCAGTTCTTCGAGCCGTCCCAGTTGATCGACCAGGTCATCAGGCCCTTGAGCGAGGTGCCGTAGTGGCGCCAGGCCTGGGAGACCAGTGCCGGTGACATGTAGCCGCCGCCCGCACCCGACTGGGCGGGCAGGCCCGGTACCTGCTTGTCGTACGGGACCTTCACCGTGGTGCCCTGTACGACCAGTCCCTTGTTCAGGCAGTCCGTCTGCGCGGTGAAGCCCGCGACGGTGCCCGCCGCGTAGGAGTCGCCCGAGCAGCCGTACATGCTGCCGTTGTAGTACTGCATGTTCAGCCACCACAGGCGGCCGTTGTCCGCGTACTTCTTGACGATCGGCAGATAGGCGCCCCAGATCGAGCCGTAGGTGATGCTGCCTCCGGTGACGTAGGCCGTCTCCGGGGCCATCGTCAGACCGAAGTTCGACGGCATCTGCGCCAGCACTCCGTCGATGATGCGGATCAGGTTGGCCTGGGACGTGGAGAGCCGGCCGATGTCCCCGCTGCCGACCAGGCCCGTCTCGATGTCGATGTCGATGCCGTCGAAGTTGTACTTCTTCAGGATCGGCACGATCGTCGCGACGAACCGGTCGGCGACCGCCGTGGAGCTGAGGTCGATGCCCGCCGCCGCGCCGCCGATCGACAGCAGGATCGTCCGGCCCGCCGCCTTCGCCGCGCACATCTCCGCCGGCGTGGCCACCTTCACCCCCGCGTCCATGCCGTCCTCCCACAGCGCGGTGCCGTCGGAGCGGATGACCGGGAAGGCCGCGTTGATCACGTTGTAGCCATGGGTGCCGATGCGCGAGTCGGTGATCGGGGTCCAGCCGAAGGGCGGGTGGACGCCGTTGGCCGCGCCGTCCCAGTTCTCCCAGTAGCCCTGGAGGACCTTGCCGGACGGGCGCGACTTCACGGCGCAGGTGTCGGCCGCGGATGCGGCGGGGGCGGTGGCGATCGACAGTGGCACGAGAACGGCCGCGGTGAGCGCGGCGGCGAGCAGGCGCAGCCTGTGGCGGATCATGCGAGGCCTCCCGGTGGGGGGTGTGAGGTGTCGTAGGCATGACAGTGCTCGTGGTCCAGACCTCTCGTCAATAGGTCTGGACCAGATCGGCCGACAGGTGTACGTGTGGCGAATGACGGCATGACAGATGACAGATATTGAAATCTGTCATCTGTCATGCGAGGCTGGAGTCAGACGTCCTGAAACGGATACCAAGGAGTTCCCCATGCACACCCGCACCCTCGGCACCACCGGCCCCCGGGTCTCCGCTCTCGGCCTCGGCGCCATGGGCATGTCCGCGATGTACGGCGAGGCCGACCGGGCCGAGTCCGTCGCCACCGTCCATGCCGCCCTCGAAGCGGGCGTGACCCTGCTCGACACCGGTGACTTCTACGCCATGGGCCACAACGAGATGCTGGTCGGCGAGGCTCTGCGCACCGCCCCCGCGGCCCGCCGCGAACAGGCGCTGGTCAGCGTGAAGTTCGGTGCCCTGCGGGACCCCGGCGGCAGCTGGCTCGGCTACGACGGCCGTCCCGTCGCCGTGAAGAACTTCGCCTCGTACTCGCTCCAGCGCCTCGGCGTCGACCACATCGACATCTACCGGATCGCGCGCCTCGACCCGGCCGTGCCGATCGAGGAGACGGTCGGTGCGATCGCCGAGCTGGTGGAGAAGGGGTACGTCCGCCACATCGGGCTCAGCGAGGTCGGCGCCGACACCGTCCGCCGGGCCGCGGCCGCCGCCCCGATCTCCGATCTGCAGATCGAGTACTCGCTCATCTCGCGCGGCATCGAGGAGCGCATCCTGCCCACCACGCGCGAACTGGGGATCGGCGTCACGGCATACGGCGTGCTGTCCCGGGGCCTGATCTCCGGCCACTACACCCGGGACCGGCAGCTCGCCTCCAACGACTTCCGCTCCTTCTCGCCCCGGTTCCAGGGCGAGAACCTCGACCACAACCTCGGTCTGGTGGAGGCGCTGCGGAAGATCGCCGGCCAGAAGGGCGTGAGCGTCGCGCAGCTCGCGATCGCCTGGGTCCTCTCGCGCGGCGAGGACATCGTGCCGCTGATCGGCGCCCGCACCCGCGAGCGGCTGTCGGAGGCGCTCGGCGCGACCGCCGTGACCCTGGAGGAGGCCGATCTGGCGGCGATCGAGGCGGCCGTGCCCGCGGACGCTGCGGCCGGTGACCGCTACCCCGCGGCCCAGATGAACCACCTCGACAGCGAGCGCTGACACCGGCCCCGGGTACGGTCTGGAACATGGCACCGACCACCGAGACCCTGACCGCCGAGCGCATCCTCGAAGCGACCGAGGAGGTGCTGCGCCGCCATGGCCCCGCCAAGGCCACCGTGGTGGACGTGGCCCGTGCGCTCGGTGTCAGCCATGGCAGCGTGTACCGCCACTTCCGTACCAAGGCGGTGCTGCGGGAGGCGGTCACCAAGAGGTGGCTGGACCGTACGGCGCTCAGGCTCTCCGCGATCGTCGGCCAGGACCGCGCGCCGGAGACGCTGCTGCGGGAGTGGCTGGAGGCCCTGTTCGACGCCAAGCGCCGCAAGGCCGGTGACGACCCCGAGCTGTTCGCCACGTTCAGCGTTCTCGCCGACGAGAACAGCGGCGTGGTCGATCAGCACATCGCGGAACTCACCGCCCAGCTCACCGAGATCGTCCGCAACGGCGTGGCCCGGGGCGCGTTCACGGCGACCGACCCCGCGCTCGCGGCCCGTGCCGTCTTCCAGGCGACGGGCCGTTTCCACGATCCCGCGTATGCGAGCCGGTGGCTGCGGCCCCAGGTGCGGGCCGAGTTCGACGCGGTGGTCGACCTCCTGCTGAGGGGGCTTCGGGCTGCCGACCACCCCGCCGGCTAGGCCACGCAGAACTCGTTGCCCTCGGGGTCCCGCATCACCGTCCAGCGGCCGGCCGGGCCCTTGTCGACCTCCTCGACCCGGGTCGCGCCCAGGGACTCCAGACGCGCGGCCGTTGCCTCCGGGCCGTCCGGGCCGGAGCGCACGTCGATGTGCAGACGGTTCTTCACGGTCTTGGACTCGGGGACGTCCTGGAACAGGACGCGCCGGCCCCGGCCGATGCCCGTCTCCTCGTCGTACGGATCCAGGGGGTGCCGGATCGCCGCGAAGCCCCGGAAGACGCGGACGCCGTTGTGCTCGGCGACCGCCTCCTCCGGCAGCCGGCCGGCGGCCAGCAGACGGGAGATCAGAGCGCTGTTGTCCTCCACCTCGTAGCCCAGCGCCATCGCCCAGAAGTCCGCGAGGGCGGTGGCGTTGCGCGTGTCGACGACCAGTTTCCAGTCCAGAGCTGCCATGCGACCAGTTCTATCGCCGCCGGCTCGCACCCGGGGCCCGGAGCCGGAAACCGTCTCCCGCGAACGACCGGGCCGGCTAGTCGTCCGCGGGATCCACCGTCGCCTGGTGCGCCTCGGCGAGGTGTTCCTCCGCCTTCAGCCACGGCAGGAACTGCGCGCTCTTGCGCCAGCCGCACGTGTCGCACCTGATCGTGCGCTGCGCCCCGGTCCGCTGTACCCGCACGACGTGTTCCCGCCCGTGCTGGTCCCAGCGGCTGACCTTGCTCGAGTTGATCTGCAGCATGACGCCTCCAGGAAGTACCTGTCCGCTTGCGCAGCAAGGAGTGTGCAGCAACTGGAAGATCAATAGGGGTTCTTGAACGACGACTTGACGCGACGCGTCAGCCGATCGTCCGCGGCAGGCGCAGACTCAGGGCGATCGTGAGGGCGATCCCGGCCAGCTGGACCAGGAGCGTGATCACCAGCGCGTCCCGCATACCCAGGCCCGGCACCAGGGCCAGGAACAGGGAGCCGAGCGTCGCGACGCCCAGCGCCAACGCCGACTGCTGGGTGGTGATCATGACGCCGCCGCCGACGCCCGCGCGGGCCGGCGGCACCTCCGACAGGATGAGCCGCAGCACGACCGGGAGCTGGAGCGCCTGCCCCGCACCGGCCACCGCCGCGCCCGGCAGCAGTTCCAGCACGCCCAGATGTGGCCAGGCACGCCAGGCCGCGAGCACCATCAGGGTCACGCCGACCGCCTGGACCACACCGCCGGCGCTGACCACCCGGGTGCCGAAGCGGGCCACCAGCCGCGGTCCGCACAGCGACACCACGAAGAACGCCACCGCCATCGGTGTCAGTGCCAGACCCGCCGAGACCGGACCGAGCCCGGCACCCTGCTGGAGCGCCACCGCGATCACGAACATGAATCCGCTGAAGCCGATCGAGAACGGCACGATCATCACCAGCCCGCGGCGCAGCGACATCAGCGCGAACAGGCTGGGCGGCACCAGCGGCGTACGGCCGTGCCGGTCAGCGCGGCGCTCCACCGCGTAGAACGCCCAGGCCGCGAACGGGAAGGCGGCGAGCGCGAGCCAGGTCCACAGCGGCCAGCCGGCCGCGCGGCCCTCGGTGAGCGGGGCGAGGAGGGTGACCAGTGCCACGGCGAGCAGCACGGTGCCGGGTCCGTCGACCGGCTCGGGGTGCTGGGAACGGGTCTCAGGGACGGTTCGTGCGGCCAGGAACAGGCCGACGACGACGACCGGGACGTTCACGAGGAAGACCGAGCGCCAGCCGGTGCCCGCGATGTCCGCGGCCACCAGCACACCGCCGAGGATCTGCCCGGCCACCATGGAGAGTCCGGCCGTCGCTCCGTACAGGCCCATCGCCTTGGCCCGGCGCGGGCCGCTGGTCGCCGCCTGGATCGTGGCGAGCACCTGGGGGAGCATCGCCGCGGCCGCCGCGCCCTGCGCGACACGCGCCGCGACCAGCGTCCACGCGTCGGGTGCCAGTCCGCACGCCAGCGAGGTCACGCCGAAGGCCGCCATGCCGCCCAGGAAGAACTCGCGGCGCCCGAAGAGGTCGCCCAGCCGTCCGCCGAGAACGAGCAGCACGGCGTACGAGAGCCCGTACCCGGCGACGACGAGCTCAAGGACGGCCTCGCTCGCGTGCAGGTCCCTGCCCATCGTCGGGAGGGCTACGTTGACGATGAAGAAGTCGATGAGGGGCAGTGCCGCCGCCAGCAGCACCGTGAACAGTCCGAGCCCGCTCAGCCCCGGTGCCGTCACCGGCGAGCGGACGGTACGGGAGGTCAGTGTCGAAGACAGTGATTCGGTCACGCCGTCGAGCCTCCGTCGACCCTCAGCGTGGTACCAGAGTGTCCTTATCCTGGTACAAGCACTACCTGGCAACAGGGTCGGGGGCACGGCAGGCTGAGGACATGGCGACCATGGTGCAGGAGACGGCGACAAGCCGGGAGACCGGGGACCGCAGGCTTCACGAGACACCCGCATCCGAGGTGCGGCGGCACGAACTGGCCGCCTTCCTGCGGCACCGGCGCGAGCACATCGCCCCCGAACAGCTCGGGCTGCCCCGCGGCAGGCGCCGCCGTACCCCCGGGCTGCGGCGGGAGGAGGTCGCGCACCTCTCCGCGGTCGGTGTCACCTGGTACACCTGGCTGGAGCAGGCCCGGGACATCCAGGTCTCCGTCCAGGTCCTCGACGCCCTCGCGCGCACCCTCCTGCTCGACGCCAGCGAGCGGGCCCATCTGTTCAACCTGGCCGGGGCCGTCGACCCCGCCCCCGGCTCGCACTGCTCGTCCGTCACGGACGCCCAGCGCATCGTGCTCGACCAGCTGGAGCCGCTGCCGGCCTGCATCACCAACAGCCGGTACGACATCCTCGCCTACAACCGCACCTACGGTCTGCTGATGTGCGACCTGGACGCCGTCCCTCCGATGGACCGCAACTGCATGGTGCTCTGCTACACCAACCCGGACTGGCAGGCGGCGACCGTCGACCTGGAGGGGGCCATGCGCCTGATGGCCGCCAAGTTCCGCGCCAATATGGCCGAACACTTGGGCGAGCCCGCATGGAAGATCCTGCTCAAGCGGCTGATGACCGAGTCCGCCGAGTTCCGCGAGGCATGGGAGCGGCACGAGGTGGTGCGGTCCCTGACCAAGCGCAAGCAGTTCCTCAACGCCCATGTGGGCCATCTGAACCTGGACCACACGGATCTGTGGCTCGGCCCGCACAACGGGGCGCGGATGGTGACGTACGCGCCGGCCGACGAGGAGTCGCGCAGGAGGCTCGAGCAGCTCCGGACCATCGCCCTCGGGCGGGAGCGCGCGGCGGCCTGACGCCCTACGCGCCGACCCCCGCCGCGTCCCGGATCTCCGAGGCCTGGAGCCGGTCCGCCGCGCGCTCCGCCGTCCCGCGGGCCCAGCGACCCGTCGTCAGGGTGCCCAGCAGCAGGACCGCGAGCCCGCAGGCCGTGAGGATCCACCAGCCGGGGCGTGCGGCGGAGACGAAGACCTCCCGGTAGGGGCCCGTGTGCACGCCCGAGGCCAGGACCGAGCCGATCACAGCGACGCCGAGGGTGCCGCCGATCTGGCGGCTGGTGGAGGCGACGGCGGCGGCCACACCCGCCTGGGTGCGGGGCATGCCGGAGACGGCCGTGTTGGTGATGGGCGCGTTCACGAAGCCGAAGCCCAGGCCGAAGAGGACGTAGCCGATCACCAGCGTGACGTCGGACGTCTCCGCCTCGAAGGCCGCGAACAGCAGACCGCTCGCCGTCATCGCGATCCCGGCCGTCACGAGGGAGAAGCGCGGGCCGCGGCTGCCGACCAGACGTCCGGAGAGCGGGGCGCACACGAAGCACATGACGGCCATCGGCAGCATCCACAGGCCCGCGTGCAGCGCGTCAAGACCGCGTACGTTCTGCAGGTACAGCGTGGACAGGAACAGGAAACCGCTGAGTGCCGCGAAGGCGCTGACCGCGACGACCGTCGCCCCGCTGAACGGCGCCGAACGGAAGAAGCGCAGGTCGATCAGGGGTTCGTCACGTCGGGGCTCGTACCACAGCAGGGCGAGCAGCGCGATCAGCGCCACCGCGCCGAAGGCCAGCACGCCGGCGGCCGACGAGCTCGGCGCCTCGATGATGGCGTAGGTCAGTGAGCCCAGCAGGGCGATCACCAGGAGCTGGCCCACCGGGTCCGGGCGGCGGGCCTTCGGTGCGCGCGACTCGGGCACGAACAGAACGGTCAGCAGCAGCGCGGCGAGCCCCACGGGCAGGTTGAGCCAGAAGATCGAACGCCAGCCGACCGAGTCGACCAGCAGGCCGCCGACGATCGGGCCGGCGGCCATGGATATGCCGACGACTGCGCCCCAGACGCCGATCGCGCGGGCGCGCTCGCGGGGGTCGGTGAAGGTGTTGGTGATGATCGACATCGCGACCGGGTTGAGCATCGAGCCGCCGACGGCCTGCACCATGCGGAAGACGATCAGCGAGTCCAGGTTCGGGGCGAGCGAGCAGAGCAGTGAGCCGATCGTGAAGATCACGAGGCCCGCCTGGAAGACCCTGCGGCGGCCGATACGGTCGGCCGTCGAGCCCGAGAGCATCAGCAGCGAGGCGAGGACCAGGGTGTAGGCGTCGATCGTCCACTGCAGGCCGGACACGCTTGCGTGCAGTTCCTTCTGCATGGAGGGGAGCGCGACGTTCAGAACGGTGTTGTCGAGGCTCACGATCAGCAGGCTCATGCAGCAGATCGCGAGCACCAGAAGACGTCGTCGGTGGCTGAGCTCGGGCATGGGACCCATCGTACGCCGATGTCGATAGTGCGGTTAACTAATGACCTCTACACGATCACAGGTGCCGGGTACCCGCCGGCGTACGTGACAATGGGGGAATGCCCACGCTCACGACCAACCCGACCACGACGGATCCGGCACTGCGGATCGGCCCGCACGACGTGCGGGTCCCGATCGTGCTCGCCCCCATGGCCGGGATCACGAACGCGCCGTTCCGCACGCTGTGCCGGGAGTTCAGCGGCGGCAAGGGCCTGTTCGTGAGTGAGATGATCACGACTCGGGCGCTGGTGGAGCGCAACGACAAGACCATGCAGCTGATCAGGTTCGACGCCACCGAGCGGCCGCGCTCCATCCAGCTGTACGGCGTGGACCCGGCGACCGTCGGCAAGGCCGTCCGCATGATCGCGGAAGAGGGCCTGGCCGACCACATCGACCTCAACTTCGGCTGCCCGGTGCCGAAGGTGACCCGCAAGGGCGGTGGCTCCGCGCTGCCCTACAAGCGCAACCTGCTGCGGGCGATCCTGCGTGAGGCCGTGAGCGGCGCGGGTGACCTGCCGGTCACGATGAAGATGCGCAAGGGCATCGACGACGACCACATCACATACCTGGACGCCGGGCGGATCGCCGTCGAGGAGGGCGTGACGGCCATCGCGCTGCACGGTCGCACGGCCGCCCAGCACTACGGCGGCACCGCGGACTGGGACGCCATCGCACGGCTCAAGGAGCACGTGCCGGAGATCCCGGTGCTCGGGAACGGCGACATCTGGTCGGCCGAGGACGCGCTGCGGATGGTGCGTGAGACGGGCTGCGACGGAGTCGTGGTGGGCCGCGGGTGCCTCGGGCGGCCCTGGCTGTTCGCGGATCTGGTGGCCGCCTTCGAGGGGCGGACCGGTGACATCGCGCGGCCGGTGCTCCGCGAGGTCGCCGACGTCATGGTCCGGCACGCCACCCTGCTCGGCGAGTGGATCGGCGACGAGTCGCGCGGGGTCATCGACTTCCGCAAGCACGTGGCCTGGTACCTGAAGGGTTTCGCGGTCGGCTCGGAGATGCGCAAGCGGCTCGCGATCACGTCCTCGCTCGCGGAGCTGCGGGCCGGCCTGGACGAGCTCGACCTCGACCAGGCCTGGCCGGTGGGTGCCGACGGGCCCCGGGGCCGCACGTCCGGCAACAACCGCGTGGTGCTGCCGGACGGCTGGCTGAAGGACCCGTGGGACTGCGCGGGGGTCGGCGAGGACGCGGAGCTGGACACCTCCGGGGGCTGAGCCCCGGCGGGGTCAGTGCCCCGACGGGTGCGGTGTCGAGCCGTACGCCGTCAGGAAGCGGTCCCGGAACGAACTCATCTTCCACACCGGGGCGTCGTGGGCCGGCCGCAGGCCGTCCGTCCAGCCCCAGTCGGCGATCTTGTCGAGCACCTTCGGGTCCTTGGCGACGATCGAACAGGGCACGTCCCGGCTGGCGTTGTTCCCGCTGACCCGGGAGATCGGCTGGTGGTCGCCGAGGAAGACGAGCACGGTGTTGTCGTTGCCGTAGCGCTCGAGCCACTGGGTCAGCGCGGTCACCGAGTACTGGACCGACTCGCCGTACCCCTCCTTCGACCGGGTGGAGTTCGCGATGACGTCCGCCGGCTTGGTGCCCGCCTTCTCGATGGCGTCGAAGATCGAGCCGTTGCCCAGCCGGTCCCAGTCCACCATCTTGGGGATCGGCGCCCAGGGCTGGTGGCTCGACGTCAGGATGACGAACGAGGCCAGGGGCTTGTCGCGCTTCTTGCTGTGCTCCAGTTTCTGGAACTGCTCCAGCGTGAACTGGTCCGGCATGGTCGACCAGCTGAACTTCGGGCCCTGGTAGCCGAGCTGGAAGGCGTTGCGGACCTTGTCGAGGCCGTACCACTTCGCCTCCGGCCAGCCCTTCTGCACGCCGGGCATGATGCCGACCGTGTCCCAGGCGCCGGTCTTCTTGAACGCCTCGGTGAGGGTGAGGTGGTCGCTCGAGGTGACCGTGCGATAGCGCTGCTGGTTGTCGACCCACAGGCCCGACATGAACGTGGAGTGCCCGAGCCAGCTGCTGCCGCCGTAGGTAGCCGACGTCAGCCAGCCGCTCTTGGCATGGAAGCCTGCCCGGTCCAGGGCCTTCGTGCTGGCGTCGAGTGTCTTGTCGACCCCGGGGGCCATGATCGGGTCCTCGACGGCACTGCGGCCGTAGCTCTCGATGAACGTGAAGATCATGTCCTTGCCGCGCAGATCGGGCACGAGCTGGGAGGCGGGGGTGTTGCCGAACGCGTCGGCCTGCGCTGTCCTGGTGAACTCCCGCTCGTCGTGAAGCGTGGTGCGAACGTTCTTGGCGCGTGCCTGGAGCAGCGTGACGATGTGGTCCGAGGCCAGTTGCATGCCGCTGACCTGGAGGCCGAGGGCCGTGAAGGTCATCCACACCATGCTGAGTACGAGCACGGTACGGGTGGTGGCGGCGCGGTGCCGGGCCATCACATTGCTGACCCGGACGACGGACAGCGCCGAGACGGCCGGTATGAACAGGGCCAGCACGATGACCGCCGCCAGTGCCCCCAGGGCGCCCGTACCGCCCAGGGTGTCCTTGAGATAGGCGTAGGCGTCCGCGAACAGCGACCAGTCGAGGATGACGTTGAAGCCTCGTCCGAGGTACTGGTAGAAGCCGATGTCGAGCAGGCTGAGCAGGGTCAGTGCACCGAGCACGATCCCGCCGAGCCAGGCCAGGACCAGCCGCGGCCGCCGTGGCAGCGCGGTCAGCACGACGGCACCGATCAGCGCCTCCACCGGGATCCTCAGGAACACCGTGGGCCGGAAGTCCGGCTTGTTGGGCAGGAGGAGCGAGGCGACGACGAGCGCACCGGCGAGCACGGTGACCGTGACGCCGATGACGCGGGCGGCCACGGGGTGGTCGGCCCGCCAGTCGCGCAGCCGCCGCAGCCGGGGACGGGCGCCGGGCGGCCGGCCGGCGTCGGTTCCGCCGTCCGCAGCGGCGTCGGAGTCGCCCTCGGCGGCGGTCCGGCCGTCCACGCTGCCCGAGGCGGGCGCATCGGCGTCCACGGCGGCGGCACCTGGTTCGGTATCGGCGAGGGGTGTGTCGGGGTCCGCGGTGATGGCATCCGACTCGCCGGCGGAGGCGGGCGCGCCGGCGTCCGCAGCGGCGGCATCCGACTCGCCGGCGGCGGGGGTGTCGGCGCCGGCGGCTTCAGCCTGGGCAGTGCTGGCCTCGGTGCCGGTCTCCCTCCCGGCCTTCGCCGCCCGACCGGTCGCGGAGTCGCCGCCGCTCTCCGGTTCGGGTGCCTGTGCGGTGGTGGCCTCGTCCTCCGTTTCTGCCACCGACGCGGCGTCGGGCTCGGACTCGGGCTCGGGTTCCGCCGAGGATCCCGGTGCGGGCGCGGCGGACTCGGTGGCCGGTTCGGACCCGGCGTCCGAACCCCGGGACGGCTCCGCCGCCGTCTCGGACCGTTCCGCCTCCTTTGGCAGTGCCCCGTCCGTGGCTGCCCCAGCCTGGTCCGTCTTCTGTGGTGAGCGCGTGTTGAGAGGCAACCCGAGGGTCCTTCCGTGCGAAGCCCGTGGTGGAGGGGCGGGCCACGCTGGGGAGGCCGGACCCGCCGTCATCCCGTACGGGCGGTCGCACGGATGTGTTCAAACGGGGCGCCCCAGTGCCCGGCAAACACTCGGCAAATCCCAGGTCAACACGACTCGGTGCCGGGTCAGGCGCCGCCGACCGCGGTGAGCAGGGCCAGCGGTGTCGCCGCCGAGCGGGATTCGCGGACGCACGCGTGGGGGTAGGGCACCGGCTCCGGATGGGTGTCGCGACCGTACCCGGCGAGCACCTCCGGGAGCCGGTGCCCCGTCGCCATGGCGGCGTCGACCAGCCCGTGCGCGACCGTGCGGGCCTCGTCGTGCAGCCCGTAGCGGGCGAGCCCCAGCGCGATCAGCGCGTTGTCGTGCGGCCAGACCGAACCGCGGTGGTACGACATCGGGTGGTACGCGGCCTGACCGGCGGCCAGGGTGCGCACGCCCCAACCGGAGTAGAAGTCGGGTTCCAGCAGGCGCCGGCCCACCAGCTCTCCGTACTCCTTGTCCAGCAGACCCGACCACAGCAGATGGCCCGCGTCCGACGCGAGGGCGTCGACCTGACGGCCGGCACCGTCCAGGGCCAGCGCCGGGAAGGCGTGCGCGTCCATCCAGAAGTCCCGCTGGAAGCGGTCGCGCAGATCTCCGGCCGTCTGCTCGAGGAGCGCCGCGTACACCTCGTCGTCCCACACCGTGCGCGCCAGATGCGCGGTGCGGCGCAGCGCGTCGTACGCGTAACCCTGGGCGCCCGCCGCCATCACCGGGCCGACCGGACGGCTGCCGTCGGCGCAGCAGATGGCGCCGGGGGAGTCCTTCCAGTTCTGGTTGGCGAGGCCACCCCGATCGGCACGGTAGAGGAGATAGCCGCGCGAGGTGAGTCCGCCGTGGTCCAGCATCCAGCCGATCGCCGCGCGGGCATGGGGCTCCAGGCGGCGGGCGGTCGTCACGTCACCGGTCTGCTCGACATACGCCCCGAGCAGTACGAGGAACAGTGGGGTGGCGTCGACGGAACCGTAGTACCGCCCGTAGGGCACCTGCCCGAAGTGCGCCAGCTCCCCGTGCCGCACCTCGTGCACGATCTTCCCCGGCTGGGCCACCGACCGTGTGTCCACCGCGGTCGCCTGGGTGGCGGCGAGCGCGGACAGCGTGGCCGCGGCCGACCCGGGGCGGTAGGGCAGGGCGAAGAGCGAGGTGAGGAGTGCGTCGCGGCCGAGGAGCGTGAGGAACCAGGGCGCCCCGGCGGCGGGCACGTTCAGTTCCTCCCCGTCCGGACCCGTCGCCGGGACCTGGAGCGCGGCGAGGTCGGACAGTCCCCGCGCGCAGGCGGCCGCCAGCTCGGGCCGGCCGGTGGGGAGGGCCACGTCCTGAATGAACTCGCCCTCCAGGGCGAGCAACTGGCCGCCTGCGGCGGCCGGGGACGCCGGGATCACGGGTGCCGCTGTCGCTCCGTGCGGCCGTGCCGCGACCCGTAACGCGAGGTGGGTCGAGCCGTGCGGCTCCAGGTCCAGCGTCCAGCAGAGGCGGCGCGCACCCGTGCCGGTCTCCTCCACGGCGTCCGGCGGAGGGTCCGACGTCACGGTCGTGCGGGACCACCACTCGCCGCGCCGGTAGCCGAACTCCACGCCGTCCTCGAGGACCTGACGGGAGCGCACGGCACCGGACTTGGCGTACGTACGGTGGTCGGAGCGCAGTTCGAACTGGTCGGTGAAGTCGGCGTCCGCGGTCACCGCGACGCGCACCGTGGTCGGCACCGGGCGGTTGCTGGTGACACGCAGTGACTCCACGAACGCCGCTTCGACGACGGCCTGTTCACGGAAGAGGGTGTGCGCGGGCGGCTCCGCGCGGCCGCCGCGCGGCACCAGGACGCAGCGGGCGGTGTCCCCGTCGGCGATCGGTGCGAGCGTCTCCGGCACGGCTCCGTCGACGGTGAGCTGCCATCGGCTCAGATGCCGCGCGTCACGTACGAACAACCCTGCCGGGGAACCGACGCCCCGCACCCCGTTGATGTCCCCGCTGTCGCCCACGGCGGCGAACGTCCCGCCTCGCACGAGCAGATGATGCCGGTCCGTCATGCCCGGTCCCCTTCCTTGTCACTCCTGTCGAACGTGTCGATGCCCTCGGAGGGCACGGACGCCGGCCCGGCCCGCCACCGGCCCCCGCCCCGGAAGGCCGCCGCTCCCGGGTCCGGATCACCGGGGCGAGCCCCCCTGCCGCCCCGGTCGCGACGGCGCGGCGGCCCCTCGTGCCGGGAGGCCGGGACCTGGTGGAGCCGGGGCGGAAGGCCGCGCGTCCGGGGCAGCCTGGGCTCGGACCGGTGCGCCGGCCGCGCTGCCGGCGCGTGCACCGTGGCCGCGCGACGCCCGAGGTCTGTACGGTGCGCGGAGTGCCCGCCGTGCGCCCGTCGGTCGAGGAACACCGGAAGCACGGGCCCGGCAACCAGGCGTCGAGCGGCTCGGAGGGAGTGGGGACGATGCACACGATCCGCCCGTCGCGGCGCCCGGAAGCCGAGCGGTTTCTCCGGCTCGTTCCGCCTCGGCGGCGACGACGACGGACGGCACGGCCCGGTCACGATGAGCGCCGGGTCCCGGAAAGGCCGGTGCGGATACGGCACGGTGGACGTCCCGGTGTGCAATGGCCCGATGGGCCCGGACGGACCGTATGCGCCGGGGCCGGGACCGATGTCCTCCCATGGGCCGGGCGCCGTCGGCGGGCCGGAGGCGCCCACGGCACCTGTACGTCCCGTGCTGCGGGCGGTGGGTCGGGTCGTGCGGTCCACTCAGGTCCCCCCGAACGACGTCCGGCCGAGTGGTTCGGCCCCAGCTACCGTAGAGTTACGTCTATTTGACACGCAAAACCCAGCATGTAATGCAAGGTTGACGAACGCAAGGGGGTGCGCATGAGCGCGAGGGCCGGGAAGGCGGGCGGTCAGGCCAGCGCGGGAGATCTGCTCGAGCTGGTGCGCAGCGGCCGCGCGACGACACGGGGTGCCCTGCAGCAGGCCACGGGGCTTTCCCGGGCCACGGTCGGCCAGCGGCTCGACCGGCTCTTCCGCGCCGGCTGGCTGCGCGAGGGTGCCGGCGGACCGGTCGACTCCCCGCTGGGCGGCCGCCCCTCGATCACCCTGGAGTTCGACGACGCCCACGCGGTGGTGCTGGCCGCCGATCTCGACACCCGGCACGGCCGTGCGGCGGTGCTCTCCCTGACCGGCGAGATCCTCGCGGAGCACTCCGGAAGCCTGGTCGTCGAGGACGGCCCGGACGCCGTCCTCGGGGAGCTGGGCCGCTGGTTCGCCGAGCTGCTCCCGAAGGCGGGACACGGGGTGCAGGAGGTCTGCGGGATCGGGCTCGCCGTTCCCGGACCGGTGGACAGCGACACCGGCCGGGTCGTCCAGCCACCGATCATGCCGGGCTGGGACGGCTTCGACATACGGGGACGCCTGGGCCGGGCCTTCGCCGAGCATGCGCGCTCCGGCGCCGAGGTGCCCGTCCTGGTCGACAACGATGCCAATCTGATGGCCTACGGCGAACAGCGCACCGGACATCCGGACTGCTCGGCCTTCGTGCTGGTCAAGGTCTCCACCGGTATCGGCGCCGGTGTGGTCGTCGACGGGCGCATCTACCGCGGCATCGACGGCGGCGCCGGGGACATCGGGCACATCCGCGTCCCCGCGGGCGCGGAGGCGTTGTGCCGCTGCGGCTCCTACGGCTGCCTGGCCGCGGTGGCGAGCGGCGGAGCCGTGGCGCGACGGCTCGCGGAGGCGGGGGTTCCGGCCGCTTCCGGATCGGACGTACGGGACCTGCTGACCGCCGGGCACCCGGAGGCGGCCGCGCTCGCCCGGGAGGCGGGGAGACGCGTCGGGGACGTCCTGGCGACCGTGGTGACGCTGCTCAACCCGGGAGTGCTGATGATCGCCGGCGATTTGGCCGGAACCCCCTTCCTGACGGGCCTGCGGGAACTGCTGTACCAGCGGGCACTGCCCCGCTCCACCGCGCATCTGGACGTGGTGACCTCGCGGCTCGGGGAACGGGCGGGCCTGGTGGGGGCGGGTGCCCTGGTCGTCGAGCATCTCTACGCCCCGGACCGGGTGGAGGAGCGGCTGCTCGCGCTCGGTGTGTGAGGGCTGCCGGCGCCCGAGACGTGAAAGCCGTGTTTCCGCCCGGATCCCCGTCCACATGGTGAAACCGGACCGCTCCGTATAGCGTGATTCTCGCCACCCTTGATAGGGGCTCCGCTCAGATGAGCGGATCATGTTCGGCTGCACTTCTCCAAGGAGTGGCACTGAGTGCCACCCGCCGATCGTTCATCGATCGAAATCAGACGTGTGGCCAGTTGCTCATCTGAGCAATAAATCCGGGCTGCTGGGCGGTGATGCGTTCAAGAAGTGAAAACCTCACCCGATGGGCGGTTGCCAAGCTTTGACTTTCGATCCGGTGGCGGACGAGTGGTTACAGCGGCATGACGCACAAGTGGACGTACCCAGACGCCTTTGATCTGGGTATGTTCCTCGCCGTCAGGGCAGCCACCGCGTCCTCGAGGAGTCGAGACCGTGTCGGAAAACAAAGATCCCCACGTAGCTGAAAACGGCGGCGAGGGCGTGAAGTTCGTTTACGACTTCACCGAAGGCAACAAGGACCTCAAGGACCTCCTCGGCGGCAAGGGTGCCAACCTCGCCGAGATGACCAACCTGGGTCTGCCCGTCCCTCCGGGCTTCACCATCACCACGGAGGCCTGCAAGGTCTACCTGGACAGCGGTGAGGAGCCCGCGGCACTGCGTGACGAGGTGAGTGCGCACCTCGAGGCGCTCGAGAAGCGGATGGGGAAGAAGCTCGGTCAGGCCGACGACCCCTTGCTGGTCTCGGTGCGTTCCGGTGCGAAGTTCTCCATGCCCGGCATGATGGACACGGTCCTGAACATCGGTCTCTCCGACAAGTCGGTGCAGGGTCTGGCGAAGCAGGCCGGCGACGAGCGCTTCGCCTGGGACTCCTACCGCCGTCTCATCCAGATGTTCGGCAAGACCGTTCTCGGTGTCGAGGGTGATCTCTTCGAGGACGCGCTCGAGGCGGCCAAGCAGGCCAAGAAGGTCTCGGTCGACACGGAGTTGGAGGCCGCGGACCTCAAGAAGCTGGTCACCAAGTTCAAGAAGATCGTCAAGACCGAGGCCGGGCGCGACTTCCCGCAGGACCCGCGCGAGCAGATGGACCTGGCCATCAAGGCGGTCTTCGACTCGTGGAACGGCGACCGGGCGAAGCTCTACCGGCGCCAGGAGCGCATCCCGCACGACCTGGGCACGGCCGTCAACGTCTGCTCGATGGTCTTCGGCAACCTGGGCCCCGACTCGGGTACCGGCGTGGCCTTCACCCGCGACCCCGCCTCCGGGCATCAGGGCGTGTACGGCGACTACCTGCAGAACGCGCAGGGCGAGGACGTCGTCGCGGGCATCCGCAACACCGTGGTCCTCGCCGATCTGGAGCAGATCGACAAGAAGTCGTACGACCAGCTGATGCAGATCATGGAGACGCTGGAGAACCACTACAAGGACCTGTGCGACATCGAGTTCACCATCGAGCGCGGCCGGCTGTGGATGCTGCAGACCCGCGTCGGCAAGCGCACCGCGGGCGCGGCCTTCCGCATCGCGACGCAGCTGGTGGACCAGGGCCTGATCGACGAGGCGGAGGCGCTACAGCGGGTGACGGGCGCTCAGCTCGCGCAGCTGATGTTCCCGCGCTTCGACGAGCACGCGAAGGTCGAGCAGGTAGGCCGGGGCATCGCTGCCTCGCCGGGCGCGGCGGTCGGCAAGGCGGTCTTCGACTCCTACACCGCGGTGAAGTGGTCCCGCTCGGGCGAGAAGGTCATCCTGGTGCGCCGCGAGACCAACCCCGACGACCTGGACGGCATGATCGCGGCCGAGGGCATCCTGACCTCGCGCGGCGGCAAGACCTCGCACGCGGCCGTCGTGGCCCGCGGCATGGGCAAGACCTGTGTGTGCGGCGCCGAGGAGCTGGAGGTCGACACCAAGCGCCGGCGGATGACCGTGCCCGGCGGGCACGTCGTCGAGGAGGGCGACCTCATCTCGATCGACGGATCGAGCGGCAAGGTGTACCTCGGTGAGGTCCCGGTGGTGCCCTCGCCGGTCGTGGAGTACTTCGAGGGCCGGATGCACGCGGGTGCCGACGACGCCGACGAACTGGTCGAGGCCGTGCACCGGATCATGGCGTTCGCCGACCGCAAGCGGCGTCTGCGCGTACGCGCCAACGCGGACAACGCCGAGGACGCGCTGCGCGCGCGGCGGTTCGGGGCGCAGGGCATCGGCCTGTGCCGCACGGAGCACATGTTCCTCGGCGACCGGCGCGAGCTGGTCGAGCGCCTGATCCTGGCGGACACCGAGACCGAGCGCGAGGAGTCCCTGAAGGAGCTGCTTCCGCTGCAGAAGCAGGACTTCGTGGAGCTCTTCGAGGCGATGGACGGCCTCCCGGTGACGGTCCGGCTCCTGGACCCGCCGCTGCACGAGTTCCTGCCCGACATCACCGAGCTGTCGGTGCGCGTGGCGCTGGCGGAGTCCCGCCAGGAGCCGCACGAGAACGACCTGCGCCTGCTCCAGGCGGTGCACCGGCTGCACGAGCAGAACCCGATGCTGGGCCTGCGCGGGGTGCGCCTCGGCCTCGTCATCCCGGGGCTGTTCACGATGCAGGTGCGGGCCATCGCGGAGGCGGTCGCCGAACGCAAGGCCGCCAAGGGCGACCCGCGCGCGGAGGTCATGATCCCGCTCGTCGGCACCGTCCAGGAGCTGGAGATCGTGCGCGAGGAGGCGGACCGGGTCATCGCCGAGGTCGAGGCGGCCTCCGGCGCGACGCTGAAGCTGGCCATCGGCACCATGATCGAGCTGCCGCGTGCCGCGCTGACCGCGGCTCAGATCGCCGAGGCCGCCGAGTTCTTCTCCTTCGGCACGAACGACCTCACCCAGACGGTGTGGGGCTTCAGCCGGGACGACGTGGAGGCGAGCTTCTTCACGGCGTATCTGGAGAAGGGCATCTTCGGCGTCAGCCCGTTCGAGACGATCGACAGGGACGGCGTCGGCTCCCTGGTGAAGGCCGCCGCCACGGCCGGCCGTGCCACCCGCCCCGACCTCAAGCTCGGTGTCTGCGGCGAGCACGGCGGCGACCCCGAGTCCGTCCACTTCTTCCACGAGGTCGGCCTCGACTACGTCTCCTGCTCCCCGTTCCGGATCCCGGTGGCCCGCCTGGAGGCGGGCCGGGCGGCGTCACTGGCGGAGGGCAGCGACCACCGCTGACGCCGGCGCCAGACCTCCGGGGCCGTCGTCGGTCACCCCGACCCTCACCGAACCGACACGAGGGCGGCACCGGACACCGGGAGAGGGCGGCACCCCTGTGCGGGGGGTGCCGCCCTCTCGCCGTGCGCGGTCCGTTCGCGGCGGGCCGCAGGCGTCAGAGCGAGCCGCCGCCGTCCACCACGAGGTCGGTGCCGACGACGGAGGCGGCGTCGTCGCAGGCGAGATAGAGCACGGCGGCGGCCACCTCCTGTGTCGCCGAGATCCGGCCCAGCGGGAGCGTGGCCCTCGCGCGCTCGGTGCGCCCGGCCTCCGTCTCGCCGGATCGCAGTGACATCGGGGTGTCGGTGGCTCCCGGGCTGACCACGTTGATGCGGACCCCGTCGCGGATGTGGTCCAGGGCGGCGCCGCGGCTGAGCGCGGTCACGGCGGCTTTGGAGGCGGAGTAGGCGGCGGCCCCGGGGGTGGTGGTGTGCGGTCCGAAGGTGGAGGAGACATTGACGATCGCGCCGCCCGACGGCTGGGTCCGCATCCGGCGGATCTGCGCCCGCAGAGCCAGGAACATGCCGCTGACGTTGATGTCGAGCTGGCTGTGCCAGTCGGCCTCCGGAAGGTCGGCCAGGGGCCCGCCGCCCCGGAAGACGCCGGCGTTGTTGACCGCCACGTCGAGCGAGCCGTAGTGGTCCATCGCCACCCGGACCAGTGCCTCGGCGTCTCCCGGGCGTGCGACGTCGGCGGTCGCCGCGAGCGCGGTCCCGCCCCGCTCTTCGATGAGCCGGACCGTCTCCTCCAGCGGTTCGCGCCGTCGTCCGGCGACGACGACCCGTGCGCCCTCCGCCGCCAGCGCCTGCGCGATCGCCCGGCCGATGCCGGAGCCGGCGCCGGTGACGAGGGCGGTGCGGCCGGAGAAGCGAGTGCTCATGATTCCCCCTTTATTGGAACAACTGGTTCAGTATGACGGCATGCCCCGGGCCCGACCACACGAGTGGCTCAGTCGAGCACGGACAGGGCCTGCTCCGCCGCGTCCCGCACGCGTGCCGGGTCCGACGAGGCCTTTCCGGCGACCCGCAGCCCCTGCATCAGCACCAGAAGCATGCGGGCGAGGGCGCGCGGATCGCGGTCGCCGGACAGCTCCCCCTGCGCCTGTGCGCGGGCCAGCGCCGAGTGCAGCAGGGTCTCGGCGTAGTCCCACCGCTGCTCGACGCGGCGGGCCGCCTGCGGATCGTGCGGTGCGAGCTCGGCGGCCGTGTTCGTGACAAGGCAGCCGCTGAGCCGCTCCTCGTCGGCCGCCTCCGCGGCGAAGCGGCGCAGGACGGCCCGTACGGCCGGCAGTGCGGGTCCCGGCTGGGACAGCTCCCTCAGCAGGACGGCGTCGCGGTTCTCGCCGTAGCGGTCGAACGCCTTGAGGTAGAGCTCGTGCTTGCTGCCGAACGTCGCGTACAGGCTGGCGCGCCCGATCCCCAGGTGCTCGACCAGGTCGGACATGGACGTCGCCTCGTAGCCGCGCCGCCAGAACAGCTCCAGGGCCGCCTGCAGCGCGGCGTCGGGGTCGAACTCCTTGGTCCTCGCCATATGCCGGAGCCTAGGATTTTCCGGAACGATCAGTCAAGCAAAGGGTCGAGCGCGGTACGCACCTCGTAGGTCGCCACCCGAACCGACTCGTCGTCCAGGCACCGGCCGGAGAGCAGGTCGAAGCGCTGCTTCAGCAGGGGGGAGGCGACGAACGGCCGGCCGTCGTGGGTGCCCGTCAGGCCGCGGGAGAGCACCGCCGCGCCGCCGAAGGGGTCCCGGTTGTCGATGCCGTACAGCCGGCCGGCGCGGTCGCGGAAGAGCGCCACCTGGCGCCCGTCCGGCAGCAGTGCGGCCACGCCTCTGCCCTCGGGGGTCAGCAGGCTCAGGTCGCAGACCGTGAACCAGCCGTCCCCGTCGAGGCGGAGCTGGACCTTCGGACCGGTCGTCCCCGATGCCAGGGTCATCGTGCGGCACTTCCTTCCAGGACGTCCTCGTCGGGGCGGGGGCCGATGGCCAGCAACGGCAGGTCGGGCTTGATCTGGTCGCGCTCGGGCACGAAGCCGACGACGGGGTCCGGGGTGTCCGGCGCGTTGACGAACGACACGAAACGAGCCAACTTCTCGGGGTCGGCGACGGTCTCGGCCCACTCGTCGCGGTAGTTCGCCACATGGGCCGCCATCAGGGACTCGAGCTCCCCGCAGATGCCGAGGGAATCGTTGACCACCACGTCCCGAACGTGGGCAAGACCTCCCGGGATCCGCTCCAGCCACACCGAGGTGCGCTCCAGCCGGTCGGCGGTGCGGATGTAGAACATCAGGAAGCGGTCGATCGTACGGACGAGTTCGGTGTCGGAGAGATCCTGGGCGAGCAGATCGGCATGGCGCGGGGAGGCGCCGCCGTTGCCGCCCACATAGAGGTTCCAGCCGTTCGCCGTGGCGATCACGCCGAAGTCCTTGGACCGGGCCTCCGCACACTCGCGGGCGCAGCCGGAGACCGCCGACTTCAGCTTGTGCGGGGACCTGAGCCCCCGGTAGCGCAGCTCCAGATCGATCGCCATGCGCACGGAGTCCTGGACGCCGTAGCGGCACCAGGTCCGGCCCACGCAGGACTTCACGGTACGCAGCGCCTTGCCGTAGGCATGGCCGGACTCGAAGCCGGCGTCGACCAGCCGGGTCCAGATCAGCGGCAGTTGCTCCACCCGTGCGCCGAACATGTCGATGCGCTGACCTCCGGTGATCTTCGTATAGAGGCCGAAGTCGCGGGCGATCTCACCGATCACGATCAGCTTCTCCGGGGTGATCTCGCCGCCGGCGATGCGGGGCACGACCGAGTAGGAGCCGTTCTTCTGCAGGTTGGCGAGGAAGTGGTCGTTGGTGTCCTGAAGCGCCGCCTGCTCGCCGTCCAGCACATGTCCGTCGGCGCCGATCGCCGGGGCCAGGGAGGCGATGATCGAGGCGACCGCGGGCTTGCAGACCTCGCACCCGTCCCCGCCCCGCGCGCCTCGGTGCCCGAACCGGTCGAGCAGCCGCCGGTAGGAGGAGATCCGCAGGCTGAGGACGATCTCGTACAGCTCCTCCCGCGTCTGCGGGAAGCAGCCGCACAGGCCCTTGTCGGTCTCGACACCGCTCGCCGCCAGTTCGTCGGCGACCAGGCCGCCGATCACCTTGACGCAACTTCCGCAGCCCGTGCCGGCCCTGGTGCACTTCTGCACCTCGGGCACGGTGGTGCACCGGTGCCCGGTGATCGCGTCGCGGATCGTGCCCTTGGTGACGTTGTGGCAGGAGCACACGACCGCCTCGTCCGGCAGCGCGGAGGGTCCGAGCGGGGCGGGTGACCCGGCTCCGGCGGGCAGCACCAGGGACTCCGGCGGTACGGGCGGCACCGAACCGGTGAGCGCGCGCAGCGTCCCGTAGGCCTCCGCCTCGCCGACCAGGATGCCGCCGAGCAGTTCCCCGTCCCGGCCGACGACCAGCTTCTTGTACGTGCCCGAACGCGAGTCCGCGTAGGTGACGTCGAGTGAGCCCTCGGTGGTGCCGTGCGCGTCGCCGAACGACGCGACGTCCACGCCGAGCAGCTTGAGTTTGGTGGACAGGTCGGCCCCGGTGAACGCGGCCTCGTCGGCGGCGATCGTGGCCGCGGCCGTCTCCGCCATCTCGTAACCCGGCGCGACCAGCCCGTACACCCGGCCGTCGGAGGCGAGCGCGCACTCGCCGATCGCGAACACACGGGGGTCCGCGACCGTACGGCACTGCTCGTCCACGGCGATGCCGCCGCGCTCGCCCACCGTCAGCCCGCAGTCGCGGGCGAGCCGGTCGCGGGGGCGGACACCGGCCGAGAACACCACCATGTCGGTGGCCAGCTCGGAGCCGTCGGACAGCTTCATGGCCGCCACCGCGCCGTCCGCACCGGCGACGATCTCCTGGGTGCCCGTGCCGGTGTGCACGGTCAGGCCCATGTCCTCGACGGTGCGCAGAAGGGCGGCCCCACCGCCCTCGTCGACCTGCACGGGCATCAGCCGCGGCGCGAACTCCACGATGTGCGTCAAGAGGCCCAGGCCCTTGAGCGCGCCGGCCGCCTCCAGGCCGAGCAGCCCGCCGCCGACCACCGCGCCCGTGCGGGCCCGCGTCCTCGCATAGCTCTCGATGGCCAGCAGGTCCTCGACGGTGCGGTAGACGAAGCAGCCCTCGGCGTCCTTGCCGGGGACCGGCGGCACGAAGGGGTAGGAGCCGGTGGCGAGGACGAGCGCGTCGTACGGGACGGTGAGCCCGGAGCGCGCGGTGACCGTGCGGGTGTCCCTGTCGATCCTTCCGGCGGGGTCGCCGACGTGGAGTTCGATCCCGTGCCCGTTGATGAACTCCATGTCGGTCATCGACAGTTCCTCGGGCGTGGTGCCCGAGAAGTACGAGGTGAGCCGGACCCGGTCGTAGGCGGGACGCGGCTCCTCGCACAGCACGACCACGCGGTGCGTGGCGGTCAGGCCGCGCTCGGCCAGCGCTTCCAGGAAGCGCTGGCCGACCATGCCGTGGCCGACGAGCACGATCGTGGGGCGGTCCCCGCCGCGTGCGGTCGTGGACATCAGGAGCCTCCATCGGTGGTGAGCAGATGCAGCAGCGGGGCGCCGCCCGTGGGAAGCGGCTCGGCACCCTCCCAGGCGCGGGCGAGGTCGCCGACGGTGCCGAGGTCGCCGACGAGCACGCCGCCGACCAGGCGGTCCTTTCGGACGACGACCCTGCGGTAGGTGCCGCGGGTGGCGTCGGCGAGCCGCACGACGTCGTCGCCGGGGCGGGGGTCCGGCTCGCCGAAGGCGGCGAGGTCCAGGACGTCCCGCCCGGCGAGGGTGAGCCGGGTGAGGGAACGGGTGCCGGAGTAGCGGCGGGTCCGGTCGCCCGCCCCGCCCGCGAGCAGCTCGGCGAGGACGCCGGCCTGCTCGAGTGCGGGGGCGGCGAGCCCGTACACGGTCCCGGCGTGCTGGGCGCAGTCCCCGATCGCCCGGATGTCCGGGTCCGAGGTGCGCAGTTCGTCGTCGACGAGGACGCCGCTGTCCACGGCCAGGCCCGCCTCCCGGGCCAGGCCCACCCGCGGAAGGACACCGCAGGCCGGCACCACGAGGTCGGTGTCGAGGGAGTAACCGTCGGCCATCTCCACGGAACGGACCGCGCCCGCCCGGGTGCGCACACCGCGGACCCGGGTCTCGGTGTGCACCTCGACACCCAGGGCGGTGAGGTGACGGCGCACCAGTGCCGAGGCGCCCGGGTCTAGCTGGCGTTCCATCAGCCGCTCCGCCTGCTGGGCGAGGACCACCTGGGTACCGCGGGCCGCGAGGGCGCGGGCGGCGGAGACCCCGAGCAGCCCGCCGCCGATGACCACGGCCCGCACCCCCTCGCGTACCGCCCCGGCGAGCCGGAGGCAGTCGTCCATGGTGCGGAAGGCGTGGACGCCCTCGGGCAGTTCGGTCCGGCCGGGGGCGAGCAGGCCGCGCAGGGGCGGAAGCACCGGGTTGGATCCGGTGGCGAGGACGAGCGTGCCGTATGCGATCACCGAGCCGTCGGAGCAGTGGAGCTCGCGGCCGGCTCGGTCGATCCGGGTGGCCCGGGCGCGCATCAGGCGCTCCGGGGCCGGCAGGGAGATCACCTCGGGCGGGTAGCGGCCGGCCAGGACGTCGGCCAGCAGCACGCGGTTGTACGGGGGGTGCTCCTCCTCGCCGACGAGCAGGGCGGGCGTGCCGAGTTCGCCGAGGCGCCGGGCGAGACGGACGCCCGCGAGTCCGGCGCCGATCACCACCACACGCGTATTCGAGGTCATGCATCGCAGCGTGCGGTGCCGACGTTACCCGCCCGCATCACGGCTGTTTCCCGTGCGGAACGCTGACCTCAGCCGAGGCGGAGCGGCAGTGTGAGGGCCGGATGGCCGACCGTGAAGCGGGCGAAGACCACCACGTTCCCCCGGTAGCCCGTCCTGCGTGAGTAGCCGCCCCCGCATGTGATCACCCGAAGCTCGGGTCGGGCTGCGGGACCGTAGACCTTGGCGTCGGGAAAGTCCTTCCGCTGGAAGACCTGGACCGCGTACACCGTGAAGACGGCGGTCGAGCCGTCGCGTCGGTGCACATCGATCGTGCTGCCCTTCTTCAGCGCGCCGAGGTCGTAGAAGACGGCGGGGCCCGTCGTGTTGTCGACGTGGCCGGCGACGACCGCGGTGCCCGCTTCGCCGGGCGTGGCGCCGTTCTCATACCAGCCCGCGAGGTTCTTGGCGGCGGCGGGCGGGGCCTGGAGTGCCCCGGTGCCGGTCAGGCCGAGGCCGGTGAGAGGGGCGTCGACGTGCAGGGAGGGTATGCGGATGCGGTCCGGTGGCGAGGGCGGCAGGGCGGGTGGGCCGAACCGCTCCTGGTCCGTGCCCGGGGCGGCCTGAGCGGCCGTCGGCTGCGGGGGCGACGCGGGCTCGTCGGCGCCCTGCAGCAGCCATATGCCGGCCAGGAGGGCTACCGCGGTGACGGACGCTATCGCGGCGTCACCGACGGTGCGGGACTTGCCGACCTTGCGCACATGGGCCTCCTTGCGAGGTGAGGGGTCTCCCGGGCCCCCTCCGGGCCGCGAGGGGCATCGGACCCGGAGGGGGAGCGGGTTGGCGGTACCGGCCGACGGACCGCGGAGGGTGTCCGTCAGATCCCGTCGCCCTTCACCCGGCGATGCAGGAGCCAGGTACCGCCCGCGGCCGCGACGGCAAGAGCCGCCACACCGGCCGCGGTCTTCACGGGGTCGGGGCCGAATGCACCGCCGACCCCCGTCTTCACGCTTCCTTGCGGAAGCGCCGGGTTCTTGACCGCGGTCAGGGAGACCACCAGGTCCCCGGTCACGGTCGTGTGCTGTGCGCCGGAGCACGTCGCGACGATCTCGTACGTACCCGGCTGCGCGCCCGGGGGCACCCGGAACCGCGCCGTCGCCTTCGCCCCGTGCGTGCCGGGCGCCAGCATGAACGTTCCGGCGCCGACCGCCGAGGCGTCGCCGGCCGCCGAGCCGTCCGGGCCGCAGGCCGTCGTGTCGACGGTGACCTGCCCGCCGGGCACGGCGATCGTGGGAGAGACCGCCAGCTCGTCGGTGTTCGCGCCGTACGCGGGTGCGGCGGCGGCGAGCGCCGCGGCGGCGACGGCGAGCGCGGGACCGGTGACCAGGCGGGCCGTTCGTCGCATCGTGGTGCTCCTCGGGGAGAGGGCACGGCCCGCGACATCCCGAGTGTGCCGCTGCGTAGGTCGTGCCCCTGCCCTTTCGAGGAAAGCGGCAGTCCGCGTTCCCCGCTTTCTGACGGAACGTCAGAAATAGGGTGAACGGGTGTCATCCCGGACGTCAATGGAGGCGTCGCCGTGACGTTTCGGCAGGTCACCGGTGCATTTCCGACGGGCCGTCAGAGAACACCCGAAGGGTCCAGGGGTGGCTGCGAAACGGGTGACGCACACGGGCGGCCCGTGGGGCGGCGTCCGGGCGGAGGCGTCGCTTGACCTCAAGAAAGGTCGAGGTACCAGGGTGGTGCCATGAACACCACCACGCATCCCCCTGTCGTCCCACCCGTCCGCGTCGCCGTCGTCGTCGGCAGCAACCGGCAGGGCCGCTTCGGGCCCGTCGTCGCCGACTGGCTGCTCGGCCGGGTCCGTGAACGGGACGACCTCGTACCCGACGTCGTGGACGTGGCCGAGGTCGCCCTGCCGACGACCCTGTCCCCGACCCCGGAGGCGAAGGACGCACTCGCCGGGGTCACCCCGAAGCTGGCCGACGCCGACGCGTACGTCGTCCTGACCCCCGAGTACAACCACTCCTTCCCGGCCGGGCTGAAGAACCTGATCGACTGGCACTACACCGAGTGGCGCGCCAAGCCGGTCGCCCTCGTCTCGTACGGCGGCGTCTCCGGAGGCCTGCGTGCGGTGGAACACCTCCGTCAGGTCTTCGCCGAGCTCCACGCGGTCACCGTGCGGGACACGGTGTCCTTCCACGGCGCGGGCGCCGCGTTCGACGCGGAGGGGCAACCGCGCGACGCGTCAGGACCCGCAGCGGCGGCCAAGGTGATGCTGGACCAACTGGTCTGGTGGGCACGGGCGCTGCGGGAGGCGAAGGAGAGGAGCCCGTACGCCGGGTAGTGCCGTGCGCCGCGCTGCCGGAGGTGTCCCGGGCGTGCGGGAGCCGTCAGCCGTTCAGTGCCTCGGCCGCCGCCCGATGGCCCACCGCCGCGAGCACCGGATTGGTCGTCCGGTAGTAGTGCTCCGCCATGAGGCCGAAGCACAGCGCCCAGCCGCGCCCCCGCTGCCAGGTGGCGTCGTCGGCCTCGGCCGCCTCACGGAACAGGTCGCGGGTACCGGCCGTGAAGACCGCCCACGCCGCCAGCGTGTCGGCCGCCGGGTCGCCCACGCCCAGGCCACCGAAATCGATCACCGCGGTGAGCCGGCCGGCCGAGGTCAGCAGATTGCCGGGCAGAAGGTCGCCGTGCAGCCAGACGGGACCGCCGCCCCACGGCGGCAGCCGGATCACCTCCTCCCACAGCGCCGTCGCCGCGGCCGGGTCCACGCTGCCGCAGGCGCCCAGGTCGCGGATCGCCGCGCGGACGTACGCGTCGTTCGCCCCGACCGGTCCGCCGCGCCAGGAGGCCGGGCCGCCGGTGGCGTCGATCCTCCGCAGCGCCACCACGAAACGGCCCAGCCGGACGGCGGCATCGGCGAGTTCGGTGATCGGGGCGTCGTAGGCGTTCTCGCCGTCCAGCCAGCGCAGCACCGACCACGGCTGCCCGTACCCCGGGGCAGGCTCCCCCCTGCCGAGCGGCACCGGAACCGTCAGCGGCAGATGCGGGGCGAGCCGGGGGAGCCAGCGCTGCCTCTCGGTCACCTGCCGGGCCCCGTCGGGCCGCCGCGGCAGCCGCACGACCATGTCGTCGCCCAGCCGGAACATGGCGTTGTCCGTCCCGGCCGACGGGACCCGGGCGACGGGCAGGCGCGCCCACTGCGGGAACTGGTCGGCGACCAGACGGCGCACCAGGGCGTCGTCGACGTCGAGTTCGTCGGCGTGCATCTTCGTGGTGGGCATGGGACTCCGTGGGGCCGTGGACCGGTCGGGTCCCGGAGCGTAGGCGCACCGGGACCCGACCTGCCACGGTTTTTCGCCGGAACCGGAGCCGGAGCCGGAGCCGGAGCCGGAGCCGGAGCCGGAGCCGGAGCCGGAGCCGGGTCGGTCAGCCCACGCCCACCGCGGTCCACGCCGCCGCCACGGCGTTGTACTCGGTGCTGCCTGCGCCGTAGAGGTCCTTCGCCGCGCTCAGCGTCGCGGTGCGGGCGCCCGCGTAGTCGGTCGAGGAGGTCATATGGACCGTCAGGGCCCGGTACCAGATCTTGCCGAGCTTGTCCCGGCCGATGCCGGTGACCGTCGAGCCGTTGCAGGTGGGGGAGTTGTAGGACACCCCGTTGAGTGTCTTCGCGCCACTGCCCTCCGCGAGCAGGTACGCGAAGTGGTTGGCGACGCCCGAGGAGTAGTGGACGTCGAGGTTGCCGACCGACGAGCTCCAGCAGTCCGCGGAGTTCCCGTCCTTCGACGGCTTGTCCATGAACCGCAGGGCCGGTTGGCCGAAGCCCGAGCGGACGACCTTCTCGCCGATGAGGTAGTCACCGAGGTCGGAGGAGTTGTTCGCGTACCACTCCACCAGCGTCCCGAAGATGTCCGACGTCGCCTCGTTCAGGCCGCCCGACTCACCGGAGTACGTCAGCGCCGCCGTTTTCGACGTCACACCGTGCGACATCTCGTGGCCCGCCACGTCCAGCGCCACCAGCGGGCCGAAGGTGCTCCCGTCGCCGTCGCCGTACGTCATGCAGAAGCAGGTGTCGTCCCAGAAGGCGTTGTTGTAGTTGGTGCCGTAGTGCACGCGGTTGTACGAGCCCTTGCCGTCGCCCGCGATGCCGTTGCGGCCGTGGACGTTCTTGTAGTAGTCCCAGGTCTCGTCGGTGCCGTACTGCGCGTCCACCGCCGCGGACGAACGGTCCGTCGCCGCCCCCGTGCCCCAGTGGTTGTCCGAGTCGGTGAACAGGGTGGCGGGTGCCCGGCTGAGGCAGATCCCGAGGAAGCAGAGGTCCGTCTTGTTCGCCGCGTCGCCGGTGTAGGTGTTGCCCCGCGTGGGGTCCTTGAGCTGGTACGTGGAGCCGGACTGCGTGGTCTCCAGGGCGACCGTGCCGCTGTAGAGGGACTTCCCGTCACCGGTCGCCGTCTCGATGCTGTCCCAGGCGTCGATCTGCTTCCCGGTGCGGGCGTCCGTGAGGACGGTGCGGGCGACCGGGTTGCCGAGCGAGTCCTGGCCGACGACATCGGTGCGCCAGGCGAGCTTCGGCGCGCCGTGCAGGGCGTCGACGACGAGCTGCGGCTTGGCGGTCACGCGCTTGAGCAACTCGCCGGCGTTCACGGCGCGCAGCGCGGCGGTGGCCAGGTCGGCCGCCTCGGGTGCCTTGACCGTGGGGGTGGTCGTCGGCACGGTGATGGCTCGCCCGGTGGCCCGGTCCGCACTGCGGTATGAGCCCCCGGGGGCGAGGTGGACCACGAAGTCCCCGCCGAGGACGGGGAGCTGACGGTATGTCCGGTCGTAGCGCACGTGCTGGCTGCCGTCGGCGTCCACGACGACGTCCCGTACGGTGGTGCTCTGTGCCGAGGTGAGGCCGAGGCGCGCCGCCTGGTGCACCAGTGCCGTCGTGGCGTTGGCGATCGCGGTGGCCCGGTCGGGTCTGTCGGCGGCGCCGGCGGGCGCGGGGGCGAGGGCGGCGGCCAGCAGGACCGCGGTGGTCGCGGCCGTGCCGGCCGCGGCGAGGCGGGAACCTCGGATGTGCCGTATCCGACTCATCGGTCTCCTCGGGAAGGCGCGTGGGGGCGCATGTGGGGGTCGGGGGCGGCGGCCCCGGACGTCCCACCGGTTTAAGGGTTCATGACATGTCATGTCCATAGCGCGTTCGAGGAGATGTGTGAGGGGGGTGAAAATCGTTGCTGCAGGGACTCGGCACGGGTGCGGAAGGAAGACCGATCATGGTGGCGGCCCATGGGATCGACCGAGGAGCGGGCAGGTGAGACTGCCGTTCTTCGTGTACGGGACACTGCGCCCCGGTGAGCGTTACCACGACGAGTTCCTGCGCGGGCGCACCCGCTGCGAGGAGCCGGGGCTGCTGCCCGGGGCCCTGCTGTACGACGGCCCCGGATACCCCTACGCCGTGGAGCAGCACGGCGGCACGGTAACCGGTGAGATCGTCACCGCGCTGCCCGAGGCGTACCGCGAACTGCTCGACGCCCTCGACCGGTTGGAGGAGTACGTCCCGGGCGACCCCCGCAGTCTCTACGAGCGGGTGGACCGGGAGGTGACGGCGTCCGACGGCAGGGTGGTCCGGGCGTGGGTGTACCTCGCCGCGCCCGCCGTCGCGGCGCGACTGCGCGCGCACGGCAGACGGATCGAGGGCGGGGACTGGCTGGCCCGCCCCTGAGACGGAAGCCGAAACGCCCCCGCTGGGGAGGAGCCGCCGGGAGGCGCCCTTCCCGGTCCCCGATGGATCGACACCGGCGGCACGGTGTCCCGGGGCGGACGCGGCCGCCCGGGCAGCGGGGTCGCTCGTGCGGGCGACCGGGCCGTGATTCCCCTCCCACTGCAAATCCGTGCGTCCTAGGGTCCCGGTCATGACCGACAGGGACATCTCCCGGCGGCGGGTGTTCGCGCTGGGCGGCGCCGCGGGTGCCGTCCTGGGACTCGGGGCCGGCGCCTGTTCCTCCCCGACCCGCGGCTCCCGCGCCCCCGGTTCCCGCACGGCGCCGAGCCCCGGCGCCGCCGGTGAGTTGTGCGTGCTGACACCGGGCACCACGGCAGGGCCGTACCACCTCCGGGGAGCGCCCTTCCGCAAGGACATCACCGACGGCAGGCCGGGAGTGCCGCTCACGGTACGGCTGACCGTGCGCGACGAGCCCCACGCCTGCGCCCTCCTCGCGGGCGCGGCCGTCGAGATCTGGCACTGCGACGCGCAGGGCCAGTGCTCCGGCTCACCCGGCGGCACGCGGGCAGGGGCGTGTCCGAGGGGCCTCCAGCAGACCGGCGCCGACGGCGTCGCCGAGTTCGTGACCGTCTTCCCCGGCTGGTACGCCTCGCGCGCCCCCCATATCGACGTCAGGGTGCACACCGGCGGCCGGAGGGGTGCAGGCACCTACGAGGGCGGCAGGACCAACTGGACCGGCCAGCTCTTCTTCGACGACCGCCATGCCGACGAGGTGTACGCGAGGTCCCCCTACACCCGGCACAAGGGGACGCGCGTCCGGCTCGCCCGGGACCAGGTGTACCGCGGGGGCGGTGCGAGGGACGGGCTGATGGCCGTCACCGGGGATATGGACACAGGGCTGCTCGCGACCCTGACCGTCGGGATCGACACCACACGCGAGAGCGGCGGGACAGCCACCGGCGACAGCGCAGGACCGCCCGCCTCCCCGTCCCCGGCCGGGACGCCCGGTGCCCCGTCGGCGACCGCCCCTGCCGGGGGAGCGGTATCGAGCACGTCGCCGGACAGCGCCGCGAGCGCCTCACACACGCCCGGCCCCTGAGCCGTCCTCGGGGGCGCCTCCCACACGTTCCAGCCTCACCGCGCACACCTTGAACTCCGGCATGCGGGAGGTGGGGTCGAGAGCCGGGTTCGTCAGGGTGTTGGCACGGCCCTCGCCCGGCCAGTGGAACGGCATGAACACGGTGTCCGGCCGGATGGCCGGGCTGATCCGTGCGGGCGCCACGGCCCGGCCCCGCCGCGACACCACGGCCACCGGCTCGCCGTCCGCCGCGCCGAGCCGCTCGGCCAGCCGAGGGTGCATCTCCACGTACGGGCCGGGCGCGGCGGCGTTCAGTTCGTCGACGCGTCGCGTCTGCGCGCCGGACTGGTACTGGGCGACGACCCGTCCCGTGGTCAGCAGTACCGGGTAGGTCTCGTCGGGTTCCTCGGCGGAGTCCCGGTACGACACGGCGGCGAACCGCGCCCGCCCGTCCCCGGTGGCGAACCGGTCGAGGAACAGACGAGGCGTGCCCGGGTGGACGGCGGACGGTGACTCCTCCTGCACCGGATCGTCGGTGAGCACACCCGGCGACACACCGGCCCGCGAACCGGGCGGCGCCGGGCACGGCCAGAACACGCCGTTCTCCTCGGCCAGTCTCCGGTAGGTGATGCCCGAGTAGTCCGCGGGGCCGCCCGCCGTGGCGCGGCGCAGTTCGTCGAAGACCTCCTGCGGTTCCACGGGGAAGCCCTTCTCCACGCCGAGCCGGGCGGCCAGTTCGTGCAGCACCTCCAGATCGCTGCGGATCCCGGCCGGCGGGCTCAGCGCACGTCGGCGCAGCAGGACCCGGCCCTCCAGGCTGGTCGTCGTGCCCGTCTCCTCCGCCCACTGCGCGACCGGCAGCACCACGTCGGCCAGCCGGGCCGTCTCCGAGAGGACCACGTCGGCGACCGCCAGGAAGTCCAGCGAGCGCAGCCGCTCCTCGACATGGGCCGCGCGGGGCGCCGACACCACGGGGTTGGAGCCCATCAGCAGCAGGGCACGGATGTCCGTGCCCAGCGCGTCGAGGAGTTCGTACGCGCTGCGGCCCGGGCCCGGCAGGGTGTCCGGATCCACCCCCCAGACCTCCGCCACATGCCGGCGTGCCGCCGGGTCGGTCAGCTTGCGGTAGCCGGGCAACTGGTCCGCCTTCTGGCCGTGTTCGCGGCCGCCCTGCCCGTTGCCCTGGCCGGTCAGGCAGCCGTAGCCGGAGTACGGGCGCCCCGCGCGGCCGGTCGCAAGGCACAGGTCGATCCAGGCGCCCACGGTGTCCGTGCCCTTGGACTGCTGCTCGGGTCCGCGCGCGGTCAGCACCATCGCGCTCTTCGGTGCGCAGAACAGCCGTACCGCCTCGCGCAGTCGGGGGACGGGCACCCCCGTGATCCGCTCCACGTACTCCGGCCAGTGCGCCATCGCGGCGGCCCGCGCCTCCTCCCAGCCGCTGGTGCGTTCCCGGACGTAGGCCTCGTCGGTACGGCCCTCGGCGACGACGAGGTGCAGCAGACCGAGCGCCAGCGCCAGATCCGTACCCGGCCGGGGGGCCAGATGCAGGTCGGCCTGCTCGGCCGTGCGGGTGCGGCGCGGATCGACGACGATCAGCGTGCCGCCGTTCTCCCGCAGTTCCGTCAGATGACGCAGAGCGGGGGGCATCGTCTCCGCGAGGTTGGAGCCGACGAGGATCACGCAGCCGGTGCGCGGGACGTCCTCCAGCGGGAACGGCAGCCCCCGGTCGAGCCCGAACGCCCGGACGCTCGCGGCAGCCGCCGACGACATGCAGAACCGCCCGTTGTAGTCGATCTGCGAGGTGCCGAGCACCACCCGGGCGAACTTCCCGAGCGCATACGCCTTCTCGTTCGTCAGGCCGCCTCCGCCGAACACCCCGAGCGCGTCGGGACCGTGTTCCGCGCGCGTCCGGGAGAGCCCCTCCGCGACGCGGTCCAGGGCCTCGTCCCAGCCGGCCGGCCTGAGCACGCCCTGTGAGCGCACCAACGGCGAGGTCAGCCGCAACTCGGGGGACAGCAGGGCCGGCGCCGTCCTGCCCTTGCCGCACAACGCGCCCCGGTTCACCGGGAAGTCCGCGCGCTCCGTCACCTCGACGGCTCCGCCGGGCAGGAGCGTCAGATTCATCCCGCACTGAAGTGCGCAGTACGGGCAGTGGGTGGGCGTCGAGGTGGTCCGCATGCCGCCCAGCGTGCCGATGCCGTGTTTCGTACCGGGCCGCCCGCCGTTACACCGCCGGGACCGGGACCTCCCCGCGGGGCGTGCGGCCGCGTGAGGTCCGGCGCGGCGGGTCCCGGATCCGCCTTGTTTCAGCCCCGCGCCGCGGCCAGCGCCTTGGCGACGCCGTGCTCCCTGGGGCCGAGGAACCGAGGCCCCGGGTGGAACAGCACGTCGAGGGCGGCCTTGCCCGCCGCGAAGATCTCCCGGGTGCCGCCGTAGTACCAGGTCACGTCGTGCTTGTCGTCGACGCCGACGCCGTACGAGGTCACGCCCGCCGCCTGGCACAGGGCCACCGCGCGCCGGATGTGGAAGCCCTGGCTGATCAGGACCGCCCGGTCCACACCGAAGATCTTCTTGGCCCGGACGCAGGAGTCCCAGGTGTCGAATCCGGCGTAGTCCGTCACGACCCGGGCACGCGGCACGCCGTGCCCGGCCAGATAGTCGCGCATCGCACCCGGCTCGTCGTAGTCCTTGCGGCTGTTGTCGCCGGTGACCAGGACGACCTCGATCCGGCCCGCCCGGTACAGCCGCGCCGCCGCGTCCAGCCGATGGGCGAGATACGGCGAGGGCTCGCCGTCCCAGAGACCGGCGCCGAAGACGACGGCCACCTCCGTGCGCGGCACGTCCGCGGTCGTGCGCAGCCGGCTGCCCGTGGCCAGGTACATCCACGTCGCCGGCAGGAGCGCCAGCACGCACAGCAGGACAAGAACCTGTACGGCCCGGCGTCGCCCCGCGCGCGTACGCGGCAGCCTCGGCCGGCGGATCCTCAGGCGCGGCAGGCCCATCGGCACGCGTCCCCCCAGGTCGATCGCTTCACCGTGTCGCCAGTGTGGACGCAGCGTACGGTGATCCGGTTCGCCCGAACCGCGAGACATGCCTCACGCGAACCGCCGCCCTCCCGCGCCGTGTCGTGCGGACGCACCCGCGCCTGTGGCTCCGGGGCGTGCGCGCAACCGACCGCGCCCGCCTCACACCACCGGTCCCCGTGCTGTGAAACCCCGGAAAACAACCCGGTCATGGCCGTGCAACGGGGCGGCAACCTCCCCCCGGCAGGATCGCTCCATGACGGCGTCGAACCCTTATCGCGACGAGTCCCACGCCAGCCCCGGCGGGCTGCCGCCCGGTGACGCACACCTCGACAGTGCGGCGCAGCTCATGAACCGGATCGGCAGTCAACTCGGCACCCGGCTCGGCCTCGTGTCCCTCGACGGCACCCGGCGGCCGGCGCCGCCCGCGCTCGTCCTCGTGGCGCACGGCAGCCGTGACCCGCGGGCCCTGTCGACCGTGCGCACCCTGGTCGAGCGCGTCCGTGAACTGCGCCCCCTGCTGCCGGTGCGCCTCGGCCACATCGAGCTGAACGAGCCGCTGCTGCCCGACACGCTGGCCTCGCTCGGCGACGGCCGCACCGTCCTCGTACCGCTGCTGCTCGGCCGCGGCCACCACGTCAAGCGGGACATCCCCGAAGCCGCCGCCGCGGCGCGCGCGGAGACCCGGGTGGCCGCCCCGCTCGGCCCGCACCCCCTCCTCGTGGAGACCCTCTACGCCCGGCTGGTCGAGGCCGGCTGGCGCACGACGCTCAGTGACGCCCGGCGCCGGGCGAGCGCCGTCGTGCTCGCGGCCGCCGGTTCCCGCGACCCCGACTCCGCCGCCGACACCCGGCGCACCGCGCGGCTGCTCGCCGAACGCCTCGGCGTCCCGGTCGTCCCCGCCTACGCCTCCGCCGCCACGCCCACCGTCGCCGGCGCGGTTCGCGCGCTCACCGCCCGCGGGCGCCACCGGATCGCCGTCGCCTCCTACTTCGCCGCGCCCGGCCGCTTCGCCGCGGAGTGTGCCGCGGCCGCCCCGTGGATCGCCGCGGCCCCGCTCGGCGCCCATCCGGCGATGGCCCGTCTTGTCCTGCACCGCTACGCGCAGACCCTCGCGGCCCCGGAAGCCGCCGCCGAACACGCGCTGACCTCCGCCTGAACGACCGGCTCCACGGCGCGAAACGGCCCGGCGGGAGACGGACGCCCACATCCCGATTGCCGCCCGCTGCGTTTACTGTCGGGTCATGGACGGCACTGCACCGAAGGCCTGCGAGACCTCCGCGCGCTACGAGAACGGCTCGGCCGGCTCGGCGTACGACTCCGCTGCGGCCGAGCGCTGGGCGCCCGAACCCGACAAGCGCCCCGGCCGCACCGCCTTCCAGCGCGACCGCGCGCGGGTGCTGCACTCGGCGGCACTGCGCCGTCTGGCGGGCAAGACCCAGGTCGTCACGCCCGGCACGATCCCCCAGGTCCTCGGTCTCGCCCGTCCAGGGGGGACCCTCGTCGAGACCTGGGACGCCAGCCCGCGCACCCGGCTCACCCACTCGTTGGAGTGCGCCCAGGTCGGTCGTGAGCTGGGCGCCGCCCTCGGCTGCGACCCCGACCTCGTCGAGGCCGCCTGCCTCTCCCACGATCTGGGCCACCCGCCGTTCGGGCACAACGGCGAACAGGCACTGAACGAGTTCGCGCGGGACTGCGGCGGCTTCGAGGGCAACGCCCAGTCCCTGCGCCTGCTCGCCCGCATCGAGCCCAAGCGGTTCGTACGGAGCGAGGACACCGGCGATTTCGTCAGTGTGGGCCTGAACCTCACGCGCGCCGCCCTCGACGCCGCCACCAAGTACCCCTGGCCGCGCGGCGCCCACCCCACCGACCCGGCGTCCCGGAAGTTCGGCGTCTACGAGGACGACCGCCCCGTCTTCGACTGGGTCCGCAAGGGTGCCCCGGGCCACCGCACCTGCTTCGAGGCCCAGGTCATGGACTGGTCCGACGACGTGGCGTACTCGGTGCACGACTTCGAGGACGGCCTGCACGCCGGGCACATCGACCCGGGCTGTCTGCACGCCGACCCCGAGCGCGAGGCCGTCTTCGCCGTCGCCCGGGGGCGGTACGTACCCGTGGACACCGACCCCGAGGAGCTGGCGGAGGCCCTCGACCGGCTGCTCGCCCAGGAGTGGTGGCCGAGCGGCTACGACGGATCCGCCGTCGCCCAGGCCCGGCTCAAGGACGCCACCAGTCAGCTCATCGGCCGCTTCTGCCTGGCCGCGGAGGGCGCCACCCGGTCGGCGTACGGCAGCGGGCGTCTGACCCGGTACGCCGCCGAGCTCGTCGTCCCCGCGGACGCCCGCATGGAGTGCGCGGTCCTGAAGGCGGTCGCCGACCTGTACGTGATGCAGCGCGCCGAGCAGGAGCGGCTGCGTGCCGACCAGCGCGTCGTGGTCGCGGAGCTGGCCGCGGCGCTGACCGCGCGGGCACCCGAAGGGCTCGATCCGCAATTCCGGGCGCTGTTCCAGGAGGCGGCCGACGACCGCGCGCGCAAAAGGGTCATCGTCGACCAGATCGCCTCGCTCACGGACGCCTCGGCGCGGTCCCTGCACGAGCGGCTGACGGGGCGGACCTGAGCCGGACGTGATCGGGAGTGGCCTGATCGGGCCACTCCCTCTTCCCGCTGCACGCTGCGTGCGGGACGCTCGCATATGGCGACATCATTAATAGGAGGCATCAAGTGGTCGACGCGGATCAGACATTCGTCATCGTCGGAGGAGGTCTTGCCGGTGCGAAGGCGGCCGAGACACTCCGCGCGGAGGGCTTCACCGGCCGCGTGATACTGATCTGCGACGAACGGGACCACCCCTATGAGCGGCCGCCCCTCTCCAAGGGCTATCTGCTCGGCAAGGAGGAGCGCGACAGCGTCTTCGTCCACGAGCCCGCCTGGTACGCGCGCAACGACGTCGAACTGCATCTCGGCCAGACCGTCGACGCCATCGACCGCGGCGCAAGGACGGTCCGTTTCGGCGACGACGGCACCCTTGTCCACTACGACAAGCTGCTGCTCGCGACCGGCGCCGAGCCCCGGCGCCTCGACATCCCGGGCACGGACCTCGCCGGTGTGCACCATCTGCGGCGCCTCGCCCATGCCGAGCGTCTCAAGGGCGTTCTCACCTCGCTGGGCCGCGACAACGGCCATCTTGTGATCGCGGGTGCCGGCTGGATCGGTCTGGAGGTCGCCGCGGCCGCCCGTGAGTACGGCGCCGAGGTCACCGTCGTCGAACACGGGCCGACCCCGCTGCACACGGTTCTCGGCCCCGAGCTGGGCAACGTCTTCGCCGAACTGCACCGCGAGCACGGCGTCCGCTTCCGCTTCGGCGTGCGGCTCACCGAGATCGTCGGCCAGGACGGCATGGTGCTGGCCGCCCGCACCGACGACGGCGAGGAGCACCCCGCGCACGACGTGCTCGCGGCGATCGGTGCCGCGCCGCGCATCGGGCTCGCCGAGGCGGCGGGCCTGGAGATCGCCGACCTCGCACAGGGCGGGGGCGTGGTGGTGGACGAGCAGCTGCGCACCTCCGACCCCGACATCTACGCCACCGGCGACATCGCCTCCCTCCACCACCCCCTCTTCGGTACCAGGCTGCGTGTGGAGCACTGGGCGAACGCGCTGAACGGCGGCCCGGCGGCGGCCCGCGCGATGCTCGGGCGCGAGGTCACGTACGACCGGCTGCCCTACTTCTTCTCCGACCAGTACGACCTCGGGATGGAGTACTCCGGATGGGCGCCGGCGGGATCGTACGACGAGGTGGTGATCCGGGGCGACGCCGGGAAGCGGACCTTCATCGCCTTCTGGCTGAAGGAGGGGAGGGTGCTGGCGGGGATGAACGTCAACGTGTGGGACGTCACAGAGCGAATTCAGGACCTGATCCGGTCGAGGTCCGTCGTGGACCAGGACGCCCTGGCGGACCCGGGTGTGCCGCTGGAGAGCCTCGTCCCGTGATCCGGAGGCCGCCGTTCGCGGCCCGCGTGCCGTGATCCCCCCGGGGCAGCGCGTCTGCCGGCCGCCGTGCGGCGGGCCGGCCCCGGCGGGGGCCGGCCGTCCCGCCCCAGGAGTGTCGGTCCTGCCCCGTAGAATCACCTCGTGGCAGGACGGATCAACGACGAGGACGTGAAGGCGGTACGGGACGCGGTCCCGATCGACGCCGTCGTGTCCGAGTACCTCCAGCTGCGCAACGCGGGCGGCGGCAACCTCAAGGGCCTGTGCCCGTTTCACGACGAGAAGTCCCCGTCCTTCCAGGTCAGCCCGAGCAAGGGCCTGTTCCACTGCTTCGGCTGCCAGGAGGGCGGCGACACCATCACGTTCGTGATGAAGGTCGACCACCTCTCCTTCTCCGAGGCGGTCGAGCGCCTCGCGGCCCGCGCGGGCATCACGCTGCGGTACGAGGAGGGCGGGTACAACCCGACCCACCAGCGCGGCGAGCGCATCCGCCTCGTCGAGGCCCACCAGCTGGCCGCCCAGTGGTACGCCGAGCAGCTCGACGCCGGACCCGAGGCCGAGGCGGGGCGGGCGTTCCTGGCCGAGCGCGGCTTCGACCAGGCCGCAGCGGTCCACTTCGGCGTCGGCTACAGCCCCCAGGGCTGGGACCACCTCACCCGCTACCTGCGGGGCAAGGGCTTCAGCGACAAGGAACTGCTCCTGTCGGGACTGTCCCAGGAGGGCCGGCGCGGCCCCATCGACCGGTTCCGCGGCCGGCTGATGTGGCCGATCCGCGACATCGGCGGGGACGTCGTCGGCTTCGGCGCGCGGAAGCTGTACGAGGCGGACAACGGGCCCAAGTACCTGAACACCCCCGACACGGCGATCTACCGGAAGTCCCAGGTCCTCTACGGCATCGACCTGGCGAAGAAGGAGATCGCGAAGTCGAGCCGGGCGGTCGTCGTCGAGGGCTACACCGACGTCATGGCCTGCCACCTCGCGGGTGTCACCACGGCCATCGCCACCTGTGGCACGGCTTTCGGCGGCGATCACATCAAGATCCTGCGCCGGCTGCTGATGGACAACGGCTCGGCACGGGTGATCTTCACCTTCGACGGTGACTCGGCCGGCCAGAAGGCCGCCCTGCGGGCCTTCGAGGACGACCAGAAGTTCGCCGCCGAGACGTACATCGCGATCGCGCCGGACGGCATGGACCCCTGCGAGCTGCGCCTGGCCAAGGGCGACGACGCGGTCGCCGACCTGGTCCAACCCCGGACACCGCTGTTCGAGTTCGCGCTCCGCCAGATCCTCGGCCGCTACGACCTGGAGACCCCGGCCGGGCGCGCCGCCGCGCTGGACGAGGCCGCGCCGGTCGTCGCCCGCATCAAGAACAGCGGTGCCCAGCACGAGGTCGCGGTGCAGCTCGCGGGCATGCTCGGCATCCTCGACACCCAGTTCGTGGTCAAGCGGGTGGCGCAGCTCGCCCGTTGGGCGCGTGACCGGGGCGGCCGGGGCCCGGCGCCGGCCGGGCACCGTGCCCCGCAGTCCTACCAGGCGGCCTCCCGCCCGGCGGCGACGGGTCCGGCGCTGAACCTCCGCAACCCGGTCTACGCGACCGAGCGCGAGCTGCTCAAACTCGCCCTGCAGAGGCCGGAGCTGGTCTCTCCGGCATTCGACGCGTACGGGGTCGACGAGTTCACCGCGCAGCCGTACGCGGCGGTCCGCGAGGCGATCCTGGAGGCCGGCGGCGCGGAGTACGGCGCGCAGGACCCGCAGGAGTACCTGGTCCGCGTGCGCGAGGCGGCCCCCGACGACACGGTGCGCGCCATGGTGACGGAACTGGCGGTCGAGGCGATCATGCTCCGCAAGGAGGTGGACGAGACCTACGCCGGCGCCCAGTTGGTCACGGTCCGCCGCCGCGCCGTCGAACGCCGCATCCGCGACGTCCAGAGCACGCTGACCCGCCTGGGCGCCTACGCCGACCCGGCCCATCTGTCCGCTGTGCAGAACGAACTGTGGGTGCTGCAGCAGTACGACCAGGCGCTGCGGGAACGCGGGGCCGCGTCGCTGTGAGCGCCGCCGCGCGGAGTCCCCGGCCCTCCGGGGCCGGCTCGGGCGCGGTGATCCCGAGGTGGTCGAGGGTCGCGGACCGGCCCGCGACCGGGGACCGCGACATCGTGCCGTGCCCGGCGAGGACCCGGCCCTGTTCGGCTTGAGCGGCGAGGTCGGGCGTCGCGGCCTGCCGTTCCAGGACCTCGTCCGGCGCGCCCCGGGTGCCTCGGGACTACGCCGCGGCTCCTCGTTCCCGCTCGTGTGCCCCAACTTCCCCGGTGCCCCCGGTTGTCCGGTGTGACGGTCAAACGACCTGAGTAACCGGCCGGTCACGCACCGGACTCAAAAAGTGGACGCACGCCCCTCGTGGCAGCGATGTGTCGTACCCCACACTGGGGTGCGGTGCCTGAGTCCCCGGAGCGCGGCCGGCCCGCCCATGGCGGGTCCGACACCCCCGCGATTCCGCTCAACGACTACGGGATGGCCGGCGGGCGGACCACCGGCCCCATCCCCGACGTACCGCTGCCGCATGCCTCAGCAGCGACATTCCTGGAGGTCGCCCCCGTGCAGACCCAGACCCTCACACAGACCGACATCCGTACGGACGAGCCGGATGTGCAGACCGACGTCCTCGCGGGGGTGCCTCCGCAGAGCCGGCCCGCGCACCACCCCGAGACGGAGGACGAGCCGCAGGAGCCGCCCGAGATCGAGGAACCACCCGCCGGTGAGGTCTCCGAGGCGCCCGAGCCCGCCGAACCGCTGCGCGGCCGCGCCGACACCAGCGCGCCCTCCTCGGACCTGTTCCGGCAGTACCTGCGCGAGATCGGCCGCATCCCGCTGCTCACGGCCGCGGAGGAGGTCGAACTCGCCCGCAGCGTGGAAGCCGGTCTGTTCGCCGAGGAGAAGCTCGGCAACACCCCCGACCTGGACACCGAACTCGCCCTGGACCTCGACCGGCTCGTGGTCATGGGCCGGGTCGCCAAGCGCAGGCTCATCGAGGCCAACCTGAGGCTCGTCGTCTCGGTCGCCAAGCGCTACGTCGGACGCGGGCTGACCATGCTCGACCTCGTCCAGGAGGGCAACCTCGGCCTGATCAGGGCCGTCGAGAAGTTCGACTACGCCCGCGGGTACAAGTTCTCGACGTACGCGACCTGGTGGATCCGCCAGGCGATGTCCCGCGCCCTGGCCGACCAGGCCCGCACCATCCGCGTCCCGGTCCATGTCGTCGAGCTCATCAACCGGGTCATCCGGGTCCAGCGCCGCATGCTCCAGGAGCGCGGCTACGAGCCGACGCCGGAGGAAGTGGCCGCCCACCTCGAACTGCCCGGCGAGCGGGTCAGCGAGGTGCTGAGGCTCGCCCAGGAACCCGTCTCGCTGCACGCGCCCGTGGGCGAGGAGGACGACGTGGCCCTCGGGGATCTCATCGAGGACGGCGACGCCGCGAGCCCGGTCGAGTCCGCCGCGTTCCTGCTGCTCAGGGAGCACCTGGAGGCGGTCCTCTCCACCCTCGGTGAACGGGAGCGGAAGGTCGTGCAGCTGCGCTACGGGCTGGCCGACGGCCGCCCCCGCACGCTGGAGGAGATCGGCCGCATCTTCGGCGTGACCCGTGAGCGGATCCGCCAGATCGAGTCGAAGACGCTGAACAAGCTCCGCGACCACGCCTTCGCCGACCAGTTGAGGGGCTACCTGGACTGACAGGGGACCGCCCGCAGGGGGCGGTCCCCCCGGAATCAGTCGACCTCGGCCACCGCCTGGGCGAACTGCGCCTTGTACAGCCGCGCGTAGGCGCCGTCGGCGGCCAGCAGCTCGCTGTGCGAGCCCTGTTCGACGATCGACCCGTTCTCCATCACGAGGATCGTGTCCGCGTCCCGGATGGTCGACAGCCGGTGCGCGATGACGAAGGACGTCCGTCCGTGCGCCAGCTTCGCCATCGCCTTCTGGATCAGGACCTCCGTCCGGGTGTCCACCGAACTCGTCGCCTCGTCCAGCACCAGGATCACCGGGTCGGACAGGAAGGCACGCGCGATCGTGATGAGCTGCTTCTCACCCGCGCTGACCCCGGTGCCCTCGTCGTCGATCACGGTGTCGTAGCCGTCCGGCAGCGTGCGGACGAACCGGTCCGCGTGCGCCGCGCGCGCCGCCTCCTCGATCTCCCCGCGCGTGACCTCGCGCGCGGCACCGTAGGCGATGTTGTCCGCGATCGTGCCCCCGAACAGCCAGGTGTCCTGGAGCACCATCCCGATCGAGGCCCGCAGCTCGTTCCGGGACATCTTGGCGATGTCGACCCCGTCGAGCGTGATCCGTCCGCCTCTGACCTCGTAGAACCGCATCAGCAGGTTCACCAGCGTGGTCTTCCCGGCGCCCGTCGGGCCGACGATCGCGACCGTGTGCCCCGGCTCGACCTTCAGCGACAGGTCCTCGATGAGCGGCTTCTCGGGGTCGTACCGGAACGACACGCCCTCCAGCGCGACCCGGCCGCGCAGTTCCTGCGGCCGCAGTCCCTCCTCGGGGTCCGCGTCCTGCTCCTCCGCATCCAGCAGCTCGAAGATCCGCTCCGCCGAGGCGACACCGGACTGCACGAGGTTCGCCATCGACGCGACCTGCGTCAGCGGCATCGAGAACTGCCTCGAGTACTGGATGAAGGCCTGGACGTCACCGATGGACAGGGCACCGGACGCGACCCGGAGACCACCGACCACGGCCACCAGCACGTAGTTCAGGTTCGACACGAACATCATCAGCGGCTGCATCACACCGCTGTTGAACTGCGCCTTGAACCCGGCCTCGTAGAGCTTCTCGTTCTGCTCCGCGAACAGTTGGGCCGACTCCTCCTGGCGTCCGAACACCTTCACGAGCGTGTGCCCGGTGTACATCTCCTCGATGTGTGCGTTGAGCGCGCCGGTCGTGCGCCACTGCTGCACGAAGTGGGGCTGCGAGCGCTTGCCGATCCGCGTGGCCACGACGAAGGAGAGCGGCACGGTCACGAGGGCGACCAGCGCCAGCAGCCACGACACCCAGAACATCACGATCAGCACGCCCACGATGGTCAACAGCGAGTTGATGAGCTGCCCCATCGACTGCTGCAGCGTCTGACCGATGTTGTCGATGTCGTTGGTGGCGCGGCTGAGCACCTCGCCGCGCTGCCGCTTGTCGAAGTACGACAGCGGAAGCCGCGACAGCTTCGCCTGCACCTCCTCGCGCATGCGGTAGACGGTCTTGTTGATGGCCCGGTTGGAGAGCCGGGTGGAGACCGCCATCAGCAGACCGGCGAACAGGAAGGCGACAAGGGCGAGCAGCAGGACCCGTCCCACGGCGTCGAAGTCGATGCCCTTGCCGGGGGTGAAGTCCGTGCCGGAGAGCATGTCGGCCATGCGGCCCTCGCCCCGCCTGCGCATGGACTCGAGGACCTGCTCCTTGCTCATGCCCGCCGGCATCTGCCGGCCGATGATGCCGGCGAAGACGAGGTCGGTCGCCCTGCCGAGGATCTTCGGGCCGATCACGGACAGCCCCACGCTCAGCACACCGCAGACCAGCATCGCGATCATGAGGGTGCGTTCGGGCTTGAACAGCGACAGGAGCCGCTTCCCGGACCCCTTGAAGTCCATCGAGCGCTGGTCCGGGCTGCCCCCGGCCATCATGCGTCCCATGGGCCCGGCCATCAGGCAGCCTCCGCTTCCGTGAGCTGGGAGAGCACGATCTCCCGATACGTCTCGTTGTCCGCCATCAACTCGTGATGGCGCCCGGTGCCGACGACCCGGCCCTCGTCGAGGACGACGATCCGGTCGGCGTCACGGATGGTCGCCACCCGCTGGGCGACGATCACCACCGTCGCCTCGGCGGTCTCCTGCGAAAGCGCCGCGCGCAGCGCCGCGTCGGTCGCGTAGTCGAGCGCGGAGAAGGAGTCGTCGAAGAGATAGATCTCCGGGTGCTGGACCAGAGTGCGGGCGATCGCGAGGCGCTGCCGCTGGCCGCCCGAGACGTTCGTCCCGCCCTGGGCGATGGGGGAGTCCAGACCGTTCTCCAGTTTCGACACGAACTCCTTGGCCTGCGCCACCTCCAGCGCGTGCCACAGTTCCTCGTCGGTCGCGTCCGGATTGCCGTAGCGCAGATTCGTGGCGACCGTGCCCGCGAACAGGTACGGCTTCTGCGGGACGAGCCCGACCGTCCGCGCCAGCAGCTTGGGGTCGATCTCCTGGACGTTCACCCCGTCCACGAGCACCTCGCCCTCGGTGGCGTCGAAGAGGCGGGGCACCAGACCGAGCAGGGTCGACTTGCCGCTGCCGGTGGAGCCGATGACGGCGGTGATCTCGCCGGGCCGCGCCACGAGGTCGATGGCCTTGAGGACCGGCTCCTCGGCACCCGGGTAGCGGAAGCCGGCTTCGCGGATCTCCAGGTGGCCGTGACGCCGCAGCTCGGACACGGGTGCGAGGGGCGGAACGACGCTCGACTCCGTGTCGAGCACCTCCTCGATGCGCTCGGCACAGACCTCCGCGCGCGGCACCATCATGAACATGAAGGTGGCCATCATCACGGACATGACGATCTGCATGAGGTAGGCGAGGAACGCCGTCAGATCGCCGATCTGCATGCCGCCGCTGTCGATGCGGTGCGCGCCGAACCAGACCACCGCGATGGAGGAGAGGTTGACCACCGTCATCACGATGGGGAACATCAGCGCAAGAGTCCGGCCGGTCTTCAGGGACACGTCCGTGAGGTCGGTGTTGGCGCCCCGGAAGCGGTCCTTCTCATAGCCGTCGCGGACGAACGCGCGAATGACGCGGTTGCCGGTGATCTGCTCGCGCAGCACCCGGTTCACCGTGTCGAGGCGGACCTGCATGCTGCGGAACAGCGGGCGCAGCCGGCGCACGATCAGCGTCACGGAGACGCCGAGCACCGGCACGACCGCGACCAGCACACCGGACAGCGGCACGTCCAGACCGAGCGCCAGGACGATGCCGCCCACGCACATGATCGGCGCCGACACCATCAGGGTGAACGACAGCAGGACGAGCATCTGCACCTGCTGCACGTCGTTCGTGGTGCGGGTGATCAGCGACGGCGCGCCGAAGTGGGCCACCTCGCGGGAGGAGAAGGACTGCACCCGGTCGAAGACGGCGGCCCGCACGTCCCGGCCGAGGGCCGACGCGGTACGGGCGCCGAAGTAGACGGCGCCCATGTTGCACACGACCTGGCCGAGAGAGACCGCGATCATCAGACCGCCGAAGGTCAGGATGTAGTCCGTGTCCCCCTTCACGACACCGTTGTCGATGATGTGCGCGTTGAGGGTGGGCAGGTAGAGCGTGGCGCAGGTCTGCAGCAGCTGCAGGAGCACCAGCAGGGTGATCGGGTTCTTGTACGGGCGCAGGTGGGCCCTCAGAAGTCGTATGAGCACGCGGGATCTCTCGGAGTCGTCGGCGGACGGCGTGGCAGACGGTGCTGCACCACCCCCTATCGTCGAACATTCCACCCGCGTTACCTCAACCGATTTATCCAACGGCGGCTGAACTACTGACCTGGATTCAGTCATGAACCGCGGACGGAGCGGGGCTGGGTCAGGTGGCGTAGCGGACGCAGCCGCACGGGTACGACGCCCGGCGAGCCGTACGACGGAGCCCGCACTAGGCGCGGAACGCCCCCGGATGCGTCTGCTCCCGTACGGACACGTACTGCTGCCGCACGGCCTGGCCCACCGCCAGTTCGTCGCCCGGCTCCAGGACCTGGGCGACCGCGCCCTGCCAGACCGGCGGGGTGCGCGGGTCCAGGGTCCCCTGCGACACGCCGAGGGACCAAGCCGCCTGCCGGGCCGCGCCGATCGCCGCGTAGTCGGCCGGCTGGGGCACCACGACCTGCACGCCGAAGAGCGCGGGCGCCGCCGCCTGCACGGCGGAGAGCTCCGCGGCCGCGCCGAGCAGGAAGACCCGGCGCACCTCGACCCCTCGTCCACGCAGCACGTCCAGCGCGTCCGCGAGCCCGCACAGCATGCCCTCGAAGGCGGCCCGCGCCAGGTGCTCGGGCTTCATCGACTCGCGCCGCAGTCCGGCCAGGGTGCCCGCGGTGTGCGGGAGGTTCGGGGTCCGCTCGCCTTCCAGATAGGGCAGCAGGACGAGCCCGTGCGAGCCCGGCGTCGACTTCATCGCGAGGTCGGACAGGCCCTCCAGGTCGGGCACGCCGAGCAGTTCGGCGGTTCCGCGCAGGGTGCGCACGGCGTTGAGCGTTGTCACGACCGGCAGATGCATGCCCGTCGCGTCCGCCAGGGAGGTGATCATCCCGGTGGAGTCGACAAGTGCTTCCGGGTGCACCGCCATCACCGATCCGGAGGCTCCGAGGGAGACGACCGCGTCGCCGAGCCCGATGCCGAGGCCCAGGGCGGCGGCCATGGTCTCGCCGGTGCCCGCGGAGATCAGCAGCCCCTCCGGTGTCGTCCCGGCGGCCTCGGACGGCCCCAGCACCTCGGGCAGCCCGGCCTGGTGCCCGAGCGCCAGCTCCACGAGGTCGGGACGGTAGGCGCCGGTCGCCGCCGACCAGTACCCGGTGCCCGAGGCGCCGCCGCGATCCGTGGTCCTTCTCACAGGACGGCCGAGCAGCTGCCACACGAGCCAGTCGTGGGCCTGCAGGAGTACGGAGGCGCGCCGCGCATTGTCGGGCTCGGCCTTGGCGAGCCAGCGCAATTTGGTCACGGGCCGAGCGGCCTGCGGCACACAGCCGACGGCCTCGGCCCAGGCCTGCCGTCCGCCGAGCGCGTCGATGAGGTCGGCCGCCGCGACCTGCGCCCGCTTGTCGCCACCGACCAGCGCCGGCCGCACCGTGGCCCCCTGGGAGTCGAGCGGGACCAGCGCGTTCTGCTGCGACGACACGCCGATGGCCTGCACGCCTTCCAGGAGGCCACCGCCGGCGGCTTCACCGAGGGACAGCAGCCAGGCCTGCGGATCGACGTCGGAGGGACGGCCGTCACCCTCCACCGGATGCGGCGCGTATCCCTGCCTGAGCACGGCGCCCGTTTCCGAGTCGCAGACGACGATACGAGTGAAATCGGGCGAACTGTCCAACCCGGCGACTATCCCCATGGCGGAAATTCTGCCGTACGGAGGGGGCCGGGCGCGCCTCGCCGGGAGGAGTGGGACGGCGCGCCCGGCGCGGCGGATGCCGACGGCCGGCCGGGCGGAGCCTGCGGCCCGGGGCGATCAGGTGTTGCTGGTGCCCCAGTCGTCCTCGACGCTGCCGTTCGCATTCCGTTCACGAAGCGAGCGGACCCGGCCCGCGACCGAGGCGGGCATACGGTCGCCGACCTTGTCGCTCACGGCGTGGAACGCCTTGCCGGCGATCTCGCGTCCCTGCTGGGCCGCGGTCTCGGCCGTGTTGCGCACGGCCGGGTTCTGCGCGACCTGGCGGGCCGACTTCTTCAGCTGCTCGTACCGTTCTCGCCCGGCCCGTGTGCCCAGCACGTAGCCCAGAACCAGCCCGGCGACGAACGTGAGCCGATAGCGCATGGCGGCCACCCTTCCCTTGCGTCTGCGTCGTCCCTTTGCGTGGGCATCGGTCGTGGGGAGTACGGATTGGCGGAGCACCCCCCTGCTTGCGCTAATGTATGTGTCGCAGCGAGCGCGCGCTCCCTGGCGAATACCCAGGTAGGTACGTTCGATGCAACGATGCATTCCTCCGTAGCTCAATTGGCAGAGCAGCCGGCTGTTAACCGGCAGGTTACTGGTTCGAGTCCAGTCGGGGGAGCTCGGTCCTCCGTAGCTCAATTGGCAGAGCAGCCGGCTGTTAACCGGCAGGTTACTGGTTCGAGTCCAGTCGGGGGAGCGCTGAACGAGGGCCCCACAGGGGTCCTTTTTCATGTCCGCAGGAACCGTCGCCCGCTCGGTGGAGTCCTCAAGGTCATGCGTAGCCGACCATCCGAAGCAGGAGATCGTATGAGCGGCTATGCTGCGGCAGACGGCGCGTACACATGTACGCGACGCGCCGTAACGGGGCGGTAGCTCAGCCGGTTAGAGCAGCGGACTCATAATCCGTCGGCCGTGGGTTCGAGTCCCACCCGCCCCACCGCACGCTACGCGTGGAGAAACGATGCGATCGGCGGATCCGCTCGTCACGCCGAACAAGTCTCGGGCCCCGGGACGGCTTCCGGTGGCGTCGGCCGCTCGTTTCGCCGGATGTGTACCCGGTCGGAGGAACGCCGCAGGGGCCGGCCGCTCATGTCCCTTCCCCGGCCCTCCCGGACGATCGCTCGCAAGGTCCGGCTGACCTGCTGATTCGTTTCGCGGTCCGGGACTTGGGGCAATCTCCTGGCAGCGTCCCGGTCCATGGACCGAGGGAGGGGAGCGCGGCGGTGCCTGACCATGTGCGGACGGCGGACGGGCGTCGATTACGGGTGGACATCACGGGGGACCCGCGCGGACGCCCCGTGTTCCTCCTGCACGGCATGCCCGGCAGCCGCGTGGGGCCCAGGCCCAGGTCGATGTTCCTGTACCAGCGCGGAGCCCAGCTCATCAGCTATGACCGTCCGGGTTACGGCGGCTCCGACCGCAAGCCGGGCCGCCGGGTGGTGGACGTCGTCCAGGACGTGGCGGTGGTCGCCGACGCGCTGGAGCTCGACCGCTTCGCGGTGGTCGGCCGCTCGGGCGGCGCCCCGCACGCGCTGGCGTGTGCCGCACTGCTGCCGCACCGGGTGACGCGCGCCGCCGCGCTCGTCGGTCTCGCCCCGCGGGACGCGGAGGGACTCGACTGGTTCGCGGGCATGGCGCCGCACAACGTGGACGAGTTCCATACGGCGTTCACCGACCCGGAGCGGTTCGCGGCCCGCCTGATTCCGCGGTCGGCGGCGATCCGGCGTGATCCGGCCCGGCTGCTCGAGGAGCTGCGGCGCGACCTCACGGACCTCGACCGCCTGATCGTGTCGGACACGGCGATGCGCTCGATGATGTTGCGCAACTTCCGGGAGGCATTGAGGAATTCGCCGTACGGGTGGATCGACGACGTGCTGGCGCTGACCGGGCCCTGGGGCTTCGACCCCGCCGACATCCGGGTGCCCGTCCTGCTCTGGCACGCGGCCAAGGACGTCTTCTCCCCCGCCTCCCACGCGTCCTGGCTCGCTGCCCGCATTCCACGCGCGAGGACGGTCGTCGACCCCACGGCAGCGCATTTCACCGCCCTGCGGGCGCTGCCCAAGGTGATCGACTGGCTCATCGAGGACGTCGTCGTCCGGCCCTCGGGAACGACCGGCCCGGGGGCGCCCCACGGCGGCGCGTGGTGACAGCGGGGCGTCCCGGGCCGGGGTCGACGGTGGTCAGACGGCGAGCGGTTCGAGGTCGCGGTAGATGCGGCGGCCCTCCGACGCCACCTGGATGATGCCGTTGTCGTCGCCGAGCAGCCGGCGCAACTCGTCCAGCGTCTCCTCGCGCAGCCGGCGGGCCTCGTCCGGGCGGCCGAGTGCAGCGAGGGTCAGGGCGAAGTTGGCGACCACGGCCAGCGTCTCCGGATGGTGCTGGCCGAGCACGGTGCCGAGTGTCGCCATCGCCTTCTCCTCAAGTTCCCTGGCCTCCTCGAACCGGTCCTGGTCCGCGAGGACGTTGGCGTAGTTGATGCCGCAGAACAGGGTGTGCGGGTGACGTTCCCCCAGGACTTCCGCCATGCGCGGCAGCACCTGCTGGAACACCTCCTCCGCCTTCGCGACGTCCCCGCAGCCCCAGTGGAAGATGCCGAGGTTGTTGAGCGCGGCCTGTGTGTACGGGTGGGCCTCTCCCGGCACCTTGACGTACTCGCTCAGCGCCTCCCGGGCCACCTCGCGCGCCGGTTCCCGCTCGTCCGCCGCGAACAGGTCGGCGGCGAGGTTGAGATCGCAGGCGAGGGAGTCCGGGGTCGGCTTCGGGTACTGCGCCCGGTACTGGCCGCGGGTCGCCGTCGTGAGCCGCCGCGCGTCCTCGAACTGCCCCGCGCGGCGCAGCGAGACGGCGAGCGACTTGGCGCACCGCAGGGTGCCGGGGAAGTCCTTGCCCAGGATGCGCTTGTGCGCGTCGTACGTCCGGGAGAGCAGCGCCACCGACTCCGAGTAGCGGCCGACCTCACGCAGATCGCGGCCGAGGCGCTCGGCCGAGGCCAGCGTGTAGGGGTGATCCGGCCCCAGGACCTCTATCCGGCGGTCGAGGGTGTCCTGGTCCAGAACGCGTGCGTCGCTGTAGCGGCCGACCATGCGCAGCGCCAGCGCGAGGTTGTTGGCGGCGCTCAGGGTCCTGCGGTGCGACTCGTGGAAGATCTGGCTGAACCCCTCGTGCGCCTCGCGCGCGAGGTCCACCGCCGAACGGTACTCGCCGAGCGCCGCGAGATCACTGGCCAGATTGGAGGTCGTCACATACGTGTGCGGGTGCGAGTGCCCGAGCACCCGGCGCTGCCGCTCCAGGAGTTCGGTGTCGATCCCGCGGGCCTCCACGTAACGTCCCTGGGAGCGCAGCACGCTGGCGAGTTGGCAACGCAGATACAGGTACTGCACGTCGTCCTCGCCGAGCAGGTCCTTCCAGTGGGCGAGCAGTTCCTCGGCACGGCGCTGGGCGCCGGGGAAGTCACCGCGCTTCCAGAGGTAGCGGACACGGTCGATGAGCAGCCGGCGGGTCGGGGCGTCGGTGCAGTTGCGGGCGTCCGAGGCGGTCAGATGAGGCCAGATGACGGCGAAGCGCGGCCAGGTCTCGGGGTCGTCGATGGGTTCGTCGCCGTCCGGGCGGGCACCGGCCAGCACGGTGTGCACGACGTGGCGGGCCTCCCGCTGCTCCTCCTCGGACAGCTGCGAGCGGATCACGGCCTGCACCAGCCGGTGGACCTGGATGCTGTTGCTGACCTGGTCGACCTTCGCCAGCGCGAACCGGCCGATCTCCCGGATGATGCGCCCGAGCAGCAGACTCTCCTGGAGGGAGGAGTCGTACGGGCGCAGGGCGTCGATCATCTCCTTGCTGTAGAGCAGGTGCGAGGAGATCGGCTCGGGGGCCAGGAAGGCGCACAGCTGGAGGAGCCGGACCGAGGCGGGGGACCGTTCCGCGAGCCGGGCGATGGAGATGTTCCACGTCGCCGCCACCGAGTGGGAGTAGTCGGCGGGCTGGTTGAGGGCCAGCACATCGGTGGTCTGTTCGGCCAGCTGCTGCAGGTAGTCCTCGATCGGGGTGGCCGTCTCGGCGAGCCAGGCGGCCGTCTGCTCCACCGCCAGCGGCAGGTCTCCCACCGCGTTCGCCACCTGGTCGGCTTCGGTCGTGGTCAGCCCGGAGGCCCTGCGTGTCAGGTGCTCGACGCTCTCCTCGCGCAGGAAGACCTCGATGGGCACGGAGGTTCCCTGTTGCGCCCAGGCCTGGTTGCGCGAGGTGACGAGGATGTGCCCGCCGCCGCCCTGGGGGAAGTAGCGGGTGAGCCACGCCGGGTCGTCGGCGTTGTCGAAGACGAGGATCCAGCGTTTGGTCGGCAACCCCCGGGCGAGCATCTGTACGGCTTCCTGGCTGGCCAGTGTCATGTCTTCGCCGCCGGGCGCTCCGATCCGGGCGCCCAGTTCGGCCAGAGAGGCGACCACGTTGTCCTCGTGCTCGGCCGAGGTCCACCACACCAGGTCGTAGTCGGCCATGAAGCGGTGCACGTACTCGATGGCGACCTGCGTCTTGCCGACCCCGCCGAGGCCGAACAGGGCCTGCGGCTGCGGCACGACGCCGGACATGCTGCCGGCGAGGTCGTCGCGGACCCGGTCGAGGATGAGGTTGCGGCCGGTGAACGTGCTGTTGCGCAGCGGCGCGTTCCAGTGCGCCGGGGTGTTGCCGGGGAAGCGCGGACCCGCGGTGCCGGTGTCGACCGGCTGGCTCGGCAGGCCGATGGCGCCCAGCAGTCCGACGACGCACTGGGCCTCGTCCAGCCGATGGAGGTCGACCGGGTTGTGGTCGAGGTACGAGGTGAGCAGCCGCACCTCATCGACGCGGAGCGGGATGACCGAACCGCTCGGGGTCTCCTGGTCGGACTCCGTCAGGGCGCGCCAGACCGCGTCGGCGTACCGGGACTTCTGGAAGGCGTTGGACAGGAGGACCACCGTGCGCGTGGTGGGGTTCGGGCGTTCGACGGGGCCCGCCGAGGTGTCGTGCAGGGTCACATGGCAGCCGACCCGCTTCAGCAGGGCCTCGACCCAGTCGGCCCACATGCGGTTCTCCGCCGCGTAGGCCACGACGACGTCCGCCGTGCTGGTGATGGGCCGCCGTCGCAGGAACGCGTCACGGCAGCGCAGCCGCACCGGTTCGGGGATCGGCGGCAGGGACGCGATCTCGCCCTCGGAGACGACGGCGGTGAGGCGTTCGAAGGCGGAGAGCAGTGAGTTGGCGATGCCGCTTTCGTCGCCGACCGTGGCCAGCGTCTCCTCGTAGGCGTAATAGGGGCGGTAGGGGATCTCGATGTTGCCCCAGTAGGCGGTCTGCTCCTCCGGGCTGAGATCACTGTCGTCCGGTCCCTTGGGCAGCCCCTCGAACTTGAGCCTGGCCAGTGCCCGTCCGGCGTCGACCTTCTCCTTCTCGCCCTCGTCGATGCGCATCGGGACGGGAAGCACCCGGATCCTGCGCTTGCGGTAGCCGTCCTGGACGCTGCGGGCCACGGCGGCGGCGCCGTCCATGGACTGGTCGCTGAGGGTGAAGCAGTCCACGAGCACGTCCGGCATCTGGATGGTGCAGATGTCCGCGCTGTCCGACAGCCCCGTGCGGCTGTCGATCAGGACGTAGTCGTACGACGCCTTCATGCTGTCGCGCAGCGCGTCCAGGAAGAGTCCGCCGCCCAGCCGTTCGTAGAAGTTGTCCCACTCGAACGAGGACACGGTGGCCGAGTAGGTGCGGTCCTGCCGGCCGGCGGACAGGAAGTCGAGCGAGCCGCCTTCGGCGAAACGCAGTCCGAGCCGCTCCGGCGTCAGCGAGATGGCGTGCTGCTCGACGTCCGCGTAGTCCACGTGCCAGGGCCCGGAGCGCTGGGCTCCGGTGGTCGCCGCCCAGGCGTACTCGTTGATGATGTCGATGACGCCGGTGGTGGCCGCGAGCGCGTTGGAGTCGAGGAACGGGTGGAAGAAGCGATGCAGGCCCGGGGCTTCCAGGTCCCAGTCGACGGCCAGGACGCGTTTGCCGTTGGCCGCGAGGATCCACGCGGTGTTGGCCAGGGCCATCGTGCGGCCCGTTCCACCTTTGTACGAGTAGAAGGTGATGATGCGTCCGTCGTGCGCGGCCGTCATGCTTCTCCTCCGTTGTCGGGTCCCGCGTCCAGGTAGGGCGGCTGGTGGGTCGGGCCCATGAGTCGGGGCCGGGGCACGTGCGGACCGGCGGGTGGATGGGCCGTCGCGTGCTTGAGGTACTGCCGGAACGTGTGTGCCACGACCAACGGGAGCACGTCGGTGAAGGCCTTGAGGCTGGGGATGCCGTTGACGGCCATTCGGCAGTCGGTGCGCCGGCCCCGGTCCAGGATCATCGGCAGGGTGTTTTCCAGTTTCTCCGCCAGCTTGCGGCCCTCCGCGCCGTGGCACTGGACGTCGGACCGGTTCCAGGGGACGACGGCGTTGACCCAAGGCCGGGCCTTGGAGTCGAACTCCGCGAGTCTGCGGCGGCGTTCCTCGTCGGTGAGGACCCATCGGTCTACCAGCAGAATGCCCGGCCGTCCCGACGGTGCCTTGGCCACATCGTCGTCGTCGGTGCCGCCGGTGTCCTCGTCGTCGAAGGAGGAGACCGTGATGCGGTAGTCCAGCGACCGGATCAGCTCTTCGGCGAGGGTGGACAGCGGGCGGGTGCTCTCCGAGTGGTAGGGGTTCCAGTCCTGGGCCTCCTCGCCGTACGGCCTGACGTCACGGTGCTGGGGAAGGCTGTCGCGGGTGGGGGCGGCCACGGTCAGATGGATGTGGCGGGGCCCCTCACCGCGTGGCTTGAAGGCGCTGGGCGTGGACTCGTACGGACGGGGTCTGCCGGCCGGCAGCGGCGACTCGTGGGCGACCCGCACGATGCGCTGAGCGAGACCCAGCACTATCTCCTCGTACTCGTCGCGCAACCGGTTGAGTTTGATGAGCCCGTATATCCCGTGCGCTGTGTAGCGTTCCCCGAAGGCGCCGTGGTCGATGTGGATATGCCGTACGGAGTCGGGAAGCTGGGCATAGTCCACGCGTGTCCACAGGGCCGGGACGATGGCGGGGACATCGCCCTCGCCCGCGGCCCGCGCGCGCAGGATCCGCTCGTGGAAGGCGAACCACTCGCGCCCGCACATCTCACTGGTGAAGTAGCGCGGGGAGAAGAGCGGAACGAACACGCGGCAGGTGGCGAGGTTCTCGCTGAGCTTCTCCGGCCAGCCGTCCCCGGAGCGCAGTTCCCGGTCCATGAAACCCGCCGGGGTGCCGGCCGGAAGATCGGTCAGCGCCATGATGTGGTCGCACAGGTCGGTGAAGAGCACGTGCACCCAGTGGTCGGGGTCGCCACCGCCCGATCCCCAAGGCGGCGTGTGGGCGTAACTCAGAAAGAAATACGGCCGGTTGTCCGCCTCGCGACCCCGCTCGGATACGTTCACACGCCCCCCCGCCAGTGGATGACCCGCGCCCCACCGACGGTGTCATCCGGCCAGAACCAACAATGTGCACGACGACATGGCGGTACGTGTCATTGGTTTCACGTCATTCAGTGGCGATATTCAGACATCCGTGCACAGACGAAGTCGACGGCGGGCCGCATGTCGAGCAAGGTGACCCGTCTGCTTGCCAGTTCGCCCCGGGTCTGCACCTCCGGAGGAAGTTCGGCTCCGACGGCGGCGAAGTCCGAGTCGTTGAGGGATGTGTCCTCGTACGAGACCCAGTTGCCCGGTTCGCCGACCACACAGTGGTACATGCGCCGCGGCCGGGGCGGCGTCGTTCGGTACTCGGCGAGGTGGAACGCGGTGCACACCTCGAACCCCACCCGCAGCAGCAGGATCTGGGCGTCGGCGTCGTACAGCCGGGCAAGCGGCGAGCGCTCTCCCAGCAGGCACTGCGGGTCGTGGCCACCGACCAGCTCCGCCGCCAGCGGGCCGAGAGCGGCGAAGGAGGTCTGGGGGTGGGAACTGCGCACCGCACCGGGTGAGGTGCGCACGCACTCGGCGAGCACGCCCATCGCCGGACAGGGGGTCGTGCCCGGATCGAACGCCGGCATCGAGGCCCGGTACTGCTCCTGCTCCCGTTCCGTCATGCCGGCTGTCAGCGCCCGATAAGCGCGTGAGGTCCGGGAGTTCTCCTGCGTGAAGGCGGGCACGACGAGGGTGCCGTCCGGACCCAGCGCGTCGAGCAGGGCGTCGCGCACCTCGGTGGCCCGCAGCCCACTGCCCCCGAGTGAAGCGTGCACCATGAGGACGCCGCTTCGGCGGACACCCGACTCCTTCAGAAGCAGGCCGAGTTCATGGGAACCGGTCATGCTATCGGGCCCATTCGTGCCATTCGGCCCACCACTGGCCGACCAGCGCCGCGCCGGTCTCGCTGAGGTCGCACTCCGGCTCCGCGTCCAGTGCGGTGAGCGCGCGATGGGCCTCCTTCAGCGCGATCTCCCTGACGGCGGTGTCGGGCCGGTCGACGAGGTCCCAGGCGCAGACGTCGGCGAGGGCCTCGCCGGCCTCGAGGAGCAGCCGGGCGGTCGGGCGACCGGGCACCGCGAGGTCGGTGGTCTCCCGCAGGGCGGTGTACCGGGCCCGCCGGCCGAGGCGCCGCAGCTGCTGCGCGATGTGTTCCGGCTCGGCGTCCACGGCGACTCCCATGGCGCCGGGAGCGTACCCGCCGAGCTGGACGCCCGCGCCCCTCGCCAGCGGTGTCACCACCCACGGCAGGAGCGTCTGCGGGTCGCTGCGCCATGCGGGCAGGAGCTTGTCCAGGAGGCCGTGGGCAAGGCGGACGCGCTTGCCGAAGAGCTCGCGTTCATCGGAGGTCAGCGGCGCGTGGACCGCTGCGGGGAAGGCGTCCCGGAACGGGTCCGCGTCGTCCAGCAGCGGCCCGCCGTCGACGGAGTGCAGAGGGCGCCACAGGGGATGCCCGTCGGCGGCGGTGTGTACCTGCTCCGTACCACCCGGGTGGCGTACTCGCAGGCCGTCCGCGCTCGTGGTGACCTCGACCCGGCCCGGGGCGGGCAGGCGGAGCGTGCCCAGCGTCGGCAGGTGCAGCTGTGGGTCGTGCTGGTCCCAGGCCAGCGTCACCTCGACGTGCGCCCGCACGGCTGCCGCCACGGTGAGCCGGCCGAGCCAGGCGGACAGAGTGCGGCCGCTCCCGGCCTGACGCAGCGCACGGCGGACGTACGGATGCGACTGCACCAGGTCCACCAGGGGTCCGGCGTCGGCGTCCCGGTCCAAGTCGGCCAGCACGTGCCAGGCGCTGTCCCAGTCCGTGTCGCCGGCGGTCCTGCTGTTCGCGTCTCTCAGTAGATCGCGTGTCAACTCTGCTTGTGCGATGGCGAGTTCGGCGCTGTCGTGCACGGCGGGCGAGAGCTCCGGCGTGTACATCCGTGCTGCGACGCCGTCGACGAAGGTCCGCAGGTCCGCGCAGTAGACGGAGGGGTTGTCGAAGCCTCGTTCGGAGCTGTAGCGGTGGGTGTAGAGCCCGCCTCCGCAGGACTCGACCACGGGGCAGCGCCGACAGGCGTCGCTGAGGCCGTCGATGCCGAGCTGCCGCGCGCGTACGCCCGGGTGGCGGGCGAACTCCTCGAACGTGTGATTGAAGACGTCGTAGCCGGTGGCCGGGGCGCCGTCATAGGCCGCCTTCAGCGAGTCCGCCTGCTCGATCGCACCGTCGGTCTCCACGACCGCGAGTTCGGACGGCGCCAGCCCCATGGCTTCGGTGAGGCTGGGGCCCCCGCGCAGGGTGCTCAGCACCGAGTCGAAGGTACGCACCTCCATCGGTCGACCCTGCTCGAGCCAGCGGTCGAAGATGCGCAGCAGCCAGTCGGCATACGGAGTAGTGGATTCCGAAAATCCCGGTGGGGGATTGTCCCAGGTGGAATGCGGCAGCAGATAGTCGATTCGGGGCGGCTGCAGAGTCGTGAGTGCGTCGTGGACCGCGACCGGGTCGTTCTTGATGTCGACCGTGCACAGGATGCCCTGGAAGAGGTGCCGGTATTCGGGCGCCCGTAGACGCTCGATTCCATTCAGCACTCTTTCGTGACTGCTGCGTCCGCGTCGGTCCAGTCGGTGAAGGTCGTTGGCCGCCTCGTCTCCGTCGAGCGAGATGCCGACTTTGACACCGAATTCCCGTAGGACCTCCAGATGCCGTCCGCGTAACAGGACGCCATTGGTGTGCATGATGAGGTTCACCGTGGTGACGGGGGACAGGATGCGGGTGATTTCCGCGCAGATGCGCCGCAGCCGTTCGGGCCCCACAAGGAGGGGTTCGCCGCCGTGAAGAATCACTGCGACGGATTCGAGTCGATGTGCCGCTGCATAGGCGGAGAGGCGCAGGGAGACCTGTGTGACCGTCTCCTCGGAAATCACGACCGGTCGCGTCTTCCAGCTCTGGTCGGCGAGCTCGTACATATAGCAGTGATCGCAAGCGAGATTGCATCTGCTATGGATCTTCAGGACCAGTTCCTGGATTTGCGTCACCGAGACATACTACGGGGAGCCGGACGCCGGGATGACCTCAAGTACTCACTCGATCAGGTGAGTTGGTGACCGGGTACCGTAACCCGGGCCCCCGACGACGGGTCCGCCGGGGAGCTCCGGGTCATGTGATCGCCTACCGCATCACAGCGCGGCGTCAAAGGCGATCGGCTTCTTCGAACGCCATCCTTCGGCGTCCGTCAGGCGACTTGTCGACCTCACCGCGGACGTCTTGTCGGCGGCGGTGGAGGCAAGGGGAGTGAGGCGGCGCACCGGTCGGGGTTCGACCGATTCGTGCTGGATCTTGGTGGCCGTCGAGTTCATGGCTTTCTCATGGCTCCAGTTCGGCTTGTAGACAGATCCAGCCCGTTTCCCGTCGCAAGGTAGGGATGACCGTGTGGGCGTTGGGACCTGTAGACGTCTGGAGACAGCCTGAGACCTGTTGACGGATGCTCTTGGCGGGAACGCTAACACGGTGGGCATGCAATCGCCCACCGGGGGTGTCCAAATGCTCCACTCGTGGAGCAGGATTTTTCCAGGTGTTCGCTTGCCGGCAGTCGGGGGAGAGCATGCGAGCTGGAACTCCGGGTCCCACCGTGACGTTGGGCGACGGCGATCTTCCGCCACTCTTTCGAGTCAGTGACCGAAGAGCGTTGGCCCGTCAGGGGGAATCCTTCCGCGCCGTCCGTACCCAACTGGTGGTTCTTCTCATGGCCGCCGCGGCCGCCATGCTGGCCGAACATCTCCACAGTCATATTCCTGCGGCAATCGCGGCCGTGCTGTACGCCCTGACCATCGCCATCGGTCTGCGCACCTCCCGGCGCCGCGCCCGCGCGCACTGGCAGGCGCACCGTGCCGTCGCCGAGCTGCTGAAGTCGCTGGCGTGGCAGTACATGGTCCACGGGGGGCCGTTCCACTCGAGGGTGGCCAATCCCGAGGCGCTGTTCGCTGAACGACTGGAGGAGCGGCTGCGGGAGTTGCGCAAGGTCGGGTGGGAGGACGAACGGAACGGGGCCGGTGCGCGTGGCGCGGGGCAGATCACGCCGGTGATGCGGGCGGTGCGCGGGAAGCCGTACGAGGTGCGCCGGGACATCTATCTGCGGGACCGGCTCCTGGAGCAGCACGGCTGGTACAAGCGCCGGGCCGCTCAGACCCACCGGTCCTCCGTGCGCTGGTCCTCCGTCACGGCCGTGCTGTCGCTGCTCGCCCTTCTCGCGGCGGTGCTCCGGGCCGCGGGCGTCATCGAGGGCTGGGACCTGACCGGGTTGCTCAGCGCGGGCGCGGCGGCCGGAGTGGCCTGGCAGGAGGTGCGTCGCCATCGGCCGCTGACATACGCGCACTCGCTCGTGGAGCAGGATCTGGAGACCCTGCGGATCACGATGAGTACGACCGTGACCGAGGAGCGGTGGGCCGAGGCGGTGGAACAGGCGGAGCGGCTGGTGTCGCCGCAGCACTCGGACTGGCTGGTCAAGTTCGGAAACTGAGGCCCTGTCGGGCGGTGTGCGCCGACGGCCGCCGGTCGTTCGGTGCGTCAGTCGCGTCCCACGCCCGGCTGCCACAGCACGGTCACCGGCACCCCGGTGCGCCGCGCGTACGCCACCACGTCACCGGTGCCGCCGGGGCCCCGGGCCGGGCGGCCGTCCCAGACCGCGACCAGCCGGTCGGAGTGGTCGACGATCCAGCGGCCCGCCGCGTAGTAGGCCTCTTCGTGTGTGTCCTCGACCGGCAGGTCCACCCTGGTTGCGCAGGAGCCGAGCAGCCGACGGTAGGCGGCCCGCGTCTCGGCGTCCCCGAGATGGGCCTCGTAGTCCATGCCCGGGATCACGGCCGTGACCGGTACGCCGTTGGCCAGGGCGATGTCGGCGAAGAGCTGGTCCGCGCCCGCCGCCAGGCTGCTGAGGGCCTCCAGGCGTCCCTCGGCACTGAGTTGCCGGCGCATGCCGGACAGTACGGACGGCAGGACGGCGGCCGGGATCGACCTGTGGCCGGTGACGCCGATGCGGGTGACGCGGGTCCGGACGGAGGAACGGGGGGACGGAGGAGTCCGGGGCGCGACGGTGAACCCTGCGGCGGTGTGCCGAGGGGCGATGGCACGTCGCGCGGCCGCGTCGGTCGCACCGGTTCCAGTCACGGATACGTCTTCCCCATCGCCGTACGTGAACACACCCCGGTGCGCAGGGGCGCACGGCGGCAGGCCCGGCGCAGGGCGGGGCGCGACGCCCGGCCGCCGGACGCATGTACGGGCGTCTTCGGGGCCGGGGTGCCGCGAACGGGCCCGGCCCCGGACGACGTCAGGCCGCCAGCGGATTCAGTACCAGCGGCTGGATCCTGCCCTCGAGCATCGCGCCCAGGCCCTGGACCGCGCAGATGTCCGGGCGTTCGGCGATGTGCACGGGCATGCCCGTCGCCTGGCGGAGCATCTGGTCCAGGCCCGGCAGCAGGGCGCTGCCGCCGACCATCATGATCCCCCGGTCCACCAGGTCGGCCACCAGGTCGGGCGGGCAGTCCCGGAGCACCTTGCCGATGCCGTCGAGGACGGCGGTCAGCGGGGTCTGGATGGCGATCCGTACGGCGGCGGTGTCGACCAGCACCGAACGGGCGAGACCGGTCGCCACGTCCCGGCCCTGGATCTCGGTGGCCGCGGGTCCGTGCGGGGTCAGCCCGTTGCCGGAGAGGGCGACCTGCAGCGGCCGTACCGACTGACTCGGCAGCATCAACGCGTGTTCGTGGCGCAGGTGCTGCACGATCGCGTGGTCGACCGCCTCGCCGCCCACCGGGACCCGCTCGGCCGTGACGATGTTGCCCAGCGACAGAACGGCGATCTGGGTGGCGGCCGCACCGCACACCATGATCATGGAAGCCTCGGCCTGCTCGACGGGCAGGCCGCAGCCGACGGCGGCCGCCACGAGCGTGTCCACGAGCTCCACCCTCCTGGCCCCCAGTCCGACGAGGGTCTCGATGGCCGCGCGCTGGGCCAGCGGGTCCGCGTCGTGCGGGGTGCAGGCGGCGGCCCGCAGCCGGGGCTTGCGGCGCAGTTTGCGGCGCAGCCTCTCGCCGAGCAGCTGGCGCAGCATGCGCTGGGCCATCTCGATGTCCACGACCGTGCCGCCGGAGACGGGCCGTACCACCCGGATGTACGAAGGCGTGCGTCCCGTCATCTTCTCGGCGAGTTCACCGACCGCTATCAGCGCACCGTTGCGCGTGTTGACGGCGGCAGCGCTGGGCTGATCCACCACCAGCCCGGCACCCTTGACGTACACACGGGTCCGGGCCGCCCCCAGGTCGACGGCGAAATGGCAACGGCGCAGCTGGTCCAGACTCACGGTCATGGCGGTACCTTCCGAAACAGGCCGCGGGTGGCCGCCGGGCGGCGGGCCTCTCCTCCCCCATCGTGTGCCGCGGGCGGGGACCGCGCCTCTCGAGGTGGGCCGGGCGGGGCGGCTCCGGGCGAGTGATCTCGGGCGCGCCGGGTGCCCCGGAAGTCCGTCTGCCGGCCCGGGCCGTGCCCGGCCGCGAGGGCGCCGCGGGCGCGCGCGGCGCCCGGGGCCGGGGCGGAGCGCGCCCGCGAGATCATCCGGCCGGCGCGGTGTCCCCGCCGACGATCCCGCGTACGACCCCCAGGGCCACCAGGTCCTGGGGGCGCAGCCGGAGCTGGTCCGCCGTGGCCCGCACCTCGTGCGCCGGGCGCTTGAGTATCGCGGCGGCGAGCTCAGGCGCGATGACGGAGAAGTAGCTGTCGGGGGTGACCCAGGTGTTGCCGGGCGCGGCCGGCGCCAGGGCGCCGCCGGAGCCGCCCTCGCCGATCACCAGCGTGGTGAGCGGCGTACGGGCGGTGGCGACCGCGGCGAACAGGTCCGCGATGGCGGCGCCCGCGCCCTGCCGCTCGGCCTCCGCGTCGTTGGCGGCGCCCGGTGTGTCCACCAGCGTCAGCACGGGGATCGACAGGGTGTCCGCCAGCCGGATCAGCCGGGCGGCCGTGCGGTATCCCGCGGGGCGGGTCGCGGTGCCGGTCTGTGCGGCGTAGGCGATCGTACGGCCGTCGTGGGAGCCGAAACCGCACAGCATGCCCTCGTCGCGGCCACCGCAGCGGTCGCCGCCAAGGGCCACCCGGCTGGTGAAGTAGGCGTCCAGGTAGGCCTGCGCCCGCGGCCGCAGGGGGTCACGGGCGCGCCGGACGGCGTCCCAGCCGGTCGCCGGGAGGTCCACCCGGCCGAGCGCCCCGGGCACCGGGGCGGGGTCGGACGACGGCGCGGTCAGCAGACCGAGCCATCGGCCCACCGTGTCCCGCAGTTCCCGGGGCCGTACGAGGGCGTCGACCGTGCCCGCCGCCAGCTGCGCCTGCGCCGTGTACGCCGCCGGGTCCGCGTCCGCAGGGCGCACCCGGGAGCCTGCGAACCCCACCTGGACGTCCGGCAGGGCCAGCACCACGTCGGCGCCCGCGCCCAGCGTGGCCCAGCCCCCGCCGGTCGTCGGGTCCCGCAGGACGGAGAGCTGTGGCAGGCCTTCGGCGCGGGTGAGCGCCGACTGCCGGGCCACGCGCTGGAGCTGGGTGAGCGCGAGCATGCCCTCCTGCATCCGGCTGCCGCCGGTCGCGACCAGCGAGACGACCGGGAGCCGGTGCTCACGGGCGTGGATGTGCGCCGCCTCCAGCCGGTCACCGGTGCGCTCGCCGAGGGAGCCGCCGAGGAAGCCGAACTCGAACGCGATCAGCACGGCCGGGGTGCCGCCGACGGTCGCGTGTCCGCAGACCACGGACTCGTCCTCGCCGGTGCGCGCGGCGGCGCGGGCACGCGAGGCGTCGTAGCCGGCCCACTCCAGCGGGCCGTCGGGCCGGTAGGTCCCGGCCGGGTGGGGGAGTTCGGCGAAGTCGTCGGTGAGGAGGGCGAGGGCCTGCCGTGCGGTCGGGCGGTCAGGCATCGCCCAGCGCCCGCTTCATGATCTTCCCCATGTCGTTGCGGGGCAGGGCGCCGAGGTAGCGCACGACGCGTGGGCGCTTGTGCGGGGCGAGCCGCCGCGCCACATGGTCGGCCAACTCCTCCGCGCCGGGCGGGTCCCCGGCGTCCGCCGGCACGACCCATGCGACGATCCGCTCGCCGAGGTCCTCGTCGGGTTCCCCGGTGACGGCCGCCTCCCGCACCCCCGGGTGCTCCAGCAGCGCGTTCTCGATCTCGCCCGCACCGATCTTGTAGCCGCCGCTCTTGATGAGGTCGGTGGCCTTGCGGCCCACGATGCGCACATACCCGTCGGCCTCACGGACCGCCATGTCGCCGGTGCGGAACCAGCCGTCGGCGGTGAACGCCGCGGTGGTGGCGTCGGGACGGTTGAGGTACTCGGTGAACAGGTTCGGCCCGCGGACCTGGATCTCGCCCACCGTCTCCCCGTCGTCACCCGCGACGGGCGAGCCGTCCTCCTCGACGAGCCGCAGCTCCACACCGGGCAGCGGCACGCCGACCGTGCCCGGACGCGCCTCCCCGTCGGCGCGCACGCTCGTGTTCATCAGGGTCTCCGTCATCCCGTACCGCTCGACCACCCGGCGGCCGGTCGCGGCGGCGATCCGCTCGTGGTCGTGCACCGGCAGCGCGGCGGACCCCGAGACCAGCAGCCGGGCCCGGCCCAGCGCCTCGGCGAGGGCGGGGTCGCCCGGCAGCGTCTCCGCGATCCGGTGGTACATCGTCGGTACCCCGAACAGCATGGTCGCGCCCGCGCCCAGCTCGCGCGCCACGCCCGCGGTGCTGAAGCGGCCCAGGTGCCGCACGGATCCGCCGCGGCGCAGCGGGCCGAGCACACCGAGCACCAGACCGTGCACATGGAACAGGGGCAGCCCCTGCACCAGCACGTCGTCCCCGGTCCACTCCCAGGCGTCCGCGAGCGCGTCGAGGGTGGCGGCCACCGCACGGCGGGGGATGACGGCGCCCTTGGGCGGCCCGGTGGTTCCGGAGGTGTACACGACGAGGGCGGGGCTCTCCTCGTCCACCTCGGCGGGCGCGTACGCCCCGGAGCCGTGCACATCGACCGTCACTCTCTCCAACGCGCTCACCGGCGGCGGGAGTTCGTCGCCCGGAGCGGTCAGCACCACGGAGGGCACACTGTCCGAAAGGATGTGCCCCAGCTCCTTCTCCCCGGACTTCGGGTTGAGCGGTACGACGGGCACACCGGCGGTCAGCGCGGCCACCACCGCGACGGCGGTCTCCAAGGACGGCGTGGCCCACACGGCCACCCTTCCCGCACCGCCGATCCGCCCGGCGAGCGCGCCGGCCGCCGCGGCAAGCTCCGCGTACGTCAGGGTCCGCTCACCGAAGCGCAGGGCGGGCCGCCGCCCGGCCGAGGGCCCCGTCAGGGCCGGAAAGAGGGAGGACACGCGAGGTACTCCTGGGCTCGAAGCGGACGTACGGACTCAAGGACCGTTCCTACATCACGGCGGGCGAAAACCCTTCCCCGCGGTGACGGACACCTCATCCCACCACGGCAGGTACCGGTCCGCGCATGCCGCTACCGTGCCCTGCCCGGGGGACCGCCGCTGCTCGACCGATGCGCGGCCGGTCGACGTGGCGGATCTCGGCGCATCCCGCCCTTGCGGCCGTTCCCCGTTCGGTCGACGGCTGCCGTGGCTTCACCGAAGGTGAAGGTCAACAAGGTTGTGGCGGTTCCCCTGCCCGTTGTTAACCTGCGCCCAGCAGCCGCCGTACGAACAGGAGTGCAGACGTGCCCCGCCCCGCAGCCCGAGTCGCACTGGTCACGTGCCGCCCCAGGCCGGAGGTCTCGGTCGACCGGGATCTGCCGGGAATTGTGGCGGAGTTGAGGGCGGCCGGTGCCGCCGCCGACGCCGTGTACTGGGACGACCCCGACATCGACTGGGCGGCCTACGACCTGGCCGTGATCCGCTCCACGTGGGACTACAGCTGGCGCGCGGCGGAGTTCACGGCGTGGGCCGAGCGCTGTGCGAACGTCACACGGCTGGCCAATCCGGTGGACGTCGTGCGCTGGAACACGGACAAGCGGTACCTCGGAGACCTTGCCGCGGCAGGCGTCCCCGTCGTCCCCACGCGGTACCTCGCCCCCGGCGAGCCCGTCGACCTGCCCGAGGACCACGAGTACGTCGTCAAGCCCACCTCGGGCGCGGGCGCCCGCTACGCCGCCCGGTACACCCCGGCGGAGCGGGCCACCGCCGTGCGCCAGCTCCAGCGGATGCACGCGGAGGGGTTCACCGCGATGGTGCAGCCCTATGTGAAGAACATCGACGTCAGCGGAGAGCGGGCCCTGCAGTTCTTCGGCGGGCGGTTGCTGCACGCCAGCCGGAAGGGTGCCGTTCTCGCGCCCGGAACACCGTACGACGAGAAGAAGGTGGCCCACCCCCGTCTGGAGGCCTGGACCCCGGCCCCGGAGGAACTGGCCGTCGCCGAGCGGGCCCTGGCGGCGATACCGGGCTCGGAGGAGCTCCTCTACGCCCGGGTCGACCTCGTCGACGGCGCGGACGGCGGTCCGTGTGTGATGGAGCTGGAGCTGGTCGAGCCCAATCTGTTCCTCGACCTGCACGCGGGGTCGCTGCCGACGGTGGTGGAGGCCGTCCTCACGGCCGCCCGCTGACGCCCGTCCGCTGCAACAGCCCCCAGGTGAACTCCGCGGCCACGTCGCGCCGCTCACCGGAGGCGTCCGGCGCGGTGAAGGCCAGACCCCAGCGGGTGGGGGCCGTGCCCTCCAGCGGGCGGGCCGGCGCGAAGGCGCGCGCCACCTCGTCGACCGTGCAGGACCAGGGGGTGAGGTCCTCCAGGGTCTTCAGCTTCGGGCCGGGCGCATCCGGCGCCCGTACCAGCCACTCGTTCCACACCACCCCGTTCGGCGCCACCAGGATCTCGAAGCGCAGATCCGGCCAGAGCGGGACCGGCCAGAGCACCGCCCGGCAGTCCAGGTCGCCGATCCTGCGGTCCTGTGTCGACTCGGGTTCACCGAGGACGGAACGGTAACGGGAGGCGGCGGCGCGGGCGCGGGGGGAGTGCAGCATCGCCTGCCAGCGCCGGTTCGCCTCGCGCATGTCGGCGATCGAGACCCCCAGTTCGTGGCGGGCGTTCTCGACGAGGTCCGGGTTGTGGTCGGCCATGCGGCGCAGCAGGACCAGCTGGAAGTCGACGGGTGTGAAGGGGCCGGTGGGGCGCTTCGCGGACGACATGCACACCATCCTCGCCCACGGTCACGGCACGGGTACGGCGACCGCCCCTCGGGACGGGCCTCGGGACGACGTCACCCGGACCGGGCCATTGCCCGGCCGAGTCCACTGTGATTAGCCTGTGTTCGCCATGCCGATCGCCGGTTGAAATTTCGAACGCAAGGGAGGGGGCCGGTCGTGGGACGCCTTGTACCTGCCGTGACCCGGGCTCTCGACATATTGGAGCTCTTCCTGGACGGGGACGGGACGCTCTCCGCCCCCGACATCGTGCGCAAGCTCCAGCTGCCCCGTACCACCGTGCACGAGCTGGTCACCACGCTCGCCGCACGCTCCTACATCGTCCAGGTGCCGGGGCAACCGGGACGCTACCGGCTCGGCGTGCGGCCCTACCAGCTCGGCAGCCGCTACGCCGAGCAGCTGGACCTCGCCGCCGAGGGCCAGCACGTCGCCCGGTCCGTCGCCGAGACCTGCGACGAGACCGTGCACGTGGCGATCCTCGAGGGCACCGACGTCATCTACATCGCCAAGGTCGACTCCACGCACGCCGTGCGGATGGTGTCGGCGGCGGGCCGCCGGCTGCCGGCCCACTGCACCTCCGTCGGCAAGATGCTCCTCGCCTCCCTCCCGGCGGAGGAACTGGCCGACCGCATCCCCGACGGCGCGGAACTCGTCGCGATGACCCCCAACAGCATCACCGACCCGGCGGTCCTGCGCACGGTGCTGGGCGAGATCCGCGGACGCGGTCTCGCCGTGGAGACCCGCGAGTCCAACCCCGACGTCAGCTGCGTCGCCGCGCCGGTGCGCGACCGCGCCGGACAGGTCGTCGCCGCGCTCTCGATCTCCGTACCGATGATCCGCTGGAGCGACGAGCGCCGTGCCGAGCTCGAGCAGCTCGCCGCGAAGGGCGCCGCGGAGCTCTCCGAGAGGCTCGGCCACAGGGGTGCCGCATGACGGGCTACGAGGTCGCCGTACGGGCCGAAGCGGCCCTGGGCGAGGGGCCGACATGGGACACCGGCGCCCGGCTTCTGATATGGATCGACATCCTGGGCTCACGGGTGCACACCTATGACCCCGCCTCGGGACGCCGCACGGTCATGGCCACGGAACAGCACGTGGGGGCCGCCAAGCCGCGCGCCGGCGGCGGTCTGGTGGTGAACCTCCGCGACGGAGTCGGCCTGTACGGGCCCGGCGGCAGCGACTTCCGCTGGTTGCACCGCGAGGTCGTCCCGGGCCGCCGCGCCAACGACGCGGCCGTCGCCGCTGACGGATCACTGTGGGCGGGCACCATGCGGTACGACGAGGCACCGGGCGGTGGCACGCTGTCCCGGATCACAGCCGACGGCGAGGTCCTGACGGTGCTGGACGACGTCGCCGTCAGCAACGGCACGGGCTGGAGCCCCGACGGCCGGCTGATGTACTACATCGACTCGCCGACCCGGCGGGTCGACGTCCTCGATGTGCGCGACGACGGGCTCCCGGCAGGCCGGCGCCCGCTGGCCCACGTCGACCGCGGCTTCCCCGACGGGCTCGCCGTCGACGCCGACGGCTGTGTCTGGGTCGCTCTGTGGGACGGCGGCGCGGTACACCGCTACACTCCCTCCGGCGTGCTGGACCGGGTCCTCGAGCTGCCCGTCCGCCGTCCGACCGCGTGTGCGTTCGGCGGGCCGGACCTGGCCGACCTGTACATCACCACCGCCCGTACGGGGCTGGACGCACCGCATCCGCTCTCCGGTTCGGTGCTCGTCGTGCCGGGCGCCGGAAAGGGCCTGCCGCAGCCGGCGTTCGCGGGCTGACCCCTCGTCGGGGGCCCAGGCCCGCCCGGCCGGGGCCCCCGCTCTTGTCAGTGCGCGGCGCGGGGGGAGTCCACCGGCGCCACCGGGACTCCTCCCGCCGCCTTGCCGAGCAGCGTCAGCCGTACTCCTCCGGGTCCCGCCGGCGTGGTCCCGTCCGAGAGGACCGCCAGGGCCAGCGTGTTCTCCCCACGGGTGTTCAGCACCCCGTTCGGCAGGACGAACGTCTGCTGCGGGCCCACGTCGTTGATGTACTGGCCCATGTTCCAGCCGTTGAGGAAGATCTGCACCCGGTAGGCGCGGGCCGGGTCGTCGGTGAGCGTCAGCCCGATCGACGCGTCCGTTCCCGGATCGACGGCAGGCCGGAAGGTGGTCCGGTACCAGACGACGCCCTGCCGCCGCTCGCCCCGCGGCAGTTCGGCGGGCTCCCAGCCGCCGTCCGCGAATCCGGGCAGATGCCAGCCGTGCCGCTCCCCGTACAGCCCGCCGTTGTTGATCGGCCCGCGCACGGGATCGGGCGCGCTCTCGCCCTGGATCCGCCATCTCACCCGCGGCGTCGCACCGTCGAAGGCCACCGAGACGAGCCCCCGTCCCGCCTTGTGGGTGTCGTCGGCCCGTCCGTCCTGGTCGTGCTGCATACGGCGGACGAGGACGGAGAGGACATGGGGCCCCTTCCCCGGTGCGACCGGGAACGCGGCCGTCGCCGACCACGTGCCCTTCCGGACCGTCTTCTTGTCCGGCACGGGCATCCGGTGCGTGCCCAGGGGCTTGCCGTCCAGCCACGCCATCAGCAGGCCCTGGGTGCCGGTGACATACGAGAAGGACACCTCCGCGGCGCCGGCCGCGTCCTCGAAGCGGCCCCGGTACCAGACGTCGCCGTAGTGGAAGCCGTAGTCGTCGGCGAACAGGACGGGTCCCGAGGCCGGCACGGGAGTCGTGCTGAAGGAGGTGGTCCGGTCGGCCGTCCGCCACGTCGAGTCGTCGAAGCCGGGAGCCGACTCGGGGTTCTCGACGCGGCGGCGCCACCCGGTCAGCGCGGGCAGCCGGACCGGTCCCGCGCCGGGCAGCCGGTGCGTGGCACGCAGGCCGCCCGAGCGGGTGGTGTGCGTGGGCACGCGCCGTCCGTTCCAGACGACCTCCGTCACACCGCGCGGCAGCCACGCCTCCAGGTCCGCCTCCTCGACCGTGTCGCCGCCCAGCCGCGCGGTCGTACCGCTCAAACCCACCGTGCGCAGCAGCTCGGGCCCGTACACCAGGACCGGACCCGACGGGGTGTCATGACGCCACAGCCGCCCCGAGGTTGCGTCGTCGGCGAGCAGGAGCAGCAGCGGCCGCGGCACCCCTCCGCCGTCCACCAGCACCCGGACCAGCCCGCCGAGCCGGGCCTGTACATGCAGCGCGCCGTCCCGGTACTCGCAGCCGGCCTCCCCCTCGAGCACGGTGAAGACCGGTTCGGCCGCGGCCTCCACGACGGTCTCCGTCGTCTCGCCCGTGCGGCCCGTGAACACTGCGACGTCCTGGCGGCCCGCGGTCAGGCGCAGCATCGGCTGGGCGGTGGAGTGGCGCAGCGTGCGCCGTCCCAGCGAGATCCCGGTGGCCAGCAGCCGGGCGTCGAGGCCGGGGACGGGCACCCGTACGGTCGTCCCGGCCAGCGGGACGGCGGCGACACGTTCGTCGGGGGTGTCGTTGCGCAGGACGTGGACGTGCGCCCGTGTCCTGCGGTTGACGAGGTGGTACGCCCTGAGCCCGGGGCCGCCGCCGACGTCGAGGTCCTCCGCGCGGTCCAGCTCGGCCAACTCGGGCACGCTGTCCAGCAGATGGCCGAGCTGGTGCATCGGGACCAGCTTGGTGGTGGGCCGCCGGGCCTCGTCGAGGGCGGCCCCGTAGTCGTACGACGTGTAGACGACCGGTGCGGGCAGCCAGCCCCAGGAGGTGCCGCCGAAGGTCATATAGACATTGTGGATCGTGATGCCGTTGGCGAGGTTGGTCAGGTAGAAGCGCCGCTCGTACGCCGCGTCCCGGGTACGGCGCGACTCGGCGTACCCCTTGCCGTCGAACTCGGCTCCACCCCAGGGATCGAACCAGCCGCCCCCGAACTCGGCCAGGAATCCCGGGGTGCCCGGGCTCGCGGACGCCCCGCCCTTGGTCCCGCCCGGGCCGAAGTACCCCCAGTCCGGCGGGGTCCGGAACGGCGAGGGGTAGCCGTCGAAGGCATAGAGCCAGTGCCCGCTCTCACCGCCGGTGTCGAAGGTGCCGGGTGCCCAGTCGCCGTTCCTGCCCTTGTCGTTGTGGAAGAGCGGCACGTCGATGCCGTCGGCGCGGACCTTGCGGTACAGATGGGCCATGTAGTCGCGGCCGGCCGCCTCGGTGACGTGGTCCGCGTACTCGTTCTCCAGTTGGTACAGCACGACCGTGCCGGATCCGGCGGTGTACTGGTGGCGCACCACGATCCGGTTCACGGCGGTCAGCCACTCGTCCACGTACGTCAGGTAGGTCGGATCGGAGGTGCGGGCCCTGCCCTTCGTGGCGGTCAGCCAGCCCGGGAAACCGCCCGCGTCCACCTCGGCGTTGATGTACGGGCCCGGGCGCAGGATCACATAGAGGCCCACCTCGGCGGCCGTGCGCAGGAACAGGTCGAGGTCGCGCACGCCCGTGAAGTCGTAGGAGCCGGGGGCGGGGGAGTGGTAGTTCCAGGAGACGTAGACGCTGACCGTGTTGTAGCCGTGGGCGCGCATCTTCTGCAGGACGTCCCGCCACAGCGAAGGGCTCGGCAGCCGGAAGGGGTGGAACTCGCCGGACCACAGCACGACCCGTCCGCCGTCGACGATGATCGAGTATCTGTCGAAGCCCACCGTGTGCCGCCGTCCGTCCGCACGCGGCGGCCCGGGGGCGGGGCCGGTGGGCCCTGTCGCGGCGATGCAATGCCCGGCGCTCGCACCGAGCGCCAGCTCGAGCGCGGCGGTTCCGACGATCGCGCTGAAGGCGCGTCTGCTCAACACCAAGGCGGTCTCCTCAGGGTCGCGGATGCCGTCATTGTCACCGGTGCCCGGCACCAGGACGGCCCATGAGGGACCCCCGGCGGACGGATTACGCGGTACGGGCGGTACGAGGGCATCGCGCACACGTGGGTCCGGGAACGCGTCGCGGGGGCAACGGGCGTCAGGCGTCCGCCCGTTCCCCCGATACGGGCGGACGGCCGTCGGCGGTCCTGCTCGCCGTCATCACGCTCGGGCCCGCGTGTCGCCCTGCCGAGGAAGGGTTCCGGGGGCGTCGGGCCGGTCGTTCGGGTCGTCGAAGGGGGCGAGTACCGGTGGTCGAGGCGCGGTGCAGAGGCGGGCCGTCCGGCGCCGGCTGCCGCCGTCGTCCGGGACGAGGCACAGGGCACGCCGGCCGTGGGGGGCCCGGTCCCGTGTGGCGGGCCGAGGGCGGAGGCCGCCCTAACTCGGGCGGCAGAGCAACGGCTTGGCCAGCTCAGAGCAGGGCCGGTCCCCGTGGGAGCGGATGACGTCCTTGCCGACCTCGTCGGCCAGCCAGCGCAGGAAGCCCGCGGCCATGGAGTCGGCCGGCGGCTCGCCGTAGGTGTAGGCGAACTCCGTCTGCCAGTAGGGGTAGGCGCCCTCGTCGGCACCTTCGAGGGTGGCCGGATAGCCGTCGATCCGCACCTCCTCGACACCGTCCTGTGCCGCGGCGGCGCCGACCTCGCTGTGCCCGAGGGCGCCGGGCGTCGAGGCCACGGTGTCGAGGAGCGTCTCCGTGTCAGCGACCTCGCAGCGTCCCGGCTCGGCCGCCGCGAGGGACGCGCAGTCGCTCACCGTGGCCGCCGGCAACGACCTGCCGCCGAGGACCTGGCGTTCGAGGGTGGTACGGGTGCCGGAGCCGGGGTTGCGGCTGACCAGGTGGATCGGCACGTCGTTGCCCTTGACCTGGTTCCAGTCGGTGATCTTCCCGGCGTAGATGTCCCTCACCTGCTTCAGGGACAGGTCCTTCACGCCCGCGTCCGGGTTGACGACCAGCGTGAAGAGGGAGAGCGCCACGGGGCGGGGCAGCAACTGCGGGCGTCCGTCCTCGCTCTTCGGGCCGTCGCTGAACGCCAGCCGGTCGCCAAGGCCCTGGCTGCCCGTGAGACGGGCCTTCTTCCCCGCCGCGGCGAGGGCGCTGAGGCCGGGGACACTGCCCTGGAAGGTGCGATCGGACAGGGGTATGTGCGCATCGGGGCAGACCTTCTCGTACTGCCGCGCGGCCTCGCGCAGGACCGGCGCGAACGCGGTGGAGCCGGACAGCGTGAGCGTGCCGCTCGCGCAGTCCAGCGGCGCGGGCTCGGGGTCGCTGCGCAGGAGCATGAAGAGGGACTCCCCGATGAGCACCAGCACCAGGACGATGAGCAGCGCGCGGACCGGCTTGGCGGCGAACGGGTAGTACTCGGTCTTCCGCATCCTGCCGCGACGGACCCCGCCCACGATGCCGCCGACCACCTCCGGGTCCGGGAAGGCCGGCTCCCTGAAGTCCTCCTCGCGCTCCAGCACCGCCAGCACCTTGTAGTGGTCGCGGCGGTTGAGCTTCACCTTGGGCAGTTCGATGAGACCGTCGCTGACGCCGAGGCCCGGCACCTGCTGCGGGCTGCCAGGTCCGTTGTCGTCGGGGGTGAAGAAGCTGCCGAGTTCGCTGCGGCTTAGTTCGGTGACGACCATGCCGACGACACGGCGGCCCCGGAACGCGACCCGGATGCCGGCCCGGGCGCCGTCCGGCGCCAGATAGTCGTCCTCCACGATCGGGGCCCGGCCGCTGTTCTCGATGCGCAGCAGCACGAACGACGGATCGCGCAGAGGCGTGCCGTTGTGCTGCATCTGCTGCAGCACCCCCGCGTAGGGTGCGGCGGCCGCGTCCTGGGCGGTGGTGTCCATCTGCACCCGGTAGCCGAGCAGTTTGCGGCCGACGAGCGTGAACTCCCACACGCCCGCGGCGCCGGAGACCGCCAGACCGAAGACGGCCAATGCGGTGTCCCAGGGAATGCCGCTCACGGTCAACTCCTGCAGCAGGCACGATGATCGGAGAGGCCATGGTGAGTGGAGCAAGCACCTGGTTGCCCGGGGAAACCGAGATCCTCCCGACCATGTTCACCGGCGCGTCAACTGGGACACCCGGGGTTCGCCTGCGGGGGCCGCCAGGACACCTGCGCGGCCCCCGCCGCGCCGGCTCAGCCGACCTGGTTGTACATCGCGCCCGCCGCCGGCCAGCCCGTCGGCTCGGGGACCGGCTCCGGCTGGGTGCGGCCGCGGACCTGAGCGGCCGTGAGACCGCCCGCGGCGGGCATTCCCCGCCGGTTCTGCGCGGCCGCCGCGAGTCCGGGCAGGCCGGTCTGCGGGACGGGCTGCAGACCGGCGGCGGGAGCCGGAGCGATTCCCGGCGGCATTCCGGGCAGCTGCGGAGCGGCGGCCACGGCGGCGGCCGGCGCCGGCATGGGAGCGGGTGCCGGCATCGGGGCGGGGACGGGCGGTGCGGGCAGCGGAGTCGGTGCGGGCAGCGGGGGTGCCGCGGGCATCGGGGCGGGCATCGGCACGGGGGCCGGTGCCGAGCCGGGGGCGAGCGGCATCGACCACGCCTGCGAGGCGAGCCCCATGACGCCCGCGCCGTTGGTCTGGCTCACGAGCCGGTCCACCGCCGCCGTGCCCGAGCTGTAGCTGGTCCCTGTGCCCGGCTCGGGCACGGCGGCTCCCCTCCTGGCCCCGTAGAGCACCTCTTCCATGGCGGACACCAGGCGACGCACGTCCACCTCGGGGCGTACCACGAGCCGCAGGAAGCGACTGGATGAACCGATCTTGTTGCCGCACTCGCGGACGAGGATCCGGTGCTCGGTGAGCAGCCGGTCACGGACGACGGTGCCCTCGGCGCCCAGGGGCAGGCGTACGAAGAGGAAGTTGCCCTGGGAGGGGTACACCGTCAGACCCGGCAGCTGGGAGAGCTGCCGGGACATGTCCAGACGGTCGCGGCGGACCTGGTGCAGGCTCTCCAGGTACTCGGCACCGTGCTCCCTCAGCATGAACACCACGTGTTCCGCGAAGGAGTTGAGGTTCCACTTCGGCAGCATCGAGCGGACCCGGCCCGCGAGCGAGGGATTGGCGACCAGGTAGCCGAAGCGTATGCCGTGCAGTCCGAAGTTCTTGCCGAGGCTGCGCAGCACGATGACGTTGGGCCGCATCACCGCGTCCTGGACGACGCTCGGTTCGTTCTCGGCGTCGGCGAACTCCAGGAACGACTCGTCGATCACCACCAGGTCCAGGTCCGCCATCGCGTCCATGAACTGCACCAGTGCCTGGCGGGGCACGAACCCGCCGTCGGGGTTGTTCGGATTGCAGACGACGGCGACGCGGGTGCCGCGCTTTCGGATGAACTCGGCGTACTGGGCCAGGTCCAGGGCGAAACCGCTGGACTCCTGGAGCGGGAACATGTCGACGCGTTTGCCGGTCTCCATGGGCTGGTCGGTCCAGCGGCCGAATGTGGGGACGGGGACGGCGAGGGACTCGCGGACCAGCAGATGGTCGATCCAGGTGATCAGTTCGGTCGAGCCGTTGCCCATCGCCACACAACTCGGAGGCAGCTGGAGCAGGTTGCACAGCTCGGCCGTGATCGTGTCGGCGCTGCTCGGATAGTAGGTGATGATCTCGCGCAGCCGGCCCGCCAGTTCGTCGAACATGGCGGGCGTGGGGAAGTAGGGGTTGCAGGGGATGCAGAAGTCCACGGGACCCGTTCCGTCGCCGCCCTCGCGCGTCAGCGCCGCCATCGAGGGACTGTGCGCCGCGGTACCGCGGAACAGCGAGGTGACGGTGTCGCCCATGGAACCTCCGTATGAGGCGGGCCCGGTGGGGACGGCGGGCCCGTCGTCTGTGGGTGGCCCGCGCGGGGGAGCGCGGGCCACCCAGTCATACGGACGGGGGAGGGACGGTGTTCAACTCGTGTGAAGCCGGTGTGATTTCCGGAACCGATCCCTCCGGTGAGGTGTCACGCGCCGAACGAGTGAATCGTCGTCGTCCGGTACGTCTGGCCGGGCCGCAGCACGGTCGACGGCCACGACGGCTCGTTCGGGGAGTCCGGGAAGTGCTGGGTCTCCAGGCACAAGCCATCGCCCTGCCGGTAGGTGCGGCCGGAGGTGCCGACGAGGGTGCCGTCGAGGAAGTTCCCGGAGTAGAACTGCAGGCCCGGCTGGTCGGTGGCGATCTTCAGGGTGCGGCCGGAGCGCGGGTCGCGCAGAGTGGCGATGTGCACCGGCTTCGCCGTGACGCCTTTGTCGAGCACCCAGTTGTGGTCGAAGCCCTTGGCCTGCACCTGCTGGGGGTGGCCCGCGCGGATGTCCCGGCCGACCGGCTTGCTCTTACGGAAGTCGAAGGGGGTGCCGGAGACCTTCGCCAGTTCGCCCGTGGGGATCAGGCCCGTGTCGGTGGGCGTGTAGCGGGAGGCGGCGATCGTGAGCTCGTGGTCCTCGATGGTGCCGCTGCCCTCGCCGGCGAGGTTCCAGTACGTGTGGTTGGTGAGGTTGACGACCGTCGGCCTGTCGGTGGTGGCCTCGTAGTCGATGCGCCAGTCGCCGTCCCGGTTCAGTGTGAAGGTGACCTTGGTCCTGAGCGTGCCCGGATAGCCCATCTCACCGTCGACGCTGGTGTAATACAGGTGCAAGCCCACGTCCGAGCCGGAAGTGAAGCCCTCGACGTCCCACACCTTGGTATTGAAGCCCTTGGCGCCGCCGTGCAGGCTGTTCACGCCGTCGTTGACGTTCAGCTGGTACTTCTTGCCGTCCAGGGTGAACTGGCCCTTGGCGATGCGGTTGCCGTAGCGGCCGATCGTGGCGCCGAAGAATGTGGTGCCGGCGACGTAGGCCGCGAGGTTGTCGTAGCCGAGCGAGACGTTGGCGTAGCGGCCGTGCCGGTCCGGGATCTCCAGGGACTGGATGATGCCGCCGTAGGACAGGACCTTCAGCCGGGTGCCGCCGTTCTGCAGGGACCAGCGGTAGACCTTCGTGCCGTCATCCAGCTTGCCGAAGAGCTCCTTCACCGGCTTCCTGCCTCCAGGGGCGGCCTCGGCGGTGCCGGTGCCGAGGGTGGTCGCGGCGATGCCCGCTGCCGCGGCGCCCGCGATGACTGTGCGTCTGTTCAGTTCCATGTGCGGCTCCCGTGAAGGGTGGGGCCCCGTCGTCACGACGGGGCCCGAGCTGACGTGTTACGAACCGGACTTGCGCTTGTTCCACACGTCGAAGCCGACCGCCACCAGAAGGGCGAGGCCCTTGATGACCTGCTGCCAGTCGGTGCCGACGCTGAGGAGGTTCATGCCGTTGTTCAGCACGCCGAGGACGAGCCCACCGATGATCGCGCCGAGAACGGTTCCCACACCGCCGCTCATGGACGCGCCACCGATGAACGACGAAGCGATGGCCTCGAGTTCGAAGTTCACACCCGCCTTCGGCGAGGCCGCGTTCAGACGGGCGGCGACCACCAGCCCCGCCAGGGCCGCGAGCACGCCCATGTTCAGGAAGACCTGGAAGGTGACCCTCTTGTCCTTGACGCCGGAGAGCTTCGCCGCCGGCAGATTGCCGCCGATCGCGTAGATGTGGCGGCCGAAGACGGCGTTGCGCATCACATAGCCGTAGCCGACCACCAGGACGCCGAGGATGATCAGCACGATCGGGGCGCCCTTGTAGCTGGCGAGCAGCAGCGTCAGCACGAGGATCGCGGCGACCAGGGCGACGAGCTTGAGGACGAACAGCTTCGCCGGCGGCACGTCGAGGGCGAACTCCCGCTGACGGCGGCGGTCCTGCGTCTCCTGCCACACCACGGCGGCGATCAGCACCAGGCCGAGGAGCAGGGTGAGGTTGTGGTAGTTGGTGTTCGGCCCCGCCTCGGGCAGGAAACCGTTGCCGATCTTCTGCAGCCCGTTCGGGAACGGGCCGAGGGTCTGCCCCTTGAGCAGGATCTCCGTCAGACCGCGGAAGAGCAGCATCCCGGCGAGGGTGACGATGAACGACGGTATGCCGAGATACGCGATCAGGAATCCCTGCACCGAACCCGCCACCGCGCCCACCAGCAGGCACAGCACCAGGGCCAGGGGCCACGCCATACCGTGCTGCACCGTGAGCACGGCGGCGAACGCTCCGACGAACGCCGTGAGGGAGCCGACCGACAGATCGATGTGCCCGGCGATGATCACCAGCATCATGCCGATCGCGAGGATCAGGATGTAGCTGTTCTGCAGCACCAGGTTGGAGACGTTGCGCGGCAGCAGCAGGTCCCCGCCGGTCCAGATCTCGAAGAGGACGACGATCAGACCGAGCGCGATCAGCATGCCGTACTGCCGCATGTTGCGGCGCAGCCCGTTCAGCATCAGCTGGAGCAGGCTCCCGCCCGTGGCCGATCCGCTCTTGCCCGGCGGCGCGGGGGCCGGGGTCGTGGCGGTCACATCCGTGCTCATCGCGTTACCTCTTTGTCCTTCGTCATATGACGCATCAGCACTTCCTGCGTGGCCTCGGCGCGCTGTACCTCACCGGTCAGCCGCCCTGCGGCCATCGTGTAGATGCGGTCGCACATGCCGAGCAGCTCCGGCAGTTCGGAGGAGATGAAGACGACCGCCTTGCCCTGGGCGGCCAGCCGGTCGATGACCGTGTAGATCTCGTACTTGGCGCCCACGTCGATACCGCGAGTGGGCTCGTCCAGGATCAGCACCTCCGGGCCCGCGAAGATCCACTTGCTGAGCACGACCTTCTGCTGGTTGCCGCCGGACAGCTTGCCCACCGGTTCGAAGACGGTCGGCGCCTTGATGTTCATGGACGTCCGGTAGCCCTCGGCGACCTGGCGCTCCTCGTGCTCGTCGACCACACCCCGCCTGGACACCTTCTTCAGGGCGGTCAAGGAGATGTTGCGGTTGATGGTGTCGATGAGGTTGAGCCCGTAGTGCTTGCGGTCCTCGGTGACGTACGCGATGCCGTGGCCGACCGCCTCGGCGACGGTCCTGGTCCGGATCTCCTTGCCGTCCTTGAGGACCGTGCCCTGCGCGTACCGGCCGTAGGTGCGTCCGAAGAGGTTCATCGCGAGTTCGGTGCGCCCGGCGCCCATCAGCCCCGCGATGCCGACGATCTCCCCGCGCCGCACCTGGATCGACACGTCGTCGACGACCTTGCGCTGCTGGTCGATCGGGTGGAACACGGTCCAGTTGCGGATCTCGAGCGCCGGGGCAGCCCCCTCCTCCGGCTTGTGCGGGGTGCGCTCGGGGAAGCGGTGGTCGAGGTCGCGGCCGACCATGCCGGCGATGATCCGCTCCTCGGTCGTCTCCGGCGCCTTCACGTCGAGCGTCTCGATGGTGCGCCCGTCGCGCAGGATGGTGACCGAGTCGGCGACCTTGCGGATCTCGTTGAGCTTGTGGGAGATGATGATCGAGGTGATGCCCTGGTTCTTCAGCTCCAGGATCAGATCGAGGAGCTTGCCGCTGTCCTCGTCGTTCAGCGCGGCCGTCGGCTCGTCGAGGATGAGGAGCCTCACCGACTTCGACAGGGCCTTCGCGATCTCGACGAGCTGCTGCTTGCCCACGCCGATGTCGGCGACGCGGGTCTCCGGGTGCTCGTCGAGTCCGACGCGGCGCAGCAGTTCGGTGGCGTGCTTGAGGGTGTCGTTCCAGTTGATGAACCCGCGCGTGGCGTGCTCGTTGCCGAGGAAGATGTTCTCGGCGATGGAGAGGAACGGCACCAGCGCCAGCTCCTGGTGGATGATGACGATGCCGTGGTGCTCGCTCGCCCGGATGTCCTTGAAGCGGCAGACCTCCGAGTCGAAGAGGATCTCGCCCTCGTAGGTGCCGTGCGGATGGACGCCGGAGAGCACCTTCATCAGGGTGGACTTCCCGGCGCCGTTCTCACCGCAGATGGCGTGGACCTCGCCCTGGCGGACGGTCAGATTGACGTCCGACAGCGCCTTGACGCCGGGAAAGGTCTTGACGATCGAGCGCATTTCCAGGACGGGTCCCGCCATGGTCGTGCCTTCCAATCAGTGTGGGGTCGGGTACGGCGGCGGGGTCACTTCAGCTCGGCGTCGGTGTAGTAGCCGCCCTTGACCAGGGTCTCCTCGTAGTTGGTCTTGTCGACGCTCACCGGCTGGAGCAGGTACGACGGGACGACCTTCGAGCCGTTGTCGTAGGTCTTGGTGTCGTTGACCTCGGGCTTCTTGCCGGTCAGCACGTCGTCGACCATCGCCGAGGCGACCTCGGCGAGCTTGCGGGTGTCCTTGTAGACGGTCTGCGTCTGCTCACCGGCGATGATCGACTTCACGGAGGCGAGCTCGGCGTCCTGGCCGGTGACGACCGGGAGCGGCTTGCTCTTGCTGCCGTAGCCGTCGGACTTCAGCGAGGACAGGACACCGATGGAGATGCCGTCGTACGGCGACAGGACGGCGTCGACCTTCTGGCTCTTGTACGAGGAGGTGAGGACGTCGTCCATGCGCTTCTGCGCGGTGGCGCCGTCCCAGCGCAGGGTGGTGACCTTGTTGAGCGCGGTCTGACCGGACCGGACGACCAGCTTCTTGCTGTCCATGTACGGCTTGAGGACGCTCATCGCGCCGTTGAAGAAGTACTTGGTGTTGTTGTCGTCGTTGGATCCGGCGAACAGCTCGATGTTGAAGGGGCCCTTGCCGTCCTTCAGGCCGAGCTTGTCGACGATGTAGTTGGCCTGGAGCTCGCCGACCTTGGTGTTGTCGAAGGATGCGTAGTAGTCGACGTTCTTCGTGCCGAGGATCAGACGGTCGTAGGCGACGACCGGGATCTTGGCGTCCGCCGCCTCCTGGAGCACGTTGTTCAGCGACTTGTTGTCGATGGCCGCGATGATCAGGCCCTTGACGCCCTGGGTGATCAGGTTCTCGATCTGCGAGACCTGGGTGTCCGGGTCGTCCTCGCCGTAGACGAGCTTGGTCTTGTAGCCCTTGGCCTGGAGGTTCTTGACGACGTTGTTGCCGTCGGAGATCCAGCGCTCGGAGGACTTGGTCGGCATCGCGATACCGATGGTGCCGCCCTTGGAGCTCCCCTTGTCCTCCTTGCTTCCGCCCTCGCTGTTCTGGCCGCAGGCGGACAGGGTCAGGGCGAGCGAGGCGGCCGAGGCCATCGCGGCGAGAGCGGCTCTGCGAGTGCGCATGGTGATCAGTCCTTGTTCTTCTCGTCGTTGAGAGGGGCAGCCGGCGGTCGGTCGCCGGTGGGGAAGCGATGCAACGAGCCGGGCAGCCTGGAGCCGAGCGGCGCCATGTCGCCGTCCGCGCCGTGCCGGGCGAGCAGGTCGAGAGCGAGCCGGCCGCGCCGCACCCGCTCCCGGGCGGTGTCCAGGGTCAGGTCCCGCAGATGGGTGCCGTACGGGTAGATCCCGGGCGCCCTGGACAGACCGAACTTCAGATACAGCGGTGCGCCGCGCCGGATGAGCTCGGCGACCTCGTACATCCGCACATAGCCTCCGAGGTCGTCGGGGGCCTCGATGTACATGTCCATGGGAGCGGCGGAGACCCGCCGGATCTCCGTCAGGTGATCGAGCGTCAGATCGCTCGGCACGTTCACGGAGTCGGCGCCGAGGTGCTCGAAGACGGCGTACGACGCCGGGTTGACCGGACCGATGAGCGCGGACACCTTGAGGGTGGTGTCGGCCGGGATGATCCCCGCCGTGCGTGCCCGGTGCAGGGTCCACAGCACGCCCTCGTCGGCCACGAGCAGGCACTTGACGCCGAGTTCGGTGGCCCGCACGGCGTCCTCGACACAGCCGGCGACGGCGTCGTGGCCGCGGGCGCGCAGCCCGGCCCCGCGCGAGTCCGAGCGTACGGAGGCGCCGGTGTCCCAGGTGCCGCGCGGCCCGGTGAACAGACACAGCTCGATGTCGCGTTCACCGGTGGCCTCGACCATCTCGGTGATCTCGGAATCGGTCAGCATCCACACGCCGCTGCCTTGGCTGATGCGGTGGATGGGCACGTCCAGCCTGGAGGACTCCTTGAGGACCACCGCCAGTGCCTCTGGGCCCTCGCACGAGGGGATCTCGGTGCGCCAGCGCCCGCCTCCGGGGAAGGTGTGAGGGGAGGCGTCGGCGGGGGAGAGAGCGGGCGCGCCGAGGCCGAGCGCGGCGAGGACCTGCTCACCGGGCCTGCGGGCTGCCGTAGCGGGGTGGGTCACAGGGCGTCCTTCATGTTCGGTATTTCGGACAAGGTTCGCGACTCTGGATGTGAAGAGACTTGTGGTGGTACGCCGGCACGGAGCACGTCGGGTGACTCCGTACCGGCGCACGGTCCGGGAGACGTCACGGTCGCAGCAGGACCTTGCCGACCTTCGGATCGCCGGCTCCCACCAGCTCGATGGCCTGGGAGAACTCGGCGAGGGGCAACTCGTGGGTGACCAGCGGCAACGGATCGAGCAGTCCGGCGCCGAAGACCCGTACCGTGTGCGCCCAGGCGTCCGGCGGCGCCCCGAACACGGTGTGCACCTCCAGCTGCCGTACGACGAGATCGGTTGGGTCGAGGCCCTCGGCGCCCGGCGCCGGGATGCCGGTGAGGACCAGGCGTCCGCCGCGCCTGAGCAGGGAGGCCGCGGTGCGCGCGGCGGACGCGGACCCGGCGGTCTCGACGACGACGTCGAAGTCGGGGGTGAGTTCCTGGTCCTTGGTGCGGAAGCCGGTGGCCCCGAACCGCCGGGACAGCGCCTCGCGGTCGGTCCCGGAACCCACCACCAGCAGTTCGGCAGGGGAGGCGGCCTTCAGGAACTGCACGGCGAACATGCCGAGCGTGCCGGTACCGACGACCGCGACCCGCTCGCCGGGCCGGGCGTTCGCCTTCAGCGCGGCGGCCGCGACGCAGGCGGCCGGCTCCAGGAGGGCCGCGGCCGTCAGGTCCGCGTCCTCCGGCAGCACGTGCAGCAGCCGGGCCGGCACTGTGAGCGTGGCGGCCATGGCGCCCGGCCGGGTGAAGCCGGTCTCCTCGTAACCGGCGGTGCACAAGGTGGTCTCACCGGCGTGGCAGCGGTCGCAGACCTGGCAGTTGCGGAAGCCCTCCCCGACCACTTTGCGGCCGACCAGGCCCTCGGGCACCCCGGCGCCGACCGCCCGGACCGCGCCCGACCACTCGTGGCCCGGGGTGAGGGGGTAACGGACGTAACCCTCGGGCCGGTTGCCCTGGTACACCTCGCGGTCGCTGCCGCAGATGCCGACGGCATGCACGCCCACCAGCGCCTCGCCGGGTCCCGGCGCGACGGGGTCGTGGGGTACCAGCCGGTGCGCGCCCGGTGCCTCGACGACGACCGCGGTGCTCACTTCGTCCCCTTGGGCTTGCGCTGCTCCCAGCCGTCGGCCCACAGGTCGAACCGGGCCTGCTGCTGGGGGAACTCGGCCGCGGCGTCGATGTCCAGCTCGACACCGAGCCCAGGGGCGTCGGAGAGGTGGAAGTAGCCGTCGACGACCTCGGGGGCGCCCTTGACCACCTTCTTGATCTCCGCGTCCGCGAAGTCGTTGAAGTGTTCGAGGATCTTGAAGTTCGGGGTGGTGAAGCCGACCTGGAGGGAGGCCGCGGTGAGGACGGACCCGCCCACGTTGTGCGGGGCCACCAGCATGTAGTGGGTCTCGGCGGTCGCGGCGAGCTTCCGGGTCTCCCAGATGCCGCCGATGTGGCCGACGTCCGGCTGGATGATGTCGACGGCCTGGCTCTCGAACAACTCGCGGAACTCGATGCGGTCGTGGATCCGCTCACCGGTGGCGACCGGCAGGTCCACCTTCCCGGCCACCTTCTCCAGCGCCTTGAGGTTCTCCGGCGGGACCGGCTCCTCCAGCCAGGCTGGCTCGAAGGGCGCGAGCTCGCGGGCCAGCCGGACGGCGGTGGCGGGGGAGAAGCGGCCGTGCATCTCCAGCATCAGCTCGGTGTCGGGCCCGATGGCATCCCGCACCGCCTCGATGAGGGAGACGGAGTAGAGGGTCCGGTCGTGGTCGAGCTCGAAGTGTCCGGTGCCGAACGGGTCGATCTTCAGAGCCTTGTAGCCGCGGGCGACGACCTCCTGGGCGGCCTTGTGATACGCGTCGGGGGTCCGCTCGGTGGTGTACCACCCGTTGGCGTACGCCTTGACCCGGTCGGTGACCTTTCCGCCGAGGAGCTGCCAGACGGGGACGCCGAGGGCTTTGCCCTTGATGTCCCAGCAGGCCATCTCGACGACCGCGATACCGGACATGACGATCTCGCCCGCGCGCCCGTAGTCGCCGTACTTCATCCGGCGTACGAGGTCTTCCACGGCGAACGGATCGGAACCGAGAATGTGGTTGGCCTCCGCCTCCCGCAGATAGCCGATCAGCGCGTCGGTGTGGCCCAGCATCCGGGTCTCGCCGACTCCGGTGATGCCCTCGTCGGTGTGCACCTGGACGTATGTCAGGTTGCGCCACGGCGTCCCGACCACGTGTGTGCTGATTCCGGTGATGCGCACGGCAGTTGCCCCTTGCTGCGTCGTCGGTGCTTCGTCGGCCCAGACGGTCTGTTCGAAATTTCGTCACGCGTTCGAAATGCTGGCGTGACAGTAAGGAGGGGGCGGTGGGGGTGTCAATGGGCTGTGCGCATAACGGTTTCGGCAAGGGTTTCGACCACCGCGTCGCACGCCGTGTTCAACTTGCCACACGGTAACGAGCGATTCCGCACACAACTTTCACAGCTGCCCCTAGGAACGTTACCTGCGAGGAACTTAGTCTTCCCGCGTCATGGACTACTGCCACCCGTGCCGAAGGCACCTCAACGGCGCCCTCGCCTGCCCGGGGTGCGGCACGCCGGTCGACGAACTACGCACGCACGCCCGCACGGATGCGGCCGACGCGCATGCCGACGGCCGCGACGACGACCAGGGATACGACGGCACCGACAGCTCCGACGGAGCCGAACCGCCGGACGAGGACGAACCGGCGGCGTCCGGGCGGGCGCAGGGCCGGCGACGGTCGCAGCGCCGCGGGCCCTCCGGCGACGCCGACGACGCCTCGGTCGGGCGGTCGGGTCGTCGCGACCGCAAGGCCGCGGCCCATCGGCGGCGCCGTAGGCGCGTGCTGTTGGTGGGTGCCGGACTGCTGCTGGCCGCAGGCGCGCTGAGCCTCGCCGAACTCGGCATAGAGGCACCCGGGACCACACCCAAGACCGCGTCCGCCGGGGACGAGACGGCGGACGGCGGTGCCGCCGCGAAGGAGAGCGCCACGCCGTCCGGCGGCGGTGCCGGGGGTGCGGCCTCGCCTTCCTCCTCGATCTCCGTGTCTCCGTCGGCGTCGGAGTCCGCCAAGGACAAGAAGGACAAGGACAAGGAGACAGACGCGGCCACGCCGTCGGCGACCGCGACGAGCCTTCCGCCCCGCTCGAACCCGGCCCCCTCGATCACGCCGTCGTCCGCGCCGAGTTCGGCTCCGTCGAGCCGTCCTCCGGCGTCGAGCCCGACTCCGCACCCGTCGCCAACGAAAACCTGCAACCGTTTCCTGTGGTGGTGCACGTAGTACCGGTGCGAGGCGCGCATCCGGGGGCCGCACGGTCCGTCCGGAGTACGGGGGCGGTGCGGTAGAGGCTGCGGGTGCGCCGCCGGCCGAACTCCCCCGGGGCGGTGCCCGCCGCCGGGCTATGCCTCCAGCATCCGGTGCAGCAGGTCCCGCAACGACAGACGTTCGTCGTCCGACAGCCCAGCCAGGGGCTCGCGGGCGAAGTTCAGCGAATCACGCAGCCCGCGCGCCAGCCGGCTGCCCTCCTCCGTCGCCGCCGCCAGCTTCACGCGGCGGTCCGCCGGGTCCGGGCGCCGTTCCACGAGCCCTCGTGCCTCCAGCCGGTCCACGATCCCGGTGACATTGGACGGCTCGCACTTCAGCTTCTGGGCGAGCCGCCGCATCGGCAGCGGCTCCAGCGACAGAAGGCTCAGCAGTCGTGCCTGGGCCCCGGTCAGCGCGTGCTCGGCCGCCGCCTCCTCGTACTCCTCGTGGTAGCGGGCCACGACCGCACCGATCAGTTCCACGACCTCCAGGGTCAGCGGGTCTATGCGGGGTGTCTTCTGCGTGGCCATGCGGTCCATGCTACCTCTTTACTTGACAGCATGAAATATTCAGGAGCATGGTTGTTTCAGGTACTGAAGTATTTGGATCGCAACCCTGACGAGAGGCGCCATGAGCGACACCCCCACCCTCCCCGCCGTCAGCCGTGAATGGCATCTGCTCAGCCGCCCGGTCGGCTGGCCCGAGGCCGAGGACTTCGCCCTCGTCGAGGCGGAGCTCCCGCAGCCGGGCGAGGGCCAGGTCCTGGTGCGGAACACGTATGTGTCCGTCGACCCGTACATGCGCGGCCGTATGAGCGCCGCCAAGTCGTATGCCGCGCCGTACGAGCTGAACCGGCCGATGCAGGGCGGTGCGGTGGGCGAGGTCGTCGTCTCCCGTGCCGAGGGGATCGAGGCCGGCGACCATGTGCTGCACTTCCTCGGCTGGCGCGAGTACGCCGTCGTGGACGCGGCGCAGGCCGTCAAGGTCGACGCCGACGCGGCGCCGCTGTCCACCTACCTGGGTGTGCTGGGCATGACGGGGCTCACCGCGTACGCCGGTCTGCTGCGGACCGCGGCGTTCAAGGAGGGCGACTCCGTCTTCGTGTCGGGCGCGGCAGGAGCCGTCGGCAGCCAGGTGGGCCAGATCGCCAAGCTGAAGGGCGCCTCGCGGGTCATCGGCTCGGCCGGATCCGACGAGAAGGTCAAGCTCCTGGTCGAGGAGTACGGCTTCGACGCGGCCTTCAACTACAAGAACGGGCCCGTGAGCCGGCAGCTGCGCGAGGCCGCTCCCGATGGCGTCGACGTGTACTTCGACAACGTCGGCGGTGAGCACCTGGAGGCGGCCATCGGATCCCTCAACCGGGGCGGCCGCGTCGCCGTCTGCGGCATGATCTCCGTCTACAACGACACCGAGCCCTCCCCGGGTCCGAGGAACCTCGCCCGCCTGATCCAGACCCGTGGCCGCATCGAGGGCTTCCTGGTCGGGGACCACTACGACCTGCAGCCGCAGTTCATCCGGGAGGTCGGTCCCTGGGTCCGCTCCGGCGAGCTCAAGTACCGCGAGACCGTGGTCGAGGGCATCGAGAACAATCTGGAGGCGTTCTTCGGTGTCCTGCGCGGTGACAACATCGGGAAGATGATCGTCAAGCTCTGACGGACGATTTCACCGTGACGCCTGCCGGATCAGGGTCGTTCGATACGACGGGGCCGCACCCTTGGACGTGGGGTGCGGCCCTCCGGCTTCGAGGCCGGGGCCCGTCGCGACGGGTGACGAGGCGGGCCGCCGCCGCAGAAGGACTGCGACGACGGCCCCTTTGGATGACCTGCGTGCCGGCGGCTACGGCGCGGGCTGGGCGTGGCAGATCACGTAGGCCTGGAACCCTCCGCCGAGGACGGTGGCGGATGCCGTGGTCTGCCATCCGGTGGCTGGGCCGGACTGAGTGCCCACGCCCACGGGCACCGGATTGTTGGCGGTGACATTGAGCGGCGCCAGGACACCGGTGGCGATGTAGCCGCCACCGGTGGCGGAATCGTCGTCCAAACACAGGGCGGTCGACTGCACGCCCAACCCGACGGCGTCGTTGCCCTTGATGACGTAGGTGTCCAGAATCGCCCCGCCCGGGTCGCCCTGCAGGCCTTGTGTTCCCGGGGTGCCCTGCGGGCCTTGTGTTCCCGTGGTGCCCTGCGTTCCCGGGGTGCCCTGCGGGCCCTGTGTTCCTGTGGTGCCCTGCGTTCCCGGGACGCCCTGCGTTCCCGGGACGCCCTGCGTTCCCGGGACGCCCTGCGCGCCCTGTGCTCCTGTGGTGCCCTGGGTGCCGGTGACACCCTGGGAACCCTGTGTTCCCGGAACTCCCTGGGAACCCTGTGTTCCCGGAACGCCCTGCGCTCCCTGTGTTCCCTGAGGGCCGCCGAAGGCTCCCTGCGCTCCCTGTGTGCCCTGGGGCCCCTGGGTGCCGACACCGGGGACGCCCTGCGGGCCCCGAATACCCGGTACGCCCTGGGGGCCCTGGAAGCCGCGCGGACCTGGCTCGCCGCGGTCACCGCGTTCGCCGCGTGGTCCCTGTGGGCCGCGGTCGCGGTCGTTGGCCCTGACCGTCGTAGCACCGTTCGGCCCCGGCAGCCCCAGGCTGTGCTGGGAGCCCGAACGCTGGACGGCATCGGCGATGGCCACCGTGCTCGGGACGACGTTGAGCACCGCAGCGAGGGTGCCTGCCGAAACCAGGGTGACGGTTCTCACCCGGTTGCGGCCGATGGTTTTACGGTTCACCAGACATCCTTCCGTGAAGAACATTGGAGTGGGCCGTGGCCGCCCGTGCGAGGCAGGCCGAGGAGCCCGCGTGGTTGCCGCGGAAACACCAGGCGCCCGGAGAAGGCTCACGCCTTCACTGCGGGCGACGGCAATGCGATCGAATGGTGTGTTTGTGCGGCGTTCGTGGAGAGTTACGGACGGCGTCATTGTTCACAAACGATCAGGTCCGGCTCATTCGCGGCCCGCCCCGGACAGACAAGATCACCCGAGTGGCAGGGTGGAGAGATGGAAACCTGCCGCTCATTCGGCTGCACTCCTGGGCCGGATGACGGAGGAATTGGTATCCATAAAGGCTTGACCGACTGCAAATTGCGGCTCGTGTCAGCGTATTGAAGGTGCGTCAGGCTCCTCTATGGTGACGCCATGCGTGGAATTCTGCTGGCAGGCGGCACCGGCTCGCGACTCTGGCCGCTGACCCGATCCGTTTCCAAACAGCTTCTGCCGGTGTTCGACAAGCCCATGGTCTATTACCCGCTTTCCACACTGGTGTTGGCGGGGGTGAGCGAAATCCTCGTCATCACGACCCCGGGCGATCAGGAGCAGTTCCGCTCGCTGCTCGGCGACGGAAGCCAGTTGGGTCTGCGCATCGACTATGTGACGCAGGAGCGCCCCGAGGGCATCGCCCAGGCTTTTCTGCTGGGCTCCGAATTCATCGAGGACGAATCCGTCGCGCTGATCCTGGGGGACAACATCTTCCATGGATCGGGCCTCGGCGCCCGGTTGGCGCACGAGGACGGGATGCGCGGCGGCCAGGTGTTCGCCTACCAGGTCGCAAACCCGTCGGCCTACGGTGTGGTCGAGTTCGACGAGCAGGGCCGTGCGCTCTCCATCGAGGAGAAGCCCGCCCGGCCGAGGTCCCCGTACGCCGTGCCCGGGCTGTACTTCTACGACAGCCGGGTCGTGGAGATCGCCCGCCGGCTGCGGCCCAGCGCACGCGGCGAGTTGGAGATCACGGACCTCAACCGCGTCTACCTCGACGCCGGGGAACTCCGTGTCACCCGGCTCGACCGGGGCACCGCCTGGCTGGACACGGGGACCTTCACCTCCATGGTGCAGGCCTCGGAGTTCGTCCGGGTGATCGAGGAGCGCCAGGGTCTCAAGGTCGGCTGTGTCGAGGAGGCGGTCTGGCGGGTCGGACTGATCGACGACGACCAGTTGCGCGAACTTGCCCGGCCGCTCCTCAAGAGCGGATACGGCCAGTACCTGCTGGGGCTGCTCGACGACGAACGGTGCACCGTCGTGCCGCAGCGCGGCAGCGGACCGCGCCAGGGGGAGCCGTTCCGGGCGCAGCCCCTCGCGGTCAAGTGACGGCGGCCGGGACTCGGCCGCATGCGCCGTCTGTGGAAGGAAGGCATCGGGTGAGACCGCTTGGCATCGAAGGGGCCTGGGTGGACACGCCCCGGGCGTTCACGGACCGCAGGGGCCGCTTCCATGAGTGGTTCAGGGCCGACCGGTTCCGCGAGGCGACCGGTCACGCACTGCGTCTGGAGCAGGCGAACTGCTCCCGGTCCATGCGCGGCGCTCTGCGGGGCATCCACTCCGCGTCGGTTCCGCCGGGGCAGGCCAAGTACGTGACGTGCATCAGTGGAGCGGTGCTCGACGTGGTCGTGGACATCCGCACCGGCTCCCCGACCTTCGGCAGGTGGGAGGCGGTCCGGCTGGACGACCAGGAGCACCGGGCCGTCTACCTCTCGGAGGGCCTGGGCCACGCCTTCATGGCCCTGGAGGAGGGCTCCACCGTGGTCTACCTCTGTTCCGAGGGATATGCGCCGCAGCGGGAGTTCGGTGTCCACCCCCTCGACCCGGCGCTGGCGATCGAATGGCCCACGGATCTCGGTCCCGAGCTCTCGGACAAGGACGCCGCGGCTCCCACCCTGGCGGAGGCCGAGCGGCAGGGCCTGCTGCCCTCCTATGCGGAGTGCGTCGCATATCGGCAGCGCCTGAAGGCCCGGCCGGACGAACACCCGGTTGCGGTGTCGCCGGCGTGAAGCGAGCCCGCAGCGGTGCCCCGGTCCCGGTGTCACCGGGCTCGGGGCACCGTCGTCCCACATCCCGGCCTCATCAAGAACAAGCAGTTTCCCGGCCGTAGTTCCGGCACGTCAGAGCATCGGAGAACCATGCGCATCCTTGTGACCGGCGGGGCCGGCTTCATCGGTTCGGAATTCGTCCGGAGGTGGCTGAATTCCGAACCGACGGCACATGTCACGGTCCTGGACAAACTCACCTATTCCGGGGTCGAGGAGAATCTCGCCTCCGTGGCCCGGCATCCCGGTTACCGCTTTGTGCGCGGCGACGTCTGCGATCCCGATGTGGTCGACCAGGTGACGGCGGGGCAGGACGCGGTCGTGCACTTCGCTGCCGAGTCGCACGTGGACCGGTCGATCACGGGGGCCGGGCCCTTCGTCCACACCAACGTCGTCGGCACCCAGGTACTGCTGGACGCGGCGCTCCGGCACCGTGTCGGCCGGTTCCTCCAGGTCTCGACGGACGAGGTGTACGGCTCGATCAGCGAGGGATCGTGGACCGAGGAGTGGCCGCTCGCGCCCAGCTCCCCCTATTCCGCGTCGAAGGCCGCAGCCGACCTCCTCGTACTCGCCTGCCACCGCACCCATGGCATGGACGTGGTCGTGACCCGGTGCACCAACAACTACGGGCCCCACCAGTTCCCCGAGAAGGTCGTTCCGCTGTTCATCACCAACCTGCTCGACGGGAAGAACGTCCCCCTCTACGGGGACGGCCGCCACATCCGCGACTGGCTGCACGTCTCGGACCACTGCCAGGGCATCGAGCTGGTCCTGCGCGGCGGGAGGTCCGGGGAGGTCTACAACATCGGCGGCGGGACGGAGGTGAGCAACCACAAGCTCACGGGACTGCTGCTGGACGCCGTCGGGGCCGACTGGGACCGGGTCACGTACGTGGCCGACCGCAAGGGCCACGACCTGCGCTACTCGCTGGACGACAGCAAGATCCGCGAACAGCTCGGCTACGCGCCCCGGTTCCCGTTCGCGGAGGGGCTGGCGGCCACGGTCGCCTGGTACCGGGACAGCCGCTCCTGGTGGGAGCCGCTCAAGACCAGGGGGGCGCGGGGATGACCACGAAATGGCTGGTGACCGGCGCGGGCGGGATGCTCGGCCGGGACGTGCTGACGGAGCTCGCCGCCGATCCCGATGCCGAGGTGACCGCCCGGACGCGCAGTGGGCTCGACATCACCGACCCGGAGGCCGTGCGCGCGGCCGTCGCCGGGCACCACGTGGTCGTCAACTGCGCCGCGTGGACGGACGTCGACCGTGCCGAGCAGGAGGAGGAGGCCGCGACCGCCGTCAACGGCGCCGCTGTGCGCCATCTCGCGAGCGCCTGCGCGGACGCGGGGGCCGTTCTGCTGCATGTCTCCACCGACTACGTCTTCAGCGGCGACGCGGGGTATCCCTACACCGAGGACGCCCGGACCGGCCCGCTCAACGCGTACGGCCGGGGCAAGCTGGTGGGGGAGCGGGCGGTGGCCAAGCTGCTGCCCCGCACCGGCTACACGGTACGCACCGCCTGGCTCTACGGCACGCACGGGCGCAACTTCGTGGCCACCATGCTCGAACTCGCGGGCCGGCGCGAGACCCTGGACGTGGTCGCGGACCAGTACGGCCAGCCCACCTGGTCCGGTGCCCTCGCCCGGCAGTTGGGCGAGCTCGGCCGCGCCGCACTGGCCGGCCGGGCGCCGGCGGGCGTCTACCACGGCACGTCCGCCGGCCGGACGACCTGGTTCGGACTGGCCCGGGAGACCTACCGGCTCAGCGGCCTCGACCCGGAGCGCATCCGCCCGGTCGGTTCGGAGGCCTTCCCGCGGCCCGCCGTGCGTCCGGCGTTCGGGGTGCTGGGGCACGGCGCCTGGCCGCGCGCCGGTGTCCCCTGCCAGCCCCGCTGGCAGGAGCAGTTGTCGGAGGCCCTGGACACGTCCTGGTTCGCGGAACTGGCCGCCGCGGCCCGTATCCCGGGCTGACCGGGCGAACCCGGCGGCCCGTCGGTCCACTGGTCCGGGCGAAGTCGGCGGACGCGCCCGGACACGCGGTGGACACATGGCGCCCGCCCTGCCCGAGCGGTGCCGGGCAGGGCGGGCGCCATCCGTCTCAGACGAGCAGCGGCCCGCCGTTGCGCACCGCACCCTCCTTCATGGCGATGAGGTTCGCCACGACATAGGAGATGTTGTTCGCGGAGTGCCACTCGGTCGGGAAGTACGTCACCAGCCGGGAGCTCTGGAAGCGCGCCTCGATCTCGGGGACGAACGCGCGGTACTGGTTGTCGGTGTAGTACCAGAACGAGTTCTCGTTGTAGAACGCCACATGCGTGGGGTCCTGGTAGGCGCCGCGTCCGTCGGAGCTGGGCGTCATGGTCAGCAGCATGCCGCCCGGCGCGAGGAGCCGGTACAGCTCGTTGATCAGCGGCACCTTGGCGGGCACGTGCTCGAGGAAGTCCACCGCCCGGATCAGACCGACGGAGGCGTCCGGCAGGTCCAGTCTGTCGGGCAGCGTCGCCACGAGGTCGACGCCGTCTCCCGGGTGCTGGTCCACTCCCAGGTAGCCCGGCGGCTTGCGGTGGGCCGCGCCGAGGTCGAGCGCCACCAGCCCGTGGCGCTGGGTCCAGGCGAGGGCGTTGGCCTCGATGTACTTGTCGTAGAGGGCGACCGTCTCGCGCTGGATGTGCGCGTTGATCTCCTTGTCGCGCTGGGTGTTCGCGCCGTGCATGCGCTGGAGGTAGAGGCAGCGCTCGATGTGGTGGAAGTCGCCGGCCTGGAAGAGCCGGGACATCATGTCCTGGTCGTCCAGCACCGTGCGGGTGGCGTCGTAGCCGCCGACCTTCTCGTAGACGTCCCTCCGGAACGAGCGCACATGATTGGGCGCGTACCAGATGTACGAGACGTTGTGCGGCGTCGGCGCCATGGTCCTGGCCGCCAGCAGCCGCCGGCCGTCGACGTCCACCTCCTCGTACTTCCAGCCGTACGTCTCGTTGAACCGGGAGTCGTCCCGTCCGCCGTCCTCGGTGATCTGGGCGGTGTTGCTGTAGACGAAGACGACGTCCGGGTGCTCGTCGAACGCCTTGCCGATCTCGGCGAGGCAGTCCCTGGCCAGCAGGTCGTCGTGGTCGAGTTCCACGAGGATCTCGCCGCAGGCGAGTTCGCAGGCCCTGCGCTTCGCGGCCCCGACGCCCCTGACGTCGTCCGCGATCTCCACGCGGACCCGCTCGTCGGGCCGTTCGGGGCGCCAGCGAGCCCCGTTGTTGAGCAGGACGATCCACTCCCAGTCCGAGCAGGACTGTGCCTGCAGCGTCGCCAGGCACTCGTCCAGGAAGCTCGGCCGGTGGCTGGGGGTGAAGACGGAGAACCTGGGTGTCGCATTCGACGTCATCTGGGGCTACCTGCCTGAGGTCTCGGTGGATTCGGAGCCGGCTTCGACGGAGTCCTTGAAGGGCTTCGGTACTTGGGAGCGCAGGGAAGGGTCGAGGTCGACGGCGTGCTGGTAGGCGTCCTGTGCCTTTTTGTCGAGGCCCTTGATGGCCATCGTCTCGCCGATCTGGAAATAGGCGGTGGAGGCCTTCGGGTTGACGGAGACGGCCCGCTGCAGCAGTTCGAGGGCCCGGTCGGGGTCACTTTTCTTCAGCAGCAGGGCTTTGTTGAAAAGAGCCGACGTGAACGACGAGTCGGCCTTCAGAGCCGAGTCGTACGCCTTGAGGGCATCGGCTCGTCGGCCCTCCCTCTCGGCCACGACGCCCATGTTGTACCAGGCGAGTTTGTTGTGCGGGTCCAACTTCAGGACGCGTTCGAAGGTGGCTTTCGCACCGTCGAAGTCCTGGTACTGCACCTGCAACAGACCTGCCTGCATGAGCGCGTCGGCCTTGAGTGCGGTACGGGGCGCATCGTCGGACTTGGCCTCCGGAGCCTTGGCCGGCTGCGACATGATGGCCCAGGTGGCTGTTCCTGCGGCGACCGCGACCGCTGCGCCGACGCCTGTCCACAATCTTTTCACTTGTCACATCTCAGGGAGTCGGGATGGGTTCCGGCTGCGTGAGGAGCCCGGTGGACGACCCCGGGTGTGATGGATTTCGGTGGTCGTCATGGCGGCCAAGGTAACGATGCGTCCGATATGTCGTCATCTGCCGTAGGTGATCAACTGCCGCAGACCACCCGAACGTACGTATTCAGAGCGGGCGGAGTGATACCGGACCGTGAATTCCGTTGTATTAAAGGGTCATTAGCAAAGGCGCCGGTTCATTTCGCCGCAGTCCGGCCCGTACTGCCGTGACACCCGCGCGGGGCAGTGCGAGCGTCTCGGTAAAGTGCTTCCCATGCGTGATCTCGGGGTGGGATTCGGTCGTCTTCTGTCGGGTCAGCGATGGGTGGCCCGGCACGGCAGGCAGTACGGCATCGGCCTGCTGCCGGGGCTGATAACCCTCGTCCTGTACGCGGCGGCGCTGTTCGCCCTGGCCGTGTGGGGCGAGGACGCCGTGACCTGGGCGACGCCGTTCGCCGACGGCTGGCCGAGCCCTTGGCTCGGCCTCTTCCGCGGCTTCCTCACGGCCGTGCTCTTCGCACTCGCCCTGCTGCTGGCCGTGCTCACCTTCACCGCCGTCACCCTCGTCGTGGGCCAGCCGTTCTACGAGAGCCTCTCGGAAACGGTCGACCGCGACGTCTCGCCGGACGGCACGGCCCCGCAGTCCGGTCTGCCGCTCCACCGCGAACTGTGGATATCGATCCGGGACAGCGCCCGCATCCTCGTCCGCGCCATGGTCTGGGGCGTTCTCCTCTTCGCCCTCGGCTTCATTCCGTTCGTCGGCCAGACCGTCGTGCCCGTGATCGGCTTCTTCGTCACCGGCTTCTTCCTCACCGAGGAACTCACCGCCATCGCCCTTCAGCGCCGCGGGGTGGAACTGCGGGAGCGCCTCGCGCTGTTGCGCTCCCGCAAGCTGCTCGTCTGGGGTTTCGGCACGCCGCTCGGCCTTGCCTTCCTCGTCCCGTTCGTCGCCGTGTTCCTGATGCCGGGCGCGGTCGCGGGCGCCACGCTGCTGGCCCGCGACCTGCTCGGTGAGGAGACGGCCGGGGAGCGGGAACCCGAGGGGGAGCAGGTCACCCCCGCCTGAGACCGGATCCGGAGAGGGAGTTCGCCGCCACCGTCACGATCGCCCGGACCTGCGCGATGATGTCGACCCGGTTCCGTACGAACTCGGGGTCGGTGACCGTCCCCGTCGCGGGATCCGTGTTCCCTGCCCCGAACTGCAGGACCGGTGTGTGGACATGCCCGCCGGGCAGGGTCCCGTGCAGTCCGAGCCGGTCCCGCAGCAGCGTCGCCCGGTACGCGATCTCGTTGGAGAGATAGTCGCCGCCCCCTCCTGCCCGCGCCGTCGAACCCGGGGTCGGCCCGTCCGCCCGTACGACGGCAGTGGTGCCACCCGCCGGGATCTCGGTGACCTCCGTGTGGTCGTAGACGGGGAAGCGGCCGGTGTCCGCCGCGACGATCGCACGATACGGAAGGGTCGTCGACGTCCACTGAGGCTGTGTGGCCGGGTGGGCGACCGGGACCGTGCCGGTGCTGCCGACGTTGTTGTTGTCCGGGAAGCCGCCCCGCCAGGCCCCGTTGGTCCGCTCGACGTCGAAGCGGCCGACTCTGCCCTGACTCACGGTCGTGAACAGGTCGACCTTCGGCAGGTACGGGCGCAGCGACCGCTCCACCGTCATGTCGGCGAAGTCCTGCCAGCGCACGGGGAACACCATGGTCTCGATGCGCGCGGGACCGTCCGCAGTCCGGACCGTGGTGCCGTCCAGGGCGAGCGCGCCGGCCCCCGAGGGGTTCGAGATCCGGATGTCCCGGTCCAGCGTGAACGGGTCGAACCCGGTGAGCAGGATCCGCTTCACACCCCCGCCCTGCGGGTACCGGACGCCGTCCTGACCGCGCGAGGTGGTCTCCAGCTCCGACAGCAGCCTCGCGCGTCGCCCGTCGGACAGGCCGAAGCTCGGCTCCCAGGACCGTACTTCCCGGGTCATCGCCAGTCGTGCCCAGTACAGCGGCCGGTCGTCGTCGCGGCTCAGGTCCCCGCCCAGCGGCCCTCGCCCCTGCGCCCGGTCGACGGCCCGCTGCCACAGCCGTGATCCCTGCCGGGTGACGACGCGCTCGGCCTGTGCGTAGGAGCGGCTCCTCGCCAGTGCCCGGGCGAACTCGGGTGCGACGGAGGCGAATCCGGATCGCCTGAGGATCTCTTGCGGAACGGCGCCGTCGAGCCGCTGTTCCTCGACGGTCGTGGTGGGGGCAGGGCCGGCGGTCGCGGTCTGCGTGACAGCCAGTCCCGCGAGCAGGGTCAGTCCCAGGACGCCGAGCCGAACACGTCGGTAGATCAAGGGAGTTCAGGTCCTTCCGGTCGCAGTGGGGTGCGTGGTGCCGGACCGTCGCAGTATCGCGTGAGGGAAGCGGTGGATGCCATGGGGCGGGAGCCGGTGCGGCGGTGCCGCCGCACCCCGTTCCGGCCGGACGTGAAGGGGCTGCCCCTTATTCCGCCTCGCCGAGGAGCAGCAGGAAGTCCCGGAACGCCGCCGGCATGTCCACCGAGTCCGGGTCGAGCAGCCACTGGTACTGCAAGCCGTCCATCACCGCCACCAGCAGGGGCGCGGCGCGCTCCGGGGTCAGGCCGCTCGGCAGCCGGTCCCCGTACTCGGAGCGGAGCGTCGCCGCCATGCTCGACCGCACATCGCGGTACCGCTCGGTGAAGTAGCCGCGCGCGGGATGCCCCTCGGTGACGCTCTCGCCGAGCAGGGCCGAGAACGTCTGCACTATGCCGGGCCGCATCGCGTTGTACTCCACGAGGGCGGCGAGCAGTTCCAGACGCCAGCGGCCGTCCGGGACGGCGTCCCACTGATCGCGTTCCTTGAGCACCGCGACCAGCAGTGTGTCCTTCGTCGGGAAGTAGTGCAGCAGCCCCTGCTGGGTCAGGCCCACCCGCTCGGCGACGGCGGCCATGCTCGCGCCGCGGTAGCCGCGCTCGGCGATCACCTCCAGGGCGGCGCGCACGATCTCGGCGCGCCGCTCCTCGTTCCTGGCCCGGGCCGTCATGGCGTCACCGTACGGCATGCGACCCCTCGTCATATTGCGGCGGGATAACAAAACCTACCGCTCCACAGGCATCGGGTGCACGATGGAGACCGCCGATGGCTTTCGACTAGGAGGTGCCGCATGGCGAGGACGGCAGCCAGGACAGCGAAGACCCCGCAGGACGAGGCGCGTGAGGCCGTGGTCGAGGCGGCCCTCGGCAGGCTCGGGCTGGACGCGAAGGCCCGGCTGCTGGCCGGCCAGGACATGTGGTCCCTTCCCGCCCTCCCCGAGATCGGCCTGAAGTCGCTGGTGATGTCCGACGGCCCGATCGGCGTCCGCGGAGTGCGCTGGACATCCGACGACCCGTCCGTCGCACTGCCCTCCCCGACCGCCCTCGCCGCCACCTGGGACCCCGGCCTGGCCCACCGCGCCGGTGTCCTCCTCGCCCAGGAGGCCCGCCGCAAGGGCGTCCACGTCCTTCTCGCGCCCACGGTCAACCTGCACCGCTCCCCGCTGGGCGGCCGGCACTTCGAGGCCTACAGCGAGGACCCGTACCTGACCGGACGGATCGGCACCGGATACGTCCAGGGCGTACAGTCCGGCGGTGTCGGCACCACGGTCAAGCACTTCGTCGCCAACGACGCCGAGACCGATCGCTTCACCGTGAACAACGTCGTGGACGAACGCACCCTGCGCGAGCTGTATCTCGCGCCCTTCGAGGCCATCGTCACCGGCGCCCGGCCCTGGGGCATCATGACCGCCTACAACACGGTCAACGGCACGACGATGACGGAGCACGGCCGCCTGGTGGACGAGGTCCTGCGCGGCGAGTGGGGCTTCGACGGTTTCAACGTCTCCGACTGGACGGCGGCCCGCTCGACCGCCGGCGCCGTCGAGGGCGGTTTCGATGTCGCCATGCCCGGTCCGCGCACCGTGTACGGCGAGGCCCTCGCCCGGGCCGTGCGCGACGGACAGGTCGAGGAGGCCAGGGTCGACGAGGCCGTGCGCAACGTCCTCCGGCTCGCCGCCCGCGTCGGCATCCTGGAGGGCGCCGAACCCGTCGTGACCCGTCCTCCCGAGCAGGTCGACGGCGAGGCCCTGGCCCGTGAGACGGCCCGCCGCTCCTTCGTGCTCGTGCGCAACGAGAACGCCGCGCTCCCGCTGCGGCCGCACGGCACCCTCGCCCTGATCGGCGCCGCGGCCCGAGACGCCCGTGTGCTCGGCGGCGGCTCCGCGACGGTCTTCCCGCCCCGGATCGTCTCGCCGCTCGACGGTCTGACCGCCGCCCTCCCCGAAGGCAGTCTGAGGTATGCCGTCGGTGCCGACCCGACCACCGAACTCGACGTGGCCGACCAGGGCTTCTCGTTGCGGGCGGTCTGCCGTGACGCCGGGGGGAACGTCCTCGGCACCGGGTCCGCGCCCACCGGGCACATCCAGTGGATGGGTTCCGACCTCCCCGAGGGCGTCACCCACGAGGCACTGCACAGCGTCGAGCTCACCGGAACGTTCACGCCCCGCGAATCCGGCCCGCACATCTTCGGCGTCAAGGGCGTCGGCGCGTTCCGCCTCGTCGTCGACGGAACGACCCACTACGACGACGTCCAGCGCCCCGCCGTGGAGGGCAACCCCTTCGAGGCGCTGTCCGGCGCGCCGGTGCCGCGCGCCCGGGCCGAACTCACCGCCGGGACGACGGTCGAGGTATCCCTCACCCATGTGGTCGAGTTCCCCGACCGCATCCCGATGAAGGTCGTCGGATTCACGCTGGCCCACCAGGAGCCGCAACGCGACCCCGACGAGCTGATCGCCGAGGCGGTCGAGGCAGCCCGCGACGCCGACACCGCCGTCGTCGTGGTCGCCACCACCGAGCGCGTGGAGTCCGAGGGATTCGACCGCACGGACCTCCGGCTCCCCGGACGGCAGGACGACCTGGTGCACGCCGTCGCCGCCGTCAACCCGAACACCGTCGTGGTCGTCAACTCGGGATCCCCGGTGGAGCTGCCGTGGCGTGACGACGTCGCGGCCGTGCTGCTGAGCTGGTTCCCCGGCCAGGAGGGCGGCGCCGCGCTCGCCGACGTCCTCACCGGCGCCCATGAGCCCGGCGGCCGGCTGCCCACCACCTGGGGGCCACTCCAGGACACCCCGGTCACCGAGGTGGTTCCGCAGGACGGCGAACTCCACTACACCGAGAACGTGTTCATCGGGTACCGCGCCTGGGAGAGGGCGGGCCGGGAGCCCTCGTACCCCTTCGGCCACGGCCTCGGCTACACCGACTGGGCGTACGAGTCGATCGAGGTCGAAGGCACGACGGTCAAGGTCCGCGTCCGCAACGCGGGCTCACGGCCCGGGCGCGAGGTCGTCCAGGTCTATCTGGGCCCGGCCGAGCCGGACCCCCTGCGCCCGGTGCGCCGGCTGGCCGGTTTCGCGGGCGTCGAGGCGGCCCCCGGGGAGAGCGTCGACGTGGTCATGGAGCTACCGCGGCGGAGCTTTGAGATCTGGGACCAGGTTTCGAACGTGTGGTCGTTTGTGAAGGGTTCGTACGAGGTTGCGGCAGGGCGCTCGATCGCGGACCGCCGCGTCACGGTGACGATTAACGTCTGACCCGGGAGAAGCCCTCCACGAGCAGCCCCGGTCCGGGACCTGACCCCTGGATCGGGGCTCGTGGCGTACTGCGGCGCTAGTCGCGGGTGCCGAAGCCGTACACCGTCTGCGAGCGGTAGAGCTCTCCCGGCCGCAGCACCGTGCTCGGGAACTCCGGGCGGTTCGGGGAGTCCGGGAAGTGCTGCGTCTCCAGTGCGATCCCGTCGCCCGGTGCGAACGGGGCACCGAGGTGGTCCCCGGTGTAGAGCTGGAGACCGGGCTCGGTCGTGGCGACGGTGAGCACCCGCCCGGACGCCGGGTCGTACAGCTCGGCCACCTGCTCGGGCGCGGTGGTCACTCCCTTGTCCAGTACGAAGTTGTGGTCGTACCCCGGACCCGCCTTGCGTGGCGTCCGGAAGTCGAAGCGGGTGCCGGCCACCTTCCGGAGCTCGCCCGTCGGGATCAGCTCCTCGTCCACCGGAGTGATGCGCGAGGCCGAGATCCGCAGCTCGTGCCCGCCCGTGTGCCCCGAACCGGCCAGGTTCCAGTACGAGTGGCTGGTCATGTTGACGACGGTCGGCGCGTCCGTGACCGCCTCGTACGCGATCCGGAGCGCACCCCCCGGTCCGAGGGTGTACGTCGCGGAGACCTCGAGGCGGCCCGGAAAGCCCTCCTCGCCGTCCGCGCCGACCCGGGACAGCCGTACGCCGTGCTCGACCGGCTCCACGTCCCACACGCGCTTGTCGAAGCCCCGCGAACCGCCGTGCAGCGAGTTCGGTCCGTCGTTCGGCTCGAGCGTGCAGGCACGGCCGTCGAGCGGGAAGCGGGCGCCCCCGATGCGGTTGGCGTAACGCCCGATCAGCGCCCCCAAGAACGGCTCGGGGTGGGCGAGGTAGCCCTCGAGGTCCGGAAAGCCCAGGACCATCTCCGCCGAGCGGGGTTCCCCGCTGGCGGCCCCGCTCGAGCGCTCGGACCCCCGCCGGTCCGGGACCTGGACCGACTGCACGATCCCGCCGTACGACAGGATGCGCACCCGCACCCCGTCCCGCTCCAGCGTCCAGCGGTGGACCGGTGTGCCGTCGGGAAGTGTGCCGAAGAATTCGCTCATGCGGGAAACCCTAGGTCACCGGGTCTTTCGCGGTGATGGTGCGGTAGGCGATCTCCGCCAGCCGCGCCTGGCCGTTGCGGCTCGGATGGAACCAGTCCCACTGGCTCAACTGATCGGTGCCGAAGCGGTAGTCGAAGACGGCGTTTCCGTCGAAGCGGCACCGCCGGTCCTTCCCGCACACGTCCTTCAGGACCCTGTTGTAGGCCTCCACCCGGGCCTGCACCTTGGCGCGCCGGTCCGTGGCCGCCGCGTCCAGGGCGTCCGCGTTGCCCAGCATCGACGGGCAGATGCCCAGCTTCCACACCTGCTTGCCGATCGGGCTGGTGCGGCCCTGCGACCACAGCCGCTTCAGGTTCGGCACGCTGGAGACGTACACCTGCGTCCTGGGCAGCTCCCCGCGCAGCGCGTCCATCGCCTCCTTGAACTGGGCGCGGAAGTCGGTGACCGAGGTCATCGCGGAGACGGTGGAGCGGCAGGCGTCGTTGGCGCCCGCCATCACCGTCACCAGTTCCGGCTTCCGTTGTGCCGCCTGCTCCATCTGTGCGGCGAGATCGGACATCCGGGCCCCGGTCACCGCGAAGTTCCAGCTGTTGAGCGAGGCCCCGCTCGCCCCGAGGAGCCGTACCGCGAGGCTGTCGACGTGGGCGTCGCTGCCCGTCGCCCACGACACCTCGGGGCAGTCGGACAGCACGGTGCAGGCGTCGAAACCGCGGGTGATGGAGTCGCCCACCGCGGCGATCGAGCCCGGGTAGCGGTCCCAGAGCGGCGAGGGCCTCGGGGACGGCTTCGGCTGAGTGGTGGTGGACCGGGGAGAGGACTCCTCGCCGCCGCTCGCGTCGCACGCCGCGAGCCCCAGGACGGCGGCCGCCGCGAGCGCCACGCCGGCGCGCGAGCGGTGGCTTCGCTTCCGCATCCCTGGTCCCCTCGTTCGTGGTCCACCACCGGCCGGTCGGTGGACGCCGTCGTTCGGCAGCGCTTCGAACACGCTGGGCCGGTCCCGCGTCTTCTTGGGTGAAACCTCGGTGTTCGGTGCCGTCGGGACCGACGGTACGTCACACTCCTTGCGCCGCCGCACGGTAGCCTCGCCCCGTGGCCGCCCCGCCACGCCCGTTCCGTAAAGTTACAAGATGTCGCGGTCTGCCCGGAGGTTCAGGTGACGACACGTGGAGTCCTGTACGTGCACTCCGCGCCACGCGCACTGTGCCCGCACGTCGAGTGGGCAGTCGCGGGCGTGCTGGGCACGCGCGTCAACCTCGACTGGATCCGGCAGCCCGCCGCACCCGGCACCTGGAGATCCGAGTTCTCCTGGCAGGGCGAGGCCGGCACGGCGTCCAAGCTGGCCTCCGCGCTGCGCGGCTGGCAGCTGCTGCGCTTCGAGGTGACGGCGGAGCCGTGCCCGACCGCGGAGGGCGAGCGCTACAGCTGCACCCCCGACCTCGGCATCTTCCATGCGGTCACCGGCATCCACGGCGACATCCTGATCCCCGAGGACCGGCTGCGCGCCGCACTGGTGCGCTCCCAGCGCGGCGAGACGGAGCTCGAGGCCGAGCTCGCCAGACTGCTGGGCAAGCCGTGGGACGACGAGCTCGAGCCGTTCCGGTACGCGGGGGAGGGCGCGCCGGTGCGGTGGCTGCACCAGGTCGTCTGAAGGCCGTTCCCCGACAACGTCTGAAACGACGGAAGGGCCCCCACCGGGGGCCCTTCAGCGTGTCGGGTGACGGTCCGCGTCAGATCGTGCGGAACGCCAGGACGACGTTGTGGCCGCCGAAGCCGAACGAGTCGTTCAGCGCCGCGATACGGCCCTCGACCGGCAGCTTGCGGGCCTCGCCGCGCACGATGTCGGCACTGGCCTCGGCCTCGGGGTCGAGCTCGCGGACGTTGATGGTCGGCGGGGCGACCCGGTTGTACAGGGCGAGGACCGTTGCGACCGACTCCACACCGCCCGCACCACCGAGGAGGTGACCGGTCATCGACTTGGTCGCGGAGACCGCCATGTGGTCGGCGTCGTCACCGAAGACCTTGCGCAGCGCCTTCAACTCGGCCACGTCACCGGCCGGAGTGGAGGTGGCGTGCGCGTTCACGTGCACGATCTCGGCCGGGTTCAGGTCGGTGTTGTCGAGCAGGTTCTGCAGGGCGTGCGAGATGCCGCGGCCCTCGGGCTCCGGCTGGACGATGTCGTGGCCGTCGGCGGAGATGCCCTGACCGACCGCCTCCGCGTAGACGCGGGCACCGCGCTTGGCGGCGTGTTCGGCCGATTCCAGCACCACCACGCCCGCGCCCTCGCCCAGGACGAAGCCGTCCCGGTCGACGTCGTAGGGACGCGAGGCGCCCTGCGGGTCGTCGTTGTTCTTGGACATCGCCATCATGTTGCCGAACGCGGCGATGGGCAGCGGGTGGATCGCGGCCTCCGTACCGCCGGCGACGACGACGTCGGCGCGGCCGGTGCGGATCATCTCGATGGCGTAGCCGATGGCCTCGGCGCCCGACGCGCAGGCGGAGACCGGGGTGTGCACGCCGGCCCGGGCGCCCACGGCGAGGCCCACGTTGGCGGACGGGCCGTTCGGCATCAGCATCGGCACGGTGTGCGGGGAGACCCGGCGAACGCCCTTCTCCTTCAGCACGTCGTACTGATCGAGCAGGGTCGTCACACCGCCGATGCCGGAGGCGATGACCGTGCCGAGGCGGTCGGGGTCGACGGCGGGGTCCTCACCGGCCTTGTCGGTGAAACCGGCGTCCGCCCAGGCCTCCTTGGCGGCGATCAGCGCGAACTGCGCCGAGCGGTCCAGGCGGCGGGCCTGGGGACGCGGGATGACCTCGGACGGCTCCACGGCGATCTCGGCGGCGATGCGGACCGCCTGCTCAGCGGCCCACTCATGCTCGAGGAGGCGGACACCGGACTTGCCGGCGACCAGGCTCTCCCAGGTAGAGGCCGCGTCGCCACCCAGCGGTGTGGTTGCGCCGATACCGGTGACGACCACGGTGCGATTGGTCGAGCTCACGGGAATTCTTTCTCCAACGTATACGAGGATTCGGCGGCGCCACCGCCGGGTGGCGGGGCAACGGCCCGCTGGACAGGCCGCAGCCCGTCATCGGGCTGTCGTCTGCCCAGGTGATCGGTTGATCAGGCCTGGTGCTTGAGGATGTACTCGGCGGCGTCACCGACGGTCTTGAGGTTCTTGACGTCGTCGTCGGGGATCTTCACGTCGAAGCGCTCCTCGGCGGCGACGACGACCTCGACCATGGACAGCGAGTCGACGTCCAGGTCGTCGGTGAAGGACTTGTCCAGCTGGACGTCCTCGGTGGGGATCCCGGCGATCTCGTTCACGATCTCGGCGAGACCGGCGACGATCTCTTCCTGGGTGGCGGCCATGTCAGGCGCTCCTTCGTATGTATCCAGAGGGTGTGGCGCCCGCCGCGTCAGCGGCAGGGGTGTGCAGTTCCCGTGCCGGACCGCATGATCCGGCACGGAGTGCCTAGGGGAGGGTAACGACCGTCGCTGCGTACACGAGACCCGCCCCGAAGCCGATGACGAGCGCGGTGTCGCCGCTCTTCGCCTCGCCGGTCGCCAGGAGCCGCTCCATCGCGAGCGGGATCGAGGCGGCCGAGGTGTTGCCGGTCGTACGCACGTCGCGGGCGACCGTGACGTGCTCCGGCAGCTTGAGAGTCTTCACCATCGAGTCGATGATCCGCACGTTGGCCTGGTGCGGGATGAAGACGTCCAGGTCGTCCGCGGTGATCCCGGCCGCGTCCAGCGCCTGCTGGGCGACCTTCGCCATCTCGAACACGGCCCAGCGGAAGACCGCCTGACCCTCCTGGGTGATCGCGGGGAACTTGACGTTGCCCTCGCTGTCGACCGGGAGCTTGGAGACATCGCCGAGCCTGAACTCGTTCCACGACACGGTCTGCTTGATCGTCTCGGACTTGTCGCCCTCCGAGCCCCAGACGGTCGGGCCGATGTGCGGCTCCTGCGCCGGGCCGACGACGACCGCGCCGGCGCCGTCGCCGAACAGGAAGGCGGTGGCACGGTCCTCGAGGTCCGTCAGGTCGGAGAGCCGCTCCACGCCGATGACGAGGACATACTCCGCGGACCCCTCGACGATCATGCCCTTGGCGAGCGTGAGGCCGTAGCCGAAGCCCGCGCAGCCGGCCGAGATGTCGAAGGCGGCGGCCTTGTCCGTACCGAGCCTGTCGGCGATCTCGGTCGCGATCGCCGGGGTCTGGCTGAAGTGCGAGACGGTGGAGACGACGACCGCGCCGATCTGCTCGGCGGCGATCCCTGCGTCGGCGATCGCCTTGCCGGACGCCTCGACCGACATCGCGGCGACGGTCTCCTCGTCGTTCGCCCAGTGGCGGGTCTCGATGCCGGAGCGGGAGCGGATCCACTCGTCGGAGGAGTCGATCTTCTCCAGGATCACCTCGTTGGGCACGACCCGGACCGGGCGGTAGCCGCCCACTCCGAGGATGCGCGCGTACGGAGCGCCCTTACGTGCCTTGATCTTCGACATGCTCTGGGGCTCCTAATCAGGCGCTGTGCTCGGCTACGAGGTCGCGCGCCGCGTCGAGGTCGTCGGGGGTCTTCAGGGCCAGGGTCGCGACGCCCGGAAGCGCGCGCTTGGCGATGCCGGTCAGGGTGCCGCCGGGGCACACCTCGATCATCGCGGTCACGCCCAGCTTCTCGAACGTCTCCATGCACAGGTCCCAGCGGACCGGGTTGGCGACCTGGCCGACCAGGCGCTGGAGCACCTCGGACCCGGTGTCGACGACCTGTCCGTCCTTGTTCGAGACGTACGCGACCCGCGGCGCGGCGGGCGTGAGCGCCTCGGCGGCCCGGGCGAGCGCGTCGACGGCGGGCGCCATGTGGTGGGTGTGGAACGCACCCGCCACCTTCAGCGGAACGACGCGCCGTACACCTTCGGGCTTGTCCGCCTCCAGGGCGGCGAGCTGCTCCAGGGTTCCGGCCGCGACGATCTGTCCGGCACCGTTCACGTTCGCCGGGGTCAGGCCCAGGCCCTCCAGGTGCGGGATCGTGGTCGTGGGTTCGCCACCGAGCAGCGCCGACATGCCCGTGGGAGTGATGGCGGCGGCCTCGGCCATGGCCAGCCCTCGCCGGCGCACCAGCGTCAGGGCCGCCGTCTCGTCGAGAACGCCCGCGAGGACGGCGGCGGTGATCTCTCCGACGCTGTGGCCCGCGACGGCACCGGGGACCGTGTCACCGAGTGCCGCGGCGGACAGCAGACCGGCGGCGACCAGCAGCGGCTGGGCCACGGCGGTGTCGCGGATGGCATCGGCGTCGGCCTGGGTGCCGTAGTGGGTGAGGTCGAGCCCGATGGCGTCCGACCACGCGGCGATACGGTCGGCGGCACCGGGCAGTTCGAGCCAGGGAGTCAGGAAGCCGGGCGTCTGGGCGCCCTGGCCGGGAGCGACGAGTACGAGCACTCTCACACTCTCTCTTGGAGACGGCCACGGCCGCCCGTGGGGACAGGGACGAAGAACAGCAGGGGGTTTTGTGGGCCCCCGACAAAAGACTAGGTCTGCTGATCCCCCTCGGTGAGCCGTCCCAGGATCAGCGCGATCCGCAACGTGAACGCGGAGCGTACATCAGAGGGCGACCAACCGGTGACGTCAGTCACACGTCGGAGCCGGTAGCGCACGGTGTTCGGGTGAACGAACAGCATTCGGGCGGCACCCTCGAGACTCGACGCCTGCTCGAGATAGACGCTGAGGGTCTCCAGAAGCGCGGAGCCCGCCTCCTCCAGCGGTCTGTAGATCTCCTCCACCAGTTGCTCGCGGGCACTGGGGTCACCCGCGATCGCGCGCTCCGGGAGCAGGTCGTCCGCCAGTACCGGGCGCGGTGCGTCCTGCCAGGCGGAACACGCCTTGAGGCCCGCGGCGGCGGCCTGCGCGGAGCGGGTGGCGGCGAGCAGATCGGGTACGACGGGGCCGGCGACCACGGGCCCGGCGGCGAACGGGCCGATCAGTGACCTGGCTACGGCGAGCGGGTTGTCGCTGCCGCCGGCGATCACCACGAGCCGGTCGCCCAGTACCCCCGTGAGGACCTGGAGCTTGGCGTGCCGTGCGGCCCGCCGGATGGCCTCGACCGTCAACTCGCTGTCACCGTCGGGCGCCGTTCCCAGCACCACACACACATGTTCGGGCGAATTCCAGCCGAGCGCCGCGGCCCGGCTGACGGCTCCCTCGTCGGCCTCGCCGCTGAGCACGGCGTTGACGACCAGTGACTCGAGCCGGGCGTCCCAGGCACCGCGTGCCTCGGCGGCCTGCGCGTAGACCTGGGCGGTGGCGAAGGCGATCTCGCGGGCGTACACGAGGAGCGCCTCGCGCAGCACGGACTCGTCGCCCGGAGCGGCCACCTCGTCGATGGCAGACTCCATGACCTCGATGGTGGTCCGCACCATCTCCACGGTCTGCCGGAGGGTGATGGCGCGCGTCAGTTCGCGCGGCGCGGTGCCGAAGACATCGGTGGAGATCGCCTGGGGCGCGTCCGGGTGCCGGAACCACTCGGTGAAGGCGGCGATGCCCGCCTGGGCCACGAGACCGATCCAGGAGCGGTTCTCCGGCGGCATGGCCCGGTACCACGGCAGGGTCTCGTCCATGCGTGCGATGGCCTGCGCAGCGAGGCTTCCGGAGGACTTCTCCAGCCGCTTCAGGGTCGCGGCGTGGGGATGGACGGAACGTACCGTGTGGTCTGCGTGGCTGGCTTCGGGTTCGGGCACGGGGACAAGACTGCCTTATCGGGCCGGGAGCGTGCGGTGGGGGTCCAGGAGGGCGGGAAGGACGGGACTACGGTGGTTGCCGTGATGGACGTACGGCGCTCCGGCGAGCGCTACCGGGGAGGGGACCCGGTCGCCGGGATCGAGTCCCTGCACGCCTTCAGCTTCGGTCCGCACTACGACCCCGACAACCTCCGCTTCGGCGCCGTGATCGCCTGCAACGAGGAGCGGCTCGCGCCCGGGGCGGGCTTCGACGAGCACCCGCACAGCCACACCGAGATCGTCACATGGGTGGTGGAGGGCGTCCTGACCCATCGCGACTCGACCGGCCACGCTTCGGTCGTCCGGCCCGGAGACGTCCAGCGGCTGAGTTCGGCGGGCGGTGTGCGCCATGTGGAGCGCAACGACGCCGACGTCCCGCTCGTCTTCGTCCAGATGTGGCTGGCGCCCCTGGAGCCGGGCGGTGAGCCCGCGTACGAGGTGGTCCACGGCATCGCGGACTCCACGCCGTACGCGGTCCCCCAGGCGGGAGCGATGCTCCATGTACGCCGCCTCGGAAAGGGGGAGCGCACCGCGGTGCCGGACGCGGCGTACGCCTACGTCCATGTGGTGCGCGGTGAAGTGCACCTGGGCGGTGCGGAGTTGGGATCGGGCGACGCGGCGCGGATCACGGACGCGAAGGACATGGAGGCCGTGGGCCTGACGGAGGCGGAGCTGCTGGTCTGGGAGTTGGCGGGGTAGCCGGGCGCCTCAGCCCCGCAGTTCCGCCAGCACCGCGTCCGTGAACGGCGTCCACGCCTCGGCGGCCCACGGTCCGAACGCACGGTCCGTCAGCGCCACGCACGCCGCGCCGGCGTCCGGGTCGATCCACAGGAACGTGCCCGACTGCCCGAAGTGACCGAACGTCCGCGGCGAGGACGAACCACCCGTCCAGTGCGGCGATTTGGAGTCCCGGATCTCGAAGCCGAGCCCCCAGTCGTTGGGGTTCTGGTGCCCGTACCCCGGCAGCACGCCCTTTGTGCCCGGGTACTGCACCGTCATCGCCTCCGCCACCGTCCGCGGGTCCAGCAGCCGGGGCGCCTGCACCTCGGCCGCGAACCGTACGAGGTCGGCGACCGTCGAGACACCGTCCTTGGCCGGGGAGCCGTCGAGGCTCGTCGAGTCCATGCCGAGCGGCTCGAGGAGAGCCTGGCGCACGTACTCGAAGAACCGGATGTCCGTCGCCTTCGCCACATGATCGCCCAGCACCTCGAACCCGGCGTTCGAGTACAGCCGCCGCTCCCCGGGTGCGGACGTGACGCGGTGTTCGTCGAACGCCAGCCCGGAGGTGTGCGCGAGGAGGTGCCGGACCGTGGCGCCGGGCGGCCCGGCGGGCTCGTCCAGCTCGACCGCCCCCTCCTCGTACGCCACGAGCACGGCGTACGCGGCGAGCGGCTTGGTGACCGAGGCCAGCGGGAAGCGGTGGTCGACCGGGCCGTGCGTGCCGAGCACGGTGCCGTCCGCGCGGACGACCGCCGCGGCGGCGTTGGGGACGGGCCAGTTCTCGATCAGCGCCAGACTCTGCAGGGACATGCCTCCGACACTATGCGCTTCCCAGCTGCAGCCGCATCGAGGGGTCCGGCTTGCGGACGAAGCCCAGCGACGCATAGAGGGGTTCGGCCTCGGCGGAGGCGTTCAGGTCGACCTGGCGCACGTCCTGCGCGCGGAACCAGTCCAGCAGCGTCTCCATGCAGGCGCGTGCATAGCCCCGGCGGCGCGCGTCCGGGTCGGTGGCGACGCTGAAGACGTGCCCGACCAGCCCGTGGGGATTGCCCAGTCGGCCGATCCGGTACTCGACGGTCCCGGCCACCAGCGCGGCCAGCGCCCCCGGCCGCTCGGGATGGTCGATCACGAACGCGACAAAACCGCCCTCCGGGTCCTCGAGCCGGTGGCGCACGGTGGGCAGGGACTCCTTGTGCCAGTGTGTGGAGGAGTCGGTGGAGAAGACCGAATCGATCATCACCTGGCGCAGTCGCAGCAGTTCTTCGGCGTCCTCGGGCACGGCCCGGCGTACGAGACTCATGGGGCGCACGCTAGTTGCACCCGGCCGACGGGGCTCGGCATTTTCCCCTTGTTCCGCTTGCCTGGAGTGCACTCCAAGGTTTTAGCGTGGGGTTCATGACGGTGATGGAGACCTTGACCGAGGCGGCCGACAACGGGACCGACATCTGCTCCGTACCGCCCGGGAGGCATCCCCGTCCCGACGGGCAGGACAGCTACACCATCAGCGAGGTCGTCGCCTTCACCGGACTGACCGCGCACACCCTGCGCTGGTACGAGCGGATCGGGCTCATGCCGCATGTCGACCGCTCGCACACGGGCCAGCGCCGCTACTGCAACGCCGACCTGGACTGGCTCGACCTCGTCGGCAAACTGCGGCTCACCGGTATGCCCGTGGCCGACATGGTGCGCTATGCGGAGCTGGTGCGCGCCGGCGACCACACGTACGGCGAGCGCTACGAACTCCTGGAGGCGACCCGCAGGGACGTGCTCGCACGGATCGCGGAGCTCCGGGACACCCTCGCGGTGCTCGACCGGAAGATCGACTTCTATGGGGACGCCGGACGTGCCCTGGCGTCGGAGAGGCCCCGATGACGGACAGCGGGATCGCGAAGGCGCGGCTCGGCGCTGACGGGCCGCAGGTGGGGGTGCAGGGCCTCGGCTGCATGGGCATGAGCTGGGCCTACGGTCCCTCGGACGCCGGGGAGGCGCGCGCCACCCTGGAACGGGCGCTGGAGTTGGGCGTCACGCTTTTCGACACGGCGGACGCCTACGGAGCGGGGGAGAACGAGAAGTTCCTGTCGCCCTTCTTCAAGCGGCACCGCGACGAAGTGGTCATCGCCACGAAGTTCGGGATCTCCTCCTCGCCGGACGAGCCGTACAAGCGGATCATCCGCAACGACCCGCAGTACATCCGCCAGTGCGTCGAGGCGAGCCTCGAGCGACTGGACGTCGAGGTGATCGACCTCTATTACATGCACCGGCGCGATGTGACCGTTCCGATCGAGGAGACCGCCGGCACCATGGCGGAGCTGGTGCGCGAGGGGAAGGTCAGGTACCTCGGGCTGAGCGAGGTCACGGCCGGTGAACTGCGCGCGGCCCACGCGGTCCATCCGATCGCCGCCGTGCAGTCGGAGTGGTCGTTGTTCAGCCGGGACATCGAGGCGAACGTGTTGCCCGCGGCCAAGGCGCTCGGCGTGACCCTGGTGCCGTACTCGCCGCTGGGGCGCGGCTTCCTCGCCGGTTCCTTCTCCAACGCCGACACCGACCTCACGGACCAGGACTTCCGCCGTACGATGCCCCGCTTCACGGGGGAGAACGCGGCCGCCAACGTGGCGTTGCTCGAGCCGATCCGGACCGTCGCCGAGGCGCACGGCGCCTCGCCCGCGCAGATCGCCCTGGCCTGGGTCCAGCAGCAGGCGGCGGTGCACGGGCTCCCGGTGGTCCCGATCCCGGGCACCACCAGGCGCACTCGCGTCGAGGAGAACGTGGACGCGACCCGCGTCGTGCTGACCGCCGACGAACTGGGCCTCCTGGAACCGATCGCCGCGAAGGTCGCCGGCGACCGCTACCCGGACATGACGTTCTCCTCGGCCGGCCGGGAGCAGAGGACCCCGCGGCCCTAGAGTTCCGCCAGCAACTCCGCCTTCTTCATGGAGAACTCCTCGTCCGTCACGAGCCCGGCCTTGTGAAGTTCCCCAAGATGGCGGATCCGTTCGGCGATGTCCGCCGGGTCGCGCCGCGCGACCGGGACCGCCACCGGACCCGAGCCCGCGGCACGGACGGCGGCGAGCACGGACGCGGCGAACGGCAACGACTCGTGCACGGGGCCGTAGCCGAGGCCGAAGACCACGGCCGCCGGGTCCTGGTCCGGCTGGGCCGGCTGTGCGCCGCCGGCGGGATCACGCTGCAGCAGCCGCAGATGGCCCTCGAAGACCTCGGGGGAGCGCCACTCGACGCCGCCGAGGCCGGTGACCGGGAAATTCTGGTCGCCGGCCTTCCACTTGGCGGACGACGCGCCCGTCCAGAACCAGCGGAAGGACACCGACGTGCCGTCGAAGGAAGCCTTGCCGTCGTACGCCTTGAACTGCACGGGTGCCTTGGGCGGGTCGACCAGGAACCGCTCCGCCGGCTGACCGTCCCCGCTCAGCCGTGCACGCAGCTCGTCGGCGTAGTACTCGGCGAGGGTCTCGCGGTCGGCGGGCAGAACCAGCCGATACGGGTCGGAGGACTCTTTCAGCTGTCCCGCCGCCGCCTCCATCAGCGGGTCCGCCCCGGGCCTGGGCACCGCGTGCAGGACCACGGTCCCGCGCTTGCCCTGAGTCAGTGTGACCCCCGTGATCGCCTCCAGGGGGACACGGCGTTCACCGAGCGTCTGGAACAGCTTCGGTGTGCGAATACCCCGTTCGAAGCGGATGAGCACGGAGTCGGACTCGAACTCCCAGGCGGCATGAAATCCGGCCAGTACGTCACCCATGCGGCTCATCGTATGCGGCACGTGCTCCTCCGTCGCCTCCCCTGGCGGACCGCAATTCCTGTTTCTCTACGCGCGTCCGGCCGACGCCGTGCCGGGCAGATCCGCCCGGCAGACGTCATCGTTGTGGACGCAGTGCACCGCGCGATATGCGCCGACGCCGATCTCGGCGAAGTTGCGCAGGCTCTCGGTGCCGGGCGCGAAGTATCCGGCATGGCCCTTCGCCCCCTGCGCCGACAGCACCCTCGCCCCGAAGGCACGGGAGACCGGGTCGGCGCCGTGGCCGATGCCGCCCACCTCCAGATAGGGCACGTCCTGGATCCAGTCGTCGGCGTCCCGCATCGCCCACACCCGGGCGGGGGTCCGCAGACCGGCGGCGGTACCGGTGCGCATGCCGGGGCTGCCCGCCACCGCCAGGTCGGACACCCGGGACGGCAGCGTGCGCGCAGCCACGCCGCACACCACCGAGCCGTAGCTGTGGCAGTACAGCTGGACGGGGGAGCGGCCGGGCAGGGCGCGGACGAGGGCGTTGAGCCGGACGGCCCCCTCCTCGGCGCGCATCGCCGTCGCCGCCTCCACCCCGAGACCGCTGGGCGCGGTGTAGTCGGCCCAGGCGATCACGGCAGTACGGGTCAGGGGACCGGCCTTCCGCTCGGCCGCGTAGAGCGACTTGGCCATGCCGACCGGCGCCGAGTACGAGCGGAAGGTGCGCTGGAAGGTGAGCAGGTCGGTGTCGACACCGGGGACGACGACGGAGATCCGCTGGGCGCGGTCCAGGTTTCCGAGCACCTCCGCCACGCGCCCCGAACCCTCCGGATCGAAGGCGAGGATCTGCCGGTCCGTCCGCATCAGCGCCTCGAAGCGGTGCATGAGCCGGCCCGCCTCGCGCTGGCCGACGGCCGACAGCCGGTCGTCGTGCATCCGCGCCCGCTCGACCTTGCGCTGCTGGTCGAGGGCGATGCGGTTGGCCGCGTAGCGCAGACGTACCGGCGCCCCGTTCATGTTGCCGACCGCGAGCGGGAAGCGGTGGACGAGCCGGGAGCGCTGCTGGGCGCCGAGCGAGGAGAAGAAGTGCGTGATCCGGTGCGGAGACGCGTCGGCGTCCGGCAGTTTGCGTCCGGCGATCGTCCCGTGCTCCCACGCCGAGCGTGACTCCTGGAGCGGCGTGGGACCTCGGTGGTTGCGAACGGCGGTCCAGCCGGTCGTCGCGAGCATCACGAAGACAACGGCCAGAGCGAGCAGCGCGCGCCAGACGTTGAGTTGCGGGGAGGTGTCGAAGGAAGTCACTGGGAGGACACACTAGGAGAACGGGAGTGTCTCGCGTTAACCGAGTGATGCGTCTCACGTTTCTGTGGCGCCAATTACGGCAAAACGGATGGGTCTTACGTCCGATCGTCACGCTGGGTCGATGAGGCGCGCGTCACTTGACACTCCACGTGGCCGCAGCTTCACTCCGTCGGCCGTGTCCGGCCCCCGGACGCCGGGAATTCAGTTGACGGCGGCGGAGGTGTCGTCCACGCCGTCCGTGCGCCACTTCTCCGCCAGCGCCGGGCGCACGGCGTCCAGGTGCGAGACCGTCAGCTGGTGGATCGCGGCGACGCTGATGTCCTCGCCCGTGCCCCACAGCCGCTCGGTGACGCGCATCACCCCGCCGAACACGGCCACCGCGACACGAGGTCGGGGGTCCGTGTCCACGTCGAGGCCCTCGCGTTCGGCGATCACGCGTGCGATCTCCTCCTCCACCTCGGCCGAACGGCGCAGATGGGTGGCGAAGAGGGCGGGCGTCGACTCGATCAACTGGTAGGTGCGCAGGTGGAGTTCGACCGGGATGATCCGCTCGATGGTCTCCCCGATGCCGTCCCAGCCCTGCAGAACCGCCTGTCGCAGCGCTTCCAGCGGGGCCTCGTCCCGGGGGCGCGCCCGCACCGCGTCGACGAAGTGCGACGCGGCGACGGAGTGGGTGAAGAAGACGGCCTCCTCCTTTCCGGCGTAGTAACGGAAGAAGGTGCGCTGGGAGACGTCCACGGCCGCAGTGATCTCGTCGACCGTCGTCCGTTCGTACCCCTGGGTGAGGAACAGCTCCAGAGCGGCGCGAAGCAGCGCGTCACGGATGCGTTGTTTCTTGCGCTCACGCAATCCTGGTCGCGACGCCGTCTCCATCGGTCCTCTTTCTGGTCGTACGGCCCGGTTGGGTCAAGCCGCGAGTAGCGTGACAGTTACCGACTTGTGAATTGGTTTGTCAATTGTCAGCGGCTGTCACTAACCTCCACCATATGACTAGTCAGACCACCGTCGATGCGACGGAACCGGGGGACAAGACGGCCGGGGCACCGACGGTCCCGGCGGAGCGGGCGCCTGACCGCGGACTGCGCGGACACCCGTGGTTCACCCTGATCACCGTGGCGGTCGGCGTCATGATGGTGGCCCTCGACGGCACCATCGTGGCCATCGCGAACCCGGCCATCGCCAAGGACCTCGGAGCCAGCTTCTCCGACGTCCAGTGGATCACCAACGCCTACTTCCTCGCCCTCGCGGTCACCCTGATCACCGCGGGCAAGCTCGGTGACCGCTTCGGCCACCGGCAGACCTTCCTGATCGGTGTGGTCGGCTTCGCGGCCGCCTCCGGCGCGATCGGCCTGTCCGACAGCATCGCCCTCGTGGTGACCTTCCGCGTCTTCCAGGGTCTGTTCGGCGCGCTGCTGATGCCCGCCGCGCTCGGTCTGCTGCGGGCCACCTTCCCGGCCGAGAAGCTGAACATGGCGATCGGCATCTGGGGCATGGTCATCGGCGCCTCCACCGCGGGCGGCCCGATCCTCGGCGGTCTGCTCGTCCAGCACGTCAGCTGGCAGTCGGTCTTCTTCATCAACGTGCCCGTCGGCGCGCTCGCGCTCGTCCTCGGCCTGCTGATCCTCACCGACCACCGTGCGAAGAACGCCCCGCGCTCCTTCGACCTGCTCGGTATCGCCCTGCTGTCCGGCGCCATGTTCTGCCTGGTCTGGGCGCTCATCAAGGCGCCGGCCTGGGGCTGGAGCGACGGCAAGACCTGGCTGTTCATCGGCGCGTCCGTGCTGGGCTTCGTCCTCTTCTCCGTGTGGGAGAAGCGAGTGAAGGAGCCGCTGATCCCGCTGGGACTGTTCCGCTCGGTGCCGCTGTCCGCGGGTGTCGTGCTCATGGTCCTCATGGCGATCGCCTTCATGGGCGGCCTGTTCTTCGTCACCTTCTACCTGCAGAACGTGCACGGCATGAGCCCGGTCGACGCGGGTATGCACCTGCTTCCGCTGACCGGCATGATGATCGTCGGCTCCCCGCTCGCGGGTGCCGCGATCACCAAGCTGGGCCCGCGCATCCCGCTGGCCGGAGGCATGGCCGCCACCGCGATCGCGATGTACGGGATGTCGACGCTGGAGGCCGGAACGGGCAGCGGCGTCATGTCGATCTGGTTCGCGCTGCTCGGTCTCGGACTCGCGCCCGTCATGGTCGGCGCCACCGAGGTCATCGTCGGCAACGCGCCCATGGAGCTCTCCGGTGTCGCCGGCGGACTGCAGCAGGCCGCGATGCAGATCGGCGGCAGCCTCGGCACCGCGGTGCTGGGCGCCGTGATGGCCTCCAAGGTCGACAACGACCTCGCGGGCAACTGGACGGACGCCGGACTTCCGCCGCTGACCGGGCCGCAGCTCGGCCAGGCCTCCGAGGCGGTGCAGGTGGGCGTGGCCCCGGTGACCCCGGACACCCCGGCCGCCATCGCCCAGAAGATCACCGCGGTCGCGCACGACACGTTCATCTCCGGCATGAGCCTGGCCTGTCTGGTCGCGGCGGGTGTCGCGACGGTCGCGGTGCTGGTCGCGCTGCTCACCAAGCGCGGCGAGAACGCGGAGGCGGGCGCGGGGGCCGCGCACATCTGACGCGGATCCGAGCGCGTTCGTCCGTCGGGACGAAGGCGCTCGGATCCCTCCCGTCCGGCGGACGTCGCAGGTCACAGTGGGTCCGTCCGCCGCCGTGCGACCGGGCGGCCGGTCGGACCGCGGCGCGCCGCCGGCGGCAGCCGCGTGCCGGCAGGACTTGCCGCGGGAAACCGGGGTACCCGCTCATCACGCCCGAACTGACCGATGAGTTCGAGGAGTTGATGATGGCGGGCTTCGGGAACGGCACGCGCAGGTACCCCCGCTCACGCGGCCGGACGTGGTCGCGGACCGGGCCGGATCGCGCGACGCTCGGGATCATAGGAGTCATCTGCGCTGTCGCGGGCTTCTTCGCCCTCGGCATCGTTCTGGGACCGGTCGCGGCCATGTGCGGATGGCTCGCGATGGGCCGAAGCTGGGCGGGCAGCCGCTCGATTCCGGCTCTGGTGGCCCTGGTCCTCGGCGCGATCGACACACTGCTGGCGATCGTCTGGCTGGCCGGAACCGCGACCCCCGGGAACGGACTGCTCTGATCCTGGAGAGCGAGCGTCGGGCCCCGGCTACGGCCGGGGCCCCGCTTCCTCGGGGGCGAGCGGGAGCGGCACGGACGGACCGGACAGCGCGGCCACCTCGGCCCTGAGCGCCCGTACCTCCTCGGTCAGCGCCTCGATCGCCGCCGTCTGCCGGCGCTCCTCCACGTCGTCCTTCTCGAACCGCGCGATGAACCAGGTCGCGATGTTCGCGGTCACCACACCGAGCAGCGCGATGCCGGAGAGCATCAGGCCCACGGCGAGCATGCGCCCGAGGCCGGTGGTCGGTGCGTGATCGCCGTAGCCCACGGTCGTCATCGTGGTGAACGACCACCACACCGCGTCGCCCAGTGTCTTGATGTTCCCGTGCGGCGAGTCCCGCTCCACCGAGAGCACGGCCAGTGACCCGAACATCAGCAGTCCGACGACCGCTCCGGCGACATACGTCGTCAGCCGGATCTGGGAGGCCATCCGCGCGCGCCGCCCCACCAGCATCAGCGTCGACACCAGCCGCAGCAGCCGCAGCGGCTGGAGCAGGGGCAGCACCACGGCGCACAGGTCGAGCCAGTGGGTGTGGACGAACTCCTTGCGGCGCGGCGCGATCGCGAGCCGCACGAGATAGTCCGCGGCGAACGCTCCCCACACCACCCACTCGGTCACCGTGCACGCGACGGTCAGCGACCGGCTCGCCGAGCCGTCCACGATCGGCACGGCGTAGGCGACGGCGAACCCCACCGCGAGCGCCAGCAGAGGTCGCTGGGTGCGCCGCTCCCATCGGGCCTGTGCCGTTCGTTCCTCCATGCCCGCATCGTAAGGAACGCGCAGGGGCGGCGAGGCCGCCGGCCTCGCCGCCCCTCGGCCACCGCGGCCGGGCGATGCGGGGGGTTACGCGTCGCCGCCCGCCGCTCCCGGGTCGGCGGCCGTCACGTCGAGCAGCTGGTAGCGGTCGATCGCCTGCTTGAGCACCGAGCGGTCGATCTTGCCCGACCTGGCCAGTTCGGCGAGGACCGCCACCACGATCGACTGCGCGTCGATGTGGAAGAAGCGGCGGGCCGCGCCCCGCGTGTCCGCGAAGCCGAAGCCGTCCGCGCCCAGCGACTGGTAGGAGCCGGGCACCCAGCGCGCGATCTGGTCGGGAACGGATCGCATCCAGTCGGACACGGCGACGAACGGACCCTCGGCACTGCCCAGCTTCTGCGTCACGTACGGCACCCGCTGCTCCTCCTCGGGGTGCAGCAGATTGTGCTCCTCGCAGTCCACGGCCTCGCGTCGCAGCTGGTTCCAGGAGGTCGCCGACCAGACGTCCGCACGCACGTTCCAGTCCTCGGCGAGGAGCTGCTGCGCCTCCAGTGCCCAGGGCACGGACACGCCGGAGGCCATGATCTGCGCCCGGACGGTGCCCGAGGTGCCCTCGGAGATCCGGTGGATGCCCTTGAGGATGCCCTCGACGTCCACGCCGGCCGGCTCGGCCGGCTGCCGGATCGGCTCGTTGTAGACGGTCAGGTAGTAGAAGACGTCCTCGCCGTGCGGGTGCTCCGGCGAGGAGCCGTACATCCGCCGCAGACCGTCCTGCACGATATGGGCGATCTCGTACGCGTAGGCCGGGTCGTAGGCCACGCATCCCGGGTTGGTCGAGGCCAGGAGCTGCGAGTGGCCGTCCGCGTGCTGGAGGCCCTCACCGGTCAGAGTCGTACGGCCCGCGGTCGCACCGAGGGCGAAACCGCGCGAGAGCTGGTCGGCCATCTGCCAGAACTGGTCACCGGTGCGCTGAAAGCCGAACATCGAGTAGAAGACGTACACCGGGATCAGCGGCTCGCCGTGCGTGGCGTACGCCGACCCGGCCGCGATCAGCGACGCCGTGCAGCCCGCCTCGGAGATGCCGTCGTGCAGCATCTGGCCGGTCGGGGACTCCTTGTAGGCGAGCAGCAGGTCCCGGTCGACCGATTCGTACTGCTGGCCGAGCGGGTTGTAGATTTTCGCGCTCGGGAAGAACGAGTCCATGCCGAAGGTGCGGTACTCGTCCGGGGCGATCAGCACGAACCGCCGGCCGATCTCCTTGTCCCGCATGAGGTCCTTCAGCAGCCTCACGAACGCCATGGTGGTGGCGATGGCCTGCTGACCGGAGCCCTTCTTGACCCCCGCGTACGCCTTTTCGTCGGGAAGGGGCAGGGGCTTGGAGCGCACGACGCGCGTCGGGACGTACCCGCCGAGCGACTTGCGCCGGTCGTGCATGTACTGCATCTCCTCCGTGTCCCGGCCGGGGTGGTAGTACGGCGGCAGGCCGGACTCGAGGTCCTTGTCGGAGATCGGCAGGTGCAGCCGGTCGCGGAAGTGCTTGAGGTCGGCGACCGTCAGCTTCTTCATCTGGTGCGTGGCGTTGCGGCCCTCGAAGTTGGGGCCCAGGGTCCAGCCCTTGACGGTCTTGGCCAGGATCACCGTCGGCTGGCCCTTGTGCTCCTTGGCCGCCTTGAACGCCGCGTAGATCTTGCGGTGGTCGTGACCGCCACGGCCCAGGTGCAGGATCTGGTCGTCGGTCATGTTCTCGACCATCGCGCGCAACCGGTGGTCGTCGCCGAAGAAGTGGTCCCGGATGTACGCGCCGGACTCGGTCGCGTACGTCTGGAACTGGCCGTCCGGCGTGGTGTTCATCTTGTTGACCAGGATGCCGTCCCGGTCCTGCGCCAGCAGCGGGTCCCAGGTGCGGTCCCAGATCAGCTTGATCACGTTCCAGCCGGCACCCCGGAAGACCGACTCCAGCTCCTGGATGATCTTTCCGTTGCCGCGCACCGGGCCGTCCAGGCGCTGGAGGTTGCAGTTGACGACGAAGGTCAGATTGTCCAGGCCCTCGCGGGCGGCGATGGACAGCTGCCCCAGCGACTCAGGCTCGTCCATCTCGCCGTCGCCGAGGAAGGCCCACACGTGCGAGCGGGAGGTGTCCGCGATGTCGCGCGCGTGCATATAGCGGTTCATCCGGGCCTGGAAGATCGCGGAGATCGGGCCGAGACCCATGGAGACCGTCGGGAACTCCCAGAAGTCCGGCATCGAGCGCGGATGCGGATAGCTGGAGAGCCCGTACGGGGCCTTCGACTTCTCCTGGCGGAACCCGTCCAGGTGACGCTCGGAGAGCCGGTCGAGGAGGAAGGCCCGCGCGTAGATGCCGGGGGAGGCGTGGCCCTGGAAGAAGACCTGGTCACCGCCGTCGCCCTCGTCCTTGCCCCGGAAGAAGTGGTTGAAGCCCACGTCGTACAGCGAGGCGGAGGAGGCGAAGGTGGCGATGTGGCCGCCGACCCCGATTCCGGGTCGCTGGGCGCGGGAGACCATGACGGCGGCGTTCCACCGCGTGGCGTTGAGGATCTTGCGCTCGATCTCCTCGTTGCCGGGGAAGAACGGCTCGCTCTTGGTGGGGATGGTGTTGACGTAGTCCGTGCTGCGCATCTCGGGCACGGCCACGCGCTTCTCGCGGGCCCGCTCGATCAGACGGAGCATCAGGTAGCGGGCCCGCTCACGGCCGCGCTCATCCACTGCGGCGTCGAGGGAGTCGAGCCACTCCTGGGTTTCCTCGGGATCGAAGTCAGGAACCTGACTAGGAAGGCCGCCAATGATGATCGGATTGCGATCGGATCCGGAAGCCACGCTGTTCCTTACCTGTCAGAGGGCCACTTTTTCCTTGTGCCTGCACCGATCCCCATCGTGTACCTCGGGGAAGGGAAACGTCATCTCTACCGTGAGGTAACCACAGTGGCGGATCGGTTCTTCGGGGACGCTCACGAGCAAAGCGACACGATACGCCCAGGCGGTGACGGGCCCCGCAAAGTCATTCGACTCTCGTACCCACGGAGGATTCCGGAATGCGCAAACCGGGCAGAACGGTGTGGTGTGGATCACCATCCGACGCGATACCGTGCCTGGAGTTGCGGCGACACGGCCAGGATCGTCACCGTTTCGGCGGTCTGAACCGCCGGGTACTTGCGCGATCCGCCGCGCCCGTGTGGACTACGGCCAACGCTTCGCGTACGCGCGTGGCTGAGATATTCGACAAGACATGATCAGGAGGCAAGCCGTGAGCGCGACCGCGGACCACGCGGAGGAGAGGACGAACCCTGCCGCGAGGCTGGGGTTCCAGCCCGAGCAGGTGGTCCAGGAGATCGGCTACGACGACGACGTCGACCAGGAGCTCCGCGAGGCCATTGAGGAATTCATCGGCAGCCAGCTCGTGGACGAGGAGTACGACGACGTCGCCGATGCTGTGGTGCTGTGGTTCCGCGACGAGGACGGCGACCTGACGGATGTCCTGGTGGACGCCACCACGTACATCGAAGAAGGCGGCTCGATCCTGCTCCTCACCCCGAAGACGGGTCGTACGGGCTACGTGGAGCCGAGCGACATCTCTGAATCCGCGACGACGGCGGGTCTGTCGGCGTCCAAGAGTGTCAGCGTGGGCAAGGACTGGAGCGGGTCCCGGCTGGTGACGCCGAAGGCGGCCAGGTCCAAGAGGTGACGCTCCGCCGGACCGGCCGGTCGCCGGGGCGGCCGTAACGGGGCTTGCGCCCCGGACCCCACCCCGGCCCTCACGTCCTCGTCCGCGAAGTCGCTCGAGCACGGGATCCCGAGGACGGGCTGAACGCTCAGCCCGTCCTCAGGCCTGCTGTGACCGCTGCGTAGGGTGGGTCCGACTCGACCAGCCCCACCGGAAGGGAAACAGGCCCATGGCGATCCAGGTCGGCGAGAAGGCCCCCGACTTCGAGCTCAAGGACAACCACGGCAGGGCCGTGCGGCTCGCCGACTTCCGTGGCGAGAAGAACGTGGTGCTGGTCTTCTACCCGTTCGCCTTCACCGGCGTCTGCACGGGCGAGCTCGGCGCGCTGCGCGACAGCGAGCCGGCGTTCGTCAACGACGGCACCCAGCTGCTCGCCGTCTCCAACGACTCCATCCACACCCTGCGTGTCTTCGCCGAGCAGGAGGGCCTGGAGTACCCCCTGCTCTCCGACTTCTGGCCGCACGGCAACATTTCGCGCGCCTACGGCGTCTTCGACGAGGACAAGGGCTGCGCGGTGCGCGGGACCTTCATCATCGACAAGGAGGGCGTGGTGCGGTGGACCGTGGTCAACGGCCTGCCGGACGCGCGCGACCTGAACGAGTACGTGAAGGCGCTCGACACCCTGTGATTCTCGGGTCCCAAGGCCTGCGGGGTACGGGAACCCGTCACTAGGATCGACTCGTTGATCCGATGCCAACGCACTACGGGGCTCCCCGCCCCTGGACACCAATGGAGGGACTCGTGGGAGTCAGCCTCAGCAAGGGCGGCAACGTATCGCTGACCAAGGAGGCCCCGGGCCTGACCGCGGTCCTCGTCGGTCTGGGCTGGGACGTCCGCACCACGACCGGTACCGACTTCGACCTCGACGCCAGCGCCCTGCTGCTGAACACGTCGGGCAAGGTCGGCAGCGACCAGAACTTCGTCTTCTTCAACAACCTCAAGAGCCCGGACGGCTCCGTCGAGCACACGGGCGACAACCTCACGGGCGAGGGCGAGGGCGACGACGAGGTGATCAAGGTCAACCTCGCCTCGGTCCCGACCGACGTCGAGAAGATCGTCTTCCCGGTGTCGATCTACGACGCCGAGAACCGCCAGCAGTCCTTCGGCCAGGTCCGCAACGCGTTCATCCGTGTCGTCAACCAGGCGAACCAGCAGGAGATCGCGCGGTACGACCTGAGCGAGGACGCCTCCACCGAGACCGCCATGGTCTTCGGTGAGCTGTACCGCCACGGTGCGGAGTGGAAGTTCCGCGCCATCGGTCAGGGTTACGCCTCGGGCCTGCGCGGTATCGCGCAGGACTTCGGCGTCAACGTCTGAGCAGCCTGAACCGCATCGTCCGGCGTCGCACGGTTTGAGTGCGGCGCCGGACGCGCAGGACAAGCAGAGCAGCACCATCTCGGGGAGGACCAGCATCATGGGTGTCACGCTCGCCAAGGGGGGCAACGTCTCCCTCTCCAAGGCCGCACCGAATCTCACGCAGGTGATGATCGGGCTCGGCTGGGACGCGCGCTCCACCACCGGAGCACCCTTCGACCTCGACGCCAGCGCGCTGCTGTGCAGCGGCGGCCGGGTCCTCGGTGACGAGTGGTTCGTCTTCTACAACCAGCTCCAGAGCCCGGACGGGTCGGTGGAGCACACCGGGGACAACCTCACCGGCGAGGGCGAGGGCGACGACGAGTCGATCCTGATCGACCTCTCCAAGGTCCCGGCCCAGTGCGACAAGATCGTCTTCCCGGTCTCGATCCATCTGGCCGACGATCGCGGTCAGACGTTCGGCCAGGTCAGCAACGCCTTCATCCGTGTGGTCAACCAGGCCGACGGTCAGGAACTCGCCCGTTACGACCTGAGCGAGGACGCCTCCACGGAGACCGCGATGATCTTCGGCGAGGTCTACCGCTACGGCGCCGAGTGGAAGTTCAGGGCGGTGGGACAGGGGTACGCATCCGGTCTGCGCGGAATCGCTCTAGACTTCGGAGTCAACGTTTCGTAAAGCCGGGTACGGCGACGGGGGAGTCCCGTACAGATTCGGATTGGGTAGCCAGTGCTTTTGAAAACCTTCGGCTGGTCGTTCGTGGTCACCGCGGTCGGCCTGGTCCTTGCGGTCCTCTACGGGGGGTGGACCGCCTTCGGCATCGTGGCGATCCTGTCCGTCCTCGAGATCTCGCTGTCCTTCGACAACGCCGTGGTCAACGCGGGAATCCTGAAGAAGATGAGTGCCTTCTGGCAGAAGATCTTCCTCACGGTCGGTGTGCTGATCGCGGTCTTCGGTATGCGACTGGTATTCCCCGTCGTGATCGTCGCCGTCACGGCGAAGAAGAGCCCCATCGACGCGGTGAACCTGGCGCTGACCGACAAGGACCAGTACCAGCAGCTCGTCACCGACGCCCACCCGGCGATCGCCGCCTTCGGTGGGATGTTCCTTCTGATGATCTTCCTGGACTTCATCTTCGAGGACCGGGACATCCAGTGGCTGCGCTGGATCGAGCGCCCGCTTTCCAAGCTCGGCAAGGTCGACATGCTGTCGGTCTGCATCGCGCTGATCGTCCTGCTGATCGCCTCCATGACCTTCGCGACCCACGCCCACCAGCACGGCGGCGCGCACATCGACAAGGGCCAGACGGTTCTGATCTCCGGCATCGCCGGTCTGATCACGTACATGATCGTCGGCGGTCTCTCCGGCTACTTCGAGGACAGGCTCGAGGACGAGGAGGAGCGGGAGAGCGAGGCGGAGGAAGAGGCCGCGCGCTCCGGCAAGGAGCGCTCGGCGGTCCTGCTCGCCGGCAAGGCCGCGTTCTTCATGTTCCTCTACCTGGAGGTCCTGGACGCGTCCTTCTCGTTCGACGGTGTGATCGGCGCCTTCGCCATCACGAACGACATCATCCTGATGGCGCTCGGCCTCGGCATCGGCGCGATGTACGTCCGGTCGCTGACCGTCTACCTCGTCCGGCAGGGCACCCTCGACGACTACGTCTACCTGGAGCACGGCGCGCACTACGCGATCGGCGCGCTGGCCGTGATCCTCATGGTCACCATCCAGTACCAGATCAACGAGGTGATCACCGGTCTCGTCGGTGTCGTCCTCATCGGCTGGTCCTTCTGGTCCTCGGTACGCCGCAACCGTGCGCTCGCCGCGGCCGAGGGAAAAGCGGCGGCGTCGGACGCGAAGGCTGAGGTCTCGTCCGGGGTGTAGGGGCAGGCGTTCCCCTTCGAGGTCCGGTCGGCCCCGGGGCGTACGAGCCCCGGGGCGCACACCCTCCCGCACGTCGGCGACGGTTTCGCGGGTGTGGACCGGGCCCAGGTGAGGAACGCTCTGTGCGGGGCGGCAGCGAGGACACGTCCTCGGCGGCCGCCCCGCGGCTGTTGAACCGTGTAGTGACACAGGGGGCGGGCATGAGCTTCTGGGACGGCGTGTGGCGCGGACGCGCGACGGAGTTCGACTCGGGGAGCGCGGCGAGCAATTCGATCGAGCTGACCAAACGGCACCAGCGTGTCTCGCTGACCAAGCAGGGCGCGGCCACCGGCAACCTGCGCATCAACCTGTCGTGGCGGATGCGGACCTCGGACATCGGCGGTCCCGAGCGGGGCAGCCTGCTGAGGCACCCGTTCCGGATGTTCACCCCCGAGGTCGTGCAGGCGCACACCCAGAGCATGGTCAACGTCGACCTCGACCTCGGCTGCATGTACGAGCTGGCCGACGGCACCAAGGGTGTGGTGCAGCCGCTGGGCAGCTTTTTCGGGGAGCTCAACGACCCGCCGTACATCAAGCTGAGCGGTGACGACCGGTTCGGTTCCGGCTCCGGCGAGACGATCTTCGTCAACCTCGATCACCGGGACGACTTCAAGCGGCTGCTGATCTTCGTCTACATCTACGACCAGACCCCCGCGTTCGACCGTACGCACGCCGTGGTCACGCTCTACCCCAGCAACGGCCCGCGCATCGAGATCGGCCTGGACGAACGCCACCCGCAGGCCCGCTCCTGCGCGGTCGTCCTGATAGAGAACGTCAAGGGCGAGATCGTCGTCCGCCGTGAGGTGAAGTTCGTGTACGGCTTCCAGGCCGAACTGGACCGGCTCTACGGCTGGGGTCTGCAGTGGGGCCGGGGCTACAAGACGAAGGCGTAGCCTGCTACCGGCCGATGAACTGCGGCCCCTGCGGCGGGAGAGTGAAGTTCGGGTCCAGGGCCGGTGCCGCGGTGGGCGGATAGCCGTAGGCGGGCGCCGTCGCCGGGGCCGCCTGCGTCTGCGGATAGCCGTAGGCGGGCGGGCTGGCCGGCTGGGGATAGCCATAGGCCGGCTGCGTCGACACCGGCTCCGCCGGATAGCCGTAAGCCGGCTGCTGCGGCACCGGCTGCTCCGGCGGCAGCGGCAACGAGATCTCGGCGGCGGCCGGGACCCCTCCGGTCTCGGCGGGTGCCTCCGACTCGTCCACCGAGATGCCGAAGTCGTTCGCGAGGCCCTTCAGCCCGTTCAGATAGCCCTCGCCGAGCGCCCGGAACTTCCAGGCGTCGCCGCGCCGGTACAGCTCCCCGCAGATCAGGGCCGTCTCGGCGCCCGTCTCCGGTTTGATGTCGAAGTACGCCAGTGGCTCCCCGTCGGCGGCCGCCGCGTCGTACAGGAGGATGCTCAGCGACCGGACCTGGTCGAAGGTGACGTCGTCCGCGGAGGCGACCAGCAGCACCCGGCCCACGCCGGGCTCCATGCCCGCCAGGTCCGTCTGGACCGTCTCGGTCAGCCGGTCCGCCTCCCGCTTCTTCCCGAGCAGCCGGACCTTGCCCGAGGGGTGCCGGGGCTGGTTGTAGAAGACGAAGTCCTCGTCGGACCGCACCCGCCCTTCGGGGCCGAGGAGCAGCGCCGAGGCGTCCACCTCGGGAGCGCCCTGTCCCGCTGCCCAGCGCAGCACCGCCCGTACCGCCGTGACCTCGAGCGGTACGTTCGACCCCTTCAGCATCGCGTGCGTCATGGCGTCATCCTGCCTTCCCCGTCAAGGTCACGACAACGCGGGGGTGGACCCCCGCCGCTGCGCCGATGTACCACGGACACAGCCGAGTTACCTGAACTTCATGCCCAACGGGAACCCATGACATGGAGTTCTACGTAGTATTACCGGCCACCACTTTTCGGGCAGTCCAGCACCACGGGGGAGTCTCATGCGTCATTTCGGGCATATCGCCCCTGAGGAGCGGCGGCGGCTCTTCCATCAGGAGCCCGCCGTCTTCACCGCCGACGCGCCGGCCCGTGTGCTCGCGGTGGCCCTCGGCGCCACCCTCTACAGTCCCGCGACCCGTCCGCAGCTCGCCGACGACGTGGTCAAGCAGGCGGGCCGGGGAGTCGTGTCCATGGTGCTGTGCCTCGAGGACTCCATCGACGACGCGGACGTCGTGGACGCCGAGGAGAATCTGGTCCGGCAGTTCACCGATCTCGCCGGGCGCCGGGACGTGGAGCTGCCGCTGCTCTTCATCCGGGTCCGTGTCCCCGAGCAGATCCCGGACCTGGTGGCCCGGCTCGGTCCGGCGGTCCGGCTGCTGTCCGGTTTCGTGCTGCCGAAGTTCACCGAGGAGCGGGGCGTCCCCTTCATGGAGGCGCTGACCGGGGCCGTGACGGCGAGCGGGCGCAGGCTCTTCGCCATGCCGGTTCTCGAGTCCCCCTCCCTGCTCTACCTGGAGACCCGCCGGGAGACGCTGGAGGGCATCTTCCGCACCGTGGACAAGTACCGCGACCGGGTGCTCGCGCTGCGCCTCGGCGTCACCGACTTCTGCTCCTCGTACGGCCTGCGCCGTGCGCCCGACATGACCGCCTACGACGTCCAGATCGTGGCCTCCGTGATCGCCGACGTCGTCAATGTCCTCGGGCGGGCCGACGGCACCGGATTCACGGTGACCGGGCCCGTGTGGGAGTACTTCAGGGCACAGGAGCGGATGTTCAAGCCGCAGCTGCGGCGCAGCCCCTTCATGGAGGGGGAGGTCGAGGAACTGCGTGAGACGCTCATCGAGCACGACCTGGACGGGCTGCTGCGCGAGATCTCGCTCGACCGGGCCAACGGCCTGCTCGGCAAGACCTGCATCCACCCCTCGCATGTGATGCCCGTGCACGCACTGTCGGTCGTCAGTCACGAGGAGTTCAGCGACGCCCAGGACATCATGCGGCCCGAGCGGCTCGGCGGCGGAGTGCTGCGCTCCGCGTACACGAACAAGATGAACGAGGTGAAGCCGCACCGCGCCTGGGCGGAGCGCACGCTCCAGCGCGCCGAGGTCTTCGGTGTGGCGGGCGAGGACATCGGCTTCGTGGAGCTGCTGGCCGCCGGGCTTCCCGGCTGACACCGCCGCCGACTGAGATGGAACCGAGGAAGAACGTGGTCTGGTCCGGGACGTGGGTCGCCGAGCGGCTCGGGGTGGAGCTGGTCGGCGACGAACGGCTGACCGATCTGCTGGGTCTCGCGCTGCGGCGCAACCCCAAACGGGCGCATCTGCTCGTCTCGAACGTGCTGGGCAAGCACGTTCCTCAGTCACCGGCCGTCGTCTACGGCCATGGGTTCGCGCTCGGCCGCCGGGTGCGGGAGCTGCTGGGCGGCGACGGCGGGGGCCGGTACGGCTCGGGCGGACGCGGCGCAGTGGTCCTCGGCTATGCGGAGACGGCCACCGGGCTCGGTCACGCCGTCGCGGACGGTCTCGGCCTCGCCCCCTACCTGCACTCCACCCGCCGGCCCGTCGAGGGCGTCGCCCCGGCCGGCGGTTTCGAGGAGTCGCACTCCCACGCCACCTCGCATCTGCTGCTGCCGGAGGATCCGGCGCTGCTGGCCGGCGACGGTCCGCTGGTCCTGGTCGACGACGAGTTCTCGACCGGCAACACGGTCATGAACACGATCCGCGACCTGCACGAGCGGTATCCGCGCGACCGGTACGTCGTCGTCGCGCTGGTCGACATGCGCTCGGCCGCGGATCTGGGGCGCCTGGAGGCCTTCGCCCGGGAGATCGGCGCCCGAGTGGACCTGGTGGCGGCGGTCTCGGGCACGGTGCGGCTGCCGGAGGGGGTGCTGGAGAAGGGCCAGGCACTGGTCGCGGAGCACGAGAGCGCCGTGCGACGTACGGAGTCGGACAGCGCGTCCGGCGAGGCATCCGGCCACCGGTCCGACGAGTTCGGCCGCATCGCGCGGGTGAGCCTCGGCTGGCCCGGCGGTCTGCCCGACGGCGGACGCCACGGCTTCACCCCCGAGCACCGGGTCCGTCTGGAGCGTGCGCTGCCCACCATGGCGGCGCGGCTGGCCGAGGCGATACCCGGCGCGGCCCGACGCGTCCTCGTGCTCGGCTTCGAGGAGCTCATGTACGCTCCGCTGCGGCTGGCCCGGGAGCTGGAGCAGGTCGTTCCCGCCGAGGTCCGCTTCTCCACGACCACCCGCTCGCCCGTCCTCGCCGTGGACGACCCCGGCTATGCGATACGCAGCCGGATCGCCTTCCCCGCGCATGACGACCCGGCCGACGGCCCCGGCGAGCGCTACGCCTACAACGTGGCGGGTGCCGGCTTCGACGCCGTCGTCGCCGTCGTGGACTCCGTGGCCGACACACCCGCACTGCACGCCCCGGGCGGCCTCCTGGACCGGCTCGCCGCCCACACCCCGCACGTCCTGCTCGCGGTCGTGCCCAGCCACGTCCCCGCGCCCCGGCACGTCCCCGAAAGGCCCGCCATGCTGCCCGAGCCACTTCGTGGCCCCGCTTTCTCCTCGTACGCGCCCGACGAGGTCGGCTGGCTGCTCCAGGACCTCTCGGACGTCACCCTGGAGGCGCCGACCGAGGAACGCGAGGAGGCGATCCAGAGCGGCGGCGCGCACTACGCCGAGTCGCTGCCGGTGGAGTACCAGCCGAGCGAGCAGTACCAGGAGCTGTTCCACGCGGCACTCGAGACGTCCGCCGCCCGTATCGCGCAGGCCGTCGGCGTGGTCACCGAGACCATCCTCGCCGAACGGTCCCCGCGTCCGGTCCTCGTCTCACTGGCCCGCGCCGGAACCCCCGTGGGCGTCCTGATGCGCCGCTGGGCGCGGTACCGCCACGGCATCGACGTGCAGCACTACGCGGTGTCCATCGTGCGCGGACGCGGTATCGACGCCAACGCCCTGCGCTACCTCGCCGACCGGTACGACCCCGCCGACATCGTCTTCGTCGACGGCTGGACCGGCAAGGGCGCCATCACCCGGGAACTCGCCGAAGCGATCCGGGAGTTCGAGGAGTCCGACGGCATCACCGGCTTCGACCCGGAGATCGCGGTGCTCGCGGACCCGGGCTCCTGCGTACGGACCTTCGGCACGCGCGAGGACTTCCTGATCCCGTCCGCCTGCCTCAACTCCACGGTCTCCGGGCTGATATCCCGCACGGTGCTGCGCGCCGACCTGGTCGGGCCGCACGACTACCACGGCGCGAAGTTCTACCGCGAACTCGCCGGAGCGGACGTCTCGGTCGCCTTCCTCGACACCGTCTCGGCCTGCTTCACGGAGGTCGAGGACGCGGTCGACGCACTGACCAAGGAACTGCTCTCCGGTGACCGCGCGCCGACCTGGGAGGGCTGGGCGGCGGTGGAACGCATCAGCGAGGAGTACGGCATCCACGACGTGAACCTCGTCAAGCCCGGCGTCGGCGAGACCACGCGGGTACTGCTGCGCCGGGTGCCCTGGAAGATACTGGCCCGGTCCGGGGCGGGCGCCGACCTGGACCATGTGCGGCTGCTGGCCGGGCAGCGGGGTGTGCCCGTCGAGCTGGTCGACGAACTTCCCTACACCTGCGTGGGGTTGATCCACCCCAAGTACACCCGGGGCGCGACCGGCGCCGACGGCAAGGCGGTGACGGCATGAGTCCCGTTCTGGTCGCCAGCGACCTCGACCGTACGCTCATCTACTCGTCCGCGGCGCTCGCGCTGACCATGCCGGACGCCAGGGCGCCCCGGCTGCTGTGCGTCGAGGTGCACGAGAGCAGGCCGCTGTCGTACATGACCGAGACCGCGGCCGCGCTGCTCACGGACCTCGGCGACCGCGCGGTGTTCGTGCCGACCACCACCCGCACCCGCAAGCAGTACCAGCGCATCAACCTGCCCGGCCCGGCCCCGACGTACGCGATCTGCGCGAACGGCGGCCATCTGCTCGTCGACGGTGTCGCCGATCCCGAGTGGCACGCAGCAGTCGTCGCCCGGCTCGCCGAGGAGTGCGCGCCGCTGGAGGAGGTGCGGGAGCACCTGGCGGCCACCGCCGACCCGGTGTGGCTGCGCAAGCACCGGGTCGCCGAGGACCTCTTCGCCTACCTCGTGGTGGAGCGCGAGCTGCTGCCGGAGGAGTGGGTGAAGGAACTGGCCGCGTGGGCCGAGAACCGCGGCTGGACGGTGTCCCTGCAGGGCCGCAAGATCTACGCCGTGCCGAAGCCGCTCACCAAGAGCGCCGCCGTGCGGGAGGTCGCCCGCCGTACCGGGGCCGCGCTCACCCTCGCCGCCGGGGACTCGCTGCTCGATGCGGACCTGCTGCTGGCCGCCGACCGCGGCTGGCGCCCGGGGCACGGCGAGCTCGCCGACGCCGAATGGACGGCACCGGGCATCACCGCCCTGCCCGAGCGGGGCGTGCTGGCCGGAGAGCGGATCCTGCGGGAGTTCCTGAAGGAGGCGGGCCAGGCCTGACCCGTCCCCGTCCGGCACGACCCGCCCCGTTCGGGCGACCCCGGGATACGGTGGAAGGGAGCCCGAAGCGCTCAGGATCTCGGGGCGGGCCGGAGGAGGACCGGGTGGCCAAGGGGAACGGGACGCCGCTGACGGACGAGCTCTACGCGTACATGCTCGGCCACAACCCACCGCTGGACCCCGTGCAGCGGATGCTGGTCGAGGTCACGCACACCCGGCTGCCACTGGTGGCGGGCAAGCAGGTCGCCGAGGAGCAGGGGCCTCTTCTGGCCTTTCTGGTGCGGCTGACCGGGGCGCGGCGGGTCGTCGAGATCGGGACCTTCACCGGGCTGTCGGCGCTGTCCATGGCGCAGGCGCTGCCCCCCGACGGAACCCTGCTGACGTGCGACGTCCGCGAGGAGTGGACGGAGTACGCGCGGGCCGGATGGGCGAAGGCGGGGGTGTCCGACCGGATCGAGCTGCGGATCGCGCCCGCGATCGACACATTGCGGTCGCTGCCCGGCGGGCCGCACATCGACATGGCGTTCATCGACGCGGACAAGGACAACTACGTCGCGTACTGGGACGAGTTGGTGCCGCGCATGCGTCCGGGCGGTCTGCTCGTGGTGGACAAATCTTCTACCGCGGCGGCGTGACGGATCCCGGCGCGTCCGGACTCGCCGCCGCCATCAGGGACTTCAACGACCATGTGACGGCGGACGAGCGGGTCGACAGCGTGATGGTGCCGGTGGCGGACGGGCTGACCCTGGCGCGACGGCGCTGAGCGGGTGCTCAGCCGCAGCAGCCGCCGCCGCAGCACCCGCCGCCCGCGCCGCCGCCCGCCCGGGGAGCCGGCGCCGGGGCCGACGCGCTGCCGCCCACCGCGACGGTCGACAGGAGCTTCACCGTGTCGTCGTGACCGGACGGGCACGTGGCGGGGGCGGAGGACTCCGCCATCGGACGGCTCAGTTCGAACGTGTCACCGCAGCTGCGGCAGCGGTACTCATAGCGTGGCATGGGCACAGGCTAACCGGCGGCCACCGGCGATCCCAGGACATCGGGGGGCCGGAAGCATTCCCGGGACGTGTCACGAAGACGTCGAAAGGTGCTGAAGAGTGTTCGACGACCAGGGGCGAGAGCCGGGAACGGACGACCGCAGGGCACGGGTCGGCGCGGTACGCCGCCGGCTGGTGCGGGAGGGACCGCCTCGGACTCGGGGTGGTGCGGCGGACTTCGAGACGATCTCGGTGCCCGAGCACACCTGCGATCGGCTGCGCGACCTGCTGATCGCCGAGGGCGCGCAGACGGTCGTCGAGATCGGTCTCGCCTACGCCGGTTCCGCGCTCGCGATCGGTGAGGCACTGGTCACGGTCGCCCCGCCGCGTCCCCGGCACATCATCGTCGACCCGTACCAGGAGCGCGACTGGTCCCTTGCCGGCTGGGACCTGCTCCGCTCGGCCGGACTGGACTCGATCGCCACTCTGCTGTCCGCTCCGTCGTCGATCGCGCTTCCGCGGCTTCTCGCCGAAGGCCTCGTCGCCGACGCGGCGTTCGTCGACGGCAGCCACCGGTTCCACGAGGTGTTCGTCGATCTCTACTTCCTGCGCAAGATCGTCAGACCCGGTGGGCTGATCGTCCTCGACGACGTCCGGTCACCCTCGGTGCGGACCGCGCTGTGCTACTACGAGCGCAACCTCGGCTGGACGGTGATTGCCGACGCCTTCCCCCGTGAGCCGGAGGCTCCGACGGCGGCCGTCGGTGATCCTCGGGCCGAACCGGCACCTCGCTGCGCAGCCGTTCGCTTGCCCGACCCTTCGTTCGAGCCGCCCTTCGAGGAGTTCAGGACGTTCTGATCCCCCTGACCGCAAGAGCGTCCGGCTGCCCGCGGGGCCACCGAGATCGCCCCGGAGGGGGCGTGGGTGACCCGAGTGTCTTCTCGACATCTCCTTACTCTCCATGAGTTGGCCACTTCTCTGCCACTCCTGATCCGGTAGATCACAGAGGCCGCTGATAATTTATAGAAGCCGCGAGGAGCCGCAACGTCGTGAGGGGGCTCGCAGCCATATGTGTGGCAGCTGCATCTACCCGCGCGCGCAAGACCGAGTGCGGAGGGAGACGCAGTGGTGACCGAGGCACGGCAGCGAACAGAGGGCCGGCATCCACAAACGCGTGCGTGCGAGAGGGTTCACCGTGACTAGCGGGAACGACGGCCGTCCCGAGAACACCGAGGTGACGCCCGAACAGCCGCGGGAGCGCCGCCCCGAGGACGAGGCCCGGACCGGGAAGTCCTTCGATCCCGACACCACCATGCAGTTGAAGGCCGGAGCGTCCCTGCCTCCGGACACCACGATGCAGTTGAAGGCCGGGGTGCCCCTTCCCCCGGACGCCTCCGCGCAGTCGAAGGCCGGAGTGTCCCTTCCCCCGGACGCCTCGGCGCAGTCGAAGGCCGGAGTGTCCCTTCCCCCGGACGCCTCGGCGCAGTCGAAGGCCGGAGTGCCCCTTCCCCCGGACGCCACCATGCAGTTGAAGACCATGGAGTCCGCGGACCCGGACGACGTCGCGCCGGTGAAGCCGGACGTCACCATGCAACTGCGAATACCCATACCGAAGTTGGGCCCCCGGCGTAGCGCCCGCCAGAAAGCCGCCTCACCCCCGCCGCTCGCCCGTCTCAAGGCCCGACTCGAACCCCACGCGCGCAGGCTCGCGCCCCACGTCCGCAGGCTCAGGCCGGTCTACCCCCGCCCGGGCCGGATCGGCTGGCGGCGCTGGATGCCCTCCTGGCGCCAGTGGCTGGGGGCCGTACTGGCGTCCGCCGGCCTGAGCGGGGTCTTCCTCGCCGTGGCGTACGCCGCGACGGACATACCGCAGAACCTGAACACGTACGCCACCCAGCAGGACAACGTCTACTTCTGGTCCGACGGCACACCGATGGCCCGCACCGGCTGGGTACAGCGCCAGGCCATGCCGCTGAAGGACATACCGGAGCAGGTCCGTTGGGCGGTACTCGCCGCCGAGAACGAGAGCTTCTACTCGGACCCCGGCATTTCCGTCTCGGGTCTCACCCGCGGCCTGTGGCGCACGGTCGGCGAGGGGGACACCGAGGGCGGTTCGACCATCACGCAGCAGTACGTGAAGAACGTCTATCTGACCCAGAACCAGACGGTGAGCCGCAAGTTCACCGAGGCGATGATCGCGCTCAAGCTCGACAACAGGATGAGCAAGGACAAGATCCTCGAGGGATACCTCAACACCAGCTGGTTCGGCCGCGGCACCTACGGCATCCAACGGGCCGCCCAGGCCTACTACGGCAAGGACGTCAGCCAGCTCGACGCGGGCGAGGCCGCCTTCCTCGCCTCGCTGCTGAAGGGGGCGGGCCTGTTCGACCCCACGCTGAGCAAGGCGAACCACGAGCGGGCCGTGGAACGCTGGTCGTGGATCCTCGACCGGATGGTCGAGATCGGCAAGCTGTCGCCGTCGGAGCGCGCGAAGTACCGGACCTTCCCCGAGCCGCTCAAGCAGAACCCGCTGTACAACACCGGCAAGCAGAGCGACTATCTCGTCGAACTGGCCTCCCAGTACGTCAAGAAGTCCGGACACGTCTCGGACAAGCAGTTCGACCTGGGCGGCTACCAGATCTACACGACCTTCGACCGCAAACGGGAGGAGGCGCTCACCGACGCGGTGACCAAGGCCCGTAACCAGGGCCGCAAGGACCACCCCGAGTCGGCGAAGACCGCCCACTACGGCGCGGCCACTGTCGCCGCGGACGGGCGCATCCTCGCGGTCTACGGCGGCCCCGACCACCGCACCCAGGGGTACAACGAGTCCAACGCGACCACCGTGCAGGCCGGTTCGGCGTTCCTGCCGTTCGTCTATGCCGCCGGCCTGGAGCACGGTGTCTACAAGACCAGGAACGGTCCGGCCACCCCTGTCACCCCGGAGTCGCTCTACGACGGTGACGACGGCGTTCCCGTGACCACGCCCGAGGGACCGTACTGGGACCGCAGCGGCAAGAAGGTCGCCGCCCACAACGACGGCAACAAGTCCTACGGGCAGATCGGTCTGGGGCAGGCACTCGCCCTCTCGGTGAACACCCCCTTCATGCAACTGGGCATGGACACAGGACTGAACAAGGTCCGCGACACCGCGGAGGCGGCCGGACTGCTCGCCTCCAGCATGGGACCGCAGGTGCCCGCGCTCTCCATGGGCACCGCCACGCCCAGCGCGATCCGGATGGCCAGCGGATACGGCACGTTCGCCGCGGACGGTACGCACACCGAGCCCTACTCGGTGCGCCGTGTGACCCGCAACGGTTCCAAGGTCGCGCTCAAAGTGCCGGGGACCCGGAAGGCGTTCGGCTCCACCGTGGCCCGCCAGGTGACCGAGGCGCTGACGGAGTCCTTCCGCACCGCTCATCCGGACGCGGCCACCGCCACCGCCCCGGTGGCCGGCAAGGCCGGAACCACGCACGACGACACGGCGTCCTGGTACGTCGGGACGGCCGCATCCGTGTCGACGGCGGTCGTGGTCTACCGGATCGACCTGTCCAAGAGCCTCGAGCCGCTGGAACTCGACGGGCTCGCCGGCACCACGGCCGGCAGCGTCCCCTACGGCATCTGGTCCAAAGCCATGAGTCCACTCGGCTGACGACGGCGCCGAGACACACCCCCCGCCTCCTCCCGGAACGAGCCGCCTGTGACGAAGAAGAACGGCCACCGCCGCCGCAGCGCACGCCCCACCCGCACCAACAACCGCCGCAACATCACCCTGGCGGCCCTTCTCGCCGTGGCGTCCGTCACGGTGACCTTCCTGGCGGTGGCCCGGCACGACGACACGGCGCCGACCGCCTCCGCCGGCACCGAGCGGAAGGACGACAGGGCCGCCGCCAAGCCGACCGCGACGCCGAAGTGGGACGGCAGGACACAGGTCATCGGCGACGGCTCGACCTCCTACACGGGACCGCAGAAGGGCTCGCTGAAGCCGAAGCCGCTCAAGCCCGGTGAGAAGCCGCCCCAGTTCGTGGTCTTCTCCTGGGACGGCGCGCTGGAGGGAAGCGACCATCTCTTCTCGCACTACCGGGAGTTGGCCAAGGAGTACAACGCCCACATGACCTTCTTCCTCACGGGCATCTACCTGCTGCCCAAGAACAAGAAGGATCTCTACCACCCGCCGCAGCACGAGGCGGGCGACGCGGCCATCGACTACGCCACCGACGAGCACATACACACCACGCTGGAGCAGCTGCGCCAGGCGTACAACGACGGCAACGAGATCGGCACCCACTTCAACGGGCACTTCTGCGGTGCCAAGGGCGGCGGCGACTGGAGCGTCGACGAGTGGAAGAGTGAGATCGACCAGTTCTACTCCTTCGTCGAGAACTGGAAGACCAACACCGGCTACAAGGACATTCCCGCGCTGCCCTTCGACTTCGAGAAGGAGGTCACCGGCGGACGGGCGCCCTGCCTGGAGGGCCAGCCGAACCTGCTGAAGGCCATGAAGGGTTACGGCTGGCGTTACGACGCGAGCTCCCCGGGCGACTTCCAGATATGGCCGGTGAAGAAGAAGGGCATCTGGGACTTCCCGCTGCAGATGCTGCCGTACGAGGGCGGCAAGTACCAAGGCCTGTCCATGGACTTCAACTTCCTCTACAACCAGTCGGCCGGTGAGACACAGGGCGACGCGTCGAAGTACGCCGAGTGGGAGGAGATGACGGTGGACTCGTACATGGCCGGTTTCGACCGCGTCTACTACGGCAGCCGGGCCCCCCTGTTCGTCGGCAACCACTTCGAGGACTGGAACGGCAGCATCTACATGAAGGCCATCGATCAGGTGGTCAAGAACGTGTGCACCAAAAAGGGCGTCCAGTGCGTCTCGTTCAAGGAGCTGGCCGACTGGCTCGACGTGCAGAAGCCGGAGACGCTGGAACGTTTGCGCAGCCTGGACCCGGCGCAGTCGCCTGACTGGTCGACGGTGGTCAAGTGACGCTTGGGACAGTCCGGTTCCACTTGTGCGTCCCCTCTTCACAACCGTCACACAGCCCGTGCGAAGATGCCGTCGCCCGGTAGGTGTACCGGCGTAGAGGGGAACATCGTTGAAATCAAGAAGATTGAGCCGTAAGCGGAGCCGCACGACCATCATCACCGCGGCGGCCGCCTCGGTGGTCGCCGGCGTCGCATTGCTGCCCAACTGGAGCGCGGGCGCGGCGGTCACGGACGACCCGAAGGTGGACCCGACGACCAGGGCCACCTTCCAGCGGCTGGCCGACGCGGTCTTCACGGACCGCACCCAGGCCCTGGTGGACAAGGCCGAAGGCGGGAAGAAGGGACACCGGCTGACGTCCGGATTCTCGGGCAAGGTGCGTCTGTCCGGAACGCAGTCCCGCCACGAGAACACGGCGCTGTCGGAGCTGAGCGGCCGCAAGGCCCGTCTCGCGCAGCTGGGGGAGAAGTACAGCGCGGCCGACACCAGCGTCAAGCTGGACGCCACGCAGGTGAAGGGCCGGAACGCCACGGTCGCCGTCACCGAGACCACCACCCTGACGTACGAGAAGGTCAAGGGCAGCGAGCCGAAGACCACCGGCTTCCAGGCCCACCACGAGCTGACGTTCAAGGCCGGTCGCGACGGCGACTGGCAGCTGACCGGCATCCGTGACACCGACGACGGCTACCTGGCCGTCAACCAGGTCGCCAAGCCGGCCGTCGCGGCACCGGCCACCGCGGCCGACGACGGCCCGCCGGAGGCGGCCCGTTCGGCCACGACGCGGCCCGCACCGGCCAAGCCGAAGAACTTCTCCGCCACCGGCTACGACTACAAGGCCATGGCCGCGTACGCGCAGAAGTACTGGAGCAAGTACAACCCGGACTACCCGAACTTCAACGGCCAGGGTGCCGGCGGCGACTGCACCAACTTCGTCAGCCAGTCCCTGAAGGCGGGCGGCTGGAAGCATGTGCCCGGCTACACGTCGGACTTCCACAAGTGGTTCGGCAACTCCGAGATCCAGTCCGACTCGTTCATCGGGGTCAACGAGTTCTCCTGGTTCGCACTGTCCTCCAAGCGAGTCACCAGCCTTGCCAACGTCTACCAGATGGACGTCGGCGACGTGCTGCAGATGGACTTCGACAAGGACGGGTCCAAGGACCACTCCATGATCGTCACCTCCCGCAACTCGCAGGGCGTGCCGTATGTGACGTACCACTCCACCAACACCTACAACAGGTCGGTGGCGAGCATCATCGCGTCGTACCCGAACGCCGCGTACTACGCGTACCGCACCTGAGCCGTCGCTCGAGTGCCGCCGAGCGGCCCTGCGCCCGGGCGCAGGGCCGCCCGGCTCCCGCACCGTCCCCGTGCTGTCCGGCTTCCGCACCGTCCCCGTGCTGTCCGGCTTCCGCACCGTCCCCGTGCTGTCCGGCCTCCGCCCCGTCCCTGTGCCGTGTATGGACACCGCGAGGCCCCCTCAGCCGGCGCCGCACCCCGTGCTACGACGCTCCCGTGCCGTCGGCTTCCGCACCGTCCCCGTGCTGTCCGGCCTCTGCCCCGTCTCTGTGCCGTGTGTGGACACCGCGAGGCCCCCTCAGCCGGCGCCGCACCCCGTGCTACGACGCTCCCGTGCCGCGTTCCTCACGGATACTGCCGACCACCCGTGCGACCGTCCGGCGCACCGCCTCGGTCTCGGTCAGGAAGTGCCAGTAGTCCGGGTGGCGGCCCTCCAGCGACGCGACCGCCCGGTCCAGGCGGGCCACGGAGTCGTCGAGCGGCCGGGCGTGCCGCGGATCGGGCTTGTTGCGCCCCGTCATCGCCAGCCGCTGCGCGTCCCGGATCGCGAACCGCGTGCGCTCGATCTCCTGCTGCGGGTCCTTCTGCACGGCGTTCAGCCGCCCCAGCCGGTCACCGGCCGCGGACACGGCCTCGTCCGTCGTGTTCAGCAGCGCCCGGACGGTCGACAGCAGCGAGGTCGCGTCCGGCCAGCGCTGCGCCTCGCGCGCGGCCTGCGCCTCCTTCAGCTTCAGCTCGGCCTGCCGCACGGACTCGCCGGCCTGCTCCGGGACCTGCTGCAGATCCTGCCAGCAGGCCGCGGCGAACCGGCGGCGCAGTTCGCTCAGCACGGGCTCGACCTGGCCGGCACGCGTGGTGAGAGCCTGCGCCCGGGTCCGCAGTGAGACGAGCCGGTGATCGATCTCGGCGGCCCGCTCCGGCAGCCGCTCGGCCTGCGTGCGCACGCCCTCCGCCTCCCGGGCGACACGCTCCGCGCGTTCCAGGGTCTGCGCCACGCCGTGCCGGCCCGCCCCCTGATTGAGCTTGGTCAGCTCGGGCGCGAGGGCGGCGAGCCGGGCGGCGAGGTCGTCGGCCTTGAGCCCGGAGGACCGGACGCCGTCCAGGGCGTTGCTGGCGGCGAGCAGCGCCTGGCGGGCCCGCTCCACGGCCGGGACCAGCCGGGCGAGCTGGGTCTCGGCCTTCCCGAGCAGGGGTCCGAGGCTCGCGCCGAAACGATCCAGCTCCTGCTTGACGCGGCCCAGCTCGTCCTTGGCCGCGGTGAGTTCGGTGCGGGCCCGTGAGGCGGCGGAGGCCTCGAGATCAACGCGGTCGAGGTCGTGCGCGTCGACGGCCTGGATATACCGCTGGCTGGCCTCGTCGATGCGCCGTCCCAACGCCTCGAAGTCGGTGATGGCGCGCCGGGCGGCGGGGGAGTCGTCCACGGCGTCGATGGTCTCGATCGAGATCCTGAGATCGCGCTGGGCGGTGTCGAGCTCGTAGAAGGCGGCCGCGGCGGCGTCCTTTGCGGCCTGGGCCTCGGCCCGCTGCCCCTCGGACCGTCCGCCGAACCACCGCCGTGTCCCGCCCCCGGCGAAGGCGCCGGGGAGCACGAGCGCGGCGACGAGGGGCAGGGCGAGGAGGGCGAGGGTGTCACGGAGGGCGGTGCGGCCCCGGGAGCCGACCGGGGCACGGGCGGGTGCGGCACCGGCGCCGCCGGACGTGCCCGGGTGTCCCCGGACTTCGGACGGTGCGACCGGGGTGGTCGTGCGGCCGGGCCCGACGCTCGGCGATCGGTGGTGCGCGCATGGCGCAAACGGCGTACACGGCTGTGGTGGTGTCGCCGTCACATCCCTCTCCCGTGCTGTCATCCGCCCTGCCCGGTGTCATTCTCCCACCGGTTGAGGACGAACACACGGGGCGTTCGGTTCGTGATGTGCCGCGGCTCTACCACTTCTTTGCCCGGCCCGCGGTCTACCCCGCCGTCCGCACCGTGACCGACCCGTCCCGGGTCCGCGCGTCGACCACGTGTGAGCTGCCCGGATCCCGCGGGACCGAGACATGGACGGAGCCGTCCCCGGTGTGGGTGGTGACCCGGTAGGTCTCGTGCGGCAGCGAGATCGTGACCGAGCCGTCCTCGCTGCTCGACTCGACGAGATCGGGCACGGTGCCCAGTTCGAGATGGACCGAGCCGTCCCGCGTCGCGGCGTGCACGCGCCGTGAGCCCACCCCCGTCGCCCGCACCGACCCGTCACCGCTGTCCAGCGTGAGCGGCCCCGTGGAGTCGCTCACCCGCACCGAACCGTCCTGGGTCCGGATGGTCAGCGCCTCCTGGAAGCCCTGCGCCCGCACGCTCCCGTCACCGTCCTCGACCTTGACGGCCACCCCGCGCGGCACCTCGATCCGGTGCCGTGCGGAACAGTCGGCGACCAGACCGGAGCACTTCAGCCGCAGCACCAGCCGGTCGTCCTTCATGGCCCAGGTCACCCGGGGGTCCCCGCCGACCACGACCGTCCCCTGGAACCACCGTGTGACCCGGACCTCGTGCACATCGGCCGGAACGATCTCCAGCGCCGAGTCGTCGGAGTCGACGGTGAGCGTACGGCCGTGCAGCGCGAAGGAGCGGTGGTCGGGGTGCCGGTCGTCGCGGGCGTCGTTGCCGCAGGCGGCGACCGTGGCGGCGACCGCGACGGCCCCGGCGACGGCGATCAACCGAGTGCGCCCGACCCGGCCTGACCGACCGGTGTGCGTCGTCGTACGAGCCATGACAATATCCCCCTGAGAGCCTGAAGTACCGAAGCGGAGTGTTCTTCGACCGTACGGATCGGCGGCCCTCGGGAGGATGGAGCGGACTCCCCGGTCCGAGGTGGGGTTAACCCCCTGCCGGGGTTCCTGCCGCTTTCCCGGTCATGTGCGTTTGCGGGGTATCCCCTGGATCGATGTAGGCTGTCGACTCGTCCTGGGCGCGTAGCTCAGCGGTAGAGCGCCGCCCTTACAAGGCGGATGTCGGCGGTTCGAAACCGTCCGCGCCCACCAGTCTCAGGACACGACTAAGGCCCAGGTCAACCGGTGCGAAGCCGGAGACCTGGGCCTTGATCTTTCTCGGCGACTTTTCGCCGCCGTGCCACTCACGTGCCAGATGGTCCGTGCGGGGGCCGCTTCACCTTCTTGATCTGACCGTCCACGTAGTCCGCGACCTGGCGGTCGCGGCCGTTGACGAGGTGCTGATAGATCAGCGCGGCCCGCGTCGACGAGTGACCCATGCGTGCATCAGCTCGCGGGTGGTGGCGCCGCCGGTCGCGGCGAGGGTGTTGCCGGTGCGGAAGTAGAGGCGGCGTCGGGCGAGCACCTGGGTGCCGGCCGAGACGCCCAGTCGCTCCGCGGCATCCTCGGGGGCCTGCATGGGGCCGATGTAGAGGACGCTCACCTTGGCCGTGGCACCGGACTGCGCGGACTCCGCGAGGTACGCGGCCTTGCCGCCCTGGCGGTGCGAACGCCGGAAGCGGTCGGAGGAGCGATGCCGTACCGGCGGGCGATCCTTCACGATCGACAAAGTCTTCGCGGTCCGCCTGCTAGACGCCCTGGACGGCGACGGCCCGCACGTCCGGAGCCACGACGGCCGCAATCTCCTCATCGCCTGAGTTAGGCCGGCCGAAGGCTCGCGCGGTTGGCGGTTTGCCGAAAAACTCGCGTTTCAGCGTCCATCCTGCGTGCAGAACGCTGTCACAGCGCCCCTCCAGACTGCGTGCCATGGACACCGAAGCATTCTGGCGCGTGCTCGACGTGGCGAAGGACGGAGACAAGCCGCTCGATGTAGCCGTGGTTGATCACTTGTCGGCCCTCTCCCCAGGAGAGATCCTCGCCTTCGAGTACCAGTTCTCCCGTCTACGCAAGGCGGTCTATCGCTGGGACGTCTGGGCGGCTGCCTACCTCATCGCTAGCGGCTGCTCTGATGATCGGTTCAGCGACTTCACCGCAGGCGTGGTGGCACTCGGGCACGAGTGGTACGAGCAGGTAGCTGCCCACCCGGACACGCTCGCCGAGCACCCTGCTGTGCGTACCGCGGCAGCCGTCGGTGACCAGGACGTCATCTTCGATGAGGACTTCAACTTCGTTTCGTCCACAGCGTACGAGCGGCTGACCGGTGACACAGACGACTTCTGGGAGGCATGGGCCACGTACATTGCCGATCGCCCCAACAGCACGGACGACGCCAGTGGCATGGGTGAGTCGTTCGACTTCGATGATGCCCAGCAGATGCGCCAACGCCTGCCGCGGCTAACTGTGCTCTACCTCGACGCTCAACCAAGCAGCCTTACGTAGCGACGACAGAGTCGCCGTCAGGCATCAGGTGAAGCCACAACGTCAAGCATCAACCGAGACAAGACAACAGGCGCCTGATCTCAACGGGATAGAACTTTCCTTGCTTCATCAAGCCCCGGCTGCGCTCCGCTCCGCCGGGCGCGCTCCCGGCTCCACTGCGGGCGCGGCTCCTGCCTTCGGCCCCCTCCGCCCGCGCTGCGCCGACGCGCGCTCTGGAGAGGGCTGGCCGGCGGCATGAGGTGAGAACCCGTCGTGGCTGGGCGGTCGGCTCCGCGGCTTTATTAGGCAGCCATCATGGGGCTAGCCTCGAAGATCATGGCCCCAACGTCGTGCTTTAACGGGCAGGTCCACAGACTGCCCGACTCGCCGGAAGCTTACGGGGCCATGATCACTCGCCCCATGGCAGCTCCCGCCCAAAGCCGCTCCACCGGCCGCGCTCGTACGCTGAGCACTCATCCGCGAGAGACGGGATCAACGCATGTCCGGCAGACCATCGATCGGCGAAGCGGCAGACCTCCTTCGGGCGGAGCTGCGCGTGGGCCAGCTATCGAGCCCTACAACAGCTGAGGACGCATGGTCTGCCTTCATCCGCTTCGGCCGGATGCCCTCTCTGTCAGCCTTGGGGGAGACATCCCGCTTCGTCGGGTTAGCCTGAGAGGGCACGACAGGAGAACCACCCCCTCATGACCAGCACCGCCCCCGCCGGGTCCGACCCGGCTCCCCGGCCGAAGCGCCGCACCTTCAGTCCGGAGTACAAGCTGCGGATCGTGGCCGAGTACGACGCCGCCCCGAAGAATGAGAAGGGCGCGGTCCTGCGCCGCGAGCGTCTGTACCACTCGCACGTCAAGGAATGGCGGGCCGCGCGGGATGCCGGGGCCCTGGAGAAGCTGGTCGACCAGCGGACCAGTCCGGCGAGGCCGAAGAAGCCTGCTGCCGAGGCGGAGAACGAGAAGCTGCGCCGCCAGGTGGAACGGCTGGAGAAGGAACTGGCCCGGAACAAGGCCGCGTTGGAAGTCATGGGAAAAGCTTCCGCGCTCTTGGAAATGATCTCCGAGGGCGCGGGCTGAACGCTGCCGCCGAACCGGTGGTCGACGACGCGTTCACCGGCGTCCAGGGCGAACTGGGCATCACGGCCGCGTGCCGGCTGACCGGCCGCTCCCGGGCCACCCACTACCGTCGGCTGAGGCCCCCGACCGAGCGGAAACCCAGAAAACCGCAGGTCCAGCCCTCATCTCTCGCACCCGAGGAGCGGGCGGCGGTCCTGGAGATGATGAACAGCGACGAGTACGCCGAGCTGCCGCCCGCGCAGATCTGGGCCCGCGAGCTGGATGCCGGGCGCTACCACTGTTCCGTCTCCACGATGTACCGGATCCTGCGCGAGAAGGGGCAGTCCGGCGAGCGCCGCCGCCAGGCCACCCACCCGGCGAAGACAGTGCCCGAGCTGGTCGCCACCGCACCGTCACAAGTGTTCACCTGGGACATCACCAAGGCGGCCGGACCGGTCAAGGGCGTCTGGTATCACGCCTACGTCATCATCGACATCTTCAGCCGCTACGTCGTCGGCCATACCGTCGAGCGGGCCGAATCAGCGGTGCGGGCCGGGGAGCTGATCCGCGAGACCATCGCCCGCAACGGCATCGTGCCCCAGACCGTGCACGCGGACCGCGGCACCTCGATGACGAGCAAGAAGGTCTCCCAGCTGCTGATCGATCTCGGGGTGACAAGGTCGCACTCGCGGCCGAAGACCTCCAACGACAACCCTTACAGCGAGGCCCACTTCAAGACCACGAAGTACATGTCCGACTACCCCGAACGGTTCGACTCGCTGGCCCATGCCCGTGAGTGGTTCGAGGCGTTCATCGCGTACTACAACCACGAGCACCGGCATTCGGGCATCGGCTGGCACACACCGGCCAGCGTGCATTTCGGCACCGCCGAGGAGGTCCGTGATCAGCGTGCCGTCACCCTCGCCGAGGCATACGCCCGCCATCCCGAACGCTTCGGCCGCCGCCCCCGACCACCCCGGATACCCCAGCAGGCATGGATCAACGACCCGGCCAAGCGCAGGGAACCCGCACCACAAACCTCATAGCGTCACGACCGTCTCACTGGACTTGAAATCTTCCGATGCGGTTCAGCACGGCGGATTCGCCCGACGCCGACGGTCTGCTGTTTCAGTATGGGGTGTACAGCTTCGATGGTCCGGAGGCTTTCTCACTCGACCTCACACGCCAATTCGAAGTGCTGGGCGAGGACGGCGACCATGACCACTTCGTCCAGGTCCACTGCGAGCTGATCTACGAGCCGGTACCGGCTTTGGTCGCTCTGGGAGACTTCACCTCTTGGTTCTTTCACGACTCAGGTGAGGATCTGGGGCAGTGGCTAGAAGCCCTCACCACGCGGGATGCCTGGGCAGCCATCCGTGAGCAGAGACCAGTGAAGCTCGAGGTCTACCAGGCGGCAGTCTAGACAGCGTGCCCCCTGCGTGCCCGGTCGAACAGGTAGCCACGGGGAATGGCGGTCGTCGGCGGGCACCAGGCAGCAGAACAGCCCCTAACCGTATCGACTGGGCAGAGGCCGTTTCTGCTGGCGGTGGGTGTGGGATTTGAACCCACGGTGACTCGCGCCACGACGGTTTTCAAGATCGTGGACTAATGCTGAGGCGGAGCGGCACGCTCGTACCCAAGGATGTCGTGAAGCCAACGGTCGAAGTACTGGCCCTCGGCCTCTCGATCACCTTCAACGGTCAGCCACTCACGGGCGGCAGTCACCATATGCGTCTCTGCTTGATCCGTTTCCGAAGGCCGGAGCTCGACCCAATCGGTCAGCTCGCCCCAGATGAGCGTCAGCGAATTACAGGCTTCATCGCCGTCGTCGACCGGCATCCCACCACTAGCAAGGCCCAGGACCTCCAACGCCGGTTCGTACGGTGAAGCATCGCTGTTCAGCATGACCGCCAAACGCGCCCTGACCGCTGCGCGAAAGGCATCTGAGTCGTCCATGGCCTAGAGAGTAGGCGCAGGCATGGCCCAGCCTTCGGGCCGTGCCACTCTCGTGCCAGAACGGGCGGGCACTCACGGGGAATCGCGGCACAGAGCGGGCACGATGGCCGTACTACGCCGAACCAGGAAACTCCCAGCTCGGTCTCCTGACCGCCCCACCTCGCTCCTAAAGAGGTGATCACGGATCCCTGTTCGATACACCATGGAGCCATGCGAGTTTTCGGCACTCCAGCGGTGGCCCCCAGGATGTTGCTGCTCAGCGAGGTGAGGTTTGATCCGGATTGGATCTTCCGCCTCGACCGTCCTCTGCTGCTCATGCCAGGAGATCGGGTCTCCATGGACGGCGGTCGTCTTCTCGTGCAGCGGGCTGGCGGCCGGGAGGAATACCCGACAGCCGACCTCGCTCCGTGGTGCTGGCGTTGGCGGCTCATCTGACGGCCGTGCCTGGTCGGACGGGGACTCACGGGGACTCGGCGGCAGTGGTGCAGGCACCAGGCCTTACTTGAAGCCACGTCTCCGCAGGTCCCGCCAGCAATCACCCACCCCCGCACCTTTAAAACGGAGATCGCGGACCTCTGGTCTGGCTGTACAGCAGCGAGGTACAGCAACCATCGCGACCGGACCTAACCGTCAGCAGCCCTACATGACCGTCTGACCAGCCGAGCAGACCTCACCGACCGTCCCGCCCGTAGCTCGCATCGAGGGGGCGGCGGGATTCGCAGGACTTTCAGCGGCGGCGGACGGAGATGGCCGGGCGCCGCTCGCGAGTGCTGGCCGGTGCGTGGATGATTGGCCGTCAGGGTGCGGAGTGAGTGATCCAGTGCACGGAAGTCTGCCGGTCGAGAATGCGGGGAGCGTCCCGCTGTGCCTCTTCGTCGAACCATACGGCGAGGATTTCTGGCTTGAGCCGGGGGAGACCGTTACCGTCTCGCCGGTCAGCGACGGCGTCAACGTCCAGTTCGCGGTGACCGCTGCGGACGAGCTGGTGAGCGTGTGGCTCTTCGAGGACGGTGACCCCAACAGGGTTGTCTTGGAATCCCAGGTGATCGATATGTCTGGCAGCCCGTTGGAGTGTGGACACCAGCGTCACGACCGGCGAATCCCCGGACCGTTCTTGCGTCGGGGAATCAAGCCCGATCACTCCCCTGACACAACACGGGGGAACAACCGTGGTCGACGCTGACCGTCGGCGGACAGCCTTGCGCCTGTTCTGCATGACGCACCCAGACCTCAACGGCCACGGCTGGGGACGCCCGGGCAAGGAGCCCACCACATGAGTGGGCCCGCCTGCGAACCGCTGGAGTCCCTCCCGCCAGCCCGGCGGGCGATCGTCGGCACGCTGCTCGGGCATGGCGCCGAGCGGTCGGAAGTTGAGGAACTGCTTCAGAGCTTTGAGGCCGAGCTGGCGGACTGGCTCCGTGACCAGGCGGACGAGGTGGGTGCAGCCTCTAAGAGCTTCTCTCGCGAGTTCCGCGATGGTATGCACTTCGTGGCCAACTGCCTCGACCTGTACGACGGCAGGGGAGTCCCGCCGGAACGTGGGGGAAGGGGATGACTACGGACCCGCCCGGACAACCAGTCGGGGCCGAACCATGCTCACACGGCAGCCACGCGAGGGGTCACCACACCCCTGTAGCCCTGCGAAGACTTGCGCAGCTGCCGTTCCCGGCTACGGCAATCAGGCGAGCCCTGTCACTACCGCATCAGCCCGGGTAGTCGTCCCCGAGGACCTCACGCCGCGCTGCTGCAGCCTTCCGATTCAACGCGCCCGTCATCCGGATAAGGACCATCATCAATGCGATCCACGCCAAGATGACCACCTCCTGGATGACCATGCCCACCACGCCGAGGCCATCGACCGCCCGGCCCGCGATCGGCGGGATCACGCTGGCACATAGCCATGGGATCCAGATGCGGTGCTTTCCCCCGCGTACCGCGCGCTGCACATCGCTGTAGTCGGACAAGTAATCCCCCGAGGGTGGGCGTAGCTCTGGGCCGCATCATCTGCTGCAGTGGGCACCGTGTGAAGGGTGGCGCCCGAACCATGACATGCGAAAGCCCCGCCCTGGAGCGATTCAGGAGCGGGGCCGCTGCACATCCGGCTACGCCGACTCATCCCCCCCGGGTGATGTCGGCGATCTCCACGGACACCTTCGTACGGGACGAGGACGTGCTGATCAGAGACGGCGTGTAGTTCAGGCTTGTCCGGTCCGTCAGCTCAGCCGTCTCGATGACCGGACCGGACTCGTCGCCGTGGATCTCGTACGTGATCTCGTACGTGGCGTCCGGATCGATTTCCTCCGTGTCTCCGAGGAAGGTCAGCTTCGGCTCGACCGTCACATTGCAGCCCGCTGACCCGAAGCACTGCCGCTCGGTGGTCCGAAGCTTGACCGTGAAGCTGTCGGCGGTGAGCTCGGTGTACGTCGGCGTGGGATCCGGCTCCGCTGCGGGCGTGACGGCTTCCTCGCTCGCCGACTTGGTGACCGCGGCCGGCCTGCTGTCGTCGCCTCTGGACTGCACGACCACCACGCCGGTGCCGATGACGGCAGCGATGACGGCGGCGGCCGAGCCGATGATGACGAGGTTCGTGCGGGACTTCTTCGGCGCCGGCGGGGGCGGCGGGAAGTCGGGCATGGGCGGCGGTGTCGCGCTGGTCATGGTCCCCCAAGGGATACGAAGTGGGCTGGCCCCGCCGAATGGATCGGCGGGGCCAGTTCGTACGGCCGTCTCAGTAGTTGGCGTTGGTGATCATGTCGCCGTCCTTGCCGTACACGGTGACGAGACCGTTCTTCGACTCGTAGCAGGACGTGAACGCGGTCGCGATGAGCTTCGCGTCGCCCGAGTTATCGCTCATGAATCCGCCGGTGTAGTCGGTCCACACCTCGGCCGAGTCGAGGAGGTCGTTGCGCTTGTCGGTGCCGGTCACCTTCGTGACGTGCTTGACGGCCGACTTCTCGGTGGGCGTGCCGGACTTGGCCACGCACGCCTGGAACTGCTCGGCCTGCGTCTTGTTCGACTCAACAGGCTTCTCGGCCGGCTTCTTGGCGGGCGCCTTCTGCGAGTCGTCCGCCTTCGGATCGCTGCTGGCCGCGGCGATGGCCTTGTCCTTGTTGCTGTTGTCGGTGGAGTCGCTGCCGCCGCCCGCGAGCGCGGCGACGATGCCGATCACGACGAACAGGGCGACGACGCCGAGGCACCCGAACCCGATGATCTTCCCCGCGCTGGACTTCTTCGGAGGCTGCGGCGGCGGGGCACCCCACATCTGCTGCGGCGCGCCGGGGCCGGCCCATCCAGGCTGCTGCTGGCCGGGCTGCTGCGGGTAGCCGTAGCCGGGCTGCTGCGGGTTCTGCGGGTACTGCTGGCTCATGGTGCCCCCTGAGGTTCTTGTGTCTTGCGGGTGTGTGACATGTGAATGACTTGTGTGGTTGCCGCGATTCGGCGAAAGTGACCTGACCGTGACAATCGGCATGGTGCTATGACTTGCGGACCACGTGGTGACGGTGACTGTCCGACAGGTCGTAGACGATCAGCTCGCCCTCAATGTGCTGTACACGAACCCCCCTCACGCTGCTCATCTCCTGACGCGTTGTTGTTGTCGTTGTTGGTGGCCTGACCAGCGGCAACAACAGAGTCAGGGGCGGGGGAGGGGAGCCGGGGGAAGGACGTCACCACGCACCCCCGTGGACGAGCCGCGCCCCCGCATACGGACGGTCGTGACCTCCCGCCGCAAGCGCAGCCCTCTCGGACTCGCTCGCCGGTCGTCCCCAAGTGCTCGGCGAGAGCGGCGAGATGGGCATGCGGAGTACCGATCTCACGGACCGCAGCCACCAGCTCGGCCCCGGCCGGAGCCGCCGGACCCTGGTGCGGCTCGCCCTCCTCACGCTCGACGGTCACCTCGGACTCCGCCTCACGAGCCTTGGACGGCTGCCAGTCCGGGCGGCCAACCCGGTACGCCGCGATCAGCCAAGCGATCACGAGCGGCCACATCAGTCACGGCGCCGCATCCACGCGCCGGGCCAGACCGCTGGCCACAGCGACGATGACCTTCTTCAGGAGCAGCGCACCGAGCAGCAACAGCCCAGCACGGAACGGCCAGTTCAGCCCGGACGTCTCCCCCAGCCACGCGCGGACGCCCTGCCCGGACGTGCGAGCGCTCTTGGGTGCCTTGACTGTGAGTCCGTCTGGGGCCCGACGGATGCGAATCGATCACGACTTGGCCAACCGGACGGAGCCCTACATCGGTTGAGTGACGTTGCTCGGATACGGGCCGGCCGCTCCGGTTGCGCTCTCAGCCTGTCTGGGGTTCGCCCAGTGGCAGTCCCGAGTCACGCAGCCATGCCTGGCCGGCCGGGCTCCAGGCGACGCGGGAGCCGAGGGAGACCCAGACCCCGAACTCACCGGGGGCCAGCTCGACGTGCTGGTCGACCTGGATGCAATTCAGACAGATCTGCACGCCACAGCCTTTGAAATCGGACAGGCCCCGCCAGCCGCAATTCCAGCTGACCTCCATGGACAGTGGCCCGAGTGCGGAGACCATCCGGTCCAGTTCCTCCTCGGTGCAGTCGTCCTCGGGCTCGCTGTCCGGGCCACCGAAGGGCGGAGTCCTCGCCAGGGAAAGGGACAGGCCTTCGGGCAGCGGCCACAGGTCGGCCAGGTCCGGGCGGAGCTGCATATCCGTAATGAACACGTAGCTCCGCTCTTCCCAGTCGAATGCGACACCGCGGTGCTGCAGTTCATCCCGGATGGGTCCGAACCCAGGCAGGTCGCGGTCCCAGGCGGCCAGCGCGGCGCCGAATGTGCGAACTGCGTGCATGTACTGCCCGGCTGTCGTGACCAGATCCAATTGGGGCCAAGGGGTGCCGTTCCAGTCGGCCAGATCGCGCATGATCGCCCGCGCCCGCGACAGCGTGCTTGACGCATCGGGAAAAGGCTCGCAAACCCGGTGGAGAATCGACATGGACAAGGGCCTTTCCCCTCAATCAGAAAGAGGGGCGGACGCGCCTGACGGCATGCATCCGCCGCTCTGCCGGCTTACATGTACAGGACGTTGGCACTCCGGGCCCGGTCGGCCAAGCCGATATCGGGGCCCCAGATGACCTCAGCGACCGCCACGCCTGTAGTTCGACCCAAGGAGGCACGGCGACGCCCCCGTTCGGGCCGTCTCTCAACGACGACCAACGCTGACAACCACCGACAGCCAAGTCGCAGGTGGCAGCGTTGATCGAGGGCGCCGAACTGGGGCTGCTGCGCTTGCAGGTCGGCACCTGGGCCGCGCCACTCTCGCGCCAGAACCGACGGGGACCCACGGGGAACCGGGGGCCGCGGGGGTGAACTAGCCGGACCCTGGTCCAGACAAGGAGTCCGCCGGTCACACCCGTGATCGCCCAACCTCGCCGGAGACGTGGCAGCAGCCCGGACGGTGATGGCGGTCCGGCCGGTGTCGCCGTAGCCGCCTAACGCCTTTTCAAGTGTCGGTCCAGGATCGCCCGAAGCCGGTCCACGTCGGCGTGCTCATGGGCTCCCCTCTTTGGCAATACCGTGACACTGGTCGCGCGGTCACCGCCCAGCAGCACGAAGAGGCCGGATGTCTCCAGATACTCCCGGAACGCCGACCAGTCGATGCTCGACGACGCCCGCTCGCCGGTGGTGACGGCGCCGCGGTCGTCGGCCACCATGCGGCACTGCCCGTACACCTCCATGACGCTGGACATGCGTCGAGCCATGGTGCGCAGCCCTCGTACGGTGCCCCAGGACACGGCTGCCACGCAGACCACCAGCGTGACGATCCACAGCGGCAGCGTGGCGTGCTGAAACATCGACAGGACGGCCACAGCGACAGCCGCCATCAGCGGCCCCATGAGCACATGCGCCCGGCCCGCCGGTGTCCGACGGGCTCGCGCACGGAGCGCCTCCTCGAAGTCCGCGGCGGTCAGCCGGTAGACGAACTCCACGGCCGTACCACGGTCCGTGTCCTGATCTGAGGAATCCCCACCCCTGGTCTCCATGAGCGGGGATCCTAGCGGGGTGATCTCAGCCGGATCGGAGCCGGCGTACCAAGATCCGCTGAACACTCATGGTCCACTTCGGAGCCCGGCTGCCGTCGAACTCTGCCGTCGACGCAAAAGCCAGAGGCCCTGTGGACCTACGTACGCGCCTGGACGCTGTTGTCTGCGTACGTTGACGTCAGACCGCGTTCGAGATCTCGATTAAGTCGACGTGCGACTGTTCCGGCCGTGGTCCGAAATCTGGTTGTGCCATGGTGAATGATGAAGGACATGGTCACCAAGGAGCGTGCCGTCCAGTTGGTGGAGGGCTTGCTGTCAAGCGAGCAGCAGGAGTCCCCATGGTTGCCGGAAGCCGCTGTCTGCGACGTTAGAGAGCACACTCTGGGGTGGCTGGTCACCTGGCAGTCGGTGGAGTACATACGTAGTCGTGACCTTGAGGAGATGCTGGTGGGTCACGGCCCTTACCTGGTGGACCGGCAGGATGGGAGCATCCACCATATTCCCGTCACCACGTACCGGGGCGTGGACTGGGAACGGCTCTACCTCCAGCAGGTGAGAGGCGCCAGACCACCAGATCCACTGATTGCGGCCGTCCGAGCATTCGTGCAATCCGACGGAACCATTGCCGCGATGCGCCATCTGCGCAAACAGGCCCCGCTGCTGACACCGCAGCAGGCAAAGGCCTACGTCATGGCCCTGCGGGAGGGAGCCGAGCCTCCGGAAGAACTGGTGAGCCTCACACGAAAGCGGGAGATCTGCCCACCGTTGCCCATCGAGACCCTTTCCGCCCCCGCTCAATAGCCGTCCGGCGGAAGGGCTGCGTTGCGGGTCGAGTTGCGCGCTGAAAGAGTGCTCCCGATCCGCCCTGCGACAGGTTCACGATGCGGGCGAGGGTGCAGCCTGTGGAATCGCAACACAAGTGCAGCCCCCTCGCTGCGCCTTCAAGGCGCCCAGACCATCCCTGGACTACGGCCCTCGGTCGACATACTGAAGACGGCTGCCCCGCCCCCGAAGGAGATGTATCCATGGAGGAGCCAGGGTTCACCGTGCTGGTGACCGAATCCGGGAATGGAGGACGGAAAGCCCTGCAGGCAGTCGGAGCAGTGACCGGACTGAGCCTGTGGCGTAGCAAGCTTCTTCTGGGCAGTGCCCCTGCGGAGGTTCTGGAGAATGTCCCGCTCGACATGGCCGTCGTCGCGGCCGGGCGACTGCAGGATGCCGGCGTGTCTGCAGCCGTCTGCTGCACCTGGTGTGACAGGACAGTGCCCGGCGACGAGGCGCTGCTCGCCCCAGGCCCCTGTGCATCCCGCTCCTGGCCGACCGCCCATTGCAGGGCGAACTCCCTGACCAGCTGTGATTGCGGGTTCTGCAGCACTTATGGGCCCGCGGGCCTCACCCTCTGACACCGCGTCGACAACAAGACGCCGGCACCTCCTCGCCGCCATCCAGGCTGACATCGGTTTCCGACGGATCAGCCCGCTCGCAGACCCTGCCTGGCAGCGAACTCAAGAAAATCGGACGCCTCGACCTCACGACTGCCGTCTTCAAAGATACGTATAAAGACCTCATCCCCGCATATGCCGCCGACAGCATTGAACCCCCACCAGTCGCCGGTCCCGACCGGGGATACTGCAACAAAGTCATTTGCCCAGGGTTCCCGCTGATTGACCTCTACGACATCCTCATGACGGCCTTCCGGGGAGACGACTGGAAGCAGGTCTATGAAGATGAACTGGCCGCCTCCAATCCTCTGCATAAACTCCTTGTATTTCTCTGGAAGTCGTACGCCGAGTTCATCCTCCGCGTGCCGGATCTCGCTATCGGACGCAAGCCAGGAGTCAAGGAGTTGAATGTCTGAGGGTACATTTCCAGATCGCGTGGCGCGAACGCGCTCAAGGATGGCCGAGAAATCTTTGAACTCCACGGTAGACCCTCCGATTACGTGCGATCGACTTGTTCTTCAGTCTGTTCGACGAGTACCGGGCCGAGCGCAACCGGACCCTCGCCCACAGCAGCGACCAGGACCTGTCGGTAACCGACGTGACGGGCAATGGTGTGGAGGTGGATGTCGCAACCAACCTCCTCAACTGCAGGATCCGGCTGTCACAGCTGTGGACGCAGGAGATCTACCGACACCCGATGATGTGGAACAGGTGGCGCATGCGCTGCTGCGCGCAGCCGAGCGGGGCCGCGGCCCGAGGCCCGTATCAGCCTGAGAGTGGTGGCGAGCCACCACTCTCCGAGGTCCGTCTCACGGTTTCCGATCGGCCGCATGGTTCGGTTCCTCCTTCGCAGCCTCTCAGCGGAGTTGCTCGGCCAGTCCGACGATGATGCCCTCCGGGCCGCGGACGTAGCAGAGCAGATAGCTGTCCTCGAACCGGGCGATCTCGCCGACCAGTTCGGCGCCGTGAGGGCGCAGGCGGGCAACGGTGTCCTCGAGGTCGTCGACGGCGAACATGACGCGGTGCGTGCCCAGAACGTTGTGCGGGCGGTTGCGCGGCCCGGCGCTGATCACCGCGGGGCTGTGGTACTTCGCCAGCTCGAGCCGGCTGTGACCGTCCGGGGTCCGGACCATCGCGATGTCACAGCGGACGCCCTCGAGTCCGGTGCACTGGTCGGCGAAGCGGCCTTTGACCTCCGCCCTGCCCTCCAGCTCCATACCGAGTTCCTCGAAGAACGCGATGGCGGCATCCATGTCCTCGACGACGATGCCGACGTTGTCCATCCGCTGAATCGCCATGCTGGTTTCTCCTTCTTCCTCATGCGGCCGTTGGTGGCCACTGATGTCCCTGGGACGGAGCCGGTGGCACGTTCTCGACATCCGCAGACTGCCGAACTCCGAAGAATCTGGAACGCGCCTCGCCGTCCAACAGTCGCATCAATGGCACGGGCATCCCGATCCGGCGCGTGCACCGCCACACGAACGTTCCGGGCTCCTCGCCGGGCCCGGACGAACCGGGTGAGCCCTTCGACGTCGCGGACAGCCGGGCGTGGGTCGTCCAGGAGGAGTCCGCGCCGGGGTCAGCCCTCGGCGCTCGCGGGAACCTCGCCGGACTTGTCGACGACCCCTCGCTCCATGATGACGTCGATGCCGCACAACGTGTCGGCGGTGACGCCCGTGCGCTTGTCGGCGGTCATGTATGACCGTGAGCCGAGAACAGGCGAGGGTGTTCTTCTTGAAGATCCACTCGTCGCGGGTGGCGGATGCGGGGTCCTTACGGGTGATGCCGATGCCGTGACGGCCTGCAGCGTCGACCGTGTCGGGTATCACGGTGACTCCGGGGATCCTCTCGAGGACCTTGTACAGAGCCGAGGCGGTGGCGGGCGGCATGATCGTCGACCCCAGCAGGTCGCCGACGTTCCTGAAGTACGGTCTCGTCCTGCGAAAGGCTGCCCCGCGGCTCGGTCTGTGCGTAAGGCAGTGTGCGCAGGGCTTCGGGATCCGTGGGCAGTGTGGCCGGCCACGTGCAGGTGGGGTGGTCCAGACCGGCATGCACGGGCGTGGGGGTGACGATGGGGATCCGCTGATCAGGCATCACGGCGTCCTTGCCCGTCTCGCGCATCCAGCCCGTCCTGGTGGTGGGGCCGGAGCCCTGGACGGTCCGGACTTCGGTCTTGTGCAACGCCCCGAGCCGGACCGGGCCGCCCAAGGTGCCTGGCCAGTCGGTTCCGGGCGCGCGAAAGCCGTGAGCGCACGGTGCCGACCGGGATGTTCAGGGCCTCGGCGGCCTGCCGGTAGTCCAGCCCGGCCGCCACGCACAGGGCGATCACTTCCCTGTCCTGGCGGCGCAGTTGGCGCAGTGTGTCGTGGACGGCGGCTAGGCGGCTGGTGTCGTCGATCCGGCCGACCGTCTCGTCCGCGAAGTCCTGGACGGGGCGAGGCTCCGGGCTGCGCGCCAGGAAAGCCGGCTTTCGCCACAGTCCGCGGTTGGCGTTGTGTGCCTTGTATGTGGCTATGCCGAGCAGCCACGGAGTGAGGGAGTCGCCCTCCGGTTCCACGGTCTCCCGCGCGCCAGGCTGCGAGGAAGGTCTCGGACATGACGTCCTCGGCCTCCGACCAGCTGCCGGTCCACCGCAGCGCGTGGTCGCAGACCGCCCGCGCGTTTTGCTCGTACAGGTCGGCGAACGCGGCACGGTCTCCTGCCGTGTTCGCCCACGCGACGACTCTGCTGGTTCTGTATGCGTCGCATTCATCACCCGCCGCCGCCCAGGCCGGGTTCCTGTGTTCGCTGTCACACAGCCGCCGGGGAGGCATGAGAGTCATGGAAACACGTGCACGCGGGCACATTCGGCGTCCGTGGGCCACTGCCGGATCCAGGAGTCCGGGTTCATGTGCGTGCCGCGTGCTCGGATCCGATGGGATTCCCTGCCGTGGGAGCTGCACATCGTCCCTGGGGCGATGACGTCGGACACGGCCCAGAACTCGGACGACTTCGGCCGCCGACGACCCCTGGGTGCTCGGGCGCTGTGTACTTCTCCTAGCGCTGGGACTGCCTGTCCTCACTGGGCACGCCGCTCTCCACGGCAGTGGAGTCATGCCTCTGTGCCGCGATCATGCGCTGACGCTCGGCATGTTCATCGGTACGGGCGTCGTAGGACATCAGCCGCGGCAGCGAGACGGCGAGCAGGCCGGCGGCGGCCACGCACATAAGGCCGCCCGACCACACCGAAGCGCGGACGCCGACGAGGGCGGCCATGCCCCCGGCGCGGACCTGGCCCAGCTGAAGGCCCGCGATGGAGAACATCTCGAAGCCGGCGAGACGGCCGCGCAGCTCGTCGGGGATCGTCTGGTTCCAGATCGTCCGGCGGAAGATGCCGCTGATCGTGTCGCAGCCGCCCGCAACGGTGAGGAGGAGCAGCACCAGCCAGACGTTGTGCACCAGGCCCGTCATCGTCATCGTGAGGCCGAACGTGGTGGCCGAGAGGATCTGCATGCGGCCGTGGTGATGGATGCGGGACGACCAGCCGCTGGTGAGGCTCACCATGAGCGCACCGGCCGGCAGCGCCGCGTACATCAGCCCCAGGGACCAGGGTGCGTCGAGGTCGTCGGCGAGGAAGGGGAAGACCGCGATGGGGAACCCTAGCCCGGTCTGGGCCACGTCGACGGCGTAGGTGCCGAGCAACTCCTTGCGCCTCCACGCGTAGCGTGCACCGTCCGCGATCGAGCGCAGCGACGGCTTCCCGGTGCCACGCCGGGCCGGGGACGGCCGCAGGCGCAGACTGAGGGCGACCGAGACCGCGAAGGTGGCGACGTCGATGACGTAGGCCCACTGAAGACCGGCGAGGGCGACGAGGAGGCCCGCAAGGGACGGACCCGCGATCGAACCGATCTGCCAACGCAGGGCGTTGAGGGCGCCGGCAGCGGTGAGCTGGTCGTGCCGGACGACGCGGGGCACCATCGCGTCCAGCGCCGGGCGCTGCAGGCCGCCGAGAGCGCTGCTCAGCGCCGCGACGACGTACAGCGGCCAGACCAGGGGGTGCGGAAGCAGCGCGTTGGCCAGGAGGGCGACCATCAGCAGACCGAGTGCCGCCTCCGTGTACACGATCAGCTTGCGGCGGTCGAGGGCGTCCGCGAGCGCGCCACCGTAGAGCCCGAAGAGGATGAGCGGTATCAGCTCGACCGCGCCGACTGCGCCGACTGCCAGGGGCGAGTCGGTCAGCTCCTTCAGCTGGACGGGCAAGGCCACCAGGGTCAGGGCGCTGCCGAAGTTCGTGATCAGCCCCGAACACCACATCAGCCGGAAATCACGGGAAGACCGCCAGGGGGCGAGGTCAGGGAGCAAGCGAGGCACGGGACGCGATCCTGGCGGTCTGTGACCGCCAGGGCAACTGCTATTCCATCGGCACCGCGCCCACCTCTGCTCCGTTCTCGGCCATACACCCGGGGTCTCTCGGTTCGTGCGAACAATGGCAACGGACGCTCCGCGCACCGTCGCAGCAAGAGAGGGGTATTCCAGTCCGCGGCCAAGCGCTCAGCCCGGAATGAGGGCGTCCCACTGATTGCGAGTCGGGCCGTCGTACGCCGGCGAGAAGTCCGGATGGTCGGCCAGCCAGTCGGTTACAGCTCGGTCCACTTCATCGGTGCCGTAAGCCTCGCCGGCCGGTTGCAGGAGATGGCGTACCTGGGCACGGGCTCGCATGACGACGGGATCGTCAAAGGCGCAAGCGGCCAGGGCAGCAGTGCGCAGATCCGAGGACGGTGAACTCTCGGTGAGGCGTTGTTCGTTGCCGCGATCGGCCGCCACCTGTGCGTCGAACCACGGGCGGAGGACCTGTGCCGTCCAGGTGTGGTAGCCGATGGGGTCCGCGGCGGCCCGGTCGGCGTGGGCGGCGAGGTACTGGGCAGCACGCAGGCCGAGGGCCACGCCATGGCCCAGGGTGGGGTTGGTGTGGACGAGGCTGTCCCCGGCGTTGACCAGGCCCGTGACGACAGGTCCGTCATCGTCGACGAGGGAGGTCCAGCGGTTGTCCAGGCCGGCCATCGCCAGGACGGCCGTCTGCGCCTCGGGGGCCAGGTCGAGCCAGGCGGCGGTGGCGGGAAAGCGGCGCGCGACGGCCTCGAACACAGCGGGGTCGGTGAGCGCGCCGCGGCTCGGATCACTCGTGGAGAGCACCAGGCTCACCGCGAAGGTGTCGTTGTCGGATGGGAAGACTCCGGCGAGCGCGAACGGTGCGGCCGAGCCGGTCTTCACCCGCCCGGGGTCACGCGGGCCGTCGGGACGCAGGCGGTACCAGCGGCACAGATAGGCGATCCTGGTGCGATGGCTGTCGACCACGGGCAGGCGGCAGCCGGCCGCGGTCAGCCAGTCGGGGACCGGCGTGCGGCGGCCGGACGCGTCGATGACGAGGTCCGCCTTGTGCGTTTCCGCACCCACCTGCACGCCGGTGACCCGGGCAGGGCGGCCGTTTCCGAAGGTGAGGGCGCGCACCCGGCAGCCTTGCCGGACTTCAACGGTGGCTTCCCGCCGCACGGCCGCGGTCAGGGCGGCCTCCAACACGATGCGGCGGGTGCGCAGGGTCACCAAGTCCTCATCGCCGTCTTGATGCGGTGGATGCTCGCCGAACCAGTCGAAGTCGTGGTATTCCCGTGCTCCGCGTCTCAGCAGGTCGGTGTAGACATCAGGGGTCTCGGTGCGCAGTACGGTGCGGACTGGCGCGAGGAAAGAATGGGGATGGGTGGCCTGCGGGACTCGGGGTCTGTCCCATCGGAAGAAGTCCCGGTTCAGGTCCTCTCCGGCGTGCCGCGCGTCCTGCTCGAACAACGTGACCATGTGGCCCCGTCGGCCAAGCATGAGCGCCGTCCCCAGTCCGCTGATACCCCCACCGATCACCGCAACCCGCGCCACCGATCTCCCCTTCGCGTCGTGTTGCGGAACGAGCCTAATGCTGGAAGATCATTCGCCTTCACCAAGTGGGCGACGCACTGGACGGTGGCCCGAGGGATCTCCTCGACGAGCTCCGGGAGCCGGCCCTCCCGTTCGAAGCAGTTCAGGGTCAGGGTGAAGTCCGTACGGCCCGACAAGGGGCCGAGGACAAAGGAGTGCGAGAACTGAACGTCCGTAAGCGGAACATGAGTTGGCTCGGCAGAGTGGGGTCGGGGACAGGAGGCCGAGTGTCCGCCCAGCTCAGCTCTCGCCTTCAGGCTCTGCCTGGCGCCCCACGCGATAGCGGGAGTAGACGACTCCTGAGTTGAAGGTGCGGGTCTCGACGAGTTCGAGATCCACCTGGCGCTCGAGCCGGGGAAAGAACGGAATGCCACCGCCGACCAGCACCGGGTAGACCCTGGCCCGGTACTCGTCGATCAGGCCCAACTCCGCCGCCCCCGCGGCGAGAGTCGCGCCGCCGATCGCGATGTCGCCCTTCCCCGGCTCGGTCCGCAAGCGCTCGATCTCCTCCGCCAGGCCGCCGGAAACCAGGCGGGCGTTGCCCTGCACCGCGGAGAGCGTGGTGGAGAACACCACTTTCGGGAGCCGCTTCCAGATCGCGGCCCACTCGAGCCTCGAGTCGTCGAGCGATGGATCCTGGTCGGCGGTCTCCCAGTACAGCATCGTCTCGTACAGCCGCCGTCCCAGCAGGTGGACGCCGACCTTTCGAATCTCGTCGATCCAGGAGCGGAAGACCTCCTCGTCGGGCGGCGTCCAGTTGATGCCGCCGTCCGGACCGGCGATGTAGCCGTCGAGTGAGACATTCATCGAATAGGTCACGCCGCGCATCAGAAGTCCTCCTCGGCACCGGGTTCGACAGTACGACCGCCGGATACCGCGGAACTCATCGCGGTTCCCGCAATTTCCTTCGTCGGGGCTGACTGGGCACGCGCCGAATGTTGTCACTCGGGCGGTTCCTGGGCCCGCGGCCTGCATATTCGGCAAGGCCGCGCGGCGGACGGACGACAGTGGGCCGGAGGACGCCACGGCCCGGGGCCGGGACGTGGGACGGCGTGTGTACGGCCGCCCGAGTCCGGCGGTGCGGACGGGAGGGTTCCTGCTTCACCACGGTTTGCCGTGCCGTTATTTCCTTGGGGGTCCGGCCCGGTGGCGTGGTACGTTGCAAAACTTTGTTCCATTCGGAAGGAATGCCATGGACATCCCCTCCCTGCACAGCCGGTTCCTCGGCAATGTGCTTCCTCGGATTCAGCAGGATCAGCGAGTGACCGGCGTTGCCGTCGCGGGGTCGATCGCCGGTGGAAACCCCGACATCTACTCCGATGTCGACCTGATCGTGGTCATCGACGACGAGGCGTTCGACTCGGTCATGAAGGAGCGGCTTGCCCTGATCGGCGCATGGGCCACTCTGGTGGCCGGATTCACCGGGGAGCACGTCGGTGAACCCCGCCTGATCATCACGCTCGTCGGGCCGCCCCTCCTCCATGTCGACTTCAAGTTCGTGAAAGCCTCCGACTTCGCCAAGCGTGTCGAGGACCCGGACATCCTGTGGGACCGAGACGGAGGCCTGGCCGACTCGCTCGCGGAACATCCGCCGCAGACCTCGTCGTTCGACCTTCAGTGGATCGAGGACCGCTTCTGGATCTGGGTGCATTACGGTGCGACGAAACTCGGCCGCGGTGAACTGTTCGAGGTCATCGGCTTTCTCAACTATCTGCGAGAAGCGGTGCTGGGCCCCCTGGCGACCCTCCGAGCGGGGGCAACGCCCCGTGGCCTGCGCCACCTTGAAACCGTCGCACCGGATGAGGCGCGCGACCTTCGGACAACTCTGTGCGGTTACGACCGACATGGCGCCGGTCAGGCACTCCTTGCCGCCATCGAGCTCTACCGGCGGTGGCTGGATGACACAGGAGCGACGATCGAACGTCATTCTCACGCCGAAAAGCTCGCCGTGCGGTACCTCCATGACATCATCGATGGAACGTCGCAACATTCGTGAGAAAAGCGGACCACAGGCCAGGCGTCCAGTAAGGCCAGTTCGGGACGAAGAGCAGTCGTGCCGGAGGTGTATCGGCGTGCACCGTCCCGGCGGAGAGTGTTTGCCTTTGGCGCCAGCGGCAACGCGGAGTCCATGAGTCAATCAAACAGCGGCACGAATCAAGATTCGGTATCCAAGCGGAGCGCATCCGCCAAGGCCCGGCGGGCCACGGCGAAGGCGACTGCTCCGGCTTCGCAGGCGGCGGACAAGGCGGCCGAGAAGTCCGGTGACGTGGCGTCAACAGCCGTGGACGCGGCCGAGCGTACGGCCGGGACGGGCGCCGCGGTCGTGCACAGCGCGGCCGAGCGTGTCCAAGCCGGCCGCCAGGCGGTCATCGCTGCCTCGGGTCAGGCCGTGGTCCTTGCCAAGACGGGATGGACGTTGATCGCCCATCGAAAGATCCTCGCCGCCGGCGTGGGCGCGGGCTTGTCGGCGTTGGGTGCCACGTCCTACCTGGCGGGTCGCCGTGCGGGGCGCCGCACGCACGGTCCGATCACACGTCTGACCGGCGGGCGGATCTGAGGCGGGAGGCGAGCCCCGTCACCCGTAGCGGGGGCCGCCGAGCGCTGTCACCTCGACGTGGCAGCCGCCGGTGCGGCTGTGCCGGGGTAGGCGCAGCCCGCATTCGTACAGTGGCGCGCTCCACCTGGACGCCGGGAACCACGCCCGCTCCACGGTGTGTGGGTCGAGGGCGGACGGTAGGGGAGCCGGGGAAAGTGGGGGCTGAGCAGTCGCGCGGAACGTGCCACGACCTAGTACTGCAATCACAGTTATAGGGTCTGGCCTCGAGCATTGTAATGGCTGAGCCGAGCGCGTGACTGGCTGAGTCGTCTCCACCATGACCAGCGCAGATGGTGCGTCGGCGTGAGGTGTGGTGGACGCAGGAACAGTCCGATCCGGTGGCGTATTTCCGCGACGGGCAGGGGTATCCGGAGGGTTTCTCCAAGATGGTTTCCCTCTTTGACAGCTCCTGGGCACGACACAGATCGGGCCTCGACCACGCTGTCCGCACCGTACGGACACTCCACGCCCGCCGGTTCGACTTCTGTCCCATCTGCCACCGCGGAGCACATCAGGTGATTCGGTCCACTCACTGTTCAAAGTTTTCGTTGACGGCATGTGCAATGAGGATGAGACCGGTCTACGCATTCGAGCGGTACGGGACCCACTCCAGGAAGGAGGCGCATCCCTCCGGGCACCACGACAGCTTTAGAAGCTCTTCCTGGGTCATCCCTTCCGGGAAAACGACGTTTTCGCAGCTAGGGCAGACGCCGTACGCGCCGACGGGGCGCCCAAGGCTCGCGGCGTCCTGCTGCGCGTCGTCTGTAGCCATTCGGTTCTCCTCCTGAGATCGCATGCGAGCGGATCTGCCAGCGTTGGCGAGCGCGGCCCTGAGAGCCGCCGGGGGCCCTTACCGGCGGTGTCGCCGGCGGTTCCCGAGTAGATCGGAGCCATCCGTACAGGACTGATAGAAGACCAACGCCCCACGTTTGACGAGTCCCGGTGCGGAGTCAGCATCGGGGCCTCCTGGTCCTCTATGGACTCGACACCCATGAGCTGGTCAGGAGGCCCGTCTTCATGCCCTTGACACGGCAGGACTACCTAGCCGGAATCGGCGGTCGATCGCCACCGCTCAAGATCAAAAGGACAACGGCTTCTCATGTCCTCACTCTCAGCGAGGTCATGCGCCGGAAGACCATGCGAGAGGCGTAGGTGGGGCCGCTGGCGAGTTTCAATGTCGGAAAGCGTTTCAGCAGGTGCGTGAGGAGGGTTCGGGCTTCGAGACGTGCCAGGGCTGCGCCGAGGCAGTAGTGGGCACCGCCACCGAAAGTGATGTGGCTGCCCTTGCGGAGAATGTCGTAGGTGTGCGGGTCCGGGTTGCGGCGGGGGTCGTGGGCGGCAACCCCGTACAGGACGTGGACCATCGTGTCTTTGGCGATCGGTACGCCGGCCAAGGTGGTGTCGTCGCCCGCGATCCGCGAGTTGAGATGGATGGGCGGGTCGTAGCGCAGGGCTTCGTCGATGGCGTCGTCGATGTGCTCGGGGTGGCGGCGCAGCCAGTCCCACCGCGCCGGGTCCTGCAGGAGAAGCCAGACGGCGACGGACAGCAACGTCGCGGTGGTCTCCAGCGAGGCAATGCAGATGAACATGACCAGGTGGTAGAGGGTGCGGTCCGCGCCGGCAGGGTCGTCGTGCAGCAGGGCGTCCCAGTAGCGGATCCAGTCGGAGAGGACATCGTTGCCAGGGCGGGCCCGGCGCTGGCGGATGAGGTCGGTGAAGAAGGCCCTCATCTCCAGCGTGGCGCGAGCGGAGATCTCGAGCTCGCTCTTGGTGGGGAGCAGCTCCTGAGCGAAGACCTGCCGATGGGTGAAGTCCAGGATGTGGCCGTAGTGTTCGTCAGGGATGTTGAGCCAGTGTCCGACCGTGCGGATGGGCAGCTGCTCGCTGACGGTTGTGACCAGGTCGGTCTCGCCGCTGGTGTCGAGGTGCTCCTCCAGGGCGTCCAGGAGTTGCCTCACGTGGTCGTCGATGTCGGGCTGCATCTCCTCGAGGGTCCGACGGTCGAAAAGGTTGCCGAGGCTGCGCCGCTGGCACGTATGGGTGGGGGCGTTGAGCCGCGAGAGGGCGTGGCTCATCTCCTGGGTGGCGGGGGCGTGCCAGCGTTCGAGATCCGGTTGGCGTTCCTGCCAGTTGATGTCGGGCACCAGCCAGGTCCTGCCGCGCAGGACCTGGCTGCAGGCTTCGTAGGAGGTGACGAAGTACCCGCCCCAGGGGGCGGGGACGACGTCCCCCATGCCGCGGAGTTCTTCCCAGAGGGGCAGGGGGTTGGTTTGTCCCTCGGGAGAACGTAGGCGACGGAGAACTGAGATGACGGCGCGACGGTCGGTGGTTATGCCGCCTATGTCATCCACTGCGGTCACGCGGAGCTCCTTCGAGTGGGCAGAGCGCTACCGTTACCGGCGGAATCTACCCTTCCTCCCCCTCTGGTCATGCGGAGCGGAGGGTTGCTTCTGTCACATGCCGTCCTCTGCACGCAGAAGATGCCGACGGAGCTCCGGAATGCCCTTGTTGACCTGTCGGCTCCCCCGGCACGGAGTGATTGCCACGGGTGCGTGGAACTTGTCAGGCGTGGTCTGCCGGGACTGTGCGGGAGCACGGACTGCGCCAACCCAGGTTCCCGGTCCCGACGCGAAGGGGACGGAGAGCCGGAGCTCGATGGGAGGGACCGGGCCGCCACTGCGGCTCCTCGACTGGGACATCGAGCGTCAGGTCGGGCAGCGCGTTGAGGACGGCATCGAGCGCAGTCCGGGATATCACCGTGGCCGGGGCGGACGCGCGGTGCCGGGGGACCCAAAGCCACCGCGGTTGCTCACGGCCCGGCACATCCGCCCCAGCACGCCCACCGGGAGGGCAGCCCGCCCAGGCTAGGCGGGCGCCAACGCGACCGCAGGCGACGGGGCGCGCAACATTGGATGCTCGCCCATGAATCCTTCCAGGGCAGCGAAGGCCTCGGTCAACTGCAGGCTGTACGGCACGAGTGCCTCGACCGCCGCTTCTTCCACGTCCGGTAGCTGCTGCACGTGGTCGGCTGTGAGGCGGCCGGCGGCAAGCAGGTCCCCGCTGTGTGCCTTCACCTGGCGCAGCGCGAACAGGGCGTGCAAGCACCGGAGAACCGCGCGGGCCTGCGGATCGGACGGCCGTCCGGCGGCGGTGAGGAGGGCCTGTGCCGCACGGCGGTGCACGTGCGCCTCGACCAGGTTCAACGCGGGTGTGACGGCTCCGTTCCAGCGGGCGAGGGGATCGCCGCGGCGACCGCCGCGCAGTCGGCTTCGGGCCCGGCTGTGCCAGATCCGTTCGATATCCGTCAGCAGGTCCTGGAGATAGGCGGAGTCGTCCAGAGTGCGACCGGCCGGCGGTGTCTCGGAGGGCGGTGCCGGGGTGAATCCGCCCAGGAGCATCTCGCCCGCGGCCTTGACCCAGATGACGCGGTTGTCGCCCTCTGCAGTGATCGTCCCTTCGTTCGCGGCCAGTTGGAAGGCGATGCCGTTCGAGAGCAGCAGGCCCTGTGCGCCGCACCGCTCCCGGCACTCCGTCATCACCGAACGGGCCTGCCAGGTGATCCACGCCTTGGCCACGGCCGCCAGGCGCTCGGTCTCCTCCTGCTCGGCCCCCGCCCCGCCTGTCCACTGCCGCACGACGTCGCGGTGCAGCAGCGTCGCGGCGTAAGTGGTGGCGACGGCCGCCATGAGGGGGGCGTGGTGACTGCGGTGCTCGATCAGCGAGACCTTGCGACCCGTCGTCATGCCCGAGGTGAGCCGGCGATGGGAGTGCTGCATCGTGACGGCCAGGGCGTGCCGGGTCACACCGAGGCTGTACGCGGTCATGCACAGCTTGCCTGTATGGACGCGGCGTACCGACTGAAGGAACCGTTTGCGCGGGTTGCCCAGAGAGCTAGTGAACGTGCCGTCGCGCGACAGGCGGCCGTGCTCGCCCTGCAACAGGGCTTCGAACGGCAACCGCACCTGATGGAAGTGCGTGGCGCAGTGGTCGACGGGCGCACTCGCCGTCTGCGGGAGGGGTCGTACCTCCACGCCGGGATAGTGGTGGCCCGCGCTGTCAGTCAGAGGAGTCAGGAAGAGGAACACGCCGTGATCGATATGGTCGACCACCAAGCGGGCCGCCACGACGGCGTTCTTGGCGCCGCCCGTTGACGAGGTGTTGGGCATCCACTTGCAGGCGCCGGGCGTCGGTGTGTCAAGGACGAATCCGCTCGTCTCGCGATCGAACGTCGCCGTTGTCTCCAGCGATGCGGCGTCGTTGCCATGGTCCAATTCGGTGCAGAGGAATGTGCCGATGCGGTCCATGCGGGCGTACGCGGACAGGTCCCATCCATCCGTGTCATGGTCCACCAGACTGCCGATGTGGAGGTTCCAGTGGATGCTCGCGATGGTGGCCATGCCGGCGTCCACGACGCCGGCCCACTCGTGCATCGCGGTGAGGGATTCGATGTCGGAGGCGAGTCCGATCGGGTCAGCCACAAATTCGTTGACCAGGCGCAGTCGCTCGTAGGACAGCGCCGTCCGTTCATGCGGGCTCAGGCCCTCCTGGAAGCTGAACCGCGGATCGCTGAACAGGGACTTCCAGGGCTCGTGGATCTGCTCTGCATGAGGCCCGAAGAGGATACGGGCAAGGTCCGCCGATATACCCCGAGGCTGGGGGAGTGGAGTGGCAGTCACGGCTTGAAAGTACTTGAAAGGAGCGGAGTTGATTGCTCCGCTCAGCGTGATGATCAACACGATTGGCTGTTCGAAGAACGTGGAAGATACCCAAAGTCTCCGCGTGGTGACCGTCGAGGGGCCCTTGAACGTGGCCTGGCGCGGGTTGTCTTCATCGCCGAGTTGATGACGGGCACGAGCCAGGTCCTGCGGGGCAGGACCTGGCTGCAGGCCTCGTAGTTGGGGGACTAAGTATCCGCCCCAGAGGGCGCCGGCGACGTCGCCCATGGCGCGTAGAGCTTCCGGGCGGCACTGCTACCGCCAGGACCTACCCTCCCGATCCACTGGGTCTGCGCTGCAGGGAGCGGTTCCCGTTGCTGGCCGACCTCTACACGCGGAAGATGTCGAGGAAGGTGCTCCAGAATCCCTTCCTCACCCTTTTGGCCTCAGGGTGGAGTGAGGGCGTCACGGGAGTGTGGGACGGGGCAGTCGTGGTCTGCGGGGTGGTTTGTGCGGGGGTGTGGAGTGCGGCCACCCGGGTTCCGGGGGTCGGTGTGAAGCGCACCGGCAGCGTCGCCAGGGCCCGGTGGAAGGGGCCGGGCCGCCACTGCAGCTCCTCGACCGAGACATCGAGCGCCAGGTCGGGCAGCGCGTTGAGTACGGCCTCGATCGCGGTCAGGGAAATCACCGTCGCCGGGGACTTTGCCGGGCAGGCGTGCGGCCCGGCGCCCCAGGCGAGGTGAGCCCCCTTGCTGAGGGACTCACGGGCTGCGCCAAGTGCGGGGTCGGAGTTGGCGCCCCCGAAACTGATCATGAGAGGCGTGCCGGCCTCCACTCGGACGCCGCCGAGGTCGACGTCACGCAGGGGGTAGTGCGTGGCGTAGTTTGCGATGGGCGAGTTGTTCCACAGGACGTGGTCGATGGCCTCTTCGGGCAGCATGCCCGCCCCTCGGCTCGAGGAGCCGGACAGCAGCAGGAGCAGTGCGTTGCCGATCAGGTTCCGCTCGGGCTCCACGCCGGCGCCCATCATCATGACGAGCTGGTCTTTGAGTTCCTCGTCGTTCAGGCCGGCGGGGTGCTGGATGAGCCAGGAGGTGACATCGTCGCCGGGCTCGCGCCGCTTGAGGGCGATCAGCTCCATGAGGCAGGCAGTGATGTTCTCGCTGGCCTTCAGGGCGTCCCTGCCGTCGAACATCGCCGACATGGAGGTGGTAAGGCGATCGCCGATCCCGGCCGGGCAGCCGAAAAGCCGATTGAAGAGCAGCAGCGGCAACAACTTCGCGTAGTCGTTCAGGAGATCGGCGCGGCCGCGTTCGCTGAACTGGTCGATCAGGAAGGCGGCAATGGGCTCGGCGTCCCGGCGGATCCGGCCGATGTTGAGTCGGTCGAGGCTGTCCGTGACGGCCTTGCGCAGCCGGAGATGGACAGCTCCGTCGGTGAACATGGCGTTGGGACGGAACGCCATCATGGGCACCACCGGACTGTCCAGAGCTATACGGCCCTCCATGAGGGCCTTCCAGTGCCGGGCGTCCTTGCTGAAATCGGTCGTGTTCTGCAGCACGCTTCGCGCCGTCTGGTAATCGACGACGAGTGTGGCATCCACCCCGGGGGCGAGCTCGACCGGCGCCGCCGGCCCCTCGGCGCGCATCTTGTCGTAGGCAGCATGCGGATCGGCGGCGAACTCCGCCGTGTGCATCGGGCACCGTGCGGGGGCGCCCGGCACGGTTGGTTGCTGAGTGTCCATGGGATCGGATCCTTTGTGGGCCCGGCGTCTTTGCGGTCCGGGCGAGTGGAGGAGCAGGGGGCGAGCGGCGGATCAGGCCGTGCGCACAAGGAGATGCTTCACGAGCGTGATCAGCGACCTTGCTGACGACGCACGGTCGCGGGCATCGCAGTACGAGACAGGGGTGTCGGGCAGCAAGTCGAGGGCCTCACGGATCTCGGCCTCGCCGTACAGGACATCGGTGAAGGAGTTGACCGCAATGGAGTACTCCAGGCCGTACTTCTCGACCAACTCGATCACCGGGAAGGAGTCGGCCAGCCGCACGGGGTCGACCAGGATCAGCGCTCCAAGCGCCCCGCGGGCCATGTCCTCCCACAGCTGGACGAACCGCTGCTGACCGGGCGTACCGAAGAGGTACAACACCACTTCGTCACCCAGGGTGAGCCGCCCGAAGTCCAGGGCGACCGTGGTCGTCACCTTGTCCGGTGCACCCGCCAGGTCGTCCACGTGAGCCGAAGCCTGAGTCATCCGCTCCTCCGTGCGCAGCGGGGGAATCTCGGACAGCGAGCCGATGAAGGTGGTCTTGCCCACGGCGAAGTGCCCCACCACGAGGATCTTTGCAGCTGTCGTCACCGAGCCCGAGACGTAACTCGGCTCAGGCATAGAGGCTTTGGAGTCCATGCAGCACCTTCTCGATGACGAGTCTCGATTCCGACTTGGCGGGCGGCGGCGCAGAGCGGCGCAGCAGATGGCCTTGGTCCGCTAAGTCCGTCAACAGCAGACGGGCAACCCCGACCGGCAGGCCCAAGTGCGCGGCCACTTCCGCCACGGCCAGGTAGCCCCCCGCACAGAGCTCCCAGATGGCGCGTACTTCCGGGCTGGCACCGAGCGGCAGTTCCCGGTCGGGCGCCAAGGTGACGAGCATGTGCAGGGAGAGGTCGTCGGCGGAAGGCAGGCGCCGGCCGCCTGTGATGACGTAGGAGCGGACGAGTTCGCTGGAGACCGGAGCTTCCTCGCCGGGGGCGCTCATGCCTCAGCACCAGCGCTCTGACGAGGTTGGGTGCTCAGTGCCCGACCCAGAGCAGCCACCTGCTGCTGCATACGCATCGACATGACCTCCATGTCGACGTCCAAGGCCGCGGAAACAGCCATGTAGGCTCCGCTGCCTGCCGCGATCAGGAAGATCCAGCCGCCGTCGTACTCCAGCAGGGTCTGCTTCCAGATGCCCTTACCGCCTGCCACGAACCCGGCGACGGCGCGGCTGAGGGACTGCATCGAGCTCATCGCCGCGGCGTTGGTCTCGGCCTCGTCTCGGGGGATTTCGCTGGAGCGCTCCAGGAGCAGGCCGTCAGCGGAGACGAGGATCGCATGCCGGGCACCACGGACGCTGATTACGTCGTCCAGCACCCAGGACAGGTCGGGCTTCACTGGTTCTCAGATCCTTCCGTGGTGGTCGTGTCCCGCCCGCGGACGGTTCCGCGTGCGAAGGCAGTGAGGCGTGTCGCGGTGGCGGTCACCTCACTGTGCTCCGGCACCGGCACCGGGTCCGGCTCGGCTGCCAGCGATGGTGCAGGCGGTACCACTGCGACCGCACGGCGACGCCTGGGCAGACCGCCTGCCGTCGTCCCAACGATTGCCACCGGCGCCGTGACCGGGCTGCTCGGCGACCCTTCACTCGCAGTGGTGGGGCTGTTCTCGGCTTCAGGCGCGGGGACATCGTGGGTCAAGAGGCTCTCCGGAAGGAGGATGACCGCGCGGACGCCGCCGTACGGCGAGACGGAATCGACGGAAACTTTGAAGCCATACCTTGCAGCGAGCACACCTGCGACAGCGAAGCCGACGCGCGGCGGGCTGCCCAGGCTGGTGATCGACACAGGGCCCTGCGTGTTCAGCAGGGCGGAGGCGCGGTCCTTCTCCTCTGCGTTGATACCAAGGCCGGCGTCGTCGACGATCAGGCACACACCGGTCGGAACGGCCTGGATGTTGATCTCGACGGGCGTGCCGGGCGCCGAGTAGTTCGTGGCATTGTCCAGGAGCTCGGCCAAGACGACCGCCACCGGTTCCACGGCGGTGCTGGCGACTGCGACGTTGACCTGGCTGTGGATCCTCACCCGGTCAAAGAGCTTGATGCGGCCCTGCGCGCTGCGCGCCACGTCGAGGACAGGGGCTGCGCGGTCACGTCGACCGAGCCAGCCGCCGCACAGAGCCGCGATGCCCTGAGCGCGCCGGCCGAACTGGCTGTTGGTGTGGTCGATCGTCATGAAGTCGGCAAGGATCTCGCTGTCGTTGCCGTACTTCACTCGGGCCAGATCGCTGATGACGCCCTGCTGCTCATCAGCGAGGACCTGCAGGCTACGCATCCATGTACGGAGAGCGGCCTTAGTTTCCTCTTCGGCGTCGCTGCGGACCTGCGCCAGATCGCGATCGTGCTCGGAACGCAGGGTGGCGCTCTCGTTGGCAAGCCGTTGGCGCTCTGCTTCGAGACGGCCCTGGCTTGCATGCAGATCGGCGTTCTGCTTCCGGAGCGCCAGATTGGTTCTCCGGGCGAGCATCACTGCGAGGACCGCAGCGATCAGTACTCCTAGCAAGATCCACAACAGTGGATCCTTCATCAATGAGGTCATCAGGCTCTCTTCACGTCGCATCGCGGGGGGTAGTGCAGGACCGCGCGGCAGTGGCCGAAGTCGCGGACCTCACGCCGCGCTGCGGGCTCACTCGCGGACCAACGGCTACTCCTTCGCAGTAGGCAAAAGCTATCCCCCGTGACACGTGCATGACGCGACGTCAGCCTACTGAAAGCCAGATGATCTTAACAGCGGGGCTCGTACCAATCCCCGTACCACGGTGACGACTTGGGGAGGCAACGTGAACCTTCGCCAGGAAGGGATGCTGACGAAAGGCTCACTGAGGGCTGAACAGCCCCCGGCACTACTGATGCCCTCCGGTGAACAGTCGTTGAGCTGGGCGGAGACGGCGCAAGCCGCGCCGCACTTCGTGCCATGGCGACCGGTGACGTGCCGGTCAGAGGTGTCTCAGCCCGCCGTCGTGACGCGCCCGGATGCGGTCACACGGGCGGTGTGATCCCCGCCCGAGTGCACGAACCGCGTGGCGAGGCCGGTCAGGAGCGCCAGGACGAGGGCACCGCCGCCGATCAGGAACAACACGCGGTGGTTCTGGCCCGTCAGGTCGAAGACGTACGAGTACAGGTACGCGGACACCGCCAGCGAGAGGGCACCGGCGACGGTGGCCTGCCCCCAGGCCGTCGACTGCTCCTCGGTGCGCGCGGGCACCAGTTCGTGGACGCGCCCCAGGACGACGGGCACCACGCCGGGCGGGAAGGACCCGATGACGGCGCTCAGCACCGCGACCTCGGGCAGGTCGTGCACGAAGGCGAGCGTGATGAGCGCTCCCGTCTGCACCAGGGTGATCAGCAGCAGGGCCCTGGCGAATCCGAGGCGGTCGCCGAGGAGTCCGTAGAGGGTGGGCCCGACGAGGGCGCCGAGGCCGTAGACGATCCACACCATGGAGCCGCTGCCGGAGCCCCTGCCCAGGCCGCGGCTGACGAAGTCGGCGAGGAAGGACATGGCGGGGACCAGGCCCATGGAGATCAGGGCGTACTGCAGGAGGAGCAGCGCCAGTCGCGGCGACCCGGCCGACCCGCCTTCCCGGGGCGCGGCACCGGACGGCATGGCCGCCGCGGACGCCCGGGGCGTGGGCCAGCCGTGCCAGCTCAGGATCGTGAGCAGTGCGCTCAGGGCCGCCAGGCCGATCCACGCGCTGCTCAGGCCGGCGGTCAGCAGGAGTGGCACCAGCGTTCCCGAGGCGGCGATGCCGAGTCCCAGGCCCGCGAAGATCGCGCCGCCCGCCAGTCCCCGGCGCTCACCGCGCAGGTGGGGCAGCACGGCCCCGGCGACCCGCACCATGATCACGCCGCCGGCCACCCCCGAGACCAGACGCCAGGCGAAGAACCAGACCGCCGAGACGGGGACGCTGCACGCCAGGAGGCCCACCGTGGCGAGCACCATCATCCAGCGCAGTGCCCGTCGGTCGCCGAGTCGCCGTGCGACACGACGGGCGGCGAGCGCGCCCAGAAGGTAGCCGGCGAGGTTCGCCGCGCCCAGGTAGGCGACGGCCGAGGGCGAGAACCAGTGGGCGTTGATGAGCTCCGGCAGCAGTGGCGTGTAGGCGAAGCGGGCCAGGCCGATGCCGACGAAACTCGCGCTCGCGCCCGCCGCTATGGCGCGCCAGGGAGCGGGTCCGGGAGGTGTGGCGTTCATATGCGTGTGTCCGCTTTCCGCCCGGGTGTGACGGGTCGGGGCATGGCCCGACCTGTCTGCCCGAGCCATCTTTGACAGTCCCGTCATGTTTGACAGAGTTGCAAACTTTGACGATGGCGTCAAAAATGAATTACTGTGGGGGCATGGCAGGACGGCGGCAGTTCGATGAGCAGCACACCTTGGGCCGGATCCTGGACGTCTTCTGGCACCAGGGCTACGGGGCGACCTCCATGCAGGACCTGGCGACGGCCACCGGCGTGCAGCGCGGCTCGCTCTACAACGCCTACCAGGACAAGGAATCGCTGTTCCTGCGCGTCTTCGCTGACTACGCGGACGCCTTCGTCGCCGACGCCGGTACCGCGCTGGACCAGCCGGACGTCCGGCGGGCGCTGGAGGACTTCTTCGACTTCACCATCAACTCCATGACCCGCGGCACCCCGGCCCGTGGCTGCCTGTCCACCAAGACCGCCACCGACACCCAGGCCGACGCGGAGCCCATCCGTAAGGCGATCCGCGGCATGCTCGACCGCCTCGAGGGCGCCATGATCGAGCGGCTGTCCCGGCCGGACGCCGCCGGCCGCCTCACCGTCCCGCCCGCCGAGGCGGCCCGGGTCCTGGTCACCATGACCCGGGGCACCGTCGTCATGGAGCGCGTCTACCAGGACCCCGAACGGCTCCGGGCCACCGCCCGATCCATGATCACCATGCTCCTCGCCGGACACCGGGAACCGGCCGCCGCATGATCACCCCGCCCGGGGTGCCGGGGCTCTGACGAACGTCGCAGCACCCGACGTCCGGGTGGGCGATGAAGAGCCGTGTCAGCACTGCCGGGGGACGCCCGAACTGAGGGCGTCCCTCGAAGTGAACAGGCGAACCGGCCGGTGGATGCGGGGAGAGGAACTGCTCAGGCCCGCCTGAACCGTGTGTCGTGCGCCTACTGCATCCGAGTCGACGCCGTCTCGTTGGAGGACCGGTCATGCGAAGACCGGTCGTGCATGGTGAAGTCGGCCCGGACTGCGACGCCGGACTGCAGCAGCTTCTGGTGGACCATCGGATTCCGGCCGGGGAACGAGGCCACGACGCTGATGTATCCCTCGGGCAGACCGGTCACGGCGTACTCGCCCCGGGCGTTCGTGGTGGTCCGCACCAACTGCCGCCCGCTGGGGTCCATGACGGTCACGGCGGCATGGTGGACGGGCTGCTGCTCGCCGTTGCGTACGGCGCCCTCCAGCATCGGCAAGGGCTCGCCGAAGTGGTGGCGGTGGACCGGTAGCGCGGTGGGCGTGGGTGCGTTCACGAACGGGTCCTCCACCGGCGGCTCCTCGATGTCCTCCTGCTCGTCCGCCGCGCCCCGTCGTGCGGCCTCCCGGTGGTGCCTCCATGCGTCGAGGCCCAGCAGGGCCGCACCCGCCGCGATCCACGCGCAGAGCACGAGAACCGGCTTGAGCACCCCCGCATCGTCGAAGTAGAGGATTCCCTTCATGGCGTCCACCGCGGTGCCCAGTGGCATGACGGCGTGCAGGTACTGGAAGAACGTCGGTAGCAACGGGACGGGCGACACACCGCTGCTGGGAACGCTCAGCACGATGTACAGACCCATTCCCACCAGGGGGAAGAACTGCTTGGTGAAAGGCGCCACACCGGAGGCGAACGTGGCAACCGCCGTGGTGAGCAGGAAGGCGATCGCCAGCACCCAGGGGTCGTTGGGCAGGTAGTCCAGCCCGACGCCGGCGTAGAAGCCCACGACGCTGAAGAGGGCGGCGACGGCCACGATCGTCATCAGTTTCCTGCGACGGTTGAAGGTCACCGCCCGCAGCAGCGTGGTCGCGAGTATGTAGCCGGGGATGCTCCAGGCGACGCCGAAGTAGACCAGGGTCGTGCCGTTCTGGTCCTTGGCGACGGTGGGAGCCACCTCCGTCACCGTGAGCTTCTGGTGGTTGTGCGCCGCAAGCTCGGTGAAGCCCTTGGTCAGCGCCTGCTCGAGGGACATCCCGTTGGCCCTGGCCACGTACAGCACACTCTGCCGGCGTCCGGCGACGTAGCCCGCCACGGCGTCCCGGTCGAGCACCGCTCGGCGGGCTTCCTGGGCGTCCGCCACGGCGGTGACGTCGAACCCGTCGGGATGTTGCTTCTGCAGGGCGGCGTCGACCTTGCGTTCCACCGCGGGGTCGGCGACCGCGACCTTCGCGTGGTGCGGCTGAGGCGCGTGCAGGGCCGGAGCCAAGCAGAACAGAAGCCCGAGAAACAGCAGCGCCGGAAACATCAAGGTCTCGGCCAGGGTTCTGGCGAGGGGTATGCCCTGAGGATGGTCGATCCGGTGTGTCACAGACCCACTCCTCGGGCGCCGTGGTGAGCCGGGCGCCGCGCCGTCGCCCCTGGTTCGTGTGCGGGCAGCACCATCACGGCGCCGGTCCTCGGTGCGTGCGCGGCTTGGGCGGAGGTCTCGGAGTGGCTGTCGGGCCTCGGCGGAGAGACCGCGGGACCCGGTCCTTCGACCCTGTGTGTCGCGAACGTCACTCGCGGTGCGGCGAGCTCCATGGTGCCCCTCTCCGATCCTCGCAAGTGGACGTGCCCTTGCGGCGTTCCGTTGATGTACCGATCGGCACATCTACGTCGGGTGGACCATACGCGTACCGATCGGTACAGTCAAAGTCGTGCCCCGCCCCGTCAACGCCGAAAAGCGCGCCGAACTGCTGGAACAGGTTGTGTGCCACCTCCAGCACCACGGTCTCGCGCAGATGTCGCTGAGCCCGCTCGCCGAGGCCGTCGGCACCACCAAGCGCATGCTTCTGTACTACTTCGGCAGCCGCGAGAACCTGCTGGCCCAGGTGCTGGCCGCCAGTCGTCCCGACATCCACGTGATGTTCGACGACGTCCAGGACCCCGCCGGTCTGGGCAAGGCGGTTCACGACCTGTGGGAGGCGATCACCGTCGGGGAGCAGTCCGGGGTGATCCGCATGCTGCTTCAGCTGCTCAGCCTGGCCGCCACCGATCCGGAGCAGTACGGGAGCTTCGGTGCCGACAGCATCGAGGCCATGTTGCGACCGATCGCCGCCGCTTACGTCCGGCTGGGGCATCCGCCGCAGCAGGCGCGGGCAGCCGCCACACTGCTCGCCTCCGGTCTGCGCGGATTGTGCCAGGACCGTTTGGTGACCCATGACGTCGCGCGTACCGACGCGGCCGCGCGCCACCTCGCCGAGAGCGCAGTCGCAGTCGCCGCGATCGGCTGACGCCCGCCGCGTGTGCCCGGTCCGAAGACGGGTGAGACGCGGCCGAACGCGTCGTGACCGGGGCGGCCGGCTCCGGGGTTTCCAGTGGCAGGCTCCGCGGTTTCGGTCGGTCGGCTCCGCGGCTTCGGCCGCCGCTGTGGCGCGAGCCTCGAAGGCGGGCTCAAAGACCCATCGGATTGCTTGAGTTGCGCTCAGAACCGAGATCGCGTTCTTGTGGTGCGCATGATCGAACCGTAGCGTTCCGGGCATCAGGTCGCCTGACCAGCGGCCGGCGAGAAAAGGGGACCATGGGCATGCGAATGTGCCGAACGGCCCGCCGAGTTGGCTGGCTCCAGTGCGAAGGCTGAGGAAATCGGCGGCCGTCGTGATACTGGCAGCAGCGCTTGTGTTGGCGGGCTGCACCGACGACCAGAACCGGGCCATGCCCTCTCCTCGTACGTCAGCACTTTCTCCGAGCGGCTCGCCAACGTCGGGCCGTGCCCAGACCGCTCCCGGGCAGACTGTGACCAAAGCGCCGGTTCTTCCGGAAGGGAAGGTCGTAGCCCGGGCCGTAAACGCCGTCGGCAACCAGGAGTTGGAGTTCCGAGGTGGAGCCGGACCGCTGTCCGTGCTCGTGAACTGCCAGGGCAAGGGGACCTTGACCGTTTCCGTGGAACCGGGCGGCTTGAGTTTTCCCCTCGAGTGTGTGGACGGAGAGGTCAGCAGTATCTTGAACCAGCTCGCCCTGAAGCGCACCGGTGATCACGGCACCGTGAGCGTGACCGCACCGTCTCGGGTTCGCTGGGCGCTTGCCGTCGGCCGGTGACCGTAAGGGGTTCGGCAATCACGTCGATTGCCGAGCCTCATCTTGTACGTGCGATGCCGTCGCATCGGGCGTATGCAGCACAGACCGCATCTTGTGGCGCGTGACGCGCTCTCCTGAAGCCCCCGTGACAGGGATGTGTGAAGGAGCCTGTCGAATGACAGGGGCCTGGGATACGGCCATGACTACGCCGGCGGGGCGTAGGGGTTCCCGTCGGGCGCCGGGGGGCCGCCCCAGTGCACGGTCGGCGGCGGGACCGGTACCCAGTCCGGGCCGCGGTGATCCAGCCACCAACGGCCGATCGTGTGGAACTTCTCCTCGAATCTGCGATCCACGCTGGGGAATCCGGTGATCGGCGCCCGCAGGCGGGTGCGGCGGCCGCCCGCTTCGTAGAGCACGACGGTCCGGCTCCCGAAGAGCGAATCGACCTGGATTGCTTGGACGTTCGACCAGGGGATGGTCCGGCGGCGGAGGTTGTGCACAACGGCCGCCGACGGGGTGAGAGTGATCCCGAAGGGCCGCGAGGCGATCAGAAGCAGGGGCACCAGCACACCCCAGGCGATCAGCATCGAGACGAGTGCCGGATCGAGCGGTCCTCCGTCCGACCACATCAGGATCGGGGCGCCCATGATGACGAGGACGCCCGGCAGTACGGGCAGCAGACGCTGAAGGGGCGTCAACCGGTAACGGATCCGCTCCGGCGGCACGGCTGCGACCTGCGACTGCCCCATCGATCCCCACCCCTGGCACCATGCGCTCCGCGGTGGCCCCCACCGCCGAGGCAGCATGACGGATCAAGGGCGCGCTGTCCATGGAGTCGGGCCGCGGAGAAGAGCGGTCGCCGGATCCGAGGCCGCCTCCGGTCGGTCGGGCCCTGCCGCGCCGATCGCGGGCCATCGATTCGGGACCTCGCGCTGCGGATCCGCTGAGGGGTCGTGGCAGCGGTCACCGTCGCGCGGACGGCGGCGGCGCGGTCGGACGGGGAACGTGTGCGCTGCCGCACAGCGTGTCACGCCGTGATCCGGCCGATGCGGCGGACGGCGATGGCGGAACTCGGTGCACCGGGCTCCGGCCACCGCCGTGGGTGGTGCTCAGTCGGTGTTCAGCGCCCGCCGCAGGACCGTGACGGCCTGGGTGATGGCGGCCTCGGCGGCGTGCGTTCCGCGCAGGGCGTTGAGCATGACGAAGTCGTGGATGATGCCCTGGTAGCGGACCGCGGTGACCGGGACACCGGCCTCGCGGAGCTTGTTCGCGTACGCCTCGCCCTCGTCGCGCAGGACGTCGGCCTCGCCGGTGATGACCAGGGCCGGCGGCAGTCCCCCGAGCTGCTCGACGCTCGCGCGCAGCGGCGAGGCGGTGATCTCCGCGCGCTGGGCCTCGTCCGTCGTGTACTGGTCCCAGAACCACTGCATGGCGTCGCGGCGCAGGAAGTAGCCCTCGGCGAACCGGTGGTAGGAGCCGGTGTCGAAGCTCGCGTCGGTCACCGGGTAGAACAGCACCTGCTGGAGCAGCGGGAGGCCGCCACGCTCCTTCGCCATCAGGGTGAGGGCCGCGGTCATGTTGCCGCCGACGGAGTCACCGGCCACCGCGATCCGGGTGGCGTCCAGGTCCTTGGTCGCGCCCTGCTCCACGACCCACTTCGCGACGGTCCAGTTCTGCTCGATGGCGACCGGGTAGCGGGCCTCGGGCGAGAGGTCGTACTCGGGGAAGACCACGGCGGCCTTCGCGCCGACTGCGAGTTCACGGACCAGGCGGTCGTGGGTGTGGGCGTTGCCGAAGACCCAGCCGGCACCGTGGATGTAGACGATGACCGGCAGTGTGCCCGTGGTGCCGGCCGGCTTGACGATGCGCGCCCGGACGGTGCCCGTGGGGCCGCCGGACACCGTGATCCACTCCTCGTCGACCACCGGCTTCTCGATCTCGCCGGACTGCACCTCGTCAACGGTCTTGCGGCCTTCGACGGGCCCAAGGTCGAACAGATAGGGCGGGTTGGCCGTGGCGGCGGCGAAGTCCGCGGCGGCCGGTTCCAGGACGGGAGCGGTCGGCGTGTTCTGCTCGGACATGCGTCTTCCCTGTTCTTCTCGGGTGACGATCCGTGCGCTCGGGATCGCCTGAGGCCTCTGGCTGTATGCCGGGCCGCCGACCCCGGACGCCCCGGTGTCACCTGTGTGCTGACGACAACGACTCTCGCACCGGCGGCACGAAGATGGATGTCCTGTGTGCGCAGCCATGTGGTCCGGGCGTGCACGATGCAGGTCAGGGGTGCGCGCAGGAGCGTTGACGCCACTGGACGGGTGTGCACCCGAAGGCCTCGCGAATGCGCCGTGCGAAGTGCGAGGGGCTGGTGAAGCCGCAGACGTGCGCGATCGCGGCGACGGGCAGGTGGGGTTGTGCCGTCAGGCGTCGCTGCCCCGCATCCAGCCGCAGCCGCATGACCGTCTCGGCGAGCGGCTTCGCTCCGTGTGAGGACCCCGGCCGCGCGCGGCCGGGGTCTCGGTGTCGGCGCGGTCAGGTCTCCCGTGACGGCCCCGCGTGCGCGTGCTTCAGCCGCATCCGCGCCTCCACCGTCTCCTCGGCGGTCACGTCCGCCCAGAAGCGGTGGCAGGAGACGAAGACCGCGAGTTCCCGCTCGCGCTGCCGGAGCTTCTCCACCTCGGCCTGCTCGTCCTCGGTCCAGCCCGGGGAGGCGGGGCGCTCCACCTTGCGCCAGCCGGTGTCGTCGCTGAATCCGTCCAGTGGCTCCACCGACCAGGGAAGTCGCTTGAGGAGGGCCAGGAGCTCCGCCCGGACCTGATGCAGCTCCTCCTGACCGGCGAGGAGGTCACTCGGAAAGTCATAGGTCGCAGCCACGCCGCAATGCTACGCCTGTTCGATTTTGGGATGCGAGTCGCTTCCTGCGGTTCACTCGAACGATTGAGCCAGCGCGCTGACCTGCGATTACCCCCTCTTTGAGCGCCCCTCAGGCGTCTTGCGCCCCCTGTTCGGGTTCTCGTCCGGTGTTCCTCAGGGCAGGCTGTTCAGGCGGAACTGGACAGTTGTGACTGAAGGAATTAGCGTGAGGGCCCATGGAGCAGAACATCGAGGGCGTCTCCGCGTCCGCCGCTCGTGCGGCGCGTGACCTGCGGGTCGTGTTCAGCCGACTGCGCCGGCGCATGCGGGAGGTCGCAGGGGAGGAGGGCCTCACGCCCTCCCAGGTGTCCGCACTCACCCTGATCAGCAAGGGCGGTGCCGCCACGGCCAGTGCCCTGGCCTCCGCCGAGGGCGTCCGTCCCCAGTCGATGGCCGCCACCCTCGCCGTCCTCGAACAGCTCGGCCTGATCCGCCGCAGCCCCGACCCCGACGACGGCCGCCGTCAGCTCGTCACCCTCAGCGATGCGGGCCGTGAGCGCGTCGAGGGCGACCGCCAGGCCCGTCAGGAGTGGCTCGCCCGCACTCTTCAGGACCGTTACACGGAGGAGGAGCGCCAGACGGTCCTCGAGGCGCTCGCCCTGATGGAACGGCTCACCCGGCCGTGATACCGAAGCTCGTCCCCGTGGCCGCCGACTCTCGGCGAGCCGCCCGGGCAGGCCGCCGTGCCCGTCGCCCGGCCGCCCCGATGCTCCTGGATTCCGTACGGAATCCGATGTCCGCCGCCGAGTTTCCGCGGACCCTCATGTACCTCGGAGCCCCGGGCGCCACCGCCGCCGGCGCGGCGCTCCCCGTCCGGGGCGCCGACACGGCGGGGCAGCCCGAACCGGCCCCGTCGACGGCGGAGCAACCCGTACCGCCCGTACGGCTCGCTCCGCCGGATCGTTCCCCCTCCTCCTCCACCCCCGGCTTCCGAAAGGCCCACGCCATGGCTCCCACCACCCTCGACCCGCGTACCGCTCTGGTCGTGATCGACCTCCAGAACGGCATCGCGGCCATGCCCGTCCAGCCCCACAGCGGCCCCGAGGTGGTGGCCCGCACCGCCGAACTCGCCGACGCCTTCCGGGCCCGGGACCTTCCGGTCGTCCTCGTCCGGGTCTCCTTCGCCGCCGACGGCTCCGACGCCGTCCCCGGCCGCACCGAGCAGCAGCGCGGCGCGCGTTCCTTCCCCGAGGGCTGGGACCTCGTCGTCGACGAACTGTCCGGTCACCCGGGCGACATCCAGGTCACCAAGCGCAACTGGGGTGCCTTCCACGGCACCGGTCTCGACGTCCAGCTGCGCCGCCGCGGTGTCACCCAGATCGTGCTGACGGGCATCGCCACCAGCATCGGTGTCGAGTCCACCGCACGGGCCGCGTACGAGCACGGGTACCACGTCACCCTCGCCACCGACGCGATGGCCGACGCCGACCCCGAGGCCCACCGCGGCAGCGTCGAGCGGATCTTCCCGCGTCTCGGCGAGACGGGCACGACGACCGAGATCCTGGAGCTGCTGGCCAAGACCCACGCGGTCTGACCAGGCGGCAGCCGCCCGGCGGTCGAGTCCGCCGGGCGGCTACCTTGATGCCCGTGACCCTCGATGATCTGCGTGTCTTCGTCGCCGTCTGCCGGGCCGGAAGCCTCAGCGCCGCGGCCCGGGAACTGGGGTGCACCCAGTCCGCCGTCAGTCAGCACGTACGGCGGCTGGAGCGCGAGGTGGGGGTCGGCCTCGTGGAGCGGCAGTCGCGCGGAGTCGTGCCGACGCGCGCCGGACGTGTGCTGCGGCAGGCCGCCGAGGAAGGGATGTCCGGCCTCGATCTCGCGCTGCGCAGACTGGCGGAGATCGCCCGGGGCGACGGCGGCGTCGTACGGATAGCCACCGGCAGTGTCACCGTGCGGCACTTCATGGCGGCCGCGGTGGCCGAGTTCCGCGGGCTGCACCCCCGGGTCAGCCTGGAGTTCCGGACGGAGAGTTCGTCCCGCGGCTGCTTCGACGCGCTCCGCGAGCCCGGTCTCGACCTCGCCTGGGTGACCCTCGGACCGCCCGTGCGCGGCGTCGAGCAGCGGCCCGTGGTCCGGCTTCCCTGGGTGCTCGCGGTGCCGGTGGACGACGAACTCGCCGGGCGGGAGCGGGTGGAGGCGGTCGATCTGGCCGGACTGCGGCTGATCGGGCTGCCCGAGGGGTCCACCTCCCGCGCTCAGCTCGAGGCCTCCTGCGCCGAGTTGGGGATCCCGGCGGCCTCCTCCGACACGAGCGTCGCCGACTGGGACACCGCCATCCTGCTCGCCGAACTCGGCGTCGGCCACGCGGTCGTGCCCGATCTGCCCGGCTGGCGCGCCGACGAACGGCCGAGACTCAGGTTCGTCCCGGTTCCCGAACTGCCGCCCCTCACCGTCGGCTGGGCGGTCCGCCGGTGGGACACCCTGTCCCCGTCGGCCCACGCCTTCGCCGACACCGTCACCCGGCACAACACCGTGCTCTGACGGCACTTGGGCCGGCGGGACGCCGACCGAGGCTCCCGGACGGGGACTTCAGCCGTTCCACCCCGGCCTCACGCGTCGAGGAAGGACCAGCGCAGCTCCCGCACCAGCCGGGTCGCCACCGGCGCCGCCACCCCGTGCCGTTCGGCCGCACGCAGCAATGCGCCGCCGATCGCGTCCAGTTCGAGTGCCCGGCCGGCCTCGGCGTCACGCTGCATCGACGACTTCATCTCCGCCGGGAGCAGGTCGTAGCGGGCCAGGGCGACCGCGGGGTCCGTGGCGGCGCCGGCCGCCAGGGCGACCGCGGTCGTCTCCTCCACCAGCGCTGCCAGCTCCTCGCGGTACCGGGTGCGGACCTCGCCCAGGGGCACCCCGTAACGCGTCGTCAGCAGCGCGAACGGTGCGAGGAAGACCATCTTCGCCCACAGGGCGGCCGCCTCACCGTCCAGGACGCGCACCCGCACCCCCGCCCACTCCAAAGCCCCGGTCAGCCGGTCGAGTCGTTCCCGGGCCACGCTCTCGCCGGTCAGATCGATCTCCACGAACGGGCTGTCGTGCTCGATCACCCCGGGCGCGACCCGCGTCGACTCGACGCGGATCACCGCGGGGGCCAGGCGCCCGGCCCCATAGCGCTCGCGCAGTACCGCCGGATGTTCCACACCGTTCAGCAGCGGTACGACCAGGGCGTCCTCGGCGAGCTCGTCCGCCGGCACACGCTCCAGCGCGACGTCGAGCGCGGTGTGCTTCACCGTGACGAACACGACGTCGGCGGGCTCCCGCAGCCGCGTGTCCGCCGCCACCCGCGCGGTGAACGGGCCGTAGCGGCCACTGCTGACGCGGATGCCGTTCTCGCGCAGTGCCTGTACGGTCTTGTCGCCCGCAAGGCAGACCACCCGATGGCCGGTGCGAGCCAGCAGTGCGGCCAGCAGCCCCCCGACACCGCCCGGGCCCAGGACCGCCACTGTGAGGTCGTCGTTCGCCATGTTCCGTCCCCGCTCCTCGCCCTGTGCCCCCGCGGCCGGGGCCCCTCGGCGAGGATCACAAGGGCCTGGAATCCAGTCAATCCTCGGGGAAACTTGCCTGTCTCCAAGGAAATGCTTGGGGATCGCTCACAGCCGTACCGAGGAGCCCGGTACCAGCAGGTGCAACCGGTCCGACAGGCCCGCGTCCGCGAACGCCTCGGTGAGTGTGGCGCCGCCCTCGGTGAAGTGGGCCCAGTGCTCGAAGTGCAGCGGAACCACCTGCCGGGCCCTGAGGATCCGGGTCGCCTCCACGGCCGCCTCGCTGGTCAGTGTGAGCGGCGCGTCCGGGACGAGCGGGGTGCGGGCGGCACCCGCGAACAGCACGGCCACGTCGAAAGGGCCGAAGCGGTCGGCGATGCCGCGGACGACGTCGAGGGAGGCGTTGTCCCCGCTGACGTACACCGTGGGCAGGTCCTCGCCGGACAGTACGAAGCCGGTGACCTCACCGACGACCGGCTCGCTGCCCTCGGGCCCGTGCAGCGCGGGCACGGCGGTCACACGCAGCACCCCGCCACCGGGGCGGGGGAGTTCCAGGTGCTCCCAGGAGGACAGGGCCCGCACCGGCGCGCCGACACGCTCGTACGCCGACGCCGTGGACAGCGTCAGCGGTGCCTCGGCCAGGTAGCGCCGACCCGCGGCGTCCAGATTGTCCGGGTGCTGGTCGTGCGAGAGGAGGACGGCGTCGACCGGGCCGATCTCCGCGGCCCGGACTGCGGGACCGACCGTCTTCACCAGGCTGCGCGAGCCGATGGGGTACTCGCCCGGTGCGTCGAAGGTGGGATCGGTGAGCAGGCGTACACCGCCCAGTTCGACGACGGCGGTGGGACCGCCCACATAGAGGATGTCCACAGTGGTCACACGGTGCACAATCGGGCGGCCGACGAGGATATTCCCGCCTTGTGTCCGGGAGGGCGGGACGCTGTCGTTCGATGGGGCCACACTGGACCCATGTGCCGCAGCATCAAGACGCTCCGCCCGCCCGCCATCCCCGAGGACGCCACGGAGGAGGAGATCCGCGCCGCGGCGCTCCAGTTCGTGCGCAAGATCTCCGGGTTCCGCGCCCCGGCCGCCCACAACCGCGAGGTCTTCGACCACGCGGTGGACGTGATCGCCGCGGCCACCGCGGAACTGCTCGCCGGACTGGAGGTCCGGGGCCGGTCCCGGGAGGCTACTTCCGAGGTGCCGGGCGGCGCATGAGACAGGCCGCGCCCGCGCCCGCGGCGAACAGGGCTCCCACGGAGACGGCCGTCGCCAGCCAGGTCGCGCCCAGCCACTGGCCGCCGAAGTAGCCGAGAGCCACGCTGTAGGCGGCCCAGGCGACACCGGCGAGTGCCGACCAGGGCACGAAGTCGCGGGCGCGGCGGTGGGCCGCTCCCGCGCCGAGGGAGACGACCGAGCGGCCGGCGGGTGCGAACCGGGCGAGGATCACCAGCGCGCCGCCGCCGCGGGCGAGCGCCGTTCCAAGACGTTCCTGCGCGCGGGTCAGCCGGCGCGAGCGGGCGATGGCACGGTCCAGACGTTCGCCGCCGCGCCAGGCCAGACGGTAGGCGACCAGGTCGCCGAGGACGGATGCCGTCGCCGCGCACAGGACGAGACCCAGGATGTCCGGTGCGTGTCCCACGGCCGATCCGGCCGCGGCGGCGGTCGCCGCGGCGATGACCAGGACGCCGCTCGGCAGGAGGGGCACGAAGACGTCCAGCAGGACCGACGCGGCCACCGCTGGATAGATCCAGGGGCTGTCGGCCAACGACCCCATGCTCTCCAACACCCGAACTCCCCGTACTGACTCCCCAGAGGCAACTGCGTGCCGCAGTCTCGCTGGGGAGCGGCAGGAAGCGGCCTTCGACAGCCGTACAGCGTACGCCTGGCTGTGACGGCCGATGCACCGGGGGCTGGTGAGGCCGGCCGACGGTCCGCCCGAGGCGACGGGGCGGGAGCGGAGCGGTTCGGCACGCCGCCGCCCCGGCGTACTCGGCGCCGCGGGGCGGGGCGAGCGGGCGACCAGGTCTTGCCAGCGGCGGAAGAGCTCATAGACCGTTTGGCACGGCCTGTACTCCGACGGCAGATCCCTCTACGGCGCACCGGTACGAACCCGCCATCGGATCCCGTTGATCAGCCTCCTCCGCCCCACCGCCGGCCTTCCCCGCATCGCGGCCGGCAGCATCGGCTCCAGTACGGCCCACTGATCCTCAGAAAGATCCCCTCGCCCCACACCGAGATCATCACGGTGCAGGGCAAACGACGACGCCCACTTCTAGAACACGGCCTAGTCGACACGTGCGAGTTCGCCGTGCGGCCCGGTGGCCGGGGCGGCTTGTGGGCCCGTCATCGGTGCCGTCGCGCGCAGGACCGCGCGCGCCACCGCGTCGGCGTCGGACAGGGTGACCGAATCCACCCCCGGGCGGGCGCCCGCCGCGGTCACCCAGTGCACGCCCTCGGTCGGCACCCCGAAGGCGAACCGGCGTGGATGCGCGGCGCCCTGCCGGTCGATCAGGTGATAGGGGCGCGGTGTCACATCCACGCCCCCGGTCTCGTACCCGTCCACCGTGTGCGGACGGCATCCCCCCGCGCGGAAGAGCCCGCCGAGGAGTTCGTCGGCCGTGTGCCGCAGATCGGGCTCGGGCAGCCGCGCCTCGACCAGCGTACGGACGCATACGGTCGAACCGGGGACCGAGGCCGAGCGGGCGACCCAGGCGCCGGGCTCGGCCCGCACCTCCAGACCCGGGCCCAGCACGTCCAGCACGCCCGCTTCCATCAGCGCCGCCATCTCCTCGATGCGCCGCCGGGGCGGGCCGATGGACAGGAACGCGTTGAGGGGGGTGTACCAGCCGTCCAGATCGTCCCGGCGGGAGTCGCCGGACAGACCGGCGTGGTCGACGATCAGCCGCAGTTCGTTGCGCAGGTCGCGCAGTACGTCCAGGGCGGCCTTGAGCGGGCCCTCGACATTGCCGAGCGCGGCTTGAGCCGCGTCCTCGCGGAGGTGGCCGAGCAGCCAGCCGCGCCAGGCGGCGGGGGAGCGGAAGGTCCGTCCCGTGTACGGGCGGGAGACACGGTCCCAGCACCAGCGGTCGGCACGCGGTATGCCGAACTCGTCCAGGACACGGCCCACCTCGGGCCCGTCGGGACCGGTGGCGAGGAAGCGGTCCCGGAAACCGGCGCGTTCGGTCTGCCTGCGGCCCAACAGCGCCTCGTAGTAGACCGTTTCCACCTCCTTCGCCACCAACGGCCATATCTCCGCCCGGAAATCCGGTGCCTCCCCGGAGTCCGCCCGCTTGCGGAACCTGGCTATCACCTCGTCGGTCAGCAGCAGCGGGGCGTGGCGGCCGTGTGGCCCCTTCGCGTTGTCGCCGCGCGCCTGGTACGGGACACCTCGGCGGGAGCCGGCGTACAGGCGCGGCTCACGGCCCGAGGGCCGGTAGCGCAGCCCTCGGGGAGTACGGACGAAGCGGCCGCCGCGGCCGGTCGTCAGCAGGGCGGCGTGGTCGAAGAAGTTGAGACCCAGACCGCGCAGCAGAACCGGTTCGCCGGGTGCGAGCGGGGAGAGGTCGACGTCCGCCGGGTTGGCGGGAGGGATGTGGCGCAGACCGTAGCGGGCCGCGTGCGCGGCGAGCCGGCGGCGGTCGGGACCGTCGGTCGAGGGGAGGTGGCCCTGGGCGAGGACCACGGCGGACAGACCGGCGAGGGTGCGGCCGTCGGACAGGGCGAGGACCTGGTGGCCGTCGGGCGACTCGGTGAGGCGTGTCGCCCGGGCCGTGTGCACCTCGACCCGGAGCGGGTCCGGCGCGCCCTGGACCACCCGGGCGAACACCCACTCCAGATAACGCCCGTACCGGGCGCGGGTCGGGTAGTCGTCCGGCCCCAACGCGCTCTCGGCCCACCCCGTTTCGCCGTCGCCCGGACGTCCGCGCCCGTCCGCTCCGTCCCGCGCCCATTCGTACAGGCTCGGCCCGGGCCGGATCGGTCCCGCGCACTCCACGCTCTCGTCGGTGAACAACGTCACCTGGCAGGCCACCGTGTTCATCAGCAGCTCCGGGGACTGCGCGGTGCGCCAGACCCGGCCCGGCCCCGGCGGCGCGGGGTCGACGACGTGCACGGTCAGCCGCGTGCCGGGCGGAAGGAGTTCCGGGGCGGAGGCGCAGAGGCGTTCCAGAATGCTCGTGCCCCGTGGTCCCGCGCCGACGACGGCGACGGAGACGGGCACGGGTTCCACGGTCGCGGCAGACAAAACGGGTGACTCCCGGGCGTGTGGGGGGCGCAGGGCGACAGATCCGCCCGCGTGCGGCGGACGGTCCGCCTCATCATGCCTGCGCGGGCCGCGGAAGCCAACGCGCGTCCCACACGCCCCGGATGTCCCTCATGAGACGGTCAATGATGACTCCTCCACGGTCGTGAGCCGCGCCTTTCCGGTCTCGTCCGGGCGTGCCCGGTCCACCCGCAGCGAGGCGGAACGGCCGCGCAGTGTCAGCGTCATGAGCTGGTTGCCGAACCACGGGCCGCCCGCGCGGCGCCAGTCGAGAGTGGGGCGCGCTCCCCGCCCGTGCCGGGCGACCCGGCGGCCGAGGGCGCGTCCGAGTCCGCTCCAGCCGAAGCGGAAGCCGAGCTTCATGGACAGCGGGACGGAGTTGTGGACGGGGGAGCAGGTCAGTTGCAGGACCCGGGCGTCGGGTGCCGCGCCCGGCCACTCCGGTTCGGCCACATACGCGTGATGCACGTCGCCGGACAGCACATACACACTCGCCGGCGCGCCCTGCCCGCTGCCCGCCTCGGCGACGAGGGCGGCCAGTGCTTCGAACGACTCCGGGAACGCCGCCCAGTGCTCCAGGTCGGCGGTCCGGCGCAGCCGTTCACCGAAGCGGGCCCAGCGGTCACCGCGCTCGCCGCGGCACAGCGCGGCGCTCCAGGCCTCGGCGTCGTGCACGAGGTGCGGGAGCAACCAGGGCAGCGAGGTGCCGATCAGCAGGTGGTCGCAGGTGTCCCGGGTACCGAGCACCTGCTCGCGCAGCCAGTCGGCCTCCGCGGGGTCCAGCATCGCCCGGCCGCCCTCGTCGAGGACGCGGGCCGCCCGGGTGTCCACCATCACCACGCGTATTCGGCCGAAGTCGCGGTGGTAGCTCCAGCGGACCGTGTCGGGACGGGCGTCGGCCCGGGCGGCGTGCGCGCGCAGGACGTCCGTGCCGTCGGGGGTCTCGCGGACGGCCGCATAGACCGGGTCGGCGGCCAGTTCCGCCGGGGACAGATTGCCCAGGTGCTGGTGGACCCAGTACGCCATCAGGCCGCTCAGCAGCCGTTCGCGCCACCAGGCCGTGGCGCGCATGTCGGCCACCCAGGACGCGCTGGTGTTCCAGTCGTCGATGATGTCGTGGTCGTCGAAGATCATGCAGCTGGGCACGGTCGACAGCAGCCAGCGGATTTCCGGGTCCAGCCAGGACTCGTGGTAGAGCCAGGTGTACTCCTCGTAGTCCGCCACCTGGACGCCCGGGGGGTCGGTGAGGCCACGACGCGAGTCGATCCGGCCACGGACCGCGCGGGACGTCTCGTCCGCATACACCTGGTCGCCCAACAGCAGCAGCACATCGGGCCGTTCGGCGTCCGGATCGGCGGCGAGCCGCGCCGCCATCGTGTCGAGGGCGTCGGGACCCACCGGGTCCCGACGGCCCTGGGGGGGTGCGGCCAGGCGGCAGGAGCCGAAGGTGACACGGACGACCTCGGGGTCGGACGTGCGGATGGTGGAGGGCGGGTAGGGCGACTCGGGCTGCGGCCACACGGGTGTGTCGTCCAGCAGCACCTCGTAGGTCTCCGTCGTGCCCGGCGTCAGCCCGGTGACCGGCACGATCGCGTAGTGGTGCCCGGCGACCTGGAAGGTGCGGGCCCTCCCGCCGGCACCCGACGGGCAGCGCACCTGCGCGGTGCACGGACGGCCGGCCTCGACCCAGACGGTCGCCGACGAGTCGTCCACGTACCTCAGCAGCGGTCCCAGACACAGTCTCACCACGGTGATCCCCTCCTCCGTCGCCCCGTACGGTACGGAACGACGGAGGGGGGCCGGGAGGGGCCCTGCGTCAGCAGCCCGAGAGGTAGCTCTGGAGCGCGCTCTTCTCTGCGGAGTCGACGGAGAGGTTGTAGTAGTACTTCACCTGCACCCAGGCGCGGACGTACGTGCAGCGGTACGCCGTGCGGGACGGCATCCAGGTGGCCGGGTCCTGGTCGCCCTTGGCCTGGTTGACGTTGTCGGTGACGGCGAGCAGCTGCGGACGGGTGACGTCGTTGGCGAAGGCCTGACGCTGGGCGGTCGTCCACTTGCTCGCGCCGGAGTCCCACGCCTCGGCGAGCGGGACAAGGTGGTCGATGTCGACGTCGGAGGCGGCGCTCCAGGTGGCGCCGTCGTACGGGGAGTACCAGCTGCCGCTGGTGGCGACGCAGGAGGAGTCGGTGACGACGTTGGAGCCGTCCCGCTTGAGGATGTACTCGCGGGTGTTGCAGGCACCGCTGATCGTGATCCACGTCGGGAACAGATCGCGGTTGTAGCCCGTGCGGTTCTCGGTCGCCACGGTGAGCGAGGAGAGGTAGCTGCGGGCGGTGGCGCCGCTGACGGGTGTGGGGAGGGCTGCGGAGGCGGTCGGACCGTTGAAGAGTCCGACGGAGGCTATGAGTCCGGTGAGGGCCGCGACTATGCTGAGGTGTCGACGCGCGTAGACCTTACGCATGCGAACTCCCTTGTGGGGTGGGGGCGTTGAGGTGCGGGCGAAGGAATGCTCGTGGGGGGTCGTTGCGGGCAGGGGTGCGTTCGGTGAGAAGTTAGTGACGCGTACATGACATATCAAGGTGTGTGACATGACTTACGGCCCCGGGGAGGATCCCCCGAGGTCGCGTACGATGGACGGCGCAGAAGGGGAGTAGCTCTTCGCCGGACCGTCGACATACTGCTCAGCCCGCCTGAGCCGGCGCCCGGAGGCGGATCCTTTCGTGGGATCGGCCAGCGAGACCTTCGGCATGCAGTGCACGTCCGTGCCCTACGGCACGGGTGATCCGTGTGCTGCCGTGCCGAGGTGTCCAGCAGTCACAGCACTCTCGGTGGGGCAGCCCCGACCGATTGAGGAATCTTGATCAGCATCACCGTCCTGGCGCTCGTCTTCGGCGTCGTCTTCCTGGCCGAACTGCCGGACAAGACGGCCCTTGCCGGGCTCGTCCTCGGCACCCGCTACCGCGCCTCGTACGTGTTCGCCGGTGTCGCCGCCGCCTTCCTGCTGCACGTCGTGCTGGCCGTGGCGGCGGGCAGTCTGCTGACCCTGCTGCCGCAGCAGATCGTGCACGGGATCACCGGTCTGCTCTTCCTCGGTGGCGCCGCCGTGCTGCTGCTGAAGAAGGACGACGGCGACGAGGAGATCCGCCGACCCGAGAACCAGAGCTTCTGGAAGGTGTCGACGGCGGGCTTCATGCTCATCCTGATCGCCGAGTTCGGTGATCTCACCCAGATCATGACGGCCAACCTCGCGGCCCGCTACGACGACCCGCTCTCGGTGGGCCTCGGTGCGGTCCTCGCCCTGTGGGCGGTCGCGGGCCTCGGTATCGTCGGCGGCAAGGCGCTGATGAAGAGGGTGCCGCTGAAGCTGATCACGAAGATCGCGGCGCTGTTGATGCTGGTCCTCGGGGCCTGGAGCCTGTACGAGGTCGTGGCGGCCTGACGGTCGCGGTGCGGGGTGTGTGGGGACGGTGTCGGCCGGATCCGCGCGTTCGAGGCGTGCGGCCGTCCGGTGCCCTCGCGGTGTCCGCCGGATGTCCTGCTGGTGTCCGTGTGGGTCGTTGTGTCTTCGGTGCAGGTCGGGCGCGGTGGCGGGGCGGGGAGCTGTTTTGTATCGTGAAGGAACAAAGTGGCTCCCGTCCGCTTCCCCTGACCGGCGGGCGGGGCCGCCTTGTCCCCGGAGGTCGCCAGCCGGCCCCTTCCCCCGCGCACTGGAGACATGCCGATGACGGCCACGACCGTTCTCACCGCCCGCGCCCTGCTGCTCGACATGGACGGCACCCTCGTCAACTCCGACGCCGTCGTGGAGCGGTGCTGGCGGCGCTGGGCCGATCGGCACGGGCTCGACGGCGACGAGGTGCTGAAGGTCGTGCACGGGCGCCAGGGCCACGCCTCGATGGCCGTTCTGCTGCCGGACCGCCCCATGGAGCAGAACCTCGCCGACAACGCCCGCATGCTCGCGGAGGAGACCGCCGACCTGGACGGTGTGGTCGAGGTTCCCGGCGCGGCCGCGTTCCTCGCCTCCCTCGACGGACTCCCGCACGCCCTGGTGACGTCCGCGGACGTGGCGCTGTCCACCGGGCGCATGGGCGCCGCGGGCCTGAAGCTGCCCGATGTGCGGATCACCGCCGAGTGCGTGGGTGCCAGCAAGCCCGACCCGGAGGGTTTTCTGAAGGGCGCCGCCGAACTGGGGGTCGCCCCCGAGGACTGCCTCGTCTTCGAGGACTCCGGTGCGGGCATCGCCGCGGGGCGCGCCGCCGGGATGCGGGTCGTCGGCGTCGGCCCCCGGGCCGGGGCCCACGGCCCCGATGTGCTGGTCCGGGACCTCACGCAGGTGCGCGTCGAGGCGACGGCGGACGGCCGGATCCGGCTGCACATCGGCTGACCCGGGGCTCCCGGCCGCACGCGTCAGGGCCGGGACGTCTCCGACTCCAGCTTCGCCCTCGTGGCCGGCCCGTACACACCGTGCTCGTCCTGCGTGATGCCGCGCATGAACTGGTACGTGCGCACCGCGTTCTCCACCTGGGTGCCGTACCGGCCGTTCGCCGGGCCGAAGTAGAGATTGACCTGGCGCAGCCGGAGCTGGAGCTCGGTGACGTCCGAACCTTTGTCGCCGTGCCGCAGAGACTCCTGCGAAGGGTTGTCGTCCCCGTCGTCCCCGTCGTCGCCGGGCGTCGGCGGCGGGGAGTCGAAGGCCTGCTCGGTCGTCGCCGACGGGCTCGCAGTGGTGGAGACGGTCGCGCTCGGCGTCGTGCTGGGCGAGGCCGGGGGCGATGTGCCGGTGCTCGGCGAGAGCGACGGGCTCGCCGGGGCGACGGGCGCGGACGCCGTGGATGCCGACGCGGACGCGGAGTCCGGCGAGGCATCCTCCGGCACGCTCGCCCGTACGTCCTCGGGCAGCGCGCCGTTCCGCTCCGGTGAGTCGTAGGAGAAGAGCCCACTGGCCAGCCCGGCGGCTGCCACGACCGTCGCGACGGCCGCGCCGGCCGCCAGCACCACCGTGCGCCGCCGGCGCCCGCGGCGCGCCGGTGCGGCGTCCGGCGGGGCGGCGGGACGGTCCCCGGCCCGGCCGGCCCCGGCGGGCAGGGTGCCGAGCTGCATGGTCTCGTCCGGCCTGCCGGTCCCGTCGGCCCGGGAACCGTGCTGCGCCACGGCCGCGAGCTGCATGGTCTCGTCCGGGGCGCCGGACGCGGCGGGCGTCGCGGAGGCGTCGGGCAGTGCGGTGTCCGGCCGCTCCGTGCCCTCCGATGGCGCGCCGGCCGCCTCCGGCACGACCGCGAGCTGCATGGTCTCGTCGGCGGCTGCCTGCGCCCCGCTCGTGGTGACCCCGAGGTCCACATACGGCCGGATCCGCAGCGGATCGAAGTCCTCCGCCGCTGCCGCCTCCGCGGTACGGGCGTCCCGGATCGCCTCGGACGCCCGTCGGGTGCACCCGCACGACGGCGTGCCGTCCGGCCGCCTCGGTGCCTCGCACTCCGGGCAGGCCTGTCCGTTCGTTCCGTTCACGCGTGGGTCCCCTCCCGACGAATTCCAGAAATTATGCAGATCTCCCTCACACAATCTCCCAGGAGCCCCCGGAATCCGGGCTTCCCTCAGGCACTCAACAGGCCATAACGGGGCACACCAACCAGGATGGGAGTGCACGATCGGCGAGAACCCCGGGCCTGCGCGGACCGCGCGCCCGGGCCCGGGGTCCACGGAGGTCGTACGACGTCCCCGGGAGGCCTCATGACCGACGACACTCAGGGCAGGGCGGGAGAGGCAGCACAGACGGAGCCGGACGTCGCCGTCGGCGGCGGACCGCTCTCCGGGCGGCGCCGGGCCGTCGACGAGGGCATGGGCGGGAGCGTCCTCGTCTCCATCGGAGCGCTGCTGCTGGGGATGCTGCTCGCGGCTCTCGACCAGACGATCGTGTCGACCGCGCTGCCCACCATCGTCAGCGACCTCGGCGGTCTGGAGCACCTGTCCTGGGTGGTCACGGCGTATCTGCTGGCCTCGACCGCGGCGACGCCGCTGTGGGGCAAACTCGGTGACCAGTACGGGCGCAAGAAGCTGTTCCAGGCCGCGATCGTGATCTTCCTCATCGGGTCGGCGCTGTGCGGCATGTCCCAGAACATGCTCGAGCTCATCGCCTTCCGCGCGGTCCAGGGCCTGGGCGGCGGCGGGCTCATCGTGCTGTCGATGGCGATCGTCGGCGACATAGTCCCGCCCCGCGAGCGGGGCCGCTACCAGGGACTCTTCGGCGCCGTCTTCGGTGCCACCAGCGTGCTCGGGCCGCTCCTCGGCGGCCTGTTCACCCAGCATCTGAGCTGGCGCTGGGTGTTCTACGTCAACCTGCCCGTGGGCATCGTCGCCCTCGCCGTGATCGCGACCGTCCTGCGCATCCCGAGGAAGGCCGAGCGGCACGTCATCGACTACCTCGGCACCGTCCTCGTCGCCGCCGTCGCGACCTGTCTGGTCCTGGTGGCCTCGCTCGGCGGTACCACCTGGGGCTGGGGCTCGGCACAGACCGTCGGCCTGGCGGTCCTCGGTGTCGTCCTGCTGGCGGCCTTCGTCCTCGTCGAACGCCGGGCGGCCGAACCCGTCCTGCCGCTCAAACTCTTCCGCGTCCGCACCTTCACGCTCTCGGCTGTCATCAGCTTCATCGTCGGCTTCGCGATGTTCGGCGGGATGACGTACCTGCCGACGTTCCTGCAGATCGTCCACGGCATCACACCGACCCTGTCCGGTGTGCACATGCTGCCGATGGTGGCGGGCATGCTGCTGTCGTCCACCGGCTCCGGCCAGATCGTCAGCCGCACCGGCCGCTGGAAGGTGTTCCCGCTTGCGGGCACCGGCATCACCACGATCGGGCTGCTCCTGCTCCACCAGCTCGACGAGCGCAGCAGCACCACGGAGATGAGCGTCTACTTCTTCGTCTTCGGTCTCGGTCTCGGCCTGGTCATGCAGGTCCTGGTGCTCATCGTGCAGAACGCCGTCCCCTACAAGGACCTCGGTGTCGCCACCTCGGGCGCCACCTTCTTCCGCTCCATCGGCGCCTCGTTCGGTGTGGCCATCTTCGGCACGATCTTCGCGAGCCGGCTCGGCAGCAGCCTTCGCGAGGCGCTCGCGGGGCGTCCGCTGCCGAGCGGTGTCAGCGCGGACGCACTGACGGCCGATCCGCGCGGTATCGCGGGGCTGCCCCCCGCGGTACGGCCCGCGGTCCTGCACGCGTTCGCCGGCTCGATCACCGACGTCTTCCTGTACGCCGCGCCGGTCGCGCTCCTCGGGTTCGTCCTCGGGTGGTTCCTGCGCGAGGACAGGCTGCGCGGGTCGGTGACGGCTCCGGACGGTACGGAGACGCTGGCGAGCAACCCGGTCGAGCGCTCCTCGTACGACGAGGTGTGCCGGGCGCTGTCCCTGCTCGGCTCCCGTGAGGGGCGGCGGAGCGTCTACGACAAGATCACCCGGCGGGCCGGGTACGACCTGCTGCCCGGGGCGAGCTGGCTGCTGCTGCGGATCAAGAAGTACGGCTGGGCCGAGCCGGGGGTGCTCGCCGAACGCAGCACCGTCCCGCTCACCGTCATCCTCGCCTCCGCACGGCAGCTGGAGGAGCGGCGCCTGGCCCGGCGCGAGGGGCTCGACCTCATGCTGACCGAGGAGGGCCGTGAGGTCGCCGAGCGGCTGGCCCGGGCACGCGAGGAGTCGCTGGCCGAACTGCTCGGCGACTGGTGGGGCCCGGACCGCCCGACGGACCTGCTCAGGCTGGTCCGGGAACTGAACGCGGAGCTGTGCGGCTGCGACGCGGAACGCCCTGACGAGCGGTCGCCCACGCGGCAGCCCGGCACCCTCTAGGACAGCTGCTTGGCGAACCAGCGCTCCGCGTAGGCACGGTCGTTGTGCGGCGGGGTCTCCAGGTATCCGAGCCGGGCGTACAGGGCGCGGGCCTCGACCAGGTCGTGGCGGGTGTCGAGGACGATGCGCCGCGCCCCGAGTGTGCGGGCTGCTTCCTCGGCGGCGGCCACGAGGAGCGGGGCGCCGCCCCGGCCGCGCATCCCACGGTGGACGAAGACCCGCTTGAGCTCGGCGGTGGCGCCGTCCATCAGCCGCACGCCCGCCGTCCCCGCCGGTTCGCCTTCGTACCTGGCGACCAGGAGCCTTCCGCTCGGTGGAACCAGATCGCTGCCGGAGTCGGCGGCGATCTCCCGCTCCAGCTCGTCGGGGTCGGTCGAGCGCCCCTCGTACAGCTGGTACCAGCGATCGCTGACCTCGGTGTAGTACGCCCGCCACAACGCGGCGGCCGCGGGCGAGTCGGGGCGCTCGGGGGTGATGGTCCACGTCATGCCCGCCATTGTGGGGAGCGGACGGGCGGGGGCCGCAACCGAATATGCGCCCCGCGGCCCCCGCGATGACCGGACGGACACGACACCCCGGCACAGCCCGGCGGGCAGGGTGTCTGCGGCCGTTCACCGGTCGTTTGGGGGCGGCCGTCCGGGCAACCCGGGCGAAAGACGGCCCGCTGGGCCGACAGACCGGAAGGCATCCATGTCCACAGGCGTGATCATCGTTCTGATCGTGATCGTGATAGCGGCGGCCGTCCTCGCGGGCGCCGCCGCCCTGTCCCCGCGTGCCCGCAGCGCGCTCGGCGGGGGAAGTCTGCAACACCGCTTCGGGCCCGAGTACGAGCGAACCGTGGCGCGGCACGACGGCGACACGAAGGCGGCCGAGCGTGAACTCACCGAGCGGCTGAAGCGTTACGGCTCGCTGCGCGACCAGCCTCTGGAGCCGTCCGAGCGCGAGCGCTACACCGCGCTCTGGACGGCCGCGCAGGAGCGGTTCGTTGACTCTCCGGGGGAGGCGGTGGCCGAGGCGGACCGGCTGCTCGCCGAGGTGGCGGGCGCCCGGGGCTACCCCGGCGGCGACCGTCGCGACGAACAGTTCGACGCGTTGTCCGTGCACCACGCCCCGCATGTCCAGGGCTACCGCCGGCTGCACCGCGCCGCTCCGGCCCCCGGCACCGGCTCCCAGGGCGGTGCCGGCACGGAGGAGCTGCGCGAGACGCTGCTGGAGGCGCGTGCCCTCTTCGAGGAGCTCACGGCGCCGGCGCGTCGGCAGCCGGCCAGCGCTCCGGCGGAGAAGGCTCCCGAGCCGGCCTCGGCCCGTACCGAGGGGCGGTCCCACCACCCGTGGAGGTTCCACCGGCAGCACGCGAAGGGGAGTTGAGGGCGATGACCGAGGTGACACCGAGTGAGGGCGCCGACCGCCGCGAGGCGGCGGGGGCGCGGCAGGAGCGGGTCGTCCGTCCGGAGGGGTCCGAGACGGGGCGGGAGCAGGTCGTCCGTCCGGAGAGGCCCGAGACGGGGCGGGAGCGGGTCGTCCGTCGGGAGGGGTCCGAGACGGGGCGGGAGCAGGTCGTCCGTCGGGAAGGGTCCGAGACGGGGCGGGAGCAGGTCGTCCGTCGGGAAGGGCTCGAGACGCGACGGGAGGCCGGTCGTACGGAGAGGCCCGACCCGCGGTCCGGACCTGGCGGGCGCGGGGAGGCGGCCGTGGCGCCGCGGCCCGGGGTGCGCGCGGCCGGGGAACCGGGGACGCGCGGTGACCTGCGTGAGGCCCCGCTGCTGCCCCGGGACGCGAGCGACGAGCTGGGGATGCGCCTGCAGCACGCGGTCGGCGGGTTCGTCGACAATCCGAGGGAAGCCGTCGAGGAGGCCGACCATGTGATGGAGGAGGCCGCCGCACGGCTCGCGGAGGCCCTGGCCTCGCGCCGGCGGACCCTGAAGGCCTCCTGGCAGGACACCGGCGACGGCCCCCACGCCACCGCCGACACGGAACAGCTGCGACTGGCCCTGCGTGACTACCGGGCCACGGCCGAGCGGCTGCTGCGCATGTGAGTCGTGCGACACCCGGCGGGGCCGCGTCCCGGACGATGTCCACGGGACGCGGCCCCGCCCGTGGTCGCGCTCAGTCCGCCCGCGGATGCCCGGCCCGGCGCTCGTGCCAGTCCCGGACGATCTCCTCGACGTCGTACGGCTTGAGGCCCAGCGGCGGCCCCGGCGGCGGCTTGAACATCATGTCGCGGATCTTCACGTTCAGGTCCTCGACCAGTCGGCGCACCATCCGCTCGGACGGCGCCTTGGCGGCCGCCGCCAGCGTGTCCTCCGCCTCCTTGCGCAGGGCCAGCGTCGGCGGCAGGACCGCGAGCCCTTCGCGGGCCATCTTGCGCTTGATCCACCACAGTTCGTCGTACACGGTCTCGGTGACGGCGGGTGCCGGTTCGCCCGCCCCGGGGAGGTGCGCGAACTCTCCCCGCGCCTCGGCGTCGCGAATCTGTTTGTCGACGAAGGACTCGAAGCCGACACCAGGCGGCTTGCGCTCGGTCATGGGTTCATTGTGCCGGACGTCACGCGGAGGGTCGATCGGGCGAATTATCATTCCGCAGCGGTAGGCCAACCGGGCTCGCCCGCAGAACACTTGACCGCCGCACTCAGGAGGAGCGCACGTGCTCGAACTCACCATGGCCTCGGTCTCCGGGGCGGACGCCGGGGCGACGGCCGGAATGCTGATGGCCGACGCGCCCAGCGACCCGGGCACCGTGCTGCGGGTGGGCCGCGACAAGTCCGTGTGCCGGCTGGCGACCCCGGACGACTGGCTGTTCGTCTCGCGGGTGCACCTGGAGTTCCTGTGCGGGCCGGACGGCGTGTGGCAGGTCACCTGGCTGCGCGGCTCGAACACCGAGCCCTCCTCCGAGGTGGCGCTGACCCTGCCCGGGCTCCCGGTGCAGCCCCTGCCCTACGGCGGCACGGCCAGGCTCCCGCAAGGCGGCTCGGGAGAACTGGTCATCCAGGACCGCACCGCCCCCCGCAGCGTCAACGTGGGCTTCTACCACGAGGTCTGAGCGGCGGGCACGCCGTCAGCCCGTCACCCGTGCCAGCGCGAATCCGTCGTGTCCCTTGCTGCCCACCGTCTGTACCGCGGTACCGCTCAGCCTGGGGTGCGAGGCCATCAGCTCCAGCGCGGCCCTGGTGCCCAGCACGCTGGGGTCCTCGCTGTCCGCCTCGGTGACGCGCCCGCCGCGCACCACGTTGTCGAGCACGATCAGGCTGCCGGGGCGGGTCAGCTCGAGGGCCCACTTCACGTAGTGCGCGTTGTTGACCTTGTCCGCGTCGATGAACACCAGGTCGAAGGGGGGAGGGTGCTCCTCGGCAAGCTTCGGCAGCGACTCCAGCGCCGGGCCGACGCGCACCTCGGCGATCGAGTCGAGACCGGCCCGGGCGAGATTGCGGCGGGCGACCTCCGCGTGGGTGGCGTCGTACTCCAGGGTGACGAGACGGCCGTCCGCGGGCAGGGCGCGGCCCAGCCAGATGGTGCTGTAGCCGCCGAGCGTCCCGATCTCCAGGACGCGGCGCGCTCCCTGGATCAGGGCCAGCAGCTGGAGCAGCTTGCCTTGGTTCGGCGCGACGTTGATGGGTGGGAGTCCGGCCGCCTCGCTGTCCCGTAGGGCCGCTGCGAGCACCTCGTCGGTGGGGGAGAGGAGGGTGGTGAAGTACGCGTCGACGTCGTCCCAGAGCTCTTGCGCTGTGGTCATGCACCAAGCCTTTCCTGTATCTAGTTAGATGAGCTAACTAGTCTTGCTAAGGAATATAGCCGGAGCGGAGGACCGTGTCAGCGAATGGGCGGTGGTGAGGCGCGATATCAGCCGTTCGAGGGAGCCGGTCCCGGATCGAGCGCCGTCCCCCGTCCGCGTGTCAGTTGCGTGCGGGCTCGACCGACGGCGCGGAACCCGGCAGCGGGCGTCCCGCCGACTCCGCCATGAACCACACCGCGGCGCCACCGATCACGGCCGCCGCCATCATGTAGTAGGCGGGCATCATCATGTTCCCGGTCGCCCCGATCAGCGCCGTGACCACCAGCGGTGTGGTGCCGCCGAACAGCGACACGGAGACGTTGAATCCGATCGACAGCGAGCCGTAGCGGACCCGGGTCGGGAAGAGGGCGGGCAGCGCGGCCGGCATCGCCGCGGTGAAGCAGACCAGCAGCAGTCCCAGCGCGCCCATGCCGAGCGCCACCGCGAGCAGTCCGCCCTGGCGGATCAGCAGCACCGCCGGAACCGACAGGAACAGGAAACCGGCACAGCCTGCCGCGATCAGCGGGCGGCGGCCGATCCGGTCGGTGAGGGCGCCCGCGAACGGCTGCACGACCATCATCAGCGCCATCACGCCGAGCACCACCAGCAGGCCGTGGGTCTCGTCGTACTTCAGCTCGCTGGTCAGATAGCTCGGCATGTACGACAGCAGCATGTAGTCGGTGACGTTGAAGACGAGCACCAGGCCCATGCACAGCAGCAGGGCCTTCCACTGGCCGCTGATCATCTCGCGCAGCGGCACCCTGGGGCGGGCGGCCTCCGCCTTCTCCACCTCCGCGGCGAACGCCGGTGTCTCCTCCAGGCGCATCCGCAGATACAGGCCGATGATGCCCATCGGACCCGCGATCAGGAACGGGATCCGCCAGCCCCACGCCATCAGGTCGTCGGAGGACAGCAGCGCGGTCAGCAGGGTGACCAGGCCCGCACCGCCGATGTAGCCGGCGAGGGTGCCGAACTCCAGCCAGCTGCCGAAGAACCCACGCCTCTTGTCCGGGGCGTACTCCGCGATGAACGTGGACGCGCCCGCGTACTCGCCGCCGGTCGAGAAGCCCTGCACCAGGCGGGCGGCGAGCAGCAGTACCGGTGCGCCGACGCCGATCGTCGCGTACGACGGAATCAGGCCGATCGCGAACGTGCCCGCGGCCATCATGATCATGGTCAGCGCGAGCACCTTCTGTCGCCCGACGCGGTCGCCGAGCGGTCCGAAGACGGTGCCGCCGAGCGGGCGGACCAGGAAGGCCGCGGCGAAGGCGCCGAAGGTGGACAGCAGCTGTGCGGTGGGGCTGCCGGACGGGAAGAAGACCTTGCCCAGCGTCACGGCGATGTAGCTGTAGACGCCGAAGTCGAACCACTCCATCGCGTTGCCGAGGGCTGCGGCCTTCACGGCGCGCCTGACCAGCGCCGGGTCGGTGACGGTGGCGTCCGCGCGGGCGGGTGCCCCGGATACGGCGTGGGTCTGGGGTGGAGCGACGATCGACAAGATTCCGCTCGCCTGCCTTTCGACGGGGACAAGGACGGGGCCCGCCGTCGGGCGGCGGGCCGATGGGCCGCCCCGGAGGGTGGCCGAAAGGCGACCATAGGTGCAGTTACCGCTCTCACGGACCGTGAGTGAATCGATGCATTCTGCACCTAAATGTGGCCCGAGCAGGGGCGATGGGTGGACCGGAGTGCGGCGCCCGTCGTCCGGTTTGTGATCCTTCTCGCGCAGCGGGGGTGGAACCGGAACGGCCCGCGGCTATCGTCGTCCGGACAAAAGGTGGGCGGACCTCAGGTGAAGAGGGGGTTGCCTGCGTCTCACCGTGGGGGGCCGGGAACCTCATAGGGTTCGGACACGGGGCAACACACGGGACGCACGGGACGAACGGGGCGGGAGGGCCGACGGGGCGTGGCGAACGTGGAGCACGGCGGGCAGATGAGCGGTGCCTTCGGGGCGGGGACCACACACGAGGCGAAGGCACGACTGAAGGTGGCCCGCGTCGGGCTCTGGACGGTCGCCGCCGTCCTGGCGGTACGCCAGGTCGCCGTCGTCCTCGGCACACCCCGGGGGGAGCGGCTGACGGACCTCGAGACCTGGGTCGGGACCAACGGCGTCCTGCACGTGAACGGGTCGCTGTACGACTCGACGCGGTTCACCGGCACCCCGTTCGCCGGACTCGTCCTCAAGCCGCTCACCCGCGCGGCACAACAGGCCCTCGGCTGGAGCTGGACCTTCGGCACGCTGCTGCTGGTCGTCGCCCTCGGCCTGATCGCCGCCCGCGCCCTGCCCAAGCCGGTGACCCGGCGCAGTTCGCTGCTGGCGGCGCCCGTCGCGATCAGCCTGCTGATGCTGTCGCTGCCGGTGCGCAACACCCTGTATCTCGGCCAGACCAGCATCATCCCGGTGCTGCTTGTCCTGCTCGGCTGCTTCGCCGTGCGCGGGGAACGCACCAGCGGAGCACTGATCGGCCTGGGCGCCGCGCTTCAGCCGACCCTGCTGCTGTTCGCGCCCCTGCTGTGGTTCACCGGCCGCCGCCGTGCCGCGGTCTCCACGGCCGGCACCTTCGCCGTGTGCACCGCGCTCGCCTGGGCCGCGATGCCGCACGACTCGTACACCTACTGGGTGCACCACCTGGCCGGCACCGGGCTCGGGGGCAAGGCCGACGACCACGCGAACCAGTCCCTGCACGGCGCCCTGCTCAGGCTGGGACTGTCCGGGCCGCTGGAGATCGGACTGTTCTTCGTGCTGGGCACCGCCGTCGCGGTCCTCGGGCTGCGCCGAGCGATCCGGTACGCGCACGACGGCCAACTCCTGCTCGCCGTTGCGGTCACGGGGTGCGTCGCCGTCGCCGTCTCGCCGACGAGCTGGCAGCACCAGCTGCTGTGGGTGCTGCTCGCGGTGGTCGGCCGGGTCGGCAGAAGGGCCTCGGACCGGTATGTGTGGCCGGTCGCCGTCGTCCTGCTGATGACGCTGCCCGCGAGGATGATGCTGCCCAACATGGGGGCGCTCGAGCCGCTCCGCGACAACCTGGTGCTCCTGGCCGCCCTCGGCGCCGCCATCTGCGTGCCGTTCCTGTCCCGCACCTCCCCCTACTACCGGGCCCCGATTCCCACCGAGTACGCACGGCCGGTGCCCACCCGATGGAAGCACGTCCCGCTCCTGCCGTTCCTGCGCAGGGTCCTCACCCGCCCGAACCTGCTGCTCGAACTGCTGCTCATCCGGGTCACCTACGCCGCCTACGCCCAGGTCCGGCTCGCCGCGACCGGCGACAGCAGCACGGCGGGCCGGGTCAGCGCCGAGCACCACGGCGACCAGATCCTCGCGGTCGAGCGCCTTCTCCACATCGACGTCGAGCGCTGGGTCAACCACGCCGTCGCCGGGGTCGGCTGGCTGCGGGGCTTCTTCGACTTCTACTACGAGTCCTTCCACTTCGTGTTCCCGCTGGCCGTCCTGGGCGTGCTCTACTGGCGCCGCCCGGTCGACTACCGCTGGGCGCGCTCGGTGCTCGGCTTCACCACCTTCGCGGCGCTGATCGGCTTCTGGCTCTACCCGCTGGCTCCGCCGCGCCTGATGCCGCATCTCGGGATCATCGACACCGTGCACGGGGTGCAGGACTTCTCCAAGCCGGACTACGGCACGCTCACCGCGCTCACCAACCAGTACGCGGCGATGCCGTCCCTGCACTTCGGCTGGTCCCTGTGGTGCGGTCTCACCATCGCGATCCTCGCGCCCAAGTGGTGGATGAAGGTGCTCGGCCTGCTCCATCCCCTCTTCACGGTCTCGGCGATCGTGGCGACGGGCAACCACTGGGTGCTGGACGCGGCCGGCGGAGCCGCCGTCGTCGGCGTCGGCTTCGGGCTGGCCCAGCTGTTCCAGGGACCGCGGGCCCGGGTGACCGCGGCCGCGGTCAGCAGTGCCCCGGCGCCGGAGGCGGCCCGTACTCCGAGCTGATCCGGTACGTGCCAGGCGCGCTGACCGTCAGCCGGGTGAACTCGCCCTGCGGGCCCAGGCAGCCGCCGTCGGTGTGCAGCCACGGCGAGTGGGCGACCCGCACCGTCACCGAGCCGGGGCGCGGGACGCGTACGTCCACCTCGGCGCTCGTCGTGCGCACCACGGTGGCGGGTGCCGAGACGAGCGGCACGGCGTCACGCACCCGGTACACCCGCCAGTGCGCGTCCTGCCACACCGGTTCGAGCCAGCCCGGCCGGTGCTCCCGGACCAGCCGTGCCTCCTGCTCGGCGTACCCGTCGGGCTTGCCCAGCGGCAGGACGACCAGGCCGACCGCCCAGTGGTCGAGCCAGCGGCGGTAGGCCGCCGCCGAGAACGTGCCGTCGTAGAAGAGACGGCCCCGCTCCATGTCGAGCTGGCGGTTCCAGCCGCGGGCCAGGTTCATGTGCGGGGCGAGCGCGGTCGCCTCCCGGTGGTTGCGCGCGGGGACGACCTCGACGCGGGTACGGTCGGCGCCGAGCCCCCGCAACGCCCGGAGAACCCCGCCGGTGTCGGCGGCCCAGGCCGGCACCGCGGTGGAGACCCGGAGGTCGTCGACGGTCTTGCGACCCACCCACACGACGGAGAAGACGAGCGCGACGATCAGCAGATTGCGCCGCAGCACGCGCAGCCGGGGCTGCCCGAGCAGCGCCGCGAGCAGCACCGCGGGCGCGAACAGCTCGGCGAAACGCTCGACGTTCGTGCCGACGGGCGAGGGGATCAGATACGCGAGGACTGTCCCGGCCGCGTACACCACCCCGCTCCACCGTGCGACCCGCCAGTGCGGTGGGGCCAGGAGCGTGACGGCCAGTCCCAGCACCACGGGTTGCCAGATGCGGTCGGCCGGCATCAACTGCTCGCCGGTGAAAGGGAACAGCACCGTGGTGGTGGCGACCATCGCGAACGGCGGCAGCAGCAGGACGAGGGCCCGTCGCCGGTCCCGTACGAGCAGGAAGCCGGCCCCCACCACGGCCAGGAACAGCCCGGCCACCGGGCTGGCCATGGTCGCGAGGGTCGCGTACGCGGCCGCCGGCAGCGGTCGCCGCTCCCTCCCCACCAGCAGCACACAGCCCGCGAGGGCGAACGCCATGCCCAGCGCGAAGGTCGTGCGCCCGGAGGCCACGTTGCACCACAGTGCCAGTGAGGCCAGCAGCGCGGGGCCGAGCGGGTGCGGGACCCCGGCACGCGCGATCAGCACGGCGGCCAGCCAGGCGGCGGTGACACCGGAGACCACGGTGACCGTGCGCACGCCGAGCGCGGCCATCAGATACGGGGAGAGCAGGCTGTAGTTGGCGGTGTGCATGCCGCCGTACCAGAAGAGGCCGTACGCCGATCCGCCGTTGCGGGCCGTGAATTGGGCCCACGCCTCCTGGGCGGCGAGATCACCTCCGCCCGTGGCGAGGAGGAACCACCACACGGCGTACAGCGGCAGTGTGGGGAGCGTGGCGAGAAGAGGGACCCGATGGCGGTCCCGGAACGCCCGGAGAGGACGGTGCCGTACAGCGGCCGGGTGCTCGGGCCGGGTGAGGGCGAGGTCGGCAGGGACCACAGGTACGCGCTTCCGTTCGACGTCTTCGGCGGTGTGGGACGACTGTGCCCCCTGGTAGACGTGAAACGGAAGAAGGACGTTCACCCGGCCGCGGGACGCGTCGGCGGAATTCTCGGGGGAGGCAGGGGCGGGGCGCGGGGGGATGCCCCTGCCTCCCTCGGGACGGGCCGGCGGCGCCGGGAGGCCGACGGCCCGCGTCGGTCACTCCGCGCTGACCTGGAGTTCCTTCACGCCGTTGATCCAGGCCGAGCGAAGCCGGCGCGGGTCGTCGACCAGCCGCAGGTTCGGCATGGCATCGGCGATCGCATGGAAGATGAGATCGATCTCCAGCACCGCCAGGGACTTGCCGAGGCAGTAGTGCGGGCCGCCGCCACCGAAGCCGAGGTGTGGATTGGGGTCGCGGGTGACGTCGAAGACCTCCGGGCGTTCGAAGGCCTCGGGGTCGTTGTTCGCGGACGAGTAGAAGAGGCCGACCCGCTGCCCCTTGGTGATCCGCCTGCCGCCGAGTTCGGTGTCCTGGGTGGCCGTGCGCTGGAAGGCGACCACCGGCGTCGCCCAGCGGACGATCTCCTCCGCAGCCGTGGACGGTCGCTGCCGCTTGTAGAGGTCCCACTGGTCGGGGTGGGTGAGGAAGGCGTGCATGCCGTGCGTGATGGCGTTGCGCGTCGTCTCGTTGCCCGCGACGGACAGCATCAGCACGAAGAACCCGAACTCGTCGTAGGACAGGTTGCCTTCGCCTTCGGCGGCCACCAGCGTGGTGACGATGTCCTTGGCCGGGCACTGCTTGCGGTCGGCGGCCATGTTCATCGCGTAGGTGATGATCTCGGTGGCCGCCTCGGCGCCGACCTCCTCGGTGATGGCGTACTCCGAGTCGTCGTACGCGATCATCTTGTTGGACCAGTCGAAGATCTTGGCTCGGTCGTCCTGCGGGACGCCGATCAGCTCGGCGATGGCCTGGAGGGGCAGTTCGCACGCGATCTCGGTGACGAAGTCGAACGGGCCCCGCCGATCGAGGGCGCTCTGGACGATGGCGTGCGCACGGGCGCGCAGCCGCTCCTCCAGGGCACGGATGGCGCGCGGGGTGAAGCCGCGCTGGACGATCTGACGGACCCGGGTGTGCTCCGGCGGGTCCATGTTGAGCATGATCAGCCGCTGGGCGTCGATCGCGTCGCGCTCGATGTGCTGGTTGAACCGGATGATCGCGGTGTTCAGCGACGAGGAGAAGATCTCCGGATGCGTGGACACGTACTTGACGTCCGCGTGCCGGGTGACGGCCCAGTACCCCTCGTCCTGGAAGCCGGCCACGTTGCCCGCCTGGGGTATCCAGGCCGGCCACGTTGCCCGCCTGGGGTATCCAGCGCACCGGCTCGGCCAGGCGCAGTTCGGCGAACTCCGATAGTGGGACGTGATGGTGCAGTACGTCGGGGTCGGTGAAGTCGAACCCGTCGGGCAGCGCGGGACAGGGCATGGCGACCCCCAGTATTCTGACGGTCCATCAGGAATGGCGGTGAAGGTAGTAACGGGTTCTACAAGTCGCAAGAGGCGCGGCCACTCCAATTGCGTGCGGGATTCGTGCAGATCGCGACTTCGGAGGCTGCAAGACCCTTGCCACTGTGGTCCCGCTGTCAGCAGACTGCATGCAGAACTAGAACGCGTACTAGTTCTGCGTGGCGGGTGGGCCGGGACGCCCGCGCCGCGCGGGTGACCGAGGAGAGGACGAGCCCCCCATGGCCGCGGAACCCGTGATCGTCGAAGCCGTACGCACCCCCATCGGCAGGCGCGGCGGCGCGCTCGCCCAGCTGCACCCCGCCTACCTTCTGGGCGAGACCTATCGCGAACTCCTCGGCCGCACCGGCATCCACGCCGACTGCGTCGAGCAGATCGTGGGCGGCACGGTGACGCACGCGGGCGAGCAGTCGATGAACCCCGCGCGTACGGCGTGGCTGACGATGGGCCTGCCGTACGAGACCGCCGCCACGACCGTGGACTGCCAGTGCGGCTCTTCGCAGCAGGCCTCGCACATGGTGGCCAACATGGTGGCGGCGGGCGTCATCGACGTCGGGATCAGCTGCGGTGTGGAGGCCATGTCGCGGGTGCCGCTCGGCTCGGGTTCCAAGCACGGTCCCGGCAAGCCCTTCCCCGACGAGTGGAACGTGGACCTGCCGAACCAGTTCGAGGCGGCGGAGCGCATCGCCAGACACCGGGGGCTGACCCGCGAGAACGTCGACTCGCTCGGACTCATCTCGCAGGAGCGGGCCGCGATCGCCTGGTCCGAGGAGCGGTTCAAGCGCGAGACGTTCGCCGTGCAGGTCCCGACCACGGAGGAGGAGCAGCGGGCCGGTCAGGGCATGTGGCGGCTGGTCGACCGGGACGAGGGGCTGCGGGACACGTCCATGGAGGCGCTGGCGGGGCTCAAGCCGATCATGCCGACGGCGGTGCACACGGCCGGCAACTCGTCGCACATCTCCGACGGTGCGGCGGCGATCATGTGGGTGTCCAAACGGACGGCGCGGGCGCTGAAGCTGCGGCCGAGGGCGCGCATCGTGGCCCAGGCGCTGGTGGGTTCCGACCCGCACTTCCATCTCGACGGCCCGATCGACGCCACGAAGGCCGTATTGGGCAAGGCCGGGATGTCCCTGAAGGACGTCGACCTGGTCGAGATCAACGAGGCGTTCGCATCGGTGGTACTGAGCTGGGCCCAGGTCTTCGGGCAGGATCTGGAGAAGGTGAACGTGAACGGCGGCGCGATCGCGCTGGGGCACCCGGTGGGTGCGACCGGGGCACGGCTGATCACCACGGCACTGCACGAACTGGAGCGCACCGACAAGGAGTTCGCGCTCATCACCATGTGCGCGGGTGGCGGACTGGCCACCGGCACGATCATTCAGCGGTTGTAGACGCCCAGGAGACGAACGCCGCGTAGGCGGCGGGCCCGAGGGTGAGCACCGGCCCGGCGGGGGTCTTGGAGTCGCGTACGGCCACGGCGGCGTCCGGGAGTTCGGCGAATTCGAGGCATTCGCCACCCTGGTCGCTGCTGTAGCTGGACTTACGCCACCGCGTCGCGGCCGGGATCGAGTTGTCCTCCATACCGTTCCTCCATCACGCGCCGGATCAGTTCCGCCGAGTCCCGGAGGGACAGCGCGGCGGCCTGTAGATGATCGTAACGGAGCGAGCAGTTCTTGATGGTGTCCGGATCAGCGGTCGGATGCCCGCTGCCGTAGCCCTCGGTATAAACGATGTCCGGATCGCTCGCGAAGCGGAAGATCGTGAACGAGCCTGTTAGTCCCGCGTGGGCTCCAGCCGAGAACGGCAATACTTGGACGTTGACCGCGGGTGTGGTTTCGAAGGACAACAGATGGGCCAGTTGTCCTCGCATGGTTTCCGGGCCGCCGATCTCTTGGAACAGTGAGGCTTCTCCAAGGACCATCCACAGCACAGGCGGCTCCTCCTTGTCGAGGATGCGCTGCCTGGCCAGGCGTACTGCGGTGCGGTCGTCGAGGCGGGTTCGATCCAGTGCACCGAGGGTGGCCCGTGCGTACGCCTCCGTCTGAAGGAGGCCGTGGATCATGCCCATCTGAAACGTGCAGACCTCCGTGGCCCGCGCCTCCAACTCCGCCACGTGTTGGAACCACGCCGGAAGCTGGCTGCGCATGACCAGTGCGACGAGCCGCGAGAGCAACCCACCCGTCCCCAGTGCCGCGTCCACCCGCTCGCTGAACTCGGGTGTGGGCAGCTTCCGTGCCGTCTCGATCTGCCCGACCAGCGAACCCGTGTAGTTGACGATGTCCCCGAGCTGTTTCTGCGTCAGTCCCGCCGCCTCCCGATGACGGCGCAGCTCGAAGCCGTAGTAGTCGAGTGGGGAGGCACCCGGGTCGAGGACGTTGACGTGGGTCATGCACGGCCCCCTCTTGCGCAACCGGGCCCACCGCCGGGCCGGTTGTATTCGATCCGTAGCCGAGCGTAGTCGTGCGAGGTCAGCCTTGTACGGTGAACGACTACATTCCCCCGCCCCTCCTGGTCGCCCGTGCGAACCAGTACCGCATGCGCCTGACCGTGGGCGAGCACTCGGCCCGGCACGTCCGCCGGATCGTCCGCTCCCTCCTGCGCGAGTGGGAGATGGCGGATTTGGCGGACGCCGTGGAACTGGCCGTGACCGAGCTGGTCGCCAACGTCGTGCGCCATGTGCCCGACCGGCACTGCACGCTGCTCGTCCTGCGGCAGGCCGCGGGAGTCCGGGTGAAGGTGACCGACGGGTGCTCCCGGCTTCCCTCGGTGACGCACGCACCGCCCCCGGGCGCGGAAGGCGGACGCGGGCTGCTGCTCGTCGACGCCGTCGTCGACAAGTGGGGTGTGGAGCCGGAGTCTTCGGACGGCAAGACCGTGTGGTTCGAGTGCCTGGTGCCCTGAGGCCGCACACGGTGCGCAAGCGGCGGGCGTGTGCGGACACGCCGAAGGCGGCGGTCCCGGAGGGGGACCGCCGCCTTCGCGGCAGTGTGAGCTCGGCCGGCTCAGTACCAGTGGTGGGTGGACCAGAAGTTCCACGCGGCGACGGGGCTGCCGTAGCGGGAGTTCATGTAGTCCAGGCCCCACTTGATCTGGGTGGCCGGGTTCGTCTTCCAGTCGGCACCGGCGGAGGCCATCTTGGAGGCGGGCAGCGCCTGGACCAGGCCGTAGGCACCGGACGAGGCGTTGGTGGCGTGCATGTTCCAGCCGCTCTCGTGGGTGACGATCTTGTTGAACGCTTCGTACTGCGCGGCGTCAGGAATCATCTGGTGCGCGATCGTCCGGGCGTTGGAGGCCGAGTCGGTGGCCGCGTGGGCGGGCACCGAGGTGAGCAGCATGCCGGACGCGGCGGCGGCGACGGCGGCAGTGGCGAAGGCCTTCTTCGGGGAAGCGACGCGGCGGATGAAGGAGACGGACACAGAGAACCTTTTCGTTCGGGGACAAGGAGTCGCAGGCATGCCGTTACCGCGTGGGGTGCGGTGGGGGCGTACGTCGGCGCCGTGGCCCGTGTGGGCCCGTCGGCGCCCGGCGACGTCATCCAGAGAAGCAGGCTCAAGGAATGTCCGCAATGACCCTTTTTACTAGTTGTGGTCGCATCAGAGGTATGTGGCGCTCGTGTGACCTGGCTCTCAATCCGCAGGTCGGAGGCCGAATTGCCGCGGACATGCCCACTCACTCGATCTACGGCCACGGGCCGTAGGTGACCCCGCTCACGTGGGGCTCGTCACGGTTTGGGTCACCGACCGTCGAGGAGGTGACACGGAGCGAAGGCGAAGGGTGTGACCCGCGCCGCAGCCGGGTGCCCCGCGGTGTGACCCAGGTCGCGGCCCGTGGACGGGCGAGGGGTCTCCGAAGCCCCGCCGAATGTGACCGGCGCCGCATGCCCGGGAGTTGGGATGTGACCGGCGTCTCGTCTCAGCGCGGCTCGAAGGCGACCGGGCTCTCGAAGGCGGCACGACGGGTCGCCCGGCGCAGTGCCCTGAGCACGGCCGGACCGAGGAAGAAGGTCAGGACGACCGTGACGGTGGCCCGCCCGAGGTCCCAGCCCAGTGAGGTGGCCACGCAGTAGGCGAGGAAGCGGGCCAGGTTGGCGGCGAGCCCGGCATGCGGGTCGAAGGCGATGCCGGAGGCGAGTGCGTTCATATAGGGCCAGCCGGCGAGGTTCATCACCGTGCCGTACGCGAACGCGGCCAGGAAGCCGTATCCGGCGAGCATCGCCGCCTCGCCCCGCCCCCGCAGCCGGTAGCCCGGCAGCAGCCCCGCGCCCAGGGTGAACCAGCCCATGGCCAGCATCTGGAACGGCAGCCACGGTCCCACCCCGCCCGTCAGCAGGGCGGAGGCGAACATCGTCACGTTCCCGAGGACGAACCCGAAGCCGGGCCCGAGCACCCGCCCGCTCAGCACCATCAGGAAGAACATCGGCTCGATGCCGGCCGTACCCGCACCGATGGGCCGCAGGGCGGCACCGGTCGCGGCGAGCACGCCGAGCATCGCCACGGCCTTGGGACCGAGCCCCGACTCGGAGATCGTCGCCGCTACGACGGCGACCAGCAGTACCAGCAGACCGGCGAAGAGCCAGGGCGCGTCCTGGGCGTGCGCGCCGACCTGCGAGGCGGGGTCGGCGAACAGGGGCCAGGTGAACCCCGCGGCACCGACCGCGCTCACCAGGGCGAGAGCGGCGACGGACCGGGGGCCGAGGCGGACGGGACGGATCCGGGAGGCGGCGGCCGGACTCGGCGTGCGGGGTGTCATGACGACAGTGCCTCCCGGACCTGGGCGACGGTGAGCCACTGCTGTGGGGCGAGGACCTTCGTCACCTGGGGCGCGAACGAGGGGGACGCGACCACCACCTCGGCGGCCGGCCCGTCGGCGACGACCTCGCCCTCGGCCAGGATCACCACCCGGTGGGCGAGTTCCGCGGCCAGCTCCACATCATGAGTGGCCAGCACGATGGCGTGTCCCTCGGCGGCGAGCCCGCGCAGCACGGCGACCAGACGCGCCTTCGCCGCGTAGTCGAGTCCGCGTGTCGGCTCGTCCAGGAGCAGCAGCCGGGGGCGTGCCGTGAGGACCACGGCCAGGGCGAGCGCCAGCCGCTGCCCCTCCGACAGATCCCTCGGGTGCGCGTCGTCCGTGACGCCGGGCAGCAGTTCCGTCACCAGTGCCCGGCAGCTGCCGGGGACGGCGTCCGCGTCCCGGTCCGCGGCGGCGCACTCGGCGCCCACCGTGTCCGCGTACAGCAGGTCCCGCGGCTCCTGCGGTACGAGGCCCACGCGCCGTACCAGGTCACGCGGTGCGGTGCGGTGCGGGACCACGCCGCCGGTCCGTACCGAACCACGGGCCGGTTCGACGAGCCCGACGAGCGCGGACAGGAGTGTGGACTTCCCGGCTCCGTTGCGCCCCATGAGGGCCACGGTCTCACCGGCGGTGACGGTCAGGTCGACCTGGTGCAGCGCCTCGACGGCGCCACGGCGGACGGCCAGGGATGTGACGGCGGCCGCGGGTTGGGCCTGCGGGGCGTCCAGGACGCTGCGCCGGCGCAGGAAGCGCCGCGGGACGGGGACTTCGGTACCGGGGTTCGACGCCGCGCGGGGAGACGGATCCCGGCCGTCCACGGGTGACGCGTCCGCGAGCCGTTCGCGCAGGGCGTCCGCACGGCGGCGGGCGTCGCGCACCGTGAGGGGCAGGGGCGACCAGCCCGCCAGCCGGCCCAGGTCCACCACCGGCGGATACACCGGGGAGAGGGCCATGACCTCGGCCGGGGCGCCGATGACCGGACGGGCACCGGGGCCGGGGAGCAGGACGACCCGGTCGGCGTACTGGACGACCCGTTCCAGCCGGTGCTCGGCGAGCAGGACGGTCGTACCGAGATCGTGGACGAGCCGCTGCAGGACGGCGAGAACCTCTTCGGCCGCCGCGGGGTCCAGAGCGGACGTCGGCTCGTCGAGGACGAGGGCCTTCGGGTGGGGGGTGAGCACCGAGCCGATCGCGACGCGCTGCTGCTGGCCGCCCGACAGGGTGGTGATCGGCCGGTTCCTCAGATCGGCGAGGCCCAGCAGGTCCAGGGTCTCCTCGACCCGCCGCCGCATGACCGCCGGGGCCAGCCCCAATGACTCCATGCCGTAGGCGAGTTCGTCCTCCACGGTGTCCGTCACGAAGTGGGACAGCGGATCCTGCCCCACCGTGCCCACCACGTCGGCGAGTTCACGCGGCTTGTGGGTACGGGTGTCGCGTCCGGCCACGGTGACACGGCCGCGCAGGGTGCCGCCCGTGAAGTGCGGGACCAGCCCGCTCACCGCGCCCAGCACCGTGGACTTGCCGACCCCGGACGGGCCGACCAGCAACGTCAGTTCGCCCTCCGGGACCTCGAAGTCGACACCCTCGACGGCGGGTTCGGCCGCCGCGTCGTACCACACGGAGACATCCTCGAAGCGGATCACGCGGACTCCTCGGGTGCGGGGGTGACGAACGCGGGCAGCAGACCGACCAGGACGGCCGCGGCGGGCAGCAGGGGCAGTGCCGGAGCGGCCAGGGGGACGACACCGGGGTGCAGCGCGGAGGGGTCCAGGGCGGCGGCGACGGCCAGCACCGCCGCCGCCACGATCCCGGAACCGGCGACCAGCCACGCCCGTGCGCCCCAGACGTCCGGCCGGTAGCGCGTGCGCGGCGAGCGCCGGCCGCCGAGCCGGAGGCCCGCGAGGGCGGCGGCGAGGCCCACGAGCAGGACGGGCAGACCGTAGACGCCCCCTTCGGCCGTCAGCAGTCCGTACGTCCCCGCGCAGACGCCGAGGAGGCCGCCCAGGGTGAGGGCGGCGGTGGTGCGCCGGACGGCGGGGGGTACGTCGGCGGTGCGGCCGAAGCCGCGCGCGTCCATGGCGGCGGCGAGGGCGACGGAGCGTTCCAGCGCGCCTTCCAGGACAGGCAGTCCTACCTGGAGCAGCCCGCGCAGGCCCCGGTCGGGCCGGCCGCGCAGCCGGCGTGCCGCGCGCAGGCGCCGGACGTCGGCGACGAGGTGCGGGGCGAAGGTGAGCGCCACGACGACCGCCACACCCGTCTCGTACAGGGCACCCGGGAGTGCCTTGAGCAGCCTTGCCGGATTCGCCAGCGCGTTGGCGGCACCGACGCAGATGAGCAGGGTGGCCAGTTTGAGGCCGTCGTACAGGGCGAAGACAAGGCCCTCGGCGGTGACCCGGCCACCGATGCGGATGCCCTGGGCCCAGTGCGGCAGGGGGACTTCGGGCAAGGTCAGGACGGTGTGGGTACCGGGGACGGGCGAGCCGAGGACCACGGCGAAGACCAGGCGGATGACGAGGACCGCGAGGGCGAGTCTGGCGAAGGCCGCGTAGGAGCGGGACCACGGATCCTGTGTGCGGCGGGCCGCTACGACGTACGCGGACACGGCGACGAGGAGGGCCAGCACGAGCGGGTTGGTGGTACGGGTGGCCGCGACGGCGAGCCCCAGTGACCACAGCCACCAGGCGCCCGGGTGGACGGCCGGTCGGCCGCGGCCGGTCGGGGGCGCCATCGTCAGCTCCTGCGGCGGCGCGCCTGCCACAGCGCCGCCCCGCCCAGGACGACCACGGCGGCGACGCCCGCGAACACGCCCACCGACGGGCCGTGGTGCGGCTCGTCATCGGCTGGCGCGGCGTGCTTCTGCGCGGTCACCTGCTCCCCGCACCCCTGCCGCGGATAGCCCGCTATCCCGCACAGCAGGGCGTTCGTGTCGTAGCGGAGGGGCCCCGCGACCGCGGCGAGCGCGTCCGCCGTCGTCGCGTCCCCGGGTATGCGGGCGCAGGCGGTGCGCGCGGCGGGCGGGGTCTCGCCCGAGGCGGCGTCCGAGGGCGTACCGAAGTCGATGACCAGCGCCACCCGCTTCTGGCCCGGCCGTGCGGGCGTCCCGTCGCAGACGGCGCCGAAGTCCGCGGCCCCACGCGGTGTGGTGGCGTCCGCGGAGTCCTCGCTGACGGCGAAGCGGAAGCCCTGGACGTCACCGTCGGCCGGGCGGGCGGTCGAGGGGCCCTGGGTTGCGTACGTCCAGTGGCCGCCGTCGCGCTCCCAGAAGGACCAGTAGCGGTACCCGGCGGCCTGCGCCTGCCCGGCGGCCCCCAGCAGCAGGAGCAGAGGGGCCAGGAGCAGGGCGCAGACGCGGCGGCTCACGGCTGACGCCTCCCGCCCCGGGAGGTGTACAGGATGCCGCCGGCGGTCAGGGCGAGGAGACAGGCACCGACGATCCAAGCGACACGGAGGGGACCCTCGTCCTTGTCGGACTTCGCCGCGTCCTCGGAGCCGTGCGGCTCGGAGCCCTTGGCGTCGGGCACCGAGGCGGGGGCCGGTCCGGTCGCGTCCATGAGCCGGACCAGGTCCTGGCCGCCGAAGTGGCGCGGGTCGGAGCCCTCCGCGTTCGCGGCGAGGATCAGCTGGGCGTACGCGGCCGGTCCGCTCTGCTTCGCCCACTGCTCGTAGTGGGTCTCCAGCCAGCGCAGCGAATCGGCGGCCCGGTCGCCCTGGCCGACGGTGGCGAGCGCGACGACCGCGTCCGCCGTGTTGCCGTAGTCGGGTTGCGGCTTGGCGCCGGGCAGCTCCTGGGTGAGGTGCTTGTCCTTGGCCAGGGCCGTGCGGAGGTAGGCGGCGCCGTTGTGTGCGGCCTGTCCGGGACCGTCGGCTCTCCCGCAGGCCGGGGGTGCGGCGTCGGGCCTGGCGTCGTCGCCGGCCAGCCCCTTGCCGAGCGCGCCGAGCACCGCTGCCGCCGTCGCGTCCGCGTTGGCCGTCAACCTGCCCTTCTTGTCCGGCTGGTAGGCGAAGGCACCCGCCCCGTCGCCGTCGCAGGGCAGTGCCAGCTTCAGAAGCGCGTCATAAGGGGACCTGCCCCCCTTGCGAACGTCCTTCGGGTCCCCGCCCGCGGCGGCGAGGGCGCCGATGACCACGGACGTGGAGTTCGCGTCGCTGGCACCGCCCGGCGTGTACCCCCAGCCGCCGTCCGCGTTCTGCACGGACTTCAGCCAGGTGACCGCCTTGCCGGTGGCGGCGTCGTGGCCGCCGAGTGCGGCGAGCGCCTGGACGGCGGCGGCCGTGCTGTTGGTGTCGACCACGAGTCCGGCGCCGCAGGGCTCGGCTGTGTCGGCGCGGAAGGCCGCGAACGCGCCGTTCGCGCACTGCTGTCCGGTCAGCCAGTCCACCGCCGCGATCGCGGGCTTGACGCCCACGGTGTCCTGGGCGAGGAGGGTCAGCGACTGGCGCCAGACGCCGTCGTACGTCGGGTCCGTGCGGCCGTACAGACCGTCGGGTATCACCGGGGACGGCGACGCGGACGGGGACGGTCCGGCGGCGACGGCGGGCGTGGCCGTGCCGATCACGGCGACCGCTGCCAGAGCCGCGGCGCTGCGGCGGAGGTTCATGTGCCTCTCCCTGCGGGGAGCCGGGCAGCACGGAACACTCCGGGCGGCTCGGCTCCGTAGACCTCGACGGTGCCGCACACCGGCGGGCCGCGGGTGTGCGTGAGCCGGTCACGAACCGTGCGGGGCGATCCGGCTCGCCACGTGGGTGGCTCACGGTTGCGGGTCAGCGCCGGAATTCCACCGGCTTCCCCCCGTACGGGTGCGAGAACGACCCGGCTACTGTACCCGCCGGTAGGAGGGGAGCCGAGGGCCCCCCGCGAGGGGAGCGGGCGCGGGGACCGTGCGGGCCGGCCCCGGACGGGGGCCGTTCACGCAGACGGGGAGTCTGCCCGGCTCCGGGCGCACGGCGGACGTGTACGAGATCGACGGCGCATGGGTGCCGAGGCGCTACCGGGACGGCTGGGGCGACGCGGCGGCCGAGGCCGTGGTGATGGACCACGTCCGTGGCCGCGTTTGCCCCGCGCCCGGCGTACGGACGGCGACCCGCGGCGACCTCGTGATGGAGAAACTGTCCGGGCCGGCGAGGCCGGAGGCGATGCCCCACGGGCGCCTCGGCCCGCAGGAGGCCGGGGAGTTGCCGCCCGGCCGCTGCGCGACCTGCATGCGCTGCCCGCCCGCGACTCGTCGGACCCGGCCGTCCGCGTCCTCCACCTCGACCTGCACACACTGAACATGATCACGACCGCCGAAGGCTCGAAGGTCGTCGACCGGGCGACCGCCGAGGAGGGCGCCCCGGGGCTCGACCGGGGCAGGCCCGCGGTGGTCCTCGCGCAGGTGGCCGTGGTCGGCGAACCCCGGGTGGACGGCGTGCGCGCGTTGCCGGCCGCGATGCCGGCGGGGCACCGGGGCACCTCGGCTCTGACCGGGGAGGGCCTGACGGAGGCTCCGCGCCGCCGGCGGAGAACCCGCCCATGAGCGAGCGCGAGGTCGAACTTCTCGGCGGGGCCGAGGCGTTGATCCGACGCACGGCGTCGGGGACCGCCTAGCGGGGGAGCCGGCGCGTGGGGCCGCCGAAGGGCAGGTGCACGGTGCGGGAGGTGAGCAGCCAGATGCAGTCCGCCCTGCCGAAGGTGTCCTGGTAGTGGCCCACTTGGGTCGGGGGACCCGCCGGGACCAGGCCGCCCTCGTACCCGTCGACGCGGTACGTCGTGAAGTACGACGTGGCGGCGGCCGCGTCCGGGGACGTCACCGTGACGAGGACGTTGGACATCAGGCGGCGTGAGAGCCGGTCGGCGGGACGCCCGCCGAAGTAGCGGCGCAGCGCGTCCCGGCCCCGCACGGTCCTGTCGCCCGCCGGCCACCGCCAGACGCCGTCCTCCGTGAACAGCTCGGCCACGGAGGCGGGTTCCCCGAGGTCGAGCCGGTGCACGAAGTCGAGGACGAGGCGCTCGCAGGCGCGTTCGGCGAGGAGTCGCTCCCAGGGATCCATACTGCTTGGTATCAGCGGCGGGACACGGGGTGCGAGTGCTTTCACACCGCCACGTACGTCACCGGATCGCTCGCCGTCACCGCCTCCGCGCGGCCCGTCTTCACCAGCCGGCGCAAGTGCGCCTCGGCCTCGGAGACCGCGATGTGCCGTGAACCGTAGGGGATCTCCTCCCAGGGGCGGTTCCACTCCATGCGCTCGGCGAGCTGCCAGGGGGTCAGCGGGGTGCCGAGGAGCGCGAGGAGGTCGCCCAGCCGCTCCTCGTGGTGGGCCAGCAACTCCCGGACGCGGACGGGCGCGTCCGGGAAGGTGTGCTGGTGGGCCGGGAGCACCTCGGCGGGTGCGAGGCGGCCGATGCGTTCGAGGGAGTCGAGGTAGTCGCCGAGGGGGTCGGTCAACGTGGCGTCGTCCGGGTCCTCGTAGAGGCCGATGTGCGGGGTGATCCCGGGGAGCAGATGGTCTCCGGAGAACAGGCGGCCGTGGCCGGGCAGGCCTGCGGGATGCTCCTCCTCCAGGTGCAGGCACACATGACCGGGTGTGTGTCCCGGGGTCCAGATCGCGCGCAGCCGGCGGCCGGGGAGGTCGAGGAGGTCGCCGGGGACGATCTCGCGGTCGGGGAGCGCGGGGGAGAAGCCGGGCAGGCTGCCGCGGGCTCGCGCGGCGCGCAGAGGTGCCAGATGCTCCTCGGGGGCGCCGGCCGCCGCCAGCTTGCCCTCCATATAGACGAACCAGCGCTCAGGGCGGGTATCGCGGGTCCTGCGGACGATCGCGGAGTCCGCCGCGTGCATCGCGATCCACGCCCCCGACGCCTCGCGGACCCGCCCGCACAGACCGTGGTGGTCGGGGTGGTGATGGGTGACCAACACTCCCGTGATCTCCGTGATCGATGTGCCGCAGGCCGTCAGCCCTTCGACGAGGGCGTCCCAGGAGTCCGGATCGTCCCAGCCCGTGTCGACCAGGACCGGACCGCCGTCGGTGTCGACGACGTACACCAGCGTGTGGCCGAGGGGGTTGTCAGGGATCGGGACCCTGATCGACCGTACGCCCCCGCCGTGATCGGCCGTCCGAGCCATGGATTCCCCAATCGCCGCCTTCCGGCCACTATAACTAGAACACGTTTCGAAGGTAGCCGCGGTCACCTTCCGGCCCCGGTGTCCCGACCGTGGACTACGCCGACCGGAACTGGTATCAGTTCGATATCTGATGCATCGTCAGAAGATGCTCCCGGGGAGGCAGTCGGCCATGACCGAGCTCGTGGAACACGGACAGCTGTTCATCGGCGGGGAGTTGACCGATCCCCTGGGCAAGGACGTCATCGAGGTGGTCTCGCCGCACACCGAGAAGGTCGTCGGGCGCGTACCGCACGCCTCGCGGGAGGACGTGGACCGGGCCGTCGCCGCCGCCCGCCGGGCCTTCGACGAGGGGCCCTGGCCGCGGATGACGCTCGACGAGCGGATCGCGGCCGTGTCCAGGATCAAGGATGCGATCGCCGTACGGCACGAGGAGATCGCCCGGGTCATCTCCTGCGAGAACGGCTCCCCGTACTCGTGGAGCGTCCTCGCCCAGGCGCTCGGCGCGATGATGGTGTGGGACGCGGCGATCACGGTCGCACGGGACTTCACCCACGAGGAGCGGCGCGACGGTGTCCTCGGGAAGATCCTTGTGCGCCGTGAGCCGGCCGGGGTCGTGGCGGCCGTGGTGCCCTGGAACGTGCCGCAGTTCGTGGCCGCCGCCAAGCTCGCGCCCGCCCTGCTGGCCGGGTGCACCGCCGTCCTCAAGCCGTCGCCCGAGTCGCCGCTGGACGCGTACATCCTCGGTGAGATCGCGCGCGAGGCCGGGCTGCCCGAGGGTGTGCTGTCGATCCTGCCCGCGGACCGCGAGGTCAGCGAATACCTCGTCGGGCACCCCGGCATCGACAAGGTGTCCTTCACCCGTTCGGTCGCGGCCGGCAAGCGGGTGATGGAGGTCGCCTCGCGCCGTCTCACCCGGGTGACCCTGGAGCTCGGCGGGAAGTCGGCGGCCGTGGTGCTGCCGGACGCGGACCTCTCCACGACGGTGGCGGGGATCGTCCCGGCCGCCTGGATGAACAATGGGCAGGCCTGTGTGGCGCAGACCCGCATCTTGGTGCCGCGCTCACGCTACGACGAGTTCGCCGAGGCCCTCGCGGCCGCGGCGGGGGCACTCGTGGTGGGCGATCCGCTGGACCCGGCGACCCAGGTCGGTCCGCTGGTGGCCGCCCGCCAGCAGCGGCGCAACCTCGACTACATCGGGATCGGCCAGGAGGAGGGTGCCAAGGTGCTCACGGGCGGCGGGCGCCCCGCGGGCCTCACCCGCGGCTGGTACGTGGAGCCGACCCTGTTCGGCGACGTCGACAACTCCATGCGGATCGCCCGCGAGGAGATCTTCGGGCCGGTCGTCTGCCTGCTCCCGTACGGTGACGAGGACGAGGCCGTGAAGATCGCGAACGACTCCGACTACGGCCTCAGCGGCAGCGTCTGGACGGCGGACGTCGAGCGCGGTATCGACGTCGCCCGGCAGGTGCGTACCGGCACGTACTCGGTGAACACCTTCAGTCTCGACATGCTGGGTCCATTCGGCGGCTACAAGAACTCGGGTCTTGGGCGGGAGTTCGGGCCCGAGGGGTACGGCGAGTTCCTGGAGCACAAGATGATCCATCTGCCGGCCGGGTACGGGGAGGCGTAGCGCATGGGAGACCGCTGGCACATCGAGGTGGACCGCTCGGTCTGCATCGGGTCCGCGCAGTGCGTCCACCGCGCGGCCGACGCCTTCCGCCTCGACGGCGCACGGCAGTCCCACCCCGTGGATCCGGACGCCGACGCGGGCGAGCAGATCCTGGACGCGGCGGAGAACTGCCCGGTGGAGGCGATCGTGATCACCCTGGTGGAGAGCGGGGAGCCGGTGTTCCGTCCGGAGGAATGAGCGGATCACCGGATGCCAGTCCGGATTGCCCGAAAAATATTGTTTAGGGGGTTCCGTCAGGGTGTGCCGGTGTTAAGCTGAAAAGTGCCTACGAGGCGAGCGAGGAAACTCGACCGGAAGCTGCCGACTTCGGCGTGAGGTTTCGGTTTCCGCTGGGGCCGACATCGGTCGGCCGAGGGGCTGGAAGGTCGAAAGACCGGAAAGTCATCCGGACCCGTCTCGTAGGTTTTTCCGTGCCCGCGGACCGGATGGGTGGGGTCCCTCCCGCCCCGGAGCCCAGTGCGGCTCGCGAGGGCCGGTGAGGTCGATGAGCCGGCACACCGTCTCGATGTCGATCTTGACCTGGGCGATGGAGGCGCGGCCCGAGAGCCAGGTGATCAGAGCCGAGTGCCAGGTGTGTTCGATCACCCGGACCGCGGAGAGCTGTTCCGGGGTCGGGTCGTCCAGCCCCATCGCGTCCAGGATGATCGCCGTCGTCTGACGGGAGACCTGGTCCACCTCCGGGGAGACGCTGCGGTCCGCGAAGGTCAGTGCGCGCACCATGGCGTCGGCGAGATGGGGCTCGCGCTGCAGGGCGCGGAAGGCGCGCATCAGGGTCTGCGCCACCCGCTCGGCGGCCGTCTCCCCGGACGGCGGCTTCTTGCGCAGGGTGCCGTGCATGTGCTCCAACTGGTCCTGCATGGTGGCGACGAGCAGATGCACCTTCGAGGGGAAGTAGCGGTAGAGCGTGCCCAGGGCGACCTGCGAGGACTCCGCGACCTCACGCATCTGCACCGCGTCGAAACCGCCCCGGCTGGCCAGCTGCGCGCTCGCGTGCAGGATCCTGCGGCGGCGCGCCTCCTGCCGCTCGGTGAGCGGCGGTGAGGCCGGCTGGACCGCCGGTCGCGCGGTACTGGCTGGCACCTTGGCTTCCGCAGGCATGGGTCCCGTTCCGTGACAGTCGGTGAGGGCGGGCGATCAGACAGCATGGCAGGGTGCCGGTCGTGGCGCGAATCACCCGGGCCACCACTCACAGCGGCGCTACCTGCCGGTAGATTCAGAGCCCCTACGATCAAGTCTGAAACTTGTTCTAGATTACCGTCCCGGCGTAATCTCGCGGGAAAATGGCAGGGAGAAGGGGCCGAGAGTGACCGCTGAGGCCAGGGAGGCGGGTCCCAAGGAGGGCATGGCCGCGGACGGGGACAGCCCGTTGCGCATCGCGCTCCTCACCTACAAGGGAAACCCGTTCTGCGGCGGTCAGGGTGTCTATGTGCGGCACCTCTCGCGCGAACTGGTCCGGCTCGGCCACCGGGTCGAGGTGATCGGTGCCCAGCCGTACCCCGTGCTCGACGAGGGCGAGGACCTTCAGGGCCTGACCCTCACCGAACTGCCCAGCCTCGACCTGTACCGGCAGCCCGACCCCTTCCGTACCCCGCGGCGCGAGGAGTACCGGGACTGGATCGACGGCCTCGAGGTGGCGACGATGTGGACCGGCGGCTTCCCGGAGCCGCTGACCTTCTCGCTGCGCGCCCGCCGCCATCTGCGTGCCCGGCGCGGCGACTTCGACGTCGTGCACGACAACCAGACACTCGGTTACGGCCTGTTGGGTGAGGTGGGGGCGCCGCTGGTGACCACCATCCATCACCCCATCACCGTGGACCGCCGGTTGGAGCTGGACGCGGCCGAGGGCTGGCAGCGCAGACTCTCCGTACGGCGCTGGTACGCGTTCGCGCGGATGCAGAGGCGGGTGGCCCGCCGGCTGCCCTCGGTGCTCACCGTCTCCGGCACCTCCCGCCAGGAGATCGTCGACCACCTCGGTGTCTCCCGGGACCGCATCCGCGTCGTGCACATCGGTGCCGACACGGACCTGTTCTCGCCGGATCCCTCGGTGCCGCAGGTGCCCGGCCGGATCGTCACCACCTCCAGCGCGGACGTGCCGCTCAAGGGCCTGGTCTTCCTGATCGAGGCGCTCGCGAAGCTGCGGACCGAGCATCCGCGGGCGCATCTGGTCGTGGTCGGCAAGCGGGCGCAGGACGGACCGGTCGCCCAGGCCATCGAGCGGTACGGGCTCGAGGGCGCCGTCGACTTCGTCAAGGGCATCTCGGACGCGGAACTGGTCGATCTGGTGCGATCGGCCGAGGTGGCCTGCGTGCCCTCGCTGTACGAGGGCTTCTCGCTGCCGGCCGCCGAGGCCATGGCGACGGGTACGCCGCTGGTGGCCACCACCGGTGGTGCCGTGCCCGAGGTCGCGGGAGCGGACGGCGAGACCTGTCTCGCGGTGCCCCCGGCCGACGCCGGCGCGCTGGCCACCGCGATCGGCAGGCTGCTCGGGGACCCGGAGCTGCGGGCACGGCTGGGAGCGGCCGGACGCCGGCGCGTGCTGCGCCACTTCACCTGGGCCAAGGCCGCCGAGGGCACGGTGGCGCGGTACCGCGAGGCCGTCGCCGCCTCCGTCCGGCCGGACACCCGGCGCTCCCCGGCCCCGACACGGGCCGCGCGCGCGGCCGAAGAAGCGGTCGCGGCCGAGAAACCGGCCGCCGCCGAAGAGATCGTCGTACCCAATCGCGAAAGCAGGGCCACGTGCTGACCGTCGACTTCTCCCGGTTCCCGCTCGCCCCGGGAGACCGCGTCCTGGACCTCGGCTGCGGTGCCGGACGGCACGCGTTCGAGTGCTACCGGCGCGGAGCCCAGGTCGTGGCCGTCGACCGCAACGGCGAGGAGATCCGCGAGGTCGCCAAGTGGTTCGCGGCGATGAAGGAGGCCGGCGAGGCCCCCGAGGGCGCCACCGCGACCGCGATGGAGGGGGACGCCCTTGCGCTCCCCTTCCCCGACGAGTCCTTCGACGTCGTGATCATCTCCGAGGTCATGGAGCACATCCCGGACGACAAGGGCGTGCTCGCCGAGATGGTCCGGGTGCTCAAGCCGGGCGGACGTATCGCGATCACCGTGCCGCGCTACGGCCCCGAGAAGGTCTGCTGGACCCTGTCCGACGCCTATCACGAGGTCGAGGGCGGTCATATCCGCATCTACCGCGCGGACGAGCTCCTCGCGAAGATCCGGCAGGCCGGGCTCAAGCCGTACGGCACGCACCACGCGCACGCGCTGCACTCGCCGTACTGGTGGCTCAAGTGCGCCTTCGGCGTCGACAACGACAAGGCGCTGCCGGTGCGCGCGTACCACAAGCTCCTGGTCTGGGACATCATGAAGAAACCCGTCGCCACCCGGGTCGCCGAACAGGCGCTGAACCCGCTGATCGGCAAGAGCTTCGTCGCCTATGCGACAAAGCCGCATCTGCCCCGGCTCTCCGGGACCTCCGAGGCGGCCGGCCAGTGACGACCCCCCGGACAGAACACCTCGTCCTGCCCGGGGTCCTCACCGCCGAGGAGGCCGCCGCGACCGTCGGCGGACTCCTCGCCGTGCAGCGGGAGGACGGAGCCATCCCGTGGTACCGGGGGCACCATCTCGACCCGTGGGACCACGTCGAGGCGGCCATGGCACTGGACGCGGCCGACGAGAACGAGGCGGCCGAACGCGCCTACGAGTGGCTGGCCCGGCACCAGAACGAGGACGGCTCCTGGTACGCGGCGTACGCCGACGGGGACCCGCAGGACGTGACGGACCGCGGCCGGGAGACGAACTTCGTCGCCTATGTGGCCGTGGGGGTGTGGCACCACTACCTCGCGACCGGGGACGACACGTTCCTGGACCGGATGTGGCCCACCGTGTACGCGGCCGTGGAGTTCGTGCTGCGTCTCCAACTGCCCGGCGGGCAGATCGGATGGAAGCGCGAGGACGACGGAACGGCCGTGACGGACGCGCTGCTCACCGGCTGCTCCTCGATCCACCATGCGCTGCGGTGCGCTCTCGCGATCGCGGAACAGCGTGAAGAGCCCCAGCCCGACTGGGAGTTGGCGGTGGGCGCGCTGCGGCACGCGATACGCAGGCACCCCGAGCGCTTCCTCGACAAGGACCGCTACTCGATGGACTGGTACTACCCGGTCCTGGGGGGCGCACTGACGGGCGTCGAGGCGAAGGAGCGCCTCGAGGCGGACTGGCACCGCTTCGTCGTGCCCGGCCTCGGTGTGCGCTGCGTCGTCCCCAACCCGTGGGTGACCGGCGGCGAGTCGGCCGAGCTCGCCCTGGCCCTGTGGGCCGTGGGCGAGTCCGACCGCGCGCTCGAGATCCTTCAGTCGATCCAGCACCTGCGGGACCCGGAGACGGGCCTGTACTGGACGGGCTACGTCTTCGAGGACCGCACGATCTGGCCGAGGGAGCTCACCACCTGGACGGCCGGTTCACTGCTTCTGGCCGTGGCCGCGCTCGGCGGGGACGAGCCGACGTGCGCGGTCTTCGGGGGCGAGCGCCTGCCACGGGGCCTGGAGGCCGACTGCTGCGCGTAGGGCCCGTCGTCCGGATCATCCCGGCGTCGGCCGAAAGGCGCGGTCGCTCCCGGCCGACCTGATCCGAACGACGGACCCCGGGCGCAGCTCAGTGCCGGTGGATGCGGTGGGCGATGGCGTGGCCCACGAAGAGGTAGACCACGGCGGCCAGTCCGTAGCCGGCGACCACGCGCGCCCAGGCCTCGTCGAAGGTGAACAGGTCGTGCGACCAGCCCGCGAGCCAGTTCGCCGCGTTGTGGACGAACTGCACCAGGTCGTTGGCGCGGTTGGCGTCCAGCAGGTACATCAGGATCCACAGGCCCAGGATGAAGGCCATGACGTCGGCGACGATCGCGATGACCGTGCCGGCCTGGTTCGTACCGTTGCGATATCGAGGAGACATGTCCTTCGGATTGCCCGTCGACCCCGCTTGAAACGCACGCGACCGCCGCACATCCCTTGTGGGACAAGGGAGTCACCCGATCGGCCCGGCCCGGTCGGCGCCCCCGGCCGCGGCGTGTGACGCTGCCTTGAGAGCCGTGTCTCCCGGCCGGGAGACGTACCGTTCCTCGCCAAGGCCGGAGGATCCCGTGTCCCGACCGATACGCGCCCTCGCGGTGACCCTCGCGACGTGCTCCACCCTGTTCGCCGGGACCGCCTGCGGTGGTCGTACCGCCGTGCAGCAGGTCGCCGGCAACTACATCGTGGTCGCCTCGCCCGCGCCGAGCACCCCGGCCGAGCGGCAGAAGCTGGCCAGGACCCGCTTCCTGGCGAACGCGGGGCTCGCGGCCGGGGCCACGTACCAGTGGATCGTGAAGCCGTGGAAGGCCGGCGGGTTCAAGAACGGCGCACGGGGGCGGCAGGAGGCCCTGGTGAAGGCCGGTCTCGCGGGTACCTTCGCGTACAACCGGCTCAGGGCGGCCCAGCGCAGCGCCCAGGGTGATCCGGCGCTCGCCAGGGCCCTCGCGCCGCTCGCCGCGGGCATCGACGGGCTCAGGACCCTGCCGACGCGGCTGAGCAACGGCGACGAGTCGGCGGTGAGTTCCTTCGCCGACGTGGTCAGCAAGGTGAAGAGCGCGAGCCGCAGCGCGGGCGCCTCGGTCAGGAACCAGTACCCGACGGCCAGACAGCTCACGGTGGACTGAGACGGAACGTCGCGGGGCGGTGCGCGCTATGCGTTGAGTTCGGCCAGCACCCGCAGCGTGTGCGGGTCGGGGTCCAGGGCCAGCAGATCGGTCACCGGGCTCTTGCGCCACAACTCCAGTCGCTCCGCGATCCGTTCGCGCGGACCGACGAGCGAGATCTCGTCGGCGAAGGCGTCGGGCACGGCCCGCACCGCCTCCTCCCGGCGTCCCTCCAGGAACAGCCGCTGGATGCGCCGCGCCTCCTCCTCGTACCCCATGCGCGCCATGAGGTCGGCGTGGAAGTTCCGTGCCGTGTGCCCCATGCCGCCGATGTAGAAGCCCAGCATGGCCTTGACCGGCAGCAGCCCCTGCGGGACGTCGTCGCAGACGCGCACCTGTGCCATGGGGGCGACGAGGAAGCCTTCGGACACCTCGGCCAGGGCGGGTCCGTAGACCTCGGGACGGGTCGGCGCCCAGTACAGCGGCAGCCAGCCGTCGGCGATCCGGGTCGTCTGCGCCACGTTCTTCGGCCCCTCGGCGCCGAGCAGGATCGGCAGGTCGGCGCGCAGGGGGTGGGTGATCGGTTTCAGCGTCTTGCCGAGCCCGGTGCCGTCCGGCCCGGGGTAGGGCAGGGGGTGGAAGCGTCCGTCCAGTGCGACCGGGGCCTCGCGCCGCAGGACCTGGCGTACGACGTCGACGTACTCCCGGGTGGCGGTCAGCGGGGAGGCGGGGAACGGCCGCCCGTACCAGCCCTCGACGACCTGGGGCCCCGACAGCCCGAGGCCGAGCATCAAACGTCCGCCGGAAAGATGGTCCAGGGTGAGTGCGTGCATCGCTGTCGTGGTCGGGGAGCGGGCCGCCATCTGGGCGACGGCCGTGCCCAGGCCGATCCTCGAGGTCCGCGCGGCGATCCAGGTCAGCGGGGTGAAGGCGTCCGATCCCCAGGACTCGGCGGTCCACACCGAGTGGTAACCGAGCCGCTCGGCCTCCAGCGCCCGCGAGACGTGGTCCGCCGCCGGGCCTCGGCCCCAGTAGCCGAGCGCGAGTCCGAGCCGCATGTCGCCTCCGTACATGCTGAGCTGACGAGTCATCAGAAGGTGACGCAGGGCTGCGACTGTACGACAACGGCCCCCCGCCCGGAAGGGCGAGGGGCCGTATGCCGATGAGGGGGTCAGCCGCGCTGGATGCCGCTGGTGTCCTGCAGCACACCACGGCGGCCGTCCTGCGTCTGGGCGACCAGGCCGGGGCCGCGCTGCTCGACCGCCAAGTACCAGGTGCCGGGGGCGAGTTCGGCGATCGGCGTGGGCGAGCCGTCCTCCGCGTACAGCGGACGGGGCACCGGCACGGCGAACCAGAACGGCGAGAAGTCCCCGGCCGGAGCCTGCTGCTGCGGCTGCCCGCCGAACGGCTGGCCCTGCTGGGGCTGCCCGCCGAACGACTGCTGCTGGGCGCCCGGGTAGCCGTAACCGCCCTGTGGCTGCCCGCCGTAGGGCTGGGGCGCGACCGGCTTGGGAGCGGGGACGAGAGCGGCCTGCAGCGCCGGTACCACGGGAGTGGCGACGGCGGCGGCCGCCAGCAGCAGGGCGGCGATGAAGCCGAGGACCAGGCCGGTGCCGGCGTCGATCCCGCTCGGGACGTCCACCAGGAACCAGAACAGGATCCATGCGGTGAGGATGGTGAACGCCTGGCCGACCGCGGTGAGTTCCAGACCGACGATCTTGCGGGGCTGGGGCAGGCAGCGGTTGATGACGATCAGAGCGGCGCCGACGACCCCGCCCATGTAGAGGCCGAGGCCTTCACCGAGGGAGTCCCAGGCGTTCGGGGCGCCGCTGAAGCCCGCGGCCGAGTAGAAGTCGAGAAACGACGCGATGAACAGCAATACCGCTGCTCCGATCACCACGCCGTCGCCTCTAGTGAGGGAGCGGATATTCACTTCGGGTCCTTCGTCTGTCGTCTCGTCGTCGGTGGAGGCGTCGCTGTCACCTTGTCGCCCTCGGGCCGCGGTGAAAAGCGCAGGGCTGGCCCCTCATCGTAGGGATGACACTATCGTCCGCCCGATCTGTGTGTCCGCCGGGATCGGATCGGTGATCACTACCCGCGCAGAAAACTCATGATTCCCTCAGAGATCCCCTGCGCCGCCTTCTGCCTCCACGCGCCGCTGGTCAACGATGCCGCGTCCTTGCTGTCGCGCATGTTGCCGCACTCGATGAACACCTTGGGAACCGTTGACAGATTGAGACCGCCGAGGTCGCTCCGTACGACGAGGCCCGTGCCGTTGCCGACGTAGTTGGACGGAGCGCTTCCGGTGACGCGGACGAAACTGCCCGCGACGCGCTCGCCGAGGTCCCGCGAGGGGGCGGCGATCTTGCGGGTGTCGGCCGAGCCCGCGTGCACCGCGGCCGGAACGATGACGTGGAAGCCGCGGTCGCCGACCGGTGCGCCGTCCGCGTGGATGGAGATCGCGGCGTCGGCGTGCGCCTGGTTGCCGATGCGCGCCCGCTCGTCCACACACGGACCCCAGGGACGGTCGCCGTCCTGGGTGAACTTCACCGTGGCGCCCTGCTTCTCGAGGAGTGTGCGCATCCTCCGCGCCACGTCCAGGGTGAACCGGGCCTCCGCGTAACCGGAATTGGTGGATGTGCCCGTGGTGTCGCACTCCTTCCGGTTCGTCCCGATGTTCACCTGGCGGTTGATCTCGGAGGTGTGCCGGAAGTTGCTGGGGTTGTGTCCCGGGTCGATGACGACGACCTTGCCCGCGAGGGGACCGGAGCCCGCCCGTGCGGTGGCCGGAGTCCGGCCGGGCGGTACGGCGCTCTGCTTGCCGTCCTCCGGTGCGGACGCCGAGGCGGACCCGGTGGCCGAGGACGCCGTCACGGGCACCGCACCGGACCGGCCGCCGCCTGTGTCGGCGACCGCCTCGTAGACCAGCCAGCCCACGAGCGCGGTCGGCACCAGGGCGGCGACCGCCACCGTCAGCCGGCCGCGCCGGAAGCGGCGCGGCCGGGGAGGATCGAAGTCGGGACCCACGTACGACATGCCTGCGACCCTAACGGCTAGGCCGTGCCCGCCGCTCCAACGCCGCGATTCGCCTGCTGCCCCGTCCGTTTCAGGACACGCAGCGAGCCGGTGACCGAGACCTCCGTGAAGCCGCCGGACTCCAGTGCCCTGAGGTAGACCCGGTAGGGCGCCTGGCCGGTGAACTCGTCCTCCGGTTCAGGGAAGACGTCATGGATGACCAGCAGTCCGCCCTGCGCCACATGCGGGGCCCAGCCGTCGTAGTCGGCGTTCGCGTGCTCGTCGGTGTGGCCGCCGTCGACGAAGACCAGGCCGAGGGGGGAGTTCCAGAAGGCGGCGATCTGCGGGGAGCGGCCGACGAGGGCCACGACGTGCTCCTCCAGGCCCGCCCGGTGCAGGGTCCTGCGGAACGTGGGCAGCGTGTCCATCAGGCCGACCTCGGGGTCCACGGTCTCCGGGTCGTGGTACTCCCAGCCCGGCTGCTGCTCCTCGCTGCCGCGGTGGTGGTCGACGGTGAGCGCGGTGACGCCCGCCGCGCGGGCCGCGGCGGCGAGCAGGATCGTGGAGCGCCCGCAGTAGGTGCCGACCTCCAGCAGCGGCAGCCCGAGCCGGCCGGCCGTCACGGCGGCCTCGTACAGCGCGAGTCCCTCGTGGAGCGGCATGAACCCCTTGGCGGCCTCGAACGCGGCCAGGATCCCGGACGGGGGAGGCGCCGGGAGCTCGATGGGGGGTGCCGCCGACATGGGGGTCCTTTCGGTCGTACGTGCGGGCAGGCGCCGTACGGACGGGTCGGGCGTCGGCACAGGCCTGTAGGCGCCCATGCTGCCGCACCCCCCGTCGCGCGGGCGACGGGGGGTGCGGGTGTCCGGTACGGGTCAGGCGGAGACCGTCTCGCCCGGGAGGGAGAGGTCCAGATCGATCGGGCGGTGGTCGCCGTGGTGGGTCGCCGAGGAGGCGAGCGGGCCGTGCCCCGCGGCCCTGGCGGCGAGGACGTACGGGCCCTCGGCCGGTACGGCCAGGGCGTAGCTGCCGTCGTCCGCGGAGAGCGTGGCGCCGGCCTGGCGACCGCGGCGGTCGATCAGCGTCACCTTGGCACGGGCGACCGGGGTGCCGCCCGCGTCCAGGACGCGGCCGCGGAAGACGCGCAGAACCTCTTCGGCGCGCTCCAGGCCGGCGTCCTCCTGGCTGCTCGCGCGCAGCTGCGGGGCGCGGTCGGGCTTGGGCAGGAAGAGGGCCAGGACCAGGCCTATCGCGACCGCGCCCGTCGCGATCAGGAACGACACATGGAAACCGTGCAGCGTGGGGATCGCGAGACCGCCGACGTGGTTCGCGGTGTTGGCGAGCACCATGCCGATGACGGCGCTGGAGACCGACGTACCGATCGAGCGCATCAGGGTGTTGAGGCCGTTGGCGGCGCCCGTCTCCGAGGCCGGGACCGCACCGACGATCAGGGCGGGCAGCGAGGAGTAGGCGAGACCGATGCCCGCGCCCAGGACCACCGAGGTGATCACGGTCTGCCAGGCGGCGTCCATCAGGCCGAGCCCGCCGCCGTAGCCGATGCCGATGATCAGCAGGCCCATGATGAGGGTGACCTTGGGGCCGTACTTCGCGGACAGCCGGGCGTAGACCGGTGCGGTGAACATCATGGTCAGGCCGAGCGGTGCCACGCACAGGCCCGCGACCACCATCGACTGGCCGAGGCCGTAACCCGTGGCGGCGGGCAGCTGGAGCAGCTGCGGCAGGACGAGCGAGACGACGTAGAACGAGACGCCGACCATGATCGAGGCGAGGTTGGTGAGCAGCACCTCGCGTCGGGCCGTGGTGCGCAGGTCGACCAGCGGGGCGCTCAGCCGCAGCTCCAGCAGACCCCACAGGAGCAGGACCACGACCGCGGCCGCGAACAGGGCGAGCGTGGTGCCGGACGCCCAACCCCAGTCGCTGCCCTTGGTGATCGGGAGCAGCAGCAGGACCAGGCCCGCGGACAGGCCGAGCGCGCCGAGCACATCGAAGGAGCCCTTCGCGCGGGCCTCGGACTCGGGCACCACGAGGAGGGTGAGGACGATCGACAGGACACCGAGTCCGGCGGCGCCGAAGAAGAGGGCGTGCCAGTCGGCGTTCTGGGCCACCAGGGCGGCGGCGGGCAGCGCGAGTCCGCCGCCGACGCCGATCGAGGAGCTCATCAGGGCCATCGCGGAGCCGAGCCGCTCACGGGGCAGCATGTCGCGCATCAGCCCGATGCCGAGCGGGATCGCACCCATCGCGAAGCCCTGGAGCGTGCGTCCGACGATCATCGGCAGTACGGCGCTGGTGAAGCCGCTGATCAGCGCGCCGACCACCATCACGCCCAGGCTTGCGAGGAGCATCCGCCGCTTGCCGTACAGGTCGCCGAGCCGGCCCATGATCGGGGTGGCCACGGCACCCGAGAGCAGGGTGGAGGTCAGGACCCAGGTGGCGTTGCTGGGCGAGGTGCTCAGCAACTGCGGCAGATCCTTGATGACAGGGACGAGCAGGGTCTGCATCACCGCGACAACGATTCCCGCGAAGGCGAGTACCGGCACGATTGCGCCGGACGGCCTCCGAGCAGGCTGGTCGGTCGTCGTGTGCGTCATTGCGTGAGGCCTCCAGGCCGAAAGTGAAAGAGGCGCGGAAGGAGCCGTTGGTCGGGTCCGCGCCGATAAGTGCTGGGTAAACCTCGTATGCACGGGCAACTATTCCGATGCTTTGGCATACTAACGAATCCTTGACCATCCCATGAAGGTCTGATATTCCGTCAGATCGGTTGCGGTCGTGGCGCGGCAGGTACCAGGTCGCAGGACCGAGCCGGAGACGGGACGAAATCCCGATGCCCCGCGCCCGCGGGCTCGGCAGTATGGCGCCCATGCTGCCGACCGTCGAAGACCCGCCCGTTACCCGTCGCTCCCTGCCGCCCGCCTGGGTGGTGATCACGCTGGCGTGCGCCGGACAGTTCCTTGTCGTACTGGACGTGTCCGTGGTCAATGTGGCGCTGCCCTCGATGCGCGCCGACCTCGGACTGACCGCCCCGGGGCTGCAGTGGGTGGTGAACGCCTACGCGATCGCCTTCGCCGGGTTCATGCTGCTCGGCGGGCGGGCCGGGGACCTGTACGGGCGCAGGCGGATGTTCCTTCTCGGGCTCGCCCTGTTCACCGTCGCCTCCCTCGGTGGCGGACTCGCCCGGGAGGGCTGGGAACTGCTGGTTGCACGAGCCGTGCAGGGACTGGGGGCCGCCGTGCTCGCGCCCTCGACACTGACCCTGCTCACCGCTGCCGTACCGGAGGGGACGGCACGGGCGCGGGCGATCGCGACCTGGACCGCGGTGGGCGCCGGCGGCGGCGCGGCGGGCGGGCTCGTCGGCGGACTGCTCGTGGACGGCCTGTCGTGGCGCTGGGTGCTGCTGATCAACGTGCCGGTGGGCGTGCTCGTCCTCGTCGGATCCATGCTGGGGATCCCCTCCGCCCGGACGCGGCAGGCGGCCGGGGGAGCGATCCTCGAGAGCCGTGCCGCAGCCGGGCGTCGCCTGGACCTGCCGGGAGCGGTGCTGGTGACCTCCGGGCTCGCCGCGCTCGCGTACGGGATCGGGCAGACGGAGGCGGAGGGCTGGACGGCCGCCGCGACGCTGGTGCCGCTGTGCGCGGGGCTCGCCCTGATCGGGCTGTTCCTGGCCGTCGAGGCACGGACGAAGGCGCCCCTGATGCCACTGGGTCTGCTGCGGCTGCGGTCGGTGTCCTCGGCGAACGCGGCCATGTTCGTCGCCGGTTCCGCGATGTTCTGCATGTGGTTCTTCATGACGCTGTACGCGCAGAACGTCCTCGGCTACTCGCCCCTGGACGCCGGGCTCGCGCTGGTACCCAGTTCACTCGCCGTGGTGTTCGGATCCAAGCTCGCGCCGTCGGCCATGAGGGCCGCCGGGGCGCGGAACACGGCGGTGCTCGGGACGCTGGTCGCGGCGGCCGGTTTCGGCTGGCAGTCGACGATGGCCGCGCACGGGGCCTACCTCACGACGATCATGATCCCGGGGATCCTGATGATGCTGGGCGCGGGACTGGCGGCCACCCCGCTGGCGGCGTTCGCCACCTCGGAAGCGGCACCGGCGGACGCCGGGCTCGCGTCCGGGCTGATCAACACCTCCCGCACGATGGGTGGTTCGCTCGGCCTCGCGGTCATGTCGACGGTCGCGGCGACGCGCACGGGCGCAAGCACGTCGGCGCAGGCCCTGACGGAGGGCTATGCGCAGGCGTTCCGGTTGAGCGGATGCCTGCTGCTGGCGGGCGCCGTGCTGATGCTGGCGTGGCTGCCGCGCAGGGCCGCCGCGCGCTGAGCGTGCGCACGGGCCGCGGCCGAACGCGGTTCCCGCGGAGACGGCACGTCGGGGCCTGTCGTTCGCATCATGCTGGTGTTAAGGCGCGGTCGCACGCAGTCGACCTGATCCGAACGACAGACCCTACAGCCATCCCTGCTGCCGGGCCTCGCGCATCGCCTCCATGCGGTTGCGGGTGCCGGTCTTGCCGATGGCCGACGAGAGGTAGTTGCGTACCGTGGACTCGGACAGATGGAGCTTCGCGGCGATGTCGGAGACCGTCGCCCCGTCCACGGACGCCTTCAGGACCTCGCACTCGCGCGCGGTCAGCGGGTTGGGCCCGGCGCTGAGGGCCGCCGCGGCCAGCGCCGGATCCACCACCGTCTCGCCGGTGAGCACCCGCCGGATCGCCGTGGCCAGGTCCTCCACCGGGCCGTCCTTGACGAGGAAGCCGGCGGCGCCCGCCTCCATGGCGCGGCGCAGATAACCGGGCCGGCCGAAGGTGGTCAGGATGAGCACCCGGCAGTCCGGTGCCTGCACGCGCAGTTCGGCGGCCGCGTCCAGACCGCTCATACCGGGAAGCTCGATGTCCAGCAGGGCGACGTCCGGGCGGTGGGTCAGAGCCGTGTCGACGATCGCGTCGCCCGCGGAGACCTGTGCGACGACCTCGATGTCCTCCTCCATGCCGAGCAGCAGGGCGAGGGCGCCGCGCATCATGCCCTGGTCCTCGGCGAGCAGGACCCTGATGCATTTCGCCGGCCTGTGACTTCGGGGCATCTCGTCCACGGGCCAAGCGTACGGTGCGGGCACGTCCGCGGTTCGCGCCTCGACGAGAGCGGACCGAGGCGGCCCGGCCAGGCGTTCCGCGGGTTCACCGACGGCCGGGAGCGTGTGCCGTGCCGACGGTGTGACGCCGTGCCGGGTCGTCAGCCGGTCCCGCGAGCCCTCGCCTTCGGCGAGCACGGGGTGAGCCGGCCCGCGTCGGTGGTTCGGCGGTCGAGCGATCGCCGGGACCGGACTCCGTATCGTCGGATCGGGGCCGGGTCGTCAGTCGGTCCCCGGGGCCGTGGCCGCCGGTGAGAGCGGGGCGGCGGGCGGGAGCCCGGCGGCCAACGGGAGTTCCGAGTCCACGGGCAGTTCCGCCGTGACCGTGAATCCGCCGCGCGGTGACGGGCCGGCGTGCAGTGAGCCGCCCGCCGCGGCGAGCCGCTCCGTCAGCCCCTTCAGACCGGTCCCGCCCACGCCCGCCGGGGGCGGGGCGGCGGCCGCGCCGTTCCCGTTGTCGGCGATCGTCAGCCGGACCCGGCCGGACGTGCCGTCGACGGTGAGCTCGCAGCGGTCCGCGCCGCTGTGCCGTACGGCATTGGTGACCGCCTCGCGGACCACCCAGCCGAGCAGGACCTCGGTCTGCGGTACCAGGGGAGCGCCCGACCTGCGCACCACCGGCTCGATGCCCGCGGCGGTCAGGGCCGACCGGGCGCGGTCCAGTTCCGTCGCCAGACTGCCCTCCCGGTAGCCCGTCACCGCCTCGCGGATCTCGGTGAGCGCCTGGCGGCCGACGGACTCGATGTCGGTGACCTGTGTCAGCGCCGCGTCCAGGTCGCGGTGGGCCAGGCGGCGGGCCGCCTCGGACTTCACGACGATCACCGACAGGGTGTGCCCGAGCAGGTCGTGCAGGTCGCGGGAGAAGCGCAGTCGCTCCTTCTCCACCGCTCGGCGGGCCAGTTCCTCACGGGCGGCACGCAGTTCGCGGACGGCCTCGGACAGGGACAGGATGGCGGCGGTCACCATCGTCGACAGGAAGGTGCCGTAGGCGATGTTGATCCCGTTCCAGCCGTCGCGCAGGCACGCCACGGTGCCCGCCAGCGCGGTGAGCCCCAGACCGGTCTTCCCCAGCCAGGGACCACGGACGATGGCGCCCGTCGCCAGACCGAGCAGAGGGAAGAACAGCAGCCAGTTCCCGCCGTAGCCGATGGCAAGACCGCAGGTCACCGCCCCCATCAGAAGCAGCGCCACACGCGTGGAAGGCGCCTCGCGCCGCTCCCTGTCGAAGGCCCGGAAGACGACGTAGATGTAGAGGGAGTTGAAGGCGAGCAGGCCGAAGCTGCCTATCCAGGCGTTCGAGGCCTTGCCCTGGAAGAGGTTGGAGAAGGCCCCCATCCCCAGCAGCAGCCACGGCAGCAGGGTGAAGCCGGTGGGCGGCGGACCCGGGCTCTCCGCCGCCTTGCCGGTCCTACGGGCGGCCTTCTGCTCGGTCTTGAAGCGCTCCATGTCCTCCTTCCACGTCTGTCGTGCGAGCTGCCACGTGTCCATGTGGCAGCCGGCCTTGCGCAACCAGTGCATGTCCGTCACCCCGTTCACACGTTCCCGGCACTGCGGCGGTACGACAAGACAGCGTACGAACCGAACGCCAGCGCCCAGGCCGTCAGGACCACGACCGCACCGAGTGCGGGGGCGTGGCCGTCGGCGATCGACGTGCCGAGCTGGGCGAAGCGGTGGGTCGGGGTGTACCCGGAGACCGTGCGCAGCCAGCCGGGGAACAGGGTGACCGGGAACCACAGGCCGCCGAGCACCGCGAGGCCCAGATTGCACACCATGTTCGTCACACCCGTGGTCTGCGCGGTCAGCCGGTAGCCGTTGCCGAGGCCGAGCAGGGTGAAGGGGATCGAGCCGAGCCACAGCAGGAGCGCGATCGAGACCCACTGCCACGCCGCCAGCCGGACGCCGTTGAGCAGCCCGCCCGCGGCGAGCACCACGACGATCGCGGGCAGCACCGTCACGGAACCGGTCAGCGCCCGCCCGGCGACGACCTGGCGCGGAGTCATCGGGGTCACCCTGAGCTGCCGCAGCCAGCCGATCGCCCGGTCCTCGGCGACCCCGCCCCCGGTGTTCAGGGCCGAGCCGACGGCGCCGTACGCGGCCATGCCGACCATGGAGGCGGTCTTCCAGGCACCGTCGTTCTCACCGAGGTTGGTGAACAGCAGGTACATCATCACCGGCATCGCGACCCCACCGATCACGAAGCCCACGTCGCGCAGCGTCCGGCGCACTTCGAGCCGCAGGTAGTCCAGCATCACACGATCTCCATCTCGGGTGCGGTCAGGGCAAGGAACGCGTCGTCGAGCGACGCCGGGGCGACCTCCAGGCCGCGTATCGCACCGAGCTCCGCCAGGGCGATCACCGTCGCGTCGGAGTCGTCCGTGCGCAGCAGCGCCCGGTCCCCGCGCACCTCCATCGACCGCACGCCGGGCAGCAGGGTGAGCCCCTCGGTGCCGCGCCCGTCCAGGTCGATCGAGACGAGGTTGCCGCCGGCCGCCCGCCTCAGCTGTTCGCCCGTGCCGTCGGCCACCACACGGCCGCGGTCGATGACGATGATCCGGTCGGCGTGCGCGTCCGCCTCCTCCAGATAGTGGGTCGAGAACAGGACGGTGCGACCGAGTCCGGCGTACTCCCGCATCGACCGCCAGAAGGCGTGCCGCGCCTCCACGTCCAGGGCCGCGGTCGGCTCGTCGAGCACGAGCAGCGACGGATTTCCGGCGAGCGCCACCGCGTAGCGCACGCGCTGGGTCTGACCGCCGGAGAGCCGGTCAACCCGCCGCCCGGCCAGGTCGGTGATCCCGGCCAGCTCCAGGGCATGTGCCACGGGCATCGGGGCCGGATAGCGGCCGGCCACGAAGGACACCAGCTCGCGGACGGTCACCCGGGGGACCGCCCGCGAATCCTGCAGCATGGCGCCCACGCGTCCGGCCAGCACGGAGCGCTCGGGCGCCGCGCCGAAGAGCTCCACCGTGCCCTCGTCGGCTTGGACGAGGCCGAGCAGCAGGGAGATCGTGGTGGACTTGCCGGCGCCGTTGCGGCCGAGCAGTGCCACCGTCTCGCCCTGCGCGATCCGCATGTCCACACCGTCGACGGCGCGCACGGCGCCGTAGGTCTTGACCGCCCCCGTGAAGGACACGGCAGGCGGTGTCCCGGTCGTTTTCGTCATGACCACGACGTTACGGAGCCGGGGCGGCCCGCAGCAGAGGCGGTTGTACGGACTCCGGCAGGACAAATGTCATGGGTCCGGAGGCGGGGCAGCGGATCTGACAAGCCGTCAGCGGTCTTCACAACTTCTGCGAGCTGGGTTATACAGGGGGTCGCCATACTGGAACGCGTTCTAGAACGGGCGGGTTCCGCGGCCCCGTGACGACCCCGGTGCGGCCGACGGTGCGGACGGCCGCACCGGGGTCCTTCCCGCCAGTGTCAGGAGCCCCATGCCCATCGACGCAGCCAAGGCCCTCGCGGCCGAACCCCGGTCCCGCGAGATCACCTGGAACAGCAAGGACGTCCAGCTCTATCACCTCGGCATCGGCGCGGGCGCGAACCCCGACAAGCACAGCCCGGCGACCGACGCCGACGAGCTGCGCTACACCCTTGAGTCCCGGCTGTACGTCCTGCCGAGCTTCGCCACCGTCGCGGGCGCCGGGGCCCCCGGCGTGATCAGCGGCCTGTCCATGCCCGGCATCGAGGTCGATCTCGCCCGGGTCCTGCACGGCGGCCAGACGCTGACGGTCCACCGTCCGATCCCGGTGGAGGGCAGGGCGACCGCCACCTCCCGCATCGCCGCCGTGTACGACAAGGGGAAGGCCGCCGTCCTCGTGCTGCGCACCGAGGCCACCGACGACCACGGCCCGCTGTGGACCAACGACGCACAGATCTTCGTGCGCGGGGAAGGCGGCTTCGGCGGCGACCGCGGCCCCGCCGCCCCCACCGACCGGCCGACCGGCGAACCCGACAGGGTGATCGAGCGGCCCACCCGCGAGGACCAGGCGCTGCTGTACCGCCTCTCCGGCGACTGGAACCCGCTGCACGCCGATCCCGAGTTCGCCAAGCTCGCCGGCTTCGAGCGGCCCATCCTGCACGGGCTGTGCACCTACGGGGTCACCCTGAAGGCGGTCGTCGACACGCTGCTCGACGGGGACGTGGCCCGGGTGCGCGCCTGCTCCACGCGCTTCGCCGGAGTCGTGTTCCCCGGGGAGACCCTGCGCATCCGCGTGTGGCGGCGGGAGGGCTCCCTGCGGGTGACGGTCGGCGCGGTCGAGCGGGACGACGCTCCGGTCCTCACCGACACCATCGTCGAACACTCCTGAGCCGCCCAGCCCTCGAGGGGAGCCGCACCATGCGCGCAGCCGTACTGCACGAGATCGGCCAGGACAAGCTGGAGGTCCTCGACGACGTCGAGGCGACGGGCTTCGGCCCCGGCAAGGTCAGGATCCGGGTGCGCGCCACCGGGCTGTGCCACTCGGACCTGTCCGCGATGAACGGGGTGCTGCCGCAGCCCGCCCCGTTCGTGCCCGGCCACGAGGGCGCGGGCGAGATCCTCGAAGTGGGCGAGGGCGTCCGCACCCTGCGGCCCGGCGACCGGGTGGTCGTGTGCTGGCTGCCCGCCTGCGGCGCCTGTCCCGCCTGCGGACGCGGGCAGACCGAACTGTGTCTGTCCGGGTTCATGAACGCGGGCACCCCCAACTTCAAACGCCCCGGCGGCGACGTCTTCGGCTTCGCGGGCACCGGCACCTTCGCCGAAGAGGTCGTCGTGGACGCCGGTTGCGCGGTGCCCGTCCCGGACGACGTGCCGTTCGACATCGCCGCGCTCATCGGCTGCGGGGTGACCACCGGCCTGGGCGCGGTCCTCAACACCGCGGACGTGGAGGCGGGCTCGTCCGTCGCCGTCATCGGCTGCGGGGGCGTCGGGATCTCCGCGATCCAGGGGGCCCGGCTGCGGGGCGCCGCCGAGATCGTCGCCGTCGATCCGGTCGCCTCCCGCCGGGAGTCCGCGCTGAAGTTCGGAGCCACGAGGGCCGTGTCGCCCGGGGAACTGCCGGACGCCAAGCAGCAGGTCACCGCGGGGGAGGGCTTCGACTACGTCTTCGAGGTCGTCGGGAAGTCGGCCACCGCCCGCACGGCCTACGAGCTCACCCGGCGCGGCGGCACCCTGGTCGTGGTCGGCGCCGGCGCCATGGACGACTTCCTCCAGCTCAGCATGTTCGAGCTGTTCTTCGACGAGAAGCGCATCCTGCCGTCCATGTACGGCGGAGGGGACGTCCTGCGTTCGTACGAACGGACCATCGCGCTGTGGCGCGCCGGGCGTGTCGACCTGGCGGGCCTGATCACGCAGCGGGTGCCCCTCGCCGAGATCAACGAGGCGCTGGACGGGATGAGGACGGGCACGGCACTGCGCACGTGCATCGAGATCTGAGCCCGCTGCCCCCGTACGCCTGTCGAAAGGGACCGTGATGTCGCTGCCACTTGAAGGGCTGTCCGCCGTCGTGACCGGGGCGGGCCGGGGGCTGGGCCGGGCCGAGGCGCTGGAGCTCGCCCGGCTCGGTGCGGCCGTCGTCGTCAACGACTACGGGCAGCCGGGCCGGGACGGTTCGGGGGAGGCGTGCGAGGGTCCGGCGGAGGAGGTCGCCGCCGAGATCCGCGCGGCGGGCGGCCGGGCCGTCGCCCACACCGGGGACGTCGCCGACTTCGCACAGGCCCACGGTCTGATCGAGCTGGCGGTCGCCGAGTTCGGGAGGCTCGACGTACTGGTCAACAACGCGGGCATCCTGCGCGACCGCATGGTGTTCTCGATGTCCGAGAACGAATGGGACGCGGTGATCCGGGTCCACCTCAAGGGCCACTTCAACACGACCCGCTTCGCCGCCGCGCACTGGCGGGCGCGTTCCAAGGCGGCGGACGGCCCGGTGTACGGGCGGATCGTGAACACGTCGTCGGAGGCGTTCGTGGCGGGCTCGGCCGGGCAGCCCAACTACGCGGCGGCGAAGGGCGGCATCGTGGGCCTCACCACCTCAACCGCCCTCGCCCTGGCGAAGTACGGGGTCACGGCGAACGCCATCTGCCCGCGTGCCCGCACCCGGATGACCGAGGACGTGTTCGCCGGGCTCGAACGTCCGGAGCAGGGTCTCGACCCACTCGCCCCCGAGCATGTGGCCCCGCTCGTGGGTTATCTGGTCTCGCCCGCCGCCGCACCGGTCAACGGGCAGCTACTGGTGGTGCACGGCGGCCTGGTCGCGATCGTCGAGCGGCCCCGGGTGCATGCCCGGTTCGACACGAAGCAGGACGCGTTCACCTACGAGGAACTCGACGCCGTGCTCACCCCGCACTTCGCGCAGCGCCCACGGGGCGAGACGTTCGCGGCGGTGGAGGTGCTCGGGCTGAGGCACGCGTGAGCGGGGACCGGCCCGCGGTCGCGTCCGGCGCCATCGCGGGCCCGGCGCCCCCCAACCGGCCGTAGCCCGCCGCGTGCCACCGATACCGGGGCACCACTCCATGGCACCTTCGGACCATGACCACGTCGCAGACGCAGAGAGCCGCTCCCCGAGTCCGGGCACCGTGGAGTGCGCTCGCCGCCCTCATGGTCGGCTTCTTCCTGCTCATGCTCGACACCACCGTCGTGGTCGTGGCGATGCCTAAGCTCTCCGCCGATCTCCATACGGACATCAGCACGACGGTCTGGGTGACCAGTTCCTATCTGCTGGCGTACTCGGTGCCGCTGCTGCTCGCCGGCCGCCTCGGGGACCGGTTCGGCGCCAAGCGGATCTACCTGATCGGGATGGCGGTGTTCACCGCCGCCTCGCTGCTGTGCGGGCTCGCGACCGGCATCGGTCAGCTGATCGCCTTCCGGGCCCTGCAGGGCCTGGGCGCCGCGGGCATGTCCCCCCAGTCCATGGCGATCATCAGCAAGACCTTCCCCAAGGAGGTCCGCGGGCGCGCCATGTCGTACTGGGGTCTGGTCTCCGGCGGTGCCGTTCTGGTCGGACCGGTCTGCGGCGGTCTGCTCGTCGACTCGCTGGGCTGGCGGTCGATCTTCCTGATCAATGTGCCGATCGGGATCGTCGGACTCCTGGTGGCGCGGCGCTTCGTGCCCGCCCTGTCCGGCGATCCGCACCGCTTCGACATCGTCGGTGTGCTGATCAGCGGCCTGTCCCTGTTCTGTCTCGTCTACGGCCTGGAGAACGGCAGCGGTTACGACTGGTCGGAGATCACCGACGACCTCGTCGTCCTCGGCCACCACACCGGGATCTCCGTCGGCGTCCCCGAGATCCTCCTCCTCGGAGTCGTGTTCGGGGCCGGCTTCGTCGCGTGGGAACGCGTGAACAAGAGCGAGCCGCTGGTGCCGATGGGCATCTTCCGGGTCAGGACGTTCGCGGCCGCCAATCTGGCGATCGTGGCCGCGGGCTTCGCCACGGTCCCCGCGAGTTTCCCCGGGACCCTCTACTTCCAGGCGGGCCGGGGCATGACGCCGGCCGAGGCGGCGCTGATGATGCTGCCGTCGGCGCTGGTCTCGGTGCCGCTCGCGCCCTGGATCGGCAGGCTCGTCGACAAGGTCGGGCCCAAGTGGCCGGCGTTCACCGGGCTCGCCCTGTTCAGCTCCGCGCTCTTCGTCCGGCACTTCCTGATGACACCGGACATGTCCCTGGCCGTGCTGCTCGTGCACGCCGCCTGGATGGGCGCGTCGAGCTCGCTGATGATGAGCCCGCTGGCCGTCGCCGCGATGCAGGGGCTGCCGCCCACCTACATCGGCGCCGGTTCGGGTGTGTTCAACGCCTCGCGGCAGATCGGGGCCACACTCGGCGCCGCGGTCATCGCGACCGTCATGACCGCCCAGTTCAAGACCCAGATCGCGGCGCACGCGGCGGGTCTCGGCGCGAGCCGGAGAAAGGCCGTCGAGAGCATCGACTTCCAGCGGCTGGAATCCGGCCGCGGTGTGCAGGACTCCGTCCGCACCGTCGTCTCGGCCGTCATGGCCAACGCCCTGCTGTGGCCGGCGGCGGCGATGGCGATCGGGGCGGCCATGGTGCTGCTCGTGCGCAGTCCCGCGCCCAAGGAGTGACGGGTCGCGGGACGACCGGTACGGGGAGCGGCGCGGGTCGGGCGCCGACGTCATGGCGAGACCCCCGCCCAGGACGGACCGGACGGGGGCCTCAGCGGAATCGATGCGCCCTCAGCGGGAGGCCGACCCCTGATCGGCCGTCATGCCGCGGTCCGAGGCACGGTGACGCCCGCTGGGGTTCGCGTCGGTGTCCTCGGCGGAGACCGGTCCGCGGTGCCGACCGTGCCCCGGGATCTCCTGGGCCGCGTCAGACATGGGCGTGCTGCTGCTGGTGTCGCTCATCTGAACTCTTCACCCCGTCAATATGTCTTTCGTACAGCCGGGCGAGTTTAACGGGCGGCGACGACGGCCGTACCGGGGACCGGTGGCGTGGCACCGCGGCCCTCCGCGTTCCCCGCCGCTCCGTTTCCACTCCCCACCGGCGTCTGCTTCTTGCGGACCCATACGAGGGGCGTCCGCTCGGTCCGGCCGCCGCGTGGCGCGAGCGCCTGCTGCAAGGGCACCGGTCGCGACGTGCGTCCCACCGCGGGTTTCGGCACCGGCCATCGGCCCGGGTGCTCGGGCTGCGGCGCGGGTGCCGCGGCGGGGGGTACGACCCGGGCCACCGCACAGCGCACCGTCCGGGTCGCATACGGCAGCCGCAGCACCCCGTCCCGGGTCCACAGGCCCGTGCCCTTCAACCAGCCCTCGGGGGCCGCGAGATGGTGGACACGGCGGTCCGCCGGGCGCCACACCCCGATCCAGCTGCCCGCCGCCCCGTCGATCCTGAGCGCCACCGCACAGCTCTCCGGCATCAACGCCTGTCCCGGCTGGATGGCGAACGGGGCCGCCGGGCCGTCCAGCCGCAGACACTCGGGGAAACGCACCGGCAGTGTGCTCCCCAACACCCCCCAGCCGAGCCGGTCCTGACCCGGCGACGGGGCGTCGGAGCGGATCAGCAGCAGTCCGCTGTCCGGATCCGCGAGCAGCAGCCGGTCATGGCTTGCGTCCGCGATCTGCAGCAGCGGCGAGACCTCCCCGCCCCGTGCCAGATCCACCACCACCGTCTTGGTGGGCCCCCCGTCGGGCGGCGTCCGGTCCAGGGCCAGCATCCGCCCCGCACGGTCCAGCCACACCCCGCCCGAGCAGCGGCCCGGCAGCTGAGCCAGCCGCTCGGGCACACCCGGTCCCCCCGCCACCTGCCACACCGCCGTGGATCCCCCGTCCACGGCCAGCGCGAACGCGCGGTCCCCCGTCGGCGCGGGGGGCAGCAGCCGCAGCCGGGCGTCCTCCGCGGGGCATTCCACCGAGCCCAGCGGCAACTCCCCGGTCCCCGGCCCGGTCGGATAGAGCAGCGAGAACGTGTGCCGCCCCGCCGCGACGCGGTGGATCAGCACCCGGCCGTCGGTCAGGGGCTGCACTTCGGTGCCGGGCTCCTCCGGCTGGTTGCCGGGCAGTGGTACGGCGTACGGTTCGGGGCCGTCCAGGGTCCAGCGTTCCGGGTACAAGGACCCGTCGTCCAGGGCCAGACGCGCCGCGTAGGACCCGTCTGCGGTCGTCACACATCCGGGCCGGGGCGCCCACTCGTTCCCCTCCGCCGCGGCGGTCGTGAAGGCACGGTCCGTCATGGTTCGGTCACCTCCGGCGACGAAGCTAGTTTTCGTACGCACGGGCGTGACTTCGTGGGACGGCTGCTTCACACATAAGGGTGTTCGTCGCGCCGTTCTCCTGAGGAAACGGGGGCGGGTGTGCTGCACGAGGGGGCGCACGGCCCCTCCGCACGCGACCTCCGCACCCTCGGGGGTGGTCCGCGCGGCGCCCGCGCCGAGCCCGTCGGCCCGAACGACCCACGACCGGTCGGGGAAGGAGCCGGGGCAGGTAGCCTTTCCCCGTGCCCCGTCTGTCTGAAGTCATCGCCGCCCTGGAGACCCTGTGGCCCGCCGAGCGGGCCGAGTCCTGGGACGCGGTCGGCACGGTCGTCGGCGACCCCGACCAGGAGGTCACCCGGGTCCTCTTCGCCGTCGATCCCGTCCAGGAGATCGTCGACGAGGCGGTGAAGCTCGGCGCCGACCTGCTGGTCACCCACCACCCGCTCTATCTGCGGGGGACGACGACGGTGGCGGCCTCCACCTTCAAGGGCCGCGTCGTGCACACCCTCATCAAGAACGACATCGCGCTGCATGTCGCCCACACCAACGCCGACCGCGCCGACCCCGGCGTCAGCGACGCCCTCGCCGGCGCGCTCGACCTTCGGGTCGTGCGCCCCCTGGTACCGGACACGACCGACCCGAAGGGCCGCCGGGGTCTCGGCCGCGTCTGCGAGCTGGACCACCCGATGACCGTCCGCGCGCTGGCCGCCCGGGCCGCCGAGCGGCTGCCCGCCACCGTGCAGGGCATCCGCGTCGCCGGCGACCCCGAGGCGCCGGTCCGCACGATCGCCGTCAGCGGCGGCTCCGGCGACAGCCTCTTCGACGAGGTACGCGCGGCCGGGGTGGACGCCTTCCTCACCGCGGACCTGCGTCACCACCCGGCGTCCGAGTTCGCGGCGGCCAGCACCCGCAGTCCCCTCGCGCTACTCGACGCGGCGCACTGGGCCACGGAGTGGCCCTGGTGCCAGCTGGCCGCCACCCAGCTCGACGAGATCTCCGACCGGCACGGGTGGGGCCTGCGCGTCCACGTCTCGCCGACGGTCACCGACCCCTGGACCGCCCACGCGGCGTCCGCCACCGTCCAGCCAGAGAGCGCCTCGCGCGCCCCCTCCGACTCGCACACCCCTGGAGCCCCCAACTGAACGCCGCGCCCGCCGACCAGATCCGACTCCTCGACGTCCAGGCTCTGGACGTACGACTGCAGCAGCTCGGGCACAAGCGCAGGTCGCTGCCCGAGCACGCCGAGATCGAGTCCCTGACCAAGGACCTCACCCAGCTGCGCGACCTGCTGGTGGCGGCGCAGACCGAGGAGAGCGACTGCGCCCGCGAGCAGACCAAGGCCGAGCAGGACGTGGACCAGGTGCGGCAGCGCGCCGTCCGCGACCAGCAGCGCCTCGACTCCGGTGCGGTCACCTCCCCGAAGGACCTGGAGAACCTCCAGCACGAGATCGCCTCGCTCGCCAAGCGCCAGGGCGACCTGGAGGACGTCGTGCTGGAGGTGATGGAGCGCCGCGAGTCCGCGCAGGAGCGGGTCGCCGAGCTGACCGAGCGGGTCGGATCGGTGCAGTCGAAGATCGACGACGCCTCGGCGCGCCGGGACGCGGCGTACGAGGAGATCGACGGCGAGTCCGCGTCGGTGACCAAGGAGCGCGAGGTCGTCGCGGGCTCGGTGCCCGCGGACCTGCTGAAGCTGTACAACAAGCTGCGCGAGCAGCAGGGCGGCATCGGTGCGGCCAAGCTGTACCAGCGCACCTGCCAGGGCTGCCGCCAGGAACTGGCGATCACCGAGCTGAGCGAGATCCGTGCGGCGGCGCCCGACACGGTCGTGCGCTGCGAGAACTGCCGCCGCATCCTGGTGCGCACCTCCGAGTCCGGCCTGTAAAAGGCGTACGGAGTGCGGGAGTTCATCGTCGAGGCCGACGGCGGGTCGCGGGGCAACCCGGGGCCCGCCGGCTACGGCAGCGTCGTGCGTGACGCGGCGACGGGCGAGACGCTGGTGGAGCGGGCCGAGTTCATCGGGACCGCCACCAACAACGTCGCCGAGTACCGTGGACTGCTCGCCGGGCTGAGCGCGGCCCGCGAGCTCGACCCGGCGGCGAGGGTGCACGTCCGGATGGACTCCAAGCTGGTCGTGGAGCAGATGTCCGGCCGGTGGAAGATCCGGCACCCGGACATGCGGCCACTGGCGATGCGGGCCGCCGCCGTCCTCCCGGCCGGGCAGGTCACGTACGAGTGGATCCCGCGCGAGCGGAACAAGCACGCGGACCGGCTCGCCAACGAGGCGATGGACGCGGGGAGCCGGGGCGAGCGATGGGACGCGTCCCGGTCCGCCGCCGAGCCGGACGCCCGTGGTGCGACGCTGCACGAACCGCCCGGCCCCGCGGGCGACGAGCCGGCGGTCGCGGTCGCCTCGCCGTCCGACGGCGCGCGGCCGGGCTCGGCGGCGCGTGCGGGCGCCGATGCGCGCGCCGCCCGCAATGTCGCCGCCGCCCCGCCCGACCTGGGTGCCCCCACCACCTTCGTGCTGCTGCGCCACGGCGAGACCCCGCTCACCCCGCTCAAGCGGTTCTCCGGCAGCGGCGGCGACGACCCGGCCCTGTCCGACGTCGGCCGGCGCCAGGCCGAGCTCGTCGCCGCCGCGCTCGCCGCGCGGGGGACCGTCCAGGCCGTGGTCTCCTCGCCCCTCGCGCGCTGCCGCGAGACCGCCGGGACCGTCGCCGCCCGCCTCGGCCTCGAGGTGAGCGTGGACGAAGGGCTGCGCGAGACCGACTTCGGTGCCTGGGAGGGACTGACGTTCGGCGAAGTGCGCGAGAAGTACCCCGACGACATGAACGCCTGGCTCACCGACCCGGAGGCCGCACCCAGTGGCGGTGGCGAGAGCTTCGCGGCAGTCGCCCGGCGGGTCGCCGCCACCCGGGACGCGTTGCTGGCCGCCCACCCGGGCCGTACGGTCCTGCTGGTCTCGCACGTCACGCCGGTCAAGACCCTCGTCCGGCTCGCGCTCGGGGCGCCCCCCGAGGCGCTGTTCCGGATGGAGCTTTCCGCGGCGTCGCTGTCCGCGGTGGCCTACTTCGCGGACGGCAACGCGAGCCTCCGCCTCCTCAACGAGACGTCCCACCTGCGCTGAACGGGCGGCGCAGGCCCGCCGCCTCGCGTGCCAGCCGCTCGACCCGGGCCCAGTCCTTCGCCTCGATCGCGTCCTGGGGCAGCATCCAGGTCCCTCCCACGCAGCCGACGTTGGGCAGCGCCAGGTACTCCGGGGCGTTCGCCGGGCCGATACCGCCGGTCGGGCAGAAGCGTGCCTGCGGGAGCGGTCCGGCCAGCGACTTGAGGTAGGCCGTGCCGCCGGCCGCCTGCGCCGGGAAGAACTTCATCTCCCGCACGCCCCGTTCGAGGAGCGCCACGACCTCCGACGTCGTCGACACCCCGGGCAGGAACGGCACCCCGGACGCCTGCATCGCCGCCAGCAGCGAGTCCGTCCACCCGGGACTGACCAGGAAACGGGCCCCCGCCGCCACCGAGTCCGACACCTGCGCCGGTGTGATGACCGTGCCCGCCCCGACCACCGCGTCCGCGACCTCGGCGGCGATCGCCCGGATCGCGTCGAGTCCGGCCGGGGTGCGCAGCGTCACCTCGATCGCGGGCAGCCCGCCGGCCACCAGCGCCCGTGCCAGGGGCACGGCGTCGGCGGCGTCCGCGACGACGACCACGGGGACGACGGGCGCGAGGTCCAGGACCGGGACGGCGGACGGCGACGGCGGCAGCGGTGAGGTCATGGGCTCATCCTGCCCAGGGAAAGCACTCTGCGCAAAGGTCGTTGCGCATGCTGCAATGCTGGGGTGCCCAGATCAGTGGATCTCCGTCACCACCACGTCCAGCGACCACGGCCTGCCGGAGGCGGGGGCCTCGGCCTCCACCACATGGCCCAGGTCCCGCAGCGCCTCCACCAGCTGCGCGGGGTTCCTGGGAGCGGCCCCGGCCGTGAGCAGAGCCCGGACGATGCGCCCCTTCGTCGCCTTGTTGAAGTGGCTGACGACCGAGCGCTTCTCCACCCCGTCCACGATCCGGGAGTGCAGCACCCTGACGGTCGCCGTCCGCCCGGCCACCTCGTCCTTCGGCTTCCACGCCGCGGCGTAGGCGGAGGACCGCAGGTCCAGCACCAGTCCACCGCCGGCCGCCTCGGGCAGCACCGAGGCAAGGGGTGCGCGCCAGTGCGCTCCGAGCGCTCCGAGCCCGGGCAGTCTCACGCCCATCGAGCAGCGGTAGGAAGGGATGCGGTCGGTCACCCGGACCGCGCCCCAGAGCCCGGAGAAGACGAGCAGGGACCGGGCCGCGCGCCGCTTGGCGGCCGGGTCCAGCGAGGCGAGATCCAGGGCGTCGTACAGGACACCGGTGTAGATCTCCCCGGCGGGCCGCGCCCCGGCGGACCGCAGCCCGGCGTTCTTGGCCGCCTCGCCGCGCAGGCCCTCGCTCAGCCCCAGTACCTCGCGCGCCTTCTCCTCATCGCCCGCGCACAGCTCCACGAGCTCACCGAGGACGGCCTCCCGCGCGGCCGTCAGACCGGGCAGCGACAGCGACTCGAGGTTCAGCGGGGCACCGCGACCGGAGGACGCCTTGCCTTCCGAGGGCGGCAGCAGCACCAGCACACATACTCCTTCTGTAGCGCTCCGCGACAGCGTACGGCGTGGGCGTGTCCACGGACGGCCCCCACCCCCCGGGGCCTACCGCGCCCGTGCGAGCGCCTGGACGACACGGCCGGCGTCGTCGGCGTGGAAGCGGACGACGCGGACCGCCCGCCGACGGCCGAAGAAGGTGACGTGGGCGACGGGCTCGGCGAGTTCCAGTGTGACGGTGGTCTGCGAGCCCACCGGGAGGTTCAGCTCCCCGTCGGCTCGCTCGTGCACGGTACGCAGCTCGCGGCGCACGGACGCGATCCGGTCCAGCGGTATGCGCAGATCGACGTGGGCGGCGTGGCGGATACGAAGCCCGCCGGGGTCAAGGACGTGCGGACGGACCACGTAGGCCGCGTACAGGCCGACGACGAGCACCACGGTGTAGACGTCCAGCAGCGGCACCACCCGGTGCACCAACGGCCAGTCGCGCAGCAGCACGGACATGGTGAACGTCTCCACCACGCACACGAACGCGAACCCGGCCATGACCGGCCCCTGTCCCCGCGCGTACCCGAAGGCCCGGCCGCCGCGCGTCCCGTGGGTGCGGCGCGCGGCCCAGAGCGCGAGGCTCGCAAGGAGCCGCAGCTCGTGCCGCACCAGGACGTACGCCGTTCTCATCGCCGTCCCCGCGCGTGTGTCCGCAGGGCGCGGCGGACCGCCTCCGCCTGGGCCGGTGCGAGGTCAGCGTAGAGCGCCCTGATGAAGCCCTGGCCCTCGTCGACACCTTCGTCGGGTACGAGGCCGTCCGGCAGGCAGGCGACGAGCGCCCGGGCGGCGTCGTCGACCCGCGGATCGTCCCGGTCCGCGTCGACGAGCGCGTCGAGCAGCGCGTACACCTCCCGCGCCCGCTCCACGGCACCCGGTTCCCCGAACGCGCCTGCCAGCACGGCCGCCAGCCGTTCCCGTTCCTCCGGCGCGGCCGCGGTCTCGATCAGCGCCAGTACCTCGCGGTCCTTGGTGGCCATCGGGGACTCGAGGAAGGCCTCCATACCGGCGAACAGCCGGGCGAGCTCGGGGGAGACGGGGCCCTCGGCGGGACGGCCCTGCTCGAGCAGCGCGCTCAGCCTGCCCCGGCGCTCACGGATCGCCGCCTCCTGCCGGGCCAGATCCTCGTCCAGCTCCGCGAGGACCTCGGCGAGGTCGCGGCCCTCGTCGTCCGCGAGCACGTCCCGTACCTCCGAGAGACCGAGCCCCAGCTCGGTCAGCCGGCGGATCCGGGCCAGCACGACGGCGTGCCGCAGGCCGTAGTCGCGGTACCCGTTGGGCAGCCGCTCGGGCTCAGGCAGCAGCCCGAGGTGGTGATAGTGCCGCACGGTCCGCGTGGTGACGCCCACGGCCCCGGCGAGTTCTCCGATGCGGATACGACCAGTACAAACGCTGACGTTGCGGCAAGGTCAAGCGAGCGGATCGCCACGTCCGCACATCCCTGACGACGGCCGCGACGGTGTGCCACGATCGAGGGAACGGTTTCCGATCCCACGGACAGGTGATCTTCCGATGCCCCAGTCTGGCGAGCGACCGAAGGAGGGGCGTGACATGACTGCCATGGCCCATGAGCCGCTCACCGAGTCAGAGGTCCTGCTGGAGGGCTTTCTCGCCCTCGACACCCCGGAGGGTTTCAGGGCCGAGCTGATCGAGGGGGAGATCGTTGTGACACCGCCGCCGGACGGGGATCACGAGGACTGCATCGGCCTGATCGTGAGTCAGGTCATCAGGCGGTCCCGGACCGACATGCAGTTCTCCGGGAACAAGGGCCTGACGTTGCAGAGCGCAGGCGGCTGCCCCAAGAACCACGTCATCCCCGACGGCACGTTCGCCCCGACAGAACGGCGGCTCTACCGAGGCGCCGAACCCTGGATGCCCTGCGAGGGGGTCGCCATGGTGCTGGAGGTGACGTCCACCAGGCCGAAGGCGGACCGCGAGACCAAGCGCCGCTGCTACGCCCGCGGCGGCATCCCCCTCTACCTGCTGCTGGACCGCGAAGCCTCCTCGATCACGCTGTTCAGCGACCCCGAGAAGGACGACTACCGCCAGCACTGCACGTTCCCCTTCGGCAAGCCGCTCGCCCTCCCCGAGCCGTTCGGCTTCGAACTGGACACGACCGACTTCCTCTGAGTTCCCCGGCGGTATGAAAACGGGGTCCGGACGCGTTGCACCCCGCAAAGGGGGTGCAAGGTGAGCGGACGTGAACAGGCGCTGTGGACCCGGGCGCGCCTCGGCCGGGGCGGGCCTCCGCTCGACCTGCTCACCGCCCGCTTCGACCAGCACCGCTACGCCCCGCACGCGCACGACGAGTTCACCATCGGCGTCTGCGTCGGCGGGTTCGAGGTCATCGACTACCGCGGCGGCCACATACGGACCGGGCCGGGCACCATCGTCGTCCTCGACCCCGGCGAGATGCACACCGGCGCACCCGCCACCGCCACCGACGGCTACGCCTACCGCGCCCTGTACGCGGAGCCCTCGCTGCTCTCCGACGGCATCCTGGGCGGTCTCCCGCACTTTCGCGAACCACTCATCGACGACCCCGAACTGGTGGCCGCCGTACGCGTCGCGCACACCGAACTGAGCGCCTGCCCGGACCCGTTGGAGGCCGAGTCCCGGCTCCCGTGGCTGCTCACCGCGCTCGCCCGGCGCCACTCCACGGCCCGCCCCGTCCCCGACTCGATCCCCGGCGCCGCGGACCTCGCCCGCGCCGTACGCGACCGCCTCGCCGACGAACTGCTCGCCCCGCCCTCCCTCGCCGACCTCGCCACCGAACTAGGCCTGTCGCGCTACCAGTTGCTGCGTGCCTTCCGTACGGCGATGGGGATACCGCCCTACGCCTGGCTCGCCCAGTACCGGGTGACGCGGGCCCGCGGACTGCTGGAGGCAGGACTGCGCCCCGCCGAGGTCGCCCCGCTCGTGGGCTTCGCCGACCAGGCGCATCTGACCCGCTGGTTCCGTCGAGTGCTGGGGGTGACCCCGGCTGCGTACCGTGCGGGCGTGGCCGCGAGCGCGCACCGCAACAGCGTTCAAGACGGCGGCCGCTGACCCGGCCGACACTCGCCGTATGACTGCACGCGGCTGGTTCCTGTTCTCCCTCATGGGAGTGATCTGGGGCATCCCCTATCTGATGATCAAGGTGGCGGTGGACGCCGTGTCCCCGTCCATGGTGGTGTTCACGCGCTGTGCGCTGGGCGCCGCGCTTCTGCTCCCCTTCGCCCTGCGCCAGGGCGGCCTGACCCGGACCGTCCGGACGCACTGGCGCCCCATGCTGGCCTTCGCGTGCATCGAGATCATGGGCCCCTGGTTCACGCTCACCGACGCCGAGCGTCATCTGTCCAGCTCCACGGCGGGTCTGCTGATAGCGGGCGTGCCGATCGCCGGAGTGGTGCTGGCCCGCTTCTTCGGCGGCGCCGAGCACCTGGGCGCGCGACGGGTGGCCGGGCTGGCCCTCGGACTGGGCGGTGTCGCGGTCCTCACCGTCCCGCACCTGACCGGCGGCGACGCACGGTCGCTCGGTGAGGTGCTGCTGACCGTCCTCGGCTATGCGACCGCGCCGCTGATCGCCGCCCGTCATCTCAGGGATGTCCCCTCGCTCCAGCTCACCGCGCCCTGCCTGGCCCTGTCGGCACTGGTCTACGCCCCGGCGGCCGCCGCGACGTGGCCCACCGCCGTACCGTCCGGGCAGGTCCTCGCCGCCCTGGCCGGTCTCGGTGTGATCTGCACGGCCGTGGCCTTCGTGGCGTTCCTCGAGCTGATCAAGGAGGCGGGCCCGACCCGGGCGACGGTCATCACCTATGTGAACCCGGCGATCGCGGTGGCGGCGGGCGCGCTCTTCCTGGACGAGCGCCTCACGGCCGGGACCCTGGCGGCCTTCACCCTGATCCTGGCCGGCTCGGTGCTTGCGACGGCGTCCCCGGTCGGCGGGCGGAGGCGCGGCGGACGCCCGGTACCATGGTCCCTACGGCAGACGAGCCGGGCGGGCGGCCGCGTGGAGGTCCTGGTGGATCTCCCCGAGGAACGTCCGGGCTCCACAGGGCAGGGTGGTGGCTAACGGCCACCCGGGGTGACCCGCGGGACAGTGCCACAGAAAGCAGACCGCCGGGGACCGTATGCGTACGGCCCCCGGTAAGGGTGAAACGGTGGTGTAAGAGACCACCAGTGCCCAGGGTGACCTGGGCAGCTCGGTAAACCCCACCCGGAGCAAGGTCAAAAGGGGCCGCTGTGAAAGGCGCGCCCTGCGCGGACGTTCGAGGGCTGCCCGCCCGAGTCCGCGGGTGGACCGCACGAGGCCGGCGGCAACGCCGGCCCTAGATGGATGGCCGTCGCCCCGGGGCCCGCGAGGACCCCGGGGAACAGAACCCGGCGTACAGCCCGACTCGTCTGCCGCTTCCTGAGCTGCGGGATCGCTGTACGCATCCCGACCGGGGCAGCCGCCTCATATGCGTCCGGACGTCGCCACGAACACGATGGCGGCAGGAACCGTTCCTCCCCGTACCGCCGCCGGCCCCACCCGAACGTGCCCTTGTGAAGGGCCGTCACTTCTCCGGAGGTTGCTCGGGCGACCTTCCGGAGCGGCGGCGGATGTTTGATCAGCAGCGGGAAAGCACACCGTCCTCGAGCCGGTTTTCGAGGTTTGTCCGGGTTCATCGGCAGTGCACTGTGGGGGCAGAAAGGGTGCACTCTCAGACGCGAGAGGGGGTTGCCCGGTGCTTAGCGTGGTCGCAAACGCATCCCGTACGAGGAGAAGAAGATGCAGGAGTCGATTGCCCCCGTCGAGCCCGTCCTGGAGCCTGCCGCAGCCGCGTTCGCGCAGGCGACGGCGAAGCCCCCGTTCTTGTTCGACCTGAGTCCCGCCGAGGGCCGCAAGGCTGTCGACGAGGTGCAGTCCGGTGAGATCGCCAAGCCGGAGATCGACGAGGAGTGGGTCACCGTCAGCGGCGGCCCGACCGGTAGCGTCCGGGCGCGGATCGTCAGGCCGGCCGGGGCCACCGGTACCTTGCCGGTGATCATCTACATACATGGCGCGGGGTGGGTGTTCGGCAACGCGCACACGCACGACCGCCTGGTGCGCGAACTGGCCGTGGGGGCGAACGCCGCGGTGGTCTTCCCCGAGTACGACCTGTCGCCCGAGGCCCGCTACCCGGTCGCGATCGAGCAGAACTACACGGTCGCCCGCTGGGTCGTCGCCGATGGCGCGAGCAAGGGCCTGGACACTGCCCGGATCGCGGTGGCCGGTGACTCGGTCGGCGGCAACATGGCTGCGGTGCTGACGCTGATGGCCAAGGAGCGGGGTGATGTCCGGCTCGTGCAGCAGGTGCTGTTCTACCCGGTCACCGACGCGAGCTTCGACACGGGCTCCTACCACCAGTTCGCGGAGGGCTACTTCCTGCGCCGTGACGGCATGCAGTGGTTCTGGGACCAGTACACCACCGACGAGGGCCGGCGCGCCGAGATCACCGCGTCCCCGCTGCGCGCCACCATCGAGCAGTTGAGTGGTCTTCCGGCCGCCCTGGTCATCACCGGTGAGGCCGACGTGCTGCGTGACGAGGGGGAGGCCTATGCCAACAAGCTGCGCGCCGCCGGTGTTCCGGTGACCGCGGTGCGCTACCAGGGCATCATCCACGACTTCGTCATGCTGAACGCTCTGCGCGAGACCTACGCCGCCCAGGCGGCCATCACCCTGGCCATCGACACTTTGCGGACCGCCCTCCACCCCGCCTGATCCTCTTCGGGGCGCGGACCTGTCGCCGGCAGGTCCGCGCCCCGTCCTCGTCTCCGCGGCCGGCCCCGTGTCGCGGTGCAGCGGCACTGGGGGCCCAGAACGCCGGACGCTCGCCCGCCCTGCCCGCGTCTCCTGACGCGCGGCGGCCGCGGTGCAGCCCCTGAAACTCTCCGTATATCAAGCAAGGATGATCCCTGATGACCGCATCCACGTCTCCGACCGTGGTCCTCGTCCATGGCGCCTTCGCCGATGCTTCCAGCTTTTCGCGCGTGATCCCCGAACTCCTCGCCGACGGCCTGAAGGTGGTGGCCCCGGCGGTTCCCAACCGCAGCCTGATCGGTGACGCCGCTTATGTCGCTTCCGTGGTCCGGCAGATCCCGGGCCCGGTCGTACTGGTCGGCCACTCCTACGGCGGGGCCGTCATCACGGTCGCCGGTGCCGAGGAGAACGTAGCGGCCCTGGTGTACCTGGCCGGCTACGCACTGGAGGAGGGCGAGAGCCTGGGCGAGCTGCAGGGTGGCTTCCCCGACTCCGACCTTGCTGCCGCGCTGGTCTACACACCTTTCCCGATCGAGGGCGCCGCCGAACCCGGCACGGACGTGTCGGTCGACGTCGAGAAGTTTCCCGCGATCTTCGCCGCCGATGTCGACAAGGACGTCGCCGCGGTCCTGGCGGTGTCCCAGCGTCCACTGGCCGCGCAGGCTTTCGCCGAGGCGGCTCCCGCGGCGGCCTGGAAGACCAAGCCGTCCTGGGGCCTGGTGTCCTCCTCCGACCGCACCATCAACCCCGACGTCGAGCGCTTCGGCTACCGGCGCGCCGGGATGACCACCGTCGAGGTGGACTCCTCCCATCTGGTCATGCTCGCCCACCCCGAGCGGGTCGCGGACCTGATCCGCGAGGCCGTCCAGGCTGTCCGAAGCTGATCCGGCGGGCACGGCCCACGCCGCCGCCCGGCCGGGCGGCGGCGTGGGCCGGCAGCGTGTGGCACACGTCTCAGCAGGCAGGAGCGCTGCTGGACGGCAGTACCTTGGTGGCGTGAGTACGACGGGCGGTGGCACTGATGGAGGCGGAACGCAGTTCGGGCGCCTGCTGCGGGAGCTACGGCACAGCAGACGCCTGACGATCGAGGAACTCGCGGAATCGTCCGGCATCTCCGGCCGAGCCATCGGCGACATGGAGCGCGGGCGGAGCCTTCGTCCACATCGCGGCACGGTCACCGCTCTCGGCCAGGGGCTGCAATTGGACGACGCCGGTCATGCCGAACTGCTGGCGGCTGCCCGCGCCGCCCGCCCGGGTCCGAGTCCCGCCGTCCCGGCCGCCGTGTCGCCCTACGCGCTGCCGCGAGGGGCCCGGGACTTCGTCGGCCGACATCGGGAACTGGCACATCTGCGTACCGTGGTGGCGCTGGCCGCCGCGAACGGGGGAGCGGCGGAGCGGGCGACGCATCCCCTCGCACCGCCGGTGGTGGTGGTCTGCGGTGCGCCCGGCAGCGGCAAGACCACCCTGGCGATCCGGCTGGCCGAGGAGTCCGCGAGCGTGTTCCCCGACGGCGCGTTCCTGCTGGACATGCAGGGGCTGGACGACCAGCCGCTGTCCGCCGAACAGGCCGTGGTGCGGCTGCTGGACGCCTGGGGGGTCGACGACGCCGACCTGGCGCCCCACAGCGCCGAGGAGTGCCTCGCGCGCTACCAGACGATCACATCCCGGCTGCGCGCGGTCCTGGTCCTGGACAATGCCGGCAGCGAGGCGCAGATCCGACCCCTTCTGCCCCGCGAGGGACGTCTCCTCGTCGTGGTGACCAGCCGCCGCACTCTCGCCGGCTTGGAGGGAGTGCAGCGCGCGGAGCTCGGGGCACTGGACGACAAGGAGTCCGTCTCGCTGCTTCGCGCCGTGGTGGGCGCCGCCCGCGTGGACGCGGAACCGGAAGCGGCACGCTCGGTGACCGAGCTGTGCGGGCATCTTCCCCTGGCCCTCCGGGTGGCCGCCAACTGGGTCGCGACCCGCACCAACTGGAGCCTGCAGCGTCTGGCCGACCGGCTGGCCGACGAGGACCGCAGGCTGGATGCGCTCAGCGCGGGCGACCTGCGTGTCAATGCCGCCTTCTCGCTGTCCTATTCGCGACTCGATCCTCTCGCCGCCCGGATGTTCCGGCTGCTGTCCCTGGTACCGGGCCGGGATTTCGGTGTGCCGCTGGCGGCCGTTGTCGCGGGCGTGCCCCTGCCCGACGCCGAAGACCAGCTGGAGGAGTTGCTGGAGGCAGGTCTTCTCATGACCTCCCCCGGTGACCGCTACCGCTTCCACGACCTGCTGCGCCTGTATGCCGCGGCCCGGCACCGGGCCGAGGACGGCACGACATCGGCGGCTACCCAATCCCGCCTGCGCTCGTGGCTGCTGGACACCGCCGTCGTCGCGGGACGCTGGTACGAGCCGGGCTTCGGCACACCTCCCCCGGACCCCGGCCGACTGGTCGCCCTGGACGACCGTGATCAGGCGCTGCGGTGGATCAAGGCGGAGAAGGACAACTGGCTGTCCGCCTTCCGGGAAGCCGCCGAGAACGGCGAGCACGCCAGGGTCACCGAGGTCGCGGAAGCGATGCACTGGTTCTCCGACAACTGGGTGTCCTGGGGCAACTGGACGGAGATCTACCGGCGTTCCGCCGAGGCCGCGGCGGCCCTGGCCGACCTCGCGCTCGAAGCGACCCACCGCAACTACCTGGCATGGGCCCACTGGGCGTGCGACCACAACCACGCCGCGGCCGTCGACGCGGCCACCCGCGCGCTCGGCCTGGCCACGGCCGCTGCGGATGTGGTCCAGGAGGCATGGGCCCATGTCTATCTCAGCTGGCTGCGGAGCGCCGTCGACGATCTCGCGTCCGCCGCCGACCATGTGTCCCTGGCCATGGAACTGTTCGACCGGGCCGATGACATCAACGGATACCTCACCGCGGCCAACGTGACCATCAGAGTGCTGGAGAAGGCGGGCCGGACGAGGGAAGCCCTGAAGACCTACCAGGAGGTCATGGACGCTCTCGCCTCCCCCGGCAACCGCGACCGGATCTCGCCGAGCGTGCGGGACGTGACCACGCTGGTCGCCACCCACAGCGTGGCATTCATCCATTTCAACCGGGGACGCTGGGATGCGGCGGTGGAGGCTCTGCGTTCCATCCGCGGGCAGTTCGAGGCCCGAGGTCTGTACGAGCAGGCCGGCAGGGTCCACCTGATGCTGGCGCATGCGCTCGCCCACCTCGGCAAGGACTCCGAGGCGGCTGCCGAGTACCGAGCGGTGCTGGCCCTCCAGGACCGCATCCCTGCGGCCGTCCTGGAGGAGGCCCGCACGAGTCTCACCGGCGTTGTCGCAGGGCGGCCGAATCCCCCGACCCGGTTCGGCTGAAGGGTGTCCCGCACTTCACCGGCCGACGGGGAATGAAGCGCCACTGCCCTTCCTTTCAACCCTTCGTCCCGGTGGCCCCTTCGGTGCCCAGACCATGAGCCTGCCATTCGCGGGGCGTCATGCCGTATGCCGCCCGGAAGACCCGGCCGAAATGGCTGGGACTGACAAAACCCCATCGCCGCGCCACGGCCGCAACCCCGAGATCCCTGCCTTTCGACCGCAGAAGATCCCGCCGGCACCGCTCCAGGCGTCGTGCCTGGATCCACCTGCCCACCGTTTCGCCCTCGAGCTGGAAGAGCTTGTGCACGTAACGGACCGACATGAAATTCGCCGCGGCGATCGTGGCCGGTGACAGACCCGGGTCCGGCAGGTTCCGGATGATGTGGTCCTTCACTCGCACCGCGGCTGCCGCAGCCGTTTCGGCGGCCTGCGGTGTGAAGCGGCCGCGCCGCTCGTCGATCAGCAGGGCCAGCAGATCAAGACCGGTCGTGGCGAACTGCCGGCCCACGGCGTCGCCGAAGCCCCTGGCCTCCTGCGCCATGCGCGCGAAGTACGCCGCCACCACGGCAGCGCTGCCGGTCCGGCCGGTGAAGGTCGTCGCGGTCAGTGCCCGCAGGTCCTCCTCCCGCACCTGGAGCTCTTCACGAGGGAAGTGGAAGGAGGTGAAACTGAATTCTCCCCCGAGCTTCTTCCGGAACGGACGAGAGGAATCGGAAATGGAGAACTCGCCGGGATTGATGACGGATTCCCGGCCGTCTTGCTCTTTTATCGCAGTGCCGCTGTGCTGAAGCGAGAGGATGAGGAATTCCTGGTCATCACGGGCGATCAAACGCCTGCTGCGCGTCACTGTCTGCGGTCCGGCACGGACAAGGGAGACCTGGACAAGACCGAGCTGTTCGCTGGAAATCACTCCGGGCGACGGTTCCGTCTCGAGGAGCCGGACATCGAGAGGTACGAAGGTACGCGACACCACTTCATGCCATCGCTCCGACCGATCGGAAGCGGACAGCGGAGCGGTGGACAGAGCAATGGGCAACAGACGTCCTTCAGGAACAGCGTGGTCGACCGGCCGAGGGGCTACGTGCCGGCCACAACCCATGAGACCGCTCCCGCGCCGGGCAGTCCAGGAAGAATCGGAGGAAGAATTACCCGAGGGCCCCGTCCCGGCCGCACCGCCGACGGCCCGCACCGCCCCCTCACATCACCTCCAGCGCCCGCCGCCCCCGCTCGACGAAGTTCCGCAGTGCCTGCCAGAACGGTGCGTAGGCCGAGTCGAAGCGGTCCGGGGCCGTGGGGTCGCCGTCGAGTATCGCCTCGACGGCACGATAGGCGGGGGTGGTGGTGCGGCGCAGTGCGTCGGCCGCTTCGGCGACCTCGGGCGGGCCCTCCAGCGACACGATCCAGGTGCAGTGGCGCAGCCCGCTGTACTCGTCCCGCAGGCGGTCCCTCAACCGGTCGAGTTCCGGGAGGCGTCGGATGACGTCGTCCGCGCACAGGTCGGACACCTTCCAGTACAGGTCGCCCATCCGCTGCGCCCGCTCCATGAGGTCCGCGTAGGCGGTGCGGCGGGAGTCGCGCAGTCGCTCCGCCCGTTGCGCCCGTGTCGTCGTGTCCGCCTGGATGCGTGCCGCCCGCGCCGTCCCGCGGCTGGTCACCCAGCTCGCCAGCACGGCCGTACCCGCGGTCAGCGAGGCGATCCAGAACGCGCTGTCGGCCATGCCCTCCCCCTGTCCGGACCGTGGCCCGGGATCCACCGTCCCCCGTAGATCATGCCGCCCCACCGCCCGCGGCGCGGGAGTTCGGGTACGCGGCGCCGTGCCCGGCTCACGAGGTGCCGGAGCCGAGCGAGCGTCGGGCGACCCGCTCCAGATGGGCCGTGAACACCTCGCGCGCGTCCGGGGTCAGGGTGCGCAGGGCCACCAGAGCCGTGATCACCACATCGCACAGCTCGGCCTGGACGTCGTCCCAGCTGTGCGTCGTGCCCTTGCGGGGGTTCTGGCCGGTCGCGCCGATCACCGCCTGGGCGACCTCGCCGACCTCCTCCGACAGTTTCAGCACGCGCAGCAGCAGACCGTCGGCACCGTCGTGCGTCCGGTTCGCCTCCAGCCATGCGTACAGCCGGTCGACCGGCTCCCAGAGGTCCGCCGGGGTGTCGCGTTCACTCATGCCCGCAGACTGCCATGCGGCGGCTACTCCTCGAACAACGCCTCCTGCTCGCCGTCGCCGTCCGACCTCCGCCGCAGTCGCCGTTGCCGTGCCCCGATCACCACCGCCGCGGCGGCTCCCGCCACCGCGAACGCCGCCGGGACCATCCAGTCGCGGTTCACGGCGTTGCCGCACAGCGCGTCCAGGGAGAGCCGGCCTGGGCCCGCGACCGACAGGCCCGTCGCCGCGAGGCCGAGGGACAGCGGGTGTTCGTAGCCCCCGTTCTGGCTGAAGAACCCGTTCGGGACGTGGACGGCCACCGCCCCGGCCATGCCGGCGGCCACCGCGGCGCCCGCCGCCGGAGTCGCGAGGCCGAGCGCCAGCAGTGTGCCGCCGCCCGCCTCCGCCAACCCGGAGGCCAGCGCGCTCGCCTTGCCCGGGCGGTAGTCCAGGGAGTCCATGAACTGCGCGGCCCCGTCCAGTCCGGGTCCGCCGAACCACCCGAACAGCTTCTGGGTCCCGTGCGCCGCCAGTACCCCGCCGGTCCCCAGCCGGAGCAACAGCAGTCCCACGTCACGTCGGTCGATACAGGTCACGATCACTCTCCGGGCAGTCGGCAGGAACGGGTCCCCTCCGCCCCTCAACCGTCCCATCCGTCCCGCGCGACCGGCCTGTCCACGGAGCCGTTCGGGTGGCGCGCACCGGGCACGGAAGGCGGGGTCCGGAACTCGGGTGGCGGGCGCCCGGTACCGATGTGACCCTGGCAGCCATGACGATTCAGACAGCCAAACTCAGCGACCCCGCGGTCCGGGCCTTCGTGGCGGCCCTCAACTCCCATGACCGCGAGGCCTTCATGTCTCTCCTCGCGCCGGACGCCACCATGTCCGACGACGGCTCCGACCGGGACCTCGCCGACTGGATCGACCAGGAGATCTTCTTTACCCACGGGCACATGGACGTCGACAACGAGTCCAACGGCGGGCGCTCGCTCCTCGCCCGCTACAGCAACGACACCTGGGGCGAGATGCGCACCCGGTGGAGCTTCACCGTGGACGGCGACGGCAGGATCTCCCGTTTCGAGACCGGGCAGGCCTGAGCACCGGCAGGGCTCTTGCCTTGGAGCGCGCTCCAACTCCTAGCGTCTTGGCCCATGGAGACCATCGAGCACACCAGGACGTTGGGACGCAGCGCGATCGAGGTCAGTGCCCTCGGCTTCGGCTGCTGGGCCATCGGCGGTGAGTGGAGCACCACGGACGGACAGCCGCTCGGCTGGGGCAAGGTCGACGACGAGGAGTCCGTACGGGCCGTCCGCCGGGCCCTCGACCTCGGCGTCACCTTCTTCGACACGGCCGACGCCTACGGGACCGGGCACAGCGAGCGCGTGCTGGCGCGCGCCCTGGGCAAGCGGCGGGCGGACGTCGTGCTCGCCACCAAGTGGGGCAACGTCATCGACGAGGAACGCAGGCTGCTCCTCGGCAGCGACGACTCCCCGGCGTATGCCCGGCGTGCGCTGACTGCCTCACTGCGCCGCCTCGACACCGACCACATCGACCTCTACCAACTGCACCTGTCCGACGCCGAGCCCGAGCGTGCCGCCGAACTCCGCGAGATCTGCGAGGAGTTCGTGCGCGAGGGGCTCATTCGTGCCTACGCCTGGAGCACCGACGACCCCGCGCGGGCCGCCGTGTTCGCCGAGGGTCGGCACTGCGCGGCCGTACAGCACCGGCTCAACGTCGTTCAGGACGCCCCCGAACTCCTGGCGCTGTGCGAGGAGTCGAACCTCGCGAGCATCAACCGGAGCCCTCTCGCCATGGGCCTGCTGACGGGCCGGCACACCGGCGGCCAGTCGCTCGCGTCCGGTGACATCCGCACCTCCCCGCCCGCGTGGCTGTCCGGCTTCTCCCGGGGCGGAGGCGCCGACACCGACTGGCTGCGCCAGGTGGAGGCGCTCAGGGACGTCCTCACCAGCGACGGCCGTACGCCTGCCCAGGGGGCCCTCGCCTGGATCTGGGCCCGCAGTCCGCGCACCGTGCCGATCCCGGGCTTCCGCTCGGTCGCCCAGGCGGAGGAGAACGCCGGCGCGATCGCGAAGGGGCCGCTCACCTCCCGGCAACTGGCCGAGGTCGACCGGATTCTCGGGCGGTGAGCGGCACCCCGGACGCCGCGGGCGCGGGTCAGGACCGCAGGCCGCGTCCCTGACCGCGGTACCGCCGGCCGTACGGCACACGCGGAAAGCGGCCGCCGTACGGCACCGGGTCCTGTGGTCCCTACCGCGGGGCGCCCCGCTGCGGGACGGGGGGCGCCCCGCCCTGCTCGGCGAGCTCGGACCGGACGGACCGGACCGGCGAGAGGAAAGCGCGGACCGGGAGACTGCGTCCGGGGCGCGTCTGCGTGCGGCGGAGCGGTCCGGGCCGGCAGTACCACGTGCAGGGAAACCCCCTGCTGAGTGGGCTGCCGGCTGGAGCAGCCCGCTCGCGAGCGCCCCCTTCGCCCCCCTTTCACCACGGCGGTGACCAGGCCATGACCGGGCCTTTGCCGCGCTTTTGTGACCCCGCCGCCCGTTGCCGGGGGATGCCTTTGTACGGTCCCCGAATGCGTGATTTCTCTCCGCCTTCGCCGCGTGCCGCCCGGATGTCCCGTCGCGCCGTTCTCGGGCTGACCGCCGCCGCGCCGTTGGCCCTGGCGGCGCCCGCGTCCGCGCTCACCACCGTCGGCGGTGAGCGGCTCGGCCGTTCGGGCGTCCAGGTCCGGCAGCCCGCCGGCCTGCCGAAGAAACTCACCGCACGCTCCTGGATCGTCGCCGACCACCGCACCGGTGAGGTGCTCGCCGCGTACAACGCGCACCGCCGGCTCGCGCCCGCCTCCACGCTGAAGATGCTCTTCGCGGACACCGTGCTGACGAAGTTCGAGCCGACGCGGCGGTACAAGGTGACGGACGCCGATGTCGCGGACGTTCCGGCGGGCTCCAGCCTGGTCGGCGTCAAGCCGGGGATCACGTACACCGTCGAGCAGTTGTGGCTCGGTGTCTTCCTCCGCTCGGGCAACGACGCGGTCCACGTGCTCAGCCACATGAACGGCGGGATCGCGAAGACCGTGGCGGAGATGCAGGCGAGGGCCGAGGATCTCCAGGCCCTGGACACCCATGTGGTCAGCCCCGACGGGTTCGACCACAAGGGGCAGCTCTCCTCCGCCTACGACCTCACGCTGTTCGCCCACCACGGTCTGCAGAACGCCGCGTTCCGCGGCTACTGCGCGACGAGGACCGCAGACTTCCCCGCGGGCGGCAGGAAGACCTTCCAGATCCAGAACACCGACCGGCTGCTGACCGGGGCATGGGGACTCGGCACCTACAAGGGCATCATCGGGGTGAAGAACGGCTACACCAGCAACGCGGGCAACACCTTCACCGGCGCCGCCACCCGCGGCGGCCGCACGCTCCTCGCGACCGTGATGCACCCGGAGCCCGGCGGCAACGGCGTCTACGAGGAGACCGCCGCCCTGCTCGACTGGGGCTTCGCGCACGCCGGTGCCGCCGGGTCGGTGGGCGCGCTGGTCACCCCGCTCAGCGCCGGCGGGGCGAAGGCGTCGCCCTCGCCGACGGCCACCGCGGCGGTGTCCCCCGCGAAGGCGGCCGGTGCGGGGGGCGGCTCGTCGTGGGGGCTGGTCAGCGGGGCCGGGGGAGCGATGGCGCTGCTGGCCGGTGGGGCGTACACGCTGCGCAGGCGGCGGGCGACGAACGACCAGGGCCGGCACCGCGGTTGATCTGTGGGCAGCCGCTCCGTGATCCGGCGCGTACCTCGCGGTCCCACGCGAGGTCCACCCCCTGCCGAACCACGGAACGGCTGCCGCCTCCCCCTTGGTGTGGCCTGCGGAGCCTCAGTGCTCCAAGTGTGAAGCTCTGATGGAGGGACCATGAGCATAAGCTCCCCACGTGCGAAACGGCACTGAGGTTCACATTCCGTTTGTGCAGGTTGAGCGGGTGACCACACCGGTTCGTGTCAGCCGCGGCCCACGTACGGCATGGTCGTCGCCAGCACCGTCGCGAACTGCACGTTCGCCTCCAGCGGCAGGTCGGCCATGTGCCGCACGGTACGCGCCACATCGGACACGTCCATCACGGGCTCGACCGCGAGCTCCCCGTTCGCCTGGGGCACCCCGTTCCGCATGCCCGCGGTCATGTCGGTCGCCGCGTTGCCGATGTCGATCTGGCCGACCGCGATGCGGTACGGACGCCCGTCCAGGGACAGCGACTTGGTCAGGCCGGTCAGCGCATGCTTGGTGGCCGTGTACGCCACCGAGCGCGGCCGGGGCGTATGCGCCGAGATCGAGCCGTTGTTGATGATCCGCCCGCCCTGCGGGTCCTGCTCCTTCATCTGCCGGTAGGCCGCCTGCGCGCACAGGAAGGCGCCGTTGAGGTTGGTGTCCACCACATGCCGCCACGCCTCGTACGGCAGCTCCTCCACCGGCACCCCGCCCGGCCCGAACGTGCCCGCGTTGTTGAAGAGCAGGTCGAGCCGCCCGAACCGGTCGCGCACGGCCGTGAACAGGGCCTCCACATCACCGGGTTCGCGGACGTCGGTGCGGACGGCGAGGCAGCGCCCTTCGGGCACGAGCGCGGCGGTCTCCTCCAGGGTCCCGGTGCGCCGTCCGGCGAGCACCACCGACCATCCCGCGCGCACCAACTCCACCGCGACCGCACGCCCGATCCCCGAGCCGGCCCCGGTCACCACCGCGATCCTCGCCCGCCGGGCGGATTCCATGGCATCCATGGGGTTGCAGCGTACGAGGAGAATCCGCCATACGGAATCCGTCATCCGCCATACGGTTGTCGTCCGTGTGACCGTCCGCGTGCCCGGAGACCGCGGACGGTGACTCACACCGAGGCGAGCCGGGGTGCCGCGTCCTCGCCGGGGTAGCGGACGCCGATCCGCTCCCGTATGGCGTCGAGTGTGCGCATCACGGCGAGGCTTCCCTCCAGCGGCACCAGCGGGGACTCGGTCTCGCCGGCCCGCAGCGCCCGCATGACCTCGGCCGCCTCGTGCTTGAGGCTGTTGCGCGGCCCGTCGGCCGGATCGGCGCGGAACTCCTCGGGGTCCTGTCCGTCGCGATGGAGCACAAAGCGGTCCGGGTAGAAGAAGCCCTGGGGAACCTCGATACGCCCCAGGGAGCCGGTGACCGCCGCGGTGACGGGGGTGCCGCCGTGGAGGGAGCAGTGCACCGAGGCGAGGGCACCGCTCTCCCACGAGAGCAGCGCCCCGGTCTGCAGATCGACGCCCTCCTCGGAGAGCACCGCCCGTGCGGCGATGTCCGAGGGCTCCCCGAGCAGCAGGTGCGCGAACGACACCGGGTACACGCCCAGGTCGAGCAGCGCCCCACCACCGAGCGCAGGGTCCCGCAGCCGGTGCGAGGGAGGAAAGGGACCGGCGAGCCCGAAGTCCGCCTGGATGCTGCGCACCTCACCGATCGCCCCGTCGTCGACGAGCGCCTTCAGTCGCCTCACCAGCGGATTGCAGTACATCCACATGGCTTCCATCAGGAAGGCGCCGCGCTCCTGTGCCAGCGAGACCAGCTCTTCGGCCTCCCGCGTGTTGAGCGTGAACGCCTTCTCGCACAGCACGTTGCGCCCGGCCTCCAGGCACATCCCGGCCGCCACCCGGTGCGCCGAGTGCGGGGTGGCGACGTACACCACGTCGACGTCCGCGTCCTCGGCGAGAGCGTCCCATCGCCCGTAGGCCCGGGGTATCCCGAACCGCTCCGCGAACGCCCCGGCCGTCTCCTCGGTCCGCGAGGCGACCGCCACGATCTCCGCGTCCGGCAGGTCGACCAGATCGGCCGCGAACGCCGCGGCGATGCCCCCGGTCGCCAGGATCCCCCACCGCACCCGTCCGTCCGCCGTCCCCACCATGTCCGCCCCTCGGTTCACCGCGCCGGCCGGCCCGTACGAGCTGAGAGCATATGTGGCGGACCGAACGAGGGGGGAGGGGCACATGCCCGAGCGTGGGCGCACCAGGCGCGACCGCAAGGAGCCGGAGGGCCGCACGACCGGGGTGGTGGCGACGGCACCCGTGACCGAGGACGCCGTACCCGTGACCGAGGACGCCGTATCGGCGACCGAGGCGGCCCCCGCACCGGGGGGCGCCCTCCGCCGTACCGGCCTCCTCGTCACCCTCGTCCTCGGCGGACTCACCGCCACGCCCCCGCTGGCCATGGACATGTACCTCCCGTCCCTGCCGGAGGTCACCCGGTCGCTGCACGCGCCCGCCGCCACCGTGCAGCTGACCCTCACCGGCTGCCTCGCGGGCATGGCGCTCGGCCAGCTGCTGGTCGGCCCGATGAGCGACCGATGGGGACGCCGCCGCCCGCTGCTCGTGGGCCTCGTCGTCTACGTGGTCGCCACCGCGCTGTGCGCGCTCGCGCCCTCGGTGGAGTCGCTCGTGGTGTTCCGGCTGGTGCAGGGGCTGGCGGGTGCGGCCGGGATAGTGATCGCACGCGCCGTCGTTCGCGACCTGTACGACGGTGTCGCCATGGCCCGGTTCTTCTCCACCCTGATGCTGATCTCCGGGGTCGCGCCCGTCGTCGCGCCGCTCATCGGCGGCCAGATCCTGCGGGTGACGGACTGGCGGGGGGTCTTCGTCGTCCTCACCGTCGTCGGGATCGCGCTCACCGGGCTCGTGTGGGCGAAACTGCCGGAGACGCTGGCTCCCGCCCATCGGCACGACGGGGGAGTCGGCACGGCCCTGCGCTCCATGCGGCTGCTGCTCGCCGACCGCGCCTTCACCGGGTACACCGTCGCGGGCGGCTTCGCCTTCGCGGCGCTGTTCGCATACATCTCGGCGTCCCCGTTCGTGATCCAGGAGATCTACGGCGCCTCCCCGCAGACCTTCGGCCTGCTGTTCGGCCTGAACTCGGTGGGCCTGGTGGCCGTCGGCCAGATCAACGGAAAACTCCTGGTCGGACGGGTCGGGCTGGACAAGGTGCTGGCGGTCGGCCTCGCCGTGATCACGCTCGCCGCGGCCGCGCTGCTGCTGATGTCGACGGGTGCCCTCGGCGAGGTGGGCCTCCTCCCCGTCGCCGCGGCACTCTTCGTCCTGATGTCGGCGATGGGCCTCGCGATGCCCAACACCCAGGCGCTGGCCCTGATGCGCACCAGGCAGCACGCCGGTTCGGCGTCCGCGCTCCTCGGCGCGTCCTCCTTCCTCATCGGTGCCGTGGCCTCACCGCTCGTCGGGATCGCCGGCGAGCACACCGCCGTCCCGATGGCCGTCGTCCAACTGGCGGCGGCACTGGTGGCCGTCGTCTGCTTCGTGGCACTGTGCCGTCCGTGGAACCAGGGAGCGGTCGTGCACGGCGGGCGGGCGGCAGAGAGCCCGGGAGGGGACGGCTGAGCGCGCAGCGACTGCGCATCGACACACCGGAGAAGGCCGGGCTCGACAGGGAGGAACTGCGCCTCATGGTGCGCGGTGTCCGCGACGCCGTCGAGGGGGAGCGCCCCTGGGCGGCCGGCGCCGTGGTGGTCGCCGGGCGCGGCCCGGTGATCGCCGTCGAGGAGGCGATGGGCTGGGCCGTCCGGTACTCCTCCCACGACGCGGAGACGGACCGGGGGGTGGAGCTGCCGCCGGAAGCGCGGGTGCCCATGACCACGGACACACGCTTCGACCTGGCCTCGCTCACCAAGCTGTTCACCACGGTCGCCGTGGTCCAGCAGCTGGAGCGCGGCACGGTCGACATCGACACTCCGGTCGAGGCGTATCTGCCGGACTTCCGCGGTGTGGCGGCGCGGGGCATCACCGTGCGCCGGCTGCTGACGCACACCTCCGGGCTGCGGCCGGAACTCCCGCTGTACGACCACCCCTCCTACGCGGCGCGGATCGCGCTGCTGCGGGCGGAGGCACCGGTCACCGCGCCCGGCACCCACTGCTACTCGGACCTGAACATGCTGCTCCTGCAGTTCGTGCTGGAGCGTGTCACCGGGCGCCCGCTCGACGAGCTCGTCGAGGACCGCATCACCCGGCCGCTCGGGATGACGGCGACCGGGTTCGGACCCAGCCGGGACGCGGCGGCGACCGAGGACCAGCGGCGGCCCTGGGCCAAGGTGGACCGCGGGATGCTGCGCGGTGTGGTCCACGACGAGAACGCCTGGGCGCTCGGCGGGGTGGCGGGCCATGCGGGCCTGTTCTCCACGGGGCGCGACCTGGCCGTCTTCTGCCGCACCCTGCTCGCGGGCGGTTCGTACGGCCCGGCGCGCATCCTGGGTCCCGACCTCGTCGATCTGATGCTGGCCCCGCCCGGGCTGGGGTTCGCGGTCGACCGGCCCTGGTTCATGGGGGAGCTGGCCGGCGGGGGTGCGGCGGGCCACACCGGTTTCACGGGCACGTCCCTGGTGCTCGACCCCTCGACGGACACGTTCCTCGTCCTCCTGGCGAACGCGGTCCACCCGCTCCGCCGGAACCCCGACAACCGGGTGCGGGTCGCGGCGGCGGATCGACTGGCACGGGCGGTCCGCGGCACCTGAGAGAATCTGCGGGTGAACGCCCCCGTCTCCTCAGCCGACACGCTCCGCGCCGCCCTCGCCGCGCTGCTGGACGGGCTGCCGCCCCGGCAGGCCGCACAGGCCGTGGACCGGCTGATCGCCAACTACCGGGGACGGACCCCGACCGACGCACCGGTGCTGCGGGACCGTGCGGATGTGGTCGCGTACGCCGCGTACCGGATGCCCGCGACGTTCGAGGCGGTGTGCGCGGCGTTGGAGGCGTTCGCGGACGCCACGCCGGGCTGGGTGCCCTCGGGCCATGTCGACGTCGGCGGCGGGACCGGCGCGGCGACCTGGGCCGTGAGCGCGACCTGGGACGGCGAACGGCCGGTCACCGTGCTCGACTGGGCCGAGCCGGCACTCGAGCTGGGCCGCGAGATCGCCGGGGCGAACCCGGCGCTGAAGTCCGCCGCATGGCACCGCACCCGTATCGGAGCGGCGCTCGCCATCGAGAGCACCGATCTCGTCACGGTCTCCTACGTCCTCGGTGAGCTGACCGCGGCCGACCGCGCCCATGTCGTCGACGCGGCGGCCGCGGCCGCCCAGGCCGTCGTGATCGTGGAGCCCGGCACCCCGGACGGCTACGCCCGCGTCATCGAGGCCCGCGACCGCCTGATCGACGCCGGTCTCCAGGTCGCGGCGCCCTGCCCGCACAGTGTGGCCTGCCCCATCGTCCCCGGCCAGGACTGGTGCCACTTCTCCGCCCGGGTCAGCCGATCCTCGCTGCACCGGCAGGTCAAGGGCGGCTCACTGGCTTACGAGGACGAGAAGTTCAGCTATGTCGCCGCGGCCCGCTTCCCGGTGGCGCCGGCCGCGTCCCGGGTCGTCCGCCGCCCGCAGATCCGCAAGGGGCAGGTGCTGCTCGAGCTGTGCGGCCCGGACGAGTCCCTGCACCGTGAGACGGTGACCAAGCGGCACGGTCCGCTGTACCGGGCGGCTCGCGACACGGACTGGGGAGACGCCTGGCCGCCCGAGGACCACTGACACCGCCTCCGGGTGGGCCCCGGCCTCCACCGGCCGATTTTTCGTTCGGATATGTCCGGGGAAATGCCGACATCGTCGCAGATGAAGGGCTGCGGTTTGGCATCGCCCCGACCACCCCGGATGTGGACTCCGGTCACCCGAGGCGCAGGATGGTGGGACGATAAGGCGTGCTGTCCGCACCACAGCAGCGAGCGAGGGGATAGATGAGCGCAGAGTTCGGCCGCCGCAGGGGCGCGCAGGGCAGGATCTCCCAGTGGCTGCGCGGACGACGTCCCGCCCGTCTCGAGGAGGACGCCGGGGACGGCGGCCGTGAGGCGATGCTGCTGGCTGCCGCCGCCGCAGGGCTGCCGATGGCGCCCGCCGCGCATCCCCTCGGCTACCGCTGCTCCTGCGACCGCGTCGGCTGTCCCACGCCCGCCCGGCACCCGGTCTCCTTCGCCTGGCAGACGCAGTCCACCACCGACCGTGCGCAGGTCGAGCGCTGGGTCCGGCACCAGCCGCAGGCGAACTTCATCACCGCCACCGGGATGGTCCACGATGTGCTGGACGTCCCGCGCGGGGCCGGGGAGGAGGCCCTGGGGCGACTGCTCGAGGCCGGCGTCGAGGTGGGTCCGGTCGCCGTGACCGGTGACGGGCGCATGCTGTTCTTCACGCTGACGCGCGGTACACCCGAGGACGAGGACGAGTGGTGGCCGTGTGAACTGGACTGCCACCCCGAGACGATGGACGAGCACCCGGGCCTTCGCTGGCACTGCCGTGGTTCGTACGTGCTGCTGCCGCCCGCGCGGCTGCCGGGTGAGAAGTCGGTGGAGTGGGTACAGGGCCCGGAGCACCCGCTGCCGGATCCGCTGAGCCTGCTCGAGGTGCTGACCGACGCGTGCGCACGGCACGCCCGGGACGAGACCGAGCTCGCCGGCTGGCCGCACCGGGGCTGAGCCCCGGCGCCGCGCCCTATTCGCCCTTCGCCCCCGTCAGCCCCTCCACCCTGCTCAGGAACGTCACCTTGCCCTGCGTGGGGTCCAGTACCGCCTGGTTGGAGACGAACTCCAGCGTCAGCGACTGCTTGACCTCACCCGTCAGCAGTGCCTTGATGCTCGGGTCCGCCACGGTGATGTTCACGCCCGGTGCGGCCGTCTGCTTCTCGAAGTGGCGGGTGGCGAAGAAGACGAGTGCGCCGCCGTCCGTGGTACGCAGTCCCACCGGCGCGTAGTCGCCGTTGGTCAGCGGTTCGTCGAGGTATTGACGGGCGAGCCCCGGCTTGGTGGCGTTCTTCAGCCGCGTGGCGCGCCACCGGGAGGTGTGCGCGCCGGGCGCGAACGTGTCCCCGCCGGACTTCAGATACGCCGTGTAGGCCGAGCCGAGCTCACGGGGCCGTACCGCGAGCGCCGCGTCGCCGGCGGTGACGGGCTGGGCCCAGCCGTCCTCGTCCTTCTTGAACGCCGGTACGTCACCGGCCGCGAGGATCGTCAGATACGACACCGCCCACACCTTGCTCGCGTCGGAGCGGGTGAAGACGAGCAGCCAATGGGCGTCGGTGTTGCCCTTGTTGGACCGGGTGTCGACGACGAACCAGCGCGGCCAGCCCGCCTTCTCGGGAATGGTGAACTTCGCGTCGGTCAGCTTCAGCGGGACATGGGCCGGATTGCCGGCGGGGTGGTTCTTGTGGCCTGCGTCCAGCTTGCCGCCGTCGATGGCGGCGAGCGGGCCGGTGACCCGGTCCGCGTCCAGGGAACGGTTGTACGCCTTGTCCGCCTTGTTGTACGCGGTCATGAAGTCCGCGAGCGCGCGGGCCGCTTCGGCGCGGGTCGCCGTCGGAACGACCTCCCGCTCGCCGTGGACCACGACGCAGCCGCTCGCGGCCACGGCGACGGTGGCGGCCGTCGCGGTTGCCAGGGCGAACCGGTTGAGACTACGAAGCGTTCGAGGGCTGTGATCCCCGCGATCCCTGGTCATCAGTGGCCTTCACCTTCCCCTTCCCGGAGGCGAACCCTACCGGGACGAGGAAGATGGCGAGGGTGGGGACCAGATACAGAGCCCACACCGTGATCTGGAGGACCGTCGGGTCGGGCTGGAAGTTGAACACGCCCTTGAGCAGGGTGCCGTACCAGCTGTCCGGCGGGATGGTGCCGCTGATGTCGAAGGCCAGGTTCGTCAGGCCCGGGATCCAGTCGGCCTCCTGCAGGTCGTGGAAGCCGTAGGCGAGTACGCCCGCCGCGACGACGACCAGCATGCCGCCCGTCCATGTGAAGAACCTGGCGAGGTTGATCTTCAGGGCGCCGCGGTAGAACAGCCAGCCGAGGAGCACCGCGGTGGCCAGGCCCAGCGCCACGCCGATCAGCGGGCGCGGGGTGCCGTCGCTCGCCGCGTGCACCGAGGCCCACACGAACAGCGCGGTCTCCAGACCTTCGCGGCCCACGGCCAGGAACGCGGTGGCGACCAGTGCGCCCGTGCCCAGTGCCAGGGCCGCGTCCAGCCTGCCGTGCAGCTCGGCCTTCAGATGCCGGGCGGTGCGACGCATCCAGAAGACCATCCAGGTCACGAGGCCGACCGCGACGATCGACAGGGAGCCGCCGAGCGCCTCCTGCGCCTGGAACGTCAGTTCCTGGGAGCCGAATTCGAGCGCGCAGCCGAAGCCCATGGCGAGGGCGATCGCGACGGCGATGCCGATCCAGATCGGCCTCAGGGCGTCCCTGCGGCCCGTCTTGACCAGATAGGCGATCAGAATGCAGACGACGAGGCTGGCCTCAAGCCCCTCGCGCAGGCCGATCAGGTAGTTGGAGAACACTGGCTACGCCTCCTCGGTGAGCAGCGTCCGGCCCCACCAGTCGTCCTTGTCCCGGACGCCGGGCGGGATCGCGAAGACCGCCGAACCCACGTGCTGGATGTACTCGTTGAGCGCGTCGGACGCCGACAGCTTGCGCTGGAGCGGGATGAAGCCCTTGCGCACGTCGCGCTGGTAGGCGAGGAAGAACAGACCCGCGTCCAGCCGGCCGAGTCCGTCCGTGCCGTCCGTGAAGGAGTAGCCCCGGCGCAGGATCGTGATCCCGCCGTTGGAGTCGGGGTGCGCGAGCCGTACGTGGGCGTCGGGTTTCATCGCCTTCAGGAACGGCTCGTCGTGCTCCTTCGCCTTGCCGACGGGAGCGCCCTCGCCCTTGTCGCGGCCGAAGACGTCCTCCTGCTCCTGCAGGGAGGTACGGTCCCAGGTCTCGATGTTCATCCGGATACGCCGTGCGACGAGGTAGGAGCCGCCGGTCATCCAGTCGGTGCCGTCGCCCTCGCCGACCCACACGAACTTCTTCAGGCGGTCGGTCTCGGTGCCCGCGATGTTGCGGGTACCGTCCTTGAACCCCATGAGATTGCGGGGGGTCTGGGCGTCCGGGGTGGTCGAGGAGGTCTTGCCGAAGCCGAGTTGGGACCAGCGGACGGCGACCTTGCCGAAGCCTATGCGGGCCAGGTTGCGGATCGCGTGCACGGCCACCTGGGGGTCGTCCGAGCAGGCCTGGATGCACAGGTCGCCGCCGGTGCGGGAGGTGTCCATGTTCTCGCCGGGGAACCGGGGCAGGTCGACCAGTGCCTCCGGCCGCCTGCCGGCCAGCCCGAACTTCTCGAAGAACGACGGCCCGAACCCGATCGTCAGGGTCAGCCTCGACGGCTTGAGGCCCACGGCCTCGCCGGTGTCGTCCGGCGGCGCCTCGGCGAGCCCTCCGAACGCGCCGTCGCCGACCGCCCGGCCGGCGGTCATACGCCGGGCGGCCGCGGTCCAGTCCTTGAGCATCTGGACGAACTCGGCGCGGTCGTCGGTCTTCACGTCGAACGCGGCGAAGTGCAGCCGGTCCTGCACCGGCGTCGCGATGCCCGCCTGGTGCGCGCCGTGGAAGTCGACCGCGACGCCCGTCGCGGACCCGGCCGGGTCCACGTCGTTGCCCGTACGGGTCATCGCCACCGCGCCGCCGGCCGCGGCGGCGCCGAGCGCGAGGCCGGCGCCGCCCCAGCCGATCAGCGCACGGCGCGAGGGACTCGCGGTGCCTTGGGTCTCGGTCATGGTCGTCCCTACTTCACAACGGCGGCGGCGAGCTTGGACAGCGGCTCTGCGAGCGCGTTCACGTTGTCCGACAGCTCCTTGCGCTGGTCCTTGGTGACCTTGTCATACGAGACGAAGTCGTACTGCGCCGGGTCCGTGCGGTACTTGTCGAGCAGCGTGTCCAGTGCGGCGAACTGCTTGTCGAGCTCGGTGGTCAGCGCGGCGTCGTTCGTCGAGGCGACCGGCTTCAGCAGCTCGTAGGCCTTCTGCGCGCCCTCGACGTTGGCCTTGAAGTCGACGAGGTCGGTGTGCGAGTAGCGGTCCTCCTCGCCCGTGACCTTGCCGGTGGCGACCTCGTCGAGCAGCTCCTTGGCGCCGTTGGCCATGGAGGTCGGCGTGATCTCGGCCTTGCCCACCCGCTGCTGCCAGTCCTTGAGATCGGTGACCAGCTGGTCGGCGAGCGTCTTCTCCTCGTCGCCGATCTTCTTGTCCTCCCAGAGGGCCTTCTCCAGGCGGTGCCAGCCGGTCCACTTCTGCCCCTGCTCCAGGCCGTCGGCGCGGGTGTCGACCTTCGGGTCGATGTCACCGAAGGACTCGGCGACCGGCTCGGTGCGCTCCCATCCGATGCGGGAGGTCGCATAGGCCTTCTTGGCGGCCTCGAGGTCGCCGTCCTTGACGGCCTTGGCGAAGGTCTCGACACGCGGCAGCGTCTCGTCGGCCTGGTCCTGGGCGTACTGGCGGTAGTCGGCGACGGCCTTGTCCAGCTTCGGGTTCCGCTCGGCGGCCGAGCCGCCCGTGACCGTGAGCTTCTGGCGTACGCCGTGACCCTTCATGCCCGGGCGGCAGGCGATCTCGTACGAGCCGGCCTTGACCTCGGCCGTCAGCGTGTACTTGGTGCCCGGTCCGATGTTCTCCTTCTCCGAGACGATCCGGTCGTCCGGGAAGAGGATCTCGACCTCGGTGGCCCTGGAGCCCTTGTTCTCGATCTGCAGGGTGACCTGGCCCGCCGGAGTCGACTTGGCGGAGGTGTCGCACTTGGAGTCGGCGGCGGTCACCTGGATCGCGTCACCGTCCTTGGCGTCGCTTTTCGCCGTGCAGGCCGTGATGGCGGTCAGAGCGGCCACCGTGGCGGCGGCGGTGACGGTGAGTCGGACGGCTCGCATACAGGCTCCAAGCGGAAACGGTGTGGTGAGGCTGACCTAAGTTACCTGAGCCTTACCTCACCTGCACCCACCCGGGTGGCAATTCGACGCTCACGAAAAGATCACAGAAACGGCTTGATTACGCCGACTCAAAACGAACCCCAAGGACCGGTCAAGAGGGGCCCAACGGGGGGTGGCCCGGGGCCGGGGCAAACAGTTTTCGCGGCGCGGACGCACCCGCTCCTGGCCCCTGGCCGGAGGGACCGCCGCCTGGGACGCGTTCGCCCGCCGCGCGATGTTTGAATGCCCGCGTGACTGACTACGACGTGCTGCGCGTCTTCTGCGGGCCGGACGGCGGCCACGGCAACGAACTCGCCGTCGTCCGCGACGGTTCGACGGTTCCCGACCGGGGTGACCGCCAGGCGCTCGCCGCCAAGATCGGCTTCAGCGAGACCGTGTTCGTCGACGACCCCGAGCGCGGTGCCATCGACATCTACACGCCCACGCTGCGGCTGCCGTTCGCCGGGCACCCCTGCGTCGGCACGGCATGGCTGCTCGACGTGCCCGAACTCGTCACACCGGCGGGGGTCGTGGGCGCCCGCGCGGACGGCGAGTTCAGCTGGATCGAGGCCCGCCCGGAGTGGGCGCCGCCGCGTACGCTGCGCCGGCACGCGACCGCGAGCGAGGTGGACGCGCTCGCGGTGCCGCCGCCGGGGGAGTGGATCTACGCCTGGGCGTGGGAGGACGAGGCCGCGGGCCGAGTACGCGCCCGGGCCTTCCCCGGCCGGGACGACGGCATCGACGAGGACGAGGCGACCGGCGCGGCGGCGCTGCTGCTCACCGACCGTCTCGGTCGAGCGCTCAACATCCGTCAGGGAACGGGCTCCCAGATCCTGACGGCACCGCAGCCCGAAGGATGGGTGGAGGTCGGCGGCCGGGTGTTCCTGGAGCGCTGACCGTCCCGGCCGCGGACGGTGCCGACCGCCCAAGCCGCCGGGCCCGCGGGGGCGACCCCGCGGGCCCACGGGCGGCGGTGCCCCCGTGCCCGCGGTGCGCGCGGATCAGTCGCCGAGTGTCCGTGCGGAGACCTCCCACAGACGCGCCGCGGCGTCCGGGTCCAGGGCGTGCGGCGCCACCCCCGAGGGCTCGCCGGAGCGGCCGGCGAGCGCCGGGTCGAGGGGGAGTGCCTCGTTGCAGTTCTCGAAGTAGCGCCCGGTGACCCCCTCGACCAGGGGAGACGCCGCGAGCAGGACGGAGGTGGCCGCGCCCTGCCGGGCGGTGCGCCACGGGTAGGAGTCGAAGATCTCCCTGACCTCCGGGGACATCGCGGCGCCCTCCTGGTGGCGCTGGAGCGCGGTGCGGATGCCGCCCGGCATCAGCGCGTTCGCCGTGATCCCGTCGTCCGCCCAGCGTCGGCCCGCCTCCACGGCGAACAGGACGCCGGCGGTCTTGGACTGCCCGTAGGCCAGCCAGGGGTCGTAGGCGCGGTGCTCGAAGTGGATGTCGTCGAAGACGACGGGCGAGCGGTGGTGGGCGTTCGAACTGACCGAGACGATCCGCGCTCCCTGCGCGGCCAGCGCGGGGTGCAGGGACCGGGCCAGTTCGAAGTGGCCGAGGTGGTTGGTGGCGAACTGCAGCTCCCAGCCCTCACGGGTGCGGCGCAGCTCGGGTACCGCCATCACACCGGCGTTGTTGACGAGGATGTGCAGCGGACCGGTCCAGGCACGGGCGAAGGCGGCGACGGAGGCGCGGTCCGTCAGCTCCAGCGGGGCGACGTCCACCCGGGCTCCGCCGCCGTCCGCCGCGATCTCGTCGGCGACCTTCCGCCCGGCGGAGGTGTCCCGTACGGCGAGGGTCACCTCGGCGCCCGCCCGGGCCAGCGAGCGGGCGGTCTCGATGCCGATGCCGGAGGCGCCGCCGGTGACGACCGCGCGCCGTCCGCTCAGATCGACGCCGGCGAGGACCTCGTCGGCCGTGGTGTCACGGGTGAAGGGGGTGGTCCAGCGGGGGTGGTCGTAGGTCATGAGGGTGCCGTTCTGCGTGAGTCGTCGGTGGGCGCGCCGGGCGCGGCGGCCTCGTCACCACCGTCGACCGCCTCGGGGGCGCCGGCCAGGGCCCTGCCGACAGGGGTGCCACGGGGGCCAGGCTCGGGGTCGACGGCCCGATTACCGTGGAGGACATGAGTCCGTCCAACGAGCTGGGCGCCTATCTCCGCGCCCGCCGTGACCTCCTGCGTCCCGAGGACTTCGGTCCGGCCGACAGAAGCCGGCGCCGGGTGCCCGGGCTGCGCCGTGAGGAGGTCGCCCAGCTGGCGGGCATCTCGGCCGAGTACTACCTCCGGCTGGAGCAGGGCCGGGACCACCACCCCTCCGCCCAGGTCCTGGACGCCCTCGCCCGTGCGCTCGGCCTCGGTGCGGAGGCGACCGCGTATCTGCATCAGCTCGCCACCCCCGTGCCCCGCGGACGCCCGGGGCGCCGCCGCCCGGAGCGGGTACCGGCGGGGACCCGCCGGCTCGTGCTGTCGCTGACCGGTGTCCCGGCCCTCGTCCTCGGCCGCTACCAGGACGTCCTGCTGGCCAACGACCTGGCCACCGCGCTGTCCTCCGCCCATCGGCCGGGCGAGAACGCACTGCGCTCGGCGTTCCTCGACCCCGAGGTCCGGGCCCTTTACGGCGACGACTGGGCGAGGATCGCCGCCGGAACCGTCGCCTCGGTCCGGGCGCTCGCAGGACCCGAGAGCCGTGACGCACATCTCGCGCAGCTGGTGGGGGAGTTGTCGGTGCGCAGCGAGGAGTTCCGGCGCCTGTGGGCCCGGCACGACGTCGCCCCGCGGGCGAGCGGCTCCTCCGTCCTCCACCACCCACAGGTCGGCCCGATGGAGCTGAGCTACGAGAAGCTGGCCGTCACCGGCACCGAGGGCCAGGTGCTCGTCCTGTTCCACGCGGACCCCGGCACCGAGTCCGCCCGCTCCCTCGCTCTCCTCGTGCATCTGACGGCCGACGCGACGCCGCCGAATCCCGCACCGGAACCGCACGGAGCCCGCCGCCACTGAGCGAGCCCCCGTCGTGAACCGCCGGACCGGAGGGCGGGCCACGGCGCTGCGCCCGGGCCGGGACGGTGCACGAGTTCCTCGGGGATCTCCCGGGTGCGCCGGGCGCCATCGGTGCTGCGCAACCGGCTGTACAGCTTCTGCTCGCCGGGAGGGCCGCCCATGTGCCAGAGCCCGCCGGGCATGTGGAACGCGCCGCGCCGGGCGTCGGGGGAACCTGCTCGTCTCCACCGCCGCCCCGGGCACCGAGAGCCACGACAAGCTGCGGCTGCTGTCCGTCATCGGTACGCAGTCGCTCCGCCGACCCCGGTCACCCCCGATCGTCGGCCACCCCGGCACGGCCTAAGCGCTCAGCGGGAACTCCTCGCCCAGAGCCCGGAAGACGGCGGTGTTGAGGGTGTACGCCCGCTTGCACTCGGCGACGATCCGCTGCTTCTCCAGTTCGTCCGCCGGGACCTCGTCCAGGAGCGTGCGGTACCCCTTCCTGAACGCCGCCGGATTGGGGATCCCCTCGAAGACATAGAACCGGACCCCATCACCCTTTCGAGTGAAACCCCATGTCTTCTCCGCCGTGTCGCGGATGATCTGGCCGCCCGCGAGGTCGCCCAGATAGCGGGTGTAGTGGTGGGCGACGTAGCCGCCGGGCCATCCCCCGGCGCACTCCCGCACGCGCGCCGCGTACGTCCGGGTCTCCGGCAGCGCGGTGAGGCCCGCCCGCCAGCCGGGCCCGCGCAGATGGGCGAGGTCCCGTTCCAGTGCGGTCCGCCGGAACAGCTCCGGCCGTACGAAGGGGCCCGCCACCGGGTCGCCGGCAAGCCGTTCGGCCCCTGCCTCCAGGGCCCCGTACACGAACCACAGCTGCTCGGTGTACCGCGTGTACGCCTCGACCCCGAGCCTGCCGCCGAGCAGGTCGGTGATGAACGCCGAGGTGTTCGCCTCGTGGTGCTGCTCGAGCGAGGCGCTGCGCAGGAGCGAGGAGAACGCCGTGGGGGACGCGTCCGGCGGGGTCATGGGGCCTCCAGCATCTTGCCGACACCTTGTCGGGAAAACCCTACCCACTGATACGGACGCAGCCACATGAAAGAGCCCGCTCCGTGGGGCGGAGCGGGCTCTTTCGGGTACGCGCGGTGTGTCTCAGGGCAGGGTCAGGATCTCCGCCCCGGTGTCCGTGACGACCAGGGTGTGCTCGAACTGGGCGGTGCGCCTGCGGTCCTTCGTCACCACGGTCCAGCCGTCGTCCCACATGTCGTACTCGTGCGTGCCGAGCGTGAGCATGGGCTCGATGGTGAAGGTCATCCCGGGCTGCATCACGGTGGTGGCGTGCGGGCTGTCGTAGTGCGGGATGATCAGCCCGGAATGGAACGACGAGTTGATGCCGTGCCCGGTGAAGTCCCGCACCACGCCGTATCCGAACCGCTTGGCGTACGACTCGATGACCCGCCCGATGACGTTGATCTGGCGGCCGGGCCTGACGGCCTTGATCGCGCGGTCGAGGGACTCGCGGGTCCGCTCGACCAGCAGCCGGGACTCGTCGTCCACGTCACCGACGAGGTAGGTGGCGTTGTTGTCGCCGTGCACACCGCCGATGTACGCCGTCACGTCGAGATTGATGATGTCGCCGTCGCGCAGGACGGTGGAGTCCGGGATGCCGTGGCAGATGACCTCGTTGAGCGAGGTGCACAGCGACTTGGGGAAGCCGCGGTAGCCCAGCGTCGACGGATAGGCGCCGTGGTCGCACATGTATGCGTGCGCGACCCGGTCCAGCTCGTCCGTGGTGACTCCCGGGGCGATGATCTTCGCGGCCTCGGCCATCGCCCGCGCCGCGATCCGGCCGGCGACGCGCATCGCCTCGATGGTCTCGGGCGTCTGCACCTCGGGACCGTTGTACGGGGTCGGCGAGGGTTTGCCGACGTACTCCGGGCGGCGGATGTTTCCGGGGACGGAACGGGTGGGAGACAGCTCTCCTGGTACGAGCAGCGACTGGCCAGACATGCCAGCGAGTCTAACCAGCGGCTGTGCGGGAACATGGCCCTGGTGAAAGGAGCTCCTGCGATGGCGCTGTTCAAGAAGCGGACGGCCGGGAAGCCGGGCGAGTGGTACTACTGCCTGGCCCACCACAAGGTCGAGGAGGGACCCGAGTGCCCCGCGAAGGACCGCTTCGGGCCGTACACGTCCCGTGAGGAGGCGGAGCACGCGATGGAGATCGCGCGCGAGCGGAACGAGGAGTGGGAGACGGATCCCCGCTGGCACGACACACCCGCGGCGGAGCGGGAGGAAGACTGAGACGACCGAGCGGTCGGGGCGGACGGGGACGGGGCTCTCAGCCCGCCGTCCCCGTCCGCTCGGCCCTCAGCCGCAGCGCGTGCTCGTTCGTACGGACGTCGTAGCGCATCAGGCCGGGAAGGCACAGAGCCAGCAGGGCCACCGCGCCCGTGCACAGCAGGCCGCCCGACCAGACCGACATGCGCACACCTCGCCAGGCGGCCATGCCACCGGCGCGGACCTGGCCCAGCTGCGGGCCCACCGAGTACGACAGCAGTTCGATGCCGGCCAGGCGGCCGCGCAGCCCGTCGGGGATCGTCTGGTTCCACATCGCTCCCCGGAAGATCCCGCTGACCATGTCGAAACCGCCCGCGAGCGCCAGGAAGAGCAGCACCAGCCAGACGTTCCGCATGAGGCCCGCCGCCGCGATCGCGAGCCCCCAGCCGGCGGCCGCGAGGACCACCATCCGGCCGTGCCGGTGGATCCGCGACGTCCAGCCGCCGGTCAGCGACACCAGCAGCGATCCGGCCGGCACGGCGGCGTACATCAGCCCGAGCGACCACTCGGCCCGCAGTTCGTCCGCGAGGAACGGCAGCACCGCCAGCGGCATCGCGAAGAACATCGCGGCGAGGTCGATGACGTACGTCCCGAGCAGTTCCTTGCGGTTCCACGCATAGCGCGCGCCCTGCGCGATCGACCGCAGCGAGGGTTTCGCCGCCTCGTGGGCGGCGGGTGACGCGGCCAGCCGCAGACACAGGACGACGGAGACCACGAAGGTCAGGACGTCGGCCCCGTACGCCGCACCGAGTCCGGCGAAGGCGACCACCACACCCGCCAGCGCCGGGCCCGCGACCCCGCCGACCGTCCAGCGCAGCGAATTGAGCGAGGCGGCGGCCGGGAGGTGCTCGTGCGCCACGATCCGCGGGATGAGCGAGTCCAGTGCCGGCCGCTGGAGGGCGCCGAGGGCGGAGGCGAGGGCCGCGACGAGGTACAGCGGCCAGACGGCGGGCCGCGGCAGCAGCGCGTTCACCAGCAGCACCGCGGACAGCAGCCCCTGCCCCGCCTCGGTGGACAGGATCAGCTTCCGTTTGTCGTGGGCGTCCGCGAGCGCGCCGCCGTACAGACCGAAGACGATCAGCGGCACGAGCTCCACGGCGCCGATCGCGCCCACGGCCGCCGCGGAGCCGGTGAGAGCCTTCACCTGCACCGGCACCGCGACGAAGGTGAGGAAGGTGCCGAAGTTGCTGATCAGACCGGACAGCCACAGCCTGCGGAAGTCCGCCGACGCGTGCCACGGCGCGAGATCGGGGAGCAGGGAGCGGGACTTCGGGGAGCGGCGGGCCGAGAGGCCGGCGGTCGCGTCCTCGGGCGCCGTGGGTGGTGCGGGGGGAGCCTGGGTGTCGTCGGTCACGACGGGTCATGCTCAGCGGACCCGGCGCCCGGGGCAACCGGTTTTCCCGGCGATCACCATCGCGGTGGCGGGGGAGACGTCAGCTGATCGGCCAGGCGGGACAGGCGGTCGCGCAGACGCCGGCGGCCGCGGGGGGCCGGCAGCGAGTTCTCCCCGGCCGCGGCGCTCACCAGGTGCTGCACCGTGTCCAGGTCGAGGTCCGTGTCCTGCGGCACCGTCAGCGACTCGTGCGCCATGGCCGCGAGGTCGCGGTCCCCGGTGTCCAGCGCAAGGACCGTCGCCCCGGCCCGCCGTGCGTCGTGGACCCGCTCCAGAAGCCCGGCTCCCGCGGCGGCGGGCGACACCACCAGCAGCGTCTCCCCGCGACGTGCCGCCGACAGCCGTCCGGGGCCGACGGCCAGATGCGCCGGATCCGTGGCCCGCGCGGAGTGCCGTACCAGTGTCGGGGACAGCTCCGGTGTGCCCGACCAGGCCGCCTCGTCGACCAGATGGGCCGCCAGATGCCAGGGCTCGTACTCCTCGGTGCCCACGAGCAGCAGCCCGCCCCCGTACGACACCACGGATCCGCGCAGGGCCCCCGCGAACTGCCGCGTGGCCTCCGGCCACTCGGTCCCGGCGAGCACTTCCCGCAGCAACGCGACCCGTACGGCGTCCATACGGAAGCATCCTGCCGCAACCGGCGACTCGTGACCCGGAGTTCACTCCGAATTCGCCCGACCCGGGCAGGGAGCCCAGCCGTCGGGCACAGAGCCCGACGGACGAACCGCGACAAACCGGCCGAGGAGCCTCCATGACCGAAGCCTCCGTTCCCTTCCACGCCGGCCTCGAGGGCTACGCCAGTTACCGGATCCCCGCCGTAGTCGCCACGGGGACCGGCACCCTTCTCGCGTTCTGCGAGGGACGGGTGGACTCCGCCGCGGACCACGGGCACATCGACATCGTGCTGCGGCGGTCCACGGACGGCGGTCGCACCTGGGGCCCGCTGCTCACCGTCGCCCGCAACGGCTCCGGCCTCGCGGGCAACCCCGCCCCGGTCGTCCTGGACACCGGTCGCGTCCTGCTCGTCCACGTCCGCGCGGCCGGCACGGCGACCGAGGACGCCGTCATGCGCGGACAGGTGGGCCCCGAGGACGGGCGCCGCGTCTGGGTGCAGCACAGCGACGACGACGGGCTCGGCTGGTCCGCGCCGCGCGAGATCACCGCGCAGGTGAAGAGGGAGGACTGGCGGTGGTACGCCACCACCCCCGGCCACGGCCTCCAGCTGGGCACCGGCCGGATCGTCGTCCCCGGCAACCACAGCCTCCCGCCCTCGGGCACCGACACCGGTACCGAGTCGAAGTACTACACGGGCCACTGCCTGCTCAGCGACGACCGCGGCGAGAACTGGTACCTCGGCTACGTCGACGAGAACACGGACGGCTACATCAACGTCAACGAGACGTCCGCCGCCGAACTCCCCGACGGACGCGTCTACTTCAACACCCGCACCGACTCCCGGTCGCCCGGCCACCGCGCCGACGCCCACTCGGAGGACGGCGGCCGGACCCTGGTCAGGCCCTTCCGCCCGCAGGCCGGGCTCGTCGCCCCCGTCTGCCAGGGCAGCGTCCTCCAGCTCCGCGACCCCGACCTGCTGCTCTTCTCCGGCCCCGCGGACCCCGCCGCCCGGGCCCTGATGACCGTGCGCGTCTCCATCGACGCCGGCGTCACCTGGCGGCCCGCGTACACCGTCGACGGGCTGCCGGCCGGCTACTGCGACCTCGTCCGCGCCGACGCCGACACCGTCGGCCTGCTCTACGAGACGGGCGACTTCGGCGCGTACGAGACGATCGCCTTCCGCCGTGTCCCGGTGGCCGCTCTCGCCTGAGCGGCGGGTGGGGCGGCGGCGCACGTAGAGTCGGCCCATGACCTCTACCGACAGTGCAGCCAAGGCCCCCGCCAAGGACCCCTGGGACCTTCCCGACGTCTCCGGGCTCGTCGTCGGCGTGCTCGGCGGGACCGGGCCGCAGGGCAAGGGCCTCGCCTACCGGCTCGCCAGGGCCGGCCAGCAGGTGATCATCGGCTCGCGTGCCGAGGAGCGCGCGCAGGCCGCCGCCGAGGAGATCGGCCACGGCGTCGAGGGTGCCGACAACGCCGAGGCCTCCCGGCGCAGCGACATCGTGATCGTCGCCGTGCCCTGGGAGGGCCACGGCAAGACGCTCGAGTCCCTGCGCGAGGTGCTGGCGGGCAAGCTCGTCGTCGACTGCGTGAACCCGCTCGGCTTCGACAAGAAGGGCGCGTACGCGCTCAAGCCGGAGGAGGGCAGCGCCGCCGAGCAGGCCGCCGCGCTGCTGCCGGACTCGCGGGTCACCGCCGCCTTCCACCATCTGTCCGCCGTGCTCCTGGAGGACCCCGAGGTCGGGCAGATCGACACCGACGTCATGGTCCTCGGCGAGGAGCGCGCCGATGTGGAGATCGTCCAGGCCCTCGCCGGACGCATCCCCGGCATGCGTGGGATCTTCGCGGGCCGGCTGCGCAACGCCCACCAGGTCGAGGCCCTCGTGGCGAACCTGATCTCCGTCAACCGGCGGTACAAGGCGCACGCGGGCCTGAGGGTGACCGACGTGTAGCCGGCGCAGGGGCATGGGGGACACTGGACACCGTACGACCGCCGTCCGTCAGGAGCCGACCCCCATGCCCCGCCTCGCCCTCTACACCATCGCCGTGTGCGTCCTGTCGATCGCCGCGGCCGTCGTCGCCTTCGCCAAGGGCAGCTGGCTCGGGATCGTCTGGGTGCTGCTCGCGGGGCTGTCGTCCAACATGGCCTGGTACTACCTGCGGCGCGGCAAGGGGGCCCGGAGCCGCTCGGTCAGCGAGTGACCTGGCAGAAATCGTTGGTGCCCTGCCAGAAGCGGTAGAGCTCCTGGCCGCAGTAGCGGTCGAAGTCGTCGATGCCCATGCCGTTCAGGATCGAGTCGATCGCGTCGAAGAAGACGTTGTTGACCGACGGGACCCACAGCAGCGCGAACACGAACAACAGGCCGAACGGGGCGAAGGGTTCCACCTGCCGCTTGACGTTGTACGACAGCCAGGGCTCGATTACCCCGTAGCCGTCCAGGCCAGGCACCGGCAGGAAGTTCAGGATCGCGGCCGTCACCTGGAGCAGCGCGAGGAAGGCCAGGGCGAACCGGAAGTCCTGCGGCACACCGTCCAGGGCGTGCAGCCAGAACGGGGCTGTGCACACGAGGGCGAACAGCACGTTCGTCAGAGGGCCGGCCGCGGAGATCAGGCTGTGCCGCCAGCGCCCCCGGATACGGCCGCGCTCGATGAACACCGCACCGCCCGGCAGGCCGATCCCGCCCATGATCACGAAGATCACCGGCAGCACGATGCTCAGCAGGGCGTGTGTGTACTTCAGCGGATTGAGCGTGAGATAGCCCTTCGCGCCGACCGAGATGTCGCCGCTGTGCAGGGCGGTGCGGGCGTGCGCGTACTCGTGCAGGCACAGCGACACGATCCAGGCGGCCGTCACGAACAGGAAGACGGCCACACCGGGCTGCTCGGCGAAGCCGCTCCAGGTGGCCCATCCGGTGACCGCCGTCACGGCCAGGATCCCGACGAAGACGGGGCTGACCCTTCGGTCGCTGTGGCGGGTTGCGGCGGTGGTCATGGGACTCCTGGGTGCGTCAGTGACAGCGCTGGCGGGTCGACCGTACCGGTGACGAGGGAGAAACGTCTCGTGGCCTGCTCCGGGTTCCGGCCCGAGGACGGGCTGTCGCCGAGCCGGCGGGCACGACGAGCGCCGGCCGGGGCGACTCCGCGCACGGCGCCGCGGACGTGCCCATCGGTGCGCGCGTTCCCGGCCCGCAAGGAGCCCACCCGTCCTTTGCCGCACCCTGTTCCACGCGAGTCCGAAACCCGGAGGCGGCCCACCGTCGGCTCCGGAGACAATGGACCCCGTGCGCTATCGCATTCTCGGCACCACCCAGGCACTCCGCGCCGACGGCAGCCCCGTCCCGGTCGGCGGGGCACGGCTGCGTGCACTGCTGACCGTTCTCGCCCTGCGACCCGGCCGGGCCGCACCCGCCGCCCTCCTCGTCGACGAGGTGTGGGACGACGATCCGCCCGCCGATGCCGGCGGCGCCCTGCAGGCGCTGGTGGGGCGGCTGCGGCGGACGCTCGGGGCGGACACGGTGGAGTCGGTGGACGGCGGCTACCGGCTGGCCGCCGCTCCGGACGACGTCGACCTGCACCGCTTCGAGCGGCTCGCCGCGGAGGGCACGGCCGCCCTGGCCGACGGCGACCCCGCGAAGGCGGCGGCCGTCCTCGACGACGCCCTCGCCCTGTGGCACGGGCCCGCCCTCGCCGACCTCCCGGACCGCACGGCCGAGGCGGCCCGCTGGGATGCCCGCCGCCTCGATGTGCGCCGCGCCCGTCTGACCGCCGCCCTCGCCCTCGGTCACGGTGAGCAGTACCTGCCCGAGCTGACCGCTCTGTGCGACCTCCATCCCCTGGACGAGCCGCTCCAGGCGCTGCGTCTGCGCGCCCTGCGCGACGCGGGCCGTCCGGCCGAGGCCCTGGCCGCCTACGAGGAGGTACGGCAGCTGCTCGCGGACCGGCTGGGTTCCGACCCCGGGCCGGAACTGCGGTCGCTGCACGGTGACTTGCTGCGGACCCCGGACGCGGTGCCGTCCCACGCCCCGCCGCACCCCCGCGCGCCCGCACCCGAAGGCGCCCTTGCGGCACCCGCGCCCCCCGGCAACCTCCGTGCCCGCCTCACCTCCTTCGTCGGGCGGGACACGGACATCACCACCCTGCGGGCGGATCTCGCCGCCGCCCGGCTCGTCACGCTGCTGGGGCCCGGCGGAGCCGGGAAGACCCGCCTGTCGCAGGAGGCGGCCGAGGCGGTGACGCATCTGGCACCGGACGGGGTGTGGCTGGCGGAGCTCGCGCCGGTGGACGACCCCCAGGCCGTGCCCGAGGCCGTGCTCACCGCGGTCGGGGCGCGCGAGACCGTGCTGCGCGGCGCCGGCGCCGAGGAGATGCGTGCTGTCGCCGAACGCCACGACGACCCCCTCGTCCGGCTCGCCGAGCACTGCGCGCGGCGGCGCATGCTGCTCATCCTCGACAACTGCGAGCACGTCGTGGACGCCGCCGCCCGGCTCGTCGAGCACCTCCTCCAGCACTGCCCGGGGCTGACGGTGCTCGCCACCAGCCGGGAACCCCTGGGCGTACCGGGGGAGTCCCTGCGGCCGGTCGAACCGCTGCCTCAGCCCTACGCGCTGGAACTGCTCGCCGACCGGGGCGCCGCCGCCCGGCCGGACTTCCGGATCGAGGACGACCCCGAGGCCACGGCCGAGATCTGCCGGCGCCTGGACGGCCTGCCGCTCGCCATCGAACTGGCGGCGGCCCGGCTGCGGATGCTGTCGCCGCGACAGATCGCCGACCGGCTCGACGACCGCTTCCGGCTGCTCACCTCCGGCAGCCGCACCGTACTGCCGCGGCAGCAGACCCTGCGGGCCGTCGTCGACTGGTCCTGGGATCTCCTCGACCGGCACGAGCGCACGGTGCTGCGCCGGCTGTCCGTCTTCTCCGGCGGCTGCGACCTCACCGCGGCCGAGGCCGTGTGCGGGCCCGCCGCGCTGGAGGTGCTCGGTTCCCTCGTCGACAAGTCCCTGGTGGTGGCGGCGCCCTCGGGCGGCGGGGAGATGCGGTACCGGCTGCTGGAGACCGTCGCCGAGTACGCGGGCGAGCGGCTCGACGAGTCCGGCGAGCGGGCCGATGCCGAGCGCGCCCATCTCACGTACTACCGCGAACTGGCCCGCACCACCGATCCGCTGCTGCGTGCGTCCGGGCAGCGCGCCGCGATCGAGCGGCTGGAGCTGGAGTACGAGAACCTGCGCACCGCCCTGCGCCGCGCCGTCGCGACCCGCGACGAGCACGAGGCGCTCTGCCTGCTCCTGTCCCTGTCCTGGTACTGGCAGATGCACGATCAGCGCACCGAGGCCCGCACCTGGTCCACCGCCGTCATCGCCATGGGCCCCGACCCCTTCACGCCGCCCGCGCGCCCGGTGCCCGACATCGCCGAGACGTGCACCGACAACCCGCCGCCCATGCGCCCGGAGATCCTGGCGGAGGCCCGGCGCGGTGCGCATCTCGTGCACCTCGCCTGCATGGACATGGACCACAGGGCGTGGGAGACGATGCAGGCGAAGGAGAAGCTGAGAGTCATCAGCGAGACCTACCGGCCGGGCCAGCCGCAGACCTGCCGAATGCCCGGATTCCTCTGGTTCTTCGCCGTCCTGTTCACCGCCGACCTCGACCGTATGCGGGAGGTCATCGACGAGTCCGTGCGCACGTGCCGCGAGCTCGGCTACACCTGGGAGCTGGGCCAGACCCTCCAGATGCGGGCCAACGTCCTCGCCAACCGCAGTACCTGGGCGGGGGACGCGACCCGGGACGCCGACGAGGCACTGGAGATCTTCCGCCGGATCGACGACGCCTGGGGCGCCGCCGAGGCCCTGTCCGCCCGCGGTGAGGCCCACGAACGCCGTGGCGACTTCCTGCTCGCCGCCGCCGACTTCGAGGCCGCCCGAGCGTACGCCGAACAGCTCGGCGCCCACTCCCAGATGGCCGTCCTCGACGCCCGTCTGGGCAGCGTGCTGCTGGACGCGGGGGAGACCGAGCGGGGCGAGCGGCTGCTGCGCCGGGTCGTCGAGGACGGCCACGGCTCGCACAACGACGCCATGCCGGCCGCCCGCCTCTTCCTGACGATGTGGCTCGGCCGCACCGCGCGGGTCACCGAGGCCCGCGAGCAACTCGAGCTGCTGCGCCGGGACTTCGGAGCCGTCACCTTTGTGCTCTTCGACAGCATCGTGCTCGGCCTGGAGGCCTGGCTGGACACGGTCGAGGAGCGGTACGAGGACGCCGCGGGCAAGGTGCGCACCGCCCTCGAGCGGGCCTCGGACCGGATGACCCGGGTGGTCGCGCCGCATCTGCCGTCCGTGCATCTGTGCATCGCGGCGATCGTGCTCGCCGAAGTCGACGGCGGGACCCGCGTCCTGGACGCGGCCCGGTGCCTGGGCGCCGCCGACCGGCTGCTGCCCCCCGGTCACTTCCGGGCCCCGTCGGAGCGTGAGATCCGCGCCGAGGCGGAGACGCGCGTGCGGGCGCTGCTGGGCGACGCGGCGTACGAGGCGGCATACACGGAGGGTGACGGCCTCCCCTATGAGGAGGCCGTCACCCTGGTGTGACGCGGTCCTGCCGTCGTGCCGGTGGTGTCAGGCCTTGGTGGTGAACTTGCGGATGGCGATCGGGGCCATGACCGCCGTCAGGACGACCGACCAGAGCACCGTCACCATCACGTCGTGGCCGATGGGCTGTCCACCGTTCATCAGGCCGCGGGCGGCGTCCGCCAGCGAGGACAGCGGGTTGTAGTCGGTGAAGGCCTGGAGCCAGCCGGGCATGGTGCTCGTGGGCGCGAAGATGGACGATCCGAACTGCAGAGGCATCAGCACGAGGAACCCCATCGCTTGGATGGCCTGGGCGTTCTTCATCACGACGCCCATGGTGAGGAAGATCCACATGATGCCGAAGCCGAACACCATCGACAGACCGATGGCGGCGAACAGCCCCGGCACGTTCGCCACGGACAGGCCGAGGACGAAACCGACCGTGAGGAGCACCGCGGTGGCGACCAGCATGCGGCCGATCTCCACCGTGATCTTGGCGATCAGCACGGAGAAGCGGGCGATCGGCAGGGACCGGAAGCGGTCCATCACTCCCGTCTGGAAGTCCTGGTTGAAGCCGGTCCCGACCCCCATGGCGATGTTCATGCCCATCATCGCCATCAGGCCGGGGACCACGTAGTTGACGTAGGCGTCACGGTTCTGGGTGCCCGCGATCGCGCCGCCGAAGACGAACACGAACAGCAGGGTGAAGACGATCGGCATCAGCACGGCGTCGAACATCGACTCCGGGTCCTGCCGGATCCACAGCAGATTGCGCCGGACCAGGGCGCCGATGTGGCGGAGGTTGGCGCGCAGCCCGATCCGGCCCTCGAAGACCTGGGCGGCGGGGGCGGGCAGGGTGGCGGAGCTCATACGGCGACCTCTTCAAGGGCGTTGGACGCGTCCTGCGGGGCACTGGCCTTGTGGCCGGTGAGCGACAGGAACACCTCGTCCAGGCTGGGCAGTTCGGTGGTGATGCCGGCGAGCGTGATGCCGCGGGCGGTGACCGCGCCGACGACCGCGGTCAGCTGTTCGTCGCTGAGGACGGGGACGAGGACGGTGCCGCTCTCGGTGTCCACGGTCGCGCTGCCGGGACCGGTGAGGCCGAACTCGTCGAGCGCCGTGGCGGTCGGGTGCAGTTCGCGGGGGTCGGCGGGGCGGATGCGCAGCGTACGGCCGCCGACCCGGGCCTTCAGCTCGTCGATGCGGCCGCCGGCGATGACCTTGCCGCGGTCCATGACGGTCAGCTCGGAGGCCAGTTGCTCGGCCTCCTCCATGTACTGGGTGGTGAGCAGCACGGTGGCGCCCTCGGCGACCATCCGCTTGACCTCGGTCCACACCTCGTTGCGGGTGCGCGGGTCGAGACCGGTGGTCGGCTCGTCGAGGTAGAGGACGGCCGGGTGGCCGATCATCGAGGCGGCGAGGTCCAGTCGGCGCCGCATACCGCCGGAGTACGTGGAGGCCGGGCGCTTGGCCGCCTCCGTGAGGGAGAACCGCTCCAGGAGACCGTCCGCACGGGCCCGGGCCTCCTTGCGGGGCAGATCGAGGAGCCGGCCGATCATGTACAGGTTCTCGAACCCGGAGAGCTTCTCGTCGACCGAGGCGTACTGGCCGGTGAGGCCGATCACGCGCCGCGTCTGCCGCGGCTGCCGGACGACGTCGAAGCCGGCGACCGTGGCGTGGCCGGAGTCGGGGGTGATGAGGGTGGACAGGCAGCGGACCAGGGTGGTCTTGCCCGCGCCGTTCGGACCGAGCACGCCGAGGACGGTGCCCTCGCGCACATCGAGATCGACACCGTCCAGTGCCCTGGTCTCGCCGTAGTGCTTGACCAGCCCCCGTACGGTGACGGCCGCGTCCGGTGCGGCGTCGCTGGGCTTGTTGTCGATTCGTGTCATGCGGACCACGGTGCCAGCAGGCACCGACAAACCGCCTACAGGCCGCCGACAGCCGCCGCCGCTTCGCCCACAGGACGCCGACAGCCCGCCGACGGGGGAAGATCGGCGGGCTGTCGGGCGCCCCGTGAGGGGCGCGGGAACTGCGTGACCGGCCTGAAACGGTCCGCAGCAGGTCGATCACCGCAACCGGCGGTGTCTCAGTGCACCGAGTGCTCGTCGAGCGGGAACGTTCCGCCGATGACGTCCTGCGCGAACGCCTTCGCCGCGTCGCCCATCACCCGGCGCAGGTCCGCGTACTGCTTGACGAACTTCGGCACCCGCCCGCCGGTCAGTCCCAGCATGTCGGTCCACACCAGGACCTGTGCGTCGGTGTCGGGTCCGGCCCCGATGCCGACCGTCGGGATGTGCAGCGCGCGGGTGACCTCCGCGGCCAGCTCCGCCGGGACCAGCTCGAGCACGACGGCGAACGCGCCGGCGTCCTGCACCGCCTTGGCGTCCCGCATCAGCTGAGCGGCGGCCTCCTCGCCGCGGCCCTGCACCCGGTAGCCCATCGCGTTGACGGACTGCGGGGTCAGCCCGATGTGCGCCATGACGGGGATGCCGGACTGCACGAGCAGTTCGATCTGGCCGTGCGAGCGCTCGCCGCCCTCCAGCTTCACCGCGCCGACGCCGGCCTCCTTCACCAGGCGGGTGGCCGAGCGCAGCGCCTGCACCGGGCCCTCCTGGTACGAGCCGAAGGGCAGATCGCCGACGATCAGGGCGCGCTTGGTGCCCCGTACCACCGCGGCCGACAGCATGGTCATCTCGTCCAGGGTGACGGGGACCGTGGTCTCGTAGCCGAGGTGGCAGTTGCCCGCGGAGTCGCCGACGAGCATCACGGGGATACCGGCCTCGTCGAACACGGACGCCGTCATCGCGTCGTAGGCGGTGAGCATGGGCCACTTCTCGCCGCGCTCCTTGGCGGCGGAGATGTCCCGGACGGTGATGCGGCGGGTGCTCTTTCCCCCGTACAGCGCCTTGCTGCTGTCGGAGGGCTTGAGCGCACCCTGAGCGGGCTGCCCCTGGGCAGCCGTGAGCTGCGTCATCGCAACGCTCCTTCTGTCATCTCGAGGCGCCCTGACGGCGTCCCCGGACCACCCCCATGGTGGCACCTCGTGCCACGCCCGGCTAGTGCGGGGCGCGCGAGGTGGCTCACCCCCGCACGGCCGTCGGCCGAGCCCGCCGGCCGACGGCGTCCGCGTCCCGGGAGGACCCGTTCCGGGCCCGGAACGCAGGGTGTGCGTGGGTCCTGGGAGGCGGTTCTCGGACTCGGGACCTAGGTCTCTTTCTAAGGTCTCCGTAAAGTCTTTAGATACGAGACCGTTCCGTATCGAAATTCCCCTACGCTCTCTGCCATGACTACCCCTGCTGCCCCTGCGGAACGGCGTGTGCCCGAGGCGGTGCACCGCCGCCGGTGGGCGATTCTCGGCGTGCTGATGCTCAGCCTGCTCATCGTGGTGCTCGACAACTCCATCCTGAACGTTGCGATCAAGACGATCTCCACTCCGGCGCCGACCGGTCTGGGCGCCACCCAGAGCGAGCTCGAGTGGGCCATCAACGCCTACACCCTGGTCTTCGCCGGGCTGCTGTTCACCGCGGGTCTGCTGGGTGACCGCCTGGGGCGCAAGAAGATGCTGCTGGCCGGTCTGGCCGTGTTCGGTGCGGGGTCGGCGCTCGCCGCCGAGTCCGGTTCGCCCGCTCAGCTCATCGTCTTCCGTGCGCTCATGGGCCTCGGCGCGGCCTTCGTCATGCCCGCCACGCTCGCCGTCCTCATGAACGTGTTCGAGCGTGACGAGCAGCCCAAGGCCATCGGCATCTGGGCGGGCGGTGTCGGCCTCGCCATCGCGATAGGCCCGATCACCGGCGGTCTGCTCCTCGCCCACTTCTGGTGGGGCTCCGTCTTCCTCATCAACGTGCCGATCGTGGTCATCGCCCTGGCCCTGATGATCTGGCTGGTCCCCGACTCCCGCGACCCCAGCCCGGGCCGCATCGACCCGGTGGGCGTCGTCCTGTCCGTCGTCGGCCTGGTCCTGCTCGTCTACGGCATCATCAAGGGCGGCCAGCTCGCCGACTTCACCGACACCACGGTGCTCGCGACCATAGCCGCCGGTGTCGCCGTCCTCGCGCTCTTCGTGGTCTTCGAGAAGCGCAGCGACCACCCGTCCATCGACGTCACCTACTTCAAGAACAAGGTCTTCTCCGCCGCCATCGCGGCGATCGCACTGGTCTTCTTCGCCCTGATGGGCGTGACCTTCTTCTCCGTCTTCTACACCCAGAGCGTGCGGGGCTACTCGCCGCTGCAGACGGGCCTGCTGATGCTGCCGCTGGCCGCCGCACAGATGATCTTCGCGCCGCGCGCCCGGCTGCTGGTCGACCGGTTCGGCAACAGGGCCACGACCACGGGCGGCATGGTGATCATCGCCGCGATGCTGGCCGCGTTCGCCACCCTGCAGGCGGACACGCCGATCTGGATCCTCGAGGTCATCTTCTTCCTCATGGGCACCGGCATGGCGCACATCATGACGCCGACCAGCGTCGTCATCATGCAGGCGCTGCCCCGCGAGAAGGCGGGCTCCGCGTCCGCGCTCAGCAACACCTTCCGCCAGGTCGGCGGTGCGCTCGGCATCGCGGTCCTCGGCTCGGTCCTGTCGGCCACGTACCGCGACGGGATCCAGGACAAGCTCGCGCTCGTCCCGGCGGGCGTCCGGCACACCGCGGGCGAGTCGATCGAGGCGACGCTCGGTGTGGCCGCGAAGCTCGGCCCGAACGGCAAGGCCCTCGTCTCGCCGGCCAACGACGCGTTCCTGCACGCGATGCATGTGACGGCGCTGTGCGGCGCGGGCGTGGCTGTGCTCGGCGTGATCGTCGTGGCACTGTTCCTGCCCGGCAGGGCGCCCGTGCCGCAGAGCGGCAAGGAGGAGCCTGAGTTGGTGGCCGCCGACCACTGACGGCACGTCATGACCGGGCACTCGGGGAGTCGAGTGCCCGATCATGCGTTCACCGGGGAGAATCATCCCAGCGCAGCAAGGACGGAGCCGAATGTGAGCCTCGCGGAGAGCCGGACCCAGCAGGACTGCCCCGTGCGGGGGCGCCCCCGCAGCGAGGCCGTCGAACGGGCCATCGTCGAGGGGGTGATGAAGCTCATCGAGGAGGGTGTGCCCCTCGCTGACCTCTCCATAGAGCGCATCGCCCGTACCGCCGGCGTCGGCAAGGCCACCATCTACCGTCGGTGGAGCGACAAGGAGGACCTCTTCGTCGACGTCATGCGGTCCACCGAGCCCCCGGACCCCGAGCTGCCCGGCACCTCGATGCGTGACGACCTCGTGGTGCTGCTCGAGTCGCTGCGGCAGCGCGGGCTCGCCAGTCGCTCCTCGGCGATCCTGCACAACGTGTACGCGCAGATGAAGACCAGCCCCAAGATCTGGGCCGCCTACCACGCGACCGTCGTCGCCCCGAGACGGCGGCTCGGGCTGGAGGTCCTGCGCCGCGGGCAGGCGAACGGCGAACTGCGTGACGACCTCGACATCGAGCTGATGAACGACATCCTCGTCGGACCCATGCTCGTGCGCTCCCTGCTGCGCCCGGACGCCAAGCTGGAGAAGGGCCTCGCCGAGCAGATAGTCGACACGGTCATGGAAGGACTACGGCCCGTCAGTTCCCCGTCATAGTGTCCGGGTTTCGTCACAGAAGGCCCTACTCGTGCCCTCATCCGGAACCTCTCACGCCGACTTCGCCGTCCTCGTCCGCGAACGGCCGCCCGGGTGCGGCAGGGAACGGGGCCGATCATCCCCTAGGGTCATAACCGCGGGGACGACGGTGTGCACGGCAAGGTGTGAGGCGACGTATGGCGCAGGCGTACATGACGGAGGCGGGCAGCGGCGGCACGGGGCCGGACCGCAGAGGGTCCCGGCTCCGGCACCTGTACCGCGTCCTGCGCGACGACCGCGGCATCTGGCGTCGCGGGATCGTGCTGGCGGCTCTCGCGATCGTCCTCGCGCTCGTGATGGTGATGCACGCACGGATCCCCAACGCCATAGGAAATCTCGGCAGTCTCACCGAGACGTTCCTGCCCTGGCTCGGTGTGGTCCTCATCCCGTTGCTGCTGATTCTCGGGCTGGTGCGCAAGTCGGCGACCGCGCTCGTCGCCCTGGTGCTGCCCGTCGTCGTGTGGCTGAACCTCTTCGGTGGTCTGTTCGGCGACAAGACCGGCGCCGGCGGCGATCTGACCGTCGCCACGCACAACGTCAACGCGGACAACCCCGATCCGCACGGCACGGCGCGTGACGTGGCGGCCTCCGGCGCGGACGTGCTGGCCCTGGAGGAGCTGAAGGCGTCCGAGGTGCCGGTGTACGAGCAGGCGCTGGCGGCGACGTACAAGTACCACTCGGTGCAGGGCACGGTCGGCCTGTGGAGCAAGTTCCCGCTGACCGGGATCGCGCCCGTGGACATCAAGCTCGGCTGGACACGGGCGATGCGGGCCACGGTGAACACGCCGGAGGGCCGGGTCGCCGTCTATGTCGCCCACATGCCCTCGGTGCGGGTGAAGCTGGCGGCCGGATTCACCGCGCGGGAGCGGGACACCAGCGCGGACGCCCTCGGTGAGGCCATCTCCGACGAGAAGCTGGACAAGGTGATCCTGCTGGGCGACCTCAACGGCACCATGAACGACCGTTCGCTCAACGCCGTGACCTCCCAGATGCGGTCCACACAGGGTGCGGCGGGCAGCGGGTTCGGCTTCAGCTGGCCGGCGTCGTTCCCGATGGCGCGGATCGACCAGATCATGGTCAGGGGCGTGGAACCGACGAGCTCGTGGACCCTGCCGCGGACGAGCAGCGATCATCTGCCCATCGCGGCGCGTGTGAAGGTCACCACGCCGTAACCCGGCGGAATACTGGGCCCGGCATGCTTTGTTCCGTACTTGAACTTATAAGGTGACGGAACCCTGCTCCTGAAAGGCAAAGGCCCTTCATGCCCCTGGCCCTGCTCGCCCTCGCCGTGGGCGCCTTCGGCATCGGTACGACCGAGTTCGTGATGATGGGGCTGCTGCCCGACGTCGCGGACGACCTGCGCATATCCATCCCCGCCGCCGGGCACCTGGTGTCCGCGTACGCGCTGGGCGTGGTGATCGGCGCGCCGCTGCTCGCCGCGGTCACGGCCCGTATGTCCCGCCGCACCGTCCTCATCGGTCTGATGGTGCTGTTCGTCCTGGGCAACGCGCTGTCCGCGCTCGCCCCCGACTACCACTGGCTGCTGGCCGCACGCTTCCTGAGCGGTCTCCCGCACGGTGCGTTCTTCGGCGTCGGGGCGGTCGTCGCCACGAACCTGGTGGCGCCGCAACGCAAGGCCCGCTCGGTCTCCCTGATGTTCCTCGGGCTCACGGTCGCCAACATCGCGGGTGTGCCGGTGGCCACCCTGATGGGCCAGGACCTCGGGTGGCGGGCCACGTTCCTGGGGGTGAGCGTGATCGGCGCGGCGGCGATCGCGTCGCTGTTCCTGCTGATCCCCAAGGACCACACCCACGCCCCGTCCGGCGGCCTGAGGGGCGAGCTGGTGGCCCTGCGCTCCCTGCCGGTCTGGCTGGCCCTGGGCACGACGGTGGCGGGCTTCGGCGCGCTGTTCTCGGCCTACAGCTATGTGACACCGATGCTCACGGACGCCGCGGGCTACGCCGACGCCAGTGTCACCCTGCTGCTGGCCCTGTTCGGCGTCGGCGCGACCATCGGCAATCTGGTGGGCGGCCGGCTCTCGGACCACTCGCTGCGGGGAACCCTGTTCGGCGGCCTGACCTCGATGGTCGTCGTCCTGTTGCTGTTCCCGCTGCTCATGGGTGCCCAGTGGAGCGCCGCCCTCGCGGTGACGCTGCTCGGCACGGCGGCCTTCATCACGGGCTCACCGCTGCAGCTGATGGTGATGGAGAAGGCGTCCGCGGGCCCCTCCCTCGCGTCCTCGGCGAACCAGGCGGCCTTCAACCTGGCGAACGCGGGGGGTGCCTGGATCGGCGGCCTCGCCCTCGCGGCGGGCTTCGGCGTCACCTCCCCGGCCCTCGCCGGCGCGGCCCTGGCGGTCCTGGGACTGGCCGTGGCGGGGGTCGCCCACGCGGTTGACCGGCGACGGGGCCCGCTGAGCGGCCGGGAGCGTGTGATCGCGACGCATGTCCCGGAGCACGCGGAGACCGTGCACGGCTGACACGGCGGTCCGCCCGAAGCCCTCCACCCGGGGGGCTTCGCTCCTCGGGTGGAGACGCCGTCGGGTCCGACCGCCCCCTGGAGCCGGCGGGTCGACCGCCCCCCCCGGAGTTCCCGCCGTGGCGGGCGGCGGAGCGCCACCCGGCGTCCTCACCGGGGCGGCGCGGCAACCCGGCTCGACAGGGGCCGCCGTCGGACCGACGGCGGCCCCGAGGGTGTCATGCGTGTTCGCGCCAACGGTTCGTGATCGGCAGGCGGCGGTCCTTGCCGAAGCCCTTCGCCGAGATCTTCGTGCCCGGCGGGTACTGGCGGCGCTTGTACTCCGCGGTGTCGACCATACGCAGGGTCTTCACCACCAGCTCGCGCTCGAAGCCCGCCGCCACGATCACGTCCGCGCCCTTGTCCCGGTCCACGTACAGGTCGAGGATCGCGTCCAGCACCGGGTAGTCGGGCAGCGAGTCGGTGTCGACCTGGCCGGGGCGCAGCTCCGCGCTCGGCGGCTTCGTGATCGAGTTCTCCGGGACGGGCGGCGTCTGCCCCCGTTCCTGCGCCGCGCGATTGCGCCACCGCGCCAGCTGGAAGATCGACGTCTTGTACACGTCCTTGATCGGACCGTACGCGCCCACCGAGTCGCCGTACAGCGTCGAGTAGCCCACCGCCAGCTCCGACTTGTTGCCGGGTGCCAGCACGATGTGGCCCTCCTGGTTGGAGATCGCCATCAGCAGCGTCCCGCGCAGCCGGGACTGGAGGTTCTCCTCCGCCAGCCCGGTCAGGCCCAGTGCGTCCATGTAGGCGGCGAACATCGGCTCGATGGCGACGGTGCGGAAGTGCAGGCCCGTCCGCCGTGCCAGCTCCGCCGCGTCGCTCCTCGAGTGCTCGGAGGAGTACTTCGACGGCATCGACACGCCGTACACGTTCTCCGCGCCGATCGCGTCGCACGCGATCGCCGCGACCAGGGCCGAGTCGATACCGCCGGACAGACCGATGAGCACGGACCGGAAGCCGTTCTTCTTCACGTACGCCCGCAGACCCACGACCAGTGCCGAGTAGACCTCCTCCGCGTCGTCGAGGCGCTCCGCGTATCCGCCGGTCAGCTCCGGCTCGTACGCCGGCAGCGGCTCCTCGGACAGCACCAGCCGGTCGATGCGCAGACCGTCGTCCACCACGCCCGCCGGCGCGTCCGGGTCCGCCCGCGGCAGGTCGAGGTCCATGACCACGCATCCCTCGGCGAACTGCGGCGCCCGGGCGAGCACCTCGCCGTCGGGGGCGACGACGATCGAGTCCCCGTCGAAGACCAGCTCGTCCTGACCGCCGATCATGGCCAGGTAGGCGGTGGTGCAGCCGGCCTCCTGCGCCCGCTTGCGCACCAGCTCCAGCCGGGTGTCGTCCTTGTCGCGCTCGTACGGCGAGGCGTTGATCGACAGCAGCAGGCCCGCCCCCGCGGACCGCGCGGCCGGTACACGGCCGCCGTCCTGCCACAGGTCCTCGCAGATGGCGAGCGCGATGTCGACACCGTGCAGCCGCACGACCGGCATGGTGTCGCCGGGCACGAAGTAGCGGAACTCGTCGAAGACGCCGTAGTTCGGCAGATGGTGCTTGGCGAAGGTGAGCGCCACCTCGCCCCGGTGCAGTACCGCCGCCGCGTTCTGCGGGGACCCGGCCGGCTGCCCGTATTTCGGCTGGGCGGTCTCGGAGCGGTCGAGGTAGCCGACGAGTACCGGCAGCTCGCCGAAGCCCTCGGCGGCGAGGCGCGCGGCGAGGTCCCTCAGGGCGGCGCGGGAGGCCTCGACGAAGGAGGACCGCAGGGCGAGGTCTTCGACGGGATACCCGGTCAGCGCCATCTCCGGGAACGCCACCAGATGCGCTCCCTGTTCGGCGGAGTGCCGGGTCCAACGGAGGATCGCCTCGGCGTTTGCGGCGAGATCACCGACGGTCGAGTCGATCTGATTCAGGGCGAGGCGTAGTTGAGGCACGGGCCCAGTCTAGACTCCAGTAATCGTCAGAGCGACACAATGGGGGTGTGGGGCGCCCCACGTGGCAGTCGCGCCGGGCCGCCTACGCCGCACCGGCCACCTCCCGGCCTCGGTCGCCGGTACGAACGCCCGGACGCAGCGCGCCCGCCCTCCGGTGACGGAGGACGGGCGCGACGCGGGACCGCGTGAGGCCGCCGGTCAGCGGCGGCGCCACGAGTTGACGTAGCCGGAAGCGGGCGAGCCCACACCGGTCACGTCGTCGTAGCCCTTCACGGCGCTCAGCGAGCTGTCCTTGCCGAGGCTGCGGACCGAGGTGGCGAGGCCGTCCGCGGCATCGAAGCCGTTGACGAAGTCGACACGCGCCACGGCGAGACCGGAGCCCGTCGGGTTGTCCGTGACGTCGTGGTACACCTTCGACCCGTTCTTGGCGTAGATCGCCGGGTTGGCGAAGCCGATCGCCTTGCCGCCGCGGGCCTCCTGGGACAGCGCCTGCACGGCAGCGATCACGGGCGCGGCGAGCGAGGTGCCGCCGATCCGGTACTCGCTGTACTGCTGCGACCCGTCCGGGAAGGTCTGCGTCTGGCCGACCTTGAAGCCGGTGTTGGGGTCGGCGATCGCCGCGATGTCCGGGACGACGCGGTTACCGGTGGCGTTGTTCGCCTTGGCCAGCGCGTCCGGCACGACGCCCTTCTGGTAGAAGGGCTCCGCCACGGTCTTGCTGGTGCCGCCGCCCGCGCCCGAGGTGTAGGCGCCGGGGAAGTCCACCCAGCTCTTGCCGTCGGTGGAGAGGTTGGCCTTGTCCGTGCCCCAGCCGGTCTCCCACAGGTACTTGTCGCCCTTGCCGACGGCCAGCGAGGTACCGCCGACCGCGGTCACCCAGGCGGAGTTGGCCGGGGTGTCGACCTGCTTCGTACCGGTGTGGGCGACCTCGTCGCCGTTGTCGCCGGAGGAGAAGTAGAAGCCGATGCCCTCGACCGCGCCGAACTGGAAGACCTGGTCGTAGGCGGCCGCGACGTCCGGCGTCTCGTTCGCCTCGATGTCGCCCCAGGAGTTGGAGACGATGTCGGCCAGGTGACCGTCGACGATCTTGCCGAGCGAGTCGAGGAGGTCGTCGTCGTAGCAGGAGGCGGCGCCCACGTACGTGATGTCGGCGGCGGGCGCGACCGCGTGCACGGCCTCGACGTCGAGGGTCTCCTCGCCGTACCAGCCGGCGGCCCCGCACTCCTCGGTCTTCGTGTACGTGTCCGGCAGCACCTGGTGCAGCCGGCCGCTGCCGTAGGCGGCGTCACCGTGCTTCTTCGCGTAGGTGGCCGCGTCGAAGGCGATGGTCGGCGAGGCGTACGCGTCGGTGATGGCCACCCGGACGCCCTTGCCCGTGTACTTCCCGGCGCCGTACGCGGCCCGCAGCTGCTTGCCGGTGTAGCCCTGGACGGCGTACGGGATCTTCGTGCCGTACGCGGAGGGAAGGGTCTTCGCGGTGTTCGAGCCGTAGTACGAGGAGAACGGCCCGGCGTTCTTGAACACGGCGTCCGGCGGGGGCAGCGCGTCCTTGTGGCTCGCCTTGTGCGGAGCGCTGTCCAGACCGGTGACGGTCAGGACGGCACCCTTCAGGCTCTCCGGGACGGAGGCCGTCTGCGTCGGTGCCCGGTAGGTCTTCGAGCCCTTCGCGTAGTTGTGCAGCTGGGTGCCGAACGCCTTCTCCGCCGCGGCCACATCGCCGGTGACGGAGACGTAGTGCGCAGTGACGGAGGTGACCTGGAGCCCCGCCGACTTCAGCCACGACGTCACCGCGGCCACCTGGGCCTTGGTCGCGCCGAAGCGCTGCTGCGTCTGCTTGGCGCTCAGGTACTTGCCGTACAGCGGCGATGCCGGGTTCGACACGGACTGCGCGTACGCGGCGAGGCCCTTGGCGTCGCGGCCTGCGAGGTACACGCGGGCGGAGACCTGGGCGCCGTTGGAGGTCGCGCCCTTGTCCGCCTTGGCCGTCGCCCACACGGGCCTGGTGCCCGCGAGCGCGTCACGGCCGGGGTTGTCCGCGGCGTGGGCCGCGGGTATGCCGAGCGCCAGTGCGCCTGTGAGGAGCGGCAGTGTCGCTGCCAGGCTCACGCCGGCGCGCGCCTTGGCGCGGTTGGATCTCATAAAACCCCCTGCGATGCGGTTCTTCGCATGTAGTGGTCGTCGATCCGCGTAGAACCACGCGTGGAACGCGCGGTGAATGGATCACACGATGGAGGCCACTCTTGCGATGAACGGTTCATGCCAGGGGAATGAAAAGGCCAAGAAGACCTCAAGTGGCAGAGAATCATGGAGGTTTGCGGCGGTTTCGGTGAACCGCCCCGTGTTGCGGCCTGGTTGAGGCGGCCCGAGTGGGCCGGCGCCCTCTCACCGGGAGGTGCGGAGAGGTCCAACGGGGCTTCGGACCCCGTCCGGGGAGCCCCGCTAGTCGCGCGGCTTCACGCCGCGCTCCTTGAGCATCGTGGCCATCAGCTCGATCTCCGACTGCTGTGCGTCGACCATGCCCTGCGCGAGCCTCTTTTCCACGCCCACCGTGCACTTGGCGACACAGCCCTCGGCCATGTGGATGCCGCCCCTGTGATGGTCGGTCATCATCTGGAGGTAGAGGACCTCGGCCTGCTTGCCCTGCAGTGTGCCGAGCTTTTTCATCTCGGTGTTCGTCGCCATGCCGGGCATCAGCGCGCCGTCCTCGCCGGGGGGCATGTCACCCATGCCCATCCAGGTCATCGGCGGATCGGCGGACACCTTCGGCAGTCCCCACAGGTCGAGCCAACCCAGCAGCATGCCCCGCTGGTTGGCCTGCGTCTGCGCGATGTCGTAGGCGAGTCGGCGCACTTCGCCGTCCTCAGTGCGGTCGCGCACGATGTACGACATCTCGACGGCCTGCTGGTGGTGCACCGCCATGTCCCGGGCGAAGCCCGCGTCCGCGGAGTCGACGGTGGGCGCTTTCGCCGTGGGCCCGGCGTCCTCGGCGACCGCGTACGTGATCGCCCCGGCCGCGACGAGCGCCGCCGCGGCTGCCCCGGCGATCCAGCCGACGTGCCTCATTGCCCCAGCCCACCGGTGCACGCGGCCCCCGGCTCGGGCGTCTGGGAGCCCTGGACGAACTGGGCGAAGAACGCGTCGACGGCCGGGTCGCTCGCGCTCTTCACCGTGCGCTGGTGGGCCCAGGCGGAGAGCATGATCGGGTCCTTCTGGTCCTCGACGGGGCTCATCAGCGTGTACGGCGTCTTCCTGACCTTGGCCGTCAGCGCGTCGACGTCGGCCTTGGGCGCCTTGCTGTTGTACGTCACCCAGACCGCCCCGTGCTCGAGCGAGTGCACCGCGTTCATGTTGTTGACGGGTTTGGTGTAGACGTCGCCGTTGCAGTTCTGCCAGACCGGATTGTGGTCGCCGCCGACCGGGGGCTCCATCGGGTAGGACACGGTCTTGCTGGTGTGGGTGCGGCCCAGCGTCCCCTTCCAGGTCCTCACCCCGTCCGCGCCGGTGACGAACCGGCCCGAACCCTTGTCGTCGCTCGCCGCGGAGGCCTTGTCCCCGGACTGCGACTGGAGCAGGACGACACCGCCGACGGCGAGACCGGCGACGACGACCACGCTCGCGGCGACGGTGACGATCCGGTTGCGGCGCTCGCGTGCGCGCTCGGCACGGCGCATCTCCTCTATGCGCGCCCTGCGGTCGGCGGAGGAGCCGGTCTTGTTCGCGGAGCCCATGCGGAGTCCTTTGAGGGAGGGACGTTCGGGACGGCTGATCGTAGTGGGGCGGGGGAGCCCTCACCTACGGCGGGCACGGGAATGGCCGAACAAGAGACTTTTCTGCCGATAATTTGAAGCGTGGATGCGCATTATTTACGCTGGCGGCATGCGGCTGTTGCGCTCCACCGACCTGGCACTGCGTGTCCTGATGAGGCTCGCCGTCGCCGGCGGCTCCAACCCCACGACCCGCGAGGTCGCGGCGGCCATGGACGTGCCCTACACGCACGCCGCGAAGGTCGTCGCCGAACTGCAGCACATGGGGCTGCTCGAAGCCCGGCGCGGCCGTGGCGGCGGGCTCACGCTGACCGACGCCGGGCGTACGGCGTCGGTGGGTGCGGTCGTCCGCGCCTTCGAGGGCGACGGGGACGTCGTCGACTGCGAGGGCGCCACGCCCTGCCCGCTGCACACCGGGTGCCGGTTGCGGGGCGCGCTGCGACGGGCCCAGGAGGCGTTCTTCGCCTCGCTGGACCCGCTGACGGTCGAGGACGTGGTGGCCGCCCCGACAGGACCGCTGCTGCTGGGGCTCTCCCCCCGGCCTTCCTGAACCGCGCGCGGCCGGTCCGGCCGCGGGCGTCCGGCCCGGGGAGCTTCGTCAGCCCTGGGCAAGCCAGAGGTCCGGCCCGAACACCTCGTAGTGGATGTCCGCGGGCGCCACACCCTTGTCGATGAGCTGGGTGCGTACCGCCCGCATGAAGGGCAGCGGACCGCACAGGTAGGCGCGCGTGCCCGGTGCGACCGGCACCGTGGCGAGGTCGACACGGCCGGTGCGGGCGGATTCGTGGGCGCCCTCCTCGTACCAGAAGTGCACGTCGGCGTCCGGCAGCTTGGCCGCGAAGCCCTCGTGGTCGGCGCGCAGGGCGTGCGCGGCGGGCGAGCGGTCCGCGTGCACGACGGTGACAGGTGAGCCGTGGCCGGTGCGGGCCAGCTCCTCCAGCATGGCGATCATCGGTGTCACGCCGATGCCGGCGGAGGCCAGCAGCATGGGGGCCTCGGTGGCGTCCAGGACCAGGTCGCCGTAGGGCGCGGACAGCTCGAGGGCGTCACCCTCGCGCACGTGCGCGTGCAGATGGGCCGAGACCTCCCCGTCCGGGGCCGCGCCACCGCTGACACGCTTGACGCTGAACTGCCGCAGCGGTGAGCCGGGCGCGGCGGAGAGGCTGTACTGGCGGATCTGCCGGGCGCCGTCGGGGAGCTCCACGCGGACGGAGACGTACTGGCCCGGGCGGAAGTCCGGGACGGGGTCGCCGTCGGCCGGGCGGAGCTGGAAGGTGGCGACGTCCTCGGTCTCCTCGACGCGCCCGGCCACCCGCCACGTCCGCCAGCCGGTCTGCCCGCTCGCCCCGTACAGCCGCTTCTCGATCGCGATCAGCGCGTTCGCCATCAGCCAGTACACCTCGTCCCAGGCGGCCGCGACCTCGGGAGTGATCGCGTCCCCGAGGACCTCCGCGACGGCGGCGAAGAGGTGCTGGTGGACGATCGCGTACTGATCCGGTGCCACACCGAGGGACGCGTGCTTGTGGGCGATGCGGCTCAGCATCACGTCGGGCCGCTCGTCCGGGTGCTCCACCAGGTGGGCGGCGAAGGCGGCGATCGAGGCGGCCAGTGCCTGGCGCTGGGTGCCGGCCGCCTGATTGCCACGGTTGAAGAGGTCGCGCAGCAGTTCCGGATGGGCGGTGAACAGCCCGTCGTAGAAGCGCTCGGTGATCTCCCCGAGGGAGGCGCCGACGGCGGGGAGGGTGGCGCGCACGGTGGCGGCGGACTGTTCGGACAGCATCGGGACTCCTTCGTGGAGGGAGGGCTCGGCCCTTCGGCCACTCGACACGGTAATAAAAGTTGCATCTGAGATGCAAATTAAAGGTGGGGTGCGGTGGGAAGGGGTCGGCCATTACACATGGGCCGACGAACAGGCAAGATGGGCGGCAGAGCAGGACATCGCCGGGTTGCGGGGTGTTCGGTCCGGAGTCGGCCGGCCGATCAAGGTCCGCAACGCGGACGAAACGGTGTTGTGGTGTGATGCTCAGGTGCCCGACCGCCTCTCGCGTGCTACCGGCAGGCGGCCTGACCAGCAAGGATGGGGAAGCGGAAGATGGACAAGCAGCAGGAGTTCGTGCTCCGTACGTTGGAGGAGCGCGACATCCGTTTCGTACGCCTGTGGTTCACGGACGTGCTGGGTTTCCTCAAGTCCGTGGCCGTGGCGCCCGCCGAACTGGAGCAGGCCTTCGACGAGGGCATCGGCTTCGACGGCTCGGCCATCGAGGGGTTCGCGCGGGTCTACGAATCCGACATGATCGCCAAGCCGGACCCGTCGACGTTCCAGGTCCTGCCGTGGCGGGCCGAGGCCCCGGGCACGGCCCGTATGTTCTGCGACATCCTCATGCCGGACGGCTCGCCGTCCTTCGCGGATCCCAGGTATGTGCTCAAGCGGGCCCTCGCCCGCACCTCCGACCTGGGGTTCACCTTCTACACCCACCCGGAGATCGAGTTCTTCCTGCTGAAGGACCGGCCCCTCGACGGCAGCCGCCCGACCCCGGCCGACAACTCCGGCTACTTCGACCACACGCCCCAGAACATCGGCATGGACTTCCGCCGCCAGGCGATCACGATGCTGGAGTCGATGGGCATCTCCGTGGAGTTCTCCCACCACGAGGGCGCGCCGGGGCAGCAGGAGATCGACCTGCGGTACGCGGACGCGCTGTCCACGGCCGACAACATCATGACGTTCCGCCTGGTCATGAAGCAGGTGGCGCTGGAGCAGGGCGTGCAGGCGACGTTCATGCCGAAGCCGTTCTCCGAGCACCCGGGCTCCGGCATGCACACGCACCTGTCCCTCTTCGAGGGCGACCGCAACGCGTTCTACGAGTCCGGAGCCGAGTACCAGCTCTCCAAGGTCGGCCGCTCCTTCATCGCCGGTCTGCTGCGGCACGCGGCGGAGATCTCGGCGGTCACCAACCAGTGGGTCAACTCCTACAAGCGCATCTGGGGCGGCTCCGAGCGCACCGCGGGAGCCGGCGGCGAGGCGCCGTCGTACATCTGCTGGGGCCACAACAACCGTTCGGCCCTGGTCCGGGTCCCGATGTACAAGCCGGGCAAGACCGGTTCGGCCCGGGTCGAGGTCCGCTCGATCGACGCGGGCGCCAACCCGTACCTCGCCTACGCGGTCCTGCTGGCCGCCGGCCTGAAGGGCATCGAGGAGGGCTACGAACTCCCGCCGGGCGCCGAGGACGACGTCTGGGCCCTGACGGACGCCGAGCGCCGCGCGATGGGCATCGAGCCCCTGCCGCAGAACCTCGGCGAGGCACTGACGCTGATGCAGCGCAGCGACCTGGTCGCCGAGACGCTGGGAGAGCACGTCTTCGACTTCTTCCTGCGCAACAAGCAGGCGGAGTGGCACGAGTACCGGTCCGAGGTGACCGCGTTCGAGCTGCGGAAGAATCTGCCGGTGCTGTAGGAGCAGGTCAGGGCGGGTTCCTCGCGGAGACGGCGCATGGGGCCGACGGTCTGGACCGTCGGCCCCAGTGCGTCTCACGCACCCTGGGCCGTCTCTGGGCCGTCCGGCGCCGGATCGGCGCCTTCGTAGAGGCAGTCCACGGCCTTCCGCGCCCGCGCGTCGCTGCTCGGCATGGGTGGGTGTAGACCCGGAGTGTGAACCCGGGATCGCTGTGGCCGAGGTAGGGCGTCAGCGCTTTGTCGAACACGTGAGTCACGACTTTCCCCTACGGAGCTTCGGCCTGAAACGCGCAATCTGAGCGGCGGCGCGGTGGTTAACGGAGCTTATCGATGCTCCTCGGAGAGGGGCGCACACAGTTGAACTGGGCAGCGAAACTGCGAGAGTTGTGCGACCAGGTACCGTTTCACCGGCGCACTTCGGCCGTTCCTTTTCCTGACGGGTGCGGAGCGGTCGGCTTTCACGAGGCCCACACGGTGATGATGACGTCCGTCAGGAACCACAACGTGGCGGCAGCAAGAATCGAACGGTTGACCAATCGCGAACGGCGCCGCGACTCGGCTTCGACCTCCTCGGCGCTCCTCCCTTCAGGGCTCGGGTGGTACCGCCATCGGCCCGTCGCAAGCCAGATGGCTACGAGCGCCAAAACGACGTAGAGGTCCAACTGGCCCATTTCTACGCTTAGTTGGTATGGCGTCATCTAAGGGCTCCCCTCTTTAGTGCAGCCGGGAGTCTAGTGCGATGGCGAAACGACACATTGCTCAGGGCGCTCTGTGCCATCCTCTTGCCGAAAGGGCGCTGAGTGAACGGGGCGCCCATCGTCTACCGACCCATGGGAACGCCTACCGAGGAGTGCGGTTGCCCGAGCCCACCGCCGGCGTTCGGCCGGGGTGTCAGGGGGGCGTGACAGCATCCCGGGCATGACGAGTAGCGCTACGGGCCGTGGTCTGGATCAATTCGCGGCGATATCCCCATCTACACGCTGACCTTCGCCAAGGGCCTGTCCCCCACGGAGTTGCTGACCCGTATGGGAGTCGATCCGGACACGCTGGCGCTGCGCGATCCCATGGATCTGCACGACGACTTCGACGACACCCTGTACGACGAGGACGAGCCCGTGGCGACGACCGGCACCGACGGTGCGTGGACGTGGGCGTGGGAGCAGGGCGGCAGCCACGGGCTGGACGCGCGGATCCTGTCCGAAGTCTCGCGGGGGGCCGAGGCCGTTGCTCTGCACCACAACGAAAAGCCGATGCACTGGTTCAAGTACGCGGTCAACGGCGACATCATCGCCGACTTCCACACGCTCCAGCCGATCGAACCGACCGGCCTGGACCCGCAGCGGCTCGACGCGTTCATGCGTCCGCTCGGGCTCATCCCCGGCCGGTCCGATCCGCTGCACAGCGTGCTGGCCCTGGCGGAGAACGCCTTCGGGCTGCGCGTGACGACGGCCGGGGATGACGACGAGCGCTGGAGCGGCAGCCTGCTCCCCCTGCCCGAGTAGGGCTGGACACTGCTGGGCGAGGAGCAGGCGTCAGCGGCGGTTGCTCCGGGCCTTGGCGATGTTCTTCGCGGCGGTCTCGCCGTCGCTGCCGCCTGTCGAGCGGACGGCGGTGACCACGCCCCGAGCCACGACCGCGGCCAGGAACGCGAGCGTGGCGGGGTTCGGGCGACGGCGGCTTAGAGTTGATCTAGGAGGCGGTACTTCCTCGTGCCTCACGGTGAACGATTTTCCGAACTGCCGTCACGCCCAGGGGGAAACATGACCGTCACCAAGCTACTGAGATCCGCCCTTGTCGCCACGCTCCTGGCCTCGGTCACCGCCTGCGGGGCGTCGTCCGTGCCGGATGACTCGGCGAGCACCACAACCGGATCGAGGTCCGCCGAAACGCGTCGTTCGGCAGCACCCGAGCCTGTCGCCGCCATCATGCCCGATGTCATCGGCGGCAACGCCGGGCGCGCGTACGAGCAGATGGGTTCCGAACTCGACATGACCTTCAAGGATGCGAGCGGACAGGGCCGTCCGGTGGACGACCCGGCCGCGTGGAAGATCTGCAACTCCCAGCCGCGCCCGAACCAGCAGATCACCAATCTCCGAGTCATCTTCGACGTGGTGAAGGTTTCGGAGAGTTGCAAGGACACGGCGCCGAAGTGATGTGTCGGAGCATGCCGGTGTCCCACCGCGGTCTTCCTTGCTGCGCGTCTCGGGACCGGTAGGAGGACCCTACGATGCGTTGAACGTTCCGGAATGTGAAGGGGGGAGCTGATGCGTCGGCTGTGGTGCGCGGCCGGGAGCGATGTTCTGCCGGGGCAGGAGCTCGATTATCCGGTCAGGGCCAGTTGAGGCCGAGGCCGCGGGCCGAGCGACAGCACCTGAGCGATGGGACGAGTATCCAACTGCGTGGTGTGCGTTCCCCGCCGGTGCCTCGGGCGATGTCATTGCCGTGTCGTACTGTTCGCCGCATACAGACATCCGCCCTGCCCCGGAGAGTTCCGTGTCCCCTGTCGCTGCCCGTCTGGTCGCCACGTTGACCGCGCCACTGTCCGCCTCCGAGGCGCAGGCACCGGAGCTTTCACGGCCGGCCGGTCGTACGGCGTTGTTGCAGCGTGGCGACCGGGAGGCACTGTGGGTCCCCCTGGACGACTCGTACGCGCTCGGTACATCTGAAGAGGCGTCGGTCAGGTTTCCGGCGCCGTGGCCGCAGCGGAGGGGGACGTGGGCCGTGGCGCCGGACGGAAGTCTCGCCGTCTTCGCGGGCGTGCACGCCGTACGGGCGGTGGAGCCGTCGGGAACCGTGCGCTGGGAGATCCGGCATGGGTGTTGGCACGGCGCCTGCCTGGAGATGCACGAGTCGTACGAGGAGTATGCCGACCGGCCCGATCACAAGTATCCGGAGCGCGGTTCGGCCGGGTTCTCGTCGGACGGCCGGCTGGTGTGGGCACATGTGCGTGGCCCGCTGCCGGAGGGCGAGCTGGAGGACGGGGTGATTGACGAGTGGCTGATCATCTCGGCTGACGACGGTCGGGTGCTCGCCCGGGTGGACGCCTGCGCCGCGGCGGCAGGAAGCGAGCACCTGGCCCATCCGGACCCGGGGCAGATGGGGCTGAGCATCGGGGAGGGCCAGGACGGGGCGCCCCTGCGCTGGGGGCGCTGGGACGGTCGGACCCTGGCCGTGAACTACTTCGACGGCCAGGACCTCGTGCTGATCGGGCTGAACCCGTCCGGCGAGCGCTTCATGACCGTGTCCCACGACCAGGGCACGCTCGCGGTGCACGACACCGCCGACGGGTCGGTCCTCACACAGTGGGACGTCGAGTCGGATGTCCCGCGCCATCCGGAAGCCGAACCCGAGAACGACGAAGTCTGGGCCGCCTGGGACTGGGCCGGCGGCTTCCTGGACGAGACGACCCTGATCGCCGGCACCGTCGAGAGCGACGAGGAGTGGGGCGTGGGTCGCCACTGGCTGCTCTCGACCGGACAGCAGACCCCCGAGCAGATCACGTACCCACTCCCTGTGACGAGCGCCGCCCAGGCCCTGGCCGACGGCACCTGGTACACGTACGCGACCTCCGACTTCGGAGTGATGCACATATGGACCCGCGCCTGAGACTTCTCTCCACCGGCGCGGCCTGAAGCCCGGCTGAAACTCGCCGCAGCGCCCGTCGCCCGGCCGACCCGCCGCCCGGCCGCAACGGTTCCGGCCGGCCTCCGCACACGAAGGCCGGCCGGGGAGGCGATACGGAACGGATCAGTTGAGGGTCAGTACGGCCGTGTCGTCCGCCGCGTCCGGGTCGAACGGCGGACGGTAACTGCCGTCGGGGCTCCACTCCATCGAGACCGAGCCCTGCGCGCCCGCGATGACCTCGTCCACCTGCAAGGTGATGGAGAAGTGCGCGACCGTGCCGGCAGGGGTGACGATGTCGGCCCCCTCGCAGTCGTACGGACCCTCCGGCCTGCCGTCCCTCATCGGCCGGCAGTTGGCGGACGTGCTCACCACGTGGGTGCCGGGCGGCAGGTCGACCTCGGCTCCGATGGTGTCGCCGCTGCGGTAGAAGATCGTCGCCGGGCCGTTGTTCACCATGCTGAAGTTCATCGTCACGGTGTCGCCCTGCGCTGCCGTCGCGCTGTCGCCCGTGACAGCGAAGTCGGCCGTGTTGTCGGCCCGGAGACTGGTCACCCGGTAGTTGCCGCGGGAACCGGTCATGGGTAGCGACACGGTGCCGGACGGCGCGTCCGTCGCGATCCCCGGCGTGATGACCTTCAGCGTCAGCAGTCCGCCGGTGCCTTGCGTCCACTGGCGGCCGGCCGCCAGTGACTGGAGACCGGCGTCGCCGGTCGGCGCGATCTGCGCGTCCAGGTACGTGTAGTACGCGCTCGACTCGACCCGCACCCTGGGTGCCGGGCTCACTGCGGCCTTTTCCCCGGGCAGCACCTGGCCGGGGACGGTGCACAGCGCCGCCTGCGCCTCCCGCGTGCTGAAGCCCGTGCTGTACATGCAGTTCGCATAGTGCTTGGTGAAGCTCAGCCCCGGCGATGCCATCAGCAACACCTGTGTGGAGTCCGCCGGCCGGTCACCGATGTTGGTGAAGCGCACCGGAACGGTGAGGGCCGAACCCACGGCGACGCCCGTGAGGTTCTTCGGCTGAGCCTGGTTGTAGGCCGGGCCGCCGATCTCCACCGATCCCCGGCCGCCGACGATCGTCGCACCGTCGGCGGTGCCGCTCACCGTGTATCCGGCGGTCGACCCGATGACGGCGCCCGGCAGGGCCCGGATCGTCATCTGGGTCGAGGCACCGACTGTGGAGCTCGACCCGTCCGGGTCCCAGAGCCATTCATTGCACGTGGCCACATGCTGTTTCACGGTGCAGTTGTCCGAGAAGGTCACGCGGGCGATCGTCGCGAGCTGTGTCACGTCGATCGTCAGCGTGGCCTGGTTGTCCAGCGGTCCCGTCGTGCGGAAGTCGAAGTACGGCTGGGCCGTCTTCGCCACCCCCGTCATGTCGGCCGGGGCGAGGGCCACCGGAGCCGGCTGCTGCAACGTCACCACCGGGTCGTCGGCCCTGGCAGGCGCCCCCATGGACAGCGTGAGCCCCACCGATGCGCCCAGCACCGCGGCCATCGCCACGGCACGGCGCGCGAAACGCAGTTGCACTAGGTTCCATCCCCCACTCGAGCGGCATCCCCATCGGATGCGCGATCAGATCCTAGGACCAGCCGCCCTGATCAGTCATCGGTAATCGACCGTTGAACACCGGTCACCGGTAATCGCTTATCGATCGTCGGTCATCGGCGGGAGTCCGGGCCGGCCGCGCCTCTGCGCGGCCCGGTGCGGGCTGTCGCGGTTCCGAGGATCAACCTGACTTGATTCCAAGTGAGCCGGTCTGGATGCGGGACAGGCTCCTGGGCTGTCCTGGGTCGGAATCGTGGGCACGGTGGGGCAGTACTGGGTCGACGGCCGGCCCAAGGCCGGTCACACACCAACGCGATGCCGTGCTTCTACGGTGGTGGCCCGGCGTTCAGTGGAGGTACGCCGGGGACACCGCCGCCGAGCCGATCCGCTGCGGGGCGCCCGTGCCGTCCGCGGGAACCCGGTACAGATCGGCCCCGTAGTCGCCGGGCAGCGCGTACACGATCGTGTGCGCGTCCCGCCACACCGCCTGGTCGTCGACGCTCCGCTCCTCCGCGAGCGGGGTCTCGCGCATCGTGCGCAGATCGAGGACGTACAGGCGCCAGGGGGCGTCCGCGGGCAGGCCCGCCACACGCTTCTTGTAGGCGATGCGGGTGCCGTCGGGGGAGAGTGACGGGCACTCCACGTTCGGGTGCAGCGTCGTCACCGTGTTCGTCGTCAGATCGCCGCGGATCAGATAGGTCTTCCCCTTCGTGGCCAGGGTCGCGTAGAAGGTGCGGTCGTCCGCCGAGAAGGTCACGCCCCAGAAGTTGACGTCGGGGGACCGGTAGGCACGGCCGTCCTTCATGATGCGGAACTGCTCCAGCGACGGGATCAGCCGGCCCGTCGCGGTGTCCACGATCGCGGTGCGCGTGGAGAAGTTCGTGCCCGCGTACGAGTCGCCGCCCACGAACGCCGTCCAGGCGGCGAAGCGGCCGCTGGGGGAGACCCGGGCGCGGGAGGGGATGCCCGGCACGTCGTAGTGGGCCGTGGTGTGCAGCCGGGCGTCCAGGATCAGCGCGCGGTAGGTGTCCGACACCGGGCCGTGCACCGCCTGGAGACACACGCCCGTGCCCGAGTCGGCGTAGAAGCGCAGGCACTTGACGCCTGACGCGGTCCGCGGGCCGCCCGGCGCCGTCGCCGGGACCGAGGTCAGTTCGTCGCGGTGCGGGCCCCAGGCCATGTTACGGAACACCAGCCGGCCCGGATCCGTCAGCGTGACCCGGCCCGCTGCGACCCGGGGACCCCCCGCCTGGGTGTGGTCGCGGCGCTCGGCCCGCGCCGACGCGTGCAGGACGGCCCCCAGCGCGACCGCCGTCAGGACGACGACGGCCGACGCCAGGACCAGGATGCGGGACCGCAGGGTCATGAGACGTGCTCCCGGGTCGGGCGGAGGGTGAAGGAGAAGACCGCGCAGACCGCGAGCGCCGCGGTCGACGCCGCCAGCGCCGTGCGGTCGCCCCATACCGTCCACGCCGCGCCGAAGAGCAGCGAGCAGGCGAACCGGGCCAGGGCCTGCCCGGTCTGTACGACGGCCAGCCCGGACGAGCGCAGTGCCTCGGGCACGCCGTCGGAGGCCGCCGCCATGAGGACGCCGTCGGTGGCCGCGTAGAAGGTGCCGTGCAGGGCGAGGACCGTGTAGGGCAGGGCGGTGCCGTGCCAGGAGGTGAGCAGCAGGCCGTACGCCAGGAGCAGGGCGCCGTGGCCGGCCAGGAAGATCCGCCAGCGGCCCACCCGGTCGGCCAGTCGGCCGAGCGGCACGGCGAGGAGCAGGAAGGCGGCGGCCGTTCCGAGCGGCAGCAGCGCGAACCAGCGGTCGGGGACCCCGAGGCGCCGTTGCAGCAGCAGATAGACGAACGAGTCGCTGACCGTCGCCAGACCCAGCAGCAGCGCGCAGATCGTGATGCGGCGCAGATCACGGCGGCGCAGCAGGGCCAGGGCGGCGCGCAGCGTCGGCCGGGGGCCCTCGGGGGCCGCCGGGGTGGACGCTCCGCCCGGCACGAACAGCACCAGCACCAGGACGCCCGCCACGGCCACACAGAAGCTCACCGTGAACACCGCGTCGTACCCGTCGACCGTGGCCCGCAGGATCAGGAACGCCACGAGCGGGCCGAACAGCGCGCCCGCGGTGTCCATCGCGCGGTGTACGCCGAAGGCCCGGCCACGGGTCTCCGGTGTGCTGGAGAGCGAGATCAGGGCGTCGCGCGGGGCGGTGCGCAGCCCCTTGCCGGTGCGGTCGGCGGCCAGGATCAGGCCGATCGGCGTCAGGGTGTGGGCGACCAGCAGCAGGGGTTTGCACAGCGCCGAGATGCCGTAACCGAGTCCGGCCACCCATTTGTGCCGGCCGCCGCCGCGGTCGGCGAGGTGCCCCCCGGCGAGCCGGACGAGTGCGGAGAAACCGTTGTAGATGCCGTCGAGCAGTCCGAAGCCCAGCGGCGACAGTCCGAGCCCCGCCACCAGGTACAGCGGAAGCACCGCCGTGACCATCTCCGAGGAGACGTCGGTGACCAGGCTGACCGTGCCGAGGGCGAGGACGGTGGGCGCGACCGCGTGGCGGCGCCGCCCGGCGAGACCCTGCCGGACGGCGCCTTCCGCGGACGGCGTGCTCGCGCGGCTGTCCGCTACGTACATGTCAGGACGCCCAGATGCCGGTGATGTCCTTGGCGGAGGCCGCGTTGCCCGCGTGGGTCGAGAGGCCCTGCGAGTCCTCCAGGGTGCGCAGCAGGTCGTAGTGGTTGTACGTGGTGGCGCTGCTGGCCCCCGCTGTCACCGGCTGCCCGTACAGGACCGTCGCGATGCGGTTGCCGCTGAGCCGGTTGTCCTCGTCGAAGGTGACGACGAGCAGGCTGTTGTGGGTCTTGGCCCAGGTGGCGTAGGCGCCGAGGTTGTTCTTCAGCCAGGTGTCACCGGAGGACACCGAGCAGTCGTGCATGTCGCTGCACAGGTTGGGGACCACGAAGGAGACGTGCGGCAGCGTGGAGTAGTCGGTCGGGAACTGGGTGAAGGTCTTCGCGGTCGACGTCGGCACGTTGCTGAAGCCGAACCAGGGGTTGTGCTTGCGGGCGTACTTGCCGCTGTTGCACGTGGTCGAGCCCTGGCTGGGCAGCGTCTCGTTGTAGCTCGCCCAGGTGCGGCCGGCCGCGATCAGCTCGGAGGCGAGGTTGCGGGCGGAGGAGAACCCGGGCGTGTAGCAGCCGTCGTCCGTGATGCCCTGGGTGGAACCCGAGAACATCGCGAAGTAGTTGGGCTGGCTGGGGTGGGTCTCGGCGTAGGACTGGGTCAGGTTGGCGCCGCCGGACTTCAGCGAGTTGATGTACGGGGCGCTGGAGGAGCCGATCACCTGGCTGTAGGCGTGGTTCTCGAAGACCACGACGACGACGTGGTCCGGGGTCGGGACGGCGCCCGCCGCGTGCGCGGGGGACTCGCCGCCGAGCCCGGTCCACAGCCCGATCGCCGCGGCGGAAAAGGCCGCCGCTGATGCCACTACGGCACGGGTGCGGCGGTACAGGGAACTGCCGGACACTTCAACCTCCGGTCGGGGGGAGGAGACGGGGTGGCGGTGCGCACAGAGCATGCACACGCCAAGGTTCCACCGCCTCACGCCGCCCGGCCCGCCGGATGAAGAGCCGGTGAACTACTTCCACAGCAAGGCCCGTTGGGTTGCGGCGGCAGGCCCGCCGACCCCGGCGGCGGAGTCGGGCGGCCTTCGGGACGGGACGCGACGGTCGTGGGCCACGACCCTCCGCCCGTGGTGCCACGACGGCCCGGCGTTCCCCGCGGCACCGGTTCCCGGCGTCTTCGCGGTCCGCCGCCCGGTATGCCCGTGCCCGGACGGCCGGACGCCCGCGGGGGCCCACCCCCCGCGTGACGGCGGAAGTCGTGACCCCCCGCACCGGGCCCCGTGCCGACCACCGGGGTTACGCTCGAGCTCGTACGACCTTGATCCGGTGGCTCGGACGAGAGCGGGTTGAACGGGAGGCCGAGGGATGACCGTGCCCCAAGGGCGCAGGAGCAGTACCTTCACGCGTCTGCTGCGGCACGGCTTCACCGACCCGTCGGCCGCCGAGCGGCTCCTGGAGAGCCCCGAGCTGGAGCCGATAAGGTCCGATCCGGTCCTGCTGGAGGCGCTGGGCGCGACCGCCGACCCCGATCTGGCTCTGCAGGGCCTCGTCCGCCTCCTGGAGGCACAGCCGGCCCCCACCGCCCGTCGCGAACTGCTCGACACGCTGATCGCCGCCAAGCCGCTGCGGGACCGGCTGCTCGGTGTCCTCGGCGCCTCCGCCGCGCTCGCCGACCATCTCGCCCGCCATCCCGGTGACTGGCTGGCCCTCGTCAACTATGAGCCGCACGACCTCCACCCCGGTGTGGCGGAGTTCGAGCGGCATCTCGTCGAGGCCACCGATCCCGTCTCCCTGCGTGTCGCCTACCGCCGCTGTCTGCTGTCGATCGCCGCACGCGATGTGTGCGGCACCATCGACGTCGCCCAGACCGCGGCCGAGCTGGCCGACCTCGCCACCGCCACCCTGCGCGGCGCCCTCGCCATCGCCTGCGCCGCGGCCCCCGAGGACGCCGGGAGCTGCCGGCTCGCGGTGATCGCGATGGGCAAGTGCGGCGGCCACGAGCTGAACTACGTCTCGGACGTGGACGTCATCTTCGTCGGCGAGGCCGCGTCCGGCGCCGACGAGGGCAAGGCGCTGCCGGCCGCGACCAGGCTCGCCTCGCACATGATGCGGATCTGCTCCGAGACCACCGTCGAGGGCAGCATCTGGCCCGTCGACGCCAATCTGCGGCCCGAGGGCAGGAACGGCCCGCTGGTGCGCACGCTCAGCAGCCATCTCGCCTACTACCAGCGCTGGGCGAAGACCTGGGAGTTCCAGGCGCTGCTCAAGGCGCGGCCGGTGGCCGGCGACATGGAGCTGGGCGGGAGCTACGTCGCCACCATCGCGCCGCTGGTCTGGCAGGCCGCCGAGCGCGAGAACTTCGTCGCCGACGTGCAGAAGATGCGCCGGCGGGTCGTCGCCAACATCCCGGTCGGCGAGGTCGAGCGTGAACTCAAGCTCGGTCCCGGAGGACTCAGGGATGTCGAATTCGCCGTCCAGATGCTGCAGTTGGTGCACGGGCGGTCCGACACCTCGCTGCGCAGCGGTACCACGCTCGATGCGCTCAAGGCGCTCGCGGCGGGCGGCTACGTCGGCCGTGTGGACGCCGTGCAGCTCGACGACGCCTATCGCTTCCTGCGCTCCATGGAGCACCGCATCCAGCTCTACCAGCTGCGCCGCAGCCACCTCGTCCCCGAGGACGAGGCCGACCAGCGCCGTCTCGGTCGCTCCCTCGGCCTGCGCACGGACCCCGTCCGCGAGCTGAACCGGGAGTGGAAGCGGCACACCGGTGTCGTACGCCGGCTGCACGAGAAGCTCTTCTATCGGCCGCTGCTGGACGCCGTCGCGCAACTCGGCCCGGGAGAAGCCCGGTTGAGCGCGGACGCGGCCCGGGAGAGGCTCGTCGCGCTCGGCTACGCCGACCCCGCCGCCGCGCTGCGTCATCTGGAGGCGCTGGCGTCCGGCGTCAGCCGCAAGGCCGCCATCCAGCGCACGCTGCTGCCCGTGCTGCTCGGCTGGTTCGCCGACTCCGCGGACCCGGACGCGGGCCTGCTGGGCTTCCGCAAGGTCTCGGACGCGCTCGGCAAGACCCCGTGGTACCTGCGGCTGCTGCGGGACGAGGGCGCGGCCGCCGAGAACCTGGCCCGGGTCCTGTCCGCGGGCCGGCTCGCCCCCGACCTGCTGATGCGCGCTCCGGAGGCGGTGGCCCTCCTCGGCGACGGGGACGGCGGCGGACTGGAGCCCCGCTCCCGGGCCCACCTCGAACAGGAGATCCTCGCCGCGGTGGGCCGTGCCGAGAACGCCGAGCAGGGGGTCACGGCGGCGCGCGGGGTGCGGCGGCGCGAGCTGTTCCGTACGGCCGCCGCTGACATCGTCGGCTCCTACGGCAGGGAGGACACACCCACCCGGCCGGATCAGGGCGCTCTGATCGACATGGTCGGCGGGGCGGTCTCGGACCTGACGGCGGCGACGCTTGCGGGCACGCTCCGCGCGGTGGTGCGCGCCGGCTGGGGAGACACCCTGCCCACCCGGTTCGCGGTCATCGGCATGGGGCGCTTCGGCGGCCACGAACTGGGCTACGGCTCCGACGCGGACGTGCTGTTCGTGCACGAGCCGCGCGAGGGCGTGGACGAACGCGAGGCGGGCGAGGCGGCGAACCGGGTGGTCGCGGAGATGCGCCGGCTGCTCCAGCTGCCGAGCAGCGACCCGCCGCTGCTGATCGACGCCGATCTGCGTCCCGAGGGCAAGTCGGGACCGCTGGTGCGCACTCTCAAGTCGTACGAGGCGTACTACCGCCGCTGGTCGCTGGTCTGGGAGTCGCAGGCGCTGCTGCGGGCCGAGCGCGTCGCCGGTGACGAGGACCTGGGCCGGCGCTTCATCGAGCTGATCGACCCGCTGCGCTATCCGCGCAACGGGCTCGACGACGAGGCGGTGCGCGAGATCCGGCGCCTGAAGGCCCGTATGGAGTCGGAGCGGCTGCCCAGGGGAGCCGACAAGACGCTCCACACCAAGCTGGGCCGCGGCGGTCTGTCGGACGTGGAGTGGACGGTGCAGCTGCTCCAGATGCGGCACGGCCGTACCGAAGCGGGTCTGCGCACCACGCGCACCCGCGCCGCGCTCTGCGCCGCGCGCGAGGCCGGACTGCTGCCGGACGAGGAGGCGGAGATCCTCGACGAGGCCTGGGTGCTCGCCTCGCGCGTGCGCAACGCGGTGATGCTGGTCCGGGGGCGGGCGGGGGACACCTTCCCCTCCGAGAGCCGGGAACTGGCCGCGGTGGGTCGATACCTGGGCTACGGGCCGGGGCACGTGGGCGACATGCTGGACGACTACCGGCGCACGACCCGCAGGGCCAGGACCGTCATGGAGGAGCTGTTCTACGGAACGTAGGCGCTGCCGCCGACGCCGACGGGAGCCAGGTTCCGGTGCCAGGTGCGCGGCAGCGTGTACGGCACGGCGCCGTACCACAGCGAGGCCACCGCGAAGCCGAAGGCCAGGCAGAGCGCCCCGCCGACGGCGTCCAGCCAGAAGTGGTTCGCCGTGGAGACGATCACCACCAGGGTGGTCGTGGGATACAGCAGTCCGAGGACGCGCACCCACGGCACCGTCGCCAGCGCGAAGATCGTCAGCCCGCACCACAGCGACCAGCCGATGTGCATGGACGGCATCGCCGCGTACTGGTTCGACATGTGCTTCAGATCGCCCGACGCCATCGAGCCCCAGGTCTGGTGCACCACCACGGTGTCGACGAAGTCCCCGCCGGTCATCAGGCGGGGCGGCGCGAGCGGGAAGAAGTAGTAGCCGAGCAGCGCCACCGCCGTGGTGGCGAACAGGGCCAGCCGGGTCGCCGCGTACCGGCCCGGATGGCTGCGGTACAGCCACACGAGGACACTCAGCGTCACCACGAAGTGCAGTGTGGCGTAGTAGTAGTTCATCCCCACGATCAGCCATGTCACCGAGTTCACGGCGTGGTTGACCGAGTCCTCGACGGCGATGTCCAGATGCTGCTCCAGGCGCCACAGCCAGTCGGCGTTGGTCAGCGCCTTGGCCTTCTGCTCGGGAACGGCGTTGCGGATCAGCGAGTACGTCCAGTAACTCACCGCGATGAGCAGGATTTCGAACCAGAAGCGGGGACGCCGGGGAGTGCGGATCCGTCGCAGCAGGCCCTGCCCCGCACGGTTCCCGCTCTCCTCCGCGACGGCGTCGGCGGCCTGCCTCCGGCCGTCCACCGCTGTCACGGTCTCGTCACCCATAGGCACAGAGTCTGCCAGAAGAGCGGCCGCCCACCGATCATCCCCTGGAAGGGTTCCGGCCCCGATTTCTCCATCCGATGGACCCCTGGGGGCCGGACGACTACTGCCTAGGTACGACTCCGGTCCCCAGGCGCCGAAGCGGTCGACCCCCGCACCACCAGCTCAGGCATGAACACGAATTCACTGTGGGGCGCGGGCGTCCCGCCGATCTCCTCCAGCAACGTGCGCACGGCCGCCTGCCCCATCGCCGGGACCGGCTTGCGGATCGTCGTCAGCGGCGGGTCCGTGAAGGCGATGAGCGGTGAGTCGTCGAAGCCCACCACCGAGACGTCCGTGGGGACTTCCAGTCCGTGCTGCCGGGCCGCGCGTATCGCCCCGAGCGCCATCATGTCGCTCGCGCACACCACCGCGGTGCACTCCCGGTCGATCAGCGCGGACGCCGCGGCCTGGCCGCCTTCCAGCGTGTACAGGGAGTGCTGGACCAGCCGCGACTCGATCTCGTCGGCGGACAGCCCGAGCTGATCCTGCACCGTGCGCACGAACCCCTCGATCTTCCGCTGCACCGGGACGAAACGTTTGGGCCCGAGGGCCAGACCGATCCGGGTGTGTCCCAGCGACACCAGGTGGGTGACCGCCAGGGACATCGCGGCGCGGTCGTCGGGGGAGATGAACGGGGCCTCCACCTTGGGCGAGAAGCCGTCCACCAGCACGAACGGCACACCCTGGGCACGCAGCCGCTCGTAGCGCTGCATATCGGCGGTGGTGTCGGCGTGCAGCCCCGAGACGTAGATGATGCCGGCGACCCCGCGGTCCACGAGCATCTCGGTCAGCTCGTCCTCGGTCGAGCCGCCCGGTGTCTGGGTCGCGAGCACGGGGGTGTAGCCCTGCCGGGTCAGCGCCTGCCCGATGACCTGGGCCAGGGCCGGGAATATCGGGTTCTCCAGCTCCGGGGTGATCAGGCCCACCAGGCCCTCGCTGCGCTGGCGCAGCCGGACCGGGCGCTCGTAGCCGAGCACGTCGAGCGCGGCGAGGACGGACTGGCGCGTGGTCGCCGCGACGCCCGGCTTCCCGTTCAGGACGCGGCTCACAGTCGCCTCGCTGACCCCCGCCTGGGCTGCGATGTCTGCAAGCCGTGTGGTCACGGGATGGGACTGTACCGGCCGTATGTCCGCTTGCCCACCAATGGGACGCCGGGCCCGGGCGGTTGAACGGCCCGCTGCGGGTTGCTGCGTCATCGCGCTCCCTCATCTTCTGATCGGCGTCCGGTCCGCAACGGGATGATCCCCGTGTCGGCAATGTGTGGCAAGAGCTTGCAGAGTCTTGCACAAGTGTCCGTGATCCCGCCGATCAGGCGTGAACACAAGACGTCAGGGCCTCACGAGGAGGTCACGGCCGGGTAACCATTGTCGGGTCTTTCATTTTTTTGCTGCAAGACCTTTCGCCGGGCTTTCATCGCTGTTACGTTCACGTCGCCCGGCGGCGGCAACGGCGCAGTCGGCAGTCGGCAGGGGCGGCGGACGGGACCGCCACCTGTAGCAACGGGCTTTCACCCTCAAGGAGAACTCATGCGGCGTGGCATAGCGGCCACCGCGCTGGTGGCGTCCCTCGCCCTCGCGGCGACGGCCTGCGGCGGAAGCGACGACGGCAGCGGCAAGTCCGACGGCCCGGTCACCATCACCTGGTGGGACACCTCCAACGCCACCAATGAGGCGCCGACGTACAAATCCCTGGTCGCGGACTTCGAGAAGGCCAACCCGAAGATCAAGGTCAAGTACGTCAACGTCCCCTTCGACCAGGCGCAGAACAAGTTCGACACGGCGGCCGGCTCCAAGGGTGCCCCCGACGTGCTGCGCTCCGAGGTCGGCTGGACCCCCGCCTTCGCGAAGAAGGGCTACTTCCTGCCGCTGGACGGCACCCAGGCCCTCGCCGACAAGGACAAGTTCCAGTCCAGCCTGATCCAGCAGGCCCAGTTCGAGGGCAAGACGTACGGTGTGCCGATCGTCACCGACACGCTGGCGCTGGTCTACAACAAGGCCCTCTTCGAGAAGGCCGGCATCACCGACGCGCCCAAGACCTGGGACGAGCTGAAGGCCGACGCCGCCAAGATCAAGGACAAGGCCGACGTCGACGGCTACTGGGGCTCCACCCAGGCCTACTACGCCCAGACGTTCCTCTACGGCGAGGGCACCGACACCGTCGACGCCTCCGCCAAGAAGATCACCATCACCTCGGACGCCGCGAAGAAGGCATACGGCACCTGGCTGAGCCTGTTCTCCGGCAAGGGACTGCACAAGGCCGACACCACCGCCGACGCCTACGCCCACATCCAGGACGCGTTCGTCAACGGCAAGGTCGCCGCGATCATCCAGGGCCCCTGGGAGATCACGAACTTCTACAAGGGCTCGGCCTTCACGGACAAGTCCAACCTCGGCATCGCCACCGTCCCGGCCGGCTCGGCCGGCAAGGCCGGCGCCCCGACCGGCGGGCACAACCTGTCCGTCTACGCCGGTTCGGACAAGGCCCACCAGGACGCGGCGCTGAAGTTCGTCAACTTCATGACCTCGGCGAAGTCGCAGGAGACCATCGCCCTGAAGAACTCCACGCTGCCGACGCGCGACGACGCCTTCAGCACGCAGGTCAAGGCCGACCCCGGCATCGCCGGCTACCAGGGTGTGCTCGCCGCCGCCCAGCCGCGCCCGGCGCTGCCCGAGTACAGCTCGCTGTGGGGCCCGCTCGACACCGAGCTGCCCAAGATCGCGGGCGGCAAGGAGCCCCTGGACAAGGGCCTGAGCAACGCGGAGCTCGCCATCGCCAAGCTGGTTCCGGACTTCAGCAAGTAAGAGCGCGTGGCCCTGGCCGCCGGATCCTCCTGAGGGAAGGGGGGAAGGATCCGGCGGCCATCGGCCCGTGCCCAGGCCCACCCCTTGATCTGCAGACCGTTGAGAAGGTTGTCGAACCATGACAGTCGCCATCGACCGCGCCACCGGCAAGCGCCGCGGTGACCGCGCGCCCCGGCCCGGCCTGGGCCGGCGCCTGAGGAGCGGATACCAGAAGCACTGGTACGCGTACGCGATGATCGCGCCCGTGGCCGTCGTCCTCGGCGTCCTCGTGCTCTATCCGCTGGTGTACGGCTTGTACCTCACGCTCACCGATGCCAACAGCCTGAACACCGCCCGCACGATCGGCGTCAACCACATCGACGCCACGTACAAGTTCATCGGCCTCGACAACTACAAGGACATCCTGTTCGGGCCGACCGCGTACGACCGTTTCTGGTCGCACTTCATCTGGACGATCGTGTGGACCGCGCTGTGTGTGGCGCTGCACTACACCATCGGGCTGGGCCTGGCACTGCTGCTCAACCAGAAGCTCCGGGGACGGACCTTCTACCGACTCGTGCTCATCCTGCCGTGGGCCGTGCCCACCTTCGTCACCGTGTTCGGCTGGCGCTTCATGCTCGCCGACGGCGGCATCATCAACTCGGCACTGCACGCCCTGCACCTGCCGGCGCCGTCGTGGCTGGAGGACACCTTCTGGCAGCGCTTCGCCGCGATCATGGTGAACACCTGGTGCGGTGTGCCGTTCATGATGGTCTCGCTGCTGGGCGGCCTGCAGTCCATCGACACCTCCTTGTACGAGGCCGCCGAGATGGACGGGGCGAGCCCCTGGCAGCGCTTCCGGTACGTCACTCTTCCGGGTCTGAGGTCCGTCAGCTCGACCGTCGTCCTCCTCGGCATCATCTGGACCTTCAACCAGTTCGCCGTCATCTTCCTGCTGTTCGGCAATACCGCGCCGGACGCCCAGATCCTTGTCACCTGGGCGTACTACCTGGGCTTCGGACAGCAGCCGCGCGACTTCGCGCAGTCCGCCGCCTACGGCATCCTGCTGCTGGCCATCCTGATCGTCTTCACCTCGTTCTACCGACGCTGGCTGAACCGCAACGAGCAGCAGCTCGCGATCTGAGGAAGGAGTTCCCATGAGTACGACCACCGTCGAGACCTCCGCCGAGGTGACCGGGCCCGGCGCCGCTCAGGCCCGCCCGTCCAAGGTGCGCAGGCGGGGCGAGCACGGCCCCGTCGCGTCACTGGCCTCCCACGGCGTACTGATCGTCGCGAGCCTTGTCGCCCTCTTCCCGATCGCCTGGCTGATCTTCCTCTCCCTCGGTCCGGACAAGGACGACTACCTCCACCCCGGGCGCATCTGGCACACGATGACGTTCGACAACTACTCGTTCGTGCTGCAGCACACGAACTTCTTCGACTGGCTGAAGAGTTCGCTGATCGTCTCGCTCGGCACCACGGTCATCGGCGTCCTCGTGGCCGCCACCACCGGCTACGCGGTGTCCCGGATGCGGTTCCCCGGCTACCGCAAGCTGATGTGGGTGCTCCTGGTCACCCAGATGTTCCCGATCGCGGTGCTCATCGTGCCGATGTACCAGATCCTGTCGGACCTGGGGCTCATCGACAGCTACCTCGGTCTGATCCTCGTCTACTGCTCGACCGCGGTGCCCTACAGCGCCTGGCTGCTCAAGGGCTACTTCGACACCATCCCGTTCGAGATCGACGAGGCCGGGCGGGTCGACGGGCTGAGCCCCTTCGGCACGTTCGCACGGCTGATCCTGCCGCTGGCCAGGCCCGGTCTGGCGGTCGCCGCGTTCTACAACTTCATCACCGCCTTCGGCGAGGTGGCCTTCGCCTCGACGTTCATGCTGGACGACTCCAAGTACACCTTCGCCGTCGGTCTGCAGAGCTTCGTCAGCGAGCACGACGCACAGCGGAACCTGATGGCCGCCACCGCGGTGCTGGTGGCGATACCCGTCTCCGCGTTCTTCTATCTGGTGCAGAAGAACCTGGTGACCGGCCTCACCGCGGGCGGCACCAAGGGCTGAGCGCCCTCACCGGGTTCCCGCGCGCCTGACCCGCGCGGGTGGCGGCCGCGGTACCCCATCCGACCCCGCGGTCACCGCGGCCGCCTCGTCACCCTCCGCCCGACCCGCCTCGACGACCCCCACTCCCTCCCCGCAACCGGCCCGCCCGGGCGGGGACCCGCATCGCATCAAGGACGCCATGAGCCAGCACTCCGCCGACCCGGCCCCGGACACCGCCCTCGCCACCGTCGCCACCCGCCGCGACTGGTGGCGCGACGCGGTGATCTACCAGGTCTATCCGCGCAGCTTCGCCGACAGCAACGGCGACGGCATGGGAGACCTGGAGGGTGTACGTTCCCGACTCCCGTATCTGCGCGACCTCGGCGTGGACGCCGTGTGGCTCAGTCCCTTCTACGCCTCGCCGCAGGCCGACGCCGGCTACGACGTCGCCGACTACCGCGCCGTCGACCCCATGTTCGGCAACCTCCTGGACGCCGACGCGCTGATCCGCGACGCCCACGGTCTGGGGCTGCGCATCATCGTCGACCTGGTTCCGAACCACTCCTCCGACCAGCACGAGTGGTTCAAGCGGGCGCTCGCCGAAGGCCCCGGCTCGCCGCTGCGCGAGCGCTACCACTTCCGCCCGGGCAAGGGGGAGAACGGCGAACTGCCGCCCAACGACTGGGAGTCCATCTTCGGCGGCCCGGCCTGGACCCGTACCGTCGAACCCGACGGCACCCCCGGCGAGTGGTATCTGCACCTCTTCGCGCCCGAGCAGCCCGACTTCGACTGGGACCACCCCGCGGTCGGCGACGAGTTCCGCTCCATCCTGCGCTTCTGGCTCGACATGGGCGTCGACGGGTTCCGCATCGACGTCGCCCACGGCCTGGTGAAGGCCGAGGGACTGCCCGACCTCGGCAGCCACGACCAGCTCAAGCTGCTGGGCAACGATGTCATGCCGTTCTTCGACCAGGACGGCGTCCACGCCATCTACCGGCAGTGGCGCACCGTTCTGGACGAGTACGCCGGGGAGCGCGTGTTCGTCGCCGAGGCCTGGACCCCCACCGTCGAACGCACCGCCAACTACGTCCGCCCCGACGAACTGCACCAGGCCTTCAACTTCCAGTACCTGAGCGCCGACTGGGACGCGGCCGGGCTGCGCGTCGTCATCGACCGCACCCTGGAGGCCATGCGCCCCGTCGGCGCCCCCGCGACCTGGGTGCTCTCGAACCACGACGTGACCCGTCACGCCACCCGCTTCGCCAATCCGCCCGGTCTCGGCACCCAGATCCGCACGGCAGGCGACCGCGAGCTGGGGATCCGGCGGGCGAGGGCGGCCACCCTGCTCATGCTGGCGCTGCCCGGGTCGGCGTACATCTACCAGGGCGAGGAACTCGGTCTGCCCGACGTGGTCGACCTGCCCGACGAGGTGCGCCAGGACCCGGCGTACTTCCGCGGCGCGGGGCAGGACGGCTTCCGCGACGGTTGTCGTGTCCCGATCCCGTGGACCCGCACCGGGTCGTCCTACGGCTTCGGCACCGGCGGCAGCTGGCTGCCGCAGCCGGAGGGCTGGGGCGACCTGAGCGTCGAGGCACAGCAGGGCGTGGCCGGCTCCACCTTGGAGCTGTACCGTTCCGCGCTCGCCGCGCGGCGCGAGCAGCCGGGTCTCGGCGCGGGCGACGCGGTGGAGTGGCTGCGTGCCCCCGAGGGTGTACTGGCCTTCCGGCGCGGGGACTTCGTCTGTGTCGCCAACACCACCGGTGAGTCGGTCGCCGTCCCGGCGCATGGCCGTGTGCTGCTCGCGAGCGACGAGGTGACCGAGGCGGACGGTGAGGTGAAGGTGCCGGCCGACGCGACCGTCTGGTGGACGGCCGTCTGACGCTTCGCAAGGTTTCGGGGGCCCGTCGTCCGGGATGGACGGCGGGCCTCTTCGTCCGCTGCCGCGGCTCCAACACCCGGTGATCCCGGCCTGGTTGGCAGCCATGACAGGAACATGCCCGAGGGGTTGACCGTCGTGGACGGGGCTCGTACGGTCTGCTCCACTGCAAGTGGTTGAAAACTTGCAGCAATTCCCCGCAGCCAGTCCCAGGGTCCCCGACAGGCGCCCTCAGCAGATCCTTCAACGGAGAAGGAACCCCCACATGGCCAGCAGAACGCTCTCCGGCGCCCTCGCCCTCGCGGCGGCCGCGTCGGTCGCACTCGCCGTCCCCGCCGGGACCGCCCAGGCCTCCCCGCCCGGTACCAAGGACGTCACGGCGGTCCTCTTCGAGTGGAAATTCGCCTCGGTCGCCAGGGAGTGCACCACGACCCTCGGCCCGGCCGGCTACGGCTACGTGCAGGTCTCCCCGCCCGCCGAGCACATACAGGGCTCGCAGTGGTGGACGTCCTACCAGCCGGTGAGCTACCGGATCGCGGGGCGCCTCGGCGACCGTACGGCCTTCCGGAACATGGTCGACACCTGCCACGCGGCAGGCGTGAAGGTCGTCGTGGACACCGTCGTCAACCACATGTCGGCCGGCAGCGGAACGGGCACGGGAGGCTCGTCGTACACGAAGTACGACTACCCGGGCCTGTACTCGTCCGCCGACTTCGACGACTGCACCGCCCAGGTCACCGACTACCAGGACCGCTGGAACGTGCAGCACTGCGAACTGGTGGGCCTCGCCGACCTGGACACCGGTGAGGAGTACGTCCGCAAGACGATCGCCGGCTATATGAACGACCTTCTCACCCTCGGCGTCGACGGCTTCCGTGTCGACGCGGCCAAGCACATCCCGGCGGCCGACCTGGCCGACATCAAGTCCCGGCTGACCAATCCCTCCGCGTACTGGAAGCAGGAGGTCATCTACGGAGCGGGCGAGGCCGTGCAGCCCACCGAGTACACGGGCAACGGCGACGTCCAGGAATTCCGCTACGCCTACGACCTCAAGCGGGTGTTCACCAGCGAGAAGCTGGCCTACCTCGGCAACTACGGCGAGGGCTGGGGCTACTTGAACAGCTCGGTCGCCGGAGTCTTCGTGGACAACCACGACACCGAGCGCAACGGCTCGACCCTGAACTACAAGAGCGGCGCGAACTACACGCTGGCGAACGTCTTCATGCTGGCCTGGCCCTACGGGGCGCCGGACGTCAACTCCGGCTACGAGTGGTCCGACGCCGACGCGGGCCCGCCGAACGGCGGCCAGGTCAACGCCTGCTGGCAGGACGGCTGGAAGTGCCAGCACGCCTGGCCGGAGATCAAGTCGATGGTCGCCTTCCGCAACGCCACACGCGGCCAGGCGGTCACCAAGTGGTGGGACAACGGCGGCAACCTCATCGCGTTCGGCCGCGGCAGCAAGGGCTATGTGGTGATCAACCACGAGAGCACGGCGGCCGACCGGTGGTACGAGACGTCGCTGCCCGCGGGCACCTACTGCGACGTACAGGGCAACAGGACGGTGACGGTCGACGGCAGCGGCTGGTTCCAGGCGTCGGTCGCCCCGAACACGGCGCTCGCCCTCTATGCCGGGAAGTCGAGCTGCTGAGTCCGGACACCCGCCGAGGCCCGCTGCCCGCCCTTCCCGGGGCAGCGGGCCCTCGGCCGTCGTACGTCCGCCGGTGCAATTGTTTTCCGATGGTTTCAAGGCTCTTGCTGTAAGGCTTGCATGGACGGTACGGTCGCGCGGGCGCCCGGCGACGGAGCCGTGCCGCGGCGCAGGGGTCGGACCCGATCGAGCCGTAATCGCAAGGAGTTCACGCCTGTGATACCGAGATGGCCGGCGCCCCGCAGGCGCCCCGCCCAGAGCCGGACCAGGGTCGCGGCCCTCACCGTCACCGCACTCGCCGCGGCACTCATGCCGCCTCTGGCCGCGCAGGCCGCCACCGTGCCACCGCCGCCGTCCGACGCGCGGCTCGCGGCCGAGCCCGCACGGCACGACGCGACCCGGGAGCAGTTCTACTTCGTCATGCCGGACCGCTTCGCCGACGGCGACGCCTCCAACAACCGCGGAGGGCTGACCGGTTCGCGTCTGTCCACCGGGTACGACCCCACCGACAAGGGGTTCTACCAGGGCGGTGACCTCAAGGGCCTGACCAAGAGGCTCGACTACATCAAGGGCCTCGGCACCACCGCCATCTGGATGGCGCCGATCTTCAAGAACCAGCCGGTGCAGGGCACCGGTTCCGACGCCTCGGCCGGCTACCACGGTTACTGGATCACCGACTTCACCCGCGTCGACCCGCACTTCGGCAGCAACGACGACCTGCGGATCCTCATCTCCAAGGCGCACGCCAAGGGCATGAAGGTCTACTTCGACGTCATCACCAACCACACCGCCGATGTCGTCGACTACAAGGAGAAGTCCTACGGCTACCTCTCCAAGGGGGCGTTCCCCTATCTGACCAAGGGCGGGCGTCCCTTCGACGACGCCGGCCACGCCGACGGCACGAACGGCTTCCCGGCCACGGACGCCGACTCCTTCCCGCGCACCCCGGTGGTCCCCGCCGCGAAGAAGGACGTCAAGGTCCCCTCCTGGCTCAACGACCCGACGATGTACCACAACCGCGGTGACTCCACGTACGCCGGCGAGTCCACGACATACGGCGACTTCTCCGGGCTCGACGACCTGTGGACCGAGCGTCCCGAGGTGGTCGAGGGCATGGAGAAGATCTACGAGCGGTGGGTGCGGGACTTCGGTGTCGACGGCTTCCGCATCGACACCGTGAAGCACGTGAACATGGAGTTCTGGACGCAGTGGGCGACGGCACTCGACCGGTATGCCGCCGCGCACGGACGCAAGAACTTCTTCATGTTCGGCGAGGTCTATTCCTCCGACCCGTCGGTCACGGCCCCGTACGTCACCCAGGGGCGCCTCGACGCCACCCTCGACTTCCCCTTCCAGGAGGCGGCCCGCCAGTACGCCTCCCAGGGCGGCAGCGCGCAGAAGCTCGCGGGCGTCTTCGCGAACGACTACCGCTACACGACCGACAAGGCCAACGCCTACGAGCAGGTCACCTTCCTCGGCAACCACGACATGGGGCGGATCGGCTCCTTCCTGGAGCAGGACAACCCCGAGGCGTCGGACGCGGAACTGCTCGGCAAGGACCGCCTCGCCAATGAGCTGATGTTCCTCAGCCGCGGCAATCCGGTCGTCTACTACGGCGACGAGCAGGGCTTCACCGGCTCCGGCGGCGACAAGGACGCCCGCCAGACGATGTTCGCGTCCGAGGTCGGGGACTACCTGGACGACGACGAGATCGGCACCGACCGCACGCACGCGAGCGATGCCTACGACACGAGTGCGCCGCTCTACCGGCAGATCAGCACGCTCTCCGCGCTGCGCAGGGACAACCCCGCGCTCGCCGACGGCGTCCAGACCGAGCGGTACGCGGCCGACGGCCCCGGCATCTACGCCTTCTCCCGCACGGGGAGCGACGGGACCGAGTACGTCGTCGCCTTCAACAACGCCGGCGAACAGAAGACGGCCACGTTCGCGACGGGGTCGGCGGCGATGGCGTTCCGCGGCATATACGGGACCGACACGCAGGTCAGGAGTGGCGCGGACAAGAAGGTCACCGTCACCGTCCCGGCCGGGTCCGCCGTCGTCCTCAAGGCCGCCGCCCGTCTCGGCACCCCCGCCGCAAAGCCGACCCTCGTCCTGAAGGCCCCGGACGCCGGCGCCACCGGCACCGTCGACCTCACGGCCGACGTCGACGGCGGTCTGCTCGACCGGGTCGTGTTCGCCGCCCAGACCGGCAACGGGCCCTGGCATGTACTCGGTTCGGCCGACCACGCCCCGTACCGGGTCACCCAGACCATCGACAAGGAAGCGGCCCCCGGCACCGTCCTGCGCTACAAGGCGGTCGTGGTCGACACGGCAGGCCGCACCGCGAGCGCCACAGCCACGAGCACCACCGGCACGCCGCCCACGCCCGAGGTCCCCACGGCCTCCTCCCGCGACTATGCCGTCGTCCACTACAAGCGAGCCGACGGCGACTACGCGAACTGGAACCTGTACGCCTGGGGCGACCTCGCCGACGGCGAGGCGACCGAGTGGCCGGCCGGCCACCCCTTCTCCGGGCGCGACGCCTACGGCGCCTTCGCCTGGGTCAAGCTCAAGCCGGGCGCCTCGAACGTGGGCTTCCTGGTCGTCGACAGGAACGGCACCAAGGACGTGTCCGCCGACCGTGCCATCGACGTCACCAGGACCGGCGAGGTCTGGATCGAGCAGGGCAAGGAGACCGTCCTCACCGAGAAACCGGCGGCCGACTACCCCGCCCAGGACAGGACGAAGGCGATCCTCCACTACCACCGCGCGGACGGTGACTACGACGGCTGGGGGCTGCACATCTGGACGGGCGCGGCGAACCCCACCGACTGGTCCGACCCGCTGAAGCCGGTGCGCACCGACGCGTACGGCGCGGTCTTCGAGGTGCCGCTCACCGAGGGCGCCACCGGCCTCGCCTACATCGTCCACAAGGGCGACGAGAAGGACCTGCCCTCCGACCAGTCGCTGGACCTCACGGCGAACGGCCACGAGGTGTGGCTGCTGAACGGCCAGGAGAAGTACCTGCTGCCCCAGCCCGAGGGCAGCGCGGCCGCCCTCGACACGACCACGTCCAAAGCCGTCTGGATCGACCGCGACACCCTGGCCTGGAACGGTGCCGACAACGCCGCCTCGACCCAGTTGCTCTACTCCCACGACGGTTCGATCGCCGTCGAGGACGGCACACTCACCGGCGACGACGAGCGCTGGCTGCGGCTGACGAGGACCACGCTCACCGACGCGCAGAAGGCGAAGTTCCCGCAGCTGAAGGACTACACGGCCTGGTCCGTCGACCCGCGCGACCGGGACCGGGTGCGCGAGGCGCTGAGCGGTCAGCTCGTGGCCTCCCAGCGCGCGGTGAACGGCGCCGTGACGGCCGCGACGGGAGTGCAGATCGCCGGTGTCCTGGACGATCTGTACCCGGGTGCGACCAAGGCCGCCCTCGGCCCGGTCTTCCACGACGGCCGGCCGACCCTGTCCGTGTGGGCGCCGACGGCCCAGAGCGTGCACCTCGACCTCGACGGCACCGCCGTCCCGATGCGCCGTGACGCCGCCACCGGCGTCTGGTCCGTCGGCGGCCCGGCGTCCTGGAAGAACAGGCCCTACCGGTACGTCGTGAAGGTCTGGGCGCCCAGCGTCCGCAAGGTCGTCACCAACGAGGTCACCGATCCCTACTCGGTCGCCCTGACCGCGAACTCGGAGCGCAGCCTGGTCGTCGACCTGAACGACAGATCCCTCGCCCCGCGCGGCTGGTCGACGCTCGCGAAACCGAAGGCCGTGCCGCTCAGGGACGCCGAGATCCAGGAGCTGCACATCCGGGACTTCTCGGCCGCCGACGGCACGGTCCCGGCGAAGGACCGGGGCACCTATCTCGCCTTCGCCGACAAGGACAGCGACGGTTCCGCGCACCTGCGCGCGCTGGCCGAGGCCGGGACGTCGTACGTCCATCTGCTGCCCGCCTTCGACTTCGCCACCGTCCCCGAGAGGCAGGCCGACCGGACGAGCCCCGACTGCGACCTCACCTCCTACGCACCCGACTCGGACAAGCAGCAGGAGTGCGTCACGAAGCCCGCCGCCAAGGACGCCTACAACTGGGGTTACGACCCGTACCACTACACGGTCCCCGAGGGCTCCTACGCCACCGACCCGGACGGCACCGCCCGTACGCTCCAGTTCCGCGAGATGGTCAAGTCGCTGAACCAGGACGGCCTCAGGGTCGTCATGGACGTCGTCTACAACCACACGTCGGCGAGCGGTCAGGCGGAGACCAGCGTCCTGGACCGGATCGTGCCGGGCTACTACCAGCGGCTCCTCGCCGACGGCTCGGTGGCGAACAGCACCTGCTGCGCCAACACCGCGACCGAGAACGCCATGATGGGCAAGCTCGTCGTGGACTCCCTCGTCACCTGGGCCAAGGAGTACAAGGTCGACGGGTTCCGGTTCGACCTCATGGGCCACCACCCGAAGGCCAACATCCTCGCCGTGCGGCGGGCCCTCGACGCGCTGACCGTCGAGAAGGACGGTGTCGACGGCAAGAAGATCATCCTGTACGGAGAGGGCTGGAACTTCGGCGAGGTCGCGAACGACGCCCGCTTCGTCCAGGCCACGCAGGCGAACATGGCCGGCACCGGCATCGCCACCTTCTCCGACCGGGCGCGTGACGCGGTGCGCGGCGGCGGCCCCTTCGACGAGGATCCCGGCGTCCAGGGCTTCGCCTCCGGTCTGTACACCGACCCCAACTCCTCGACGGGCAACGGGACGTCCGCCGAGCAGAAGGCCCGCCTGCTGCACTACCAGGACCTCATCAAGGTCGGTCTGAGCGGCGACCTCGCCGGCTACCGCTTCACCGACACGGACGGCAGGAAGGTCACCGGAGCCGAGGTCGACTACAACGGTGCACCGGCCGGCTACGCGGACGCACCGGGTGACGCCCTCGCCTACGCCGACGCGCACGACAACGAGTCGCTCTTCGACGCGCTCGCGTACAAGCTGCCCAAGGACACCTCCGCGTCCGACCGGGCCCGTATGCAGGTCCTCGCCATGGCGACGGCCGCCCTCTCGCAGGGCCCCTCGCTGTCCCAGGCGGGCTCGGACCTGCTGCGCTCCAAGTCCCTCGACCGCAACTCGTTCGACAGCGGCGACTGGTTCAACGCCATCCACTGGAACTGCCGGGACGGCAACGGGTTCGGCCGCGGGCTGCCGCCCGCGGCCGACAACCGGTCCAAGTGGCCGTACGCGGGGCCCCTGCTGACCTCGATCGAGGTGGGGTGCGCACAGATCGACGGCACCTCCGCCGCGTACCGGGACCTGCTGACGATCCGTACGACCGAGCCCGTCTTCTCGCTCGCGACCGCCGACGAGGTGCAGTCGAAGCTGTCCTTCCCGCTTTCCGGCAAGGACGAGACGCCCGGTGTGATCACGATGGAGCTGGGCGATCTGGTCGTCGTCCTCAACGCGACGCCGCAGCGGCAGGAGCAGACGGTCGCGGACCTGGCGGGCAAGGCCTACGCGCTGCACCCGGTGCAGGCCGCGGGCGCGGACCCTGTCGTCAAGACGTCCTCGTACGCGGAGGATTCCGGCACGTTCGCCGTTCCGGGTCGCACGGTGGGGATCTTCTCCAGGGTCGGACGCTAGGACACTAGCGTGGTGGGGCGGGCCGGGGACTCCCGGTCCGCCCCACCCTTCTCCGTGCGCCGAGGGGCGGCTCACATGGACGGCAACGGCAAACAGACCGAGTCCACCGTGATGGTGGTCGACGACGTGCACGCCGGCCGCTACGCGCTGGGTGCGGTGCTCCGCCGGGCGGGACACAGCGTGGTGCCCGTCGCCAGCGGCGGCGAGGCACTGACCGAACTCGATCTACGGCTGCGCCGGGGCACCCTGCCCGACGTCGCCCTCGTCGACGTGGGCCTGCCGGACACCGGGACCGCGAGGACGACATCGCACTCCTCGCGCTGCGGCTGGGCGGCACGGAGCTAGGGTGAGGGTGCCCGCCGTAGAACAGGAGCGTCATGCCGCAGATCACCGTCGACTACTCCGCATCGCTGGAGGACTCCTTCGACCGGCGCGGATTCGCGCCCGCGCTGCACGCCGAGGTGGTCGAGATCGCGGCCGCGCGGATCGAGGCGTGCAAGACCCAGTTCCGCCGCACCGAGGACACCACGGTCGGCGCCGACCTCGAGGGCCACGCGGTTGTGCACGTCACCCTGGGGCTGCTGGCCGGACGCAGCGACGACACCAGGGCGCGGCTCACCGAGGCGACACTGGAGCTGCTGCGGCAGCATGTGAAGCCGGCCGAGGGAGTCGCCCTGCACCTCTCCGCCGAGGTGCGGGATCTCGACCCGTCGTACCGCAAGTCCGAGAGCTGACGGATCGTCGGCGCGTCCGTCAGGACGCCAGGGAGATCAGCCGGGCGGCCAGATCACCGAAGGGTCCGTCGCCCGGCTCGTCCCGCAGCACCCGCCGCAGCAGCGTCGCCATCTCGTCGTCGTGGACGGCGCTCACCGCCGACAGCGCGGCGAAGTCGTGCACGAGCTGGACCTCCAGCTCGCGGCGGGGGATCCGGCGCCCGTCCAGCCAGATCAGTGCCGTCGACTCGACGAGCGAGATCCATGAGCGGATCACCAACTCCAGGCGCGCCGGCGGCTCCGTGATCCCCAGGTGCGCGAGGATCTGGACATACGCGGCCTGACGCACCGAGTCGACGAGCGCGTTCGTCCGCGACGAGCCGACCGCAGGCCCGCCGCGCATCAACGCCGAGAAACCGGGGCCGTGTTCGTCGACGAAGTCGAAGAACCGGTGCATCACGCGCAGCAGCCGGGCGCCCAGCGGCCCCTCCCGCGGCTCCACGAAGCGGCCCGCCAGATCCTCCGAGGCGCGCGTCAACGCGGCTTCGTAGAGGCTCAGTTTGCCGGGGAAGTAGTGATAGACCAGCGGTCTCGAGATGCCTGCGGCCGACGCTATCTCGTCGATCGAGACCTCGTCGGGGGAGCGCCGGCTGAACAGTTCGAGCGCGATGCCGATCAACTGCTGCCGCCGTTCATCGACTCCCATTCTGCGGCGTGCCCCGGTTGTCATGCGAACACCTTACCGATCGGATTCGGACCCGAACGCGTCCCGGTGACCATGGAGGTTCACATATTCAGCACGGTTCACTCACCGAATGCCCATGATTCGGGTGTCAACGGCCCGCGCCGCGCCGCGGTCGGACCCCGAGACACCCTCGAGCGGCCGGCAGTCCGCGCTCAGCGCAGCCCGCTGATCGTCCTGCCGTCCTCGAGAGTCCCCTTCAACCCGGCCTGCGCGCCCTGCGCTGCCCGCACCGCCAGCAGGTTTCCGTCCGCCGAACCGGTCACCCCGCCGGTCGCCCGGATCGACCCGGTGTCCGAGCTCCCCGCGGCGAGGAGGTACCAGCGACCTTCCGCGGATTTCCACAACACCCCCGCCAGCACATGGGGATCCTTCGTGCCGCACGCGGTGACGCCCTCGGCCTTGGCCGCGACCGCCCCGTACCGCCCGCCCGGCGTCTGGAACTGAGCCAGCACCCGCGGCCCGTCCCCCCGCCAGGTGTCGGCCCGTGTGCACACCCAGGCGGCCGACCCGGACCCGTCCGGCAGCGTCTGCCGCGCGAACTCCCAGGCGTTGACGGACCGGACGCCCTGCGACCGCACGGCCGCCAGCGAGCAGGCGAACGGGGACCAGGTCCGCAGGGCCTCCGGCTCGGAGGCCTCGCCGGGTGCGCCGGGCCGTCCCACCGTCAGATGCGCCGGGGTCAGCTCCCCGAGGTCGGTCAGCAGCCGGATGCCCGAGCCTTCCGTGAGCTGGAGCACGTTCCACGACGAGCACGAGCCGGTCGCCTCGGCCGGACCGGCCAGCGGCGCGGTGACGCCGTCCTGGAGGCCCAGGTCCACGGCCTCGGCGGACGGTTCGAGAAGGTCCCGCTCAGCGGCCTTGGTCACCCAGGGCGCGGTCAGATAGCGGACGTTGCCGTCGGCGCGGCCCAGGACGACCGCCTCCGCCTCGGCGCCGGTGGCCGCGTCGACGCGTGCGAAGTCGAGTGCGGCTCCGTCCGTGCCGCGGGCCGGCTCGGCATAGCGGGCGATGCGCAGACCGTCGTAGAAGATCACCACGCGTGCGGCGTCGACGCGCCCGGCGTAGAGCAGTTGCGGTGGCCCGGCCGGAGCACCCGAAGGGGTGCCGGGGGTGGCGGAGACCTGTACCGACCCACCGGGTCGCGACCAGACGGCGAGTGCGCGCCGGAGCAGCGCGGTGTCCCCGGTGAGGCCACCGCGCGCCGGCCACACGGAGAAGTCGGTGCGCGCCGAGGTCCGCCAGGCGGTGGGCGGCACCTTGGTGACCTTGGCCGGGTCCAGTGCGGCCCGGGCCGCGGGGTTCTGTGCATACCCCGGGGCGGCCGCACCGTCCGGGCCCCAGCCGCCGCTGGGCAGGGCGAGCAGCACGCCGCACACCACGGCGGCGCCCGCGGCGGCGAGCGCGGCCTTGGTGTGCTGCCGGCGCCGCATCAGATCGGTCGGCCGCGCCTGCAGTGAGCACGGGTCGAACTCGGGGGACTCCAGCAGCGCGTCCTGCCTGGGCACGCGCGAGGCCTCGCGCAGGGCGGCCGTCGGGCGGGTGACACCGGCGGCTGACAGCACCTTGCGCACGTGGTCCTCGGGCAGCCGCTCCAGGCCGCGCAGCACATAGGCGGCGCGGGCCGGCCCGGGCAGGGCGGACAGCTGCTGGTCCAGGGCGAGTTCCTCGGCGCCGCCCGAGCGCGGAAACAGCTTCAGGCCCCACACCTGGGGAAACAGGGGCGGCAGTTGCGAGCGCCTGGGCCAGGCCGTGCGCTTCGGCGGGCGGCCCGCCTCCAGAGCCGTACGCAGCACCTGGAGACGCAGCAAGGAGTAGCCGGGGTCCTCCCCTCCGCCGTCGGTCCCTCCCGCGGCCTGGGCCGGGATCACGGAGGCGGAGGCGCGTCTGCGGGGCAGCGCACGCTGGACGAGGGCGTGTGCGGTCAGCACCCGCCGCGTACGGCCGAGACCGGGTGGCAGCACCAGATAGGCGAGGCGGACGAGCCGGGGGTAGTGCTCGACGAGTGCGGCCTCGGCCTGCTCGACGTCGACGACCGGTCCGGAGCCGGGAGTTGTGCGCGGGGCGACTTCCTGTGACTGCACGTCCGGCAAACGAGCGAGACGGTGGTTGGTCACCTGGACGGTGGCCCGGCCCGGTTCCCGGGCGCTCCTGGGCACAGGGCGCAGCGGACGTTCCGTACCGGGCCGTCCGAGCGGGCCGGACGGACGCTCAGGCCCCCGGTTCGACCAGCATGCGGGCGTAGTTCGCCATCGAGCGCTGGTAGCGCGGCAGATGGGGTGCGAGCGCGCCGAGCACCAGGGACAGGCCCTCGCGGTCGCGGCCCAGGCTGGACAGGCACAGGGCCAGGCAGCCGCGCACGGCGTCGTCCAGTTCGTCGGAGGGGGCGTCGAGTTCGGGGGTGAGCAGGGTGACACCCTCCTCGGCCTGTCCGGTGTTCCGCAGCGAACTGGCCAACTGGATCTTCGTGCGGCGCCCGCGGTAACCGTCGAGGCCGCGGGCCAGCGCCTCCCGGTACAACGGCACCGCCTTGTCCGAGTGACCCGTCGAGTCCCAGGCGCAGGCCCTTTCGAAGAACCCGAGCGGGCTGTCCTCGGGCAGTTCGGCGACGAGGGCGTCGATCACGGCGCGGAAGTCCTCGGCGCTCTCGGGCGATCCGCCGCCGGGTGCCGTCCTGGTGTGCTCCTCGAAGCCCGCCCAGGCGGCGGCCACGCGCTGCTCCCAGTCCTGCGTGCTCATGATCCCCCTTGCTCCGGTGCTCAGGCCGCCCACCCTCGCACAACTGTGCCGGTTGGGGCACCGGATTCCGGGCTCGTCACGAACGGGCCGGGTTCGGCGGCTCTCCGGGCGGCCGTACCGCCGCCGGGCGGGTCGCCGTCCGGGCGGTGGGCCGTCAATGACGGAGCCGAGCGTTGAGCCGGGCCGCCTGGCGCGTCAGATGGTCGCGCTCGGCGAGGTTCGCCGCCTTGCGGGCCGCCTCGGCGTACAGACGCGCCGCCGTACCGAGGTCGCCGTCGCGTTCGTGGAGGTACGCCGCCACCGCGCAGTGGCGGGGGAGCGAGTCGTCCAGCCCGGCGAGCGCCGCGAGTCCGGCGCGCGGTCCGTCGGCCTCGCCCACGGCCACCGCGCGGTTGAGCCGGACGACCGGGCTGTCGGTCAGCCGCGCGAGCTCGTCGTACCACTCGACGATCTGCACCCAGTCGGTCTCCCCGGCGGTGGGCGCGTCGGCGTGGAGTGCGGCAATGGCCGCCTGGGCCTGGAACTCGCCGAGCCGGTCGCGGGCGAGGGCCCCCTGCAGGATCACGACACCCTCGGCGATCGCCTCGGTGTCCCACCGGGTGCGGTCCTGCTCGGCGAGCGGCACCAGGCTGCCGTCGGGTGCGGTCCGGGCCGCGCGCCGAGCGTGGTGCAGGAGCATGAGGGCCAGCAGCCCGGCCACCTCGGGGTGGTCGATCACGGCCGCGAGCTGCCGGGTGAGCCGGATGGCCTCGGCGGCCAGGTCGACGTCGCCGGAGTAGCCCTCGTTGAAGACCAGGTAGAGGACGCGCAGCACGGTGGCGACGTCCCCGGGCCGGTCGAACCGCACGCCGGAGACGGTGCGCTTGGCCCGGCTGATGCGCTGGGCCATGGTCGCCTCCGGCACCAGATAGGCCTCGGCGATCTGGCGGGTGCTCAGCCCGCCCACGGCGCGCAGCGTGAGCGCGACCGCGGACGACGGCGTGAGCGACGGGTGGGCGCACAGGAAGTAGAGCCGTAGCGTGTCGTCCGCCGTCGGGGCCGGACCGGGCGCCGGCTCCTGGTCGACGGCCTCCTCGCGCCGGCGGCGCGCCGCGTCAGCCCGGGTCGCGTCCAGGAACCGGCGCCAGGCCACGGTCACCAGCCAGCCCTTCGGGTCCCGCGGTGGCCGCTCCGGCCACACGCGGACCGCCTCCACCAGTGCGTCCTGCACGGCGTCCTCGGCCGCCGCGAAGTCGGCTCCGCGGCGGACGAGGACGGAGAGCACGCCCGGTGTGAGGCTCCGGAGCAGGGCCTCGTCCATGGGGGAGGTCACTCCGTGATGGTGGGCGGGGCGGTCAGGAACGGGCGCACCTCGAGCCACTCGTGGATCGGCTTCCCGCCCGCCCCGGGGGCGGCCGACAGCTCCCCGGCCAGGTCGACGGCGCGCTCGTAGCTGTCGACGTCGATCACCATCCAGCCGGCGATGAGGTCCTTGGTCTCGGCGAACGGGCCGTCGGTGACCGGCGGGCGGCCCTCTCCGTCGTAGCGGACCCACTTCCCCTCGGGAGCGAGCGCCTGACCGTCGACGAACTCGCCGGTCTTCTCCAGCCGGGCCGCGAAGTCCTGCATGTACTGGATGTGCGCCGAGATCTCCTCCGGCGTCCATAGGTCCATGGGTACGTCGTTGACCGCCGCCGGTGCTCCGCGGTAGTGCTTCAGCAGCAAGTACTTGGCCATCGTGATTCTCCTCGGTGCTGGTGCGACCCATTGTGGTCACGTTCACTGCGGGGACGGAGCCGGTCACGTGTTCTCGACATCGCCGGCGGATTGCTTTTCGGAGATCTTCCGGACGGGGCCCGGGCTCCGTCCGGACGTCGGACCGGAGTCGTCCCCGCACGGCCGGTTCGTGTGTGATCCGGAAGGGACCGCCGGTGCCATTGAGCACGGGGCGCGCCACAGCCGTAGGGAAGGGCAGGGCCCTTGCGGGGGCTCCCGGCGGCATGGGCCCCGAGGACCGGAGGAAACACATGAGATGGACGCGCGAGATGCTGACGGCCGGTGCGGCCGTCGCCCTGCTGACGCTGACCGGGTGCGCGGGGTCGGGAGGGTCGGACGACGCCCAGGAGAAGATCCCGGCGACCGCGACCGGCAGCCTGGAGGACCTGGCGGCGGACGTGAAGTGCAAGCCGAACATCCAGACGGACGCGGACGAGATCCGGCAGGCCATCTGCAACAACTCCGACGGCAAGTTCGTGCTCGCCACCTTCGCCACCGACCGGGGGCAGCGTGACTGGATCAACGACGCCAAGGACTACGGCGGCTTCTATCTGGTGGGCCGCAAGTGGGTCGCGGTGGGCGACGACGGCGTGGTCGAGGCGTTGCGCGGCACGCTGGGCGGCGATGTGGAGATCGGCACGGACCACCACGCCCACGCGGGGCACAGCGGCTGAGCCGCGCATGGGCGGACATGCCGAAGGCCGGTGGCGGGATCTCCCGCCACCGGCCTTCTTCAGTCGATCACCGGGTCACTGACACTGCTGACCACGGTTGACGCAGTTGGTGATCTTGTTCGCCAGGCCGCCGGTCGTGACACTGATGAAGTCGTCGTGATCGGTGGCCGGCTTGTGGAGCTGCTCGGGGAAGCCGTCCACCGCATAGGCGTTCTTCACCACGCCGTTCTGCAGGGTCGGCGGCGTGATCTTGTACACCAGACGCATCGTCAGCTGCGGGATCGCCTTGAAGCCGTTCTGGCAGTTGCCGCGCGCGTCGGCGAAGGCCACATGCGTGCGGTGGTTGGCGCTGTCGATGTTCTGGCCGTCCCAGCAGCTCTGGAACGCGAACGTGCGGACCACGTTGCTGCCCCGCGGGCAGATCGGGTACTGCGTCGTCAGCTGGACCTTGTTCTCGAAGCCGGTGCAGCTCCAGTGCGCGTTGGCGTTCGCCAGCCCGTTGGTCGTGGTCTTGGCGTCACCGGTGATGATGCGCAGGAACTGCGGCATCGCGACGACCTTGCCGGTCGGGCTGCCGACGTACTTGATCTGCGCCTGCACCGGCGTCAGGATCCGGCCGACGTTGCCTTCCTTGCCGCCGCCGTCCGCGTCCTGGTCGAAGTCCTGCGAGCCGTCCTGAACACGGACGACCGGCCAGTAGTAGGACGACAGGTCGTTCTTGTTCTGGCAGCTGGTCCCGCCCTGCAGGAACGTGTCGTTGCTGGCGAACGCGTTGACCTTCTGGTTGCCGACGTAGTCGTGCAGGTGGTGCGCGCCGTTGGCCACGCCGGGCGCCACGATCACGTTGTCGGTGTTGTGGTTCTTGTTGGCGTTCACGCCGCACCGAGTGGTGAACGTGCCCGTCGAGGCGTTGCGGCTCCTCTTCGGCTTCGCCTGGACGTTCCGTCCCACCTTCGTGATGTCGACGAAGTCGGCCGCGACGGGACCGTTGCCGGCCTGGCCGCCGTTGCCCTGCTGCTGGCCGCCGTTGTTGTTCTGCTGCTGGCCACCGTTCTGCTGCTGGCCGCCGTTCTGCTGCTGGCCACCGGTGTTCTGCTGCTGACCACCGTTCTGCTGCTGGCCCGTGTTGTCCTGGCCGGCGTTGGTGTTGGCCTGGTTGGCGGTGGCTCCGGTGCACCCGGCCAGACCGTCCAGGCTGTCGGGCGCGCTGCCGCCGACCCGGTTGATCTCCAGCTGGATGCGGTCGATGATCACCTGTCGCCGCTCCTTGAGCGGCTGGAGGATCGAGTTCTGGACGAAGCTCGCGTCCCTCGACTGTGCGTCGCGCGTGGTCGCCAGACGCTGGTAGGCGTCCGTGATCTGGCGGTCGAGGTTGGCCAGTTCGCCGTCGACCTCGGTACGGGCCTGGTTCGGCACATTGGTGAGTTGCTGGCCCACGTCCGGGCAGGTGATGGTGGCCACCTGCGCCGTGGCGGCCTTGGTGGTGTTCTGCCCGTTCGTCTCGTGTGCCGAGGCGTAGTAGTTCGCCCAGATCAGCCCGCCCCCACCGAGCGCTAGGGCAGCCGAGGCGGCTATGGCCTTGGTGGCCAGCGGCGTACGGCGTTTTCTCGTGTTGCGTCCCATGGAACTCCTCTGACTTCCTTTCGGGGCGGAGGCGCCCGACAGGGGTGAAGCGGCGCCATCCCATACGCAGGGGGTTCGTGGGGCGTTCAGAATTCTCAGAAAAACTTGGCGGCCCGGGTGGTCATTTCAGGCGCAAGGGGCACAGAAGCCCCTGTTTCAACGGCAGTTGAGCGGGGTAGCCCTCCGGCTTTGAATTACATTCAGTTTTGAGTCCGGTGCCGTCCTTTCCGGTCGCGATCCATATGGGCGACTGCGGCCGTGAACCGGCCATTGTCGTCGTGGGAAAACGCCATGACCCGGTTTGGCGAAAATGTGGGAGATATGTTTCGCGATCGCCCGTTCCGGTACGACGAATCGGACGGCACCGGATCCGGATCAGAGCCCGAGCACCTTCGCCTCCACCGCGGGGTCGAGTCCCACCGGCGGCAGGCCCGCCCGCCGCGGTGCTTCCCCGTCGAGGCCGCGCAACCACTCCCAGGTGTCCCGTACCGTCTCCTCTACCGTCCGGCACCGCAGCCCGTCGCGCACCGCCCGTGAGACGTCCGCGGCGTGCAGGGCGGCGTGGTAGTCGGTGTCCGGCGGCACCCACACGGGCAGCTGGGTCCACGGTTCGATCCCGGCGGCCAGGATCGCCTCGGGCGCCGTCCAGCGCAGTTGCGCGGCGCCCCCGGTCACCTGTGCGCAGGCGTCCAGCAGTGCGCCCATGGTCGCGTGGCCCTGCGGGCTCATGAGGTTGTACGGCCCGCTGAGCCCCTGCTCCACCGCACCGAGGATCCACCCGGCGAGGTCGCGGGCGTCGATGTACTGCAACGGCAGGTCGCGCGGACCGGGCGCGAGCACCGGACCACCGCGGGCCATCCGGCCGAGCCACCAGGGCAGCCGGCCGACGTTCTCGTGCGGACCCAGGATCAGCCCGGCCCGCACGAGCACCGACGCGTTCGCGCCGAAGGCCCCGGTCGCGGCGAGTTCCCCGCCCACCTTGTCCTGCGCGTACTCGGTGCGCTCCGCGTCCGCCGCGGCCCCCTCGACCAGGGGAGCGCTCTCGTCGTACCCGGGGTCGGGCGCCCAGGCGTACACCGAGCAGCTGGACACATACACATACCGGCCGGCGCGTCCGGCGAGCAGCCCCGCGGTCTCGTGCACCGCGCGGGGCGCCCCCGACCAGGTGTCGACGACGGCGTCCCACTCGCCGTCGGCCAGCGCCGCGAGTCCGCCGGTCTCGGTGCGGTCGCCCCGCAGCGCGCGTACCCCGGGCGCGGGCCGGTGCCGCCCCCGGTTGAGGACGGTGACGTCCCAGTCTCGATCGAGGGCGGCGTCCACGACGGCCCGCCCCACGAACTCCGTTCCACCCAGCACCAGAAGTCTCATGCCGACGACTGTGCCGGGCGGGCCCGCGGGGCGGAACCCCGATCTGCTGACAGGAGATTCGCCGCAGGCGTCAGCGACCGCCCCGCGGCACGTACTTGTAGCCCACGCGTCGCACCGTCTGGATCGCCCCGCGGTGCTCGGTGCCCAGCTTGCGCCGCAGCCGGGCGATGTGGACGTCGACGGTGCGTCCGTCGCCCACATGGTCGTATCCCCACACCGTGGTCACCAGCTGGTCCCTGGTGTGCACCCGGTGGGGGTGCGCGACCAGGTGCGCGAGCAGCTCGAACTCCAGATAGGTGAGGTCCAGGGGCCGTCCGGCCACCGTGGCGGTACGCCGAGCGGTGTCGACGCCGAGGAGACCCGCGCCGTCGACGGCCGGGGCGGGGTCCTGCTCGCCGGGCACCGCGACCGGCAGCACCGGCGGTTGCCGGTCGGCCGGGACGAGCACCAGGTAACCGATCATCGGGGGCCTGCCCGGCAGACCGGGCAGGGAGTGCTGGGGTGCCGGCAGCCAGGTGGCGCCGGGCGGCAGGAAGTCCGCCATGTCGACGACCTCGTCGCGGTCGACGGCTCGCAGCCGATGGCGTGCGGAGCCGTCCGCGGAGGCGGCGGGGGTGTCGAGGGCGGCGGTCGAGCGAGGACGAGTGGTCGCCATGAGAGGTCAGCTCTTTCGCGCGAGAAGTTCGTCGGGAGAGGCCGACGACCGCGGGTGTGGCCGGGGGTCGTCGGGGACGTACGTCGTGCGCGCTGGCCGGAGGCCGGGTGTACGGCTTCAGAGGGCCCGCGCGTTTCGCGCGCGACAACACACCCGGTCGAAGTCATGGTGCTGACGGGAGGGCCAGAAGGGCTCGAGGTCATGGCGACCCGTCGCACTGAGCTTCTGGAAGCTGGCCATGGGTCCATTGAAGCAGACGACAGCGCTGCGCAGGAGACCGCTCTCACCCGTCGGACGCTCCTGACGCGAACGTGACGTCGCCCACCGCACGGAGGGCGGGAGACGCGAGGGGGCGCCCACCGTGCGGTGGGCGCCCCCTCGGAGCCGTTGGTGCGTCGATCAGGCCTGGCCGGCCTTCTCCAGCGCCGAGCAGCAGGTGTCGACGATCAGGCGGGTCACGAGATACGGGTCGACGTTGGCGTTCGGACGGCGGTCCTCGATGTACCCCTTGCCGTCCTTCTCCACCTGCCAGGGGATGCGGACCGAGGCGCCGCGGTTGGACACCCCGTAGGAGTATTCGTTCCACGGGGCGGTCTCGTGCAGACCCGTCAGCCGGTCGTCGATGCCGGCGCCGTAGCTCTTGACGTGGTCCATCGGCTTGGAGCCCTCGCCGAGCGCCTCGCACGCGGTGATGATGGCGTCGTAGCCCTCGCGCATCGCCCTGGTCGAGAAGTTGGTGTGCGCGCCTGCGCCGTTCCAGTCGCCCTTGACCGGCTTCGGGTCGAGGGTGGCGGAGACGCCGAAGTCCTCGGCGGTGCGGTACAGCAGCCAGCGGGCGACCCACAGCTGGTCCGCGACCTCGAGCGGGGCGAGCGGGCCGACCTGGAACTCCCACTGACCGGGCATGACCTCGGCGTTGATGCCGGAGATGCCCAGACCCGCCTTCAGGCAGTTCTCCAGGTGCGCCTCGACGATCTCACGGCCGAAGATCTCGTCGGCGCCGACACCGCAGTAGTAGCCGCCCTGCGGGGCCGGGAAGCCACCCTCGGGGAAGCCGAGCGGACGCGTGCCGTCGAAGAAGGTGTACTCCTGCTCGATACCGAAGATCGGCTCCTGCGCGGCGAACTTCGCGGCGACCTCGACCAGCGCGGCGCGAGTGTTGGAGGGGTGCGGGGCCATGTCCGTGTCGAGGACCTCGCACAGCACCAGGACGTCGTCGCCGCCGCGTACCGGGTCGGGACAGGAGAAGACCGGCTTGAGCACGCAGTCCGAGGAGTGGCCCTCGGCCTGGTTGGTGGAGGAGCCGTCGAAGCCCCAGATCGGCAGCTCGGCACCCTTGGCGTCGTCTCCCAGGATCTTCGTCTTGGAACGGAGTTTGGCCGTCGGCTCGGTGCCGTCGATCCAGATGTACTCAGCCTTGAAGGTCACGGGCCACATCCTTCGGGGTGGGTCTCGACCGCGCGGTCGAACCTGTTGCGGGTGCGCGGCGCAGCGGCACTGAGCGCCCGGTGTCGCCAGCAGCCTGTCAACAGGCGATTTCCCGGCCGTTGCCCATGTGTGAACCCCGTGTTACCCGGGGCCTGTGTGCCCTGTCTCCGCGCCGTGGTCCGCGGCGGCACGGCGGACGCCGTCCAGGAAGCCACGCACCGCCGCCAGTTCCCGTTCGTCGTACCCCTGGAGCAGCTCGACGGCCCGTCCGATCAGCGGACCGAAGGACGCCCACCCGAGCTCCACCGCCCGCTCGTCGACCTCGACGAGCACCCGCCGCCGGTCGCGCCCGTCCCGTACGCGCCGGACGTGCCCGAGCCGTTCCAGCCGGTCGACCAGGGCCGTGGTGCCCGCGGAGTTGAGCCCGAGGAGTGCGCCGAGACGGCCGGCCGTCATCTCCTCCCCGGCACGCGAGGCGTCCATGAGGGCGATCAGGGCACGCACGTCGGTCGGGTGCATGCCGTTGCGATGGGCGAACCGGACACTGTGCAGGCCGAGTTCGACGGTCGTGGCGCGCAGGAGATGGACGATCTCCAGCTCGGGTCCCTGGTGTGCCCGGTCCGCCATGCGTGCCCCGATCGTCGGCTTGTATCTTGCTGGCCAAGTATCTCGCTCAGCGAGAGAATAAGGGCTCATGGACTCCTCCGCACACAAGACGCATGATCCGGCCGAGTTCCTCGCGGCGTACGACGACCTGCTCGCCCGGTGGCCCGCCGGCACCCGGCACGACACCGTGGCCACCGACTTCGGCAGCACCCGGGTGAACAGCTGCGGCCCGCACGACGGTCCACCGCTCGTGCTGCTGCCGGGTGGCCGTGCGACCTCGGCCTCCTGGTTCGCCAACGCGGCCGCCCTGTCCCGTGTCTTCCGCGTCCACGCCGTCGACCTGATCGGTGACGCCGGGTGCAGTGTTCCCGACCCGAGCCGCCCCGTCCGCACGGTCGAGGACCTGACGGCCTGGCTCGACGCGGTACTCGACGGGCTGGGGATCGACCGGGCCGCCCTGACCGGGCATTCGTACGGCGGCTGGATCGCCCTCCACTACGCCTTGCACGCCCCGGGCCGTGTCACCCGCCTCGCCCTGCTCGACCCGACCCAGTGCTTCGCCGGGTACCGGGCCGGCTACCTCCTGCACGCCCTGCCCATGACCCTGCGGCCCGCCGCGCACAGGGTCCGGGCCTTCCTGGAGTGGGAGACGGGCGGGGCGCCGCCCGCCTCGTGGCTGCGGCTCCAGGAGGCGACGGCCGGATTCCCGACGGCCCGTCCGGTCACGGGGCCACGCCCGAGCGCCGCCGCGCTGCGCTCGCTGCGTACCAGGGTCCTGCTGCTCGTGGCCGCGAACAGCAGGACCCATGATCCCCACCGGGTGGCCGCCCGTGCCGCCGAGTTGCTGCCTGACGTGGAGACCCATGTACTGCCGGGGGTGTCTCATCACGCTTTGCCGTACACCGACCCGGCGGTCACGGACCGCCGCCTCCTGGAGTTCCTGAGCGGCTGACGTCACCCCACCTTCTCGATCACCGCCCGGCGGATCAGGAACTTGCCGGGCTCGCGGACCTGCTCGAAGGCCGCGTTGTTGAGCAGCGCGCAGCTGCCGGAGACCGAAGTGACCGTCACCGTGGTGGACTTGTTGTTGTCCAGGTTGGTGACCTTCAGCCTCGTGCCCGCCGGGAACTGGTTGCTCGACGCGGCGGGGGCGCCGGCCTCACCGGACAGCGTCACCGTCGAGCCCTTGCAGACCTGTTGGCCCGAGGCGTTCCCGGTGTTGCCCGCGGGGGCCGTCGTCGCGGGTGCGTTGCCCGCGGGCTGCGAGGCCTGAGGGTCCTGAGCCGACCCCCCGGCCTGCGCGGCACCGCCGGGCTGCGCCGCCCCGCCCGCCTGGACGGACTCGCCCACCTGGCAGCCCGACGCCTCCTGCTGGACCTTGATCTGGGCGATCACCGCCTCACGGTTGGCGATCCGCGCCGCCGACTGGGCGTCCGGTGCGGCCTTCTGCCCGGCGATGAACGACTCGTTGTTGCCGAGCGCGGTGGCCAGCCCCTTGCAGACCGTCGAGTTGGACGCGTTCTGCACGTTCGCCGCGTTCGAGGTGGCCGCGAGGGCGAAGGCCCCGCTGCCGGCCACGGCGACCGCGGTGACCGCCAGCGCGATCTTCTTCTTGCGACTGAGGGTTCTCCTACGCGACATGCGCGCCTCCTGTCCCCGGCCGCCTTCCCCGGCGGCCGGTCGCGATAGGTACGCCGCTATGTACGAGGACCCGAACGGGGTTGCTCAGCAGTTGCAGAAGTCACCGAAGTAACGTGGATCACACGGCGGTTGCGGTCAGCGGGACAGGGCGTCGCGTACCGCTTCGTCCGTACGGGCGACGACGGCCGTGCCGTCCTCGGCGGTGATGATCGGCCGCTGGATGAGCTTCGGGTGCTCGGCGAGCGCACGCACCCACCGGTCGCGGTTCGCCTCGTCCCTCGCCCACGCCTTCATGCCGAGTTCCTTGGCGTCTGTCTCCTGGGTGCGGGTGATGTCCCAGGGCTCGAGGCCTAGGCGGGTCAGTACATCGCGGATCTCGTCCTCGGTGGGGACGTCCTCCAGATAGCGCCGGACCGTGTAGTCGGCGCCTTCCGCGTCGAGCAGGGTGAGCGCGCTGCGGCATTTCGAGCAGGCCGGATTGATCCAGATCTCCATGTCCCACACGGTAGTCGAAGCACCACTTCTCACGGGTGTCACAACCTCGTCCAAAGCCCTTGTGGCCAGCGGCTTTTGTCAGTGGGCGGCAGTAGAATAGAAGCAGTGTTCGAGGGAGTTGCCGGGACGTCCGGACGACTCCCCGCCGCGACAGGAGGATGCCCGTGCCCGCTGCCGCAACGAAGCCGAAGTCGAACAGGTCCACCGCCCACCGGCAGGTCGCGCTGGACCTGCCGTACGCGCCGGTGGCAAAACGCCCGCTCCCTCCGGGGCGGCCGCGCGAGTGGTACGTCACGCACAACCGGCGCCTGAAGGCGATGCGTCTCGCCATCGCCCTTCTCGACTCCGGGGTGTACATGGCGAATCAGGCGCGCAACGAGACCATACGGAGCACGGCGGAACGGATCGGAGTCCACCCGCCGTCGGACACGACGTGCCACATGGTGCGGGCGCTGATGAGGTACAGCCGCTGATCCGTGGTGCCGGGCGCCCTCCGGACGGGAGGGCGCCCGGCACCGGTGCGGTCGGGAACGGGTGGCGTCACGCGGAAAGTTCCTTCTCCAGAGGCGTCCGGAAGCGCGGTGTCACCGGGGTGCCGGCCAGCCACGATCCGAGCCGGTCGGCCTCCGCCCCGATCACCGACCGCTCCTCGCGGCCGAGGCCCGCCGTCTCCAGCAGCCGCCACACCACCTCGCCGTCGGGTCTGCGGGCCCAGCCGCCCACCACGCGACCGTTCCACCACACCGTCGGGCCCACGTTGCCGCTGCCGTCGAACAGGGCCGGGCGCAGGCCGGGGGAGAGGTACCAGTCACGCTCCTGCCAGCCCATCGCCGTGGGGTCCAGACCCGGGAGCAGGGCCGCCCACGGTCCGGCCGGTGACTGCACCGGTTCCGTGTCCTCGGCGGTCACATACGCCGTGGCCCCTCCGTCGACGGTCACCGGAACCGCTCCGATCGCGGCCAGCGCCCGCCGGACGTCCGTGAGCTTCCACCCCGTCCACCACTTGAGGTCCGCCTCCGTGGCCGGGCCGCAGGCCGCCAGCCAGTGGCGGAGCAGCTCCCGCTGCGCCGCATCGGTCGGCAGTACGGGGTGGGGCGGGGCGACCGCCCAGCGGAACTGCGACGACGTCCACGCCCCCAGCGGACGGCCGCGCACCACCCGCCCCTCGACGCCGAGAACCCGCATCAGACGGGAGGACACCGTCTGCTCGGCCTCGTAGCTCCTGCCCGCGCCGTAGGTGAAGCGCTCCTTCAACCGCGTTTCGTCCCGGGTGAGTTCGGCGACGGTCGCCTGTCCACGCCGGGCCAGCGCGGCCAGTGCCGACGCCTCCACCTCGCTGAGCCACTCCGCCGTCAGCCGGCCCTCGCTCCCGGTCACCATGTCCCTCACCAGCGCGGCCCGTGCCTTCACCGCGATGGTGAGTCCCGTCGACGCGTGCACCACGGCGGCCAGCCCGGTGGGGAACACGAACACGGTGTGCCGCATGCCGTGCATCCGCACCAGCGTGCGCTCCTCGTACAGTGCCCGCTCGCCCTCCGCCACGGTCCGTACCGCGTCCGCGAGCCGCGCCCCGACCGCCAGGTACACCGTGGCCGGGTCCGTGCCGTGCAGGGCGACCAGCGACCCGGCGACCTCCTCGGGTGTCACGGCCCGCGCCTGAGGGGCCAGCCGCTGCCGCAGCGCGAGCCGCGACCGCCGTTCCTCAGTGCCGATGTTCCTCCGCCGCCCGCCCACGCCGCCTCCCCGCCGACCCCCCTACGAGAACGTGCCCATCCTCGTCGAAGCCGGTCCCTCGCGGGGCCCCGTCACCCGAAGCGCGGTACCCCGCGTGCGGATGTGCGCCCGATCGGCCTTGACTGAACCCATCAAGGGAAGGCGGGAGAGGCGATGGCACGACACGGAATGCGGGACATGGCGCGAGGTGCCGCGGTCGTCGTCGCGGCGGCCGCCGTGCTCTCGGGCTGTTCCGACGGCGGCGCCTCGGGCACCGCGTCGCAGGCCGCCTCCGCCGCGACCGAGGCGGCCTCCGCCGCCGCATCCGCCGCCTCCGAGGCCGGGGCCGCCCTGGCGTCCGCGAGCGCGGAGGCCGGCCGCAAGCTGGACCAGATCAAGGGCGGCGCCCACGCCAAGGCCGATGTGAAGCTGGGCGCGGTCGCGGACGAGTCGGGAGGGCGCAAGGCGGCGCCGGTCACCGTCACCAACCCGACGTCCGAGTCACACACCTACGCCGTGCAGGTCAACTTCAAGGACACCAAGGGCAATCTGCTCGACACGGTCGTCGTCACGGTGTCCGACGTCCCCGGTGGCGGCTCGAAGAACGCCACCGCGCTGAGCAACCGCGGGCTCTCGGGTGATGCCGTCACCTCCGTCGCACGCGCCGTCCGGTACTGATCCGGTGCCCGGCCCCCGTGCGCCAGGACAGCGACCGCCGGGGCCGCGCGCCCCGCGGTCGGGCCCCCGGCGCCCACCGCGACCCGGCCCGGGCCCCGCGCGCCCCCGTCCCGTGGCTCAGGGCCTGTCGTTTGGATCATGTCGGCGTCGGTCGAATGGCGCGGCCTCTCCCGGCCGACCTGATCCGAACGGCGGACCCTGGGCCCCGTCCGCCAGTACGACGTCCACGAACCGCCGGCGGTCCTCCGCATGGTCGCGGAACCACAGGCCCAACCAGTGTTCCGCGCGGGGCAGGTCGAGCCGGGTGAAGGAGGCGTTCGCGGCGAGCGCCGCCGCCACCGACGCCGTCACCTCGGCCGGGATCACGGAATCGGTGCCGGGCACCGCGAGCACCGCCCGGCCCCGGTAGGTGCGCAGCACCTCGAGCGCGGGTGCCGTACGCCAACTCCCCGGTGTGCGCGGGATCTCCGTGAAGCGGCCCGCCCCGTCGCCGAACGGGAGCGGCCAGGCGTCCGCCGCGTAGACGGCGGGCGCGCACAGGCCCAGCGCCACCACCCGCCTCCGGTAGTGCCGCGCAAGGTCCGCGACCGTCTGCCCGCTCATGCTGAAACCGACCAGAACCAGCGGCCCGTTCGCAGGTGTCCGCGCGTCGATCACGGCGACGGCCTGCTCGAAACGCCGCTTCAGGCTCAACTCGGCGAGTCGGCCGGTGCTTTCGCCGTGCCCGGAGAAGTCGAACGCGAGGCCGCGGCAGCCGCGTGCGACGAACTCCTCGAGCAGCGGAAGCAGTCGCCGCGTGCTGCCGTTGCCCGCCCCGTGCAGCAGGACGGCGGTGGCCGCGTCCGGATCGCCGTCGCCGCCGTGGATCCCGCTGAGTAGTTCACCGTCGTGTCCGTGTGCGAAAGAGGAGAACCCGATCATGGGTCCATTCACGCACGGTCACGGCTTCCACCCTCCCCGATCCGCCGAACCGAGCGTGTGGGAAAAGGAGATGCACACCGAGTGACCGTCTCCCTACGCTGGACATGCGTAACGGAGCGGCCCACCACCGCTTTCCACCGGACCGGCATCACCCGGTGGACTCGGGGCTAATCTCTACGCACCGACGGCGGCCGCCCACCCCCAGCGCCCCGTCGTATCCCCTTGGCACGACCACTCACCCACGCCCACGGAGGCCCGTCATGGGCACCTTCCTCATCGCCGGAACCGTCGTCCTCTTTCTCCTAGGGTTCAACAACCACGTCTGGTGGCTGGCCGCCGGCTTCCTGCTCTTCGTCTACGTGAGTCACGGACGGAACTCGTCCTCGGCCTCCTCGACGGGCTCGGGAGGCCCCCCGGGCGCGGCCGGCAACTACCAGCAGTACCGCGAGCGCCGTGACCAGCAGGCCAAGTGGGAGCGCCGCTACCGCCGAGAGCGCCCCTTCGAGTCCCGTCGTCAGGACCGGGACAAGAGCTAGTGACGCCGCCGGGGCCGCCCGCTCACAGGCCGGGCGCGCCCCAGACGGGGAACCAGCGGCCGAGGTCCGGCTCGATCCGCAGGTCGTCGGCCAGTGCGGCTTTGACCTGCAGTTCCAGCGGGTTGTCGCGCCGCTCGCCCGGTCCGCTGAGCGGCGCGAACGGATAGAAGGTGCCGCGCTTGTAGAGATAGACCAGGCCGAGCCGCCGCCCGCGCGCGTCCTGGAAGCCGGCCGTCGAGCACAGCAGTTGCGGCCCGAAGCCGTTGATCTCCATCGCGCTGTTCACCGCGTGCAGATCGTTGACCAGGGCGGGCAGCTGGTCGGGAGTGCGGCGCGACACCAGCCAGGAGTAGCCGTAGTCGTCCCGCTGCAGTTCGACGGGCGGGCCGCTGCGATCGACGTCCGCGTCCAGCAACGCCTGGACCTCGCGGTTGGTCTGCGAGAACGCGCCGCCCTCGACCGTCGCGAAGCAGACCGCTCCGGTCCCGGTCGGGGTGAACCCGGCTGCGGCCTCGAGCGTGATCGCCGCCGACGGCAGCGCGAAGAGCTGGTCGAGATCGGGCGCCACCGGTTTCGTACGACCGAGCAGGATGTCCAGGAAGCCCATCGTGGTTCAGACCGCCTTTCCCGGTGTCGCCGCCTCGCCCAGCTCCGCGGAGATGCGGCCGAGCTGCTCGAGCCGCTGCTCCAGGGTCGGGTGGGTGGAGAAGTAACGGGAGATGCCCGGCTCGGCGCCGAACGCGGGGGTGAAGTAGAAGGCGTTGAAGGCCTGCGCGGTCCGCAGGTCCCTCGTCGGGATGCGGGCGATGTCCCCGCTGACCTTGGTCAGTGCGGACGCCAGCGCCGAGGGGCGCCCGGTCAGGTGGGCGGCGGCGCGGTCGGCGGCCAGCTCACGGTACCGGGACAGGGCGCGGATCAGCAGGAAGCTGATCGCATAGACGAGCGCAGAGATTCCCATCACGGCACCGAAGACCACGATGGTGTTCTGGTCCTTGCGCCCACGCCCGAAAAGCTCCGAGTAGAACGCGAACCGGACGACCAGTCCGGCGATCACCCCGAGGAACGACGCCAGTGTGATCACCGCGACGTCCTTGTGCGCCACGTGCGACAGCTCGTGCGCGAGCACACCCTCCAGCTCGTCGGGTTCCAGCCGCCGCAGCAGCCCGCTGGTCACGCACAGCACGGCATGGTCGGGGTTGCGGCCGGTCGCGAACGCGTTCGGCATGTCCATGTTGGAGACCGCGACGAGCGGTTTGGGCATGTCGGCCACCGCACACAGCCGGTCGACCACCCCGTGCAGCTGCGGATACTCCTCACGCTCCACGATCCGCCCGTGCATGGCGTACAGCGCGATCCGGTCCGAGAACCAGTACTGCGCGCCGATCACCAGGGCCGCGATCACGACGACCAGCACCCAGGATTTCAGCAACGCGATCAACGCGGCGATGAAGGCCACGTACAGCAATCCGAGCAGAAACATCGTGACCGTCATCCGCACGGTCAGTCGCCGATCGCTCCGGAACCGGCTCTGCATCCTGCATCACCTCGCAGTACCCAGCAGTAAGGCACCCGTCCCACCACCATTGTGCGCCCATCCCCACCCATGAACCGGTCCCGAACGACCCCATGGCAGGCAAAGAGTGTCGGCGAACGGGTGCCGCACGGCAGACGGCGCCGGCAAGCCCCACCATGGACAAAGCCGTCGGCCGGCTCTCCCGGAGGGGGAGAGCCGGCCGACGGCTAGAAGACGGTCCAGGAGCGCGTTACCCGCACTGACCCGGGGTGATATCACACGTCGAAGTAGAGCTCGAACTCGTGCGGGTGCGGACGCAGCTGCAGCGGGGCGATCTCGTTCGTGCGCTTGAAGTCGATCCACGTCTCGATCAGGTCGGTCGTGAAGACGTCGCCCTGGAGGAGGAACTCGTGGTCGGCCTCGAGGGCGTCGAGCACGGCCGGCAGCGAGGTCGGGACCTGCGGGACACCCGCGTGCTCCTCGGGAGCGAGCTCGTACAGGTCCTTGTCGATCGGCTCGGCCGGCTCGATCTTGTTCTTGATGCCGTCCAGGCCCGCGAGCAGCAGGGCGGAGAAGGCCAGGTACGGGTTGCCGGAGGAGTCCGGGGCACGGAACTCGACGCGCTTGGCCTTCGGGTTCGAGCCCGTGATCGGGATACGCATCGCCGCCGACCGGTTGCGCTGCGAGTACACCAGGTTGACCGGCGCCTCGAAGCCCGGAACCAGGCGGTGGTAGGAGTTCACCGTCGGGTTGGTGAAGGCCAGCAGCGACGGGGCGTGCCGCAGGATGCCGCCGATGTAGTAGCGGGCGGTGTCCGACAGGCCCGCGTAACCGGCCTCGTCGTAGAACAGCGGGTCGCCGTTGGTCCACAGCGACTGGTGGACGTGCATGCCCGAGCCGTTGTCGCCGAAGATCGGCTTCGGCATGAAGGTCGCGGTCTTGCCGTTGCGCCAGGCGACGTTCTTGACGATGTACTTGAAGAGCTGGAGGTCGTCCGCGGCGGCGAGCAGCGTGTTGAACTTGTAGTTGATCTCGGCCTGGCCGGCGGTGCCCACCTCGTGGTGCTGGCGCTCGACCTTGAGGCCGGCCTTCTCCAGCTCCAGGCTGATCTCGGCGCGCAGGTCGGCGAAGTGGTCGACCGGCGGGACCGGGAAGTAACCGCCCTTGTAGCGGACCTTGTAACCGCGGTTGTCCTCGAGGGCGCCGGTGTTCCAGGCGCCGGCCTCGGAGTCGATGTGGTAGAAGGCCTCGTTCGCGCTGGTGGCGAAGCGGACGCTGTCGAAGACGTAGAACTCCGCCTCGGGACCGAAGTACGCGGTGTCGGCGATGCCGGTGGAGGCCAGGTAGGCCTCGGCCTTCTTCGCCACGTTGCGCGGGTCGCGGGAGTACTGCTCACCCGTGATCGGGTCGTGGATGAAGAAGTTGATGTTCAGCGTCTTGTCGCGCCGGAACGGGTCGATCCGGGCGGTCGACAGGTCGGCGCGCAGCGCCATGTCGGACTCGTGGATGGCCTGGAAACCGCGGATCGACGACCCGTCGAAGGCGAGTTCGTCGTCCGGGTCGAACGCATCGACGGGCACCGTGAAGTGCTGCATCACGCCCGGCAGGTCGCAGAAGCGGACGTCGACGAACTTGACGTCCTCGTCCGCGATGAACTTCTTGGTTTCGTCGGCGTTCTGGAACATCCAGCTCCTCCTACTCCCGACCGTCCTCGTCGGGGTGGTAGTTCGTTCGTGCGGCCAGTGCGGTGGCACACGCTGCAGCCGACCATAAGGACGGGGCATTTCTCGGGCGTGACCCGTTTGTTTCTCCCAGGTTAACCAGCCCGAGGCTCGATGGCCCCGCCTGCATGCCCGCCAAAACGGGCGCAGTACCGTGGACGGGTGGACAACAGGCAAGCAATCGGATCCTGGCTCTCCGGTCCCCGCGCGGCCATGGAGGAAGCCGGGGCGGACCTCGGATACCGGGGAGAGCAGCTCGGGCTGCCGCAGGAGGGACCGGGCTCGATCGCCCGCCCGGGCCGGCGCCTCGGCGCCCTCGCCGTCGACTGGGGCCTGTGCCTCTTGATCGCATACGGCCTGATCACGGACAGCTACAACCGTGCGGCCCAGGTCTGGGCGCCGCTCATCCTCTTCGCACTGATCGCCGTCACCGTGAGCACGGTCGGCTTCACCCCGGGCAAGCGGCTGTTCGGACTGCGCGTGGTGGCCCTCGGCACCGGCCGCGTCCATCCGCTGCGCGCGCTGTGGCGCACGGTTCTGCTCTTCCTCGCCCTCCCGGCGCTGGTCTGGGACCGCGACGGCCGGGGTCTGCACGACCGGTTGGCCGGAACGGTCGAGGTCAGGATCTGAGGGTCGGTTCCACTCGACGGGGGACCGGCCCCGCCGGAGTGCGGAGCCCCCGCGCGAGCGGAGGCGCTTGCGCAGTACCGGGACAGACCATGGGCCCGGGGAACCTAGACGGTTCCCCGGGCCCGGAGACTTCGGTTCGGTGCGGCGACGGCTAGCGCATGCGGCCGCCCTTGGGCATCCGCATCCCCTTCGGCATCGGCCCCTTCGGCAGCGGCATGTTGCTCATCAGGTCGCCCAGCGCCCGCAGCCGGTCGTTCGTCGCGGTCACCTGGGGACCGGTCAGCACCCGCGGGTACTTCAGCATCGTCGTACGGAGCTTCTTCAGCTCGACCTGGCCCTCACCCGTGCCCACGATCACGTCGTGTACCGGCACATCGGCCACGATGCGCGCCATCCGCTTCTTCTCGGCGGCCAGCAGGGTCCTGACCCGGTTCGGGTTGCCCTCGGCGACCAGCACGATCCCGGCCTTGCCGACCGCGCGGTGCACGACGTCCTGGCTGCGGTTCATCGCGACCGCCGGGGTGGTGGTCCAGCCGCGGCCGATGTTGTCCAGAACCGCCGCGGCGGCGCCTGGCTGGCCCTCCATCTGACCGAAGGCGGCGCGCTCGGCCCTGCGCCCGAAGACGATCGCCGTCGCGAGGAAGGCGAGCAGGAGGCCGAGAATGCCCAGGTAGACAGGGTGACCGAGCAAGAAACCGATCGCGAGGAAGACACCGAAGGTGACGATTCCGACAGCCGCGAGTACAAGACCGATCTTCGAGTCGGCCTTGCGGGTCATCTTGTAGGTCAGGACGATCTGCTTCAGTCGCCCCGCGTTCGCAGCGTCCGCTGCAGTTTCCTTCCTCGCCATGGCACGAAGTCTACGTGGCCCGGCGGGCGGCGACGACGGCAGTGCGGGGACGGAGCGGTGGGGTCGCTCCGGGGAGTGCGGGTGTGACTACCGGCGCGACGCCACGGCGTCCAGGACGCGCTGCGCCTCGACCCGGTCCTTGGCGCGGCGGCGGTCCTCGAGGACGGAGGTCCAGGCGTTGCGGCGGGCGGTCCGCTGGCCGCTGCTCATGAGCAGCGACTCGACGGCACGCAGTGCATCGGTGAACGACGGAATGGCGGTGGCGCGAACAGGCGCGGCCTGCATGGCGGAGGTCCCCCTCGGATTCGGCGGTTCGGGGCCCGGGCGGTACGTGGTGTAAGACCAGGGTCACTGATTGGTGTTACCAGGGCGTGACCGACCGGTCAAACACCTATGAAGCCTTGATACGAGGGGCGAAAAGCCTGACGCGGCCCTGACGCGCCCGCTAGCTGCGGGGACGTCCCGGACCGCGTCGATCGGCCACTACCCGGCGGTAGCCGCTTGTGTGGGGATTCACATCAGGGCGGTGGCACGGAGTGCCGGCCCCCGGTTCCCCCGGCTGAGTCAGACCGCCTGCGAGGCGATGTACGATCCGCGCTTCTCGACGGCCATGCGGTACAGCCGTCCGGCGCGGTAGGAGGAGCGCACCAGGGGACCGGACATGACGCCGGAGAAGCCGATCTGCTCGGCCTCCTCCTTCAGCTCCACGAACTCGTTCGGCTTGACCCAGCGCTCCACGGGGTGGTGGCGGACGCTCGGGCGCAGGTACTGGGTGATGGTGACCAGCTCGCAGCCGGCGTCGTGCAGTTGGCGCAGTGCGTCGCTGACCTCCTCGCGGGTCTCGCCCATGCCGAGGATCAGGTTCGACTTCGTCACCAGACCGTAGTCGCGGGCGGCGGTGATGACCTTCAGGGACCGCTCGTAGCGGAAGCCGGGGCGGATGCGCTTGAAGATCCGCGGGACGGTCTCGACGTTGTGGGCGAAGACCTCGGGGCGGGAGGAGAAGACCTCCTCGAGCTGCTCGGGGACGGCGTTGAAGTCGGGGGCGAGGAGCTCGACCTTGGTGTGCCCGCCCTCGCGGGCGGCGGTCTGCCGGTGGATCTGGCGCACGGTCTCGGCGTAGAGCCAGGCGCCGCCGTCCGCCAGGTCGTCCCGGGCGACACCGGTGATGGTGGCGTAGTTCAGGTCCATGGTGACCACGGACTCGCCCACGCGGCGGGGCTCGTCGCGGTCGAGCGCCTCGGGCCTGCCCGTGTCGATCTGGCAGAAGTCGCAACGCCGGGTGCACTGGTCGCCGCCGATGAGGAAGGTCGCCTCGCGGTCCTCCCAGCACTCGTAGATGTTCGGGCAGCCGGCTTCCTGGCAGACCGTGTGCAGGCCTTCGCTCTTCACGAGGTTCTGCATCTTCGAGTACTCGGGACCCATTTTCGCCCGGGTCTTGATCCACTCGGGCTTGCGCTCAATGGGGGTCTGACTGTTGCGGACCTCAAGGCGCAGCATCTTGCGTCCGTCGGGTGCGACTGCGGACACGTCGGCTCCCTGTAGCTTCGATTCTTCGGCGTACACCAGAGTACGCCCGTGTTTGTGGGCCCTATCGGTCAGGCCAACCCCGCGACCGTGGGGGGCATTCCCGGGTCAGGCAGAGGCCTTCTCGATGATCCGCGGCATGAGCTCCGCGTTCTCCAGCACGTCCTTCAGATGCCGCTCGACCACGGGCAGCACCTCCGTGACCGTGACGTCCCGGCCCAGCTCGTTCGCCAGGGAGGTGACGCCCGCGTCGCGGATGCCGCAGGGGATGATCCGGTCGAACCAGACGTTGTCCGGGTTCACGTTCAGCGCGAAGCCGTGCATCGTGACGCCCTTGGCGACGCGGATGCCGATCGCCGCGATCTTGCGGTCCTCCCGGCGCTGGCCGGCGTTGGAGGGGGCGTACTCCGGGCCGTTCAGCCGGGGGTCGAACTCCTCGTCGGCGAGCCTCGGGTCGAAGTCCAGGGAGAGCCCGCCGAGGGAGGGCCGCTGCTCCACCGGGTCCCCGAGGACCCACACGCCACTGCGTCCCTCGACCCGGGTGGTCTCGAGGCCGAACTCCGCGCAGGCGCGGATCAGGGCTTCTTCGAGGCGGCGTACGTGGGCCACGACGTCGACAGGGCGCGGTAGCTTCTGGATCGGGTAGCCCACCAGCTGGCCGGGGCCGTGCCAGGTGATCTTGCCGCCGCGGTCCACGTCGATCACGGGGGTGCCGTCCAGAGGCCGCTCGTCGTCCGCGGTGCGCCGCCCTGCGGTGTAGACCGGGGGGTGCTCCAGCAGCAGGCAGGTGTCCGGGACCTCGTCGGCGAAGCGCGCGGCGTGCACCCGGCGCTGCTCGTCCCAGGCGACCTGGTACTCGACGGCCTCGGCCCCGAACCCCATGCGGACGAACCGCAACTCACTCACGGCAAGCGCCTCCCTAGAAGCCTCGTAAGGCGCGAACGGCGCCCAAGCCACTGTACGTCCAGCAGGTGCGGGCCGAGTCGGGGCGGGGTGCCACCGTCTCCCGCCCGCTCCCGTCATCCGATCGAGCAATCCTCACACGATCGGATGAATGGACGCCGATGCCTGCGACCGACTGCTCACTCTCCGCTACATTCACGCCGTTCACATGGCCATCAGGGCTGCTCACAGGCGATACGGAGACCGCACCGCAGATGACGGAACGACCCGCGCAGCGCACCCCCAACCGACAGCTCGCCGCGCTCATCGCAGAAGCGGGGTTCTCCAACGCAGGTCTCGCCCGTCGCGTCGACCAGCTGGGCCTCGAACACGGGCTCGATCTCAGATACGACAAGACCTCCGTGACGCGCTGGCTGCGCGGGCAGCAGCCCCGCGGCACCACGCCCGCACTCATCGCCGAGGTGTTCACCCGGCGGCTCGGACGCCGGCTCACGGCGCAGGACCTCGGGCTCGACGCGTGTGCCCCGGTGTACGCGGGGCTGGAGTTCGCCGCAGGCCCGGAGGAGGCCGTCGACATCGTCAGCGGCCTGTGGCGCAAGGACTCCGGCAGCCACGCGGAGCTGCGGAAGATCGCGTTCACCCCGGCCGGGCTGGTCGTGCCGAGCCGGGACTGGCTGATCGGCCGGGCCGACGACAAGGTGAGCCGTGGCGAGGCGGTCCCCCGTATCCCGGCCCAGGGCCGTCCCGCGGTGCCCCGGCAGCGCGGCCAGTCGGAGCGCGGCCCCGGCCAGAAGGTCAGCGGGGGCGACATCGCAGCGCTCCGTTCGGTCGGCGAGCTGTTCCGCGCCCTCGACCACGCCTACGGCGGCGGCCACGCCCGCCAGGCGCTGGTGCGCTATCTGGAGCACGAAGCGGAACCCATGCTGCGCGGCACCTACGGCGAGCAGACGGGTCGCCGTCTGTTCGCGGCGGCCGCCGATCTGACCCGGCTCGCGGGCTGGACGTCGTACGACATCGGTGCGCACGGTCTCGCCCAGCGCTACTTCGTCCAGGCGCTGCGGCTCGCCCAGGCGGCCGGGGACCGGATGTACGGGGCGTACGTGCTGGTCACGATGAGCCGGCAGGCCGTCTACCTCGGCCACGGGCGCGAGGCCGTGCAACTCGCACGTGTGGCGCAGCAGGGCGTGGGCGGCTCGGCGCCGCCCGCCATCCAGGCGCTGATGCACGCCGTCGAGGCGCGGGGTCACGGGGTGCTCGGCGAGGTGCGTGCGTGCACGGCCTCCCTCGTCCGGGCCGAGCGGGCCCTGGAGACCGCCCGCCCCGGCGACGAACTGCCGTACTGGGCACGGTTCTTCGACGAGGCACAGCTCGCCGACGAGTTCGGGCACTGCCACCGGGACCTCCAGCAGTACCGTGCGGCCGTCCAGCACTCCGAGCGGTCGTTGCAGCTGCGGGCGGCCGGGTTCGCCCGCAGCCGGCTGTTCTGCCGGGTCGTGCTCGCCTCGGCGCGGCTCGGCCTCGGCGAGCTCGACCAGGCCTGCCAGTTGGGGGCCGAGGCGGCCGGGCAGGCGTCGGAGATGCGGTCGGTGCGGGCGGTCGAGTACGTGCGGGACTTCGAGCGCCGCCTGGAACCGTACAAGGACGCCGCGCCCGTGCGGGGGTACCGCGACAAGGTCGCCGCGCTCAGTTGAGGCTCAGGCCGCCCTGGGCAGTGGTTCCGCGGCGTGCAGGGGCCCCGCACCCAGGTCCGCCAGGACCGCCTTGGCGGCCCGGGTGCCGGAGTGCAGTGCGCCCTGCACCGTGCTTGTGTCCCGGTGGTCGCCGCACACGTACAGCCCGGCCAGCAGCCGCACCGTCCGGCGCAGGTCGTGCGGCGGCCGCATCGCGGGGACGGCCCGCGCCGTGTGGTGCACGGCGAGCGTCTCCCAGCGCGTGGTCGAGGTGCCGTGGAGGCGGGCCAGATGAGCCCGTACGGCACCGTCGACGTCGTCCGGGGGCGTGCCCAGCACCGTCGAGGAGATCAGGGCACGGCCCGCGGGCGCCCGGGACGGGTCCACCAGGCTGACGACGGCCGTGTGCGACACCGGCCCGTCGCGGTCCGCGTCCAGCAGCAGCGAGGCCCCGGTCGACGGCGGCTCGTCGGTCGTGTGGTGGACGACGGTGACCGGGTGGAAGCCGGGCACGCGCAGACCGGGCAGCAACTCGGCGGCGGCATGCGCGTCGGTGGCCAGCAGGACGGAGCGGCAGCGGAGTTCACCGTGGTCGGCGGTGGTCACCGAGGTCGTGGAGACGGAGGTGACGCGGACGCCGGTGTGTACCGTGTCCGGTGGCAGCGCCCGCGCCAGCAGTTCCGGCAGGACCTCCGCGCCGCCCTCCGGCAGGCACAGTCGGCCGCGCGCGAAGGCGTGCAGCGCCAGGTCGGCGCAGCGGCTCGAGGTGGTCAGCTCCGGGTCGCACAACAGGGCGGCGAGCAGAGGGCGCAGAAAGCCGTCGACCGTACGGGCCGGGAGACCGCGGTCCGTGAGCGCGTGCCGGGCGGGCGACTCGGGCCGGGCCAGCAGTCGTTCGACGGGGGTGGCGGCGATGCGTGCGAGCGCCGCTGCGAGCCGCGCCTGGTCCACGGCACTGCCCAGCGGCGCGGCGGGCCGCGAGACGGCCGTACGGGATCCCGTCGCCCTCGACAGCGCGGCGCGCGCTCCGGCCGCTCCGAGCCCGGCGCGCGGCGTGGAAGACGTGAGGGGAGCACTGGCGAGGGCGCGAACGGCATTGAGTGCGCCCCGTGCGCCCCCCGCGCCCCCTCCCGTCGGGGGAGGGCTCGCACGATGGTGGCGCCCCTCGCTGTGCACCAGGACGCCCGGTGCGAAGGGACGCAGGACCAGCGTGTCGAGCCCGGGGGTCAGGCCCAGTTCCGGATAGGACGTGGACAGCAGCTGTCCGATCCTGTCGAGCCGGAAGCCGTCGACCTTCTCGGTCGACATGCGGCCGCCGACGCAGTGAGCGGCCTCCAGGACCGCCGTCGACACTCCTGCACTGGTCAGCCGGTGGGCCGCCGCGAGGCCGGCGACCCCGGCCCCCACGATGACGACGTCCGCCTGGTACACGGGCTCTGGCACGTGCCCCTCCTCGAGGTTGTGCGGCCGGTGGAGACGTCATGCCCCCAACAGGCGTCCGGAATACCCGAGTTCGGGATGAGCGTAGGACCGTGAACGGTCGGGCGAAGTCGCGCATGGACAGAGCACGGTCGCACGGTGGTCGCATACGGTCGAATGTGGGCCTTCCCTCAGCCCGTTCGGCCCCGCGGCTACGACCGGAGCGCTGCTCGCAACGCCTCGTCGATCTCCGGATGGGCGAACGCGAACCCGGAGTCCAGCAGCCGTCCCGGCAGCACCCGCGCACTGCCGAGCACGTCCCCGGCCATCTCGCCGAGCGCGAGGCGCAGGGCCTGCGCGGGCGCCGGGAACAGCGTCGGCCGGTGCAGCACACGCCCCATCGCCGCGGTGATCTCACGGTTCGTCAGGGGCCGGGGCGCCGTCAGATTGAAGGGGCCGGAGAGGTCTTCGCGGTCCATGAGGTGGCGGATGGCGGCCACCTCGTCGTGCAGCGAGATGAAGGACCAGTACTGGCGCCCGTCGCCCAGCCGCCCGCCGAGCCCCGCCTTGAAGAGCGGGAACAGCCTGCCCCAGGCCCCGCCCTCCCGGGCCACCACCAGGCCCGTCCGTACGAACACCGTTCGTACGCCGGCCTCCTGCGCGGCGTCCGCGGCCTCCTCCCACTGCACGCACAGCGAGGGCAGGAAGCCGTCCCCGGGCGGCGCCTTCTCGTCAACCGCCCGGTCCCCTGTCTCGCCGTAGTAGCCGATCGCGCTGCCGCTGACGAAGACGCGCGGCGGTTCGGGGAGGGCGGCGACGGCCTCCGCGAGCGCCGCCGTGCCGAGCACCCGGCTGTCGCGCAGCGTCTTCTTGTACGCGTCCGTCCAGCGGTGGTCGCCGATGCCCGCGCCTGCGAGGTTGACCACCGCGTTGCACCCGAGAAGACCGGCCGTGTCGATGTACTGCTCCCCGGGGTCCCAGCAGACCTCGCCCTCGCCACGGGCCGCGCGGCGCACCAAGCGGACCACCTCGTGCCCGTCCGCGGTCAGGGACCGCACCAGGGCGCTTCCGATGAGACCGGACGCACCGGCCACGGCGATTCGGGAACGTTCCATGACCCCATCCTGCCCGGTGCATCCCGTTCGGCCCGTCCGGCGGCCCCGAGTCGCGACCGGTCGGAACCTCGTACGCCCGCCGTACAGTGACCCTCATGCCCGTTCCGTACATACGCCACGCCACCGACGACGACGAGGAGGCGCTCGGTCGGCTCGACCGGGTCACCTGGTCTCCGCTTCACTCCGTCCAGCCGCGTCCACGGCCGCCGTACGAGCCCTTCTTCACCGAGCGGTTCGGGCCGCGGGACCATCTGGTCGCCGAACTCGGCGGCGTCGTCGTGGGCTACATCCGGCTCGGATTCCCGACGCCGCTCGCGTGCAACTCCCACGTCCGGCAGATCCAGGGCCTCGTCGTCGCGGACGAGGCACGCGGCAGCGGGGTCGGGCGGGCGCTGCTGCGGGCCGTGCAGGAGGAGGCACGGCGGCGGGGAGCCCGCCGCATCACCCTGCGGGTCCTCGGGCACAACACCCCGGCGAGGGCGCTCTACGAGTCCGAGGGGTTCGTCGTGGAGGGGATCCTGCCCGAGGAGTTCCTGCTCGACGGCAAGTACGTCGACGACGTGTTCATGGGGCGCTTCCTGCAAGGACCCGCGCCCGGCGCGGTCCGCTCATGAGGCGGTGAGCTCGCCCGTGTCCACCGCCGCCGTGGCGTGCGCCGCACGCTGCGCGTCGCCCGCGACCTCGTCGGCCGTCAGCACGTAGCCGGTCTCCTGGTCCGAGGTGGAGCGGGCGAAGACGACACCGTAGACCCGGCCGTCGGTGGTGAGCAGCGGGCCGCCCGAGTTGCCGGGCAGGACGGTCGAGCGGATGGAGTAGATCTCCCGGGTGACGGTGTCGGTGCTGTAGATGTTCGGGCCCGTCGCCCGGATCCGGTTCGCCACGGTGGCCGCACGCAGCGTCAGGCCGCCGTCCTCCGGATAGCCCGCCACCACGGCGGCGTCCCCGCGCCTGGCGCCGGCGTCGAAGCGCAGGACGGGGGCGCGCAGATCCGGCACGTACAGCACGGCCACGTCGCGGTCCGGGTCGAAGAGCACCACACGCGCCGCGTACGCCGGTCCGACGCCGCCGATCCGGACGCTCGGGTGATCGATGCCCGCCACCACATGGGCGTTGGTCATCACATGCCGGGCCGAGTACACGAAACCGCTGCCCTCCCGGCCCTGGATGCCCGAGGCGCCCTCGACCTTGACCGTGCTCAGCTTGGCGGCGTTGGTCGCGCTCGCCGTGACGCTGTCCCCGCTGGGCCTCGCCACTCCGGCCGAGGGCTCGTTCTCGAAGGGGTTGAAGACCTGCGGGAAGCCCGCCTCGGTGAGTGCCGAGGTGGCCCGTGAGAACCATGCCGGAGTGGTGTCCGGCATCGTGTTCTGCACGGCGCCGAGCAGCCGCGAGTCCCGGATCGCCTGGGTCACCAGCGGGGACGAGGAGGCGCCCAGGACGCTCGCGGCCACCCAGGCCACGATCAGCACGGACACCGCGTTCGCCGCCGCGCCGCCCACTCCGTCGGCCACCCGCAGCGGCCCGTGGTCCAGCTCGCGCCTCAGCTTGAGCGCGAGGCGGCCCGCCAGCTCGTGCCCTATCACCGCCGGGACCAGCACGGTGACCACGGCGGTCACCGTCGCCGCGGTGGTCCCCCGGGTCACCAGGTTCATGACCCAGGGCAGGATCCACACGCCCACCGCGGCACCGCCCACGAAGCCGGCCAGGGAGACACAACCGGCCACCAGCCCCCGCCGATAGCCGGAGGCCGCGTAGGCCAGGATCACGAGGATGAGCAGTATGTCGAGCAGGTCCACTGAGCCGCCTTTCTCTCGGACCCCCTGGTACGCGCGGCGCGAGCCCGGTGATCAGCCACTCGCGCGTGTGCCCGGAAACGGGGCACGCACGCGTCGACCTGTAAGAACGCCGCAGACCGTGACAATGGTTCCGCCAGGTGGCACACCACACATCGCGGATGTTGCAGGACGGAAGGAAAGTGGCCCCATGCGTGACTTCCGTAGAACGTGGGGGGCCTGGAGCAGCGGGGCGCCGAGGCTCAAGAGCGCCGTCCTGCTGCTGCTCGGCTGCCTGCCGGGTGTCGCCGCCGCCGGCGCACTGGTGGTGTGCGCCTCCGGGGTCGAGCGCCCGGTCCTGGTTCGTACCCCACGCCCGGTCGTGGCCCGGTCGGCCGTTCTGCACCAGGCGCCCAAGCCGCGCATCGTGCCGAGGGCGGCCTGGGCGGACGCCGCCACCCGGGACCAGCCGCCACCGCGCTACGACGACAAGGTCGTCGCCGTCTTCGTGCACCACACCGACTCGCCCAACCGCTACGACTGCGCCACCTCGGCGCGCATCATCCGCTATCTCTACACCGGCCAGCGAGGCGGCCGCCACTGGGACGACATCGGCTACAACTTCCTCGTCGACCGCTGCGGCACCATCTACGAGGGCCGCGCGGGCGGTGCCGACCAGCCCGTCATGGGAGCCCACACCCAGGGCTTCAACCACCGCACGGTCGGCATCGCCGCCATCGGCACCTTCACCGCGGGCGTGCCCGTCCCCAAGGCCATGGTCGACTCGATCGCCGCCCTCGCCGCCTGGAAGCTCGGCATCGCCGACATCGACCCGCGCTCCAAGGTCCGGCTCGTCTCCAGCAACGGCCAGAGCCGGTACAAGGCGGGGACCCCCGTCATGATGCCCGCGCTCGCGGGTCACAACGACGGTTATTCGACGAGCTGCCCGGGTGCGGCACTCAAGGCCCTGCTCCCCTCGATCAGGGAGGAGGCGGCCCGTCTCCAGGGCCGAAGGTGAGGGGTCCGGATCCCCGGCACCCGCACGGAAGACACGACTCACAGCGGCGTCACGGGCCGCACGCAGAGCCCTCCGATCCCCGCCTCCCACGGTTGCCGGCACGAGCCGACCGGGGGTGGGGACCATGAGAAGCGGCGATCGTGCACGGGTGGGGCGGGCGGGCACCTGGGCCGGGGCCGTGCGCGTCCCCTGGACGGTGGTCCGTGCGGTCACGACGGTCGTCCTCGGACCGGCGGCGTCCACGGCGTCCGCCCTCGGCCGGGCCGACAGGGCGCCGTTGCACCGGGCGGCCAGGCGGGGACGGGCACCGCGGAGCCTCGGCGCGGGCGGCCGGTGAGGCACGGGGCCAGCGGTCCTCGCGGGCGGTCCGCCGGAGCGCGGCGTGAGTGACGACGCCATCGGCATCAGCCCTTGAACCGATCCCACAGCCTGGGATAGCGCTCCGCCAGCGCGGATTCGCTCTCCAGGTCGAAGGAGGTCCCCGCCGGTTCGGAGGCCGCGGGCGGGATGCCCAGGTCGGGTGCCACGGTTCCGGTGAGCTGCTCGTACGCCTCGTCCGCCGCGTAGCCGAGCTCCTCGCCGTCCCCGTCCACCTCCTCGTCGAACTCCCCCAGGAGGTCGGCCAGCGAGTCGGGGTCGTGCAGGGCGCCCTCGAAGACGTCCCGCCCCTGGCCGATCAGCCAGCACCGGAAGAAATCGAACGCATCGTCACTCGCCCCGTCGAGCAGGACCCAGGCGGCGCCCCACAGATCCCAGCGGTAGGCGCGGTTGTAGCGGGACTCGAAATGCCGGGCGAAGTCCAGGACGGAGTCGGGGTCGAGCCGGACGAGCCGTTCGACGAGCTGGTCGGCCTGCTCGTCGGCGTCGCCCTCGGCGGCTTCCCGGCTCGCATCCACCAGGTCCCAGAACTCCGTCTCGTCCATCACCCGACCAGCATCGTCCCTGCGCCGGTGGGGCGCACGTGGAGTGCGGCGGATCGTTATGAGCGGTAGAGCTCCGCCAAACGTGTGGCGTCGCCCGCGAAACGGGCCCGCAGCCCCTCGGGAGAGAGCACCTCGACCTCCGGCCCCAGACCCGTGAGTTGGGCGTGCGCGACCTCCTCGGACTCCACCGGCAGGGTCACCGTCACCCAGCCCCGCTCGTCCGGGGCGTCCGCGTCGGTGAGCGCCAGTCGGGCCGAGACGGGATCGACGGCGTACGCCAATCTCCGTACACCGTCCTCGGACAGCCGCACCACGACCTCGTCCCGCAGGATGGACCGCGCGAACTCCTCGGCCCGCTCGGCCCAGAAGGCCGGCAGATCGAACTCCTCGTCCCGCCCGAACCGGTCCTCACCGGAGATCACTGCCGTGAAGCGGTCGATGCGGTACACCCGGAAGGAGCCGTGCTCCGCCACTCGGGCGCACAGGTACCAGACCCCCGCCTTGAGGACGAGCCCGTACGGCTCGAGTTCCCGCTCCACCGCGTCCTCGCCGCGCCGGTAACGCGCGGTGATCCGCCGGTCGTCCCAGACCGCGTCCGCGACCGCGGGCAGCAGCCGCGGCGTCGCGGGTTCGGAGAACCAGGCGGGCGCGTCCAGATGGAACCGCTGCGAAGCCGTGCGGGAGGCGTCGCGCAGGGAGGGCAGGAGGGCCGCGGACACCTTCAGCCGCGCCGCCGAGGCCGCGTCCTCCAGGCCCATCTCCCGCAGCGCGCCGGGAACCCCGCTGAGGAACAGGGCCTCGGCCTCGCCGCGCGCGAGCCCGGTCAGCCGGGTGCGGTAGCCGCCGACCAGCCGGTATCCGCCGGCCCGCCCCCGTTCGGCGTACACCGGCACACCCGCCTCCGACAGCGCCTGGGCGTCCCGGGTGACGGTGCGCTCGGACACCTCGAGCTCACGGGCCAGCTCGGCCGCGGTCATGGACGGCCGGGACTGCAGCAGCAGCACCATTTTGATGAGACGGGCGGCACGCATGCCGTCATCATGCCGTGCACCACCGGATCGACGGTCCGTTCGCCGGGAGGAGCACCACGCCCTGCCCTCGGAGACGGCGAAGGGGTACGGCGGCCGCCGTACCCCTTCGCCGGACACCGGCCTCTACAGGCCGTACTTGTCCCGGGCCTCCTTCACGGCCGTGGCCTTGACCTCGCCGCGCCTGGCGAGCTGGGCCAGGGCCGCGACCACGATCGACGGGGCGTCGACGCCGAAGTGGCGGCGGGCCGCCTCACGGGTGTCCGAGAGGCCGAATCCGTCGGCGCCCAGCGAGGAGTAGTCCTGCTCCACCCACTGCGCGATCTGGTCGGGAACCTGGCGCATGTAGTCGGAGACCGCGAGGACCGGGCCCTCGGCACCCTGCAGGGCCTGACGCACGTACGGGACGCGCTCCTCGCCCCGCAGCAGCGCGGCGTCGGCCTCCAGGGCGTCGCGGCGCAGCTCGCCCCACGACGTCGCCGACCACACGTCCGCGGCGACACCCCACTCCTCGGCGAGCAGCTTCTGCGCGTCGAGCGCCCAGTGGATCGCCGTGCCGGAGCCGAGGAGCTGGATGCGCGGGGCGTTCGCCGCCGGGGAGAGCCCCGCCGACTCCGCCGTGTTGTAGCGGTACAGGCCCTTGACGATGCCCTCGTCGATACCGGCCACCCCGGGCTTCGCGGGCTGGGGCAGCGGCTCGTTGTAGACGGTGAGGTAGTAGAAGACGTTCTGGTCCTCGCCCGGAGCCGCCTCGCCGTACATGCGGCGCAGACCCTCCTTGACGATGACCGCGATCTCGTACGCGAACGCCGGGTCGTAGGTCAGCGCCGCGGGGTTGGTGGCGGCGATGACGGGGGAGTGGCCGTCGGCGTGCTGCAGGCCCTCACCGGTCAGCGTCGTGCGGCCGGCGGTGGCGCCGACGAGGAAGCCGCGGCCGAGCTGATCGCCGAGCTGCCACATCTGGTCGGCCGTGCGCTGCCAGCCGAACATCGAGTAGAAGATGTAGAACGGGATCATCGCCTCGCCGTGCGTCGCGTACGCGGTGGACGCGGCGATGAAGTCGGCCATCGAACCGGCCTCGGTGATCCCCTCGTTGAGGATCTGGCCGTTCTTGGCCTCCTTGTAGTACATCAGCTGGTCGCGGTCGACCGGCTCGTACGTCTGGCCCTTGGGCGAGTAGATGCCGAGCGAGGGGAAGAGCGACTCCATACCGAAGGTGCGGGCCTCATCGGGGACGATCGGCACCCAGCGCCTGCCGGTCTCCTTGTCGCGGACCAGGTCCTTGACCAGGCGGACGAAGGCCATGGTGGTCGCGACGTTCTGCGAGCCGGAGCCCTTGTCGAAGGAGGCGAACGCCTTTTCGGCCGGCGCCGGCAGCGGGGCCAGAGGCTGGACCCGGCGGGCCGGGGCCAGGCCGCCGAGGGCGGCGCGGCGCTCCTGGAGGTAGCGCACCTCGGGGGAGTCGGCGCCCGGGTGGGCGTAGGGGACCACACCGTCGTCGAACCGGCTGTCGGGGATGGGCAGTTCGAGCAGGTCACGCATGGTCTTGAACTCGTCCACCGTCAGCTTCTTCATCTGGTGGTTGGCGTTCTTCGACGCGAAGCCCTGGCCGAGCGTGAAGCCCTTGACGGTCTGCGCCAGGATGACCGTCGGTGCGCCCTTGTGCCCCAGGGCCGCCCTGTACGCCGCGTAGACCTTGCGGGCCTCGTGGCCACCGCGGGAGAGGTGGAAGCACTCGAGGATCTTGTCGTCGCTCAGCAGCTTCGCCATCTCGACGAGCGCCGGGTCCTTGCCGAAGAAGTCCGCACGGATGTAGGCGGCGTCGCGGGTCTGGTACGTCTGCACCTGCGCGTCCGGTACCTCGCGCAGCCGGCGTACCAGGGCACCGGTGGTGTCGAGCGCGAACAGCTCGTCCCAGGCCGAGCCCCACAGCGACTTGACGACGTTCCAGCCGGCACCGCGGAACTGGGCCTCCAGTTCCTGCACGATCTTGAAGTTGGCGCGGACCGGGCCGTCGAGGCGCTGGAGGTTGCAGTTGATGACGAAGGTGAGGTTGTCCAGCTCCTCGCGGGCGGCCAGCGCGAGGGCCGCCGTCGACTCGGGCTCGTCCATCTCGCCGTCGCCGAGGAACGCCCACACGTGCGAGGACGAGACGTCCTTGATGCCGCGGTTGGTGAGGTAGCGGTTGAAGCGCGCCTGGTAGATCGCGGAGAGCGGGCCGAGACCCATGGAGACGGTCGGGAACTCCCACAGCCAGGGCAGCCGCCGCGGGTGCGGGTACGAGGGCAGACCGTTGCCGCCGGCCTCCTGGCGGAAGTTGTCCAGGTGGGCCTCGGTGAGGCGGCCGTCGAGGAAGGCGCGGGCGTAGATGCCGGGGGAGGCGTGGCCCTGGACGTAGAGCTGGTCGCCCGAGCCGTCGCCCTCCTTGCCCTTGAAGAAGTGGTTGAAGCCGGTCTCGTAGAGCCAGGCCGCGGAGGCGAAGGTGGCGATGTGGCCGCCGACGCCGTGCTTGCTGCCCCGGGTCACCATCGCGGCCGCGTTCCACCGGTTCCATGCGGTGATCCGGGCCTCCATCGCCTCGTCACCCGGCACGGCGGGCTCGGCGGCGGTGGGGATGGTGTTGACGTAGTCGGTCTCGAGCAGCTTGGGCAGCGCGATGCCGGCGCCCTCGGCACGCTCCAGCGTGCGGCGCATCAGATACGCGGCACGGTGCGGCCCGGCCGCCTTGGTAACGGCGTCCAGGGAGGCCTGCCATTCGGCGGTCTCCTCGGGGTCGCGGTCCGGGAGCTGGTCGAGCTCGCTCGGCTGGATGGCGTTGGGGTCGGTCATGTCGCCGCCTTCCTCAGTCGAAGGGGGTGCCCTCATCGGTAAGGGTTCGGGGGTGCCCTTGGTCTTTGGCAGGACAGGGCTGGGGCTTCGGTGGAAGCCCATCGGTGACTGTAACTCCCTGATCGATGATCGATCAAAGGGGGCAGGGCCAAAAACCCTCGATCACGAGAAAGTCGGCACGGGGTGCCTCGGCGGGAGACACCGGGTGCCGCATCGGCGTGGGGTTTTCGCAGGTGGAGCGGCGTTTGAGCGGCGGGCTGCTCGGCTGTTCGAGGGACTCATGCGCGGGGTGCGCAGCCGAGCACGTGGGCCTTCACTATGTCGGCGATTCGTGGATCGCGGCGGCGGAACGCGGCCACCAACTCCTCGTGCTCCTCCGCGTACGACTGCTGCACCGTGCCCAGCCACCGGATCGACAGCGCCGTGAACACCTCGATGCCGAGCCCCTCCCAGGTGTGCAGCAGCACCGAGTTGTGGGCCGCCCGCACCAGCTCCCGGTGGAACGCCACCGTGTGCCGCACCTGCCCGGTCCCGTCCGACCTCCGGTCCGCCTCGTACAGCGCGGTGACATGCGGTTCGAGGGCCGAGCAGTCCTGCGCCAGCCGGTCCGCCGCCAGTTCGGCCGCGATGGCCTCCAGGCCGGCTCGCACGGGGTAGGACTCCTCCAGGTCCGCTGCGGTCAGATTCCGCACCCGCACGCCCTTGTTGGGTGCCGACTCGATCAGCCGCAGCGACTCCAGCTCCCGCAGCGCCTCACGGACCGGTGTCTGACTGACCTCCAGTTCCGTGGCGATCCGACGCTCCACGATCCGCTCGCCCGGCTTCCAGCGCCCGCTGACGATCCCCTCCACGATGTGCTCGCGGATCTGTTCGCGCAGCGAGTGGACGACGGGCGCGGTCATGAGGGCTCCTTATGCGGGGGCTGACGTTTAGACAATAAGGCCGTCTCCCCGTCCCGGAAGGGTGCATGGCGGCGCTTTCGCGCAGGTGAGACAAGACTTACACGCCCCGTCGGCGGTAGGCCGCTCCCGGGCCGTCCAGGGCCTTCGCGACGTCGTGACCGCCATGCCACCGGCGGAAGGGGCCCGCTCCCCGATCTCGTCGGCGGCCGGTTGCGTGCGGGCCCCGTCGCCGGGCGGGACCGAGGCGGCCGCGCGGCGGCGCGGGGCACGAAGCACGGCGCCCCCGCCCGGAGGGTTCCGGACGGGGGCGCCGCAGGGTTCGGTCACCTGGCGATGGCTCAGAGGCCGAGCTCCACCTCGAACTCGCCCGCCTCCAGGATGGCCTTGACCGCGGTCAGGTAACGGGCCGCGTCGGCGCCGTCCACCAGACGGTGGTCGTAGGACAGGGTCAGGTAGGTCATGTCGCGGACGGCGATGACCGTGCCCTCCTCCGTCTCGAGCACGGCGGGGCGCTTCACGGTGGCGCCGATGCCGAGGATCGCGACCTGGCCCGGCGGCACGATGATCGTGTCGAACAGCGCACCGCGCGAACCGGTGTTGCTGATGGTGAAGGTCGCGCCGGACAGCTCGTCCGGGGTGATCTTGCTGGCCCGGACCTTGCCCGCCAGGTCGGCGGTTGCCTTGGCGATGCCGGCGATGTTGAGGTCGCCGGCGTGCTTGATGACCGGGGTCATCAGGCCCTTCTCGGAGTCCACCGCGATACCGATGTTCTCGGTGTCGAAGTAGGTGATGGTCCCCTCGGCCTCGTTGATCTTGGCGTTGATGACCGGGTGGGCCTTCAGCGCCTGGGCGGCCGCCTTGACGTAGAACGGCATCGGGGAGAGCTTGACGCCCTCGCGGGCCGCGAACGCGTCCTTGCCCTGGGCGCGCAGGCGCATCAGGCGGGTCACGTCGACCTCGACGACCGAGGACAGCTGGGCCTGCTCGTGCAGGGCCTTGACCATGTTGTCGCCGATGACCTTGCGGATCCGCGGCATCTTCACGGTCTGGCCGCGCAGCGGCGAGACCTCGAGGACCGGAGCCTTCTTCGCGGCCGGAACGGCGGCGGCCGGAGCAGCGGCGGCCGGAGCAGCGGCCGGTGCCGCGGCGGCGGCCTTCGCGGCCTCGGCGGCGGCGAGGACGTCCTGCTTGCGGATACGGCCGCCGACGCCGGTGCCCTTGACGGTGGACAGGTCGACACCGTTCTCGGCGGCGAGCTTGCGCACCAGCGGGGTCACGTACGCACCCTCGTCGGTCGGCTGGGCGGCGGCCGGGGCCGGGGTGACCGGGGCGGGGGCCGGAGCCGGGGCCGCGGGCCGGGCGGGGGCCGGGGCGGCAGCGGCGGGCGCGGCCGGAGCGGCGGGAGCCGGAGCTGCGGGAGCCGGAGCTGCGGGCGCCGCCGGGGCGGGGGCCGGAGCCGCGGGCTGTGCCGGGGCCGGGGCGGCGGCGGCGGGAGCCGGAGCGGCCGGGGCGGGGGCCGCGGCCGGAGCGGCACCCGGGGCGCCGATGACGGCCAGCTTGGCGCCGACCTCGGCGGTCTCGTCCTCGCCGACCACGATCTCGAGCAGCACGCCGGAGGAGGGCGCCGGGATCTCGGTGTCGACCTTGTCCGTGGAGACCTCGAGCAGCGGCTCGTCGGCCTCGACGGAGTCGCCGACCGACTTCAGCCAGCGGGTGACGGTGCCCTCGGTGACCGACTCGCCGAGCGCGGGCAGGACCACGTCGGTGCCCTGGGCGGCACCGGCGGGAGCGGCCGGGCCGGCGGCGGGGGCCGGGGCGGCCGGAGCCGGGGCGGCGGGTGCGGGTGCGGGCTCGGCGGCCGGCGCGGGCGCCTCGGCGGCGGCCGGGGCCGGGGCGGCGGCGGGGGCACCCGTGCCGTCGTCGATGACGGCCAGTTCGGCGCCGACCTCGACGGTCTCGTCCTCGGCCACCTTGATGGAGGTCAGGACACCGGAAGCCGGTGCGGGGATCTCGGTGTCGACCTTGTCGGTCGAGACCTCGAGCAGCGGCTCGTCGGCCTCGACCCGCTCGCCCTCGGCCTTCAGCCAGCGGGTGACGGTGCCCTCGGTGACGCTCTCACCGAGCGCCGGAAGGGTTACGGAAACCGGCATGGTTTCGGTTGCTCCTTACGAATTGCGGAAGTCTGTGTCGTCGCGCCCGAAGACTGAAGGCGTCAGTCGTGGGAGTGGAGGGGCTTGCCGGCGAGAGCGAGGTGGGCCTCGCCGAGCGCCTCGTTCTGCGTCGGGTGGGCGTGGATGAGCTGGGCCACCTCGGCCGGCAGCGCCTCCCAGTTGTAGATCAGCTGCGCCTCGCCGACCTGCTCGCCCATGCGGTCGCCGACCATGTGGACGCCGACCACGGCACCGTCCTTGACCTGGACGAGCTTGATCTCGCCCGCGGTCTTGAGGATCTTGCTCTTGCCGTTGCCCGCCAGGTTGTACTTGAGAGCGACGACCTTGTCCGCGCCGTAGATCTCCTTGGCCTTGGCCTCGGTGATGCCGACGGAGGCGACCTCCGGGTGGCAGTAGGTGACCCGCGGCACACCGTCGTAGTCGATCGGAACGACCTTCAGACCGGCCAGACGCTCTGCCACCAGGATGCCCTCGGCGAAGCCGACGTGCGCGAGCTGGAGGGTCGGGACCAGGTCACCGACGGCGGAGATGGTGGGGACGTTCGTCCGCATGTACTCGTCGACGAGGACGTGACCGCGCTCCATGGCGACCCCGACCTCCTCGTAGCCGAGACCCTGGGAGACCGGGCCGCGGCCGACGGCGACGAGGAGGACCTCCGCCTCGAACTCCTTGCCGTCGGCGAGGGTGATCTTGACACCGTTCTGGGTGTACTCGGCCTTCTGGAAGAAGGTGCCCAGGTTGAACTTGATGCCGCGCTTGCGGAAGGCGCGCTCGAGAAGCTTGGAGGAGTTCTCGTCCTCGACCGGGACGAGGTGCTTGAGGCCCTCGATGACCGTGACGTCGGAACCGAAGGACTTCCACGCGGACGCGAACTCGACGCCGATGACGCCGCCGCCCAGGATGATCGCGGACTGCGGCACGCGGTCCAGGAAGAGGGCGTGGTCGGAGGAGATGATGCGGTTGCCGTCGATCTCCAGACCCGGCAGTGACTTCGGCACGGAACCGGTCGCCAGGAGGACGTGGCGGCCCTGGATCCGCTGACCGTTCACGTCGACGGAGGTCGCGGAGGACAGACGGCCCTCACCCTCGATGTAGGTCACCTTGCGCGAGGCGATGAGGCCCTGCAGACCCTTGTAAAGGCCCGAGACGACCTCGTCCTTGTACTTGTGGACGGCCGGCACGTCGATGCCCTCGAAGGTGGCCTTGACGCCGAACTGCTCGCTCTCGCGGGCCTGGTCGGCGATCTCGCCCGCGTGAAGCAGGGCCTTGGTGGGGATGCAACCCCGGTGCAGGCAGGTGCCGCCGACCTTGTCCTTCTCGATCAGGGCGACGTCCAGGCCCAGCTGCGCCCCGCGCAGGGCCGCGGCGTAACCACCGCTACCACCGCCGAGGATCACTAGGTCGAAAACGGTGCTGGCGTCGTTCGCCACGTCACGTCCTCCATGCATGTGCGCCGTGCGCCGGTCGTCGGTGACCGGCAGGCGGCTGGTGTCCGGCCGCTGAAGCTTCGGCCCTTCGGTGGGGGCCCTGTCCTGCCGTGGCCCATCTTCGCACTTGTCGGCGGCCGTGGTGGCGCCGGGCCCGGGTGCGCGACGTCTGATCCGTCACGTCCGGAGGTCGTGGCGGCGCAGCGCCGGGCGGATTTCGTCGAGGGCGTAACGAGGCGGCGCCCATGAGGGCGGCCCCGGGCTCGACTCGAGCTCCGGGGCCGCCCTCATGGGTACGCGCGACGTCAGCCGAGGTCGCCCGCGGCCGTCTGCTCCGCGAGCCGGACCAGGGTGCGCACGGCCGAGCCCGTGCCGCCCTTCGGGGTGTAGCCGAAGGGACCCTGCTCGTTGAAGGCGGGGCCGGCGATGTCGAGGTGGGCCCAGGTGATGCCCTCGCCGACGAACTCCTTCAGGAACAGGCCGGCCACCAGGCCGCCGCCCATCCGCTCACCCATGTTGGCGATGTCGGCCGTGGGGGAGTCCATGCCCTTGCGCAGGTGCTCGGGGAGCGGCATGGGCCAGGCCTCCTCGCCGACCTCCTGGGCCGTCTCGTGCACCGCGGTGCGGAAGCCGTCGTCGTTCGACATGATCCCGAAGGTGCGGCTGCCGAGCGCGAGCATCATCGCGCCCGTCAGGGTCGCGACGTCCACGATCGCGTCCGGGTTCTCCTGCGAGGCCGCCCACAGCGCGTCGGCGAGGACCAGCCGGCCCTCCGCGTCCGTGTTGAGGACCTCGACGGTCTTGCCGCTGTACATGCGCAGCACGTCGCCGGGGCGGGTGGCGGAACCGGACGGCATGTTCTCGGCGAGGGCGAGCCAGCCGGTGACGTTGACCTCGAGACCGAGCCGGGCGGCCGCCACGACCGCGGCGAAGACCGCCGCCGCGCCGCTCATGTCGCACTTCATGGTCTCGTTGTGGCCGGCCGGCTTGAGGGAGATGCCGCCCGAGTCGTAGGTGATGCCCTTGCCGACGAAGGCCAGGTGCTTGTCCGCCTTGGAGTTCGTGTACGACAGCTTCACCAGCCGGGGAGCGGAGGCCGAGCCCGCGCCGACACCGAGGATGCCGCCGTAGCCGCCCTTGGTCAGTGCCTTCTCGTCGAGCACCTGCACCTTGAGGCCGTGCTCCTTGGCGGCGCTCTGGGCGATGTCGGCGAAGGCGGCCGGGTTCAGGTCGTTCGGCGGGGTGTTGATCAGGTCGCGGGCCCGGTTGAGCTCCTCGGCGACGGCGACGGCACGGTCGACGGCCGCCTTGTGCGCCTTGTCGCGCGGCTTGCCGCCGAGCAGGGCGACCTCGCCGAGCGGAGTCTTGCCGTTCTTCCCGCCCTTGGCGTTCTTGCCGTTCTCCTTGTAGGTGTCGAACGAGTACGCGCCGAGCAGGGCGCCCTCGGCGACGGCGCCGAGGTCCGCGGCGTCCGCGACGGGCAGCGCGAAGACGGCCTTCTTGGAACCGGCGAGGGCACGGGCCGCGGAGCCCGCGGCGCGGCGCAGCGACTCGGCGGAGTACGCCCCGTCCTTCTCGGGCTCGGCACCGAGGCCCACCGCCACCACGACGGGCGCCTTGAAGCCGGAGGGCGCGGGCAGCTTCGTCACCTCGCCCTCGACGCCCGAGGCGCCCAGGGTCTGCAGGGTGGCGGCGAGTCTGCCGTCGTACGCCTGGTCCACGGTTTCGGCGCCCGGTGCGACGACCGGGCCCTCGGCGCCCTTCGCGACACCGACCACGATCGCGTCGGCCCGCTGGCCGGCTACCGCGGCGGTGCTGAGTGTGAGAGCAGTCACGGTGGTGAAATCTCGCTTCCGATTGAGTTTCGGTGGCCGAACGGATTGGGGTCGACCGGCCCGGGACGACCCTAGATTGCTCAGTACGTGCGGTCTTCACCTGGGCTGGGAAACACCCGGCACGAGCCTACGCTCGGTGGCCGGGTTCGCTCGCGCCCGCGGTTGTTCGTCCCACCGTGGCGAAGGGCTGCACGTTGACCCGGTCACGCCCGACGTACGGGTCCCGCCGGCGCCGCTCCGGCGGGCGCGCAGCGCGGACACCCGGTCGACCGCGCGGTCCCCGGTTCCGGGATCATCCTCGGGACACGTCGCCGCACCGCCTGGAGCCCGCCCCCGTGAAGCGCCCGGTCCTCCTCGCCGCCCTGCTCCTGCTGCTCGCCGGATGCTCCACCGCCACCGAGGAGCACAAGGAGTCCGGCCGCGCCCGCTGGCAGCCGCGCCCCGGCGTCGCCTGGCAGTGGCAGCTCAGCGGGCGCCTGGACACCTCCGTCGACGTCCCGGTCTACGACATCGACGGCTTCGACCACGAGAAGGCGGCCGTCACCGCGCTGCACCGCAAGGGCCGCAAGGTGATCTGCTATCTGTCCACCGGCGCATGGGAGGAGTTCCGACCGGACGCGAAGGGGTTCCCGAAGTCCGTGCTGGGCCGTGGCAACGGCTGGCAGGGGGAGCGCTGGCTGGACATCCGCCGCACCGATGTCCTCGAACCCCTCATGGCGGACCGCCTCGACATGTGCCGCCGGAAGGGCTTCGACGCCGTGGAGCCCGACAACATGGACGGCTACCGCAACAACACCGGCTTCCCGCTGAAGGCCGCGGACCAGCTCCGCTACAACCGTCTCGTGGCGAGGCTGGCCCATGAGCGGGGGATGGCCGTCGGCCTCAAGAACGACCTCGGCCAGATCCCAGTGCTGGTGGGGGACTTCGATTTCGCGGTCGACGAGCAGTGCGCCCAGTACGACGAGTGCGAACGGCTGAAGCCGTTCATCGCCGCGGGGAAGGCCGTCTTCCACGTGGAGTACGAACTGCCGACCAGCCGCTTCTGCGCCGAGGCCCGCCGTCTGAAGCTGAGTTCGATGCTCAAGAAGTACGATCTGGACGCCTGGCGCCGGCCCTGCTGAGCCCGTGCGTCGGTCACTGCCGGCGTCCGGGCGCAGCCTCCGGGCCCGCTGTTCGGATCATGGCAGCGTCGACCGAAGGCGCAGTCTCTTCCAGCCGGTCCGATCCGGACGACAGGCGTCAACCGAGCGACAGCACCACCAGCGCGGCCGTCCCCGCGGTCTCCGCGAGGCCGCCGAACACATCGCCCGTGACCCCGCCGAAGCGGCGGACGCAGTGCCGCAGCAGCAACTCCGCGGCGGCCGCGGCGACCACCACCGCGGCCGCAGCACGGACGGCGCCGTACGTCGCGGACAGCGCGCCCCCCGCGGCCGCGGCCGCGGCGACGGCCACGGCCACCGCCAGCGCCCCACGGACCGGGACCACGCCGGCCACCGCGGCCCCCAGTCCCTCCGGCCGGGCGGCCGGTATCCCGCGGCGCGCGGCCAGCGTGAGGGCCAGTCGGGCAGCAGTCGCGGAGACGGCGGCGGCCAGCGCGCCCCGCTCCCAGGAGCCGCCGTACGCCTCGGCGAGCGCGGCCACCTGAGCGAGCAGCACGAGGACCAGCGTGATCACACCGAACGGCCCGATGTCCGACTGCTTCATGATCCGCAGCGCCTCCGCCGCGGGCTTGCCGCTGCCGAGCCCGTCGGCCGTGTCGGCGAGCCCGTCGAGGTGCAGTCCCCGGGTGAGCACGGCCGGGACGGCGGCGGCGCAGACTGCGGCGAGCAGGGGACCGGCCCCCGCCACAAGAGCCGCGGCGCCGAGCAGTCCGGCGATCCCTCCGACCACGACTCCGGCCAGCGGCGCGCACAGCATCCCGGCCCGCGCGGCGACCCGGTCCCAGCGCGTCACCGGGACCGGGAGCACCGTGAGGGTGCCGAAGGCGAAGCGCAGACCGTGCAGCGGCGGGATCCTGATCACGGCGGCAGACTAGCCGGGCCCTCCCGCGTCACCCGCTGGTGCCCCGCGAGCGGGCACGGGCACCCCACCCCCGGCAGACTGCACACATGGGTCACTGGCTGGAGCGCAACATCGTGGAGCCGGGCAAACTCCCCCTGCTGCTCGCGCTCGGCGCCTTCGTGCTGACCTTTGTGGTCACCCGTTCCGTCACCCGCCTCATCCGGGCCGGCAAGGGTCCCTTCCGCAACGTCGAATCCGGCGGGATGCACATCCACCACGTCGTGCCCGGAGTCGTGCTGAGCGTCGTCGGCGGCTTCGGCGCGCTCGCCAGCCGTCAGGGCCTCGGCTCCGGCGTCTTCGCGGTCGTCTTCGGCGTGGGGGCCGGCCTCGTCCTGGACGAGTTCGCCCTCATCCTCCACCTGGCGGACGTGTACTGGAGCGAGCAGGGCCGCAAGAGCGTCGAGGTCGTCGTGGTCACGGCGGCCATGGTGGGCCTGGTCCTCGCCGGGTTCTCGCCGTTCGGCGTCGACGACCTCTCCGCGGACGAACTGCAGGACCGCGGCGCCGTGATCGCGAGCGTCGTGCTGAACTTCGTGTTCTCGCTGCTGGCCCTGAGCAAGGGCAAGGCCCGCACCGCGCTCTTCGGTGTGGTCGTGCCCGTGGTCGCCCTGGTCGGCGCGGTCCGCCTGGCCCGCCCCGCCTCGCCCTGGGCGCGCCGCTTCTACCGCCGCCGCCCGCGCACCCGCGCCCGGGCCGGTCTGCGGGCCTGCCGGCACGATCGGCGCTGGGCCGGGCTCGGCCGCAGATTTCAGGACTGGATCGGGGGCAGGCCCGACCCGCAGCCGAGCCGGGCGGCCGACCGCCGTTCCTGACGCAGTGCCGAAATCCCGCAGACCATCAGCACCCCGGCGATCGCGGCGATGTGCTCCTTGCCCGCGAGGTTCTGCTTCAGCGCGAGTTCCGCGGTCATCGCCCCGATCACCAGGCCTCCCGTGAGGTGTGCGCGGTACCTCCAGCACAGGAACAGGGCGAGCCCGATCACCGCGGCCGACGGCCCGGTGTCGACGACCCGCGCGTCCGACGCCGGCAGCCCGAGCGGGTGATGCGGGCCGAGGGCGATGCCCACCCGGGCGTACAGGGTCCCGGCCAGGGTGGCGGTGTACGCGATGACGAGCGTGCGCCACCAGCCCAGGCAGATCTCGGCGACACCGAACACACAGAGGATCTGCAGGAGCGCCCCCCACACCGGAAGGTCCAGGGCCGGGACGAAGAGGGAGGAGGGGGTGCGCAGCAGTGACAGCCACAGCGGCTCCTCCGCCCGCACCGCGCCGACGGTCGCGACGAATCCGAAGCCCCACGGCTGGTTCTGCACGAACTGCAGGAGGGACGTCAGACACACCGCTGCCAGTGTCATCGGGACCGCACGCCAGGCGCGCCCGGCGAGTGCCCGGCGCGTGATGGCGTACGGCAGCCCCCATTCGGCATGCGCCAGACGGGCGAGGGTGCTCATCCCGTGGTCCTCATCGGTCCGGCGCTCCTCATCTGTACGACTGCAGGTGCTTGCGGTGGAGCCACTTCGGCAGTCCCGGAGCCTCCAGGAATCCCTCGGCGCGTGCCGAGGCGACGCCGATGCGCAGCAGGTCCGCGCTCTTCTCGAAGAGCAGGAACCGCGGCTCCCAGATGGGCCGGTACTTGGCGTTGGCCCGGTACAGAGACTCGATCTGCCACCAGCGAGAGAAGAAGCTGAGCAGGGAGCGCCACAGCCGCAGGACCGGTCCGGCGCCGAGGCGGGCACCACGTTCGAAGACGGAGCGGAACATGGCGAAGTTGAGCGACACCTGGGTGACCCCGATCTCCGATGCGCGCCGCAGCAGTTCGAGGACCATGAACTCCATGAGCCCGTTCTCGGAGTCCCGGTCGCGCCGCATGAGGTCGAGCGAGAGGCCGTGCGGCCCCCACGGCACGAAGGACAGCAGCGCCCGCAGCTCCCCGTCCCCTTCGCCGGCGCGGCCGTCCCTGCACTCGAGCATCACGCACTGCCCGTCCCGGGGGTCGCCGAGCCGTCCCAGCGCCATGCTGAACCCGCGCTCGGTGGCACCGTCACGCCAGTCGTCGGCCTTCCGGACGAGGAACTCCATCTCGTCGGCGGGAATGTCCGCGTGGCGCCGGACGCGCACCGTGTACCCGGCGCGCTTCACCCGGTTGCAGGCCTGGCGGACGGTGCGCATGGCACGTCCTTCGAGGGTGAACTCGGCCACGTCCACGACGGCTTCGTCACCGAGTTCCAGTGCGTCCAGCCCGTGCCGTGTGTACACGGTCCCGGCCTCCTCGCTCGCGCCCATGACGGCGGGGATCCAGCCGTGCGCGCGCGCCTCGGCGAGCCAGGGTTCGATGGCGCCGGGCCAGGCCTCCGGGTCGCCGAGCGGGTCGCCAGAGGCGAGCGACACCCCGCCGACCACGCGGTAGGCGACCGCCGCCTTGCCGGTGGGCGACCAGATCACGCTCTTGTCCCGGCGCAGTGCGAAGTACCCGAGCGAGTCCCGGTCGCCGTGCCGTTCGAGCAGCGCCCGCAGCCTCTTCTCGTCGTCCTCGCTGATCGGGTCGACGGCGCGCCGGGAGCGGAAGGCGGCGTACAGGACGGCGAGGACCAGCAGCGTGCTGAAGACGTTGATGGCGATGTCGACCCAGTTGGGCGTGGCGATCCCCGGGTGGTGCGCCCTGTCCCCGGCGACCGAGACGAGCCGGAGGGTGCCGTAGCGCCAGCGTTCCGCGAAGGTCGAACGCCCGGCGTCCTGCGCGGTGTTGGTGACGGTCACGAGGAGGGCGGCGAGCAGGGAGGAGGCGAGCAGGCCGCCGACGGCCACGACGGCCGCGAGCCGCGGGTTGGCGCGGTCGCCCTTGGCGTAGAACTCCCGGCGCCCCGTCAGCAGCGAGCCCACGAAGGCGGCGGTGAGCACCAGGGAGACCCAGTTCTGCGCGTACTGCCTGATCTCCGGGAAGACCATGGCGAAGGCGAACAGCACCAGGAACGGTCCGCTGAGCACGAGGTTGAGGATCCATGCGGCCCGCTTGCGGCGCCGCATGGTGACGGCGAGGAACATCGTGAACGCGCCGGAGGCGAAACCCGCGGTCAGCAGGTACGGAGTGAAGAGGTTCTCCTGGTTGTGCCGTCGTACGTCCTGCCCGAGGGAGACCCACACGGCGGAGAGGAAGTTGATGAACGCGACGGCCCGCAGGTACCAGACGGCGAACGCGGCGGCCCGCCGGGAAGCCCGGCCGGACCGCCGCGTCCCGACTCCCGGCCGGGCGGTGTGTTCCCGTTCCACATGAAAACGGACATCTCCCATAAAGGGTGATGATATGGGGCGCCGTGGGGTGTGTGGCGGAGCGGTCGCAGGCGGAATCCGGCAGGGCGCGGGGCCCGGCCTGTCCCGTGTCTACTCCGGCTGCTCCGTGTCCCCGCTCCCGTCCGCCTCCACGGACTTGTCCGGAAGCTCGGCCGACAGCGCCGCCGCGGCCTGGACGAGCGGCAGCGCCAGCAGTGCCCCGGCACCCTCGCCGACCGTCACACCGTGGTCGAGCAGCGGTTCCAGCGCCATCCGGTCCAGCGCCTTCGCCTGTGCCGGCTCCCCGCTCTTCTGCCCGGCCAGCCACCAGTCCGGCGCCCGGAACGCGACCCGCTGGGCGACCAGCGCGCACGCCGCCGAGACGACCCCGTCCAGGATCACCGGGGTCTTGCGCGCGGCACACTGCAGCAGGAAGCCCGTCATCGCGGCCAGATCGGCGCCGCCCACCGCCGCCAGCAGCTGCAGCTGATCACCCAGCACCGGCCGGGCCCGCCGCAGCGCGTCACGCACGGCCGCGCACTTGCGCATCCACGCCAGGTCGTCGATCGGCAGACCGCCGCGCCCGGTGACCACGGACGCGTCCGTCCCGCACAGCGCGGCCACCAGCACGGCCGCGGCCGTCGTACCGCCGACGCTCACATCGCCGAGGACCACGAGGTCCGTGCCGGCGTCCGCCTCCTCGTCCGCGACCGCGACGCCCGCCCGGAACGCGGCCTCCGCCTCCTCGGGCGTCAGGGCGTCCTCGACGTCGATGCGCCCGCTGCCGCGCCGCACCCGATGCCGTACGACGTCCGCCGGCAGTTCGCCCGGGTCGCAGTCGAGCGCCATGTCGACCACGCGCACCGGCACGTTCAGCTGCCGTGCCAGGATCGACGCGGGGCTCGCGCCCTCGAGTACCGCCCGCACCAACCGGTCCGCGCTGCCCGCGGGCCGTGCGGACACACCGAGCGCGGCGATCCCGTGATCGCCCGCGAACAGCACCATGCGCGGGCGCTCGACCGGCCGCACCGGCACGGCGGCCTGCGCCGCCGCCAGCCACTCACCCAGTTCGTCGAGGCGCCCCAGCGCACCGGGCGGCACGATCTGACGCTCCCTGCGCGCCTCCGCGTCGCGACGCACCCCGCCGTCGGGACGCTCGATCAGATCGGTGAAGTCGTCGAGATTAAGCGAGCTCATTGGCCGAACAGTACCGGCAGCGATCGAAGGCCGACGCGCCACATCGACGGCACGTCATTGCGTCCGTGAGCAAGGTCCCCTACGTACCGTTTAGACACTTGTTGTCGTGTGTCGTCGCACCCCTCGTCCCAGGCGTACGTCGTCCCTGCCGCCACAGGAGCCGCCCATGCCCGCCACCCCGCAGCCGGACGACGAGCGCCGCGCCGGGAGCCCCGGTGAACTCGCCCCGGGTACCGACCGGTTGCAGGAGCCGCGCCGCGACGACTGCCCCTGGTGCGGCTCCGCGCAGCTGCGCACCCGGCTGCGCATGTCCGACCTCGTGCAGCACAAGCCGGGCACCTTCGCCGTCGACGAGTGCCGGGACTGTGCCCATGCCTTCCAGAACCCCCGGCTCACCGCCGACGGACTCGCCTTCCACGCTCACGACCCGCAGGAGAGCCGGCTGGGGATCGACGGTTTCGCCGAACGCCTCCTGGCCGCACGGGACAGCGCCCGGCGCCATCGGGCCGCGGCCCGCGCGATGCTGCCCTTCCCCGAACCCGAGAGCTGGCTCGACGTCGGCACGGGGCACGGCCACTTCCCGGAAGCGGCCAGGGAGATCCACCCGTACACGTCCTTCGACGGGCTCGACGCCACCGGGCGTGTGGAGCGGGCACGGGCCGCGGGCCGCGTGGAAGAGGCCCACCAGGGACTCCTCACCGACCCCGGGGTCCTCGCGCGGCTGCGCTCCCGCTACGACGTCGTCAGCATGTTCCACCATCTGGAGCACACCCCCGACCCACGCGCGGAGCTGCGCGCCGCCATGACCGTGCTGCGCCCCGGCGGCCATCTGCTCATCGAAGTCCCGGACCCCGACTGCACGTTCGGCGCGCTGCTCGGCAAGTGGTGGGTCCCGTACGGCTGGCCGCGCGACCTCCACCTGATGCCACTGCGCAACCTGCTGGCCGAACTGGAGTCCCTGGGCTGCGTCGTCGTCGCCACGGACCGCCGTGAGCCGCACACTCCGTACGACATCGCGGGCGCCGTGACCCTCGCCCTGACCCGGGTCATGCCGGCGGCCGACGCTCCGTGGCGGGCCGTCCTGCCGACCGTGTTCGGGCGCGGGCTCCGCTCGGTTCTGGTGGGGGCCGCCACACCACTGGTGGCGACGGCGACCGCCCTGGACCACACGCTGGCACCACTGCTGCGGCGTACCCGCTTCTCGAACGCCTACCGGATCATCGCGCGCACGACCAGGTCACCCGCGTAGCGTGAGCGCCTGCCCGGCCACCACCAGCAGCACATGCTCGCACTCCGCCGCGAACGCGGCGTTCAGACGCCCGAGTTCGTCGCGGTAGCGGCGTCCGGAGGCCGTCGCCGGGACGATTCCCGAGCCGACCTCGTTCGAGACGGCGACCACCGTGCGCCGTGTCCCGCGCACCGCCGCCGCCAACTCCTCCACCCGGGCCCGCAGCGCCCGCTCCCCGCCACCCCCCCACTCCGCGTCGTCCCACGCGCCGACCCCGTCCATCGCGTCGGTCAGCCAGAGCGACAGACAGTCGATCAGCAGGGGGGACCCCTCCTCCCCGAGCAGCGGCACCAGATCGCACGTCTCGGTGGTGCGCCAGGAGCCGGGCCGCCGCTCCCGGTGCGCGGCCACCCGGGCCGCCCACTCGGTGTCCCCGTTCCGCGACCCGCCCGTCGCCACGTACAGCACGTCGGGGAACGCCTCGAGCCGCCGCTCCGCCTCCACCGACTTGCCCGAGCGGGCCCCACCCAGCACGAGGGTGCGCCGCGGCACCTCCGGCGCGTCCTCGCTGACCCCTACGGTCAGCGTCGCCCCGTCCGGCACGGCCCGCGCCCCCGCCGCCGCGAGCCGCCGCCGCAGCTCCGCGCCCGGTGGCACGTCGTGGTCGAGATGGACGGCCACGATGTCGGTGGCCGGCCCGATCCCCCCCACCGCGCGCAGCTTCGCCGCCGCGTCCGGCCGTCCCACGACATCGGCGAGCACCAGGTCGTACGGCTCCACCGGCGTTTCCAGCCCCGCGGGCGCCGCACCCGGCGGCAGATACAGCAGCCGCAGCCCGTCCGGACCCGTCACCGCATAACCCGTGCCCGGCGAGTCCATCGCGACGGCCCGCACCCGGTGCCCGGTCATCAGCGCCAGCTCCCGTCCGTCCGGCACCCGTCCGGGCTGCGGCAGCCCCGCGGGTACCTCGACCGGGGGGCCGTCGTGCGGGTGCGTCAGCAGCACCTGGCGCACCGCGGCCAGGGACCGCCCGGCACGGGCGGCCGCGAAGACCGCACCCGGCGTCAGATCCAGCAGCAGCGTTTCATCCACGAGCACAGCGGTCGCCGCGCGTGCCTCCGGGCCCAGCGCTCGCGCGCAGGCCGCACAGGGGCAGTCGGGGCGGGGCAGTCCCGCCGGGGCACCGGTACCGAGCACAGTCGCTTCCACGTACCTGATTTTCCCGGGTCGGCGCGGGTGTTGCGCGTCCGGCTAGGCTCATGGCAGCAGCCGGACCAAGATCCGGCTTCTGCTCTGCATGTGCTCACATCCTGGAGGCGTACATGGCGGCATGGACGTGGCGGTTCGAGAAGGCCGACGGGGCGGAGGTTCAGCCCGCGGTCGCACCCGAGGAGTTCACCACGCAGGGGGACGCCGAGTCCTGGATCGGGGAGCACTGGAAGGAGCTGCGCGACGGAGGCGCCGACCAGGTGCGGCTGTTCGAGGACACGACGGAGATCTACGGGCCGATGAGCCTGCACGCCGAGGACGCGTAGGACCGCCTCGCGTGGGCGGGGGCCGAGGCCCTCGCCCGCCGGCTCACTGCTCGCCGAGGACGATCCCGACGGTTTTTGTGCTTCCGCCGCGCCGGTAGGTGATCGTCGTCTTCTGTCCAGGCTTGGCGTCGGCCAGCGCCTCGGCGAGGGAAGTCATCGTGGTGATGCCGGTATCACCCAGTTTGGTGATGATGTCCCCGGCACGCAGCCCCGCCCTGTCGGCCGCGCCGCCGCCGCGCACCTCGACCACGGCCACGCCGACCGGCTGGTAGCTGCTGTTCACCACCGTGCGTCCGGTGATGCCGAGCGCGGCCCGCCCCGAGGCGGTCACCTTGCCGCTCTTGATGATCTGGTCGGCGATCGTCCGCACCGTGGACGCGGGGATCGCGAAGCCGATGCCGGGCGCCGCGCCGCCCCCCAGATCGGGATCGACGGCGGCGAGCGTGGGGATGCCGATGACCTGGCTGTCGAGGTTGACGAGTGCGCCGCCGCTGTTGCCCGGGTTGATGGCCGCCGAGGTCTGCACCATGTTCGCGATGGTGGCGCCCGTGCCGTTCGTGGACCCCTCGCTGACGGTCCGTCCGGTCGCCGAAACGATCCCCTGCGTCACGCTCGAGGACAACCCGAGCGGCGAGCCCATGGCGAGGACGATCTGCCCCACCGCCACCTGTGCCGAATCCCCGAACACGGCCGGCTTCAGTCCGGGCGGCACCTTGTCCAGCTTGATGACGGCGAGATCCTGCTCGGGATACGAGGACACGAGGCTCGCGGAGAGCACGGCCTCGCTGTTCGCCGTGGTCACCTGGAACTTCTTCGCGTCCCCGACCACGTGCGCGTTGGTGACGATATGGCCTCTCGCGTCGTAGACCACACCGGAACCCAGAGAGTCCCCGGACTGGATCTGCACGACGGACGGCAGCACGTTCTTGATGACCCGCTGGTACTCGCCCTCCAGCGTGTCACCCGCAGAGGTGACGGTGGCCCGTGGGGTTGCCGATGTCCGCGCCCCGGCGGAGGTGCCGGACCCGGTGCAGCCGGCGAGCGGTATCAGCGAGCAGAGAAGAAGCGGTGCGCACAGCGCGCGCAGGGCGCGTATACGGGAAGGGGCCATGTCCCGAGTGTCGGTTCAGGACGCCCCGACCGCTTTCCCGATGCGTCCGAACGGAGGTTTTCGCCCGGGGCGGCGCCCACCGGCGCCGCCTGCCGTCAGCCCCGTACTCCGCACAGGTGCAGCAGCGCTGCGACCCCCCGGTACGGATCCGTCCGGCCGGCCCGCTCCTCGGCCGCCAGCAGGGTCTCGGCGTCGACGGGCGGCGCGGTCCCGTCCTGGGCGATGTCGGTGAAGACCCGCACCCCGTACCACGTGTGCAGCGGTGCCCCGATGCCCGCGAGCGTGGCGGTGAGCCGCTCCAGCCGGTCCGCGCGCACCTCGAGACCGAGCCGGTTCGTGTAGGTCGCCGTGTCGAAGGCGCTGAGCGCGGTCGCCCAGTCTCCGGCCAGGCCCGGCCGCATGGCCAGCGCGTCCGCGTTGCGGACGAGCAGCGAGAGCAGACCGCCGGGGGCGAGCATCCGGGCCAGCCCCGCCAGCAGCGGATCGGGCTCCTCGACGTACATCAGCACCCCGTGGCACAGCACCACGTCGAAGCTGCCCGGCAGGAAGTGCACTCCGGTGTCCCGGCCGTCGCCCTCGACGATCTGCACGCGTTCCCGAATGCCCTCGGGCTCCGCGGAGACGGCCTCGCGCGCGACCGACACCATCTTCGGGTCCTGCTCGAGCCCGGTTATCCGGTGTCCGGCGCGGGCCAGACGCAGTGCCTGGGTGCCCTGGCCCATGCCCACGTCGAGCACCCGAAGCCGCCGACCGACCGCGAACCGCGCGGCTATCTGCTCGTCGAGCTGCCGCGCCACCAGCTCCTGCCGTACCACGTCACGCAGACCGCCCAGCTTGCTCAGCCAGGCGTCCGCGGCCCCCCCGGAGAAAGAATCCGTGCTCAGGGCCGCTCTCCGCGCTTGACCTGAGGCTTCGGCAGGCGCAGCCGACGCATCTGCAGGGAGCGCATGAGCGCGTAGGGGACGGCGCCCCGCTTGTTCTGGTCCGGGAAGCGTTCGGCGAGCCGCTTCCGCAGCCGGAAGGCGGAGAAGATCGAGTCCAGCACGATCAGGATGATCACGACGAGCCACAGCAGCAGCGCGATGTTCTGCAGCTGGGCCACCCGCACCACGCTCAGCACGAGGATGATCACGGCGAGCGGCAGGAAGAACTCCGCGACGTTGAAGCGGGAGTCCACGTAGTCGCGGGCGAACTTGCGCACCGGGCCCTTGTCCCGCGCAGGCAGGTACCGCTCGTCACCGCCGGCCAGTGCCTGGCGCTGCCGCTCCATGGCGGCGCGGCGATCGTCGCGCTGGCGCCGGGCGGCGTCCTTGCGCGTCGTCGACGTGTTGGCGACGCTGCGCCGCTGGGACTGGGCCTCACTGCGCTTGGGCGTGGGCCTGCCCTTCGGGGCCTGCGGGTCGCGGGTCTGCTTGGAGAGGGTCATCTGCGCCTTGTCGGCGGGGGCCTTCTCGTCCTTGGCACGGCTACGGAACACAAAACCCAAGGGTACGGGGTACCCGCGCATGGACCCCAGCCGGATGGGGAACGATCCGGCAACACCCGTCGTCTGTACTGGGACAGAGGGGTCCTAAAAGGAAGACCGCCGGCGTTCTTCCGTCGGTCGGCTGAGGGAATCCGGGAATCACCCCGCACGTAACCCCGGGGCACTCCTACTCCCTACGCCGGAGCGGAACCGCGGGCAGTCGTCCTTGGGGATGACCGCATCCGTCCGCGAACAGTGCGGTAATGGATGCAGGGACCGTACTGTGGGTCCTGTCGCAGACCTGTGAGCTGGAGTCCGTCAGAAGGGGGCGCGCGAAGCCCATGAGCGGTGTGATGAAGCGTATGGGGATGATCTTCCGCGCGAAGGCGAACAAGGCCCTTGACCGGGCCGAGGACCCGCGCGAGACCCTCGATTACTCGTACCAGAAGCAGCTGGAGCTGCTGCAGAAGGTGCGCCGCGGCGTCGCGGACGTGGCGACCAGCCGCAAGCGCCTGGAGCTGCAGCTCAACCAGCTCCAGAGCCAGTCCACCAAGCTCGAGGACCAGGGCCGCAAGGCGCTCGCCCTCGGCCGGGAGGACCTGGCCCGCGAGGCGCTGTCGCGGCGTGCCGCGCTCCAGCAGCAGGTGACGGATCTGGAGACCCAGCACCAGACCCTGCAGGGCGAGGAGGAGAAGCTCACGCTGGCGGCCCAGCGCCTCCAGGCGAAGGTGGACGCCTTCCGCACGAAGAAGGAGACCATCAAGGCGACGTACACGGCGGCCCAGGCGCAGACCCGTATCGGCGAGGCCTTCTCCGGCATCTCCGAGGAGATGGGCGACGTCGGCTTGGCCATCCAGCGCGCCGAGGACAAGACCGCGCAGCTCCAGGCCCGCGCAGGCGCCATCGACGAGCTTCTGGCCTCCGGCGCCCTCGACGACCCCTCCGGCATGGCCAAGGACGACATCCAGGCGGAGCTGGACCGGCTCTCCGGCGGCACGGACGTGGAGCTGGAACTGCAGCGCATGAAGGCGGAGCTGGCCGGCGGGTCCTCGCAGCCGCAGGCCATCGAGGGCGGCACGGACCAGGGGCAGAAGCAGTCCCAGCCGCAGGACGCCCCCCGCTTCGACAAGCAGTGACCCTGTCATCCACCGCGTCCCCCTGAGGAGGGCGAGATGATCGTACGGATCATGGGGGAGGGGCAGGTGAAGCTGGACGACGCCCACTTCACCGAGCTCAACAAGCTGGACGACGAGCTGCTCCGGGAAGTGGAGGGCGGCGACGAGGAAGGCTTCCGCCGTACTCTTGGCGCCCTCCTGGAAGCTGTGCGCCGTCTGGGCACCCCGCTCCCGGACGACTCACTCGAACCGTCGGAACTGATCCTGCCGTCACCGGACGCGAGCCTGGACGAGGTCCGCGAGATGCTGAACGACGACGGGCTGATCCCGGGCTGAGCACCGATACGGTCGTTCCGGGCCGGGGCCGCCGTGTGCGGCCCGGTCCGGGCACGGGCCGGGAGCGCCCGCGCCGGTGGACGCCGTACGGCATCCGTTCCGCCCGCAGCGGGCGCGCCGTACCTTTGCTGAGGTGAGCACCCTAGAACGCACCAGGGACGGCCTGCGCGCCCACCCGCTCGCCCTGGACGCCGCCCTCGCCTTCGGCGTCCTCCTCTGCATGGTGGTCGGCTCCTTCGTCGACCCCCACGGGCAGGACGGACCCACCTGGGGTGCACGCACCCCGGCCGCCCCCAGCCTCACCCTGCTGGTGCTCAGCGCGGCGGTCCTGGTGTTCCGCCGCAGAAGGCCCGTGACCGTACTCGCCGTCACGGCCGCGCTCTCCCTCGTGGAACTGGTCACCGCCGACCCGCGTGTCCCCGTCGCCATGTCCGCGGTCGTCGCCCTCTACACCGTCGCCGCCACCACCGACCGCCCCACCACCTGGCGCGTCGGGCTGCTGACCATGACCGCTCTGACCGGCGCCGCCATGCTCGCGGGCACCGTCCCCTGGTATGCCCAGGAGAACCTCGGCATCTTCGCCTGGACGGGCATGGCCGCGGCCGCCGGCGACGCCGTGCGCAGCCGGCGCGCCTTCGTGCACGCCATCAGGGAGCGCGCGGAGCGGGCGGAACGCACCCGCGAGGAGGAGGCCCGCCGACGTGTCGCCGAGGAGCGGCTGCGCATCGCCCGGGACCTGCACGACGTCGTCGCCCACCACATCGCCCTGGTGAACGTGCAGGCCGGGGTCGCGGCACACGTCATGGACAGACGGCCCGACCAGGCGAAGGAGGCCCTCGCCCACGTCCGCGAGGCCAGCCGTTCGGCACTCAACGAACTGCGCGCCACCGTAGGTCTGCTTCGGCAGTCCGGTGACCCCGAGGCACCGACCGAGCCCGCCCCCGGGCTCGCCCGCCTCGACGAGCTCGCCGACACCTTCCGCAACGCCGGCCTCCCCGTCGAGGTCGCCCGCACCGACCACGGCACCGCCCTGCCCGCCGCCGTCGACCTGGCCGCCTACCGGGTCATACAGGAGGCCCTGACCAATGTGCAGAAGCACGCGGGACAGCGTGCGAAGGCCGAGGTCAGCGTCGTGCGGGTGGGGCCGGCGGTGGAGATCACGATCCTCGACGACGGCACGGGCGAGGACCCGGGGCCCGAGGACGACGGGCACGGCGGGCACGGTCTGCTCGGGATGCGTGAGCGCGTCACCGCCCTGGGCGGGACCCTCGCCGTCGGTCCCCGCTACGGAGGCGGCTTCCGCGTCCATGCGATCCTTCCGGTCAGGAACCGTGCGACGACGACGGCAGGGGAGACCGTATGACCGCCGCCCCGGGAGGGCCCGTATGACCATCCGCGTCCTGCTGGCCGACGACCAGGCACTGCTGCGCAGCGCCTTTCGCGTCCTCGTCGACTCCGAGCCGGACATGGAGGTGGTGGGCGAGGCGTCCGACGGCGCGGAGGCGGTCCGGCTGGCCGGGGAACGGCGCGCCGACGTCGTCCTCATGGACATCCGGATGCCCGGGACCGACGGTCTCGCCGCCACCCGTCTGATCAGCGCCGACCCCGCCCTCGCCCACGTCCGGGTGGTCATCCTGACGACCTTCGAGGTCGACGACTACGTCGTGCAGTCGCTGCGCGCCGGGGCCTCGGGCTTCCTCGGCAAGGGATCCGAGCCCGAGGAACTGCTGAACGCCATCCGGGTCGCGAACGGCGGCGAGGCCCTGCTGTCGCCCGCCGCCACCAAGGGGCTCATCGCCCGGTTCCTCGCGCAGGGCCCGGACGACCACGGGCGCGATCCGGCCCGCTCCGACCGCCTCGGCACGCTGACCGGACGCGAACGGGAGGTGCTCGTGCAGGTCGCGGGCGGCCACTCCAACGACGAGATCGCCGAACGCCTCGAGGTCAGCCCGCTGACGGTGAAGACGCACGTCAACCGGGCCATGGCCAAGCTGGGAGCGCGGGACAGGGCGCAACTGGTCGTCATCGCCTACGAGTCGGGGCTGGTGCGTCCCAGGTCGGAGTGAGCGCGCTCCGGCCCGGTACGTCCACGGGTGGAGCGAGTCGCATCGGGCCGTACTGCGTCCGCAGTAGGCGCCGCCCGGGGAAATCGACCGTGGGGCGACGGATCGGCACCCTCCGATGCACCAGGGTGTAGGGGTGGGGGACTCATCTGCGTCCCCGTCCTTCCGCTCAGCCACAGAGAGAGACGCCGACCCATGTCCTGGCTGTCACGATTCAGCCTCGCGCAACGGGCCCTGATAGCGCTGATGTCGATCGTCGCGCTCGTCTTCGGGGCGATCGCGATCCCACAGCTCAAACAGCAGCTCCTGCCCACCATCAACCTGCCCGTCGTGTCCGTCCTGGCTCCGTACCAGGGCGCGTCCCCGGACGTGGTCGAGAAGCAGGTCGTCGAGCCCCTCGAGAACACCCTGAAGGCCGTCTCCGGCATCCAGGGCGTCACCTCCACGGCGAGCGAGGGCAACGCCGTCATCATGGCGTCCTTCGACTACGACAACGACAGCAAGCAGCTCGTCGCGGACGTGCAGCAGGCCGTGAACCGGGCCCGCGCCCAGCTCCCGGACTCGGTCGACCCGCAGGTCATCGCCGGTTCGACCGACGACATCCCGGCCGTGGTCCTCGCCGTCACCTCCGACAAGGACCAGCAGGCCCTGTCCGACCAGCTCGACAAGACCGTGGTGCCCTCGCTGAAGGACATCGGCGGGGTCGGTCAGGTCACCGTCGCCGGCGTGCGCGACGTCCAGGTCGCCGTCACGCCCGACAACGCCGCGCTCGCCCGATCCGGGCTGACCACGGTCGCGCTCGGCCAGGCCCTGCAGGCCGGCGGCGCGACGGTCCCCGCGGGCTCCTTCGACGAGAACGGCAGCAACCGCACGGTCCAGGTCGGCGGCGGCTTCACCTCGCTGCAGCAGATCCAGGACCTGATGGTCGCGGGCCGGCCGGGCAAGAAGCCGGTGCGCCTCGGCGACGTCGCCACGGTCCGGCAGGAGGAGGCCAAGGCCGACTCCATCACCCGCACGGACGGCAAGCCCAGCCTCGCCGTGAACGTGACGATGGACCACGACGGCAGCGCGGTCGCCATCTCCAACGCGGTCAAGGACAAGCTGCCGGACCTGCGCAAGGACCTCGGTTCGGGCGCGACCATCACCGTGGTCAGCGACCAGGGCCCGGCGGTCTCCAAGTCCATCCGCGGTCTGACCAGCGAGGGTGCGCTGGGTCTGCTCTTCGCGGTCCTGGTGATCCTGGTCTTCCTGGCGTCGGTGCGCTCCACCCTCGTCACGGCCGTCTCGATCCCGCTGTCGGTGGTCCTCGCCCTGATCGTCCTGTGGACGCGCGACGTGTCGCTGAACGTGCTCACGCTCGGCGCGCTGACCATCGCCATCGGCCGTGTCGTCGACGACTCGATCGTGGTCCTGGAGAACATCAAACGGCATCTCGGCTACGGCGAGGAGCGGGAGACGGCGATCCTCACCGCGGTGCGCGAGGTGGCCGGCGCGGTGACCTCCTCGACGCTGACGACGGTGGCGGTCTTCCTGCCGATCGGCCTGGTCGGCGGTGTGGTGGGCGAGCTGTTCGGCTCGTTCTCCCTCACGGTCACGGCGGCCCTGCTCGCCTCGCTCGTGGTGTCGCTGACCGTCGTCCCGGTCCTGTCGTACTGGTTCCTGCGCACCCCGAAGGGCATGTCGCAGGACGCGGAGGAGGCGCGCCGCGCGGCCGAGGCCAAGGAGGCGCGGAGCCGTCTGCAGCGCTTCTACGTGCCCGTGCTGCGCTTCGCGACCCGACGCCGGCTCACCAGCGTGGCGATCGCGGTGGTCGTCCTGATCGGCACCTTCGGCATGGCGCCGCTGCTGAAGACGAACTTCTTCGACCAGGGCGACCAGGAAGTCCTCAACATCAAGCAGAAGCTGAAGCCGGGCACGAGCCTGTCGGCGACGGACGAGCAGGCCAAGAAGGTCGAGAACATGCTCGCCGGGACGAAGGGCGTCAAGGACTACCAGGTCACGATCGGCTCGTCCGGGTTCCTTGCGGCGTTCGGCGGCGGCACCGACACCAACCAGGCGTCGTACACGGTGATGCTGGACGGGTCCGCCAAGTACGAGGACGTGCAGAAGCGCATCGAGGACGGCCTCGCCGGGCTCTCCGGGATCGGCGCGACCACGGTGGCGGCCGGTGACGGCTTCGGCAGCCAGGACCTGAAGGTGGTCGTGAAGGCGGCCGACGGGGACGCGCTGAGCAAGGCCTCCGAGCAGGTCCGGGCCGAGGTGGCGAAGCTCAAGGACGTCACCGATGTGAACAGCGACCTGGCGCAGAGCGTGCCGCGTATCTCGGTCAAGGCCAACTCCCGTGCGGCCGCGGCCGGCTTCACCGACCAGACGCTGGGCGCGGCCGTCGCCGAGGCCGTACAGGGCACCAAGGCGGGCACGGCGGTCCTCGACGACACCGAGCGGGACGTCGTCGTCCGGGCTGCGAAGCCGGCGCAGACGCTGGGGCAGCTGAAGGACCTGCGGCTCGGAGCGGTGAAGCTGGGCGACATCGCGACGGTGCAGCTCGTGGACGGCCCCGTCTCGATGACCCGTATCGACGGTCAGCGGGCGGCCACGATCACGGCGCGCCCCACGGGTGACAACACCGGCGCGGTGAGTGCCGACCTCCAGTCGAAGATCAACGCACTGAAGCTGCCTGCGGGTGCGACGGCGCAGATCGGCGGTGTCTCGCAGGACCAGGACGACGCGTTCAAGAACCTCGGCCTGGCCATGCTCGCCGCGGTGGCGATCGTGTTCATGCTGCTGGTCGCGACGTTCCGCAGCCTGGCGCAGCCGCTCATCCTGCTGGTCTCCATCCCGTTCGCGGCGACGGGCGCCATCGGCCTGCTCATCGCGACGGGCACCCCGATGGGCGTCCCGGCGATGATCGGCATGCTGATGCTGATCGGCATCGTGGTGACCAACGCGATCGTGCTGATCGACCTGATCAACCAGTACCGCAAGCAGGGTTACGGCGTTGTGGAAGCCGTGATCGAGGGTGGCCGCCACCGTCTGCGCCCGATCCTCATGACGGCCCTGGCCACCATCTTCGCGCTCCTGCCGATGGCTCTGGGCGTCACGGGCGAGGGCGGTTTCATCGCCCAGCCGTTGGCGGTGGTGGTGATCGGCGGTCTGGTCTCGTCGACGCTGCTGACGCTCCTGCTGGTGCCGACCCTGTACGCGATGCTGGAGCTCCGCAAGGAGCGCCGCGCGAAGAAGAAGACGGCGAAGCGGGCGAAGAAGACGGGCGGCGTCGAGCCGGCCCAGTCCGAGTCCGGCGAGCCGGAGCCGGCGGGGGTGTAGTCCTCCGGGTGTGACAGAGGCCCGGCCCGCACAAAGGTGCGGACCGGGCCTCTGCATTGCTGTCCCCACGCGAAGCCGCTCGCGGTCGACGCCCCGACAGACGTACGGCAAACCCCCACGGCGGACGGGCAGTCGACGACGTACGCCGCTCGGCTCGATAGGGGCGCGGGGAACCGCGCAAACCCCACCACGGACGGGCAGTCGACGATGTACGCGGCTAGGTCGTATAGGGGCGCGGGGAACTGCGCAAACCCCCACGACGGACGGGCAGTCGACGACGTACGCCGCTCGGCCCGATGGGGGGCGCGGGGAAGCGCGCAACCCCCCAACAGCCCAGCGGCAGCGCTACGGCAGTGCCAGCATCCGCTCCAGCGCCAGCCTCGCGAAGGCCTCCGTCTCCTTGTCGACCTCGATGCGGTTGACCAGGTTCCCCTCGGCCAGCGACTCCAGCGCCCACACCAGGTGCGGCAGGTCGATGCGGTTCATCGTCGAGCAGAAGCACACCGTCTTGTCGAGGAAGACGATCTCCTTGCCCTCCGGCGCGAAACGGTTCGCCAGCCGGCGTACGAGGTTCAGCTCCGTACCGACGGCCCACTTGGAGCCGGCCGGTGCCGCTTCGAGCGCCTTGATGATGTACTCCGTCGAACCGACGTAGTCAGCGGCGGAGACGACTTCGTGCTTGCACTCGGGGTGGACCAGCACGTTCACGCCGGGGATCCGCTCCCGTACGTCGTTGACCGAGTCGAGGCTGAAGCGGCCGTGGACCGAGCAGTGACCGCGCCACAGGATCATCTTCGCGGCGCGCAGCTCCTCGGCGGTGAGCCCGCCGTTCGGCCTGTGAGGGTTGTAGACGACGCAGTCCTCCAGCGACATCCCCATGTCCCGCACCGCGGTGTTGCGGCCGAGGTGCTGGTCCGGAAGGAACAGGACCTTCTCACCCTGCTGGAACGCCCACTCCAGGGCCCGCTCGGCGTTCGACGACGTGCAGATGGTGCCGCCGTGCTTGCCCGTGAACGCCTTGATGTCGGCGGAGGAGTTCATGTACGAGACCGGCACGACCTGCTCGGCGATGCCCGCCTCGGTCAGCACGTCCCAGCACTCGGCGACCTGTTCGGCCGTGGCCATGTCCGCCATGGAGCATCCGGCCGCCAGGTCCGGCAGGACCACCTTCTGGTCGTCGGCGGTCAGGATGTCCGCCGACTCCGCCATGAAGTGGACACCGCAGAAGACGATGTACTCGGCGTCCGGCCGCGCGGCGGCGTCGCGGGCCAGCTTGAAGGAGTCGCCCGTGACGTCGGCGAACTGGATGACCTCGTCGCGCTGGTAGTGATGACCGAGCACGAAGACCTTGTCCCCGAGCTTCTCCTTGGCCGCGCGGGCACGCTCCACCAGGTCCGGGTCGGAGGGGGAGGGCAGGTCGCCGGGACACTCGACGCCGCGCTCGCTCCTGGGATCGGCCTCACGGCCGAGCAACAGCAGGGCGAGGGGCGTCGGCTGTACGTCGAGCTCCTGGGTCTGGGCGGTGGTCACGACACGCACCCTTTCTGTTCTGCGGCTCGCCGACCCGAAGGGGTCGGCGGGACATGCCTTTTCGTCGAATTGACGCTATCTATCATAACCGCTTCACGTCAGTTTGACGATGGGCATTGCGTCCATGTGACGTGAATCCCGGGCCGCCCCGGCCGGCCGGCCGAGGGGGGGTCGTCCGGTGGTCCAGGAGGAATACCGCAGGCGACACGGCGGTGTCCCCCGCGGCGGCCACGGGCCGGTGTGCGTGTTCCGGCGCGTGTGCGAGCATGAATGGGGTAGCGAAAAGAAACGCGCTCGGCCCGGAATGAATCCGCGGCCACGCCGGTTGCAATCGTCGGCAAGCAGTCTCCGTACAACCCGGGAGAGATGTAGATGTCCGTACAGGACGAGACCACCACCGTCACCGACGGCATCATCCTGACCGACGCCGCTGCGGCCAAGGTCAAGGCCCTGCTCGACCAGGAAGGTCGTGAAGACCTTGCGCTGCGTGTCGCCGTTCAGCCCGGTGGCTGCTCCGGCCTGCGCTACCAGCTCTTCTTCGACGAGCGCGCCCTCGACGGCGACGTCACGAAGGACTTCGGCGGCGTGAAGGTCGTCACCGACCGCATGAGCGCCCCGTACCTGGGCGGTGCGACGATCGACTTCGTCGACACCATCGAGAAGCAGGGCTTCACCATCGACAACCCGAACGCCACGGGTTCCTGCGCCTGCGGCGACTCCTTCAGCTGAGCCGGCACCGGCCACCGCGACCGGTGACCGGCACGGACGTACGGAGGCGGCGTCCCCCCGACGGGGGACGCCGCCTCCGGCTTTTCCGACGGGCCGCCGCGCCTGCCGTGTCTAACGAGCCGCCCCGCCCGAGGGGGTCTTCGGCAGCGCGCCCGCCGTCTCCTTCGGGATCGCGGCGCCGTCCGGGCCCACCACGGCGCGGTCGCCGAGCGGCGCCTTCAGACGCAGCGTCTCGTGGTAGGTCTTGGCGATCATGATGCAGACCTTGCCCTTCCAGGGTGTCTCGGTCACGGTCACCGTGACCCTGTCGGGGGTCTCGCTCACGGACGCCGTGTAGTCGGCGCAGACGCCGCCCATGTAGGAGATGGTCATGGCCCGGTCGTCCGCCGTGTACCCCATGACCTTCACATCGCGCGCGGCCGGCGCCGACGAGGGCCGGTCGCTCGGACCGCCGGTCCGCGGACTCGGCTGTCCGGGTGGTTGCGGCGTCGCCAGATACCGCGGGTCGACCGCCGGATGCGCCACCGTGAAGGTGTCCCCGGCGCCCGCCGGACGCACCTGGAAGAGCCACGACGGCACCAGCACCGGCTTCGCGTCCACGGAATGCACGGCCAGCCCGAACACCGCCCCCGTCACGGCGGCCGAGGTCCGCCCCGGCGGCACGGTCGACGCCCGGCAGGGCGCCTCGTCCCGGTCCTTGAGCGGCACCGGGCTGGCGCAGCCGCCGATGCCCTTGCGCCCGTACGACGGGGTCGCGCCGTTCATCAGGTCCAGGGTCTTCTGCGCGCCGATCACGGGATAGGAGGCACCCTCGGCCGGTGTGCCGAGATTCCCGCTGCCGCCGATCACCTCTCCGTCGGAGTCGATCCGCAGGCCGGTCGTCCAGCCGTGCGTCGGCAGACCGCCCACCCGCGGCTCGGCGTTCACCACCCGTATCCGCCCCATGAGCTGGGACGCGTCCAGTTTCGCGTCGTCCTGGCCGACCGCCTTGAGCACGGGAGCGGCCGCCTTCTTGGCCGCCTCCTCGCCCACCGGCTCCGTATCCGCCGGATCCACCGTCCCGGGCCCGGACGGCTTGCACGCCTTGCCCCTCGGGCAGTTGTCGGTGCCCGGCAGGGAGGTGCTGAACGTCCACGTCCCCGGCGCGTTCCTGCCCACGCGCAGATTCGGCTCGGCACCGTCCTTGACGGATCCCACCTGCCAGGTGTCGCCCACCAGTCGCGGTGTGCCGCTCACCCGCAGGGCCTCGGCGAGCCGGGCCACGTCCTCCTCGGCCACCGGGTCCTTCGCCCAGTACACATGTGCCGACTTCGGGCCGTCCGGGAGCCGGGTCGCCACGGTGTAGGTCGTGCCGTACGGGTCGGGCTCGCCGACCGCGATGCCGGAGGTACGTCCGTCGCTGTAGCCGTCGAGGGCCAGCGCCGGAGGAGTGCCGTCCCCGCCCGGCGCCGCGGAGTCGCCCGATCCGCCGGACGCGGTCGCCGCGAGGTACGCGGTACCGCCCCCGACGAGCAGCACCGCGGTCACCACCGAGGCGACGGCGGCGCGGGAACGCCGCCGGCGCGGCACGGCCGCCTCCGCACCCTCGGTGACCTCGGTGGCGTCACGCGCGTCGTCGGGTTGCTCGGTGTTCACCGCATCGCTCCTTCGGCTCCACTGCTGTCCCAGCGGACCCCGCCGTACGGCACGACGCCACAGCAAGGTCGTACACCGCATCCCCTGTACGGGGGACGGCGATGGGACGCGGCGGGGGAGCGCGCGGTTCCCTTCCGGGCGCGCAAGCGAGCCCGGGCGCCCGGTCGGTCCCAGCGGCCGGTCAGTCCCCGTAGTCCGACATGGCGTCCAGCAGCCGGGCCGAGGCGGACGGCACGCTGACGCCGTGGATCAGGGAAGGGGAGACCGGCAGCGGAGCGGATTTCGCGGGGGCGGCCCAGTGCGGAGCCATCCGGGCGCTGTCTCCCGGCAGCGACGCCAGGTCGCCCTCCAGGTCGAGCGGAACGCTGCCGTGGACCTCGATCTTCGTCATGAGGGAACGGTAGGCTCGGTCAGGCCCGCGAAGAAAGATCTACTATCGGGTAGTTTTGCCTGCTTCAGACGGCCGGGTCGACCGGGTAGCGTGAACTGTCAATCCCCTCCGCCACAGGAGCGTGTCCTCGCCGTGCGTATCGCAGTCACCGGCTCCATCGCCACCGACCACCTGATGACCTTCCCCGGCCGCTTCGCCGACCAGCTCGTCGCGGACCAGCTGCACACGGTCTCCCTCTCCTTCCTGGTGGACCGTCTCGACGTCCGCCGCGGCGGTGTGGGCGCGAACATCGCCTTCGGCATGGGGCAGCTCGGCACCCGGCCGGTCCTCGTCGGCGCGGCGGGCTCGGACTTCGACGAGTACCGGGCCTGGCTCGACCGGCACGGGGTGGACACGGCCTCCGTGCGGATCTCCGAGACCCAGCACACTGCCCGCTTCGTATGCACCACGGACACCGACCACAACCAGATCGGCTCCTTCTACACCGGTGCCATGAGCGAGGCCCGGCTCATCGAGCTGAAGACGGTCGCCGACCGGGTGGGCGGTCTGGATCTGGTGCTCATCGGCGCCGACGACCCGGAGGCGATGCTGCGCCACACGGAGGAGTGCCGCACGCGCTCCATCCCGTTCGCCGCCGACTTCTCGCAGCAGATCGCGCGGATGAACGGCGACGAGATCCGGATACTGGTCGACGGGGCGACCTACCTCTTCTCCAACGAGTACGAGAAGGGGCTCATCGAGACCAAGACGGGCTGGACCGACGCGGAGATCCTCGGCAGGGTCGGCCACCGGGTGACCACGCTGGGCTCGCGGGGTGTGCGCATCGAGCGGTCCGGCGTGGACCCGATCGAGGTCGGTGTGCCCGAGGAGACGGCGAAGGTCGACCCGACGGGCGTCGGCGACGCCTTCCGCGCGGGCTTCCTGTCCGGCCTGGCCTGGGGCGTCCCGCTGGAGCGCGCGGCCCAGCTCGGCTGCATGGTGGCCACCCTGGTCATCGAGACGCTGGGCACCCAGGAGTACCAGCTGCGCCGCGCCCACTTCATGGAGCGCTTCACCAAGGCGTACGGCGACGACGCCGCGCTCGAGGTCCAGAAGCACCTGGTCTGACCGCCGGGTGGCGCGCCGTCCCTAGGAGAGCCGGCGGACCACGTAGGCGGAGCCCCGCTCCGCCGGCTCCTCACCGACGTACTCCTGTCCCCGCATCTCGCACCAGGCCGGGATGTCCAGGCGCGCCGCCTCGTCGTCGGACAGGACCCGCACCGTGCCGCCGACGGACACGTCCCCGAAGACCTTCGCCAGCTCGATCACGGGGATCGGGCAGCGCTTGCCCAGGGCGTCGACGACCAAGGCGTCCTGCGGCCCGGCCGTCCAGGCGGACGGCGCGCCGAGCTTCTCGCGCACACCGGCGACCGCGTCCGGCAGCACCGCGAGGAACCGGTCGACCTCCGCGGCCGGGGTGCCGAGCGGCAGCGAGACGCGGACGTTGCCCTCGCTGAGCACCCCCATCGCCTTCAGCACATGGCTCGGCGTCAGCGTGCTGCTCGTGCACGACGAGCCCGACGACACCGAGAAACCCGCCCGGTCGAGCTCGTGCAGCAATGTCTCCCCGTCGACATGGAGACAGGAGAAGGTGACGATGCCGGGCAGACGGCGCACCGGGTCGCCCACCACGTCCACATCGGGAACCAGCACGGGCACCCGCGCCCGGATCCGCTCCGTCAGCTCCCGCAGCCGTACCGCCTCACCGGCCGCCTCCGCCCGCACGGCCCGCAGCGACGCGGCGGCCGCGACGACCGCAGGGATGTTCTCGAACCCGGCCGCCCGCCCCGACTCCCTCTCGTCCACCGGGCCTTGGGGCGCGAACCGCACCCCCTTGCGCACCGCGAGAAGCCCCACCCCGGAGGGGCCGCCCCATTTGTGGGCACTCGCCGTCAGCACCGACCAGTCGCCCTCCACCGGACCCCAGACGAGCGACTGCGCCGCGTCCACCAGCAGCGGTACCCCGGCAGCGCGGCACAGGGCGGCCACCTCGGCGACCGGCTGGACGGTCCCCACCTCGTGGTTGGCCGACTGGAGGCAGGCCAGTGCGGTGTCCGCACGCAGCGCCGCCGCGTACGCGTCGGGCGCGACCGAACCCGTGCGGGAGACCGGGACATGGGTCACGGTGCCGCCGCCGGCTTCGAACACCTCCGCCGTATGGAGGACCGAGGAATGTTCGACTGCTGACACGATCAGGTGGCGTCCGACGCGGCGACGGCCCGACAGCACCCCCTCGATCCCCGAGTGCACCGCCCGTGTGCCGGACGCGGTGAAGACCAGCTCGTCCGGACGGCAGCCGACCGCTTCGGCGGCCGCCTCCCGTGCCGCGTCCAGCAGCATCCGGGCCCGCCGTCCCTCGCGGTACAGACGAGCAGGATCGGCCCACCCCTCGTCGAGCGAGGCCTGCAGCGCCTGGCGGGCGACGGGGTGGAGGGGAGCGGCGGAGGCGGCGTCGAAGTAGGACACACCGCAACGCTAACTCGTGCGAACCTCGTGGCCCGGCGCAGGCCCGGGGCGGCCCGCGAACCACCCCCGTGCCACCCTCGAACCACCGTCAGATGCTGGCCAGAAGCGGTCATTCCACCCCTTCGGGGTGACCGGCGGCGCGTTGGGCACCCTCCCCGCGCGCCCCCAAATAGCGTCCAGTAGGGTTTGGTCCGCATAAACATCCAAACCCCTGCCCGACGCAGGGCGGCGACCGACCAGCGAGAAGGCCGCAGCCGACCGCGCGGGCGAGACTCTCGGGAAGGCGCTACGTGAGTCCCAACGGCTCCGACCGCTCGCCGCGGCGCCCGATGCGGCGGAAGCTGCTGCAGGCACTGACCGCGGGCCTGGTCCTGGCGACCGCTACCGGTTGCACATACAAGGACTTCCCCCGCCTTGGTATGCCCACCCCGACCACGGAAGAGGCTCCGCGGATCCTCTCCCTGTGGCAGGGCTCCTGGGCTGCCGCGCTCGCCGTCGGCGTGCTCGTGTGGGGCCTGATCCTGTGGAGCGCCATGTTCCACCGGCGCAGCCGCACCAAGGTCGAGGTTCCTCCGCAGACCCGGTACAACATGCCGATCGAGGCCCTGTACACGGTTGTGCCGCTCATCATCGTCTCGGTGCTGTTCTACTTCACGGCCCGCGACGAGTCGAAGCTGCTCGACCTCTCCAAGAAGCCCGACGTCACGGTCAACGTCGTCGGCTACCAGTGGAGCTGGGGCTTCAACTACGTCACTCCGGTCGCCGGGGTGACGGGGGATGCGAAGACAGATCCGAACCTGAACGCGATTCCCACCCGGTACAAGGACGACTTCCCGGCGAACGCCGGCGGTGTCTACGACTTCGGCACGCCCGCCACGCGGAACCCGCAGACGGGCAACCCGGGTCCGACCCTCTGGCTTCCCAAGGGCAAGACGGTCCGCTTCGTCCTCACCTCGCGCGACGTCATCCACTCCTTCTGGGTGCTGCCGTTCCTGATGAAGCAGGACGTCATTCCGGGCCACACCAACGCCTTCCAGGTGACTCCGAACCAGGAGGGCACCTTCAGGGGCAAGTGCGCCGAGCTGTGCGGCGTCGACCACTCCCGGATGCTGTTCAACGTCAAGGTCGTCTCGCCCGAGCGCTATGAGCAGCACCTCAAGGACCTCGCCAAGAAGGGGCAGACCGGTTACATTCCCGCCGGCATCGCGCAGACGAGCCACGAGAAGAACCGGGAGACGAACAACCTGTGAGCATCCTCAACGAACCCCAGGGTGCCGCGGCAGCTGAAGACTCGTACGAGAACGAGCTGCCGGTCCGGCGCAGGCGACCCGGCAACGTCGTCGTCAAGTGGCTGACCACCACCGACCACAAGACGATCGGCACGCTGTATCTGGTCACGTCGTTCGCGTTCTTCCTCATCGGCGGCGTCATGGCGCTGCTCATGCGTGCCGAGCTGGCCCGTCCGGGCCTGCAGATCATGTCGAACGAGCAGTTCAACCAGGCGTTCACGATGCACGGCACGATCATGCTGCTGATGTTCGCGACGCCGCTGTTCGCCGGTTTCGCGAACTGGATCATGCCGCTGCAGATCGGCGCGCCCGATGTGGCGTTCCCGCGGCTGAACATGTTCGCCTACTGGCTCTACCTGTTCGGCTCGACCATCGCTGTCGGCGGCTTCCTCACCCCGCAGGGTGCGGCCGACTTCGGCTGGTTCGCCTACAGCCCGCTCTCGGACGCGGTCCGCTCGCCGGGTATCGGCGCCGACATGTGGATCATGGGTCTGGCCTTCTCCGGCTTCGGCACGATCCTCGGCTCGGTCAACTTCATCACCACGATCATCTGCATGCGCGCGCCGGGCATGACCATGTTCCGCATGCCGATCTTCGTGTGGAACGTGCTGCTGACCGGTGTGCTCGTCCTGCTGGCCTTCCCGGTCCTCGCGGCCGCGCTGTTCGCCCTGGAGGCGGACCGCAAGTTCGGTGCGCACGTCTTCGACGCGGCCAACGGCGGCGCCTTGCTATGGCAACACCTCTTCTGGTTCTTCGGCCATCCAGAGGTGTACATCATCGCGCTACCGTTCTTCGGCATCATCTCCGAAGTCATCCCGGTCTTCAGTCGCAAGCCGATGTTCGGTTACATGGGCCTGATCGGCGCCACCATCGCCATCGCCGGCCTCTCCGTGACCGTGTGGGCGCACCACATGTACGTCACCGGTGGCGTACTGCTTCCGTTCTTCTCCTTCATGACGTTCCTCATCGCCGTACCGACAGGCGTGAAGTTCTTCAACTGGATCGGAACGATGTGGAAGGGATCGTTGTCCTTCGAGACACCGATGCTCTGGGCGACCGGCTTCCTGATCACCTTCACCTTCGGTGGTCTGACCGGTGTCATCCTGGCCTCGCCGCCGATGGACTTCCACATCTCCGACTCGTACTTCGTCGTCGCGCACTTCCACTACGTGGTGTTCGGCACGGTCGTCTTCGCGATGTTCTCCGGTTTCCACTTCTGGTGGCCGAAGATGACGGGCAAGATGCTCGACGAACGCCTCGGCAAGATCACCTTCTGGACGCTGTTCATCGGCTTCCACGGCACCTTCCTGGTGCAGCACTGGCTGGGCGCCGAGGGCATGCCGCGCCGTTACGCCGACTACCTCGCGGCCGACGGCTTCACCGCCCTCAACACGGTGTCGACGATCTCCTCGTTCCTGCTCGGTCTGTCGATCCTGCCGTTCCTCTACAACGTGTGGAAGACGGCCAAGTACGGCAAGCCGGTCGGCGTCGACGACCCGTGGGGCTACGGTCGTTCCCTCGAGTGGGCGACCTCCTGCCCGCCCCCGCGGCACAACTTCCTCACCCTGCCGCGCATCCGTTCCGAATCCCCCGCCTTCGACCTGCACCACCCGGAGATCACCGCGCTCGAGCAACTCGAGCACGCGGGTGCCGGTAGCAAGGCCGTCTCCGGTGGCAAGGAGGCCGGCAAGTGAAGATCCAGGGCAAGATGTTCATCTGGCTGGCCGTCTTCATCCTGGCCGTGGCCGTCATCTACGGCCTGTGGTCCAAGGAGCCGGCCGGTACCACCGCGCTCTTCCTGGCCTTCGGCCTGAGCATCATGATCGGCTACTACCTGGCCTTCACGGCCCGGCGGGTCGACACGGGTGCCCAGGACAACAAGGAGGCCGACGTCGCGGACGACGCCGGCGAGGTCGGCTTCTTCAGCCCGCACAGCTGGCAGCCGCTCGCCCTCGGTGTCGGTGGCGCGCTCGCCTTCCTGGGCGTCGCGATCGGCTGGTGGCTGCTGTACTTCTCGGCTCCGCTGATCCTGGTGGGCCTGTGGGGCTGGGTCTTCGAGTACTATCGCGGTGAGAACCGCACCCAGTAACACGCACCCAGTGCACGGGAGCCCGACACTCCGTCAGGAGTGCCGGGCTCCCTCTTTTGCCGTGAGTTGCGTCCCCCGCACGGCTCTCTCCGCGCGCCGCGGCCGACAGACGTCCCTAGCGTGAGGTCATGAGCCACACAGTGTTCTTCCGGGGCGACGCCGGACCCGACAGGCGCCTACCGGCACGCCCGCGACACCGCACCGCCGTCAGTTGCTCGCTGCTCGCGATAGCCCTCGGCGCGGGGCTCGCCGGCTGCGGGTACGACGGCAACCCGCTCTCCGCCGGCCCGTACGACGCGGCGGACGAGGTCTCCTACAACGCCCCCGCCGACTCAGACAAGAAGGTCGACCCCGACAAGCCCCTGGAGATCACCGCTTCGGGTGATGACGGACGCATCACGGACGTGACGGCCACCGACTCCCACGGGCGTCAGGTCGCCGGTGAACTCGCCGCCGACGGCAGCCGCTGGCACAGCACCTCCCCCCTGGCCGCCGGCACCCACTACACGGTCCGGGTGAGCACCGAGGACGACGACGGTGCACAGGGCCGAAAGGTCATCGAGTTCGACACCGGTACTCCCAAGAGCAAGACGCTCAACGTCACCTTCGGTCCCAAGACCGGTACCTACGGCGTCGGTGAACCCGTCACCGCCGAACTCAGCGAGCCCGTCAAGGACAAGGCATCCCGGGCCGTCGTCGAGAGAGCCCTCAAGGTGGACTCCGTGCCCGCGATCCAGGGCTCCTGGTACTGGGTGGACGACAAGAAGCTGCACTTCCGCCCCCAGGACTACTGGCCCGCCCACGCCACCATCACGGCCCACAGCAACCTCGCGGGCATGAAGATCGGCGACCGTCTGTGGGGCGGCGAGGCGAAGTCCGTGAAGATGACCACGGGCGACCGCGTCATCGCGGTCACGGACGCCGCCGCGCACCAGATGACGGTCTACAAGAACGACCAGGTCCTGCGGCGGATACCCATCACCACGGGCAAGCCCGGCTACGAGACCCGCAACGGTGTCAAGGTCGTACTGGGCAAGCAGTACGTCGTACGCATGCGCGGTACCTCGATCGGCATCTCGCAGAACTCGAGCGATTCGTACGACCTGATGGTCTACTGGGCGGCCCAGGTGACCTTCAGCGGCGAGTATGTGCACGCGGCGCCCTGGTCCGTGGGCTCACAGGGGTACGCCAACGTGAGCCACGGCTGCACCGGCATGAGCAACGGGCAGGCCCAGTGGTTCTACAACACCGTGCAGCAAGGTGACATCGTCAAGGTCGTCAACTCCTACGGCAAGCAGATGGAGCCGTTCGGCAACGGGTTCGGCGACTGGAACGTCGACTGGGCGAAGTGGCGCAAGGGCAGCGCCCTGGCCGCCGACAGCGGCACGAACGCCCAGGACCGGGCACGACTGCGCCCTGAATCGATCTGAGACGGGCCCTCCGCGCCCCGTCAGGGGCGCGGGACCGGGACATCGTGCGGCTCCGCCGTGCGGGTACGACGGACCAGGAGGGAACGGCTGTCGCCCTCACACCGGGCGGCCCCGGCTCTCAGGCGCTCAGAAGGGCCTTACGACGCAGCAGATCGGCCAGGGCCGACGCGAACTCCACCGGCTCGACCGGGAGCGCCACCGCCGCATCCGCACGGCTCCACGTCGCCAGCCAGGCATCCTGCGGCCGTGCGATCAGCACCAGCACCGGCGGGCAGTTGAAGATCTCGTCCTTGATCTGCCGGCAGACGCCCATCCCGCCCATCGGCACGGCCTCGCCGTCCAGGACGCACACGTCGATACCGCCCCGGTCCAGCTCCTTGAGGACGGCGCCCGGTGTCGCGCACTCCACGAACTCGACCGCGGGGACGTCCGGGGCGGGCCTGCGCCCGGCCGCGAGCCGCACCTGTTCGCGGGTGGTGGAGTCGTCGCTGTAGACCAGGACCGTGGCGGTCGGCTGCATGCTTCCTCCGGTACGCACTGGTGTCCGCCGCCCTCGGGACGGACCGTTGGGGCGGATGCTACTCCCTCGGACCCGTGGTCAACACCGGTTCGGACAGGCCTTCGATGGGCCATCCGGGCAGTACACACGGTGCGGACACTCCGAACGGCACCCCCCGGAGTGAGGGCGGGATAAGGGACCGACATAATGTCGGTCGTGGCGACAGCAACGACAGTAGAAACCGGGCACGCGCACCCGTCGGTCAACCGGCCGAACCTCACCAGCGTCGGAACCATCATTTGGCTGAGTTCCGAGCTGATGTTCTTCGCGGCCCTCTTCGCGATGTACTTCACCCTGCGATCGGTGACCGGGCCGACCCACTGGAAGGAGATGGCGAGCCATCTCAACTTCCCGTTCTCGGCGACCAACACCACGATCCTGGTGCTCTCCTCCCTCACCTGCCAGCTCGGCGTGTTCGCTGCCGAGCGCGGTGACGTGAAGAAGCTCCGGGGCTGGTTCATCGTCACCTTCATCATGGGTGCGATCTTCGTCGGCGGGCAGATCTTCGAGTACACCGAGCTGGTCAAGAAGGACGGCCTCTCGCTCTCCTCGGACCCGTACGGCTCGGTGTTCTACCTGACCACCGGGTTCCACGGCATGCACGTGACGGGTGGTCTCATCGCCTTCCTGCTGGTCCTCGGCCGCACCTACGCGGCGCGGAGGTTCACCCATGAGCAGGCGACCGCCGCCATCGTCGTGTCCTACTACTGGCACTTCGTCGATGTCGTCTGGATCGGCCTCTTCGCCACGATCTACATGATCAAGTAGTCGGCCGTCAGCCGCGGCGGACGTCTCCCCGATCGGGGAGAACCGATCGCCCGCGACGATCCGATCCATTTCCAGAAGCATCGACGCAGAAGATCCTGACACCGGGGTAATCCGTGAAAAAGCTCTCCGCACGACGACGCCATCCGATGGCGGCGCTCGTCGTCCTACTCATCGCGCTGACGCTCTCCGGGGGGCTGTACGCCGCGTTCGCGCCCGCCGACAAGGCGCAGGCCGATGACACCGCCCAGTCCCTCGCCATCGAGGAGGGCAAGAAGCTCTACCAGGTGGGCTGTGCCAGCTGCCACGGCACCGGCGGTCAGGGCTCCTCCGACGGACCCAGCCTGGTGGGTGTGGGTGCGGCGGCCGTCGACTTCCAGGTCGGTACCGGTCGCATGCCCGCCGCCACCTCGCAGGGCCCCCAGGTGACGAAGAAGAAGAACATCTACTCGCAGGCCCAGATCGACCAGCTCGCGGCGTACATCTCTTCTCTCGGTGCCGGCCCGGCCGTCCCGACGACGAACGACTACAGCCCCGAGGGTGCCGATATCGCCAAGGGCGGCGAGCTCTTCCGCACCAACTGCGCGCAGTGCCACAACTTCACGGGTAAGGGTGGTGCGCTGACGCACGGCAAGTTCGCGCCGAGCCTCGACGGCGTCGCCCCGAAGCACATCTACGAGGCCATGCAGACCGGCCCGCAGAACATGCCGTCGTTCCCCGACACCACGCTGTCGCAGCAGAACAAGAAGGACATCATCGCGTACCTCAACGCGGTCAACGGTGACCAGACCGACAACCCCGGCGGCCTCGAGCTCGGCGGTCTCGGACCGGTCTCCGAGGGCCTGTTCGCCTGGATCTTCGGCCTGGGCGCACTGATCGTGCTCGCCGTCTGGGTCGCCGCTCGGACCGCAAAGGCCAAGAAGTCATGAGTAGCCACGACATTCCAGAAGAGAACCTGCCCGCTGAGCAGGACACCGCACACGGTGCCGTGACGGTCGCGGACGAGGAGAACCCGTTCGCCGACCCGGGGCTGCCGCCCCACGAGCACCGCGTCCAGGACATCGACGAACAGGCCGCCAGGCGCTCCGAGCGCACGGTCGCCATGCTGTTCACCGTGTCGATGCTGGCGACCCTCGGGTTCATCGCCTCCTACGTCACGATCCCGACGGACAAGTCGATCTTCGTCTTCCCGATCGGGCACCTCAGCGCGATGAACTTCGCGCTGGGTCTGACGCTCGGTGTGGCGCTGTTCGCGATCGGCGCGGGTGCGGTCCACTGGGCCCGCACCCTGATGTCCGACATGGAGATCGCCGACGAGCGTCACCCGGTCGAGGCGTCGCCCGAGGTGAAGACGAAGGTCCTCGCCGACTTCAAGCAGGGCGCCAAGGAGTCCCAGCTGGGTCGCCGCAAGCTGATCCGCAACACGATGTTCGGCGCGCTGGCCCTGTTCCCGCTCTCCGGCGTCATGCTGCTGCGCGACCTGGGCCCGCTGCCCGGCACCAAGCTGCGGCACACGCTCTGGTCCAAGGGCAAGCTCCTCGTCAACATGAACACGAACGAGCCGCTGCGTCCCTCGGACGTCGCGGTGGGTTCGCTCACCTTCGCCAAGCCCGAGGGCCTGGAGGAGAACAACGAGGACTTCCAGACCGAGATCGCCAAGGCCGCCCTGATGATCGTCCGGCTGCAGCCGGACAACATCAAGGACAAGCGGGAACTCGAGTGGTCCCACCAGGGCATCGTGGCGTTCTCCAAGATCTGCACCCACGTCGGTTGCCCGATCTCCCTGTACGAGCAGCAGACGCACCACGTCCTCTGCCCGTGCCACCAGTCCACCTTCGACCTCTCCGACGGTGCCCGGGTCATCTTCGGCCCGGCCGGTCACGCCCTGCCGCAGCTGCGCATCGGCGTGAACGCGGACGGTTACCTCGAGGCGCTCGGCGACTTCGAAGAGCCCGTCGGTCCTGCTTTCTGGGAGCGCGGATGAGTACTGCATCGACCAACCCGAACCCCGCCGGGGACGCGGCGGGCGGCTCGCGCGGACGGGCACCGGCCGGCGAGCGCCTCGCGGACTGGGCGGACGGCCGCCTGGGTGTCTACACCCTGGCCAAGTCCAACATGCGCAAGATCTTCCCCGACCACTGGTCGTTCATGTTGGGCGAGGTCTGCCTCTACAGCTTCCTGATCATCATCCTCACGGGTGTGTATCTGACGCTGTTCTTCCACCCGTCGATGAACGAGGTGGTGTACCACGGCAGTTACGTGCCGCTCCAGGGCCAGATGATGAGCGAGGCGTTCAACTCGACGCTGCACATCAGCTTCGACGTCCGCGGCGGTCTGCTCATCCGGCAGATCCACCACTGGGCGGCGCTGGTCTTCCTCGCCGGCATGTTCGTGCACATGATGCGCGTGTTCTTCACGGGCGCGTTCCGCAAGCCGCGTGAGATCAACTGGGTCTTCGGCTTCCTGCTGTTCGTCCTCGGCATGTTCACCGGCTTCACCGGCTACTCGCTCCCGGACGACCTGCTCTCCGGCACCGGTGTCCGCTTCATGGAGGGCGCGATCCTGTCCGTGCCGATCGTCGGCACGTACCTGTCGTTCTTCCTCTTCGGCGGTCAGTTCCCGGGCGGCGACTTCGTGGCCCGGTTCTACTCGATCCACATCCTGCTGCTGCCGGGCATCATGCTCGGTCTGGTGGTCGGCCACCTGATCCTGGTCGTCTACCACAAGCACACGCAGTTCGCGGGCCCCGGAAAGACGAACAACAACGTCGTCGGCATGCCGCTGATGCCGGTCTACATGGCCAAGGCCGGAGGCTTCTTCTTCCTGGTCTTCGGTGTCATCGCGGCCGTCGCGGCGATCGCACAGATCAACCCGATCTGGGCCATCGGCCCCTACCGTCCGGACCAGGTGTCCACCGGCGCCCAGCCCGACTGGTACATGGGCTTCTCCGAGGGCCTGATCCGTGTGATGCCGGGCTGGGAGGTCAACTTCTGGGGTCACACGCTCGTCCTGGGCGTGTTCATCCCGCTGGTGATCTTCCCGCTGGTCCTCGTCGCGATCGCGGTGTACCCGTTCATCGAGGCCTGGGTCACCGGCGACCGGCGTGAGCACCACATCCTGGACCGCCCGCGCAACGCCCCGACGCGTACCGCCTTCGGCGCCGCGTGGATCTCCTGGTACTTCGTGCTGCTCGTCGGTGGTGGAAACGACCTCTGGGCGACGCACTTCCATCTGTCGATCAACGCGATCACCTGGTTCGTCCGCATCGCCTTCTTCGTGGTGCCGGTGCTCGTGTTCATCGCGGCCAAGCGGATCTGCCTGGGCCTCCAGCGCCGCGACCGCGACAAGGTGCTGCACGGCCGCGAGTCGGGCATCATCAAGCGGCTGCCGCACGGTGAGTTCATCGAGGTGCACGAGCCGCTCAGCCAGGAGCAGCTGCACACGCTCACCTCGCACGAGCAGTACCAGCCGGCCGAGATCGGCCCGACGGTCGACGAGAACGGTGTCGAGCGGAAGATCAAGGGTTCGGAGAAGCTGCGCTCCAAGCTGAGCGGCGCCTACTACGGGGACGCCAACCAGATCCCCAAGCCCACGGTCGAGGAGTACAAGGAGATCACGAGCGGCCACGGCCACCACTGATCGCTGCGGCGCGCCACGCCACGGTCGAAGGGCCCCGTCCAGTCATGGACGGGGCCCTTCGCCGTGTCCCGGGCTGGATAGGGTGGAGCTGTTCGACACCCGAGCCCCATGTCGGGGCCACCACCCAGGAGCGGCTTATGAGCGCTGTGAACCCCGCCGGAGGCGACACCGCGGCGGTCCGTTCCTGGCCCCAGGTACTGAACGGCCTGCTCGAGGGCCGTGACCAGAGCGCCGACGACACGGCCTGGGCGATGGACCGCATCATGCGGGGCGAGGCGACCGACGCCCAGATCGCCGGCTTCGCCGTGGCACTGCGGGCCAAGGGCGAGACGGTCGCGGAGATCACCGGGCTCGTCCGGGCGATGTACGAGCACGCGAACGTCATCGAGGTACCGGGGTCGACGGTCGACATCGTCGGTACGGGCGGTGACGGCGCGAAGACCGTGAACATCTCCACGATGTCGTCGATCGTGGTGGCCGGCGCCGGCGCCAAGGTCGTCAAGCACGGCAACCGGGCCGCGTCCTCCGCGTCCGGTGCCTCGGACGTGCTGGAGAAGCTCGGCGTCAATCTGGAGCTGCCGGTGCACCGGGTGGCCGAGGTGGCCGAGGTGGCCGGGATCACGTTCTGCTTCGCGGTCAAGTTCCACCCGGCGCTGCGGCACGTGGCCGCGGCACGCGGACAGCTGGGCATCCGTACGACGTTCAACGTCCTGGGCCCGCTGACGAACCCGGCGAAGGTGAAGGCGCAGGCGGTCGGGGTCGCGGACCCGCGGATGGCGCCCATCGTCGCCGGGGTCCTCGCGGAGCGCGGCAACTCCTCCCTGGTGTTCCGGGGCGACGACGGGCTGGACGAGCTGACGACGACGTCGACGTCCCGGGTGTGGGTGGTCCGCGACGGCAAGGTCACCGAGGAGGCCTTCGACCCGCGGGACGTCGGTATCGAGCTGGTGCCGGTGGAGGCGCTGCGGGGCGCCGACGCCTCCTACAACGCCGAGGTCGCACGGCGGCTGCTCGACGGTGAGACGGGCCCGGTGCGTGACGCCGTGCTGCTGAACTCCGCCGCGGCCCTCGTGGCGCTGGAGCAGGCCGAGGGCCCCCTGGTGGACCGGATCCGGGCCGGCATGGACAGGGCGGCGGAGTCGATCGACTCGGGAGCGGCCAAGAGCGTCCTGGACCGCTGGGTGGCCGCGAGCCACGCCTAGCACCACCGCTCCGGGCGGGCCGCGGTCTCTTCTGCCGCGGTCCGCCCGAGCCGTCTCCGGGCCCTGCCGTGGTGCACACCGGTCGCCGTAGGGGACCGTCCCCTCCTGAGCGCCTCCCGTGACCCTCGGTGCGTCCCGGTATCCGGACAGAAGTTGCAGCCGATCGATCACCCCTCTAATGTCCTGCGCAGGTCATGAGCGACAGCCATTCGGCCCCGGCCGGCTGTCCGGCAACCCTCCGTCCGTGGCGGGGTGCCCCGGGTGAGGACCAGGCCGCAGGCAGCGAGGTCTGCGGCAAGCGCGGACCCCCTCGCGTCACCAGGGGTCCTGGTCGTTCGAGGGAGCCTTCCGTGAGCAAGCGAATGCGCTAGGGCCGCAGAGCCCCGCCTCCGCATCCCCTTTCACCCCTTCGTGTGCCGTCGACCCCTTCACGCGCCGTCATGCGCACCGTCCGGCACGGCGAATCCACCTGTCCTCACGGGAGTTCACCCATGTCCGTCTCCACCATCGCATCCGACCGGTCCGTTTGTTCCCCGCTGCCCGTTCTCGGACGGGATGTGACCGTCCCGCTCGTCACCGGCGGCGAAGTCACCTACGCCGCGCTCGACTACGCGGCCAGCGCCCCGGCGCTCCAGCGGGTCTGGGACGACGTGGCGGCCTACGCCCCGTACTACGGCAGTGTCCACCGCGGTGCCGGATACCTCTCGCAGCTCTCCACCGACCTGTTCGAGAACGCCCGCGGGACGGTCGCGGAGTTCCTCGACTGCCGGGAGGACGACCAGGTCGTCTTCACCCGGTCCACCACCGATTCGCTGAACCTCCTGGCCTCCGTGGTCCCGGCCGGCTGCGAGGTCTTCGTCTTCGAGACCGAGCACCACGCCTCGCTGCTGCCGTGGCGGGACGCGCAGGTGACCTACCTCGACGCCCCGAGCACTCCGCGGCAGGCCGTCGAGACCCTGGAGCGCGCCCTGGCGCACCGCGACCCCTCCCGGGCCTCGGGCCCGGCACTGGTCTGCGTCACCGGCGCGTCCAACGTCACCGGTGAGCTGTGGCCGGTGCGCGAGCTCGCGGCGACCGCGCATGCGCACGGTGCCCGTATCGTGCTGGACGCCGCCCAGCTGGCCCCGCACCACCCGGTGTCGGTCCGCGACCTCGACGTCGACTGGGTCGCCTTCTCCGGGCACAAGCTGTACGCGCCCTTCGGCGCGGGAGTCCTGGCCGGCCGCGCCGACTGGCTGCGCGATGCCGAGCCGTATCTCGCGGGCGGCGGTGCCAGCCGCAAGGTCACCCGGCGCACCGACGGGGGAGTGGACGTCGAGTGGCACGAGAGCGCCGCGCGGCACGAGGCGGGCTCGCCCAACGTCATCGGCGCCTACGCCATCGCCTCCGCCTGCAAGGCCCTCACCGAGGCCGGCTTCGACACGCTGGTGGCCCGCGAGCGGCACCTGATCCGCACCGTCGGGGAAGGGCTCGCCGAGGTACCCGAGGTGAAGGTGCTGTCCCTCTTCGGTGACGACTCGCCGCGCGTCGGTGTCATCTCCTTCGTCGTCGAGGGCTGGAACAGCTCCCACTTCGCCGCCGCGCTCTCCGCGGAGTACGGCATCGGCGTCCGCGACGGCCTGTTCTGCGCCCACCCGCTGGTGCGCACCCTGCTGGGCAGCGACCCGCAGACCCAGGGCGAGTGCGGCGCTCCCGAGGCCGCGCCCGGCGAGAAGTCCCTCAACGCGATCCGCGTCAGCTTCGGCGCGGGCACGCCCGACGAGCACGTCGAGCGGTTCGTCCGCGCGGTGAAGGAGCTCGTCAGCGAGGGTGCGAAGTGGAACTACCGTACAGAGGGCGGTCGTTGCGTGCCGACGGTGTGATGCACCGAGCCCCGCCCGCTCAGGGGAGGGGCGAGCCGCGCAGGCCGTGGGCGGCGCCGGGGCGGCGCACACACCGAGGGCGAACGGCCGTGAGCGGCCGAGGAGTTCGTGACGGGTCCCGCCCCGCGCGACGCGGTGGTGCGGCCGGGACCCGGCGGACCCCGTGTCCGTCGACGGGCACCGATACCCGCGCCTTCTGCCGGCGCCGGCCGTGGCGCGCGGTGACCGCCGGGGGTGCTGCTCGCCGTGCGCGGAGGTGCCGCCGGCCGGAGGGAGACCTCCCCTGCCGTGACCGGGCGGGCTTCGGACGTCGTCCGGCAGTGCGGGGGAGGCCCGGTGGACGCCGCGGAGGTGTGGCGCCGCCTCGTGGAAGACCCCTGCCGGCGATTTCCCCCGCCTGGCGGGAGCGGGCCGGCGCCTCGCATCCGGTTCCCCGGGCGGGGACGGCGGGGTCACGGGCGGGTCGGCGGGGGCCGTGTCCACTTGGCCGCCGTCAAGGGCGTCACCGCTTCGGACGTACCGGTCTAGTTGTCGAGCCCGATCGCGAACGCGGCCTCCAGGTCGTGCTGGGAGTACGTGCGGAAGGCGACATGCGTGTCGGTGGCCAGTACGCCCTGGATCTTGCTGATCCGGCCGGGGATGACGTCCGCCAGGTCGTCGTGGGCCTTCACCCGGACCATGGCGATCAGGTCGTAGGTGCCGGTGACGGAGAAGACCTCGCTGACACAGTCCAGCGCGGCGATCGACTCGGCGATCTCGGGGATCCGGTCCACGCTGGTCTTGATGAGGACGATCGCGGTGATCACGGCTGGTGTTCTCCCTCGGGGGCCTGGGCTGGGGGTTTCACCCTACTCGTACGGCCGTAGCGCACCCATGCGTAGCCGAAGCCCAGCGTGAAGCCGACCAGGTGGGCCAGATAGGCGACCCCCGGCCCCTGCTCGGCACGGCCCGCCGCCATCCACTGAAGGCTCGCCCAGAAGGGCAGCACGACCCAGGCCGGGAAACGCAGCGGCAGGAAGAGCAGGAACGGGAAGAGACTGGTCACCCTGGCCTTGGGGAACAGGAACAGAAAGGCACCGAGGACCGCGGAGATGGCCCCGGAGGCCCCGACCAGCGTCTGTGCCGACTCGGCGTTGGCCGCCGCGTACCCGAGCAGCGCCAGGTATCCGCAGCCCAGGTAGAACAGGGCGAATTCCAGGTGGCCCATCCGCTCCTCGGCCATCGCCCCGAAAACATAGAGGAACAGCATGTTGCCCAGCAGATGCACCCAGCTGCCGTGTACGAACAGCGCCGTCGCGGGGGTGAGCGCCGCGCGTGGTGCCCCGCTGAACAGTTCCACGGGCACCACCCCCCAACGGGCGAAATAGGATCGCTGGGCGGCCAGCAGTCCGTCCCCGGTGCCGTAGGCCGGATTCAGTCCCGCGGCCGGCCCGATCAAGAAGATCAGACAGCACAGGACGATCAGCCCGTACGTCACCGGCGCCGACTGCGCCCGCAGCGCTCCGGCGGCCGCCCTCCTCCAGGTGCTGATCATGGGACAGAGCATGGCGCAACCGGACCGATCCATGCAGAGTGCCTCGCCGCAGGGACGGACGGGCGGCGAGTACCCGCCAGGCCGTAGGGTTACGAGCCACACGCTCCAGGGAAACTGGCGCATCACGGAGACTGGAAGAAGGAAGAGCGGCCACGATGACGGTTCCCCTCCCGACCGAGACGACCCGCTGGCGCTGCACCCTGTGCGGAAACCTCACGCGGTTCGACGTCACCCGCTCGTCGAAGGTCGTCGAGTATGTGCACCTCGATCTCGCCGGGGAGCCGAAGGTCGAGGAGCGCGAGGTGGTCAGTGAGACCATCGAATCGGTGCGTTGCCGCTGGTGCAACGCCCTGGACCAGGTGGAGCTCGTGGACAGGCCGGGCGCCGGCTCCTGAGGGAGGCGGTCCCGCACGGACAGTGGGGTGACGGATGGTGGAGACCATAGGCGGGGAGCCGGCCGACGGCGCCGCTGAGGTGCTCGACCGGCCGCTGCCCGACGGCGTGCGCCGCCGTGTTGTGCAGATCGTGTCGGAGAGCTTCGGCGGTCTGACCCTCGGCGAACTGCCCGTGCAGCTGCGACAGTATGCCCGGTTCACCCCGAACCGCCGGGCGAAGTTCGCCGGCAACGCCATGGCGTCGGCCCTGGAGACCGATGCGGTGTTCCGCCAGCGCATCGGGGAGAAGCTCAGGGAGACACAACCGGAACTCGCCGGCGCCCTCGACTCCGGTTCGCCGCCGCCCGCCGCCGACCCGCTCGACGTGGCGGCCGCGGCCTATGTACTGCGCCCGGCAGGCTGGGTGAAGCTCGTCACCGCCGCCGGCGAGGAGGCCCAGCGGGCGGACGCCGAGCGCGCGGACGAGGAGAGCCGGGCCGAGCTGGAGCGGCTGCGGGCGGAGTTGACGGCCGCCCGGGCCCAGACCCGCACCGAGACGGAGCGGCTGCGCGCGGAGGTCGACTCCTCGCGCAAGGAAGCCGAATCGCTTCACCGCAAGTTGCGCTCGGCCCTCAGTGACGTCAAGCGCGGCGAGGCGGCCCTGCGCAAGATCCGGGTCGAGATGGACTCCGTACGCGCTGAGGGGCAGGCGCAGTTGTCCGCCGCCGACAGCGAGGCCCGGCGGCTCAGGGCGCGGCTCGGTGAGGCGGAGGCCGCCCTGGAGGCAGCCCGCAGAGCGGCGCGCGAGGGCCGCAGTGTCGAGGACATGCGGGTCCGGCTGCTGCTCGACACGGTGTTGGACGCCGCCCAAGGGCTGCGGCGGGAACTGGCGCTGCCGCCGGTGTCCGTACGGCCCGCCGAGACGGTGGACGCGGTCGAACCGGGACGAATGACCCCGAAGGACATCGCCGCCCGTGCGCTGTCCGAGAACGATCCCGCGATCCTCGACCAGTTGCTCGCGCTGCCTCAGGCGCATCTGGTCGTCGACGGCTACAACGTCACCAAGACCGGCTATCCGCAGATGCCGCTGGAGAAGCAGCGGCTCAGGCTCCTCGGGCAGCTCTCCCAGCTGGCCGCGCAGACCGGCGCCGAGGTGACGTGCGTCTTCGACGGGGCGGAACTGGCCGCCCCCGTGCTGCTCGCGCCGCCGCGCGGGGTGCGGGTGCTGTTCTCCAAACCCGACGTGACCGCCGACGAGTTGATCCGCCAGCTGGTGCGCGCGGAACCCCCGGGCCGACCGGTCATCGTCGCCTCGACCGACCGAGAGGTGGCCGACGGGGTCGCGAGGGCGGGAGCGCGCCCGGTCGCGTCGATCATGTTGCTCAAGCGACTTTCCAGGGCGTAACGGGCAATTGGGCGCAGCCTGGCCGCTTGCGCCGAACATCCCATGGGTAACCAACGCACCAAGCGCAACATCCGTGCGGCTTGCCCGAATTGAGGGGATCCCCACGCAACGTAGTGTCAAGGCCAAATCACTGCACGTGAGTTCCGTGCAAAGAATGCATTGCGTGACCGAGATTTTCCCGCTCGGGATTTGAACTGATCACAGAGAGGTCACTAGGGTCGGGCTTCGAACCTCCGTCCGGGCGATCACTCACAAGGGGTGGTTGGCGGCGGAGGGGCCCGCCCACCGGCGTGTCGGTAGGCGGCTGAAGGAAGAAGGAGCTCGCCTCCGTGGCGTCCCACCGTCGACCCAAGCAGCCGAGCCGCGCACGTGTGACCGTGCTCACCACCGCGGCGGCCGCAGCCGTTGTCCTCAGCGCCCAGGCCGCCAACGCCGCCCCCAGCGCCAAGCCGAGCAAGGACGAGGTCAAGTCCAAGGTCGACAAGCTCTACGAAGAGGCGGAGAAGGCCACCGAGGCCTACGACGGGGCCAAGGAGAAGCAGGACAAGCTGGAGAAGGACATCTCCACCCTGCAGGACAAGGTCGCCCGGGGTCAGGACGAGCTCAACCAGCTGCGCGACGGCATCGGCACGATGGCCAGCGCTCAGTACCGCAGCGGCAGCATCGACCCGTCCATCCAGCTCTTCCTGTCCGCGGACCCGGACGACTACCTGGACAAGGCGTCGACGCTGGACCAGCTCAGCGGCCAGCAGGTCGAGGCGCTGAAGAAGATCCAGGAGAAGCAGCGCGAGCTCGCCCAGGAGCGGCAGGAAGCCACCGACAAGCTCAAGGACCTGGCCTCCACCCGCACCGAACTCGGCAAGAAGAAGAAGGAAGTCCAGGGCAAGCTCGCCGACGCCCAGAAGCTGCTCAACAGCCTCACCGCGCAGGAGCGCGCGGCCCTCCAGGCCGACCAGGCCCGGGCCAGCCGCGACAGCATGCGCAACGCCCTCAGCGGCTCCACCGCCTCGGCCTCCGGCCGGGCCGGAGCGGCCTTCGCCGCCGCGCAGAGCGTGATCGGCTCGCCCTATGTCTACGGCGCCTCCGGTCCGTCCTCCTTCGACTGCTCCGGCCTGACCTCCTGGGCCTACGCCCAGGCCGGCGTCTCCATACCGCGGACCTCCCAGGCGCAGGCCAACGCCGGCACCCGTATCTACAGCCAGAGCGACCTCCGGGTCGGCGACCTGGTCCTCTTCTACGGCGACCTGCACCACATCGGCCTCTACGCGGGCAACGGCCAGGTGCTGCACGCCCCGCACACCGGTGCCTCGGTTCGCTACGAGTCGATCGGCAACATGCCGTTCCAGTTCGGCGTCCGGATCTGACCGCCTTCGCGGGCGGTCCACACCCGCCCGAACGAGGGAATTCCAGCGGCTCCCGCTGACCCTGTGCCCCGCCTATGACCTGCGTCAGGGCGGGGTTTCGCATGGTGTGTGCACATCGCGCCCTTTGTTCCAGGCGTGATCGCCCGGCTACTGTCTGCCGCGTTTCCCCCGCCGAGGGGCGGGGGTCGTCAGCGGAAGGGAGTGCGACCGGACGTGGGGTCCCATCGCCGCCTTGCACCATCCGGCCTCGGCCGGGGACGTGGCGCCACAGCCGCCGTCGTGTCCGCCGCCGCGGCTGCCGCGGCCCTCGGTGCCGTACCGGCGCACGCCGCGCCTCGCGATCACCGGGCCACCGTGGACCGGCTCTACCTGGAGGCCGAACAGGCCACGGAGGCGTACAACGCGGCCGGGGAGCACGCCGGTTCGCTGCGCCGGCAGGTCGGCCGGGCCCAGGACCGGATCGCCCGCCAGCAGGATCGCGTCAACGCCATGAGGGACGCGCTCGGCACCCTCGCAGGGGCCCAGTACCGCTCCGGCGGCCTCGCCTCCTCCCTGGAGCTGCTGTTCTCCGACAACCCCGCCGACTACCTCGAGAAGGCGGCGGCACTGGACCGGATCGGCGCCCGCCAGTCCGGGCAGCTGAGGGAACTGCGCGGCGCCCTGCGGGAACTGGCCGAGGAGCGCACGGTGGTGGCGGACGAGCTCGTCGCGCTGGAGAAGACCCGCAAGGCCGTAGCCCGGCACAAGAAGGACGTGGAGCGCAAGCTCGCCGCGGCGCAGCGCATGCTCAACTCCCTGCCGCCGGCGGAGCGGGCGGCCTACGAGCGGGTGTCCCGCTCCGGCGGCGGCATGCCCGACCTCGCCGACGCCGTGCCACCGGGTCCCCGGGCCGCAGCCGCCGTCGCCGCGGTCCGCTCCGCGCTCGGCAGGCCGTATGTATGGGGTGCCAGCGGGCCGCGCAGCTTCGACTGTTCGGGCCTCATGCAGTGGTCGTACGCCCATGCCGGAATCGGGCTGCCCCGCACCTCGCAGGCGCAGCGCCACGCCGGCCGCCGGGTCCCGCTCTCCCAGGCCCGGCCCGGAGACCTGGTCGTCTACCGCGCGGACGCCAGCCATGTGGCGATGTACGTCGGCAACGGCAGGGTCATCCACGCGCCTCATCCCGGGGCCGCGGTGCGCTACGACCCGGTCGCGATGATGCCGATCTCCTCGGTCATCCGACCCTGAACGAGGCGGCGATACACCGTCCGACCGGCGCGTACGATCGTGAGGTGGCTGGTCGCAGACGTGTGCCGGGGGTCGTGGCGGGGTGTGTGGTGCTCCTCGCCGGACTCGTCGGCTGCTCGGGCGGCTCCGGGACGGACGCCCAGAGCGCCGCAGTGCAGCAGGTGCTCGACCGGCGGGCGGCGGCGATCCTGGAAGGGGACCGCTCGGCGTTCCTGGCGACTGAGGCGGCGTCCGGTGCCGCCGACGGCCGACCCGCCGCCGGCCCGGCCGAGTTCGACAACCTCCGTGACATACCGCTGGCCGCCTGGTCCTACCGGCTGACCGCGCTGCACCGCACCGGCGACCGGGCCACCGCCGACGCCGAACTGCGCTACCGGATCAAGGGCTACGACCGTGCGCCGGTCACCGCGAGCCGTGTGCTGCGGCTGACCCGCAGCGACGGCCGCTGGGTCGTCGGCTCCGAGGAGCCCGCCCGGAAGGCCAACCAGCAGCTATGGGAGCAGGGCGCCGTCGAGGCGGTCCGCGGGTCGCACAGTCTGGTGCTCGGCGTCGGGCAGCCGCTCAGTGTCCTGCGGGCCTACGCGGATCTCGCCGACCGTGCGGTGCCCGCCGTCACCGACGCATGGGGCACCGACTGGCCTCGGCACGTGGTGGTCCTCGTGCCGAGAACGCTGGAGGGGATGGCCGGGCTGCTCGGTGCCCCGGCGTCCGGCTACCGCGGGATCGCCGCGGTCACCACCGGCGAGGCGGGGGGCGCCGGGAAGGCGCCCGCGGACCGGATCATCGTCAACCCCGAGGCGTACGGCGTCCTGGGTGACCTGGGCAAACAGGTCGTTCTCAGCCATGAGACCACCCATGTCGCCACCCGGGCCCACACCACGGCGGCCACCCCCCTGTGGCTCTCCGAGGGCTACGCCGACTGGGTCGGCTATCGCGACACCGGCCGCCCACCCGGTCAGGTGGCCTCCGAACTCGACCGCGCGATCACGCTGGGCCGTGTCCCGGCCGCGTTGCCGAAGGACGCGGACTTCGCCTTCTCGGGGGACCCGGGGAAGCTGGCCCAGGCGTACGAGGGCGGCTGGATGGCCTGCCGGATGATCGCCGACCGCTGGGGCGAGGTCCGTCTGAACGAGTTCTACCGAATGGTCGGCGACCATCGCGAGCGGCCGGGGGCGGTCGAGGGCGCGATGCGGAAGGTGCTCGGGACGACGCCGGAGGCGTTCACACGTCAGTGGCAGGCGTATCTGAGAGCCCAACTGGGCTGAGGGGCCGTCCGGTCGGAGCCGGCGGGCCGCACGTTCGCCCCGCGCGGTCGTGCGCTTCCCCGCCCGGCCCGCCGCGGCATGTCCCGCACGGTCAGGAGGGCGTCAGTGTCTCCTCGGTGCGGGTTGCCTGAGGCGGCACGGTCGGGGCCGGGTGCGAGACCGTGCCGCGCCACAGCGTCCGTGCGGCGGTCAGCGTGGCGAGCACCAGCAGGCCGTTCCGCACGAACAGCAGGGTGATCCCCAGTCCGTCGCCGGCGACGACGTTCGCGAAGCAGACCGGGAACTCCAGGACGGTGGCCAGGCAGGCGACCACCACCAGGGCGCCGGGCAGCGCCATCCGGCTCGCGCGGGAGCACAGGCAGACGGCCGCGAGCCCGACCAGCCACACCATGTACTGCGGGCTGATCACCCGGCTGGTGACGGTGAACAGCAGCACGGCCACGAAGGCGGCGTCCGCGAGCGCGTGCGGCGGCATCCGGCGGACGCTGACACGCCACAGCAGCAGCCATCCGAAGGCGACCACGGTAAGGAAGAGGGCGGCCGAGCTGACCCAGTCGACGTAGGGCCCGAGGTATTCCACCGAGCCGTAGTTGAGCAGCACCTGGCCCTTCCAGCCGAAGTGCCGCGCCACATGGAAGACCAGCGAGCCCAGGGACTCCACCTCCGTGCCGCGGTCACGCTGGGAGGTCAGGAAGCCGAAGGCGCCGGGCATCGTCAGGGCGGCCGGCAGGGCGAGGGCGCCGGCCGTCGCCGCGGCCGACACCCAGGCCCGGCGCCTGACGGCACCGGCCAGCAGCAGCGCCGGCCACACCTTCAGCAGGGCGCCCACGGCCACCAGTGCCCCCATCACCCGCGGCCTGCGGGCGCCCGCGAGCAGCGCGGCCACCGCCACCGCCGTCACCATCAGGTCGTAGCGGGCGTACACGGTCGGGCCGAGCAGGGCGACGCCGACCACCCAGACCCAGGCCCCGCGCACCGTCCTGTGCGGCCGTCGGCCCGCGTACAGCAGTAGGCACAGGACCGTCAGGTCGGCGAGGAAGGCGAGGACGTAGAAGGCCTGTTCGTAGTCCAGGAAGGGCAGCAGAGCGGGGGAGAGCACGGCCAGCGCGGCGGCGGGCGGGTATTGCCAGGTCACGTCGTCGTGCGGGAACGCGCCGGTGCGCAGGGTGTCGTACCAGCCGTGGTAGATCACCGAGACGTCGCTGGTGACGTCCGGGCCGGGGAAGACGAACACCTTGAAGACGAAGAGCAGCAGGGCCAGTCTGCTGAGGGCCCAAGCGGTGAGCAGCCAGACCGGGAACCGCCGTGTGCCCGCCATGTCCACCTGAGCCCCTGTCCTGCCCGTTCCGTGTCGCCTGTGGTGCGGGACCATGATCTCCCGCCGCACAGTGCGACGGCGATGAAGCGCGGCCGTGCGGAGCTGTGAGTACGGTGACACATCCCGTTCGGTAGTGTCGACGACGATGCACAAGACCCTCATCGTGACCAACGACTTTCCGCCCCGTCCGGGTGGTATCCAGGCGTTCCTGCACAATATGGCGCTGCGTCTGGATCCGGAGCGGCTGGTCGTCTACGCCTCCACCTGGAAGCGTGGCCGCGAGGGCACCGAGGTGACCGCCGCCTTCGACGCCGAGCAGCAGTTCGCCGTCGTACGCGACCGGACCACGATGCTGCTGCCCACCCCGGCGGTGACCCGGCGCGCGGCCGGACTGCTGCGGGAGCACGGATGCACGTCGGTGTGGTTCGGGGCGGCCGCCCCGCTGGGTCTGATGGCGCCGGCACTGCGGCGCGCCGGGGCGCAACGGCTGGTGGCGACCACGCACGGCCACGAGGCGGGATGGGCCCAGCTGCCCGCTGCCCGAAGCCTGCTGCGCCGGATCGGCGAGTCCACGGACACCCTCACCTACCTCGGTGAGTACACGCGTTCCCGAATCGCCTCCGCACTGACGCCGCAGGCGGCCGCGAGCATGGTGCAGCTGCCTCCGGGCGTCGACGAGAAGACCTTCCGCCCGGACTCGGGCGGCGACCGGGTCCGCGCCCGCCTCGGGCTCACGGATCGCCCCGTGGTGGTGTGCGTCTCCCGGCTGGTCCCGCGCAAGGGCCAGGACACACTGATCTCGGCGATGCCGCGCATCCTGGCCAAGGAGCCGGACGCGGTCCTGCTCGTCGTCGGGGGCGGGCCCTACGAGAAGGAACTGCGCCGGCTGGCCCACGACACCGGGGTCGCCGACGCCGTCCACTTCACGGGGGCCGTTCCATGGCCGGAGCTCCCGGCCCACTACGGGGCGGGCGACGTGTTCGCGATGCCGTGCCGGACCCGGCGGGGCGGCCTGGACGTGGAGGGCCTCGGCATCGTGTACCTGGAGGCCTCCGCGACGGGCCTGCCGGTGGTCGCCGGCGACTCGGGCGGGGCCCCGGACGCGGTGCTCGAAGGCGAGACCGGCTGGGTGGTGCGGGGCGGGTCGGCCGAGGAGGCCGCGGACCGGATCGTCACACTGCTCGGCGACTCCGAGCTGCGCCGGCGCATGGGGGAGCGGGGCCGGCAGTGGGTCGAGGAGAAGTGGCGCTGGGACCTGCTGGCGGAGAAGCTCCGGGCGCTGCTCTGAGAGCCGGTCCACCGGGGGCCGTCGTCCGGGGTGGGCGCCGCGTTCATTGGTGACACACCTCGGCGGCGACGGGGCCGACGGCTCCCGGGCCGTGCCGACGCCGGCGGAACCCGGCGATGACGTGTTCAAAAACCGGTGGAAGCGCGCAGCCGCGCGCCGTTAGCGTGCTGCCGAACCAAGTCGTCTGGCCAAGGACGTGCCGTTGTACACCGTGTGAGACCCCCCGAACGCTGATCTGTCGCGCGTCGCGCATGTGCGCCGCGCTCCTTTCTGCTGCGGACTTCTCACTGAAACCGGTGTACTTCGGTGCTCACACACTGGGTGGTCATGCCCACCTGCCTGCCGCTCGTTCTCCGCCGTTGCCATGCGTGCGCGTCCGAGCGCTTCCGGGCAAGCGGTAAATTTCGCGTCAACGCACACCACAAGCTCATCGACGTCTGGCTCCTCGTGCTCTGTACCGGGTGCGGGGAGACGGCGAAGCTCACGGTGCTGGAACGCACGCATGTGCGGTCGGTGCCTCCTGAGCTGCTGGACCGGCTGCACGACAACGACCCCGGCCTGACGGCCGAGCTGCTCCAGGACCCGGTCGTGCGGCGCCGTAACCGCATCGCCCTCGACTGGGACAACGCCTGGCGCCTCGACACCGGCGGATCGGATCACCTGGACCGTGCGGTGACCGACATCTCGGTCCGCTTCGCGGCACGGATTCCCGTGCGGCCGGTGCGACTGATCGCCGAAGGCTGCGGTCTTTCACGGGCCGAGGTCGAAAGGCTGGTCACGGAGGGCAAACTCGTCTCGGCGATCCGGCTGGGCGCCAGGCTCACCGGCGACTTCACCTTCACGCTCAAGCGCTGAACCCTCCTCGGGACGGTGCCTGTCCGGCGGATGTCGCCGGACAGGCACTGGCCGGAACCGGATAATCCGCGCATGCTGCGGCCATGACAGAAAAACTGACACACCGTCATATGGCGAGACGTCATGTACTGGGCATGGCCGCACTCCGGACGGCCGCCGCGCTCGGGTTCACCAGGATCGGCCTGCAGTCCGCCGGGGCCGCCGAGCCCGACGCCGTCGACACCACCCCCGCGATCGTGGTCGGATCCGGTTACGGCGGGGCCGTGGCCGCCCTGCGCCTCGGGCAGGCGGGGATCCGCACACTGGTCCTGGAGATGGGCCGCCTGTGGAACACGCCCGGCCCCGACGGGCAGGTGTTCTGCTCCACCCGTGCGCCGGACCGGAGATCCATGTGGTTCCGCACCCGCACCGAGGCTCCCCTGGCCACCTTCCTGTGGCTGGACGTCGTCAACAGGGCCATCGGCCGCTACCCCGGTGTCCTGGACCGCGTGCACTTCGACGCGATGTCGGTGTACGTGGGACGGGGCGTCGGCGGCGGCTCACTGGTCAACGGGGGCATGGCCGTCGCCCCGCAGCCGGCGTACTTCGGCGTGCAGTTCCCCACCGTCGACACCGCCGAGATGTACGCCACGTACTTCCCGCGTGCCCGATCCATGCTCGGCGTCAACACCGTCGACCCCGCCTGGTTCGAGTCGACCGACTGGTACAGGTTCGCCCGCACCTCGCGGAAGGCCGCCGCCAACGCCGGTCTGAGGACCACCTTCGTGCCGAACGTCTACGACTTCGGCTACATGCGACGCGAGGCGGCCGGTACGGTCACCCGGTCCGCACTGGCCGGCGAGGTCATCTACGGCAACAACCACGGCAAGCGCACCCTCGACAAGACCTACCTGGCCTCCGCCCTCGGCACCGGCAACGTCACCATCAACACCCTGGAACGGGTCAGGGAGATAAGGAGATCGGCAGACGGCTCGTATCTGCTGACCGCCGACCGGATCGACCCCGCGGGCGCGGTGGTCGGCTCCCGTCAGTACTCCTGCACCTATCTCTTCCTCGGCGCCGGCAGCCTCGGCACCACCGAACTGCTGCTGCGCGCACGGGAGACGGGAGCCCTGCCGGCACTCGACGAGAGTGTCGGGACCGGTTGGGGGACCAACGGCAATGTGATGCCGGGCCGGGCCAACCACCTCTGGGACACGGTCGGCGCCGACGAGTCCACCATCCCCGTACTGGGCATCGACGACCGGGCCAACACCGCCAACCCCGTCTTCGCCGAGATCGCTCCGCTGCCCATGGGCCTGGAGCACTGGATCAGCCTCTACCTGGCGATCACCGGGAACCCGGAGCGGGCGTCCTTCACGTACGACCGGGCGACCGACTCCGCGAGGCTCGGCTGGAGCGCCGCCCAGAGCGCCGTCTCGGTGCGGATGGCCAAGAACCTGTTCGACCGGATCAACGCCGCCAACGCCACGATCTACCGGTACGACCTCTTCGGCTCCGCCGGCAAGGCCTTCGCCGACGACTTCACGTACCACCCGCTCGGCGGCTGCGTCCTCGGCCGGTCGACGGACGCATACGGCCGTGTGAAGGGGTACTCCAGGCTGTACGTCACCGACGGCTCGCTCGTGCCCGGCTCGATCGGCGTCAATCCGTTCCTCACCATCACCGCGCTCGCGGAACGCACCATGACGCGGGTCCTCGCCGAGGACACCGCGTCATGACATGAGGCCCTCCGGGCCCGCTACTTGCGGTAGATGGCCTCGATCTCGTCCGCGTAATCCTTCGCCACCACACTGCGCTTGAGCTTCAGGGACGGCGTGAGGTGGCCCGACTCCTCGGTGAACTGGGAGGGGAGAATGCGGAACTTCCGCACCGATTCCGCCTTCGACACCGCGGCGTTGCCGTCGTCGACCGCGTCCTGGATCGCAGCGAGCAGATCCGGGTCCCGGCTCAGCGACGCCGCGGTGACACCGGCCGGCTTGCCGTGCTCGGTGGCCCAGCGGCCGAGGAACTCCTCGTCGATGGTGATCAGGGCACCCACGAAGGGCCGCCCGTCGCCGACCACCATGCACTCCGCGACCAGCGCGTGCGCCCGGATGCGGTCCTCGATCACGGCAGGGGCCACGTTCTTGCCGCCGGCGGTGACGATGATCTCCTTCTTGCGGCCGGTGATCCTGAGGTAGCCGTCCTCGTCGAGGGTGCCGATGTCACCGGTGTGGAACCAGCCGTCGGCCAGCGCTTCCGCGGTCGCCGCCTCGTTGTTCCAGTAGCCCCTGAAGATGTGCTCGCCGTGCAGCAGCACCTCGCCGTCGTCCGCGATACGGATCACGGAGCCCGGCATCGGCTGGCCGACCGTGCCGATCTTCTGCCGGTCCCAGGGGTTGAACGCCGTGGCCGCGCAGGACTCGGTCAGCCCGTAGCCCTCCAGCACCGTGAAGCCCATGCCGCGGAAGAAGTGGCCGAGCCGCTCGCCGAGCGGGGCGCCGCCGGAGATGGCGTACTCGCCCCGGCCGCCGAGCACCGCCCGCAGCTTGCTGTAGACCAGCTTGTCGAATGTCTTGTGCTTGATCCTGAGCCCGAGGGACGGGCCGGACGGGGTGTCCAGCGCGCGACTGTAGGCGATGGCCGTGTCCGCCGCCTTGTCGAAGATCTTCCCCTTGCCGTCGGCCTGCGCCTTGGCGCGCGCCGAGTTGTAGACCTTCTCGAAGACCCGCGGCACACCGAGAATCAACGTCGGGCGGAAGGCCGCCAGTTCGTCGGTGAGATTCTTGATGTCGGGCACGCAGCCCAGCTTGATGGGAGCCATCATCGGCGCGATCTGCACCAGACGCCCGAAGACGTGCGCGAGCGGCAGGAAGAGCAGGACGGAGCACTCGCCCGTGCGGAACAGGGGGCGCAGCCGCTCGACGATGTTCCCGCACTCGGCGAAGAAGTTGCGGTGGGTGAGCACACAGCCCTTGGGGCGGCCGGTGGTCCCGCTGGTGTAGACGATGGTCGCCGGGTCGTCGGCCTTGGCGAGCGAGCTGCGCTCCTCGACCATGGCGTCGCTGACGTCCCTGCCGGTGCGGCCGAGCTCCTCCACACCGCCGGCCTCGATCTGCCAGACGTGCTTGAGCGCGGGCAACCGGTCCCGCACCGACTCGACGGCCGCGGCGTGCGTGCCGAGTTCGACGACGCACGCGGTCGCACCGGAGTCGCCGAGGATCCACTCCACCTGCTCGGGCGAGCTGGTCTCGTACACCGGCACGGTGATCGCGCCCGCGCTCCAGATCGCGAAGTCGAGCAGTGTCCACTCGTACCGGGTCCTGGACATCAGTCCCACCCGGTCGCCCGGCTGCACGCCGGAGGCGATGAGCCCCTTGGCGGCGGTCCGCACCTCGGTGAGGAAGGCGGTCGCCGTGACGTCCTGCCAGGCGCCGCCCACCTTGCGGGCGATGACGGCGACATCGGGGTGCTGCGCGGCGTTTCTGCGGACGATGTCGGTCAGGTTGCCGTCGGCAGGGACCTCGTACAAAGCCGGAAGGCTGAACTCGCGCAAGACTGCTGCTCCTCATAGGGCACCGACGCCACGACTCTGTGTAGTTCGACGGTGCGGTCCAAGGCTCGGGCAGTGCGCAGGGTTCTTGCTACGGAGTCGTTGGTTGAAACCCTGAGCACGACTGGACGGCCCGGACGTTACCCGCCGGTATGGCCTCTCCGACAGGGGGTCATGACGAGATGTTCCGTGCGTCACATGTGTTGACGTTCCATTGCGCACAGTAGTCCACGCTTTTCCCGACTGGCCAGTATCCGCAGGTCCGGCGGCCACTGTTCACAGTTGCCGCACACGCTTACGCTTGATCGTCATGGCTCCCACACCGGGCGGTAACCCGAGGACGCGCATTCACGTGGTCAGCGACGTGCACGGCAATGTGCGCGACCTCGCCAGGGCGGGCGACGGGGCGGACGCGCTCATCTGTCTGGGCGACCTGGTCCTCTTCCTGGACTACGCCGACCACTCGCGCGGGATCTTCCCGGACCTGTTCGGCAAGGAGAACACCGACCGGCTGGTGGAACTGCGTACCGCCCGCCGCTTCGAGGAGGCGCGGGCGTTCGGCGCCGAGTTGTGGGCCGGCGTCGGCACGGATCGCCCGGCGGTCGTCGAGAAGGCGATCCGCCGACAGTACGCACAGTTGTTTGCCGCGTTCCCCACGCCGACGTACGCGACCTACGGCAATGTCGACATGCCGCCCCTGTGGCCGGAGTACGCCGCACCCGGTACGACCGTGCTGGACGGCCAGCGGGTGGAGATCGGCGGCTGGACCTTCGGCTTCGTCGGCGGGGGCCTGCGCACCCCGATGCGTACCCCTTACGAGATCAGCGACGAGGAGTACGCCGCGAAGATCGAGGCCGTGGGCGAGGTGGACGTGCTGTGCACCCATATCCCGCCGGAGGTGCCGGAGCTCGTCTACGACACCGTGGCCCGCCGCTTCGAACGCGGCAGCCGGGCGCTCCTCGAGGCGATCCGCCGCACGCGTCCGCGCTACTCGCTCTTCGGCCATGTCCACCAACCGCTGGTGCGCAGGATGCGGATCGGGGCCACGGAGTGCGTGAACGTCGGGCACTTCGCGGGCAGCGGGAAACCCTGGGCGCTGGAGTGGTGAGCGGCCGGCGGCCGGTCGGCAGGAGGGGTGGTGGCCGCGCGGCCGGTGCGCGGTAGCCTTCACGCTGCACGCACGTGCGCACGTGCGCACCACCCTCCCTCACCGGACCGCATCTGGAGGAGCCACGTCGATGGCGGAACACACCAGCTCGAGCATCACGATCGAGGCGGCCCCGGCCGACGTCATGCGGGTGATCGCCGACTTCGCGCGCTACCCGGACTGGACGGGCGAGGTGAAGGAGGCCGAGGTGCTCGCGAAGGACCAGCAGGGCCGCGCCGAGCAGGTGCGCCTCGTGATGGACGCGGGCGCGATCAAGGACGACCAGACGCTGGCGTACACCTGGACGGGTGACAGCAAGGTCTCCTGGACGCTGGTCAAGTCCCAGATGCTCCGCTCCCTGGACGGTTCCTACCTCCTGAAGCCGGCCGGCCCGGGCGGCACGGAGGTCACCTACCAGCTGACCGTGGACGTCAAGATCCCCATGCTCGGCATGATCAAGCGCAAGGCGGAGAAGGTCATCATCGACCGCGCGCTGGCAGGGCTGAAGAAGAGGGTGGAGTCGGGAGAGCAGGCCTGACAGTCCCGGCGGCCGCCGGCGAGGCCGCCCGGTCCGGAGCGGCGCACCCGTGAGCAGCGGGGCGGTGCCGCGTGTGCGGGCTCACCCATGTCCTGCCCGGCCCTTCGGCCGGGCCCCGGTAGCGTGCACCCTCATGCGCACCATCCTGATCACCGGCCCGGGCGGTTCCGGCCGCACCACCGTCGCCGCGGCCGCCGCGCTGGAGGCCGCCCGCCGGGGCAACCGCACCCTCGTGCTCGGCGCCGACCGCACCGACGCCCTCGGTGCGGTCCTCGGTGTCCCCACCGGCACCGAACCCGTCGAAGCCGCCCCCGGCCTCACCGCCTGGCGCCCGGACGCCGCCGCCGGGTTCCGGGAGGACCTCGTCGCATTCCAGGACCGCGCTGCCGGTGCGCTCGACCTTCTCGGCGCCGCCCGGCTGGACGCCGAGGAGGTCACCCCGCTCCCCGGTGCCGAGGAACTCGCCTTCCTGCGCGCCCTTCGCGACGCCGCCCTCTCGGAGGCGTACGACCTCCTCGTCGTCGATCTGCCCCCCGTCCCGCAGGCGCTCGGCCTGCTCGCCCTGCCCGAGGAACTCCGGCGCTATCTGCGCCGTCTGCTCCCGCCGGAGCGGCAGGCCGCCCGCGCCCTGCGCCCCGTTCTCGGCCGGCTCGCGGGCGTCCCGATGCCCGCCGACTGGATGTACGAGACCGCCGCCCGCTGGGACGGCGAGCTGGCCGCGGTCGAGTCCGTGGTCGCCGACCGCGCCACGAGCGTGTGGCTGGTGGCCGAGCCGGGACCGGCCGGGGCCGACGCGGTCCGCACCGCCGTCACGGGCCTGGCGGTGCGCGCCCTGCGGCCGGAGCTCCTGGTCGCCAACCGTGTCCTGCCCGACCACGGCCAGGACAGCTGGCCGGCCGGCCTCGCCGCCCAGCAGCGCAAGGCCCTGGAGGAGTGGCAGGGGACCTACGACGTGCACCCGCTCCCGCATCTCGGCCGCGACCCGCGCGGCGCCGACGACCTGGGCTCGCTCCTGCCTCCCGGGGTCAATCCCGCGCCCGACCCGGTCGAGTGGCCCGTGGCGGACCGCCTCGCCGAGGACGGAGTGCTCGTATGGCACATCCCGCTGCCCGGCGCGATACGCGAGGAACTCGAGCTCGTACGGCGCGGCGACGAACTCGTCGTGACCGCGGGCTCCTTCCGGCGGATCGTTCCGCTGCCGTCCGCCCTGCGCCGCTGCACCGTGGCCGGCGCCGCCCTGCGCGACGAAGAACTGCGCATCCGCTTCGCTCCGGACCCGGAGCTGTGGCCGCGCTCCGTGTGACCGGTCCGGACCGGCGCCCGTCCGGGCGCCGGGGACGGCCGGGCGGGCACGCGCTGAATCACGTACCCCCGTTCGGGTAACGTCGGGAGTACGTACCCCAGTCAGGAGTCCGCCATGAGCGAAGAGCGCCCCACGTCCGACGCCGCTCAGGACGCCGCCGTCGGTGGGGGTCCCTCCTGGGCGAGCGAATCCGAGAACCCGCGGGAGCGGGCGACCGACGCCGACGCCTGGGCGACGGCGTGCGCCGAGGACCTCGCCGCGGAGAAGGCGCGCCGCCGGGCCCAGCACGGCCGGCCCCCCGGCTCGGCCGCCGACGAGCTGCGCAAGCTCGTCGACGCCGTCGCCGACAAGCTGTCCGGGCTGCAGACACCGCTGTTCGGCGCCGCGGCCTCGGGCGCGGCCCAGCAGATGGTCCAGCAGGCCGTGCAGCAGGCCAAGGCCGCCGTGGAACCGGTCATCGAGCGCAATCCCGAGATCTTCGACCACCTGGCCGCGGCCGGCTCCGAGCTGCTCGCCGCCTATCGCTCGGCGGTCGAGGCCCAGGAAAGGCGTTGGACCGACCGCACCCCCCGCGACTCCGGTCCCGACGGCGACCAGGGTCCAGGGGAGCGCATCGACCTCGACTAGGGCAGTACCGGGTGGTCGGGGCGCAGGGAGGGCCCCGACGCCCGTCAGCACCCTCGGGTACGGTTGGCCGTAGCGGGGCTCGACCGAAACTGAGGGATTCATGGGACTCACCATCGGCGTCGACATCGGTGGAACGAAGATCGCGGCCGGTGTGGTCGACGAGGAAGGCAACATCCTCTCCACGCACAAGGTGCCGACTCCGGGTACGCCCGAAGCCATCGTGGACGCCATCGCCGCGGCCGTCGAGGGTGCCCGCGCGGGGCACGAGATCGTCGGCGTCGGCATCGGTGCCGCCGGATACGTCAACCGCCAGCGTTCGACGGTGTACTTCGCGCCGAACATCGACTGGCGGCAGGAGCCGCTCAAGGCGGAGGTCGAGGCCCGTGTGGGCCTCCCGGTGGTCGTGGAGAACGACGCGAACGCCGCCGCGTGGGGGGAGTACAAGTTCGGCGCCGGCAAGGGCCACCGCAACGTCATCTGCATCACGCTCGGCACCGGCCTCGGCGGCGGCATCATCATCGGCAACAAGCTTCGCCGCGGTCACTTCGGTGTGGCGGCGGAGTTCGGCCACATCCGGATGGTCCCGGACGGCCTGCTGTGCGGCTGCGGCTCGCAGGGCTGCTGGGAGCAGTACGCCTCGGGCCGCGCCCTCGTGCGGTACGCGAAGCAGCGTGCCAACGCCACCCCCGAGAGCGCGGAACTGCTGCTCTCGCTCGGCGACGGCACCCCGGACGGCATCGAGGGCAAGCACATCTCCATGGCCGCCCGCCAGGGCGACCCGGTCGCGGTGGACTCCTACCGTGAGCTCGCCCGCTGGGCCGGTGCCGGCCTCGCCGACCTGGCCTCGCTCTTCGACCCCTCCGCGTTCATCGTGGGCGGCGGTCTCTCGGACGAGGGCGAGCTCGTCCTCGACCCGATCCGCAAGTCGTACAAGCGCTGGCTGGTCGGGGGCAACTGGCGGCCGGTCGCCGAGGTGATCGCCGCCCAGCTGGGCAACGAGGCGGGCCTGGTCGGTGCCGCCGACCTGGCCCGGGAGCCCGACCCGATCATGTAGGGGTCGCCCCCTTCACTCGACGGCGCCCGCCTCCCCCGGCACCGGGGAGGCGGGCGCCGTCGTTCTCGACGACCGGGCCCGGCCCGCCCGCGAATCCCCCACCGGGCACGGGCTATCTTGATCGGCATGGCGCCCTCGACTCCGCTTCTGCCCAACTCCCGCACCGAACCCGACGGTTCGGCCGTCGTCAGGGTCCTCGGCTACAACATCCGGTCAATGCGGGACGACACCGACGCGCTCGCCCGGGTGATTCGAGCCTGCGAGCCCGATGTGGTGCTGATCCAGGAGGCACCGCGCTTCTTCCGCTGGCGCAAGAAGCTCGCGCGGCTCGCGGCGGCTTCCGACCTGGTGATCCTCACGGGCGGCGGTACCGCGGCGGGACCCGCGATCCTGTGCTCGCTGCGCGCCACGGTGGAGCGCACCGAGGACGTGCTCCTGCCGCTCACCCCCGGGTTGCACCGCCGGGGCCTCGCCACGGGGGTCGTACGGTTCGGGGGCGCCCGGCTCGGCCTCGTGAGCTTTCATCTGAGCCTGGAGCGCAACGAGCGCTACGCCCAGGGCGGAATGGTGCTCGACCGGGTCGCCCGGATGGGTGTCGAGCACGTGATCGTGGGCGGCGACCTCAACGAACGCCCGGACGGCCCGACCTTCGCACGGCTGGCGAGCGGCCTTCAGGACGGATGGGCCACCGCCCCGTGGGGCGCGGCGTACACCTGGACGCCCACCGACCCCTACCAGCGCATCGACGCCCTCTTCGCCACGAGCGGGGCCGAGATCCTCGGCTGCGGCGTTCCGCTCGGCCACCCGGGGGTGACGGAGACGGACCTGAGGGCGGCCTCGGACCACTTCCCGGTCCTTGCCGCCCTCAGGGTTCCCGCGTCGTAGAGCCGGTCAGACCACCGCACCGCGGCCGGGGTCGTCGCCGTCCTCGTCGTCCGTCCTCATGCGCGCCACCAGTGTCGCGAAGCCGCCGAGGAAGCCGCCGACGCCGAGCGAGGTGAGCCACCAGGTCATCTCCCAGCCGAGCAGTACGGCCAGCAGGAGCAGGATCGGACCGCCGACCACTCCGAGCCAGGCGAACTTCGACGTCGTGTCGCCTGTGGGCAGCGGGGGCGGCTCGGGCGGGACGAAGTGGCCCTCGTCGTCATCGTCGAAGTCGTCCTCGGAGGGCTCCCGCGGTGCGTAGTCGCGCGGGCCCACGCCGGGTGCGAAGGAGATCGAGCTGCCCAGCGGCCTGGCCGGCTCGTCCTTTTCCTCGCCGCGCTCCCCGTCTCCTTCGCCCTTCTCCTCGGTCTGTTCACCGTCCTTGCCGTTCGGCTCCATGGCGGGCAGCGCCAGATCCTCGATCGGCTTGAACGGCTTCGAACCGGGCGGGTCCGTGGGCTCGTCGCCGTACCCCGCGACGATCGCCGCCCAGGCGGCGTCCTCGTCGAAGGGCACGCCCTTCTCGTCCGGCTCGCGATCCTCGCGGTCGGAGTCGTGCTCAGCCACCTGCGGACGTCCCTTCCTTACCGACACTGGGCGCGAGCCGGCCGATGAACGAGTGGCTCTCCTCGTGGATCCGGTCCGCATCGTGGTCCAACGTCGCAACGTGGTAGCTCTGTTCCAGCACGATCTCCGTCACGTCCGTGGACGAGACGCGGCCGAGGATCCGGGTCGAGTCGGCCGGCGGCACCACATGGTCCTGCGGACTGTGCAGAAGCAGCAGTGGCTGCGTGACCTGCGGCAGCTCCCCGTCGACCACGCGGAAGAAGGAGCGCAGGGAGTGCGCCGCGTGCAGCGGCACCCTGTCGTAGCCGAGCTCCGTGCTGCCCTCCTTGGCGATGTCGCTGGTGATGCCCTTCGTCGCCCGGACGAGGTGGCGGGCCACCGGAAGGGCGTACGCCGACAGGCCGTGCACCTTGTTCGCCGGGTTGACGACCACCACGCCGCTCACCGCCTCGCCGTGCTTGGCGGCGAGCCGCAGAGCCAGGGCGCCGCCCATGGACAGGCCGGCCACGAAGACCTGCGCGCAGCGGTCGCCGAGGGCCCGCAGCTCGCGGTCCACCTCCGCGTACCAGTCGTGCCAGCCGGTGAGCTGCAGGTCCTCCCAGCGTGTGCCGTGCCCGGGCAGCAACGGCAGCGAGACGGTGAGGCCGCGCTCGGCGAGATACTCCGCCCAGGGGCGCAGCGACTGAGGGGAACCGGTGAAGCCATGGCAGAGGAGGACGCCGACCTCCCCGCCGTCGTGGCGGTACGGCTCGGCTCCAGGGAGGACCGGCACGTCGGTCTCCTGTTCATGAAAGGGGCTGGGCACGTCGATTGCAGGTACTTCACCGTACGCGACCGCACTGACACCGACCAGGGCCGTCGGCCTCTTTGCGAAACGACCGGGTTAAGGTCTGTTCGACACACACAGGAGGCAGTCGGTTGTTGTACGGCGCGATGAAGGTATCCATCGGAGGGCCGCTGAAGCTTGCCTTCAGACCCTGGGTGGAAGGCCTGGAGAACGTTCCCGCCGAGGGCCCGGCGATCCTGGCGAGCAATCACCTGTCCTTCTCGGACTCCTTCTTCCTGCCCGCGGTGCTCGACCGTAAGGTCACCTTCATCGCGAAGGCCGAGTACTTCACGACACCCGGTCTGAAGGGCCGGCTGACCGCCGCCTTCTTCAAGGGCGTGGGACAGCTCCCCGTCGACCGCTCCGGTGCGCGCGGCGCGGGCGAGGCCGCGATCAAGAGCGGCATCGAGGTGCTGGAGCGGGGCGAGCTGTTCGGCATCTACCCGGAGGGCACACGCTCGCCCGACGGGCGTCTCTACCGCGGCAAGCCCGGTGGTCTCGCGCGTGTGGCGCTGGCCACCGGCGCGCCCGTGATCCCGGTCGCCATGATCGACACGGAGAAGATCCAGCCGCCGGGCAAGGTCATGCCCAAGCTGATGCGCCCGGGCATCCGTATCGGCAAGCCCCTGGACTTCCGGCGCTACCGGGGCATGGAGCAGGACCGCTTTGTGCTGCGCGCGGTGACCGACGAGGTCATGTACGAAATCATGAAGCTCTCCGGCCAGGAGTACGTCGACATCTACGCGACGGCCGCCAAGCGGCAGATCGCGGAGGCGGCGAAGGCGGAGAAGCAGGCCCACAAGGAAGCGGAGCAGGCGCACAAGGAGGAACGGAAGGGCGCCGTGAGGGAACGGCCGGACTCCTAGACGCGTCCGTCCCGGTCGGGGGGAGTGAACCGAGGGGGCGCTCCGGCGGGGGCGCCGCCCAGGTGAACGACAAAGGGGGGACATGGCCAAGCGCGAGCGGGTCATCCGGATGTCGGTCGAGCAGCCGCTGTGGCGTGCGCTGACGGCGTACCGGGTTCTGACGATGCTGTACGCGATCGGGCTCTTCGCGACCGCCTACGGCCATTTCGCCCGGCCCTGGGTGGCCATCGTGTACTACGCCGTGCTGTGCGGCTGGACGCTGGCCACGCTCCCGAGGGTGGCGAACGCCGCGAGCTGCACCAAGCGGTTCCTGGCCGCCGACCTCACGATCGCGCTCAGCGGCATCCTCCTCACCCCCCTCGCCGACACCCATGAGCGGATCCTCGCGGGAGGCCCCACCCTGCCGTCGATCTGGACCGCCGGGTCGGTGCTCGCCTTCGCGGTCAAGGGCGGCTGGCGGTGGGCGGCCCTCGCCTCCACCCTGGTCGCCGCGGCGAACCTGGTCGAGCGCGGTGCACCCGCCCGCGACACCATCCACAACGTGGTCCTCGTCTGGGTCGCCTCCATCGCCATCGGGTACGTCGTCGAGGTCGCCCGTGCCTCGGAGCGCACCCTCGCCCGTGCCCTGGAGATCGAGGCGGCGACCCGCGAGCGGGAGCGGCTGGCCCGGGGCATCCACGACAGCGTGCTCCAGGTGCTCGCCATGGTGCAGCGGCGCGGCACCGCTCTCGGCGGCGACGCCGCGGAGCTCGGCCGGCTGGCCGGCGAGCAGGAGGTCGCCCTGCGCAGTCTGGTCTCCGGAGGCCTGGTGCCCCTCTCACGGGCCTCGGAGGACACCGCGCTCGGCGCGGTCGTCCGGGCGGTCGAGGAACCGGACGCCGAGGAGGGCCCGCTCGATCTGCGTGCCCTGCTGGCCCCGTACGCGGCCGCCCGGGTGACGCTGTCCGCACCGGGCTCGCCCGTGCCGCTCGCCCCGGCCGCCGCGCGGGAGCTGTCCGCGGCCGTCGGGGCCGCTCTGGACAACGTCCGCAAGCACGCCGGGGACGGCGCCCGCGCCTGGATCCTGGTCGAGGACGAGCCGCAGGGAATCGTCGTGACCGTACGCGACGACGGGCCCGGCATCCCGGAGGGGCGGCTCGCCCAGGCGGAGGGCGAGGGGCGGCTGGGGGTGGCCCAGTCGATCTGCGGCCGGCTGCGCGACATCGGCGGCACGGCCGAGCTGATCTCGGTTCCGGGCCAGGGCACGGAAGTGGAACTGAAGGTGCCGAAGGGTGCGAAGGACCCGGACGGCCCGAACGACACGAAGGGCCCGGAGGGCTCACGGGGGAAGGCGGAGACGCGATGACGGGAGAACAGCGGCCGGCCGGGGATCGGCCGGCGGCCGGGCGAAGGGCGGCGCGACCGGCGACGACGGAACCGGCCGGCGGGTGCCGGGCGGCCGCGGCGGGGCTGCCGGGCAGGGCGCGAGGAGCCGGGCGGACAGGGACCCCACCGGGACCGCCGCTCGCAGGGGTGACGGGGGTGGAGAGGCGATGACGGGGGACGTGACCGAGGCCCGGCGGGACTCGACCAGGATCATGGTCGTCGACGACCACCCCATGTGGCGGGACGCCGTCGCGCGTGATCTGGCCGAGGCCGGCTTCGACGTCGTCGCCACCGCGGGCGACGGGGAGCAGGCGGTACGCCGCGCCCGTGCCGCAGTGCCCGACGTCCTCGTCCTGGACCTCAATCTGCCCGTGAAGCCGGGCGTCCAGGTCTGCAAGGAACTCGTCGGTGCCGATCCGGCGCTGCGGGTCCTCGTGCTGTCGGCGAGCGGTGAGCACGCGGACGTGCTGGAGGCGGTGAAGTCGGGTGCCACGGGCTATCTGCTGAAGTCGGCGTCCACGGAGGAGCTGATCGACGCGGTGCGCCGCACGGCGGTCGGCGACCCCGTGTTCACCCCCGGTCTCGCGGGACTGGTCCTCGGGGAGTACCGCCGGCTCGCCTCCGAACCGGCGCCCGCCGCGGACGCCGACGAACCGAAGGCACCGCGGCTGACCGACCGCGAGACCGAGGTGCTGCGGCTGGTCGCCAAGGGCCTGAGCTACAAGCAGATCGCCGAACGCCTGGTCATCTCGCACCGCACCGTGCAGAACCACGTCCAGAACACCCTGGGCAAGCTCCAGCTGCACAACAGGGTGGAACTGGTGCGCTACGCGATCGAGCGAGGGCTCGACGGTGAGTGAACCGTGCCGCGCGCTCCCACTTTCGGGTGAATTGGCGGTGATCAACTGGCCGACATTTCACCGGAATTGACTCTCCGCGCCATGCCGAAGTGACGTGGATCACCATTAGCGTGACTCGCATCAGGCAACCGCGGCGAAGGGACATTTCCAATGCGGGTCGGAGTACTGACCGGAGGCGGCGACTGCCCCGGGCTCAACGCCGTCATCCGGGGCGTCGTACGCAAGGGCGTGCAGGAGTACGGCTACGACTTCGTCGGTTTCCGGGACGGCTGGCGGGGTCCCTTGGAAGGAGACACCGTCCGGCTCGACATCCCGGCGGTTCGCGGCATCCTGCCCCGCGGCGGCACCATCCTCGGCTCCTCGCGGACCAATCCGCTCAAGGAGGAGAACGGCATCCGCCGGATCAAGGAGAACCTCGCCAAGGAGGAGGTCGACGCGCTCGTCGCGATCGGCGGCGAGGACACCCTGGGCGTCGCGGGCCGGCTGGCGGACGAGTACGGCATCAAGGTCGTCGCTGTGCCGAAGACCATCGACAACGACCTGTCCGCCACGGACTACACCTTCGGTTTCGACACCGCAGTCAACATCGCGACCGAGGCGATCGACCGCCTGCACACGACGGCGGAGTCGCACATGCGGGTGCTCGTGGTCGAGGTGATGGGCCGCCACACGGGCTGGATCGCGATCCACTCGGGGCTGGCCGGCGGGGCCAACGTCATCCTCATCCCCGAGCAGCGCTTCGACGTCGACCAGGTGTGCGCCTGGGTGACGTCCCGGTTCAAGGCCTCGTACGCGCCGATCGTGGTCGTCGCCGAAGGCGCGATGCCCAAGGACGGGGACGTCGTGCTGAAGGACGACTCATTGGACTCGTTCGGGCACGTCCGTCTCTCGGGTGTCGGCGAATGGCTGTCCAAGGAGATCGAGAGGCGCACCGGCAAGGAGGCCCGTACGACCGTGCTCGGGCACGTGCAGCGCGGCGGTACGCCCAGCGCCTTCGACCGCTGGCTCGCCACCCGCTTCGGCCTGCACGCCATCGAGGCGGTCCGCGACGGCGACTTCGGCAAGATGGTCGCCCTGCAGGGCACCGACATCGTCCGGGTCCCGATCTCGGAGGCCACGGCCAGGCTGAAGACGGTCGACCCGAAGCTGTACGACGAGGTCGGCGTCTTCTTCGGCTGACGCTTCGGCGGTACCAGGGGCCGACGGTCGCCGTTCCCCGGCGATCGTCCTTCGGGGGTGCCCCGCGAGCGCACCCGCGTCCGCACCCCCGTATATTCGCCGCTGTCAGGCAATCCTGGTCATATCGCCGGAGGGCCCCGTGGAGATCCTCGCGTTCGGTGTGCAGGCCGACGAGAAGCCCCTGCTCGAGAAGGCCTTCGCGGGGCATCACGACATCCGCTGTCTTGATGTCTTCCTCAACGAGGACACGGCGCCCATCGCCGTCGGCCGGGAGATCGTCTGCACCAGCGTCAACTGCGAACTCGGCAGTCGCGTCCTGCAGACCCTCGCGGCCGGCGGCACGCGGATGATCGCCCAGCGCTCCACCGGCTTCAACAACATCGACCTCCCGGTCGCCGAAGGCATCGGCCTGACGGTCGCCCGGGTCTCGTACTACTCGCCCTACTCCGTCGCCGAGTTCGCCTGGACTCTCGCCATGGCCGTCAACCGGCGCATCGTCCGGGCCGGCAACCGCACCCGCGACTTCGACTTCCGTCTCGACGGCCTGATGGGCCGCGACATGCACGGGCGCACCGCCGGAGTACTGGGCACCGGCAAGATCGGCGAGGCGTTCACCCGCATCGCCCACGGCTTCGGCATGCGGCTCCTCGGCTGGGACGTCGTCGAGAACCCGGCGTGTGTCGCGCTCGGCCTCCAGTACGTCTCCAAGGAGGAGCTGCTCACCCGGTCCGACCTGGTCAGCCTGCATGTCCCGCTGATGCCGGAGACCACCCATCTCATCGACGCGACCGCCCTGCGGGCCATGAAGGACGACGCTGTCCTCGTGAACTCCAGCAGGGGCGGTCTCATCGACACCCAGGCTCTGGTCTCCGAGTTGCGTGCGGGCCGCTTCACCGGGGTCGGCCTCGATGTGTACGAGGCGGAGGCGGGCCTGTTCTTCCTCGACAAGTCCCTGGAGCCGGTCGAGGACGACACCCTGGCCCGCCTCGTCACCTTCCCGAACGTGCTGGTCACCTCACACCAGGCGTACTACACCGCGGACGCCGTCACCCAGATCGTCGACGCCACGGTGCGCAACGTCCTCGACTACACCGCGGGCCGCCGCTCCGAGAACGTCCTGGTGCCCAGGTCCACCGACTGACCCAGCAGCTCCCGTACGACGGCGGCGCCGTTCACCGACAGCACCGACTCCGGGTGGAACTGGACACCGGCGAACCCCGGTCCGCGCAGTGCGTGCACCTCGCCGCCCGTGCCGCGGCTCACCTCGACACCGTGCGCGGCCAGCTCGGCGGCCGCCTCGTCGTCGCAGTGCGCCACGAAGCTGTTGTAGAAGCCGACGGTCTCCGGCCGGCCGAAGAGATCGATCTCGGTCTGCGCGCCCTGGTGGGGGATCTCCTTGCGTACGATCTCCAGGCCCAGCTCGGCCGCGATCAGCTCATGGCCCAGGCAGACACCGAGCACCCCGTGCCGGTGGTCCCGGACGACCCGTGCCGTCAGCTCCCGCAGGAACCGCATCCTGGGATCGGCCGCGTCCGAAGGATCACCCGGCCCGGGCCCGAGGACCAGCGGCCCCTCGTGCGCGAGCACCGTCTCCCGCAGCCCCGGCTCGTCGTACCGGTGCACGGTCACCTCGAGCCCGGACGACCGGAGGACGTGGGCGAGCATCGCGGTGAAGGTGTCCTCGGCGTCGACCACGAACGCGTGTCCGGTGAGGTCCGCGGTCCGCTCCTGCATCCGCAGCCAGAAAGGGGCGAGCCGGCCACGCCTGCCGTCGAGCGCCGCCCGCACCCGCGGGTCGTCGCCGAGCCCGGGGCGTTCGCGCTCCGCGCGCGGCCGTGCCGGGCGCGCGCCCAGCGCCGCCAGCACCCCGGCGGCCTTGGCATGGGTCTCCGCCACCTCGCTCGCGGGGTCCGAGCCGCGTACGAGGGTGGCGCCCACCGGAACCCGCAGCCGTCCGTCGGCGTCGATGTCGGCGGTCCGGATGAGGATGGGGGAGTCGAGGGTCTGGGCGCCCCCCGCGTCCCGTCCGAGCAGCGCGAGCGCGCCCGCGTAGTAGCCACGGCCGCCCTTCTCGTGGCGCTCGATCACGCGGCAGGCGTTCTGCACGGGTGAGCCGGTGACGGTCGCCGCGAACATGGTCTCCTTCAGCACCTCGCGCACGTCGAGGGTGGACCTGCCGCGCAGCTCGTACTCCGTGTGAGCGAGGTGGGCCATCTCCTTCAGGCGCGGTCCGACGACGACCCCGCCCATGTCGCCGACCGTGCACATCATCTTGAGCTCCTCGTCGACGACCATCGACAGCTCCTCGATCTCCTTGCCGTCCGCGAGGAAGGTGAGCAGATCCTCGGCCGTCGGGCCGTCCACGGGATAGCGGTACGTTCCGCTGATGGGGTTCATCACGACGGTTCCGCCGGTCCGTTCCCCGCCGGCGCCCTCGGCCGCCGGCGCCTGCTGCCCGCCCCGTCCGCCCGACATCCGCACGTGCACCTCGGGGCTCGCGCCCACCAGCGTCCGCCCGTTCGTCCCCAGCCCCCGCCCTTCCGCCGAAGGCCCCCCGTTCCCGGTGTGCACCACGAAGGTCCAGTACGCGCCACGCTCGCCGATCAGCAGCCGCCGGAACAGCGCGAGGGCGTCGGAGCGGCCGAATCCCGCCACTGTCCCCTCGTACGTCCGCCGGATCACGAAGTTCGCCCCCTCGCCGCGTGCGATCTCCTCGCCCAGCACCCGCCCGACGATCCGCGCGTACTCCTCGTCGGGCACGTCGAAGCCGCCGTCCTCCACCCGGACGTCGTGCCGGGGCAGCTGGTCCAGGACCTCGTCGAGTGGCAGCTCGTAGGACTCCTCGGGCCGCAGGGCCAGCAGCGGGGTGCCGTCGTCACGGACGTCGAAGCCGCGCTCGCGGATCTGGCGGTACGGGACGAGGGCCAGCGCCTCGTCGGGAAGATCGGCGAGTCGTTCGTAGGCGTCGACGCGGCCGATCAGCAGCTCCACGGTGTTGTGGTCGCGCCCGGGCGTACGGCGGCGCAGCAGGGCGAACGGGCGCTCGTCGTGCAGGAGTCGTGTGAGGTCCATGGTTCCTCTTCCGTCTGTCGTGAGGAGGAACGGCCCCGGTCGCACGAACGCCGAAGGCCGCCCCCGGGCGGCCTTCGCGAAGTCGTGGGATACGCGCAGTCAGTGGGCCGCCGGACGAGCGGTCCACCACCAGTTCTGGTTCGAGTGCGCGAACATGCGGCGACCCTACCCCATCGCACGGCGCGCCGAGGGGGATGCGGGCCGGGCCCGGTCGCCGCGCGGCGGTGTGGCACCCAGGGGCGCGCGGGTGGGGAGGCCGCTCGGGCAAGGCGCCGGGGTCCGCCGCCGGTGTCCACGGAGCGTATCCGTCGTCTCACTTTCTGGGCGTGGGCCGGGAGCCATCACGTCACCCCGTAATGTTGAGGGGTGACCGTGAACGCTAAGACCAGCGCAACCGCTGGCAACACCTGGCGAGACCTGCCCGCGGCGCAGCAGCCCGAGTACTCCGACCCCGAGGCTCTGCGCGCAGTGATCGCGGACCTCGAGTCGTATCCGCCGCTCGTCTTCGCGGGCGAGTGCGACCAGCTGCGCGCCCGGATGGGAGCCGTCGCCAGGGGCGAGGCGTTCCTGCTCCAGGGCGGCGACTGCGCCGAGGCCTTCGACGCCGTGTCCGCCGACCACATCCGCAGCAAGCTCAAGACCCTGCTCCAGATGGGCGCCGTGCTCACGTACGCCGCCTCGGTGCCGGTGGTGAAGGTCGGCCGGATCGCCGGCCAGTACTCCAAGCCGCGCTCGAAGCCCACCGAGACCCGTGACGGCGTGACGCTGCCGACCTACCGCGGCGACTCCGTGAACGGCTTCGACTTCACCGAGCAGGCCCGCGTCCCGGACCCCGAGCGCCTGAAGCGGATGTACAACGCCTCCGCCTCGACGCTCAACCTCGTCCGCGCCTTCACCACCGGCGGCTACGCCGACCTGCGCCAGGTGCACGCCTGGAACCAGGACTTCGTGAAGTCGTCGCCTTCCGGGCAGCGCTACGAGCAGCTGGCGCGGGAGATCGACAGCGCGCTGAACTTCATGCACGCCTGCGGGGCGGACCCGGAGGAGTTCAAGACCGTCGAGTTCTACTCCTCGCACGAGGCGCTGCTGCTCGACTACGAGTCGGCGCTGACCAGGGTCGACTCGCGCACCGGACAGCTGTACGACGTCTCCGGCCACATGGTGTGGATCGGCGAGCGCACCCGGCAGATGGACGGTGCGCACATCGAGTTCGCCTCCCGGATCCGCAACCCCATCGGCATCAAGCTCGGCCCGACGACGACGGCCGAGGAGGCGCTGCAGTACATCGAGCGTCTCGACCCGGAGCGCGAGCCGGGCCGGCTGACCTTCATCGTCAGGATGGGCGCCGACAAGATCCGTGACCGGCTTCCCGAGCTGGTCGAGAAGGTCACGGCATCGGGCGCGGTGGTGGCCTGGGTGACCGACCCGATGCACGGCAACACCTTCGAGGCGGCCTCGGGGCACAAGACCCGCCGCTTCGACGACGTGCTCGACGAGGTCAAGGGCTTCTTCGAGGTCCACAAGTCGCTGGGCACCCACCCGGGCGGCATCCATGTGGAGCTGACCGGCGACGACGTCACCGAGTGCGTGGGCGGCGGCGACGAGATCTTCGTCGACGATCTGCACCAGCGCTACGAGACGGCGTGCGACCCGCGGCTGAACCGCAGCCAGTCGCTGGATCTGGCGTTCCTCGTCGCCGAGATGTACCGCGACCAGTAGCCGCTCGGACTGCCATGAACCCTGAAGGTGGGGCGCGGATCACATGCGATCGGCGCCCCACCTGCCTTTTGCGGTCACTCCGCGACGGGTAAGGTTAGGTTTGCCTCACCGATCGATCGGGACGGCACGACCTCGGGTATCCCGTCGGGAGGTGGACCGCGTGTACGTCTGCAGTTGTTTCGGCATCACCGAGCAGCAGGTGAAGCAGCACGCGGAGAACGGCGCCTGCACCCCCCGGCAGATCGCGTCGGCGTGCAAGGCGGGCACGGACTGCGGTTCGTGCGTACGGCGGATCCAGTCGCTGCTCGGCCGCGGGGCCTGCCCGCGCCGTGAGCTCGCCGACCGGGGCGGGCCGGTCCTCTCCGCCGTGGACGGCAAGGACGGTCCCGACGGTCTGGAAGAGGCCGCCTGACCCTCCGGCCGTCGGCTAGCTGTCCGGCTGTTCGATGACCTGTGCGATGTAGAGCGCCTCACCGAGCTTCTCCACCAGGTCCAGCTGGGTGTCCAGGTAGTCGATGTGATCCTCCTCGTCCTTGAGGATCGACTCGAAGATCTTCGCGGACGTGATGTCGCCCTTCTCCCGCATGATCTTGATCCCGCGCCTGAGCCGGTCGATCGCCTCGACCTCGACCTGCCGGTCCGCCTCGAACATCTCCTTCACGCTCTGTCCGACCCGGACATGGAAGAGCCGCTGGTAGTTCGGCAGGCCCTCCAGGAAGATGATGCGGTCCGTGAGCACCTCGGCGTGCCGCATCTCGTCGAACGACTCGTCCCGCGTGTGCTTGGCGAGCTTGTACCAGCCGTAGTTCTCCTGCAGCTTCGCGTGCAGGAAGTACTGGTTGATCGCGGTCAGCTCACCGGTGAGCTGTTCGTTGAGGAATTCGATGACCTCCGGATCGCCCTGCATCGCGCGGGCTCCTTCCAAGCGGAAACTGGCGGGTTGCGCCGCATGATTGCACTGGCGTCCGAACGCGTCCAGTAAGTTCACGCTTAGTGGGAGTTGTCCGATTCGCGTACCGGTTGGTCATGTGCACCCTCCGCGGTCTGTCAGGATGGAGTCATGGGTCATCCGGTGGAGCGTGAAACTCGAGAAGCGGCAGGATCCGAGCTTCCGCCGGGACAGCGACTGCAGCGGGGATGGCCGGTCACCCACTACGGCCCCGTCCCCAAGTTCCGCCCCGAGCGCTGGGAGTTCAGGGTCTTCGGAGCCACCGCCGACGGCGAGAAGCACTGCTGGAACCACGAGGAGTTCACGTCGCTCCCGTATGCGACCGTCGTGGCCGATCTGCACTGCGTCACGAAGTTCAGCATGCTCGGGGCGGAATGGGGCGGTGTGCCGGCGCGCACGGTTCTGGAGATCGCGCCGCCCGCGCCCGCGGTCACCCATGTCATGGTCTGGGCGGAATACGGATTCAGCTCCAATCTGCGCCTCGCCGACTTCGCCTCGGACCGCGCGATCTTCGCCACCCACAAGGACGGCGAGCTGCTCACCGCGGAACACGGCTTCCCGCTGCGTCTGATCGTTCCGCATCTGTACGCCTGGAAGGGCCCCAAATGGGTCCGCGGCGTCGAGTACATGACCGCCGACCGGCGCGGCTTCTGGGAGGAGCGCGGCTACCACAACCTCGGCGACCCCTGGAAGGAACAGCGCTACTCCTACCAGGAGGAGCCCGGGGACGGCCCGGAACTCTGACCTGCCGGCTGTCGGATCAGCCGTGGTAGCGGTGCACCACCGCATGGCCCTTTCCGCGGCCGATCATCCACTTGTTGACCGGCGTGGTGAGCACGAAGGCGAGGGCGAGCGAGACCGCCAGCGAGCCCCAGAAGAGCAGATCGCCGAGATGGGCCTCCATCGCGGACGGCCACAGGACGATCACACCGTTGTCGATCACCTCCATCACGGCGATGGAGAGCGTGTCCGCGGCAAGGGCGACGCGGACGGCGGTCCGGAGGTCGACGCCGGCCCCGAGGACGCCGCGCAGGGTGAGCGAGTAGCCGAAGACGAAGGCGAGCACGATCGCGAGGGCCATGGTCGGGCCGTTGCCCCAGCCCGCAGCCGTGCCGATCACCATGCCGAGCACCTCACCGATGGCGCATCCGGTGAGGCAGTGCAGAGTGGCCCGCGCGGCCGCCTGCCAGGTCGCTCTCCCCGTGCCGTGGCCGTGCCGGTGATGGGCCCGAGTGGAGTGCGCTACGTGGTCGGTGTGTGCCTCGTGCTGCATGGCGGCCCCCGATGTCCGGCTGCGTTTCCCGTCGCCACACAGAACCGTATACCCCATGGGGGTATTCCGCAGCCGTTCGCTCTCAGCCGTCCCGCAGCTTCTTCAGGTGCTCCACGTCCGCCGCGTGCCCTTCCTTGCCGCCCGGCGTCTCGATGATCAGAGGCACGCCCTCGGTCGCCGGATGGGTCATCAGGGCGCGGAACGGTTCCTCGCCGATGTGCCCGGCGCCGATGTTCGCGTGGCGGTCCTTGTGGGCGCCGACCAGGTCCATCGAGTCGTTCGCGTGGATCAGCCGGAGCCGTCCCTCGCCCACCGTCTCCACCAGCAGGTCCAGCGTTCGGTGCATCCCGTGCGGCCCGGTCAGGTCGTGCCCGGCCGCGAAGACATGGCAGGTGTCGAGGCACACACCCAGCTTGGGGTGCGCGTCGAGGGCCTCGAAGTACGGCCCGAAGTCCCAGGTCCGCGAGCACAAGGAGGCACCCTGGCCCGCGGTCGACTCCAGCAGAAGGAAGGGGTCGTCGTCGTGTGTGAGCTCGTCCAGCAGTGGGAGCAGGCGCTCGCGCACCTGGGCGAGGGCGACGGCCCGGTCCCGGCCGCCCGTCGCGCTGCCCGTGTGCACGACGACGCCCAGTGCCCCTATCTCCCGGCCCCGGCGCAGCGAGTGCCGCAGTGACTCCACGGACCTCTCGGCCGTCGCCTCGGTGTGCGAGCCGAAGTTGATCAGGTACGGCGCGTGGACGTACGCCGGGATCGACCCGGCGGCGCACGCCGCACGGAACTCCTCGTCCTGCCGCGGATTGCCGGCGGGCGTCGCCCAGCCCCGCGGATTGGCGACGAAGACCTGCACGGTCTCCGCCCCGAGGTCACGCGCGTAGGCCAGTCCCACCGAGTTCAGACCGCCGGCCACGGGGACATGGCCGCCGATGGGATTGCGGGCGGCACCGGACATGCCGAGCGGGCCATGGGAGGGCTGAGTTCTCACCCTTCAAGGGTGTCATGCGTCCCGTGGCGCGCCGTCAGCGGATCTTGATCGTGATCGTCGACCCCTTGGGCGCCTTGTCGCCGCCTTCGACGGACTGGCTCTTGACCGTCTCGCCGAACAGACCCAGCAGCCCCCGGTCCTCCTCGACCTGGAAGCCCGCTTCCTCCAGGGCCCTCCTCGCGTCGTCGACGCCGTCGCCCACCACGTCCGGGACCTCCACCTGCTCGCGGCCCTTGGAGATCGTCAGCGTGACGGTGTCGCCCTCGCCGACCTCCTTGTCCGCGCCCGGCGACTGCTCGGCGACCTGTCCGGCCTCGAACGCCGACATGATCCGGGTGTCCGCGATCTTCACTTCCAGGCCCGCGTCGCGCAGTTGCGCGGTGGCGTCGTCGATGGAGCTGCCCGTGACATCGGGAACCTCCACGGGGCTGCCCTTGCTCACGGTGAGCGCGATCGCCGAGCCGCCGTGGCGTTCGGTGCCCGCCTCCGGATCCGTGCCGATCACGAAGCCCTTGGGCACGTCCTCGCTGAAGGCGCGCGTGACCATGCCCGCGACGAGCCCGTGCTGCGTGAGCTGCTCCTGCGCCTTCTCCAGCCGGACGCCCCTCAGATCCGGTACCCCGACCGTCTCCGGGCCGTCCGAGACGGTCAGCGTGACGGAGTCGTGGGAGCGGATCCGGGCGCCCGTCGCCGGGTCGCTGCTGATCACCGTGCCACGCGTGACCGTGTCGCTGTAGGCGTGCTTGACCTGCTTGACCTCGAGCCCCGCCTGCCCGAGCCGGTCACGGGCCTCTGCCTCGGTCTTCGCCAGCAGCGGGGGGACCTTGGTGAACTGACCGGAGTTGATGTACCAGACGCCGGTGCCCACGCCGAACAGCACCAGCACGGCGAGAACAACCGCGAACACCCCGCGCCTGGGGCGCCCGCGGCGGGCGGCGGGTGGCCCGGGCGGAGGCATCTCGAGCCGGCTCGTGCGGTTGATCACCGCCGTCCGGGCCTCGGCGTCCGGCGCGACGGGAGTGCGCGGTACGACGCTCGTGCGGTCCTGGGCGTTGTCGTGCTCCTGAGTGATCGCCTGCGGGGGCACCGCCTCCAGCTGCTCGGCGGTGAGCGCGCCGCGCGCCTCGCGGGCCTGTCCGAGCAGGGCCACCGCGTCGCCCGGTCGCAGCCGGGGGTCGCGCGCGGTCGCCGAGGCGACCAGATCGTCGAGTTCGACGGACAGACCGGGAACGGCGGCCGACGGCGGCGGCACGTCCTCGTTGAGGTGCTGGTAGAGCACCTGGGCGGGGGAGTCCCCGTAGTGGGGCTTGCCGCCGGTGAGCATTTCGTAGAGGACGACCCCGCATGCGTACACGTCGACCCGGGGGTCGGCCGTGCCGTGCTCGATCTGCTCCGGGGCCAGATAGGAGACCGTGCCGAGGACGGCGCCCGTCGTGCTGGTGACGGTGTTCACGGCCCGTACGAGCCCGAAGTCGGCCACCTTGACCCGGCCGTCGTCCCCTATGAGGACGTTCTCCGGCTTCATGTCGCGATGCACGAATCCGGCGCGGTGGGCGGCGCCCAGGGCGGCGAGCACCGGCTCGAGGATGTCCAGGGCGGCGCGCGGTTGCAGCGCCCCGCGCTCGCGCAGCACGTCGCGCAGGGTGCAGCCGGCGACGTACTCCATGGCCAGATAGACGTAGGAGCCGTCGGCGCCCTGGTCGAAGACCTGCACCACGTTCGGGTGCGCGAGGCGCGCGACTGACTTGGCCTCGCGTATGAAGCGCTCGACGAACGAGCCGTCGGCGGCCAGCGCCGGATGCATCACCTTCAGTGCCAGGACGCGGTCGAGGCGGGTGTCCACGGCCCGGTAGACCGTGGCCATCCCGCCGACCGCGATACGGGCGTCGATGCGGTAGCGGCCGTCGAGCACATGCCCGACGAGAGGGTCGTGAAGGGTCGTATCCACGCAGGTGAGTCTACGAGGGCATAACGACCCGCCCGACGGATACGGCCGAGCCGGGGTGCGACTGCAGCCGACCTGTGACGCTCGCCGCACCTGTACGGGGCCGTGTGCGCCGGTCCTCAGAAGGCAGGCCGCTCCGGGTCCAGACGGGCGACGCCCTCCGTGGGGGACGACGCCTGAGCGAAGTGCCGACGGGGGATGCGGCCCGCCCTGAGCGCGAGCCGCCCCGCGTCCACCGCGTGCCGCATCGCTTCCGCCATCAGCACCGGTTCCTGGGCCCGGGTGACCGCCGTGGCGAGCATCACACCCGCGCACCCCAGCTCCATCGCGAACGCCACGTCCGACGCCGTACCCGCTCCCGCGTCCAGGACGACCGGCACACGCGCCTGCTCCACGATCAGCTGGAAGTTGTGCGGGTTGCGGATGCCGAGCCCGGAGCCGATCGGCGAGCCCAGCGGCATGATCGCCGCGCAGCCGACGTCCTCCAGCTTCCGGGCGAGGACGGGGTCGTCGTTCGTGTACGGCAGCACCGTGAAACCGTCGTCGACCAGTGTCTCCGCCGCGTCCAGCAGCTCGATGGGGTCGGGCAGCAGGGTCCGCTCGTCGGCGATGACCTCCAGCTTGACGAGGTCCGTGCCGAGCGCCTCACGGGCGAGACGGGCGGTGAGCACGGCCTCGCCCGCGGTGAAGCACCCCGCGGTGTTGGGCAGCACCCGGATGTCCAGCTTCTCGAGCACGGAGAGGACCGATCCGTGCACCGAGGCGTCGACGCGCCGCATGGCGACCGTCGTCAGCTCCGTGCCGGACGCCACCAGTGCCCGTTCGAGCACATCCAGGCTCGGCGCACCGCCGGTGCCCATGATCAGCCGGGACGAGTAGGTCGTACCACCGAGGACGAAGGGGTCGTCGGCCATGGTCAGCCTCCTTGGACGGCGGTGAGGATCTCGACACGGTCCCCCTCGCAGAGGTGCGTCGAGGGCCACTGCGTGCGCGGGACGACGGTTTCGTTGAGGGCGGCGGCCACGCCCGAGGGGGCCGTGGTCAGGATCCGGACCACGGCGTCGAGCGCGGTGTCGGGGGCGATGCGGTGGGGCTCGCCGTTGACCGAGATGTTCATGCGGGCTGCTCCGTGAGTGCCGCGGCGAACCGCGTGGGGGTGAAGGGGCGGGCTTCGTCGGGAAGCTCGCCCGTGGTCAGGACGTGGGCCATGACGTCGCCGGTGACGGGGGTGAGCAGGACGCCGTTGCGGTAGTGCCCGGTGGCCAGCAGCAGGCCGTCCAGCTTCGTGGGCCCGAGCAGCGGCGCGTTGTCCGGGGAGCCCGGGCGCAGACCGGCACGGGTCTCGGTGAGCGGCAGTTCGGTGATGCCGGGGACCAGCTCGTGCGCGTCCCGCAGCAACTCGTAGACACCGCCCGCGGTGACCGCCGTGTTCCAGCCGAGCTCCTCGCTGGTGGCGCCGACGACCAGCTCCCCGTTCTCGCGCGGGACCAGGTAGACATGGCTGCCGCGGACGACGGCACGCACGGTACGGCTCAGGAACGGCGCGTACCGCTCGGGCACGGTCAGCCGCAGCACCTGGCCCTTCACCGGCCGCACGGGAGGCAGGACCTCGTCCGGGACGCCCGCGAGCCGTCCGCTCAGGCTGCCGGCGGCCAGGACCACCTGCCCGGCGGCGAGGTCGTCGCCGTCGGCGGTCCGGACGCCTGCGGCACGGTCGCGCGCCACCGTCAGCCGTTCGGCCCACGTCCGGTGGAAGACGACCCCGGCCCGCTCGCAGGCGAGGACCAGGGCCGCGGCCAGCCGGCGCGGGTCGATCTGGTGGTCTCCGTCGACCCTCAGACCGCCGCGCACACCGGGCGCGAGCATCGGCTCCAGGCGACGGCACTCGCGTCCGTTCAGCCACTCCGCCGCGAGGCCGGACCGCTGCTGAAGCGCGTGCAGTTCCCGCAGGTGGGCACGGTCGTCGGCGTCCAGCGCCACCGCCAGCGTGCCGCACCGGCGGTAGCCGAGGTCCCGGCCGGACGCCTCGGCGAGCTCGTCGGCGAAGTCGGGGTAGCGACGGGCGGACTCGAGGTTCAGGCCGAGCAGCGTCTGCTCCCCGTAGTGCAGTTCGGTGACGGCCGCGAGCATCCCGGCGGCCACCTGGGCGGCACCACCGCCCGGCTCGGGATCCACCACGGCGGTGGAGAGCCCGTGCAGGGCCGCCCGCCAGGCGGTCACCAGCCCGATGATTCCGCCCCCGACCACGAGGACGTCGGATGTGGGTGTAGGAGACATGGGCGTCGAGCCCCCTCCCTTCGCCGGCATGACCCGGATCAGGTTCGTACGGTCGGAGGCCGCCAGCCTCCCTCTCAGCCCGGTGCGTCCGGGCTCCCGCGAGTGCTTTACCTTGGCCACCCTATCCGGTGCCGTTTGCCTCAGTAAGGGAGCCTCCGTACATGGTCCCATCGCTCGAAGGACTGACCTTCGCCCCTGTGGCGGACCAGGCACCCGGACAGGTCGGGACCGGCACCCGGTTCACCTACCACGAGCAGGACGGCGGGATCTGGGCCGAATACGCGGGTGGCGACGTCGTACGCGGCCGTTTGGTGGGTACACGAAGCGGTGACCGCCTCGACTTCCGGTACGTCCAGCTCACGCACGACGGGATCACGTCGTCCGGGCACTGCGAGTCCCGGATCGTGGAGCTTCCCGACGGGCGGTTGAGGCTGGAGGAGTCGTGGCAATGGGAGTCGCGAACGGGCGACGGGACGAGCATTGTGGAAGAGGTCACCCGGCACGCACGCTGACTGACGGTTTGTCAGTTGTCTATGGTGATCAGGTGAGCGAGCAGACGCAGGCGCGGAGCGATTCGGCACGGCGGGTCGTCGTCGTGGGCGCGGGCATGGCCGGGGTGCAGACCGCGGTCGCCCTGCGGGAACAGGGCTTCGGGGGCCGGGTGACGCTGATCGGCGCGGAACCCCACCCGCCGTACGACAGACCGCCGTTGTCCAAGGCCGTGCTGCTCGGAAAGGCCGACGGCTCCGCCTTCGACGTCGACTTCGAGGCCCTGGACATCGGGTTGCGGCTGGGCTGCGAAGTGCTCGGCGTGCGCCCCGACGACCACGAGCTGGACACCACCGAGGGTCCCGTGCCGTACGACGTCCTGGTCCTCGCGACCGGAGCGGAGCCGATCCGGCTGCCCGGCACCGAGGGTGTGCCCGGCGTGCATCTGCTGCGCACGCTGGACGACGCCGAGCGGCTGCGGCCGGTCCTCGCCGAGCAGCACGACGTCGTGGTCGTGGGTGCCGGCTGGATCGGCGCGGAGTTCGCCACCGCCGCGCGCGAGGCGGGCTGCGCGGTCACCGTGGTGGAGGCCGCCGACCGGCCGCTCGCCGGGGCGCTGCCCGAGGACGTGGCCGCGCCGATGACGGCCTGGTACGCGGACAGCGGCGCCGATCTTCGCATCCACGCGCGCGTGGAGCGCATCGAGCCCGGGGCCGTGGTGCTCGACGACGGTTCGCGGGTGCCCGCGGGTGCGGTGGTCGTGGGCATCGGGGCCCGTCCGGCGACGCGATGGCTCGCCGAGTCGGGCATCGCCCTCGGGGTACACGGCGAGGTGCTGGCCGACGACCATCTGCGCACCTCGCTGCCCGACGTGTACGCGGTCGGCGACTGCGCCTCCTTCCCGTCGGGCCGCTACGAGGAGCGTCTGCTGGTCCATCACTGGGACAACGCCCTCCAGGGCCCGCGCACGGTGGCCGCGAACATCATCGGTGAGACGCCGATGGCGTACGACCCGGTGCCGTACTTCTGGTCCGAGCAGTTCGGTCGTTTCGTCCAGTATGTGGGTCACCACGCGGCCGCCGACACCACGGTGTGGCGCGGCGACCCCGAGGGCGCGGCCTGGGCCGTCTGCTGGCTGCGCGGGGGGCGCCTGGTCGGTCTTCTGGCCGTGGGCCGCCCCCGTGACCTGGCCCAGGGACGCCGTCTGATCGAGGCGGGCACCCCGATGGATCCCGAACTCCTGTCCGACCCGTCGCGCCCGCTGAAGGAGGCCACAGCGTGACCGTGTCCGGCGGTCCGTGCGAAGCCCCAGGTGAGAGGGCTTCCGTATCCACCGCAGGGGGCAATCGCGCCCCCGGTGGAGGCGCCCCGCTTTCCGACTGTCGGTCCGGGATGGCACGCTTGATCCCGTGACCGAGATTGACGCAAAGATCGATGCTCTCGTCCCTGCCTGGCTCACCCTCCCCGACATCGCCGAATCACTCGGCGTCGAGGTGACCCGGGTACGGCAGCTGGTCAAGGAGGGCCAGCTCATCGCCGTACGCCGTGGTGAGAACCGTGCACTGCACGTCCCCGCCGCCTTCATCGACGGGGACAAGGTCGTCAAGGGCCTGTTTGGCACCTTGACGCTGCTGCGGGACGACGGCTTCACGGTCGAAGAGATGATCGAGTGGCTCTTCACCCCGGACCCGACCCTGCCCGGCACCCCTGCGCAGGCTCTGAGCGAGAATCGCGGCACGGAGGTGAAGCGCCGCGCGCAGGCGCTCGCCGTCTGACCCGATCCGAGAACAACCGTCCGGCGTACGGGCCGCGGTCCCCGGGCCACGGCCCCTGGGCGAGCGTGCCCACCGCGGCCCGTACGCCACCGACCACGGGGGGACCCACCGTGCCCGACACAGGCCGCACCGCCCGGCTCGCCGACGCCCGCGTCTACCTGTGCACGGACGCCCGCAAGCGGCAGGGCGACCTCGTCGAGTTTCTCGACGCGGTCCTCTCCGGCGGCGTCGACATCGTGCAGCTGCGCGACAAGGGCATGGAGGCCGCGGAGGAGCTGGAGCACCTCCAGGTCTTCGCCGACGCCTGCTCCCGCCACGGCAAACTGCTCGCGGTGAACGACCGCGCCGACGTCGCGCACGCCGCCGCGTCCGACGTCCTGCACCTCGGTCAGGGCGACCTCCCCGTACCCGCGGCCCGCGCCCTCCTCGGCGACGACGTCCTCCTGGGCCGCTCCACGCACAGCGAGGCGGAGGCCGAGGCCGCCGCGGTCCAGGACGGTGTGGACTACTTCTGCACCGGACCCTGCTGGCCGACCCCCACCAAGCCCGGCCGTCCCGCCCCCGGACTCGGCCTGGTCCGGCACACGGCCGCCCTCGGCACCGAGCGGCCCTGGTTCGCCATCGGCGGTATCGACCTGGACAACCTGGACGAGGTCCTGGACGCGGGTGCCCGCCGGGTGGTCGTGGTGCGCGCCATCACGGATGCGGACGACCCGGGCGCGGCGGCGTCGCAGTTCGCGAAGCGGCTGCGTACCGTCTGACTCGGCCGGTCTGTCCGAGGGATGGACAACAAGTCGACAATTCGGGCAAATTTCCAGCATTCCGTTGGGGGACCGCCGCTCCCTGGCTAACCTGCGACTATGGCCCTTGGAACCCCGTCCACGAGGACTGATCGCGCGCGGACGGTGCGCGAGATCCTCGCCACCGGCAAGACGACGTGCTCCTTCGAGTTCTCGGCGCCGAAGACCCCCAAGGGCGAACGGAACCTGTGGAGCGCGCTGCGAAGGGTCGAGGCGGTCGCCCCGGACTTCGTCTCCGTCACGTACGGTGCCGGCGGTTCCACGCGTGCGGGCACCGTCAAGGAGACCCAGCAGATCGTCGCCGACACGACGCTCACCCCGGTCGCCCACCTCACCGCGGTCAACCACTCCGTCGCGGAACTGCGCAACATCATCGGCCAGTACGCGGACGCCGGGATCCGCAACATGCTCGCCGTCCGCGGCGACCCGCCCGGCGACCCGATGGGCGACTGGGTGGCGCACCCGAGCGGTCTGACCTACGCGGCCGAACTCGTCCACCTCATCAAGGAGTCGGGCGACTTCTGCGTCGGCGTCGCGGCGTTCCCCGAGATGCACCCACGCTCGCTGGACTGGGACACGGACGTCGCCCACTTCGTCGCCAAGTGCCGGGCCGGCGCCGACTACGCGATCACACAGATGTTCTTCGAGCCGGAGTCGTACCTGCGCCTGCGCGACCGGGTCGCGCAGGCGGGCTGTGCGACCCCGGTCATTCCCGAGGTCATGCCCGTCACCAGTGTGCGGATGCTGGAGCGGCTGCCGCAGTTGAGCAACGCCGCCATCCCCGCGGGGCTGAAAGAGCGGATCCTCACAGCGAAGGACGATCCCGCGGCTGTACGCTCGATCGGCATCGAGGTCGCCACGGGGTTCTGCGCGAGGCTGCTGGCCGAGGGAGTCCCCGGACTGCACTTCATTACACTCAACAACTCCACGGCGACGCTGGAAATCTACGAAAATCTGGGTCTGCACCATCCGCAGCAGACCTAGACCCGTCGCACCGGCATACGACACACTGCGTAGCGGCCACTGGGAGAGGGGCGTACATGGGCTGGACGGTCCTCTACATCGCGTTCGGCATCGTCGCGTTGTGGCTGCTGGGTGAGGTGCTGCTGCAGTACAAGGCGCGGCTGCGCTGGCGTCTGCTCGCCTTCGTGGGCTTCCTCGGTGTCGTCTTCGGCGTGCTGATCCCCTCCGTGGTCGTCATCGGTCTCGGCGCGGCCGCGTTCGCGGTCGGGCAGACCTATGTCACGCTCTCCTTCCGCCGCGGCTTCGCGGCCGGCTGGGCGGTCGGCAACCGCCCGCGCGAGGGCGCCGAGGGCGGCAGCAAGCGCCGCCGGGGCGAACCACCGGTCCACGAGGAGCAGGTGGCGGCGGAGGAGTCCGAAGTCGAGTCGACCGCCGGCGGAACCTACCGTCAGGACGACGGGTACGACGAGGCCCACGACAACGTCTTCGCCCAGCAGCAGCCCGCGGAGACCCCGGCCCAGGGGACCGCGGTGTACGAGCCGCAGCCGCTGCCCGAGGACACCGGTTCCTACGGCGTCTACAACCACGAGGCGTACGCCGCCGCGGGCGATCCGTCCTATGCCGGTGCCGGTGCCGGTGCCGGACAGGCCCAGGACCAGCAGGCCTATGCGTACGACGGCTACGCCGGGTACGGCCAGCAGCAGTACGGATACGACAACGGCCAGCAGCAGTACGCCGGCTACTCCGACCCGTACCAGGGCACGCAGACCTACGACGGCTCGTACGATCCGTCCTACGGCGGCCAGGAGCAGTACGGCCAGCAGGCGTACGGCCAGGACCAGTACGCCACGGGCACCTACGGCGAGACCCCGCCCGGCGGCGTCTGGGTCCCCCAGCAGCGCACCACTGAGGACGCCTACGGCGGCGAGCTTCCGCCGGAGCAGCAGTACCCGTACCAGCAGCAGGGCAACGGCACCACGCAGCCGCACGGCTACGACGAGCAGTACCGCTTCTGAGCGGTCGCGCCCGCCGGCGTCCTCACTGCGAACCCCGGAAGCCGGGTCCCTCCACGATCAGTCCGGCGACCAGCGCGCCCGACATGCCGGCATGAGGCAGGCCGCCGCCCGGGTGGGACCAGCCGCCGACCGTGAGAAGGCCCGGCACACGAGTGGTGTTGGACGGCTGCAGCAGCCGACCGCCGGCCGCGGCCAGGGCCGGTGCCGGGACCGCCCCGCCGGGCACACCGGTGTCCTCGGCGATGTCGGCGGCGGTGCGCACCTCGCGCCACAGGAGCCGGTCTCGAAGATCCGGCAGCGCGCGCCCGGCGGCTTCGAGGATCCGGTCCACATCGGGCTGGGACACGGCCGGGCCGGAGGGCACCGTCACCGTCAGCGTGACGGCCTCGTGCCCGTGGGGCGCCGACGCGGGGTCGTCCGGGCGCAGCATCGTCACCGTGGGGGTCGCGGCAGGCCCCACGGGGTCGCCGAAGATCCGGTCCAGCTCGCCCTCGCGGTCGTGGGTGTGGACCACCGTCCGGTGGGCGGCCTCCTCGGGACGGCCGCCGCGCAGTGCCAGCAGTACCGTCAGCCGGCTGGGCATCCCCCGCTGCGGTGCGACCTCGTCCGCTCCCCGCACCGCCGTCGTGCCGGGCAGGAGCCGGTCGAGGACCGCGGGCGCCACTCCGGCCACCACATGGTCCGACTCCACCACGGAACCCTCGGCCAGCTCGAGCCCGGCCGCCCGGCCGTCCTTCTCGACGATCCCGGTGACCTCGGCACCGAAGACGAACTCCACCTTCCGGGCCAGGCAGCGCTCGTACACCGCGCGTGCCAGCTCCCGTATGCCTCCGCGGACATACCAGGTGCCGAATGCGTGCTCCATGTACGGCAGCACGGCCGCGCTCGCCGGAGCGGTCCGGGGATCCAGACCGTGGGCGAGGGCATGGCTGTCCAGCAGGGCCGCCAGCCGTGCGTCGCGCAGCTCCCAGGCGCCGATCTCCGCGAGCGTGCCGGCCCGGCGGGTGCGCAGCAGCTTCTTGTGCGGCACCGCCGGATAGGGCTCACGCTCGGCGAGCGCCGTCCAGTCGGGCCACAGCGGCTCCTCCAGGAGCGGCCGGCGGGTGCGGTCCCATGCCTCGCGGGCCCGCACCAGGAAGTCGCCCCAGCGGCCGCCCGCACCCGCGCCGAGCGCCGCGTCCAGCGCCGACACGACTCCCGCGCGCGACGCGTTCGGCAGCGAGACCTCCGTGCCGTCCGCGAAGAGGTGCCGGGAGGCGGGATCCACCTGGACCAGCTCGACGCAGTCCTCGAGCGGCTCCCGGCCGGTCTTGACGAACAGATCACGGTAGACCGCGGGCAGCGGCAGCAGGCCCGGGCCGGTGTCGAAGGAGAAACCGTCACGCGAGAGACGGCGCACCGCGCCGCCGTACGTCTGCGTGCGCTCGTACACCACCACCCGGTGGCCCGCGACGGCCAGCCGGGCAGCGGCCGCCATCGCGCCCGTGCCGGCGCCGATCACCGCAATCCGTGCCATGTCGGTGACTTTATCGGCCGCCGCCGACAGCCCGGCCACAGGCCTGTGACCAGCGCGTTCCCCGGGCCGTCGAGCGGCTTCGCCCAGGCGCGGGGAGCAGTGGCGCGGAGCCGGCCGGCACCAGCGGGGGCCGCGGCCACCTGGGGGTGAGTGCCCAGGGCTGAGTATCCGTACCTAGCCGATGAGTTGAGTACCCGCGCGGATGGGACCCGACCTGCGCGAACGAGACAGTGGAGGCACGGAGAGGGACGCGGCTTCGGCACCGCCGACACGGGGCGGCGGAACGGAGCCCGCCCTTGCCGCTCCTTCCGCCGACCCGGTTCGGCGGAAGCGAGACACGGGGGACCCGGGGACTGAGCGAACGAGGGTCCGACGGGGGAGTACGACGGAGCACCGGTTCGTGGCGGCAGGCGGGGGGCGCGGCCGCCCGGACCGGTGCTTCGGTATGCCGGATGTGCTAGCGGCTGCCGCTCACCCGTCCCTGGAGCAGCCGCGAGAGCGCCGCGTGGACGTCGTCCAGGGAACGCTCCGGCTGGAACGACTGCCAGTCCAGGGCGGCCACCAGGACCATGCCGACCAGCGCGGCCGCCGTCAGCGGGATGTCGATCTCCTCGCTGAACTCGCCGTTCGCCACACCCGCGCGCAGCACGTCCTCGATGACCGCGACCACCTGCTGCCGCACCACCATGAGCGTGGACTGCCAGGCGCGGTTGGTGCGCCACAACTCGGCCACGTACAGCTGTGTGAAGGCCGGGTAGCGGGCGATGAAGCCGAGCCCCGCGCGGATCATCGCGTCCAGGGCGTCCACCTTGGTGCCGCCTGCCAGGTCCGTCTGCTCGGCCGCATCGCGCAGGGACTCGGTGAGCAGTCCCACGCCGTGCCGCAACAGCTCCTCGAAGAGGACGGACTTGCTCGCGAAGTTGTAATAGACCGTGCCCTTCGCGACGCCGGCACGCTCGGCGATCTCGTCCACGGTGGTGGCGGAGAACCCCTGCTCCGCGATGAGGGTGACGGCCGCCTCGTAGAGCTTCTGGCGAGTCGCCTCGCGGCGGCTCGAGCCGCCGCCCGTTGCGGTGGTGCTGCGTTCCATGCCGTTGATTCTCACAGCACCCGCCATGTCCGAGGACACAGGCCCGGTTGCGCTCGTCACAGACTCAGCTCCGGATGCAGACGGTCGAGGGTCCACACCTGCCGGCGGCGGGCCGAGAGGGCGGTGAGCGCCAGGGCGCCCGCGGTGAACGCCACGAGGACGGCGCAGGCCTGCCACACGGGCCCGAGGCCCCCGCCCGTGATGAGCCTGCGCAGCGCCTCGACGACGTAACTCATGGGCAGGAAGGGGTGGATCGCGTTGAAGAAGCCGGGACTGGTCTGCACGGGGTAGGTGCCGCCCGCGGACGTGAGCTGGAGCATCAGCAGGGCGAGCACCAGAATCCGGCCCGCCGCTCCGAAGCGCGCGTTCAGCCACTGCACGAGCGCCGCGAAGCAGGCCGCCACCAGGAACAGGAACCCGATCGTCCCCGCAGTGTGGACCATTTGCAGACCGATCGCCCAGTGCAGCACCGCCATCAGCGCGGTCGTCTGCAGCACACCTACGGCGGCCACCGGCAGCCAGCCCGCCGACGCGATCCGCCAGGCCGGGGCCCCCGCCGCCAGCGCGCGCCGGTTCAGCGGCGGGATCAGCATGTACGCCACCATCGCGCCCACCCACAGGGACAGCGGGATGAAGTACGGGGCGAAGCCGGTGCCGTAGTTGGGGGCCTTGTGCAGATCCTCGGAGACGAGCCGCACCGGGTCGGACATGACCCGGGTGCGCCGGTCGCGGTCCTGCTCGCCGTAGTCGGGGATCCGTCCCGCACCCTTGTGCAGTCCGCCGGCGAGCTCGCCGGAGCCGTCGCCGAGCTTGTACATGCCCCCGTTGAGGTCGATCGCGCCGGTCTTCAGTTCGCCGACGCCCGCGTCCAGGTCCGCCACCCCGGTGGCGGCCGTCCCGAGGCCGGTGTGCAGGGTGCCCGCCCCCTTGGCGACCGCGGCGGCGCCCTTGTCGAGCGCATTGATCTCGGCGACCGCGCGGTCGAGGTCGTCGGACAGGTGCGGAGCCGCCTCGGCGAGCGCCCGGGCCTGCTTCTGAAGGGTCGTGAGGTCCTTCTGCAGGGCCGTCATGTCGCCGTGGTAGTCCTGCACCACGGTGTTGACGTCCGCTGCCAGTCGCGCCGCCTGTGCCGCCGCGTCCTTCGCCTTCTTGAGGTCGCCGCACGCTGGGTCGTCCAGAAGCTGCCCCACGCAGCGCCTGGCGTAGACCGCGTCCAGTGTCTGCGAGGCCGTGCGGGTGCCGCTCTCCGCGACGGGCGCCGTCGTGACGAACGCCTGGAGGTGATCGCTGATCACGCCCGCCGAATCGGCAACCAGGGTCGCGGTGTCGGCGATCTGAGGGCCGTTCTTCTTCAGGAAGGGCCGCACCCGGTCGGCCGCGCCGTCGACCCGGTCGGCGAGCTTGCGGGTCCCTTCCGCGACCTGCAGCGCACCGTCCTGGAGGTCTCCCGCACCCTTGTGGAGCTTCTTCAGGCCGCTGGTCAGGTGGCCGCTGCCCCGCTTGGCCTCCTCGAGCCCCTCGGCGAGGTCCTTGGAGCCCTTCTCCGCCTTGCCGATCCCGTTCGTGAGCCGGTCGGCCCCCTCGGCGGCCTTCACCGTCGCCCCGTGGATGTCCGAGAACGAGATGAAGATCCTGTCGAGGAACGACCGGGACGCCTTGGTGGACGCGGCAGTCCGCACCTCGTTGAACACCGTCCTGGAGATCTGCCCCACGATGTAGTTGTTCGCATCGTTCGTACGCACCTGGAGCGCCCCCGTCTCGGGGGAGTCGCCCGAGCTGGAGGCGACACGCGCGCTGAGGTCGGCCGGCATGGTCAACGACAGGTAGTACGTGCCGTCCTCGACGCCCTGCCGGGCCTCGGCGGCGCTCACCTCGTGCCACTCGAAGGTGTTGCTGCGCCGCAGCCCCTTGACGAGGTCGTCCCCCACGGCCACCCGTCGGCCGCCCACGGTCGCCCCGTCGTCGCCGTTCACGAGTGCCACGGGGATGCGGTCGAGGCGCCCATAGGGGTCCCAGAACGACCACAGGTACAGGGCGCCGTACAGCAGCGGCAGCAGCAGGAGCGCGACGAGTGCCACGCGGGGCAGCCGTCCCCTGCCGAACCGCCTGAGCTCAAGCGCGGCCAGTTTCGGCGAGCGCATCCGCCGTCTCCTTGTCGTCGTCATCGCCGTCCCCGGACGGCCCGTCGGAGGTGGGTTCGTGCCGCGGGTCCCGCGTGTCGCCGTCGGACTCCCGGTGCATGCCGCGCCCGTCCCGGGCGGTCCCGCCGGGCGCGTCCGGCTCACCGGCCGCCTCCGGCCGGGTGGGGCCGGCCGCCTCGCGCCCGTCCCTTCCCTCGGGCACGGCTTCTCCGCCGCCGTCATCCGCACCGCGCCGTCCTCCGTGCTCTGGGGAGGCCGACACCGCGACCGCTCCCCGAGGGGCCTCGGCGCAGACGGCGACCACCGTCGTCCCCGCTTCGGCGAGCGACCGCAACAGGGACCAGACGGCGGCCCGTTCGCAGGCCGAGAGCTTGAGGTCGGTGTCGTCCAGGGCCAGCAGGCGCGGACGGCCGATCAGGGCCAGGGCCACGGACAGCCGCAGGGCCTCCAGGCGTTCCAGGTCGCGTACGGCCGTGCGGGAGCCCTTCGGCAGCGACGCCGGGTCGAGACCGGCGGCGGCGAGGGCGGCGTCGATCCGCCGTGCCGCCCGGTCCGCCCGTTCGGCGCGCGGGCGCAGCAGGGCACGCAGGGAGTCGCCGAAACGGGCCTCCAGCAGGGCCCGTTCACGCAGGTGCTCGCCCACGGTCAGGGCCGGATCGAGATCGGCGACGCCGGGCACATGCGCGAGCGCGCTGATCCGGCGGACCGCGGACATCTCCTTGGGCAGCCGGTGCCCGCCCACCGTCGCCCGGCCCTCGCCCGGCCTCATGCGCCCGGTGAGGGCGAGCAGCAGCGAGGTCCGGCCGGAGCCGGAGGGGCCCGCCACGGCGATGAGCGATCCGGGCGGCGCGTCGAAACCGACGCCCCGGAACACCCAGCCGCGCGGGCCCTTCAGCCCGAGGTCCGCGGCTGTGACGGCGACGCCGGGAGCCGTCTTCTGCCCCTGCATCTCCCTGCCCCCTTCCCCCGGCGGCCGCCGGTCACGGCGACTCGCTTTGCACTGACTGGTCAGTGCAAAAACGTACCCCGAACTGCTGAGCGAAGCAAAAGTCCAGGTCAGAAGGGATTGTCAGTGCCATACCTCACGATGGGCACATACGGCGACAGTGCCGTCACACAGACGACAGGAGGTTCGTCATGGCCAGTCACCCCGCAGCCGCCGCACGCCGGCGTCGCGCCACCGGCCCTGCCCCCTCACTGACCGGCCCGGCGAGCGATGTGCACCCCGTGCTGCGCCGGGCCACGGCCCCGCCCGCCGCCCTCGACCTGCTCGCCCAGGCCCACGCCGCACTCGACGAGGCGGCCCTCCTCGACACGCCCAACGAGCGCTACGCCACGGCCCACCTTGCCGCTCTGCGCACGGCGGCCGCGGTGCTCGCCGCGCGCGGGCGCCCGGAGCCCACGGCGCGACGCCGCGCCAGGATCAGGAGTGCCTGGGAGGTACTCCCCGAGATCGCGCCCGAACTGACCGAGTGGAGCGCGCTGTTCGCCTCCGGCGCCTCCCGCCGTGCCCGCGCCGAGGCGGGCATACAGGGCGCCGCCGGTACCCGCGACGCGGACGACCTGATCCGCGACGTGGCCATGTTCCTGCGGCTGGTCGAGCGCATGCTCGTGCTCCAGCCGGTGTTGCCGCAGCCGCGGCGGGAGGAGGACCGGGAGATGCCGGACGCGGGCTGAGCCGTCCGCAGGGGCGGCCCCAGTGGCGACGGACGGCCGGTGCGGGGCGGAGGGGCGCCCGGTGGGGGACGGCACGTTGTTCGGCCGGTGGACAGGCCGCCGGTCACGGCTCCCGAGGCAATAGGGTGGAAGCGCCTGCAGCCTTTCGACCTGGTACCGGGGTGGGAGGGCCGTCCGATCGCTCCGCCTTGCACCAGGCGGTGCCACGCCGAGGAGTCAACTGCCGTGTCGGACCCGCTGCGCCCGCGCGCCTCTCTGCGTACCGCCGTCGTCTGGGAGGTCCTCCAGGACGCCCTCGACCGCCGCGTCAAGGTCACGGGGCGGGACGCGCTGGACGTCCTCGACACCGGCGGCGGCAGCGGCAACTTCGCGGTACCCGTCGCGCGCCTCGGTCACCGTGTCACGGTGGTCGATCCCAGCCCGAACGCGCTGTTCGCGCTGGAGCGCAGAGCCGCCGAGGCCGGTGTCGCCGACCGGGTGCAAGGCGTCCAGGGCGACGCCCACGGTCTCTTCGACGTGGTCGAGCGCGGCGGCTACGACGTGGTGCTGTGCCACGGCGTCCTGGAGTACGTGGACGACCCCGCCGAAGGCGTCCGCAACGTGGTCGCCGCCCTGCGCGGCGAGGGCGTCCTCAGCCTCCTCGCCGCCGGGCTCGGTGGCGCCGTTCTCGCGCGGGCCCTCGCCGGGCACTTCAAGGAGGCCAAGCAGGCGCTTCAGGACCCGAACGGCCGCTGGGGCGAGAGCGACCCGGTGCCGCACCGCTTCACCGCCGAGCAGCTGACCGCGCTCGTCGAGGAGGCTGGCCTGCGCGTGGGAGCCGTCCACGGGGTCAGGGTGTTCGCCGATCTCGTGCCCGGGGTGCTGGTGGACACCGAACCGGGGGCGCTGGAGGCGCTGCTCAAGCTGGAGGCCGCGGTCGCCGAGACCCCCGCCTTCCACTCCGTCGCGACGCAGCTCCATGTCCTCGGTGAGACCCGAGGGACGGCCGGGGCCTGAGTACGGACGGGCTCTCGGCAACGGCCCGAGCGCCCCTGGGGCGAACGCACTTCAAAAATGACGGCGCCCCGTTGATCAGGGGCTCGGCGGCAGATGGAGTACGCCACAGGCCCCCCGATCGAGCGGTCCGCGCCGTATGATCGAGGGAGACCGCCCGGCATGACGGGTCGGCCGCTGGGGAATGGAATCTTCAGTGAGCCGGGACGGCCATGGCGGGTTCCGGTTGGCCAATTGGCGTAGAGGGGCGGGTTTCAAGGGGGCGATTCCCTGCCTATCCTGAAGGGGACCCCCGGTCGCCCCGGCGACTGCACGATGAGGAGGACTCCGTGCCGCTCTCGGAGCACGAGCAGCGAATGCTCGAGCAGATGGAGCGAGCGCTGTACGCCGAAGATCCCAAGTTCGCGACAGCGCTTGAGGGAAGCGGGCTGCGTACGTACACCCGGCGACGGGTCTACCAGGCGGCCGCGGGCTTCCTGGTGGGTATCGCGCTCCTCATGGCCGGAATGGTCGCGAAGCAGATCTGGATCAGCGTGGTGGGCTTTCTCGTCATGCTGGGCTGTGCGGTGCTCGTCGTGACCGGTTGGCGCAAGGCTCCCAAGCCGGGCGAGCAGGGGGCGCCGGGCGCCCGCAGGCAGGTCAGGCAGCGACGCTCCATGATGGACCGTATCGAGCAGCGTTGGCAGCGGCGCCGGGACGAGCAGGGCCACTAGCCCTCGGGTCAGAGGACTTTTGCACAAGGGGGCGGCCACCGGTGAGGTGGCGCCCCCTTGAAGCATGTCCCGACGCCCCAGACGGCAGGTCGGGGACAGGACACCACGGTGGGCACACGGCCGGTTGCGATGACCGGGGACGCCGACGCCTGGCCGGGGGCCGCGGAGGCCGGTGTGCGGCGCCTGTCGAGCCGCGGGTCGGTGCGGCGCCCGGCGAGCGTCGAGCCCGGGAGTGCGGCGCCCGGAGAGCCATGGGCCCGGCAGTGCGGCGCCCGGTGGGTTCGGTGGCGGGACGCCTGCCGAGCCGTGAGCCCGGGAATGCGCGCCTGTCCAGCCCCGAGTCCGCTGGTGCGGCGCCCGGCGAGCGGTGAGCCCGGCAGCGGGAACGCCCGGCGGGCGCGGCAGGGGCGTCCGTCCGGCCGTGGGCACTTCTCTTCCGGCCATTCGGGAATCCCACGGGTGCGGCCCTGCGGAGGACTGACGCCTCCGGCCGAGAGTCCACGTACGAGCGCGCCCGGTCCTGCTGGGGCGTACAGACCCTTCCAACCCGCCCTGGGCCCTCGCGGGCGAGCGGGGCCCGTCCACCCCGAAGCGGGGCGGACGGGCGCGTCTCGTCAGCCGCTCTGCTGGCCCGACGGGCGTCGCGTCAGGGCCGCCCAGCGGGCCGCCCAACGGGCCCGGAGATCCATCCAGCGGTCGGCCGCGGCCCATACCGCACGCCTGGCCGAGCGCGGTGCCACGACCGCGCGCATCCGAGTCGACCCGCTGACCGTGGACCGCAGGGCCTTGCGCAGCGTGCGCGCATCGTCGACCAGCCCGGCCTGGGCCTGCGGCTCCGGGGCGAAGAGCACCTGCTCCACGGCTCCGGCCACCCGGTGCACCGCCTCGGCCGCCGGCGGGTCCAGCCGGCCGAGGCGCACGATGCGCTCGGCGGCCCTGCGCGGGGTCAGCGCGTCGTCCGGCAGGATGCCGTAGTCCCACGCCGTGTCCGTGAGCTCGCGCCACACGGCCAAGGTGTGTCCCACGACCACCTGGGTCCTCCGGCTCACGAGTCCCTCGCCGGGCAGCACCGTCATCCCGAGCTCATCGCTGTGGCGCTCGCCGGGTACGGGGGGCGGCCCCGCGGACGACGCATGCCGGGCCGAGGCCAGCCGTACGGCACGACTGCGCAGACGCCACAGCATCGGCGCCAGTGGCACGGCGAGCACGACCAGGCCCAGCAGCGTCCATTCCAGGATCCGGTACCACGGCGGTCCGTCGTCCCCGGAGGAGACCGCCGCGCCCGCCGACTGGCTCGGGCACTCCGCCATCCTGCGGTCCTGTGCCGAGCAGCTCTGGCTCGCCGACGGCGCGGTGGACGGCGCCGTGGACGAGGACAGGGACGGGCGGGGGACCGCCGGCACCTGCCCGGTGGGTGCGTCCGACTGCGTGTACGAGGGTGCGGACCCGCGGTTCGGGGTGGGCTCGAAACGGGTCCAGCCCACACCCTCGAAGTACAGCTCCGGCCATGCGTGCGCGTCCCGCAGACCGACCGACATCGAGCCGTCCGGCAGTGGTGAGCCCGGCGTGAAGCCCACCGCGACGCGTGCCGGTATGCCGAGGGTGCGGGCCATCGTGGCCATCGCGAAGGAGAAGTGCACGCAGAAGCCGCGCTTGTCCCGCAGGAACCGCGCGATCGCGTTCGGCCCGTTGCCGACCTGCACATCCGTGTCGTAGGTGAAGCCGCCGTTGAGCGAGAAGTAGTCCTGGAGCTTGACCGCTTGCTCGTAGTGGTCGGACGATCCCGCAGTCACCTCGCGGGCCGTCCGGGCCACCACCCCCGGCACCGACGACGGCACCTTGGTGAACTCGCGTTCCAGTGTCGCGGGGGGCTCCGGCGCCGAGGCCAGCTGCTCGGCGGTCGGCTGCACGATCAGGCTCTTGACGTCGTACTGCAGGCCGCGGGTGTTCTGCCCGTGGTCGCCGACGAGCGTCCGGCCCACCGGCTCGTACCGCCAGCTGCCCTTGATCTTCACATCGGTCGCCGGGTAGGGCATCGGCAGCCAGTCCTGGGCGTACCAGTCCGCCGCCGAGATCTGCGTCTCGATCTCCGTCCGGCGGACGCCGCCCGCGAGGCCGGCGGGTGTGGGGAACGTGTCCGGCACTCCCGTGATGTGGCGCTGGGCGGGCTTCCAGGTGGTGCCGTCGAACTCGTCCAGGGCCACGATCCGCAGATACATGTCCTGGGTGTCGTCCGTGTTGGTGCGGTAGGCCATGACCTGTCGGTCCTGGTCCACGTTCAGGCTGTCCCGAAGCGACACCAGGGGGTTGACCGCGGAGATCGTGTTGCCGTTGCCGATGCCCGTGCCGACGCCCGTACCGGTGCCGTCCAGCAGTCCGCCGGAGAGCGAGGGCAGGGCGAGCGGCACCACCAGGGCGGCACCCAGCGCGACCACGCCGATCCGGCGGCCGGTGCGGGCGGGCGCGACGGCGTGTCCGGGGTCCCGGTCCGAGGATCGGGCAGCGGTGCTGAAGACCCGCCCCCACTGGGAGAGCCGCTCGCGGCCCTCGGCCAGGAGCAGCGTCAGATAGCCGGCGGCGGCCGCGAGGAACCACAGCCAGTCGGTCCCGCCGTCGGAGAGTCCCGCGGCCACCGAATACAGCGCGAGCAGGGGCAGTCCGGCCGGGGCCGCCGCGCGGAACGTCACCGCCAGCGCGTCGACCAGCAGCCCGATCACCAGGACCCCGCCGACGATCATCAGCCGGATCCCCGGGGTCAGGGGCGCCGGGATCGCGTACCGTCCGATGTCGTCCGCGCCCGACTGCAGGAGTTCCCCGAAGTGGCGGAAGGCCTCGGGCCCGGGGATGAACCCGGCGATGGCGTGGTCCCTGGCGAAGACCAGTGTGAGCAGCAGGAGGGTGACCACCGCCTGGCAGGCGATGGTCAGCGGGCGTGCCAGCGGGACGCGCCGGGTCAGCGCGCCCACACCGGTCTGCACCGCGACCAGGAAGACGACCTGGAGGATCCAGGTCGCCGGGGACACGAGCGGCAGCAGGGCGCACGACGCCATCAGTGTCGCCGTCGCGGCACACAGCGCCAGCCTGGCCCGTCCGCTCATGACCGTCCCTCCGCGCCGTTCACGGCGCCCACGCCCGTGCGCTGCCGGTCCGCCTCACGCCACAGGTCCGCGAGCGGGACACCTCTGGGCACCGCGAGCGCGGTCCAGCCCGCCTCGCGCAGCAGCCGCAGCCGATCCTCGCTCCGGTCCGACGCGCTCGGCACATCGTCCGGTTCGCGCCCCCAGGAGGCGCTGTCCAGCAGGAAGGCGAGCGCCCCGCCGCTGCGCCTGCTCATCTTGGCCGCCACCGCGGCCTGCTCCTCGTCGAGGTCGCCGAAGAAGGCCACCAGCAGCCCCTCGTTCCCGCCGCGCAGCAGGTCGTACGCGCGTGACAGGCCCGCGCCGTCCGAATGGTCGATCACGGCGAGCGTGTCCATCATCAGACCGGCCGCGTCGGCGGACTGCTGGCTCGCCCCCGCGAACCCGTCCGCGCCCTCACCGGGCACCGAACTGCCGGTGTCGGTCAACAGCCGTACCGAGAAACCCCGTTCGAGCATGTGCACCAGCGCGGACGCCGCGCCCGCGACCGCCCACTCGAAGGCCGAGTCGGGGCCCGAGCCCCGGAAGGCGACGGCCCGGGTGTCCAGCAGGACGGTGCACCGGGCTCGCTGCGGCTGCTCCTCGCGGCGCACCATCAACTCGCCGTAGCGCGCGGTGGAGCGCCAGTGCACCCGGCGCAGGTCGTCGCCGTGCCGGTAACCCCGCGGGATCACGTCGTCCTCGCCCGCCAGCGCCAGCGAGCGCTGCCGCCCGTCGCCGTAGCCCCTCGCCTCACCCGAGAGCCGCACGGGCGGCAGCGGCTCCACGCGCGGGATCACCGTCAGGGTGTCGTAGGTGGAGAAGGAACGGGTCAGCTCGCACATGCCGAAGGGGTCGCTCAGGCGCAGCTGGAGCGGTCCCAGCGGATAACGCCCGCGCAGGTCCGAGCGCACGCGGTAGGACACCTCGCGCCGTCCGCCCGCCTCCACCCGGTCCAGCACGAAACGAGGGCGCGGCCCGAGCACGTACGGCACCCGGTCCTGGAGCATCAGCAGCCCGGTGGGCAGCCGCGAGACGTTCTCCATCCGCAGATGGACCCGGGCCTCGGAGCCCGCGGGCACACGCGAGGGGGAGAGCCGGCGGCTGCCCGCGACCCGGTAGCGCGTGCGGTACAGCACCGACACGCACACCAGGGGCAGCACCGCCAGCAGAAGACCGACCCGGAGCAGATCGCTCTGCCCGAGCACATACGCGCAGATCGCGGCGGCGATCCCGGCGGCGAGGAAGGAGCGGCCGCGCGTGGTCAGTCCCGCGAGCGTGGTGCGCAGCCCGCCCTTGTCCTCGTCCTCGGTGCGCGCCGTCCCCCCGTGTGCCATCAAAGCCTCCGGGGCGGCTGCTGGCCGTAGCCGCGGCCCATGGTGAGACCGGACTGCTGGGGTGCCGCGGGCACCGTGGTGCGCTGGAGGATCTCCTCCACGACCTGTTCCGCGGTCCGGCGGTTGAGCTGGGCCTGTGCCGTGGGCAGCAGACGGTGGGCCAGGACCGCCACGGCGAGCGCCTGCACGTCGTCGGGCAGCGCGTACTCCCGGCCGCTGAGGGCTGCGGACGCCTTCGCCGCGCGCAGCAGGTGCAGGGTGGCGCGCGGCGAGGCGCCGAGTCTGAGATCGGGATGCGTGCGGGTGGCGGCGACGAGGTCCACGGCGTAGCGGCGGACCGCCTCGGCGACATGGACGCCCCGGACGGCCTCCACCAGTTTCACGATGTCGTGGGCGTGCGCCACCGGCTGGAGGTCGTCCAGCGGATTCACCCCGCCGTGGATGTCGAGCATCTGCAGCTCGGCCTCCGCGCTCGGGTAACCGATCGAGACACGGGCCATGAAGCGGTCGCGCTGGGCCTCGGGCAGCGGATAGGTGCCCTCCATCTCCACCGGGTTCTGGGTGGCGACCACCATGAAGGGGCTGGGCAGTTCGTAGGTCTTGCCGTCGATGGTGACCTGGCGTTCCTCCATCGACTCCAGGAGCGCGGACTGCGTCTTGGGCGAGGCGCGGTTGATCTCGTCCCCGATCACGATCTGGGCGAAGATCGCGCCCGGCTTGAACTCGAAGTCCCGGCGCTGCTGGTCCCAGATGGACACGCCCGTGATGTCCGAGGGCAGCAGGTCCGGCGTGAACTGGATACGGCGCACCGAGCAGTCGATGGAGCGCGCCAGCGCCTTCGCGAGCATGGTCTTGCCGACGCCCGGGACATCTTCGATCAGCAGATGCCCCTCGGCGAGCAGCACAGTCAGCGAAAGGCGTACGACCTCTGGCTTGCCCTCGATCACTCCTTCCACCGAACTGCGGACACGCTCCACAGTGGCGGTCAGATCAGTAAGGCTCGCTCGATCGTCATAGGTCGTCACCCGGCCCTCCTCGGCCCGTTATTGCTCCGGGCCGACGCTCTGCGATGCGGACCGGCCCACCCCGAAACACGGACACCACGCGCGAAAGGTTCCGCGTGATGCCACCCCCGCATTCTTGTTGCCGTTACCGGTTCGTGTCACTCGCCTGTGGATAACTGGCCGCGATATGTCGGCCTTACGGCCTTTTTGGCCCACCGAAGCCGTGGTTTTTCGACCGAATGGACGTTCGCGAGGGGGACAGGCGTGGTGGCGCGACGGGTGCCGGCGCCCCCTTACGCGGGATCGATCTCCCGCAGCAGGCCCGTCTTCACATCGAAGACGAAGCCGCGCACGTCGTCCGTGTGCAGCAGGAACGGGGAGGTGCGCACGCGCTGCATCGACTGCCGTACGTCCTGGTCGACGTCGCGGAAGGCCTCCACCGCCCAGGCGGGACGCTGGCCCACCTCCATCTCCAGATCGTGCCGGAACTCCTCGGTCAGGGACTCGAGGCCGCAGCCGGTGTGGTGGATGAGGACGACGCTGCGGGTGCCCAGCGCCCGCTGGCTGATGGTGAGGGAGCGGATCACGTCGTCGGTGACGACGCCGCCCGCGTTGCGGATGGTGTGGCAGTCGCCCAGTTCGAGTCCCAGTGCGGCGTGCAGGTCCAGCCGGGCGTCCATGCACGCCACGACCGCGACGCGGAGCACGGGGCGGGCGTCCATCCCGGGATCCGTGAACGCGGCGGCGTACTGCTCGTTGGCGTCGACGAGGCGATCGGTGACGGTGCCCACTATGGCGCCTTCGGGACCGGCGGGAACGGATGCGGAAGTCGTCATACCCATGACGTTACTGGTCACGGACGATCGGGGCCTGCTGTGAGAGCGGACAAAGAACGCCACGTGGGCTTGTTGTGAGGTAACCCACACAGTCGGTGGACCTCCGACGGAACCGCTGCCGGACGGGTGATTCCCCTCGAACCGCCCCGCCATGACGCCCTGCCGCGCGACGCGCAGGGCAGTTGGTTGACCGCAAGACAGGGTGGACTAAAGTGACGCGAAGCGGGAGGCGAGATGCACTTCCTGCGGACTGTTCCCCCCGGAGACACCGGCTGCGCGCCGTTGCTCCCCACGTGCGCGGCGCGTACGTACGGCTCGGCCTCCTCCCGCTCCCGGTCGGCTGACGCTTTCGGCGCCGGCAGGCCCTCCCCCTCGAGAGCGGGCGGGGACCCGGTGGTGCGGACCCGGCCGTGCCGGATCTGAGAGGCCCCCTTGAGCGAGAGTCGACACGTGCCCGTCATGCTCGGGCGGTGTCTGGACATACTGGCGCCGGCCCTCGCCGAGCCGGACGCCGTCGTCGTCGACTGCACCCTCGGGCTCGGCGGCCACAGCGAGGCACTGCTGACCCGCTTCCCCAAGGCCCGGCTGGTGGGGCTCGACCGCGACAAGGAGGCGTTGCGCCTGTCGGGGGAGCGGCTTGCACCGTTCGGGGAGCGCGCCACCCTCGTACACGCGGTCTACGACGAACTTCCCGGCGTGCTCGACCGGCTGGGTGTCCCGCGCGTCCAGGGCATCCTCTTCGACCTCGGCGTCTCGTCCATGCAACTCGACGAGGCCGAACGCGGCTTCGCGTACGCGCAGGACGCCCCGCTGGACATGCGGATGGACCAGACGACCGGCCTGAGCGCCGCCGAGGTCCTCAACACCTATCCGGCGGGCGAACTCGTGCGGATCCTGCGGGCCTACGGCGAGGAGAAGCAGGCCAAGCGGATCGTGTCCGCCATCGTGCGCGAGCGCGAGAAGGAGCCGTTCACCACCAGTGCCCGGCTCGTGGAGCTGATCCGCAACGCACTGCCGCAGGCGGCCAAGCGGACCGGCGGGAACCCCGCCAAACGCACGTTCCAGGCGTTGCGCATCGAGGTCAACGGCGAACTCGCCGTCCTGGAGCGGGCCGTACCGGCGGCCGTGAAGGCGCTCGCGGTCGGAGGCCGGATCGCCGTCCTGTCCTACCACTCGCTCGAGGACCGGCTGGTCAAGCAGGTCTTCGCGGCCGGCGCCGCGACCACCGCGCCGCCCGGTCTGCCGGTCGTCCCCGAGCGCTACCAGCCCCGGCTCAAGCTGCTCACCCGCGGTGCCGAACTTCCCACCGAGGAGGAGGTCGCCGAGAACCGCCGGGCGGCCCCGGCGCGTCTGCGCGGCGCCGAGCGCATCCGCGAGGATGTCGAGTGAGCCGGACGAAAGGGGTGGGGGAGTGACCAGGAGCGGCGTGCCTGCGGGCGGCCGGGCCGCCGAGGAGATCCCGCCCCGGCCCGGGGCCCCGGCCCGGACGGAGCCGCTCGCCGGCTCCACCGGACCGCCCCGGGAGCCGCGGCGGCCGAAGAGGAGGCTTACGGGCATGGCGGCGCGGCGGGAGGGCGTGTGAGCGCGAAACCCCGACTCAGAGGGCGGGCCGCCCGGCTCGCGCGGCTGATTCCCACCGGCGGTGCCGCCAGTGCCGCACGGACCCCCTTCGTGCTGCTCGTCGTCGTGCTGCTCGGCGGCGGGCTCATCGTGCTGCTCGTGCTGAACTCCGCGCTGAGCGAAGGCGCGTTCAAGCTCGACGATCTCCAGCGGCAGACCAAGAACCTCACCGACGAGGAGCAGGCCCTCCAGCGGGACGTGGACACCTACTCGGCACCCGACGCGCTCCAGCGCCGCGCCCACGAGCTCGGCATGGTCCCCGGCGGCGACCCCGCCTTCCTGAACCCCGACGGCGCCGTCAAGGGCGTCCCCTCGGCCGCGGCCGAGCAGTCCGCGGCGAGCCCCGCGGCCGTGCGCCCGCCCATGGTGATCGGCTCCGGATCGAGCAAGGCGCCGTCGCCGTCGTCGACCCAGCGTGCGGCGACGGCCTCCGCGCCCCCGCCCACCACGGCCCCGGCCGCCCCCTCCGCTCCGCCCGCGTCCTCCACTGCGCCCGCACACCCCTCCAAGACCCCCGGCAGGTGACGGAAGTGTCCGACAGGGAACCGCCGCGCCGCCGCGTGCCCGGCCCCGCGCGGCCCGCTCGTCCCGTGCGCCAGGACGCACGGCGTCACCCGGGCTCCGGCGCCCGACCCGTACGCCGCCCCGCCCCGGGCCGCGGGCCCGCCCCGCGCATCAGGCTGGGCAGCCCGCGCCCCCGGCTGCGCCTGGTCGGCCTCGCCTTCACCCTGGTCCTGCTCGTCTTCGTCGTACGGCTGCTCCAGGTGCAGGCCGTGGACGCGAGCGCATATGCCGCCAAGGCCGATCAGAACCGCTATGTGGGCCGCACGCTGGCCGCCGTACGCGGCGAGATCACGGACCGCAACGGGGTGGAGCTCGCGACCAGCGTGGACGCGTACGACATCACGGCCGACCCGACGCTGTTCACGGCGAAGGCCACCGGGACACCGGACGCCCCCGAGCAGGCCGCCGCGCTGCTCGCCCCGATCATCGACCAGGACGCCGCCCTGGTCGCGAAGAAGCTCAGGACCCCGCACACCCGCTACGTCCTGCTGGCCCGCCGGCGCACCCCGCAGGTGTGGAACCAGATCAAGGACCTCAAGAACACGCTCGCCGACAAGGCCAGGAGCGACAAGGGGACGGTCAACGTTCTGGCAGGCGTCCTCGCCGAGCCCACCAACAAGCGCGTCTACCCGAACGGCGAGCTCGCCGCCGGGATACTGGGCTGGGTCAACGCCGACGGCAAGGGCGGCGGCGGCATCGAGCAGCAGCTGGACGAGGATCTGGCGGGTAAGGACGGCAAGATCCGCTACGCGCAGTCCGGCGGCCGGCTCGTGCCCACCGCCGGTTCCGCCGAGACGCCCGCCGTGGCCGGATCCGACGTGGAGCTGACCATCGACCGCGACATCCAGTGGGCGGCCCAGAACGCCATCACCCAGCAGGTGAAGACGTCCCATGCGGACCGCGGCTATGTGGTCGTGCAGGACACCCGGACCGGCCAGATCCTCGCCATGGCGAACTCGCCGGGCTTCGATCCCAACGACCTGTCCAAGGCCAATGCCGCGGCCCTCGGCAACGCGGCCGTCCAGGACGCCTACGAGCCCGGCTCCACCGCCAAGGTGATGTCGATGGCCGCCGTGCTGCAGGAGAACGTCGCCACCCCGATGACCCATGTCGTCGTGCCCAATCGGCTGCACCGCGGCGACCGCCTCTTCCAGGACGACGTCGACCACGAGACCTGGAACCTGACGCTCAACGGGGTCCTCGCCAAGTCCAGCAACATCGGCACGATCCTGGCGACCGGCCAGCTCGGCAAGACGCAGCCGGAGGCCAACCGGGTCCTCTATTCGTACCTGCGCAAATTCGGCATCGGCAGTTCCACCGGCCTGGGCTTCCCCGGTGAGACGAGAGGCATCCTCGCGCCGCCGGAGAAGTGGTCGACGTCGCAGCAGTACACGATTCCTTTCGGCCAGGGCGTGTCGATCAACGCGGTCCAGGCCGCCTCCGTCTACTCGACCATCGCCAACGGCGGCGTCCGCGTCGAGCCGAGCCTGGTGCGCGGCATGAAGGGCGCGGACGGCCGCTTCACACCGGCCGCGAAACCGCAGGAGTCCAGGGTCGTCAGCGAAAGAACGGCGAAGACCCTCGCCCAGATGCTGGAGTCCGTCGTGGACGACCGGGAGGGCACCGGCGTCGCGGCCCGCATCCCCGGCTACCGGGTCGCGGGTAAGACGGGTACGGCGAACCGCGTGGATCCGGCCACCGGCAAGTACCGCGGTTACACCTCCTCCTTCGCCGGGTTCGCCCCCGCGGACAACCCCCGGGTGACCGTCTACTGCGCCATCCAGAACGCCACCAAGGGCAGCTACTACGGCGGTCAGATCTGCGGACCCGTCTTCAAGCAGGTCATGGAGTTCGCCCTGAAGACCCTCCAGGTCCCACCCACCGGGGCCGCGGCCGCGAAGCTGCCCGTCACGTTCTCGCCATGATCAGCACTACGGGAAGACCACCAGGAACCAGCTCGTGACATCGATCACCCCCGATCCCGGGAACCACGCCCCGCCCTCGCCCACCTGCCTCCCACCACCGCCGGCGCCGGAGCGCGCTGCGCGCGGGCTCCCTTTTCGCTCCGGTGGGGGCACGCCCGGTACGCTCACCGCCGTGCCACACGCTGATCAGTCCCCCACTTCCCAGAAAGGCGCTTCCGTGACGTATCCGGGGCCGCCGCGACCGGTTCAGGTCTCCGCCACATCCCTCGCGGAGCTCGCCGGCCAGCTGGGTGCCGCCGCACCGGAGAGCCCCGCCGAGGTCACGGGCATCACCCATGACTCGCGCGCGGTCCGCCCGGGCGACCTGTACGCCGCGCTCCCGGGCGCCCGGCTGCACGGTGCCGACTTCGTCACCCAGGCCGCCGGTCTCGGCGCGGTCGCGGTGCTGACCGACCCGACGGGTGCCGAGCGCGCCGCCGCCACCGGGCTGCCGGTCCTGGTCGCCGACGATCCGCGCGGACGGATGGGCGAACTGGCGGCGACGATCTACGGCCACCCGGGACGGGACCTGCTCCAGATCGGCATCACGGGTACCTCCGGCAAGACCACGACCGCCTATCTCGTCGAGGGCGGGCTGCGCACGACCCACAGCACCGGTCTCATCGGCACGGTCGAGATGCGCATCGGCGACGAGCGCATCAAGTCCGAGCGCACCACGCCCGAGGCCACGGACCTGCAGGCCCTGTTCGCGGTCATGCGCGAGCGCGGGGTCGAGGCGGTCGCCATGGAGGTCTCCAGCCATGCGCTGGTGCTCGGCCGGGTCGACGGCTGCGTCTTCGACGTCGCGGTCTTCACCAACCTCAGCCCGGAACACATGGAGTTCCACTCCGACATGGAGGACTACTTCCGGGCCAAGGCGCAGCTGTTCACGGAGAAGCGCAGCCGGATCGGCGTCGTCAACTTCGACGACGAGTACGGCCGCAGACTCGTCAAGGAGGCCGGGGTCCCGGTCGTCACGTACTCGGCCGAGGGCCATCCGGACGCCGACTGGCGCGCCGAGGACGTCCGGATCGGCCGGCTCGACTCGGCCTTCACCGTGCTCGGCCCCGAGGGACTGCGCATCTCCGCCAAGTCGCCGCTCCCGGGCCCCTTCAACGTGGCCAACACCCTCGCCGCGATCGTCGCCCTCGCCACGGCCGGCGTCGACCCGCAGACCGCCGCCGACGGCATCGCCGCCGTGCCGGGCGTCCCGGGCCGCCTGGAGCGCGTGGACGCCGGGCAGCCCTACCTCGCTGTGGTCGACTACGCCCACAAGACCGACGCCGTCGAATCGGTGCTGCGCGCCCTGCGAAAGGTCACCGAGGGCAAGTTGCACATCGTGCTCGGCTGCGGCGGCGACCGGGACACCACCAAACGCGCCCCGATGGGCGCCGCCGCGGCCCGGCTCGCCGACACGGCCGTGCTCACCTCCGACAACCCGCGCTCCGAGGATCCTCTCGCGATCCTCGCGACCATGCTGGAGGGTGCGGCCTCCGTACCCGCACACGAACGGGGCGAGGTGCAGGTCTTCGAGGACCGGGCCGCCGCCATCGCCGCCGCCGTGGCCCGCGCGCGGCCCGGGGACACCGTGCTGGTCGCGGGCAAGGGCCACGAACAGGGCCAGGACATCGCCGGAGTGGTCCGTCCCTTCGACGACCGCCAGGTGCTTCGCGAAGCTATCCAGAAGACCCAGGGATGAACTTGTGATCGCCCTCTCCCTCGCCGAGATCGCCACAGTCGCCGGCGGGCAGATGCATGACATACCGGACCCGTCCGTCCAGGTGACCGCGCCGGTCGTCCGGGACTCCCGGGAGGTGGAGCCCGGCGGCCTCTTCGTCGCCTTCGTCGGCGAGCGCGCCGACGGGCACGACTTCGCCCCGGCGGTGGTCGAGGCGGGCGCCGCGGCCGTGCTGGGGTCCCGCCCCGTCGGCGTGCCCGCGATCGTCGTGGACGACGTGCAGGCCGCCCTCGGCGCCCTCGCGCGCCACGTGGTGCGGCGGCTGGGGGCGACCGTGGTCGCCCTCACCGGTTCCGCCGGCAAGACCAGCACCAAGGACCTCATCGCCCAGGTGCTCCAGCACAAGGCGCCGACGGTGTGGACGCCCGGCTCGCTCAACAACGAGATCGGGCTGCCGCTCACGGCCCTCAGCGCCACCGAGGAGACGAGGTTCCTCGTGCTGGAGATGGGAGCCCGGGGGATCGGCCACATCCGGTACCTCACCGGCCTGACCCCGCCGCGGATCGGGCTGGTGCTGAACGTCGGCACCGCCCACATCGGCGAGTTCGGCGGCCGTGAGCAGATCGCGCTGGCAAAGGGCGAACTCGTCGAAAGCCTGCCCTCCAAGGACGAGGGCGGCATCGCGGTGCTCAACGCGGACGATCCGCTCGTGCGGGCCATGGCGTCCCGTACGGCGGCGAAGGTGGTCCTTTTCGGAGAGTCCGACGAAGCGGACGTTCGCGCCGAGAACGTGAGACTCACGGACAGTGGACAGCCGGCCTTCAGCCTTCACACACCCTCCGGGTGCAGCGATGTGACCATGCGCCTGTACGGTGAGCACCACGTGTCGAACGCGCTCGCCGCGGCCGCCGTCGCCCATGAGCTGGGCATGTCCGCGGAGGAGATCGCAACCGCGCTCTCCGAGGCGGGCACCCTCTCCCGTTGGCGGATGGAGGTCACCGAGCGCCCGGACGGCGTGACGGTCGTCAACGACGCCTACAACGCGAACCCCGAGTCCATGCGAGCCGCACTGCGCGCGCTCGTGGCGATGGGCAAGGGACGTCGTACGTGGGCGGTGCTCGGCAAGATGGCCGAGCTCGGGGACGAGGCGCTCGCCGAGCACGACGCGGTCGGGCGGCTCGCCGTCCGGCTCAACGTCAGCAAGCTCGTCGCGGTCGGGGGCAGGGAAGCGTCCTGGCTGCAACTGGGCGCATATAACGAGGGTTCGTGGGGTGAGGAGTCGGTGCACGTGTCCGACGCACAGGCGGCGATCGACCTGTTGCGCAGCGAGCTGCGCCCAGGAGACGTCGTACTCGTGAAGGCGTCCCGGTCGGTCGGGCTCGAGAGTGTGGCCCAGGCGCTGCTCGAGACCGGTGCCGAGGGTGAGGTTGCCGCCCGATGATGAAGCAGATCCTGTTCGCAGGAGTCATTGGCCTCTTCCTCACCCTGATCGGCACTCCACTGCTGATCAAGCTGCTGGCCCGCAAGGGCTACGGGCAGTACATCCGCGACGACGGCCCGCGCGAGCACGCCAGCAAGCGCGGCACGCCGACCATGGGTGGCATCGCGTTCATCCTGGCGACGATCGCCGCCTACTTCCTGTCCAAGGTGATCACGAGCTGGACCACCGACAAGGCGGCCACACCGACCTTCTCCGGTGTGCTGGTGCTGGGCCTGATGGCCGGCATGGGCCTGGTCGGCTTCCTCGACGACTACATCAAGATCGTCAAGCGGCGCTCGCTCGGTCTGCGGGCCAAGGCGAAGATGGCCGGCCAGCTGATCGTCGGTATCGCCTTCGCCGTACTGGCACTGCAGTTCGCCGACGCCCGCGGCAACACCCCGGCGTCCACCAAGCTCTCCTTCGTCCAGGACTTCGGCTGGACGATCGGCCCGGTGCTGTTCGTGATCTGGGCGCTGTTCATGATCCTCGCGATGTCGAACGGCGTGAACCTGACCGACGGTCTGGACGGCCTCGCCACCGGCGCCTCCGTGCTCGTCTTCGGCGCGTACACGTTCATCGGCGTCTGGCAGTTCCAGGAGTCCTGCGCCAACGCGGCGACCCTGACCAACCCGGCCGCCTGTTACGAGGTAAGAGATCCACTCGACCTGGCCGTCGTCTCCTCCGCGCTGATGGGCGCCTGCCTCGGCTTCCTGTGGTGGAACACCTCGCCCGCCAAGATCTTCATGGGTGACACCGGATCGCTGGCCCTCGGCGGCGCGCTGGCCGGCCTCGCGATCTGCTCCCGCACCGAGCTGCTGCTCGCGCTGCTGGGCGGCCTCTTCGTCCTGATCACCATGTCGGTCGTCATCCAGGTCGGCTCGTTCCGCCTCACCGGCCGCCGCGTCTTCCGCATGGCGCCACTCCAGCACCACTTCGAGCTCAAAGGCTGGTCCGAAGTCCTGGTCGTGGTCCGCTTCTGGATCATTCAGGGAATCTGCGTGATCGTGGGACTTGGCATCTTCTACGCGGGATGGGCAGCGGAAAAGTGACCGACTGGCAGGGGAAGCACGTCACCGTCGCCGGCCTCGGCGTCTCCGGCGTCCCGGCGGCCAAGGTGCTCAACGGGCTCGGCGCTCGCGTCACGGTCGTGAACGACGGCGACGACGAGCGGGCCCGGGCACAGGCCGCCGAGCTGGAGGCGCTCGGCATCACGGTCCGGCTCGGCGACGGCGCCACCCTGCCCGAAGGCACCGACCTCATCGTCACCGCGCCCGGCTGGAGGCCCGACAAGCCGCTGTTCGCGGCGGCGGCCGAGGCCGGTGTACCGGTCTGGGGCGATGTCGAGCTGGCCTGGCGGCTGAGGGGCCCCGACGCGGCCCCCTGGCTCGCTGTCACGGGGACCAACGGCAAGACCACCACCGTGCAGATGCTCGCCTCGATCCTGCGGGCTGCGGGCCTGCGCACGGCCGCCGTCGGCAACATCGGGGTCTCCCTGCTGGACGCCGTCCTCGGCGAGGAGCAGTACGACGTCCTCGCGGTGGAGCTGTCCAGCTATCAGCTGCACTGGGCCCCGTCGCTGCGCGCCCACTCCGCCGTGGTGCTCAACCTGGCGCCCGACCACCTCGACTGGCACGGCTCGATGGAGGCGTACGCCGCCGACAAGGGCCGTATCTACGAGGGCAATCGGGTCGCCTGCGTGTACAACGTCGCCGACAAGGCGACCGAGGACCTGGTGCGCGAAGCGGACGTGGAGGAGGGCTGCCGGGCGATCGGCTTCACTCTCGGCACGCCCGCCCCGTCCCAACTCGGCGTCGTCGACGGCATCCTGGTCGACCGCGCCTTCGTCGAGGGCCGGCAGAAGAACGCACAGGAGCTGGCCGAGGTCTCCGACGTGAACCCGCCGGCCCCGCACAACGTCGCCAACGCCCTTGCCGCGGCGGCCCTCGCGCGCGCCTTCGGGGTGCCCGCCGGGGCCGTACGGGACGGGTTGCGGTCCTTCACCCCGGACGCCCACCGCATCGCACATGTGGCGGACGTGGACGGGGTCGCCTATGTCGACGACTCCAAGGCCACCAACACCCATGCGGCGGAAGCCTCGTTGGCGGCGTACGAGTCGATCGTGTGGATCGCCGGCGGGCTCGCCAAGGGGGCCACCTTCGACGAACTGGTCGCCAGGTCGGCGAAGCGGCTTCGCGGTGTGGTGCTCATCGGTGCGGATCGCGCGCTGATCGGTGAAGCCCTCGCGCGACACGCCCCGGAAGTACCCGTCGTCGACCTCGACCGGACCGACACTGGGGCGATGCGTGCGGCCGTGCAGGAGGCGCGACGGCTCGCGAACTCCGGGGACACGGTGCTGTTGGCTCCCGCTTGCGCCTCCATGGACATGTTCGCGAACTACAACAAGCGCGGGGACGCGTTCGCGGAGGCCGTACGCGAACTCGGGACCGCGGGCGCCTGACGGCGGGCCCCGGTCGCTCCGGGCGCGCCCGGGATCCCTGGGAGGGACGCGTGACGACGCCATCGTGGTCGGTCTTTCGCGGGCGGCTGCCCGCCGGCGCCACCGCTCCGTGCAGCGAGGTGACCGGTGGCATCCAGTAGCCGTGCGGTGCAGCGGCCGGCCGGGCGGCCAACCGGTCCCCGCTTCTCGCGCGACAACCCCGCGGTCCGTCTCGTCACCCGGGCCCGGCGGGCCTGGGACCGCCCGCTCACGGCCTACTACCTGATCCTCGGCGGAAGCCTGCTGATCACCGTGCTGGGCCTGGTGATGGTCTACTCGGCCTCGCAGATCACCGCGCTGCAGATGTCGCTGCCGGGGTCGTACTTCTTCCGGAAGCAGTTCCTCGCCGCCTCCATCGGCGCCGTGCTGCTGCTCGTCGCGTCGCGGATGCCCGTGAAACTCCACCGGGCGCTGGCGTACCCGATACTGGCGGGGGCCGTCTTCCTGATGGCACTGGTGCAGGTGCCCGGGATAGGGATGTCGGTCAACGGCAACCAGAACTGGATCTCGCTCGGCGGCTCCTTCCAGATCCAGCCCAGTGAGTTCGGCAAGCTCGCCCTCGTGCTGTGGGGCGCCGACCTGATCGCCCGCAAGCAGGACAAGCGGCTGCTCGGACAGTGGAAGCACATGCTCGTGCCGCTCGTCCCGGTGGCGTTCCTGCTGCTCGGGCTGATCATGCTCGGCGGTGACATGGGCACGGCCATCATCCTGACCGCGATCCTCTTCGGGCTGCTGTGGCTGGCCGGGGCCCCCACCCGGCTGTTCGTCGCGGTGCTGTCCATCGCGGCCACGATCGGCGCGATCCTGATCAAGACCAGCCCGAACCGCATGGCCCGGCTGTCCTGCATCGGGGCGACCGAGCCCCAGTCGGGTCCGGTCGACTGCTGGCAGGCCGTGCACGGCATCTACGCCCTGGCGTCCGGCGGAATCTTCGGTTCCGGCCTTGGTGCGAGTGTGGAGAAATGGGGCCAACTACCCGAAGCGCACACCGACTTCATCTTCGCCGTCACCGGTGAGGAACTGGGCCTCGCGGGGACGCTGTCGGTGCTCGCCCTCTTCGCGGCTCTAGGCTATGCGGGTATCCGCGTGGCCGGACGCACGGAGGACCCCTTCGTGAGGTATGCCGCGGGAGGCGTGACGACCTGGATCACCGCTCAGGCGGTGATCAACATCGGTGCGGTGCTCGGCCTGCTGCCGATCGCCGGCGTCCCCCTCCCGCTGTTCTCCTACGGGGGATCCGCCCTGCTGCCGACCATGTTCGCCATCGGGTTGCTGATCGCCTTCGCGCGCGACGACCCCGCTGCGCGGGCGGCGCTTGCGATGCGGCAACCTCGCTTTGGTAGAAAGCGGGCGGGAGGCCCTTCGGGGCCTCGGAGATGGAACACGATGCGACGGCGTGCCTCGGCGGCGCGCTCGTCCGGAGAGCGGTGAATTTCGGTGCATGTCGTACTCGCCGGTGGGGGGACCGCCGGCCACATCGAGCCCGCGCTCGCCCTCGCGGACGCCCTGCGCAGGCAGGATCCGACCGTGGGAATCACGGCACTGGGCACGGAGCGCGGTCTGGAGACGCGGCTCGTTCCCGAGCGGGGCTACGAACTCGCGCTGATCCCGGCCGTGCCTCTGCCACGCAAGCCGACCCCCGAGCTGATCACGGTCCCCGGGCGGCTGCGCGGCACGATCAAGGCGGCCGAGCAGATCCTGGAGCGGACCAAGGCGGACGCCGTCGTCGGGTTCGGCGGTTATGTCGCCCTGCCCGGTTACCTGGCGGCCAAGCGGCTCGGTGTGCCGATCGTCATCCATGAGGCCAACGCGCGCCCCGGTCTGGCCAACAAGATCGGCTCGCGGTACGCGGCCCAGGTCGCCGTCTCCACCCCCGACAGCAAGCTGCGCGGCGCCCGCTACATCGGTATCCCGCTGCGCCGTTCCATCGCCGTCCTGGACCGCGCCGCGGTGCGTCCGGAGGCCCGTGCCGCCTTCGGGCTCGACCCGAACCTGCCGACGCTGCTGGTCTCCGGCGGCTCGCAGGGCGCCCGCAGGCTCAACGAGGTGGTCCAGCAGGTCGCTCCGTATCTGCAGCAGTGCGGGATCCAGATCCTGCACGCGGTGGGCCCGAAGAACGAACTGCCGCGCGTCCACCAGATGCCTGGGATGCCCCCCTACGTCCCGGTACCGTACGTGGACCGGATGGACCTCGCGTACGCAGCGGCCGACATGATGCTCTGCCGTGCGGGGGCGATGACCGTCGCCGAACTCTCCGCCGTCGGGCTTCCGGCCGCATACGTCCCGCTGCCCATCGGCAACGGCGAACAGCGGCTGAACGCCCAGCCGGTGGTGAAGGCGGGCGGCGGACTGCTGGTCGACGACGCGGAGCTGACCCCCGAGTGGGTCCAGCAGAACGTGGTGCCCGTGCTCGCGGACCCGCATCGGCTGTACCAGATGTCCCGCGCAGCCTCCGAGTTCGGCCGCCGGGACGCCGACGAACTGCTCGTCGGCATGGTGTACGAGGCGATCGCCTCGGCACGGGCCGCCCGCTGACAAGGGGCGCACAGGACGGCGAGTGAGCCGTCGCGGTGGGGGTACTCGCGGCTTTCGGCCGCGGGAGAACCGACCCAGGGAGAAGGAGGGCGCGTGGCCGGACAGATGACCGCCGAGCGCGGCGAACGGCAGCAGCTGGAGTCCGGCCCGCCCCGGTCGCCCCGTGTTCACCGGCGCCGTATGCTCATCATCCTTTTCCTTGCCGTGGTGTTGACGGGCGGCGGCTCCATCTGGCTGCTGTACGGCTCCCCGTGGTTGCGTGTGGAGCGCGTCTCCGTCACGGGGACGGACGTGCTGACCCGGGCGCAGGTGCGCGAGGCCGCCGGTGTCCGGCTCGGTACGCCGCTGATTTCCCTCGACACCGATGCGATCGAGGCCCGCCTGCGCCGGAAATTGCCCAGGATCGACTCGGTTGACGTCTCCCGTTCCTGGCCCCGTGGAATCGGGCTGAAAGTGACCGAACGCACCCCGGTTCTGATCCTGGGAGACGGCGGAAAGTTCACCGAAGTGGACCGGGAAGGCGTACGGTTCGCGACCGTTTCCGCGCCTCCGAAGAACGTTCCCGCCCTGGAATTGACCGTGGAGCGTTCGGCCGCCACAACGCGTTTCGGTACCGGGCGGCTGATCGGTGCCGCGGCCCGAGTCGTCCAGGACGTTCCCGCCGCCGTCGCCCGGGACATGCGGACCGTCACGGTCCGTTCCTATGACTCCATCTCGCTGGAGTTGAGCGGCGGACGGACCGTCGAGTGGGGCAGCAGCGAGAAGGGCCGAGCCAAGGCGGTCGCACTGAGCGCGCTGGTGAAAGCCGCCTCCGGCGCCCGGCACTTCGACGTAAGTGTTCCCAGCGCCCCTGCGTCATCGGGGAGTTGACGGCCGTCAGCGCAGGCCAGCACCCTGGTTGGGCAGCGCTACGGCTGATCACATAGGGTGAAAAGAAAAACGGGAGGTTCGGCGTGTTCGTTGAACGTGCGCCACTTGTCGACTTAGTGTCCTGTTCGGAAGAGTCCAAGGAACAGGCACACTGGTAACCCTAAACTTCAGGGTTAGGGTTCGGGTCGGCGTTCGGACCGTCCCATTCGGCATCTGCCGGCGAGCCGCGGGGCAGCCGCGGGACGACGGCAACGTAATTCGAGGCGAGAGGCCTTCGACGTGGCAGCACCGCAGAACTACCTCGCAGTCATCAAGGTCATCGGTGTCGGCGGCGGTGGTGTCAATGCCATCAACCGGATGATCGAGGTCGGCCTCAAGGGCGTCGAGTTCATCGCCATCAACACCGACGCGCAAGCCCTGTTGATGAGCGACGCCGACGTCAAGCTCGACGTCGGCCGCGAACTCACCCGCGGACTCGGCGCAGGAGCCAACCCGGCCGTCGGCCGCAAGGCCGCCGAGGACCACCGCGAGGAGATCGAGGAGGTCCTCAAGGGGGCCGACATGGTCTTCGTGACGGCCGGCGAAGGCGGCGGCACCGGCACCGGCGGCGCGCCCGTCGTGGCCAACATCGCGCGCTCCCTCGGCGCCCTCACCATCGGCGTGGTCACCCGGCCGTTCACCTTCGAAGGACGGCGCCGCGCCAACCAGGCCGAGGACGGCATCGCCGAACTCCGCGAAGAGGTCGACACCCTCATCGTCATCCCTAACGACCGGCTGCTGTCCATCTCGGACCGCCAGGTCTCCGTCCTCGACGCCTTCAAGTCGGCGGACCAGGTCCTGCTCTCCGGTGTCCAGGGCATCACGGACCTCATCACGACCCCCGGCCTGATCAACCTCGACTTCGCCGACGTGAAGTCCGTCATGTCCGAGGCCGGTTCGGCCCTCATGGGGATCGGCTCGGCCCGTGGTGACGACCGCGCGGTGGCCGCGGCCGAGATGGCGATCTCCTCGCCGCTGCTCGAGGCCTCCATCGACGGTGCGCGCGGTGTGCTGCTGTCCATCTCCGGTGGCTCCGACCTCGGTCTGTTCGAGATCAACGAGGCCGCCCAGCTGGTGAGCGAGGCCGCACACCCCGAGGCGAACATCATCTTCGGTGCCGTCATCGACGACGCCCTCGGCGACGAGGTGCGGGTCACGGTCATCGCCGCGGGCTTCGACGGCGGCCAGCCCCCCGCCAAGCGGGACAACGTCCTCGGCTCGTCGGCCGCGAGGCGCGAGGAGCCCACGCCGGCCCGTCCGGCCGAGGGCCGCCCGTCCTTCGGCTCGCTCGGCAGCGTCACGCCCAAGGAGGCGCCGGAGCCCGCTCCGGAGCCGGTGAGCGAGCTCCCGGTCACCCCGCCGCCGATCCCGCAGTCGCGCAGCTACTCGGACAGCGCGGCCGAGGAACTGGACGTACCGGACTTCCTGAAGTGATAGGACAGCGCGACACCGTGAGCGGCGCGCACTTCGCCTTCACCGACAGGTGGGGCGGGGTGAGCGCCGCTCCGTACGAGGAGCTCAATCTCGGCGGCGCGGTCGGCGACGACCCCGGCACCGTTCGCACCAACCGCGAGCTGGCCGCGAAGTCGCTGGGGCTCGACCCCGTCCGGGTTGTCTGGATGAACCAGGTGCACGGCGCGGACGTCGCGGTGGTGGACGAACCCTGGGGTGAAAAGCCGGTGCCCGAGGTTGACGCCATCGTCACGGTCCGGCGTGGTCTCGCACTCGCCGTGCTCACCGCCGACTGCACCCCCGTTCTGCTCGCCGACCCCGTCGCCGGGGTCGCGGCCGCCGCGCACGCGGGCCGGCCCGGCATGGTCGCCGGGGTCGTCCCGGCCGCGGTGCGGGCGATGACGGAACTGGGCGCCGAGCCGTCCCGGATCGTCGCCCGCACGGGGCCCGCGGTCTGCGGCCGGTGCTACGAGGTGCCCGAGTCGATGCGCGCCGAGGTGTCGGCCGTCGAACCGACGGCGCACGCCGAGACCAGCTGGGGCACTCCGGCGGTCGACGTGAGCGCCGGAGTGCATGCGCAGCTCGAACGGCTCGGGGTGCACGACCGGGTGCAGTCGCCGGTGTGCACGCTGGAGTCGGTTGATCACTTCTCGTACCGCCGCGACCGCACCACCGGGCGACTCGCGGGATATGTCTGGCTGGACTGATGGGCATGACGGACCGTAGGGACCAGATCGCGGCGAACCTCGCGACAGTCGAGGACCGCATCGCGGCCGCGTGTGCAGCGGCGGCACGCAAGCGGGAAGAGGTGACCCTCATCGTGGTCACCAAGACCTATCCCGCGAGTGATGTGCGGATTCTCTCGGAACTCGGGGTCCGCCATGTCGCCGAGAACCGCGACCAGGACGCCGCGCCCAAGGCGGCGGCTTGCTCGGATCTGCCGCTTACGTGGCATTTCGTCGGTCAGTTGCAGACCAACAAGGTGCGATCCGTGGTCGGTTACGCGGATCTCGTGCAGTCCGTCGACCGATCCAGGCTGGTGACGTCGATGTCGCGGGAGGCCGTGCGGGCCGGGCGCGAGATCGGCTGCCTCATCCAGGTCGCGCTCGACGCGGACGCGAGCGGGCGGGGCGCGCGTGGCGGTGTGGCACCCGCGGGAATCGAAGAGTTGGGCGACCTCGTCGCGGATGCCGAAGGGCTGCGGTTGGACGGGCTGATGACCGTCGCGCCGCTCACCGGCGAGTACGCGGGACGTCAACAGGCGGCGTTCGAGCGGTTGATGGATTTGTCGACCGACCTGCGCCGAGCCCATCCGGCTGCAACCATGGTCTCGGCAGGAATGAGTGCGGACCTCGATCAGGCCGTGGCGGCCGGGGCGACACATGTGCGCGTCGGTACCGCGGTACTCGGAGTCCGCCCCAGGCTCGGGTAACGTCGCCAAGAAGTCGGACCACAGCAGAAAATATGGTCATTAACGCTGCTAGCGGGCGTAACGACCTCGTGGATCGCGGGCACTTGGCGGTAGTCAGCCGATCCACCACAGAGCGGAGGACTCAGAGCATGGCCGGCGCGATGCGCAAGATGGCGGTCTACCTCGGCCTCGTGGAGGACGATGGGTACGACGGCAGGGGATTCGACCCCGACGACGACTTCGAGCCCGAACTCGACCCGGAGCCGGAGAGGGACCGCAGGCGGCACGAGCCGTCACACCAGTCACACCAGGCGCATCAGCCCCAACGGGACGAATCGGTGCGAATGGTGCAGCCGCCGGCGCAGCGTGAACCGGCGTCGCAACCCGCTTCGCTTCCCGCGGAATCGGGGCGTCCGGCTCGCATCGCCCCCGTGGCATCCATCACACAAGAACGCCAGAGTATGGAGAAGAACGCGCCGGTGATCATGCCCAAGGTCGTGTCCGAACGAGAGCCGTACCGGATCACCACGCTCCACCCCCGGACGTACAACGAGGCCCGTACCATCGGGGAACACTTCCGTGAGGGCACGCCGGTGATCATGAATCTGACTGAGATGGATGACACAGATGCGAAGCGACTTGTCGACTTTGCGGCCGGTTTGGTGTTTGGTCTTCATGGCAGCATCGAACGGGTGACGCAGAAGGTGTTCCTGTTGTCGCCTGCTAACGTCGATGTCACAGCGGAGGACAAGGCCCGCATCGCAGAGGGCGGGTTCTTCAACCAGAGCTGAGACGCAACACCGGAAAGAGTGCGGGAAACAGGGGAGAGGGAAGCACGGATCATGGGCGTGTTCCTGGAGGTTGTCTACATCGTGCTGATGTGCTTCCTCGTCGTGCTGATTTTCCGGCTGGTCATGGACTATGTCTTCCAGTTCGCCCGCTCATGGCAACCCGGCAAGGCGATGGTGGTCGTTCTGGAGGCCACCTACACTGTCACCGATCCACCGTTGAAGCTTCTGCGGCGGTTCATCCCGCCGCTGCGTCTCGGGGGCGTGGCGCTCGACCTGTCCTTCTTCGTTCTGATGATCATCGTCTACATCCTGATCTCCATCGTGGGGAATCTCGCGAGGTGAATGTGGACGATACGGTCTTGCCGACTGCCGATGACTACGTTGAGGTGAAGAGATGCCGTTGACCCCCGAGGACGTGCGGAACAAGCAGTTCACGACCGTCCGCCTCCGAGAAGGCTATGACGAGGACGAGGTCGATGCCTTCCTCGACGAGGTCGAAGCCGAACTGACCCGCCTGCTCCGGGAGAACGAGGATCTGCGGGCCAAGCTGGCCGCCGCCACCCGTGCCGCCGCGCAGAACCAGCAGAACATGCGCAAGCCTCCGGAGGCGCCGGACCAGCCGCAGGGCATGCGCGGTCCCGGCGGTCCCGTGCCCGCCGGCATATCGGGCCCGCCGCAGCAGCAGATGGGTGGCCCCATGGGTGGACCGCCCCAGCTGCCCAGCGGTGCACCGCAGCTGCCCGCCGGCCCCGGTGGACAGGGCGGTCCGCAGGGTCCCGGCCCGATGGGTCAGGGTCCGATGGGTCAGGGGCAGATGGGTCAGGGGCAGATGGGTCAGGGCCCGATGGGTCAGGGTCCGATGGGTCAGGGCCCCATGGGTCAGGGCCCCATGGGTCAGCCTCCGATGGGCCAGCCCCCCATGGGTCAGCCTCCGATGGGTCAGCCCCCGATGCCGCAGCAGATGGGCGGCCCGATGGGCGGTCCCATGGGTGGTCCCGGCATGCCCGGTCAGGGCCCCGGCGGCGACAGTGCCGCGCGTGTCCTCTCGCTGGCCCAGCAGACCGCCGACCAGGCGATCGCCGAGGCCCGCTCCGAGGCCAACAAGATCGTCGGTGAGGCCCGCAGCCGCGCCGAGGGTCTTGAGCGCGACGCCCGTGCCAAGGCCGACGCCCTGGAGCGGGACGCGCAGGAGAAGCACCGCGTCGCGATGGGCTCCCTGGAGTCCGCCCGCGCCACGCTGGAGCGCAAGGTCGAGGACCTGCGCGGCTTCGAGCGCGAGTACCGCACGCGGCTGAAGTCGTACCTGGAGTCGCAGCTGCGTCAGCTGGAGACCCAGGCCGACGACTCGCTGGCCCCGCCGCGGACCCCGGCCACGGCCTCCCTGCCCTCGCCGGCGGCGCCGTCGATGGCTCCGGCGGGTGCGAGCGCCCCGTCGTACGGCGGCAACCAGACGATGGGCGGCCCGGCACCTGCCCCTCCGTCCTACGGCGGTCAGCAGCAGATGTCCCCGGCGATGACCCAGCCGATGGCGCCGGTCCGGCCGCAGGGCCCGTCGCCGATGGGCCAGGCTCCCTCGCCGATGCGCGGGTTCCTCATCGACGAGGACGACAACTGACGGCAAGAACGCCATAGGCGTCGGCAACACCAAGGGCGGGGCTCCGGATGAATCCGGAGCCCCGCCCTTGTGCTACGCGCGTTCGGGCGGCACTGCGGCCTCTGTTCGGGCGTGGGAGCGGTTGTGCGTACGCACACCACGCCGAAGGCCCGGGCCCGCCATGATTTTTCCGGCGGGCCCGGGCCTTCGTACGTGTCCTACGCCTTGCGCAGGCGGAACGTCAGGGCGAGGCCCTCGTCCGCGAACATCGCACCGTAGGTGTCGTCCGCCTCGCCCTGGGCGAAGTCCGTGGCGAGCACCTCCTCGGCGATCAGGTCCGAGTGCCGGCTCAGGGCCGCGATGACCGCCGGCTCGGTCGCGGTCCACCGCAGCGCGATGCGGTCGGCGACGTCCAGGCCGCTGTTCTTGCGGGCCTCCTGGATCAGCCGGATCGCGTCACGGGCGAGGCCCGCCTGGCGCAGCTCCTCGGTGATCTCCAGATCCAGGGCGACCGTGGCGCCGGAGTCGGACGCCACCGACCAGCCCTCGCGCGGGGTCTCCGTGATGATCACCTCGTCGGGGGCGAGCGTGACCGTCTCCCCGTCGACCTCCACCGATGCCGTGCCTTCCCGCAGGGCCAGGGACAGCGCCGCAGCGTCCGCGTTCGCGACGGCCTTCGCCACCTCCTGCACGCGCTTGCCGAAGCGCTTGCCGAGGGCGCGGAAGTTCGCCTTCGCCGTCGTGTCGACGAGCGAGCCGCCGACCTCGGCGAGAGAGGCGAGCGCCTCGACGTTCAGCTCCTCCGTGATCTGCGAGTGCAGCTCCGGGTCCAGGGTCTCGAAGCCGGCCGCCGCGATCAGCGCACGGGACAGCGGCTGGCGCGTCTTGACGCCCGACTCCGCGCGCGTCGCGCGGCCGAGCTCCACGAGGCGGCGCACCAGCACCATCTGCCGGGACAGCTCCGGGTCGATCGCGGCCAGGTCCGCCTGCGGCCACGAGGCCAGGTGCACGGACTCGGGGGCGCCGGGGGACACCGGCACGATCAGGTCCTGCCAGACCCGCTCGGTGATGAACGGGGTGATCGGCGCCATCAGCTTGGTGACGGTCTCGAGGACCTCGTGCAGCGTGCGCAGTGCCGCCTTGTCGCCCTGCCAGAAGCGCCGGCGCGAGCGGCGGACGTACCAGTTCGACAGGTCGTCGACGAAGGCCGACAGGAGCTTGCCCGCGCGCTGGGTGTCGTAGGACTCCAGTGCCCCGGTCACCTGGTCGGTGAGCGCGTGCAGCTCGGACAGCAGCCAGCGGTCCAGCACCGGGCGGTCGGCCGGGGCCGGGTCGGCCTCGCTCGGGGCCCAGCCCGAGGTGCGGGCGTACAGGGCCTGGAACGCGACGGTGTTCCAGTAGGTCAGCAGCGTCTTGCGGACGACCTCCTGGATCGTGCCGTGGCCGACGCGACGGGCCGCCCAGGGGGAGCCGCCCGCGGCCATGAACCAGCGCACCGCGTCCGCGCCGTGCTGGTCCATCAGCGGGATCGGCTGGAGGATGTTGCCGAGGTGCTTGGACATCTTGCGGCCGTCCTCGGCGAGGATGTGGCCCAGGCACACGACGTTCTCGTACGACGACTTGTCGAAGACCAGCGTGCCGATCGCCATCAGCGTGTAGAACCAGCCGCGGGTCTGGTCGATGGCCTCGGAGATGAACTGCGCCGGGTAGCGGGACTCGAACAGTTCCTTGTTCTTGTACGGGTAGCCCCACTGCGCGAACGGCATCGAGCCGGAGTCGTACCAGGCGTCGATCACCTCGGGCACACGCGTGGCCGTCCCGCCGCACTGGGGGCAGCCGAAGGTCACCGCGTCGATGAACGGGCGGTGGGGGTCGAGTTCCGACTGGTCGGTGCCGGTCAGCTCGCCGAGTTCGGCACGGGAGCCGACGACGGTGAGATGGTCTTCCTCGCATCGCCAGATGGGCAGCGGCGTGCCCCAGTAGCGATTGCGGGACAGCGCCCAGTCGATGTTGTTGGTCAGCCAGTCGCCGTACCGGCCGTGCTTGACCGTCTCCGGGAACCAGTTGGTCTTCTCGTTCTCCTCGAGAAGGCGGTCCTTGACGGCCGTGGTGCGGATGTACCAGGACGGCTGCGCGTAGTAGAGCAGCGCGGTGTGGCAGCGCCAGCAGTGCGGGTAGCTGTGCTCGTACGGGATGTGCTTGAAGAGCAGGCCGCGCTGCTGGAGGTCCTCGGTGAGCCGCTCGTCCGCCTTCTTGAAGAAGACGCCGCCGACCAGCGGGACGTCCTCTTCGAAGGTGCCGTCGGGGCGCACCGGGTTGACCACGGGCAGGCCGTACTCGCGGCAGACCTTGAGGTCGTCCTCACCGAAGGCGGGGGACTGATGGACCAGACCCGTGCCGTCCTCGGTGGTGACGTAGGTGGCGTTCACCACGTAGTGGGTGCCGCCCGGGGTCTGGGGGAACTCCACCAGCTCGAAGGGCCGTTGGTACGTCCAGCGCTCCATCTCGGCGCCGGTGAAGGAACGGCCCGTTGACTCCCAGCCCTCGCCGAGCGCCTTGCCGAGGAGCGGTTCGGCGACGACGAGCTTCTCCTCGCCGTCGGTCGCGACGACGTAGGTGACGTCGGGGTGGGCGGCGACCGCGGTGTTGGAGACGAGCGTCCACGGCGTCGTCGTCCACACCACGAGCGAGGCCTCGCCGGCCAGCGGACCGGACGTGAGCGGGAAGCGGACGTAGACCGACGGGTCCACGACCGTCTCGTAGCCCTGCGCCAGCTCGTGGTCCGACAGGCCCGTGCCGCAGCGGGGGCACCAGGGGGCGACGCGGTGGTCCTGGACCAGCAGGCCCTTGTTGAAGATCTCCTTCAGCGACCACCAGACGGACTCGATGTACTCGGGGTCCATCGTGACGTAGGCCTCGTCGAGGTCGACCCAGTAGCCCATGCGGGTGGTCAGCTCGGAGAAGGCGTCGGTGTGCCGGAGGACGGACGCGCGGCACTTGGCATTGAACTCGGCGATGCCGTACGCCTCGATGTCCTTCTTGCCGCTGAAGCCGAGCTCCTTCTCCACCGCCAGCTCCACCGGGAGGCCGTGGCAGTCCCAGCCGGCCTTGCGGGCCACATGGTAGCCGCGCATGGTGCGGAAGCGAGGGAAGACGTCCTTGAAGACGCGGGCCTCGATGTGGTGGGCGCCCGGCATGCCGTTGGCGGTGGGCGGGCCTTCGTAGAACACCCACTCAGGGCGGCCCTCGGACTGCTCCAGGCTCTTGGCAAAGATCTTCTGCTCGCGCCAGAAGTCGAGCACCGCGTGCTCGAGCGCGGGCAGGTCGACCTGGGCGGGCACCTGGCGGTACTGCGTCATCGATCTTCCTCCGGCGGACGTGCTGCCTTCCGTCGGAGGGACGAGAGCCGGGAATCGTCTGCCTTTCCCGAACGCCGTGTGCGGCGCGCTCCCGCGGTACCACCCTCCTTGGCCCTCCGGTGCGTGCGTGCACCGGTGGACCCCCTCATTGGGGTCGCGATGCCGGTTCTAGCGGCCTTCGAACTGGGGCGGGACCCCTGTCCGAGGCTTTCTTCCGGCGGCTCCGGGGTGATCTTCACGTCGCGCTCGCCCCCGGGCTTCCACCGTCCCCGGGTCGCTCCTGGCTGCGTACGGCGCTACTCGTCCCCATCCACGCTTTTCGCTCCGCCCAGTGTACGGCGCCGCACCGACGTCGGCCGACCGGTTTTGCTCCCCCGGAGGCAGGGCGCGGGAGGGGCCCGCGAGTGACCCGAATGGCGCGGCCCTCGCTGTCCGGATCCCGGGACGCCGGGCGCGGCGGATTACGGGGCGGAGAGCTGGGCACAACGGATGCAGGCTCGCCGTGCGGCTCGCGTGCGGCGGGCGATTTCGGTGGCGTGCCCCGTTGCCGCGGGCCAGAAGTCGATTTATCGTCCCAGCACGATTCGCGCGCAAGATCACAATATGTGAAGGGGCCGCGGCCATGGTGGCGAAGAAGACCGCCGTACAGCAGTCGTCGACCGGCAGAACCGCCGGTGCGGCGGGCTCCGGCGTGTCGGCGGCCCCGGATGTGCGCGGGAGGAGCGCCGCCCACGCGGCGCTGAGCCGGACGGCCGGACTGGTCCGCAGGCTGGGAGCAGCCGTGGGCGGTGTCGCCGGGGTCGGCAGGGAGCCCGCGGGTGCTGCGGAGAGGGCCGCCCGGCAGCGGGCGGTCGCGAATCCCGAAGCAGCGGTGGGCCCGCGGGGAGGCCGTGCGAAGGACACCGCCGGTCAGGCGCCGGCGGGCCGGAAATCCGGGGCCGGACGGGCACGTGCCGTACAGGCGGCCGCCTCCGCGTCGACAGGTGGGGCGGGGAAGGTGTCGGTGAAGTCCGGGACCAGGAAGTCATCTGTCGGGAATGTCGGGAATGTCCGGAGCGCTGAGAACGCTGGCACCTCAGGAACCCGGACGGCCGCCGGCAGGCCGGCCGCCCGGAGGACGGCTTCGGGAAAGGCCGCCGCCGACGCGGTCGCCCCCCGCGGGGCGGCCGCGAAGAAGGCGACCGCGAAGCCGTCGACTGCGGGGACGGCCGGTGGGAAGTCTGCTTCCGGAACGGCAGGCACGAAACCGGCCGCCGGGAGGAGGCCCGCGGGCAAGGAGCCGGCCTCCGGGAAGCAGGTCGGTGCCGGTGCCGCCGGGAAGCCGGAGGCACCGAAGAAGGCGGCCGTGAGGAAGGGCCGAGGAGAGGAGGAAGGCGGTCCCGAGGGACCTGAGGGGAAGAAGTCGGCGGCCGACGGGAAGAGAGCGGTGACCGCCACCACCGCGAAGAGGTCGGCAGCGAAGAAGTCCGGCGCCAAGGAGGCAGCGGTGACCAGCACCGTGGTGAAGAAGGCGACAGCGGCGAAGAAGCCCGTCGCCGAGAGGGCGGCGGCGAGCGCCGTCGCCGAAGGGGCTTCGTCGAAGAAGCCCGTCGCCAAGAAGGCACCGGGCAAGAAGGCGCCGGCCAAGAAGGCCGTCGCCAAGAAGGCCGTCGCCGGGAAGACGGCCAAGGCCACGGCCTCGAAGAGCGCCGCCGGTAAGGGCGGCACCACGAAGAGCACCCCCACCAAGAGCGCGGCCAAGAAGAGCACGGCCAAGAAGGCGGCCGCGGGAAAGGTCGCCAAGCAGACGGGAGCCACGACGGTGGTTGCGAAGAAGACCCCTGGCACGGCCACAGCGGCGACGAACCCCACCGCGGTCCCCAAGGCGAGGTTCGCCGCGGCGGAGCCCGGCGAACTGGCGGTGCGCGCCGGTGAGGCCCCGTGGACTCCCGAGGAGGTGGCGGAGGCGCGTGCGGAGCTCCAGTCCGAGGCGGTGCGGCTGCGCGGTGAGATCGACGCGTCCGAGCAGGCGGTGGTGGGGCTGATGCGCGACTCCGGGGACGGCGCCGGCGACGACCAGGCGGACACCGGCACGAAGAACATCACACGCGAGCACGAGCTGGCGCTCGCCGCCAACGCGCGCGAGATGCTCGAGCAGACCGAAAGGGCCCTGGACCGTCTCGACGCCGGCACCTACGGACTGTGCGAGAGCTGCGGGAACCCCATCGGCAAAGCGCGTATGCAGGCCTTTCCGCGGGCCACGCTGTGCGTGGAGTGCAAGCAGAAGCAGGAACGCCGGTAGTGATCCTCTCCTCAACGCCTGGTGGGGCCGGGTGGTGCCGTACTCTCGTCCTCAGTGAGGGCACCTAGGTTGAGGGACTGACGTGGCAGAGGCGGAGCGCATCATCGGTACGCCGGACATCCCAGACGCGTCGGGGGCCGAGCCGGAGCAGTCCGAGGAACGGGCCCCGGCGGACGGCTCCGGCGCGAACGAGGCGGGGTCCGGCGTCGCCGACCGCCCCAAGGGCAAGCGCCGTATCGCGGTCCTCTTCGGGGTCGCCGCCTTCGCCTACGCCCTCGACCTGGTCAGCAAGCTGGTCGTGGTCGCGAAGCTGGAGCACCACGCACCGATCGAGGTCATCGGCGACTGGCTGAAGCTCGAGGCCATCCGCAATCCGGGCGCCGCCTTCGGATTCGGCGAGGCCTTCACGATCATCTTCACCGTGATCGCGGCCGCCGTGATCGTGGTGATCGCCCGCCTCGCACGCAAGCTCTACAGCCTGCCGTGGGCGGTCGCGCTCGGCCTGCTGCTCGGCGGCGCCCTGGGCAACCTCACCGACCGGATCTTCCGCTCGCCGGGCGTCTTCGAGGGCGCGGTCGTCGACTTCATCGCGCCCAAGCACTTCGCCGTCTTCAATCTTGCCGACTCGTCGATCGTGTGCGGCGGCATCCTGATCGTGCTGCTCTCCTTCCGCGGCCTCGATCCGGACGGAACGGTCCACAAGGACTGAGCGTCCGGGGCTCTCGTACGGGGCTGTCCGACCCGTCCGGCATACTCGACGGGTGAGCACGCTTCCCGAGATCCGCACCCTGCCCGTACCCGACGGCCTGGAGGGCGAGCGCGTCGACGCCGCCATCTCCCGCATGTTCGGCTTCTCGCGCACGAAGGCGGCGGAGCTGGCCGCCGCCGGCAAGGTGCAGGTCGACGGCGCCGTGGTCGGCAAGTCCGAGCGGGTGAGCGGCGGGTCCTGGCTCGAGGTGGAGATGCCCCAGGCGCCCGCGCCGGTGCAGGTGGTGGCGGAGCCCGTCGAGGGCATGGACATCGTGCACGACGACGAGGACGTGGTCGTGATCGTGAAGCCGATCGGCGTGGCCGCGCATCCGTCTCCCGGCTGGTCGGGCCCGACCGTGATCGGCGGTCTTGCCGCCGCCGGGTACCGCATCTCGACCTCGGGTGCCGCCGAGCGCCAGGGCATCGTGCACCGGCTCGACGTGGGCACCTCGGGCCTGATGGTCGTGGCCAAGTCGGAGCACGCGTACACGTCGCTCAAGCGCCAGTTCAAGGAGCGCACGGTCGACAAGCGCTACCACACGCTCGTCCAGGGCCATCCCGACCCCACCAGCGGAACCATCGACGCGCCCATCGGACGCCACCCCACGCACGACTACAAGTGGGCGGTCACGGCCGAGGGCAAGCCGTCCGTGACGCACTACGACCTGATCGAGGCCTTCCGCTCGGCCTCCCTGCTCGACGTCAAGCTGGAGACCGGGCGCACCCACCAGATCCGCGTCCACATGGCCGCCCACCGGCACCCGTGCGTGGGCGACCTGACCTACGGCGCGGACCCGACGATCGCCAAGCGGCTCGGACTGACCCGTCAGTGGCTGCACGCAGTGCGCCTGGGCTTCGAGCATCCGGGGGACGGGGCGTGGGTGGAGTTCGAGAGCGCCTACCCCGCCGACCTCCAGAAGGCGCTGGACAAGGTACGTGAGGAGAGCTGGGCATGACCGCGGCGTACGTGGTGCGGACAGCCGAGGACCCCGCCGACCGTGAGGCGTGCTTCACGGTCCGCAAGGAGGTCTTCGTGAGGGAGCAGGGCGTTCCCGAGGACATCGAGTACGACGTCCACGACGCCGACGCGGTCCATGTGCTCGCCGTGCGCGACGACGGCATGCCGCTCGGCACCGGGCGCCTGCTGTTCGGGGAGGCGGCCGCGGCGAAGAACGGCGGTGACCCGTCCGTGGGGTCCCTCGGCCGGCTCGCCGTGACCCGGGAGGCGCGCGGCCTCGGCGTCGGCGCGGCGCTGGTCCGGGCGATCGAGGACGCGGCACGCGCGCATGGCCTGACGGCGGTGGACCTGCACGCGCAGACGCATGCGCTGGGGTTCTACGAGCGGCTCGGTTACGAGGCGTACGGGCCCGAGTTCCCGGACGCCGGGATACCGCACCGGTCGATGCGGCGCCCGCTGTAGACGGGGAGCGCCGAAGAGCCCCGCGGGAGGCCGACATGGCAGGCTTGGGGTCTGCCGTGTGAACGTCGAACCGCCGGAGCGCTCACCGTGGATCAACTGGCCCTGATGCTCCTGCTGCTGCTCGGGGCCGTGGTGAGCGTCCCGGTCGGGGACCGGCTGGGAGTACCCGCTCCGGTGCTGATGACGCTGCTCGGGATCGTGCTGGCACTGCTGGACTTCGTGCCGAACGTCAACATCCCGCCCGAGCTCATCCTGCCCGCACTGCTGCCGCCGCTGCTGTACGCCGCGGCGCGCCGGACCTCCTGGCGCCAGTTCGCGGTCAACAAGCGGCCGATCTTCCTGCTGGCCGTGGCCCTGGTGTTCGTCACCACGGTGTGCGTCGCAGTGGTCGCCCACGCCATCGTGCCGGGGCTGCCGATCGCCGCCGCGGTCGCCCTCGGTGCGCTGGTGGCGCCGCCCGACCCGGTCGCGGCCACGGCCGTGGCGGGGCAGCTCGGACTGCCCCGCAGGCTGGTCTCGATCCTGGAGGGGGAGGGCCTCTTCAACGACGTGACGGCGATCGTGCTCTACCACGTCGCTATCGCCGCCGCCGTCAGCGGAACGTTCTCGTTCCCGGACGCCGCGCTGGAACTGGTGCTCTCCGCGATCGTCGCCCTGGTCGTCGGCCTTGTGCTCGGCTGGGCCGCCAGCAAGCTGCTTGACCTGCTCGACGACGCCACCCTCCAGGTCGGCCTGACGCTTCTGGTGCCGTATGCGGCCTACGTCCTGGCCGAGGAACTGCATGGCTCCGGCGTCCTGGCCGTGCTCGTGACCGCGCTGTTCCTCGCCGAGGCCCGGGATCCCGACGACGTGCTGATGCGCCTGGCCGGGCATACGTTCTGGGAGGTGGTCGACACCCTGGTCACCGGGATCGCGTTCGGGCTGATCGGGCTGGAGCTGCACCAGGCGATCCGGACGGCGTCCGGGCGGTGGGACCGGATGCTCGTCTGGGCCGCGGCGATCGTCGGCGTCGTGGTGGTCGTACGCCTCGTGTATCTGCTGCCCGCGACCTGGCTCACCAAGCGGATGCACGCGCTACGGGACTACGACGAGGACATCCCCATGTCCTGGCGGGAGACCGTCGTGATGTGGTGGGCGGGGATGCGCGGCGTGGCCTCGGTGGCGCTGGCCCTCGCCATTCCCCTGACGATGGACGACGGATCGCGCTTCCCCGACCGGGACGAGATCGTGTTCATCGCCTTCGGAGTGATCATGGCGACGCTGGTGCTCCAGGGGCTGACGCTGCCGTGGCTGGTGCGGAGGCTGGGGGTGCGTGCCGACACCGTGAAGGAGAAGGAGTTCGAGAGGGTGCTCGCGATCCGCGCGGCCAAGGCGGCGAAGCGGAGGCTCAAGGAGATCGAGGACGTCGAGGAGCTCCCGGAGGAGCTGTCCGAGCAACTGCTGCGGCGGGCCTCCGACATCGGGGTGCGCATCAGCCCCGAACTCGCGGACGAGGAGCGGCGCGAGGCGCACCAGCAGCGTGCCAAGCGGCTGAAACGGCTGCGCAGGATCCAGGGTGAGATGCTCAGCGCGGCCCGGCACGAGGTGCTGGCGGCCCGCAGCGAACCGGGGTCGGACCCGGAGGTCGTCGACCGGGTGCTGCGCCACCTGGACGTGCGCAGCCTGCGCTGACCGCCGCGCCGGGCCGGCGACGCGTCCCGGGCGCCCGGGGGAAACAACCGGCCCGCGGATGCCCGGCTTTGTACGATCGGATCATGGCGCGCAATGTGGTGATCAGTGGTGGCGGCACGGGGATCGGGCTGGCGGCGGCGCGGGCGTTCGCGTCGGACGGGGATCGGGTGCTGCTCCTCGGCCGGCGTGCGGAGGTGCTGGAGAAGGCCGAGGTGCCCGGCGCGCTCACCTACGCGGCCGACCTGAGCGACCCCGGCGCGGTGCGCGGGGTCGCCCGCCTCGTGGCCGACGAGCTCGGCACCGTGGACGTCCTCGTCAACAGCGCGGGCGGAGCGGGCAATCTGGAGCCCGCGGCCGGCACCGAGGACGTGCTCGACGCGGTGGCGCACACCTGGACCGTCAACTTCCGGCTGAACGTGCTGACCGCGACCCTGCTCACGGAGGCGCTGCGCGAGCGGCTCGCCTCGCCCGGCGGGCGCGTGCTGTTCCTCAGCTCCATCGCCGCCTACCGGGGGTCCGGCAGCGGGGCGTACGCCGGGTCCAAGGCGGCGCTGCACCCGTACGCCTTCGATCTGGCCCGCGAACTGGGACCGCGCGGGATCACGGTGAACGTGGTCGCGCCCGGCTATGTCGAGGACACCGGGTTCTTCGGCGACGCGATGAACCCGGCGCGGCGCGAACGACTCATCGCGGAGACGTCGACCGGCCGCGCCGGGACGCCCGGCGACATCGCCGAGACCCTGCACTGGCTGGCGTCCCACGGAGCGGGACACATCACCGCACAGGTGATCCAGGTCAACGGCGGTGCCGAACGGGGGCACTGACGGACCGGCGCCTCAGCCCCGGCCCGTCCGCGACTCGTACGCCCTGCGGGCCGCTTCGGGCGACCTGTGCCCGTTCGCGCCGGGCGGGGGCACCGCGTCCGCCGTGTTGACCCGCGGCAGTGCGTAGGGGTGCTCCTCCGTCAGCCAGCGGATCATCTGCTCGCGGACCGTGACCCGGACCGTCCAGATGTCGTCCGGGTCCTTCGCCGTCACCAGCGCCCGTACCTGCATGGTGTTGGGCGTCGTGTCGGTGACCTGGAGACCGAGGGCGCGGCCGTCCCAGGCCGGGCACTCGCGCAGGATGTCGCGGAGCCTTTCGCGCATCGCCTCCACGGGCGCGGCGTGGTCGACGTGGAAGTAGACGATGCCCGTCATCTGCGGGCTGCCGCGGGACCAGTTCTCGAACGGTTTCGAGGTGAAGTACGACACCGGCATGGTGATCCGGCGCTCGTCCCACGTCCGCACCGTGAGGAAGGTGAGCGTGATCTCGTCGACCGTGCCCCACTCGCCGTCCACCACGACCGTGTCGCCGAGCCGCACCATGTCGCCGAACGCGATCTGCAGACCGGCGAAGAGGTTGGCGAGCGTGGACTGCGCGGCGACACCGGCGACGATGCCGAGGATGCCGGCCGAGGCCAGCAGCGAGGCGCCGGCCGCGCGCATCGCGGGGAACGTCAGCAGCATGGCGGAGACCGCCATCACGCCGACCACGGCCGCCACCACGCGCATGATCAGCGACACCTGGGTGCGCACACGGCGGACCCGGGCAGCATCGTGGTGGGCGCGGGCGTAGCGGGTGTACGAGGTCTCGACGATCGCGGCGGCGATCCGGATCACCAGCCACGCGGCCGCACCGATCAGCACCAGCGTCAGGGTCCGGCCGACCCCGACCCGATGCTCCTCGAGGAGTTTCGCCTCGTCGTAGGAACCTCTCAGCATGGCGGCGCACAGGACGAGCTGGTAGGGGATGCGGCCGCGACGGAGCAGGCCCCACAGGGGCGTCTCGGGGTGCCGGCCGTTCGCCTTGCGCAGCAGGATGTCCGTGCCCCACCCGATGAGCAGTGTGAGCACGACCGTGCCGCCGACGACGATCACCGGGCGCAGTACGTTCTCCATGCCTTCGAACGTAACCGCAGGAAGCCATGATGAACATGTGACCTGGATCCACCCCGGAACAGCCGGTCACGGCACGGTCCGTATCGGCTGGCACGATGGACTCATGAACATCATGCTCTTCCACTCGACGTACGGACTGCGGCCGGCCGTCCGGGCCGCCGCCGACCGGCTCCGCGCCGCCGGGCACGAGGTGTGGACCCCCGACCTGTTCGACGGCCGCACCTTCGAGATGGTCGAGGAGGGCATGGCGTTCAAGGACGGGATCGGCAAGGAGGAGCTGCTCAAGCGAGCCGTCCTGGCAGCCGCGCCGTACTCGGAGCGAGAGCTCGTGTACGCGGGGTTCTCACTGGGCGCCGCCACCGCGCAGACCCTGGCTCTCGGCGACAGCAAGGCCCGTGGGCTTCTGCTGCTGCACGGCACCTCGGACATCGCGCCGACCGCCTCCGTGGACGACCTGCCGGTCCAGCTGCACGTCGCCGAGCCCGACCCGTTCGAGACGGACGACTGGCTGAGCGCCTGGTACCTGCAGATGGGCAGAGCGGGAGCCGATGTGGAGATCTACCGTTACGCGGGCGCCGGCCACCTCTACACCGACCCCGGTCTGCCGGACTGGGACGAGGAGGCGGCCGAGGCCACCTGGCGGGTGGCGCTCGGCTTCCTCGACAGCCTTTGAGCGGACTTGCCTGCGCGGATCACATCGCGCGGGGCGAGGATCACGCCGGGTCGTAGGTGCGCTCCACCTTCTGCGTGCCGCTGCGGGTGCGGTACGAACGCGCCCACGAGGAGGTGGCGTTCGGGTTGGTGCGGTCGGACAGGACGTAGTAGTCCATCTGCGCCCGCTCGGCGGTGATGTCCAGGACGCCGTAGCCGTGGCGGTCGGTGTCCACCCACTGGACGTGCCGGTTGGCCGCGCGGATGACCGGTGAGGCCAGCGCGGAGACGGTGCCCTCGGGGACCTTGACGATGTCGTCGAGGTTGTCGGAGGTGACCGATGTGACCACGAACTCGGTGCCGGCCGAGGGGGACAGCGGATATGTACCGGCGTCGACGGGTATGTCGTTGGCCCACGCCATGTGGATGTCGCCGGTCAGGAAGACCGTGTTGCGGATGGCGTTGTCCCGCAGGTGGGCGAGGAGTTCCCGGCGGTCGTCCGTGTAGCCGTCCCACTGGTCGGTGTTGAGCGCGATGCCCCCCTGCGGCAGGCCCAGCAGCTTCGCCAGCGGCTTGAGCAGGTCGGCGGTGAGCGAGCCGACGGCGAAGGGCGAGATCATCACCGAGTTGCCGACCAGCCGCCAGGTGGTGTCCGAGGACTTCAGACCCGCCTTCAGCCAGTCGAGCTGCGCGCGTCCCGTGATGGTGCGGTTCGGGTCGTCGACCGAACCGCTCGCCGTGGACGCCTGCTGCGAGCGGAAGGAGCGCAGGTCGAGCAGCGAGAGGTCGGCGAGCCTGCCGAAGCGCAGCCGGCGGTAGGTGGTGCCCTCGACCGCCGGACGGACCGGCATCCACTCGAAGTACGCCTGCTTGGCTGCAGCCTTGCGGGCTGTCCAGGTGCCCTCGGCACCCTCGGTGTGGTTGACCGCGCCGCCCGACCAGGCGTTGTCGGCGAACTCGTGGTCGTCCCAGATCGCGATGACCGGCGCCTTGTGGTGCAGGGCCTGGAGGTCGGGGTCGGTCTTGTAACGGGCGTGCCGGACACGGTAGTCGGCGAGCGTGATGATCTCGTTGGCCGGGGAGTGCGGGCGGACGACCGTGCCGCGGGTCCCGTACTCACCGCTCTTGTACTCGTAGATGTAGTCGCCCAGGTGCAGCCATGCGTCCAGGTCGCCGCGGGCGGCCAGGTGGCGGTACGCCGAGAAGTAGCCGGCCTCCCAGTTGGCGCAGGAGACCACGCCGAAACGCAGTCCGGGCACCGTGGCACCCGCGGCCGGGGCGGTGCGGGTGCGGGCGACGGGGGAGTCGGTGCCGCCGGCGGAGAAGCGGAACCAGTAGTCCGTGGCGGGCGCGAGACCGCGAACGTCGGCCTTGACCGTGTGGTCGGAGGCGGCGGCGGCGGTGACGGACCCCTTGGCGACGATGTCGGTCAGCGCCTTGTCCCTGGCGATGACCCAGCCGACCTCGGTGTCCGGGCCGGTCCCGGATCCGGGCAGTGCCTCGGCGGTGGGCGTCACCCGGGTCCACAGCAGAACGCCGTCCGGCAGCGGGTCGCCCGAGGCCACGCCGTGCAGGAAGGCGGGCGTGTCGGTGGCGGCACGGGCCGGGAGGGCGGCGGCGATCGGAACACCCAGGACGGCGGTGGCGGCAGCGGCCTTGACGACCGTACGGCGGCGCGGGGAGAGGGAATTGCCACTCTCGGACGATCTGTATCGACTGGTCACGGCCGATCAGATTACTGACCGGTACGCATAAAGAGCGGGCGAACGTGGAAAGTTCGCCCGCTCTTTGTCTGCCGGACCCCGGGGTCGGACCGCCGGGGCCTGGGGTCAGCCCTGGGTCGCCTTGTCGATCGCCGTGGTGAACTCCGCCACGGTCATGGGCGCGTTCTGGCCGTCGGAGCCGGTGATCGTCTTGCCGTCCATCTTCAGGGTCGGAGTGCCCTGCACACCGCTCTTGTTGAAGACGTCGGACATGTCCAGCGCCCACTTGTCGTAGGTGCCGTCCTTCACGGCCTTCTGGAAGGCGGCGTTGCCCTTGAGGGCGGACACGGTGTCGGCGACCTTGATCAGGTAGCTGTCGTCCTTGAACTTGTCGTCGGTCTCGTCGGGGTGCCACTGCTTGGAGTAGAGCGCCGTCTTGTACTCGAGGAAGGCCTCGGGGCTCACGTTCAGCGCGGCGCCCATGGCGCTCAGGGCGTTCTTGGAACCCTCGCCCTGGGAGTTGTTGTCGATGAACGAGGCGCCGACGTACTGGATCTTGAACTTGCCGTCGTCGACGTCCTTCTTCACGGTCGCGCCGACGGTCTGCTCGAACTGGGCGCAGATCGGGCAGCGCGGGTCCTCGTACATCTCGAGGGTCTTCGGGGCGGTGCTCTTGCCGATGACGACGGTCGTGCCGTTGGTGCCGCTGGTGTTGGCCGGCTTGACGAGCTTGTCGTCCTTGGCCGCCTCCCAGTAGCCGGGCTTGTTGTTCTGGACGACGGCGTAACCTATGCCGCCGGCGGCGGCCAGGACCGCCACGACCGAGACGGCGACGATGACCTGTCGCTTCGCCTTGTCGCGTTTGGCCTGGCGCTCGCGCTCCTGACGCAGCCGCTCTCGGGCCGCCGTCTTCGCCTCCTGGGCGTTGCGCTTGCTCATCGGGTGCTCTCCATGGGGATGTGCGCACGTGCGGTGCGCGGGATCAGGTGGGGGTCTTCCGGTGCTCGGGTGGTTCAGGCGAAGGCGACCGAGCGCGGGGGACCCCGCCGTCCCAGGGAGTGCACGAACAGGCGGGAACGCGCGGTGACGGCGCGGTGGGCGGGGCGCGGGGCCCGGCGTGCGGGGGAGAGCCGCACCGAGACCGCGGCGACGGCGACCAGTAGCGGCCGGAAGGTGGTGGCGGCCGCGGCGCGCAGCAGGTCGGCCAGCGCCCGCTCGCCCCTGCGCAGCCAGGCGGCCGCGAGGAGCCCCACACCGACATGCGCGGCGAGCAGCAGCCAGGCGGTGGCCGGATCCGCGTGCGCGAGCAGCGCCGCGACCCGGTCGGTGCCGGTGCCGGTGACCCGGGTCAGCGGTGTGCCCACGGTGCCGCCGCTGCACAGTACGTCCAGGCCGACCGAGCGAAGCGGACCGGTGACCGGGCCGCCCGCCCTGCCGTAGCAGGCGTGCTGACCCGCGGTGAACACCGTGTCCGCGGTGAGCTCCAGGGGCACCAGCAGGGCCGCGATCTTCCCGAAGCCGCGCTCGCGGCCCGCCAGCGCGTAGGCCACGACGAAGACGGCGCCGGCGATAGCGGCGACCGTCCCCATCGGCAGCGGGACCTCGGACAGCAGCACGTGCGACGCGGTGCTGAGCGTCACGACCACGGCCGTGAACAGCGCCGCGCGCACGGCTCTGAGCTGGGTCCCGGATATGTCCATAGCGGTGAGAGTGTCGCATGCGCTCCCGTAAGGGGCCCTTAAAGGGGGGCCAGGTGTTACGGGAGCGTTGTGCGCCCTTTCTGCTAGGAGGCCCGCAGGCCGGGGATCCGGCCGTTGCGGAACAGGTCCACGAAGATCTGGTGGTCGGTACGCGCGCGTGCCCCGTACTCGTGGGCGAAGTCGGCCAGCAGCTCCGGGAAGCCCGCCTCGTCGGCGGCGATCGCGGCGTCGATGGCCCGCTCCGTGGAGAAGGGCACCAGGGACTCGCCGGACTGGTCGTCCGCCGCCGCGTGCATGGCTGCCGTGGCGCGGCCCAGGTCGGCGGCGACCGCAGCGATCTCCTCCGGGTCGTCGATGTCGCCCCAGTCGAGGTCCACGGCGTACGGCGACACCTCGGCGACCAGCTGGCCCGAGCCGTCCAGCTCGGTCCAGCCCAGCCACGGGTCGGCGTGCGCCTGCAGGGCCCGCTGGGAGATCACCGTGCGGTGGCCCTCGTGCTGGAAGTAGTCGCGGATCGCCGGGTCGCTGATGTGACGGGAGACGGCCGGGGTCTGGGCCTGCTTGATGTAGATCACCACGTCGTTCTCCAGGGCGTCGCTGTTGCCCTCGAGAAGGATGTTGTAGGACGGCAGGCCCGCGGAGCCGATGCCGATGCCGCGGCGGCCGACCACGTCCTTGACGCGGTAGGAGTCCGGGCGCGCCAGGGACGACTCCGGCAGCGTCTCCAGATAGCCGTCGAAGGCGGCGAGCACCTTGTAGCGGGTGGCGGCGTCCAGCTCGATGGAGCCGCCACCGGGCGCGAACCGCCGCTCGAACTCGCGGATCTCCGTCATCGAGTCCAGCAGCCCGAAGCGGGTCAGCGAGCGGGCGTCGCGCAGCGCGTCCAGGAGCGGGCCCTGCGCGGTGTCCAGCGTGAAGGGCGGCACCTCGTCCCGCTTGGCGCCGGTCGCGAGGGCGTGGATGCGCTCGCGGTAGGCCGCGGCGTAGATCGTCACCAGCTCGGTGATCTGCTCGTCGCTGAGGGCCTTCGCGTACCCGATCAGCGCCATGGAGGCGGCGAAGCGCTTCAGGTCCCAGGTGAAGGGGCCGACGTAGGCCTCGTCGAAGTCGTTCACGTTGAAGATCAGGCGGCCCGTGGAGTCCATGTACGTGCCGAAGTTCTCGCCGTGCAGATCGCCGTGGATCCACACCCGGGAGGTGCGGTCGTCCAGGTACGGGCCGCCGCGCTTCTCGGAGTCGAGGTCGTGGTAGAAGAGGCACGCCGTGCCCCGGTAGAACGCGAATGCGGAAGCCGCCATCTTGCGGAACTTCACGCGGAACGCGGCCGGGTCGGCGGCGAGCAGCTCGCCGAAGGCGGTGTCGAAGACGGCGAGGATCTCCTCGCCGCGTTGCTCGGCGCTGAGCTGCGGGACCGACATCGCTGGGTGCCTCCAGGTGCAGGTGGTGCGTGACGTGTGGGACGGGGTCGTCCGTCCCCTTCCAACGGACGACGGTACGCGGGAGTGCCCGTGACCCTCGCACGTGGACACGGGCGGTCAGGCCCGTGTCCGTCGCATGAAGATACGGGCGCACGGCCGGTGTCCGCCGCGTGAAGGCGCGGGTGCGCGGTCCGTGTCCCCCGGATGAAGGTACGCGTGGAAGGCCGTCGGGTGTCAGTGCCGAGGCATAGACTTCGACGCTGTCCCCCAGACTGTCCGCAGCCTGTCGGACCCCCGTTGACGTCCGTTCTCCTTGGAGGCCGAAGCCGTGTCGAAGCCGCCGTTCACGCACCTGCACGTCCACACCCAGTACTCGCTGCTGGACGGTGCCGCGCGGCTGAAGGACATGTTCAACGCGTGCAACGAGATGGGCATGACGCACATCGCCATGTCCGATCACGGCAACCTCCACGGGGCGTACGACTTCTTCCACTCCGCGAAGAAGGCCGGGATCACCCCGATCATCGGCATCGAGGCGTACGTCGCGCCCGAGTCCCGGCGCAACAAACGCAAGATCCAGTGGGGCCAGCCGCACCAGAAGAGGGACGACGTCTCCGGTTCCGGCGGTTACACCCACAAGACGATGTGGGCGGTGAACAGGACCGGCCTGCACAACATCTTCCGCCTGTCCTCGGACGCGTACGCCGAGGGCTGGCTGCAGAAGTGGCCGCGCATGGACAAGGAGACGATCTCCCAGTGGTCCGAGGGGATCGTCGCCTCCACCGGCTGCCCCTCGGGCGAGGTGCAGACCCGGCTGCGCCTCGGCCACTTCGACGAGGCGCTGAAGGCAGCCGCCGAGTACCAGGACATCTTCGGCAAGGACAAGTACTTCCTGGAGCTCATGGACCACGGCATCGAGATCGAGCGCCGGGTCCGCGACGGCCTGCTGGAGATCGGCAGGAAGCTCGGCATCCCGCCGCTGGTCACCAACGACTCGCACTACACGTACGCCCACGAGGCGGGAGCGCACGACGCCCTGCTGTGCATCCAGACGGGCAAGAACCTCTCCGACCCGGACCGCTTCAAGTTCGACGGCACCGGCTACTACCTGAAGTCCACGGACGAGATGTACGCCGTCGACTCCTCGGACGCCTGGCAGGAGGGCTGCGCCAACACCCTCCTCGTCGCCGAGATGGTCGACACGGCGGGCATGTTCGAGAAGCGCGACCTCATGCCCAAGTTCGACATCCCCGAGGGCTACACCGAGGTCACCTGGTTCAAGGAGGAGGTCCGCCGCGGCATGGAGCGCCGCTTCCCCGGCGGCATCCCCGAGGACCGCCAGAAGCAGGCCGACTACGAGATGGACGTCATCATCTCGATGGGCTTCCCGGGCTACTTCCTCGTCGTCGCCGACTTCATCATGTGGGCCAAGAACAACGGCATCGCGGTGGGCCCCGGCCGTGGTTCCGCGGCCGGTTCGATCGTCGCCTACGCCATGGGCATCACCGACCTGGACCCGATCCCGCACGGGCTGATCTTCGAGCGGTTCCTCAACCCCGAGCGGATCTCGATGCCCGACGTCGACATCGACTTCGACGAGCGCAGGCGCGTCGAGGTGATCAGGTACGTGACGGAGAAGTACGGCGCCGACAAGGTCGCCATGATCGGCACGTACGGCACCATCAAGGCCAAGAACGCGATCAAGGACTCCGCGCGGGTGCTGGGCTACCCGTACGCGATGGGCGACCGCATCACCAAGGCCATGCCGGCCGACGTCCTCGGCAAGGGCATCCCGCTGTCCGGCATCACCGACTCCAGCCACCCCCGGTACTCGGAGGCGGGCGAGGTCCGCGGGATGTACGAGAACGAGCCGGACGTGAAGAAGGTCATCGACACCGCCAAGGGCGTCGAGGGCCTGGTGCGGCAGATGGGCGTGCACGCGGCCGGTGTGATCATGTCCAGCGAGACCATCACCGAGCATGTGCCCGTCTGGGTGCGGCACACCGACGGCGTGACCATCACCCAGTGGGACTACCCGAGCTGCGAGTCGCTCGGCCTGCTGAAGATGGACTTCCTCGGTCTGCGCAACCTGACGATCATGGACGACGCCGTCAAGATGGTGAAGTCCAACAAGGGCGCGGACATCGACCTGCTGAGCCTCCCGCTGGACGATCCCAAGACCTTCGATCTGCTTCAGCGCGGTGACACCCTCGGTGTCTTCCAGTTCGACGGCGGGCCCATGCGCTCCCTGCTGCGACTGATGAAGCCGGACAACTTCGAGGACATCTCCGCCGTCTCGGCCCTGTACCGCCCGGGCCCGATGGGCATGAACTCGCACACCAACTACGCCCTGCGCAAGAACGGCCAGCAGGAGATCACGCCGATCCACCCGGAGCTCGAGGAGCCGCTCAAGGAGGTTCTGGACGTCACCTACGGCCTGATCGTCTACCAGGAGCAGGTGCAGAAGGCCGCCCAGATCATCGCGGGCTACTCGCTCGGCGAGGCCGACATCCTCCGCCGCGTCATGGGCAAGAAGAAGCCCGAGGAACTGGCGAAGAACTTCACCATCTTCCAGACCGGCGCGCGCAAGAACGGCTACAGCGACGAGGCCATCCAGGCCCTGTGGGACGTACTGGTCCCCTTCGCCGGCTACGCCTTCAACAAGGCCCACTCGGCCGCGTACGGCCTCGTGTCGTACTGGACCGCCTATCTGAAGGCGAACTACCCCGCCGAGTACATGGCTGGGCTCCTCACCTCGGTCAAGGACGACAAGGACAAGTCGGCCGTCTATCTGAACGAGTGCCGTCGCATGGGCATCAAGGTGCTCCCGCCCAACGTGAACGAGTCGGAGTCGAACTTCGCCGCCCAGGGCGACGACGTGATCCTCTTCGGCCTCTCCGCCGTGCGCAACGTCGGTACGAACGTCGTCGAGTCGATCATCAAGTGCCGCAAGGCCAAGGGGAAGTACGCCACCTTCCCGGACTACCTGGACAAGGTCGAGGCGGTGGTGTGCAACAAGCGCACCACGGAATCGCTGATCAAGGCGGGCGCCTTCGACACGATGGGGCACACCCGCAAGGGGCTCACCGCGCAGTACGAGCCGATGATCGACAACGTGGTCGCGGTCAAACGCAAGGAGGCCGAGGGGCAGTTCGACCTCTTCGGCGGTCTCGGCGAGGAGCAGAGCGACGAGCCCGGCTTCGGTCTCGACGTCGCGTTCACGGACGAGGAGTGGGACAAGACCTATCTCCTCGCCCAGGAGCGGGAGATGCTCGGTCTGTACGTCTCCGACCACCCGCTCTTCGGCCTGGAGCACGTGCTCTCCGACAAGGCCGACGCGGGCATCGCCCAGCTCACCGGAGGTGAGCACGCGGACGGTGCGGTCGTGACCATCGGCGGCATCATCTCCGGCCTGCAGCGCAAGATGACCAAGCAGGGCAACGCCTGGGCGATCGCGACGGTCGAGGACCTCGCGGGCTCCATCGAGTGCATGTTCTTCCCGGCGACCTACCAACTCGTGTCGACCCAACTCGTCGAGGACGCCGTCGTGTTCGTGAAGGGCCGCCTCGACAAGCGCGAGGACGTGCCCCGGCTGGTCGCGATGGAGCTGATGGTTCCCGACCTGTCGAACGCGGGCACCAACGCGCCCGTGGTGCTCACCATCCCGGCGACCCGGGTGACGCCTCCCATGGTGAGCCGGCTCGGTGAGATCCTCAGCCAGCACAAGGGCGACAGCGAGGTCCGCATCAAGCTCCAGGGCCCGCGCAAGACGACCGTCCTGCGCCTGGACCGGCACCGGGTCAAGCCGGATCCCGCGCTCTACGGGGATCTGAAGGTTCTGCTCGGCCCTTCCTGCCTGGCCGGCTGACCGTCGGCCGCGAGGCGGCCGCGGCCCGGTGAGCCGAGCCGCTGCGCCCAAGGGGCGCACCCGAGGACGGGTGCGCCCCTCTTTGTGTTCCGGGGCTTCAACGGCCCTGGCGCAGGCTTCAGTTGTGGCCGAAGCTCTTCTGCTTCTTACGGGCGACATCCGCGGGGCTGCCCTGGGCCTGCGGCATCGGGGAATCGTGCGACTCCGAAGCGGGCCTGTGCGACTGGTCCTGTGCCTGCTCGGGCTGCGAGGAGCGGCTCTGCGTGCCGGCCTGCTTGCGGTTCTTGTTCTTGGCCATGGTGATGCCTCCTGTGGGGGATCTAGGGGCCAGGGCCGGGACCAGATTCACATAGGCTGATAAAGAACGCATTTCGTGCAATTACCGTCCGTGACAAAGGCAGTGGAGGGGCCGTGACCGCATTCCGCCACGCCGAAGATCGAGTTCGGGCCGTTAACCTCCCGGCGGTCGGGCAGACTCGAAGGAAGCCCGAAGCAAACCTCCCGGAAAGAGGGTGGAACGCGTGGACCGCTGCATCGTCCTGGTGGACGCCGGGTATCTGCTCGGGGCTGCCGCCAGCCTGCTCGCCGGGGAGCCCTCGAGGTCCCGGATCACCGTCGACCACGCGGCTCTCATCCTGGGCTTGCGCGAACGCGCCGAGTCGGACACCGAACGGCCGTTGCTGCGCATCTACTGGTTCGACGGCGCCCCCGACCGGGTGCCGCAGCCGGAGCACCGCCGGCTGCGGGTGATGCCCCGGGTGACCGTGCGCCTGGGCGCGCTGACCCGCAGCGACGGACGGTGGGCGCAGAAGGGCGTCGACGCCGCGATGCACGCGGAACTGACCGAGCTGGCCCGCAACCGCGCCTGCTCGGACATCGTGCTCGTCACCGGCGACGGGGATCTGCTGCCGGGCATGATGGCCGCGAAGGAGCACGGGGTGGCCGTGCACCTGTGGGCCGTCCAGGCGGCCGACGGCGACTACAACCAGTCCGAGGACCTGGTCGCCGAGGCCGACGAACGGCGTGTGCTCGACCGGACCTGGATCACCAAGGCCGTGCGGGCCAAGGAACTGGGCGGGGTGTGCGCGCCCCCGCCGGCGCCGCGCCCGGAGATCGCCGCGATCCTGTCGGCCCCGCTGCCCGAGTCGGCGCTCGCCACCACAGCGGAGCGGCCCGCCGCCCGGCCCGAGCACATCACGGCGTCCGCCTCGCCGAACGGCACCCAGGAGCGGGTTTCGGCCCCGAAGGGCGTCCCCACCCCGAAGGACCTGGCGACCCTGAGGGCGCACGGCGCGCCCCCCGTGCAGCAGCCCGCCGGGGCCACCCTGCGGTGGTCCTCCGACAAGGGCTGGGTGGACCGGCCCGTCGCCGCCGAGCCGCCGGACGCCGCCTCGCTGCCGACACTGGCGCAGCTGACGACGGCGGAGCAGCGCTGGGCCGATCGGGAGGAGGACATCACCACGGTGGGCGGAGACCCCTACGAGGTGGGGCAGGTGTTCGCGCGGCGGTGGATCGGGCGACTCGCCGACCAGACGCAGCTGCAGAAGCTCTCGGGCATGTATCCGCGCGTGCCGCACCGCATCGACGGGGAACTGCTGCGCTACGCGGCGCGGTTCGGGCTGCTCGCGCACAAGGACGACCAGATCGACGAGCGTGACCGGTACGCGATCCGGGCCGGGTTCTGGAGGGAGATCGACCAGCGCACCGCGACGGAGCACTCACCTGCCGGGCCCTGAAGCACGCGGGGCCGACGGGCCCCGGGAACCGGGCGACCGGCGGTACCCCGTACCCTCGTCCCTTGTGAGTACGCGCACCGCACAGGCACAACGGCAGGGTGGCGCCGTCGTGTGCGCCGTGCGGGGGTTGACCAAGACCTATCCGGCGGTACGCGGCCGACGCGGCGCGCCCGGGTCCCCCGAGGTGCGCGCCACCGACGACGTACGGCTGGACATCCGCCGCGGTGAGATCTTCGGGCTGCTCGGGCCGAACGGCGCCGGAAAGTCCACCCTCGTACGCCAGCTGACCGGTCTGATGCGTCCCGACCGCGGCAGTATCGAGATCCTCGGACACGACATCGTGCGCCACCCCGAGCGGGCGGCGCGGATCCTCGCCTACCTCGGGCAGGAGTCCACCGCGCTCGACGAGCTGACCGTGTCGCTCGCCGCCGAGACGACGGGGCGGCTGCGCGGGCTCGAGGTGCGTCGGGCGCGCGAGGAGCGGGACGACGTCCTCGCGGAACTCGGTCTCACATCGATCGCCTCCCGACCGCTCAACAAGCTCTCCGGCGGCCAGCGCCGGCTCGCGTGCTTCGCCGCCGCGCTCGTGGGAGACCGTCCGCTGCTCGTGCTCGACGAGCCGACCACCGCGATGGACCCCGTCGCCCGGCGGGCCGTGTGGGCCGCCGTGAACCGGCGGCGCGCCGAGCGTGGGAGCACCGTCGTGCTCGTGACCCACAACGTCATCGAGGCGGAGACCGTTCTCGACCGGGTCGCCGTCCTCGACCGGGGACGTGTCATCGCCTGCGACACGCCGGCAGGCCTCAAGGACCGCGTGGCGGGCGAGGTGCGGGTCGAACTCGTGTGGCGTGAGCAGGCGCCGCTCGAGGTGCCCGAGGTCGCGGCACTGCGCGCCCGCGCCGTGGAGTCCGGCCGGCGCTGGTCGCTGCGGATGGCCCCCGAGGAGGCGCGCGCGGCCGTCGCCACCGTGACGGGCGGTGCCGCCTTCGCCGCCCTCGACGACTTCACACTGGCCACCCCCAGCCTGGAGGACGTCTACCTGGCGCTCGGCGGCAGCACCCAGGGGCTGGTGAAGGCATGAGCGCGCGGGTCGCCGGGTCCGTATGGAGCGGAAGGGGTGCCGCGTCCGTGCCGGGCGGGGCGGCAGCAACGAAGAGGAGCAGCGCGACGTGAGTGTCGTACCCGCCGAGGTTCTGCCCGGCGTCAGGGTGGCCGACGACGACGCGGAGGAAGCCGCGGTCCTCGGGCCGCGGCCGCGGCTGTGGCCGTCCCTGGCCGCCGTGTACCGCGCGCAGCTCTCCCGGGCCCGGGTCGCACGGATCCCGCTGCTGTTCGTGGCGACGTTCCAGTCGATCGGCATCATGATCATGTTGCGCGGGGTCGTGTCCGGCGGGGACGACGCGCGGTCGGTGGTGGCCGGCTCGTCCGTGCTCGTGGTCGCCTACGTCGGGCTGAACCTGCTGGCGCAGTACTTCGGCCAGCTGCGCGCGAACGGCGGACTCGACCACTACGCCACGCTGCCGGTGCCCGCCTCCGCGGTGGTCCTGGGGGCGGCCGGGGCGTACGCGTCCTTCACCGTGCCCGGAACGGTGGTGACCGCCGTCTTCGGGTGTGTGCTCTTCGGGTTGCCGCTCGCCCATCTGTGGGTACTGCTCGCGGTGATCCCGCTGGCCGGGGCCGCGCTGGCCGGGCTCGGCGCCGCGCTCGGGCTGCTCGCGCCGCGCCCCGAACTGGCGACGCTGCTCGGCCAGCTGGGCATGTCGGCGGCGCTGCTGCTGGGCGTGCTGCCGGCCCACCGGATGCCGGAGGTCGTACAGCTCGTGCGGGACGCCCTGCCGTCGACCTATGGTGTCGAGGCGTTCGCGCGGACCTTCGGCGGAGATCCGGACTGGGCGCTCGTCCTCGGTGACCTGGGGGTGTGCGCCGCCGTAGGGGTGGCCTCGCTCGCCCTGGCGACCTGGGCGTACCGCCGAGCGGCCGTCCGGTGACGCCTTTGACCGACACGACTGGCAGGATGTGAAGGTGACCGCTCCGTTGACTCCTCCTCCGCCGCCGCATGAACAGTCACCGCACTCTGCGCATCACGGGTGGCAAGCCGTGTCCGCCCCTCCGGGAGCCGGACCCGCCCCGCACGGAGCCACGCCCGCGTTCAAGACGGACGGGCCCGGAATGAAGACCGAGGTGCTGGAGGCGGCCGTCATCACGGTGTGCGTCGCCCTCGCCGGGGTGGTGCTCGGGTTGTTGTGGGCGTGGCTCGCGCCGCGTGTTCCGCTGGTGGGAGACCTGGTCGACAAGAACTGGGTCGTCTATCTGAAGGACACCGAGGGCGAGCAGGCCATCGGTGTGGACGGGACGTTCACCCTGCTGGCGCTCGCCTTCGGCGCCGTCAGCGCCCTGGTCGTCTTCCTGGTGCGCCGGCGCGGCGGGGTCCCGCTGGTCGTGGCGCTCGCTCTGGGCGGACTGCTCGGCTCCGTGCTCGCCTGGCGTGTCGGGGTCTGGCTGGGACCCACGCAGAACGTGATCGCCCACGCCAAGGCCGTGGGCAAGGGAGTGACGTTCTCCGCGCCCCTGAAGCTGGGCGCGAAGGGGGCGGTGCTGGCGTGGCCGCTGGCCGCGCTGGTGGTGCACCTCGGTCTGACGGGTCTGTTCGGTCCGCGTGATCCGGAACCGTACGCGACCTCCTACGGGGGGCCGCCCGCGGCGTGACCCCCCGGGGACGCCGTGGCGCCGGGCCGGCTCAGCCGAGCCGCCCGGCGCTGATCTTGTTGCGGGACGTGGTCACGACGGCCGGTGGCCGTGATTGGCGTGACCCTTCTTCATGCGCCATTTGCGCTTGCGTGTCCTCTTCGACATGTTTCCGTACTAGCCGAGGAACGGCCGTCCGTCGAGTGCTCACGCACGCGCGATCGGCGCCAGGATCGCCTCTGTGACCCTCGCGAGGTCGGCGGGGGCCAATTCCACCTCCAGGCCGCGGCGGCCCGCCGAGACGCAGATCGTGGCGTGCGACGACGCCGAGTCGTCGACCACCGTGCGCAGCTTCTTGCGCTGGCCCACCGGAGAGATGCCGCCCCGCACGTACCCGGTCGTGCGCTCCGCCAGGGTCGGGTCGGCCATCGCCGCCCGCTTGCCGCCCACCGCGGTCGCCAGCGCCTTCAGGTCCAGTGATCCCGCCACCGGGACCACCCCGACCACCAGTGCGCCGTCCACGTCCGCCACCAGCGTCTTGAAGACCCGGTCGGGGGACACGCCCATCGCCTCCGCCGCCTCCTCGCCGTAGGAGGGGTGGGACGGGTCGTGTTCGTAGGAGTGGACCGTGAACCCCACTCCGGCCGAGGTCAGCGCCACCGTCGCCGGGGTGCCCCCGGGCTGCTGCTTCTTGGTCTTCTTCGCCATCCCGGCCGTTCCCCACATGTCGTGCTTCAGTTCAGGCTGGTCGGAGTCCGTGTCAGCTCGGACGCCGGCAACGACGGCAGACTACGGATGATCGACGTCTCCGAGCGAAGCAGTTTCAGCTCGTCGCGTAGGCGGGAGGCGGTGTCCGGTGCCTGGAGCAGCCGCTGCTTCGTCGGCGTGTCCAGCATCACCGCGGCCGCCACCAGGTAGGACACCACCGACGGCTCGTCCGGCAGATCCGCACCCGTCGACAGCGACCTCTCCCGCGCGCCCGCGAGCCGCTTCTGGTACTGCCGGAACGCCCGCAGCACACCCTCGGCGAGCGCGCCCGCCTCGTCGCCCTGCTCCTCCGCCAGCTCCTCCAACTCGGCCGTCAGATACGGCCCCGAGGCGTCCACCGAGAGCAGACGGACGCGGGTCGTGCCCGTCGCCAGCACCTCGAACGTGCCGTCGGCCCGCTCCCGGACCGTCGCCGCGTCCGCGATACAGCCCACCCTGTGGAAGGCCTTGGCCGGATCGGCGCCGAAACCCGCGGCGGGTCCCCGGTCGGGCACGGTCGTCGGGTCGGGCATGCCCGGAGTGCTGGGAGCCACCTCGTGGCCGTCGCGGATCGCGACGACGGCGAAGCGGCGCGGTTCGTCCTCGGGGGTCTTCAGGAGTTCGCGCATCATGGCGCGATAGCGCTCCTCGAAGACGTTCAGCGGGAGCACGAGTCCCGGGAACAGCACCGAGTTCAGGGGGAAGAGCGGGAGCCGGACGGTGGTCACGACGGGAAAGCCTAATGGTCGCGCGACGACGTGGGCCCGGCATGCCCACTTCGTGGAAGCAGCGGCCGGGCCGGACGTCCGGAGCGGCCGGCCGACACCTCGCGGCCGACGCCCTCCCGCAGCCGCAGGAACAGGCCCAGGGGATCGTCGTCGACCCGGTCCCAGGGGAACGAGGTGGCGTACGGGCCGATCATGCGCAGCTGGGTCATCGCGTCCTCCCAGCGCTCCAGCCCGACCAGGACGAACGTCAGGAGGTTGCGCACCTCCGCGGGCCACGGGTCGGCGGCCGCGTACCGAGCCGACAGCGCGATCGCCCGGTCCGCCGCCGCGTCCAGCCGTTCGCGGCCCACCGCCGTGCCGCCGCCGTAGGCGAGATAGGCGAAGGCCGCACGCACGGGGAGCGCCTGCACGAGCGAGCCGGGCAGCGCGTCCTGCGCCGCGGTCTCGGCGAAGTCGAGGCACTCGCTGTGCGATCCGTGCCAGGAGGAGGCGAGATAGCGCAGGGCCGCCACATGGCAGCCGTAGTGGTGCGCGCAGCGGTGAACCGCCTCGCCCCACAGGCGCTCGAACTCCCGGTGGCCCGCTTCGGTGCCCCGTGCGTGGTCGAGCGCGATCCGCCACGGCACGGGGTCGCGCGGATCGCCCTCGCAGGCGGTCGCGATCAACGGGCCCGTCAGCCGCAGCAGTTCGGCACGGTCGGGTGACTCCCACGCGCGCGTCAGGGTCAGTTCCGCCTTCACCAGCAGCGCGTCCGGGTCGTCCGGGGAGACGGCGCACCACTCCTCGAACCATTCGCCGCGAAAGCGGGCGAAATCGGCGAGCCGCGTCACATACCGGTCGCGGTCCTCCCACTCGGCGTTCTCCCGTGTGGTCGCGAGCAGTTTGGCCGCCGGGCCGTGGTCGCCCTGGGCCGCCGCGACCAGCGCCGGTGCGAGGTGCTCGTCGGGGGCGTCGAGCAGCACCTCGGCGTCCGCCGGCAGTCCGGGAGCGAGGTGGGAGGAGGAACGGGTCATCCGTGTCGTACGGATGAACGCGCGCAGCAGTGACATGGTGTCGACCATTGAAAAGCCGCAGGTCGGGAACGCGCCAGGGTGAAAACCTAATCCGTAGTTAGTTGTACTCTCAATAGTCAAGAGTAGGTAAAAGAAGACTGTTTCGGTGCTGTTGGGCCCCTATGTGCCTGCCGTCCGGCCGCTGCCCGGTCAGCCCCGCCGCAGCAGCCGCGTCGCCCCCGCCGCGATGGTCGTCGCCAGGATCCAGCCCAGCAGGATGACCACCGCGGACAGCCACTGCCAGCCGCCGCTCAGCTGCCACTGCCCGACCTGGCCGAGGTCGATGACGGGCAGCAGCAGGTCCAGGGCGAGCAGGGAGGGGTTCCACGCCGGATGGCCGTCCTTGTTCACCGGGGGGTGGCTCGCGTGCGAGAACGCGATGGAGGTCGCCGCCCACAACACCGCCATCCACACCGCCGCGCGGCCCGGCCGGTAGCCGTACGCGACGGTCCAGTCCTGCGCGTACCCCCACAGCTTGGCCCCGAGCGGCAGCGTCTCGCGTCGGCGCCGCTGCTTGGCGAGCAGCACCTCGCGGGCGTCCTCGTCCTCCCCGGAATTGCGCAGCACGGTCGCGAGTCGCTCATAGGGTTCGGGGTTGTACTCGGCGGTCGCCGCCGACACCCACTCCAGACGCCGGGCGAGCGGGAAGGCGTCCTGCGGGACGAGGTTCTCGTAGGTGAAACCGCCCATGTGCAGGTTGCCGGTGACCGGCCAGCTCGTCCATCGGTCGACGAGGGTGACGATCCGGCCGCCCGAGAGGACCACCTTGCCCCGCTCGGGTCCCTCGCCCAGGAAGCGCAGCTCCGGGGTCTGGATCCGGCGCAGGGACAGCTCCTGGTCGTCCTCGAGGGCGAAGAGGGCCTGCTCGAGGTCGACGGCGTCCCCGAACCGCCCGTCGTCCAGCCGGATCCCGCCCCGGCACTCGAACCGCTGTACCCGCGTCCCGCGCGCGGGCGTCGTCCCACTGGTCAGCAGCGGATTGCCGACGCCCGCCGGGGTGAGGTAGAGCGAGCGCTCCACCGTCAGCTGCGGGGCGTTCAGCGCCAGCCGGCCGTACGGGTTGGTCAGCCGGGCGCCGCGCAGACTCAGGGAGACGCCGACGGTCGCGCTGCGCAGGCTCAGCTCGCCGTGCGACTCCAGCATCTCGGCCTGGAGGTCCTGTCCGACGGTCAGCCCGTCCGCGGTGATCGAACGGCCGCGCCGGTCCCGGTACACGACGGCCTGGTTGAGCAGCAGATCGGTGCCGATGTGCGCGTCGGTGAGCCGCACGCCGTTGTGGAAGCGGCAGCGGGGCAGATGCAGATCACCCTCGGTCTGCAGCCGTGCCGCCTCCAGGCGCGGCACCGAGCAGTCCACCAGCCGTACGGTCGTGAAGCGGGCCTCCGGCAGCAGGACCTCCTTCTCGAACCTGCAGCCCATCAGCTCCACGTAGGGCACGATCGTGCCGCCCGCCAGGTCCAGCGTGTCGGTGATCCGCACACCGGTCAGCTTGAGCGAGGAGACCCGCCCCGCCAGCGCGTGCGGCCCGTCGAGGAGCAGCCAGGCCACGATCCGCGCCCGCACGGAGCGGTCGGCTCCCCAGGGGACGCCGCCGTGCGGATCGTCCGCGGCGGCGTCCCCGCTGCGCAGGTCGTACTCGCTGCCGTTGCGGAAGGCCTGCCACATCCCGGCCTCTGTCGCGGCCAGGTCCTCCGGCAGGTCCCCGTCGTGGACGCCGGCACCCTCGGTCACGGCACCTTCCCTTCTCCCCGGCTACTCACGGGTCACGTACGACCGTTCATGCCCGCTGTGTGACCGGCCGAACGCTATCGGTGAAGACGATCTTCCGGCTGGGGTGCCGGTCACCCGATCCGGCCATCCCGGAGGCCCGTCACACCGCCGTGGCGGATCGCGGAACCGCATCGCCGGAGGTCGAGGGGGCCCGGGGCCGGTCGGCGGACCGTCCCGGCGCCACCGCGCACGAGGGCCGGGAGCCGGGAGCGGCGGACCCGGGCCGATCGGATCCCAGGTGCCGGAACGCGGATTCCGGATCGCGGACGACGGGGCGTGCAGGGGCCGAGCCGGAGCGGTGGGTGCGCCCCGGCGGTCGCGGGAGTCGCCGGGCAGTTCGGCCGGATCCCGGCGCCGGTGTGGACCGGGTGGCCGTTCGGGGCGCACCGGACCACAGTCCGGCATGCGGCGGGTCCGCCGGCGGGCGGACGCCTCGAGCCCGGTTCGCCGGGGTCGTGAGCGGGCCGCCGGGCGCTCCCCTTGCCGACCAGCGCCGGGCGTGTCGCCCACGCTCCGACACGCGCGGGCGCTGGTCGGGCGCCGCGCGGGCGGGGCGCCCCGCCACCCGCCCCCGATGGCCACGCAATCCGCCCGGCCGGCCACGCTCCGTATCAGCCATTGATACGGCTGTCCAGCGGGCCATCGCCGTCTGAGAGAATTAGCCCTGTGATCTCCCGAATCGATCTGCGCGGCGACGCCCTCCCCGAAGGGCCTGCCCTGCGTGACCTGCTGCCCCGAGCCGACTTCGACGTTTCGGCCGCCCTGGAGAAGGTGCGCCCGATCTGCGAGGCCGTGCATCATCGCGGCGACGCGGCGCTGATCGACTTCGCCGAGAAGTTCGACGGTGTGCGCCTGGAGTCCGTACGGGTCCCGGCCGAGGCCCTCGGTGCGGCGCTCGACGGGCTCGACCCGGCCGTGCGCGCGGCCCTGGAGGAGTCCATCCGCCGTGCTCGTCTGGTCCACCGCGAGCAGCGCCGCACCGCGCACACCACCCGGGTCGTACCCGGCGGCACCGTCACCGAGAAGTGGGTTCCGGTGGACCGCGTCGGGCTGTACGCGCCGGGCGGCCGCTCCGTCTACCCCTCCTCCGTGATCATGAACGTCGTGCCCGCGCAGGAGGCGGGTGTCGAGTCCGTCGCCCTCGCCTCCCCGGCCCAGGCCGAGTTCGGCGGACTGCCGCACCCGACGATCCTGGCCGCCTGCGCCCTGCTGGGTGTCGACGAGGTGTACGCGGCCGGCGGTGCGACCGCGGTCGCCATGTTCGCCTACGGCACCGAATCCTGCCCGCCGGCCACCATGGTCACCGGCCCCGGCAACATCTGGGTCGCCGCGGCCAAGCGCTACTTCACCGGCAGGATCGGCATCGACGCGGAGGCCGGTCCCACCGAGATCGCGGTCCTCGCGGACGGGACCGCCGATCCGGTGCACGTCGCCGCGGACCTGATCAGCCAGGCCGAGCACGACCCGCTGGCGGCCGCCGTCCTGGTCACCGACTCGGTGGACCTCGCCGACGCGGTGGAGAAGGAACTTCAGCCGCAGGTCGAGGCCACCAAGCACATCGAGGACCGGATCCGCCCGGCGCTCGCGGGCAGGCAGTCCGCGATCGTGCTCGTCGACGGCGTCGAGGAGGGCCTCAAGGTGGTCGACGCCTACGGTGCCGAACACCTGGAGATCCAGACGGCGGACGCCGCCGCGGTGGCCGACCGGGTGCGGAACGCAGGCGCGATCTTCGTCGGCCCCTGGGCGCCGGTCTCCCTCGGCGACTACGCGGCCGGTTCCAACCATGTGCTGCCGACCGGCGGATGCGCCTGCCACTCCTCGGGTCTGTCCGTCCAGTCCTTCCTGCGCGGCATCCATGTCGTCGACTACTCGAAGGACGCGCTGGCCGAGGTCGCCCACCATGTGGTGACGCTCGCGGAGGCGGAGGACCTGCCGGCGCACGGCGCCGCGATCAAGGCCCGGTTCGGCTGGAAGGTGCCTGAGAGCAAGTGAGCTTCGGAATCGACGATCTTCCCGTACGGGACGAACTGCGGGGGAAGTCGCCTTACGGCGCACCCCAGTTGGACGTCCCCGTGCGGCTGAACACCAACGAGAACCCGTACCCGCTGCCCGAGCCGCTGGTCGAGCGGATCGCCGAGCGGGTGCGCCACGCCGCCCGTGACCTCAACCGCTACCCGGACCGGGACGCCGTCGAGCTGCGCACGAGGCTCGCCGAGTACCTGACGAAGACCGGCGGGTACGAGGTCGCCCTGGAGAACGTCTGGGCGGCCAACGGCTCCAACGAGGTCATCCAGCAGCTGCTGCAGACCTTCGGCGGGCCCGGCCGCACGGCGATGGGTTTCGAGCCGTCGTACTCGATGCACGCGCTCATCGCGCGCGGCACCGGCACCGGCTGGATCCCGGGCCCGCGGGAGGAGGACTTCACGATCGACGTCGCCGCGGCCGAGAGGGCGATCGCTGAGAACCGGCCGGACGTCGTCTTCGTCACGACCCCCAACAACCCCACCGGCAACGCGGTCCCCGCCGGGACGGTCCTCGCCCTGTACGAGGCCGCGCAGGCGGCGAAGCCCTCCATGGTCGTCGTGGACGAGGCGTACATCGAGTTCAGCCACGGCAACTCGCTGCTGCCGCTCATCGAGGGCCGGCCGAACCTCGTCCTGTCGCGGACGATGTCGAAGGCCTTCGGGGCGGCGGGCCTGCGCCTCGGCTACCTCGCCGCCCACCCGGCGGTCGTGGACGCGGTCCAGCTCGTACGGCTGCCGTACCACCTGTCGGCGATCACGCAGGCGACCGCCCTGGCCGCCCTTGAGCACACCGACACGCTGCTGAAGTACGTCGAGCAGCTGAAGTCCGAGCGGGACCGGCTCGTCGCGGAACTGCGCGCGCTCGGGTACGACGTGACGGATTCCGACGCGAACTTCGTGCAGTTCGGACGGTTCGCCGACGCCCACGAGGCCTGGCGGGGAATCCTCGACCGGGGTGTCCTGGTCCGGGACAACGGCGTGCCCGGATGGCTGCGGGTGTCCACCGGAACGCCACAGGAGAACGACGCGTTCCTCGACGCGGTACGTGAACTGAAGAAGGAGTACAGCGCATGACTCGCGAGGGACGCCTCGGAAGAATCGAGCGCACCACCAAGGAGACCTCGGTCCTCGTCGAGATCGACCTCGACGGCACCGGGAGGACCGACATCGCCACCGGTGTCGGCTTCTACGACCACATGCTCGACCAGCTGGGCAGGCACGGTCTGTTCGACCTGACGGTGAAGACCGACGGCGATCTGCACATCGACTCGCACCACACCATCGAGGACACCGCCCTCGCGCTCGGCGCCGCCTTCAAGCAGGCGCTCGGCGACAAGGTGGGGATCTACCGCTTCGGCAACTGCACGGTCCCGCTGGACGAGTCGCTCGCCGAGGTCACCGTCGACCTGTCCGGCCGCCCGTACCTCGTGCACACCGAGCCCGAGAACATGGCGCCGATGATCGGCGAGTACGACACCACGATGACCCGGCACATCCTGGAGTCCTTCGTCGCCCAGGCCCAGATCGCGCTGCACGTGCACGTGCCCTACGGGCGCAACGCGCACCACATCGTGGAGTGCCAGTTCAAGGCGCTGGCACGGGCGCTGCGGTACGCGAGCGAGCGCGACCCCCGCGCGGCCGGCATCCTCCCCTCCACGAAGGGCGCGCTGTAAAGCCATGAACGGACTGTCCACCGTCCTCATCGTCGTCGGCCTCTTCCTCGTCGGCGGAATCATCTCCTTCGCCAAGCAGCAGATGCCGAGGAGCCTGATCGTGCTGCTCTCGATCAGCGCGGGTCTGTGCCTCGTCGCCGGCGTCCTCCGGCTGGAGGTGTGGAATTGAGCGCTGCGAAGAGCGTCGTGGTCTTCGACTACGGCTTCGGCAACGTCCGCTCCGCCGAGCGTGCGCTGGCCCGTGCGGGAGCCGATGTCGAGATCACCCGTGACTACGACGCCGCCATGAACGCGGACGGCCTCCTGGTGCCGGGCGTCGGCGCGTTCGCCGCCTGCATGGAGGGTCTGAAGCGGGCGCGCGGTGACTGGATCATCGACCGCCGCCTGTCCGGGGGCCGTCCGGTCATGGGGATCTGCGTCGGCATGCAGATCCTGTTCGCGCGCGGCATCGAGCACGGTGTGGAGACCGAGGGCCTCGACGAGTGGCCCGGCTCCGTCGAGCCGCTCCAGGCCGAGATCGTGCCCCACATGGGCTGGAACACCGTCGAGGCACCGTTCGACTCCGAGCTGTTCGCCGGCCTGGACGCGGACGCGCGCTTCTACTTCGTGCACTCCTACGCCGTCCACGACTGGCGGTTCGAGACGAGCAGCCGGCTGCTGCTCGCCCCCAAGGTGACCTGGACGACGCACGGCGCGCCGTTCGTGGCCGCCGTCGAGAACGGCGCCCTGCGGGGCACGCAGTTCCACCCCGAGAAGTCCGGCGACGCCGGAGCACAGCTGCTCTCCAACTGGATCGGAACCCTGTAGACCATGGCCAAGCTCGAACTCCTCCCCGCCGTCGACGTCCGCGACGGCCAGGCCGTCCGCCTCGTGCACGGCGAGTCCGGGACCGAGACCTCCTACGGCTCCCCGCTGGAGGCCGCCCTCGCCTGGCAGTCGGCGGGCGCCGAGTGGCTGCACCTGGTCGACCTGGACGCCGCGTTCGGCACCGGTGACAACCGTGCGCTCGTCGCCGAGGTCACCGGGGCGATGGACATCAAGGTCGAGCTGTCCGGCGGCATCAGGGACGACGAGACCCTGGCCGCCGCCCTGGCGACCGGATGCACCCGGGTGAACCTCGGCACGGCGGCCCTGGAGACGCCCGAGTGGGTCGCCGAGGTGATCGCCGAGCACGGTGACCGGATCGCTGTCGGCCTCGACGTGCGGGGCACCACCCTGCGGGGCCGGGGCTGGACCCGTGACGGCGGCGACCTCTACGAGACGCTGGAGCGCCTCGACAAGGAGGGCTGCGCGCGCTACGTCGTCACCGACATCGCCAAGGACGGCACGCTCCAGGGCCCGAACCTGCGGCTGCTGAAGGACGTCTGCGCCGCCACCGGCCGCCCGGTCGTGGCCTCGGGCGGTGTCTCCTCCCTGGACGACCTGCGGGCGCTCGCCGATCTCGTCCCGCTCGGTGTCGAGGGTGCCATCGTCGGGAAGGCCCTGTACGCGAAGGCGTTCACCCTGGAAGAGGCCCTGGAGGCAGTGTCGTCATGACGTCCGATGCCGTACGGCGCGTGCAGAGCGGAAGTCCCTGGGAGGAGTCCTTCGGGTTCGCACGTGCCGTCGCGGCGGGCGACCGTGTGCTCGTGGCCGGTACGTCGGCCTTCAAGGGCTCGGTGCTGTACGGGGAGGGCGACCCGTACGAGCAGGCCAAGGTGGCGTTCACCGGCGCACTCGAGGCGATCGCCGAGTTCGGGCTGGGTCCCGGGTCGGTGATCCGGACCCGGATGTATCTGACCCATCTGCGGGACGTCGACGAGGTGGGCCGGGCCCACAAGGAGCTCTTCGACTCCGTGCGCCCGGCAGCGACCCTGCTGGTCGTGGAGGGCTTCGTCGACCCCCGCATCCTGGTCGAAGTGGAACTGGAAGCCTTCAGAGGCTAGAAGCAGCAAGAGGAGCCGTGGATTCATGACCCTGGCGGTCCGAGTCATCCCCTGCCTGGACGTGGACAACGGCCGGGTCGTCAAGGGCGTCAACTTCCAGAACCTGCGGGACGCGGGCGACCCCGTCGAGATGGCCAAGGTGTACGACGCCGAGGGCGCCGACGAACTCACCTTCCTGGACATCACCGCGTCCTCGGGCAACCGTGAGACGACCTACGACGTGGTGCGCCGCACCGCCGAGCAGGTGTTCATCCCGCTGACGGTCGGCGGTGGCGTCCGCACGGCCGAGGACGTCGACCGGCTGCTGCGGGCGGGCGCCGACAAGGTGGGCGTCAACACGGCCGCGATCGCCCGCCCCGACCTGATCCGCGAGATCGCGGAGCGGTTCGGGCGGCAGGTCCTGGTGCTGTCGGTGGACGCGCGCCGCACGGCGTCCGGTTCGTTCGAGGTGACCACCCACGGCGGACGGCGCGGCACCGGCATCGACGCGGTCGAGTGGGCGCACCGGGCGGCCGAGCTGGGCGCGGGCGAGATCCTGCTCAACTCGATGGACGCGGACGGCACGAAGGACGGCTACGACCTGGAGATGATCGCGGCCGTGCGCAAGCACGTGACCGTCCCCGTCATCGCCTCCGGCGGCGCCGGCGCGGCCGCCGACTTCCCACCCGCCATCGCCGCGGGTGCCGACGCCGTCCTGGCGGCGTCCGTGTTCCACTTCGGCGACCTGCGGATCGGCGAGGTGAAGGAGACCCTGCGGGCGGCAGGTCACCCGGTGAGGTGACACCTGGTCCGATGTGAGCCCCGGCCGCTCCCCGGGTGGCCGGGGCTTCTTGTGCGACAGAAGCGAAAGGAAAGTTGCGCAAAATTTGTTGTGCAATTTTTCTTTCGTATCTACGGTGGTGACATGCCAAGCAAGGAGAACCGCCGGATCACGGATGTGGGCACGCTGAAGGCGCTCGCACATCCGCTGCGGGCGAACCTGTACCGGCTGGTCTGCGCGCAGCGTGCCGTCACCGCCTCCCAACTCGCGGACAGCGTCGGCGAGGCCGTCTCGCTGATCAGCTATCACCTGCGCAAACTCGCCGAACACGGGCTGATCGAGGAGGCCGAGCCGCAGAGCGGGGACGGCCGGGAACGCTGGTGGCGGGCGGCCTCGGACGGGGTGAGCATCCACGACGCGGACTTCCGCGGCGAACCGGGCAGGGCCGCGGCCCACCTGGCGGCCTCACGGCTCTTCCACGACCAGCGGTCCGACCTCTACCGGCGCTACCTCGACGAACGCCCCACCTGGACCCCCGAGTGGAACACCGCGGCCGTGGACAACGAGTCGTGGCTGCACCTGACCGCCGACGAACTCGGCGAGCTGCGGCAGGAACTCGAGGCGCTCGCCAGGAAGTACGACGCGAAGGGCCGTGCCGCCGAGGCGGCCGGCGAGACCGAGGGGCGCGAGCACGTCGCCCTGCACATGTACGGATTCCCGTTCCGCGTCTGAGAGGGCCAACGCCTTGACCACCGTGATCGCGCCCTTTGCCGAGCCGCACGCCCCGGAGCTGCCCGCCCACCGCGACGGCAACGTCCTGAGGTGGATCAGCGCCTACACCGCCTCGATGGTGGGCGACAGCGTCTTCTTCCTCGCCCTGTCCTGGGCGGCCGTCCGGTCCGGCACGCCCGCCCAGGCCGGAGTGGTCACGGCGGTCAGCGCGGTGCCGCGGACGCTGCTCATGCTGGGCGGCGGCGTGGTCGCCGACAGGTTCGGCCCGCGCCGGGTGGTCATCGGCAGCGACACCGTGCGCTGCGCGGCCGTGCTCGCGGTGGCGGCGATGCTCTGGCTCACCCGCCCCGAACTGTGGCTGCTGGCGGCGCTCGCCGTCGTCTTCGGCACCGTCGACGCCGTGTTCATGCCCGCCGTGGGCGCCCTTCCTGCGCGTATCACCGGAGCCGGTCAGCTCGCCCGTGTCCAGGGCATGCGCGGGCTCGCCGTACGGTTCGCCAACGTCGTCGGAGCGCCGCTCGGCGGCCTCGGTGTGGCGCTCGGCGGGGCGGCAGGGGCGTTCGCGCTGGCGGGGCTGCTGATCGCCGTCTCCGTGCCGCTGCTGATCTCCGTACGCGTCCGGGAGCCGGCCCCGGTGGAGCCCGCCGGGCCCGGCGGAACGACGCCCTGGCGCGACCTCCGCGACGGGCTGCGCTACATCCGGGGGCACCGGGTCCTCGCGCCGCTGATCGTGGCCATCGCGCTCGGCGACCTCGGTTTCGTCGGCCCGCTCAACATCGGGCTCACCCTGCTCGCCGACGAGCGCGACTGGGGCGCCTCAGGGATGGGATGGGTGCTCGCCGGGTTCGGCCTGGGCGCCGGGGCCGCCGCGCTCACGCTGACCGTGCGGGGCCGGCTGCCGCACGCCGGCCGGGTCGCCGCCGTCGCCATCCTGCTGGGGGCGGTCGCGATCGGCGCCCTGGCCTATGTGCCGAGCCTGCTCGCCGCCGTCGGCACCGCCCTGCTCATCGGCCTGCTCGCCGGGCTCAGCGGGGCCCTGTGCGGCGCCCTGCTGCAGACGAAGGCGGACCCCGCCTACCTGGGCCGGGTGAGCGCGGTCGGCGGCATCGTCAGCCTCGGCATCGCACCGCTCAGCATGCCGCTGTCCGCCGCCGCCGTCGGGGCATGGGGCACCGGCCCGGTCTTCGTCGTCAGCGCCGCCGTCTGCGGGCTCGGCGGGGTCGTCGCCCTGTGCGTCCGCGACCTGCGGCGCGCCGAACTTCCCCGCTGAACCCGCCGCCGGCGCCCAGGGGCTCACTTCCCCAGTTCGTCGGCGTTCCGCATCTTCGCGATCGCGTCCTCGTCGCCCTCCAGCTGCACATCCGCCACCCGCCGCCGGCCCATGGCGAACATCAGCAGTTCCGAGGGCTCGCCGGTGGCCGTCACGACGGGAGTGCCCCGGTGGGCGACCGCGGTCTGCCCGTCCGGGCGGCGAAGAACCAGCCCCGTCGGCGCGCCGCGACCGGTCATCCGGGCGGTCCGCTCCAGCCGCGACCACAGCGCGTCCTGGAAGACGGCGTCCAGCTCACGCGCGGTCCAATCGGGCTGCGCCCGGCGGACGTCCTCGGTGTGGACGTAGAACTCGACGGTGTTCGACATTTCGTCGATCTGCTTCAGCGAGAAGGGCGAGAAGCGCGGCGGGCCCGTACGGATGAGCTGGATCAGTTCCTCGTACGGCTTCGCGGTGAACTCCTCCATCACCTTCTCCAGGCGGGGCACGAGCTGCTTGATCAGGATGCCCCCGGCGGCGTCCGGACGGCGCTCGCGCACCACCACGTGCGCGGCCAGGTCACGGGTGTTCCAGCCCTCGCACAGTGTGGGGGCGTCCGGGCCCTCGGCCTCCAACAGATCGGCGAGGAGGAGTCGTTCACGCTTTGCATGGGTCGACATGGAGTCAGCGTACGACCGGGGGGACGGTCCGCCCACCGGACGGTGGCCGGGGCGCCCGGCGTGGCGCGGCACAATGGTCCGCATGACCAGCACGCCCGACCCCAGCAGGCCCAGCAGCCTCGACCCGATGATCGCGGCGCGGCTCAGGCGCAGCGCCGACGGGCTGATTCCCGCCATCGCCCAGCAGTACGACACCGGTGAGGTGCTGATGCTCGGCTGGATGGACGACGAGGCACTGCACCGCACCCTGACCACCGGCCGCTGCACGTACTGGTCGCGCAGCCGTCAGGAGTACTGGGTCAAGGGCGACACCTCCGGTCATGTGCAGCACGTGAAGGCGGTCGCCCTGGACTGCGACGCCGACACCCTGCTGGTCAAGGTCGACCAGGTGGGCGCCGCCTGCCACACCGGCGACCGCACCTGCTTCGACGCCGACGTGCTCCTGAAGGACGCCGGTCCCGGCGTGCCGTCCGCGGATCAGTAAGGTCTGCCGCCATGGACCTCGAGACGTTCCGCAAACTGGCCACCGACCGCCGCGTCATCCCGGTCACGCGCAAACTCCTCGCCGACGGCGACACCCCGGTCGCGCTCTACCGCAAGCTGGCCGCGGAGCGCTCGGGCACCTTCCTGCTGGAGTCGGCGGAGAACGGCCGCTCGTGGTCCCGCTACTCCTTCGTGGGCGTCCGCAGCGCCGCCACCCTGACGGAGCGGGACGGGCGGACCCACTGGCTGGGCACCCCGCCCGTGGGCGTACCCGTCGACGGCGATCCACTGGCCGCCCTGCGGGCCACCGTCGAGGCCCTGCACACGCCCCGCCAGGAGGGCCTGCCGCCCTTCACCGGAGGCATGGTCGGCTATCTGGGCTACGACATCGTGCGCCGCTTGGAGAGGATCGGCCCCGGCGAGCGCGACGAGCTGCGCCTCCCCGAGCTGACCATGCTCCTCACCAGTGACCTCGCGGTCATGGACCACTGGGAGGGATCGGTCCTGCTGATCGCCAACGCGATCAACCACAACGACCTGGACACCGGCGTGGACGATGCCTACGCCGATGCCGTGGCCCGGCTGGACGCGATGGAGGCGGACCTGTCCCGCCCGGTCGCCCAGCCGCCCGCCGTCCTTCCGCCGTCCGAGCTGCCCGAGTACTCGGCGCGGTGGGGCGGAAAGGACTTCCAGGAGGCCGTGGAGGACATCAAGGAGCGCATCCGGGCGGGCGAGGCCTTCCAGGTCGTCCCCTCGCAGCGCTTCGAGACACCGTGCACGGCGAGCGCGCTGGACGTGTACCGGGTGCTTCGGACCACCAACCCGTCGCCGTACATGTACCTGTTCCGGTTCGACGGCTTCGACGTCGTCGGGTCCAGTCCGGAAGCGCTGGTGAAGGTCGAGGAGGGCCGGGCGATGGTGCACCCCATCGCAGGCACCCGGCGCCGCGGCGCGACCCCCCAGGAGGACCAGGGGCTCGCCGAGGAACTGCTCGCCGACCCCAAGGAGCGCGCCGAGCACCTCATGCTCGTCGACCTCGGCCGCAACGATCTCGGACGGGTCTGCGAGCCCGGCTCCGTCGAGGTCGTCGACTTCATGTCCGTCGAGCGGTACTCGCACGTGATGCACATCGTCTCGACCGTGACGGGCCGGGTGGCCGAGGGCCGTACCGCCTTCGACGTCCTGACGGCCTGCTTCCCGGCCGGCACGCTCTCCGGTGCCCCCAAGCCGCGCGCGATGCAGATCATCGACGAGCTCGAGCCGTCCCGGCGGGGGCTCTACGGCGGCTGTGTCGGCTACCTGGACTTCGCGGGCGACTCCGACACCGCCATCGCCATCCGGACGGCACTGCTGCGGGACGGCACGGCGTATGTGCAGGCCGGAGCCGGTGTCGTCGCCGACTCCGACCCGGTCTCGGAGGACGACGAGTGCCGCAACAAGGCGGCGGCCGTCCTCCGCGCGGTGCACACGGCGAACCGGCTCACCGCACCCTGACATCCGGCCGGTGCAGGCCGCCGTGCCCCCGCAGGCCGTGGCCGTGACCGCTCCGGCGTTCCCGGGAGTTCCATGCGCTGTTCCCGGGAGCGTCACGGAGGAACGGTTGCGTGATCACGGGGTTTGACCGGACCCGGGTGACGCGCCGCGGGGGGTTCGGGTGATAGTGGGTACGTGACTGCCGTACCTCATCCTCGCTCCGAGGCCGCCGCACCCGCCGGGTCCGGCCGCCGCAGCCTTGCCCTCGCCCTGTTGTGCGGCGCGCTCGGCGCGGCCGTGGCGCTGCTCTCCTCCCGCCAGTCCTGGTCGGCGGGGACCGTGGAGGTGGTCGGCACCCACTTTCCGCTGACCGCCAAGGGCAGCGACGTCACGGGCGTGCCCGCGGCCCTCGCCATAGTGGGCCTCGCCGCGCTCGTCGCCGTCTTCGCGGTCCGCAGGGCCGGACGACTGCTCGTCGCCGGGCTGCTGGCGCTGTCCGGTGCGGGCACCGTCGCCGCGGCGCTGCTCGGCGCCGGCGACGGCTCGGCGCTCGACGAGCAGGCGGCGCAGGCGGCCGGCGACAGCTCCGCCACCGCCACCGCACTCACGCACACCGCCTGGCCGTACGTCGCGGCGTTCGGCGGTGCGCTCATCCTCGTCGCCGGACTGCTCGCCCTCTGGTACGGCAGGCTGTGGCCCGCGATGTCGGGCCGCTACGAGCGCGACGGCGCCCCCCGACCGCGCGCCCCCCGGCCCGCCGACCCGGACCGCCCCGAGGATCTGTGGAAGGCGCTCGACCGGGGCGAGGACCCGACGGGGGCGTGACCGCCCGGCCCCGCCGGCCCGGGGGGCTGCTCCTCGCACCCGAGGAGTGACCCCGAGACCACCCCGTGGGCGCGGGTACGGGACAATGGCGCCGAGCGTCCGGCTCACACATGCACATTCAGCTAACGAGGAGCAAGTCATGGCGGGCAGCAGCCACGGTCACACCCCGGCCGCCTGGACCGGTGTCATCATCGCCTTCATCGGTTTCTGCGTCTCGGGCGCCTTCACCGTGATGGCCCAGCCCATCGGCTTCTGGGCCGGCATGGTCATCATCGCCCTCGGAGGTGTCGTCGGCGGCATCATGCGTGTGATGGGCCTCGGCCAGCCGAAGACCGCGTCCCACTCGGCGCACCAGCCCGCGGGCGCGACGGAGAGCTGAGCCCTCCACCTGCCGTCGACGCGAGGCGGCCCGGGCGCAGGAGCGCCCGGGCCGCCTCGCGCCTTGTTGCGCACGGTGGACCCGGGGCGGGCAGAATGTCCGGCGTGAATCCCGCATCGCCGATCCCGACCCCGACCCGCCCGCACACCGGAGCCGCAGCCGTGTTCCGGCGGACAGCCGTCCCGGCCGGGGTGATGGCGGGTGTCGTGGCGGCCTTCGCGTACGTCGGGACGGTGGACCCCAACGCCCCCGGGCACTATCCGGTCTGCCCGCTGCTGCACTACACGGGTCTGTACTGCCCCGGCTGCGGAGGACTGCGCAGCGCCCACGCCTTCGTCCACGGTGACTTTCTGACGGCGTTTCACGACAACGCCCTGGCCGTCGTCGGCTATCCGCTCTTCGCCGTGCTGTGGGTCGTCTGGATGCTCCGCGCAGCGCGGGGACGGCCGGTGCGGATCGAACTCCAGCCGGTGCATCTGTGGATCCTGGTCCCGCTGCTGCTGATCTTCACGGTTGTCCGGAACCTGCCCTTCGGTGGCTGGCTACACCCTTGATCAATCCACGAATGTCCAGGTAGTGGGACCGGCGTCAACCGGATGCGAGGCCTACGCCCTCCTGCGGATACCATCGCAGTGACGATCGGTTTCGCCCGCCGAGGCGGTCCGGTGGCCGAAGCCCGACCCCCATCGGGCTTCTTGAATCATCAACCGTCAGGAAGGGGGCCGCTCGCGTGAGTGTGCTCGACGAGATCATCGACGGAGTCCGTGCCGACCTCGCGGAGCGGCAGGCACGCGTCAGCCTCGACGAGCTCAAGGAGCGTGCGGCGAAGGCCCCCGCGGCCAGGGACGGCGTCGCCGCCCTGCGCGGCGAGGGCGTCAAGGTGATCTGCGAGGTCAAGCGCTCCAGCCCGTCCAAGGGCGCGCTCGCGGCGATCGCCGACCCGGCAGGGCTCGCGGCGGACTACGAAGCGGGCGGCGCGGCCGTCATCTCCGTGCTGACCGAGCAGCGCCGCTTCGGTGGCTCGCTGGCCGACCTGGAGGCCGTGCGGGCCCGGGTGGACATCCCGGTGCTGCGCAAGGACTTCATCGTCACGTCGTACCAGCTGTGGGAGGCACGCGCCTACGGCGCAGACCTCGCCCTGCTGATCGTCGCCGCCCTCGACCAGCCCGCCCTCGAGTCCCTCATCGAGCGCGCGGAGTCCATCGGACTCACGCCGCTGGTCGAGGTGCACGACGAGGACGAGGTGGAGCGGGCGGTGGACGCCGGCGCCAAGGTCATCGGTGTCAACGCGCGCAACCTGAAGACTCTGGAGGTCGACCGCTCCACGTTCGAGCGGGTCGTACCCGAGATCCCCGAGGGGATCGTCAAGATCGCCGAGTCCGGAGTGCGCGGACCGCACGATCTGATCGCGTACGCGAACGAAGGTGCCGACGCGGTGCTCGTGGGCGAGTCGCTGGTGACCGGACGCGACCCGAAGACGGCGGTCGCCGACCTGGTGGCGGCGGGTGCCCACCCGGCGCTGCGGCACGGCCGGAGCTGACGATGCCTCCGGGGACGGTCCAGGTCCGGTTGCCACCGCCGGGCGGTGGCCTCACGGACGGCCGTACCCCGGTAGTGTTGGCGCCGATGATGCTTCCGATCACCGTGGCGACCAGGGATCCCTATGCCCGTCTCGCCCGTGGGTGCAGGCCGCGCGGCTGCCGTGCCCCCGCGCGGCGGGTGCACGGGCGACGGGTGCGGTACGTCATCGGTGACGAGCCCGGCCAGGTCAACGGCATGCGATGGCGCCTCGGCGTGCGCGCAGGTCTCCCGCGCCGAACCGGATCCGGGTCCGTCCGTCCTTCCTGACGGCACGGAGCGGAGCGGTTCGCCCGCGCCGGTCGCCGCCCGGTTCCCGTGACATCCCGCCCTGTACACGCCGTAGCGGCCGACCGCCGGCTCGGCGCAGGGGCGGGTTCGCGGTGCCGGCGCAGCGCCGGGACGGCGGCCCGGGGGACGGCGCGCACGCCTTCGACGTGACCACCGACTCCACCCGACCGGGGCTTCGGCCCCAGCGAGGTATCCGCATGCCCAGCGAGTTCTTCATTCCCGACCCCGAGGGCCGGGTTCCCAGTGCCGAGGGCTATTTCGGCGCGTTCGGCGGCAAGTTCATCCCGGAGGCGCTCGTCGCCGCCGTGGACGAGGTGGCCGTCGAATACGACAAGGCCAAGTCCGATCCCGAGTTCGCCCGTGAACTCGACGAACTGCTCGTCCACTACACCGGCCGGCCCAGCGCCCTCACCGAGGTGCCGCGGTTCGCCGAACACGCCGGTGGCGCACGGGTGTTCCTCAAGCGCGAGGACCTCAACCACACCGGCTCCCACAAGATCAACAACGTGCTCGGCCAGGCGCTGCTCACCAAGCGGATGGGCAAGACGCGGGTCATCGCGGAGACCGGGGCCGGTCAGCACGGCGTGGCCACCGCCACCGCCTGCGCCCTCTTCGGGCTCGACTGCACCATCTACATGGGCGAGATCGACACCCGGCGGCAGGCCCTCAACGTGGCCCGGATGCGCATGCTGGGCGCCGAGGTCGTCGCCGTGCAGTCCGGCTCCCGCACCCTCAAGGACGCCATCAACGAGGCGTTCCGCGACTGGGTCGCCAACGTCGACCACACCCACTACCTCTTCGGCACCGTGGCCGGGCCCCACCCCTTCCCGGCGATGGTGCGGGACTTCCACCGGGTGATCGGGGTGGAGGCACGGCGGCAGCTGCTCGAGCGGGCCGGCCGCCTGCCCGACGCGGCCGTCGCCTGTGTGGGCGGCGGTTCGAACGCCATCGGTCTCTTCCACGCGTTCATCCCCGACGCGTCCGTACGGCTCATCGGCTGCGAGCCCGCCGGGCACGGCATCGAGACCGGCGAGCACGCGGCGACCCTCAGCGCCGGCGAGCCCGGCATCCTGCACGGCTCCCGGTCGTACGTGCTCCAGGACGAGGAAGGCCAGATCACCGAGCCGTACTCGATCTCCGCGGGCCTCGACTACCCGGGCATCGGGCCCGAGCACTCGTATCTGAAGGACAGCGGCCGCGGCGAGTACCGGGCCGTCACCGACGACGCGGCCATGCAGGCACTGCGCCTGCTCTCGCGCACCGAGGGGATCATCCCGGCCATCGAGAGCGCCCACGCGCTGGCCGGGGCTCTGGAGGTCGGCAAGGAGCTGGGCAGGGACGGACTGATCGTCGTGAACCTGTCCGGGCGCGGTGACAAGGACATGGACACGGCCGCCCGGTACTTCGGCCTGTACGACACCGACGCGTCCGTCGCCGCGGACGCCGCAGGCGAGGCCGCGGAGATCGAGGAGGACGCCAAGTGAGCGGGAACATCCGGCTGCTGTCCGACACCCTCGCCGCCGCCAGGGCAGAGGGGCGGTCCGCGCTCATCGCCTATCTGCCGGCCGGCTTCCCGACCGTCGACGGCGGCATCGCCGCGGTCAAGGCGGTCCTCGACGGCGGCGCCGACGTCGTCGAGGTGGGACTGCCGCACAGCGACCCGGTCCTCGACGGGCCCGTCATCCAGACGGCCGACGACATCGCCCTGCGCGGCGGAGTCAAGATCGCCGACGTTCTGCGCACGGTTCGCGAGGCGCACGCGGCCACCGGCAAGCCGGTGCTCGTGATGACGTACTGGAACCCGATCGACCGGTACGGAGTGGAACGCTTCACCGCCGAACTGGCCGAGGCCGGCGGTGCGGGCTGCATCCTGCCGGACCTGCCGGTCCAGGAGGCGGGCCTGTGGCGTGAGCACGCGGAGAAGCACGGGCTCGCCACGGTCTTCGTGGTCGCACCCAGCAGCAGGGACGAGCGGCTCGCCCAGATCACCGCGGCGGGTTCCGGCTTCGTCTACGCGGCCTCGCTCATGGGTGTCACCGGCACCCGGGAGACGGTCGGGACCCAGGCCCAGGACCTGGTTCGCCGCACCCGGGCGACCACCGACCTGCCGGTCTGCGTCGGCCTCGGCGTATCCGACGCCGGGCAGGCCGCCGAGGTGGCCGCCTTCGCCGACGGGGTGATCGTCGGCTCCGCGTTCGTCAAGCGGATGCTGGACGCCCCGGACGAGGCGGCCGCGCTGGACGCGGTGCGAGCGCTCGCGGGTGAGCTGGCGGAGGGTGTGCGGGGCAACGTGTGACTCGCGCCGCCGTCGCTCGTGCGGATGAGAGTCACTCGTAACGGAAATATCACTCATCCGAACGGGTGGACCTGGGACCGGGGAGGCGCGCAGCGCCTCCCCGGTTCGTTCTGCCGGATGTGAGCGAGAAGAACCGTGAAGGAAAGCGCAGCGCCCGTGAGCGGCTGGCGGTGGAGCGAGAGAAGCGGAGGGCCGCGGACAAGCGCCGCCGGGCGCTGATCGTGGGCGCCTCGATCGTCTGCGTCCTGGGCCTTGCGACGGTGGTGGGCGTTCTGGCGGCGAACGCCGGGAAGAGCGGCAAGAGCAGTGCCTCCGGTCCCGCGACCGCGCCCTCCGGCGCGACGGGCAAGGACGGTCTCGCCATCCCGGTCGGAAAGGACAGCGCCAAATCGACCCTTACGGTCTGGGAGGACTTCCGGTGCCCGGCCTGCGAGGCCTTCGAGACCGCCTACCGTCCGACCGTCCGGCAGCTGGCCGACGCCGGACAGCTGAAGGTCGAATACCACCTGGTCACACTCATCGACGGAAATCTCCGCGGCAGCGGCTCACTCCGCGCGGCCAACGCGGCGGCCTGTGCGCAGGACGCCGGCAAGTTCTGGGACTACCACGACGTGCTGTACCAGAACCAGCCCAAGGAGACGCAGGACACCTTCGGGGACAACGACAAGCTCATCGAGCTGGCGGGCAAGGTCGACGGCCTGACCACCCCGACGTTCGAGAAGTGCGTCAAGGACGGTACGCACGACAGCTGGGTGCAGAAGTCGAACACCGCGTTCCAGGCCGGCGGCTTCTCCGGTACACCGACCGTGCTCCTCGACGGCAAGAACGTCTACGGGGACCAGACGATGACCCCGGCCAAGCTGAAGCAGATGGTGGAGGCGGCCAACAAGTCCTGAGGCGCCTGTCGCCCAGTGATGCCCCCGGTGCGCATGGTGCCGGGGGCGTCCTACGTTATGGACCCGTAGCCCGGTCGGTTGCCGCGCTGCCTGTCCGGCACGGTAGCGTCGTTCCTGCCATGGAAATTGCCTACATCCCCAGCCCGTCGCACGGAGTGCTGCACCTCGGCCCCATTCCGCTGCGCGGCTACGCCTTCTGCATCATCATCGGCGTCTTCGTAGCCGTCTGGCTCGGCAACAAGCGCTGGATCGCCCGGGGCGGCCGATCCGGCACGGTGGCCGACATCGCGGTGTGGGCCGTGCCGTTCGGCCTCGTCGGCGGACGGCTGTATCACGTGATCACGGACTACGAGCTGTACTTCAGCGAGGGCCGTGACTGGGTGGACGCGTTCAAGGTCTGGCAGGGCGGACTCGGCATCTGGGGCGCGATCGCGCTCGGGGCGGTCGGCGCCTGGATCGGCTGCCGCCGCAGGGGCATCACGCTCCCCTCGTACGCCGACGCCGTCGCCCCGGGTATCGCCTTCGCGCAGGCCATCGGCCGCTGGGGCAACTGGTTCAACCAGGAGCTCTACGGACGGCCGACGGATCTGCCGTGGGCGCTGCACATCACCTCGGCGACGGACGGCCGGGTGCCGGGGTACTACCACCCGACCTTCCTGTACGAGTCGCTGTGGTGCATCGGGGTCGGCTTCCTGGTCATCTGGGCGGACCGCCGCTTCAAGCTCGGGCACGGACGCGCCTTCGCGCTGTACGTCGCCGCGTACTGCGTGGGCCGCGGGTGGATCGAGTACATGCGCGTCGACGACGCGCACCACGTCCTGGGCCTGCGGCTGAACGACTGGACCGCGATGGTCGTCTTCCTGCTGGCCGTGGCGTACATCGTGGTGTCCTCCCGGCTGCGGCCGGGGCGCGAGGACGTCGTGGAAGCGGGTGCCGACGCGCCGGGCACGGGTGACGGCGACGGGTCCGTGGACCTGGAGAAGAAGCCGGAGGCTCAGCAGGACGAGCCGGAGGCCGCCGTGAAGGACGACACCGGACCGGGGGACGGGAACGGGCCCGTGGACACCTCCGGGCCCACGGCCGAGGCTAAGCGGGCGGACGACGCGGAGTCCGCGAAGAAGGCCTGAGCCGCACACGAACAGGGCAGGGGCGCCGTATCACCGGATACGGCGCCCCTGCCCCGTTCCGCAGGCCCCAGCGTTCGGCGGCCTCAGCGCCTTCGGCGGGCCAGGGACAGAGTCCGGTAGGCCTCCCGCACCACCGCCGTGTCGATGAAGCGCCCGTCGGGCAGGGCCTGCGCGCCCGGCTCCCTGGCCGCGGCCTTCAGGATCTCCTCGGCCAGGGAGATCTCCTCCGTGCTGGGCGCGTAGGCGCGCTCGATGACCGGCAGTTGACGCGGATGGATCGCCGCCCGGCCAAGGAAGCCCAGCGTGCGGCCGTGGGCACAGGAGCGCGCCAGGCCCTCCAGATCCCTCGTGTCCGGGTAGACCGACTGGGCCGGGGGAGGCAGCGCCGCGGCACGGGCTGCCACCACCACGCGCGACCGCGACCAGTCGAGGCCCGCGTCCTCCCGTACGCCCAGGTCGGCCCGCAGATCCGACTCGCCGAGCGCGATGCCCCGCACGGCCGGGTGCGCCGTGGCGATCGCGAACGCCTGCTCCACACCGAGGGCCGTCTCCAGAAGGGCGTACAGGGCGATCGCCCCTCCGTCCGCCGGTGCCGCCCGCTCGGCCACGCGGACCACGTCCGACGGTGACGTCACCTTGGGCAGGCGCAGTCCCGAGAGGCCGGGCAGTGTCGCCAGCGCGGCGAGGTCCGCCTGCGCCCAGGGGCTGTCCAGGGCGTTCACCCGGACGTGGACCGGTACCGGAGGACGCCCGGTCAACCGCTCCGCCGTCGCCGCCCGCGCGTACTCCTTGCGGTCGGGCGCGACCGCGTCCTCGAGGTCGATCAGCACCACGTCCGCTCCGGAGGCCAGCGCCTTTCCGACCACCTCCGGCCGGTCCCCGGGGGCGTACAGCCAGGTGAGAGGGGGGAAGCCCGGACGTGCGGTCACAGCGCGCCCTCCGCCGCGAGCGCGGCGATCTCCGGGCCGGTGAGGCCAAGCTCGGTCAGGATCGCCTCGGTGTCCGCGCCGTGCGGGCGGCCCGCCCAGCGGATCTCCCCGGGCGTGGCGGACAGCCGGAACAGCACGTTCTGCATGCGCAGCGCCCCGAGGTCGGGGTCGTCGGGAACCGTCGTGATCGTGCCCAGCGCCGCGTACTGGGGGTCGGTCATCACCTCCCGTACGTCCTGCACGGGCGCCACGGCGGCCTCCGCCCCCTCGAACGCCTTGAGCACCTCGGCGCGCGTCCGGCCGGCGATCCACTCGCCGACCGCGGCGTCCAGGACATCGGCGTGCCGGGCCCGGTCCGCCCCGCTCGCGAACCAGGGCTCGTCGATCAGCTCGGGGCGGCCGACCAGGCGCATCACCCGCTCGGCGACGGACTGCGCGGAGGTCGATACGGCGACCCAGTCGCCGTCCGCGGTGCGGTAGGTGTTGCGCGGGGCGTTGTTCTGGGAGCGGTTGCCGGTGCGCTGCTGGACGTGCCCCAGCTGGTCGTACCAGATCGGCTGCGGTCCCAGGACCGTGAGGATCGGTTCGATGATCGCCATGTCCACGACCTGGCCGGTACCGGTGCGGTCCCGGGCCGCGAGCGCCGTCATCACCGCGTACGCCGTCGCCAGGCCCGCAATGGAGTCGGCGAGCCCGAACGGCGGGAGCGTCGGCGGGGCGTCCGGCTCCCCGGTGATGGCGGCGAACCCGCTCATCGCCTCCGCGAGGGTGCCGAACCCGGGACGGCGGGCGTACGGGCCGAACTGTCCGAAGGCGGTCACCCGGGCGAGGACCAGCCGGGGGTTGGCCGCCGAGAGTTCGTCCCAGCCGAGGGACCACCTCTCCAGGGTCCCCGGACGGAAGTTCTCGACGATCACGTCGGCACCGGCGGCCAGCCTCAGCAGCGTCGCGCGGCCGCCGGGCTTCGACAGGTCCAGCGTCATCGTCCGCTTGTTGCGGCCCAGCAGCTTCCACCACAGGCCCACCCCGTTCTTCGCCGGGCCGTGCCCGCGGGAGGGGTCGGGACGGGTGGGGTGCTCGATCTTGACGACGTCGGCACCGAAGTCACCGAGCAGGGTGGCGGCGAGGGGACCGGCGAAGAGGGTCGCGAGATCCAGGACCTTCAGGCCGGTCAGGGGTGCGGTCATGAGCGGTGGGCCTCCCGGTGGGTGATCTGGGCCAGGGTGTCGAATCCGATGCCGTTGAAGTCGCCGACGGATGTGGTCAGCCGGTTCTTCAGCGGGGTCGTCCAGCGGTCGGGGAGCGCGCCGGGACGTCCGGCCAGCAGGCCCGCGATGCTGCCGGCCGTCGCACCGTTGGAGTCGGTGTCCCAGCCTCCGGACACGGCGCGGCACACGGAGGCGGTGAAGTCGCCGTCCGCGTGGGTGAGGGCGGCGGCGATCAGAGCCGTGTTGGGGACGGCGTGCACCCAGTGGCAGGTGCGGTGGGCGGCATGGAGCCGGTCGACGACCGTGTCGAAGTCCTCCGTGTCGCGGGCGAGCCGCACGGCGTGCCGGACGGCGCGGGCGAGACGCGAACCGGGCGGGACGACGGCGAGTCCGGTACGCAGGCAGTGGTGGACGTCGTGGGCGCCGGTGGCCGCCGAGGCGATGGCGGAAGCGGTGAACATCGCCGCGTAGACCCCGTTCGCGGTGTGGGTGAGGGTGGCGTCGCGGTGGGCCTGCTCGGCCGCCGCGGCCGGATCGCCCGGGTTGGTCCAGCCGTGCACATCGGCCCGGATCAGTGCGCCGATCCACTCGCGGAACGGGTTGCGGTGGCGGGCCGTGCGCGGGGGCTCGATGCCGCAGAGCAGATTGCGGTAGGCGATGCGCTCGGCGGTGAAGGTGCGTCCCGCGGGGAGTTCCTCGAGCCAGAGCCGGGCCACGTCGGCGGTGGTGAAGGACCTGCCGTGGCGGCCGAGCAGCAGCAGGTTCAGCAGGGGGTAGTTGAGGTCGTCGTCCTCGGGCATACCGTCGATGTTCTCGGCGAGCGACGTGCCGGCGGAGCGACGGTTCCACGGGTACGCCTCAAGGAGCTCCGGGGGGACTCCCCGGGCCGTGAACCAGGTGTCCAGGGGCCAGTTGCCGGTGGCCCCGGCGAGCCGGCGGATCCCTTCGAGGGGGAGCTTCTCCACGGGTTTGCCGAGGAGGCAGCCGACGGCCCTGCCGAGCCAGGCGGCCCCCAGACGCGCCTCGTCCGGCGGCCGGTACCCGCCCGTCGCCGTCCCGGAGGGCCAGTCGGGGCACAGCGCCCTGATCCTCGCCAGATCCGTCGGTTCGGTGTCCGCCGTCGTGCCCGGCAGGTCGGCGAGTTCGTCCAGCAGGTCCTCCGCCAGCAGCCGCAGATACGGTGACACCGGCAGGGCCGACGCACCCGCGTGCAGGGGTGCCTCGGGGCCGCCGGCGCGGCGCCATCTGGCCGCGACGGCCGATGTCGCCCGGCCCTCCTGCTCCGCCTGGCGCAATTCGTGCCCGAGCAGATCCTCCGGCTGGACCCAGGTCAGTCGGAGCACCTCAGCCTCCGATCCCGGTGAACGCGGCCTCGTGGGCCCGGCGCCGGGACACGTCGCGGGCGAAGACCTCCCGGGTCACCTCGGTGAGCGTCCGGGCCGGCGCGTGCAGGTCGAGACGGCTCGCCTCCGCGACCGCCTTCGCCCAGTACTCGGGGACCTCCGAGCCCAGGGCGCCGGTGATCGCGCCCGCCATCGTCGCGATCGAGTCGCAGTCCCGGCCGTAGTTCACCGCGCCGAGCACCGCGTGGCGGAAGTCGCCGTGTGCCACGACCATCATGCCGAGCGCCACCGGGAGTTCCTCGATCGTGTGCAGCCGGGAGGGACGTCGGGCGCCCAGGGACGGATCCCGGTAGTCGGGGCCGACCGTGTCGTAGGGCGCCACCGCCTCCCGCAGCGGCCGCAGTGCGGACTCGAAGTCCGAGTAGCGGGAGGCGGCGTCGCAGACCGTCTCGATGGCGGCGCGCGTGCCGTCCTTCGCCAGCGACAGGCACGCGGCCACGACCGAGTCGGGGGTCGCGCCCGGCTCGCACGCCGCCGCCACCGCGGCCGCGAAGACCCCGGCCGCCTCCCTGCCGTACGACGACTGGTGCGCCCCCGCGACGTCCAGCGCCTCGGCGTAGGCGCCCGCCGGATTGGCCGCGTTGACCAGTCCGACCGGCGCCATGTACATCGCGGCACCGCAGTTGACGATGTTGCCGACGCCGGCCTCGCGCGGGTCGACATGGCCGTAGTGCAGCCGCGCCACCAGCCACTTCTCCGCCAGGAAGATCCGCTGGAGAGGGATCGCCTCCGCCTCCAGTTCCGGGATCCAGCAGCGGCCGGTCATCAGGTCGGGGACGAGATGCCGGGCGATCGCGTAGGCGTCGAGGTGGTCGCGGACGGTTCCGTACACCCGCACCAGCGCGTGGGTCATCAGGGTGTCGTCGGTCACGTGGCCGTCGCCCTTGTGGTACGGGGCGATGGGGCGGGCCGTGCGCCAGGCGTCGCCGTGCCAGGGTCCGACGATCCCGTGCACGCGACCGCCGTGCCGTTCGACGATCTGCTCGGGGGAGTAGCCCTCGACGGGTCCGCCGAGGGCGTCGCCGACGGCGGCGCCGACGAGGGCGCCGGTGATGCGTTCGTCGAGAGGTGTCGTCTCGTCAGAAGTGGGCGTCATGTCCGAATCATCCACCGGCGGCGGCCAGTTCCATCGTCTCCAGGAGTTCGGCGAGGCGTACGAGGTCGGTTCCGCTCAGGCGGGGAAGGGCGCAGCCCGAGAGGGTCCGGCACGCTTCGCGCCAGGGGGCGGGGATCGCGGCGGCGCCGCCGAGCGCGCCGGTGAGCGCGCCGGCCAGGGCGGGCGCGGAGTCGGCGACGCGCGAGAGACAGGCGGCGGCGGGCACGGCCTCCGCGATCCGGCCGCCCGCCGCCGTCGCCAGGGCGAGGGCGACCGGCACCGTCTCCGCGGCGGCGATGCCGTAGCTGTAGACGTGGTCGACGATCTGGTGCTCGAGCAGCGGGACGACACAGAAGGCGCCGCCGCCGCTGTGCGCCAGCTCCAGCGCGTGCCGGGTGTTGCGGCCGATCTCCGTGGTCTCGGGGAGTTCGGCGAGTGCCGCTGCCACGCAGGTGTCCACCGCCTCCCCGGACAGGGCGAGCGAGAGCGCCGCGGCCATGCAGCGGGCACCGTGCACCCCGTCGCCGTCCTGGGTGTAGCGGGCGTCGAACTCGGCCAGCTCGGCGGCGAGCCCGGGATCTCCGGGATGCGCCACGGCGAGGACACAGGCCCGTACACAGGCGGCGTCGTCGAAGTAGTGCGGGTTGTCGTGGCCGGTGGCGGGCGGGCGCAGCCCGGTGGCGAGGTTGCCGAGCCCCGCGCGGACGGAGATCCGGGCCCGCAGTGTCACCCGTGCCGACTCGACCTCGGGCGCGCGCTCGGCCGCCGCGGCGACCTCTCCGGCGATCGTGTTCCAGGACAGGTCGATGGCCGCTCGCATGCTGCGGCGGCGATCGAGGTCGCCGAACGCACCGGCGTCCGCGGCCCGCAGTACGGCGTGGGCGGCGAACGCCGCCCACTCGGCGTCGTCCGACGGCCCGAGTCTGAGCGGTTCCGGCGGCTGGTTGAGGGCGATCGGCACGGGCAGGGTCGTGGTCGCGTTCTGCTCGGCGAAGGCGTCGAGCTCCCGGGTCAGCCGCCGGGTCCACTCGGGCATACGGGCGGCCCGGTGCCGGGCCGCGGGCCATCCGGCCGCGTCGCCCGCGGCGAGCCCGAGCAGGAGGCCCTCGACACGGCGGGGAGCGTCGGAGCCGTTCACGGCTCGACCCCGTCCTCGTCCGGGCTCTCCACGAACGCCGCCTCCGCGTACGCCGCCGGGTCGGGCCGGTCCCGTGCGTCCTGCCGCGCGGGACCGCCCTGCCGCGCGGGACCGCCCTGCCGCGCGGAGTCGCCGCGCCGGGCGGGGCCGCCGCGATCACCGCGCCGCGCGGGCCTGCCGCGGCGCCCCGGACCGTCGGACCGGGCGCGGCCGCCCTGCCGGGTGCCCGCCGCCGTCCCCCTGCCCCACAGTCCGGCGAGCTCCGCCCCCCACCTGCCGTCGTCGCCGGGGGTCAGCAGCTCCGCCACATCCAGCACGTGGTGGCCCTCCATGGCCGGGAGACAGCGGCCGCGGGCCGGGCCGATCGCCGCCGCCCAGTCGGCGGGGATCGCCGAGATCCCGCAGGTCGCGCCCGCGAGGGCGCCCGCGACGGCCGCCGTGGTGTCGGCGTCGCGGCCCATGTTGACCGCGGTGAGCACCGACTCCGTGAAGTCGCCCTCCGCCGCCGCGTACGCGCCGAAGGCCAGGGCCACCGCCTCCGGGGCGAGGTCCGTCCAGGGATAGCCGCCGATCACCACCGCGGAGCGGATCGCGCGGGCCCCGCGGTGGGCGTGGGCGACGGCGCGGCGCAGGGAGCGGGCGGTCCAGGAGTCCTCGGGGACGACGGCGAGGGCCGAGGCGACCACGGCGGACGTGGACGCGCCCGCCATCGCCGCCGCGACCCCGGCCGCGACCGCCCGGCCGCCGTGGATGCCCTCCCCTTCGTGGCTCACCGAGCCGTCGATCGCGACCAGCCGGGCCGCCTCCGCGGGGCGGCCCGCGGCGAAGACGCCGAAGGGCGCCGCGCGCATGGCGAGTCCGTCGCTCCAGGCGTGCCGATGCTGGGCGGTGATGGGCGCCGCGAGCCCGCGGCGGAGGTTCTCCAGCGTGCCCCGCTCGCTGAAACCCGCCCCGCGGAACGGGCCCTCGTCCCGGTCCGCGATCCACTCGTGCCAGGCCGCCTCCACGTGCGCCACGGTGAGTGCCGAGCCGTGCCGGGCCAGCAGCAGTCCCGAGAAGATCGCGTACTCGGTGTCGTCCGTGCCCGAAGGCTCCTCGACGACGTAACCGGTGATGCGTCCCCAGCGGGCGCGGATCTCGGAGGGCCTCATGTTCTCGGCGGGCGCGCCCAGCGCGTCCCCCACGGCGAGACCGAGCAGTGCGCCGCGCGCCCGTTCGCGGAGACCGGCGGCCTCTCCGGGGGCCGGGGCCGGGGGAATGCAGGCGATGGCCATACGGTGCCTCTCCTTTCAGGCACCCCCCTGAACCGGGGTGTGGAAACCCCTTTGCGCATCTGTGCCACGCGAGCGGTTCTCCCGAGCCTGACCGGCCGCAGCATCACCCGACCGACATCTGTGCATGGCTCATCACGTATGAGCAAGAAAAGGTAAAGCCCCAGGTTAGCGCAGCCTCTCCTTGCTGGCGGCGCGGCAATATCCGACGTACTTTTGCTGTTGTCGAAAAGTGGAAGCAGTCCAATCAAGCAATCTGGGGGCTCGGGCATGGCCATCATCGAGACCGAGGCGACGCTGCACGAGGCGCACCGGGACAACCACACGCACCGCGATGTGAACGGTGGATGGCTGCGCCCCGCCGTCTTCGGCGCGATGGACGGCCTGGTGTCCAACCTGGCTCTGATGACGGGTGTCGCCGGCGGTGCCGTCGGCCAGCAGACCATCGTGATCACCGGACTCGCGGGCCTGGCCGCAGGCGCCTTCTCCATGGCGGCCGGTGAGTACACCTCCGTCGCCTCCCAGCGGGAACTGGTCGAGGCCGAGCTCGACGTCGAACGGCGCGAGCTCAGAAAGCACCCGGAGGGCGAGGAGGAGGAGCTCGCGGCGCTGTACGAGGCGCGCGGCGTGGAGCCGGCACTGGCCCGCGAGGTCGCCCGGCAGCTGTCCCGCGACCCCGAGCAGGCGCTGGAGATACACGCGCGCGAGGAGCTCGGGATCGACCCGGGTGATCTGCCGTCCCCGGGGGTGGCGGCCGTCTCCAGCTTCGGTTCGTTCGCGCTCGGCGCCCTGCTGCCCCTCCTGCCGTATCTGCTCGGCTCCCATGCGCTGTGGCCGGCCGTGCTGCTCGCCCTCGCCGGGCTCTTCGGCTGCGGTGCGGTGGTGGCCAGGGTGACGGCGCGCAGCTGGTGGTACAGCGGTCTTCGGCAGCTCGTCCTGGGTGGCGCGGCGGCCGGTGTGACGTACGCCCTGGGCAGCCTGTTCGGTACCGCCGTAGGATGATGGCGAGGCACTTATGCGAGGGACCGTATAAGTAGCCGTTACTCGGCGGTTTCGACTGGTTAACCAGCGGGCATGAGCCGTAAGCGCCGCGGGCAATGACGCCTGCGCCGCACAACATCACCGCGGGCGACGACGCCCCCAGTACCCTGGGTCAAGGGACACCGATCTGTCCGCTTGTGCCCCCTTTTGATTCCGTTGCCGCACGTGCGACCCGCGCCACGTCTCGGCAATGTCCGCATGCTGGAATGATCTGTCCCGCTTCCCGAGAATCGCTCCATCATGTAACCTGCACGAAATTTTGCACCCGACGCAGAGGGCCAACGTCGTCCCTCGGCACCTGCATATGCCACATGACGACGACGGGAGAGCCGATGCGTACGCCGCGCCAGCCGTCCCAGCATTCCGCGAATGGCCAGAACTGGTCGTTCATGGATGCTCGCCCTGCTGCGCAGGGTATGTATGACCCCCGCAACGAGCACGACGCATGCGGCGTCGGCTTCGTGGCCACCCTCACCGGTGAGGCGAGCCATGCGCTGGTCGAGCAGGCGCTCACCGTTCTGCGCAATCTGGAGCACCGCGGAGCCACCGGCTCCGAGCCCGACTCGGGCGACGGCGCGGGCATCCTCTCCCAGGTGCCCGACGCGTTCTTCCGCGAGGTGGCCGGATTCGAGCTGCCCGAGGCGGGCGCGTACGCGGTCGGTATCGCCTTCCTTCCCCAGGCGGACTCCTCCGAAGCCGTCTCACGGATCGAGACGATCGCCGCGGACGAGGGTCTGACCGTCCTCGGCTGGCGCGAGGTCCCCGTCGCCCCCGAGCTGCTGGGCGCCACCGCCCGCTCGACGATGCCCGCCTTCCGTCAGGTGTTCGTCGCGGACGGTGCGAGCAACGGCATCGAGCTCGACCGCAAGGCGTTCCTGCTGCGCAAGCGTGCCGAGCGCGAGGCCGGCGTGTACTTCCCGTCGCTGTCCGCGCGCACGATCGTCTACAAGGGCATGCTGACCACCGGCCAGCTCGAGCCCTTCTTCCCCGACCTGTCCGACCGCCGCTTCGCCACGGCCATCGCGCTGGTCCACTCGCGCTTCTCCACCAACACCTTCCCGAGCTGGCCGCTCGCCCACCCGTACCGCTTCGTCGCGCACAACGGCGAGATCAACACGGTCAAGGGCAACCGCAACTGGATGCGCGCCCGCGAGTCCCAGCTCGCCTCCGACCTGTTCGGCTCCCAGGAGAAGCTGGAGCGGATCTTCCCGGTCTGCACCCCGGACGCCTCGGACTCCGCGTCCTTCGACGAGGTGCTCGAGCTGCTGCACCTCGGCGGCCGCTCCCTGCCGCACTCCGTGCTGATGATGATCCCGGAGGCGTGGGAGAACCACGACTCCATGGACGCGGCCCGGCGCGCCTTCTACCAGTTCCACTCCACGATGATGGAGCCCTGGGACGGCCCCGCCTGCGTCACCTTCACCGACGGCACCCAGGTCGGCGCCGTGCTCGACCGCAACGGTCTGCGCCCCGGCCGCTACTGGGTCACCGACGACGGCCTCGTCGTCCTCGGTTCCGAGGTCGGCGTCCTCGACATCGACCCGGCCAGGGTCGTCCGCAAGGGCCGCCTGCAGCCCGGCCGGATGTTCCTCGTCGACACCGACGAGCACCGCATCATCGAGGACGACGAGATCAAGGCGACCCTCGCGGCGAAGCAGCCGTACGAGGAGTGGCTTGAGGCCGGTGAGATCGAGCTGGGCGACCTGCCCGAGCGTGAGCACATCGTGCACACCCACGCCTCGGTCACCCGCCGCCAGCAGACCTTCGGCTACACCGAGGAGGAGCTGCGCGTGCTCCTCGCGCCGATGGCCAAGGCCGGCGCCGAGCCGATCGGCTCGATGGGCACCGACTCGCCGATCGCCGCGCTGAGTGAGCGCCCGCGCCTGCTCTTCGACTACTTCACCCAGCTGTTCGCGCAGGTCACCAACCCGCCGCTGGACGCCATCCGCGAGGAACTGGTGACCTCCCTGCGCTCGTCGCTGGGTCCGCAGGGCAACCTGCTGGAGCCGACCGCGGCGTCCTGCCGCAGTGTCGTGCTGCCCTTCCCGGTGATCGACAACGACGAGCTGGCGAAGCTCATCCACATCAACGCCGACGGCGACATGCCCGGCATGAAGGCCGCGACGCTCTCCGGTCTCTTCCGGGTCTCCGGTGGGGGCGACGCCCTCGCCGCGCGCCTGGAGGAGGTCTGCGCCGAGACCGACGCCGCCATCGAGAACGGCGCCCGTCTGATCGTCCTGTCGGACCGCCACTCGGACGCCGAGCACGCGCCGATCCCGTCGCTGCTGCTCACCGCGGCCGTCCACCACCACCTCATCCGCACCAAGCAGCGCAGTCATGTGGGCCTGCTGGTGGAGGCCGGCGACGTCCGCGAGGTCCACCACGTCGCCCTGCTCATCGGCTTCGGCGCCGCGGCCGTCAACCCGTACCTGGCGATGGAGTCCGTCGAGGACCTGGTCAGGGCGGGCACCTTCCTGCCCGGCATCGACGCCGAGAAGGCCATCCGCAACCTGATCTACGCGCTCGGCAAGGGCGTTCTGAAGGTCATGTCCAAGATGGGCATCTCGACCGTCGCCTCCTACCGCGGCGCCCAGGTCTTCGAGGCCGTCGGCCTCGACGAGGCCTTCGTCGACCAGTACTTCAACGGCACCGCCACGAAGATAGGCGGCGTCGGCATCGACGTCGTCGCCCAAGAGGTCGCCGCCCGCCACGCCAAGGCCTACCCGGCCTCCGGCATCGCTCCCGCGCACCGCGCGCTGGAGATCGGCGGCGAGTACCAGTGGCGCCGCGAGGGCGAGCCGCACCTGTTCGACCCGGACACGGTCTTCCGCCTCCAGCACTCCACCCGCACCGGCCGCTACGACATCTTCAAGAAGTACACGGCCCGGGTGAACGAGCAGTCCGAGCGCCTGATGACGCTGCGCGGCCTGTTCGGCTTCAAGTCCGGCCGGCAGCCGATCTCCGTCGACGAGGTCGAGCCGGTCTCCGAGATCGTCAAGCGGTTCTCCACGGGCGCCATGTCGTACGGCTCCATCTCCAAGGAGGCGCACGAGACGCTCGCCATCGCCATGAACCAGCTGGGCGCCAAGTCCAACACCGGCGAGGGCGGCGAGGACCCGGACCGCCTGTACGACCCGGCGCGCCGCTCGGCGATCAAGCAGGTCGCGTCCGGCCGGTTCGGCGTGACCTCCGAGTACCTGGTCAACGCGGACGACATCCAGATCAAGATGGCCCAGGGCGCCAAGCCCGGCGAGGGCGGCCAGCTGCCCGGCCACAAGGTCTACCCGTGGGTGGCCAGGACCCGGCACTCGACGCCGGGTGTCGGCCTGATCTCACCGCCGCCGCACCACGACATCTACTCCATCGAGGACCTGGCCCAGCTGATCCACGACCTGAAGAACGCGAATCCGAAGGCGCGGATCCACGTGAAGCTGGTCTCGGAGGTCGGCGTCGGCACGGTCGCCGCGGGTGTCTCGAAGGCGCACGCGGACGTCGTCCTGATCTCCGGTCACGACGGCGGCACCGGCGCCTCCCCGCTCACGTCGCTGAAGCACGCCGGCGGTCCCTGGGAGCTCGGCCTCGCCGAGACCCAGCAGACCCTGCTGCTCAACGGGCTGCGGGACCGGATCGTCGTGCAGACCGACGGTCAGCTCAAGACGGGCCGTGACGTGGTCATCGCCGCCCTGCTGGGCGCCGAGGAGTTCGGCTTCGCGACCGCGCCGCTCGTCGTCTCCGGCTGCGTCATGATGCGCGTCTGCCACCTGGACACCTGTCCGGTCGGCATCGCCACCCAGAACCCGGTGCTGCGCGAGCGCTTCACCGGCAAGGCCGAGTTCGTCGTGAACTTCTTCCGGTTCATCGCCGAGGAGGTCCGCGAACTCCTCGCGGAGCTGGGCTTCCGCTCCATCGAGGAGGCCGTCGGCCACGCCGAGGCGCTCGACGTCACGCGGGCCGTCGACCACTGGAAGGCGCAGGGCCTGGACCTGGAGCCGCTGTTCCACGTGCCCGAACTGCCCGAGGCGGCGGTGCGCCACCAGATCGTCGCCCAGGACCACGGCCTGGAGAAGGCGCTCGACAACGAGCTGATCAAGCTCGCCGCCGACGCGCTGGCCGCGAACTCCCAGGCCGACGCCCAGCCGGTGCGCGCCCAGGTCGCCATCCGCAACATCAACCGCACGGTCGGCACCATGCTCGGTCACGAGGTGACGAAGAAGTTCGGCGGGGCGGGTCTGCCCGACGACACCATCGACATCACCTTCACGGGGTCGGCGGGTCAGTCCTTCGGCGCCTTCCTGCCGCGTGGCATCACGCTGCGCCTGGAGGGCGACGCCAACGACTACGTCGCCAAGGGCCTGTCGGGAGGCCGCGTCATCGTGCGCCCGGACCGGGCCGCGGACCACCTCGCCGAGTACTCGACCATCGCGGGCAACACCCTCGCCTACGGCGCGACGGGCGGGGAACTGTTCCTGCGCGGCCGCACCGGCGAGCGCTTCTGCGTCCGCAACTCCGGTGCGCTCGTGGTGTCGGAGGGCGTGGGCGACCACGGCTGCGAGTACATGACCGGTGGCCACGCGGTCGTGCTCGGCGAGACGGGCCGCAACTTCGCGGCCGGTATGTCGGGCGGCATCGCGTACGTCGTCGACCTGAACCGCGACAACGTCAACGCCGGCAACCAGGCCTCCGTCGAGCCGCTGGACGAGGCCGACAAGCAGTGGCTGCACGACGTGGTGCGCCGGCACGCCGAGGAGACCGGTTCCACGGTCGCCGGGAAGCTCCTCGCCGAGTGGTCCGTCTCCGTGGACCGCTTCAGCAAGATCATCCCCAGCACCTACAAGGCAGTGCTCGCCGCCAAGGACGCCGCCGAGCGAGCGGGTCTCTCCGAGACCGAGATCACCGAGAAGATGATGGAGGCGGCGACCCATGGCTGATCCGAAGGGCTTCCTGACGCACGGCCGCGAGGTCGCCACGTCCCGCCCGGTGGACGAGCGTGTCAAGGACTGGAACGAGGTCTACGTTCCGGGCTCGCTGCTGCCGATCATCAGCAAGCAGGCCAGCCGGTGCATGGACTGCGGCATCCCGTTCTGCCACAACGGCTGTCCGCTCGGAAACCTCATCCCCGAGTGGAACGACTACGCCTACCGCGAGGACTGGACCGAGGCCTCCGAGCGGCTGCACGCCACGAACAACTTCCCGGAGTTCACGGGGCGCCTGTGCCCCGCGCCCTGCGAGTCGGCGTGCGTGCTCGGCATCAACCAGCTGCCGGTCACCATCAAGAACGTCGAGGTCTCGATCATCGACAAGGCGTGGGACAGCGGTGACGTCAAGCCGCAGGCCCCCGAGCGCCTGTCGGGCAAGACCGTCGCGGTCATCGGCTCCGGCCCGGCGGGCCTGGCCGCCGCCCAGCAGCTCACGCGAGCGGGCCACACGGTCGCGGTGTACGAGCGCGCGGACCGCGTCGGCGGTCTGCTCCGCTACGGCATCCCCGAGTTCAAGATGGAGAAGCGGCACATCAACCGCCGTATCGAGCAGATGCGCGCGGAGGGCACCCGCTTCCGTACCGGTGTGGAGGTCGGCCGCGATCTGAAGGCGACGGACCTGCGCAAGCGGTACGACGCCGTGGTGATCGCGGCGGGCGCCACGACCGCACGCGACCTGCCGGTCCCGGGCCGCGAGCTCAAGGGCATCCACCAGGCCATGGAGTACCTGCCCCTGTCGAACAAGGTGCAGGAGGGCGACTATGTGACCGCGCCGATCTCGGCCGAGGGCAAGCATGTCGTCGTGATCGGCGGCGGTGACACGGGCGCGGACTGCGTCGGCACCGCCCACCGCCAGGGTGCGGCCTCCGTCACCCAGCTGGAGATCATGCCCCGCCCGAACGACGAGCGGCACCCGGTCCAGCAGCCGTGGCCGACGTTCCCGATCCTCTACAAGGTCACCTCGGCGCACGAGGAGGGCGGCGAGCGCATCTACGCGGCCTCCACGAGCCACTTCGAGGGCGACGAGGACGGCCGGGTGCAGTGGCTGCACCTCGCCGAGGTCGAGTTCGTGGACGGCAAGCCGACCTCCAAGCCGGGCACGGAGCGCAGGATCCCGGCCCAGCTGGTGACCCTCGCCATGGGCTTCACGGGCACCGACCGCGAGAACGGCCTGGTCGAGCAGTTCGGCCTGGAGCTCGACGAGCGGGGTAATATCGCGCGTGACGCCGACTTCCGGACGAACGTGCCGGGCGTGTTCGTGGCGGGTGACGCCGGCCGCGGCCAGTCCCTGATCGTGTGGGCGATCGCCGAGGGCCGCTCGGCGGCCCGTGGCGTCGACCGCTTCCTGACGGGCGCCAGTGACCTCCCGGCCCCGATCCGCCCGACGGATCGCTCGCTGATGGTCTGAGGCATCCTCAGGTCCGACCTGACGGTCACCCATGAAGCGTCCCGTACAAAGGCGTACGGAACTGAGCACGGCGCCTGCCCCCTGTCCCCGACCGGACTCAGGGCAGGCGCCGCGGCGCGTCCGGGGCCGCAGTCCCCGCTCAGCCTCCGGTCAGCGCGGTGACCTTTCCGACGGTCAGGAGCACCAGCAGGATCAGCAGCCCGGCACACGCGGCCGCCTGGACCGCGCCGCGGCGCGGGCCCCGGGGCACGTACGCGTACACCAGCGTCACCACCGCGCCCGCCAGCAGACCGCCGAGGTGCCCCTGCCAAGAGGTGAGACCGGCGGAGATCAGGAGCCACAGCAGCAGGCCCGCCATGAAGCGGTTGACGGTGCTCATGTCGGCGCCGAGGCGCCGGGCCATGACGTAGTACGCGGCGCCCAGACCGAAGATCGCGCCGGACGCGCCGACCGTCGGGGAGCCGGGTGCGAGCAGCAGGACGAGCACCGAACCGCCGAGGGCGGACAGCAGGTAGAGCGCGAGATAGCGGACGCGGCCCAGCTGGGCCTCCACCACCCGGCCGATGTTCCACAGCGACACCATGTTCATCACGATGTGGAGGATCCCGAAGGTCCCCTGGGTGGGCGGCAGATGCAGGAAGGCGCCGGTCAGCAGCCGCTCCCACTGCCCGCCGACGACGCCCTCGGCGTGCATTTCCGGGGGATACGGGTACTGCCACAGATAGTGCCCGCCGTCCGGTCCCCGAAGTACGGCCCCCAGCATCGCGAACCGGTCCACGATCGCCGGGCGCACCAACTCGCCCAGATAGACGAGGACGTTGAGTGCGATCAGGACGTACGTCAGCACGGGAGCCGTGGTGACCCGCCCGCCGAACACCGTGCGCGCCTGGCGTATCGACCGCGCGCCCTCCCTCACGCACTCCACGCACTGGTGGCCGACGGCCGCCTCGCGCATGCAGTCCGGGCAGATGTAGCGGTCGCAGCGGGTGCAGCGGACGTGGGACTCCACCTTGGGATGGCGGTAGCAGGTGGTCACGGTCGATTCGGACGCCACGGCCGGCTCCTCGAACAGAAATGGATGATGGTGAGCCGGTGGGGACGGCGGCGAACAAAATAGCGAACTTGCGCGGACCGCGATCGGCGAGGGCGATCCTTGCCGTAATGTCGGGCTCCCGTCCCCGCAGCACCAGGGAGCCCGTATGGCCGCCATCAGCCTCCGCAAGATGGAGGAGACGGCGCCCGCGCTGGTCAGCCTGTACAAGAGCGCCGGGGTCGCCCTCGCCGGACACGGTCTCGGCGGGCAGCGGGCCGCCGTCTACCTCGTCGTCGACTACTCGGGATCCATGAAGCCGTACTACGAGGACGGCAGCGTGCAGGCGCTCGCCGACCGGGTCCTCGGCCTCTCCGCGCACCTCGACGACGACGGGGTGGTGCCGGTCGTGTTCTTCTCGACGGACATCGACGCGGTCACCCATGTCTCCCTCGACGACCACCAGGGCCGGATCGACCGGATCGTGGCCGGGCTCGGGCACATGGGCAGGACGGCTTACCACCTGGCGATGGACGCCGTCGTCGACCACTACCTCGACAGCGGCACCACGGACCCCGCCTTCGTCGTCTTCCAGACCGACGGCGGCCCCGCCAGCAGGCCCGCCGCGGAACGGTATCTGTGCAAGGCGGCCCGGCTGCCGATGTTCTGGCAGTTCATCGGGTTCGGCGACGCGGACGGCAAGCAGTTCGACTTCCTGCGCAGGCTCGACGAACTGCCGGTGCCGGACAGGCGCATCGTCGACAACGCGGGCTTCTTCCACGCCGGTCAGGATCCGCGGAAGGTGTCCGACGCGGAGCTGTACGACCGTCTGGTGGGCGAGTTCCCCAAGTGGCTGACCGAGGCGCGGGCCAAGGGAATCGTGAGGTGACCGCACGGACCGGGCCGGTTCTCAGCGGCGGGGGCGGGCCCCGCTGAGGACGACGGCTCGGCACTCGGCCGGGGTGCCCCACGCCGTGCGCAGCGCGCGCGCCTTGGTCAGCCACAGGGAGAGGTCGTACTCGGCGGTGTAGCCGATCGCGCCGTGTAGTTGCAGTGCGGTCCGGGCGGCCGCGTACGCGGCCTCGCCCGCCGCGACCTTGGCGGCGGCGACGTCCGCCGGAGCCATCGTCAGGGCCGCCCCGAAGACCAGCGGCCGTGCGAACTCCAGGGCGATTTTCGTGTCCGCCAGCCGGTGCTTGACCGCCTGGAACGCGCCTATGGGCACGCCGAACTGAACTCGTTGCCCGACATACGCGACCGTTCGGGCCAGGAGCGAGAGGCCCACCCCGAGGGACTGCGCGGCCGTGGCGAGCCGCGCCCAGGCAAGGGCCCGCGCGGGAGCCGCGCCGGTCAGCGGTTCGCCACCGGGCAGTGGGGTGGCGAGCCGGCGGGCGGGGTCCAGCGATGTCCGGGTCCCCGTCCGGCAGCCGGAGGCGAGCCACACCTGCGGGCCCCGGAGTGCGAGCACGACGTCCGCGACGTCCCCGTCCAGTGCGTACGGCGCGCCCACCGTGGCCATGGTCCTGCCCGAGCACAGCCCCGGCAGCAACCGCCGTGCCTGCTCGGGCACATCCGCGAGCAGCGCCGCCGCCAGCACCGTCTCCACCACGGGGCCCGGCACCGCATGGCGCCCCAGCTCCACGAAGGCCATGGCCAGTTCGACGGGCAGCGGGCCCACGCCTTCGTACGCCTCCGGAACGGCCAGCGCGAAGACCCCCGTCTGCGCGATCCGGGACCACAGCGCCCGCCCCGGTGCGTGGTCCCCGGCGCTCCAGGAGCGTACGACCGACGGGGTGCCGGAGGCGGTGAGCAGCGCGTCCAGGGAAAGGGCGAAGGCACGCTGCTCGGCGGTGGGCAGAAAGCGCATCAGCGGCCCTTCGGGAGGCCGAGCAGGCGCTCGGCGATGATGTCGCGCTGGATCTCGTTCGTGCCGGCGTAGACGGGGCCCGCGAGCGAGAAGACATAGCCCTCGGCCCAGTCGCCGTGCGCCGACTCGCCCTCCGCGCCCAGCAGATCGAGCGCCGTCTCGTGCAGGGCGATGTCGTACTCGGACCAGAAGACCTTGTTCAGGCTGGACTCCGGGCCCATCGGCTCGCCCTCCAGCGCCCGGGAGGCCCCCGCACAGGTGAACAACTGGTAGGCGCGGGCACCGATCAGGGCGTCGGCGACCCGGTCGCGGGCCCACGCCGGGCTGCCCTTGGCCCGCCACAGGTCCAGCAGCCGGTCGGCGGCGGCGAGGAAGCGGCCGGGCGAGCGCAGGGTGAGCCCGCGCTCGTTTCCCGTCGTGGCCATGGCGACCCGCCAGCCCTGGCCCGGCTCACCGATCACGTCCCGGTCGGGCACGAAAACGTCGTCCAGGAAGAGCTCGGCGAAGGCGGGTCGGCCGTCGAGACGGCCGATCGGCCGTACCGTCACCCCCGGTGCGCGCAGGTCGAACATGAGGTGGATGAGACCCTGATGGGGCGTCGCGGGCCGCGGATCGCTGCGGAACAGCCCGAAAGCACGGTCGGCGAAGGCCGCCCGCGACGACCATGTCTTCCGGCCGCGCAGCAGCCAGCCCCCCTCCGTGCGCACGGCCCCGGAGGTCAGGGAGGCCAGGTCCGATCCAGCCTCCGGCTCCGACCACGCCTGCGCCCAGATCACCTCGCCGGTGGCCATCGCGGGGAGCACACGGGCGCGCTGTTCCTCGGTGCCGTGGTCGAACAGGGTCGGCGCCAGCAGGTTGATGCCGTTCTGGCCGACCCGGCCCGGCGCGCCCGCCGCGTAGTACTCCTCCTCGAAGATCAGCCAGCGTACGAGCCCCGCGTCCCGTCCGCCGTACGCGGTCGGCCATGAGACCACCGACCAGCGGTCGGCGGCCAGTTCGGCCTCCCAGGCGCGGTGGGCGGCGAACCCCTCCTCGGTCTCCAGGGAGGGGAGCGGGGTCGTCGGCGGGTCAACGCGGTCTCGCCGAGCCTCGCCATGCATCCGCACCTGGCGAAGGTGGCCACGCCCGCACTGCTCGAGGAACTGACCGCGCGGGAGGCCTTCGGACGGTACGCGGAGCCGTGGGAGGTCGCCAATGTGATCGTGTTCCTGGCCTCCGGCTACTCCTCATACATGACCGGCGAGATCGTCGCCGTCAGCAGCCGGCATGCCTAGGACCCGTCGTTCGGACCATGCGGGCATCGGCCGGGAGGCGCGGTCCCTCCCAGCCGACCTGATCCGAACGACAGACCCCGGAGGGCTGCAGTGCCCGCCTGCCGCCGGGATCACAATGGGTCCGTGCCGACCAAGAAGAAGCCCCAGGTGACCGCCGCGCCCGCCCGCCGCCGCGAACTCCTCGACACCGCCGCCGAGGTCTTCGCCGAGCAGGGCTACAACGCCACCACCGTACGCAAGATCGCGGACCATGCCGAGATGCTCGCGGGGAGCCTCTACTACCACTTCGACTCCAAGGAGTCGATGCTGGAGGAGATCCTGCGCACGTTCCTCGACGAGCTCTGGGACGGCTACGACGGCGTCCTCGCCGCCGCACTCGGTCCGCGTGAGACGCTGGAGGCGCTGGTGACCGAGTCCTTCCGGGAGATCGACCGGCATCGCGCGGCCGTCGCGATCTACCAGAAGGAGTCCCGGCAACTCGTGGCGCAGGAACGGTTCACGTTCCTCGCGGAGTCGCAGCGCAAGTTCGAGAAGGCATGGCTGTCGACGCTGGAGCGGGGGGTCGCCGCCCGGACGTTCCGCAGCGACCTCGACGTCCGGCTGACCTACCGGTTCGTGCGCGACACGGTGTGGGTCGCCGCGTCCTGGTACCGCCCCGGCGGACACCACAGCCCCGAGGAGATCGCCCGGCAGTACCTGTCGATGGTGCTCGACGGGATCGCCGTCCGTGAGTAGCCGTATGTGAACCACCGTCCATCGCGAGGGAGTCGACATGGCCGAGGCCTACATCGTCGAAGCGGTCCGCACGCCCGTCGGGCGGCGCCGGGGCGGGCTGAGCGGGGTCCATCGGCCGACCTGGGCGCGCATGTGCTGAAGGCGCTGGTGGCGCGCGCGGGAGTGGACCCGGCCGCCGTGGAGGACCGGCTCGGGGCCGACCGGACAGCGATGACTTGACGACAAGTCGATCCATCAACAAGAGCGGCACGAACGGAACACACGGACGAGGGGACACGACGTGCGGGGTATCGCCGACGGCCGAGCAGTGATCGTCACCGGTGCGGGCCGTGGTCTGGGCCGTGCCCACGCCCTCGCGTTCGCCGCCGAGGGCGCGAAGGTCGTCGTCAGCGACCTGGGAGTCGGGCTCGACGGCGCGCCCGGTGCCGGCAGCAAGGCCGGGCGGGTGGTCGACGAGATCCGTCGGGCAGGGGGCGAGGCCGTCGCGCACCACGGCGACATCGCGACCGACGAGGGTGCCGCGTCGCTGGTGACGACGGCGCTGGAGACCTACGGGCGACTCGACGCCCTCGTCAACAACGCCGGGTTCCTGCGCGACCGGATGCTGGTCAACCTCGGTGAGGACGACTGGGACACGGTCGTGCGGGTCCATCTCAAGGGCCACTTCCTGCCGTTGAGGCACGCGGCGGCGCACTGGCGGGCCGAGGCCAAGGCCGGGCGCACCCCGATCGCCCGTGTCGTCAACACCAGCAGCGGCGCCGGGCTGCTGGGTGCGGTCGGACAGGGGAACTACAGCGCGGCCAAGGCGGGCGTCCTCGCTCTGACGCTGGTCGCGGCGGAGGAACTCGGGCCGTACGGCGTGCAGGTCAACGCCATCGCGCCCGCCGCACGCACCCGGATGACCGAGCGCACGTTCGCCCGGACGATGGCCACGCCCGGCACGGGCTTCGACGCGATGGCCCCCGAGAACGTCTCGCCCCTGGTCGTCTGGCTCGGCTGCGCCGCGAGTGCCGGGGTCACCGGCCGGGTCTTCGAGGTCGAGGGCGGGCGGATCACCGTCATGCAGGGGTGGCGACGGGGTCCGAGCGCCGACGGGGGAGTGCGCCGGACCCCGGCGGAGGCGGGGCGGACGGCGCGGGAACTGCTGAAGGACGCCGAGGTGCCGACGGCCGTGTACGGGGCGGGACAGCGCATCCGAGGGGCGCGTTCCTGACGGCACCCCCGGTGGACGGACCGGTGTGCCGTGGGGTTTCGCGGCCGATTCCGCGCGGAGGCGCTGCCCGTCACCCCTCGGTCGTGCCGGGCCCGCCTGCGACCAGGAGGCCCACTATGACGGCGTGTCCGGTCTGCTGGTCGTTCCCCGCAGCGGGCCGCCCGTCACGCAGGAGCGTGACCTCGACGGTCACCGTGCCGGGCTCCTGTTCGAAGCGGCGCGTGTCGTACGCGTGGCCGGGTCCGTGCGTCGCCTCGAGGCCCGCACGGAGCTCCGCCGCGACGTCCAGCCGCAACCAGCGCCGCGCCTCGGCGAGTGCCTCCCGCCGGGCCCGCGCCCCGTGGGTCAGCAGCGCCTGCACGCAGCCCGGGGAGCCGCGCCGGGCGGCCGCCACCAGCGGCGGCCGGCCCCCGGGGCCGGGAAGGTCGGGGTCCGCGCCCGCGGCGAGCAGCGCCCGGACGATGTCGGCATGCCCCAGTTGCACCGCCCACGTCAGCGCCCGGAACCCGTACTCCTCCTCCAGATCCGCCGTCGCCCCGGCCGCCAGCAGTGCCTGTACGACCTCGGTGTGGCCCCCGCAGGCCGCGCCGCACAGCGGTGCGTCGGCGTCCGCGCTGAGGCGGTCGGGATCGGCGCCGGCCGCCAGCAGCAGCCGTACGATGCCCGGTGCGTCGCCCACCGACGCCAGGTACAGGGCGGTCTGGCCCTCCGCGTCCGCCGACTCCGGGCTCGCGCCCGAGCGCAGCAGCCGTACGACCGTGTCCTCGTCTCCTTCGTGCACCGCCGTGATCAGCTCCGGCGGTTCGTGCGTGTCCATGTATCGACCCTCGCCTGTCCACGGCGCCCCGGGCAAAGACATTTGAGGTGTTCCGCGCCACCTCGAAGCCGTCTCGTGGGTGCCGAGGGGCGCTCGCCGCGTCTCAGGTGTCGCACTCCAGCACCGTCCGGCACAGCCCGCACCGCGCCCGCACCCGCCCCTGCACGGGCACTCTGATGCGCTGGTGGCAGGTCGGGCAGGGGAAGGAGACGCTCAGCGGGCCCCGGCCGGCCGTGCTGAAGGAGTACGGCGCGCCCGGATGCGCCCCGGGGTCGCAGTGGTCCTGGGCGTAGCGGCGGTCCTTGGCGTAGCGGCGGCGGCCCGCCCAGCCGGCCGCCGTGAGCGGCGGCTGCTGCTCGTCGCGACGGGCCTGGGTCAGGCCCTTGGTGTACGCCGTGTACGCCTGCGGGCTGGTGAACCAGATCGCCGGGTCCTCCCCGAACAGCAGCGCGCGCTTGGCGAGGACGTAGCCGAACTCCTCCGGGGTCAGATAGCCGAGCTTCTGCGACGAGGCCGCGTCCTCCCGGTAGGCGTCGAGGAGCAGCCAGCCCGCACCCAGGTAGGCCGCCGCTGTGTCGGTGAGGATCTCGTTGTCGCGCGTGCCGTGGAAGGCCAGATCGAGGCGGTGCAGAAAGACGTGCATCACCTCGTGCGCGAGGGCGGCGCCGATGTCCCTGCGGTGGGTGCGGAACCGGTCGTTCAGCTCGATGAAGTACTCCGGGCCGGCGGCCAGTTCCACGTTCGCGGCATGGGTCATCTCGCGAAAGCTGATGATCATACGTGCGTCCGGCAGTCCGTAGTGCCGCACCAGTTCGTGTGCCACGCGCTGAGCGCCCAGGTGCAGGTCGTCCTGGTCGGAGAACGCCACGTCGGCGGGGGGCACGCTGGCCGCGAAGCTGCGGACGGAGTCGTACGAGAGCCGCTTGTACAACGCGGTGATCGCCGCCCGCACCGTGTCCAGATGCGGAAATCCGTGCTCGACCGGGCCGCCGTTCGCCACGTCCGTACCCCCTGAAGGCGCCAGCACTGACTCCACTGTAGGCGTGCCTCCTCCCGGGGGTGGCCGTGTGCGCGCCGACGACACCCGTGCCGCGCCGCGCGGTGGCCGGAAACCGGTTCTTGTCCCGCCTGCCCGGCTCTCCGACCATGGCGTCAGGCTTTGGCGGGAGCATGTCAGAAACTGGCGTGCTGCCGTCCTGCGGCCAACCCCCCACGGAAGGAAACACGTTGAAGTTCCTGAAGAAGACAGGCGGCCTCACAAGAGCACTCGCGGCCCTCACCGTCGTGCTGGCCGCCCTCTCGCTCCAGCCGTCGGCCGCGCAGGCGGCTCCCCGGCCCGTCGTCGGCGGCACCCGTGCCGCCCAGGGCGAGTTCCCGTTCATGGTGCGGCTCTCCATGGGCTGCGGCGGCGCCCTGTACGCCAAGAACGTGGTCCTGACCGCCGCGCACTGCGTGGACGGCTCGGGCAACACCACTTCCATCACCGCCACCGCCGGCGTCGTCGACCTGCAGAGCGGCAGCGCGGTCAAGGTGAGATCGACCAAGGTGCTGCAGGCCCCCGGCTACAACGGCAAGGGCAGGGACTGGGCGCTGATCAAACTCGCCCGGCCCGTCGACCTGCCCACCCTCAAGATCGCCACGACCACCGCCCACAACCGCGGTGACTTCACCGTCGCCGGCTGGGGCGCGGCCCGGGAAGGCGGCGGCCAGCAGCGCTATCTGCTCAAGGCCACGGTCCCCTTCGTCGACGACGCCACCTGCCGGCAGGCCTACGGCAGTGATCTCGTGCCCGGTGAGGAGATCTGCGCCGGATTCCCGCAGGGCGGCGTCGACACCTGCCAGGGCGACTCCGGCGGGCCCATGTTCCGCAAGGACGACACCGGCGCGTACCTCCAGGTCGGGATCGTCAGCTGGGGCGAAGGCTGCGCACGGGCCGGCTACCCCGGCGTCTACACCGAGGTCTCGACGTTCGCCGCGGACATAGCGCGGGCCGCGTCCGGCCTGTGAACCGAACCCCGTGACCGCCCCCGGCGGACACGAAGGCGCCCGCGGCCGGTCCCGGCCGCGGGCGCCCCACCTGCGGACATGTCCGGACGCGGAGACCGCGCCGCCGCGGCGATCCGCACTGCGGACGGGAACGGTCCGGCGGGCGCCCGCCACGTAGGGTGGTCGGCCATGAACACCCGCCACACCGCCGCCGACGTCGCCCCGGCCGTCCGCGCCGAGCTCGTCCGGCTGCGCGACAGCATCGACAACATCGACGCCGCCGTCGTGTACATGCTCGCCGAGCGCTTCAAGTGCACCCAGCAGGTCGGCCATCTCAAGGCCGCCCACCAGCTGCCGCCCGCCGACCCGGCCCGCGAGGCCGCCCAGATCGCCCGGCTGCGCAGGCTCGCGGAGAACGCCAAGCTCGACCCCGCGTTCGCCGAGAAGCTCCTCAACTTCATCATCGCTGAAGTGATCAGGCACCATGAGCGCATCGCGGACGACGCCGGCGTCACCACCGACCCCACCGGCTCCTCGGGCGAGTGACGTCAGGCGTCCCACCGGGCACTTGGTGCCGAATGGCCCCCCTTGTGGGCCAACCGGGCGTATCGTGGCCGGTCGGTCGGGTGACTCTTTGTCAGGTCAAAGGTACGCGGGGTAAGACGGTTCGGGCATATGCTGGTTGTCCAAGCGAGGGGACGTCGGGCCATGCCGTCTGATGCCAGGATTCTCATTGTCGACGACCATGAGGACACGCTCTACGCGCTGGAGAGCACCCTCGCCCCGCTGGGCTACCGGCTGGCCCGCGCCACCAGCGGCGACGACGCCCTCAAGGAGGTCCTGCGCGGCAGGGTCGGACTGCTCCTTCTCGATGTGCACATGCCCAAGGTCAGCGGCCTGGACGTCGTGCGCTACATGCGGCGCGTGGCACAGACCCAGCACATCCCGATCATCCTGCTGACCGGCTTCGGCCCCGACACCGAACTCGCCTCCGCCGCCTTCGGGCTCGGCGTCGCCGACTTGATGATGAAACCCGTCGACCCCTGGACCCTGCGGACCAAGGTCCGCTACCTCTACGACAGCCACCAGCGCTTCCAGAGCCTGGAACAGGAGGTGCGCGTCCTGCGGGCCCGGCTCGAGGAGTGTGTCGCGCCCCGGGCTACCGCCCTGTCCCACCCGGGCTCACGCCTCCCGGGCCAGCGGGAGGACCCCGCGGGCGAACCGGACCCCGGCACCCCGGAGGAGCGGTACGAGCGGCGGACATGACGACGGTGCCGGACCGCCCCTGTGCCCCGTCGGCGGCATCGGGCAGCATGTCCCCCATGTCCGTACTGACGCGCGACGAAGCGCAGACCCGTGCCCGGCTCCTCGACGTCCACCGCTACGAGATCGCACTCGATCTGACCCGCGGCGACGAGACCTTCGACTCCCGTACCGTCATCCGCTTCTCGGTGGGCGGGGACCAGAAGGCCGCGGACACCTTCGTCGAGCTCAAGCCCGCCGAACTGCGCTCCGCGACGCTGGACGGACACCCCCTCGACCCCGAGACGCTCGCCGAGAACCGGCTGCCCCTGAACGGCCTCACCGCGGGCGAGCACGAACTGCGCATCGACGCCTCCATGCGCTACTCGCGCACCGGCGAGGGCATGCACCGCTTCACCGACCCCACCGACGGCGAGACCTACGTCTACACCCAGCTGTTCATGGACGACGTCCAGCGGGTGTTCGCCGCCTTCGACCAGCCCGACCTCAAGGCCGTCTTCCACCTCACCGTCAGGGCACCCGAGGGCTGGAGCGTCCTCGCCAACGGGGTCACCACCCGGCAGGACGACGGCACCTGGCGCGCCGCCGCGACGCCGCTGATCTCCACCTACCTGGTCGCGGTCGCCGCCGGACCCTGGCACTCCGTGCACACCGAGCACCGCGGACTGCCCTTCGGCATCCACTGCCGCCGCTCCCTCGCCCCCCATCTCGACACCGACGCGGACGAGCTCTTCGAGATCACCCGCCAGTGCTTCGACCGCTACCACGAGAAGTTCGACGAGCCGTACCCCTTCGACTCCTACGACCAGGCGTTCGTCCCCGAATTCAACGCCGGCGCCATGGAGAACCCCGGACTCGTCACCTTCCGCGACGAGTTCGTCTACCGCTCCGCCGTCACCGACACCCAGCGCCAGACCCGCGCCATGGTCGTCGCCCACGAGATGGCCCACATGTGGTTCGGCGACCTCGTCACCCTGCGCTGGTGGGACGACATCTGGCTGAACGAGTCCTTCGCCGAGTACATGGGCTACCAGACCCTCACCGAAGCCACCCGCTTCACCGACACCTGGACCGACTTCGGCGTCACCCGCAAGGCCTGGGGCTACGACGCCGACCAGCGCCCCTCCACCCACCCGGTGGCCCCCGAAGCGGTCGACGACACCGCCTCCGCGCTCCTCAACTTCGACGGCATCTCCTACGCCAAGGGCGCCTCCGCCCTGCGCCAGCTGGTGGCCTGGCTCGGCGAGAAGGACTTCCTCGCGGGCATCAACAACCACTTCGCCCGCCACCGCTTCGGCAACGCCACCCTCGCCGACTTCATCGACTCCCTCGCCGACGCGACCGACCGCGACGTGCACGCCTGGGCCGACGCCTGGCTGCGCACCACCGGCGTCGACACCCTGACCCCGCACCTCACCCGGAGCGACGACGGCACCTGCTCCCTCACCGTCGACCACGACGGCAGCCGGCCGCACCACATCGCGGTCGGCCTGTACGACCAGACCGTCCGCGACGGTGACGGCGACGGCCTCGCCCTGCGCGAGCGGCTCGCCCTGGACATCCCGCAGACGGCGCCGCAGCCCCTCGGCAAGCGCCCCGCCCTGATCCTGGTCAACGACGGCGACCTCACCTACGCCAAGGTCCGCTTCGATTCCGAGTCCTTCGAGACCGTCCGGGACGCCCTGTCCGGGCTGCCCGACCCGCTCACCCGCGCGGTCGTGTGGAACGCCCTGCGCGACGCCGTGCGCGACGGGGACCTGCCCGCCGGTGCCTACCTGGAGACCGCCCGCGCCCACCTGCCCCACGAAACCGACCTGGCCCTCGTCGAAGGCGTCCTCGCCTTCGCCGCCGGCCACGTCACCGACCGCTACCTGCCCGCCTCCACACCGGCCCCGGGCGAGCAGGCGGGCACCGTTCTGGACCGGGCCGCCGCCCTCGCCACCCTCAGCGCGCTGTGCCGCGACCTCATCCGCCGCACCGAGGACGGCTCCCACTCCGGGCTGCGCCTGATCGCCGTACGGCACTTCATCGACTCCGCCGCCCACCCCGACACCATCGCCGCCTGGCTGGCCGAGGGCACCGTACCCGGCGGACCCGAACTCGACCCCGAACTGCGCTGGCGCATCCTCGCCCGCCTCGCCGTCCTCGGCGCCGTGGACGAGACGGCGATCGCCGCCGAGCTCGCCCACGACCCCAGCGCCACCGGACGGGAGGGCGCGGCCCGCTGCCGCGCCGCCCTGCCCGACGCCGACACCAAGCGGCGGGCCTGGGAGGCGATGTTCGCCACCGACGAGCTGTCCAACTACCTGTTCACCGCCACCGCACAGGGCTTCTGGCAGCCCGAGCAGGCCGACCTCGTCGAGGAGTACGTCGACCGCTACTGGACCGACGCACCCGCCGTCGCCGCCCGCCGGGGACCGGCCATCGCCACCGCGGCGGGCCGCTGGGCCTTCCCCCGCTTCGCGGTCGACGCGGACACCCTCCGCCGGGGCGAGCAGTGCCTGCGCGAGGCAGATCTCGTCCCGGCCCTGCACCGCAAGATCGCCGATGAACTGGACGACCTGGCCAGGGCGTTGCGCATCCGCGAGGTGTGACCGGGCCGCGCCGCGGGCCGGCGCCCGTCCCACCGACGGATGCCGGCCGCGGCGCATATGCCATCGCCGGGCACTTCCCGGCCAGGGCAGTACCCCCTTTCGGGTCGGATCGTTGTGCTCTTCGGGCCGGACCAGCCTTTGCGCGTGCAGGCTTGGGCAACCCCCGCGCCTGGAGGACTTCCCATGAGCCTGCCGCCCCTCGCCTCAGGACCAGATGGTCCGCACGCCCTGCGGCCACTGCTCGGTACCGTCCTCGACGCCCTCGAGGACGGCGCCCGGGCCCGGGGCGGACCCCTGCCCGCGGGTGGTCCCGAAGCGGTCGCCGCCCGACTGCGCGACGCCGTCGGGGACGTACTGCCGGCCAAGGGGGCCCCGGACGCCGTCCGAACAGTCGTACGCGCCCTCGCCGAAGGCGCCGCCGACCCCGCCGACCCCCTGTGCGCCGCCCACCTGCACTGCCCGCCCCTGGCGGTCGCCGCCGCCGCCGACCTGGCCGCCAGCGCGCTCAACCCCTCGCTCGACTCCTGGGACCAGGCACCCGCCGCCTCCGCCCTGGAAGCACTGGTGACGCGGGCCCTCGCCCAGGAGGCGGGCGCCGCCGACTCCCTGGTCACCACCGGCGGCACCGAGTCCAACCAACTGGCCCTGCTCCTCGCCCGGGAGATCCTCGGCAGAGTCCGGCTCGTCTGCGGCGCCGGCGCCCACCACTCCCTGAGGCGGGCCACCTGGCTCCTCGGGCTGCCCGAACCCGTCGTCGTCCCCGCCCCCGACGGCATCCTGCACGCGAAGGCCCTCGACGCCGCCCTCACCGGCCTCTCCGGGCCCCTGCTCGTCGCCGCCACCGCGGGCACCACCGACGCCGGGCTCATCGACCCGCTGCCGGAGATCGCCGACGTGTGCGCCGCGCACGGCGCCCGCCTGCACATCGACGCCGCCTACGGAGGCGGACTGCTCTTCAGCGACCTCCACCGCACCCGCCTCGCCGGCCTCGAGCGGGCCGACACCCTCACCCTCGACCTGCACAAACTCGGCTGGCAGCCCGTCGCCGCCGGGCTCCTCGCCGTCCGCGACCCCGGCGACCTGCACACCCTGCGGCATCGCGCCGACTACCTCAACGCCGACGACGACACCGACGCCGGACTGCCCGACCTGCTCGGCCGCTCCCTGCGCACCACCCGGCGCCCGGACATCCTCAAGATCGCCGTCACCCTCAAGAGCCTCGGTCGCAGCGGACTGGGCACCCTCGTCGACCACGTCTGCGCCCACGCACAGGAATTCGCCGGCCTCGTCCGGGCGCACCCCGCCTTCGAGCTCTACGCCCCGCCCACCATCAGCACCGTCCTGTTCAGGCCCGCGGCGGCCCCCGACGACACCGTCGCCGCCGTGCGCCGCACCCTCCTTCACGACGGCCGTGCCGTCCTCGGCCGCGCCCGGCTGGGCGGCCGACTCTGGCTCAAGGCCACCCTCCTCAACCCCCACACCCGGCCCGGCGATCTCGCCGCACTCCTGAACCTGGTGGAAGGAAGCACGCCCCGATGACCACCCCCCCACACCACGAGCCCCCAGCGCCCCGCGACCTGGTCGGCATCGGCATCGGCCCGTTCAACCTCTCCCTCGCCGCCCTCGCCCACCCGCTCGCCGAACTCGACACCGCGTTCTACGAGCAGCGCCCCGGCTTCGACTGGCACCCGGGTCTCCTCATCGACGGTGCCACCCTCCAGGTGCCCTTCCTGGCCGACCTGGTGACCCTCGCCGACCCCGCCAGCCCCTGGTCCTTCCTCAACTACCTCAAGAGCTGCGACCGGCTCTTCCCCTTCTACTTCGCCGAACGCTTCCACATCCAGCGCGCCGAGTACGACGCCTACTGCCGCTGGGTCTCCGGCAACCTCCCCGAACTGCACTTCGGCCACCAGGTCGACGCCGTCCGCTGGAACGCCGCCGACCAGGTCTTCGAGGTCGACTACACCCGGCTCGGCAAGGACGGCGCGGGCGAAGCCCTCGGCCGTACCCGCACGCGCAACATCGTCCTCGGCGTCGGCACCGAACCGTATGTGCCCGAACCCCTGCGACCCCTCGTCGAAGCCCCCGGGACACCCGTCATCCACGCCGCGGAGTACCTGCGGCACCGCACCGCCTTCCTGGCCGCCGGCCACATCACCGTCGTCGGAGCGGGCCAGTCCGGCGCCGAGGTCTTCCTCGACCTCCTGCGCCACCGCCCCGTCGGCCGGGAGCGGATCCACTGGCTCGCCCGGACCGAGGCCTTCGCCCCCATGGAGTACTCCAAACTCGGCCTGGAGCACTTCACCCCCGACTACACGCGCTACTTCCACGCGCTCGCCGAACCCGTGCGCGACGGTCTCGTCTCCGCCCAATGGCAGCTGCACAAGGGCATCGACGCCGACACCATCGCCGCCATCCACGACGAGCTCTACCGCCGCACCCTCCAGGGCGGCTGGCCCGACGCCGTCCTCACACCCGGCGTCCACGTCCGCACCGCCGGGCGCGCCGCCACCAGCGGGATCGAACTTCATCTCGAGCACGTCCAGCAGAACACCCGCTCGCGGCTCGCCACCGACGCCGTGGTCCTCGCCACCGGCTACCGCGAACGGCCCCTCGGCCGCATCCTCGCCGGACTGGAACACCGCCTCAGCCGCGACGGCAGCGGACGCCCTCGCATCGACGACCGGTTCCGCCTGGTCCTCGACCGCGCCGTCACCGGCTCCGTGTACGTACAGAACGCCGAACTCCACACCCACGGAGTCGGCACCCCCGACCTCGGCCTCGCCGCGTGGCGCAGCGCCACCATCCTCAACTCCCTGACCGGCAAGGAGCCCTACCCCCTGCCCCGGCGCACCGCCTTCACCACCTTCGGACTCCGGCAGCCGGGCCTGATCCCGCCGACCCGGCGCCCCATGGACCTCACCCCGCTGGGCGACGGACGCTAGGGCGGCCGGCGAGGGCCCGCACGCACGCCGACGGCGCCGGGGCACGGACCGCCCCGGCGCCGTCGCGCCGCCACTGCCGAAGTGTCAGAAGAGCGGCACTCCGTCACGGGTGAGCCGCCAGTCCGCCGAAGCGAAGTCCTTCGGGTCCAGAACACCCTTCGTGGTCGCCCACTCCGCGATCCGGGTCCGGATCTCCGTCGACTCCGACCACAGCTCCTTGGCCGAGGCCACGTGCGGGAAGGCACCCCCGCCGTTGGCACGGTAGTTGTTCACGGCGAACACGAACTGCTGTGCGTCGTCCAGCGCGGCACCGCCGTACGTCACGTTCTTGATGCGTGAACCCGCGGCCTGGGCGATGTCGATCTCGTACTGCAGCCCCGACACATAGTCGTAGTTGTAGTCCGGACGGCCGTTCGCGTTGGTCAGCTTCTCCACGTCCACCGGCGCGCCGGCGGCCGTCTGAACGAAGTACTCCGCCGAGTACTCCAGGTACGCCCTGACCTGGGCACCCGTCATCAACTTGGCGACCAGCGTGTTGTCGTACACGTACAGGCCCGACAGGTCCCGGATCGTCACATTGCCGGCCGGGATCTGCGAGGTGCGCGAGAACGGCGACGCCTGCGAGATCACCGGCAGGGCGGCGTACTCCGTGCCCGCGAGCGCCGCCTTGACCACGTCCTCCTGGACCTTGTTGATCAGGTCGATGATCGGGGCGTCCTTGTAACGGGCCTCCACCGTCGTCAACGTCTCGGTCGCCTTGCCGACGACCTGGTTGACGTACGCGACGACCTTCGTGTGCTCGTCGGCGAGCAGCCTCGTGATCTTCGGGTCGTCGGCGACCGTGCTGGAGTTCCGCAGCGACGCGGAAACCGACTCGACCTGCCACTTCCCCTTCTCGAAGACCAGCGCGATGTCGAACAGCGTCAGCCGCTCGGCGAAGCACAGCGGCTCCGACAGCACGACCGTCCTGCCCGTCCGTTCGTTGGTGACCTTCAGCTCCGGGATCTCCTGGTGCGCGTGCCCCACGAGGATCGCGTCGATACCCGGCACCTGCCGGGCCACATTGGCGGCCGCGTCCTCCACATAGGGCAGCTGGTCACCGTACGACGACGTGCCCGAGGTGCCGGAGTGCGCCGACACGACGACCACGTCCGCGCCCATCGACCTCAGCTTCGGCACCCACTTGGCCGCCTGCTCCTCCAGGCCCGGGAAGGTCAGCTTGCCCTGCACATAGGCCTTGTCCCAGATCGCGATGCCGGGGTTGGTCAGACCGAGGACCGCGACCTTCACCGGCGGCGCGCCCGGCACATGGAACTTCTTCATGAAGTACGGAGGGAAGGCCGGCTTCTGCGTCCTGGCGTCCAGCGCGTTGGCGCCGAGCAGCGGGAAGCGGCACTGCGACTCGAACTTCCGCAGCGTCTCGATGCCGTAGTTGAACTCGTGGTTCCCGAGCGCCACCGCGTCGTACCCGATCGCGTTCATGGCCTGCGCCATCGGGTGCACCGGACCGTGCTTGGCCGTGATCGGGTCGACCTTCGCGTAGTAGTACGTCAGCGGGGTGCCCTGGATCGTGTCACCGGCGTCGAGCAGCAGCGTGTTGCAGCGGCCCTTCTCCTCGCGGACCTGGTCGACCAGGGTCGAGATCCGGGCCAGGCCCTGCGAGTTGCCCGCCTTGTCGGAGTACTCCGCGTCCTTGAAGTAGTCCCAGTTGAAGACATGCCCGTGCAGATCGGTGGTGCCCATCACCGTCAGCGAGTACCGCTTGGGGCCCTTCGCCGCCGGCGCGGCCTGAGCCGCCGGAGCCGCCGCGGCCCCGGACAGAGCCACGCCCGCCCCCGTCACGGCGGATCTCTTCAGGAACTTCCGGCGGTTCAACGGCATGTCTCGCTCTCCTTCGGAATCGGTCAACGACGCGCGTAGATTCTGACTTGGGCATGACGCGTCGCAACAGACCCCGCAGGTTGCGATCTGATGACCGGTACATGCCTCCCGTGGAAACCGTGCGGTGACGGAGTGGAACCCCGCGCATCGCCGTCCGCGGAGAAGCCCGGCATCGGGGGTGTCGTAGGGGACGGCGGGCGGCTGAGGTCGTCACGGCCCGCGGCACCGGCCGGCCCACCGCCCTCGACGACCCCACCCGCCGCAACACGGCCGCACCCGCCGCCCGGTCCACGAGCCGCCCGGCTCCTGACGGCACGGAAGCCGCGGGCGGCCCCGACCCCCTCGCGCTCGAATCCGGGCGCCGGCGCATCCACGCCCGTATCGACGCCCGGTTCACGATGGCGCCACCGCGACGGTGGACAATCCTCGTCACCCGCAGTGACGAGAAGTGACGAGAATTCCCGGCCTGCCCGAATTCGGCCCCTGCATTTCTCTCCGGGATGCTCATCGGAGCGCAGCACCGCACAATTCAACACTTGTCAATAGCGCTTCACTTAAAGGTTGTTGAGTAGTCACGCCGGACCAATTCTCTACCGGCGGGTAAGGCCTAGGCTCGAACCATGCGCCGAGCAAAGATCGTCTGTACATTGGGCCCCGCCACCGACTCGTACGACCAGATCAAGGCCCTGGTCGACGCCGGAATGGACGTCGCCCGCTTCAACCTCAGCCACGGCACCTACGCCGAACACGAGGAGCGCTACCAGCGCGTGCGAAAGGCCGCCGACGAGACCGGTCGCAGCGTCGGAATCCTCGCCGACCTTCAGGGCCCGAAGATCAGACTCGGACGATTCGTCGAAGGTCCCGTACTCCTTGAACGCGGCGACGTCTTCACGATCACCGTCGAGGACGGCGTCGAGGGTGACCGCCAGACCTGCGGAACCACCTACGCCGGACTGGCCGGCGACGTCACCACCGGTGAGCGCATCCTCGTCGACGACGGCAAGGTGTGCCTCGAGGTCACGGCCGTCGACGGCCCCCGGGTCCACACCGTCGTCGTCGAAGGCGGCATGGTCTCCGACCACAAGGGCCTCAATCTCCCCGGCGTCGCCGTCTCCGTCCCCGCACTCTCCAAGAAGGACGAGGACGACCTGCGCTGGGCGCTGCGCACCGGCTGCGACGTCATCGCACTCTCCTTCGTCCGCAGCGGCAGGGACATCAGGGACGTCCACCGCATCATGGACGAGGAAGGCCGCCGCCTTCCCGTGATCGCCAAGGTCGAGAAACCGCAGGCCGTCGAGAACATCGACGAGATCGTCGCCGCCTTCGACGGCATCATGGTCGCCCGCGGCGACCTCGGCGTGGAAATGCCCCTCGAGCAGGTCCCGATCGTCCAGAAGCGCGCGATCAAGCTCGCCAAGCGCAACGCCAAGCCGGTCATCGTCGCCACCCAGATGCTCGACTCGATGATCGAGAACTCCCGCCCCACCAGGGCGGAGGCCTCCGACGTCGCGAACGCGGTGATCGACGGTACCGACGCCGTCATGCTCTCCGGCGAGACCAGCGTCGGCAACTACCCCGTCGAGACGGTCAGGACGATGGCCCGCATCGTCGAGGCCGCCGAAGAGGACATCCTCGCCAAGGGCCTCCCGCCGCTCACCGAGAGCAACAAGCCCCGGACCCAGGGCGGAGCCGTCGCCCGTGCGGCGGCGGAGATGGGCGACTTCCTCGGCGCCAAGTTCCTGGTCGCCTTCACCCAGTCCGGCGACACCGTGCGCCGGCTCTCCCGCTACCGCTCACCGATCCCCCTGCTCGCCTTCACCCCCGAGCCGGCCACGCGTTCCCAGCTCAACCTGACCTGGGGCGTGGAGACCTTCCTCGGGCCGCACGTCGACTCCACCGACGCGATGGTCGACCAGGTCGACGAGCTGCTGCTGAAGTACGGCCGCTGCCGGCGGGGCGACATCGTGGTCATCACGGCGGGCTCCCCGCCCGGGGTCTCGGGCTCGACGAACATGGTGCGGGTGCACCACATCGGCGAGGACGACAGCCCCAAGTAGCCGGCCCGCACACCAGGGGCCCCTCCCGCCGAGGGGCCCTTTCACGCGGTCAGTACTTGGGGCCGACGTGAACATCGAGAAGCGCGACGGAGGCTTTGCGGGCGACGGAGATGTTGTACGGGTTGCCGTGGCGGGTGCAGTGCGTCCAAGTGATGCCCAGTTTGTCGAGGGTGTCGGTGTAGAGCCGCCGGATGTCGTCGGAGACGTTGGTGAAGAGGTAGCGCGGATATTCGTAGCGCTTGCGCTGACCGCCGACGAGCCTGGTGGTCCAGTTGGTGATGCGGCAGCCGTCGGAGTGGATGAGGCCCCGGATCAAACCCCAGGGATGGGCGTCGACGATGTCCTGCTGCCAGGGCTCGAGGACGATGCGGCGCTCGTGCTTCTTGCCGGGACCGTGCTGGGGGAACAGGCAGTGGAGGTGTTTCGAGTACACCTTGACGTTGCGGCAGCCGGTCCTGCGCACCCGGCATACCGAGTTGTCGGGAAAGACCGCGCGCAGGGCCTTCTCGCACTCGTCGATGAGTCCGGTCCAGGACTCGGCGCAAGTGATCATGAGATTGGGCACGCGGTGCTCGGAGTAGTGGCTGATGTGACCGTCGCCCAGGTAGAGCCCGAGCAGGTAGCTGTAGGCCGGCTCGTCCAGGTCCCGGCCGTCGCAGCGCGGACACTTCGGGTCGTGTTTCCCGGGGCACTGGCCGTGCCTCGCGCGGTCCATGTGTCTCCAGTAGCCGATCGTCCCCGCGGGGACGCCGAGCTGCCGGGCCACGTCGGCGTTCCTCGCCCCGTCGCGGAACAGGGTGAGCGCCTTCTGCCGCACTTCAGTGCCATGACCGTTCATACGTCCACGGTGCGTCACTGAACGTGACCATGCGCAGCAAAAAGCGGAGGTTCACGAGAAGGTGAACCTCCGCTATATGGTGAAGTGTGCCGGGTGCGGGATTCGAACCCGCAAGCCCTCACAGGCAGAGGTGTTTGAGACCTCCGTGTATACCGTTCCACCAACCCGGCCAGGCACTGCCGAGAGTGTACCGGGTCACCGCAGGTCGCCGCCTCTAGGTAGGCTGCATAAGCAGCACCACCTGCCCCAGCCCGTGACGAGGAGCCCGAGTGACCTCCCCCGAGTCGCCCCAGCCCGTTGCCGACGACGACAAGTCGCACGTGCCTCCGCTGACGACCCGTGTCGTCATCGCCGAGGACGAGGCGCTCATCCGGCTCGACCTCAAAGAGATGCTCGAGGAGGAGGGCTACCACGTCGTCGGTGAGGCCGGTGACGGTGAGCAGGCCGTCGAGCTGGCCCGTGAGCACAAGCCCGACCTGGTGATCCTCGATGTGAAGATGCCGAAGCTCGACGGCATCTCGGCGGCCGAGAAGATCGCCGAGGAGCGCATCGCCCCGGTCCTCATGCTGACCGCGTTCTCGCAGCGCGACCTCGTCGAGCGCGCCCGGGACGCGGGTGCGATGGCGTATCTGGTGAAGCCGTTCAGCAAGAGTGACGTGGTCCCGGCGATCGAGATGGCGGTCTCCCGGTTCAACGAGCTCAAGACGCTGGAGAAGGAGGTCGCGGACCTCACGCTGCGGCTGGAGACCCGGAAGCTGGTCGACCGGGCGAAGTCGATCCTGCAGACGGAGTACGGGCTGTCCGAGCCCGCCGCCTTCCGCTGGATCCAGAAGACGTCCATGGATCGCCGTATGTCGATGCAGCAGGTCGCGGAGGCCGTCATCCAGGACGCCGACGAGAAGAAGGCCGCGAAGGGCTGAGTCCCGGTATTCGTGTGTGAGGCCCGCGCCCCGAGGAGGGGTGCGGGCCTCACACATGTGCCGGGGAGGGCTCAGTCCTCGCCGAGGTAGGCCTTGCGCACGGATTCGTCGTGCAGCAGGTCCTGGCCGGTGCCGGAGAGGACGATGTTGCCGACCTCCATCACATGGCCGTGGTCGGCGAGCGACAACGCCGCCTGGGCGTTCTGCTCGACGAGGAGGATCGTCGTGCCCTGGGCCTTCAGTGCGGCGATGGTCGCCATGATCTTCTGCATCATGATCGGGGAGAGGCCCATGGAGGGCTCGTCGAGCATGAGCAGTTTCGGCTGGGACATCAGGGCCCGGCCCATCGCGAGCATCTGCTGTTCGCCGCCGGACAGGGTGCCGGCCGCCTGCTTCCTGCGTTCCCCGAGGATGGGGAAGAGGTCGTAGGCCCGCTGCATGTCCTTGTCGATGGCCTGCTTGTCGGAGCGCAGGAACGCGCCGAGGCGCAGGTTGTCCTCGATGGTCATGCGGGGGAAGATGTGCCGCCCCTCGGGGGAGTGGGCGAGTCCCAGGGAGACGACCTGGTGGGCCGGGGTCTTCTTGAGCGATCTGCCCTGGAACTTGATCTGGCCGCCCACCGGCCTGAGCAGGCCGGAGAGGGTGCGCAGGGTGGTGGTCTTGCCGGCGCCGTTGGTGCCGATGAGGGTGACGACCTCGCCGGCCTCGACCTTGAAGGAGATGCCCTTGACGGCTTCGATCTTGCCGTAGGCGACCCGGAGGTCCTCGACTTCGAGCAGTGCGGTCATCGGTCGTTCTCCTTGCCGGGCGCGGCGTCCGTCTGGGCTTCGGCCTGCGCCTCGGCGGCCTCCACCTCGGCGACCTCCGCGTCGCCGGGGGCGTCCTCGAAGGGTTCGCCGAGGTAGGCGGCGATGACTCGTTCGTCGCCCTGGACGGTCGCGCTGTCGCCCTCGACGAGCTTCTCGCCCTGGACGAGGACGGCGACGCGGTCGCAGAGGTTGAAGATGAAGCGCATGTCGTGCTCGATGACGAGGACGGCGATGCCCTTGTCTCGGATCGCGAAGACCAGTTCTTCGGTGGTCCGGGTCTCCTGCGGGTTCATGCCGGCGGTGGGCTCGTCGAGGAGCAGCAGTCCGGGTTCGCTGGCGAGGGCGCGGGCGATCTCGAGCTTGCGCTGTTCGCCGTAGGGCAGGTTGCGGGCGAGGTGTTCGGCCTTGGCGGCGAGGCCGACGAACTCGAGGAGTTCCATGGCCCGTTCGCGGGAGGCCGCTTCGGCGCGGTGGAAGCCGGGGCCGCGCAGGACGGCGGACCAGAAGCCTTCCTTGGTGCGGGTGTGGCGTCCGACCAGCACGTTCTCCAGGACCGTCATGTTGGAGAAGAGACGGATGTTCTGGAAGGTGCGGGCGATGCCGGCGGCGGTGACCTTGAAGGACTTGGGCGGCAGGACGTTGCCCTTGTAGCGGACTTCGCCCTCGGTGGGGACGTAGAGGCCGGTGAGGCAGTTGAAGAAGGTCGTCTTGCCGGCGCCGTTGGGGCCGATGAGTCCGACGATCTCGCCGCTGTTGACGGTGAGGTCGACGTTGCGTACGGCGGTGAGGCCGCCGAAGCGCATGGTGACGCCGCGTGCGTCCAGTACGACCTGGCCGGGTGCGGTGGCGTCCGGCGTGGCGTCCTTGGTGGTGGTGTCGGTGGTCATGGTGGTCAGGCCCCTGTCTTGCCGAGGACTGTGGGCGCTTCCGCCTCTTCGTGGAATTCCAGTTGGCGGCGCCGGTTCGGGATGAGGCCCTCCGGCCTGAAGCGCATCAGCAGGATGAGGGCGACACCGAAGGCGAAGAGCTGGTAGTCGCCGAGGAACTGGAGTTTGTTCGGGATGAGGAAGAGCAGTGCGGCGCCGATGAGCGGGCCGCTGATGGTGCCCATGCCGCCGAGGACGACCGCGGCGAGCAGGAAGGCCGAGTTGGGCGGGATGGCGCCGGCGAAGAGGTACTGCTCGGGCGTCACGGTGTAGGTCACATGGGCCTGGACGGTGCCGGCGAGGCCGGCGAGCGAGGCGCCGACGGCGAAGGCGATGAGCTTGACCCGGAAGCCGTTGATGCCCATGGCGAGGGCGGCGGTCTCGTCCTCGCGGATGGCCACCCAGGCGCGTCCGATGCGCGAGTTGCCGCTGCGCCGGAAGACGAGCACGACGACGGCGGTGATGATCAGCATCAGGAAGAAGTAGTTGGCGAAGCGTCCGATGGTGAAGCCGCCGACGTCGTGCTGGGCGCCGAAGTCCATGCCGAGGATGTCGAGGTTCGGGATCGACGCGATGCCGTTGGAGCCGTTGGTGAGGTCGGGTCCTGAGGTGCCGTCGAGGTTGTTGGCCGTGATGCGGAAGATCTCACCGAAGCCGAGGGTGACGATGGCGAGGTAGTCGCCGCGCAGACGGAGGGTGGGGGCGCCGATGAGGACGCCGAAGACGAGCGAGGCGGCGGCGCCGATGAGGACGGCGGCCCAGAAGGGGAAGTGCACGCCGAAGGGTGAGTTGGGGGATCCGGAGACCAGGGCCGCGGCGTAGGCGCCGACGCCGAGGAAGGCGACGTAGCCGAGGTCGAGGAGGCCGGCGAGGCCGACGACGATGTTCAGGCCGAGGGCGACGGTGGCGAAGATGAGGATGTAGACGCCGAGGGTCGCGTACTGGTCGCTGGTCTGGGTGAAGGGGAACAGCGCCGCCGCGACGAACGCGCCGCAGATGGTGATGTTCTGGTGCCGGGAGGTGAGTTCGGAGGCCTGGCTGATCAGGCCGGCCTTGGCGAGGGCGGCGAAGCCGAAGCCCGCGGTGATGAGGAAGCCGACGAAGAGTTCGTCGTACTCGGTGCCGATGCCGTAGGTGAAGACGGCCAGGCCCAGGGCGAGGATCGCGACGATGATCAGGATCTCGACGTAGGCGGGCAGTTTGGCCACGGGGCGGGGGGAGCCGGAGGCGAAGGCGGCTCTGACCGTCGTCCACCGGTGGGACGCCTGGTGCTTGAAGTGCTCCCAGGAGGTGTCGTCGGGGTCGATGGGGTCGGGTTCGGGCCGCTCGAAGGGCAGTGCGAGGGCGCCGAGGAACGCGGCGAGGCTGGTGACCGCCACGATGTAGCCGCCGGGCTCGAGGTTGACGAGTCCGCCGAGTTCGATGCTGATGGACAGGACCGTGTACCAGGCGGTGGCGAAGGTGGTGAGGGCGGCGAACTTGAGGGCCCCGTCGGCGCCGGCGGGGGCGAGCCAGCGAAGGCCCTTGACGCCGTAGGAGGCGAGGCCGAACAGGGTGGTGAGGACGCCGCCGATGAGGACGAGGACCTGCAGGCCGCCGGGGTAGCCGTAGACGGTGAGGTCGCCGGGGAAGTCGGTGGTCCACGTCCAGGCGAGGAACGTCGAGACGATGGTGAGCGCGGCGCCCGCGGTGGCGAGGGCGCGGCCGATGTGGGGCGGGATGGCGACGAGGCCGGACGGGGCGCCGGGGGCAGGGGTGCTCGGGGTGTCGGGAGCAGTGGTCTGTGTGGTCATCGGTGTCACGCCCTGTCCGCGACGCGCTCACCGAGCAGACCTTGTGGCCTGAGCAGGAGCACGAGAATGAGGAGTACGAACGCCCAGACGTCTGCCCAGGACTGGCTGCCGAACTTCTCCATGCCCGGGAGGTCGGCGATGTACGCGGTTGCCAGGGTTTCGGCGACGCCGAGGACGACGCCGCCGATCATGGCCCCGTAGATGTTGCCGATGCCGCCGAGGACGGCCGCGGTGAACGCCTTGAGGCCGAGGATGAAGCCCATGCGGAAGTCGACCTGGCCGTACTTGAGGCCGTACGCGACGCCGCCGACGGCGGCGAAGACGGCGCCGAGGGCGAAGGCGATCACGATGATGCGGTCGGTGTTGACGCCCATGAGCTTGGCGGTGTCCGGGTCCTGGGCGGTGGCCTGCATGCCGCGTCCGGTGCGCGTCTTCATGACGAAGTAGGCGAGGACGGCCATGCTGATGGGGGCCGCGGCAAGGAGGAAGATGTCACCCGTCTGGATGGTGACGTTGCCGAGGTGGAAGGGGCCTCCGTCGATCTGCGGGAAGGTCCGGGCGGACTTGGCTTCGGGGTACCAGGCCCAGACCGCCTGCTGCAGGGCGAGGGAGAGACCGATGGCCGTGATGAGGGGGGCAAGTCGTGGCGCGTTGCGCAGGGGGCGGTAGGCGAATCGTTCCGCTCCCACCGCGACGGTGACGGCGACCAGGACGGCCCCGATGAGCATCAGTGGCAGGGCGACCCACATGGAAGTGCCATCGGGCAGTACGTACGCATAGACCGTGAGGGCGCCGAAGGCGCCGGTCATGAAGATCTCGCCATGCGCGAAGTTGATGAGCTGGACGATGCCATAGACCATTGTGTAGCCGATGGCGACGAGCCCGTACATGGCTCCTAGTAGCAGGCCGTTGACCAGCTGCTGCGGCAGTTCGTTCACCGCATGTCCTCCGAGACTTTCGGATGTTCGACGGATGTGGCCGGATGCGAGTCCGCGCGGGGCGCCTGTGGAACAGCGCCCCGCGCGGCTCGTGAGCGGTGCGGGTGTGGATCAGCCGGTGTAGGTGCCCGACTTCACCGGCTTCCAGGCACCGTTCTCGACGGCGTACACGGTGAGCTGCTTGTTGGTCGCGTCACCGAACTCGTCGAAGGAGACCTTGCCGGTCACACCGTCGAAGGAGACGTTCTGCATGGCGGCGGTGACCTTCGCGCGGGCGTCGGAGGGGAGCTTGCCGCCGTTGTCCTCGACGACCTTCTTGACGGCCTCGATGATCGCCCAGGCGGAGTCGTAGGAGTAACCGCCGTACGCGGCGTACTCCTCCTTGTAGCCGGCGTCCTTGTAGTTGGCCACGAACTCCTTGGCGGAGGGGAGCTGTTCGACCGGGGCGCCGACGGAGGTGGCGAGGTCGCCGGTGCTGTTGGCGCCGGCCAGCTTGATGAACGTCGGGTCGAAGATGCCGTCGCCGCCCACGACCGGGACCTTGGCGCCGGTGGCCTTGATCTGCTTGCTGAGCGGGCCGGCCTGCGGGTACTCGCCGCCGTAGTAGACGACTTCGGCGCCCGAGTTCTTGACCTTGGTGGCGACCGCGGAGAAGTCCTTGGTGTCGGGGTTGATGTGCTCGGTGCCGACGACCGTGCCGCCGAGCTTCTTGAACTCCTCGGTGAAGGTGGCGGCGAGGCCCGCGCCGTAGGTCTTCTTGTCGTCGATGACGAAGACCTTCTTCTTCTTGGAGTCGTTGTAGACGTACTGCGCGGCGAACGGGCCCTGGATGGCGTCCGTGGTCGCGGTGCGGAAGTAGGACTTGTACGTCCGGGCCTTCGTCTTCTGCCAGTCCGGGCCCTGGGTGAGGGCCGGGTTGGTGTTGGCCGGGGAGACCTCGACCAGCTTGGCGTCGTCGAAGACCTTCTGCATGGACTCGGCGACGGAGGAGTTCAGCGGGCCGACGACGCCGAGGACGCCGTTGTCGGCGACAAGCTTGCTGGCGTTCTGCTGGCCCGAGGAGGGCTGTGCCTGGTCGTCGAGGGCCTCGATCTTGAAGGTGACACCCTTGACGTAGTTCTGCTTGTTGGCGGTCTTGGCCGCCAGGTCCACGGAGTTCTTGATGCCCAGGCCCAGCGCGGACAGGTCGCCGGTCAGTGGCGCGTCGACGCCGATGGTGACGGTGGTGCCACCACCGCTGCCGGAGTCCGAGCTCTTGCCGTTGTCGCGCGAGCCGCAGGCGGTGAGGGTCAGTGCTCCCGCCGCCAGCGCGGCGGTGATGGCGATGAGCGAACGTTGACGCACGATCAGTCCTTTCCCTGGCACGGCCCTCCCCCCTGGAAGTGGCCGAGTCGAGCGCTGGGCCGAAGTGACATTCAGACCGCGCGGTGACTGGCCGTGACTCTAAGCGTGGGCAGGGAACGGCGAGGAGGGTCTGACCAAGGCTGTGACGCTCTTGTTATGACACGAGGTAATGCAGAGCGGTACTGGACGGGTGGAACAGCTGAATTCCGACTGATTCGCCCGGTCCGCATAGTGAGAACCCGCAGGACGTGCGCCGCTGGGTTCAGGGGCGTCGGCGGTTTTGGTGATTACCTGGAATCGTCGTCGCAGGCGACACGCACGGCACTCGAGAGCGCTTGCGCATACCGCGGCCCCAGGATGAAACTCTGCACCTGCATTGCGCGCGTATTACGCAGAGTTACGTCCAGGAAAGGCAGCCCGGCCTCTTCGGGCACTTTTCCGCATTCGGTCACATGCATGGTGATGACAACTTTACGAGCCGAACCCGCCTTTGTGCGGAAAGGGGGGCGCGGCACCGAGGTGACGGAAAGCCCGGCATAGGGCTGGGCTATCCGGCTCACGGTCACGGGCGGCCCGGACTCCACGCGCAGCACCACACCGAAGCTGAAGCTCCTGGGCGGGGCGCCGGGGGGTGTGGCCGCGGAGCTCAGGTAGGCGACCTCGACCACCTGGGAGGGGTACGGCGGTGGTGGGGGCGGGGGCTGCCGCGGTCGCGTGGCGTAGAGGTAGCCGCCGCCCGCGAGGAGGGAGGCGATCGCGGCGGCCGTGAGGGCGACGCGGCGGTGCCGGTCGTACAGCCGGCCGAGCCGTCCGCGCGGCGGATCGTGCAGCAGCGAGCTGCCCGGGTCGGGGGCGTCCCAGGCGCTTGTGTCCTCACCCGGCTCGACCGGCCCGATGCCGCTCATTGCCACGGTCCGTTGCTCGGACCGCCGGTGCGGTACCAGTCGGCGCAGCCCTCGTGCGCCCGGCGGTCGATCAACTGATCGGCGGCCTCGGCGCCCTGACGCCGTTTCACGGCTCGCGCGGCGTCCACGACGGACCGCAGGATCTCGTACTGCCCGTTGGACAGCCCCATCGTCTGGTAGTCGCCGTACGTGTCGCTGTCCAGCACCTTGCGCGACCAGTACCCGACGACCCGTGCGCACAGCTCCTGGGCGGGTGTGGTCCGCGGCGACGGCGGGACGCCGGCCCGCCCCGGGCTTCTCCCGCCCTCGGAGCCCGAGTTGTCGCAGGCGGTCGCCGACGCGCCCGCCAGGAGCGCGAGTCCGAGCGCCAACCCCAGCGCGGCCACCCCCGGCCGGGGAACTCCTCCCGTTGCCATGTCATGACGCTAGGGCGCCGCCGGGCCAGGATCAACGGCGCTGCGGACACCGGCTCGGCGGGTCAGCCCGCCGAGCGCACCTGAGCCCCGTCGCCCGGGTTCACATCGCGCAGCAGACAGGTCAGCCGGGCGGTGCACACGCGCTTGCCCTCCTCGTCGCTGATCACGATCTCGTACGTCGCGGTCGAGCGCCCCCGGTGGACGGGTGAGGCGACACCGGTGACCAGGCCGGAGCGCACTCCGCGGTGGTGCGTGCAGTTCAGGTCGACGCCGACGGCGATCTTGGAGCTGCCGCCGTGCAGCATGGAGCCCACCGAACCGAGGGTCTCGGCGAGCACGGCGGAGGCGCCGCCGTGCAGCAGTCCGTACGGCTGGGTGTTGCCCTCCACCGGCATGGTGCCGACCACCCGCTCCGGCGAGGCCTCGATGATCTGGACGCCCATCCGGGTGCCGAGGTGGCCCGCGGAGAAGAGGGCGGGCAGATCGACGCCGAGGGCGGCGTACTCGTCGATGATCTCTTGCGGGAACTTCACGGTGTGCTGCTCGCCCATGGGGTACTGCTCCGTTCGTCGGGTCGGTCGCTCGGCTGTGGCTGAGCAAACGCTCAGTCGGTCGCCGATTGTTCCAGGCGGACGACGACGGACTTGCTGGCGGGGGTGTTGCTCGTGTCCGCGGTGGCGTCCAGCGGCACCAGGACATTGGTCTCCGGGTAGTAGGCGGCCGCGCAGCCCCGGGCGGTGGGGTAGTGCACCACGCGGAAGCCGGGGGCGCGCCGCTCGACGCCGTCCTTCCACTCGCCGACCAGATCCACGTACGAGCCGTCCGCCACGCCCAGTGCGCGGGCGTCCTCGGGATGGACGAGGACCACACGGCGGCCGTTCCTGATACCGCGGTAGCGGTCGTCGAGGCCGTAGATGGTGGTGTTGTACTGGTCGTGCGAGCGCAGGGTCTGCAGCAGGAGCCGGCCCTCGGGCAGCTCGGGGAACTCCACCGGGGCGGCGGTGAAGTTGGCCTTGCCGGTGGCGGTGGGGAAGCGGCGCTCGTCGCGCGGTGCGTGCGGGAGCGCGAAACCGCCCGGGTGGGCCACGCGCGCGTTGAAGTCCTCGAAGCCGGGGATCACGCGTGCGATGCGGTCGCGGACGGTCGCGTAGTCCTTCTCGAACTCCTCCCAGGGGACCGTGCTGTCCTCACCCAGCACCCGGCGGGCCAGGCGGCACACGATGGCCGGCTCGGACAGCAGATGGCCGCTGGCGGGCTCCAGACGGCCCCGGGAGGCGTGCACCATGCCCATGGAGTCCTCGACGGTCACGAACTGCTCGCCGCTGCCCTGCAGATCGCGCTCGGTGCGGCCGAGGGTGGGCAGGATCAGGGCGCGCGCACCGGTGACGACGTGCGAGCGGTTCAGCTTGGTCGACACATGCACGGTGAGCCGGGCACGGCGCATGGCCGCCTCGGTCACATCGGTGTCGGGGGAGGCGGACACGAAGTTGCCGCCCATCGCGAAGAAGACCTTCGCCTCGCCGTCGCGCAGGGCACGGATGGCCCGGACGACGTCGTAGCCGTGCTCACGCGGCGGCGCGAAGCCGAACTCCTTCTCCAGCGCGTCCAGGAAGGCGGGCGCCGGGCGCTCGAAGATGCCCATGGTCCGGTCGCCCTGCACGTTCGAGTGACCGCGCACCGGGCACACGCCCGCGCCCGGGCGTCCGATGTTGCCGCGCAGCAGCAGGAAGTTGACGATCTCCCGGATGGTGGGGACCGAGTGCTTGTGCTGGGTGAGGCCCATGGCCCAGCAGACGATGGTGCGCTCGGAGGCGAGGACCATCCCGAGGGCCTTCTCGATCTCCTCACGGGTGAGACCGGTCGCCGTGAGCGTGTCATCCCAGTCGGCTTGGCGGGCGGCCTCGGCGAACCCCTCGAAGCCGTGGGTGTGTTCGCGGACGAACTCCTCGTCGACCGCTCCGTCGGTCTGGAGGATCAGCTTGTTGAGCAGGCGGAACAGCGCCTGGTCGCCACCGATGCGGATCTGCAGGAACAGGTCGGTCAGCGCCGCGCCCTTGAGCATGCCCTGAGGGGTCTGGGGGTTCTTGAAGCGCTCCAGGCCCGCCTCGGGCAGCGGGTTGACGCTGATGATCCTCGCGCCGCCCGCCTTCGCCTTCTCCAGCGCCGAGAGCATGCGCGGGTGGTTGGTGCCGGGGTTCTGCCCGGCGACGATGATCAGATCCGCCTTGTAGAGGTCCTCGAGCAGCACGCTGCCCTTGCCGATGCCGATCGTCTCGGAGAGCGCGGAACCGGAGGACTCGTGGCACATGTTCGAGCAGTCGGGCAGGTTGTTCGTGCCCAGCTCGCGCGCGAACAGCTGGTAGAGGAACGCCGCCTCGTTGCTGGTGCGGCCCGAGGTGTAGAAGACGGCCTCGTCGGGCGACGAGAGCGCCTTGATCTCCTCGGCGACGATGTCGAAGGCGCGCTCCCAGGAGACCGGTTCGTAGTGGTCCGCGCCTTCGGGCAGGTACATGGGGTGCGTCAGGCGCCCCTGCTGGCCCAGCCAGTAGCCGCTGCGCGAGGCGAGGTCGGCGACCGGGTGCGCGGCGAAGAAGTCCGGGGTGACCCGGCGCAGGGTGGCCTCCTCGGCGACCGCCTTCGCGCCGTTCTCGCAGAACTCCGCGGTGTGCCGGTGGTCGGGCTCGGGCCAGGCGCAGCCGGGGCAGTCGAAGCCGTCCTTCTGGTTGACGCGCAGCAGGGTGAGTGCCGTGCGGCGCACGCCCATCTGCTGCTGCGCCACACGCAGGGTGTGTCCGATCGCGGGCAGCCCCGCCGCGGCGTGCTGCGGTCCGGCGACCTGCGGCGCGTCCTGGACCGGGTCACCCTTGGGCGGCTTGCTGGCCATCTCGGCCCTCCCCTTCGCATGCACGTGTGAGGTACGCCTCCGATCCTCGCACGCTGCGGTGACGGGGAGCGCCGCCCGGTCGCGGGGAGGGCGGGCCCGCGCACGGCGGGTCATGGGGTGCGATTCCGCGGTGCTCCGTGACGTTGTGCGGCCGTGTGACCGTGTGTCGCCGCCCCGACCCCACGGGCACCAACCGATCCGTCCCGGCGTGCGACCGGTGCGGCCGCCCGATGCGACGGGGCGGCCGCCCGCCGCGACCGGGCAGCGGCCCGGCGGGGGTGCCGTTCGGCCACGCACGACCGCGTCGGGCCGGGACCGGTCCCCGTACCGCGACGGGGCGGCCTGCACCCGGGACGCGGCGCTCGCCGGACCGGAGGCGTCCGCGGGCGGGTCCGAGTGTCAGCGGGGCGTGGCAGGATCGGGTGCGTGGCAGAAACAGCATCGAAGAAGACCGAGAAGACCTCCGGCGGCGGCCGTCCGCGGCTGATGCTCATGGACGGGCACTCACTGGCCTACCGCGCGTTCTTCGCGCTGCCCGCGGAGAACTTCACGACCGCGACCGGCCAGCCGACGAACGCGATCTACGGCTTCGCGTCGATGCTGGCGAACACGCTGCGCGACGAGGCGCCCACGCACTTCGCGGTGGCGTTCGACGTGTCGCGCAAGACCTGGCGCTCCGAGGAGTTCACGGAGTACAAGGCGAACCGCTCGAAGACCCCGGACGAGTTCAAGGGCCAGGTCGAGCTGATCGGCGAGCTGCTGGACACGATGCACGCCCCGCGCTTCGCCGTCGAGGGGTACGAGGCGGACGACGTGATCGCCACGCTCGCCACCCAGGCCGAGGCCGAGGGCTTCGAGGTGCTGATCGTCACCGGCGACCGCGACTCCTTCCAGCTGGTCACCGAGAACATCACGGTGCTGTACCCGACGAAGGGCGTCTCGGAGCTGACCCGGTTCACTCCTGAGAAGGTCTTCGAGAAGTACGGGCTGACGCCCGCGCAGTACCCGGACTTCGCGGCGCTGCGCGGTGACCCTTCGGACAACCTCCCGGGAATCCCCGGCGTCGGCGAGAAGACGGCCGCGAAGTGGATCAACCAGTTCGGCTCGTTCGCGGAGCTGGTGGAGCGCGTGGAGGAGGTCAAGGGCAAGGCCGGGCAGAACCTGCGCGACCACCTGGAGTCGGTGAAGCTCAACCGCCGCCTCACCGAGCTGGAGCGGGGCGTGGCGCTGGAGAAGGCGGTCACCGACCTGGAGCGCGCGCCGTACGACCGCAAGTCCGTCGCGATGGTCCTCGACACCCTGGAGATCAGGAACCCCTCGCTGCGCGAGCGGCTCTTCGCCGTCGACCCCGGCGCCGAGGAGGCCGAGGCGACCCCGGTCGCGGCCGGCGGTGTCGAACTGGACGGCTCGGTCCTGGGCGCGGGCGAGCTGAAGCCGTGGCTCGACCGGCACGCCGGGCAGCCGCTCGGCGTGGCCACGGTCGACTCGTGGGCCCTCGGCGCCGGAGCGGTCGCGGAGATCGCGCTGGCCGCGGCCGACGGGGCGGCGGCCTGGTTCGACCCGGCGCAACTGGACGAGGAGGACGAGAAGGCGTTCGCGGCCTGGCTCGCCGACCCGGCCGGCCCCAAGGTGCTGCACAGCGCCAAGGGTGCGATGCGGGTCTTCCCCGAGCACGGCTGGACCCTGCGGGGTGTGGCCATGGACACGGCGCTCGCCGCGTACCTCGTCAAGCCGGGCCGTCGCTCCTTCGCGCTGGACGCGCTGTCGCTGGAGTATCTGGGCCGCGAGCTGGAGCCGGCCGCGACGGCAGACGGGCAGCTCGCCTTCGGCACGGACGACGGCGCCGAGGCCGAGGCGCTGATGATCCAGGCCCGCACGATCCTCGACCTCGGCCGGGCCTTCGAGGAGAAGCTGAGCGAGGTCGGCGCCGCGGACCTGCTGCGCGACATGGAGCTGCCCGTCTCGGCGCTGCTGGCGCGCATGGAGCGGCACGGCATCGCCGCGGACCGCACGCATCTGGAGGCCATGGAGCAGCTGTTCGCGGGCGCCGTCCAGCAGGCGGTGAAGGAGGCGCACGCGGCGGCCGGGCACGAGTTCAACCTGGGCTCGCCCAAGCAGCTCCAGGAGGTCCTCTTCGGTGAACTGGCCCTGCCCAGGACCAAGAAGACCAAGACGGGCTACACGACGGACGCGGACGCCCTGGCCTGGCTCGCCGCCCAGACGGACAACGAACTACCGGTGATCATGCTGCGTCACCGTGAGCAGGCCAAGCTGCGCGTCACGGTCGAGGGCCTGATCAAGACGATCGCCGCGGACGGCCGGATCCACACCACGTTCAACCAGACGGTCGCGGCGACCGGCCGGCTGTCGTCGACGGACCCGAACCTGCAGAACATCCCCGTGCGCACGGACGAGGGCCGGGCGATCCGCCGCGGCTTCGTCGTCGGCGAGGGCTTCGAGTCGCTGATGACGGCGGACTACAGCCAGATCGAACTGCGGGTGATGGCGCACCTGTCCGAGGACGAGGGCCTGATCCAGGCGTTCACCTCCGGCGAGGACCTGCACACCACGGTCGCCTCCCAGGTGTTCGGCGTGGGCCGCGACGGGGTGGACGCGGAGATGCGGCGCAAGATCAAGGCGATGTCCTACGGCCTGGCGTACGGTCTGTCGGCGTTCGGCCTGTCCCAGCAGCTGAACATCGAGGCGGCGGAGGCCCGTGGCCTGATGGACACGTACTTCGAGCGGTTCGGCGGGGTACGGGAGTATCTGCGCCGTGTCGTCGACGAGGCGAGGGCCACCGGGTACACGGAGACCCTCTTCGGGCGCCGCCGCTACCTGCCCGACCTGAACAGCGACAACCGCCAGCGCCGGGAGACGGCGGAGCGGATGGCTCTGAACGCCCCGATCCAGGGCACGGCCGCGGACATCGTCAAGATCGCCATGCTGAAGGTGGACAGCGCGCTGCAGGACGCCGGCCTCAAGTCCCGCATGCTCCTCCAGGTGCACGACGAAATCGTGCTGGAGATCGCTCCGGGCGAGCGTGCCCCGGTGGAGGAGGTCGTCCGCCGCGAAATGGCGGACGCGGTCCGTCTCAGGGCGCCCCTCGATGTGTCCGTGGGATCCGGTGAGGACTGGGAGTCGGCGGCGCACTAGCCACCGACCGGGCCCCGCGAGCGGCCGGGGCCGGGACCCGGCCTGGGCCGGCGGCCCCGACGGCACGGAACAGCCGGCCGGGGCCGTGTTCCGGCCGGCCGCCGGGGCCCGCCCACCGCCGCGGTGGACGACCCCGGAGGTGATCCGGCGGTGCGCAGGTCGGGGTCGGTGGACGTGCCGGTCCAGGGTCGATGGGTGCGCCGCGTCCGGGCCGGTGGACGTCCCGGGACGCCCGCCCCGGCCCCTCACTCCCGTGGCCCCCGCCAAGCGGCGCCCGCGCCCGCTCGGGCGTAAGGATGCCCCATGGGTATACGTGCGCTTCCCCGCCGGGCGGCGATCCGAGGGGCCTTCGTATGCGCCGCTCTGCTGCACCCGACCGCGGCCCGCGCGCCCGGCGCGAGCACCGCACGTCTGCCCCGACCAGGCCTCGCCGAGCGCGCCGCCGCGTTCACCACCAGGGTGTCGGAGGGCATCCGGATCGTCCGCACGGCGATCGGCTCCTGTCCCGGAGCCCCCGTGGGACCGCCGGGTGACACCGGCCCGGCCTGTGACCACGCGGCCCGCCGCCCCGGGCCGCCCGAGCAGGACGCGGCCGGCTCGCGCCTGCGGGCCGTCCTCGCCGTGGCCCGGGACCTGCTGCGGGCACTCGCCGCCGCCCGCCGTTCCCGTGTCGCCCCCGGACCCGGCGAGCCGGTCAGCGGGACACCGGGCGGGCCCGCTCCCTACGAGCCGCTGCCCGGTCGGCAGGGCCCGGACGACGACGCGCCCTGACCATCACCGTGTAGAGCGCCAGCCCGACGACGAGACCCGCGCCCGCGCCGAAGCAGACCGCAGGGATCAACTCCCACGGCTTCGCCGTCGCACCCCAGTAGGCCCACCACCGTGAGGCCCGCTGTGCGGCCCCGGCCGCCGCACACCCACCGATGACCGCTCCCGCGAGCCACCGGTCGGCCCAGGACAGCGCGGGCACCCGCGACAGCGCGGAGGGGTCGGCCGGCACCCGACGCAGCGCGACGGCCACGAAGACCGCGATCATCACCGCCGCGACCGCCGAACTCCCGTACTGCAGGTACCAGTACAGCGGGGCATCCGCGATCTGCCGCCCCAGCACGGGGAACAGCCGCACCCCCCAGCGGTCGTGATGGGTGAACGCGTCCCACACGACATGCGTCAGCGCGCCCAGCACGGCGGAGACGTACCACCGCAGAGCCACGGGAAACGAGAGCCCTCGCCGCCGTGTGCCACAGCGCACCAGCGCCGCGATCCGCCCCTGCCGAGCCGGCGGCAGCAGCGCCACCAGCGGTTCCCGCAGGGCCAGCCACGCCCCCACCAGAACCCACGCGATGAGCACATCGACCGTGAACACCCCGGCGAAGGAATGGGTGACGTCACCGAACTCCATTCCCCCGGACACCGCGCTCGCCGCGTAATAGGTCAAGTCGGGCGCGAACGAGCCCGCGACGAGGACCGCGGGCACCAGCCGTCCGCGGCCCGACCCGTCGGCCCGCACGGCGGGCAGCACCGCCGCCGCATGACTGAGAGTGAACGGCACGTGCGGCCCCCCGCGGCAGTCGTCGCCCGGGTACAACCACCCGGTGATCACGGACGTCCAGTATGAGGTACGCATGAAACGGGTGGGGCGCTCCGTCCTGCTCGTACGCCCCGCCGAACCGGACGTGACCAACTGGTGAAAACCGGGCGCCAACGGGTGTCCGGGCGACTCAAGTTGTCGTAGGGTCACATGGTCACCGCGCCGGGCGCGTGGTCGAATGCACACAACGCGATCGAACGTCCGTGGGGTCGTCGACGGGAGGGGTTCACTCAATGGCGGCGCATTTCGGCCGACGGCTGCGCAAGGGGGCGGCAACCACCGCTGTGGCCGCGGTCGCGGTCGCGGCTCTGGCGGCGTCCCAGGCTCCCGGTGTGGCCACCGAGGACCAGGGCAAGCAGCCCACCGGGGCCCAGGCCACGTCAGAGGCCGTCGACGGCGGAAGCAGCGACGGCTCGGCGACCGGCAACGGCGGCTACTTCACCGACCTCCCGCCGCTCAACAGCCCCACCGCGTCGCCCAGCCCGAGCGCCGGAGCGGCCACCGGGGTCACCGGGGTCTCGGAGGCGGGCATACCCGCCACCGTCCTCGACGCCTACAAGCAGGCGGCCGCCGAAGTCCGCGAGTCGAAGCCGGGCTGCAATCTGCCCTGGCAACTCCTCGCCGCCATCGGCAAGGTGGAATCCGGCCAGGCCCGTGGCGGCCGGGTCGACGCCGACGGGACGACGTACTCGAAGATCCTCGGCCCCGTCCTCGACGGCAACGGCTTCGCGCACATCACGGACACCGACAACGGTGTCTACGACGGCGACAGCCGCTACGACCGCGCGGTCGGGCCCATGCAGTTCATCCCCTCGACATGGGCGTGGGCGGGCCGCGACGGCAACGGCGACGGAGTCGAGGACCCGAACAACGTCTACGACGCCGCCCTCGCCGCCGCGCACTACCTCTGCCGCTTCGACCGCGACCTCGGGGTCCAGTCCGACATGAACGCGGCGATACTCGGCTACAACAACTCGCAGGACTACCTCGACACCGTTCTGTCCTGGTACGAGTACTACCTCAAGGGCACCCACTCGATCCCGGACGGCAGCGGCACACTGCCCTCGCACCGCAGCGACGACAAGCCCGGTACCCACCCGAAGCCGAGGAAGACCGACGACGCCCCCGGCAAGCCGGGCAAGGGGAGCTCCACCGGCCCGAGTCCGTCCCTTCCGGGCAAGCCGAAGCCCCCGTCGACGTCGCCGACCCCGACCGACACCGTCGACCACCTGGCGGACGGCGGGACCGGGACGCTCTCCGCCATGACGGGCGACACGTTCGGCCAGAAGATCGTGGTGAAGGCCGTGACGAAGGCGGGCAAGGCCGTGCCGAAGGTCCGGGTGCGCTTCACGATCAGCGGTGACACGGACTCCACCTTCGCGGGCGGCGAGCGCGTGGCGGCCGTCGTCACCGACAGCGCGGGCAAGGCCACCGCGCCCGCGCTCGTGGCGGGCGCGAGGACGGGCGACTTCAAGGTCAGCGCCGTCGTCGCGGGCCGCACGGTCACCGGTGTCGACTTCCCGGTGACCGTCACCGAACGCCAGGCGGACGCCGTTGCCCGTACCGGTGACACCCCCCTCACCTGCACCCCCGGTGGCGAGTTCGCGGACCAGGTCGAGGTGAAGGCCACCTACAAGGGGGCCGTCGCGGACGGTGTCGCGGCCACCGCGACCCTCGTCAAGTCGGCCGACGACCCGACCGAGAACGACAAGGGCCCCTACTTCAAGGACGCGGACGGCAAGACCGTGCGCACCCTCACGGGCCTGACGACCGACGCGGACGGTCTGCTGAAGCTCCCGAAGCTCTACGCCGACGACACGGCCGGCACCTTCCTGCTTCGCGTCACCACCGCGGGCGGGGCCACCGTGACGATCGAACTGGACGTGGCGGCGGCCACCTCCACCCCGTCGGCCAGTCCCAGCGCATAGGCTCAGGTCGTACCTATGAGGGCGGCGCCCCACCGGACCGGTGGGGCGCCGCCCTCATAGGCACGACCTGTTCTCATCTCGCGCGACCGTTGCTACGGTGCCGGACCTGACGATGTATCAGCTACGGTCGCGGGGAGGCCCGTATGCGCGCACTCATCGCGGCGGGGATCGGTCTCGCCGCCGCGCTCGCCCTGGTGTTCACACTGACCGCCCTGGGCGCGCCCACCGGGAAGACGTCGCCGAAACCGCTGCTGACGACGGTCCCCGGCCATCCATGACGCGCGGGACCGGGAGCCGGGTCGCACGCGCCCGGACAGCCGCACCCGCACGCACAGGGAGGACGACGAGATGCGCCGCAAGGCCGGCTTGATCCTGCTCGCCCTCGCCGTGTTCTGCACGGCGCTGTCCCCACTGCTGCGCTGGTACGCCTTTCCGCGGCTGGCCGAGGTCCCGGCGAACCAGTACCAGGACATGGTCCTTCAGGCGAGGAACGCCACCCTTCTCGACTACGGCACCATGACGTCCCGCACGGTCCCCCAGGTCACCATCGTGCAGACCCTGAAGGGCGATGTGGAGGCCGGGAAGAAGATCGAGAAGTCGGCCGGGCGGGACGTGGTGGTCTGGGACGGCCTGTCCTATGTGCAGGGTCCCGACGGCAAGATGGTCTCCCGGATCCCCGAGCGCTACATCTTCGACGCGCACACCCAGGAACCCGTGCACGCGACCGGCGAGTCGGTCGACGGCGATCCCGTCCGCCGCGACGGCATCGAGTTCAAGTGGCCGTTCCTGACGCAGAAGAGGGACTACGAGTACTTCGACGCGCAGGCACGCATCACGGCGCCCATCCACTACAAGGGCACACAGACCTTCCGGGGCGTGAAGGTCTACTACTTCGAGCAGACCATCCCCTGGACGAAGGTCCCCTTCCCCAAGGCCATGCCCGTCCGGGGCATCACCGCCGAATCGGTCGCGAAGACCGGCACGACGCGCTGGTACACCACGGTCCGCAGGTTCTGGGTGGAGCCCGTGACCGGCGCGCCCGTCTACGGCGAGGAGATGCACAAGGAGGAACTGCGCGGCGGCACGCTCCTCGGAGGCCGCGCCAAGGTCACGGCGTTCGCGGGCCATGTGAAGATGCGCGAGGACTACATCAGGTCGACGGTCGCCCTCGTCAAGCACAACCGCACGCTCGTGCTGATGCTGACGTCCCGTCTGCCGTGGGGCTTCCTCGCCCTCGGCGTCTGCCTGCTGTCGCTGTCCCTCCTGGTCGAGGCCCGCGGCCGGCGCCCGGGGGAGGCCGCGCCCGGCAGGGCGCGGGAGCCCGACCCGGTCACCGCCTGAGCCGCGCGTTGGTGTGCCGGGTCGGTTCCGCACCGGCCGGGTCCTCCGGCCAGGGGTGCTTGGGGTAGCGGCCCCGCAGTTCCGCCCGTACGGCGCGGTAGCCGTCCCGCCAGAAGGAGGCGAGGTCCGCGGTGACCGCGGCCGGGCGCCCGGCGGGGGAGAGCAGATGCACCAGCACGGGGACCCCGGCGATCTCCGGTGAGTCCTGCAGCCCGAACATCTCCTGCAACTTCACGGCCAGGACGGGCCGCTCGGGGTCCGCGTAGTCGACGCGTATCGCGGACCCGCTCGGGACGGCGATCCGTTCGGGGGCGAGCTCGTCGAGCCGGGCGGCCTCACCGGTGGCCCAGGGCAGCAGCCGGGCGAGGGCCCCCGCGGCGTCGATCCGCGCGAGATCGGCGCGTCGCCGCGCGCGGCTCAGCTCGGGCTCGAGCCATTCGTCCACGCGCACGTGGAGCGCGTCGTCGGTGACCTCCGGCCAGGGCGCACCCAGGTGCAGCCGCACAAAGGCGAGACGCTGCCGCAGCAGCAGGGCGCCCGGCGACCAGTGCAGCAGCCCGAACCCCTCCTGCCGCAGCCCTTCGAGCAGGGCATCCCGCACCAGGGCCGGGGCGGTCTCCCGCAGGGGCCGCACCGTCAGCTCGACCGCCCCGAGCCGCTCGACATGCCGGGCGACGACGTCCCCGCCGGTCCAGTGCACCTCGTCGTCCGTGGTGTGCAGAGCGGCGGCGGCGCGCCGGGCCACGTGCTCGTCCACCACCGCGGCGTGCCGTACGCGTGCGTGCCCCGCTTGGAGGGGCCGGTCGGCGACGGCCACGGCGAGCCACGGCGCGCCGCGCAGATGCGAGCCGGCCGCCGGCTCGGCACGCGTGCCGTTCACCATCAGGAACGAGCCGCCGTCGGCCCGGGCGAGCCGCTCGGGGAAGGCGAGTGCGGCGACAAGACCGGCCGCGCGGTCGTCCTGCGCGCTCGTCGCGCCGCCCGTGTCCGGCCGCCGCGGTGCGTCCGCCGCGGCCCGCAGCCGGCGCGCCTCCTCCCGCCAGCGTGCCGCGTACGCGTCACCTCCGCGGCGCGCCGTCCGCCACGCCGCCGCCAGGTCGTCCCCGTACTCCCGCGGCGGCTCCTCGCTCAGCAGGGCGACCACCTCGGCGGCCCGCTCCGGACCGACCTCCGGGGCGGCGTCCAGCAGTGCCCGGGCGAGCCGCGGATGCAGACCGAGCCGGGACATCCGCGCGCCCCGATCCGTGGCCCGCCCCTCGGGATCCACGGCGCCGATGGCCGCCAGGACCGACCTCGCCGCCGCCATCGCCCCGCTCGGGGGCGGATCCAGCAGCGCGAGCCCGGAGGCGTCCGGATCGCCCCAGCAGGCCGCCTGCAACGCGAAGGCCGTCAGATCTGCCAGCCGGATCTCCGGGGCGGGGAAACGGGGGAGCCGTGTGTCCTCCGCCTCGGACCAGCACCGGTACACCCGGCCCGGGGCCTCGCGCCCCGCCCGGCCCGCGCGCTGTCCGCCCGTGGCCTGCGAGGCCCGTACCGTCGTCAGCGCACTCAGCCCGCGCGCGTGGTCCACTCGCGGTTCCCGGGCGAGTCCGCAGTCCACGACCACCCGTACCCCGGGCACGGTCAGCGACGACTCCGCGACGGCGGTCGCCAGCACCACCCGCCGCCCGGTTCCGGGGGACAGCACGGCGTCCTGCACGGCGGCCGGTGCCCGCCCGTGCACCTGGAGCACCTCGATGTCGCCCAGGTCGCCCAGTTGCCCCGCCACGCGCGCGATCTCACCCACGCCGGGCAGGAAGCACAGCACGTCGCCTTCGCACTCCGCGAGTGCCCGCCGCACCAGCGACGCGACATGGGCGAGCAGCGCCGGGTCCACGCGCAGCCCGTGCGGCGGCCGCAGGGGGCGCGCGGGAGGCGCCCACACCACCTCGACGGGGTACGACAGGCCCTCCGCCTCGACCACCGGAGCCCCGCCCAGCAGCCCGGCCCAGCCTTGCGCGTCCGTCGTCGCGGAGGCGGCCACCAGCCGCAGCTCCGGCCGCAGCGTCTCCCGGACGTCCAGCAGGAACGCGGCGACCGTGTCGGCGTCCAGGTGCCGCTCGTGGCACTCGTCCAGCACGACGACGTCGACGCCCGCCAATTCCTGGTCGCGTTGCAGCCGCTGCAGCAGCACTCCGGTCGTGACGACCTCCACGCGCGTGTGCCGCCCCACCACCCGTTCGCCGCGCACGGTGTGGCCGACGCTGTCCCCGGCCTTCTCGCCGAGCAGCCACGCCATCCGCCGTGCCGCGGCGCGCGCGGCGATCCGCCGCGGCTCCGCGACCACGACGCGGCGCGCCGGGCCGTCGCCGACGAGTCCGGCGAGGACCAGCGGCACGAGCGTCGTCTTCCCGGTGCCGGGCGGCGCGCACAGCACCGCCGCGCCGTGGCCGTCCAGTGCGTCCCGGAGCGCGGGGACGGCGGAGCGCACGGGCAGACGGTCGAGAGCGTCGTGGCGGATCACCGCACCAGTGTTCCAGGCGGGCGCGTCAGGGGAGGAAGACGTGCTCGCAGCGGCGGCAGAACAGCTTTCTGCGCCATTCGGCGCGTCGCCTCGCGGTCTGGGCCGCCTTGTCGCGCAGCGACACCAGCCAGACGCCTCCGCCCGCCACCCCGACGTACCCCAGCCATGCCTCGGAGACCAGCAGGGCGCAGCCCACGGTCAGCAGCCCGACGGGTCCGGCCCACCGCTCGTCGTCCAGCGAGGGGCGGGCGAGGTGCGGCGCCGCGGCCCGCCCCTGCGGCGGCAGGGCACTCCAGTGGGCGCGGAGCCTCGTGATCCTGTCGCTCCGCTCGCAGACCGGGCAGATGTGCATGCGCATACCCCCACCACGCATGGCGCCGCACGCCGCAGCCCCGAGGGCGACGTGTCGACATGTCGTTTGTGCCCTGCCCGCGACGCGGGCATACGCGAACGGCCGCCCTCGTCGCGGATTGGCCGGAACCGCCCGCTCAGCCCCGCTCGCACACGAATATCGCCGTCCCCGGGATCAGACCGCCGCGCAGCGGCGACCAGCCGCCCCACTCCGAGGTGTTCCAGGCGGGCCATTCCGGCTCCACCAGATCGACGAGCCGGAAACCGGACGCCGTGATGTCCCGCACCCGGTCGCCGAGCGTGCGGTGATGCTCCACGTACACCGCACGGCCCTCGTCGTCCTGCTCCACGTACGGCGTGCGGTCGAAGTACGAGGCGGACACCGACAGACCCTCGGGCCCCGGCTCGTCCGGGAACGCCCAGCGGATCGGGTGGGTCACGGAGAACACGAAACGGCCGCCGGGACGCAGCACCCGGTGCACCTCCCGCAGGACCAGGACGGGGTCCGCGACGAACGGCAGCGCCCCGTAGGCGGAACACGCCAGGTCGAAGGAGGCGTCCCGGAAGGGCAGGACGGCGGCGTCGGCCTGGACCAGGGGGACGGAGCCGCCGATGCGCAGGGCGTGCTGGAGCTGCCGGTGCGAGAGGTCGAGCGCCACCGGGCGCGCGCCCTGGCAGGCCAGCCAGCGCGAGCACTGCGCAGCGCCGGCGCCGATCTCCAGGATGTCCTTGCCCTTGAGGTCGTCCGGTCGGCCGAGCAGTTCGGCCTCGACCTCGTCGAGGCCCTCGGGGCACCACACGAAGCGGTCGTCGCCGAGGAACGTGCCGTGTTCGATCTGGTATTCGTCCGCGTTCCGGTCCCACCAGCCCCGGTTGGCCCGGGCGCTCTCGGTGACACCCGCCGTGCGTCGGGTGGCTTCCGGCTCGAACTGTTCGGGCTCTTGGATGATCGGCTCCCTCGTCGTACTCTTCCGTCCAACCCGCCGCCGCGGTGTCATCGGCGATGCGTCTCCGGCCCGTGTGACCTGGTGGCGTAGCCCGGTACACGCCCGTGTCGCGTGGGGATTGTGCCGGGAATGCGGCTATCTGCCCCGGGTGTGCGCCTTCGCGCATTGACCCTGTCCGGCTGCCCCCGTATGCTACAAGTTGCGCTGCGGGCCTGCGCGCCTCAGACGGAGCAGGCTGCGCTCGCATCTGTTGTATGTCCCCTCGGTTCTCGAGGCGCCACCGGGCACCCGGTGTCCTTAATGGTGGCGCTTCCTTGGCTGTCCGGCTTCTGCAGAGCGAAACGGGCTCCCGGCGTAAGCAGTGCCTACGACTTCAATGTCCGTACCGGAGCCCTTTCCCACATGACGAGCAGCACCGAGACCACCGCCACCACCCCGCAGGTAGCGGTCAACGACATCGGTAACGAGGAAGCCTTCCTCGCCGCGATCGACGAGACGATCAAGTACTTCAACGACGGCGACATCGTCGACGGCGTCATCGTGAAGGTCGACCGGGACGAGGTCCTGCTCGACATCGGTTACAAGACCGAAGGTGTCATCCCGAGCCGTGAGCTCTCGATCAAGCACGACGTCGACCCGAACGAGGTCGTTGCCGTCGGCGACGAGATCGAGGCCCTGGTCCTCCAGAAGGAGGACAAGGAAGGCCGCCTGATCCTCTCGAAGAAGCGCGCCCAGTACGAGCGTGCCTGGGGCACCATCGAGAAGATCAAGGAAGAGGACGGCATCGTCACCGGTACCGTCATCGAGGTCGTCAAGGGTGGTCTCATCCTCGACATCGGCCTCCGCGGCTTCCTCCCGGCCTCGCTGGTCGAGATGCGCCGTGTCCGCGACCTCCAGCCGTACGTCGGCAAGGAGCTCGAGGCGAAGATCATCGAGCTGGACAAGAACCGCAACAACGTGGTCCTGTCCCGCCGTGCCTGGCTGGAGCAGACCCAGTCCGAGGTCCGCCAGACGTTCCTCACGACCCTCCAGAAGGGTCAGGTCCGCTCCGGTGTGGTCTCCTCGATCGTCAACTTCGGTGCCTTCGTGGACCTGGGTGGCGTCGACGGTCTGGTCCACGTCTCCGAGCTGTCCTGGAAGCACATCGACCACCCGTCCGAGGTCGTCGAGGTGGGCCAGGAGGTCACCGTCGAGGTCCTCGACGTCGACATGGACCGCGAGCGTGTCTCCCTGTCGCTGAAGGCGACCCAGGAAGACCCGTGGCAGCAGTTCGCCCGCACCCACCAGATCGGCCAGGTCGTGCCCGGTAAGGTCACGAAGCTGGTTCCGTTCGGTGCGTTCGTCCGCGTGGACGAGGGCATCGAGGGTCTGGTCCACATCTCCGAGCTGGCCGAGCGCCACGTGGAGATCCCGGAGCAGGTCGTCCAGGTCAACGACGAGATCTTCGTCAAGGTCATCGACATCGACCTCGAGCGCCGTCGCATCAGCCTCTCGCTGAAGCAGGCCAACGAGTCCTTCGGTGCCGACCCGGCCTCGGTCGAGTTCGACCCGACCCTGTACGGTATGGCCGCGTCCTACGACGACCAGGGCAACTACATTTACCCCGAGGGCTTCGACCCCGAGACCAACGACTGGCTCGAGGGCTACGAGAAGCAGCGCGAGGAGTGGGAGCGCCAGTACGCCGAGGCGCAGCAGCGCTTCGAGCAGCACCAGCAGCAGGTCATCAAGTCCCGCGAGGCGGACGCCGCCGCTGCCGCCGAGGGTGGCGAGGCCGCCGCTCCGGCCGCGACCGGCGGTTCGTACTCCTCCGAGGGCAGCGACACCTCCGGTGCGCTCGCCTCGGACGAGGCGCTTGCCGCTCTGCGCGAGAAGCTGGCCGGCGGCCAGAGCTGACGCTCACCGCTGAGGCTGCCTAGCCGATAGCCGAGGGCCCGCACCCGTTCAGGGTGCGGGCCCTCGGTGCAGGCGTCCGCCCGATCGCCGGACGGGCCGTACTGGACTCTGCAGAAACGTGTGGGTTACACCGGCAACCGATGGGCCGTAACCGCCCAGTGCCAGGCTTCCCCGGTCTTCGTTCAAGATCGGAAGGGGAGCCCATTCCATGGCACAGCCTCAGCACGGGTCGGGAACGAGTCGGCGGGCGTTCCTGAGGAACGTCGGTCTCACCGGCGGCGCCGGAGCCATGTTCGCCACCATGGGGGCGCTCGGCCTCGCCCCCACCGCCGCCTACGCGGCCGAGAAGGAGGCGCCGTTCCAGGCGCCCCGCCGCAGCGACTTCACCCTCCAGGGGCGATCCGGCAGACCCGCCGAGGTCGTCGTCATCGGAGCCGGCATCGCCGGTCTCACCTGCGCGTACGAGCTGGGCAAGGCCGGCTACGACTGTACGGTCCTCGAAGCCCGCGACCGCGTCGGCGGCCGCAACCTCACCGTCCGCGGGGGTGACAGCCTCACGGACATCAACGGTGTCGAGCAGACGGCCCGCTTCAGCAAGGGCCAGTACATGAACGCGGGCCCCGCCCGGCTCGCCCAGTGGATGGTCACCCTCGACTACTGCCGTGAACTGGGCGTGCCCATCGAGGTGTTCACCAACTCCAACGCCAGTGCCCTCATCTACAACCCGGGCAGAGGCATGACGGCACCGGTCCGGTACCGGACCGCGAAGGCCGACGTCTACGGCTATGTCTCCGAACTGCTGTCCAAGGCCACCAACGCCGGCGCCCTCGACGGCGAGTTGACGGCCGACGACAAGGAGCGGCTGCTCACCTTCCTCAAGAGCTACGGCTCCCTCGGTGCCGACTACACGTACGCGGGAACCGAGCACCGCGGCTTCACCGTCGATCCGGGCGCCTCCGGCACCCCAGGCGACGAACTCGGCGGTGTCCCCTCCCTGTCCGAGGTCTTCGCCTCCAACGTGGGCCGCTACTTCTCCTTCGAGTTCGGCTACGACCAGGCGATGCTGATGTTCCAGCCGGTCGGCGGCATGGACCGGATACCCGAGGCCTTCGCCCGTGCCATCGGCCAGGAGCGGATCCGGACGGGCGCGGCGGTCACCGACATCAACAACACCGGTGACGGTGTCCGTGTCAGCTACACCCAGCACGGCCGCACCCGGGTGGTCAGGGCCGACTACTGCGTCGCCACCCTGGCCCCGCACCTGCTCGCGAGGACCCCCCACAACCTCGGTCCCGAGGTGCAGACCGCGCTCCTCGCGGTGAAGCCCTCCTACGCCTCGAAGATCGGCCTCGAGTACAGGAGCCGCTGGTGGGAGAAGGACTTCAGGATCTTCGGTGGCATCACCGAGACCGACATGGACCTGGACCACATCTGGTACCCCTCCTACGGCCATCTCGGCGACCGCGGTCTGATCATCGGCTACTACAACACGGGTGCCCACTCCGAGGTGTACTCGGCGCTCACCCCGGCCGAACGCCTGGAACGCGCAGTGGCCCAGGGCGTCATGATCCACGGAGACAAGTACCGCACCGAACTGGCCGCCTCCTTCTCCCACCAGTGGAAGCTCGTCCCACATCTCGAGGGCGCCTGGCACTCCATGCCCGGCGGCCCCGACGCCCCGGCGTACGCACCGCTCAACAAGCCGCAGGGCAACGTGTACTTCGCCGGTGACTACCTGAGCTACCTGGACGCCTGGCAGCACGGGGCGATCTCCTCGGCGCGCAAGGTCGTCACGGAACTGCACCAGCGCGTCCTCGCCTCCTGAGCCGACCCGCCGCCGCGGCGATCCGGCCCGGCCGGAGCGCCATGGCGTGACGATCCCGGGGGATACGGGAATGCCCGTGTCCCCCGGGGCGTTGACCACGGCGAACACGAGGAGGAGCGGTCTACGTGCTTGATCCGCAGGGTTTGTACGCATGGGAGCCGAAGGGCCTGGCCGTCGTCGACATGGCGCTCGCCCAGGAGTCGGCCGGATTGGTCATGCTCTACCACTTCGACGGCTACATCGACGCGGGTGAGACCGGCGACCAGATCGTCGACCGGCTCCTCGACTCGCTGCCCCACCAGGTCGTTGCCCGCTTCGACCACGACCGGCTCGTCGACTACCGCGCCCGCCGTCCGCTGCTCACCTTCAAGCGCGACCGCTGGGCCGGCTACGAGGAGCCCTCGATCGAGGTGCGCCTCGTCCAGGACGCCACCGGAGCGCCCTTCCTGCTGCTGTCGGGTCCCGAGCCCGACGTCGAGTGGGAGCGCTTCGCCGCCGCCGTGCGGCAGATCGTGGAGCGGCTCGGGGTCCGTCTGTCCGTGAGCTTCCACGGGATCCCCATGGGCGTGCCGCACACCCGACCGGTGGGCCTCACCCCGCACGGCAACCGCACCGACCTGGTTCCGGGGCACAGCAGCCCGTTCGACGAGGCGCAGGTGCCCGGCAGCGCCGAGTCCCTGCTCGAGTACCGGCTGATGCAGGCGGGCCACGACGTCCTGGGCGTCGCGGCCCATGTGCCCCACTACATCGCCCGCTCTCCCTACCCGGACGCCGCGCTGACGGTCCTGGAGGCCATCACCGCCGCGACCGGGCTGGTCCTGCCGACCGTCGCGCACACCCTGCGCACGGACGCCTACCGCACGCAGACGGAGATCGACCGGCAGATCCAGGAGGGCGACGAGGAACTGGTCGCGCTCGTGCAGGGCCTCGAGCACCAGTACGACGCCGCGGCGGGGGCCGAGACCCGCGGCAACATGCTCGCCGAGCCCGTCGAGATCCCGTCCGCGGACGAGATCGGGCAGGAATTCGAGCGCTTCCTGGCGGAACGCGAGGGCGACGGCTGAACGCGGAGACCTGTACTGCCGGCCGTCGGTGGCAGGCCGTAGGCTTCCGGTCATGCTGAAGGTGGGTCTGACCGGCGGTATCGGAGCCGGCAAGAGCGAGGTGTCGCGACTGCTCGTGGAGTGCGGGGCCGTGCTGATCGACGCGGACCGCATCGCGCGCGAGGTCGTCGCGCCCGGAACCCCGGGGCTGGCCGCGGTGGCCGACGCCTTCGGCGCGGGCGTCCTCGCGCCGGACGGAAGTCTGGACCGGCCCAAGCTCGGCTCCGTCGTGTTCGCCGACCCGGAGAAGCTCGCCGTCCTGAACGCGATCGTGCACCCCCTGGTGGGCGCCCGCTCCCGGGAGCTGGAGGCCGCCGCGCCCGAGGACGCCGTCGTCGTGCACGACGTCCCCCTCCTCGCCGAGAACGCGCTCGCCCCGCTGTACGACGTCGTGGTCGTCGTCGACGCGAGCCCCGCCACCCAGCTCGACCGGCTGGTCCGGCTGCGGGGCATGACCGAGGAGGACGCACGCGCGCGCATGGCCGCGCAGGCGACCCGGGACAAGCGTCTGGAGGTCGCGGACATCGTGATCGACAACGATGTGGATCTCCCTCGGCTGGAGCGGAGCGTAAGGGACGTATGGGTGGATCTCGTACGCAGGGCGCAACGCTCACAGGAATAGCGGTCACCATCGGGGGCGTTGAACCGGTGCAGTAAGGGAAGGACTTTGCCGTGCCCGAGAACAGCGATCCGACCGGACGTACTCCGGAGACACATGTGATCGACTTCCGCGCCGCCGAGCAGCTGCTCGCCGCGCGGGACCCGCGGGGCGCGGTGAAACTGCTCGACGGCGTGATCGCCGCTCATCCGGAGAACACCGCCGCGCGGCTGCTCCGTGCGCGTGCCTTCTTCGCCGCCGCGCAACTGCGTCCCGCCGAGCTGGAGTTCAGCATCGTGCTGGAGCGTGAGCCGGACAACGCCTTCGCGCACTTCGCGCTGGCCCGCACCTATGAGCGCCAGGCGCGGCCGGAGGAGGCGAAGCGGCACTTCCGGCTGGCGGCGGCCCTGGACCCGAACCCGCAGTACCTGAAGGCGGCACGCTTCGACTCCTAGCGGGCTCGCCGCCTTCGGCGAGTCGTCGCTCGGTGGGCGCCCGGGCCTCCCCCGGGCCCGCTACCGTCGGTGGTCCGGCGGGGTGTAGGGCGGGACGTCGCGGCCCGGCTGCCAGTGAGGGCCCTGGTGCATGTGGTGCAGGATCACGGCCAGGTCCACGGCGACGACCAGCCACAGGACACCGCACGCGGCCGCCCAGCCGGGCCGGCCCACCAGGGCGAAGGCGACCGTTCCGAAGGTCGCCCAGACCAGACCCCACAGGCTCAGCCAGAAGCGTGCCCGCAGCGCACTGCGCGCTGTCGCCGGCTCACTGCCCGTACGCATTCACATCACTACTCCCACGAGGACAAGTACCCTTCGTCGTGCACGTTCACCAGGGAACGGTGACCGGATCCCATGGATCGCGCGGAGCGCGGGACCGGTCCCCGGGGGAGGGGCGATGGTGCTGCTGAAGGCGCTGCGGGCGGATGCGAGGCTCGCCGAGTGGCTGAGGGATCTCGAGAGCGGGGAGGACGCTCCCCGGGAGGTCGTGCTGCCCCACGTGGACGAGTTGCCCGACGTCCTGCTCGATCTGTCGGTGCCCCACGAGGACATCAACGACCTCGTCGCGCTCCGGGGCCGGCTGGCGCAGGACGACGAGGCGATGGCCCTGCTGGCGCGGTGCGCCGCCCGGTTCGTGCGCGACATGGGGGAGATCGGGAAGGGCTGGGAGCCCCCGGCGTTCCCGGAGTCGGCGGGACCGCTCGGGCGGCTCTTCCATGTGTACGTCTTCGTCGCGGCTCTGCCGCATGTGCGCGCCTACCACCGTGGGCGCGGCGTCCCGGAGGACGTCTCCCGCCGTACGCTCGCCGACCTCGGCCGGCAGATGGCCGTGCACCGTCGGCGGCGTGGCACGGGCGGGCTGCTGTTTCCGTGGTGGACGGCGCTGTACTTCCACGGGGAGCTGTTCCAGCTGGGACGGCTGCAGTATCAGCGCGCTCGGCTCGGGCAGCGCACGGGGGAGGCGGTCGCGGCCTCCGGCGGGAGACAGGGGCCGGGGGACCCGTGTCTGAGCGTGCACATACCCGACTTCCGCGGCCCGCTCACGCCCTCCGCCTGCGAGCGGTCGCTGGCACTCGCCCGTGCCTTCTTCGCCGAGCACTTCCCCGAGGAGCCGTACGAGATCGCGGTATGCCACTCCTGGCTGCTGGACCCGCAGCTCAAGCACCATCTCCCGGCGGACTCGAACATCATCCGTTTCCAGGACCGCTTCGAGCTCACGCACCAGGAGACGACACCGGACGACGGCGTGCCGGTCGGGTTCGTCTTCGGCGACCCCGAACTGCCGGTGGCGGACCTGCCGCGACGGAGCAGCGTCGAGCGGGCCGTGGTGGACCATCTGAGGGCGGGCGGGCACTGGTACGGGGGGCACGGCTGGTTCGTGCTCTGACCGGCCCGGTCATGCGTTCCATCCCCGAACGTTCACTCTATCGAGTGAGGGGGTTGAGGGAACGGGGCGCGCGGCGCGGTCCGTTGGACGGGCATGAAGGTGACGATGCGGGACGGTTACGGGGGCACGGGCCCGGGCGCGATCACACCCGACGGCTGCGCGGTCGAGCTGTACTCACGGCTGCCCATCGGGGACGAGCCGAACATCATCGCCGCGGCGGTGCCCGCGGGCGCGCACATCCTGGAGCTGGGCAGCGGGGTCGGCCGGATGACCCATCCGCTGCTGGAGCGCGGCTTCAGGGTCACGGCGGTGGACGAGTCGCCGGAGATGCTGGAGCGAGTGCGTGGCGCGCGTACGCTCCGCAGTCCGATCGAGGCCCTCGAGCTGGACGAGACGTTCGACGTGGTGATGCTCGCCTCGTTCCTGGTGCACGCCGGGGACGTGGAGGTGCGGCGGGGACTGCTGAGGGCGTGCGTCCGGCATGTGGCGCCCGGCGGGTGTGTGCTGATCCAGCGCGAGGGGGAGGACTACCACACCGACACGCCACGTGAGCGTGTCGATCCGAGCGGCTTCACCGTGCGGATCGTGTCCTCGCAGCCGGTCGGTGACGGAGTCAACTCGGTGCGCGCGGAGTACCAGTTCCCCGACGCGGCCTGGACGCAGACCTTCCTGGCCCGGCCACTGAGCAGAGAGGTCTTCGAGGAGGCGCTCGAAGAGGCCGGGCTGAGGGTGGACCGGTATCTGACCGAGGACCGGACATGGGTGCGGGCGGTGCCGGTGGACGCGGCAGGCGGATGAGGTCTCAGGGAAGCACGACGGGCGGACGGCGATGAGTTGAGGCAAGCACACGGGTCTACCTCTGTGACAGCAACGAGCACCTGATCACCGAGGAGCACTCCATGTCCGGGACCAGCGCACCCCGTGCCGCTTCCACCGTCCCCTCCACGGACCACGGGCGCAGCCGCGGCCGGCGTGCCGAGATCTCCCTGTACGGACTGCAGATCGCGCTCGCGCTCTTCTACGCAGTCGCGAGCGCGCTGCCCAAACTGATCGCGCATCCGTCGGCCGCCGAGTCCTTCGACAGGATCGGCTGGGGGAGCACGGGGATGTACATCATCGGCGCACTGGAACTGGCCGGGGCGATCGCGCTGCTGATCCCGGTGCTGTCGTCGGTCGCGGCGGCGGCGCTGTCCGCGCTGATGGTAGGTGCCTTCATCGTGCAGCTCACGGTCTTCGACGGGCAGAACGCCGCCACCCCGCTGATCCTGCTCGTCCCGTTGATCCTGATCGCCTGGGCCCGCCGCCACCGCGCGGCCGAGCTGCTCCGTCCCGTACGACACGGGGCATGACCGCCCCGAGCCGGCGGCCGCTCATCTGCCGGTGCGAGAGGGACATCCGGGCCGGACCGCCCCCGGCACGGCCCGCCGCCCCGCTCCCTGCTGCGGTCCACGCTCCGTGGCCCGCTCTCACAGCCCTTCGGCGCCGCCCTGGTCGTCCGCCCTGCCGCGGCCTTCGGACGGGCGCCGGCCGGCCGATCGGTTCTGCGACCGGCCCTGGCCCTGTGCCCGCAGAGCCTCGGCGAAGCCGCCGGGCGCCGCTCCGAGGCCGCGAAGGCGTTCCATCTCGCGGCGGTCGCGCTTGGTGGGGCGCCCCGCGCCGCGGTCACGGATGCCGGCCGGGGCCACCGCCTCGCGGGGCGGCGGGGGCGGGCTGTTGTCGATGTAGCACTGGACGGCCACCGGGGCTCCGACCCGTTTGCGGATCAGCTGCCTGACGACGACGACCCGCTCCCGGCCCTCGTGCCGCAGGCGCACCTCGTCGCCGACGCGTACGGCGTACGCGGGCTTCACACGGTCACCGTTCACCCGCACATGGCCGCCCTTGCAGGCGTCGGCGCCGATCGAGCGGGTCTTCACGAGCCGCACGGACCAGATCCAGCTGTCGATGCGCACGCTCTCGCCGTTGGACGGCCCGGCCGCCTTCGCGGCCGCCACCGCGGCGGCGGTCTTCGCGTCCATCGCCTGCCCGTCCGCGGCGCCGGGACCCGTGTCCTCCGGGCCCGACGCGTCGGACGCACGGCTCGTCCCGCTCGTGCCGGTGTCCCGCCGGTCCTCCGCCCCGCGGTCCGGGCCGACCCCGGACTCCCGGTCCGCGACCGTCCGGCCCGTCCTGTCGTCGTCCGCACGTACAGAAGCCATGGTCCCGACCTTAGTCCCCTGCGCTGCGTGGACCGCACGGCATTTCCGAACGGGGCGCCCCGGGCCCGGGCCCGTACCGGCACGTCCTACCGTGGAGTCATGGACCTCAGCAGTCTCGCCCGGCTGGACGATCGGATCACGGGATGCCGTGCCTGCCCTCGCCTGGTCGCATGGCGGGAGGAGGTGGCCCGCACCAAGCGCGCCGCGTTCGCCGACTGGACTTACTGGGGCCGGCCGGTGCCGGGTTTCGGACCGCACGACGCCCGGATGCTCGTGGTCGGCCTCGCTCCCGCCGCCCACGGCGGGAACCGGACCGGGCGCATGTTCACCGGGGACCGGTCCGGAGACGTGCTGTACGCGGCGATGCACGACGTGGGGCTGGCGTCCCAGCCCACATCCGTGTCCGCCGACGACGGCCTGGAGCTGTACGGAGTGCGGGTCACCTCGCCGGTGCACTGCGCACCGCCCGAGAACAAGCCGACCCCCGCGGAACGGGACACCTGCAGGCCATGGCTCGTGGAGGAGCTGCGGCTGCTGCGCCCGTCCCTGAGGTCCGTGGTCGCGCTCGGCGCCTTCGGCTGGCAGTCGACCCTGACCGCACTCGCGGAGGCAGGCCTTGCGGTGCCCCGTCCACGGCCCGTGTTCCGGCACGGGGCCCGGGTCCGGCTGGACGGACTGGAGCTCTTCGGCTGTTTCCACGTCAGCCAGCGCAACACCTTCACGGGACTGCTCACCCCCGAGATGCTGCGGGACGTGCTGCGCACGGCGGCCGAGACGGCGGGCCTGCCGACCGAACCCTAGAGCCGGTCGGGAGGCACGGCACGAGACCTCCGGTACCGGACACGGCGTCCTAGACGTCGGCCCCCTCGGCATCCCCGGGGACGACGGCCGTCGCCGTGATCTCCACAAGCTGTCCCGTGTAGCCGAGGCAGGCCACACCGATGAGGGTCGACGAATGCGGCCCGGTGCTGAGCGCCGAGGCCTCGACGACGTCCCAGACCGCGGAGAGCACGGCGGGCTCGCTGCTCACCACGTATACGTCCGTCGACACGACGTGTTCCAGGTCGCTGCCGGCCGCGCGCAGTTGCTCGTCGAGGTTGGCGAGCACCTGCCGGGCCTGCCGTACGGGATCGCCCTCGCCGATGAGCTTTCCGTCGGCGTCGAGCGGTACCGCGCCGGCGAGGAACGCGAGCCGGGTTCCCGCCTCCACGACGGAGGCGTGCGCATAGCGGGGCGGGGGAAACAGGGAGGGCACGGTGATGCGTTTCGGCATGGGGGCTCCCGGGGTCGAGGACCGGTCCGGACCGGCCGTGGGCCGGTCCGGCGACAATCCGCCGATGATGCGCGTTCCGCTCGGTCATCGCATCCCGATTTCGGCGCCCGCACGGACGCCCCGGCCCCGTCGAAACCGGCGGACGCGGGGTCGCCCGCGGGCTACGGTGGGCCTTCCGTGCCCATGACGAGGGGAGACCGGTGGACGACCAGGCGTTCCTCGACGAGGTGGCCGACCGCCTCGCCGCCCTTCCCGGGGTCGGGGCCGTCGCCCTCGGCGGATCCCGCGCGCAGGACACCCACCGGCCGGACAGCGACTGGGACCTGGCCGTGTACTACCGGGGCCGGACGTTCGACCCGGCCGATCTGCGGGCCGTCGGCTGGCCCGGCGAGGTCAGCGGGATCGGCGACTGGGGCGGGGGAGTGTTCAACGGCGGCGCCTGGCTGACCATCGACGGCCGCCGCGTCGACGTCCACTACCGCGATCTCGACGTGGTGGAGCACGAGCGGTCCGAGGCCGAGGCGGGACGCTTCCGTGTGGAGCCGCTGCTCTTCCACCTCGCCGGCATCCCGAGCTACCTGGTCGTGGCCGAGCTGGCGATCAACCGTGTACTGCGGGGCACGCTCGACCGCCCGGACACCTATCCGCCGAAACTGCGGGCCTCCGCGCCGGAACGCTGGTACGGCTCGGCAGGCGCCACGCTCTCGTACGCGAAGGCCGCGCACGCCCCGAAGGGCCGCCTCACCGAGGTGGCGGGCGCCCTGGCGCTGGCCGCGACACAGACCGCCCACGCCGTGCTCGCGGCAAGGGGGGAGTGGGTCACCAACGAGAAACTCCTTCTGGAGCGGGCGGGACTGCGGGGCGTCGACGGGATCGTGGCGGGTCTGGGGGCACACCCCGGCAGACTCGCCGAGGGCATCGGGACGGCCGGGGAGCTCTTCGCGGACGCCCTGTCCTCCGTGAGGGACTCCGCCGTCGGAAAATCCTTCGAATAACCGCAGTTGACGCTGCTACCGTCGCGGACGTGGCGAAACTCAATCAGATCATCGCGGTCGAGAAGGGCATCAAGTCCAAGTCGCACCAGGACCTGACCGCCGCCCACCACGGGCTGCAGAAGCCCGCGTTGCTGGCCGGCATCTCGCGTACGTACCAGCCGAAGGACGAAGAGGGCGAGCAGTTGCCGCCCGAGTCGACGCGAGTCCAGGTGCAGGCGGAGGACGTGCTGCGGCGGACCGCGGAGACGCTCACGCGACTGTTCGACGTCACCGCCACGAAGGACTGGGCCAACTGCACCGCCAGGGCGGACGTGAAGGTGGACGGGCGGGTGCTCGTCGCGGACGTTCCCGTGGCCTATCTGCTCTTCCTGGAGAAGCAGCTCGTCGACCTCAACACCTTCGTCCGCAAGCTGCCGCTCCTCGACGCCTCCGAGTCCTGGGTGCAGGACCCGTCCACCGACGCGTGGAAGACCGAGCCGGTGCGGACGCTGCGCACGAAGAAGGTGCCCCGCAACCATGTGAAGGCGGAGGCCACCGAGAAGCACCCGGCACAGGTCGAGGTGTACTACGAGGACGTGCCCGTCGGGTACTGGACGACGGTTAAGTTCTCCGGAGCCCTGCCGGCCCGCCGTGTGAACGAGCTGCTGGACCGGGTCGAGAGGCTGCAGCAGGCCGTCAAGTTCGCCCGGGAGGAGGCGAACGGAGCGGACGTCGTCGACCAGCGTGTCGGGGACGCCGTGTTCGGCTACCTGTTCGGGTAGCCTCAAGAACTCCCCGGCCACCACGAACGACGGCCGGGGTGCGCGAGGAGCGCAAGCTGAAGCTGAAGCTTGTCGTGACGACGCGGTCCCAGTGGAGGTTCGAGTCCTCCCCGCGGCACAACTACCTGCCGCGGTGGCCCAATTGGCAGAGGCAGACCGCGATCAATCTCAGACTCTTGCTCCAGACTCAGCATTCGCCGCCGATCGCCGGGTCGACCGGGCCCAGGCCCCGGGACGTCGAAGTGCTGGTTCAAGTCCAGCTCGCGCAGCTCGATGCGCGATGGTCCAAAGGCAGGACGCGGCGACATGACGACTGACCTGGGTCCTCAAGCGTGCCGGCGTGCCCATATGGGCGGCATTCCAGGGCCCGGGGGCCGGCTACGCCCTCGGGCCCGCTCCCGTTCCCGCAGGCCCGGACCGCAGTACACGCTCGGGATGTTGTGTTTGCCGGGGAAGCCGCTTCCAGGCTTCGTTCCACACCGCCGAGGCCGCCCGCACCGGGCGTGCCGACGATATGACGACGTCCCACACCCCGTCGTGAACGGAACCGCGCGCCGAACGGCGTGAACGGCCGGGAATCGGGGGCATGGAGCCGATCGGGGTGCTCCTCGGGGTCCGGCCGCTCTCACGAGTCCAGGCGCACCCACACCGGTGCGTGGTCCGAACCCGGTGCGCCCCGCCGCTCGCCCGGGTCGGTGCCGACCGACGGCAGACGCAGGGCGTTGTCGCCCGGGAGGCCGGTGCCCGCCGCCGTCACCCGGTGCACCAGCCGGTGGCTCACCAGTATGTGGTCGATCAGTTCGCGTCGCCCCGAGGTGACGCGTGAGTAGCGCTGTTCCGCAGGGACGAGGGGCGCCACGTCCCACAGGCGCTGCGCGTCGCCGCGGTCCGGGTGCTCGTACCCGGGGGTGCCGATCTCGGAGCCGGGCGGGCCCAGCAGGATCTGGGTGGTGGCCGCCTGCACCTCGTCGTTCATGTCACCCAGTACGGCGACGTCGTCTCTGTCGCCCCCGCCCGCGAGCAACTCGTCGGCAAGCGCGCGGAGGGCCGTCGCCTCGGCGGCACGCCGGTAGAGGGCGTACGCGGCGCAGCGGGCCCGCTCGCCCTCGTCGCGCGGCTGGAACCGGCCGCCCGGATAGGACAGCAGCTTGGACTTCAGATGGGCCACCGCGGCCTTCAGAGTCACTCCCCCGACGGCGACCTCCACCGCCAGCAGGCCCCGGCCGGCGTGTGCCGTGGTCGTCCCCTCGTCGTCGGCCTGCACGGGGAGCAGCCGTCCGGGGAACCCGTTCGTGTCGGCGAGCACCCGCGGCAGCGAACGGCTGAGGAAGCCGACCCGGATGCCGCGATCGTCGGGGTGGCGGGAGACCGTGACGTGCCACCGGCCGCCCAGCATCCCGGCCAGGTCCTCGAGCGCCTCCGGGTCGCCGACCTCCTGGACCCCGAGCAGCGTCGGGTCCAGTTCCGTGATCACCGCGGCAAGGGCGGCCAGCTTGGTCTCGTACGCGGCCTTGTCCTTGGGGCCGTACGGGCCTCCGGGCCGGTACAGGTTCTCCAGGTTCCAGGTGCCGAGGAGCATGCCGGGTTCCTTTCAGAGGCCGGGTGGCGGGCTGTGCCGCTGCCAGAGTGCGCGCGGATCCGGCGTGGGAACAGCGCGGTGGCGGGATGCGTGGTCCATGTCGCCCAGGAATACGACCGCGTCGTACGGTGACGGGATGACGTCGACTCCGGCCGATCGGCCGTCGGCTCCGGCCGACCTCATCATCACCGGATGCACCGTCCTCGTGCACGACGACCAGGAGCGGATCGGCTTTGCGGAGGACGCCGGGATCGTCGTACGGGACGGGGCCGTTGTGTCGGTGACGCCCGCCTCGGACGCCCGGGACCTGCCCGCCCTCGAGCGCATCGACGCACGTGGGCAGGTGGCGCTGCCCGGTCTGATCAACTGCCACACCCACTCCCCGATGGTCGCCCTGCGCGGCATCGCCGAGGATCTGCCGGTGGGGGAGTGGTTCAACGACCACGTCTGGCCCATCGAGTCCAATCTCACTGCCAGGGATGTGGAGTTGGGTGCGCGCCTCGCCTGCGCGGAGATGATCCGTGCCGGTGTCACGTGCTTCGCCGACCACTACTTCTCGATGGAGGCCGTCGCCTCCGCCGTCTGCCCGTGCACATCCACGCAGCCGAGAACCTCGAACAGACCGAGACCAGCCTGGCGCGGTACGGCCGTACCCCCGTCGAGATCCTGGAGACCGCCGGACTCCTCGACACGGACCTGCTGATCGCACACGGCACCGGCATTCTGGAACGGAACCTGCCCGTGCTGGAACGGGCGGACGGACGTGTGGCCGTGGCGACGGCACCGCGCGGTTATCTCAAGTTCGCCTGGCCCACGACCACACCGGTGCGGGCCCTGGGTGCCATCGGTGTCCCGGTGGGCCTCGCCACGGACGGCGCCGCCTCGAACAACTCGCTGGACGTGTGGGAGTCCATGGCGCTCACCTCCCTCGCGCAGAAGTCGGCCGAGGGTGATCCGCGCTGGCTGACCTCCCGTCAGGCCCTGCACCACGCCACGTTGCAGAGTGCACGGGCCGTGGGGCTCGGCGACCGTATCGGCAGGATCGCGCCGGGCCACCGCGCCGACATCGTGCTGGTGGATCTGACCGGACCGCACACCCAGCCCGTCCACGACCTCGCAGCCACTCTTGTGCACAGCGTCCGTGCGTCGGACGTCAGCACCACGATCGTCGACGGGTGTGTGCTGATGCGCGACCGCGAGCTGCTGACCGTCGATGTGTCCGCGACAGTGGGCGAGTTGACGCGGCGGCTGCCCGCGCTCGTCGACCGCGGTCACGGCGGACGGATCCAGGAGTACGACACCTGACCGTCCCCGACCGGGCCGGTGTCCCGGTGTACCGAGCGTTCGCATCGCCGTTGGAGGGCGAGTGTCCGGCGCTCCTCACCGCGTGGCAAAGACGGATATTTCAGGCGATTCGGCGCAACTCCGTGGTGACCGAGTGTCAAATGTGTCTCAGTACTGTCACTTCACGAGCTGTTCATGAGGGCGTTCACGTTTAACTCCATAAGCCGACCGTGATCGGCACGCCGAGGGACGGCGTTGCAAGGAGGTGCAAGGTGAACGGGCGAACGGTGCTCGAGCGGTTTCCGGCCGGTGGGCCGCGTGGCTCGTGGCCCGCGGAGGAGTTCGCGCAGGCGCGCCGCCTGGAGGGCCAGCCCGCGGAGGTCGTCATGGACCTCGCGACGGACGCGTTCCTGGTGATCGTGCCCGGGATGGACGGGGTCGAGTAGTCGGCCGCCGCGGTCCGGGCCCGCCCGTGCGGGGATCCTCGCCTTCGTGGCCGGCCCGGGTGCCGAGCGCGGCCACCGGCCCCTGCCGCCCTGCGTCACGTCTTCCCGGCGCGCGGCCGGATCGAGGTCCTACGGGGAGGGCGGCAGCCCGACCGCTTTTGGCGGGAGACCGACGTCATGAGGGGCGATCGGACGGAACTGCGGTCCTGCGGTCAGGCGCTGAGCGGGCGCGACCACGCCGGAATGGTGCCCGTGACCCGGCACAGCGCCAGGTAGAGCGGGATCGGCGGGGTGTACGGCACATCGTCCTGCGGACGGTGGATGAGCTCGGGGGTGTCCGGCGCGTCCGGGACGAGGGCACCCGGCACATACCGTACGGGCGCCGGCCACTCCAGTGCGACATCGGAGTCGCAGGGCACGATCCACCACCAGTCGGCCCGGTCGGCGTACACACAGCCCACCCGGGGGAGCCGGGGAAGCAGCAGGGGTCCGTAGTGGGAGGGCACGACCACCGCGTCACAGCCGAGCGGAACCGTCATGCCGTCGGGCAGGGGGATCCGCCCGGACGTCGCTTCGGGCACCCGCTGGGCGCGCTTGAGGCGGACCAGCGAGTCCAGGCTCAGGACACGCGTGGTCAAGGGCCCGGCGGCCCGCACACCCCTCACACCCATTCGGTCCCCGCTCCCCAGGACGCCTCGGCTTCGGAACCCCGGCCGTCGGCCGGGGGCCGCCTCGCGCTCCAGCCGAGGTCGGACCGCGGTTCGCCGCCCGGGGGCGGCTTCCTGGGACTCCAGCCGAGGTCGTAGTGCACCGCCCGGTCCTCGGGCGCCCGGGACCTGCCGCCGGAACACGACAGGTCCCGGGCCGGCTGCGCCGGACGGGAGTGCTCGTCGGGCGCCGGTTGCCCGGCCTCCCGTGCGAGCTCGGCCCAGACCAGGAGCCCTGACCCCGCTTCCTGGGCTCCCCACGCCCGGCACAGGGCCGCGACGAGAAGCAGTCCCCTCCCGTGCTCCTCCTCGGGGCGCTCAGGAGAGGGGTGCGGCTCGCCGGGAGCGCATCCCTCGTCCTGTACGGCTATCCGCACCACTTGGTCCTCGTCGCGCAGCTCGCAGACGACGCGTTCACCCGCGGTGTGCACGATCGCGTTGGTCACCAGCTCGGAGACCACCAACGCGGCCGTGTCGCACGTGTCCTCGCACACCGCCCAGCCGGTCAGACGGGCCCGCGTCAACTGCCGGGCCCGCGCGACGGACCCTGGGTGGGCGGCCAGTTCGAAGCGGAACCGGCGCTCGGCTGCCGCGTCGGGGCGCACCCCTGTGGCGCCGACCGGTCCGAACCGGTCTGCGGTGGCGTCTGTTCCTAACGGCGCGGGCGGAATCACGCTTGCCACTATCGCCCCGCCGTGAACACTTGGCAAGAGTCACTCTGAAAATTGCAGAGTGCAGTGTGACTGCGCGAAGCTGCATGGCACACTGCTCGCAACAGCACTTCGAGCGACGCCTGTTGGGATCTGTCACCCGGGCTCATGGGCCTGGTGCCCGCGTCGTGGGTTCGCGCAGCATCGGTGTCGGCGTGGATACGGGTGCGCAACGGTGCCGAAAGGTTTCGTGCAGCGCCGTCGGTGCTGTCAGAACACAGAAGGACGGGAAGAGGTGCGAGGTGAGTGAACCGCGGTCGGCACCGACGGTCGGTCAGGTCGTCCTCGGCCGGCGTCTGCTGGACCTGCGGGAACGGGCGGGCCTCAAGCGGGAGGAGGCCGCGCGCATCCTCCGGGTCGCGCCCGCCACCGTCCGCCGTATGGAGATGGCCGAGGTCGCCCTGAAGATCCCGTACCTCCAGCTGCTGCTGAAGTCGTACGGCGTGAGCGACGAGGAGGCCGAGGCCTTCGTCCAGCTGGCCGAGGACTCCAACAAGCCGGGCTGGTGGCAGCGGTTCCACGACATCCTGCCGGGCTGGTTCTCGATGTACGTCAGCCTGGAGGGCGCCGCCGCGCTCATCCGGCAGTACGAACCGCACTTCGTGCCCGGCATCATGCAGACCGAGGACTACGCCCGGGGAGTCCTGAAGTCGGGTGCCATCGGGCAGACCAGCCCCGAGGACATCGAGGGTCATGTGGCACTGCGTATGCAGCGCCAGGAGCTGTTGACACGTGAGAACGGGCCTCGTGTCTGGGCCGTGATGGACGAGACGGCGCTGCGTCGTCCGGTCGTGGGCGCCGAGGTCATGCGCGCCCAGGTCGAACGGCTGCTGGAGGTCATGGCCCTGCCGCACGTGACCCTGCAGGTGCTCGAGTTCGCCTCGGGCCCGCATCCGGGCACGTACGGGCCTTTCGTCCTGTTCCGATTTGCCATGTCAGAACTGCCGGACATGGTCTACAGCGAGTACCTGACCGGCGCCGTCTACCTGGACGCGCGTACCGAGGTGGCGACCCACCTCGAGGTCATGGACCGCATGGCGGCTCACGCCGCTACTGCACAACGCACGAAGGAGATCCTCGAGGATCTCCGCAAGGAGCTGTAATGGATCGCAACACGCCGCGCAAACGCGTCTACAACGGCATGCCCGCCCGCGAACTGGGCAGTGAAGGCTGGCACAAGCCGTGGAGTGGAGGCAACGGCGGCAACTGCCTGGAGGCGATGAAGCTCGCTGACGGCCGGATCGCCGTCCGTCAGTCGACCGACCCGGACGGACCCGCACTGATCTACACATCCGCCGAGATGACCGCGTTCATAGAGGGAGCCAAGGCGGGGGTGGCCGACTTCCTGCTCTCATGACTCATGTGTTGCTCTGCGCAGTTGCTCATCCCACCACTGACTTGGCACTGAATTGATCACTGACCCTCCTACGGACTTACGGAGTTCCTCATGACCGGGCAGGATCCCGCCCAGGACGCCGTCGTCATCGACACGAGCAAGCCGCATCCCGCGCGCATGTACGACTGGTACCTCGGCGGGAAGGACAACTACCCCGTCGACGAGGAGATGGGGCGGCAGATGCTCGCCCTGGACCCACGGGTGCCGGTGATGGCACGGGTCAACCGCGCGTTCATGCACCGTGCCACCCGCTGGCTGGCGCAGAACGGCGTGCGGCAGTTCCTGGACATCGGCACGGGCATACCGACCGAGCCGAACCTGCACCAGATCGCCCAGCAGGTCGCGCCGGACGTGCGCGTCGTCTACTGCGACAACGACCCGATCGTGCTGGCTCACGCGGCGGCCCTGCTGCGCAGCACGCCCGCGGGGGTGACCGAGTACCTGCAGGCCGACGTGCGCGACCCCGGCACCATCCTCGAAGAGGCCAGGAAGGTGCTGGACTTCCGGCAGCCGGTGGCGCTCTCCCTCGTCGCACTGCTGCACTTCATCTCCGACGAGGACGGGGCGCACGACCTGGTCGACCGGCTGCTGGCCGAACTGCCGTCCGGCAGCTTCCTGATGATGACCCATGCCACCGCCGACTTCACCCCGGAGGAGTCCGCGGCGGCGATCGCGAAGCTGAAGGCGGTCGGCGTCACACTGGCGCTCCGCTCCCGGGACGAGTTCTCGCACTTCTTCCACGGACTCGACCTCGTCGAACCCGGCGTCGAGGTGGTTCACAAGTGGCACCCGGAGCTGGGCGAGCCGGTGCCCGGACAGGACGACGGGGTCATCCCCGGCTATGGAGCGGTGGGCCGCAAGCAGTAGCGGAGGGGGCACGGCGGGGACCGCGGGCGACCGCGTCGGCTGTGAGGCGTCCACCGGATGCCTCACAGCCGACGTTCCCCAGGCCCACGGAAGCTTCGGGCACGTGGGGCGGGAGCCGCGGTGCCCGCCGGCCGTACGGCGGGTGGGGCGGGGCCGGTGAGTCCGGGCGCGTCGTGCCGGCTGGTGTCTTCCTGGGATGTGGCGCGTGCAGGTTGGTGTCTCCTGGGCTTGCGGCACGTGGGGCTGGTTGGTGTCCTCCGGGGTTGCGGCGCGTGGTGCGGGTTCTCCTGGGCCTGGGGCCAGTGGTGCCGGCTGCTCTCTTCCGGCCAGGGGCACTGGGGTTGGTTGTGTCTCCCGGGCTGCGCACGTAATGCCGGGCCGGGTCCTTCCCTGGCCCGCGGCACGTGGTCCCCGGCTCCCGCGACGGGAACGGCAGCGACGGCGCGGTTCACCGACACCGTCGTCCCCCTCGGCGCGGTACGTCTCGACGTCCTGCCCGCCGACGGCTTGTCCGCGGGCGTCCGGCCGGCGCCGCCCATGAGTGGCCGGCCCGTCCCTGCGGCACCTTCACGCCCTCATCGGCTTGTCGTACGGTCCGATCGGCGCCGGCAGGTGTGACGCACCCTCGCTCAGCCTGCGGTCCACCGCCGCCGCGGCCGCCCGTCCCTCCGCGATCGCCCATACGATCAGCGACTGTCCGCGCGCGGCGTCCCCGGCGGCGTACACCCCGGGCACGTTGGTGGCGAACTCGTCGTCCCGAACGATCGTGCCGCGTGGGTCGAGCGCGATGCCGAGCTGGTCGATCAGCCCGTCCCCGCGATCGGGTCCCGAGAACCCCAGCGCGAGCAGCACCAGGTCGGCGGGGAGCGTCCGCTCCGTTCCCGGCAGCGGGCGGCGCCGCTCGTCCACCTCGACCAGTTGCAGCGCCTGCACATGACCGTCGGGGTCTCCCGTGAAGCGCAGTGTCGACGCCGCGAACAGCCGCGCGTCCGCAACCGCCGCGGGCGCCGTCCGCAGCTCCCGCGCCTCTTCGTGGGCCGCCGACAGCCGATAGATCTTCGGATAGGTCGGCCAGGGCTCGGTGTCCTCGTCCCGCTCGGCCTCCGGCAGCGGGTAGATGTCCAGCTGGGTCACCGAGGCGGCCGCCTCGCGCACCGCGGTCCCGAGGCAGTCCGCCCCGGTGTCACCGCCACCCACGATCACAACATGCTTCCCGGCCGCCGACAGCGGGGAGACCTTCAGATCCCCCTCGCACACGCGGTCGGCCAGCGGCAGATACTCCATCGCCTGGTGGATTCCCGCCAATTCCCGGCCCGGCACATCGAGTTCGCGCCAAGCCGTGGCGCCCGTCGCGAGCACCACTGCGTCGTAGCGTGCCCGTAGCTCCGCGGCCCCGATGTCCCTGCCGACGACCGTCGACGTGCGGAACTTCGTCCCCTCGGCGCGCATCTGCTCCAGACGGCGGTTCAAGTGCCGCTTCTCCATCTTGAAGGCTGGTATCCCGTACCGCAGCAGCCCCCCGACCCGGTCGGCACGCTCGTACACCGCCACGGTGTGACCGGCCCGCGTGAGCTGCTGGGCCGCCGCGAGCCCCGCGGGCCCCGATCCGACGACCGCGACGGTGCGCCCGGACAGCCGGTCGGGCGGACGCGGCGGGGCGAACCCCTCCTGCCAGGCCCGGTCCGCTATCGCCACCTCCACGTTCTTGATGGTGACCGCTGGCTGGTTGATGGCGAGCACGCACCCCGCCTCGCAGGGGGCAGGACACAACCGCCCGGTGAATTCCGGAAAGTTGTTCGTTGCGTGCAGCCGGTCGCTCGCGGCCCGCCAGTCCTCCCGCGAGACGAGATCGTTCCACTCGGGGATCAGATTCCCGAGTGGGCACGCCTCGTGGCAGAACGGGATCCCACAGTCCATGCACCGGTTCGCCTGCCGGCTGATGATCGGCAGCAGCGCACCCGGCACATACACCTCGTTCCAGTCCCGCACCCGCTCCTCGACGGGCCGCCGGGGCCATTCCTCGCGGGGTGTGGTCATAAAACCCTTGGGATCGGCCATGGCCGTCTCCCTTGCACACGCGTACGGGGTGGTTTCGTGCCACGATACGACGCCGCCCGCCCGGCTGCCCCCCGGCAGTCGTCGGCGGGCTGGGCCCGTGCCGCGGCTCAGGTGAGGGCGAGGAGATAGGACAAGGCGGCCCCGGCCGACGCGACGGTGCGGACGTGGTTCCACAGGGTCCACTCCCGCACATAGCTCCGCCAGTACACGGCCGTTTCAGGGGCGTCCGGGTCCATCCGCAGCAGCGCGCCGTTGCGAGGGACGTTCGCCGCGGCGGTCACGGCGAACACACCGACCAGATAGAGGGCGCTGCCCACCAGCAGTTCCACGGTGCCCTCGGGCCACAGCACGAACGTCACCACGGCGAGCACGGCGCTCAGCAGCGCCGCGCCCATGAACAGGATCATGAACGCCGGTGTTGTCGCGGCCCTGTTGATCGCGTTCATCGCGGCGGCTCCACGTGCCGGGGGCAGCGAGCCGAGGCCCCGCATCACGAACGCCGAGAACGCGAAACACACCCCCGCCACCAGACCGGTCCCCAGCACCCCGAGCACGGTCAGTGCGAAATACGGTCCATCGATCATGTCAACTCCCCCATCGGTCCCCCGGACGCTGAGATCCTTCCCCACGCACCCCGTCACGAGAAGTGAATACGCGCACGAGATCGGTGACCCTGCGCGTGCGCACGCAAACCCGCCTCACCCGCACGCCCTCCGCCGGTCGTGAGGGGACGCCGAACGCCCCGCGCCGACCCGTCCCGGACCTGGGATCAACCTGCCGGCCGGCCCCGGCTGTCCCGCCGCCCACGCCCGCATCACGCCACCTGCCGCAGTCGCCACCCACGCAGTACCGACTCCACGCCGTTCGCGATGCGCCGCCGCGCCTCGGCCCGCGGCACCCCGTCCATCAGGAGCGTGTCGTACGGCGTCTCCGTGTGCCGCACGGACGCCCGCACCGCCGCCGTGACCGCCTCCGGCGACAGCGTCCGCCCCGCCGCACTGCGCCCCACCCGCCCGCTTCCGCGCACCGACGCATGCGCCGCGATCGCCTGGGCCCGATCGGCCGGGCACCCGGGAAACAGCCGCCGGATCTCCTCGGCGAACGCCTCCGTGAACCGCTCGTCCTGCGCGGCCCGCCGCCGGGCGTCCCGCACCCTGCGTCTGCGCCGGGCCTCCGCGTCCGCCAGGCAACGCTCCTCGGCCCGTGCGAGTGCCTCCTCCTCGACGAGCAGCCCCTGCCGCTCGTAGCGGCCGTGGCGCCGGTCGAAGCGCACCACCACCGCCGAGAGCGTGCTGGCCTCCCGGGACCTCCGCGTCAGCGCGGTGTCGCCCCGCGCCAGGAACACCAGATGCCCGAGGTCCGCACAGTCCAGGCAGCGTGGCGCGCTCTCCTCCAGCACCAGCAGGGGCAGCGGCCCTCTCCGGCACCCGGCGCAGTGCCGTCGTTTGAGCGGTTGGATCACGAGAAGTCCTGCCCAGGACGGAGGAGTTGGGGTCGGCCTCATATCCGCTTCATTCCCCACCCGTCCGCCACCCGACCACGCCGGACCGGATCGCCCCCGGCGGGCCCGGCCGGAGCGCCCTCGGACCCGGTTGTTCCGGTGGTGTGGGCGAGCGGAGCGCGACCGGTGATCCACGCGGGCCCGGAGCCGTGCCGAGCCCGGAGCCGTGCCGAGCCCGTGGACAGGCAGCTGTGCCGTTCACCTCCCGGGGCCGAGCAGCGGGTTCGTGCTCTCGACGCGGCATCATGGGCCCTGTGCGACTCGAAGCGATCACCTGGGAACGGCTCGGCGACCTTCTAGCCGACCGGCTGCTCGACCTGAAGTCCGCCGACGGCAGCCCCTGGCCGCGCATCGCTTTCGACGGCGCACCGGCGGCGCGCCCCGGAGATCTGGCCCAGCGGGTCTCCGACGTGCTGGGCATACGGGGCCGGCCCTCGCTCGTAGTCGGCACGGAGGGCTTCCTGCGCCCGGCGTCCGTCCGCCTCGAGCACGGCCATCAGGACCCGGACTCCTATTACGACGGCTGGCTCGACACCGGCGCCGTGTGGCGCGAGGTGTTCGGCCCGCTCGAACCGGGCGGCGACGGACGCGTGCTGCCCGATCTGTGGGACCCGGTCGCCGACCGCGCCACCCGCAGCCCCTATGTCCCGCTCCCGCCGGGCGGGTTGCTGCTGCTCCACGGCCCTCTCCTCCTGCGTCACTGGTTCCCCTTCGACCTGAGCGTCCACGTCCTTCTCTCGCCCGGCGCGCTCCGGCGGCGGACCCCGGGGCCGGAGCAGTGGACGCTTCCCGCTTTCGAGCGCTACGAGGCGGAGACCGATCCGGGTGCCGCCGCCGATGTACTCATCCGCGCCGACGACCCGCGGCACCCCGCGTGGAACGGCTGACCCGTTCGGAGAAGGACGACAAGGCCCCCAGCGATCATCCGCGTCGTCCCGCGGAGACCGTGCGCTCCATGGCCCGATCCCCCGGTCGTCGGCGTGATCCCGCGTCCGGCGGCCGAGGCGCCCCGCCGCCCCGGTGCTCCGGGTGCGTCGGCCAGGGAAGACGGCGAGAATGAAGGCGCCGGGACATGCGGTGCGTCCCGTGCCGCGCCGGCCGTCCGGCATCGGAGGTGTCCCATGACCACTGCCGGAGACATCATGCACCGTGGTGCCCAGTGGATCCCCGCACACGAGACCCTGGACCGAGCCGCCCAGTTGATGCGCGAACTCAACGTCGGTGCGCTGCCCATCAGTGACGAGAACGAGCGGCTCTGCGGCATCCTCACCGACCGCGACATCGTCGTCGGCTGCGTGGCCATGGGCCGCGACCCCTCACGCGTGACCGCGGCCGACATGGCTCAGGGCACGCCGCGCTGGATCGAGGCGAGCGCCGACGTCGGCGACGTGCTCACGGCCATGGAGGAGTACCAGATCCGCCGGCTCCCCGTCATCGAGAACAAGCGTCTCGTCGGCATGATCAGCGAGTCGGACCTCGCCCAGCACCTGACCGACGATCAGCTCGCCACCTGGGTGGAGACGGTCTACTCGAGGGCCACGGTGCGCTGATCCCGCCTACAGCCAGCCGTTGCGCTTGAAGCCGCGGTACAGGGCGAAACAGCCGACGGCTATCACGGCCATCACCAGCGGATAGCCGATTCTCCAGTGCAGTTCGGGCATGTACGTGAAGTTCATGCCGTAGACGCCGGTGAGCATGGTGGGCACGGCGATGAGAGCGGCCCAGGCCGTGATCCTGCGCATGTCCGCGTTCTGGGCGACACTCACCTGCGCGAGGTGGGCCTGGAGGATCGAGTTGAGCAGTTCGTCGAACGCGGCTATCTGCTCGGTGGCGCGCAGCTGGTGGTCCGAGACGTCCCGGAAGTACGTCTGTATCTCCGGGTCGATCACCCGGTTCGGGCGGGTGGAGAGTTCCTGGAGGGGGCGGTCCAAGGGGACCACCGCCCGCTTCAGCTCGAGCAGTTCACGCTTGAGCTGGTAGATGCGCCCCGGATCGAGCCGAGCCCCGTTGTCGGCGAAGACGTCCATCTCGACCTGGTCGATGTCCTCCTGCACCGCGTCCGTGACGCTCAGGTAGTCGTCCACGACATGGTCGGCGATCGCGTGCAGTACCGCCGCGGGTCCCTTGGCGAGCTGGTGGGGGTGCGCCTCCAGCTCCTCGCGCAAGGGACCCAGCGAGCCGTGCCGGCCGTGCCGCACCGTGATGACGAAGGCAGGGCCGATGAACACCATGATCTCGCCGGTGTTCACGATCTCGCTGGTCGCGGTCAGTTCCTTGTGCTCCACGTAGCAGACCGTCTTGAAGACCGCGAACAGCGTGTCCCCGTAACGCTCCAGCTTGGGTCGCTGGTGTGCCTCCACCGCGTCCTCGACGGCCAGCGGGTGCAGATCGAAGAGCTCGGCGATGCCCGCGAACTCGTCGTCCGTCGGCTCGTGCAGCCCGAGCCAGACGAAACCGTCCTCGCTCTTGCGCAGCCGCTCCACGTCCTCGACCAGATCGCCACCGCCGGGAACCCGCACGCCGTCCTCGTACGTCACGCACTTCACCACTGCGGAGCCCAGCGGTGACCGGGCGGGATGGCTCAGGTCGACGCGGCCGTGGCGCCGCCCCAACCGCGCCGCCTTGCGGAGGCCGCCGACCCTGTCGAGGCCCGTGACCTTCCGCAGATTCCCTGCCATGGACATTCTGGATCTCCTTGCGTGGATCTCCTCGCGTCGCGCTCTGCGCCTTCGCGGGCCAGTCTGCCAGTCCGTCTCGGGCGGCGGGGAAGCCTGTGGGAATGGAACGTTCCGTTTCGGTGCGAGGGTTGCGGGATTCGTCCGGTGCGGCAGGGCGACAGCACACTCGTGCGAGTGTCGTGTGCGGGCCCGCCGGAGCGTCCCCCCGCACGAACAGGCGGCCCGCCTGGGACGATGTCACCATGACGCCAACCGACGGGTATCTCCTCGACAACCAGCAGTCCGAGGCGGGCCGGCGCTTCGACGCGCTCTCCACCCTGTTCGACCCCACGACGTTCCGCCACATCGAGGATCTCGGTATCGGACCCGGCTGGCGCTGCTGGGAGGTGGGAGCAGGCGGCACCTCGGTGATCTCCTGGCTCGCCAAGAAGGTCGGCCCCACCGGGAAGGTCGTCGCGACCGACATCGACACCTCGTGGGCGGTGTCGGCCGCCCGCCCCCCGATCGAGGTCCGCACCCATGACGTGGGCGCGGAGGACCCGCCGGGGGCCGGTTTCGACCTCGTCCACGCCCGGCTCGTCCTGGTGCACGTCCCGGACCGGGAGCGGGCGTTGCGGTCGATGATCGGCGCACTGCGCCCGGGCGGACGGATCCTGATCGAGGACGCCGACCCGGCCCTGCAGCCCCTGCTCTGCCCGGACGAGTACGGTCCCGAACAGGAGCTCGCCAACCGCCTGCGCAATGGCTTCCGCGCCCTCCTCGCCGAGCGCGGTGCCGACCTGTCGTACGGCCGCAGGCTCCCGCGTCTGCTCCGTGAGGCGGGCCTGCGGCGGGTGGAGGCCGACGCGTACTTCCCCGTCGCCTCGCCCGCCTGCACGGCCCTCGAAGCCGCGACCGTCCGTCAGATCCGCGAACGGCTCGTGGCCGCCGGCCTTGCCACGGACGAGGAGATCGACCGCCATCTGTCCCATGTCGCCTCCGGCACGATGGATCTGGCGACGTCCCCGATGATCTCGGCCTGGGGACGCAAGGGGGAGTAGGGGAGGGGACTTGCACGAGCGAGCGGCCCCTACGGCGTCCGCACCGGTGGGCGTCCTCCCACCGTCGTCACCGCCAGGGCTCCGGCCCTGCACCCCTGCTCGGCCGCCTCCTCCGGTTCCGCCCCCGCGAGCAGTGCCGCCAGGAAGGCCCCGGTGAACGCGTCACCTGCCCCGGTCGTGTCCCGCGGGGAAACGGGAACGGCCGGGATCCGGGCCCGCACCGCTCCCGACGCGGCGACCAGGGCACCCTGTGCACCCTGCTTGGCGACCACCAGGGGCACCTGACGGCTCAGCTTGGCCGCCGCGTCCTCCGGGTCGGGCAGCCCGGTCAGCAGGCACGCCTCGTCCCGGCTCGGCAGCAGCACATCGAGCCCCTCGGCGAACGCCAGGAAGGTGTCCACTCCCGACTCGGTGAGAAACCCCGCCGACGCCGGATCCAGGCTCACCGGTACGCCGCGCGACCGTGCCGCATCGAGCGCCACAGCCGCCAGCGCCCTGCTCGGCCCGGAGAAGAACAGATAGCCCGAAAGATGCAGTCGGGCGACCCCGTCGAGCAACGCGTCCGACCAGTCGTCGGGCGCCAGCCGCAGCGACGCTCCGCTGTCCGTGAGGAACGTGCGCTCCGCCGAGGCACCCGCGTCCACCAGGCAGATCACCGTCCCCGTGGGGGCCTCGGCGTCGACGACGAGGTGGGGCCGTACGCCCGCCGCCGTCAGTTCGCGTCCGTGCCAGGCGGCCGCGTCGGCACCGACCCGGCCGAGCAGCCGCACATCGGGGTTGCCCCAATGGGCCGCCCAGCACGCGACGTTCGCGCCCGCGCCACCCGGCAGTGTCCGGATGGAGGCGGCCGTGTCCGTACCCGTTGCGAGCGGTCCGCGATGGCGGGCGACGACGTCCGTGACCACGTCCCCGATGACGAGAAGCGCCGCGCTCACACCTCCGCCCAGGCCGCCGCGATCCGAGCGGCGAGCCGTACGTTCCCCCGCACCGCCGCCAGATTGGCGCTCAGCGAGGCGCCGTCGGTGTGCCGCACCAGATGGTCGAGCAGGAACGGCGTGACCGCCTGCCCGGTGATGCCCGCCTCCCCGCACGCCTGCAGTGCGTCGGCGAGCACCCGGGCATGGAGCGAGGGATCGAGCTGCTCCTCCCGCGGCACCGGATTGGCGACGACGAGCGCCGACTGCGGGCCGCGGAGCGTGTCCTGGGCGCGCATGACCTCCGCCACCTGGGCCGGCGACTCCAGGCTCCAGTCGACCGTGTGACCCGAGTCCGACAGGTAGAAGCCAGGGAAGCGGTCGGTGCGGTAGCCGGCCACCGCCACCCCCAGGGTCTCCAGTCGCTGCAGCGTCGCCGGCACATCCAGGATCGACTTCACACCCGCGCAGACCACGGTGATCCTCGTCCGTGCCAGCAGCCCCAGATCGGCGGACTCGTCCTGCGTCACCGTCCACTCGCGGTGCACCCCGCCGAGCCCACCCGTGGCGAACACCCGGATCCCGGCGAGGGCGGCCAGCGACGCCGTCGCGGACACGGTCGTCGCCCCGCTCGCTCCCGTCGCCGCCGCGAGTGCCAGATCGCGGTGCCCCAGCTTGCGGATCCCGTCCTCGTTCGCGACCCGTTCGACCTGCTGTTTGTCCAGGCCGACATGGGCGCGGCCGTCCAGGACGGCGATCGTGGCGGGTACCGCGCCCTCCTGCCGGACGGCGTCCTCCAGTTCCAGGGCGACCTGGAGATTGCGCGGGCGGGGCAGCCCGTGCGCGATGATCGTCGACTCCAGGGCCACCACGGGCCGGCGCGCGGCGAGCGCCTCCCGTACCTCTTCGGACACCATCAGCACGGGCCTGCCTCCTGTCTTCCGGTCCTGCCTCATCTCTGGCGGGCGGCACACGCTCCCAAACCCTTGAAAGCCGAGACAGAGCACACCAGCCTGGGGGCATGACGGACAGCTCGCCACGTCTCGACCATGTCGTCCTGTGGGTCCGGGACCCGGTCGCCGCCGCCTCCTTCTACGAGCAGGCGGTCGGTCTGGAGCCCCTCAGACTCGCGGAATTCATCGCCGGAAAGGTGCCGTTCCCCTCGGTGCGGCTCAATGAGGAGAGCATCATCGACCTGGCGCCGCTGTCGCTCGCGACATCTATGAAGATGCTGCCGGGGGCCGACGGGAGCGCCGGGCATCCGGTGAACCACGTGTGCCTGTCCCTGCACGGGGAGGCGGCCTTCGACGCCCTGCGGGCGCGCCTGGAGGCGCTGTCCGTCCCCGTCTCGGACTTCTCGTACGACTCCTTCGGCGCCCGGGGCGCGGCCCGGCGCAGCTTCTACTTCCGCGACCCGGACGGCAATGTCTTCGAGGCACGGCACTACGCATAGTGGACGGGTGCTTCCGGGCCCGAGCGGGCCCCGCTCAGAACAGCGGCTCGGGCAGCACCCCTTCGAGTGCCAGAAGCTGCCGCTTGGTCTCCAGGCCACCACCGAAACCGCCGATGCCGCCGTCGCTCTCGACCACGCGATGGCACGGCACCACCACCGGCAGCGGGTTCGAGCCCATCGCCACTCCCACGGCCTGGGCCGCGCCCGGCTGTCCGACCCGCCGGGCCAGATCGCCGTACCCCACCACCGTGCCGTACGGGACGCCGGAAGCCAGCTCGCGCAGTACCTGGCGGTTGAATCCGGTGATCAGGGACCAGTCCAGCGGCAGGTCGAAGCCGCGCCGCTCACCCTTGAAGTAGGCCGCCACCTGGCGTATCGCCTCGGCCAGGAGCGGTGAACCGGGGTCCTCGACCGGCTCCGAGCCGAGCCTGGACCCGAGCCTTTCCAGTGCTCTGTCGCGCACGGGGTCGGTCGCGTGGAACACCACGTTCACCAGCCCGTCGCGCGTGGCGGCCAGCAGCAGCGGACCGATGTCGGTGGCGACGACGGCCCACGCCGGCTGCTGCTCGTACTGCCCATGGCTGTCCATGCGCCCACCGTACGGCGCGGCACTGACAACGCCCCGGGTACGGACCGCGGCCCCGTTGGCATCCGGGCGGCGGGATCAGGATGCGGTGACCGCTCTGCGCACCACGTCCGGCACGTTCGTGATCAGTCCGTCCACGCCGTAGCCGGTCAGCCGTTCGGCGTCGCCGCCGCTGTTCACGATCCAGGCGAAGACCTTCACCGGTGTGCCGTGCGGGCCCTTCAGCGCATGGACCGCCGAGACGTAGCGGGGCGAGAGTTCCGAGTACGCCGAGTTGATCTGGTCGGCGAACCGCGCGTACGCCGGCAGCTCCGCCGTCGGGGGCGTGCCCAGGTACGCCGTCCTGATTCCCGGCCGCAGCCGGTGGACCCTGCGCACACTGTCGGCGCTGAAGCTCTGGACGACGAGCCGGCGCCCGAGGTGGTCGCCGTCCAGCCAGCCCTCGTTGTTCAGCAGATCGAGGGTCTGGCGCTCGATCCCCGGATACAGCTGCGGATTCTTGATCTCCAGTACGAGCTTCTGGTGATTGCGCGACACGCGATCCAGGTACTGCCGCAGCGTCGGCACGCGCGCTCCCGCGTACCGGCGGCCGAACCAGCTGCCGGCGTCCAGGCGCGCGATCTCCGCGGCGGTGAAGTCCTTCACCCGCCAGGGCGCCCGCTGCGGATAGAGCCGCTTGGCGTCGGTCGTGCGGTTCAGCGTCGCGTCGTGGATGACGACGAGCCGGCCGTCCTTGGTGCGCTGGACGTCGTTCTCGACCCAGTCGATGCCCATCGCGGCCGCCCGGTCCACGGCCGCCAGGGTGTTCTCGGGTGCGTAGGCGGAGGCTCCGCGATGCGCGACGACGACCGGTCCGTCGCCGCCGGTCGCACCGGCATGCGGAGTCGGCAGTATGGCCACGCCGAGTCCGAAGAGGGCGGTGGTCGTGGCGGCGGCAACGCGCGCGTGCATGCGTGCTCCTCGTGTCGTGTGATCACAGACAGCATCAGAGTGACAGCAGAGAGTCAAGGATGGTGGGCGCGGGATGGCCACAGATTGCCTGGAGTTGCCCAAGGGTGCGCACAAGGGCCGCACAAGTGCGTTAGCACCGTGATTCTTTGCCGGAATATCGTTCGACCGTTCCGGTGGGGGTCTTACGCTCTGCCTCAGCAGCCCTGACCGTTCGTCGCGGTCCTGGGGATGGGGGGCATTTCCGGATTCAGAACGCATCAGGGCGGAGGGGCAGTCGCGCATGCAGAACACCGTCGACGGCTTCAGCTACGGACTCGTCACACCTGTGGTGGCGTACCTCATGGCCTGCCTCGGCGGCGCGCTCGGTCTGCTCTGCACCGGCAGATCGATGCTGGTCGCCCAGTCCTGGCGGGTCGGATGGCTCGCCCTGGGAGCCGCCGCCATCGGCTCCGGCATATGGACCATGCACTTCGTCGCGATGATGGGCTTCAGCGTCGAAGAGACCCCGATCCACTACGACCGGGGGATCACCTTCGCGAGCCTGGCCGTCGCCATCGTGATGGTCGGCGTCGGGGTCTTCATCGTGGGCTACCGCGGGGCCACCGGGGTGGCCCTCTTCACGGGCGGCACCATCACCGGTCTCGGGATCGCCTCCATGCACTACCTGGGCATGGCGGGGATGCGGCTCAACGGAGTGCTCGGGTACAACACGCTCACCGTCACCGCCTCGGTCGTCATAGCGGTCGTCGCGGCGACCGCGGCGCTCTGGGCGGCAGGCCAGGGCCGCGGCTTCCTGTGGAGCATCGGCGCGAGTCTCGTCTTGGGGTTCGCCGTCAGTGGAATGCACTACACGGGCATGGCCGCGCTCCGTGTCCACGTGCACACCTCTCCCCATGCTCCGGCCGGTGAATCACCCGCCGCGTTGCTGGCCCCGCTGATGATCGGCCCGCTTCTCTTCCTGTGCCTGGCCGGCGTCGTCGTGATGTTCGACCCGTTGATCGTCATGGGCAAGCCCGTCTGGAAGCCGGTCGAACGCAAGCCCGGGATCCCGGCGCATCCGGAGTTGGAGGACACCGGACGGCGTACGCTGCTGCGCAGCCCCGAGCGCGCCGGTCAGCGCGGCTACCGTACGGCGCAGAGGCGCTGACCGGTCCCCGTTGTCAGTGGGGGGTCGTACGGTGGATGGCATGCGGCCCGTTTCACAGATCGAACGCACGGTGGCGCCCATCGAGGTCGTCAGCCCCTACCGGCCCAGCGGTGACCAGCCGACGGCCATCGCCGAGCTGGAAAAGCGCATCCAGGCAGGTGAGAAGGATGTCGTCCTGCTCGGCGCGACCGGCACAGGCAAGTCCGCCACCACGGCGTGGATGATCGAGAAGCTCCAGCGCCCCACCCTGGTGATGGCACCGAACAAGACACTGGCCGCCCAGCTGGCCAACGAGTTCCGCGAGCTCCTGCCGAACAACGCGGTCGAGTACTTCGTCTCGTACTACGACTACTACCAGCCCGAGGCGTACGTTCCTCAGTCGGACACGTACATCGAGAAGGACTCCTCGATCAACGAGGAGGTGGAGCGCCTGCGGCACTCCGCGACCAACTCGCTGCTGACCCGCCGGGACGTGGTCGTGGTCGCCTCCGTCTCCTGCATCTACGGCCTCGGTACTCCCCAGGAGTACGTGGACCGCATGGTCAGCCTCAAGGTCGGCGACGAGATCGACCGCGACCAGCTGCTGCGCCGCTTCGTCGACATCCAGTACACGCGCAACGACGTGGCGTTCAGCCGAGGCACCTTCCGGGTGCGCGGCGACACCATCGAGATCTTCCCGGTGTACGAGGAGCTGGCCGTTCGGATCGAGATGTTCGGCGACGAGATCGAGGCCCTCTCCACCCTCCATCCGCTCACCGGTGAGATCGTCAGCGACGAGCAGCAGCTCTACGTCTTCCCCGCCTCCCACTACATCGCCGGTCCCGAGCGCATGGAGCGGGCGATCAACGGCATCGAGAAGGAGCTGGAGGAGCGCCTCGCGGAGCTGGAGAAGCAGGGCAAGCTGCTGGAGGCCCAGCGGCTGCGCATGCGGACGACGTACGACATCGAGATGCTCCGCCAGATCGGGACCTGCTCCGGTGTGGAGAACTACTCGATGCACTTCGACGACCGCCTGCCCGGCACCCCGCCGAACACGCTGCTCGACTACTTCCCGGAGGACTTCCTGCTCGTCATCGACGAGTCGCACGTCACCGTGCCCCAGATCGGCGCGATGTACGAGGGCGACGCGTCGCGCAAGCGCACGCTCGTCGAGCACGGCTTCCGCCTGCCGTCCGCCCTGGACAACCGGCCGCTGAAGTGGGAGGAGTTCCAGGGGCGCATCGGTCAGACGGTGTACCTGTCGGCGACCCCCGGGCAGTACGAGCTCTCGCGCTCGGACGGCCAGGTCGAGCAGATCATCCGCCCCACCGGCCTTGTCGACCCGGAGGTCGTGGTCAAGCCCACCGAGGGCCAGATCGACGACCTCGTCCACGAGATCCGCAAGCGCACCGAGAAGGACGAGCGCGTCCTGGTGACCACGCTCACCAAGAAGATGGCGGAGGATCTCACCGACTACTTCCTGGAGATGGGCATCCAGGTGCGCTATCTGCACAGCGACGTGGACACGCTGCGACGCGTCGAGCTGCTGCGCGAGCTCAGGTCCGGCGAGTACGACGTCCTGGTCGGTATCAACCTCCTCAGGGAGGGTCTCGACCTGCCCGAGGTCTCCCTGGTGGCGATCCTCGACGCCGACAAGGAGGGCTTCCTGCGCTCGGGCACCTCCCTCATCCAGACCATCGGCCGTGCCGCGCGCAATGTCTCCGGACAGGTCCATATGTACGCCGACAAGATCACCCCGGCGATGGAGAAGGCCATCGACGAGACCAACCGCCGCCGGGAGAAGCAGGTCGCGTACAACACGGCGAACGGCATCGACCCGCAGCCGCTGCGCAAGAAGATCAACGACATCGTGGCGCAGATCGCGCGGGAGGACGTCGACACGGAGCAGCTGCTCGGCACCGGCTACCGCAAGACGAAGGACGGCAAGGGCGCCAAGGCTCCCGTCCCCTCGCTCGGCAGTCAGGCGGCGAAGGGTGCGAAGGCGGCCAAGGGCAGGGGCAAGGCGAAGGAGACGGTCCCGACCGACCGCCCCGGGGCCGAACTCTCCGCGCAGATCGAGGAGTTGACGGAACGCATGCGGGCCGCCGCCGCGGACCTGCAGTTCGAGATCGCGGCCCGGCTGCGCGACGAGGTCTCCGAGATGAAGAAGGAACTGCGTCAGATGAAGGAGGCGGGCATCGCCTGACGATCCCGCAGACCTGCCGGACCCCCGGATCCGCGCGCTGTGTTGCAACACCGACACAAAGCGCGGTCGGGGGTTCGGCAGTGTCAGTGCCGCTGCGTAGGGTTCTGGACATCCGCGGAGTCCGCGGCCAACAGGGGACCGCTCGAGAGGGGAACAGCGCGTGACCGTCAACTTGACCAAGGGTCAGGCCATCAGTCTGCAGAAGAACGACGGAGGCACGCTGACCGCGGTGCGTATGGGGCTCGGCTGGCAGGCAGCCCCCCGTCGCGGGCTCTTCGGTTCGCGCACCCGGGAGATCGACCTCGACGCGTCCGCCGTGCTGTTCGCCGACAAGCGGCCCGTGGACGTGGTCTTCTTCCAGCACCTCGTGAGCGACGACGGCTCCGTGCGGCACACCGGTGACAACCTCGTCGGCGGCGTGGGCCAGGGCGGTGACGACGAGGCGATCCTCGTCGACCTGGCGCGCGTCCCGGTCCACATCGACCAGATCGTCTTCACCGTGAACTCCTTCACGGGCCAGACCTTCCAGGAGGTGCAGAACGCGTTCTGCCGCCTGGTCGACGAGTCCAGCGGCCAGGAGCTCGCGCGCTACACCCTCGCGGGCGGCGGTGCGTACACGGCACAGATCATGGCGAAGGTGCACCGGGCGGGCGCGGGCTGGACGATGACTGCCCTCGGCACCCCTGCGAACGGCCGTACCTTCCAGGACCTGATGCCGTCGATCGTTCCGCACCTGTAGCCGGCCGGGCACCAGGACACCGAGCGACGTAGGGGGACAAGGCGATGACGGCCGAGCTCGTCCGGGGGCAGAACCACCCGCTTCCCGAGGCCCGACTCGAGATCAGGGTGTCGGCCGGCAAGCCGGTGCTGGCGGGGGCGACGCTCAGTGACGCGCAGGGCAAGGTGCGCGGCGCCGAATGGGTGGCCCACCCGGGCGCGCCCACGCTGCCCGGCCTGGAGGTCTCCAAGCAGGCGGCGGCCGATCATCGCCTCGCATTCGATCTGGACGCCCTCCCGGAGAGCGTGCACCGGGTGGACGTGCTGCTCGCCCTGCCGACCGGGACAGGCGGCCCGGTGCGGTTCGGCGCCGTCGCCGCCCCCTTCGTCGCGGTCACCGGACTCGACGGCTCCGAGGTCGCCAGCTACACGATCACGGGGCTGGACTCCGAGTCGGCCGTCATCGCGCTGGAGCTCTACCGCAGGCAGGACTCCTGGAAGGTGCGTGCCGTCGGCCAGGGGTACGCGGGCGGGCTCGCCGCCCTGCTCGCGGACCAGGGGCTGGCGGAGGCCGCGCAACTCGCGACCGGTATCAACGACGCGGTGGTGCAGGGCCTGTCCCGTTCGGTGGCGCCACCCCCGCCGCGCCTGCCCGAGGGCGACCGCGCGTTGCAGACGCCGGCCCCCGCGGGATCCCAGGGCGCATCCGGCACCGTGCCGCCGCAGCAGGGCGCGCCCGGCGCACCGCAGCACGGATCCCCGTACGACGTCACCGGCGAGGCGAGCCCGGTTGCGCCGCCCGCCGCGCCGGGCGCCTCGATCAACTACACACACCCCGGTCGGGCGGCCGGGGCACCGCCCCCGCCCGCTCCCACCGCACCGCCCTCGGACCCCGGACAGCCCGCACAGCCCGTCGCGGGCGCCGCGACCGGCTGGTCCATGGAGGAGCGCCTGTACAACCAGGTGTGGGGCATGTTCGAGGATCTGGCACGTACGGTGGCCGCCTACCGCAGTGCCGTCGACTTCGCCGACTCGCGCATGGAGCAGGAACTGGACAAGGCCCTGTCCGATCCGCGCAGCCGTATAGGCGGGCAGGGCCACGTCGCACGCGAGGCGGCCCAGACGAAGCACACCGAGCTCGTCGGTCAGGCCAGAGCAGCCCTCGACCGTGACCTGACCCAGCTCATCGCCGAGTCCGACGTCGTCGAGCCCGCCCTGCCCGTGGCGTTCGCGCGCTGGGACAACCCGGTCTGGCACGGGTACCGGGTGCCGATGGAGATCCCCATGGCCCTGCGCCTCGGCGATCTGTACCTGCCCGAGAGCGAGAACCTGCGCATCCCCATGCTGATCAGGCTTCCGCTGGAGCGCGGGCTGTGGATCGACAGCGGCCGCTCGGGCCATCACGACGAGCTCGTGGACCAGGACGAACTGCGCCGTCTGGCCATGGACGTGGCGGTGGCGCACGCGGCACGGCTGCTCGCCGTGTACCCGGCGGGCGAGTTCGTGGTGCACGTCATCGACCCCGCGGGTTCGGCCGCGCGCTCACTCACCCCCCTCGTGCGGTCGGGTGTGCTCCCCGCCCCGCCGGCCGTCGGTCCGGCGAGCGTGGCCGACGTGCTGACCAGGCTCACGGAGCGCGTCGACCTGGTGCAGATGGCGGTGCGCGGCGGTGCAGCTGACGCGCTGCCGCCCGGCCTGGACACCGCCGAACAACTGCTGATCGTCAACGACTTCCCGCACGGTTTCGACGACCGGGCCGTGACCCGGCTGCGCTATCTCGCGGACGAGGGCCCGTCCGTGGGCGTCCATCTGATGATGGTCGCCGACCGGGAGGACGCGGCCGCCTACGGACCGCTGCTCGACCCGCTGTGGCGTTCGCTGCTGAGACTGTCGCCGGTGCCCGACGACCACCTGGCGGACCCCTGGGTCGGCCACGCCTGGACGTACGAGCCGCCGCGTGTCCCGCGGGGCAGTCAGGTGCTCGACCAGGTGCTCGACCAGGTCGCCGAAGCACGCCGCACCTGGGATCGCTGATCCGGGACCGACTCTTCACCAAGAGTAAGTAAAGGGACCCTGAGCTGGGCATTTGGATCTTCTTTTACCAATCGCTTTACCGTTCCTTGGTGATTCGGGTACTCTCGTTCACACGGAGGGGAGTACTCCCTACCTGCAGCGGCGTGCCCGTCAGTCCGGATCCGGCCAGATCCCGGGGCGTCGGCCCGCAGGCTCCGGGCGCGTCGAGCGTCCGGCGCCCCGCGGGTGGAAGAGACCTCCGGTAGCGACGACGCTGACCTATGCCGTGACGTACTGCCGGAGGCGCAGTGAATGTATCCCTGACCCTGTGGGTCCTGACGATCGTGGGCCTCGCCGCCCTGATCGCGGTCGATTTCTTCATCGGCCGCAAACCGCACGATGTGTCGATCAAGGAAGCCGGCATCTGGACGATCGTCTGGATCACTCTCGCCGGTCTGTTCGGCGTGGGGCTGCTCGTCTTCGGCGGCGGTCAGCCGGCCGGAGAGTTCTTCGCCGGATTCATCACCGAGAAGTCGCTGAGCGTCGACAATCTCTTCGTCTTCGTCCTGATCATGGCGAAGTTCGCGGTGCCCTCGCAGTACCAGCAGCGCGTGCTGCTGGTCGGTGTCCTCATAGCCCTGGTCCTGCGGGCCGTGTTCATCGCCGCGGGAGCCGCGATCCTCGCGTCCTTCTCCTGGGTCTTCTTCCTCTTCGGCGCCTTCCTGATCTGGACCGCCTGGAAGCTGATCCAGGAGGCCAGGGCCGAGGAGGAGGACGAGGAGTACGAGGAGAACAGGCTGCTGAAGGCCGCCGAGCGCCGCTTCGGTGTGGCCGACCGCTATCACGGCACCAAGCTGTGGATCACGCAGAACGGCAAGCGGGTCATGACGCCGATGCTTGTCGTGATGCTCGCGATCGGTACCACCGACGTGCTTTTCGCCCTCGACTCCATCCCCGCGATCTTCGGCCTGACGCAGGACCCCTACATCGTCTTCACGGCCAACGCGTTCGCGCTGATGGGTCTGAGGCAGCTGTACTTCCTCATCGGTGGCCTGCTCAAGAAGCTGGTGCACCTTTCGTACGGTCTGTCGGTCATCCTGGGCTTCATCGGCGTCAAGCTGGTGCTGCACGCTCTCCACGAGGCGGGGGTCCATGTCCCCGAGATCTCCATCCCGGTCTCGCTGGGCGTGATCTGTGCCGTTCTGATCGTCACGACGATCACCAGCCTGCTTGCCACCAGGAGGCGGCAAGCGGTCGAGGCGGCGGGGAAGGACGACGACAAGACCCGGAAACACAGCATCGAGGCCTGACCCGCGCCGGTCGGGCACAACACGCGAGGGGTGCACGGCGCATTGCCGGGTGCCCCTCACGTGCGCTCGCCGGCACCCGTGGGCCTCGTCCCCGGATCGCTGACGGCCCGCGTCCCGTGCGCCGTCTTCCTGCGGTTCAGCCGGGAGCGGGTTCCGCGACCGCGACCGGCACGGGACGGGTCTCCGGCAGCAGAGCGAAGCAACCCAGGCTGACGAGGCCCACGGTCGTCAGATAGGCAGCGACGCCCCAGGGCACCCGGCCGGCGTGTCCGGTCAGCGCGGTGGCCACGATCGGGGTGAGGGCACCGCCGAGGACGCCACCGAGGTTGTAGCCCACCGCCGCACCCGTGCAGCGCACCCGGGGCTCGTACAACTCCGGGAGATACGCGGCGACCACCGCGAACATCGTGATGAAGGAGAGCATCGCCCCGAGGAACCCCAGGAACATCAGCGCCGGCTCGCCGGTCGACAGCAGAGCGACCATCGGGAACATCCACACGACGACGCCCGAGCACCCCGCGAGGCACAGTGGCCGCCGTCCGTAGCGGTCCCCCAGAAGTGCCAGGAAGGGAGTGAGGGCACCCTGCACCACCACGGTGGCGAGGACACAGGCCAGCACGACCGTACGGCTCACGCCGAGCCGTTCCGTCGCGAAGACCAGGGACCAGGTCGTCACGGTGTAGAAGACGGCGTACCCCACCGCGAGGGCACCGGCCGTCAGCAGGAGGAGCCGCCAGTGGCCGCGCACCACCTCGGCGAACGGCACACGTGCCCGGTCGTGGAGTTCCAGGAAGAGCGGGCTCTCCGTGAGCGAGCCGCGCAGCCACAGACCCGCCACCGCGAGCACTCCGGCCGCCCAGAACGGAATCCGCCAGCCCCAGGCGGCGAACTGCGTCTGCGACAACGTCGCGGACAGGCCCAGCATCACGCCGTTGGCCAGCACGAACCCGAGCGAGGGGCCGATCTGCGGAAAGCTCGACCACAGCACCCGGCGCCCGGCCGGAGCATGCTCCACGGTCAGCAGGACCGCACCGCCCCACTCACCGCCGAGCCCCAGGCCTTGGAGAAAGCGAAGAACCAGAAGGAACAGGGGAGCCGCCGTGCCGATGGTTCCGTACGTAGGCAGGCAACCGACCGCCACCGTGGCGGCTCCGGTCAGCAGCAGTGACGCCACGAGGACCGGCCGCCGCCCGCGCCGGTCACCGAGGTGACCGAACAGGACGGAACCGAGCGGCCGCGCCACGAATCCGGCCGCGAAGGTACCGAACGCCGCCAGCGTGCCCGTCATCGGGGAGAGTGTCGGGAAGAACAGCGGGCCCAGGACCGGGGCGGCCGCGGTCCCGTAGACGAAGAAGTCGTAGAACTCGACGGCCGTCCCGGCCAGCGAGGCCGCCGCGAGCCGGAGCATGGACGGGGTTTTCACGCTGCGTGCAACATGCATGTCGCGACAACTACCCACCGTGATCAAGGGTTACGGGGGCGTGCGGGGGCTCAGTGCATGTGATGGCCGGGACGGGCGTGCGCCCGGGGTACCGGTCGGGTCAGTAGGTGACGATGATGCGCCGGGCGGGGCCGTCCACACGGATCATGCCTCCATAGGGGAGGATCACCTGCGGATCGGTGTGCCCGAGATCCACGTCGAACACCGCCATGGTGTCGGGGGCGTACATCTTCAGGGCACGCAGTACCGCCGCACGCTGTTCCGCCGCGTAACGGGCGCCTTCCTCGGGACTGTTGGGACGCTCGAACGACCAGGCCTTCGGCCGGCCCATGAGCAGCGCGGAGAAGCGCTGGAGCAGCCCGCGCTCACCCATGTTGCGCAGGGTGTGGAAGACCTCGTCGCTGCTCGGCATGTCCTCGGACGTCTCCAGGAAGAGCACTCCGCCGTCGTGGACCGCCGGATCGTGCGCGACTTCCCGGTCGGCCATGAGCAGCCGGCCGACGATCTCCAGACAGCCTCCCCAACTGCGTCCCTCGACCACCCGGTCGGCGTTCACCCAGGTCCAGCCCGAGCCGCGCCGGGTCTCCGGTTCGGCCTCGAAGGTGGCCGGATCCGCCCAGTCCCGCGCCTTGTCCGTCCAGAACCCGGCCGGCCTCACCTCGTACGGTCCGCAGGTGAAGAGGGCGGCCCTCAGCGACTCCGCGGTGAGCGGTGCCATCGCCCCGGGACGGCCCAGTTCGACCATGACGGAACCGCCGTGATAGCTCACCACGCCGGTGTTCCACAGGAAGGCGTGCAGGTTGGTGTTGTCGCTGTACCCGAAGTACGGCTTGGGGTGAGCGCGTATCAACTCCCGGTCGAGCAGGGGCAGTACCGTGATCTGGTCGTCGCCGCCGATCGAGGCGAACACGGCCTTCACGGCCGGATCGGCGAACGCCGCGTGGAGGTCGTCGGCGCGCTCCCCGGGGGTCGCGCCCATCTTCCGGGTGGCCGGATACTCGACGGGTTCCAGGCCGAAAACGGTGCGCAGCCGTTGGAGTCCCAGCTCGTACGGGCGCGGGAAGAGGGCGGGGAGTCCGGCGGAGGGCGAGACGACGGCGACTCGGTCGCCGGGCACGAGCTTGGGCGGGTGGACGGTTCGCGTCATGGCCGGAGGGTACGGTCCCCGTCCGTCCGGTGCACCGTGATAAACCGGGGGCCGAGACACGGTCCCCCTCAAGGGCCGGCAGACCCGAACGGACCGGAGGAACCGTGCCCCGCACTCTCGCCGACGCCCCGATCATGGTGCTCAACGGCCCCAACCTGAACCTGCTGGGGCAGCGCCAGCCGGAGATCTACGGTTCGGACACGCTCGCGGACATCGAGGCGCTGTGCGTGAAGACGGCGGCGGCGTACGGCGCCGCGGTGGACTTCCGGCAGTCCAACCACGAGGGCGAACTGGTCGACTGGATCCAGCAGGCGCGGCTGAACCACGCCGGTGTCGTGATCAACCCGGCGGCCTACTCGCACACGTCCGTCGCGATTCTCGACGCGCTGAACACCTGCGACGGACTGCCGGTGGTGGAGGTCCACATCTCCAACATCCATCAGCGCGAACCGTTCCGTCACCACTCGTACGTCTCTCTTCGCGCCGACGGTGTCATCGCGGGATGCGGGGTGCAGGGATACGCGTTCGCGGTGGAGCGGGTGGCGACGCTGGCGGGCGCGGCACGGGCGGAAGCCTGAGCCGTCGGGACCGACGGCCGGGGCCGCCGGTCGAGGGCGGGAGAGAGGGACCGGCGACCCGTACCGCGTAGGAGCCGTCATCCCGCGCGGGGCTGACTCCAGTTGACCGCAAGGCCGTACGGCCGGGGAGCGCACGCGCGGCATCGATGCGTGCGAACGGTTCACACGGGGCGCGTGAGCCTGCTCGTCACGCGGTGTGTCGAAGCAGGCTCGGCGCGCGGGGTCCCGCGTTCACCACCCGGCGCTCACCATCCCCGCTCGTGCCACTCCGGCAGATGCGGACGCTCGTCGCCCAGCGTGGTGTCGTTGCCGTGCCCGGGGTAGACCCAGGTCTCGTCCGGAAGCGCGTCGAAGATCTTCGTCTCGACGTCGTGGATCAGGCTGGCGAAGGCCTTCGGGTCCTTGTGCGTGTTGCCCACGCCGCCCGGGAACAGGCAGTCGCCGGTGAACACGTGCGGGTGCCCGTGCGGGTCGTCGTAGACGAGGGCGATCGAGCCCGGGGTGTGCCCCACCAGGTGGCGGGCGGTGAGTTCCACCTGCCCCACCCGGATCGTGTCGCCGTCGGCGACCGGGACGTCGGTCGGGACGGGAATGCCCTCGGCGTCGTCCCGGCCCGCGTACGTCCGCGCGCCCGTGGCCGCCACCACCTCGGCGAGCGCCTGCCAGTGGTCGGCGTGGCGGTGCGTGGTGACCACGGACGCGATGCCGTCGTCGCCGATCGAGCCGAGCAGGGTGTGCGCGTCGTTGGCCGCGTCGATCAGCAACTGCTCGTCGGTGGCCCGGCAGCGCAGCAGATAGGCGTTGTTGTCCATGGGGCCGACCGCGATCTTGGTGATCATCAGGTCCTTCAGCTCGTGCACGTCCGCCGGGCCGCCGACCGTCACCGTTCCGCTGTACGTCATGGCTGTCAGCCTACCGACGAGATCACAGCGCGGGCAGTACGGGCAGCGCCACACCTTCGTCCACGACGGTCAGTCCTTCGCCCCGGGTGCGTCCCGCGAGCCAGCCGAGCAGCGCGGACGACCGACCCGTCACGGTGACGGGCCCGACGTCCTTGCGGCCGGTGGTCCAGACGAGCCGGCCGGGGTCCTCCAGGGCGGTCAGGCTGATGCCGGGGACGGCGGGATGGTCCGCGAACCGCTCGGTGAGGAAGTCGATCTCCCGCTCCACGAACTCCGCCGGCAGATGCTCCAGCTCGTAGCCGATTCCCAGGTCGACGTGGTGCAGCTCGACCTCCACCCACCGCCGGAACGGCACCCGGGCCGCCGAGTCCGTGACCCCGTTGCGCAGCTCGACCGTGCGCGACCAGTCCGCGGGCTCGGCGCCGGCCTCTTGGAAGCGGGCGCAGCTCTGCCGCAGGTCGTCGAGCTGGACGTCCAGGGCACGCGGGGCGTCCCGCTCGATGTCGGTGTCCCTGGCCTCGGCGGAGACGTACATGGGGCGCCCCTGCAGAACGTTCACGAGCGCGTCCGCGTTGCGGGACAGATGTGCGAGGACGTGGCCGCGATTCCAGCCGGGCAGCCGTGACGGAGCCTCCATCGCTGCGTTGTCCATGGTGGCGGCTGCGTGCAGCAGTCGGTCGGTCGCGTCACGTACAGACGCCAGGTCACGCGCGTGATCAATCATGGCCCGACCCTAACTGTGCCCACTCCTTCGGGTGAAGGAAGCGGACCGGACCCGCAAATCGAATGTGCGTGCTATAGGGTCGAGTGCGGCGTCGGGCATGCTGGATGGCCCGGGATTGTTATGAACCCTGGAATCCGACCGGCGTTGTCAGTGGCTCCCCCTAGTCTGAAAAAGCACGGGGGCCCCGCCCCTGTCGCTTCTCTCAAGAAAGGTGCGGACCGGCGTGGCCGACCGTCTCATCGTCCGTGGCGCGCGCGAGCACAACCTGAAGAATGTCTCGCTCGACCTGCCACGCGACTCGCTCATCGTCTTCACGGGCCTGTCGGGGTCGGGCAAGTCCTCGCTGGCCTTCGACACGATCTTCGCCGAGGGCCAGCGCCGTTACGTGGAGTCGCTGTCCTCGTACGCACGGCAGTTCCTCGGGCAGATGGACAAGCCGGACGTCGACTTCATCGAAGGACTTTCGCCGGCGGTCTCCATCGACCAGAAGTCGACCTCGCGCAATCCGCGCTCGACGGTCGGCACGATCACCGAGGTCTACGACTACCTGCGTCTGCTCTTCGCGCGCATCGGCAAGCCGCACTGCCCCGAGTGCGGCCGCCCGATCTCGCGCCAGTCGCCCCAGGCCGTCGTCGACAAGGTCCTGGAGCTGCCCGAGGGAAGCCGCTTCCAGGTGCTGTCGCCGCTCGTGCGGGAGCGCAAGGGGGAGTTCGTCGACCTCTTCGCCGACCTCCAGACCAAGGGCTACAGCCGCGCCCGGGTGGACGGCGAGACGATCCAGCTGTCCAGCCCGCCCACGCTGAAGAAGCAGGAGAAGCACACCATCGAGGTGGTCGTCGACCGCCTCACGGTGAAGGACTCCGCCAAGCGCCGGCTCACCGACTCGGTGGAGACCGCACTCGGCCTCTCGGGTGGCATGGTCGTGCTCGACTTCGTCGACCTCCCCGAGGACGACCCCGAGCGCGAGCGCATGTACTCGGAGCACCTGTACTGCCCGTACGACGATCTCTCCTTCGAGGAGCTGGAACCCCGTTCCTTCTCCTTCAACTCGCCCTTCGGCGCGTGCCCCGAGTGCACCGGCATCGGCACCCGCATGGAGGTCGACCCCGAGCTGATCGTCCCGGACGAGGACAAGTCCCTGGACGAGGGCGCCATCCACCCCTGGTCGCACGGGCACACCAAGGACTACTTCGGCCGCCTCATCGGCGCGCTCGCGGACGCCCTGGGATTCCGGACGGACATCCCCTTCGCCGGTCTGCCGCAGCGCGCCAAAAAGGCCCTGCTCTACGGCCACAAGACGCAGATCGAGGTCCGCTACCGCAACCGCTACGGGCGCGAGCGGGTGTACACGACGCCGTTCGAAGGCGCCGTCCCGTTCGTGAAGCGCCGCCACAGCGAGGCCGAGAGCGACGCCAGCCGGGAGCGCTTCGAGGGCTATATGCGCGAGGTACCGTGCCCGACCTGTCAGGGCACCCGCCTCAAGCCGGTCGTCCTCGCGGTCACGATCATGGACAGGTCGATCGCCGAGATCTCCGCGATGTCGATCAGCGACTGCGCGGACTTCCTGCGGGAGCTCAGGCTCGACGCCCGAGACAAGAAGATCGCCGAGCGGGTCCTGAAGGAGGTCAACGAGCGGCTGCGGTTCCTGGTCGACGTCGGTCTGGACTACCTCTCGCTGAACCGCGCGGCCGGCACGCTCTCCGGCGGCGAGGCCCAGCGCATCCGGCTGGCCACCCAGATCGGTTCCGGACTCGTCGGCGTCCTGTACGTGCTCGACGAGCCCTCCATCGGCCTGCACCAGCGCGACAACCACCGGCTGATCGAGACCCTGGTCCGGCTGCGCGACATGGGCAACACGCTCATCGTCGTCGAGCACGACGAGGACACCATCAAGGTCGCCGACTGGGTCGTCGACATCGGCCCCGGCGCGGGCGAGCACGGCGGCAAGGTCGTGCACAGCGGCTCCCTGAAGGAACTGCTCGCCAACGACGAGTCGCAGACCGGCCAGTACCTGTCGGGCAAGAAGTCCATCCCGTTGCCCGACATCCGGCGCCCGCGCGACCCGTCCCGGCGGCTCACGGTGCACGGCGCCCGGGAGAACAACCTCCAGGACATCGACGTCTCCTTCCCGCTCGGCGTGTTCACGGCCGTCACGGGCGTGTCCGGCTCCGGAAAGTCGACGCTGGTCAACGACATCCTCTACACGCACCTTGCGCGCGAACTGAACGGCGCGCGCAACGTCCCCGGGCGCCACACGCGTGTGGACGGCGACGACCTCGTCGACAAGGTCGTGCACGTCGACCAGTCGCCCATCGGCCGCACCCCGCGGTCGAACCCGGCGACGTACACGGGCGTCTTCGACCACATCCGCAAGCTGTTCGCCGAGACGACCGAGGCGAAGGTGCGGGGCTACCTGCCAGGACGCTTCTCCTTCAACGTCAAGGGCGGTCGCTGCGAGAACTGCGCGGGCGACGGCACGATCAAGATCGAGATGAACTTCCTCCCGGACGTCTACGTCCCGTGCGAGGTCTGCCACGGCGCCCGCTACAACCGGGAGACCCTGGAGGTCCACTACAAGGGCAAGTCCATCGCCGAGGTCCTGAACATGCCGATCGAGGAGGCCATGCACTTCTTCGAGGCGGTCCCGGCGATCTCCCGCCACCTCAGGACGCTGAACGACGTCGGCCTCGGTTACGTCCGCCTCGGCCAGTCGGCGACCACCCTGTCCGGTGGTGAGGCCCAGCGTGTGAAGCTCGCCAGCGAGTTGCAGAAGCGGTCCACCGGACGCACGGTCTATGTGCTGGACGAGCCGACCACCGGTCTGCACTTCGAGGACATCAGCAAGCTGCTCACGGTTCTCGGCGGCCTGGTCGACAAGGGCAACACGGTCATCGTCATCGAGCACAACCTCGACGTCATCAAGACCGCCGACTGGGTCGTCGACATGGGACCCGAAGGCGGCGCGGGCGGCGGTCTCGTGGTCGCCGAGGGCACGCCCGAGGAGGTCGCGGGGGTCTCGACCAGCCACACCGGCAAGTTCCTGCGCGAGATCCTCGGCGCCGACCGCATCAGCGATGCGCCCTCCGTGAAGGCCCCGCGCAGAGCGGCCACGAAGACGGTCGCCGCCGGCTCGACGGCGAAGGAGACGGCGACGGCCAAGGCCGTGAAGACCGTCAACAACACGGCGGCCAAGAAGGCGGCCGGTGCCACGAAGAAGGCGGCACCCGCGAAGAAGTCCACCCGGGCGCGCAAGGCCTGACACCGGGGCGCGCCCCGAACGACACGGTGCCCCGTGGGAACTCCCCACGGGGCACCGCTCGTCGGACGGAACGGCCGCTCGGGCCTCCGCGCGGCGGGTGGACGGATCAACGCGGGCTACGGGGCCACCAGTTCGGACGCGTACGGCGGTTCCGCGCCGGCGCGGGAGCAGGTGATGGCCGCCGCGCGGGCGGCGAAGCCCAGCAGACCCTTCCAGCCCTCGGCGCCCAGGGCGGCCAGTGCCGTCGGGGAGAGGGCGTCCCGGGCAGCCAGACCGTGCAGCAGCGCCGCGTTGACCGTGTCGCCCGCGCCGATCGTGTCCACGACGTCGACCCGCACACCCGGCACGGAATGCTCCGCACCGTCACGGGTGAAGACCGTCAGCCCGTCGCCGCCGCGGGTGACCACAACGGCGGCGGGGCCGGAGGCCAGCCATTCACGGGGGGTGCCGCCCAGCCACTGCGCGTCCTCGACGGACAGCTTCAGCAGCGACACCGACGGCAGCCAGCTCTTGAAGCGGGCCCGGTAGGCGTCGGGGTCGGCGATCAGTCCCGCCCGGATGTTCGGGTCCAGTGCCGTGAACACACCCTGTGCGGCGGCGCCGCGCATCAACTCCTCGTATGCGCCGGCCCCCGGTTCGAGGACGAGGGAGCAGGTGCCGAACGAGACGGCCCGGGTGCCCCGGGGGAGGCATGCCGGTGCCGTGAACAGCCGGTCGGCGGTGCCCTCGACGTAGAAGGAGTACGCGGCCGAGCCGTTCTCATCGATCGTGGCGACCGCCAGCGTCGTCGGCTCGCTGCCGCGCTGCACGGCGGAGACGTCCACGCCGGCCCGGCGCAGTCCGTCGAGGAGTGCCTCGCCGAAGGCGTCGCGGGAGGTGCGGGAGCAGAACGCGGTGGGGGAGCCGAGCCGGCCGAGAGCGACGGCGGTGTTGTAGGGGCCGCCGCCCAGCGCCGGCCGCAGAGGCGTGAGCGCGCCCGTCCCCTCGGGGACCAGATCGATCAGGGCCTCACCGGCGACGACGATCACGAGTCGGTTTCCTTCCGGTAGGGGGTGTCGGGGCAGCCGCACGAGGTGCGGTGGACGAACACACCGGGCAGCCGCACGGTGCGCGCAGGGCGGCCCGGGTCCTCCAGGCGCTCCAGCAGCAGCCGAACGGCCTCGGTGCCGATCTCCCGGCTCGGCTGGGAGACCGCGGTGAGCCGGGGGGAGAACAGGTCCGCCCAGGCGAAGTCGTCGAAGCAGCACAGCGCAAGGTCGTCCGGGACGGACACTCCACGCCCGCGCAGGGTGCGCAGTGCTCCGATGGTCATCGTGTTGTTGGCGGTGACCAGGGCCGTCGGGGGCGCCGCGAGCGACAGCAGGTCGGTGGTGGCCCGCTCGGCGCCCTCGGCAGCGGAATCGCCCGAGGCCAGCAACCGCTCGTCGTAGGGCAGTCCCGCGGCCGCGAGTCCCTGCCGGTAGCCGCTGGTCCGCTCGGTCGTCGTGCTGAACCCGGGACGTCCCGCGACAAGGCCGATGCGGTGGTGACCCAGCTCGGCGAGATGGGTCACCAGACGGGCCATGGGGTCCACGTTCTCGCCGCAGACCTGGTCGAACGCCTGTGGCGCGGGTGTGCCTGCGGGGGCCGTGTCGACCAGCCGGTCCACGAACACGGTCGGCACCCCGTGCCGGGCAAGGAGGGCGAGCAGTCCGTCCGGGTCCGCCGAGGGGGCGACGATCACGCCGTCGACGCGTCGTTCGTGCAGCAGCTGGACGGCCTTGCGTTCGTGCACGGGATCGTCGTGCGGGTCGGCGACGAGCAGGCCGTAGCCGTGTTCGAGGGCACTGGCCTCGACGCCCTGGAGGATCTCCGTGAAGTACGGATTGCTGATCGCCGACACCGCGAGCCCGATGGACCGGGTGCGGGCCGTCACCAGGGAACGGGCAAGTGTGTTCGGCGTGTAACCCAGCTCGTCGATGGCGTCGAGTACCGCCCGGCGGGTGTGGGGGCGTACCGGCCGGGTGTCGTTCAGCACGTGCGAGACGGTCGCGACGGACACACCCGCGCTCCGTGCCACATCGGCCATCGTTGCCATCGCGTCCCCCTCCTGGGCCGTCTGGCCGGGAAGGTATCCCATTCGACGGCCCGCGTAAACGCTTGCGCAAGCGTTTACGTCCCCACCTCGCACGGCCTGCTCCCGCCCCGCCCCGAGGCGGGACGACCGCCACCGGTATCGTCGAAACGGCCCGCGACCCGGTGGGCATCGGCCCTGACCAGTGGAGACGCCATGTCCGCCCGTCCCGCAGCGACCCGTCGTACCGTCCTTCGCGGGGCTGCGCTCACCCCGGTCGCCGGGCTCGGGCTCGCGGCCTGCTCGTCGGGTGGTGACGGCGGTGCCGCGTCGGCCACGTCGACCGCGCCGGTCTCACTCGGATCCGAGAACGAGGTCCCGAAGGGCGGCGCGAAGCTGTACCGGGACGCGAACGTCGTCGTGAGCCGCAGCGCGGACGGCTCCTTGAAGGCCTACAGCACGATCTGCACACACGCCGGGTGCGCCATCAACAAGCTGTCCGGGACGACACTCGTCTGCCCGTGCCACGGCAGCCAGTTCGACGCCGTCTCCGGCAAGGTGGTGCAGGCTCCGGCCACCGAGCCGCTGAGCGAGCTGCCCGTCGAGGTCAAGAACGGCAGGATCGTGGCGGGCCCGGCGGCCTGACGGCTCAGGAGAGACCCTTCACCCCCAGTCCCACTCGATCCCCACGATTCCCGACCGGACGCGCGGCTCCACGAGATGTACCGAGCGGTGGCGTCCGCTGAGCGGCAGCTCCTGACGGCCGCTGCGCGGCGCGGCGGGAGAGTGCTGGGCGAACCGGTGGCAGCGCACCGGCAGCGCTTCGTGGTCGAAGCTCACCTGGAGCGCGTACTGCCCGCCCGCCAGCCTGAATCCGCGGAGGTACTCGGCGCAGGGGCCGGCGGTGCCGTCCTCGAAGCCGTAGCGGAAGAGAAACGTGTCGCCGGTCCGCAGCCGGGTGTCGAAGAGCAATTCGGCTGCCAGGAGGCCCGTGTCGTGGTGCCACCGCACGCGTCCTGTGCGGCAGTTCTCCTGCGCGTGCACCACGATCCGCTCCGGGGCGCAGCCCGGATCGCCGTGGTGGATGGCGACGTAGCGATCCACTCCGTCCTTGTGGGCGCGCACGATGTGGTGCGACTCGCGGGCCAGCAGTTCCCGGCGCGACCCGATACGGACCCGCTCGTGGTGGCCGAGGGTGTGCAGTCCGCCGTCCAGGGGCGACTCCAGCTCGGCGAGGAGGCGTTCGAGCACGCCCGAGGCCTCCACCAGGGAGCGGTAGGAGCGGCCCGGCGGACGGTCGGGGTCGGGCCGCTCGTCGGTCGACGTCAGCAGCCGGATCAGCGACTCGTCGGGCAGCTGGAGTATCTCCTCCAGGGCACGCACGGCGCGCAGGGACTCGGGCCGCTGGGGCCGGCGTGCGCCCTGCTGCCAGTAGCTCAGGCTGGTCACCCCGACTCTGACCCCGTACCGGGACAGATGGTGCTGTACGCGTTGCAGCGGCAGCCCGCGGGCGGTGATCGCGGCGCGCAGCGCGACATGGAAGGGTCCGCCACGCAGGGCCGCCTCCAACTCCGCCGGGACTGTGTCCGCATGCTGTGTGCCGTACCGCATACAGGGGGGCCTTTCTGTGAATGTTCACGACGGCTGGTCAGACCGTTCGCAGGGGGCGTTCCGGGCCGGTCGGGGCGTGCGGCGTCCGTTCACAAGCGGACCCCGCCGATCACGGCCCGGAGGTTCCACGCATTGAAGCGTGTTGACCAAGCCCCGACAACACCTGATGCCTACCGGACGGAAGACTCTTCGCCTCCATGGCCGGTTCGGCCGTGTTGCGCCGGCCCTTCCCGCGACCGCCCCTGCCCACTCCGGTCGCGCCGTGGCCAGGCAGGCGCCCCGCACGCGCCGGATCCGGCCGGAACGCTCCTCTCGTAGCCGTTGTGCGCCGCCTGCGGAAGGCGGTGTCCCGGACGGCCGGGACCAGGCATCCCCGTGCCCTCGGCGGCCCTGCGGACCCTTGTCCACAGGCGCGCCGCTGTGTCGGCCCCCGCCAGTAGGGTGTGAGACATGGCCGACCCCTCCAGCTACCGTCCCCAGCCGGGAGAGATCCCGGACTCACCCGGGGTCTACAGGTTCCGTGACGAGCACCGCCGGGTGATCTACGTCGGAAAGGCGAAGAGCCTGCGCCAGCGCCTGGCGAACTACTTCCAGGACCTGACGAACCTCCACCCGCGCACGCGCACCATGGTGACCACGGCCGCGTCCGTGGAGTGGACGGTGGTGTCCACGGAGGTCGAGGCGCTGCAGCTGGAGTACACCTGGATCAAGGAGTTCGACCCCAGGTTCAACGTCAAGTACCGCGACGACAAGAGCTACCCCTATCTCGCGGTGACGATGAACGAGGAGTTCCCGCGCGTTCAGGTGATGCGTGGCCAGAAGCGGAAGGGCGTACGCTACTTCGGCCCGTACTCACATGCGTGGGCGATCCGCGACACCGTGGATCTGCTGTTGCGCGTCTTCCCCGTGCGCACATGCTCGGCCGGCGTCTTCAAGAACGCCGCCCGCACCGGGCGCCCCTGCCTGCTCGGCTACATCGGCAAGTGCTCCGCCCCCTGCGTCGGCCGGATCTCCCCCGAGGAGCATCGTGAACTGGCCGAGGATTTCTCCGACTTCATGGCCGGCCGCACCGGCACGTATCTGCGTCGTCTGGAGAAGCAGATGATGCAGGCGGCCGAGGACATGGAGTACGAGCGTGCCGCCCGGCTGCGTGACGACATCGAGGCCCTGAAGAAGGCGATGGAGAAGAACGCGGTCGTGCTCACCGACGCGACCGACGCCGATCTGATCGCGGTCGCCGAGGACGAGCTGGAGGCGGCCGTGCAGATCTTCCATGTGCGCGGCGGACGGGTGCGCGGCCAGCGCGGCTGGGTCACCGACAAGGTCGAGGACGTCACGACCGAGGCCCTCGTCGAGCACGCCCTCCAGCAGCTCTACGGCGAGGAGACGGGCGACTCCGTGCCCAAGGAGGTACTGGTCCCGGCGCTGCCCGACCCCATAGAGCCCGTCCAGGACTGGCTCACCGGCCGCCGTGGGTCCAATGTGTCCCTGCGCATCCCGCAGCGCGGTGACAAGAAGGCGCTGATGGAGACCGTGCAGCGCAACGCCCTGCAGGCGCTCGCCCTGCACAAGACCAAGCGCGCCTCCGACCTGACCACCCGGTCGCGCGCCCTGGAGGAGATCGCCGACGCCCTCGAGCTGGACAGCGCGCCGCTCAGGATCGAGTGCTACGACATCTCGCACCTCCAGGGCGAGGACGTGGTGGCCTCCATGGTGGTCTTCGAGGACGGACTGCAGCGCAAGGGCGAGTACCGCCGCTTCCAGATCAAGGGCTTCGAGGGCCAGGACGACGTCCGCTCCATGCACGAGGTGATCACCCGCCGCTTCAGGCGCTATCTCGCCGAGAAGGAGAAGACGGGGGAGTGGGCGGACGGGGACGTCCTGACAGAGGAGGACGGGCGGCCCAAGAGGTTCGCCTACCCGCCGCAGCTCGTCGTCGTCGACGGCGGTCAGCCGCAGGTCGCGGCGGCCAAGAAGGCGCTGGACGGGCTCGGCATTGACGACATCGCCGTGTGCGGCCTCGCCAAGCGTCTGGAGGAGGTCTGGGTGCCGGGCGAGGACGACCCGGTGGTGCTTCCGCGCAGCAGTGAGGGCCTCTACCTCCTCCAGCGCGTCCGCGACGAGGCCCACCGTTTCGCGATCACCTACCAGCGCACGAAGCGGACCAAGCGGCTCAGGACAAGTCCCCTGGACGAGGTACCCGGGCTCGGTGAGACACGCAAACAGGCGTTGATCAAGCACTTCGGCTCGGTGAAGAGGCTTCGATCCGCGACAATCGACCAGATTCAGGAGGTCCCCGGCATCGGCCGCAAGACGGCCGAGACGATCGCCGTGGCCCTCGCCAAGGCGGCCCCGGCCGCACCCGCCGTGAACACGGCGACCGGAGAGATCATGGAAGAGGAGGAACCCGAGACGACGGCGGGTTCCTTCGGGGAGCCCGTGTCCGCGGGACCTCCCGATGAGCGACGGGGGCAGGAGACATGACCGAGCAGGACCGGAGCGCGGAAGAACGCGCGACGCAGGACCAGGCCGCCCACGAGGACGCGGGTGAGGATCAGCCGCCCCAGGAGGCGGAACAGGAAAACGGAGCACAGGTGAGTACGGGAATCGAAGCCTCCGGGGTGCCGGACACGGCCATCCCCGAGCTGGTGATCATTTCCGGTATGTCCGGTGCCGGCCGGTCGACGGCCGCGAAGTGTCTGGAGGACCTCGGCTGGTTCGTCGTCGACAACCTGCCGCCCGCGCTGATCCCCACCATGGTGGAGCTGGGCGCCCGCTCCCAGGGCAACGTCGCCCGCATCGCGGTCGTCGTGGACGTCCGCGGCCGGCGTTTCTTCGACAACCTCCGCGAGTCGCTGGCCGACCTGGAGTCGAAGAACGTCACACGGCGGATCGTGTTCCTGGAGTCCTCCGACGACGCCCTGGTGCGCCGATTCGAGTCCGTCCGCCGGCCGCACCCGCTCCAGGGCGACGGCCGCATCGTCGACGGCATCGCCGCCGAGCGTGAGCTGCTGCGCGAGCTGCGCGGCGACGCCGATCTGGTGATAGACACCTCCAGCCTCAACGTGCACGAACTGCGTGCCAAGATGGACGCCCAGTTCGCCGGTGAGGAGGAGCCCGAGCTGCGGGCCACCGTGATGTCCTTCGGCTTCAAGTACGGCCTCCCGGTGGATGCCGACCTGGTCGCGGACATGCGCTTCCTGCCCAACCCGCACTGGGTCCCGGAGCTGCGCCCGTACACCGGCCTGAACGAGGAAGTGGCCGCGTACGTGTTCAACCAGCCCGGCGCCAAGGAGTTCCTCGACCGCTACGCCGAGCTGCTCAGGCTGATCGCGGCCGGGTACCGCCGGGAGGGCAAGCGCTACGTGACCATCGCCATCGGCTGCACCGGCGGCAAGCACCGCTCCGTCGCCATGTCGGAGAAGCTCGCCGCCCGGCTGGCCGCAGAGGGAGTGGAGACCGTGGTCGTGCACCGGGACATGGGGCGCGAGTGACCGGACGTACTCTGCGGCTGAGCAGGCTGCGCCGGGTGGTGTCCGAGGGACGGGGCGGCAGCCCCGCCGAGGCCCGCGGCGGCCGGGCGCGCCGCCGCGGCACCCAGCCCAAGGTCGTCGCCCTGGGCGGCGGCATGGGCCTGTCCGCCTCGCTCGCCGCGCTGCGCCGGATCACCGGCGACCTCACCGCCGTCGTCACCGTCGCGGACGACGGCGGCTCCAGCGGCCGACTGCGCGACGAGCTCGGCGTGCTCCCGCCAGGAGATCTGCGCAAGGCGCTCGCGGCGCTCTGCGGCGATGACGACTGGGGCCAGACCTGGGCACGGGTCATCCAGCACCGTTTCCAGTCCAAGGGCGATCTGCACGAGCACGCGGTCGGCAACCTGCTGATCGTCGCCCTGTGGGAGCAGCTGGGGGACCATGTCCAGGCTCTCGACCTGGTCGGCAGGCTGCTCGGTGCCCACGGCCGTGTCCTGCCCATGTCCGCCGTACCCCTGGAGCTCCAGGCGCTCGTCAAGGGACACGACCCGGTACACCCGGACGAGATCGGAACGGTACGCGGGCAGGCGAACGTCGCGCTGACCCCCGGCGAGGTGCAGTCCGTGCACCTCGTGCCGAACGACCCGCCGGCCGTGCCCGAGGCGGTCGCCGCGGTGCTGGACGCCGACTGGGTCGTACTGGGCCCGGGCTCCTGGTTCTCCTCGGTGATCCCGCATCTGCTCGTCCCCGAGCTCCTGGACGCACTCTCGGAGACCAAGGCGCGCCGGATACTCTCCTTGAACCTCGCTCCGCAGCCAGGAGAGACCGCGGGCTTCTCCCCGCAGCGTCATTTGGAGGTTTTGGGACGACACGCCCCTAAACTCGCCCTGGACGTGGTGCTGGCCGACCAGGCCGCCGTGCCCGACCGTGCATCGCTGAACGAGGCCGCCAAGCGGTTCGGCGCCACGGTCGAGCTGGCACCGGTGGCCCGGACCGACGGAACCCCGCGGCACGACCCGGAGCTGTTGGCCGCCGCGTACGACCGTATTTTTCGGATGCATGGAAGGATCGGCCCATGGCGATGACGGCAGCGGTGAAGGACGAGATCTCCCGGCTTCCCGTCACCCGGACCTGCTGCAGAAAGGCGGAGGTCTCGGCGATCCTGCGGTTCGCGGGTGGACTGCACCTGGTCAGCGGCCGCATCGTGATCGAGGCGGAGCTGGACACGGCGATGGCCGCACGGCGTGTCAAGAGGGACATCCTGGAGATCTTCGGTCATGCCTCCGAGCTGATCGTGATGGCGCCCGGTGGACTGCGCCGCGGCTCGCGCTATGTGGTCCGCGTGGTCGCGGGCGGTGACCAGCTGGCCCGCCAGACGGGTCTCGTCGACGGCAGGGGCCGCCCGATCCGCGGGCTGCCCCCGCAGGTGGTCTCGGGGGCCACCTGCGACGCCGAGGCGGCCTGGCGCGGCGCGTTCCTGGCGCACGGCTCGCTGACGGAGCCCGGTCGCTCGTCCTCGCTCGAGGTGACCTGCCCCGGTCCCGAGGCCGCGCTCGCCCTGGTCGGCGCCGCCCGCCGACTGTCGATCGCCGCCAAGGCGCGCGAGGTGCGGGGAGTGGACCGTGTGGTCGTGCGGGACGGCGACGCCATCGGCGCGCTGCTCACCCGGCTCGGCGCACACGAGTCCGTGCTGGCCTGGGAGGAGCGGCGGATGCGCCGCGAGGTCCGTGCCACGGCCAACCGCCTGGCCAACTTCGACGACGCCAACCTGCGCCGTTCCGCCCGTGCGGCCGTCGCGGCCGGTGCGCGGGTCGCCCGTGCCCTGGAGATCCTCGCCGACGAGGTGCCCGAGCACCTCGCGGCGGCCGGCCGACTGCGCATGGAGCACAAGCAGGCCTCCCTCGAGGAGTTGGGCGCCCTCGCCGACCCGCCGCTCACCAAGGACGCGGTCGCGGGCCGTATCCGCCGGCTGTTGGCGATGGCCGACAAGCGGGCGTCGGACCTCGGGATCCCGGGCACGGAGTCCAATCTCTCGGAAGAGATGGCGGACAATCTGGCCGTGTGAACGGCGAGCTCGACACGCCGGTTCCCGTCGCCTTCTGAGGGAGTGTCGGGAACCGGCGTTTGTCTGTCCTTGAGGCACTCTTGACTCGATCATGAACTGTCATGAGCCTGGCAACGTTCGCCGCCGTGGCGGACCACTGCTAGGGGGGTTCATGAGACACAGAGCGAGATCGATCCTCGCTGTCGGCGCGCTCCTGCTCGGCGGAGCGAGCCTCGCACCCATCGCCCAGGCGCAGACCGGAGCTTCCGCGCACACGTCCGACGCGGACGAGGTCAAGGTCTTCCGCGCCGAAGTCACCCAGAAGCAGATACCCCTGCTGCTCGAGGCCGGCCAGGACAGCCACGAACTCGGCGAGCAGGTGGCCGGGAACGGTACGAGCACCGTCGAGGTCTACCTCACCGACCGGCAGGCCGACGGCCTGGAGAAGCAGGGCGTCTCCCTCACCGAACACACGTTTTCCGCCAAGGCGGAGGCACGCGTCGAGGGCGCGGCCCAGGGCGTCTTCCGTCCCTACAGCGGAAAGGGCGGCATCGCGGAGGAGATCCTCCGGACGAGTCAGGCCCACCCCGGTCTGACCAAGGTCGAGTCCATCGGCAAGACGATCAACGGCCAGGACATCCTCGCCCTGAAGCTGACCAAGGACGCGAAGAAGTCGAAGGACGGCTCCAAGCCGTCGGTGCTGTACGTGTCCAACCAGCACGCGCGTGAGTGGATCACGCCGGAGGCGACCCGGCGGCTGATGCACTACTACCTGGACCACTACGCCGGGGACAAGCGCATCAAGAAGATCGTCGACTCCACCGAGCTGTGGTTCGTCGTCTCGGCCAACCCGGACGGCTACGACTACACGTTCAAGGACCCGAGCAACCGCCTGTGGCGCAAGAACCTGCGGGACGTCAACGCCGACGGTGTCATCTCCACCGGCGACGGCGTCGACCTCAACCGCAACTTCGCCTACAAGTGGGGCTACGACGACGAGGGTTCGTCACCCAATCCCACCAGCGAGACCTATCGCGGAGCCACCCCCGGGTCGGAGCCGGAGACCAGCGCGCTCGACCGGTTCGAGAAGCGCATCGGGTTCACCTACGGGATCAACTACCACTCCGCCGCCGAACTGCTGCTGTACGGCGTCGGCTGGCAGGTCGCCACACCCACCCCCGACGACGTGCTCTACAAGTCGCTCGCCGGCACCCCGGACGACCCGGCGATCCCCGGCTACCGCTCGCAGGTCTCCTCGGAGCTGTACACCACCAACGGCGAGGCGGACGGCCACGCCGCGAACGTCAACGGCATGGCGATGTTCACGCCCGAGATGTCGACCTGCCAGAGCGCCTCGAACAGCGATCCGAACGACGCATGGAACGCGGCCGACTGCCAGTCGGTGTTCAACTTCCCCGACGACGAGAAGCTGATCCAGAAGGAGTTCGAGAAGAACATCCCCTTCGCGCTCTCCGTCGCCGAGACCGCCGCCCACCCCGACCAGCCGTCGTCCTCGGTCGGCATCGACGCTCCCGACTTCACCCCGGCGGCCTTCTCGACGTCGTACTCGCGCGGCGCGGACCAGGAGGTCTCGGTCGTGGCGCGGAAGTCCGTGCGTGACAAGGAGCTCAAGTACCGCGTCAACGGCGGCCGTACCAAGGACGTGTCGCTCAAGTCCTGGAAGGGCGGCCGGACGTACGGCGGCGAGGACAACCTCTACTTCGACGAGTACCGGGCCGAGGTGCGGGACGGCGACCCGGGCGACAAGGTCGAGGTGTGGTTCACCGGTGAGACGAGGGGCGGCAGGAACACGTCCAGCCCGCACTTCACCTACACCGTGGCCGAGCGGCCCGTCGCGGACACCCTGGTGGTCGCCGAGGAGGGCGCCGCGGCCACCCAGGCACAGACCTACGTCGACGCCCTGAGGGCGAACGGCCGCAGGGCGATCGTCTGGGACGTGGCCACCCACGGCGCGCCCGACGCGCTCGGTGTGCTGGACCACTTCAGGACCGTGGTCCACTACACGGGTGCGAGCGTCCCGGGCAACGCCACCCAGCTCCAGCTCCGCGCCTTCCTCAACGAGGGCGGCAAGCTGATCGAGGCGGGCGAACAGGCCGGCGGCGCCGTCGACCTCGGCGGCGGCACCCTCTCGAACGACTTCAGCCAGTACTACCTGGGCGCCTACTCGCGTACCTCGACTCCGGGGGCCAACGGCTTCACCGGCTCGGGCAGGCTCGAGGGCTTCTCCGGGTCGCTGGGCGCGGCGGCGGGCAACCCGCTGGACCGGGCGGGCACCTACGGCGTCACCTCGGACGAGCTCGCCGTCGGCACCTATCCCCAGTTCGCGAGCGCCGGAGCGGGCCGGTTCGCCGGGACGGTCAACCCGTACGGTCCGTACACGGGTTCGTACATGGCGGCCGCCGTCCACACCGACGACGGGTACAAGCGGCTCACCCGCACCCTCGACCTCTCCAAGGCGAGCGCGGCCGACCGGCCGGCATTGCGCACCCGGCTGCTGTGGGACACCGAACCGGGCTACGACCACGCCGTGGTGGAGATCCACACCGTCGGGGCGGACGACTGGACGACCCTGCCGGAGGCCGGAGGAGCCACCCGCGACACGGTGCCCACGGAGTGCGAGGCCGGGTTCCTCATGGCCGAGCACCCCTGGCTCAAGCACTACCTGACCCAGACTGCCGCCGGCTGCACCGCGACCGGAACCACCGGTGCGTGGCACAGCTTCACCGGCTCGTCGAGCGGCTGGCAGCAGGTGGACTTCGACCTGAGCGCGTACGCCGGGAAGTCGGTGGAGGTCTCGCTGAGCTACATCACCGACCCGGGCAGCGGCGGTCACGGCGTTCTCGCCGACGACGCCTCGCTCGTCGTCGGCGGCACGGCCAGCGAGACCGAGGGCTTCGAAACGTCCCTGGGCGCCTGGAGCGTGACCGGACCGCCCCCGGGCAGCCCGGCCGTCCTCAAGGACTGGGCCCGTACCGGGACGCTGTTCTCGACGTACGGTGCGGTCACCACGGACCGGACCGTGCTGCTGGGCTTCGGCCTCGAGCACGTCACCTCGGCGGCGGACCGGGCGGTGCTGATCAAGAAGTCGCTGGCCGCACTCGGACGCTGACGGTCCGTAGTCAACGGCAGTTGGTCCCTTATCGCCGAAAAGCGTGACCGGGCCCTTGTCCCGGGGCGGTCCGTACCCCTACTGGCGGGTACGGACCGCCCTGCCGTGTATGGGGCATCTCGATGTCACTCCGGGAGCCGCTGGGAGGTAGGGTCATGGGTGGTCGGGGACATCCCATACAGCTCGCCGGCGTCGAAAGCCGGCGTACCAACGAGGAGATCGGTTCGTGACGATCCGCGTAGGCATCAACGGCTTCGGCCGCATCGGACGTAACTACTTCCGCGCGCTGCTGGAGCAGGGTGCAGACATCGAGATCGTGGCTGTCAACGACCTGGGTGACACCGCGACCACCGCTCACCTGCTGAAGTACGACACCATCCTCGGCCGCCTCAAGCAGGAGGTGTCCCACACCGAGGACACCATCACCGTCGGCGGCAAGACGATCAAGGTCCTCTCCGAGCGCAACCCCGCCGACATCCCGTGGGGCGAGCTGGGCGTCGACATCGTCATCGAGTCGACCGGCATCTTCACCAAGAAGGAAGACGCCGAGAAGCACATCGCCGGCGGCGCCAAGAAGGTCATCATCTCGGCCCCGGCCAAGAACGAGGACGTCACCATCGTCATGGGTGTCAACCAGGACACCTACGACCCGGCGAACCACCACGTCATCTCCAACGCCTCCTGCACCACCAACTGCGTGGCCCCGATGGCGAAGGTCCTCGACGAGAACTTCGGCATCGTCAAGGGTCTGATGACCACGGTGCACGCGTACACGAACGACCAGCGCATCCTTGACTTCCCGCACAAGGACCTGCGCCGCGCCCGTGCCGCCGCCGAGAACATCATCCCGACCACCACCGGTGCCGCCAAGGCCACCGCACTGGTCCTGCCGCAGCTGAAGGGCAAGCTGGACGGCATCGCGATGCGCGTCCCGGTCCCGACCGGTTCGGTCACCGACCTCGTCGTCGAGCTGAGCCGCGAGGTCACCAAGGAAGAGGTCAACGCCGCCTTCCAGAAGGCCGCCGAGGGCGAGCTCAAGGGCCTCCTCGACTACACCGAGGACGAGATCGTCTCCTCGGACATCGTCAACGCCCCGGCGTCCTGCACCTTCGACTCGTCCCTGACCATGGTTCAGGACGGCAAGAGCGTGAAGGTCATCGGCTGGTACGACAACGAGTGGGGCTACTCCAACCGTCTGGTCGACCTGACGGTCTTCGTCGGCAACCAGCTCTGATCGCCGAAGCAGGCATCTCGATGCGATAGCAGGGCTCGGACGGCGCACGGTCGCGCCGCCCGAGCCCTGCCGCACGTACAGCGAGCCGGTCCGCACGCGGGCGCGGCTCGCGTGCAGATCCATCAGCCCTCGTACGATCAAGAGCTTTCCTCAGGAGTCCCCTTATGAAGACGATCGACGAACTCCTCTCCGACGGCGTGGACAACAAGCGGGTCTTCGTCCGCGCCGACCTGAACGTCCCGCTGGCCGACGGCCTGATCACCGACGACGGCCGCATCCGCGCCGTTCTGCCCACCGTCAAGGCCCTCGCCGACGCGGGCGCCAAGGTGATCGTCGCCTCGCACCTGGGCCGCCCCAAGGGTGCTCCGGACCTGGCCTTCTCGCTGCTGCCGGCCGCCGAGCGGCTCGCCGAACTCCTCGGCGCCCCGGTCGCGTTCGCCCAGGACACCGTCGGCCCCGCCGCCCACGACGCGGTCGACGGCCTCCAGCCCGGCCAGGTCGCGGTCATCGAGAACCTGCGCTTCAACCCCGGCGAGACCTCCAAGGACGACACCGAGCGCGGTGAGTTCGCCGACCGGCTCGCCGCCCTCGCGGACGTGTACGTGGGCGACGGCTTCGGCGCGGTCCACCGCAAGCACGCCTCCGTGTACGACCTGCCGGCCCGGCTGCCGCACTACGCCGGCTACCTGATCGCCACCGAGGTCGGCGTCCTGAAGAAGCTCACCGAGGACGTCCGGCGTCCTTATGTCGTCGCGCTCGGCGGCGCCAAGGTCTCGGACAAGCTGGCCGTCATCGACCAGCTGCTCGACAAGGCCGACCGCCTGCTCATCGGCGGCGGCATGGCCTACACCTTCCTCAAGGCCAAGGGCTACGAGGTCGGCATCTCCCTCCTCCAGGAGGACCAGATCCCGGCCGTCACCGAGTACATCGAGCGCGCGGAGAAGAACGGCGTCGAGCTGGTCCTCCCCGTCGACGTGCTGGTCTCCCCGGAGTTCCCGGACCTGAAGGCCAAGGCCCCCACCAACCCCACCGTCGTCGCCGCGGACGCGATCCCGGCGGACCAGGAGGGCCTGGACATCGGTCCGGAGTCCCGCAAGCTGTACGCCTCGAAGCTCGCCGACGCGGCCACCGTCTTCTGGAACGGCCCCATGGGCGTCTTCGAGCACCCCGACTACGCCGAGGGCACCAAGGCGGTCGCCCAGGCCCTCATCGAATCCCCGGGCTACACCGTGGTCGGTGGTGGCGACTCCGCCGCGGCCGTCCGCATCCTGGGATTCGACGAATCGGCATTCGGCCACATCTCGACCGGTGGCGGCGCCTCCCTCGAATACCTCGAGGGCAAGACGCTCCCCGGCCTCGCCGCACTGGAGGACTGACCTCGATGAGCACGCGCACGCCGCTGATGGCGGGCAACTGGAAGATGAACCTCAACCACCTCGAGGCCATCGCCCACGTCCAGAAGCTCGCCTTCGCCCTGGCCGACAAGGACTACGACGCCGTCGAGGTCGCGGTCCTGCCGCCCTTCACCGACCTGCGCTCCGTGCAGACCCTGGTCGACGGTGACAAGCTCAAGGTCAAGTACGGCGCCCAGGACATCTCGGCGCACGACTCCGGTGCCTACACCGGTGAGATCTCCGGCACGATGCTGGCCAAGCTGAAGTGCACCTATGTGGTGATCGGCCACTCCGAGCGCCGCCAGTACCACAACGAGACCGACGAGCTGGTGAACGCCAAGGCCAAGGCGGCCTTCAAGCACGGTCTGACCCCGATCCTGTGCGTCGGCGAGGAGCTGGACGTCCGCGAGGCGGGCAACCACGTGTCGCACACGCTCGAGCAGGTCGAGGGCGGCCTCAAGGGTCTGCCGGCCGAGCAGGCCGAGTCGATCGTGATCGCCTACGAGCCCGTCTGGGCCATCGGAACCGGCAAGGTGTGCGGCGCCGACGACGCGCAGGAGGTCTGCGCGGCGATCCGTGGCAAGATCGCGGAGCTGTACACGCAGGAGGTGGCCGACAAGGTCCGCGTCCAGTACGGCGGCTCGGTGAAGTCTGGCAATGTGGCGGAAATCATGTCGAAGCCGGACATCGACGGCGCCCTTGTGGGCGGCGCCTCGCTGGACGCCGACGAGTTCGTCAAGATCGTCCGCTTCCGGGACCAGTGAATCGCCCTCCGGAGGCGAACCGACAGGTCGCGAGTATGCGGTAGAGGCGATCCGTCGTACCCTTGCGGGGCCGAGACTGTTATGCGGAACGTGACGTTTCCGTAAGAGCCTCGGCCCCGTCGTTCATCCGAATCCGAGGAAGTTGGTCCAGCCGTGGTTTTGGGGTTCTCGATCGCCCTGATCGTCTTCAGCCTGCTGCTGATGCTGCTGGTGCTGATGCACAAGGGGAAGGGCGGCGGCCTCTCCGACATGTTCGGTGGCGGCATGCAGTCCTCCGTCGGCGGCTCCTCGGTCGCCGAGCGCAACCTCGACCGGATCACCATCGTGATCGGTCTGCTCTGGTTCGCGTGCATCGTGGTGCTCGGCATCCTGATGAAGGTCAAGAGCTAGCGTCGGGTGACACCGACAGATCGCACATAAAGTACGTAACGCCCCATGTTCGGTGCGGGTCTTCGGACGCGGCCTATCATGGGGCTTGCGTCTAGGGGCGGGGGTAACTCCCATCACTGGACGCGCGTTGGGCCTTACGTAGACTGAGGCGCTCGCAGCGAAGCGAAACGCCGACTCGCTTTGCGGCACCATCACGCAGGGAGTTACGACCGTGGCAAGTGGCAACGCGATCCGAGGAAGCCGGGTCGGGGCGGGGCCGATGGGCGAGGCCGAGCGCGGTGAGTCCGCGCCGCGTCTGCGCATCTCCTTCTGGTGCTCCAACGGGCACGAGACGCAGCCGAGCTTCGCCAGCGACGCGCAGGTTCCCGACACCTGGGACTGCCCGCGCTGCGGCTTTCCGGCCGGTCAGGACCGGGACAACCCGCCGGACCCGCCGCGAACCGAGCCCTACAAGACGCACCTCGCCTATGTGCGGGAGCGGCGCAGCGACGCGGACGGCGAGGCGATCCTCGCCGAGGCGCTCGCCAAGCTGCGGGGCGAGATCTAGAACCTGAGTCCGGCCGGGCACCGACGCGTGCCCGGCCGGAGTCGTCGTGCCCACCCGCGGCAGGCATGCGCGGCGGATCTCGGCGCGGCCGATTGTCAGTGGGGTCCCCTACGGTGTGTGCATCGGCTCATCGTGAGGGGGAATCGTGGCGGCGGTCGAGGCTGCGGGCGTGCGTGCGCCCGCGTGGCGCGGGGGGTTCGGGCGGCTGTGGTCCGCTGCCGTGGTCTCCCGGTTCGGGGACGCCCTGCGCACGGCTGCGCTGCCCCTGCTGGCCGTGCGGCTCACGGACGAGCCGTTCGTCGTTGCCTCGGTCACGGCCTGCGGCTATGCCCCCTGGCTGCTCTTCGGCCTGCTCGGCGGGGCCGTGGCCGACCGGGTGGACCAGCGGCGGGCGATGTGGGCCGTCGACACCCTGCGCGGCGTGCTCGTCGCCTCCTTCGCGCTCGCGGTGGGGCTCGGGCACGCCTCGATCCCGTTGCTGCTCGCGCTGGCCTTCTTGCTCACCACACTCCAGACCCTCTTCGACAACGCCTCCACGGCGCTGCTGCCGTCTCTGGTGAATCGCGAGTCCCTCGGCGGCGCCAACGCCCGGCTGATGACCGGGCAGCAGCTGGCGGGCGGTCTGCTGGCGGGCCCGTTCGTGCCGCTGCTGCTGGCGGCGGGCGCCTTCATGCCGTTCGCGGCGGACGCGACCACGTATCTCCTCGCCGCGGCCCTCGTGGCCTCCCTGCGGATCCGGCCGCCCGAGCGCGAGCCGCGCCCGGCCGGCAGCACACTGAGGGCGGAGATCGCCGAAGGCCTGCGCACGCTGTGGCGGGACCGGGCGCTGCGCGGGGTCTGCCTGGCAACACTGCTGTGCAACATCGGCATGGGCGCCCTGATCGCGACACTGGTGCTGCACGTGACGCGCTGGCTGCACGGTGGCACCGCGGAATACGCGGCCGTGATGACGGCGTACTCGGCCGGCAGCCTGGCCGGCGGCTTCGTCGCCCAGCGGATCGCGCGCCGCACCGGACGTGTCCGCGCGCTGCTCCTGGCCGGATGCGTCCAGACGGCGTCGCTGGTCGTGATGGGCACCGTCCGCCATCTGGCGGCCCTCGTCGCGGGCATGCTGCTGCTCGGCGCGATGAACATGGTGTGGAACGTCAACCAGGTCACCCTCATGCAGCACCGCAGCCCCTCGGCCATGGTGGGCCGCATCGCCTCCGCCTTCCGCACGGCCTCGACGTCCGGTGCGCCGGTCGGCGCGCTGCTCGGCGGAGTCGTGGCGCGGACCTACGGGCTGAACGGGCCCGCGCTGCTCGCGGCCGTGCTCTTCGGACTTGCCGTCACCTCGTTGATAACTGTGGGCAAGCCGGACGTATCTGTTGTTGCGCCGGAGGACGGCGTGACGGCAGGTCACCCGGCGCCCTGATCAATTAGGTTGTGACCGGTAGCGGCGCGAGGTACGCAGCAGCACACGCAAGGAAGAAGGCGGAAGTCCGAGATGAACGCAGACGGCCGTACCAGGCTCAACCAGTCGCCCGAGTGGACCGCTCTGGCCAAGCACCGTGAGGAGCTCGACGGGCTGGGGTTGCGGGAGCTGTTCGCAGCGGATCCGGGGCGGGGTGAGGGATACACGCTGCAGGTCGGGGATCTGCACGTCGACTACTCCAAGCACCTGGTCACCGATGAGACGCTTCGGTTGCTGCGCGAGTTGGCCGCCGCCAGGGACGTGTCCGGTCTGCGGGACGCCATGTTCCGCGGGGAGAAGATCAACGTCACGGAGAAGCGGGCGGTGCTGCACACGGCGCTGCGTGCTCCGCGCGATGCGGTCGTCGAGGTCGACGGCGAGAACGTGGTGCCGAAGGTCCACGCGGTGCTGGACAAGATGGCCGCCTTCGCCGACCGGGTCCGCTCGGGGGAGTGGACGGGGCACACCGGCAAGCGCATCAAGAATGTGGTCAACGTCGGCATCGGCGGCTCGGACCTGGGTCCGGCGATGGCGTACGAGGCACTGCGGGCCTACACCGACCGCTCGCTCACCCTGCGGTTCGTCTCGAACGTGGACGGAGCCGACCTGCACGAGGCGACGCGCGACCTGGACCCGGCCGAGACGCTGTTCATCATCGCCTCCAAGACGTTCACCACCATCGAGACCATCACCAACGCCACCTCCGCCCGCAACTGGCTGCTGACCGGGCTGAAGGCCGGTCAGGAAGCGGTCGCCAGGCATTTTGTGGCCCTGTCGACGAATGCCGGCAAGGTCACGGAGTTCGGTATCGACCCTGACAACATGTTCGAGTTCTGGGACTGGGTCGGCGGCCGCTACTCGTACGACTCGGCCATCGGGCTCTCCTTGATGATCGCCATCGGCCCCGACCGGTTCCGGGAGATGCTGGACGGTTTCCACACCGTCGACGAGCACTTCCGCACCGCGCCCGCCGAATCGAATGTGCCGTTCCTCCTGGGCCTGCTGGGCGTCTGGTACGGCAACTTCCACGACGCGCAGTCGCACGCGGTGCTTCCGTACTCGCACTACCTGTCCAAGTTCACCGCCTACCTGCAGCAGCTGGACATGGAGTCCAACGGCAAGTCGGTGGACCGTGAGGGCAGGCCGGTGGAGTGGCAGACCGGCCCGGTGGTGTGGGGCACCCCCGGAACCAACGGGCAGCACGCGTACTATCAGCTGATCCACCAGGGCACCGAGCTGATCCCGGCCGACTTCGTCGGCTTCGCCGAGCCCGTCGGGGAACTGAGCCAGGCGCTGAAGGCGCAGCACGACCTGCTCATGGCCAACTTCTTCGCGCAGACCCAGGCGCTGGCGTTCGGCAAGACCGCGGACGAGGTGCGTGCCGAGGGCGTGCCCGAGGAACTGGTGGCGCACAAGACGTTCAAGGGCGACCACCCGACGACCACGATCCTCGCCCGGGAACTGACGCCGTCGGTCATCGGCCAGCTTGTCGCCCTCTACGAGCACAAGGTGTTCGTGCAGGGCGCGATCTGGAACATCGACTCCTTCGACCAGTGGGGTGTCGAGCTGGGCAAGGTGCTCGCCAAGCGCGTCGAACCCGCTCTCACCGAGGGCGCCGATGTGCCGGGCCTCGATGCGTCCACGAAGGCTCTCGTCGCCAAGTACCGTGAGCTGCGGGGCCGTTAGCCGTCACAGACAGGGACGGCCGGCCCTCGAACCGCTCACGAGGGCCGGCCGGTGCGGAGACCGCCGGCCTCAGGCCACCGCGCTCAGGGTGTCCGCGAGCCGACGGCGGGCGGCGCGGGCGGCCGGCAGGGCCGCGAGGGCGGCGGCGCCCAGGACGGCGGCGGCTCCGAACAGCAGCAGAAGTACGGGGGAAGGGCCCTGGGCCAGTCCGGCGCCGATACCGCTGGAGCGGCCCTGGGCGTCGATCAGCCAGTGCGCCAGCGGAATCCCCAGTGCCGTGCCGACGCCGACCGCGGCCAGTGCGGTGCAGGCGGTGGCCGTGACGGTGATGGCGGTGATCTGCCGCGGTGACAGACCGATCGCCTTGAGTGCCAGCAGGTCCCGTTCGCCCTCGCGGACGGTGCCGCCGATCGCACTCAGCAGTTCGACGATCCCGATCAGCGCGAGGACCGCGATCAGGCCGACGACTACTCCGCGCAGCGGGGACAGTCCGTCCGCCGGGTTCGTCACCGGATGTACGTCGACATGCCCGCGGGCGGCCTCGGCCAGCTCGTCGGCGACCTCGTGCGGATCGGCTCCGGGGCGGAGCCGGAGCTGATAGAGGGTCGGGCGCAGATGCGCATCGTTCTCCCGCAGGGTGTCGAGCGAGGTGGAGATGACCCGCCCGGCGTTCTCCGGCTCGATGCTGCGGCCCACGATGTGCAGGATCTGCGGCTGGTCGCCCACCGTCATCCGCACCCAGTCGCCGACGCGCACGTCCAGCAGGTCGAGCAGCCCCTGCCCGGCCACCGCCTCGTCCGGGCCCCGTGCCGGCCGGCCCTCGGCCACGGCAAAGGGGTAGGGCGCCGCGCGGGTGCCCAGGCCGCGCAGGGCGATCGTGGCCGTCTGGCCCGGCACCAGGGCCGCCACCTCCACGCCCGGGTAGGCGTCCGCGACCTGCGGATCCCGTTCCAGAAGCGAGCGGGCCGCCGTGTCGCCGAGGTCCCCGTCGGGGCGGACGGTGAGAGCGCCCGCGAGGCCGACCTCCTGGGGTCTGCTGTGGAAACGGTCGATGGTGGTCCAGGCGCTCATCGCCACCACGATCAGCAGCAGCGGCAGCGCCAGCCGGGCGACGGTGGCGAGGGCGCGAGTACGGCGGGTGAAGGCGTTGTGCCAGCCCAGGACAAGCGCGGGGGGCAACCGCAGGCCGAGGGCTCCGCGCGCCACGCCCGTCAGACGGCCCCCGGCGGGCGCCGCCGACCGGGCTACCGGCACCGGAGGCACCCGTCCCGCCCGCCAGGCCGCGAGCCAGGTGGTGGCGGCGATGAACAGCACCGCGCCGACCGGAACCGTGAACAGGACCACGGTGTGTCCCGGCAGCCCCTGCCACACACCGACCGCGTCGCCGAGACGCCCGGGGATCCGGCTGCCGAGGCCCTGGGTGAGCGTCGCCGCGGCCAGGGCGCCGAGCAGGGCGTAGGCGACATGCTGGAGCAGGAAGATCCGCACGACCTGGCCGGGGGTGAAGCCGATCGCCTTCAGCACCGAGATGTCCCGCAGATGCCCGCGGATGCGGGTGCCGATCGCCCCGTGGACGGCGAACCCGGCGGCGACGAGCGCTCCGAGCCCGAACAGCCCGAGCACCTGGCCCAGCAGCCGGTTGTCGCCCTGCGCCTCGGCCCGGGCCTGCTTCCATGTCGAGACCTCGCTGACCGCGCCGGCCCCGAGCACGGTGACGGAGCGCTGGACGGCGTAGTCGGTGTCCTCCGGGTCGGTCAGGCGCAGCCCGGTGACCTGGCCGCCGGGATCACGCACGGCGGACGGCAACGCCCAGACGAGCCCGGACTGTTCGCCCGGGCTGTAACGGGGTTCGGCGCTGTCGGCGATGCCCACGACGGTCAGGGTCCGTGCCGTGCCGGCCACCGTCAGCAGGTCGCCGGGCTCGGCCAGCAGCGCCCGGGCCAGCCGGCTCTCCAGCACCACGCCGTCGGGTTGTGCCGGGGTCAGCCAGCGGCCCGACGTGATCAGCGGGCGGCCGACGGAGGGTGCCCGCGGTGTGCCGCGCAGTTCCACCGAGGCGCGGGTGCCCCGGGACGTCAGGGTCGCGGCCTCGGTGGCGTAGGGACCGGCCACCGACTCGACGCCCCCGAGTCCGGCCAGTTTCGCCGCGTCGGCGTCGCGGGCGGTGTGGATCCAGACATGAGCGCCGTGGGACTGCGTGAAGATCCGTTGCCAGGGGTTGGTCGCGTAACCGAACAGCGCCGTGGCGAGCAGCAGGGAGCCGACGATGCCCGCGGTGGCGAGGACCATGAACAGTGCCTCGCCGCGATGCGTCCGCAGATCGGAGTGGGCCCAGCGCAGGGTGGCTCGCACGGTGTCAGCCCCTCGGCTCGCGCGGGCCGGAACGGTCCGCTCTCGGATCGTCGTGCACCGCGGATCAGTCCTTCAGCTCCAGCACACCGGATATCCCGGTCCTGCGCGGGGGCGTGCCGTCGAGCTCGGCGTCGTCGACGATGCGGCCGTCGAAGAAGCTGATCACCCGGTCCGCGGCGCTCGCCAGCCGGGCGTCATGGGTGACCAGCACGATGGTCTGGCCGCGCTGGTGGAACCGGGAGAGCAGCCGCATCACCTCGCGGGTGCCCTTGCTGTCGAGGCTGCCCGCGGGTTCGTCGGCGAGCAGCAGCGGCGGATGGTTGACCAGGGCCCTGGCCAGTGCGACGCGCTGCTGTTCGCCGCCGGACAGCTCTCCCGGCAGGCTGCGCTCCTTGCCGGCGAGCCCCAGCTCGGACAGCAGTTCCTCGCGCTCGGCCCGGGCCTGCCTGGGCGGGACACCGGCGAGCAGTGCGGGCAGTTCGACGTTGTCGGCGACGGACAGGTTGGACACCAGATTGAAGAACTGGAAGACGATCCCGATGCGCTTCCTGCGCTCCACCGCCCAGCGCGCCTCGGTGTAGGCGTCGGTGCGCTCGCCGTCCAGCCAGAGGCTGCCGCCGTCCGGTCGTTGCAGCCCGCCCAGGAGATGCAGCAGCGTCGACTTCCCGGCGCCGGACGGTCCGGTGACGGCCACGAACTCGCCGCGGACCACGCTCAGGTCGACCCCGCGCACGGCGCGGGCGGGTGCTCCCTCGCCGTGATGGGTCTTGACGAGTCCCTCGGCCCGCAGCAGAGGAGTGGGGCTCTCGCTCACTCCGGCTCCTCCAGTTCCTCCTGGCACCGCTCCAGCCAGTCGAGGTCGGCCTGCAGGTGCAGCATGGCGCCCTCGATCAGCAGGTGGGCGATGCGGTTGTCCCGGTCTTCCGCGGCGGCCAGTTTCGACAGGTTGCGCATGGTGTTGAGGTACTGGCGCCGCTGCTTGTTGATCAGGGCGATCTGATCGGCGAGACCGGTCTGTGGAGCGAGCGCCAGCTTCATGAAGAACTCGTCCCGCACCCGGGGTTCGTCCTCGGGCTCCTCGAACCAGGCGCGCAGCGCCTCACGCCCGGCGTCGGTGAGATGGTAGATCTTCTTGTTGGGCCGGCTGGACTGCTCGACCTCCTCGCCCTCGATCAGCCCCGACTTCTCCAGGCGTCCGAGGGTGACGTAGATCTGGCCGACGTTCGGCTGAGGGTACGCGGAGCCCAGCAGTTGCTCAAGGTCCTGCTTGAGCTCGTAGCCGTGGGCGGGGCCGCGTGCGAGGAGAGCCAGGAGGGGCAGGCGCACTCGTGCAGTCCTCCTCGCGTCCTTGTTTTGTGCTCCAGGCCCTAGTATCGCCCATACCTAACAGGTATACATGGCCTCTGACCCGGGCGACGACGCCCGGTGCCGGTGTACAGGGAGGAACCTATGCGGTGGATGCGCGCCGCCGGTAGGGGCCTTCTCGTCCTCGCCGTCGTCCTCACCGGCTACGTCGCCTCCGGTGCGCGCGCCGACGACGGGGCCGTCGGCGGTCGTGGCCCGCTCACCCTGGCCACCGCAGGAGACCTCACCGGCTATCTGGGACCGCTGCTCGAGGGCTGGAACCGTACGCATCCCGGTGAGAAGGTCACCCTCGTCGAGCTCCCGGACTCCGCCGACGAGACCCACGCGCAGATGACCACCGATCTGCGCGGCGGCGACCGCAGCCGCTTCGACGTCCTCAACATCGACGTCGCCTGGACCTCCGAGTTCGCCGCGGCCGGCTGGATCCGCCCGCTGCCGCGCGACCGGTTCCCGCTGAAGAGTTTCCTTCCGCCGGTCGTCGACACGGCGACGTACGACGGACGGCTGTACGCGGTCCCGTACGTCACCAACGCCGGTCTGCTCCTGTACCGCAAGGACATCCTCGCCAAGGAAGGCGTGGCGCCGCCGCGCACCTGGGCCGAACTGGAACGGGACGCGAAGACGATCGCCCCGAAGTACGGACTCGACGGGTACGCGGGCCAATTCCTGCCCTACGAGGGCCTCACGGTCAACGCGGCGGAGGCGGTCTACTCGGCGGGCGGGACGATCCTCGGCGACGAGGGCGAGCGGGTGACCGTCAACTCGGCCGCGGCGCGGGAGGGGATCGGGTTCCTCGCCCGTGGCGTGCGCGAGGGCTGGATACCCGCGAAGGCGCTGACGTACAAGGAGGAGGAGTCCAAGCAGGCGTTCCAGGACGGCCGTCTGCTCTTCCTGCGCAACTGGCCCTATGCGTACGTGGTCGCCTCCGCCAAGGGGTCCAAGGTGGCCGGGAGGATAGGCGCCATGCCGCTTCCGGGCCCCGACGGGCCGGGGGCCAGCGTGCTCGGCGGCTCGAACCTGGCGGTCAACACACATGCGCGGCACCCCGAGTCGGCCGCACGTCTGATCGCGTATCTGACCAGCGGGCCCGTCCAGCGCAAGGTACTCACGCGCGGTGCCCTGCCGCCCGTACGCGCGGCGCTCTACGACGACCCCGAGCTGGTACGGCGGTTCCCGTACCTGCCGACCCTGCGGGCGAGCGTGCTCGCCGCCGCGCCGCGCCCCAAGAGCCCGCGCTACGACCAGGTGAGCCTGGTGGTGCAGGCGGTCGTGCACGACGCGCTCACCGGGCAGGAGACCCCCGAGAGCGCGGTCCGGCGGCTGGCGCGGGAGCTGGCCGCCGTCTCCGCCCGCTAGCCCGGGATCCTTACTAGTTACTTGTTAGGTAACGCGGACGTCTCATTCTGCGTCGAGTGACGCCTCTATATGCGTATTTAAAGGGCCAACCCCTAAGTAGCTTGCGCTCATTCGTTGACACCCTTACGACATGCCTACTTAACATGCATGCATAACCGTCGACCTCGCTTCGGGTCGGCTCAGCACACACAGACGGGTCAACGGGGTGAGTCCCAAGCACATAGACACCCATCGTTGGTGGCGCGACGCGGTGATCTACCAGGTGTACGTCCGGAGCTTCCTGGACAGCACCGGCGACGGCATCGGCGATCTGGCCGGGGTGAGGGCCGGGCTGCCGTATCTGAAGAAGCTCGGTGTCGACGGGATCTGGCTGAGCCCCTTCTACCCCTCGCCGCAGCACGACCACGGGTACGACGTGGCCGACTACTGCGACGTCGACCCGCTCTTCGGCGACCTCGCCGAGTTCGACCTGCTGATGACGGCGGCCCGGCGGCTGGGCGTGAAGGTGCTGCTGGACATCGTCCCCAACCACTGCTCCAGCGAGCACCCGTGGTTCCGCGAGGCGCTCGCCTCGGCTCCCGGCAGCGAGGCCCGGGCCCGGTTCCACTTCGCCGACGGCCGCGGCGCCGAGGGCGGCGAGCCCCCCAACAACTGGCATTCCATGTTCGGCGGCCCGGCGTGGACCCGCGTCGTGGAGGCGGATGGTCGGCCCGGCCAGTGGTACCTGCACATGTTCACTCCCGAGCAGCCCGACTGGAACTGGCGCAACGGCGCGGTCGCCGCCGAGTTCGAGCGGGTGCTGCGCTTCTGGCTCGACCGGGGTGTCGACGGCTTCCGTATCGACGTCGCCGCGGGTCTCTTCAAGCACCCCGGGCTGCCCGACTCCCCGGACCCCGAGGCCGACGCCCGCACCCGCGACTCGGTCAACCCGCTTGCCTGGAACCAGCCCGAGGTGCACGACGTGTGGCGGCACTGGCGTGCGGTGTGCGAGGAGTACACGGCGCGGGACGGCGACGAACGCCTCCTGGTGGGCGAGGTGTCCGTGCCGACCGCCCGCGAGCACGCGCGCTACGTCCGCCCGGACGAGCTGCACCAGGCCTTCTTCTTCGATCTGCTGAGCGCCCCATGGGACGCCGACGCCTTCCGCAAGGTCATCTCCGAGGCCGTGCAGGACATAGCCGGCACGGGCTCGACCGTCACCTGGGTCCTCAACAACCACGACCAGGTCCGCAGCGTCACCCGCTACGGCGAACCGGCCACCGAGAGCAGCGGACTGGGCGCCGCCCGCGCCCGCGCCGCAGCCCTGCTGATGCTGGCGCTGCCCGGCGCCGCCTACATCTACCAGGGCGAGGAGCTGGGCCTGCCCGAGGTGGTCGACCTGCCCGACGACGTGCTCACCGACCCGATCTTCCGTCGCACCGGCAGCCGGGCCCGGATCCGCGACGGCTGCCGGGTCCCGCTGCCGTGGTCGGGGCAGGCGTCCCCGTTCGGGTTCACCTCCGGCGCCGAAGGGGCCGAACCGTGGCTGCCGCAGCCGGAGTGGTTCGCCGAGCACGCCACGGACCGCGCCCTGGCCGACACCCGCTCCTTCTGGCACCTGTACCGCGACGGCCTGCAACTTCGCTCCGCACTGCCCCAGTTGGGCGAGGGCACGCTGCGCTGGCTGGACACCCCGCCGGGCGTACTCGGCTTTGTGCGCGGCGACGGTCTTGTCTGCGCCGTCAACTTCGGTACCGCACCCACACCCGCTCCCGTGCCCGGCACCCCGCTGCTCGCCAGCGGCGCCTGCGCGCCCGGGGTGCTCGCCGGTGCCACCGCCGCCTGGTGGATCACCGACGGCACCGATCTCTGAGCACAGGACCCGGCGGCACAGCTCCTGCACGTCCGATCCCCACTTCACGAAGGGACATCAACGATGATGCGACGTACCACCCTACTCACCGGCTGCACGGCACTCGCCCTGGCGCTCGGCGCCACGGCCTGCGGCGGCGGCCCCGTCACCCCCGCGGGCGGCGGCGACAAGGCGCTCGCCGGCCAGACGGTCACCGTGGCCGGCGTCTGGACCGGCAGCGAGCAGAAGAACTTCCAGAAGGTCCTGGACGCGTTCTCCGCGAAGACCGGCGCCAAGACCCAGTTCGTGTCCACCGGCGACAACGTCTCCACCGTCGTCGGCAGCAAGATCGAGGGCGGCAACGCGCCCGACGTCGTGATGGTCCCGCAGGTCGGTGTGCTCCAGCAGTTCGCACAGAAGGGCTGGCTCCAGCCGCTGTCCACGACGGCCCGGCAGACGATCGGCGCCGACTTCGCGAGCGTGTGGAAGAACTACGGCAGCGTCGACGGCACCCTGTACGGCCTGTACTTCAAGGCCGCCCACAAGTCGACGGTCTGGTACAGCCCCGACGCCCTCGCCCAGGCCGGGGTCGAGCCGCCGAAGACGTACGACGAGATGCTGAAGGCCGGGCGCACGGTGTCCGACTCGGGTCTCGCCGCCTTCGCCGTCGCCGGACAGGACGGCTGGACGCTCACCGACTGGTTCGAGAACATCTACCTCTCCCAGGCCGGGCCCGAGAAGTACGACGCCCTGGCCGCCCACAAGCTGAAGTGGACCGACGCGAGCGTGGTCAAGGCGCTCACCACGCTCGGCAAGCTCTTCAAGGACAAGCAGCTGATAGCGGGCGGCCAGAAGGAAGCCCTCAACACCGACTTCCCCGGCTCCGTCGAGAAGGTCTTCGGACCCGAGCCGAAGGCCGGCATGGTCTACGAGGGCGACTTCGTCGCAGGCGTCGCGCACGACCAGTTCGGCAGGACCATCGGGCAGGACGCGAACTTCTTCGCCTTCCCCGCGGTCGACGGCGGCAGCGCGCCCGTGGTCAGCGGCGGTGACGCGGCGGTCGTCCTCAAGGACGGCAAGAACGCCAAGGCCGGTATGAAGCTGCTCGAATACCTGGCCACCCCCGAAGCCGCGGCCGTGTGGGCCAAGGCGGGCGGCTTCCTGTCCCCGAACAAGAAGCTCGATCTCGCCTCCTACGGCGACGACGTCACCCGGGCCACGGCGAAGTCGCTCGTCGCGGCGGGCGACTCGGTCCGCTTCGACATGTCCGACCAGGCGCCGGCCGCCTTCGGCGGCACCAAGGGCGCCGGCGAGTGGAAGCTGCTCCAGGACTTCCTGGGCGACCCGTCCGACCCGAAGGCGACCGCGGACCGGCTGGAGGCCGCGGCGGCCAAGGCGTACCAGGGCTGAGTGGACATGACCGCCACCACGCTCGCGAAAGAGGCGGGTTCCGCGCCCGTCGCGTCCGCCGGCCGCGCACGGCGCACGCGACGGCGCGGGCGAATCATCGCCGTGCTCTTTGTCCTCCCCGCACTGCTGCTGCTCGGCGCCCTGGTCGTCTACCCGGTGGTCTTCTCGGTCGGGCGCAGCTTCTTCGACGCCTCCGGCACCCGGTTCGTGGGCGGCGACAACTACACCGAGATGTTCCGTGATCCGGCGACGCTGAAGGCCATCCGGAACACGACCATCTGGGTGGTCGTCGCCCCGGCGCTGCTGACCGGACTCGGCCTGATCCTGGCCGTGCTGGTGGAGAAGGTCCGTTGGGCGACGGCGTTCAAGCTCCTGCTGTTCATGCCCATGGCGGTGTCCTTCCTCGCCGCCGGGATCATCTTCCGGCTCGCCTACGACGAGGATCCGGACAAGGGGGTGCTGAACGCCGCCGTGGTCTCGGTCCACGACGCCTTCGCGGGGACGTCCTCCTACCCGACGGCCAGGGCCCGTGAGGGTCAGGGGCTGATCCACGGCGCGGACGGCTCGTACCGCACGGGCACGGGTGTCTCTCCGGGCGACTCGGTGACGCTCGGGCTGGTCGGGGTACTGCCCAAGGACCTGCCCGCGGGTGCCGGGCCCGCGTACGCGGCGGCCGGCCGGAGCGCCGCGCCGGACGAGGTGCGCGGGGTCGTCTATCTGGACTTCACGCCCGGCGGGGGAGGGCGGCAGGGCGAGGTCGACCGGCGGGAGAGCGGGCTGCCGGAGATGAAGGTGGAGGCGGTGCGCGACGGGCGGACCGTGGCGAGCACGACGACCGCCTCCGACGGCTCCTTCCGCTTCCCGGGACTGGCGTCCGGCGCCTACACGGTGGAACTTCCGGCGTCCAACTTCGCGCCGCCGTATCAGGGCGTCTCCTGGCTCGGCAGGACGCTGGTCACGCCGGCGATCATCGGGGCGTATCTGTGGATCTGGACCGGCTTCGCCATGGTGCTGATCGGCGCGGGCCTCTCGACACTGCCGCGGGACGCGCTGGAGGCGGCCCGGATGGACGGGGCGAACGAGTGGCAGATCTTCCGGCGGATCACGGTCCCGTTGCTGGCCCCGGTGCTGACCGTCGTCTTCGTCACCCTGGTGATCAACGTGATGAAGGTCTTCGACCTCGTCTACATCATCGCGCCCGGCCCGGTCCAGGAGGACGCGACCGTGCTCGCGACGCAGATGTGGCTGGTGTCCTTCGGCGGTGGCAACAACCAGGGGCTGGGCAGCGCGCTCGGGGTGCTGCTCCTGCTGCTGGTGATCCCCGCGATGGTCTTCAACGTCCGCCGTTTCCGAAGGAGTCAGCGATGAACGCGGTCAGGCGGGGCCTCGGCAACGGGCTGGTGCAGGCCTTCCTCGTGGTGATCGGGCTGATCTGGCTCACGCCGCTCGCGGGACTGTTCCTGTCCTCGCTGCGATCGGCCGAGGACACGGCGAAGGGCGGCTGGTGGACGGCGCTCGCGGCCCCCGGGCAGCTGTCCTTCGACAACTACTCGGCGCTGCTGAAGAACGCCGGGATCATCCAGTCGTTCTGGAACACGGTGCTGATCTCGGTGCCGACGACCGTACTGGTGGTCGCCGTCGCGGCGCTCGCCGGATACGCCTTCGCCTGGCTGGACTTCCCCGCGCGGGAGCCGCTCTTCCTGCTGGTGGTGGCGTTGCTGGTGGTACCGGTGCAGATCGGTCTGCTGCCGGTGGCCAAGCTCTTCGGGCAGCTGGGGCTGTTCGGCACGATTCCCGGTGTCGTGCTGTTCCACGTGGCGTACGGGCTGCCCTTCGCGGTGTTCCTGCTGCGGAACTACTTCGCCGAGATGCCGAAGGAGATGCTGGAGGCGGCGCGGATGGACGGCGGCAGCGAGTGGCGCATCTTCATCCGGCTGGTCCTGCCGGTGGGGCGGCCCGCCCTCGCCAGTCTGGCCATCTTCCAGTTCCTGTGGGTGTGGAACGACATGCTGGTGGCGCTGCTGTTCGCGGACAGCTCGTCGCAGCCGCTCACCGTGGAACTGCAGTCGCAGATACGCCAGTTCGGCAGCAACATCGATGTCCTGGCGCCCGGCGCCTTCCTGTCGCTGATCGTGCCGGTGGTCGTGTTCTTCGCGTTCCAGCGGCACTTCGTGCAGGGGGTCATGGCGGGGTCGGTGAAGTAGCCCCGCTCGTGTGCGAAGGCCGGACGGGAGGGAACCCGTCCGGCCTTCGCACACGAAGCCGTTCCTCAGGCCGACGCCGGCGGATACAGCGAACGCGGGAGCTGTGCCGCCGCCGCCGCGTCCAGCAGCCACAGCGTGCGTGACCTGCCGTACGCGCCGGCCGCGGGTGCCTGGATCTCCCCGGCGCCGGACAGCGCGATGGCCACCGCCTGCGCCTTGTCCTCGCCCGCCGCCAGCAGCCACACCTCACGGGCCGACCGGATCGCCGGGAGGGTCAGTGTGACCCGGGTGGGCGGCGGCTTCGGCGCGCCGTGGACGCCGACCACCGTCCGCTCCGTCTCCCGCACCGCGGGCAGCTCGGGGAAGAGCGACGCCACGTGCGTGTCGGGCCCGACCCCCAGCATAAGGACGTCGAAGGTGGGCACCGCGCCGTGGTTCTCGGGGCCCGCGGACCGGGCCAGCTCCGCGGCGTAGGCCTCCGCCGCGGCCTCCACCCCGGCACCGTGCGGGCCGTCCGACGCGGGCATGGGGTGCACGCGCTTCGGGTCCAGGGGTACGGCGTCGAGCAGCGCCTCGCACGCCTGGGTGTAGTTGCGCTCCGGGTCGCCCTCGGGCAGATACCGCTCGTCGCCCCACCACAGGTCGATCCGGCTCCAGTCGACGGCGTCCCGGGCGGGCGCGGCGGCGAGTGCGGCCAGCAGGCCGTTGCCGTTGCGCCCGCCGGTGAGCACGACCGAGGCGGAGCCGCGAGAGGCCTGGGCGTCCACGACCTTGGTGATCAGCCTGGCCGCCGCGGCCTGGGCCATCAGTTCCTTGTCGCGGTGGACGACGAGCTGAGGAGTGCTCACTTCGCCGCCGCCTTCTTCGACCGGTCCTTCTCGGGCGCCCCCGGCTCCGGGGCCCGCACCGCGTCCTGGGCCGGTGCGGCATTCGACGCCCCCGCCTCTTCGGTACCGGACGGCTCGGCCGCGTCCGTGCGCTCCGCCCCGTTGCCCAGCCGGTCCACGCCGAAGCGCAGTGCGGAAGCGTATGTGTCGTCCGGGTCGAGCCTGCGCAGCTCCTCCGCGATCAGCTCGGCCGTCTCGCGGCGCTTGAGCGCCACCGCGCGGTCGGGCTGCCCGTGGATGGACAGCGTGGCCAGCGAGCCGTCCGCCCGGTCCAGCACGATCGGGCCGCAGCTCGTGCGCATCCGGACCGCGGTGAGGCCGGGCCCAGAGGAGAGGGAGCGCTTGACGGGAACGCTCAGCCGGTCCGCGAGCCACATGGCCAGCAACTCGCAGCTGGGGTTGAACTCCTCGCCCTCCACCTCGACACCCTGGACGTCGCACACGACCTGGTCGAGGGCAGCGGCCAGCATGGAGCGCCACGGCGTGATGCGGGTCCACGACAGGTCGGTGTCACCGGGCGTGTAGGCGTCGGCGCGGGCGTTCAGCTCCCGCACCGGTGCCTCGGCGGTGTAGGAGTCGGTGACGCGGCGCTGGGCGAGCGCACCCAGCGGATCGTTGGCCGGGTCGAGCGGAGCGTTCACCGGCCACCAGGCGACGACCGGCGCGTCGGGCAGCAGCAGCGGCAGCACGACGGACTGGGCGTGGTTCACGACCTCGCCGTACAGCCGCAGGATCACCGTCTCACCGGTGCCGGCGTCGGCCCCGACCCTGACCTCGGCGTCCAGGCGCGACGTGGTGCGGTCGCGCGGGGAGCGCGAGACGCGCTTGACCACCACGAGGGTGCGCGAGGGGTGCTCGCGGGAGGCCTCGTTGGCCGCCTTGAGGGCGTCGTAGGCGTTCTCCTCGTCGGTGACGATGACAAGGGTGAGCACCATGCCCACGGCGGGCGTGCCGATGGCACGCCTGCCCTGCACCAGCGCCTTGTTGATCTTGCTGGCCGTGGTGTCCGTGAGGTCGATCTTCATGGCCGGCGCCAGCTCCGTCCGTCTCGTGCGAGCATCTCGTCGGCCTCGCGCGGCCCCCAGGTACCGGCGGGGTACTGCGCGGGCTTGCCGTGCGCATCCCAGTACTCCTCGATCGGGTCGAGGATCTTCCAGGACAGCTCCACCTCCTCGGTACGCGGGAAGAGGTTCGAGTCGCCGAGCAGGACGTCCAGGATCAGGCGCTCGTACGCCTCGGGGCTGGACTCCGTGAAGGACTCCCCGTAGGCGAAGTCCATCGACACGTCCCGGATCTCCATCGAGGTGCCCGGCACCTTCGAACCGAAGCGGACGGTGACGCCCTCGTCGGGCTGGACGCGGATGACAACCGCGTTCTGGCCCAGTTCCTCGGTCGCGGTGGTGTCGAACGGGGAGTGCGGAGCGCGCTGGAAGACGACCGCGATCTCGGTGACCCGCCGGCCCAGGCGCTTGCCGGTACGCAGGTAGAAGGGGACGCCCGCCCAGCGGCGGTTGTCGATGCCCAGCTTCACCGCGGCGTAGGTGTCGGTGCGCGACGCGGGGTCGATGCCCTCCTCCTGGAGGTAGCCGACGGCCTTCTCGCCGCCCTGCCAGCCGGCCGCGTACTGCGCGAACACGGTGTCCCGTCCGAGTTCCGAGGGCAGTCGCACGGCACCGAGCACCTTGGTCTTCTCGGCGGCGAGCGCGTCGGCGTCGAAGGAGGCGGGCTCCTCCATGGCCGTGAGGGCCAGCAGCTGGAGCAGGTGGTTCTGGATGACGTCGCGGGCGGCGCCGATGCCGTCGTAGTAGCCGGCCCGGCCGCCGATGCCGATGTCCTCGGCCATGGTGATCTGCACATGGTCCACGAAGGACCGGTTCCAGATAGGCTCGAACATGGTGTTGGCGAAGCGCAGCGCCAGGATGTTCTGGACCGTCTCCTTGCCCAGGTAGTGGTCGATGCGGAAGACCTGGTCAGGAGCGAAGACCTCGTGCACGACCTTGTTGAGGTCCTCGGCCGACTTCAGGTCGTGTCCGAACGGCTTCTCGATGACCGCGCGCCGCCAGGAGCCGCCGGTCTGGTCGGCCAGACCGTGCTTCTTCAGCTGCTGGATGACCACCGGGAAGGACTTCGGCGGCACCGACAGGTAGAAGGCGAAGTTGCCGCCCGTGCCCTGCGCCTTGTCCAGTTCCTCGATGGTGGAGCGCAGCCGTTCGAACGCGTCGTCGTCGTCGAAGGTGCCCTGGACGAAGCGCATCCCCTGGATGAGCTGCTGCCAGACCTCCTCGCGGAACGGCGTACGGGCGTGCTCCTTGACCGCGTCGTGGACCTCCTTGGCGAAGTCCTCGTTCTGCCACTCCCGGCGGGCGAAGCCGACGAGCGAGAAGCCCGGCGGCAGCAGACCGCGGTTGGCCAGGTCGTAAACAGCAGGCATCAGCTTTTTACGTGACAAATCGCCCGTGACGCCGAAGATCACCAGTCCCGACGGCCCCGCGATACGCGGGAGCCGTCGGTCCGCGGCGTCACGAAGCGGATTCGCTCCGTGTACGGATGTCAAGATGTCAGCCCTCCGAGGGGGCGAGGCGCTGGAGCTCCGCCTCGGTCGACTTGAGCAGGTCGTTCCAGGAGGCCTCGAACTTGTCGACGCCCTCGTCCTCCAGCAGCTGGACCACGTCGTCGTACGAGATCCCGAGTCCCTCGACCGCGTCGAGCTCGGCGCGCGCCTGCTCGTAGGTTCCGGCGACGGTGTTGCCGCGGATCTCGCCGTGGTCCTCGGTGGCCACCAGGGTGGCCTCGGGCATGGTGTTCACGGTGTTGGGCGCCACCAGGTCCACCACGTACATGGTGTCCTTGTAGGCGGGGTCCTTGACACCGGTGGAGGCCCACAGCGGGCGCTGCTTGTTGGCGCCCGCCTTCTCCAGGGCGAGCCAGCGGTCGCTGCCGAACACCTCCTCGTACGCCTCGTAGGCGAGCCGCGCGTTGGCGATGGCCGCCTTGCCGCGCAGCGCCTTGGCCTCCGGCGTCCCCAGGGCGTCGATCCGCTTGTCGATCTCCGTGTCCACACGGGACACGAAGAAGGACGCCACCGAGTGGATCAGGGACAGGTCCAGGCCGCGCTCCTTGGCCTTCTCCAGACCGGTGAGGTAGGCGTTCATGACCTCGCGGTAGCGCTCCAGCGAGAAGATCAGCGTGACGTTGACGCTGATGCCGTGACTGATGGTCTCGGCGATCGCCGGCAGACCCGCCTTGGTGGCCGGGATCTTGATGAGGGTGTTGGGACGGTCGACCAGCCAGGCGAGCTGCTTGGCCTCCGCGACGGTGGCCCGGGTGTTGTGCGCGAGACGGGGGTCGACCTCGATCGACACCCGGCCGTCCTGGCCCTGCGTGGCGTCGTAGACCGGACGGAGGATGTCGGCGGCGTCCCGGACGTCCGCCGTGGTGATCATGCGGACCGCCTCTTCGACGGTGACCTTGCGGGCGGCGAGGTCGGCGAGCTGCTGCTCGTAGCCGTCGCCCGACGAGATGGCCTTCTGGAAGATCGTCGGGTTGGTGGTGACGCCCACGACGTGCTGCTGGTCGATCAGTTCGGCGAGGTTGCCGGACGTGATCCGCTTGCGCGACAGGTCGTCCAGCCAGATCGCGACGCCTTCTTCGGAGAGGCGCTTCAGTGCGTCTGTCATGGAAAATGCATCTCCTACGTGTCGTATATCAGCGTCAGCGCTGGGCTGCGGCGATCGATTCCCGGGCGGCGGATGCGACGTTCTCGGCAGTGAAGCCGAACTCGCGGAAAAGGACCTTGCCGTCGGCCGAAGCACCGAAGTGCTCCAGGGAAACGATGCGGCCCGCGTCTCCGACGAACCGGTGCCAGGTGAGGCCGATCCCGGCCTCGACCGAGACCCGCGCCCTCACCGAAGGCGGCAGGACGCTGTCCCGGTACCCCTGGTCCTGCTCCTCGAACCACTCCACGCACGGCATCGACACGACGCGCGTCGGGACGCCCTCGGCCTGGAGCTGCTCGCGGGCCTCGACGGCGATGTGCACCTCGGAACCGGTGGCGATCAGGATCACCTGCGGCTCCCCGCCCTCCGCCTCGAACATGACGTAACCACCGCGGACGGTGTCCTCGTTGGGCTCGTACGTCGGCACTCCCTGGCGGGTCAGCGCAAGACCGTGCGGGGCGCCCTTGCCGAACTCCTTGGTCCAGCGCCCGAGGATCTCGCGCCAGGCGATCGCGGTCTCGTTGGCGTCGGCCGGGCGGACCACGTTCAGGCCCGGGATGGCGCGCAGCGAGGCCAGGTGCTCGACCGGCTGGTGGGTGGGGCCGTCCTCGCCCAGACCGATGGAGTCATGGGTCCACACATAGGTGACCGGCAGGTGCATCAGCGCCGACAGACGGACCGCGTTGCGCATGTAGTCGGAGAACACCAGGAAGGTGCCGCCGTAGACGCGGGTGTTGCCGTGCAGGGTGATGCCGTTCATCTCCGCGGCCATGGAGTGCTCGCGGATGCCGAAGTGGATCGTGCGGCCGTAGGGGTCGGCGCCCGGGAGCGGGTTGTCCGCCGGCAGGAAGGAGCTGTTCTTGTCGATGGTGGTGTTGTTCGAGCCGGCCAGGTCGGCGGAGCCGCCCCACAGCTCGGGGACGACCGGGCCGAGGGCCTGCAGCACCTTGCCGGAGGCGGCGCGCGTCGCGACGCCCTTGCCCGCCTCGAAGACCGGGAGCTTCTCCTCCCAGCCGGTGGGCAGCTCACCCTTGCTGATGCGGTCGAACTCGGCCGCGCGCTCGGCGCTGTTGCCCCGCCACTCCTGGAAGGACTTCTCCCACTCGGCCCTCGCCTCGTGACCCCGCTCCAGGGCCTTGCGGGTGTGGGCCAGGACCTCGTCGGCGACCTCGAAGCTCTTGTCCGGGTCGAAGCCGAGGACGCGCTTGGTGGCCGCGACCTCGTCCTCGCCCAGGGCCGAGCCGTGCGCGGCCTCGGTGTTCTGCGCGTGCGGGGCGGGCCAGGCGATGATCGAGCGCATCGCGATGAACGACGGCCGGTCGGTGACCTTCTTGGCCTCCTGGATGGCGTCGTAGATGGCGTGCGGGTCCAGGTCCCCGTCCGGCTTCGGCGCCACCCGCTGGACGTGCCAGCCGTAGGCCTCGTACCGCTTGACGGTGTCCTCGGACACCGCCGTCTCGGTGTCGCCCTCGATCGAGATGTGGTTGTCGTCCCACAGCAGGATCAGGTTCCCGAGCTCCTGGTGACCGGCCATCGAGGACGCCTCGGCGGAGATGCCCTCCTGGAGACAGCCGTCACCGGCGATGCAGTAGATGAAGTGGTCGAAGGGCGAGGTGCCCTGCGCGGCCTCCGGGTCGAACAGACCACGCTCGTAGCGCGAGGCCATCGCCATGCCCACCGCGTTCGCCACACCCTGGCCCAGCGGACCGGTCGTCGTCTCCACGCCGCGCGTGTGCCCGTACTCGGGGTGACCGGGAGTCTTGGACCCCCAGGTGCGGAACGCCTCGAGATCGGTCAGCTCCAGACCGAAGCCGGCCAGGTAGAGCTGTGTGTAGAGGGTCAGCGACGTGTGGCCGGCTGACAGGACGAAGCGGTCACGGCCCACCCACGCCGGATCCGCCGGATCGTGCCGCATCACCTTCTGGAAGAGGGTGTACGCGGCCGGAGCCAGGCTCATCGCCGTGCCCGGGTGGCCGTTACCGACCTTCTGTACGGCATCGGCCGCCAGAACCCGGGCGGTGTCCACGGCCCGCTGGTCCAACTCGGTCCACTCGAGGTCTTTTGTGGTCGGCTTGGTGCTCACCCTGGGTCAGGGCTCCTCTCCACATGTCGAATGCCGGTGCACTTGGGCGCCCACCGGCCGCTGCTGAGCCTACCCCCGTAGGTACATGCGTCTTTTCGAGTCATTCCAGACTGCCGGGAGTCGCCGCGATCCGCCTCCCGACCGGGCCGATTTCCGGTCGGGAACTGAATACGGTCCCGGTCGTCCGAACGCTCAACCGAGCGTGGTTCCGCTCTCGCCCCGGCGAGGGCCGGGCGCGCCCCGCCCTTCCCGCGACCGCTCCAACACGACCCACCCCCGCGAAGAGCGGGCTGTGGGCAACGTCTAAAGTTGCGTGGGTACGCGCGAGCCTTTACCGGGAGTTCACAGCCGGTGGGTTTGCTGGGATGTCTCTGTCAGGGGTGTACGTGACGGCCGTCGATTCCCGTCCGGCGGGTGGGGGCACCCCCCATGCCGTCACGGCTGTGGGGGAGCTCGGTACGAGCAGCAGCCGGGGCCAGCGGCCGCTTGGGGCCCGAGTCAAGGCGTTCGTGGCGCTGACCAAGCCGCGGATCATCGAGCTGCTGCTGATCACCACCGTTCCGGTGATGTTCCTCGCCCAGCAGGGGGTGCCGAGTCTCCGGCTGGTGCTGCTCACCTGCGTCGGCGGCTACCTGTCCGCGGGCGGCGCCAACGCCCTGAACATGTACATCGACCGTGACATCGACGCGCTCATGGACCGCACCTCGCAGCGTCCGCTGGTCACCGGCATCGTCAGCCCCCGCGAGTGCCTGGCCTTCGGTATCACGCTCGCGGTGGTGTCCACACTGCTGTTCGGATTCACCGTCAACTGGCTGTCCGCCTGGCTGTCGCTCGGAGCGCTCCTTTTCTACGTCGTCGTCTACACGATGATCCTCAAGCGGCGTACCTCGCAGAACATCGTGTGGGGCGGGATCGCCGGCTGCCTCCCCGTCCTCATCGGCTGGTCGTCCGTCACGAACTCCCTCTCGTGGGCGCCGGTCGTCCTGTTCCTCGTCATGTTCTTCTGGACGCCGCCGCACTACTGGCCGCTGTCCATGAAGGTCAAGGAGGACTACGCGCGCGTGGGCGTGCCGATGCTGCCGGTCATCGCCTCCAACAAGGTGGTCGCCCGGCAGATCGTGATCTACAGCTGGGTGATGGTCGTGGTGTCCCTGCTGCTGACCCCGCTCGGCTACACCGGCTGGTTCTACACGACCGTGGCCTTGGCGGCCGGCGGCTGGTGGCTGTGGGAGGCGCACGCGCTGCAGAACCGGGCGAAGGCCGAGAAGTCGGGCGTCAAGCTCAAGGAGATGCGGCTGTTCCACTGGAGCATCACCTATGTCTCGCTGCTCTTCGTGGCGGTGGCGGTGGACCCCTTCCTCCGATAGGTCCCGCGTACGAGCGACGGGAGGGGTGCGTGGTCAAGGCCACGCACCCCTCCCGTCGCCGTTCGATCTACTCGTCGGTAGCATCCTGGCCATGGCAGACACGCAGCAGGTTGACGAGGGCGCCGGCGCCAAGCAGACCGCCAGGGCCGAGCGCAGGGCCGCCCGGCTGGCCAAGGAGATCGACGCCTTCGCCGGGGCCCACGGCGGTGCCGAGGGCCAGGTGGCCTACATCGGGCAGCGAGGTGCCCGGATCGTGCTCGTCGGCGAGGACGGCGTCTGGGGCGACCTCGTCGCACCGACGTACGACATCGCCGAGAAGGCGGTGCAGCAGGCGGGCATCACCGTTCACGAGGCGTTCGACGGGGAGTTCGCAGGAAAAGTGAAGACCGGCCCGTACGAGTGGACGCGCATGGCGGGAATCCAGGTCGGCTGCAAGCGCACCCCCTGAGGGCATCACCTCACGCCGGTTCACCCGTTAGGCCCTGTGCAGGCAAGGTCCAGTCGCGGGGAGTCCGGATGATCGAAACGTCGTCCCTGGTGGATCAGTACTGCCACGGCGTACTCCGCACCGAGCTGGGTCTCGGCACCTTCGAGGCCCACTTGGCGCGAACCGAGGGCCCACCGGCGGCGGGCACCACCCTCTTCGACACCCAGACGGGTTTCGCCGTGCGCCGCTGGTGTCCGCCGCTGCTCGATCTGGAGGCGCACTGCCCGCCCGCCCGCTACCTCGCCCGCCGCCGGGAACTCGGCGTCCTGGAGGCGGGGCGCCGGCTGCTTCGGGGCAGCGGCATCACCACCTACCTCGTCGACACCGGCCTGCCCGGCGATCTCACCGGGCCCGACGAGATGGCCTCCGCCGGAGCCGCGGAGGCGCACGAGATCGTCCGTCTGGAACTGCTCGCCGAGCAGGTCGCCGACACCTCGGGCACGGTGGAGTCGTTCCTCGCCAATCTCGCCGAGTCGATCCACGGGGCGGCGGCGCACGCGGTGGCGTTCACCTCGGTGGCGGGCGTGCGCCACGGTCTGGCCCTCGCGCCCGAGCCGCCCGGGCCGGGCGAGGTGCGCGGCGCCGCGGGCCGCTGGCTGGCCGGCCGCCGGGTGGGCGGGGCGCTGTCGGATCCGGTGCTGCTGCGCCATCTGCTGTGGAGTGCGGTGGCCTCCGGCCGCCCCCTCCAGCTCCATGCGGGCCTCGGTGAACCGGGGCTGCGCATCGACCGCACCGACCCGGTCCTGCTCGCCGACTTCGTACGGGCCACGGCCGGGCTCGGCACGGACCTCGTCCTGCTGCACGGCTATCCCTACCACCGCCACGCCGCGCATCTGGCAGGGGTGTTCCCGCACGTGTACGCGGACCTGGGCGCCGCCCTGGTGCGCACGGGGGCGCGTGCCGCCGACGTGCTCGCCGAGATCCTGGAGCTGGCGCCCTTCGGCAAGCTCCTCTTCTCCAGCGGCGCCCAGGGCCTGCCGGAGCTCCATGTGGTGGGCGCCCGGCTGTTCCGCGAGGCACTCTCCAGACTGCTGGGGGACTGGGTCGCGGACGGCGCCTGGTCGCCGGAGGACGCGCAGCGGGTGGGCGGGATGATCGCCGCGGGCAACGCGCTGCGGGTGTACGGGCTGCGGTGAGATCACCGCCCCCGCGCCGGCGTCAGGCGGCGCTGAGGGCCGACTCCGCCGACGTACCCGGGAGCCCCGCGCTGGACGCCGGGCGTTCGCGCAGCGAAAGCAGCACCCGCAGCACCCCGATCCACACCAGGCAGGAGCCGAACATGTGGAGCCCGACCAGGAGCTCGGGCAGGTGCGTGAAGTACTGGACGTAGCCGATGACGCCCTGGCCCAGAAGGATCAGGAACAGCTCCCGGGTGCGGTGCCGCGGGCCTGCGGGCGCGTCCACCGCCTTGAGGACGAACCACAGGGCGAAGGTCAGCGTCACCACGATCCAGGCCAGCACGGCGTGCAGCTTGGCGACGCTCTGCCAGTCGATCCCGATGCGCTCGACCTCGCTGGAGTCGCCCGCGTGCGGGCCCGCACCGGTGACCACGGTGCCCACCGCGATCAGCAGCACGGAGGCGACGACCAGGAACCACACCAGCTGCTGCACGGCCCGGCCGACCAGCGGACGCGGCTCCGTGTCGCTCTCCCTCGTGCGCTGCCACATCAGCGTGGCCACCGTGATGAGCGCGGTGGAGAGCAGGAAGTGGGCGGCGACGGTGTACGGGTTGAGGCCGACGAGGACGACGATGCCGCCGAGGACCGCGTTGCTCATCACGATCCAGAACTGCGCCCAGCCGAACCGGGTGAGGCTGCGCCTGCGCGGCTTCTGCGACCGCGCGGCGATGATCGCCCAGCCGACCGCCGCGCACAGCACGTACGTCAGCATGCGGTTGCCGAACTCGATCGCACCGTGCACACCCATGGCACGGGTCGTGGTCAGCGAGTCGTCCGTGCACTGCGGCCAGGTCGGGCAGCCGAGTCCGGAGCCGGTCAGACGCACGGCACCGCCGGTGACGACGATGACGACCGACATGACGAGCGCGGCGAGCGCCGCCCGCTGCACCGTCCGGGGCTCCGGGGTCCAGCGTGCGGCGATGAAGGCGAGCGGATTGCGCACGGCCGCTACGGCATCGGCGCGGGTCACGTTTGGCACGCCCCTCATCGTAGGGGGCCGCTTGTGCACGGTTTCACGAGGGGTCGGCCCGGTCCGGACGACCCGGGCGCCGTCCGCCGCCGAGGGCTCACTCCCAGCGGAAGAACCGTCCGGCCGCGGCCAGCCCCACGACCGCCCACACGGCCAGGACGGCGAGGTCCCCGACGGGCATGCCCGCACCGTGCTGGAGGACGTCGCGCAGACCGTCGGACAGGGCGGTGATGGGCAGCAGGGCGAGGACGTCCTGGGCGCCCGCGTTGAACTTGTCCAGGGGCACGATCACGCCGCCGCCCACCAGCAGCAGCAGGAAGACCAGGTTGGCGGCGGCCAGGGTGGCCTCGGCCTTCAAGGTGCCCGCCATGAGCAGGCCGAGCCCGGAGAAGGCCGCCGTGCCGAGGACCAGCAGAAGCAGCACCGACAGCGGGTCGCCGTGCGGGGACCAGCCGAGCGCGTAGGCGATCACCGTCAGCAGGACCACCTGGAGGACCTCGGTGACCAGGACGGAGGCCGTCTTGGCGGTCATCAGCCCCCAGCGGGGCAGCGGCGAGGAGGCGAGCCGCTTCAGCACGCCGTAGCGGCGCTCGAAGCCGGTCGCGATGGCCTGCCCGGTGAACGCGGTCGACATCACGGCGAGCGCCAGGATGCCCGGTGCGAGGAAGTCGACGGCCTTGCCCGCACCGGTGTCCACGATGTCGACGGAGCCGAAGAGGAGCAGCAGCAGCGTCGGGATGACGACGGTCAGCAGAAGCTGCTCGCCGTTGCGCAGCAGCATCCTCGTCTCGAGTGCGGCCTGGGCCGCGATCATGCGGGGGAGCGGAGCGGCGCCGGGCTTCGGCGTGAAGGTACCGACGGTGGTCACGAACGCAGCTCCTTGCCTGTCAGCTCGAGGAAGACGTCTTCGAGGGTGTGCCGTTCGACGGAGATCCGGTCCGGCATCACCCCGTGCTGGGCGCACCAGGAGGTGACCGTCGCGAGCAGTTGCGGGTTGACCTTGCCGACGATGCGGTAGGCGCCCGGCGTCACCTCGCCCGCGCTGGAGTCCACCGGCAGGGCCTTGAGCAGGGACCCCACGTCCAGACCCGGGCGGCCCGTGAAGCGCAGCGTGTTCTCGGCGCCACCCCGGCACAGCGCCTCCGGGGAGCCCTGCGCGACGACCCGGCCGGAGTCGATGATCGCCACGTCGTCGGCGAGCTGCTCGGCCTCGTCCATGTAGTGCGTCGTGAGGATCACGGACACGCCGTCGGCGCGCAGATCGCGGACGAGGTCCCAGGTGGCACGGCGGGCCTGCGGGTCGAGGCCCGCGGTCGGTTCGTCCAGGAAGACCAGCTCGGGTCGGCCGACGACGGCCATGGCGAGTGCCAGCCGCTGCTGCTGCCCGCCCGACAGGCGCCGGTAGCTGGTGCGTCCGCAGCCGGTGAGCCCCAGCCGTTCGATGAGCGTGTCCACGTCCAGTGGGTGCGCGTGCAGTCTGGCGACATGGCGGAGCATCTCGTCGGCGCGGGCGCCCGAGTACACGCCGCCCGACTGGAGCATCACACCTATACGGGGGCGCAGCGCGGAGGCTTCACGGACCGGGTCGAGGCCCAGGACGCGTACCGTGCCGGAATCCGGCCTCCGGTACCCCTCGCAGGTCTCGACCGTGGTCGTCTTGCCGGCCCCGTTCGGGCCGAGCACGGCGGTGACACCCGCCCCGGCCTCCAGATCGAGGCCGTCCACCGCTGCCTTCGCGCCGTACCGCTTCACCAGGGACCGCACCTGGACGACCGGCTCACTTCGCATGGGTCCAGAGTCTAGGTAGCCGCGTGGGGTGCTTGACGAGGGGGTCGGCAAACTACTCCGCTCCCGGCCGGTGCAGAGCGAGCCACCGCTGCGCGTACGCCACGGCGTCTGCCACGGGGAACAGCCGTGCGTGGGCCGCCCCCACCCTGCCCCGCACCACCGGCCGGTCCCGCTCGAAGTCGTGGCCCAGTTCGTCGAACCGGTCCGAGGTGATCGAGACCTCCGTCACCACTTCCCAGCCGTCCGGTCCCGGCCGCCCCACCCGGACGAGCGGCGCGGGCATCCGGTACTCGGCGAGGTGGAAGCTTGTGCAGGTGTCGTAGCCCGCTCCGAGCAGGAGCACGCGGGCGGCCATCGCCTCCAGCCGGGCGAGCGGGCTCCGCTCTCCGAGGCGGCAGTCGGGCGCGTGGCCCTCGACGATCTCCGCCGCCCGCGCTCCGACCGCGGCGAACGACGTCTGCGGGTGGGCGCTGCGCAGGGCGCCCGGCCATGTGCGCAGTGTCTCCGGTATCGCGCCGACGCCCCGCGACGGGGTGAGAAGCGGGTCGTAGGCGGGCATCGTCGCCCGGATGGTCTCCCACCACTCCTCGGGTACGGGCGGATTGCTCCACACCGCGGGATCCGACAGGTCGCCGGTCTGGGTGGGGACCACCACGGTGCCGTCGGGACCGAGTGCGTCGAGGATTCCCTGGACGACCGAGACCGCCCCTCCGCTCACCCAGCCGAGCGCGCTGAGGGAGGAGTGCACGAGCAGCGTCTCGCCGGGCTCCACACCGAGGGCGCGCAGCTGGGCGGCGAGGCTGTCCCGAGTGACAAGAGGGCCGGTGGGAGGGGGTACGGGCATGGTCCGGGAGTCTTCCCCACCGCCCGGGCGGGCGCCACCGGTTTGATCGATCAAAGATCGTTTCCGCAGGTCGTTTTAGGTGAACCTAAGTGATGCACCGCACCGCCGGGCCGTGAGGGCGGCGCTTGTCAGTCTCTGAGGAATTACGCAACAATGGCGTTGTGAAAAACGTCGGCGAGGCTCGGGAGACCCCCACGGGGGTCCCTCAGGAGGAGTTCGCGACCGGGGAGCGCTCCACGCGCAACCGCGTCGCGCGGTCCATCCTGGACCACGGCCCGTCGACCGTCGCCGAGCTCGCCGGCAGGCTGGGGCTCACCCAGGCGGCCGTACGGCGGCATCTGGACGCACTGGTCGCCGACGACGTCGTGGCCCCCCGTGAGCAGCGCGTGTACGGGGCGCGCACGCGCGGTCGCCCCGCCAAGGCATTCGCGCTCACCGACTGCGGCCGTGACGCCTTCGACCAGTCCTACGACAAGCTCGCCGCGGACGCCCTGCGCTGGATCCAGCAGCGGTACGGCGGGGACGAGGCCGTCGTGGCCTTCGCCCGCGCCCGGCTCGTCGAGCAGGCCGCCGCCTACCGCAAGGCGATCGAGGCCGCCGACCCCGAGCAGCGCACCGAAGCCCTGGCGAAGGCCTTGAGCGTGGACGGGTACGCTGCTACGGCGCGCAGCGCACCGGTCGGCGAGCAGCTCTGCCAGCACCACTGCCCGGTCGCCCATGTCGCGGAGCAGTTCCCGCAGCTGTGCGAGGTCGAGACGGAAGTCTTCTCCCAGCTGCTCGGCACGCACGTCCAGCGACTGGCCACGATCGCGCACGGCGACGGCGTCTGCACGACGTTCATCCCCAAGGCACCCCAAACCTCACCGATTTCCGAGACCACCCACAACGCATCTGCCAGCACGGCCGGGAGGAACCCCGCATGACTCTCCCCACGGAGACTGCTCACCCCGAACTCGAGGGCCTGGGCAAGTACGAATACGGCTGGGCCGACTCCGACGCAGCCGGTGCCGCGGCGAAGCGTGGTCTGAACGAGGACGTCGTCCGCGACATCTCCGGCAAGAAGTCGGAGCCGGAGTGGATGACCAAGCTGCGCCTGAAGGGCCTGCGCCTCTTCGAGAAGAAGCCCATGCCGAACTGGGGCTCGGACCTGTCGGGCATCGACTTCGACAACATCAAGTACTTCGTGCGCTCCACGGAGAAGCAGGCGGAGTCCTGGGAGGACCTGCCCGAGGACATCAAGAACACGTACGACAAGCTCGGCATCCCGGAGGCGGAGAAGCAGCGCCTCGTGGCCGGTGTCGCGGCCCAGTACGAGTCGGAGGTCGTCTACCACCAGATCCGCGAGGACCTGGAGGAGCAGGGCGTCATCTTCCTGGACACCGACACCGCTCTGAAGGAGCACCCGGAGCTCTTCAAGGAGTACTTCGGGACGGTCATCCCCGCCGGTGACAACAAGTTCGCCTCCCTGAACACCGCCGTGTGGTCGGGCGGCTCCTTCATCTACGTGCCGCCGGGCGTGCACGTGGAGATCCCGCTCCAGGCCTACTTCCGCATCAACACGGAGAACATGGGCCAGTTCGAGCGGACCCTGATCATCGTCGACGAAGGTGCCTACGTGCACTACGTCGAGGGGTGCACGGCGCCGATCTACAAGTCGGACTCGCTGCACTCCGCGGTCGTGGAGATCATCGTCAAGAAGAACGCCCGCTGCCGCTACACGACCATCCAGAACTGGTCGAACAACGTCTACAACCTGGTCACCAAGCGCGCCGTCGCCTACGAGGGCGCGACCATGGAGTGGATCGACGGCAACATCGGCTCCAAGGTGACGATGAAGTACCCGGCCGTCTACCTGATGGGCGAGCACGCCAAGGGCGAGACGCTCTCCATCGCGTTCGCGGGCGAGGGCCAGCACCAGGACGCCGGTTCCAAGATGGTCCACATGGCGCCGAACACCTCCTCCAACATCGTCTCCAAGTCGGTGGCGCGCGGTGGCGGCCGCACCTCGTACCGCGGCCTGGTCGAGATCGGCGAGGGCGCCGCGGGCTCCAAGTCCAACGTGCTCTGCGACGCGCTGCTGGTCGACACGATCTCCCGCTCCGACACGTACCCCTACGTGGACGTCCGCGAGGACGACGTGTCCATGGGCCACGAGGCGACCGTCTCCAAGGTCTCCGAGGACCAGCTCTTCTACCTGATGAGCCGCGGCCTGACCGAGTTCGAGGCGATGGCGATGATCGTGCGCGGCTTCGTCGAGCCGATCGCCAAGGAGCTGCCCATGGAGTACGCGCTGGAGCTCAACCGGCTGATCGAGCTGCAGATGGAAGGCGCGGTCGGCTGACCCGCCCCTTTTGAGCAGCGCCGGCCCGCCCGTACGGGGCGGGCCGAGGATCACAACCGACGCAGGAAGAGAGCACAACGACAGCCATGGCTGAGGCCCAGAACATCCCCGTGGGAGCGACCACCGCGGGCTCGATCGCGGTGGCCGCCGAGTCGACCGTCGCCACGCGCATGAGCGCGCCGCCGTCCTTCGACGTGGCCGACTTCCCGGTCCCGCACGGCCGCGAGGAGGAGTGGCGGTTCACGCCGCTGGAGCGACTGCGCGGGCTGCACGACGGCACCGCCGTCGCGAACGGCGGCGGCGTGAAGGTCACCGTCGAGGCCCCCGAGGGCGTCGTCGTCGAGACCGTCGGCCGCGACGACGCGCGGCCGGGCCGGGCGGGCACCCCGGTGGACCGGGTCGCGGCGCAGGCGTACTCGGCGTTCGAGCAGGCCGGCGTGGTGACGGTCCCCAAGGAGACGGTGCTCACCGAGCCGATCCGCATCGCCGTGCACGGCGAGGGCGGGGTCGCCTTCGGCCACCAGGTGATCGAGCTCGGTGCCTTCGCCGAGGCCGTCGTCGTCATCGACCACACCGGTGACGCGGTACTCGCCGCGAACGTCGACTACCTCCTCGGTGACGGCGCCAAGCTGACCGTGGTCTCCGTCCAGGACTGGGACGAGAAGTCGGTGCACGTCGCCCAGCACAACGCGCTCGTCGGCCGTGACGCCTCCTTCAAGTCCGTCGTCGTCACCTTCGGCGGGGACGTCGTACGCGTGCACCCGCGCGTGACCTACGCGGGCACCGGCGGCGAGGCCGAGCTGTTCGGGCTCTACTTCACCGACAAGGGCCAGCACCAGGAGCACCGGCTCTTCGTCGACCACAACGCTCCGCACTGCAAGTCGAACGTCGTGTACAAGGGCGCGCTCCAGGGCGACGACGCGCACGCCGTGTGGATCGGTGACGTGCTCATCGAGGCCAAGGCCGAGGGCACGGACACCTACGAGATGAACCGCAACCTGGTCCTCACGGACGGCTCCCGCGTCGACTCGGTCCCGAACCTGGAGATCGAGACCGGCGAGATCGTCGGCGCCGGCCACGCCTCCGCGACCGGCCGCTTCGACGACGAGCAGCTCTTCTACCTGATGGCCCGCGGCATCCCCGAGCACGAGGCCCGCCGCCTCGTCGTCCGCGGCTTCTTCGCCGAGCTGGTCCAGCAGATCGGCGTCGGCGACATCGAGGAACGCCTGATCGCCAAGATCGAGGAGGAGCTGGAGGCATCGGTCGCATGACCTTGTTCGTACGCGTCTGCGGGCTGGGCGAGCTGGAGGAGGACACCCCGAAGCGGGTGGAACTCGACGGCACGCCGATCTCGGTCGTCAGGACCGAGGGAGAGGTGTTCGCGATCAACGACATCTGCTCCCACGCCAACGTGTCGCTCTCCGAGGGCGAGGTCGACGACTGCCACATCGAGTGCTGGCTGCACGGCTCGCGCTTCGACCTCCGTTCCGGAAAGCCCGACGCCCTTCCCGCGACGCGCCCCGTCCCCGTTTACCCCGTAAAGATCGAAGGGGACGACGTGCTCGTCTCCCTCACCCAGGAGTCCTGAGGCACCCATGGCAACGCTTGAAATCCGAGACCTGCACGTCACCGTCGAGGCCGACAACGCCACGAAGGAGATCCTCAAGGGCGTCGACCTCACCGTGAGTCAGGGCGAGACGCACGCCATCATGGGCCCCAACGGCTCGGGCAAGTCGACTCTCGCCTACTCGCTCGCCGGTCACCCGAAGTACACGATCACCGGCGGCACCGTGCTGCTCGACGGCGAGGACGTCCTTGAGATGTCCGTCGACGAGCGCGCCCGCGCGGGCCTGTTCCTGGCGATGCAGTACCCGGTCGAGGTCCCCGGCGTCTCCGTCTCCAACTTCCTGCGCACCTCCGCCACCGCGATCCGCGGCGAGGCCCCCAAGCTGCGCACCTGGGTGAAGGAGGTCAAGGAGACCATGGAGAGTCTCCACATGGACCCCTCCTTCGCCGAGCGCAACGTGAACGAGGGCTTCTCCGGCGGTGAGAAGAAGCGCCACGAGATCCTCCAGCTCGAGCTGCTCAAGCCGAAGATCGCGATCCTCGACGAGACGGACTCCGGCCTCGACGTCGACGCGCTGCGCATCGTCTCCGAGGGCGTCAACCGCGTCCGTGAGTCCGGCGAGGTCGGCACCCTGCTGATCACGCACTACACGCGCATCCTGCGCTACATCAAGCCCGACCGCGTGCATGTGTTCGCCGGTGGCCGCATCGTCGAGTCCGGCGGTCCCGAGCTCGCGGACAAGCTGGAGGCCGAGGGCTACGAGGCATACGTGAAGGGTGGCGTATCCGCGTGACACAGCTGCCGGGCCTCCTCGACACCGAGGCGATCCGCAAGGACTTCCCCGTCCTGGACCGGCTGGTCCACGACGGCAAGAAGCTCGTGTACCTGGACAACGCCGCGACCTCGCAGAAGCCGCGCCAGGTGCTCGACGTCCTCGCCGAGTACTACGAGCGCTACAACGCCAACGTCCACCGCGGTGTGCATGTGCTCGCCGAGGAGGCCACGGCGCTGTACGAGGGCGCGCGTGACAAGGTCGCCGCGTTCATCAACGCACCGAGCCGCGACGAGGTGATCGTCACCAAGAACGCCTCCGAATCGCTCAACCTCGTGGCGAACATGCTCGGCTGGGCCGACGAGCCCTACCGGGTGGACCACGAGACCGAGATCGTCATCACGGAGATGGAGCACCACTCCAACATCGTGCCGTGGCAGCTGCTGGCGCAGCGCACGGGCGCGAAGCTGAAGTGGTTCGGCCTCACCGACGACGGCCGGCTCGACCTGTCGAACATCGACGAGATCATCACCGAGAAGACGAAGATTGTCTCCTTTGTGCTGGTGTCCAACATCCTGGGCACGGTCAACCCGGTCGAGGCGATAGTCCGGCGCGCTCAGGAGGTCGGCGCCCTGGTCTGCATCGACGCCTCCCAGGCCGCGCCGCACATGCCACTGGACGTGCAGGCGCTGCAGGCGGACTTCGTGGCCTTCACCGGCCACAAGATGTGCGGCCCGACGGGTATCGGTGTGCTGTGGGGACGCCAGGAGCTCCTGGAGGACCTGCCTCCGTTCCTGGGCGGCGGCGAGATGATCGAGACCGTGTCGATGCACTCGTCGACGTACGCCCCGGCCCCGCACAAGTTCGAGGCGGGTACGCCGCCGATCGCGCAGGCGGTCGGCCTCGGTGCGGCGATCGACTATCTGAACTCGATCGGCATGGACAGGATCCTCGCCCACGAGCACGCGCTCACCGAATACGCGGTGCAGCGGCTGAGCGAGGTCCCCGACCTGAAGATCATCGGCCCGACCACGGCCGAGGACCGGGGCGCGGCGATCTCCTTCACGCTCGGTGACATCCACCCGCACGACGTGGGACAGGTCCTCGACGAGCAGGGCATCGCGGTCCGGGTCGGCCACCACTGCGCCCGCCCCGTCTGCCTGCGGTACGGAATTCCTGCGACCACGCGAGCGTCGTTCTATCTGTACTCCACGCCGGCCGAGATCGACGCACTGGTCGAGGGGCTGGAGCACGTACGGAACTTCTTCGGCTGAAGGGCGTGCTGAAACCGTGAAGCTGGATTCGATGTACCAGGAAGTCATCCTGGACCACTACAAGAACCCGCACGGGCGTGGTCTGAGGGATGGCGACGCCGAGGTGCACCACGTCAATCCGACCTGCGGCGACGAGATCACGCTGCGTGTGAAGTACGACGGTACGACGATCAAGGACGTCTCGTACGAGGGTCAGGGCTGCTCCATCAGCCAGGCATCGGCCTCCGTACTGAACGAACTCCTCGTCGGCAGGGAGCTGGCCGACGCGCAGAAGATCCAGGAGACCTTCCTGGAACTGATGCAGTCCAAGGGACGACTCGAACCCGACGACGCGATGGAGGAGGTGCTGGAGGACGCGGTGGCGTTCGCCGGCGTCTCCAAGTACCCGGCGCGGGTGAAGTGCGCCCTCCTGAGCTGGATGGCGTGGAAGGACGCGACGGCCCAGGCGCTGGGCGGAGCCGACGCCGAAAGGAAGACGGCATGAGCGACACCGTGGAGATGAAGCCGGTCTCGGAGGAGGAGCTCCGCGAGGCCCTGATGGACGTCGTCGACCCCGAACTGGGCATCGACGTCGTCAACCTCGGCCTGATCTACGGCATCCACATCGACGATTCGGCGAACATCGCCACCGTGGACATGACCCTGACCTCGGCGGCCTGTCCGCTGACGGACGTCATCGAGGACCAGGCCAAGTCCGCCACGGACGGTCTGGTCAGCGAGCTGCGGATCAACTGGGTGTGGATGCCGCCGTGGGGCCCCGACAAGATCACGGACGACGGCCGCGAGCAGCTTCGGGCGCTCGGCTTCAACGTCTGAGACCCACCGGTCCACCGGACCTTTCCGGCTGAGGAGAACGGCGACGCCCGACGGGCGTCGCCGTTCTGCGGTTGTGGGCAGCTGCGTGTGTACGGGTGTACGCATCGATACGTACACTCGTACACATGGGATACGCCTTCCTCTCCGGGGCCATAGCCGCCGAAGTCGTCGCCACCACGGCCCTGAAGTACAGCGAAGGCTTCAGCAGGCCATGGCCCTCGCTGGTGACCCTCCTCGGCTACGTCATCTCCTTCGCACTGCTCGCGCAGACCCTGAAGACCGTCTCCATCGGCACGGCCTATGCGATCTGGTCCGGGGTCGGCACCGCGACCGTGGTGGGGATCGGCCTGGTGCTGTTCGGGGAAGGACTGGATCTGGCGAAGATCGCCGGCCTCACGCTGATCGTCGGCGGGGTGGTCGTACTGAACATGGGAGGCGCGCACTGATGTCACGTCGGTACGACCCCGAGCGACGGCAGCGGATCATCGACGCGGCGATCCGCGTAGTGGGGGAGAAGGGCATCGCCGGACTGAGCCACCGCTCCGTCGCCGCCGAGGCGGACGTGCCCCTCGGCTCCACGACGTACCACTTCGCGACCCTGGACGAGTTGATGGTCGCGGCACTGCGGCAGACGAACGAGGGCTTCGCCAAGGCACTCGCGGCGAGCGGTCTGGAGGACGCGGAGGGCGACCTGGCCGCAGACCTCGCCCGGGCCCTCGGGACATGGCTCGGCGGCGATCGCACGGGCGTCGAGCTGGAGTACGAGCTGTATCTCGCGGCCCTGCGACGGTCCGCCCTGCGCCCCGTCGCCGCCGAGTGGACCGAGGAGACCGCCGAGCGGCTGGCCCGGCGCACCGACCCGGTGACCGCGCGGGCTCTGCTCGCCCTGATGGACGGGATATGTCTCCAGGTGCTGCTGACGGGGTCGCCGTACGACGAGGGGTACGCCAGGGACGTGCTGTCGCGGGTCATTCCGCGGCCGTGACACCCGGCGCACCGGACCGGTCGGCGACGCAGCCGCCCCGGCCTCGCGGGGCCGGGACCCTCCCGGCACATGAGACGCCCGGACACCGGTTCGCCCGCGCGCCCCCGGCCACGTTAGGTTTCCCCCATGACCGACACGACTGCTCCTCGTACCACCGGTGCCGTGGCCGCCGGACTTGCCACGATCGCCGCCGACGGCACCGTTCTCGACACCTGGTTCCCCGCGCCCGCGACGGCCGCCGAGCCCGGTCCGTCCGGCACCGAGCGGCTGTCCGCCGAGCGCGCCGTGGAGCTGCTCGGCGAAGGCGCGGCCAAGGCGATCGGCCCGGATGCGCGCCGTGGCGTCGAGGTGGTCGCGGTCCGTACGGTCATCGCCTCGCTCGACGACAAGCCGATCGACGCCCACGACGTCTATCTGCGCCTGCACCTGCTCTCGCACCGACTGGTCAAGCCGCACGGCCAGAGCCTGGAGGGCATGTTCGGCTTCCTCGCGAACGTCGCCTGGACCTCGCTCGGCCCCGTCGCCGTCGACGACATCGAGAAGGTGCGGCTCAACGCCCGGGCCGAGGGCCTGCACCTCCAGGTGACCTCCGTCGACAAGTTCCCGCGCATGACCGACTACGTCGTGCCGAAGGGCGTCCGCATCGCCGACGCCGACCGGGTCCGGCTGGGTGCGCACCTCGCCGAGGGCACGACGGTCATGCACGAGGGCTTCGTGAACTTCAACGCCGGCACCCTCGGCACGTCCATGGTCGAGGGGCGGATCTCGGCCGGTGTCGTGGTGGGCGACGGCTCGGACATCGGCGGCGGTGCCTCCACCATGGGCACCCTGTCCGGCGGCGGCAACGTCATCATCTCCATCGGCGAGCGCTGCCTGATCGGCGCCGAGGCGGGCGTCGGCATCGCGCTCGGCGACGAGTGCGTCGTCGAGGCCGGTCTGTACGTCACCGCCGGCACCCGGATCACCATGCCCGACGGCGAGATCGTCAAGGCCCGCGAGCTCAACGGAGCCTCCAACATCCTCTTCCGCCGCAACTCCGTCACGGGTGCGGTGGAGGCCCGCCCGAACAACGCGGTCTGGGGCGGTCTGAACGAGATCCTGCACAGCCACAACTGACCGCCGGCGGCCGTGACCCGCGGCCGCCGCATCGATCATTGCTGCGACCTGCTGCCGAGCTGTGAGCAGTTGCCGGCTTCGGCCATCGCTGAGCGCCCTTCCACGGCCCGGGAGGGGCGTTCATGCGTTGAGGGGAGGCCGCGGTCCGCCTCACCGGAGTGCGTAATCGCCGCCGTGGGAGACCACTGGTGTGACAGAGACGCCCGGCCGTGTGCGAGGATTCCGGCTCCCCGCACGTGTTTGCCGAGGTCGACCGCAGATACATGTCCGCCATACCGCCGCCTGTGCCGTCCGAGCACGGCTCCAAGCGCAACCGGAAGGGCCGCGGTGCACATCGGGCCCGCCCGATCGGGCAGCCCGCCGAACCGAAGGGCCGTCAGGCGCCAAGAGGTCCGGCCTGCCTGACGTCCGGGGGACGGGCACCGGGGAACACGCGAGTGCGACCTGGGCTCAGATCTCGAACAGCGCGTCCTCCCGCATCCGGGGCGTCGGATCGAGGACCTGGCAAAGCCGGCGAATGCTGCCCCGCCACCGCCTGCCGCCCGCTGTCTCCCCCCAGAGTTCGGACAGTTCGGATCCGTCCGCAAGGACTCGTGCCAGTGCCTCGAAAGCCAATCGCCTGACATCCGCCGGCAGGCTCGGTACCGGCTCTTCCGGGCCGTAGTGCGGGCCGACCGGTTCGCCACCGGGACATTGAGCGGCAGCCAGGGCAGCAGCGGCCACTGCCTCCTCAGCGTCGGGGGCTTCCAGGTAGTCCTGGTTGTCGATGGTGCGGATCAGAACCTTACGGATGAGGTTTTCACGCTCTTCCACGGCGGCATCGTCCAGGTCGTCGGCGAAGTCTGCGGCGGTGTCGTTGTCGAATGGACCGTTGTCCCAGGTACCCATGGCTCCCCTTCGGCTGTCCGAACGGGATCTTCTCACCGCCTACTGACAACGGAATGTGTCCCGTCGACATCCGTGGGGAAGTGACGGCTTCTTGTGGCGGACTTGGGCGTTGAACCGGCTGAACGGGCGATCTACGACCGTGCAGGCCCCGGTTTCTTTCCCCGCGTCGCACAGTCGGAGCACAGGGGGTCGTGCCTCGTCCATGAGTGCTAGCGTCGCCCGCATGCCTGAACTGATCGCTCCCACGGACCAGTTGCACTCCTCATGGCTCGCGGCGCGTGACGAGTGGCCGCCGAGTGCGCACCAGGACGGGTCCGGGCTGCGTCTCGCGCCCGATGCCGACCTCGAGAACCCCGAGGACTTCGCGGAGTGGGTCCGGCGGCTGAAACAGCAGTCGGACACGTCGGTCGCCTTGGGAGAGGGGCGCGTCCATGCCACCCACTGGTGGATCGTCGAGGACGACAGCTATCTGGGAGCCATCGATCTGCGGCACCACCTGAACGCCTTCCTGCTCGACGTCGGCGGGCACATCGGCTACAGCATCCGGCCCACCTTCCGCAGACGCGGCCTGGCGACGTGGGCCCTCGGGACGGTTCTGCCCGAGGCCCGCGCACTCGGCCTGGATCGAGTCCTCGTCACCTGCGACGACGACAACATCGGGTCGATCCGCACCATCGAGCACAACGGTGGAGTCCTGGAGGACGTCCGCACCACCGAAGGGGGCAACAAGCGCCGCTACTGGATCACTCTGTAGGCGGTGGCACGGACCGTTGCCGGTACGGCAGACCGGCGCCTCCCCTGGCGCACTCGTGGTCGGCCGCGACCTCGGGGTATCCGCGCCCCGTCCCGGAGGAGGCCTCGGTCCGCGATGTGTCTACGGCTTCTCAAGGGCGGGGCACGAGTCGTTCGACTGCGTCATCGTCCACCCCTTCCCGAAGACCCGGACACTCGTGGGTGCGGGGGACTGCGTCGTGGAAGGCGGGGGAGCCCCGTCGGCGCCGGCCCCGTCGGCGCCCCCGATCGTCGTGGTGAACGTCGATCTCACCTGGGCGACCGTGCACGCCAGCTGCATCATGGCCAGACGACCGAAGGGCGGGACGGCTTCGGGCAGGCGTATGGAGACGGTGTTGTCGCCGTCGACCGTCACCTCCGGGTTCGCCGTCAGGTGGGGCAGGTCCGTGGTGGCCGTCGTGGCCTCGATCTTGCTGGGTCCGTCGAAGAGCAGGCTCACGACCGCCGCGTAGCTCACCGGCTTGCCGACCTTGCGCAGATGGGCCGTCAGCTCGCCGTTGTGCAGGAAATAGAGGGAGGTGACGGTCGGTATCGAGGGCTCCGGACCGGCGGAGGACATGCCGCCCGCCGGTTCGCCGGCCTCGATGACGCCGGACGGGGGGACTCCGCACGCGGCCAGTGTGAGCGCGGCCGTGACCCCGACCAGCAGCGCCCCCACGCGCGAGCCCTTCACCGGCCGGCACCCACGGCGGTGTCGCCGACGCCGGCGGAGTCACGGTGCAGGGGGAGTTCCACCGTGAACACCGCGCCGCCCCCGGGCAGGTTCGCCGCACCGATGCGTCCTCCGTGCAGGCGCACGTTCTCCACCGTGATGGCCAGGCCCAGACCGCTGCTCTCGCTTCTGGTCCGTGAAGTGCTCGCCTTGTAGAAGCGCTCGAAGATGTGCGGCATCGCTTTCTCGGCAATCCCCGGTCCGTGGTCGGTCACCTCGATGACGGCCCACGCCACGTCGGCTCGTTCCTCCCGCACACTCATGGACAGCCGCACCGGCGGCGCTCCGTGCCGCAGCGCGTTGCCGATCAGATTGGCCATCACCACGTCGAGCCGGCGCGGATCCACCCGCGTCCTGAGCACCCCCGGCGGGGGCACATGGGTCTCCACCTGGCCCTGCCATCCCCGGGAGGCGAGAGTGCGCTGCACGGACTCGGCCAAGTCGATCTCGTCCAGGTTGAGTTCGACCGCGCCCGCGTCGAAGCGGGAGATCTCCATCAGGTCGTTCACCAGTCCGCTCAGCCGGCCGGTTCCCTCGCTGATGAGCCGCAGCGCGTCGCCGGTCTCCCGGTCCAGGCGCAGCGCGTTCTCGTCCAGTACGTCGGTGACCGCCGTCATCGCCGCCAGCGGCGTGCGCAGTTCATGGGAGACGTCCGCGACGAAGCGGCGGGCCTGGGCCTCCAGACGGCGCAGCTCCGCGACCGACCGTTCCAGGGCGGCCGCCGTGTCGTTGAAGGACTGCGAGAGGTCGGCCAGTTCGTCGGAGCCGTTGACGGCCAGGCGGACGTCGAGGTGGCCCTCGGCCATCCGGCGCGTCGCCCGGCGCAGCGCCCGTACGGGACGCAGCACCCCCCTCGCGGCCACCAGCGCCAGCGCGACGGCGAGGCACAGTGCCACCAGGGTGGCGCGCTCGATGCCGCTGATCATGGCCTTGACGTAGGCATCTTCGGTGTTCTGCGGCACCACCAGGAACATCACCATCCCCGAGAGCCTTGGCTCCGTGTCCGGACCGGCGGTGTACGTGACCGGCATGCCGACCACGAGATAGGGGTGCCCGTCTGCGTTCACCCGCTGGAACACCGCGGCGCGCTTCGTGTGCACGGACCGGAGCAGTTCGGGGCTCAGCCTGTCGAAGTCGGCACTCGGCGTGTAGGCGCGCAGGCCGCCGTACGTGGCCATGACCCGCCACCCCTGCGACTGGTTGGCGTAGAGGACGTTGTTCACCGCCGAGTCCAGTTCCGACTGGTCCGGCGTCGGCGGGGTGTAGACGGCCACGTCGTCGACGCTCGTCCGGAACTGCCGGATGACGGCGTCCTGACTCTGCTGCAGCACCCCCGTACGCGCCTCCCGGAAGGCGAGGGCTCCCGTACTCAGGGCGCTGACCATGGCCACCAGGACGAAGGACGCCAGCAGGCGGGGGCGCAGGCCCCGCAGCGGAAGCGGGAGGCGTGCCAGGACCGCTCTATGAAACCGCACCGGCACGGGGCCCTGCCCGGCCGCTGCGGGATCGCTTTCACGTACGGTTTTTTGTGCGCGCACGGATCTCCGGCCGTTCACGAGGTACCGAAGCGGTAGCCGAAGCCGCGCACGGTCTGCACATGGCGAGGGTCCCTGCCCTCACCGAGCTTGCCGCGCAAGCGCTTCACGCATGCGTCCACAAGTCGTATGTCGCCGTGGTAGCTGTGCTCCCAGACCGCCTCGAGCAGTTGCTGGCGGCTGAACACCTGGCCGGGCGAGGCCGACAGGGTGAGCAGCAGCCGGAGTTCGGAGGGGGCGAGTGCGACGCGTTCGCCGCGATGGGTCACCACGAGGCCGGCCCGGTCGATGACCAGCTCGCCGTGTGCCTCCGCCCTCGGCCGGACGCCGTCCGGGACCGACGAGTCCTGTCTGCGCAGCACGGCCCGTATTCGCGCGTCGAGCACGCGGGCCTGCACGGGCTTGACCACATAGTCGTCCGCACCGGCCTCCAGCCCCACGACGATGTCGATGTCGTCCCCCCTGGCCGTCACCATGATGATCGGCACCTGGTCGCGAACCCGGATCCGCCGGCACACGTCGAGGCCGGACATGCCAGGCAGCATGAGGTCGAGTACGACGACGTCCGGGTGGAAGGGGCGGAGCTGCTCCAACCCCTCTTCACCCGTTGCGGCGGCGTGGACGTCGTGCCCCTGATGTCGTAGCGCCAGCTGGACGGCCTTACGGACATCTGGGTCGTCTTCGACAATCAGGACTCGTGGCACTTCGACAGTGTAAGCAGAACGTGTTCGGTGGCCGTCCCGGGAAAGAGCCTCCGATAGGGGCTGTTACAGAACGATCACAACGGGCCGAGGTGTCCGCCCGGCGGCGGTCCGAACCGAGGTGACGCGTGGGCGCCAGGAGGTCACTCGTTACCGTTTCGTGATGATGCGAGCTCATGGCGATCATCTGAAATGACCAGTTTGAGCTGCCATGCATACGGCACGAGAGCGGGAATCCGCATCGCCCACCGGCAGCGCCGTGGCCTTCGAGCGTGGTGGCCGCCAGGATCGGTCCTCCCACCGTGGTCGCAGTCGGCACCGGTCCTCCCATGGCAGACGGCGTCCGCGCCGCCGCGGCCGGAGATTCCTGGTAGGCGTGCTGGTGGCTGCCGGCCTGCTCGGGTCCGTGACGTACTTCCTGGACGGCGGACGAAGCGATGCGTCGAGCGGTGCGCCGCGCCCGCGGAACACGGGGCACACCGCCGCCGCGCACCACCCGGCCGTCACGCCCACTCCGACGCCGACCCCCACCGAGATCGACGTCCCCGCGACCGGCAGCGGCAGGTTCGTGACCGTGCAGGCCGGCGGGGCGAAGGTCGGTCACGGCCCGAAGCCACTGCGCTATGTGGTGGAGGTCGAGACGGGGCTGGACATCTCGCCGGCGCGAGCGGCGAACGAGATCGCCGGGATTCTCGCCGCTCCACGGGGCTGGACCCACAACGAGGCCTACGCCTTCCAGTTGGTGGGTGAGGGAGCCGCCCACGATCTCACGGTGAAGATCGCGACACCGGGAACGGCGGACGCCCTGTGCTGGACGGGCATCCACCAGGACACCCGAGGCGAGTACAACTGCGAGGTCGCGGGCGGTGTCGTGGTCAACCTCAAGCGCTGGGTCGAGGGCTCGCCCACGTTCGTCGGCCCGATCCACGACTACCGGGCGCTGATCATCAACCACGAGATGGGGCACTTCCTGGGCTATACGCACATGACCTGTGCGGGTCCCGGACAACTGGCCCCCGTGATGATGCAGCAGATCAAGGGTCTGCACGGATGCATCGCCAACGCCTGGCCCTATGACAAGAACGGCCGCTTCGTCTCCGGCCCGCATGTGATCTGAACCGGCGGCCGCTCCCGGCGGCGCTCGGCCCGTGGACCCGCCGTCACAGCCCGGTCCTGCGCTGAGCCGGGGCCTTGACCTGCGGGCGCAACGGTGAGGCCAGTGGCCGGCCGGGCCGTCAGGCGCTCAGCGTGCCGTGTTCCCGGTGCGCCGGTCTGTCGCCGTGGGCGAAGGCCCACGATTCCGAGGTTCCCGCGGCCCGGGGGCACCATCCCGTGCGGTTCGGAATCCGGCGGTGGTGGTGGGTCCGCTGCTGCCCCTGCTGCGGCTCGCGGAACCGGCACCGAGTCTGCATCCCGACCGGCGGGCGCAGGGAAGTCCTCGGCCGGGTCGTCGGCGCCGCCCCGGGCGTGGTCGTCGTGGAGGTCGTCTCCGCCGTCAGGGAGTGGGCCCCCGGTCATCACCGTGGACCGCCGGGCGCCCGGGCCCGGGATGAAGGGCCACGGCCCGGGCGCCCGGCGGTCCATGGGCTCGTGCCGTGCGGGCCCGGGGCATCGCCGTGCGGCGGGACGGTGGGCGCGCGGCGCCGTCAGAGGTCCTCGCGTTCCCCGTCCGACACGATCCGCGCGACCGCGTCCTGCAGCCCCACGGGGTGGCCCTTCGTGCACTGCACCACGGCGTTGAGCGGGCTTCCGCAGTCGGCGTGGACCAGTTCGACGCCGGCCCGGTCGCCGAGCTGCGCGCCCCACTCCATCAGCGCCACGAACACCGGGAACAACGACCGGCCCAGATCGGTGAGTACGTACTCGTACCTGGTCCGCTGGCCCGGTTCCCGGTAGGGGTGCCGCTGCAGCAGGCCGGCGTCGACGAGGCGCTTGAGGCGCTGAGAGGTGACGGCCTCGGTCAGGCCGGTGTGCCGGGCGAGTTCGTCGAAGCGCCGTCCGCCGTAATAGACCTCGCGCATCAGCACCATCGCGGAACGGGTGCCGACCAGTTCCAGGGCGCGCTCCATGCGGCACCAGCCCTCTGCGCTCCAGGCGCCGCGGTCGGCGAAGCGGCCGGACCGCGTGATCACGGCCTCGACACCGGGCTCCGGCACTCCCGTGGACTCCGACATGTCGATCACGCTCCCTCTGGCTACGCAATTGTATAGTCAGCGTGCTACCTTCTGGCTATGGTTTCCACTAGCCAGGGTAATGTCCTCGCAGAACAGCACTCTGCACCCACCGCCCCGAACCGACGGAGGTGGTGGGCCCTCCTGGTCCTCTGCCTCGGCGTGATGATGACCTTCGTCAACGTGTCGTCGACGATCTCCGCGCTGTCCCCGCTCCAGGACGACCTCCACATCTCCTCCAGCACCCTGGTCTGGGTGAGCAGCGCCTTCAGTCTCGCCGTGGTCAGCCTGGTGCTGTCGGCCGGCACTCTGAGCGACCTCCTCGGGCGGCGGCGGGTGTTCTGGGCGGGAGTGGCGCTCTTCACACTGGGGAGCTTCATCGCCTTCCTGGCGGGGAGCGCCGGACTCCTCATCGCGGCCCAGGCCCTGATGGGCGTCGGCGCCGCCGCCGTCCTGCCCGCGAGTCTGGCGATCGTGAGCCACACCTTCGCCGATCCCCATGAGCGGACCGGGGCCATCAGCATCTGGGCCAGCTGCGCCGGCCTCGGGCTGGCGATCGGGCCGGTGGTGGCGGGCGTGCTGCTGGACCAGGTGTCGTGGCACGCGGTCTTCCTCACCGACGTCGTCATCGGTCTGATCACCCTCGTCCTCACACCGCTGCTGGTGAGCGAGAGCAGGCATCCGACGCGCCGGTTCGACCCGGCGGGCATGGTGCTCGGCACCGTGGCGGTCGCGTCGGCGACGTACGCGATCATCGAGGGCGGTGCCACCGGCTACGCAGAGCCCACGATCATCGCCGCGTATGCGGTGTTCGCCGTCTCGCTGGTGGCCTTCGTCCGGGTCGAGCTGCGCCACGGCGATCCCATGCTGGAGCTGCGGCTGTTCAGGAACGCGTCGTTCACGACCGTGATGAGCATCGGCGCCGTCACGATGCTGGCCTTCGTCGGCATCTCGCTGCTCACCGTTCTGTACCTGGAGCGGGTCGCCCACGACAGTGCCCTGACGACCGGGGTGAAACTGCTCCCGATGTTCGCCGCCTACATCGTCATCAGCGCATTCGCCGCCCGCCTGGTGCGCAGGTTCGGCATCGCCGTCACACTCACCACGGGCCTCGTCCTGATGGGCGGCGGAGCCTTCGCGCTCCTGGCGGCCGGGCCGTTCAGCGGGTACGGCGCGATGTGGCCGGGCCTGTTCGTCGCCGGAGTGGGTTCGGCCCTGCTGGTGGCACCCTCGACGGCGGCGGCCGTCAACAGCGTGCCGCCGTTGCAGGCCGGCATGGCGGCCGCGTCGGTCAACATGTTCCGCCAGCTCGGCAGCGTCCTCGGGCCCAGCATCCTCGGCACCCTGGTCACCACCCGTTTCCCGCGGCTTCTGCACGACCGTCTGGCCTCGGCGGGAGTTCCGGCCGGGCGCGCCGACGACGTCGTGGCGGGCATCGCCCACGGGAGCACAGGGGGCCTTACGGCCTCGCTGGCGCACACGGTCTCCCTCGCCTCGCCACAGGCCTTCACCGCCGCCCTCCACCAGGGCTGGCTGGTCGCCGGAATCGTGCCGCTCGCCATGACCGTCCCGACGGTGCTGTTCCTTCGGCGCCGCCACACCGCCGCATAGCCGGTCCCGGAGCGGTCCCCGGCGGCGTTCCGGGCGCCGTCACAGGCCCCAGGTCCGTGGTGCCGGGGCGGGCGGCAGTGCCGCTGCCGATCACGGGAGTTGCCGCAGCGGCCCGCCCCCGGTGGTCGTCGTCGAACGTCCTCGCGCGGCCCGGAGAGTGCCATGACCTCCCGGGCCGCGGGAGGGCGAGCCGAGACGCGGGCCCGACCGCGTGCGCCCCGGCCCCGCGTTCTACTGCGAGACCGTTGCCGCGAACCGCGCCAGCATCGCGAAGTCGCTCTCGCGCAGCCCGACCCGGGGATCGACGTGGTACAGCAGGGCGTGGCCCGGGTGGTGGCCGGTGACGTACGACTCGTCCGCCGGGCTCTGCTCGTCGTCCACCCAGGCGAACGGCCGGCCGGCCGCGTGGGCGACGATCGCCTCGGTCTTCCAGTGCACCCCGTCGGGGCGCAGCGCGAGCAGGTCGGCACCGAAGTCGACATAAGGGAGCTCGGGGAGGCCGATGACCGGTCCGATCCAGCGGTTCGCGGCATCCATCCAGGTGCTGGCCCAGCACAGTTCGTAGCCGAGACCGAGCAACGCCTCGCCGTGCTTTGGATGGAGCCACACCCGAAGGGTGCGTCCGGTGTGGAGGGCGACCCGGATCGTCGTATACCCGTCGGGGCGGCGCTCGGGGTCGGCCGCCCACGGATTGAGGGGGCCGTCGACGTCGAGATACAGCAACGGTCGGCTCACCCCGTCAACGTACGGCAGTGCCCGCGGCGGGGCGACGGAATTCGTGTCCTGCCGGGACCTGTACGTGATCACTCCTGGCCGGTCAGGTCCAGGTAGTCCGACAGCAGTCCGTCCACCGTCTCACCGTCCGCGGGCCGCAGCGGCGGTCGGACCGGGCCGGACGGCAGACCGAGCCGGCCGAGGAGCCCCTTCGCGGTGACCGTGCCGGGAAGGCCGGCGGCCATCATCGACTCGACCAGCGGAATGGCCCGTTGCTGGAGCCGGGCGGCCTCAGCCGTCGAGCCGGCGTCGAAGGCGTCGAGGATCGCGCGGAACTGACGCGGCACCACATTGGCGACCGTGCTCACACAACCGGCACCGCCGATCGCGTACAGCGCGAGCACCTGTTCGTCGCAGCCCGCGTAGTAGGCGAGTTCCGTACGGGCCAGCACCTTCTGGACACCGAGCAGGTCGTACGAGCAGTCCTTGACCCCCACGATCCGCGGGTGCCCCGCGAGCCTGAGCATCGTCGCCGGCTCGATGCGGGTGCCGGTGCGGCCGGGGATGTCGTAGAGCACGAGCGGCAGCGCGGAGGCGTCGGCGATCTCGAGGAAGTGAGCCTCGACCGCCTCCTGCGGGGGCCGGCTGTAGTACGGGGTGACCACCAGCAGCCCGTCGGCGCCCGCCTTTTCGGCCGCCAGGGCCAGTTCGACGGTGTGCCGTGTGTCGGATGTGCCGACGCCCGCCACGATCGACGCCCGCGCGCCGACCGCCTCTCGCACCGCCCGCACGAGCGCGGCCTTCTCGTCGTCGGTGGTGGTCGGCGACTCGCCCGTGGTTCCGGACAGCACCAGGCCGTCGCAGCCCTCGGCCACGAGCCGTTCGGCCAGCGCCTGAGCCCCGTCGAGGTCGAGGTCGCCCGCCTCTGTGAAGGGCGTGACCATGGCGCAGAGGACGCGGCCGAAGGGAGCGGAGGCGCGTGCGGGTGTCGTCATGGGACCAGTTTCGGCAGGACGACCGTGAAGCTCCACTTAATTCTTCTACACGCTATTCCTTAGCATCGCTGTGCGGCAGAGGGCTCGAACGGAGCACGGCGCGGGGCGCGAAGGGTCGGGCACTGGTGCCGAGTCGCTCCCCGTGGGCCACCATGGTCGGGACGGTCACCAACAGCGGGAGGCGTCATGAAGCTGGGCAAGGCACTCGCCACCGGGTTCGCGGAGGAACGCCCGGAGGACCACGAGGAACAGTCCGACGTCGAGGTTCTCGAATCGCTGGAGGAGCCGGCTGCGTCCGCTCCCGAAGAGGTCCCGGTCACGCGATGAGGCTACGGCTGCCCGAGGAACGTCCCGCGGAGCCGCCGACCGGATACAAGATCGCCCACCCGGTGCTGTCCCAGGACGGCGGCCGGGTGGGGTTCGTCGGTGTGTCGCTGGGTGGTGCGCTGCCCTACGGCGTGGTCGACGAGGCCCGGTGCGTCTACGGACTGCGGCACCGCGCGCCGCACCGGCGCTGCGACTGCGGCTTCCACTGTGTGCACGACCGCGCGCAGGCCGAGGGGCTGCTGTGCACCGCGGAGCACCGGGCGGCCGTTCTGCTCGAGGTCGCCGTCCTCGGCTCCTACATCCGCTTCGAGCGTGGATTCAGGTACGCGCGCCAGCGGGTGCGGGCCATGACGGTCGGCGCGTGCGTGCGATCGTGCGGGGCGGCGGCCGGGGTGTTGACCGAAGCGGACTGGGGGAGGCCGGGCTGGCACGCGCTCCAGGCGACCTGTGCGGACTGTGCGCGCGGTCGTGTGGCGGTGTCGCTCGCGGCCTTCGCACGCCTGGCGGGGAACGGCCTGCGGGTGCGGGCCGGACAGGGTGCCGCGCCCCCGCCCAGTGGCGCCGGCGTGGACGAACTCGCCGCTGAGGCGGCCTTTCTGCAGGCCCGACTCGACTGGTTCCAGACCCGGTTGGCGCGACTGGTGGAACGCGGGTCGACGGGGTAGGACCTCGGGTCGTAGCGCACGCCCGGAGTCGCCGCTTGCCCTGAACGCGCGGTGAACCATGAGCGAGGCCGGGACGCGGCCGCACGACGTGCCGGTTCCGGCCCCGCCCGCCGCCGGCGTGCCCCGCGCCTTCGCGCCTTCCGCCCTTCGCGCGGACTCGCCCGGTCGACGGGGACGGCCGCGCGCCCGGTGCTTCGTGACCTTCGACGGACCGTACGAGGTCCGGATCCCGACGCTCGGTGTACCGCGACACCCTCGACCGAAAACTCACCCAGTCTGGACAAAAAAAGTTTTCGGTGCGAAGGTGAAGCCATGTTGGACGTCACCGTGATCGAGGACCCGGAAGCGGCGGCCGTGTCGCTGGATCCGATCAGGTCCCGGCTGCTCGCCGAGCTGGCGGCGGGCCCCGCGTCGGCGGCCATGCTGGCCGGCAAGGTCGGGCTGCCCCGGCAGAAGGTGAACTACCACCTGAAGGCACTGGAGCGGCACGGCCTGGTCGAGCTGGCCGGCGAGCGCCGCAAGGGCAACGTCACCGAGCGGCTGATGCGGGCCACCGCGGCGTCGTACGTGATCAGCCCGCTCGCCCTCGCCTCCGTGCAGCCCGACCCGGACCGCTTCCGCGACCAGCTCTCCGCCCGCTGGCTGCTGGCCCTCGGCGCCCGCCTGGTACGGGACGTGGGCACGCTGATCACCGGCGCGGCGCGAGCCCACAAGCGCCTCGCGACCTACGCGCTGGACGGCGAGGTGCGCTTCGCCTCCCCCGCCGACCGTGCCGCGTTCATCCAGGAGCTGACGGCCGGAGTCGGCGCCCTCATCCGCAAGTACGACGCCCCGGACGCCGAGGGCGGCCGTGACCACCGGATCGTCGTGGCCGTTCACCCCACGGTCGCACCGCAGGCCCCCGATCCTCGGGCGGACGAGGACCGGGCCGTCGAACCCGAGGACGGCGAGTCCCGGCCGCCCCAGCCTCCCCCGGCCGAACTCACCGACTGACACGCCCCATTCACGCGCAGGAGCCCACCATGTCCAAAGAATTCGAGATCGCCCGCGAGTTCGAGGTCGATGCCACACCCGAGCAGGTGTGGGACGCCTTCACCACCGGCACCGGAGGCTGGCTGTGGCCGATGGACGCGCCCGAGCCGCGGGAGGGCGGCACGGGGCCCTTCGGATCCACGGTCGTCACCTGGGATCCGCCGCACCGGTACACCAACCGTGTCGCGAACGTGGAGGGCATCGCCGAGCAGACGCTCAATCAGCTGGACTACACGATCGAGCCGCGCGAGGGCGGGCGGCACGCCTGGGTGCGGTACGTGCACAGCGGCATCTTCGTCGAGGACTGGGACAACCAGTACGACGGCGCCGACAAGCACACCGACTTCTACCTGCACACCATGCGCGAGTACCTGACCCACTTCGCGCCGCGTCCGGTCGCCTTCACGACCCTGGACGGTCCCGAGGCGTCCAAGGCCGCCGACGCGCTCAGCACCGCGGTGCGCGGACTGGGCCTCGCGGAGGACGTCCCGGCGGGCACCACGGTCGAGGTGCGGGGCCCGGACAAGGGGCTCTTTCCCGCGGTGGTCGACTACCACAACCCGTACTTCCTCGGGCTGCGCTCCGACGACGCGCTCATCCGCGTCTTCGGCCGCAACCACTGGGGCGCCCCGGTCGGCATCAGCGTCCACGACTTCGCGCCCGACGCCGACGCGAAGGCCGACGCGGCCGCCTGGCAGCGCTGGCTGGACGAGGTGTTCGCCTGACCTCGGAGCATCGGAGGAGCCCGGCCCCCGACGGGGGGCCGGGCTCGTCGCCGTCTCGGGCCGTGGGCCGGAACTACGGCCGGAACTACGGCCGGAACCGCAGCACCTGCGGGTCGTGGTCGCTGATCTGGTCGTGGAACTCCGAGTTGATGTGCACGCTGTCGTAGTCGAAGTCGCAGCCACGGCGGATCGACGGACTGACCAGGATCTGGTCGAGGACCTGGCTGTTGCCCTGGTAGTCGTACGTGTAGCGCTCGCTCGCGGGCAGCGACTTGATCGCCGACCACAGCTCGCCGTGCCCCTCGAGGATCTTCGTGGTGTCGGAGAACTCGAAGTCGTTCATGTCGCCGACCGTGACGACGTCGGCATTGCCCTGCTTGGCGAGGATGGCCTTGACGAAGGTGTTCACCTCGGTCGCCTGCAGGTGGCGCTGGGTCTCGGAGCTGCGCGCCGGCGGCTGGTACTGCGCGGTCAGCGGCTGGTCGCCGCCCTTGGAGGTGAGGTGGTTGGCGATCACGAAGACGGTCCGCCCGCGGAAGACGAACTCGCCGGCCAGCGGCTTGCGGCTGTTCGTCCAGGCCTCGCCGGCCGGATCGATCCGGCCGGGGGAGGCGGTCAGCTGCGCCTTGCCGTGCACCTTGGTGACGCCGACGGCGGTCGTGGAGTCGCCGCCCGCGCGGTCGGTGAAGGAGACCCGGCCGGGGTTGAAGAGGAAGACCTGGCGGATGTTGCCGCCGGGCTCGCCGCCGTCCTGGTCGTTGACCGGGTCGATCGAGCGCCACTCGTACCTCGGGCCGCCCTCCGCGACGATCGCGTCGATCAGCTTGTTCACCGTCAGGCTCGCGCCGACCGTGCCGTCGTCCGTGGCGCCGTTGTCGTCCTGGATCTCCTCCAGGGAGACGATGTCGGGCGACCGGAGGTTGTGGACGATCGCGGAGGCGTGGGCCGCGAAGGTGGTGTCGGCCGGGTCCAGGTTCTCCACGTTGTACGTCGCCAGCGCCAGGTTGTACGTCGCCAGCGCCAGCTCGTCGCGCGACTGCTTGCGTGTGGTCTCCCGCTGCAGGCCACCGCTCTTCAGGGTGCCGATCCGGTTCGCCACCAGGGTGTAGCCGCCGAACTGGTTGAAGTCCATCGGCCCCGCGGTCGTGCCGGTGAGCGTGTCACCGACATCGGCCGTCGGGAAGTCGGCGACCGGGCCGAGCGACTGGATCTGCAGCCGGCCCGTGTTCTGGGAGTCGTAGGAGCCGTAGACCGTGCCGCCGCGGCGGTCGGCGTTCTCGTGCGGCTTCACCGTGACCCACAGCTCGGTGTAGGGATCGGTGGCGGTGACGACGCGGGTGTCGGAGACCTGGACGTTCATGCCCTCCAGGGACTCGTAGAAGTCCAGGGCGTACTTCTGCGGCCGCAGGGCGAGGCCGTTGACCGAGCCGTTCGCGGCCTTGTCGCCTGCCGGGGTGTACCGGTCCGGCACCGACCTCGCGTCGACGACGACCGGGTCCGGGACCGCGTTGCCGCCGGAGAGCACCGTCACCGTCGGCTTGGTGATCTCGGTCAGCGACTGGTTGCCGGTGGAGGCGCCGCCGGGGACGTACTCCGAGACGGTGCCCGTCACGGCCACCGAGTCACCGACGGCGACCTTCGGGGCGGAGCTGGTGAAGACGAAGACGCCCTCGCTCGTGGCCGGGTCGTTGTCAGGGCTGGGGTCCTGGATCCAGAACCCTCTGGACGAGCCGTAGGTGCGCACACCGGTGACGATTCCGGCCACGTCCGTGACGGTCCGGCCCGCGAGCGGCGACGTCCGGGTGGTGCCCTGGATGTCGTGGATGCGCACGGTGTCCGCGTGTGCGGGTGTGGTGAGCACCACGCCGGAGACGGTGGTGCAGACGGCGGCGACGGTGAGCGCGGCGAGGCGCGAGGAAGACTTGCTCGGCAACGGAATCCCTCCGGGGACATACGTGGGTGCCGGGACGAAGGTGGAGTACGGGGCCGCGGCCGGTGGGCGGCGCGACGCGCGTAGAAGTGCCGGTCCTCCGGCCCTTCGACGGTGCCGGTGACCCTCGGTGAACAACTGTCCGCCGACTTCTACGCGCGTCAATCTCCTGTGTACGTGGGGCAGTTGTCAAGGTTTCGGCCATGTATGACTGCTGACCGGGAGATGAACCGGGCGGCATGGGTGGAAATCCGTCTAGGCTGAGCCTGTGCCCGAGGCGCCGCCCCGGACACCACGTAGGCCCAAGGAGACCCAGCCGATGTCAGACAGCTCCCTCTTGCCGCCGGTTCGGCTGCACTCCGAAGCGGAGCTCGCGCGGGACGCGCTCGCCACACCGCTGCTCTCCCGAGCCGCGCGGCTCGCCCGCTGGGCCGGTCCCGGCACACGCGTCGGTGCCGGGGGAGAACTCGCCGAGGACCAGTTGCCCGGCGCGGCCGAGGTGCTCGGGCTGACCGGCGAGGACGCCGCCGCGCTCGCGAGCGAGGCCTGGCGGGTCGCCGTGGACAGCGGTCTCGTCGAGATCGCCGACGAGGACGAGGGGACGGTCACCACGGGGGCGGGCCTCGCGCTGCTCACCTCGGGCAGCCCCGGCGACGTCCTCGGCGTCTGGCTCGAAGCGCTCGAGGCCGTGGTGGCCGACGCGAGCGTCCCCGATCTCGACGACCTCGTCGACGCCATGGGGGAGGGCGGCGAGATCGACTTCTCGTCCCTCGACTGGGACCCGGAGGCGGAGGCCGAGTTCCTCGACGGCGTGCTGGCCAACCTCTATCTGCTGACCGTCAGCGAGGAGGTGCCCGGTGGCGGCCAGGTGCCGCTGCCCGCGCTCGCCGCGTCGATGATCGTCCCCGACGACATGACGGAACCCACGAACGACGTGCTGGAACACGTGTCCGACGCCATGATGCGGCTCGACGACCAGTTCCGGATCCTCGAACCGATCGGACTCGTCGAGTTCCAGCCGGTCGACGAGGCGCTCATGGCGGACCCCGACGAGGAGCCGGCGGCTCCCGTGGACGAGACGGACGTGAGCCGCTACGGGATGGTGCGGCTGACCCCGCTCGGACTGTACGGAATGCGCACGCGTCTGGAGGAGGCCGGGATGTCCGCCCCGGCGGTGGGTGAGCTGGCGGACAAGGGCGCCGACACGCTGCTCGACGGCACGTCCGCGTTTCCGGCGGCGGCTGCCCAGGCCGAGACCGAGCAGTGGCTGGCCCGACGTGAACCGCTCACCGCCGCAAGGGAGTTGCTGGCCGCCGCCCGCGGCCTCGACGCCGGGGCCCCGCTGCGCCGGCTGCGCTGCCAGCAGGCGCTGTCCCTGGTCGGGGCGGAGGCGGAGACGGCGCTGCGCGAGGTGCTGGACGACGCGGAGCTGGGCGGACTTGCACGGGTCTGGCTGACCGAGCACGGAGCGGCCGACGTGCCCGCACCGCCGCAGTCCATGGTCTTCTGGCTCACCATCGACACCCTTGCCGCGCAGCTGGCGGCCGAGGGCAACTCGGCGGAGCTGCGGGCGCTGGTGGAGGGTCTTGCGGCGCAGCACAGCGGATTCTTCGCGACCGCGTGGCGGGTGGACCATCCCGCCACCGCGGAGGTGCTGGAGGCGATGGGGCGCCTGCACCCGGACAAGAAGGTGGCCAAGGAGGCCCGGAAGGCGGCGTTCAAGGCGCGCTCGCAGCAGGGTGGCTGAGCGGTTCGGGACCGCGCTCGCCGTCTGCTTCCGCCTCCGGTGCCCGGCCGGGCACGGGTCACTCACTCCTTGCGTGCCGTCCCGTGCCCGGATGCCGGGGGCGGGCTGACGGAGTGCGCCGTGCGGTGCGGGTGCGCGGCGGGCCGGAGCCCTGCGTCGTTGCCTGTCCTTGGTGCGGGTGAGGTGGCTTCAGGGGGCCTGTTTGGTGGATTCATAGAAGTTCGTCCGCCGACGTCGACCGGTGTTCAGCCGGTGTTCAGGCGGAGGCGGGAGCGTGTGCGCGCAACGAGGTCCGCGAGCCCCACCCCCCGACCGACTCACTCCCCTTCCACAGGAGACAGCATGTCGCTCACCCGCAGGGACTTCGCCCGACGATCCGCGCTCACCGGCGCCGGTGTCGCACTGGTCGGCAGCGTCGGAGCCCTCGCCACCGCCCCGGGCGCCCTTGCGTCCGCCGACACCGAGACCGAGACCGAGACCGAGACCGCCGAGGGTCAGGAGGCGGACCGGCACGGCGGCGTCGGCTACGGACCGCTGATCCCCGACCCCAAGGGCGTGCTGGCCCTGCCCGCCGGGTTCCGGTACCGCGTCATCACCTACAGCGGGAAGACCAAGCTGGAGTCGGGCGAGTTCACCCCCTCCAACCACGACGGCACCGCCACCTTCGACGGTCCGCGCGGCACCACCCTCCTCGTCAACAACCACGAGCTCAAGGGCCCCCGTGCCGACTGGAAGTACCCGGTGCCGCTCACCGAGGGTCTTGTCTACGACCCGGCCGCGTCCGGTGGCTGCACCGTCGTCGAGGTCCGCCACGACCATGTCGCGGAGTGGGTGGGCATCGCGGGCACGTCCACCAACTGCGCGGGCGGCAGCACCCCGTGGGGCACGTGGCTCACCTGTGAGGAGACCGAGGACAAGGCCGGTCAGAACGGCATGACCAAGGACCACGGGTATGTCTTCGAGGTGGACCCCGAGGACCGTCGTGCCAATCGGCACCCCCGGCCCATCAAGGCGCTGGGCCGCTACGCCCACGAGGCCGTCGTCGTCGACCCCAAGCGCGGCCACCTCTACCTGACCGAGGACGCCTCCGGGCCCAACGGGCTGCTGTACCGCTGGACCCCGCCGGAGGGCTTCCACCACGGACGCGGCAGGCTGCGCACCCTCGCGGACGAGGCCGGCCGGCTCCAGGCGTTCAAGTGCTTCGACTCCGGCGGCCGGTACGTCGACGACCTCTCCCGCGCCACGAGGATCGGCACGGTGTACGGCGTCGACTGGGTCGACGTCCCCGACCGCGACGCCAAGACGGTCTCGGTCCGCAGCCAGTTCGGTGCCGGCGCGGTCACCCGGGCCCGCAAGCTGGAGGGCATGTGGTGGAGCGACGGCGGTGCGTACATCGTCTCCTCGTACGCCCGTGAGGAAAGCCCCGTCCAGCATGACGGCCAGGTCTGGTTCTACGACCCCCGGCGCAGGACCCTCACGCTGAAGGTCCTGCTCGGCGTGAACCCCGACCCGGCCAAGGACGGCGCCTTCGACGGCCCCGACAACATCACCGTCTCCCCGTACGGCGGTCTTGTCATCGCCGAGGACGGCGAGGGTGTCCAGCATCTGTTCGGTGCCACCGACAGCGGCCGCACCTACCCGATCGCCCGCAACGACCTGAACATCGGCACCGAGGAGGAGCCGGAGTACAGCGAGTTCACCGGCGTCACGTTCTCGCCCGACGGAAAGACCCTGTTCGCCAATATCCAGGACCCCGGCATCATGGTGGCCGTCACCGGTCCCTGGAAGCGCCAGAAGCGCGGCTGAACTCCCGGCAACCGGACCGGCTCCTGCGGGACTTAATTCGTTCGCCCGGCCCGCGGCCCGCCTCCTAGAGTGATGCACGTCCAGGTGCGAAGGCAGGACCTACTTCCACTCATAATGGGGCGGCCGCGGGTTCGAGTCCCGCCACCGGTACCACGCGCCGGTGTAGCTCAGCGGGCAGAGCACCTTGTCGGTTCCGCCGGCCTCGATCTCTGGACACCACAACTTCATGCACCTCCCGGTGCGCGGGCCGCGGCTGCTTCTTCTGCAAAAGGAATCCACGCCGCCGCCGACTTGATCTCGGGAGGCGCAGCACAGGACGGGTGTCCGGTGCGCAGGAAAGTTGCTTCACGGACAGAGCAGACTGAACTCCGTCGCCGACCCCTGAACTCGGGCACCCTTCCTTTGCCGTGCCTCCATCCGGAACGGAAACGAATTCGGGGGAATTCAGCATGGCGCGATTCAACACCAGGGCCGCCAAGGGGCAGCCGACGTCACGGGTCACCTCGACGGGGCGCGTGCTGCGCACCTACGAGGGCGGCCGCGGCCAGGAGCGCGACCCGCGCTCGGAGTTGTTCCTGCTCGCCGTCTCGAACCTCGTCGCACAGCGGACCTTCTACGAGACCGGCGCCGACCGCGACGACCGGTTCGCCGCCCTCGTGCGCCGGCTCGCCGTCACCGACCCGTCCTGGACGGCCGGCCTGCTCGGCTGGCTGCGTGGCGAGGGGAACCTGCGGACGGCCTCGGTCGTGGGCGCCGCCGAGTATGTGAAGGCACGGCTCGACGCGGGCGCGACCGACGGCCCCGCCAACCGTCAGGTCGTCTCTTCCGTACTGCAGCGGCCGGACGAGCCCGGTGAGTTGCTCGCGTACTGGACCTCGGCCCACGGCCGGAACGTGCCCAAGCCGGTCAAGCGCGGCCTCGCCGACGCCGTACGGCGCCTCTACCACGGCAAGGCGCTGCTGAAGTACGACACAGCCTCCAAGGGCTACCGCTTCGGTGACGTCCTCAACCTGGTGCACGCTGCGCCCCATCCCGGCAAGCCGTGGCAGGGCGAGCTGTTCCGGTACGCGCTCGATCGCCGGCACAACCCGGACACCGCGCTGCCGCCCGCCTCGAGCACCGTGCTCACGGCGCACCGCGAGCTGATGGCGATCCCCGTGGAGCAGCGGCGCGCCGTCGTCACGGCTCCCGGCGGCGCCGAGCGGCTCGCGGCGGCGGGGATGACCTGGGAGGCGCTGGCGGGCTGGCTGCAGGGTCCGATGGACAAGGCGGCCTGGGAGGCCGTGATTCCGTCCATGGGCACCATGGCACTCGTGCGGAACCTGCGGAACTTCGACGAGGCCGGGGTGTCCGACGAGGTGGCCGCCCGGGTCGCCGCGCGGATCGGCGACCCGGTCGAGGTGGCGCGATCGCGGCAGTTCCCGTTCCGGTACCTCGCCGCCCACCGGCACGCGCCGTCGCTGCGCTGGTCGTACCCGCTGGAGCAGGCGCTCGGTCACTCGCTGGCCAACGTGCCCGCGCTGCCGGGCCGCACACTGGTGCTCGTGGACCGCTCGGGCTCGATGTTCTACTCGCGCCTGTCGGACCGCTCCGAGCTCACCCGGGCCGACGCGGCGGCGGTCTTCGGAACGGCGCTCGCGCTGCGGGCGGCGGACGCGGACCTCGTCGAGTTCGGAACCGGAAGCAGCACGGTGGGCTTCCGCAGGGGCGAGTCGGTGCTGAAGGTCCTCGGTCGCTTCGGCGACCTGGGCGGTACCGACACCACCGGGGCGGTCCGCCGCCACTACGGCGGTCACGACCGGGTACTGATCGTCACCGACGAGCAGTACACCAACAGCCACCACGGCGACCCGACCGAGCAGGTCCCGTCGCATGTGCCGGTCTACACCTGGAACCTCGCCGGGTACAGGGCGGGCCACGGCCCGTCGGGCCGTGGCAACAGGCACACCTTCGGAGGCCTGACGGACGGCGCGTTCCGGATGGTGTCGCTGCTCGAGCGGGGCAGCGACGGTCGGTGGCCGTGGCTCGAGTGAGCGGTCCGGGCTCGCCCCGCTCCGCGCGGTGATCCGCGGGGAGCGGGGCGGCCCGCGTCGCCGCGCGGTCCGGCGCCGACGCGCCGAGGGGGCCGGCCCGCATCCGCGGGGGCGCCGCCCGTCGAGCGCGGGCGGCGCCGAGTTCTAGGGGATCGGGCGCGCCTTTTGCGGCCGGGTGCCCGTGATGACGAACGCCGAGACCAGCAGCGCGGTGAGCGCGATGAGGGCGCCGACCCCGAACGCGCGGGCCGCGCCGTGGGTGAGGATCTGAGCGGGGGAGCCGGCCGCGTGCCGGGTGGCCGTGCCGTAGACCGTCACCAGCGCGGAGAGGCCGAGGGTGCCGCCGAGCCACTGCAGGGTCTGGAGCAGACCGGAGGCTGCGCCCGCCTCGCGGGGCCCGATTCCGGCGAGGACGGTCGCGTTCAGGGGCATGAAACTCAGGCCGACGCCCAGCCCCATCAGCAGCAGCGGACCGAGCAGGCCGGTGGCGTAGCCGTCGCCGGGCCGCAGCCGCCACAACCATCCGGTCGCCACGGCGAGCAGGGTCATGCCGGTGAGCAGCACCGGCTTCACACCGAGTCGGGCGAGCAGTCGGGGCACGACGCGCACGGTCGTGAACATCACGAGGGTGAGCGGAAGGAAGGCGAACCCCGTGCGCAACGGGCTGTAGTGCAGCACCTGTTGGCAGATCAGAGTGAGGAAGTAGAACGCGCCGAACATGCCCGCGGGCAGCAGCAGCACTCCCGCGTAGCCGCCGGCCCGGTTGCGGCTCGTGAGCAGACGCAGCGGCAGGATCGGCTGTCCGGCCCGGGACTCGATGAGGGTGAACCCCGTGAGCAGTGCCGCCGCGGCGCCGAGGTCGAACAGTGCCCAGGGGTCGGTCCAGCCCTGTTCCGAGACGCGGATCAGCGCATGCACGAGGGAGGCCGTGCCGGCCGTACCGGTGAGCGCGCCCGCGGTGTCGAACCGCCCCGTACGGCGCGGGGTTTCGGTCACGAAGCGGGGCAGGGCGACGGCGACCGCGATGCCGATGGGCACGTTGATCAGCAGGGCCCAGCGCCAGGACGCCCAGGTGGTGAGCATGCCGCCGAGGACCAGGCCGAGCGAGGCGCCGATACCGGCCGTCGAGGAGTAGACGCCGAGCGCGTGGTGGCGGCGTGGGCCGTCCGGGAAGTTGGTGGTGATCAGGGCGAGGGTGCTGGGGGCGACGAGGGCGGCGCCGACGCCCTGGAGCGCGCGGGCCGCGAGCAGCCAGGAGCTGTCGGTGGCGAGACCGCCGAGGAGGGAGGAGAGGGCGAAGAGCAGGACGCCGACGGTGAGTGTGCGCCGTCGGCCCGCGATGTCGCCGATGCGGCCCCCGAGCAGCAGCAGTCCGCCGAAGGCGAGCGTGTAGGCGTTGAGCACCCAGGACAGGCCGGTGCGGCTGAAGCCGAGGCCTTGCTGGATGTCGGGCAGCGCGACATTGACGACGGTGGAGTCGACGCCGACCATCAGGTAGGCGGTGACGACGATGAAGAGGACGGTGCCGAGCCTGGCGGCTGGTGGTGGTGAGAGGAGCGCGTCGACGGTCGTGGACGGTGCGGACGGGGTGGCCATGGAGTTCTCCCGTTTTCGGCGTCCCCGGCCGGGTGCGGGCAGCACGGAGGAACGGTGCGCGGGCAGGACAAGACGCCCGCGGAGATAACCGGGGACTGTCTCCGTTTAGTGCTCGATAAGATACGGAGAGGGTCCCCGGTTCGCAAGGAGTAACTGGATGTCGCAGGTCAGACCCATGCGAGCGGACGCCCGTCGCAACTATGAGCGGTTGCTGAAGGCGGCGGCCGTCGCATTCGCCGAGCACGGGGAGAACGCGTCGCTCGATGACATCGCCAAACGGGCGGGGGTCGGATCCGGCACGCTCTACCGGCACTTCCCGACGCGTCAGGCACTGCTGGAGGCGGCCTACGTCGACCGGATCGAGGCCATCGCCGCCCGCGCCGACGAGCTCGCGAAGGAACTGCCGCCGGGCGAGGCGCTGGTGGAGTGGCTCAACGAGCTGTGCGCCGGAACCATCCAGGTGCGCGGGATGAAGGCCCTGCTGGGATCGGCCGTCACGGACGGCAGTTCGCTGGCCGTCACGGCGTGCGGCACGTCCATGAAGGAGGCGGCGGGGCGCCTGGTCGAGGCGGCGCAGCGGGAGGGGACCCTGCGGGAGGACCTCGAGCCGATCGAGGTGCTGCGCCTCGCGCACGGGGTGGCGACGGCCTCGGAACTGGCCGACGGCCGGGGCGAGCACATCCGCCGCTATCTGTCGCTGCTCACCGACGGGTTGCGGCCGTAGCAGCCCGGCCGCCCGCGGGCTCCCGGGTGAAGGGGAGCCCGCAGGTGTCCTGCCCGGGGACTAGAGGGCCTGGGCCGCCGGCTTCACCATGTTCCGCACCGTGCGGGCCTTGACGAAGTCGCCCATGGCCGTCATCTCCCACTCACCGGAGAACTGCCGGATGAGCTTGGCCATCATGACGCCCGTCTGCGCTTCGGCGCCGGTGAGGTCGAAGCGGACCAGCTCCTGGTCGGTGGCGGCGTCCACGAGGCGGCAGTAGGCCTTGGCGACCTCCGTGAACTTCTGCCCGGAGAAGGAGTTCACGGTGAACACGAGGCCGGTGACCTCCTGGGGCAGGCGTCCGAGGTCGACCACGATGACCTCGTCGTCGCCCCCGCCCTCACCCGTGAGGTTGTCGCCGGAGTGCTTGACGGAGCCGTTCAGGATCGTCAGCTTGCCGAAGTAGCAGCTGTCGATGTGATTGCGCTGCGGGCCGTACGCGATGACGGACGCGTCCAGGTCGATGTCCTTGCCCCGGAAGGCGGGCTCCCAGCCCAGGCCCATCTTGACCTGCGAGAGCAGCGGGCGGCCGCCCTTGACGAGGGAGACGGTCTGGTTCTTCTGAAGGCTGACGCGGCCCTTGTCGAGGTTGATCTTTCCGGCGCCGGGAACGGGGGCGGGCGGAGCCGGGGGGGCGGGCGGAGCGGGTGGGGCGGCCAGGGTGGGCGCCGGCGGGGCGACGGGCGGCTGCATCGGCGGCGCGGCCGGGGCGACGGGCTGGGCGGGCGCGACCGGCTCCTCCACGCTGACCCCGAAGTCGGTGGCGATGCCCGCCAGGCCGTTCGCGTAGCCCTGGCCGACGGCACGGGCCTTCCATGCGCCGTTGCGGACGTAGACCTCGACGACGACCAGGGCCGTCTCCGCGCCGAGCTGGGGCGGGGTGAAGGTGGCGAGGACGGAGTTGTCGTCGGCGTTGCGAACGGTGGCCGTGGGCTCGATGCCCTGGAACGTCTGACCGGCGGCGTCGGGGCTCGCGGTGACGACGATCTTCTCGATACCGGGGGGCACGGAGGCGGTGTCGACCATGATGGCGTCGGGGTTCGTGCCGCCGCCCGAGCGGTAGGTGACGCCCGGGCCCGAAGGCTGGTTGTAGAAGATGAAGTCGTCGTCGGAGCGCACCTTGCCATCGGCGGTGAGCAGCAGGGCCGACACGTCGAGCCGCACCGGGGCGGCGACGTCGACCGTCACGCGAGTGGCTCCGAGCGGGATGTTCGAGCCGGGGGTCATAGCTGTCATGACCTGTGAACGAGCGGGACCGCTTTACCGTTCCCTTACCAAGAGGGCCGAACGGATGACACGCCCGGCCCCTGCCCGCGACGCTACGGCACCACCACGATCTTGCGTCCCACCCCCGCCGCGAACTGCTCCAGCGCCTGCGGATAGCGCTCCAGCGGGATCCGGTCGCTGATGAAGATCTCGGGGTCGAGCACACCGCCCGCGAACAGCTCCGCCGCCCGCTCGTAGCTGTGCAGCACCGCCATCGAGCCGGTGATCGTGATCTCCTGGTTGTAGATCCGGTACGGGTCGATGGTGACCCGCGTCGCGTAGTCCGCCACGCCGAACTGCAGGAAGGTGCCCGCCTTCGCCACCCGCCCGAGGCCGTCCTGGATCGCGGCGGCGTTGCCCGTGGCGTCCACCACCACGTCCCAGCCCTGCGGACGGTCCAGTTCGTCCGCGCTCGCGGCGGTCGCCGAGACGCCCAGCCGCTGCGCGGTCTCCAGGCGCGCCGGGTTCAGGTCGACCACCTCCACGCTCGCCGCGCCCGTCCGCTTGGCCAGTTCCAGCATCATCAGGCCCATGGTCCCGGAGCCGTAGACGAGGACGTGCGCGCCGAGACGGGACTGCAGGACGTCGTAGCCGCGCACCGCGCAGGACAGGGGTTCGATCAGCGCCGCGTCCTCGGTGCGGATGTGCTCGGGGAGCTTCACGCAGTTGGCGACCGGGGCCACCGCGTACTGCGCCGCCCCGCCGGCCGTCGTCACGCCGATGGCCGCCCATCGCTCGCAGAGGTTGTTGTGGCCCGTACGGCAGTACCGGCACTCGTAGCAGTACAGCGAGGGGTCCACGGCCACCTGGTCGCCGACGGACACCTCGGTGACCTGGGTCCCCACCGCGACCACTTCGCCCGCGAACTCGTGTCCCGGCACGATCGGCAGCTTGGGCGCGAACTCGCCCTGGAGGATGTGCAGATCCGTGCCGCACAGACCGCAGGCCGCGACCTCGACGACGACCTCGCGGGGCCCGGGTGCCGGGTCGGGGACCTCTGAGACGACGGCGCGGCCCACGGACTCGATGACGGCGGCCTTCATTTCACGGCTCCCAACGACAGGCCCTGGACCAGCTTGTCCTGGGCGGCGAACCCCGCGGCGAGCACCGGCAGGGAGATGACGAGCGACGCGGCGCACACCTTCGCCAGGAACAGGCCCTGGCTGGTGATGAAGCCGGTCAGGAAGACGGGGGCGGTCTCGGCGACCACGCCCGTGAGCACCCGGGCGAAGAGCAGTTCGTTCCAGCTGAAGATGAAGCAGATCAGGGCGGTGGCGGCGATGCCGGGCAGCGCAATCGGAGCCACCACACGGGCCAGGACCGTCGGCAGCCGGGCACCGTCGATCTGTGCCGCCTCGATCACCGCCACCGGGACCTCGGCGAGGAACGACTGCATCATCCACACCGCGATGGGGAGGTTCATCGAGGTGTAGAGGATGACCAGCAGCCAGATGTTGTCCAGCATCCCGGCGTTCTTCGCGAACAGGTAGATCGGCAGCAGTCCCGCCACCACCGGGAGCATCTTGGTGGAGAGGAAGAAGAACAGGACGTCCGTCCACTTCTTCACCCGGCGGACGGAGAGCGCGTAGGCCGCGGGGAGGGCCAGCAGCAGGACGCACAGCGTCGACACCAGCGACGCCACGGTCGAGTTGATCAGTGCGGGCCAGGGGCTCGCCCCGCCGCCCACGCCGAAGAAGTCACGGTAGCCGTCCAGGGTCAGGGCGGCGCCGAAGGACGGCGGGTTCGTGGCGGCGTCGGCCTCCGAGTGGAACGACGTCAGGGCCATCCAGGCGATGGGCAGGAAGAACAGCAGACCGATCAGCCAGGCCAGCAGGCCGAGGCCCGCTCCGCGGCGGCGGCGAATGCGTACGGCGACGGCGCTCATGCGCGGGACACCTCCTCGCGGAACAGGGACGACACCACGCGCAGGGCGAAGGTCGCGATGACGATGGAGCCGATGACGACCAGGACGCCGGCGGCCGAGGCGAGGCCGTTCTCGTGGGCCTGGTAGAAGCTCTGGTAGACGGTGTAGGGCAGGTTCGCGGTGCCCAGGCCGCCGGACGTGAGCGTGAACACCGCGTCGAAGTTCTGCACGATGTAGATCGAGCCGAGCAGGGCGCCGAGTTCGAGGTAGCGGCGCAGGTGCGGCAGTGTCAGATGGCGGAAGATCTGCCAGTCGCTCGCGCCGTCCACCCGTGCCGCCTCGATCTGCTGATGGTCGCGGCTCTGCAGGCCGGCCAGCAGGATCAGCATCATGAACGGCGTCCACTGCCAGACCAGCGAGGCCTCGACCGCGAGGAGCGGGACGTTCGAGATCCAGTCCGGCTGGGGGCCGCCCACGTAGTGCAGCAGACCGTTCAGCAGGCCGTATTCGGGGTTGTAGAGCACGTGCTTCCACAGCAGGGCGGCGGCGACCGGGACCACCAGGAAGGGGGCGATCAGCAGGGTGCGGACGATGCCCCGGCCGCGGAACCTGCGGTCCAGCAGGAGCGCGAGACCGAGGCCGAGGATCAGGCTGACCAGGACCACCGCGGCGGTCAGCAGGACCGTCGTCCACACCGAGTGGCGCAGGTCGGGGTCGGTCAGGACCTGGTGGTAGTTGTCGAGCCCCGTGAAGTGGCGCGCCTTGGGGTAAAGGGCGTTCCAGTCGAAGAACGAGATCACCAGCGTGGCCACGAAGGGCAGCTGGGTCACGACGATCATGAAGATCAGGGCCGGCAGGAGCGGCGCCCTGGTGGCCCAGGAGCGCAGCCGGGCGGAGGGCGGACGGGCGGTGCGTGCGGGTGTCGCGGCCATGGAGGCCGTGGTGGTGGCGGTCATCGTCCCTCGTACTCCTTGGAGATCTGCTCGGCGAGCTTCTGGGACTTGTCCAGGGCCGACTCGACGGACTGGCGCCCGGCGACGGCCGCGCTGATCTCCTGGGAGACCTTGGTACCGAGGTCGGTGAACTCGGGGATGCCGACGAACTGGATGCCGGGCGCGGGGCGCGGCTGGACCCCGGGGTCGGTGGGCCGGGCGCCCTCGATGGCCTCCCGGGTCATGTCCTGGAAGGAGGCCGCCTCCTTGCGGTAGGCCGCGTTCTCGTACGTGGAGGCGCGCTTGCCCGCGGGTACGTTGGCCCAGCCGCTGGTGTCACCGACGAGCTGCTCGTACTCCTTGCTGGACGCCCAGGAGACGAACTTCCAGGCCTTGTCCGGGTTCCGTGACGCCTTCTGCAGACCCCAGGCCCAGGTGTAGAGCCAGCCGGAGTTCTGCGTCTTCTTGACCGGCGCGGGGGCGTAGCCGAGCGTGCCCTTGACGGGTGAGTCGGGCGCTTCCAGGAGGCCGGCCGCGGAGGTGGCGTCGTACCACATGGCGACCTTGCCCTGGGTCATGTTGTTCAGGCACTCGGCGAAGCCGGACTGGGCGGCGCCCGACTCGCCGTGCTTACGGACCAGATCGACATAGAACTTCGTCGCCTTCTCGAACTCGGGCGAGTTCAGGTGCGCTTTCCAGCCCTTGTCGAACCAGGTGCCGCCGAAGGTGTTCACCACCGTGGTGAGCGGAGCCATGAGTTCGCCCCAGCCGGGCAGTCCGCGCAGGCAGATGCCCCGCATCCCGGGCTTCGCGCCGTCCGCCTTCGCGGCGAGATCGGCCACCTGCTGCCAGGTGGGGTGGGCGGGCATCGTCAGCCCCTTCTCGGCGAAGACGTCCTTGCGGTACATCAGGAACGACGACTCGCCGTAGAAGGGCTGCCCGTAGAGCTTGCCGTCGTCCCCCGTCAGGGACTGCCGCATCGGCTTGAGGACGTCCTGCTCGTCGTAGGCGCGGTCCGCGGAGACGTACGAGTCCATCTCGTGCAGCCAGCCGTTGCGGGCGTAGATCGGTATCTCGTAGTTGCTCAGGGTGGCGACGTCGTACTGGCCCGCCTGGTTGGCGAAGTCCTGGCTGATCTTGTCGCGGACGTCGTTCTCCGGCAGGACGGTGAAGTTCACCCTGATGCCGGTCTCCTTGGTGAAGTGCGCGGCGGTGAGTTTCTGCAGTTCCACCATCTGCGGGTTGTTGACCATCAGCACATTGATGGAGTTGCCGCCGGAACCGGACCCGCCCGCCCCGACCCAGCAGCCGGAGAGAAGCGGGGCGAGCAGCGTCCCTGCGGCGGCCGTGGCGAGCATCGCTCGCGGCCTCCGTCGGCTCTGGGTGCGCATGGATCGCTCCTGGACGTATGGGGAGATAAGGGGCGCGATCGGCGTGAGTGCGTCCCTTGGGGAGTGGGTGGTGCTTTTCAGATGTCCTCGGGCCCTCTCAGACCCGGATGACCTGAGGGCCGAGCAGCGAGTAGCGGTGCGCCTCGGACGCCGGCAGCAGTGTGCTCGTGACGATCGCCTCCAGGGCGCCGACCTCCGCGAAGCGGCAGAAGCTCACCGCCCCGAATTTGGTGTGCACGCCCGCGAAGACCGTGCGCCGGGAGGCGCGGATGGCCTGGGCCTTGACCTCGCTGACCGCGGGGTCCGGTGTGGTCAGCCCGTGCTCGCGGGAGATGCCGTTGGCGCCGATGAACGCCAGGTCGACGACGAATCCGGCCAGCATCTTCGTCGTCCAGTGGTCCACGGTGGCGAGGGTGCCGGAGCGCACCCGGCCGCCCAGCAGCAGGACGGTCGTGTTCTCGGCCTCCGCGAGCGCACCCGCGGTGGCCAGGGATGCCGTCACCACCGTCAGCGGCCGGTCCCGTGGCAGCGCCTCGGCGATGAGCTGCGGGGTGAAGCCCTCGTCCACGAAGACGGTCTCGGCATCCCCCAGCAGCTCGGCCGCGGCGGCCGCGATACGGCGTTTCTCGGGCACATGGCTGGTGGCGCGGAAGGCGAGGGTCGTCTCGAAGCCGGCGCTCTCCACGGGATAGGCGCCGCCGTGGGTGCGGCGGACCAGTCCGTGGTCCTCCAGGGCGCGCAGATCGCGACGCACGGTCTCCTTGGCGACGCCCAGTTCCGTGGCGAGCGAGGTGACGTCGACCGAACCCGTGCGGCGGGCGGCCTTGACGATCTCGCGTTGACGTTCCTCCGCCGTCTTCGCCGTCATCGCCCACACCTGCCTTTCACCGTGCTGCGTGCTGTGCCCGTTCGGGCCCCGTGGGGTCCTTGGGGGATGTTCTACAGCCGGTGTGCGACGGTGACCAGGCCTGTTGCGCGCCCGACTGTGCCCGATCCCGCCCGAACGGCTCACCGTGCGCCCGTCTCGGACCTGCGCGGGAACGGGGCGGCGGGTGGGATCGGGCAGCATCGGTGCCCGAAAAGCGGAGCGGGCGGGCCCGTTCGGTGCCCGCCCGCTCCTGCCGTGCCCGGTCAGTACGGCCAGATCGGCGGGTCCGTGACGAAGTGACCACCCAGACGTTCGTGGGCCGGGTTGCCCTCCTCCAGCTCACCCTGCTCGGCGACGAGCTTCTCGGCGAAGGGCTCGGAGTCGTCCCTCGGCTCGTAGCCGAGCGCCCGGGCGGTGGTCAGGTCCCACCACAGGCGGGTGTTCGCGGACGATCCGTAGACGACCGTGTGCCCCACGTGCTCTGCGGTCAGCGCCGCGTGGAAGAGCCGGGCGCCGTCCTCGGGGCTCATCCAGACCGAGAGCATGCGGACGCTGGTCGGCTCGGGGAAGCAGGAGCCGATGCGTACGGAGACCGTTTCCAGCCCGTGCTTGTCCCAGTAGAGCTGGGCGAGGTCCTCGCCGAAGGACTTGGACAGTCCGTAGAAGGTGTCGGGCCGGCGCGGGGTGTCGATCGGGATCAAGGGGTCGTCGCCCCGGGGGCGCGGGGCGAAGCCGACGGCGTGGTTGGAGGAGGCGAACACGATCCGGCGCACGCCTTCCTCGCGGGCCGCCTCGTACAGGTGGTAAGTGCCCTGGATGTTGGCCTTGAGGATCTTCTCGAACGTGGACTCCAGGGAGATGCCCGCGAGATGGACGATCGCGTCGACGCCGCGCACCGCCTCGCGCAGGGTCTCCCGGTCGGCGAGGTCGGCGGTGATCGCGTCCGGCTCGCCCTCGATCGGCCGGAGGTCGAGGAGCCGCAGCTCGTAGCCGTACCGGGGCAGCAAGCCCCGCATCAGGGTGCCGAGTCCGCCGGCGGCGCCGGTGAGCAGAACGGTGCGGGGAGCGGGCATCCTCGGGTCTCCTTGTCCTCGGCTCGTGCGCCTCCGGGGCACCCCGGGGGTTCACTTCTGGAGGCAGCGGCCGCATTCATGTACAGCATTCACATTCATGGACACGCTACGAAGCGTTCGCGTGCCCCGTCAAGTGTCGCGCGAGGAGGCGGAATCCGCTGCTGAGTTGCCCGTTTGTGCGCTTGACCTGCCGCGAGAGGCACCGTAGCGTGGGCGCGTTCAGAGACATGGACATGGATCAGAAACGTGCACCGAGTACGAGGTCCGGTCCACATATGAGCCCTTGTTCAAGGGAGAGCCCGTGTCGCCAGCCCCTCTTGCCGCTCGCCTCAGCATCCCCAGTGGGCCGCTGTTCTTCCCCGTGACGGCGTACGGACCGGACGGCTCCGTCGCCCTCGACGTCTACCGCGCGCATGTCCGCGCGGGCGTCGAGGCGGGCGCCGCGGCCGTCTTCGCGTGCTGCGGCACGGGCGAGTTCCACGCGCTCACGCCCGAGGAGTTCCAGGCGTGCGTCCGTGCGGCCGTCGAGGCGGCGGAGGGACGAGTGCCGGTCGTGGCCGGTGCGGGCTACGGGACCGCGCTCGCCCGGCGCTACGCCGGGCTGGCCGAGGAGGCCGGAGCGGACGGGCTGCTCGCCATGCCTCCCTATCTTGTGCTCGCCGGGCAGGAGGGACTGCTGCGGCACTACCGTGAGCTGGCCGCGTCGACCTCGTTGCCGACCATCGTCTACCAGCGCGACAACGCCGTGTTCACACCCCGCACGGTGGTCGAGCTGGCCCGCACCGACGGCGTCATCGGCTTCAAGGACGGGCTCGGCGACCTGGACCTGATGCAGCGCATCGTGAGCACCGTACGGACCGAGGTCCCGGGCGACTTCCTCTACTTCAACGGACTGCCGACCGCCGAGCAGACCCAGCTCGCCTACCGCGGCATCGGCATCTCCCTCTACTCCTCCGCCGTGTTCTGCTTCGTCCCGGAGATCGCCCTCGCCTTCCACAGGGCACTGGGCACCGGCGACGACACCACCGCCCACCGGCTCCTCGACGGCTTCTACCGCCCGTTCGTCGAACTGCGCGCCCAGGGCCGCGGATACGCCGTCTCGCTCGTCAAGGCGGGGGTGCGGCTGCGCGGCCTCGACGTCGGCGAGGTGCGGCCGCCGCTGCACGAACCCTCCGAGGACCACGTCAAACAGCTTGCCCGGCTGATCGACCACGGTTACGAACTGCTGCGGGAGGGCGCGTGAAGGCCTCGGCGTTCCTCTACCCCTGGGACGTCGTAGGCGACCCGCGGGCCGCGGACCGCGTGGCCGCCCTGGGGGTCCGGCAGGCGACGCTGGCGTCGGCGTACCACTCCACCCGTGCGCTCACCCCCCGGCATCCACGCCACCGCGTCGTGACGGCCCGCCACGCTGCCGTGCTCTACCCGCCGGACGCGCGCTGGGAGGGGCGCGTCCCGCGTCCGTACCCGGCCGGGGAGTGGGCCCCGGGTGATGCGTTCGGGGCGGCCGCCGAGGCGCTCGCCGGCGCGGGTCTCGAGGTGCACACCTGGGTCGTGCTGGCGCACAACTCACGGCTCGGGGAGGAACATCGGGGGACCTCCGTGGTCAGTGCCTACGGCGACCGCTATCCGTGGGCGCCGTGCATCGCCCAGCCGGACACACGCGCGTACCTCGTCGACCTCGCCGCCGAGGCTGCCGTGCGGCCCGGTGCGCGCGGCACCGAGCTGGAGTCGCTCGGCTGGTACGGCCTGGCCCATCTGCACGCGCACGACAAGATCGGCGGAGTCGCGCTCGGGGACGCCGGGCACTACCTCATGTCGCTGTGCTTCTGCGAGAGCTGCCGTGAGGGATACGAGGCGCAGGGTGCGGACCCCGGAGCACTGGCCGCGGCGGTACGCGCCGCGCTGGAACCGGTGTGGCGCGGCGCGCCGTCGGACGGTGGCTGGGCGGGCGTCGAGAAGCTCCTCGGCGAGTCCGGGGCGGCCGCCACGCGCGCATGGCGTGAGGACGTGGCGCGCTCCCTCCAGGAGGCGGCGGTGGCGGCGGTCCGCGCCGCCGCGCCCGAAGGCTTCCAGGTGCTGCTGCACGCGGACCCGGTGTGGCACCACTGCGGGGCGAACGCGGGGGTCGACCCCGCGCACATCCTGTCCGTCGCGGACGGGGTGGTGGTGCCCTGCACCGGTGGCGCGGGCCTGCTCGGGCCGTTCGCGGAGCAGGGCGGGGAGGGATCCGTTCTCGCGGCCAACTTCACCGTCGTCTCCGGCATGGGCGGCGCCCCGCGGACGCTGGAGCGCGACGCGCGGGAGGCGGCGGAGCTGGGCGCGACGGAACTGCGGCTCTATCACGCCGGGTTGGCGTCCGACGGCGACCTGGAGGCCGTGCGGGACGCCCTTGCGCGGCTCTGAAGCAGCACCCCGGCCGTGACCAGCAGCGCCAGGCCCAGCGCGACCAGCAGCGGCCGGTAGTCCACCAGCTCGACCAGCGCCGCTCCGGCGGCCAGCCCGATCACGTTCGGCGCGAAGACCAGGGTGTTGGCCGTGGCCGTCGCTCGGCCCAGCAGCGCACCCGGCGTCTCGCGCTGCACGGCGGTGAGCGCGGCGATCAGCACACAGGGCAGCCCCGCACCGTTCGCCAGGCTGCACACCACGGCCACCGCGTCGGAGGGAACCGCCCGTGCGGCGACGGCCACGGCCGTGAGGGCGATCCCGCAGGCCCCGAAGAGATGGGGGCCCAGCAGCCGCAACGCGGGTCCGGACACCAGCCCGATCGCCACCGAGCCGACACCCTGGACGGCGTAGAGCACACCCGCGTAGGCCGGGGAGTGCCCAAGGCCCGCGACGATGGCGTAGACGAGCGCTCCGCAGACACCCGTGAACAGCATGGTGCTACCGCCGGCCAGCACCAGGGGCCGCAGTCGCGGATGCGCCCACAGATGGCGGGCGCCCTCGGCGGTCTGCGCGCGCCAGTCGCCCGAAGCCTGCCGCGGCCGGTCCTCGTGGACGCGGAGTAGCGCGCACAGACCCGCGGCGAGCACGAAGGTGACCGCGTCCAGGAGCGCGACGCCCGGGCCGCCGTACACCGCGTAGAGGCCCGCTCCGGCCAGTGGGGCCACGAGCTTCATGCCCTCGTTGGCCGTCATCCGCAGCCCGTTGAAGTCGCCCAGCAGCGAGGGGTCGACGGCGGCGGTGACGAGCGCCGACTCCGCCGCGTCCTGGACGACGCCCGAGGCGCCGTAGACGAGCAGGACCGCGAACAGCAGCCACAGGCGATCCGGGGAGTCGACGGTGACCAGGGCGACCACCAGGGCGGCCAGGAGCAGGTTCACACCGATCAGCAGCGGCTTGCGCCGGATGCGGTCGGCCACCGTGCCGAGCAGCGGTCCGGCCAGGGTCGGAGCCCACAGGGCGAAGACGCAGAGCGCCGCCAGGCCGTTCGAGCCCGTGAGGTCCTTGACCCACACCCCGGACACCAGCCACAGCGCCGACGTACCGAAGCCGGAGATCACCACCTGGGTCAGATACAGCCTTGCGTTGCGGTCGCGCAGCAGGCGCGCCCCGGACCATGTCGTCGTCATGCCTGGTCATCGTGGTTCTAAGGAGGTGCCTACGGGATGGGGCAGGTGCCCTAAAGACAGGTCGGCGGGCGGCCCGCGGACGGGAATCCGTCGGTAGCTGTCACTAATTCCGCTGGGGAGCCCGGATGCGCGGGCCTAGCGTGTGAGCCGTCCCCGCGCCGGCCGGCCGCGTCACCCGTACGACCCCGGAAAGGCAGTCCCGTGCAGTGCCTCGCGCCCGTAGCCATCGGCGTCCTCTATGCGGTCCTCATGTCCCTCCTGCGCGAACCGCGTCGGCGGCGCGTCAACGCGGTCATGCTCGCCGGAGCGGGCGCCGCCTATCTCAGCGGCGGCGGTCTCGGCGCCGGGGAGTTCGCGTTCACCGCCCTCGTCACCTACGTCGCCTACCGGGGCCTGGAGTCATGGACGTTCATCGGCGTCGGCTGGCTGCTGCACACCGGGTGGGACGTCGTGCACCATCTCAAGGGCAACCCCATCGTCCCCCTCGACCACGGCTCCTCGCTGGGCTGCGCGATCTGCGACCCGGTGATCGCGCTGTGGTGCCTGCGCGGCGGGCCCTCGGTACGTGATCTGCCGCGCGGCAGGCGGCGCGCGGCCGTCAGGGAACACACGGCTCCCTGAAACGGAGGGCGCGGGAGCGATGAGTTCGGCGGTCCGCGTCGGTCAACCTCTCGAGTGAAGAGGACTCGGAGGACAGAATGACCGACACGATCGTCGATCTCGGACCGCAGGCGCGCATCGTCGCCCGGCTCGCCGCCGGGGTGCGCGACGAGCAACTCCTGGACGCGACGCCCTGCCCCGGCTTCACGGTGCGCACCCTGCTGGGCCATCTGCTGGGGCTGGCCGTCGCGTTCCGGGACGCCGGGCGCAAGGATCTCGGCGTCACCACGGACACCGGTCCGGACGCCACCGAACCGGACGTCGGGCCGGGATGGCGCGAGGAACTGCCGCTGGTGCTCGACCAGATGGCCGAGGCCTGGCGTGACCCCGCGGCCTGGGCGGGTGAGACCCGCGCCGGTGGAGTGGCTCTGCCGGGCCGGGTCGCGGGCGCCGTGGCGGCCGACGAACTGGTGGTCCACGGCTGGGACCTGGCCAGGGCCACCGGCCAGGAGTACGAACCGGACGGGGGGGCGCTCATGGCCTCGTACGGCTTCCTGGCCGCCGCGGCCGACGACCCGGACCGCGGTGGCGGCCTGTTCGGTCCGGTCGTGCCGGTTCCGGCCGACGCCCCACTGCTCGACCGGGCGATCGGCCTCAGCGGACGGGACCCCGACTGGAAGTCGTGAGCGGCCGATTCCTGCCGCACGGTGGGCAACCGCGGTGCGGGGCACGAGGGTTCCGGGTCCCGGCTTCCCTGGTCCTGAGCGTTGACGGACGTCCCGCACGCCCCTAGGTTCATCGCGTCGTACTTCATACGTCATATATGAGACGCGATATACGAGACCCGAGAGGCGTGCATGACCTCTGTGCCCACACCGATCCCCTCCCGCACGCAGTTCGTGCTGGAGGGGATCAAGCACCGCATCCTCACCGGGCAGCTCTCGCCCGGTCGGCCCCTGGTCGAGACCGAACTCGCCGCGCAGTACGGGGTGTCGAAGACGCCCGTACGAGAGGCGCTCAAGACCCTCGCGGGGACCGGGCTCGTCGTGATGAGCCAGTACAAGGGCGTCACGGTGCGCATGGTGGATGCGGACATGGCACGGGAGGTCTACGACGTCCGGCTGCTCCTCGAGCCGGAGGCACTGCGCCGCTCCGTGCGGCGACGGGCCGTGCTCGACGCCGCGTGTGACGCGCTGGACCGGGCCGACGCGGCGACGGACACCGCCGAACGCTCGCTGGCCAACCGGGAGTTCCACCGCGCCCTGTATCTCCCCTGCGGCAACCCGCTGCTCGGCCGGATGCTCGACGAGGTCCGCGACCAGGCCGCCCTGGTCTCCGCCGTCGCCTGGGCCGCCGATCCATCCTGGGCGGCGGAGGCCGCCGAGCACCGGGAGATCCTGCGGCTCGCCCGGCTGGGCGACGCGGACGGCGCAGCGAGCGCTCTGCACGACCACATCGCGTCGTTCCTCCATCGGGCGTTCCCCGGTACCCGGCAAGAGGAGGGCCGGCGATGAGCGGCGTCGCGTTCGACACCCAGCGGGCGGCCCTGGCCGATGTGGTCGCGATCCCGGTGACCCCGTTCGCCGAGGACGGCACCGTCGACCGGGACGTCCACCGGGCGCTGCTGCGGCGGCTGCTGGACGGCGGGGTCAGGACCCTGACCCCGGGCGGCAACACCGGTGAGTTCTACGCCCTCACGCCCGGGGAACGGCGATCGGTGACCGAACTGACCCTCGAGGAGGCGGGGGAGTCGGCCACCGTGCTCGTCGGTGTCGGGCACGATGTGCCCACCGCCGTCGCCACCGCCCGTCACGCGGCCGAACGGGGCGCCGCGATGGTGATGGTCCATCAGCCCGCGCATCCCTACGTCTCTCCCGCGGGGTGGGTCGACTACCACCGGGCCATCGCCGAGGCGGTGCCCGGTCTCGGGGTGGTCCCCTATGTCCGCGACGCCCGGCTGCACGGCTCCCGGCTCGCCGAACTGGCCGACCACTGCCCGAACGTCATCGGGGTGAAGTACGCCGTCCCGGACGCCGCCCGGTTCGCCGCCTTCGCGCGGGACGCCGGTCTGGACCGCTTCGTGTGGGTGGCCGGCCTCGCCGAGCCGTACGCCCCCTCCTATTTCTCGGCGGGCGCCACCGGCTTCACCTCCGGGCTGGTGAACGTCGCCCCGGCGATGTCGCTGGACATGATCACGGCGCTGCGGTCCGGCGACTACCGGGCCGCCATGAAGGTGTGGGAGCGGATCCGCAGCTTCGAGGAACTGCGCTCTGCCGACGGCTCCGCCGACAACGTCGCCGTCGTCAAGGAAGCCCTCGCCTCGCTCGGCCTGTGCCGCCGCAGCGTGCGCCCGCCGAGCCGGACGCTTCCCGGGCAGACACGCGCCGAGGTCGCCCGCATCGTCGCCGGGTGGTGCCTGTGAGGAAGCCCGAGGAACTCCGCAGCCACCAGTGGTACGGCACCGAGGGGCTGCGCTCCTTCAGTCACCGGGCCCGCACGCGCCAGCTCGGCTACCTCCCCGAGGAGCACCTGGGCAAGCCCGTCATCGCGATCCTGAACACCTGGTCGGACATCAACCCCTGCCACGTCCATCTACGGGACCGCGCCCAGGCGGTCAAGCGGGGCGTGTGGCAGGCCGGCGGCTTCCCGCTGGAGTTCCCGGTCTCCACCCTCAGTGAGACCTTCCAGAAGCCGACCCCCATGCTCTACCGCAACCTCCTCTCCCTGGAGACCGAGGAACTGCTGCGCTCCTATCCTGTCGACGGGGCCGTGCTGATGGGCGGCTGCGACAAGTCCACGCCCGCGCTCCTCATGGGCGCCGCCTCCGCCGACCTGCCGGCCGTGTTCGTGCCCGCCGGGCCCATGCTGCCGGGCCACTGGCGCAGTGAGGTCCTCGGCTCGGGCACCGACATGTGGAAGTACTGGGACGACAAGCGTGCCGGGCTCATCGGCGACTGCGAGATGTCGGAACTGGAGAGCGGGCTCGCCCGTTCGCCCGGGCACTGCATGACCATGGGCACGGCGTCCACGCTCACCGCTGCCGCCGAGGCCCTCGGGGTGACCGTGCCCGGTGCGTCGAGCATCCCGGCCGTCGACTCCGGGCACGAGCGCATGGCAGCCGCGTCCGGACGCCGGATCGTGGAACTCGTGCTCCAGGACCGCAGGCCGAGCCACATCCTCACGCGCGAGGCCTTCGAGGACGCGGTCACGACGGTCCTGGGGCTCGGCGGTTCCACCAACGCCGTCATCCATCTGATCGCCATGGCCGGCCGGGCCGGAGTCCCGCTCACCCTCGACGACTTCGACCGCATCGCGCGGACGACGCCCGTGCTCGCCAACATCCGGCCCGGCGGCGACCGGTACCTCATGGAGGACTTCCACTTCGCGGGCGGCCTGCCGGGCTTCCTGTCCCGGATCCCGGACCTGCTGCACCTGGACCGGCCGACGGTCTGCCACGACACCCTGCGCGAGCAGATCGCGGGAGCCCGGGTGCACGACGACGACGTCATCCGGCCCCGCGACAACCCGGTCGCGCAGGAGGGCGGGGTCGCCGTGCTGCGCGGCAACCTGTGCCCGGACGGTGCCGTCATCAAGCACATCGCCGCGGAGCCGCACCTGCTCGCGCACACCGGGCCCGCGGTCGTCTTCGACGACTACAGGACGATGCAGCGGACCATCGACGACCCGGCGCTCGGCATCACCGCGGACAGCGTGCTGGTGCTGCGCAACGCCGGTCCGAAGGGCGGACCCGGGATGCCCGAGTACGGGATGCTGCCCATCCCCGGCCATCTGCTGAAGCAGGGCGTGCGGGACATGGTCCGGATCTCCGACTCCCGGATGAGCGGCACGAGTTACGGCGCGTGCGTGCTGCATGTGGCGCCGGAGTCGTATGTCGGCGGCCCACTGGCGCTCGTACGCACCGGCGACAGCATCACGCTCGACGTCGAGGCGCGCACCCTCCGGCTCCATGTCGACGACGAGGAACTGGAGCACCGCCGTGCACGATGGACCCCGCCCCCGGCGCGCTACGAGCGCGGCTACGGCGTGCTCTACAACGGCCAGATCACCCAGGCCGACACCGGCTGCGACTTCGAGTTCCTGGCACGGCGCGGCGAGGTGCCCGACCCGTACGCGGGCTGAGGCGCACGGTGCTCCCGCGCACCGGACCTCCTGTACGGAGCGGAATCCGATTCCGTAACACGGAGAAAACCTGAAACCGGTTCACCGGGGGAACAATCCAGCCAGCATCCGGCACCGGTCCACCAGGCAGCAAGGAGCACCGCCATGTCCGAAACGCAGAAGGCGGCCGACCGGTCGAGTGCCGCACCCCCCGCGGCGAACGGCGTCGACCGGTTCTTCAGGATCTCCGAACGCGGCTCCACCTTCGGCCGTGAGATACGCGGCGGCTTCGCCACGTTCTTCACCATGGCCTACATCCTCGTCCTGAATCCGATCATCCTGGGCAGCGCCAAGGACAAGTTCGGCCACCAGCTGGACACCGGCCAACTTGTCACCGCCACCGCCCTGGTGGCGTGCGTCATGACGGTCATCATGGGCGTCGGCGGCAATCTGCCGCTCGCCATCGCCGCCGGGCTCGGCCTCAACGCGGTCGTCGCCTTCCAGCTCGCCCCGCTGATGAGCTGGGCCGACGCCATGGGCCTCGTCGTCCTGGAAGGCATCGTCATCTGTGTTCTGGTCCTGACCGGGCTACGGGAGGCGATCATGAACGCCATCCCGCAGCAGCTGAAGCAGGCCATCGGCGTGGGCATCGGACTGTTCATCGCCTTCATCGGTTTCGTCGACGCCGGCTTCGTCAGCCGCATCCCCGACGCCGCGAACAGCACCGTGCCGGTGCAACTGGGCGCCGTGGGCCGGCTGACGGGCTGGCCCGTGCTGGTGTTCTGTCTCGGAGTGCTGCTGACCGTCGCCTTGCTGGCGCGCAAGGTGAAGGGCGCGATCCTGATCAGCATCGTGGCCATGACGGTCGTCGCGATCGTCATCGACGCCCTGGCGGACATCAAGAGCTGGGGCCTGACCACCCCCAAGGTCCCCGACACGATCGTGGCGAGCCCGGACTTCGGCCTCGTCGGTCACTTCAGCCTGTTCGGCGGCTTCGGGAAGGCCGGCGTGCTCACCGCCGTCCTGCTGGTCTTCACCCTGATCCTGTCCGACTTCTTCGACGCCATGGGCACCATCGTCGGCATCAGTGCGGAAGCCGGGCTGCTCGACGAGAACGGCAAGGTACCGGGCATCGGCCGCGTCCTGTTCATCGACGGTGCCGCCGCGGTGGCCGGCGGTGTCGCCTCCGGCTCGTCCAACACCGCCTACATCGAGTCCGCGGCCGGTGTCGGCGAGGGCGCGCGCACCGGATTCGCCAACCTCGTCACCGGTGGCCTCTTCGGGCTCGCGCTCTTCCTCACCCCGCTGCTGACCATCGTTCCGCTCCAGGCCGCGGCACCCGCGCTGATCGCGGTCGGCTTCCTGATGATGACCCATGTCAAGCACATCGACTGGGACAGGTACGAGATCGCCATCCCGGCGTTCCTGACCATCGCCGCGATGCCGTTCACCTACTCCATCACCGACGGCATCGGAGCCGGCTTCCTGTCGTACGTCCTCATCAAGGCCGTCCTCGGCAAGGCCAGGGAGGTCCACTGGCTGCTGTGGGGTGTGTCGGCCCTGTTCCTGGTGTACTTCGCGATCGACCCGGTGGAGCAGATCCTGGGCGTGAAGTGAGGTCCGGGGACGACCCCCGCCGGGGTCGTCCCCGCCGGCGCTAGCTCCCCAGCGCGGCCTGCATCATGGCCTTGGCGACGGGTGCCGCCAGCCCGTTGCCGCTGACCTCCGAGCGCGCTGCGTCCGACTGCTCGACCATCACCGCGACGGCGACCTGCTTGCCGTTCGTGTCCGACTTCGCGTACGACGTGAACCAGGCGTACGGCGTCTGGCTGTTGTTCTCGCCGTGCTGGGCAGTTCCGGTCTTTCCGCCGACGGTCGCCCCGGCGATCCGGGCGTTCGTGCCGGTGCCCTGCTCCACCACCGTCTGCATGGCGGACTGCAACTGCCGTGCGGTCGACGCGCTGACGATCCGCTCGGTCGGCGCGTCGTCGTCGTTCTGCAGCACGTCCCCGCCACTGTCGGTGATCTGCGAGACCATGTGCGCGGAGGCCAGCTCACCGTCATGGGCGATCGCCGCCGAGACCATGGCCATCTGCAGCGGGGTCGCCGTGACGTCGAACTGGCCGATGCCCGACAGCGCCGTCTGCGCCTTGTCCATGTCCGACGGGTACACGCTCGGGTACGCGCGCACCGGTACGTCCTGCCGGTCGTCGTTGAAGCCGAACTTCTCGGCCATCGCCCTGACCTTGTCCTGGCCGAGGTCGACGGCCATCTTGCCGAAGACGTTGTTGCAGGAGTAGCGCAGCGCCTGGCGGATCGAGGCGTTCTCGCACGGGGCGTTCGGGTTCTCGTTCGACAGCGCTTTGGTCGAGCCGGGCAGCATGTACGGATCGGGGCTGACCGTCCTCTGGTCCACCGACGCGTACAGTCCGTCCTCCAGCGCGGCGGCGGCGACCACCAGCTTGAACGTCGAGCCGGGCGGCAGCGGCTGGCGCAGCGCACGGTTGGTCAGCGGCTTCTCCGGGTCGTCGTTGAGCCGCTTCCACGCCGCCCCGGCGGTGTCGGCGTCGGTGAGCGCCGACGGGTCGTACGACGGGGTGGACACGACGGCGAGGATCCTGCCGGTCTTCGGGTCGATCGCGACGGCCGCGCCCTTCTTGCTGCCCAGTGCGCGGTAGGCGGCCTTCTGCACGGCCGGATCGATCGTCGTGACCACGTTGCCCGGGTGAGCCCGCTCGCCGGTGACGGTGTCCATGATGTTCTTCAGACGGCTGTCCGTGCCGTTGAGCAGGTCCTGGTAGATGCCCTCCAGCTGGGTCGGCGCGTAGCTCTGCGAGGCGTAGCCCGTCACCGCCGCGTACAGCCTGCCGTCCGTGTAGGTGCGTCGGTAGGCGAGGTCGCTTCCCTTCGTCCGCGCCGAGCCGGTGATCGAGTCGCCGGCCACGATGATGTTCCCGAGCGGTGCCGCGTACGTGGTGATCGCGTTTCGCCGGTTGTCCTTGTCGTCCGCGAGCGCCTTGCCGTCGTAGAACTGCACCCAGGTCGCCCTGACCAGCAGGGTGAGCACCAGGAGCAGCGCGAAGACGGAGGCGCGCCTGATCGTCTTGTTCATCCCGTCCTGGACGACGCTCGGGATCGACCGGATGGTTCCCTTTCGTCCGACTTCTCATCGGGACTTCATGAACGGCCGGGCGAGACCCCGGGTCCGGCACCGCACCGCGGACCGTTCGTCCCTTCGGGCATCCGGGCTGCGGCCTTCAGGGCTTCAGGACCAGGACGACCTCGTCGATCTCCTCACCACGGGCGTGCGCGAAGCCCCTCGCCCGGGCCGTCTGGGCGAAGCCGCACTTCTCGAGCACACGGCGCGAGCCCGCGTTGTCCGCGGCGGCCCGGGCGTACAGCGGGCGCTCCGGGATCTGCTCCAGCAGGATCCGCAGGGCGGCCGTCGCGATGCCCCGGCCCCAGTGGGCGCGGTCGATCCAGTACGTGACCTCGCGCTCACCCGGCTCGCCGTACACCGCGGCGCTGCCCACCACGTCACCGTCCGCCAGCACCGTGCGGACGTCGACGCCGGGCGAGGTGCGCGTCCGTGCCCAGTGGGCGTCGAAGCCGGCCCGGTCGGCCGGGTCCTCGGGGGTGAACGCGGCCATCCGCAGCGCCACCGGATCGTTCATGAGGCGGAAGAAGACGGGCAGGTCGCTGTCGTGCACCTCGCGCAGGGCGATCTCCACGTCACAGCCTCCGGGTCGCGAGGGTCAGCCGGTCCCGCGCGTCGAACAGCGCGTCCTTGATCATCTGCTCGTGTGCCGGGGTGAGCCGGGCGACCGGGACCGAGCAGCTGATCGCGTCACGGGCCGGCGTTCGGTAGGGGATGGCGACCCCGAAGCAGCGCAGTCCGAGGGTGTTCTCCTCGCGGTCGACGGCGAAGCCCTGCTCGCGGACCTGGTGCAGCTCCTGTATGAGCTTCTCCCGGTCGGTGATGGTGTGCTCCGTCAGCGCCGGCAGCGTCTCGGGCAGCATCTTGCGGACCTGTTCGTCGGTGTACGTGCTCAGCAGCACCTTGCCGAGCGACGTCGAATGCGCGGGCAGCCGGCGTCCGACACGGGTGAACGGCCGCAGGTAGTGCTGCGACTGGCGGGTCGCGAGGTAGACGACGTTCGTGCCGTCCAGGCGTGCCAGGTGGATCGTCTCCGTGGTGTCGTCCGACAGCCGGTCGAGGGTGGGGCGGGCCGCCGCCACCACCTCGTCGCCGTCGATGTACGACGTCCCCACGAGCAGGGCCCGCACCCCGATGCCGTAACGTGTGCCCGTCGCGTCGGTCTCGACCCAGCCCAGCTCCACGAGCGTGCGCAGCAGCATGTACAGGCTGGACTTGGGATATCCCACTTCCTCCTGCACGGCGGCCAGGGAGTGCATGCCGGGGCGGCCGGCGAAGTACTCGAGCAATTCGACCGTCCGCACCGCCGACTTGACCTGCGCCCCACCGCCCGTCTCGCCTGCCGACATCGCCCTTGACCCCTTCGTTCGACGGGAAATAGTCTCCGAGCAGCATATTCATCATCAGAGACAGTGTTCAGCATATCGAACATACCTGGTCGATGAGGTACGAACTGCGGCAAGACATCTGGAGGGATCCGCGGTGGCAGCAGCACCAGTCTGGAGTGTCGACCCCCGAACCGGGAAGCAGCGCGAACAGGTTGCGGTGGAGGCCACGGCCCAGGAGGTGGACGCCGCCGTCCGCGCGGCCCACTCCGTGCGCGGAGCCCTCGCCGACCGCACCGTCCGCTCGGCCTTCCTGCGTGCCGCCGCCGACCAGCTGGAGGCCGCGAAGGAGCAGCTCGTCGAGGCGGCCGACGCCGAGACCGCCCTCGGCCCGGTCCGGCTCACGGGTGAACTCGCCCGGACCTGTTATCAGTTGCGTGCCTTCGCGGACATCGTCGACGAGGGGGCCTTCCTCGACGTCGTGATCAACCACCCGGACGACACCGCGACACCGCCGATCCCGGACCTGCGCCGCTACAAGATCCCGCTCGGCGTCGTCGCGGTCTACTCCGCCTCCAACTTCCCCTTCGCCTTCTCGGTGGCGGGCGGCGACACCGCGAGCGCGCTCGCCGCGGGCTGCCCCGTCGTCGTCAAGGCCCACCCCGACCACCCCGCGCTCTCCGAACTGGTCGCGGCGACGCTGCGCCGGGCCGCCGTGTCGCACGGCATTCCCAAGGGCGTCGTCGGTCTGGTGCACGGCTTCGAGGCGGGCATCGAGCTGATCAAGCACCCGCTGGTCGCCGCCGCCGGGTTCACCGGCTCCGTGCGCGGTGGCCGCGCGCTCTTCGACGCGGCGGCGGCCCGCCCCGTGCCGATCCCCTTCCACGGCGAACTCGGCTCGCTCAACCCGGTGGTCGTCACCGAGGCGGCCGCCGCCGAGCGCGCCGAGGCCATCGGGGCCGGGCTCGCCGGCTCCATGACGCTCGGCGTGGGCCAGTTCTGCGTCAAGCCGGGATTCGTCCTGGCCCCCGCGGGCGCGTCCGGCGACCGCCTGGTGAAGTCCCTGACCGACGCCGTCAGCGACACCGAGGCGGGGGTCCTGCTCGACCACCGCATGCGGGACAACTTCCTCGCCGGAGTGGCCGAGCGCGCCGAGCTCCCCGATGTGGAGTCCCCGGTCACGGCCGGCGCGTGCGGCGAGCACACCGTCAGCGCCGGCTTCCTCACCGTGCCGGCCGAGAAGCTCACCGACGCGGGGGAGTACGACCTCCTGCTGGAGGAGTGCTTCGGCCCGCTCACGGTCGTGGCGCGCTACGAGGACGAGGACGAGGTCAAGCGGGTACTGGACCGGCTCCCCGGCAACCTCACCGCAACGGTCCACCTGTCGACGCAGGAGGCCGCGGGCGAGGGCCGTGGCGCGGAGATCCTCGCGGAACTGACCCCGCTCGCCGGACGCGTGCTCGTCAACGGCTGGCCGACGGGTGTCGCGGTGGCGCCCGCGCAGCACCACGGCGGCCCCTACCCGGCGACGACGTCCACCTCCACGTCGGTCGGCGGGACGGCCATCGAGCGGTGGCTGCGGCCCGTCGTCTACCAGGGCGCCCCCGAGGCGCTGCTGCCTCCGGAGCTGCGGGACGACAATCCGCTCGGGCTGCCGAGGCGCTTCGACGGGCGCCTGGAGAGGTGATCGTCCCGGGGCCGCGGCGCGTCGCCTCCGGCGCGTTGCGGCCCGCGGGTGCTTTCGTGGTGGATGGCGGGGTTCCCCGCGCCGCTCCGGAGCGTGCCTGAGAGACTTCGTCAATGGACGTTGAACTTCCCGAACTCCCGTTCTCCCTGCGTACGTACGGGCCCGACGGTCACTGGTCGTACGAGGACGGGGTGCTCACCGGCTGGTCGGGTGCCCGGCAGGATCGATTCGTTCCGCCCACGGGCGAGGCTCTGGAACCGGCCTCGGACGCTCCCCGGCTCCTGGGCGCGCCCGAGGGCGACTTCCAGCTGATCGCCAGGGTGACCGTCGGCTTCAACGCGTCCTTCGACGCCGGAGTGCTCTACGTCCATGTCGGCGAACGGGCCTGGGCCAAGCTCTGCCTGGAGTACTCGCCGGACGTGCCCACCGTCTGCACGGTGGTCACCCGCGGCCACTCCGACGACGCGAACTCCTTCACCGTGGAGGGGAGTTCGGTGTGGCTCCGGGTCAGCCGCACCGGCCGGGCCTTCGCCTTCCACGCTTCTCGTGACGGCGAGCGCTGGACGTTCGTGCGCCTGTTCACCCTGGGCGACGAGAAGGAGACGGGGGCGGCGCTCGTGGGCTTCATGACCCAGTCGCCCATGGGGGAGGGGTGCGTGGTGACGTACGAGGGCATCGAATTCCGTGCGAACTGGCCCCAGGACCTGAGAGACGGGAGCTGAAGCGCGCCGCCGCTGCCGCGGACCTGGAACCGGCCCGGACGCGTCCACGTCTCTGGTTGCATGATCAGAGACCGTGTGGCCGGGGACCGGGTGATCCGAACCGCTCTGCCCGCCGAGGTACGAGCCGTCGCCGATCTGCACGCCCGTGCCCGGGCGACCTACTACCCCGACGGGCCGCCGCAGGACGGCACCGACTGGCTCGCCGCCTGGCGAGGTGCCCTCGAGCGGCCCGACGGGCAGGTGATGTGTGTCGTCGAACGCGGCGGCATCGTCGCCGTCGCGTCCTTCCGTACGCCGCCCGGTACGCCGCAGGACACCGTGAAGCTCTTCCAGTTCCACGTCGACCCCGGGCACTGGCGTCGGGGCGTCGGCTCCGTGCTGCACGCGGCCTGTGTGGAGCAGTGGCAGGCCGACGGCAAACGGAGCGCCGTCCTCGACGTGCACGTGGACAACCGGCGCGCCCAGGCCTTCTACACCCGCCTCGGATGGGTCCCGGACCCGGAGAACCCGCCCGTCGAAGGGGATCACCACCTCGTCCTCCGGTACGCGGTTCCACGGGAATGAAGGGAATCGCTTGAACGTTCACACAGGTCACGGAGGGAGTCTCCGTACCGTGCGAACTGGAGAGAAGCCGAAGACATGCGCGTGGAGATCTGGAGCGACATCGCCTGCCCGTGGTGCTACGTGGGCAAGGCCCGCTTCGAGAAGGCGCTCGGGGCCTTCCCGCACCGCGATCAGGTCGAGGTGGTGCACCGCTCCTTCGAGCTGGATCCGCACCGTGCCAAGAACGACGTCCAGCCGGTTCTCACGATGCTCGCCAAGAAGTACGGGATGAGCGAGGCGCAGGCACAGGCCGGCGAGAAGAACCTCGGCACGCAGGCCGCCGCCGAGGGTCTGGACTACCGCACCCAGGGCCGCGACCACGGCAACACCTTCGACATGCACCGCCTGCTCCACTTCGCCAAGGAGCAGGGCAGGCAGGACCGGCTGATCCAGATCCTGTACCGGGCGAACTTCGCCGAGGAGCGGTCCCTCTTCACCGAGGGCGACGAGCGGCTGGTGGAGCTTGCCGTGGAAGCCGGACTCGACGCCGAGGCGGTCCGCACGGTCCTCGCCGACCCGGCCGCGTACGCCGACGCCGTGCGCGCGGACGAGCGGGAGGCGGCCGAGCTGGGCGCGAACGGTGTGCCGTTCTTCGTGCTCGACCGGAAGTACGGCGTCTCCGGCGCGCAGCCCGCGGAGGTCTTCACCCAGGCGCTGACCCAGGCCTGGGGCGAGCGCCCGCCGCTGAAGCTGATCGAGGACGGCGGCGCGGAGGCCTGCGGCCCGGACGGGTGCGCGGTCCCGCAGAACTGAGAAGCGGCAGCTCGGCGCGGATGTATAAGCGTTGCTTGAGGACACCACGTACACATCGGCAATGGACTGTGACTTCATGGGGCCGCACAGTGGTCCCATGGAGACCTTCGAGAGCCTCGTCCGTGCCGAGTTCGCCCCGAAGAACACATATCTGAACACCGCCGCGGTCGGGCTGCTGCCCTCCCGCGCCGTGCACGCCCTGCGGACGGCCGTGGAGTCGGTCGCCGCGGGGCAGCCCACCGACATGTTCGCCGACGTGGAGGCGGCCCGGGCCTCAATCGCCCGGCTGACCCGTGTTCCGGCGAGCCGGGTGGCGGCCGGGTCCTCGGTGGCCACCTACACCGGGCTGATCGCCGCCTCGCTGCCCGAGGGCGCCGAAGTCCTGACCGCCGAGGCCGACTTCAGCTCCGTGGTGAACCCCTTCCACATGCGCGGGGACCTGAAGGTGCGCGCCGTGCCGCTGGAGCGTCTCGCCGATTCGGTGCGCCCGGGCACCGCGCTCGTGGCGGTGAGCGCCGCCCAGTCCGCCGACGGACGCGTGGCCGACCTGCCCGCGATCCGTGCCGCCGCGCGGGAGCACGGGGCGCGCACGTACATCGACGCGTCGCAGGCCCTCGGCTGGCTGGACCTCGACGCGGACGCCCACGACTATGTCGCGGCCGTCGCCTTCAAGTGGCTGTTCTGCCCGCGGGGCGTGGCGTTCCTGGTCGTCCCTGAGGATCTCGGCGGCATCCCCCCGCTGTTCGCCGGCTGGGTCGCCGGCGAGCGGCCCTGGGACAGCTGCTACGGCCCCGTCGAGGAACTCGCCCGTTCGGCACGCCGCTTCGACGAGAGTCCCGCGCTGCTCTCCTACGCGGGCGCCCGCCGCTCTCTCGAACTGCTCGAGGAACTCGGCGTGGAGGCCGTCTGCGCGCACGACCTCGCCCTCGCCGACCGCTTCCGCGCGGGCCTCGGTGACCTCGGCCACGAGCCGGTCCCCGCGCCGGGTTCGCCGATCGTGTCCGTTCCCGGACTCGGCCACCGGCAGGGCGGGTTGAGCGACGCGGGGCTCGAGGTCTCCGACCGGGCGGGCCATCTGCGGGCCGCCTTCCATCTGTACAACACGCCCGCGGACGTCGACCGCCTGCTGGATGCGCTGTCCCGCTGAACAGAACCGGGCCGGGGCCTCATGTCCCACACGAGGAGGCCCCGGCCCGGCGGTCACGGTGCGGTCACCGCACGGGGGTGAAGTCCCGCGCCCCGATGAACTCCGGACGCCGGACCGGCGCCGCGAACGGTTCCACCGCCCTGTTCTCCACGCTGTTGAACACGATGAAGACGTTGCTGCGCGGGAACGGTGTGATGTTGTCGCCCGACCCGTGCATGCAGTTGCAGTCGAACCAGGTCGCCGAGCCGGCCTTCCCGGTGAACAGGCGGATGCCGTACTCGCCCGCCATCGCGGTCAGCGCCTCGTCGGACGGCGTGCCCGCGTCCTGCATCTGCAGCGACTTCTTGTAGTTGTCCTCGGGCGTGGCCCCGGCGCAGCCGAGGAACGTCCGGTGCGACCGCGGCATGATCATGAGGCCGCCGTTGGTGTCGTGGTTCTCGGTCAGGGCGATCGAGACGGACACCGTCCGCATGTTCGGCAGTCCGTCCTCGGCGTGCCAGGTCTCGAAGTCGGAGTGCCAGTAGAAGCCACTGGCCCCGAACCCCGGCTTGACGTTGATCCGCGACTGGTGGACGTACACGTCCGAGCCGAGGATCTGCCGCGCCCGCCCGACGACGCGCTCGTCGCGGACGAGCTTCGCGAAGACCTCGCTGATCCTGTGGACCTCGAAGACGGACCGGATCTCCTTGGACTTCGGCTCCACGATCGAACGTTCGTCGGCGCGGATCCGCGGGTCGCTGACGAGCCGCTCCAACTCCTGCTGGTACACGGCGACTTCGTCCTGACCGATGAGCTGGTCGATGGAGAGGAAGCCGTCGCGCTCGTACGCCTGGAGGTCATCCACGGAGACCGGCCCCGGCGTTCCGGGAGCGCCCCAGACGACCGGGTCCTGCCGGGGGACGGACACCTCGGTCGCGCCCCGGCTCGGGTAGAGATCGGTGACGGTGGTCATGTGCTTCACACCTCCTCGGTGAGCAGCGGGTAGACGCCGTTCTCGTCGTGGTCCTCCCGGCCGGTCACGGGCGGGTTGAAGACGCAGATGCAGCGGAAGTCCTTCTTCACCCGCAGCGTGTGCCGCTCGTGCCCGTCCAGGAGGTACATGGTCCCGGGAGTGATGGTGTACGCCTTCCCGGTCTCCTGGTCGGTCAGTTCGGCCTCGCCCTCGACACAGACGACGGCCTCGATGTGGTTCGCATACCACATGGACGTCTCCGTGCCCGCGTACAGGATCGTCTCGTGGAGGGAGAAGCCGACCTTCTCCCTGGCCAGGACGATGCGCTTGCTCTCCCAGGTGCCGGACGCCGACTTGATGTGCCGGTCGGTGCCTTCGATCTCCTTGAACGAACGGACGATCACGGTGGTGCGTGCCTCCTTCTGGGGGTTGTTCAGACGGTCTCGCGGACGGCCCGGGCGAGGGTGCTGAGGCCCTCGTCCAGCTCGTCGGGGGTGACGGTGAGGGCGGGGAGCAGTTTGACGACCTCGCTCTCGGGGCCGGAGGTCTCCACCAGCAGCCCGAGCTCGAAGGCACGGTGGGCGACACGTCCGGCACGTTCCTTGTCGTGGAACTCCAGTCCCCAGACCAGCCCGCGTCCGCGGTACTCCTTGATGTCGGCGAGGTTCTCCTCGGTGATCGAGATCAGCTCCTGCTCGATCTGCTCGCCGCGCGTGCGGGTCTGCTTCTCCATGGCGGACCCGTCGGTCCAGTAGGTCTCCAGTGCGGCGGTGGCCGTGACGAACGCGGGATTGTTGCCGCGGAAGGTGCCGTTGTGCTCGCCCGGCTCCCAGATGTCGAGCTCGGGCTTGAACAGGCACAGCGACATCGGCAGTCCGTAGCCGCTGATGGACTTGGACACGGTGACGATGTCGGGCACGATCCCGGCCTCCTCGAACGAGAAGAAGGCGCCGGTACGGCCGCAGCCCATCTGGATGTCGTCGACGATCAGCAGCATGTCGCGGCGTGCGCACAGATCGGCGAGCCGCCGCAGCCACTCGGCGCGGGCGACATTGATGCCGCCCTCGCCCTGCACGGTCTCCACGATGACGGCGGCGGGCCGGTTGAGTCCCGACCCCTGGTCTTCCAGGAGCCGCTCGAACCACAGGAAGTCCGGGACCTGCCCGTCCAGATAGTGGTCGAAGGGCATGGGCGTCCCGTGGACGAGCGGAATCCCGGCACCGGCGCGCTTGAAGGCGTTGCCGGTGACGGCGAGAGAGCCCAGGGACATGCCGTGAAAGGCGTTGGTGAAGGACACGATGGCCTCGCGGCCCTTCACCTTGCGGGCCAGCTTGAGAGCGGACTCGACGGCGTTGGTACCGGTGGGGCCCGGGAACATCACCTTGTACGGCAGATCCCGCGGCCGCAGCACGAGGTCCTGGAACGTCCGCAGGAAGGAACGCTTGGCCGTGGTCGACATGTCCAGCCCGTGGGTGATGCCGTCCCGCTCCAGGTAGTCGATCAACGCCCGTTTCAGGACGGGGTTGTTGTGCCCGTAGTTGAGGGAACCGGCGCCGGCGAAGAAGTCGAGGTACTCGTGGCCGTCCTCGTCGTAGAGGCGGCTGCCCTGCGCGCGGTCGAAGACGGTGGGCCAGCCGCGGCAGTAGCTGCGCACCTCCGACTCCAGGGTCTCGAAGACGCTGAGGTCGGGCTGGGTGATGGTCACGGCGAAAACGCTCCTCGATGCGTGGGGGAGGGGAGAAGTGCGTGCAGGTCAGAAGGCGAGGGGGCCGATGCGGTAGAGGACCTCGGGGTCGTGCGGTCCGTCGGGGAACTGACGGGCGTCGAAGAGGACCTCGCGTTCCACGGCCGCGCCATGGCGTCGCGCGTACGTCGTGAACAGGCGCTCGGAGGCGGTGTTGCCGGGGGTGATCGTCGTCTCGACCGTGGTCACGGCGTGCTCCTTGGCGGCCCGTGCCGTGACCGCGTCGAGCAGTCGCGCCGCGAGGCCCTGCCCGCGGTGGGCGGAGTCCACGGCCACCTGCCACACCAGGAGGGTGTGCGGGCGGTCGGGCCTGAGGTACGCGGTGAGGAATCCGACGGGACGACCGTCGGAGCCGGCGCGCACCACCGCCGAGGTGCCGGCGAAGTCACGGCACCACAGCAGGTAGCTGTAGGAGGAGTTCAGGTCGAGGGTTCCGGAGTCCTTGGCGATGCGCCAGAGTGCGGCACCGTCCGCCACCTCCGGACGGTCGATCCGCAGCCCCTCCGGCATTTCCAGGAATTCCGCTTGCAGGTCTGCTTGTGCGGCGGTCATGTCGATGGAATTTACCCACGGAAATTCAAAATTGCATCGCCGAAAGGGGTTACGGAAGCATCTCACCTGTGTTATCACGCGGGCGTGAGTGACCACCGAGGCGTGGAGGAATTGTCTGACTACGCCCGATAAATACCGCACAAAAGGGGCGCAGTGTGGAGTCGGTCACATCACTGCAACCCTCGCGAGATCTGCCCGGAATAAGCCGGTTGGTGTTCGCGGAATCTTGTTGTTTAGGTCAGAAGAAAGCGGGCAGACGAATATGGGCAGCTGCCCTGAGGGGAATTCGATAATTACGCGGAAGGGGCCTGGAAAGCAATGCCGATTTCAGGCACCGGTCATACCGCCGAGGCCCCCGCGGCGCGCCCTCGTTCAGCCCCACGCCCGGTCGGCCGCCCCGCGGGCGGCCGCGGTGTCCACGACGGCCCCGAAGTCGCCGAGCGCGGTGCCCAGGGCGGTCAGGCTCTCCCGGACGACCTCGGGGGTCGCGTCGGCCCCGTAGTGGTTGACCCTGATCATCTCCTTCGCCAGCGCACCCCCACCCGCGGAGAGCGGCAGTGCGGGGCCCGACTCCAGGGCCTTGGCGACCAGTTCGGCCGCGACCACACCGGAGGGGGTCCGCAGGGTCGTGGCGACGGGCGCCGCCTCCGCGGCCTCGAGCACATAGGGCTCCAGGCCCCCGCCGAGGGCGAGCACGCCCGCCCGCGTCGCCGCGGCGGCGGACCGGTGCCGGGCGATCACGGCGTCCAGGCCCGCGTTCTCGATCCGCTCCAGACATGCCTCCAGCGCCAGCATCTCCAACTGCGCCGGGGCGTGGAGCAGCGCCTTGCGGCCGGCGTCGATCCAGCGCTCCTTCCAGTCCAGGAGCGAGAGGTACGACCGGCGCGGAGCCCGCGGGTTGACCGCCATCCGGGTCCAGGCGCGCCGGCTCACGGACACCGCCGAGACGCCGGCCGGTCCGCCCATCGCCTTCTGGGCCCCGATCACGCACAGGTCCACGCCCCATGCGTCCGGCAGCACCGGCTCGGCGCCGATCGAGGCGACCGCGTCCAGATAGAACAGTGCGCCGTGCTCCCGTACCACCGCGCCGATCTCCGCCACCGGGTTCGTGTTTCCGGTTGCGGCCTCGGCGTGCACCAGGGAGACGAAGTCGATCTCCGGGTGCTCGGCGAGCGCCTCACGGACCTGCGCCGCCGTGGCCGCGGTGTGGAACGGGACGGCGAGGTCGTGCACCGTGGCGCCGCAGTCCCGCAGCCAGTCCCCGAACGTCTGCCCGTACGGTCCGGTGATCACGTTCAGTGCCGTGGTGCCGGGCCCGGCACTGCCGCGGATCGCACCCTCCAGGGGGAGCAGCGCCTCGCCTTGCATGATCACGACGTCCTGCCCGGTGGACAGCAGTCGTGCCACCCGGTCCTCGATCGAGGCGAAGCGGTCGGTGCTCAGCGGGGCGAGGTCCAGGAAGGGGTGGGTCACGGCGGCGCTCTCCTCACTCATGGGTTCGACGATTCGAGGGTAACCGGGCGTGTGATGCGCCACTTATCGGCACATTCTCAGGTGAATCGACCTTTCGACCATTGGATTGGTTTGAGAGGCTCCAACCTTTCCTTATAATCGGAACTCATAGCTCCCCCATAGAGAGGTCCCCCGTGAACTCGCTCCTCGGGCGCCGGGCCCGCATCCTGGCCGCCACCACCGCGACGGCCGGTTTGGTATTCGTGGCCGGCTGCACCTCGAGCGGTGACGGCGGCAGCAAGACGGCCGCCGGCGGGGTGGAACTCGCCAAGGCCGGCCGGCTGACCACCTGCACGCATCTGCCGTACCCGCCCTTCCAGTCGGAGATCGACGGCAAGGTGCAGGGCTTCGACGTCTCGCTGATCGACCTGGTCGCCAAGGACCTCGGCGTGAAGCAGGACATCCTCGACACGCCCTTCGAGAACTTCAAGACCGGCGCGTTCCTCAACTCCGAGCAGTGCGACGTCGCGGCCGCCGGTATGACGATCACCGACGAGCGCAAGAAGCACGTCGACTTCTCCGACCCGTACTTCGACGCCACCCAGGCCGTCCTGGTGGACAAGAAGAGCGGCATCACCTCGCTCGCCGACGTGAAGGCCAAGGGCAGGAAGCTCGGTGCCCAGGCGCAGACCACCGGCGAGGACTACGCCAAGAAGCAGGGCTTCGACCCGGTCTCCTTCGAGTCCTCCGACGCCGTGATCAACGGCCTGCGCACCGGCCAGGTCCAGGCGGTCGTCATCGACTACCCGGTCGTCCAGGGCTGGCTCAAGGACAAGGCCAACGCCGACGCCTTCCAGGTGGTCGACAACCTCAACACCGGTGAGCAGTACGGCTTCACGGTGAAGAAGGGCAACCGCAAGCTCCTCGACGCCATAGACAAGGCGCTCAAGGACGCGAAGGCCGACGGCACGTACAAGAAGCTGTACGAGAAGTGGATCGGCCCCTACAACGCGTCGGTCGCCTCGCCCTCCGCCTCATGAGCGGGGTCACCGAACCGGCCGGCGCAGGGACGCGGCCCCGCGCGAAGGGCCTGACACGACGTCAGAGGCGCAGGGTGTCGCGCGGCGCCCAGTACGTCGTCTTCGTGGCCGCCGTGATCGCCTTCGCGTTCGCGGCGGACTGGGGGCGGCTGCAGGACCAGTTCGCGCAGGTGGACATCGCCCGGCAGATGTTCCCCGACGTCATCACACTGGCGCTCAGGAACACCGTGCTCTACACCGTGTCCGGCTTTGTGGTCGGACTGGTCCTCGGCATGGTCCTCGCGCTCATGCGGCTGTCCTCGGTGGGTCCCTACCGCTGGGTCGCCGGCATCTACATCGAGATCTTCCGCGGCCTGCCCGCCCTGCTGATCTTCGTTTTCATCGGTGTGGCCGTGCCCCTGGCCTTCCCCGGTACGGAGATCGTCGGCGGAACCTACGGCAAGGTGGCCATCGCGCTCGGTCTGGTGGGCGCCGCGTACATGGCGGAGACGTTCCGCGCCGGTATCCAGGCGGTGCCCAAGGGGCAGATGGAGGCGGCCCGTTCGCTGGGCTTCTCGCCCGCCCGGGCCATGATCTCGATCGTCGTCCCGCAGGCGTTCCGGATCATCCTCCCGCCGCTCACCAATGAGCTGGTACTGCTGTTCAAGGACTCCTCGCTGGTGCTGCTGCTGGGCGTCACCCTGGAGGAGCGCGAGCTGTCGAAGTTCGGGCGGGACCTGGCCAGCCAGACCGCCAACTCCACGCCCATCCTCGTCGCCGGCCTGTGCTACCTGCTGGTCACGATCCCGCTCGGCTTCGTCGTGCGCCGCCTGGAGTCGAAGGCCAGGGAGGCCGTCAAGTGAGCAGTTCCGCACAGATCCGGATCCGGGACCTCCACAAGTCCTTCGGCGAGAACGAGGTGCTGCGCGGGATCGACCTGGAGATCGGCGAGGGCGAGGTGGTCTGTGTCATCGGTCCGTCCGGCTCCGGCAAGTCGACCCTGCTGCGCTGTGTGAACCTGCTGGAGGAACCCGGCAGGGGCCAGGTGTTCGTCGGCGGCACCGAGGTGACCGACCCGGACGTGGACATCGACGCCGTCCGCCGCCGTATCGGCATGGTGTTCCAGCAGTTCAACCTGTTCCCGCACCTCACGGTGACCGAGAACCTCACCCTGCCGCAGCGCCGGGTCCTCGGGCGGGACAAGGCGGCGTCCGCCAGGACCGCGGCCGAGAACCTGGCGCGCGTCGGCCTTTCCGAGAAGGCGGACGCGTACCCCTCCGCCCTGTCCGGCGGCCAGCAGCAGCGCGTCGCCATCGCCCGGGCGCTCGCCATGGGCCCGCAGGTGATGCTCTTCGACGAGCCGACCTCCGCGCTCGACCCCGAGCTGGTGGGCGACGTCCTCGCCGTGATGCGCATGCTCGCCGACGAGGGCATGACCATGATGGTGGTCACCCACGAGATGACGTTCGCGCGCGAGGTCGCCGACCGGGTCGTCTTCATGGACGGCGGAGTCGTCGTCGAGCAGGGCACGCCCGAGCAGGTCATCGGCGCCCCGCGGCACGAGCGCACCCGCCACTTCCTCTCCCGGCTCCTCGATCCGGCGATGGCCGAGGTGGAGGAGGGGAGCTCCGGCCAGGTGGGCAAGGCCGGGTAGCGGGCGAACTAAGGTGCAGTACATGAGCGATCACGCGGTGCTGCATGTGAAGGGGCGGGTGCTCGTCGGGGCCGAGGAGATCCGCGACGAGGTGTGGGTGGTCGGCGGCCGGATCTCCTACGACCGGCCCGAGGGCGCCCGTGACGTCCGTACCGTCGAGGGCTGGGCGCTGCCCGGTCTCGTCGACGCCCACTGCCATGTGGGTCTCGACGCCCACGGCCCGGTGCCCGAGGACGTCTCCGAGAAGCAGGCGCTGACCGACCGGGACGCCGGCACCCTGCTGATCCGTGACGCGGGATCGCCGTCGGACACCCGCTGGATCGACGACCGCGACGACCTCCCGAAGATCGTCCGGGCGGGCCGGCACATCGCGCGCACACGCCGCTACGTCCGCAACTACGCCTGGGAGATCGAACCGGGGGACCTGGTCGCGTACGTGGCCCAGGAGGCTCGCCGCGGCGACGGCTGGGTCAAGCTGGTCGGCGACTGGATCGACCGGGAGGCCGGGGACCTGACCGCCTGCTGGCCGCGAGACGCGGTGCAGGCGGCGATCGCGGAGGCGCACCGCCTGGGTGCACGCGTCACCGCGCACTGCTTCGCCGAGGACTCGCTGCGCGACCTGGTCGAGGCGGGCATCGACTGCATCGAGCACGCGACGGGCCTGACCGAGGAGACGATCCCGCTGTTCGCCGAGCGGGGTGTCGCGATCGTGCCCACCCTCGTGAACATCGCGACCTTCCCGAAGCTCGCGGACGGCGGTGAGTCCCGCTTCCCGCGCTGGTCGGCGCATATGCGACGGCTGCACGAGCGGCGCTACGACACCGTGCGGTCCGCCTACGACGCCGGCATCCCGGTGTACGTCGGCACCGACGCGGGCGGCGGCCTGCCGCACGGGCTGGTCGCGGCCGAGGTGGCGGAACTGGTGACCGCCGGGATCCCGCCGGTGCAGGCCCTGTCGGCGGCGGCGTGGGGTGCCCGGCGGTGGCTCGGCCGGCCCGGTCTGGAGGAGGGGGCCGCCGCGGACCTCGTGGTGTACGAGACGGATCCGCGGGCGGACGTACGGGTGCTCGCGGTGCCGCGGCGGGTGGTGCTGAACGGACGCGTGGTCGGTTAGGGATCTCCCCGCGCTCCGGTCGCGCCCCCGGTGCGGGGGATGCGTGGGTGACGCGGGGGAACAAGCGTGCCGCCGGTTTCGAAGATCCTTGCGAGCGATCCACGATGGAGTGAAGTCACGCGGTGTTGCTGACGGCTCACTCCCGGTACGAAATTCTTTCCGGGTCCCGAGCTTGTCTCCTCTGGGGGTCCCACCACCATGAACGGCACCACCTTCCGTATGCCCGCACACCGACTGGCCACCGTCGCGGTGGCCACCGCACTGGCCGCCGGTCCCGCCGCGCTGGCGGGCGCCGGGTCCGCCGGCGCGACTGAGGACCAAGGGCGCGCGAGCGCCGTCGTGCTGCGGACCGGACTGGACGTGTCCCTGCTCAAGAAGACCGTGAACGTCCCGCTCGCGGTCTCCCTCAACGAGGTGCAGGCACCGCGGAGCGCCGAACAGACCGCGCTGTCGGCCCGTCTGAAGGGAGTCGCCGGCGGGCGCCCCTTCGACGTGGTGCGGGCTGACGCCGCCACGGCGCGGGCGACGGTGTCCGAGTCGGGCGCGGAGGCGTCCACGAACCTCACCCGTGCGCGGGTCCATGTGCCCGGGCTGCCGATGCTCTCCCTGATCGAGGTCGACGGCGTCACGTCCAAGGCGGTGTGCGAGGTGGGGAAGAGGCCCGTCGCCACGGCCAACGTGCTGGGCGCGGTGACCGTGCTCGGGCGGAAGGTCACGGTGTCGGCGGCCGGACCGACGAGGGTTAAGGCGCCTGGAGTCGGCGAGGTGCGGCTGGAGGTGTCGCCGACCCGGACGACGTCCCGGACGGCGGCGGCGTCGGCGCTGGTGCTCACGGTGTCCGTGAACCCGCTCAACCTGAACGTGGCGGAGGTGAAGGGCACCGTGACCCTGGGAGGAGCCACGTGCGAGACCCCCGCCGCCCCGGCGTCGCAGGCCCCCGCGTCCGACGCACCGCAGGAGACGGCCGCGCCTGCGACGGAACCGCCCGGGGACGTGAAACCGCAGGGGGCGCCCGCGAAGGCCGACCTGGCGGAGACCGGCGGCAGTTCTGCCACGCCCTATGTCGTGGGCGGAGCGGTCGTACTGCTGGTGGCGGGCGCGGGTGTGCTGGGAGTGGCACGCCGCCGCCGCGGCTGATGCCTGCCGCCTGAGCAGGGCCGGGCGGTGATGCCGGCGGGGCGGTGATCGCTCACCCCGCCGCCAGCGTCACCGCCCGGTCCAGAGCCTGCAGAAAGCGGTTCACGGTCACCCTGTCCCGGACCGCGATCCGGAGCCATTCCCTGCCCAGTCCCGGGAAGGTGTCCCCGCGCCGCACCGCGAAGCCGAGGTCGCGCAGATGGCGGCGCACGGCCGGGGCCTGCTCCAGGCGGACCAGGACGAACGGCCCGTCCGCGGGCTCGGCGACGTACAGCCCGTCGGGTCCGAACTCCCGCAGTCCCGCCACCAGATGGGCCCGGTCGGACGCGACCCGATGGGCGGCGTGCGCGGCCTCCGCGAGCGCGCGGGGCGCCACACAGGCCTCGGCGGCCACCAGCGCGGGTGTGGACACCGGCCACAGGGGCTGCGCCCGCTCCAGCTCGGCGATCGTCCCCGGGTCCGCCAGGACGTAGCCTATGCGCAGGCCCGCCAGGCCCCAGGTCTTGGTCAGGCTGCGCAGGACCACCAGCCCGGGCACGTCGGTCCGGCCCGCCAGTGCCTCCCGTTCCCCCGGAACCGCGTCCATGAACGCCTCGTCGACCACCAGGGTCCGCCCGGGGCGGGCGAGTTCGGTGATCAGGGCCGACGGGTGCAGCACCGAGGTCGGGTTCGTGGGGTTCCCGATCACCACCAGGTCCGCGCCCTCGGGAACCAGCGCGGGGTCGAGGCGGAAGCCGTCCCGCTGCCGCAGCAGCACCCGGTCCACCACGTGCCCGGCGTCCGCGAGCGCCGCCTCGGGCTCGGTGAACTGCGGGTGCACGACCACCGGGTGACGTGCCTTCAGGGCCCGTGCCAGCAGGACGAAGGCCTCGGCGGCACCCGCCGTGAGCAGCACGCGTCCGGTCGGCAGACCGTGCCGTTCCGCCACGGCCGCACGGGCGGCCCGCCCGTCGGGATAGGCCGCGAGCCCCTCCAGGGACCCGGCGATGACATCGCGCAGCCATGCCGGAGGCGTGTCCGCGCGCACGTTCACCGCCAGGTCCGTCAGTGCGGCGCCGCCGTCACGGACCTCGGCGTCCCCGTGGTGCCGCAGGTCGTGCTGCCCACCGTTGTGTTCAGTGCGCATGGGAGTGTGTGTGTCCGCCGTGGTGGTGGCCGTGACCGTGGTGGCCGTCGTCGTCCGGGTGGAAGTGCGGCTGCTGCGGCAGGCCCACCTTGTCCTCGAAGCCGGGCAGCGCGATCCGGTACACGCAGGAGTCGCAGTTCATCCGCAGATCACCCTTGACGGCCTCCTCGTAGCGCTCCAGCACCAGGTCGAGCAGCTCGGGTTCGGGCCCGATGACGTCCGCCGTGCGAACCTCGGTCTCCGGATGCGCCTCCGCCCAGCCCTCGGCCTGGCGGCGCACCCGGTCGGGCAGCACGCCCGTGAAGAGGAAGTAGGGCAGGACGACGATCCGCCTCGCGCCCAGCTTCGCGCACCGGTCCAGACCGCTCGGCACGTCCGGCGCCGCCAGCGACACGAACGCCGTCTCGACCCCGGCGTAACCGCGCCCTTCCCACAGCAGACGCGCGGCCTTGTGCACCTCGGCGTTGGCGTCCGGGTCGGTCGAGCCGCGCCCGACCAGCAGCACGGTCACATCGGACCGGTCGGCGGGCCTGCGGGCCGTGCCCCCGAGCGCTTCGTCGAGGCGCCGCTCCAGGACGTCCAGCAGTGCCGGATGGGGGCCCAGCGGGCGGCCGTAGGCGTAGGAGATCCCCGGGTGGCGCTCCTTCTCCCGGGCCAGGGCCGCCGGGATGTCCCCCTTCGCGTGCCCGGCGGACACCAGCATCAGCGGTACCGCGGCGAAACGGCGGACGCCGCGCTCCACCAGCCCGCTCACCGCCTCGCCCAGCGGCGGCGCCGACAGTTCGATGAAGCCGCCTGCTACGGGGAGTTCGGGGCGCCGGCGCTGCAGCTCCCGTACGAAGGCGCGGAACGCCTCGGCTCCGGCCTCGTCCCGGGTGCCATGGCCGGCGATGAGCAGGGCGGGCGACGGGGTGGTCACGGGGTCTCCTTCGAAGTGGGGTGGTACAGCAGGGCGTTGAGCGCCGCGGCGGCGACCGCGGAACCGCCCTTCTCGGACACGTTGCTCACGGCCGGCAGTCCGCTCTCGCGCAGCGCGGCCTTGGATTCGGCGGCGCCCACGAAGCCGACGGGCAGACCGATCACGAGCGCGGGCGAGGCGTCCAGCCTCAGCAGCTCCTCCAGGGCGGTCGGAGCGCAGCCGATCACCCAGAGCGCTCCGGGGCCGACGTCCTCGTACGCGAGCCGGATCGCATGCGCCGAACGCGTCAGCCCGGGGCCGGACCTCGCGTCCTTGAGCCGGCAGACGGTCGTTCTGCGGGTGATCCCGGCCGCGACCATCTCGACGTCCACGACCACCGGTGCGCCGCCGTGCAGCGCGGTGTGCGCGGCCGCCAGGTCGCCCTCGTCCGTCACGAGGTCGTCCGCGTAGCCGAGGTCGGCCGCGGAGTGGATGACGCGCTCCACCACGGCCCGGGTCAGCGGCGGGAAGTGCGAGGTGTCGAGCCGGGCGCGCAGCCGCCGGAAGGACTCCTGCTCGATCGGGTGGACCACTCGGTTCACCGGGCGTCCTCCTGCCTGTCGTTCTGCCAGCGGTAGCCACGCGGCGTCACCATGCGCCCCGCGATCTCTCGGGTCGCCGTGTTGCCCACGGTCACGACCGTCATCATGTCGACCGTCGCCGGGTCGAGGCAGGCCAGTGTCGTCAGACGGCTGGACTCGTCAGGTCGTGACGCGTTCCGTACGACACCGACCGGCGTCGACGGTGCCCGGTGGGCGCCGAGGATCGCGAGCGCCTTCGGCAACTGCCAGTCGCGGCCCCGGCTGCGCGGGTTGTAGAAGGTCACGACGAGGTCCGACTCGGCGGCCGCCCGTACCCGGCGCTCGATGACCTCCCAGGGGGTGTGCAGGTCGGAGAGGCTGATCGACACATGGTCATGGCCCAGCGGGGCTCCGAGGATCGCGCCCGCCGCCAGTGCGGCCGTCACACCCGGGACCCCGGCCACGTCGATGTCGTCGGACGCCTCGGCCAGCGCGGGCGACGCCATCGCGTACACACCGGCGTCGCCGCTGCCGATCAGTGCGACGGCATGCCCCTTGCGGGCCTCGGCGACGGCCGTGCGCGCACGTTCCTCCTCGGCGCCGAGGCCCGACTCCAGGATCCGGGTGCCGGGGCGCAGCAGATCGCGGATCTGGTCGACGTACTGGTCGAGGCCGACGACGACCGACGCGCGCCGCAACTCCTGCTTCGCGCGCGGCGTCAGCAGGTCCCGGGCGCCCGGTCCGAGGCCTACGACGGCCAGTCGGCCGCGCCCGGGACGGCGGACGACGGCACAGGTCGCCGTCGCGGGACGGGCGGCCGACTTCCGCTTGGGCACGAGCAGTTCGCCGCCCCGCACGAGGGCCGCCGCCTCCGCCACCGAAGGCGTGCCGACGGCGGCCAGCGGTGCGTCCGAGGGGTTGGGCACGTCCACCTCGGCGAGCAGTGCGGAAGAGTAGGTCACCAGGGGCACCCCGAGCCGCCGTGCCGCCTCGACGATGCCCGGTTCGTCCGCTTTGGCGTCGACGGTGGCCAGCTCGGCGAGCGATCTCGCGCTGAGCCCGGCCTCTCGCAGCGCACCATCGATCAGTTCGAGGATCTCCTCGACGGGGGAGCCCTTGGAGGCGCCGACGCCGACCACGAGGGTCGGCGGCCGCAGCACCGCCTCCCGCTCGGCAGGCTCGAGGGCCGCATCGGTGACGCGGATCGTGTACGCGCCCTCGGCGGCGACCCGCAGCGGGGGCAGCGGCCAGCTCACCTCCGTCTCCAGGGCGACCGGTTCGCCGTCCAGCAGCGCCCGCGAGACCCCGGCGACATCGCCCTCCACCGGGAACCCGAGCGTGTCGAGGCCCGGCAGCCCCACGGAGTCCGTCGCCGTCGTCACCACCGGGACCGCCCCCAGCGACTCGCCCACCTCACGGGCGAGTTCATTGGCGCCGCCCGCGTGCCCGCCGACGAGGGACACCGCGAACCGCGCGCCCTCGTCGACGCACACCACCCCGGGGTCGGAGGCCTTGTCCCCGAGCAGGGGGGCGAGCAGCCGCACGACGGCCCCCGTCGCCAGGAAGCAGACGAGCTGCTCGCACTCCGCGAAGGCGGCCCGTACGGCCTCCCCGACGGACCCCTCGTACACCCTCGTGCGATCCGGCCACGCCGCGGCGAGCCGGTCCCGTGCCACCGCCCCCGCCGCGGTGGCGGAAATGAGGCCGATCACTGAGCAACTCCTTCGCTGTGCGCCGCGGGACGCGTGCCCCACAGCAGGAAAACAGGGTTGGTGGCCGCGAGCCGGGTCACGTCCCCCGGCAGTGGGGCGAGCCGCGAAGACTGCAGCAGCACCCCGTCGCAGGAGAACCCGGCCGCGACGAGCGCCTTGCGCGCCGCCGGTACGCGGTCCAGAGCGGCCATGGCGATCACCACGGTCCGCCGGGCCCGCGCGGCGCACGCGGTCACGATCGCGGGCAGCTCGCGTCCGCCGCCGCCGACGAACACCGCGTCGGGGTCCGCGAGACCGTCGAGGGCGGCCGGTGCCGTCCCGTGCACCACATGGACGTCCACACGGTGCGCCGCCGCGTTGGCCAGGATCCGCTCCACCCCGTCGGCGGCCTGCTCCACGGCGGTGACGGCGGCGCCCAGCCGGGCGCACTCGACGGCGACCGACCCGGACCCGGCACCGACGTCCCAGACCAGGTCGCCCAGGCGCGGCGCCAGCCGGGCCAGCGCCAGAGCGCGCACCTCGAACTTGGTGATCATCGAGTCCCGGTGCTCGAACGCTTCCTCGGCCAGGGCCCACTCGACCGGGCCGGGCCGCGGCCCGGCGACCGTGCGCGCGGGACCCGGCACCCGCGAGGGGTCGACGGACAGCACCACGCTCACCGCCGTGCCCCAGTCGCGTGCCGCCGCCTCCTGCGGCGTCATCCGTTCCACACGCTCGCGCGCCGGGTCGCCGAGCGCGCTCGCCACCACCAGCACACGCTCCGCGCAGCTCTCGGCGAGCGCCGCCCCGAGCTCGGCGGGACCGGCACCGGGGCCGGTGAGGACGGCGACCTTGGGGTGCGCCCGGCACACGTTCACCGCCGTGCGCGGCTCGCGCCCGTGCGCGCTGACCACCACCGCGTCGTCCCACGGCAGTCCGAGCCGCGCGAAGGCGGTCGCCACGGAGGACACACCCGGCCGTACGTCGAGCAGCCCGGGACCGAACCGTTCGGCCAGCGCCCGGACGATCCCGAAGAAGCCGGGGTCCCCGGAGGCGAGGACCACGACCCGGCGCCCCTTGTCGACGTACCGTTCGACCGTGTCGAGTGCGGGGGACAGCGCCCCCAGCACGACGCGCTCGGCCTCTTGCGGCAGCCGTGCGGCCCGAAGATGCCGCTGTGCGCCCACCACGAGGTCGGCACCGGCCGTCACGTCGTCGTCGAGGGGTGCTCCCGTGCCCGTACCGACCACCGTGATCATGTGCTCGCGCCCCGTGCGCGCAGGGCCTTGCGGGCCTCGGGGTCGGCCTTGCGGTAGCCGTGGAAGTGTCCGGGGTGGTAGAGGTGCGAGCGCGTGCCGTGTGCGGCGAGCGCCGGCCCGACCAGGAACAGCGTGTGCTTCCACAGCTTGTGCTCCTTGACCGTCTCCTCCAGCGTCCCGACGGTGCACTGCACGACGAGCTCCTCGGGCCAGGTCGCCTGATGGGCCACGATGACGGGGGTGGTGGTCGGGTAGCCGCCCTCCAGCAGCTCACGGACGAGCTGCCCGCTGCGGGCCGCCGACAGGAAGATCGCCATCGTGGTGCCGTGCCGGGCGAACTCGCGCACCTCCTCGCCGGGCGGCATCGGCGTCTTGCCGCCGCCGAGCCGGGTGAGGACGACGGACTGCGCCACCTCGGGGATCGTCAGCTCCCGCCGGGCGAGCGCGGCGACCGCGGAGAAGGAGGAGACACCCGGAACGACCTCCGTCCCGATGCCGAGTTCGGCACACCGGTCCAGCTGCTCCTGTGTCCCGCCCCACAGGGCCGGGTCGCCGGAGTGGATACGGGCGACACGCAGGCCCTCCTCGAGGGCGCGCCGGTAGACGGCGACGACGTCCTCCAGGGACATGGTCGCCGAGTCCAGGATCTCGGCGCCCTCACGCGCGTGTTCCAGGACCTCCGCCTGCACCAGGCTGGCGGCCCAGATCACCACGTCGGCCTCGGCGATGGCGCGCGCGGCGCGGAACGTGAGCAGGTCGGCGGCGCCCGGGCCGGCACCCACGAAGGTCACCTTGCCGGTGGTGGCATCGGCCATGGGAATGTTTCCTCTCCTACGAAAGTTCGAGCAGTGCGAAACACCGGTGCGCGCAGGGCCGCCGGTCCTGTGCACACCGGGATCGATTGGATAGCAAGGTCAAATGGCGGTCTTCGTCGCGCTCGGCGCGTTCCTGATGACGCTGGCGGGCGGCTGGACGGCACTGCGCGTGACCGACCGCCGTCATCTGGTCCTCGGCCTGGCCGGTGGACTGATGCTCGGGGTGGTGGGTCTGGACCTGCTGCCGGAGGCACTGCACGCGGCGGGCGGCGAGGTGTTCGGCGTGCCGGCCGCGCTGCTGCTGTTCGTGGCCGGTTTCCTGCTGGCCCACCTGGTGGAGCGGCTGCTGGCCGCGCGCCGTGCCGCGCACGGGGCGGACGAGCACAACCACCGTGCGCCCGAGGTGGGTCTGACGGCGGCCGCCGCGATGGTCGGGCACAGCGCCATGGACGGCGTCGCGATCGGTGCCGCGTTCCAGGTGGGCGGCGGCATGGGTGCGGCGGTCGCCCTGGCGGTCGTCGCGCACGACTTCGCGGACGGCTTCAACACGTACACGATCACGAGCCTGTACGGGAACGCCCGCCGCAAGGCGGTCACGATGCTGCTCGCGGACGCGGTCGCGCCGGTCGTGGGAGCGGCCTCGACCCTGGCCTTCACGATCCCGGAGCCGCTGCTCGGCGGCTATCTCGGCCTGTTCGGCGGAGCGCTGCTCTACCTGGCCGCGGCGGAGATCCTCCCCGAGGCGCACCACGTCCACCCCGCCCGTTCGACCCTGCTGTGCACGGTCGCGGGTGCCGGCTTCATCTGGCTGGTGGTGGGCCTCGCGGGCTGATCTGCCGCTGGTCACAGCTTGCCGCCGCGGGTGCCGTCGCGGCGGGCGGGAGCGATGAGGGTGGACAGATAGGGGAGCGGACCGTCCTCGAGGTCGGCGGCCGGCCGGATGGACTCCCCGGGCAGTCCGAGTGCGGATCCCCACACCGCGTCTTCCAGGCGCCCGGTCTCCCGCAGTGCCCGGGCGACCTCCTGCGCCTGCCGGCCGAACTTGTAGGCGACGACCGTTCCGGGTCCGCCGAGCGCTTCCTTGAGCACGGCGGAGCCGGCGGTCACGGGAACCAGCGTGAGCGGTTCGGTGCCCTCGGTCAGGACGGCGCCCGACCGGGCGGCGAGGTCCTGCATGGCGGTGATGCCGGGCACCGTCTCGACGACCGTCCCGGGCAAGAGGTGCTGGACGGTCTGCGCCAGATAGGTGAACGTCGAGTACACGTTGGGATCGCCGATGGTGGCGAAGGCGACGGCACCGTGCCGCTCCAGCAGCCCGGCGACACGCTCCCCGGCGGCGTCCCAGGCCGCCTCGCGCCGTGCGTGGTCGCTGCGCTCGTTCAGTGCGAACACCACCCGCACGACCTTCTCCTCGGGCGCGTAGTGCAGCACGGTCGCCTCCGCGCGCCCGCGCTCCAGGGTGTCCATCACGGGTACGACGACGACGTCGGCGGCGCGCAGCGCGTTGACGCCCTTGACGGTCACCAGTTCGGGGTCGCCGGGGCCCACCCCGACTCCGATCAGCCTGCTGCTCATGACGTCCGGCACCTCTCCACGAACCGACGGGCCGCACCGGGCTCGGCGGCCCAGTGCGTGTGCAGATAACTCGCGTGCACACCCTGTTGAACGAAACCTTCGACGCGCCGCCGCGGAGCGCGTACCCCCCAGGCGGGAGCCGTCCCCGCGCCGGGCTCCACGACGGTGCGGTGGAACTCGTGCCCGCGCATCCGGGTCCCGGCCGCCGCGAGGACGCTGTCGCCGAGAGCCACGGCGTCCCGGTAGCCGAGGGTGAGCCGCTCGCTCATCCGGGCGTCCGCCTCGAGCACCCCGCACATCGGCCGTCCGTCCAGTTCGCGGCACAGGTACAGCAGTCCGGCGCACTCGGCCGCGACCGGCGCTCCGTCCCGTGCGAGAGCGGCGACGGCTTCGCGGAGGGGTTCGTTGGCGGACAGCTCCGGCGCGTACACCTCAGGGAACCCGCCCCCGATCACCAGCCCTCCCGTTCCGTCGGGGAGCCGCTCCTCGCGCAGGGGGTCGAAGGTGACGACCTCGGCCCCGGCGGCGGTGAGCAGTTCGGTGTGCTCCGCGTAGGAGAAGGTGAAGGCCGGGCCACCGGCCACGGCGACCACCGGGCGTTCGCGGGCGCCGGTGACGGGCGGCTCCCAGGCCGGACCGGGCAGCGCCGCCGCGCTTCGCGCCAGCCCCAGCAACGCTTCGAGATCGCACCCCTCGCGCACCTGTGCGGCCATGGCGGCGACGGCCTCCACCGCCTCCGTCCGACGCTCGGCGACCGGTACCAGCCCGAGGTGGCGCGACGGCGTGTCCACCTGTGCCACCCGGCGCAGCACGCCCAGCACCGGCGTCCCGGCCGAGTCCAGCGCCTCGCGCAGCAACTCCTCGTGCCGGTCCGAGGCGACCTTGTTCAGGATGACGCCCCCGAGGCGTACCTGCGGATCCCAGGAGGCGAAACCGTGCACCAGGGCGGCGACCGACCTCGACTGCGACGAGGCGTCGACCACGAGTACCACGGGGGCCCGCAGCAGCTTCGCCACGTGCGCGGTGGACGCCAGTTCGCCCTCGCCCGCGGCCCCGTCGAACATCCCCATGACGCCCTCGACGACGGCGAGGTCGCAGCCGCGCGCCCCGTGCAGGAACAGCGGTGCGATCAGCTCCGGCCCGCACAGGTAGGCGTCGAGGTTCCGCCCCGGGCGCCCGGTGGCGAGCGCGTGGTACCCCGGGTCGATGTAGTCCGGCCCCACCTTGTGCGGCGACACGGTGAGTCCCCGCCCGGCGAAGGCCGCCATCAACCCCGTGGCCACGGTCGTCTTGCCGCTGCCCGAGGAGGGCGCGGCGATGACCAGCCGGGGGACGGACGACGGGGAGGACGTCACCACTCGATGCCCTTCTGGCCCTTCTGCCCCGCGTCCATCGGGTGCTTGACCTTGGACATGTCGGTCACGAGGTCGGCGAGGTCGACGAGCTTCGCGGGCGCGTTGCGGCCGGTGATCACGACATGCTGGGTCCCCGGCCGGTTGCGCAGGACGTCCACGACCTCGTCGATGTCGACCCAGCCCCAGTGCAGCGGGTAGGCGAACTCGTCGAGCACGTACAGCCGGTACGTCTCGGCGGCGAGGTCCCGTTTGACCTGCTCCCAGCCCTCCCGGGCCTTCTCCTCGTTCGTCGTGTTGTCACCCTGGAGGTCGCGCTGGACCCACGACCAGCCCTCGCCCATCTTGTGCCAGTCGACGGTCCCGCCCTGGCCCGAGGCCCCGAGCACCCGCAGCGCGTTCTCCTCGCCGACCTTCCACTTGGCCGACTTGACGAACTGGAACACCCCGATCGGCCAGCCCTGGTTCCAGGCGCGCAGCGCGAGCCCGAAGGCGGCGGTCGACTTGCCCTTGCCCACGCCCGTGTGCACGACGACGAGGGGGCGGTTGCGGCGCTGACGGGTCGTCAGTCCGTCGTCCGGCACGACGCTCGGCTGTCCCTGCGGCATCAGGCGGCCCTCCTCGCGGTCCTCTGCGTCCCCTGCACGTCCCGTACGAGTCCGGTGATGTTGTCGGCGCGCAACTCGTCCAGCGTCACCGCCGCAGCGCCCAGTTCTTCGGCGAGCCGCCCGGCGAGTCCCAGCCGCACGGGCCCCGACTCGCAGTCCACGACCACGGACGCGACGCCCTCGGCGGCCAGCAGCCCCGCGGCCCGGCCCGCGAGCACCACCGGTTCGGCACCTCCCGTGGCCCGCCCGTCGGTCACCACCACGACCAGGGCCCGTCGCGCGGGATCCCGCAGCCGTTCGATCCGCAGCACGTCATGGGCCTTGAGCAGCCCGGCGGCCAGCGGTGTCCTGCCACCCGTCGGCAGCGACTCGAGCCGGGCCGCCGCGGCGTCCACCGACGACGTCGGCGGCAGCGCGACCTCGGCGGCCGAACCCCGGAAGGTCACGAGCCCCACCTTGTCCCGGCGCTGGTAGGCGTCGAGCAGCAGCGACAGCACGGCGCCCTTGACGGCGGCCATCCGCTGCCGCGCCGCCATCGAACCGGAGGCGTCGACCACGAACAGGACGAGGTTTCCCTCGCGGCCCTCCCGCGTCGCCTGCCGCAGATCGTCCCGCCGCACCACGAGTCCGCGGCCCGACCGGCCGCGCGCCCGCTGGTGCGGCGCCGCCGCCTGCACCGTCGCCGCCAGATGCAGCTTGGTGAGCGCGCCCCGGGGCCGGCGGGCCCCGGTGGTCCGGCCGTGTTCGGTGCGCGCCCGGGACCTTCGCCCCGCCGCGCCGTCGCCGAGTCCGGGCACCGTCAGCACCTTCGTGCGGAACGGCTGGGCGGCCCGAACGGCCTGCTGCTCCCCGGCACCGGAGGCCGCCGGCTGCCCGCTCTCCCCGGCCTCGGGCCGTGCGGCCGTGTCACCGCCCTGCGGGGCGTCGTCCGGAGACGGCTGCCCGTCACCGCCACCGCCGCCGGGACCACCGGGATCCGGATCCGGGTCGTCGTCCGGGTCGCCGAACTCCTCCAGCGTCTCGTCGAGCTTGTCCTCGTCGAGTCCCGGAGCGTCGAAGGGGTTGCGCCGCCGCCGGTGCGGCAGGGCGAGCAGCGCGGCCTGCCGCACATCCTCGGCGAGCACGTCGGTGCGCCCGGCCCAGGCCGCCAGCGCGGTGGCCGTACGGGCCATCACGATGTCGGCCCGCATACCGTCCACCTCGAACGCGGCACAGGTCGCCGCGATCTGCCGGAGCGCCCCGTCCCCGAGCCGCACGGAGGGCAGCAGTTCGCGCGCGGCCACGATCCGGGTCCGGACGGCCGCCTCCTCCTCGGCCCAGCGCGCCGCGAACGCCTCGGGGTCGTCGTCGTGGGCGAGCCGCCGCCGGACGACCTCCACCCGCTGATCGGGCTCCCGCGAGGCGGACACCTCGACGGTCAGCCCGAAGCGGTCGAGCAGCTGCGGCCGCAGCTCGCCCTCCTCGGGGTTCATGGTGCCGACGAGCAGGAAGCGGGCCGCGTGGCGCACGGAGACACCCTCGCGCTCGACGTACGAGGCGCCCATCGCGGCCGCGTCCAGCAGCAGATCGACGAGGTGGTCGTGGAGGAGGTTGACCTCGTCGACGTACAGGATCCCGCGGTGCGCCTCGGCGAGCAGGCCCGGCTCGAAGGCCTTCACGCCCTCGGCGAGCGCCCGTTCGATGTCGAGGGCGCCGACGAGCCGGTCCTCGGAGGCGCCGACCGGCAGCTCCACCATGCGGGCCGGCCGCCGTGCGCCGGCCCCCGGCTCGTGGGGACCGTCCGGGCAGCCCGGGTCCGGTGCCGCGGGGGCGCAGGAGAAACGGCAGCCGGGGACTACGTCCACCGCCGGAAGCAGCGCCGAGAGCGCCCGTACGGCCGTGGACTTGGCGGTGCCCTTCTCGCCGCGCACCAGCACACCGCCGACCGCCGGGGACACGGCGTTCAGCAGCAGTGCCAGCCGCAGGTCGTCCTGGCCGACGACCGCCGTGAACGGAAAGGGGGTACTCACTTCTCGTCGCCCTCCAAGTCGCCTTCGAGCTCCAGATAGGTGGCGCGCAGCCGCTCCAGCGTGTCCGCGTCCGGCTCCGCCCACAGGCCGCGCTCGGCGGCCTCCAGCAGCCGCTCGGTGATGCCGCGCAGCGCCCAGGGGTTGGACTTCTTCATGAAGTCCCGGTTCTCGGCGTCGAAGACGTACTCGGCGCTGAGCTTCTCGTACATCCAGTCGTCGACCACGCCGGCCGTGGCGTCGTAGCCGAAGAGGTAGTCCACGGTCGCCGCCATCTCGAAGGCGCCCTTGTAGCCGTGACGCCGCATGGCCGCCATCCAGCGCGGGTTGACGACACGCGCGCGGAACACCCGGTGGGTCTCCTCGCCCAGCGTGCGGGTCTTGACCTGGTCGGGCACGGCCGAGTCGCCGACGTACGCCTCGGGGGAGTCGCCGGTCAGGTGCCGGACCATGGCGACCATTCCGCCGTGGTACTGGAAGTAGTCGTCGGCGTCGACGAGGTCGTGCTCGCGGGTGTCGACGTTCTTGGCGGCGACGGCGATCCGCCGGAAGGCGGTCTCCATGTCCCCGCGCGCCGCCCGCCCGTCGAGCCCGCGTCCGTACGCGTAGCCGCCCCACACCGCGTACACCTCCGCGAGGTCCGCGTCGCTGCGCCAGTTGCGGGCGTCGATCAGCGGCAGCAGCCCGGCGCCGTACGCACCCGGCTTGGAGCCGAAGATACGGGCCGTCGCGCGCCGCCGGTCGCCGTGTTCGGCGGTGTCCTCGTCGGCGTGCGCGCGGACGAAGTTCTGCTCGACCGGCTCGTCCAGCTCGGCGACGGCGCGCACGGCGTCGTCGATGAGCGCGACGACATGCGGGAACGCGTCCCGGAAGAAGCCCGAGATACGGACCGTGACGTCGATGCGCGGGCGGCCGAGTTCGGCCGGGGGCACGATCGCGAAACCGGTCACGCGCCGGGAGGCGTCGTCCCAGACCGGGCGGCAGCCCAGCAGCGCGAGGATCTCGGCGATGTCGTCGCCCTGGGTGCGCATGGCGGACGTGCCCCAGACGGTCAGGCCGACGGACTTCGGGTACTCGCCGGTGTCGCTCAGATACCGCGCGACCAGCGAGTCGGCGAGCGACTGCCCGACCTCCCAACTCAGCCGCGAGGGAATGGCCTTGGGGTCGACGGAGTAGAAGTTGCGGCCCGTCGGCAGGACGTTGACGAGCCCGCGGGTCGGGGAACCGGAGGGACCGGCCGGGACGTAACCGCCGTCGAGCGCCTTGAGGATGTGGCCGATCTCGTCGGTGGTCCGGGCGAGCCGGGGTACGACCTGCGTGCAGGCGAACTCCAGGACGGCCACGGCGGCGGGCAGTTCGGTACCCAGGACGTCCCGTACCAGGGCGGGGACGGCGGCCGCGGCCCAGGCACGCTCCTCCATGCCCTCCGCCATCCGCCGGCACAGCTGCTCCAGCAGGTCGACGGCGTCGGCGGCGCTCCGTGCGGGGCCCTCCACCAGATCCGTCAGTTCCGCGGGCACCTTCACCGGCGCGCCCGGTTCGGCGAGCAGCTCCTTCTCCACCAGGCCGAAGTGCTCGGCCAGTGACGCCCTCAGCCCCGGGATCGCGTTCGCCTGCCCGCCCCACACCTGCGCGGAGCGCAGCACAGCGAGTACGAGGTTCACGCGCGGCTCGCCGACCGGACCACCGCCCAGGATGTGCAGGCCGTCCCTGATCTGGACGTCCTTGATCTCGCACAGATAGCCGTCGATGTGCATGACGAACGCGTCGAAGGCCTCGTCGTCCGGCTGGTCGTCCACGTGCAGGTCGTGGTGCAGCTCGGCGGCCTTGACGAGGGTCCAGATCTGCGCACGCACCGCGGGTGCCTTGGCCGGGTCCAGGTCGGAGACCAGCGCGTACTCGTCGAGCAGCTGCTCCAGCTTCGCCAGGTCGCCGTAGGTGTCGGCGCGCGCCATCGGCGGTACGAGGTGGTCGACGACCGTGGCGTGCCCGCGCCGTTTGGCCTGGGTGCCCTCGCCGGGGTCGTTGACGATGAAGGGGTAGATCAGCGGGAGGTCGCCGAGGACGGCGTCCGGTGCGCAGCCCCGGCTCAGCCCGAGCCCCTTGCCCGGCAGCCACTCCATCGTGCCGTGCTTGCCCATGTGCACGATCGCGTCGGCCCTGAAGGTGTTCTCCAGCCACCGGTAGGCCGCCATGTAGTGGTGCGAGGGCGGCATGTCGGGGTCGTGGTAGATCGCGATGGGGTTCTCGCCGAAGCCGCGCGGCGGCTGGATCATCACGACGACGTTGCCGAAGCGGAGCGAGGCGAGCACGATGTCGTCCCCGTCGACGTACAGACCGCCCGGCGGCTCCCCCCAGGCCTCCAGCATCGCGTCCCTGAGCTCCGGGTCCAGCGCGTCGAACCACGCCCGGTAGTCGGCCAGCGGCACCCGCGCGGGTGCGGACGCCAACTGCTCCTCGGTCAGCCACTCGACGTCGTGGCCGCCGGCCTCGATGAGCCGGTGGATGAGCTCGTCGCCGCCCCCGGGGTACTCGGTCAGCCCGTATCCCGCGTCCCGCAGCGCGTCCAGGACCCGTACGGCCGAAGCGGGGGTGTCGAGACCGACAGCGTTGCCGACCCTCGAGTGCTTCGTCGGGTAGGCGGTGAAGACGAGCGCGAGCCGCTTCTCCGCGTTCGGCTTGTGCCTCAGCAGGGCGTGGCGCACGGCGATCCCGGCGACACGCGCGGACCGCTCCGGGTCGGCCACGTACACCGGGACGTCGTCCGGGCCCTGCTCCTTGAAGGAGAACGGGACCGTGACGAGACGGCCGTCGAACTCCGGGATGGCCACCTGCATCGCCGCGTCCATGGGGGTCAGGGCCGCGTCGGACGCGTCCCACGCGGACCGCGACGAGGTGAGGCAGAGACCCTGCAGCACCGGGACGTCCAGGTCGGCGAGCGCGCCGATGTCCCACGACTCCTCCTCCCCACCCGCCGACGCGTGCGAGGCGTGCGTGCCGCCCGCGGCGAGGACGGTGGCGACGAGTGTGTCGGCCTTCGAGAGCATCGCGTACAGCGCGGGGTCGGCGCCGCGCAGGGAACCGCAGTACACCGGGAGGGCGTTGGCGCCCCGCTCCTCGATCGCGTCGCACAGGGTGTCCACGAAGGCGGTGTTGCCGCTGAGTTCATGGGCCCGGTAGAAGAGCACGCCCACGGTGGGGCGGCCCTCGACGAACTCCCGTTCCCCGTGGATGCCGTACTCGGGCATCTTCTGCGGCTCCGCGAACCCCTCGCCGGTCAGCAGCACGGTGTCGGACAGGAAGCGCGCCAGCTCGGTGAGGTTGGCGGGTCCGCCCTCGACGAGGTAGCGCAGGGCCTCCGCCACGACACCCGCGGGCACCGACGATTCGGCCATCAACTCCGCGTCCGGCACCGCCTCCCCGCCGAGCAGCACGGTCGGGACGCCGGCGGCCTTGAGGGCGGCGAGCCCGTCCTCCCAGGCGCGCTTTCCGCCCAGCAGCCGCACGACGGCGATGTCCGCGCCCGCGATCAGCGATCCGAGCTCCTCCGCGACGTCCACGCGGGTCGGGTTGCCGATCCGGTAGGGCGCACCGGAGGCACGCGCCGCCAGGAGATCGGTGTCGGCGGTCGACAACAACAACACTGTGCTCATGCGGGCGCTCCCGGTGGAATGAAAGGCAGTCCTTGCGGCGCGCCCGACTCGATGAGCCGCCAGAGCGCGTCCGTGTCCGCGTGCTGTTCGATCAGATCGCCGAGCCGGTCGAGCTGCTCCTCGCGCAGCGCGGCGAACGACGTGCCGGGGGCCGGCACGAATCGGCGGCCCGCGGCGGCCGCCACCTCGCGCAGGAACGCCCGTCGGAAACCGTCCGACTCGAGGGAGCCGTGCCAGTGGGTGCCCCACACCGCTCCGACCCGGCAGCCGTCCAGGAAGGGCTCTCCGCCGGTCACCTCGGCGACCCCGTGGTGGATCTCATAGCCCCGCACCGGCTCGCCGAGGGCCCGTCCGACGGGCCTCGTCAGGGTCTTCTCCCGGGCGAACCGCACCCTGACGGGCAGGACCCCGAGTCCGTCGACGCGGCCCCGGCGGCTCTCCACCTCGTCCTCGATGTGCTCGCCGAGGATCTGGAAGCCGCCGCAGATACCGAGCGTCGGGCGTCCCTCGGCCGCTCTCCGGACGAGCGCGTCCGCGAGACCGCGTGCGCGCAGCCAGTCGAGGGCCCGCACGGTGCCGCGCGTGCCCGGGACCACCACCAGATCCGCGTCGGCCAGCTCCTCCGGCCGGTCCACGAACCGGACCACGACCCCGGGTTCGGCGGCGAGGGCGTCCACATCGGTGAAGTTGGACATGAGGGGGACGGCGCAGACGGCGACGCGCAGCACGTCCGCACCGACGGGGGCCGAGACCTCCGACTCGCGTACGGCGCCCCGCAGGGACACCCGCAGCCCGTCCTCCTCGTCGATCCCGAGTCCGTGCCGGAAGGGCAGGACCCCGTACGTCCGGCGCCCGGTGAGGCCGTGCAGCATGTCCAGCCCCGGCTCCAGCAGGGAGACGTCACCGCGGAACTTGTTCACCAGGAAGCCGGCGACGAGTTCCTGGTCCCCACGCGAGAGCAGGGCGACCGTGCCGAAGAACGAGGCGAACACTCCGCCGCGATCGATGTCGCCCACGACGAGCACGGGCAGGCGCGCGCCCCGCGCGATCCCCATGTTGACGATGTCGGTCCGCCGCAGATTGATCTCGGCGGGACTGCCGGCCCCCTCACAGATCACCGCGTCATATGTGCCCCGCAACTCGGCGAGACAGTCGAGGACGGTGCCGAGGAGCCGCTGCTGCCGCCCTCCGTGGTACCCGCGCGCGCTCAGTTCGCCGACCGGTTTGCCCAGCAGCACGACCTGACTGCTCTGCTCGCCGCCCGGCTTGAGCAGGACGGGGTTCATCAGCGCGGTCGGTTCGATGCGGCACGCCTGGGCCTGCATGGCCTGTGCCCGCCCGATCTCGGCACCTTCCCGGGTGACGAAGGAGTTCAGCGACATGTTCTGCGCCTTGAAGGGCGCGACCTTCACGCCCTGGCGTACGAGCCAGCGGCAGATCCCGGCGGTCACCACGCTCTTGCCGGCGTCGGAGGTGGTACCGGCGACGAGCAGTCCGCCGTTCATGACGTACGTCCCTTCGCGAGAAGCCTTCGGCCGAGCACCCGCCCGGCGACGGTGACGCCGAGCGCGAGCACGGAGACACGACGGGAGAGCCGTACGGCCCGCTCGACGTCGTCGGTGCGGACCTGGCGTCCCGCACCGTTCAGCACCGGCCGGTGCTCCACCCGTCCCCCGTAGGACAGCGTCCCGCCCAGCCGCACCCCGAGGGCTCCCGCGAACGAGGCCTCCACGGGGCCGGCGTTGGGGCTCGGGTGCCGGGTGGCGTCCGCGCGCCAGGCGCGCACGGCCCCCCGCGGATCCGGACCCGACACCGCAGCGAGGGCGGCGGTCAGGCGTGCGCCCGGCCATCCCGCGAGATCGTCGAGGCGGGCCGAGGCCCATCCGTAGCGCAGATGGCGGGGCGACCTGTGGCCGACCATGGCGTCGAGCGTGTTGACGGCCCGGAAGCCGACGAGCCCGGGCACGTTGCCCACCGCGCCCCACACCAGCGCGCCCACCACGGCGTCCGAGGTGTTCTCGGCGACGGACTCGACCACGGCCCGGGCGATCCCGTCGGCGTCCAGCGCCTGCGGATCCCGCCCGCACAGACGGGGCAGCCGGGCACGGGCGGCCTCGACGTCCCCCGCCTCCAGGGCGCGCCCGACGGCGCGGGCCTCGCGGGCGAGCGAGGTCCCCCCGACGACCGTCCAGGTGGTGGCGGCGGTCAGGGCGACGGAGGCGGCGGCAGACCGGCGTACGGCCGCGGCGGCGAGGGCCGCGAGCGAGACGGCGCCCCCCACGCACAGGGCGGTGTGCAGCGCGCCCCACCCGCGGTGGTCCCGCCACAGCATCCGTTCCACGGCGCCGGCGGCCCGCCCGAAAACGGCGACCGGATGCCCTCGGCGCGGATCGCCGAAGAGGTGGTCACCGAGGAGGCCGGCGGCGGCGCCGTACGCGAAGTGGCGATCGGCACCCACCGGCTCAGCCGACCGCGGGGCGGGGCAGGATCCGGTTGCTGAACCTCGAACGGCAGCCGCGCATGGCGATATGTCCTCACTCAGGGTGTCCACGCCCTGGTTCGACGAGATCGGCGGCGAGAGTTCCTGGCTCCCGGGGTTTCCTCCCCGGTGACAGTGGCGGGACCGCGCCGGATTCGCACCGGCTTCCTCTCCTGCCGCCGTACTGGCCCCGGCAGTCCACCACGGCCCCGGAACACCCGTCAACTTGCTCTTGACCTGCGAAGCTGCGGTGTGCGGAGGCCCACACCGCTGAAATATCGTCAGCCGCCCGAATCGGCGCCTTCTGTGCTCTTTCCGGGCGGGGAACCTGGGAAGACTAGGGAACGGCAGAACAAGCGGATACGGCACGAAGAACGCGGAGAGCGCCGACGAGCGGCAACGGGTGATTCGTCGCGGGGAGACGAACCCGGTGCGGCCGGGCCTCTGTTGCATGCGGCAGCGGTGGTGGCTCGGCGCTCCGGGGCGCTGCGCCGGGGAAGCCGGGCCGGTTTCGCTGACGGGGTGGGACGGAGGGCCGGTGTGATCGGCAGGGCTGCGCGGTTCTGGCGCAAGAGCAGTTACTCGGGCGACGACAACAACGACTGTGTCGAGGTCGCCGTGGAGGGGGCGCGCATTCTGGTGCGTGACTCGAAACGGCGCACCGGCCCGGTGCTCGTCTTTCGCCGTACCGCCTGGTGTGGTTTGCTGGCTGGACTCGAGGACCCGGCGGTGGACGGTTTCTGACGGTCCGTCCGAGGGACGGGAGGGACCCACATGGGGGACGGGGCCAGGGAAGCATCGGCGCGTGCGGGAGGCCCCCGCACTCCACGGAACGTGCTGTCGGCGGCGGCCCCGCTGGCGCTCTTCTCCCTCACCACGGGGGTGTTCGCGGTGGGCGTCGGTGCGCTCGCCGCACTGCTCGTCCCGGGGTCCCTGGCGCGGGCCCTGGTCTGGCTGGTGGTGACGATCGCCGCGGCGTCCTGTGCGGGCCTGTGGTGGGGCCTCACCCCGGTCCCGGAGCGTCTCCGTGCTCTCGACCGGGCCGTGGCGACGGTTCGTCCACGGGGTTCGGAATCCCGCTGATCCCGGTGAGGCGTGCCGCCGCCGAGCGGCGGCGCAGGGCACGGCCGACACCCGCCGCCAGGGCGGTGACGACCGCTGCCCCCAGCACCCCCAGCACGGACACGGTCAGGGGGGACGGGACCCCCAGACCGAGGCCGGCCGCCACCCGGGCCGACAGGGCGACGGCGAACAGCAGGACGCTGCCGCACGTGGTGCCCAGCAGCAGACGGGTCGCCGGCCCCGCACCCTGGTCCCGGTCGTGGGGGCCGGCCGCAGCGGTCGGGGTGTCCGCGTCCTCCGCGGGGGCGGGCTCCGGAGGGGTCTGCGGCGGATCGCCCGCCGCCGCGAAGCGGAGCGCACGCAACTGCCTGCACCACTCAAGGAACCCGAGGACCGCCATCGGTCTTCCTCCCCGTTGTCCGCCCGGGCCGTCCGTCCCGGGTGTCAGCCGTTGTCGAGACTCTCCTTGACCGCGTCGATCAGCTCGACGAGCCGGTCGCCGTCGTACGCCTTGTTGCTGATGTCCTCGAAGCACTCCTGGTAGCGGGCCGTGAGAGCGAGGTCGTCACGGTTGGCCACGCTGCCGGTGGCGCCCTCCAGATAGAGCAGGTCGTCGCCGTCCGTGAAGCCGAGCAGCGTGAACGAGCCGCCCATGCTGTAGTGCGCGCCGGCCCTGAACGGCAGTACGCACAGGGTGACTCTGGGGTGCCGGGACATCGTCTTGAGGTGCTCCAGCTGCCGGCGCATCACTCCCGGGCCACCGACCACCCGTCGCAGGACCGCCTCGTCCAGGACGATGCTCACGTCCGGCCCGTGCTCGCCGTCGAAGATCCGTTCCTGCCGGGTGGCGCGCAGCTCCGCCGAGCGCCGGGTGCGCTCGCCCGCCTCACGCGGTGCGAGCTGGGCCATGGTGTAGTCCTCGATCTGCAGCAGCGAGTAGACGACCGACGGGTGGTAGAAGCGGATCGAGGTCGCGGCGCTCTCGTACCCCAGGTACTGGGCGAACTGCGGCCGCACCATGTCGCTGTACGCCGCCCACCAGGACGGCCCCTTGGAGCCGCGCGCGGCCTCCTCGAGTTCGGCCACCAGCGCGGGATCGGTGACGGTGTAGAGCTGGAGCAGGGCCCGCAGATCGGTGACACTCAGGCTCACCGTCCCGGCCTCCAGCCGGATCAGCTTCGACAGGGACCACTCCAGCGCGTCGGCGGCCTCCCGCTGTGTGAGGCCGGCGTCCTCGCGCGCCTTGCGCAACTCGATGCGGAGCCTGCGTCGGTTCAGGCTCGGATCGATGTCCCTGGCCATGTCGCTCCCTGCCACACGTCGTCTTCGTCAGGTCGGGCGGCCGACGTCGAGCAGCAACTCACCCAATAGACTAGGTGAGTTGGAGGAGGGCGGCCAGACCGCTCGCTGTCTGCCACCTGTCTTTTCGACGTGGTCGCGATGCGGTGTAGAACGTAGCAAACCGCCATATGCCCAACAAAAAATCGGACCCTCGCAGTGAAGTTCACTGCGAGGGTCCGACCCGTACGGGCCCGAGCGGGCGGATGAGGTGCGTGGGGTCAGGAGACGATCAGAAAGATCCCGTATCCGACCGCCGCCGCGCACGCCGCGAAACAGGCGTACGCGCCGGTGACCGCCAGGGCGGCCGTACCGCCCCGGGCCGATTCCTTCTTCGTCAGGCTCACGACGCCCAGGGTGAACAGGCCCACCAGGGCCACGGTGACCACGAGGCTGACGCCGAAGACGGAGCCGAGTGCTGCCCAGTCGATGTTCATGAACGCGTTTCCTTAAACCGTGGCGTGGCTGGTCGGTTCGGCGGTGGGGCCGGAGTTCCGGTCCGGGGCGGGGGCCGTCACGACCGGGCCCGCCGGCGGGGGGATCACCGCGGCGATCGCCGTCGTGACGACGCCCGCGGACTCGCTCTCTACGTCGTTGACGTTGTCGACCGTGACCGGCCGGCGCCGGGACAGCGTCCAGATGACGCCGGCGCCCGCCACAAGCAGCACCCCCGTGGTGATCGTGCCCCACGTGCCCTGCTTGGTGAGGGATTCGGCGCCCGCACCGACGAGGCCGGCCGCCGGGAGCGTCAGGCCCCAGGCGACGAACATCCGGGTCGCGGTGGACCAGCGGACCACGCCGCCCTTGCGGCCGAGGCCGGCGCCCATGACGGCGCCCGAGCAGACCTGGGTGGTGGAGAGCGAGAAGCCGATGTGCGAGGACGCGAGGATCGCGGCCGCCGCGCTGGTCTGGGCGGCGAAGCCCTGCTGCGGCGCGAGGTCGGTCAGCCCCTTGCCCAGGGTGCGGATGATGCGCCAGCCGCCGAAATAGGTGCCGAGGGCGATGGCCAGGCCGGCCGAGACGATGACCCAGGTGGGAGGGTTGGAGCCGGGGGCGATGACGCCACCGGTGACCAGCGCCAGGGTGATGATGCCCATCGTCTTCTGGGCGTCGTTGGTGCCGTGGGCGAGGGACACCAGTCCGGCCGAGGCGATCGAGCCGGCCCGGTAGCCCTTCGCCGTGGCCCTGTCGTCGGTGCGGCTGCCGATGACGTAGGACAGGCGCGTCGCGAGCATGGCCGCCAGGCCCGCCACGATCGGCGCGGCGACGGCTGGGATCAGGACCTTGGTGACGACCGTCGAGCCGTTCACCGCGGACCATCCGGCGGAGGAGACGGCGGCGCCGATCAGACCGCCGAACAGGGCGTGGGAGGAACTGGAGGGCAGACCGAGGAGCCAGGTGAGCAGGTTCCACAGGATGGCCCCCACCAGCGCCGCGAAGATCACTTCGACGCGTATGCCCTGCTCGTTGATGATGCCGCCGGAGATGGTCTTGGCGACCTCGACGGAGAGGAAGGCGCCGACGAGGTTCAGCGTGGCGGACATCGCCACCGCCACCTTGGGCTTCAGGGCGCCGGTCGAGATGGTCGTAGCCATCGCGTTGGCAGTGTCGTGGAAACCGTTCGTGAAATCGAACACGAGAGCGGTGACGATCACGATTCCGAGGAGGAGCGTGATGTGTTCCATTTACCCAGGCTTCTGTGGGAGGTCAGTGGCGCGTTGAACGTAGGAAACCTGAATGAACGGAAGGTGAACTGAGGAGGTCTTGAGGGTGTATCAAACGGCCTGATGTGACGCCGTGCGCGGCGGGCCGATGGCAGTCAAGTCTTCGAACGAAGGCGGAATTCCGGGCTCCGTATGCCCTCTAGGGGTCCCCACCGGTCCTTCGTGGACCTCGGCGGCCGGCTCATGGGCCGCCGGAGAGACTTTGGTCACCCGGCGGTCACCCCACTCGGGGGTGAGCGCCGTCACGCTCAACGCACGGCCTGCGGTGCGGGTATGACCGTGATGTGGTTCGTTGCCATACACCCCTTTTCTTCTCGAGTGTCAATGAATCGGGCATTTCGACCAAGGGTTACGAAGGGAGGGTGGGACTTGGTCGAATGCGAGCCGGTTGTTTGTGAGGCGGTCGGTATGCCCATATTTGGACCGCGGTGGGTGTGTGTCCTCCGCCCTGCTCGCGCCGGTCACCGGTCGGCCGGTCACCCGCCTGGCAGGATCGCGGCATGGCTGAACAGCGAGGCGGCGCACGGGACGCGGAAGATGCCGGACGGGACGGACGGGGGCGGGGCGGACCCGAGGCGGCGGGCGAGGTCGCGCGCGCGTGGGACGAACTCGTCGCCACCGCACGCCGGACCGTGGCCGACGGCCTGGTCGTAGGCACGTCCGGCAATGTCTCCGTACGGGTCGGCGACATCGTGCTGGTGACGCCCACGGGTGTGCCGTACGAGCGGCTGGAGCCGGGTGACGCGGTCGGGGTCGATCCCGACGGGCGGCAGGTGCTCGGCACACTGCGGCCGACCAGCGAGCTGCCGATGCACCTGGCGGTCTACCGCACGACGACGGCGCGGGCAGTCGTCCACACGCACGCCGTGCACGCCACGGCCGTCTCCACGCTGGTGGCGGAACTGCCCCTGGTCCACTACATGGCCGCGGCGCTCGGCGGCGCGGTCCGGGTCGCCCCGTACGCCACGTACGGCACCGCGGAGTTGGCCGAGAACATGCTGCGCGCCCTGACCGACCGCACCGCGTGCCTGCTGCAGAACCACGGCACGGTCGCCCATGGGTCCTCGCTGACCCAGGCCTACGACCGCACGGCCCAGTTGGAGTGGATGTGCCGCCTGTGGCTGACGGCGTCGTCGGTGCCGGGCCTGTCGCCCGCGCTGCTCACCCCCGAGCAGGTGTCCGAGGTGGCGGAGCGCTTGCGGGGGTACGGACAGGGCCGCGCGTAGCCGGCCGGCTCGAAGTGCGGGTGCGGACCGCCGTGCGCCCCCCTCGCCCACACGGGCGGAGCCGGTCCACTGGCCGGGCGTGGGCTCCACCGGGAGACTGGACGGGTGCGCACTGTCAAAGCGGCGGCCGCGGCCGTCACCGTAGCCATAGCAGCGGGCGCGGCAGGCGTCGTCGCGGGCCGCTTCGCCAGCGATGCCGCGCTCAAGGCGCCCCCGGGCCGCCCGCTGCCCACCGAACCCCGCCTCACCGTGCACTCCCTGGCGGCAGGCCGGATCGTGCTCACCCGCGATCTGGCCTCCCGGCGCCCCGGCACCTACGGCCTCTCCGGACACGGCTCGCACGCGGTCGTGGGCCCCGTGCTCGAGACGGCGCCCCATTCCCCCGACAGCGTCGTCCGCCGCCTGGAACGGGTCACCCATGGCACGCTCGAACCCGGCGACAAGGCCTGGCTCACCCCGACCCTGCACATCGGCGATCCGAGGACCGCCCTCGGTCTGGATCACGCCGACGTCGACGTCCCCGGGGAACTCGGAGCCATGCCGGCCTGGTTCCTCTCGGGTATCCGGGACACCTGGGTGATCACCGTGCACGGGCTCGGTGCCACCCGGGAACACCCCATGAACGTTCTGGGATTCCTCCGGCGGCTCCGGTTCCCGGTCCTCGACATCACCTACCGCGGCGACCGCGGCGCGCCCCGGCCCCCGGACGGGCTGAACCACCTCGGCGAGACCGAGTGGCGGGACGTGGACGCCGCCATCCGCTACGCCGTGCGCCACGGGGCCGAGCGCGTCGTCCTGCACGGCTGGTCCACCGGCGCCACCATGGCGCTGCGCGCCGCCACGCATTCGCCGCTGCGCGAGCGGATCTCGGGGCTCGTCCTCGACTCGCCGGTGCTCAGCTGGGAGGCCACGCTGCGCGCCCTCGCCGCGGCCCGCCGCACCCCCGGCGCCCTGCTGCCGCTGGCGGTTCGCGCCGCCCAGGGCCGCACCGGTCTGTACGGCGACGGTGTCCGGGACGCCGCGGAAGCGGGCCTGCTGCGGGTGCCGACCCTGATCTTCCACGGCCCCGACGACACGGTCGCCCCCTGGGGTCCCTCACGGCGCCTCGCCGAACGCCGCCGTGACCTGGTCACCCTGCACACCGTGCGGAACGCCCCGCACGGCGCGATGTGGAACGTGGACCCGGGGACCTACGAAGAGGCGATGCGGCGTTTCCTCACCCCGCTCATGTAGCGGGACGGCATCCGGGGCGGCCGGCTCGGCACCGTCGGGCCGGCCCCGCGCCCCGCGCGTCCGGACCCTTCCGGTTAGCGGCTTTGACAAGCCCTTTCCGTGTGCGCACGCCCTTTCCGGGACCCATGCGTTGGCGGGGCCCGTCGCTCGCCGTGACATTCCGTTTGGGTTTTCGGACCGTCAACCGGAAGACTGCACCCGTGACGTCCCGTACCCCGCGCGACTCCAGGCTCCGACTCGTCCGCCCGCGGCCGCTCGCCGCCGCTCCCCGGGCGGTGACCCAGCACCACTCGCGCCGCCCCGCGCCCAGGCCGCCCGAGGGCACACCTCCGCCCGCGGAACTGGCGAGGATGGCCCGCGCCCGACTGGCCGGCGCGGCCCGCGTGGCCCGCTGGGCCGACACCGCGCTCCGTCCGGGCCGCGACGGCGCGACCGCCCAGGGCCGGGGCACGCTTGCGGACGCAACCGCCGAACAGGCGGCAGCCGACCTCGGTCTGACCGTCGCTCAGGCCCGTGCCGACTGGGACACCGCGCGGCTGGCGGGTCTCGTCGAGGTGCACGGCGACAGCGCCCGCCCCGGTTGGCGGCTGCGTGCCTGGAACCGTGACGACTCCGCCGTGCTGCGCGGCTGGGTCGCCCTCTTCGACGCCTGGTCGCTCGCCTGTCCCGAGCCCGCGGACCGGGAGCACGCTGCCGTCGCCGAGGTCGTCTCGGCCATGCCGCAGGTGCTCTCCTTCCTGCAGCTGTCCGCGGGACCCGTCCCCGTCGAGCAGCTTCTCGACCTCCTCGGACAACGGGTCACCGAACTGCGTACCGAGCGCTGCGAGGTCCCCTACGGGCCGCAGCCGGCCCCGGTGGAGGCCCCCGTCCACGCCGTCGCGGAGGACGCCGACCTCGCCCCCCTGCTCGACTGGGCCCTGGACGCGCTCGCCTATGTCGGCGCCCTCACCTGCGCCGACGGGCAGGCCACCCTCACCCCGATCGGCAGCTGGGCGGTCTGGGTCAAACTCGAGCAGATCTGCGTCGCCGCGCAGAGCCCCGCCGGGAACATCGAGCAGAACGCCGAGGACATGCTCCGCGGCTGCGCCCAGCTCCGCCCGAACGCGGCGCGCGCCGAGTACCGCGCCTGGCTCGCGGCCCGCACCGTGGGCAGCGCCGTCACCGAGCTGCTCGCGGCCGCCGGCGGTGAGGACGCCCTCCTGCGCGGCCTGGCCTTCGAGGCGCTGCGCGTGGTCGGCGCCGCCGCCGAGGCCGAGGTGCGGGCCGCAGCGGAGGAGACCCCGCTGCGCCCCTATGCGCTGCTCTGGCTCGCCGAACACGACGGCACCGATCCGGACGACGCCCACGAGGTGCTCACCCGCGAAGAGGCCACCTGGCTGTGGGTCGACACCGCCGCGGCCGTCGCCGACCACGGCGAAGCCCCGCTGCTCGTGCGCCATTTGGAGTCCGCCGTGCAGCCCACCATCCCGGCGCTCCTCGACGAGGTGCGCGCGGTCGGGCATCCGCGCACGGTGCAGGTACTGGTCGCGCTCGCCGCCGCCCACCCGGACCCGGCGCTGGCCAAGGCCGTGCGCCGCGCCGCGTTCCATGTCCACACGGGAGGCAGCTGACCGCCGGTCAGCCCGCTGTCTCGGGGGCGTACGTGCCGAAGCTCCAGATGTTGCCCTCGGCGTCCCGGGCCATGTAGTCCCGAGAGCCGTAGTCCTGGTCCGTCGGCGGCATCAGGATGTCCGCACCGTGCTCCACGGCCCGCTGGTGGTGTGCGTCGACGTCGTCCACGACGATGTACACCCCGCAGGGGCCCGCGCCCTTCATCGCCTCGTCGAAGAGTCCTCCCCGGCCCTTCGAGCCGAGCATCACCGCGCCGTTGCCCTGCACGAGCTCGGCGTGCAGCACCGAGCCGTCCTCCCCCTCGTACACCGACAGCTCCGTGAAGCCGAACGCCTCCGTCAGCTGCCTGATCGCCGCCTTGGCGTCCGCGTACAGCAGAGTGGGGTAGATGCTCGGACGCCTGCCGTCCATGCCCGCCATTCCGATCACTCCCTCCGGTGTCCCGGCCGGAACCTCGGCCGCCGTGCAGTCTCGCACCCGCCACTGACAACGGTCCCGGCACCGAGCGGACGGACGAGGTACCACGGTGTCATGGGGCGCGGCCCCGGACGCGACGTGCGCCGTCCGCGGGAGACATCCTCGTACCGACCCGGGCCGCCGCGCCCGGCTCTTCCACGAACGAGGGACAGCCGGGCGGCGACCCGTTGCCACCACTGCGCTGCGCCGGACCGCACGGCCGGGGCGACCGGCGAGGGCAACGAGCATCACAGTGCCGAACGTCCGCACATCGAAAAAGCGCTTGCACGACCCCGTTAGACTGGCTCCATGGCCATTCTCCTCGCGCATTAGACGGCGGGAACGCCCTCAGCCGTCCATCCCGCCCTTCCTCCGCCCTGGAGTCTGTCCGTGATCTCCGCCTCCGGTATCGAGCTGCGCGCCGGTGCCCGCATCCTCATCGAGAACGCCAGTTTCCGCGTCGCCAAGGGCGACCGCATCGGTCTGGTCGGCCGCAACGGCGCCGGCAAGACGACCCTCACGAAGGTCCTCGCCGGCGAGGGCATGCCCGCCGCGGGCACCGTCACCCGCTCCGGCGAGGTCGGCTACCTCCCGCAGGACCCGCGCACCGGCGATCTGGACGTGCTCGCCCGCGACCGCGTCCTGTCCGCGCGCGGCCTGGACGTCCTGATCCGCAAGATGCGCGAGAACGAACAGCGCATCGCCAACGGCAAGGGCTCCACCCGCGACAAGGCGATGAAGCAGTACGAGCGCCAGGAGACGGAGTTCCTCACCAAGGGCGGGTACGCCGCCGAGGCCGAGGCGGCCACCATCGCCGCCGCGCTCAACCTGCCCGACCGGGTGCTGGGCCAGCCCCTGCACACGCTCTCCGGCGGTCAGCGCCGCCGTATCGAGCTGGCCCGCATCCTCTTCTCCGACGCGGACACGCTGCTGCTCGACGAGCCGACCAACCACCTCGACGCCGACTCGATCGTCTGGCTGCGCGACTACCTCAAGTCCTACCGCGGCGGCTTCATCGTCATCTCGCACGACGTCGACCTGGTCGACACGGTCGTCAACAAGGTGTTCTACCTGGACGCGAACCGTTCCGCGATCGACATCTACAACATGAGCTGGCGGCTTTACCAGCAGCAGCGCGAGGCCGACGAGAAGCGCCGCAAGCGGGAGCGCGCCAACGCCGAGAAGAAGGCCGCCGCGCTCAACGCCCAGGCCGACAAGATGCGCGCCAAGGCCACCAAGACGGTCGCGGCGCAGAACATGGCCCGCCGTGCCGAGAAGCTGCTCTCCGGCCTGGACGCGGTGCGCCAGTCCGACAAGGTCGCCAAGCTTCGCTTCCCGCAGCCCGCGCCCTGCGGCAAGACCCCGCTGACGGCCGAGGGCCTGTCGAAGTCGTACGGCTCCCTGGAGATCTTCACCGACGTCGACCTGGCCATCGACAAGGGCTCGAGGGTCGTCATCCTCGGCCTCAACGGCGCCGGCAAGACCACCCTGCTGCGGCTGCTGGCGGGCGCCGAGCAGCCCGACACCGGCTCCGTCGTCCCCGGTCACGGCCTCAAGCTCGGCTACTACGCGCAGGAGCACGAGACCCTCGACCCGGACCGCACGGTCCTGGAGAACATGCGCTCCGCGGCGCCCGACATGGACCTGGTCGAGGTTCGCAAGGTGCTCGGCTCGTTCCTGTTCTCCGGGGACGACGCGGACAAGCCGGCCGGTGTGCTGTCCGGCGGTGAGAAGACCCGTCTCGCCCTCGCCACCCTCGTGGTGTCGTCCGCGAACGTGCTGCTGCTGGACGAGCCGACCAACAACCTCGACCCGGCCAGCCGCGAGGAGATCCTCGGCGCGCTGCGCACCTACACCGGTGCGGTCGTCCTGGTCACGCACGACGAGGGCGCGGTCGAGGCGCTCCAGCCGGAGCGGATCATCCTGCTGCCCGACGGCGTCGAGGACCTGTGGGGCGCGGACTACGCGGACCTCGTCACCCTCGCCTGAGCACTCCCGTGCGCCGAGCCGTCAGCGCCGGTTGATCGAATGACTGATCCACTGCGTATGGATCATTCGGCCGATCCGTGATCCATCATCTGTGTGAGATCTCCTCGTACCGGGGTGTGTCATACACCGATTTCCCGGCCGAGCCCTTTCGCCTCAAGGGCTCGGCCGTTGTGCGTCGCTGACCTGGCCCTTCCCGGAAGAACCCGTTCGGCCGTACGGACGGCGCAGGGCGGAATGCGGAATTCCACTCGTGGGGATGTGCTCCCGTCGTCAGAACCGTGTCGCACGGACCTTGCCGAATGGGTGGCCATCGCGCCTCCGAGGGGTGATCATGAGGAGACCAGAGCGCACTTCCCATGAGGAGGCACGGGTGGCCGAGACTCTGAAGAAGGGCAGCCGGGTGACCGGCGCCGCGCGCGACAAGCTCGCGGCAGACCTGAAGAAGAAGTACGACTCCGGTGCGAGCATCCGGGCACTGGCCGAGGAGACCGGCCGCTCGTATGGCTTCGTCCACCGGATGCTCAGCGAGTCGGGCGTCACGCTTCGAGGGCGTGGCGGGGCGACGCGGGGCAAGAAGGCCACGTCGGCCTGACGCCGGGCGGCCCCTCGGATTCGATGGTGGCCACCCGGTCGGTCGGTTGACCGGCTGGGTGGTTACTGTGCAGTCACTTACGGACGCCGTCGCACGGTGTCCTTTTCTGACCGCACCTATCGGAGGCGCCCCATGGCTTCGCTCGACCCGGTACTCGACAAGGACGGCGTACGGCTCACCGTGGACGAGACGATCGCCACGGTGACGCTGACCAATCCGGCCAAGCTCAACGCCCAGAGTCCCGCTCTGTGGCGGGCGTTGGCGGAGGCCGGGAGCGCGCTGCCCGGTTCGGTCCGTGTGGTCGTGCTGCGTGCCGAGGGCAAGTCGTTCTCGGCGGGGCTCGACCGACGGATGTTCACGCCCGAGGGCATCGAAGGCGAACCGTCCTTCACCGACCTCGCGCGTGGCAGCGATGCGAAGCTGGACGCCGCCATCGCCGGATTCCAGGAGGCGTTCACCTGGTGGCGGCGCAACGACATCGTGTCCATCGCCGCCGTCCAAGGGCATGCGATCGGAGCCGGGTTCCAGCTCGCCCTCGCCTGTGATCTGCGCGTCGTCGCGGACGACGTGCAGTTCGCCATGCGCGAGACGAGCCTCGGCCTGGTTCCGGACCTGGCCGGCACGCATCCGCTGGTGGGCCTCGTCGGCCGTGCCCGCGCACTGGAGATCTGTGCGACGGGCCGGTTCGTTGCGGCCGAGGAGGCCGTGAGCACGGGGCTCGCGAACATCTCCGTGCCGCGCGAGCAGCTCGACGACACGGTGCGGGACCTGGCGTCCGCGTTGCTGGCCGCCCCCCGGGACGCCGTGATCGAGACCAAGGCACTGCTGGTCGGGGCGTCGGGGCGGACGTACGACGAGCAGCGTGCCGCCGAGCGGGCCGCCCAGGCCCGCCGGATCCGGGACCTGGCCGGAGTGGGCGAGTAGCGGACGTCGGACCGTCGGGACCCGGGTCGCGCTCGGCGGCCGTCACGAGGACGGCGACCGACGGACGGCCCGGGCAGCGCCGCCTGCGCTGCCGCGGCCCGGACGGCCCGGGCCATGCTGCGCCCGTGGGGCCGGCGCGACCGCTGGCCGCACCCGGACATCGCGGCGGGGCAGGGACGTGCCGCCCCGCCGCTCGTGGACGTGCCCGGCACACCCCTGGGTGCCGGTTCCTTGCGCGGACCGGACCACGCCCGACTCGTCGTCGGCTGCGAGGAGCGGATCGGGTTCCGGCCGTGGCTCCGCGACCGGCGGAGGCGGGCGGCTGCCAGGTGACCGGTTCGGCGTCCCGCGCGGTGGGGTGCCACGACCGCGCGCTCCGTACCGATCCGCAACGGCCAGGGCGGCCGCGTGCACCCGCACGCGGCCGGAGCCACGAGCGTGATCCGGGGCCCCCGCCGCCGAGCCGCCCGCCAGGTGATCCGGGCGCCGTCGTACGGCAGCCGCGCCGGGGCTCCGCGCCGTCACCGGCCGTGCGTCCGCCGCCATCGATCCAGCCCGTCCCGTCCACGGGCGCAGCCGTGTCCGCGCCCTTACGGTGGGTGAGGGAGGGCGACCGAAAGGGCACACGCGGCGATGACCGAGATGACCGAGCGGAACAGGCCGGCGGCGGCCTCCGGGGGTGCGGAGCCGATACAGACCCGCAAGCCCACCCGGCGGGGCGGCGGCGATCCCGCCACGCGGGGAAGGACGACCATCGCGGACGGCGTGGTCGAGAAGATCGCCGCACTCGCGGCGCGTGACATGCCCGGCGTGCACGACCTGGGCGGCGGCCTGAGCCGCACCTTCGGCGCCGTCCGCGACCGGGTCCCCGGCGGCTCGAAGGCGACCCGGGGCGTGAAGGCCGAGGTCGGCGAGGTGCAGACCGCGCTCGACCTGGAGATCGTCGTGGAGTACGGGGTGTCCATCGCGGATGTGGCGCGCGCCGTGCGCGAGAACGTCATCGCGGCGGTCGAGCGGATGACCGGGCTGGAGGTCGTCGAGGTCAACATCGCGGTCGGCGATGTGAAACTGCCCGACGAACGGGACGACGAGCCGGAGACGCGGCTCCAGTAGCCGGGTCGCCGTGAGCTGAGGAGCGCAGCATGGGGTTGGCCGTGATCGGCATGATCGCCGGGATGGCGCTGGGCTTCGCCGGGTACTTCGGAGGCTTCGGCGCGTTCCTGCTCGTGGCGGCCCTCGGCGCCGTCGGCTTTGTCGTCGGCCGCTTCCTGGAAGGGGATCTGGACGTCGACGACTTCTTCCGCACCCGCGAAGACCGGGAGCGGTGAACGCGTGAGTGACCGGACCGTGGAGGGTGAGCGGAGCGGAGGGAGCCGGAGGGCGGCAGGAGCGGTGGCTCCGGCCGAGCGCGGCGCCACCGTGATCGCCGACCTGGTCGTCGCGAAGATCGCCGCACAGGCGGCGCAGGAGGCGCTCGGCACGCTGCCACCGGAGGCCGCACCTCCGCACGCGACGGTCGTCGTACTGCACCACGCCACCGACACCGCCGGGGGAGGGGCGAGCCCGACCGGTACGGCGCGCGTCGGCATCAGCCTCGAACTGGGCTACCCCTGCGACATCGGCGGCCGGTGCGGTGCGGTGCGTCGCCGGGTCGTCGAGCGGGTAGGCGCCTTGGCGGGGATGGAGGTGCACGAGGTCGCCGTCCAGGTGGAGCGGCTGCATCCAGGCCCGGCACAGGGGAGGACGCAATGAGCGAGGCCCAGGGCCGCGAGAGTACGCAGAGGCTCCCGGTCATCGAGAAGGCCGCGGAGGGCGGGCTGGGCCAGTCCGCGTCCGCCGCGGCGTACGAGCCCGTGGACGGTGCGCATGGAAGCGGCGGCCGCTTCTGGTCCGCGCGCCGCGTCCCGGCGGGCGTCGTGGCGCTGGTCGTACTGACCGGCGCGGTCCTGCTGCTGTACGACATCACGGCCGTGAGGGCCGACAGGTCCGCCCTGCACGCGCGCAGGGTCCTCGTCCGGGAGCTCGCCGGACGGCCCCTCGACGACATCTGGGTGCTGGCCGGAGCCGCCGTGGCCGTGGTCCTCGGCCTGTGGCTGCTGGCGCTCGCCGTGACGCCCGGTCTGCGCGGCGTGCTGACGATGCGTCCGACTCACGCCGACGTGGAGGCCGGGCTGCACCGTGCCGCCGCCGCGAGCGTGCTGCGCGACCGTGCCATGGAGGTGTCCGGTGTGCAGTCCGTGCGCGTCCGTATGGGACGCGGGAGGGCGGACGTGCGGGCGGTCTCGCACTTCCGGGAACTCGACGAGGTGCGGGCCGACCTGGACGCCACCCTCGCCGACGCCGTGCGGGGCCTCGGGCTCGACCGCAGGCCCGGTCTGTCGGTGCATGTACGGCGAACCGGACGGAAGGGGTGAGGCGCGGTGCTGCGGATCATCAACCGTGTACTGATCGGGCTGGCCGGACTCGGCCTCGTCGTCCTCGGCGGTTCCGTCCTCGCCGTCGGCCTGGGGACGGCTCCGCCCTCGTGGTGGGTCCATCACGGGCCGCACGACGTCCTGCTCAGCGATGCCGAACGGACCCGGTGGCGTCAGGAGGGCTGGTGGTGGCCGACCGTCATCGGCGCCCTCACCGTCCTTGTGCTGCTCGCCGTGTGGTGGCTGTCGGCAGTGCTCAGACGCCGCCGGCTCAGCGAGGTCCTCGTCGACACCGGGGACGGTGCGGGCGCCCTGTTGCGCGGGCGCGCCATGGAGGGCGTCCTCGCCGAGGACGCGGGGCGGCTGGACGGCGTCCAGGAGGCCCGGGTGCTGCTGACCGGGCGACGCAGCGCGCCTCGGGCACGGGTACGGCTCCTGCTCGAACCGTACGTGGATCCCGCGGACGCGCTGCACCGGCTCACCACCGGGTCCCTGGCCCACGCCCGCGAGTCGGCGGGACTCGCCGCACTGCCCACCGAGGTACGGCTGCGTGGAGCCAAGTACCGCGCGGGGCGCGTGAGCTGATGCCGTGAACGGACGGCCCCCGGGACCGTGCCCAGGGGTCAGAAGCCGTGCAGGGCCCCGCCGTCCACCGGAACCATGATCCCGGTCAGATACGACGCCGCCGGTGAGAGCAGGAAGGCGGCCGTGCGGCCGAACTCCTCCGGGGTGCCGTAGCGGCGCAGCGGGATGGAGGCCTCGTTGGCCGTCCGGGCCGCGTCCGGATCGGCGGCGAGGGCGTCCAGCTCGCGCACCCGGTCCGTGTCGATCCGGGCCGGGAGGAGCCCGACGGTGCGAATGCCGCGCGGGCCCAGCTCGTTCGCGAGGGACTTGGCGAAGCCCGCGAGTCCGGGCCGCAGACCGTTGGAGATGGTCAGGCCCTGGATGGGCTCGTACACGGAACCGGACAGGACGAAGCCGATGACACCGCCCTCGGCCAGTTCCGCGGCGGCGGCGCGGGCCAGCCGTACCGCACCGAGGAAGACGGACTGGAAGGCGGCCGTCCACTGCTCGTCCGTGTTGTCGGCGAGCCGGCCCGGCGGCGGGCCGCCGACGCTGATCAGGACGCCGTCGAAACCGCCGAAGTGCTCACGTGCCGTGGCGATCAGCCGGGCAGGCGCCCCGGGGTCGGAGTTGTCGACGGCCACGCCCACGGCGTTGGCACCCAGTTCGGCGGCGGCATCGGCGGTCCGCTTCTCGTCGCGGCCGGTGACGACCACCTTCGCCCCGTCGGCGACGAGTTCCCGCGCGGCAGCGTTGCCCAGCCCGCGAGTGGCGCCGGTGACGACGTACACACGGTCCTTCAGTCCAAGATCCATGGCCCCTATCCTGCCGTCTCGTCACCCGGAAGGGCGAGTGCGGTACCCGACGGGCCGTGCCGGCCGGAGGACCGGGGCGGTCCCGCAGCCCGGCACCGGGGCCGCGGGACGGGCGCGTCGCCCAGCCCCGACGTCCGCGCCCGCCCCGCAGGTTGTCCGTCTTCCCTGTTTTGTGCGTCTCGCACATCCTCCCGTCGCCCGGACCCTGTTCCTCCGGGTCGCCGGACGGTGGCGCGCCGGGTCGAGGTCAGCCCACCGCGGCGGGTGCCGGTTCCTCGTGCCGCTCCTCGGTGCGCCTGGACCGCTCCCGGGCCTCACGGCGGACCAGGATCACCCAGCCGATCGGGACCGCCGCCGCGAACAGCCACCACTGGACCGCGTACGGCAGGTTGATGTCGCCGAGGCCGATCCAGCTGCTGTCCTCCTTGGGCGACGGGATCAGCTCCGGGCTGCCGCCCTTGGGGGCGGGGGAGGTCAGTTCGATGTAGCCGCCGAGCACGTCCTTGGCGGAGCCGTCGCCCCCGTCGCGCAGGAGTGTGCCGATCTGCCCGCTGTTGATCAGCATGATCTGGCGGTCCGGCAGCCCCTTGACGTTCTTGATGCCGCTCGCGGCCGTCGTCTCGTCCTGCATCAGCCGGCCGGTGACGGTGATCTCGCCCTCGACGGGCGCGGGGATCTTCGGGAAGGCGGTCTGCGAGCCGGGGGAGGGGATCCAGCCCCGGTTGACGAGCAGAGTCCTGCCGTCGTCCAGCACGAACGGCGTGAGGACGTGGTAGCCGACCTGGTCGTCCGTGCTCGTACGACGGCGCACGACCAGTTCGTGCGCCGTGTCGAAGCGGCCCTTCGCGGTCACCCGGCGGTAGAGGTCCTCGTGCCGGACCGATCCGCCGACCGAGGTGAGGGACTCCGCGGACACGGGCTGCGCCGCCAGCGAGTCGTCGATCACCTTGTTCAGCGCTTGCCTGTGGTCATGGCGGTGCAGCTGCCAGACACCCAGCCTGATCATCGTCGGGATGAGCAAGAGGGCCACGAGGGTGAGGATCACCCACTGGCGGGTCAACAGGAAGCGGTACACCCCACGACCGTACAACTCGGTCGTGGGGTGCATTCAGGCGGGTACCGGCTCACGCGTTGTCGACGATCCCCACCCTCCCCTCGGCGCGGGAGCAGTGGGCTCCGCAGTACCAGTGACCGTCGACCTCGACTCCCTGGCCGATGATCTGGACACGGCAGTGTTCGCAGATGGGCGCCATACGGTGGATGGCGCAGGAGAAGCAGTCGAAGACGTGCACCGCGCCCTGCGCGTGCACCTCGAAGGTCATTCCGTAGTCGTTGCCGCAAACTTCACATCTCGCCATGCGCCACAGCGTGTGCCGTCGCCGCCGCGCGGGCGAGCGGGCGCGAGGCGAGTCGCCCGGCAATCACCCGTACGTCCGTCAGCGCCGCTCCGGCGCCGGGGACCCCGTTCTCCCCGCCGGCTGCGGGTCCGCGGGTGCCACGTCCCGCAGCAGCTGTCCGAAGGCGGCCTCGTCCACCACCGGCGTCCCGTACTGGCGGGCCTTGACCGTCTTCGAGGTGCCCGAGTCGGGGTCGTTGGTGACCAGCAGACTGGTGAGCCGGGACAGGCTCGTGGCCACGTGCAGGCCCGCCTCGACGGCCCGGTCCTCCAGCAGGTCCCGCTCGACCGAGGTGTCGCCGGAGAACGCCACCCGCATGCCCTGCTTGAGGCGTTCGCCGTCCTCGTAGCGCCCCGGATTGGGATACGGGCAGGCCGGGCGCCTGCGGGAGGGGCGCCATGTGCCGGGCCGGTAGCCCACCGAGGACTGCCTGCCGATCGTCGGGGAGGCGGACCACTCGGTGAGCGGGCGGCACTCCAGCAGTGGCAGCCGAACGCCGCCCCGCGCCGCGGCGTGCAGGCTGGGCCGGAACGCCTCGGCCAGCACGCGCGCGTCGTCCAGCGCGTGGTGGGCGCGCTGCTGGACGACACCGAAGTGCGCCGCCAGCGTCTCCAGCTTGTGGTTGGCCAGCGGCAGGCCCAGCTCCTTGGAGAGCGCGATGGTGCACAGCCGCTGACGGACCGGCGCCTCGCGCTCGGCGCGCGCGTACTCGCGGGCGATCATCGACCAGTCGAAGACCGCGTTGTGCGCGACGAGGACCCGGCCGGCGAGCCGGTCGGCGAACTCGTCCGCGATGTCCCCGAAGAGCGGCGCCCCTTCGAGTGCTTCGCTGTCGAGGCCGTGGATCCACACGGGGCCCGGGTCGCGCTGCGGGTTGACCAGCGTGTACCAGTGGTCCTCGACCTCACCGCGTGCGTCCACCCGGTAGACGGCGGCCGAGATGATCCGGTCGTGCCGGGCCAGGCCGGTGGTCTCCACGTCCACGACCGCGTACCCCTCGGGATACGCGGCCGGCCAAGGGGCCGGGAACGCTGTGGTCGTACGGTCTTCGAGCATGGTCACTGAGGATACGGGGCGTGACCGACAGTCCCGAGCGCGCCCGCGTCCGGCAGTCGGAGCGCGGCGCCCTCGCTCGGGGGCGTGCACAACGCGGTGTGCCCCCAGGTGAGTTCGCCGGGGCGTGCGACGTCGTCCGTGCCCCGCCGTGTGCGTCTCGCGCGCGTTCGCTCCCCGGGCGCGCACGAACACGGGTTCCGGCACGCCCTGTTCACGGACCCCGCCGGGGACGGCCCGGCGCTCACGCGGGCCCCCGAGCCTGCCACGGTCTCAGGCGGGCGCGGCGAGCGGGGAGTTCCGGCGGTGAGGGTCGGTGCGGCACGGGCCGTGCCGCAGGTGTCATCCTCCGGGTGTGACGGAACCCACGCACGACGAGGCCCACGCGGGCGCCCTCGGCTCCCGCCTGAACTGGCTGCGGGCCGCGGTCCTAGGCGCGAACGACGGCATCGTCTCCACGGCGGGGCTCGTGGTCGGCGTGGCCGGCGCGACGACGGCCCGCGCGACCCTTCTGACGGCCGGTCTGGCCGGTCTGCTGGCCGGGTCGATGTCGATGGCGGCCGGCGAGTACGTGTCGGTGTCGACCCAACGCGACTCGGAGAAGGCGGCGCTGGCCATGGAGAGGCGGGAGCTGCGTGAGCAGCCGGAGGCCGAGCTGGAGGAGCTGACGGGGCTGCTGGAGGACCGGGGCCTGTCCCGGGAGGTGGCCCGCGAGGCGGCGGTCCAGCTGACGGCCCGGGACGCGCTGCGCGCCCACGCCCGGGTGGAGCTCGGCATCGACCCCGACGCGCTCACCAACCCCTGGCACGCGGCGTCGGCGAGCTTCCTGGCGTTCACGGTGGGCGCACTGCTCCCGCTGCTGGCGATCGTGCTTCCTCCCGCCTCGCTGAGGCTCTGGGTGACGGTGCTCTCCGTCCTCGCGGCCCTGGTCTTCACCGGCTGGACCAGTGCCCGTCTCGGCGCGGCCGCGCCGAGACGGGCCGTACTGCGGAACGTGGTGGGCGGGGCGCTGGCCATGGGGGTCACCTACGCCGCCGGGACGCTGCTGGGGGCGGCGGGGGTGTGAGGGGCACCGGACCGAGGACATGACGCTCCCGGCAGGAGGAGACCGGCTCCCGCGATCCGCCTGTGCCCGGCCCGTGGGCGGCGGCACCGGCGGACGGCCGCGCGGATTCGCCGATACTTGTCGGTAACAACCCCTGGCCGTAGGCGGCGCGCGGTTCTACGGTGCACCCATGCCGAACCTGCCCGATGTCGTGATGTGGTCGATACCCGCCTTCGTGCTGCTCACCGTGATCGAGACGGTGAGCGTACGCATACATCCCGACGAGGACGCGGCGGGCTACGACGCCAAGGACGCGGCGACCAGCATCGGCATGGGACTGGGCAGCCTCTTCTTCGACTTCCTGTGGAAGACACCGATCGTCGCGGTCTACGCGGCGCTCTACGCACTCACGCCGCTGCGCGTCCCCCTGCTGTGGTGGACCGTCCTCCTCATGCTCCTCGCGCAGGACTTCTTCTACTACTGGTCCCATCGCGGGCACCACGTCATCCGGATCCTGTGGGCCTGTCACGTCGTCCACCACTCGAGCCGGAAGTTCAACCTCAGCACCGCGCTGCGCCAGCCCTGGACGTCCGTCACCTCCTGGCCCTTCTACCTGCCCCTGATCGCGGCCGGAGTCCATCCGGCCGCGCTGGCGTTCTGCTCCTCGGTGAACCTGGTCTACCAGTTCTGGATCCACACCGAGCGGATCGACAGGATGCCCCGGTGGTTCGAGTTCGTGTTCAACACGCCGTCGCACCACCGGGTGCACCACGCCTCCCAGGGCGGCTACCTGGACCGCAACTTCGGCGGCATCCTGATCCTCTGGGACCGGATGCTCGGCTCGTTCGTCGCCGAGACGGAGCGGCCCGTGTACGGGCTGACGAAGAACATCGGCACCCACAACCCGCTGAAGGTCGCCACCCACGAGTACGCGGCCATCGCCAGGGACGTCAGGGCGGCGGGCAGCTGGGGCGAGCGGGCCGGACGGATGTTCCGCGGGCCGGGCTGGCAGCCGGTGGCCGCGGCGCCGCTCGCGGCGGCGCGGCCCGCCGAGGAGCCCGCCGCCTGAGAGCCGGCGGTGGGCGCCGGAGCTGCGCAGACGGCGTCGGCCGGGGCCCCTCGACGAGTGACGCACCGGCGGCGACGTACGGTGAGGTGTGCTCGACCACCCCCTGAGCACTCGTACGACCGTTCGCAGGAGAAGGACCCTCACATGCGCGCCACCACCATCCACGCCCCCTTCGACATGCGGGTGGAGGACGTGCCCGACCCCGTCGTCCAGGTGCCCACCGACGCGGTCGTGCGGGTGGTGCAGGCCTGTATATGCGGCAGCGACCTGTGGGCGTACCGCGGTGAGTCGTCCCGGAAGCCCGGGCAGCGCATCGGGCACGAGTTCCTCGGCACGATCGAGGAGACCGGCTCCGAGGTGACCGGCGTCCGGCGCGGCGACCTGGTCGTCGCGCCCTTCGTGTGGTCCGACGGCGTCTGCGACTACTGCCGCGAGGGGCTCACCACCTCCTGCGAGCACGGCGGCTTCTGGGGCTCGGTCGGCTCCGACGGCGGGCAGGGCGAGGCCGTGCGCGTGCCCTTCGCCGACGCCACCCTGGTCCGGCTGCCGAAGGAGGCACTCTCCGACGGCCGGCTGCTGTCCGCCTTGCTGACGCTCTCCGACGTGCTGGGCACCGGTCACCACGCCGCCCTCGGCGCGGGAGTCCGCCCCGGCGCCACCGTCGCCGTGGTCGGTGACGGGGCCGTCGGACTGTGCGCCGTCCTGGCGGCCAAGCGGCTCGGCGCCGAGCGGATCATCGCCCTGGGGCGCCATGAGGCCCGTACGGACATCGCCCGGCGCTTCGGGGCCACGGACGTCGTCGCGGAGCGCGGGGAAGCGGCCGTCGAGGCCGTCCGCGAACTCACCCGCGGCCGGGGCGCGCACGCCGTCGTCGAGGCCGTCGGCACCGAGCAGTCGATGCGCACCGCCGTGAACGCCACCCGGGACGGCGGCGCCATCGGTTTTGTCGGTGTCCCGCACGGCAGCAGCACCGGACTCGACCTCGGCGTCATGTTCGACCGGAACATCGCCCTGCGCGGCGGTGTGGCCCCGGTGCGCACGTACATCCCGGAGCTGCTGCCCGACATCCTCGACGGCACCATCGACCCCTCGCCGGTCTTCGACCGCACGGTCGGCCTCGAGGGCGTGCCCGACGGATACCGGGCGATGGACGAGCGCACGGCCCTCAAGGTGCTCGTCACCCACGGCTGATCAGGACCAGCGGATCGGCAACGGCAGCGCCGTCAGCAGCCCCGACGCGGCGACGACCAGGCCCAGCAGCGCCACCTCGGCGCGGGCGGGGGCGCAGGCGGCGAGCGGGTCGGCGGCGCGCCGCAGCCGTATCCGCGCGATCAGCGCGAGCAGGGCGACGACGGCCACGAGCAGCACCTTGGCGAGCAGGGTGCGGCCGTAGGCCGTCGTGGTCAGCTGGTCGAGGACCGTGTGCGCGGGCATGCGGCGCAGCGAGCTCCACAGCCCCGTGGCGGTGATCAGGGCCAGCAGCACGGCCGCTCCGCGCGCGTACAGCCCCAGCAGCGCTCCGCCCGCCCGGGGGTCAGTGCGCCAGTGCCGCACTGTGCGCAGGACGTGCAGCAGCCCGCCCGCCCACAGGGAGGCGCAGACGAGGTGCACGAGCGTCAGAGCCGAGCCGAGCGCGGGGGAGTGCTCCGTCGCGGGGTGGGCGCGCAGCGCCTCCGCGACGGCCACCGCGGCCGGTGGCCACATCCGGCAGGCGGGACGGCGGGAGAGAGCACAGAGTCCGGCCGCGAGGAACCCGTTGACCTCCAGGAGGGCCAGCGCGCCGTCCCGGGTTCGGTACAGCCCGCCCGGGTCGATCTCGGAGAGCCGGTGGGGGACCAGATTGCCGGTGGCCACGACCGAGGCGAGCACCAGCGCGGCGACGAAGCCCGCGCCCGCCGCATGGGGCGCCAGGCTGCGCGGAAGGTCCGCGACCGGTGCGCCCGGCACCCTGCGGACGAGCCGGGCCACGAAGAACTCGCCGGCGGGTATGCACAGCGCCGCGAACAGCACGGCACGCATCAGGCCGATGCCTCCGGCCCCCGGCGCGGCCGCCTCACCCGTGCCGTGCAGCGTGGCCGGGGCGCCGAGCGAAGGGATCAGGGCGGCGGCCGTCACAAGGGCGAGCAGGGCGACGGCCCGGCGGGCCGAGGGGCCGCGGGGCGGGGCGACCGCCAAGGGTATGCGGGCTGCGTCCGCCGCGTCGCCGTCCGTCCCGGCCGTGGATCCGCTCGAACTCACCTCACGATCTTCGCCAGTCATGACAGAACGGGCAACCACCCGAAAACAACTGAGGGAGCGCCATTCCGCCCCCGGTGCAGCATCACGCCATGGGCCGAGCGGGCCCGGCGAGCGGCTCAGCCCCTGCCGGCAGCCGGCGCCCAACGCGCCGGATCACCGCCCCACCGCCCCGGCGGTCGGGCCCAGTCCACGGGTCCGCCCGCGAACCGGATCGGCGGCAGGGCGTACCGCAGCCGGCCGAGTGCGCCGGTGGTCTCGGTCAGCCAGGGGTCGGGGCCCTCGTACGGAGCGTGCGCTTGCCCGGCCTCCCGTGCGGTCCCCTCCGTCAGCCAGGCCGCCGTCCGGGCCAGCGCCAGCCGCACGACACGGCTGCCGCCCTGCTCCGTCTGCTCGGTGAGGGCCCTCAGCACCGCCGCGGCCAGCAGATACCCCGTGCCGTGGTCCAGGGCCTGGGCGGGCAGTGCCCCGGGTCGTTCGGCCTCCCCCTCGGTCGCCGCGATCCCGGTGGCGACCTGGACCAGGCTGTCGAAGCCCCGCCGCTCACCCCATGGCCCGTAGGCGCCCCACGCGGACAACTGCGCCACCACAAGACCGGGCCGCCGCCCGGCCAGTTCCTCGGCGGCCAGCCCCCAGCGGTCCAGCGCGCCGGGCCGATAGCCCGTGACGACCACGTCCGCCGTCGCCAGTAGATCCTCGAGGGTCCGCCGGTCCTCGGCCGCCGTCAGATCGAGCGTTGCGGACCGCTTTCCGAAGTCCATGTCGGCGTGCTGGTCGGGGAGTTCGGGCAGACGCGGGCTGTCGATCCGCAGCACGTCCGCGCCCAGCAGCGCCAGGGTGCGGGTGGCGACCGGGCCCGCGATGACCCGGGTGAGGTCCAGGACGCGGATGCCCGCCGCGGGCCGCAGGGGGTCACCGGCGAGTGGCAGGAGCGGTCGGCCGGGCGCCGTGCCGAGCCGTTCGCGCTCCACCAGCGGGTGTGCGGCGAGGGCGCGTCCCTGCCGGTGGGCGGCCCACTCCTCGGGCGTGCGCAGCGCGACGGCGAGCCCTCCGGTCGCGTACACGCTCTCCTCCACCTCCACGGCCGACCGCTCGCCGAGCGCGCCGGCCACGCTGTCCGCGGACGCCCCGGCCGGCAGGCCGAGCGCGGCGAGCAGCCTCTTTCGGTGGTGGGGATAGTTCGCGTGGGTGCGCACCCAGCCGTCCGCGGTGCGCCAGAAACGGGAGAGCGGTGCGAAGGAGACCGGTTCCCGGCCGTCCACCCGAAGGTGCCGTTCGCTGCGGAAGGCGGTGGCGACCGCCCCGTCGTCCACCCGGACCTCGGGCACGGAGGTCAGTCCGGCCCGCCGTGCCCCCCACTCGGCCGCGGCCAGCGCACACACCCCGACACAGGCCCGTGCCACCTCCCGCACGGGCAGGCGCGAGGGCAGCGCCCCGTCCCGCACGACGGCCGAGACCTTCGGCACCAGTGCGGGGTCGCCGCCCAGTGCCGCCCATGCCACGTCCATGTCCGTCATGGGGGCACTATGCAGCGTGTACCGGATCAACATGGGGGAGGGGCCCGGCGAAGCCCGGCCCCTCCCTGTGCGGCCTCACACCGGAACGGCTACCGGGTCACGGCCTTCAGCGCGTTGACGGTGCCCCACCCGTAGAACCCGTTGCGGTTCTTCGACCCCTTGCACACGGCGTCGATCTTGCCGTCCGAGTCGATGTCGTACGGGTCCGTGCACGGCGTGGCGTCGGCCTCGGCGTACAGCAGCGCCTTGACGAGGGCGGCGGGTGCGTGCGGGTGTGTCGACTTGATGAGGGCTGCCACCCCCACGACGTGCGGGGTCGCCATCGACGTACCCGCCATGTAGCCCCACTTGCCACCCGGCAGCGGCCCGAGGATCAGACCGCTGGTGGCCGGCGGGGCGGGGGTCTGGTAGGCCGTGGAGTCGCCGCCGGGAGCGGCGACGTCGATGACGCCGAGGCCGTAGTTGGAGAACGAGGACTTGATGCCCTTCGCCCCGGTCGCGGAGACGGTGACCACGCCCGGCAGCTGGGTCGGGATGTCGAAGCACTTGTGCGGGTCGACCACCCGGTCGCTGGGCGTGCCGTCGTTCGGGGAGACCGGGTCGGTGATCGAGTCCGCGTCCAGGTCGTAGTTCTCGTTGCCCGCGGCGGCGACATTGACGGTGCCCTTGCGCTCCGCGTACTGCGAGGCGCGGGTGATGGCGTCGACGAGCGCCCTCTGGTCCGGGTCGCCGGTGCAGTTGAAGTACCAGGGGTCGGTGTAATAGCTGTTGTTGGTGACGTCGACGTGGTGCTCGGCGGCCCAGACGAAACCGCAGACCACGGCCTCGGTGTAGAAGTAGCCCGCCGTCGTGGCGACCTTGATGCCGGCGACCTTCACGCCGGGCGCGACACCGGTGATGCCGACGCCGTTCTTGGCGCCCGCGATCTCACCGGCGACATGTGTGCCGTGCGGGCTCTCCGCCGCGCTCGGCCGCCAGGCTCCGTCGGCCGTGTCGGGCTTGCCGGACACGCAGTTGACCGAGGCGCCGCGGTCGAAGTTGGGTGCTATGTCCGGGTGGGTGTCGTCCACCCCCGTGTCGATGACGGCCACGGTGACGTCGCGGCTGCCGAGCGTCTTCTCGTGCGCCTTGTCCGCCTTGATGGCGGGCAGGTCCCACTGCAACGGCTCCAGCGGGTCCTGTCCGCCGGCCGCCCGGGCGCCCGCCACCTCCTCGGAGGTGAGCACCTTGGGCGTTCCGACATCGGTGGTCGACTGCGCGGGAAGCGGCGCGTTGCGGGTGGCACCCGCCGACTGCACTCCGGGCACCCTGCGCAGGGTCCTGGCGAAGTCGGGGTTCGAGGAGTGGACGACGATCACGCCGATCTTGTCGTAGGCGACCACGATCGTGCCGCCCGCCTCGGCGACGGCCCGCTTCACATGTGACGAGACGCCGTGCCCGGGGCGGACGTTGACGACATAGCTGAGCGGGACGGTGTCGGCCGCCGTGGCTCTGGGGGCCGTCTCCGCGGCGGACGCGGTGACGTTCGGCAGGAAGGCGAGGGCGGTCGCCGTCGCCATCCCGAGGGGAAGGGCGACCAGCCGGCGGGAGCGCTTCAGAGGTGCGGTCATTATGTCTCCAATTCCGTTCGCGGTACGAGCGGTTCGATCCAGGCCGTGCGTCAACAGGCGGTACACCACGGCTACTTGACCGCTCGCAACGCGTTGACGATGCCGAAGCCGTAGAAGCCGTTCACGCGCTTGCCGCCCACACAGGTAGCGTCCGCGACCCCGTCGCCGTCACCGTCGTAGGGAGCCGTGGGGCAGCCGGGGTTGTCCGCCTGCGCCTTCAGCAGCGCCGTGAGGACGGCGGGGCCGGCCCAGGGGTGCGCGGACTTCAGCAGCGCCGCCACGCCGGCGACGTGCGGGGACGCCATGGACGTGCCCTGCAGGAAGCCGTACTGGCCGTTCGGCATCGTGGACAGGATGCGGCCGTTCTTCGAGGGCGTGTCCGGGATCCGGAACTTGTCGCCGCCCGGCGCCACGACATCGATCACGCCGTCGCCGTAGCTGGAGTAGTACGACTTGGCCTTGGTGACGCCCGTCGCGCCGACCGTCACGACGCCCGGCAACTGCGTCGGTACGTCGAAGCACTCGTGCGGGTCGACGGTGCGGGTGACCGCGGTCGAGTCGTCGGGACTGGAGGCGTCGACGAGGGCGTGGGAGTCGAGGTCGTCGTTGGAGTTGCCCGCCGAGGCGACGTTGAGGGTCCCCTTGCGCTGGGCGTACCGCTGGGCCCGGTCGACCGCGTCGACGATGGCCCGCTGATCGGGGTCGTCCATGCAGTTGTACAGCCACGGGTCCACGTAGTAGCTGTTGTTCGTGACCTCCACGCCGTGGTCGGCGGCGAACACGAACGCACAGACGACGCTCTCGGGGTAGAAGAGCTCGCTGACCGGGTCGGCGACCTTGATGGCGGAGACCTTGACGCCCGGGGCGACGCCGGCGACGCCGATCCCGTTGCGGGCCGCGGCGATCTCTCCGGCGACATGGGTGCCGTGGTAGTGGTCCGGGTTCGCGGGGCGCCAGGCGCCGTACGAGGTGTCCGCCTTGCCGCCGACGCAGTTCGCGGACTGCGCCGCGGAGAAGTTCGGGGCGAGGTCGGGGTGGGTGTCGTCGACGCCCGTGTCGATGACGGCGACCGTGACGCTCCGGCTGCCCGGGTCGATCTTCGCGGCCCTGTCGGCGCCGATCGCCCGCAGGTCCCACTGGTCGGCCTCGAGGGGCTCGCTCTCGCCCGCGGCGGCGGAGGCGCTCCGGGCCTTCGCCGCCTGGGTCTTCGTCAGATACTGCGCGGCGCCCTCGTCCGTCGTTCCCGCCGGGGTCAGCGGCGCGGTCCGGGTCGCACCCGCGGACTGCACCCCGCGGACCGCGCGCAGGGTCTGTGCGAACCCGGGGTTCGAGGAGTGGACGACGATCACGCCGATCCTGTCGTACGTCACCACGACCGTGCCGCCGGCCGCGGTGATGGCCCGCTGCACCGCGGAGATCGTGTGACGGTCCGTCCTGGTGTTGACGACGTAGGCGAGTTCGGGGCCGGCGGCGGCCCGCACGGTGGTGGTGCGCGGGGCGGCCGACGCGGCACCCGGCAGGAAGCCCAGTGAGGCGGTGAGCGACAGTACGACCGGTACGGCGAGTGCGAGCCGGCGTCTGGAACGCAGATGAGCCATGGGATCTCCACATCATCCGGAACGTGAACATGCCAGGACACGGGTGGTGTCCGGCAGGTACATGACGGGTGGTGCAGTGGCGAAGCTATCCGCCGTCGCGGCTCGTCAGCAATGACTTCCGGGAACGAGGTACGAAAGAAGTAAAAAGAAGTTGAACCGGCCCACCCCCGGCGCCGTGAGCCTGTGCAGGGAGCTCCGGGACGATCGGCGCTCCCTGCCGGATCACGAGACGGAGCGCTACGGTCGCACTCGGCTATGTGATCCACATCACTGTGATCGCACCCGTAACGCGAGGAGACTCCGTGGCCACAGACGCACCTCCCCCCTCGAGGGCCGGACACGAACTGCCGTCCACCGAGGAGTTCAGGGCGGTCCAGGAAGGCGCCGAGTTCGGCGAACTGCGCCGCTCCCACCGCTCGTTCGCCTTCCCGCTGACCGTGGCGTTCATCGCCTGGTACCTGGTCTACGTCCTGCTGTCCAACTACGCGGGCGGATTCATGGGCACCAAGCTCGTCGGCAACATCAACGTCGCCCTGGTGCTCGGCCTCGCCCAGTTCCTCACCACGTTCCTGATCGCGTGGTGGTACTCGCGGCACGCCGCCGCCAAGCTCGACCCCAAGGCCGCGGCCATCAAGTCCCGGATGGAGCACGACGCATGAGCCCCACACTCGTCATGGCCGCCGGTGAGGCGAGCGAGCACCGGCCGCTGATCATCACCCTGTTCGCGGTGTTCGTCGCCGCGACCCTCGTCATCACCGTGTGGGCGGGCCGCCAGACCAAGAACGCCGTCGACTTCTACGCGGGCGGCCGCCAGTTCACCGCCTTCCAGAACGGCCTGGCCGTCTCCGGCGACTACATGTCCGCAGCGTCCTTCCTCGGCATCGCGGGCGCGATCGCCCTCGCCGGCTACGACGGCTTCCTGTATTCCATCGGGTTCCTGGTCGCCTGGCTGGTGGCCCTGCTCCTGGTAGCCGAGCCGCTGCGCAACTCCGGCCGCTACACCATGGGCGACGTACTGGCCTACCGCATGCGGCAGCGTCCGGTCCGCACCGCGGCCGGCACCTCCACGATCGTCGTGTCGATCTTCTACCTGCTGGCCCAGATGGCGGGTGCGGGCGTCCTGGTCTCGCTGCTGCTCGGCATCACCAGCGACGGCGGCAAGATCGGCATCGTCGCGCTCGTCGGCGTCCTGATGATCGTGTACGTCACCATCGGCGGCATGAAGGGCACCACCTGGGTGCAGATGGTCAAGGCGGTCCTGCTGATCGCGGGCGCGCTGCTGCTGACCTTCCTGGTGCTGCTGAAGTTCAACTTCAACCTCTCGGACCTGCTAGGCAAGGCCGCCAGCAACAGCGGCAAGGGCGCGGCCTTCCTGGAGCCCGGTCTCAAGTACGGTGCCACCGGCACGACCAAGCTCGACTTCATCTCCCTGGGCATCGCCCTGGTCCTCGGCACCGCCGGCCTGCCGCACATCCTGATCCGCTTCTACACGGTGCCCACCGCCAAGGCCGCCCGAAAGTCGGTGAACTGGGCGATCGGCCTCATCGGCGCCTTCTACCTGATGACGCTCGCCCTCGGCTTCGGAGCCGCTGCCCTGATCAAACCGGACGAGATCATCGCCTCCAACAAGGCGGGCAACACGGCCGCGCCCCTGCTCGCCCTGCATCTGGGCGGCGTCGACTCCAGTTGGGGCGCGATCCTGCTGGCCAGCATCTCCGCGGTCGCCTTCGCCACGATCCTCGCGGTCGTCGCGGGACTGACCCTGGCCTCGTCCTCGTCGTTCGCGCACGACATCTACGCCAACGTCATCAAGAAGGGGAAGGCCGACGAGAAGCAGGAGTTGAACGCGGCGCGCTGGGCGACGGTCGGCATCGGCGCCGTGTCCATCGTCCTCGGTGCCCTCGCCCGCGATCTGAACGTGGCGGGACTGGTCGCCCTGGCCTTCGCGGTCGCCGCCTCCGCCAACCTCCCGACCATCCTCTACAGCCTGTTCTGGAAGCGCTTCACCACCAGCGGCGCCCTGTGGTCGATCTACGGCGGTCTGGTCACCGCCGTCGGCCTGGTGCTGTTCTCGCCGGTGGTGTCCGGCAAGGAGACGTCGATGTTCCCGGACGTCGACTTCCACTGGTTCCCGCTGGAGAACCCGGGCATCATCTCGATCCCGGTCGGCTTCCTGCTGGGCATCCTCGGCACGTATCTGTCGAAGGAGGAGCCGGACGCGGGCAAGTACGCGGAGTTGGAGGTCCGCTCCCTGACCGGCACCGGAGCGCACTGACCGCACCGTGACGCGGCCGCGTCGTAGGGATCTACGACGCGGCCGCGTCATGTCCGGTGAATCCGGTCGCTGCTGATGTCGGTGGGGTCACGTAGGCTCGCATGTGACGAGAAGTGTGTGATCCGCGACGAGGGAGGGGGCTCACGTGCTCATCGACACCTACGGCCGGGTTGCCACCGATCTGCGGGTCTCGCTGACCGACCGGTGCAATCTGAGGTGCACGTACTGCATGCCCGAGGAGGGCCTGCAGTGGCTGGCCAAGCCTGACCTGCTCAGTGACGACGAGATCGTGCGCCTGATCGACATCGCGGTCACCTCCCTCGGTATCGAGGAGGTCCGCTTCACGGGTGGCGAGCCGCTGCTGCGCCCCGGGCTGGTCGGCATCGTGGAGAGGATCGCCGGGCTGGCCTCCCGCCCCCGGATGTCCCTCACGACGAACGGCATCGGCCTCAAGCGCACGGCCGCGGCACTGAAGGCGGCGGGCCTGGACCGGGTGAACGTCTCACTGGACACCCTGCGCCCCGATGTCTTCAAGGCCCTCACACGCCGGGACCGGCACAACGACGTCATCGAGGGGCTGCGCGCCGCCCATGACGCGGGCCTGACCCCGGTCAAGGTCAACACCGTCCTGATGCCCGGGCTGAACGACGACGAGGCCCCGGACCTGCTGGCCTGGGCGGTCGAACACGGCTATGAACTGCGCTTCATCGAGCAGATGCCGCTGGACGCCCAGCACGGCTGGAAGCGCGAGGGCATGGTCACCGCGGCCGACATCCTGGCCTCGCTCCGCACCCGCTTCGAACTGACCCCCGAGGGCACCCGGGAGCGCGGTTCCGCCCCGGCCGAGCGCTGGATCGTGGACGGCGGCCCGCACCGTGTCGGTGTGATCGCCTCGGTCACGCGCCCGTTCTGCGCGGCCTGCGACCGTACCCGGCTGACGGCCGACGGCCAGATACGCACATGCCTGTTCGCCACCGAGGAGACCGACCTGCGGGCGGCCCTGCGCTCCGGCGCCCCCGACGAGGAGATCGCCCGTGTCTGGCGGCTCGCGATGTGGGGCAAGAAGGCCGGTTCCGGGCTGGACGACCCGTCGTTCCTGCAGCCCGAGCGGCCGATGTCGGCGATCGGCGGCTGATTCAGCCCGTGTGCGAGTCGGTGTTGTGGGATTCCCAGTCATCGAGTCGCACAACGTCCTTGAGGAAACCCCGTACGCCGAGGAATTGCGACAGGTGCTCGCGGTGCTCGTCGCACGCGAGCCATGTCTTGCGGCGCTCGGGCGTGTGCAGCTTCGGGTTGTTCCAGGCGAGCACCCATACGGCGTCCGCACGGCAGCCCTTGGCGGAACACATGGGCGAATCGGGGTCAGGTCCCATCACACCCATGACCCTAGCGCGCCGGGAAAAGGCGACGCCGAGCAGCCACGGGGGGAGCTGCCCGGCGTCGGTCCGTCGCTCCGACGGGGGATGCGGAGCGCATAGGGAGTATGTCACGGGTGACCCGCCGCCCGGCACTGGAACTACATGATTGATCTGAGCTTTTCCTGAGCTTGGCAGGGGGTGCGATTCCGCCCGGGAAAGGCCCTCCGACGGCTCAGGCCCGCTCGTGCGGCTCGCTTCGGACACCCGTCGTGAAGTCGCCCTCGACGTCCTCCTGGAGAGGGTCCGCGGCGTCGTGCCCACGACCGGAATCCTCCGGTTGCGCGGCTTCCTCGTTCTGCTGCGAGGGGGCGATCATCGGACGCATGGGCGCGCTGACGAAGGTCGAAGGGAGCGACGGCGCGTTCTCCCGTCCGGCGTTGGCGATGACGACGGCGACATAGGGGAGGACGGCCCCCAGGATCAGCGCGACGACGGCGACCGGCCTGGAGACGTTCCACAGCGTGGCCGCGAGGATCACCGACACCGTGCGCACGCTCATCGAGATGATGTAGCGGCGCTGCCGGGCGCGCACGTCGTCCGCGAGACCCTGCCGGGCACCGGTGATCCGGAATACCTGGGCGTGACCGCCGTTGTTCAGCTTCCGCATGTTCCACCACCCGCCTGCCCCGGGCTCTCCCCGGCCCGAACCTGGTCCGCCCCGGGCCAGCGGCCGGGTCCGGACACCGACAACGTTACGCCGCGGCTGCGTCGCCTTCGAGACCGGGGCGCCTGCTGTCCTGCTGACGGCACCGCGCAGTCCCGCGGACGGGGGTATCCGACATGCGTCGTACGGCGCACGGTCCGACACTGGGCGTAATGCTCACGTCGAGCCGTACGAGGAGGCAGCCATGGGCTGGTTGTGGGCGATCATCGTCGGATTCGTGCTGGGCCTGCTGGCCAAGCTCATCCTGCCGGGCAAACAGCACAGCCCGCTGTGGCTGACCACCCTCATGGGCCTGATCGGCGGCATCATCGGCAACGCGATCGCCCGGTCCATCGGCATCGCGGAGACCCGCGGTATCGACTGGGGCCGCCACGGCCTCCAGCTCGCCGCGGCGATCGTCCTCGTGTTCCTGGGCGAGATGGCGTACACCACGATGAAGGGCAGCCGGCACAGGGAGCGGGCATGACGGCCACGGGGGGTGGGGGCGCTCCCGACGGGACCGCCCCCACCCCCCGTGGCGTACGGGCGCGGATCAGGCGCTCGTGACCTCCACGGCGGCGAGGTTCTTCTTGCCGCGCCGCAGCACCAGCCAGCGGCCGTGCAGCAGGTCCTCCCCGGCGGGGACTGCGTCCTCGGCGGCCACCTTGACGTTGTTCACGTAGGCGCCGCCCTCCTTCACCGTGCGCCGCGCGGCCGACTTGCTGGCCACCAGCCCCACCTCGGCGAACAGGTCCACGACCGGCCCGAGCTCTGCGACCCGGACGTGCGGCAGCTCGGACAGGGCCGCGGCCAGCGTGCTCTCGTCGAGCTCGGCCAGCTCGCCCTGCCCGAAGAGGGCCCTGGACGCCGCGATGACGGCGTCCGTCTGATCGGCACCGTGCACCAGCGTGGTCAGCTCCTCGGCCAGCGCACGCTGCGCGGCACGGGCCTGGGGCCGCTCCAGGGTCTGCTGCTCCAGTTCCTCGATCTCGGCGTGGGACCTGAAGCTGAAGATGCGCAGGAACTTCGAGATGTCCCGGTCGTCGGCGTTCAGCCAGAACTGGTAGAAGGCGTACGGCGTGGTCAGCTCCGGGTCGAGCCAGACCGTGCCGGACTCCGTCTTGCCGAACTTGGTGCCGTCCGCCTTGGTGATCAGCGGGGTGGCCAGGGCGTGCACCGCGACGTGCGGCTCGACCTTGTGGATCAGGTCGGCACCCGCGGTGAGGTTGCCCCACTGGTCGCTGCCGCCGGTCTGCAGCGTGCAGCCGTACCGGCGGTACAGCTCCAGGAAGTCCATGCCCTGCAGGATCTGGTAGCTGAACTCCGTGTAGCTGATGCCCGCGTCCGAGTGCAGCCGCCGGGCGACGGCCTCCTTCGTGATCATCTTGTTGACCCGGAAGTGCTTGCCGATGTCCCGCAGGAAGTCGATGGCCGACAGACTCTGCGTCCAGTCGAGGTTGTTCACCATGGTCGCGGCGTTCGGCCCCTCGAAGTCGAGGAACCTCTCGATCTGGCCGCGCAGCCGCGCCACCCAGCCGGCCACCACCTCGGGGTCGTTCAGCGTGCGCTCCGCGGTCGGCTTGGGGTCGCCGATCAGGCCCGTCGCACCCCCGACCAGGCCCAGCGGGCGGTTGCCCGCCTGCTGGATGCGGCGCATCGTCAGGATCTGCACGAGGTTGCCGAGGTGCAGGCTGGGCGCGGTCGGGTCGAAGCCGCAATAGAACGTGACGGGACCGTCCGCGAACGCCTTGCGCAATGCGTCCTCGTCCGTGGAGAGGGCGATCAGCCCGCGCCACTTCAGTTCGTCGACGATGTCCGTCACGGTTCTCGTGTCTCCTTGGATGATCCTCGGCGGTCGGGTGACAGCCGAATACGAGGTTATACGCCCTGACTGACTGAACTCATGTTGAAATCGGGCACCCGCACCGGGGGCATCGCGGCGCGGGTGAACCAGTCGCTCCATTCGCGCGGCAGGGTCTTCTCCGTGCGCCCCGCCTCCGTCGCCCGGCCCAGCAGGTCGACCGGGGACTCGTTGAAGCGGAAGTTGTTGACCTCGCCCGCGACCTCGCCGTTCTCCACGAGGTAGACGCCGTCCCGGGTCAGGCCGGTGAGCAGCAGCGTCGCCGGGTCCACCTCGCGGATGTACCACAGGCAGGTCAGCAGCAGCCCGCGCTCGGTGTTCGCGACCATCTCCTCCAGGGACCGGTCGGAGCCCCCGTCGAGGATCAGGTTCCCGATCGACGGTGTGACCGGAAGGCCGGTCAGGCCCGCGCTGTGCCGCGTGGCCGTCAGGTGCTTCAGCTCGCCGCCGCGGATCCACTCGGTGGCCTCGAGCGGCAGTCCGTTGTCGAACACCGATGCGTCGTCGCCGGAGGCGTGCGCGACGACGAAGGGCGCCGTCTCCAGGCCGGGCTCATGGGGATCGCTGCGCAGCGTCAGCGGCAGCTCGGAGAGCCGCTCGCCGACGCGTGTGCCGCCACCGGTCCTGCTGAACACCGTGCGGCCCTCGGCCGCATCCCGGGCCGCCGCCGACCACATCTGGTAGATCAGCAGGTCCGCGACCGCGGTCGGCGGCAGCAGCGTCTCGTACCGGCCCGCGGGCAGCTCGATCCTGCGCTCCGCCCACCCCAGCCGCCGGGCCAGCTCCGCGTCCATCGCCTCCGGGTCGACGTCCTTGAAGTCGCGGGTCGAGCGGCCGGCCCAGGCCGAGCGCGTACGGTCCGGGGACTTGGCGTTGAGCTCCAGGGTGCCGTTGGGCTGGTCGTGGCGCAGGCGCAGTCCGGCCGACGTGGCGAGGTAGGTGGAGACGAGCTCGTGGTTGGCGAAGCCGTACAGCTCACGGCCGCCGGCACGCGCGCGTGCGAACGACTCGCCCAGCGCCGGGGCGAAGTCGGTGAAGACGGCGGACGAGGTCTCGGCGGGCGCGTCAGTGAAGTCCGGGGACTCGGGCACTCCCGTCACCAGCGGATTCGCGTCCTCCGCCGGTTCGGCGCCGTGTGCGGCGGCCTCGGCGGCCCGTACCAGGGACTCCAGCTCGCCCGCGGTGACGGCGGAACGGGAGACGACACCGGACGCGGTGCCCTCCTTGCCGTCGACGGTCGCGATGACGGTGAGGGTGCGTCCGCGGGTCACCCCGTTCGTGGTGAGCGCGTTGCCCGCCCAGCGCAGATTGGCGGTGGAGTGCTCGTCGGCGATGACGACGCACCCGTCCGCGCGGGACAGTTCGAGGGCGCGCTCGACGATCTCGTGCGGCTTGTCGGTACGGGCGGTCATCGTCCGGCCTCCTGCGTGGTGTTCAGAATGTTGACGCCCTTGAAGAGGGCCGACGGGCAGCCGTGCGAGACGGCCGCTACCTGGCCGGGCTGGGCCTTGCCGCAGTTGAAGGCACCGCCGAGGACATAGGTCTGCGGACCGCCGACGGCCGTCATGGAACCCCAGAAGTCGGTGGTCGTCGCCTGGTAGGCGACGTCCCGCAGCTGACCGGTGATGCGCCCGTTCTCGATCTTGAAGAACCGCTGACCGGTGAACTGGAAGTTGTAGCGCTGCATGTCGATGGACCAGGAGCGGTCCCCGACGACGTAGATGCCGCGGTCCACGCCACCGATCAGATCCTCGGTGGACAGCCCGCCCGGATCCGGCTGGAGCGAGACGTTGGCCATGCGCTGCACCGGCACGTGCCCGGGCGAGTCGGCGTACGCGCAGCCGTTGGACCGCTCGAACCCGGTCAGCCTGGCGATGCGGCGGTCCAGCTGGTAGCCCACCAGCGTCCCGTCCCTGACCAGGTCCCAGGACTGTCCCTCCACGCCCTCGTCGTCGTATCCGATCGTCGCGAGGCCGTGCTCGGCGGTGCGGTCACCGGTGACGTTCATCAGCTCGGAGCCGTACTTGAGCTTGCCCAGCTTGTCGAACGTGGCGAAGGAGGTGCCCGCGTAGGCGGCCTCGTAGCCGAGCGCCCGGTCCAGCTCGGTGGCGTGCCCGATGGACTCGTGAATGGTCAGCCACAGGTTGGACGGGTCGACCACCAGGTCGTACACACCCGCCTCGACGCTCGGCGCACGCATCTTCTCGGCGAGCAGTTCGGGGATCCGCTCCAGTTCCGAGTCCCAGTCCCAGCCGGTGCCCGTCAGGTACTCCCAGCCGCGGCCCACCGGCGGCGCGAGGGTGCGCATGGAGTCGAACTCGCCGGTCGACTCGTCGACCGAGACCGCGGTGAGCTGCGGATGCAGCCGTACGCGCTGCTGGGTGGTCACGGTTCCGGCGGTATCGGCATAGAACTTGTTCTCATGGACGGTGAGCAGCGAGGCGTCGACGTGGTTGACGCCGTCGGCCGCCAGCAGGCGTGCGCTGAAGTCCGCCAGCAGCCCGGTCTTCTCCTCGTCGGGCACGGTGAAGGGGTCGACGTCGTACGACGAGACCCATGTCTTCTCGGCGTGCACGGGCTCCGCTGCCAGTTCCACCCTCCCCCACTGCCCGGAAGGCGTGTTCGGTGCCCCCATGTCGGACCCGGCCGCCCTGATCACCCGGGCCGACAGCTTCGCCATCGCCACCGCCTGGGAGGCGACCTTGGCCGCGGCGTCCGGCGTCAGATCCACACCCGAGGCGAAGCCCCAGGTCCCGCCGTGCACGACCCGTACCGCGTAGCCCAGGTCGGTGGTGTCCGACGACCCGGAGGGCCTGCCGTCCCGCAACCGCCAGGCGGCGCTGCGCACCCGCTCGAACCGGAAGTCCGCGTGCTCGGCCCCGAGCGAGCGCGCACGTGCCAGCGCGGCGTCGGCCAGGGCCCGCAGCGGCAGTGCCGTGAAGGCTTCGTCGATGGAATGAGGCACCGAGGTCTCCCTGCTGTCGTGGCCTGTCGGTCCGATCATGTCGCGCCGGCGGGCGCCCGGACCACACTTTTCCGCAGCGCGGCCGGACCTTTGCGGCCGGCGACGGGTCCCGGGCGGACCGGCGGCCCCCGCTTCTGTAGGGATCCGACAGCGACTCCCGTATGTCACTGTCGGTGCCCGCTTCTCCGCACGGCGGCCCGGCCAGATAGGTTTTCGACGAAGGCGCATGTCTTTCAGGGGTTACAGACCGCTATCGAAAGGGTGATCCGTTGAGCCGCTCGGTTCTCGTCACTGGAGGCAACCGGGGCATCGGCCTCGCCATCGCCCGCGCGTTCGCCGACGCCGGCGACAAGGTCGCGATCACATACCGCTCGGGGGAGCCGCCGGCCGGCTTCCTGGCGGTCAAGTGCGACATCACCGACACCGAGCAGGTGGAGCAGGCCTACAAGGAGATCGAGGCCGAGCACGGCCCGGTCGAGGTCCTGGTCGCCAACGCCGGTGTCACCAAGGACCAGCTTCTGATGCGCATGTCGGAGGAGGACTTCACCTCGGTCCTCGACACCAACCTCACCGGCACCTTCCGTGTCGTCAAGCGCGCCAACCGCGCCATGCTCCGGGCCAAGAAGGGCCGCGTGGTGCTCGTCTCGTCGGTCGTGGGGCTGCTGGGCTCCGCCGGGCAGGCGAACTACGCCGCCTCCAAGGCCGGCCTGGTCGGATTCGCCCGTTCCCTCGCCCGTGAACTGGGCTCGCGCAACATCACCTTCAACGTCGTCGCTCCCGGCTTCGTCGACACGGACATGACCAAGGTGCTCACCGACGAGCAGCGCCAGAACATCGTTTCGCAGGTGCCGCTCGGCCGGTACGCGAAGCCGGAGGAGATCGCCGCGACGGTGCGGTTCCTCGCCTCCGACGACGCCTCGTACATCACTGGAGCCGTCATCCCCGTTGACGGCGGACTGGGAATGGGTCACTGATCACCATGAGCGGAATTCTCGAGGGCAAGCGCGTCCTGATCACCGGTGTGCTGATGGAGTCCTCCATCGCCTTCCACGCCGCGAAGCTGGCCCAGGAGCAGGGCGCCGAGATCATCCTGACCGCGTTCCCGCGGCCCACGCTGACCGAGCGCATCGCCAAGAAGCTCCCGAAGCCCACCAAGGTCATCGAGCTCGACGTGACCAACGACGAGCACCTCGGCCGCCTGGCCGACATCGTCGGCGAGGAGCTGGGCGGTCTCGACGGCGTCGTGCACTCCATCGGCTTCGCCCCGCAGGACGCCCTCGGCGGCAACTTCCTGAACACGCCGTTCGAGTCCGTGGCCACCGCCATGCACGTCTCGGCGTACTCCCTGAAGTCGCTGACCATGGCCTGCCTGCCGCTGATGCAGAACGGCGGCTCGGTCGTCGGCCTCACCTTCGACGCGCAGTACGCGTGGCCGCAGTACGACTGGATGGGCCCGGCCAAGGCCGCCCTGGAGGCCACCAGCCGCTACATGGCGCGCGACCTCGGCAAGCAGAACATCCGCTGCAACCTCGTCTCCGCCGGCCCCATCGGCTCCATGGCCGCCAAGTCCATCCCGGGCTTCTCCGAGCTGGCGTCGGTCTGGGACAACCGCTCCCCGCTGGAGTGGGACCTGAAGGACCCGGAGCCGGCCGGCCGGGGCATCGTCGCCCTGCTCAGCGACTGGTTCCCGAAGACCACCGGGGAGATCATCCACGTGGACGGCGGTCTGCACGCCATCGGCGCCTGAGCCTTTCCGAGGCCGGACGGCCGAGCGCGCGAGCGCTCTCGTACCGCGACGGGCCTCCCGGCGTACCGTGCCGACGCCCCGCTCCCCGCAAGCGCGGGGGCGGGGCGTCGCCCGTTCGGAGCAACTGACACGGGCCCCCTGGCCGTGCAGCACGCACGCTGGGAGTACGCACCGCCCGCAGGCGAACGGCCCAGGAGGTCCCCTTGTGCGTCTGTCCCGCCGCTCCGCTCCGGCCTTCCTCGCCCTCGCGCTGCTGACGGTTCTGCCGTACGACTCCCTGCCGCCGGCCGGTGTGGCGCAGGCCGGTCCGCACACGGATGCGACCACCGGGAAGAGCGCCGACCCGCAGCCGTTCGGTGCCGAGTGCCGTGTCGGCGTCATCGGCTCCGACGTCGTGGCCTACTGCCACAACCCCTTTCCCGGCACCGACCACGTCAGTCTGCACATCGAGTGCGACCGCTGGTGGGACATCGACACCGACACCGCCCCGGTGGAGGCCGGGCCCGCGATGACGGTACGGCTGAGCGGACGCTGCTGGCAGAACGTGCGCTCGGCGTGGGTCGGGCACGCCCGGTGAGCGGCGGTCAGCGGGCGGTGGGCCTCGGTCGCCCCGGACGGCACACGAACGGATAGCTCGCGGCCTCCGACGCAGCCGTGGCACCGTCGCCCGTCCGGACGGCGTCCACCAGCCGTGTGTGATCCATGTAGGTCTCCGGCGTCAGCTCCTCGCCGACGTCGTCGCGCAGCCAGTCCCGCAGCACCTCGACGAGATCCGCGTACATCGCCGTCATCACGTCGTTGTGGGACGCGGCCACCACGGCCATGTGGAAGGTGGCGTCCGCGGTCACGAACGCCTCCGTGTCCCCGGACTCCCAGGCCTCCTGGCGGCGTACGAGGAGTGCGTCGAGTTGCTTGAGGTCGCGTTCGGTCCGCCGCTCGGCGGCCAGTTTGGCGGCTCCCGACTCCAGGGTGGAGCGGAGTTCGGCGATGTGGCCCCGGTCGGCGTCGGCGAACCGCCGGTGCATCACGCCGGCGAGTTCGCTGGTGGCCACCACATAGGTGCCCGACCCCTGGCGGATGTCCAGCAGACCGTTGTGCGCCAGTGCGCGGACCGCCTCGCGCACCGTGTTGCGGGCCACCCCGAGCTGCTCGACCAGTTCGGGCTCGGTGGGGATGCGGGAGCCCACCGGCCATTCCCCCGAGGTGATCTGGTTCCGCAGCGCGGCGATGACCTGCTCGGCCAGCGCGGATCGGCGGGGGTGGCTCAGCGGCATGACGGTCCTTCGTGGGGGCCTGGTGGCGAGGCCGGAGGATCCGGAGCGTAACGCAGCGGGAGTGGACAGCCAATCATCCCATCATTCTATGATGTCTCCCATGGCTAGTGAGCAGACCGGAACGACGACGCCCGCACCGACGCGCGGCCCGGCCCGAACGGCGACGGGCACCACGAAGACGGCGAGCGGGAGCGGGACGTCCGCCCCGCGGGCGTGGACGATGCGCATCCTGGTCGCCGGCATCGTGCTCACCGCGCTCAACCTGCGGCCCGCCATCACCAGCCTCGGCGCCCTCCTGGAGGAGGTGCGCGACGGCCTCGGCATGAGCGGCGGCGTGGCGGGACTGCTCACCTCGGTGCCGCCGCTCTGCTTCGGCGTCTTCGGCATCATGGCGCCGCGGCTCGCCCGCCGCTTCGGACCGGGTGCCGTGGTCTGCGCCGGAATGGCCGCGATCACCGCGGGGCTGCTTCTGCGCCCCTACGTCGGCGGCACGGCCGGCTTCCTGGTCGGCAGTGCGCTCGCGCTGATGGGCATCGCGGTCAGCAACGTTCTGATGCCTGTGATCGTCAAGCGCTGGTTCCCCGACCGGGTGGGCTCCATGACCGGCCTGTACTCCATGGCGCTCGCCCTCGGCACCGCCTCCGCCGCGGCGGTCACCGTGCCCCTGACGGACGCGCTGGGCGGCAGGTGGCGGACGGGGCTCGCGGTCTGGGCGGCGCTCTCGGCCGTCGCGGTCCTGCCGTGGATCCCCTTCGTGCGGCCCGCGGGCACCGCTCCCCCGGACGGTGCCGCTCCCGCCGCCGGGTCCGGCCGGGGCGAGCCCGACGAAGGACTGCGGATCGTCCGCAGCCGAACCGCATGGGCGCTGGCCGTCTTCTTCGGTCTCCAGGCGACGGCCGCCTACATCACGATGGGCTGGATGGCACAGATCTTCCGCGACGCGGGAGTGGCCGCGGGCACGGCCGGTGTGCTCCTCGCCGTCACGATGGTGATGGGTGTCCCGCTCGCCTTCGTCATCCCGCGGCTGGCGTCGCGGCTGCCGCACCAGGGCCCGATCGTGATCGCCCTCGGCGTGTGCGGTCTCGCCGGATACGCGGGCCTTTACTGGGCCCCGGCGGGCGGCGCCTGGGCGTGGGCGGTGCTGCTGGGCGTCTCCAACTGCGCCTTCCCGCTGGCGCTGACCATGGTGGGCATGCGCGCCCGCACGAGCGCGGGGGTGGCCAAGCTGTCGGCCTTCGCGCAGAGCACCGGGTATCTGCTGTCGATCCCCGGACCGCTGCTGGTCGGAGTGCTCTACCAGAGCAGCGGCGGCTGGGGTCTGCCGCTCGCGCTCATGGCCGGGCTGATGGTGCCGCAGATCGTGGTGGGGGTACTGGCGGGCCGCAACGGCACGGTGGAGGACGAGACGGCGGGGGCGCCGGGACGGTGAATCCGCGGGCCGGAGCCGACCCCGCCGGAACCCCGGCGGCCCGGGAGTGCGAGACTGACCGCATGCCCGTGCTCGACCCGAACCCCAAGAACGGCCAGAAGAAGATGCTGCTCGTCTTCGGCACGTTCTTCGCCATCTTCGTGATCATCGCCGTCATCGCGACGATCGCCTCGCCCTGACCGACGACGTCGACCGGGCGCCGGCCCGACCGCGGCGCCGAGGGGCCCCGAGCCGCGCCTCACGAGGTGCCGGCCGACCGTGACGGACGGGTGCCCGGTGTCCGTGCACCCCGCCGTGCCACCGTGTTCACACCGCTCAGCCGTGTGCGGGGCACCGGGCCGGGTGCGTGTTCCCGGGCGGGGGTGGGGCTGGCCCCACCATCCCCTAGGGGGTCAGTGTCAGGGGCAAGTGGGTGGATCACCGGATGGGTTGAGGGCCGATGAGTCCCTACCTTCGAGGTGTGGCCGCGAGGGGCGGACCACGGGACCCGAAGACCCACGGAGGCAGGCATGTCGGCCCCTACGCACTCCCGGCCCGGCCCGGCGACCACGGGCGGCGTCGACATCAGGCTGCCCTGGTGGGCCCTCGCACTGCCCACGCTGGCCTTCATCTTCCTGCTGGCGCTCATCCTCAACCCGTCCGACTCGAGCGGCGGCGGCGACCCCGCCCTCGGGCACCTCGTCGAGCGCGTCCAGCACAGCGTGACGCACCACGTGTCGTGACGGAGCCCCACCGAGGAGCACCGGCGGCCCCGCCCGCCCTCCGGCGCCGGTGTCGTCCTGCCAGGTGAGCGCGGCCGGGCGACCGAATCGGCCACCCGGACGCGGGCGCGCGGCCGGCGCCGTCAACTCCCTGCGCTCCCTGGCCTGTTTCATGCGAAGCTGGGACCCATGAGCTCCGCAGAACCCCGCAGGATTGTCCTCCTCCGGCATGCGAAGGCCGACTGGCCGCAGGTGCCCGACCACGAGCGCCCGCTCGCTGACCGGGGCCGCAAGGACGCGCCCGTCGCCGGACGCAAGCTCGCCGACACCGGCATCCCCTTCGATCTGGCCCTCTGCTCCACCGCGATCCGCACGCGCGAGACCTGGAAGCTCGCGGTCCAGGAGCTTCCGCACCGGCCGAAAACCGTCTATGAGGACCGGGTCTACGAGGCCTCGCCCGGCGAGCTGATCGCCTTGCTCGACGAGACGCCCGACGACGTCCGGAACGTGATCCTGATCGGCCACAACCCGGGTATCCAGGGTCTCGCCGAGGTCCTCGCCGGGACGGCCCACAAGGAGGCCCGCGAGCACATGGACCGACGCGGATTTCCGGCCGCCGCCTTCGCGGTGCTCGGTTTCGACGCCGAGTGGAAGTCGCTCGAGCCGGGCACGGCCACGCTGATCGACTTCTGGTCGCCGAGCGACTGACCTCTACGGAACGTCTGCGGTGGCCCCGGCATCCATGCGGGTTCCGGCGCCACCGCCGACGTAGCGGTACCTGCCGGTGAGGCGCGCGGTCAGTGACGGTCGTCCTGCGTGTCCGCCGCCTCCACCTCTTCGCGGGTGACGCCCAGCAGATAGAGGACGGTGTCCAGGAAGGGGAAGTTCACCGCGGTGTGCGCGGCCTGCCGCACGACGGGCTTGGCGTTGAAGGCGACGCCCAGACCGGCCGCGTTCAGCATGTCGAGGTCGTTGGCCCCGTCACCGATCGCCACGGTCTGCGCCAGCGGTACACCCGCTTCGGCGGCGAACCGGCGCAGCAACCGTGCCTTGCCCGCCCGGTCCACGATGTCGCCGACGACCTTGCCGGTCAGCCGCCCGTCGACGATCTCCAGTGTGTTGGCCTGCGCGAAGTCGAGCCCGAGCCGCTCCTTCAGATCGTCCGTGACCTGGGTGAACCCGCCCGAGACGACCCCCACCTGGAAGCCGAGCCGCTTCAGCGTACGGATCAGGGTGCGCGCGCCCGGAGTGAGCCGGATCTCGGCGCGGACCTTGTCGACCACCGACGCGTCCAGCCCCTTGAGCAGCGCCACGCGCGCGTGCAGCGACTGCTCGAAGTCCAGTTCGCCACGCATGGCGGCCGCCGTCACCTCGGCGACCTCCGCCTCACAGCCGGCGTGCGCCGCGAACAGCTCGATGACCTCGTCCTGGATGAGCGTCGAGTCCACGTCCATGACGACCAGACGCTGAGCGCGACGGTGCAGACCCGCCGCGACGACCGCGATGTCGACGCCGAGCGCGGCGGCGTCGGTCACGAGCGCGGTGCGCAGCGGCTCGGTCTCCACGCCGGACACGGCGAACTCGACTGCCGTCACCGGGTACTTGGCGAGCCGGAAGATACGGTCGATGTTGCCGCCTGTCGCGGCGATCCGGGCGGCGATGGCCGCCGTCGACTCCGCGGTGAGCGGGTGGCCGAGCACAGTGACCAGGGAGCGTCCGAGGCCCCGCGGACGGTTGTCGCCGATACCGGAGATGATCTCCGCCTGCATCTTCACGGACTCCGCCCAGCTGTGGACGGTCGCCCGCAGATCACCCTCGAGCCCGGACGGGGGCACGGTCACGAGTGCGCACAGCACCATCCGGCCCCGGGTGACCACCTGCTCGATGTCCACGACGTCGACGCTGTAGGCGGCCAGAGTGTCGAACAAGCCTGCGGTCAGGCCCGGCCGGTCCTTGCCGAAGATCTTGACAAGGAGCGTGGGGGCATCGGAGGTCTGCGAAGGGCTCATGGTGCTTCCCACCGTATCCGTCACCCGGTGCCTTCCGCGTTTCCGGTCCGACCAGCGGACGGGGAACAGTGCATGGCGGGCGGATGACATACGTCTTGAGCGGCGGAGACGGGCGCGCGGAGGTCCGCAGGGGCGACACGGCGGCCGGGCACGGGCGTGCCGCCGGTCGGGTCAGCTGCGTCCTTTCGGTCCCCCGGGCGGGTGCGGTGGAGGTGGCGGGGGCGGACCGTCGTCCGAGGACGAACGTGTCCGCCGGGGACGAGGCGGCGGGCGCCTGGGCGGCGGTTCGATCGGCCGGGCCACCGTGGGGGCGCCGTACACGTCCCCGGTAGCGGACGACGGCGCGCCCGCCGGGGGCCGCGCGTCCTGCGGCTCACGCAGTTCCTCGGGCAGCCGCAGATAGGGATTGGTGTCGGGGTTGGGCGGGCGATGCGGCCTGCCGGGTACGTAGGGCCCCGCGCCGTGCGGCACCGTCGGGAAGAGCGGGGGCGTGGTCGCCGCTCGTCCCGCGGCGGCCCGCGCCAGGGGCGCCGCCCGCCTGCCCGCGGCCCCCGCGGCGTACGCGAGCAGCGCTCCCGCCGCTCCGGCTGCGGCGCCCCAGACCGCACCCAGCAGCAGGGCCATGCCGAGATGCCCGTGCAACTCGATGCCGGCGCCGAACGCGTCGAATCCGAACACGGACAGCGAGGCGTCCACCGACACATCCGTCAGCCACGCCAGCAGCGGCAGTGCCAGGGCCGTCACGACGCCGAGCCGAAGTGCGCAGCGTGCTGCGAGGCCGAGGGGACCGTGGCCGCCTGCGACGGACGGAGCCCGGCCCGGTACGGCCGCGGCATCACCGGCTCGTACGAGCGGCGTACGCACTGCGGTCAGCACGCCCGCGAAGAGCATCATGAGAGCCGCGGCGAGGGCGAGCAGCCATACCTTGCCGTCCAGTTCGGCCAGGCGACCCAGGGTGACCGGCTGGTCCGTGCGCACGGTCAGCAGCCGGTCCAGCGGGTCGGGCAGCAGCTTCGCCAGCTCGCCCGTGGCCCTGCCGTCCCACGGTACGAACAGGCCGACCGGGACGCCCAGCCACACCCCGTTGGGCGCGCCCAGCAGTGCGGCTCCCGCGATCCGCCCCGGATGGTCGTCGCCGATCGCCGCGTACGCCGCCGCCGCGAGGCCGGCGACCACCGCCACGAGCACCACGGTCACCAGCGCGGACACGGCCGGACGCACCATACGGTGCGCCCACTCCCAGCCGCGGGGCAGCGGGGTGCGCCGGGAGGCGAGCAGGGCGATCACGAGGACGCCTGCGGCCCATGCCGCACCCCCGAGCAAAGTGGGCACCGTGTCGACGGTGAAGCCGACCGCGGCCTTCGCCTCGACGAGGTCGCCGATCCGGCTCGGCAGCAGGCCCCCGATGTCGCCGAGCCCGGGGATGTCGACGCCTTTGCCACCGCCCGTGCCGGGCAGTCGGTCCAGTCCGAGCGCGTCCCCGTCGATGGTGATGACATCGTGGCCCGCCCAGGCGAGACCGCCCAGCATCGCCACGAAGAGCACGACCACCGTGCCCGCCCGGGCGAGGAGTTCGGCCGGTGAGACCACAACTCCGGCCGTGCGCAGGGAGCGCAGGAAGAACCAGCACAGCAGCAGTGCGCCCACCAGCCCCACACCCAGGGGCGTGATGTCCATGGCGGTGGTCGCCTCGGCCCCCTTGAGGCCGAACGCGGACACGTCACCGGACGGCTTGACCGACCCGTTCGCGCCCAGTGCCACCACGGCCGCGGTCATCGGGCCGAGCGAGCCCGCCGCATCGGCCTGCAGCAGATGCAGACCTAGTGCCGCGGTTCCCGCCATGCCGATCAGCGCCCAGCTCACGGAGGCGATCGCGGACAGCAGTACGTCCGTCCACGGCACCCGCCGGTCGTTCTCCGCGGTGTCGATGCTCATGCAGGCCCCCCGGTCCGCGCCGCGGCGTCCCCGCGGATGCCCCCTCCTCGCGGGGGGATTACCACTCTCCGGGCCGGTCCGACCGCCGTCAACGGGACATGTCCGCAAGGGTGTGGACAGCTCGTCGCAAGGTCCGACTTTCGGTCGGAGGGCTGAGCCTGAAATAGTTCCCCACGATGTTCGACATCCCTAGACTCCCTGTGATGGGGGCAACTCGGGGGACAACTCAGTGGGGCATGGAGTGCCTGAACTCGTACTCGAATTGAACGGACGCACCTGGACGCTCGACGCGTCCAGGCGATACACCCTCGGACGCGATCCGCAGGGGGACATCGTGCTCGAGGACGCCAGGGTTTCCTGGCGCCACGCCACGATCGGCTGGGACGGGCGCAGTTGGGTCATCGAGGACCACGGCAGCACCAACGGCACGTTCGTGCAGGGCCGGCGGGTGCACCAGCAGGAGATCGGTCCGGGCTCGTCGCTGTATCTGGGCAACGCGACCGACGGACCGCGGCTGAACCTGTCCGGTGCGGCGGCCGCCGTCACCACCCCGCAGGCCCAGCAGCAGCCGCATGCGGCGCAGGCCGGGGGCGCCGGCTGGGCACAGCAGACGCCGCAGCAGGCCGCCGCGCAGATTCCGCAGCAGCAGGGCCCCGGTGGTGGCGCGGGGGCGCCACCGGTCTACGGCGACCGCAGCCCGACCACGTTCCACCAGCTCGCCCTGGGCCGTGTGATGCGCATCGGCCGTGCGCTGGAGAACGAACTGGTCGTCTCCGACCTCCAGGTCTCGCGTCATCACGCCGAGTTCCACGCCATGCCCGACGGTCGTTTCGAGATCCGCGACCTGGGCTCGCACAACGGCACGTTCGTCAACGGCATGCCGATCGGCAAGGGCAGTTCGGCACTGCTCGGCCCGAACGACATCGTCGGCGTCGGCCACTCGACGTTCCGTCTGGTCGGCGACCGGCTCGAGGAGTTCGTCGACACCGGTGAGGTCTCCTTCTCCGCCCGCCACCTGACCGTCACCGTCGACGGCGGCAAGCAGATCCTGAAGGACGTCTCCTTCGGTGTGCCGGAGAAGTCGCTGATCGCGGTCATCGGCCCGTCCGGCTCCGGCAAGTCGACGCTGCTGAAGGCGCTCACCGGTTACCGGCCCGCCAACCAGGGCGACGTCCTCTACGACAACCGGAACCTGTACAAGCAGTTCGCCGAGCTCCGCCAGCGCATCGGGCTGGTCCCGCAGGACGACATCCTGCACAAGGAGCTGTCGGTCAAGAAGGCGCTCAAGTACGCGGCCAAGCTGCGCTTCCCGGCCGACACCACCGGGGCCGAGCGGGAGGCGCGCATCGACGAGGTGCTGCGCGAGCTGAAGCTCGACGTCCACAAGGAGAAGAAGGTCACCTCCCTCTCCGGTGGGCAGCGCAAGCGCGTCTCGGTGGCCCTCGAACTGCTCACCAAACCGTCGCTGATCTTCCTGGACGAGCCGACCTCGGGCCTCGACCCGGGCATGGACCGTGACGTGATGCAGCTGCTGCGCGGGCTGGCCGACGACGGCCGCACCGTGCTCGTCGTCACGCACTCGGTGGCAGAGCTGGCGCTGTGCGACAAGCTCCTGGTGATGGCGCCGGGCGGCGCGGTCGCCTACTTCGGGCCGCCGGAGGAGGCGCTGAACTTCTTCGGCTACGAGACCTGGGCCGATGTGTTCTCCGCCTTCGAGAACTACCGCGACTACGACTGGGCGGGCCGCTGGAAGGGCTCGCAGCACTACCAGATGTACGCCGCGGACATCGACGCCGTCGCCCCGCAGTCGGTGCACATGCCGCCGCCGCAGGCGATCAAGCCGCCCAAGCCGCAGGGCTGGTTCTCCCAGCTCGGCACCCTGGTGCGGCGGTACGTCTCGGTCATCGCCTCGGACAAGGGCTTCCTGGCGCTCACGGTGATCCTGCCGGCGGTGCTCGGCGCGGTCAGCCTGCTCATCGACAGCGACAAGGGCCTGCTGGTCAACCCGGTCAGCCCGAAGACCGGCGTGCCCGTCCCGAACGGCACGGCCACCACGGTCCTGCTGATCCTCGCGGTCGGCGCGTGCTTCGCGGGCGCCGCCAACTCCGTCCGCGAGCTGATCAAGGAACGGGTCATCTACGAGCGGGAACGCGCCACCGGCCTGTCCCGCTCCGCGTATCTGATGTCGAAGGTGTTCGTCCTCGGCGCGGTCACCGTGCTGCAGGGCCTCATGGTCGGCCTGATCGGCTTCTCCAGCCGCGAGATCCCCGAGGAGGGCGTCGTCCTCGGCGGCTCCACGCTGTTCGAGCTGTGCCTGCCGGTCATGGCGCTGGGCTTCACGTCGATGATGTTCGGCCTGGTCATCTCCGCGCTGGTGAAGACCGCGGAGAAGACGATGCCGCTGCTGGTGATGTTCGCCATCATCCAGGTGGTCTTCACGGGCTGTCTGTTCACCCTGAACGGCGCGGTCGGTGTGAACCAGGTCTCGTATCTGATGCCGTCCCGCTGGGCGGTGGGCGCCGCGGGAGCGACGCTGGACTTCAACAACATCGCCCCGAACACGGACGACCCGACGAACACGGACCCGCTGTGGAACCACACGGCAGGGGCCTGGAGCATGGACATGGCCGCCCTGATCGCCATCGGTGTGATCTGCGGCATCCTCGTGGCCCGCTTCCTGCGCCGGCACGAGCCCGAGGTCATGCGGAAGTAGTCGCTTGTGGAGCACACGCTCCAGGAGCATGCGGAAGGGCGGCACCCGTCAGGGGGTGCCGCCCTTTCTTCTGCTCAGCGAGAAGAGGTCCGCGCAGGCCTCAGTACGCGCTGTTGACGTTGTCCATCGAGCCGTAGCGGTGCGCCGCGTAGTTGCAGGCCGCCGTGATGTTCGCGACCGGGTCGTAGATGTTCCACGACGTGCCGGACACGTGGTAGCTGCGGAAGGTCGGGTCGATCACCTGGAGCAGACCCTTGGACGGGATGCCGTTGCGGGCGTTGATGTCCCAGTTGTTGATGGCCATCGGGTTGCCCGAGGACTCCCGCATGATGTTGCGGTACAGACCGTTGTACGAGCCGGGGATGCCCTTCTGGGCCATGATGTCGAGCGACTGGCGGATCCAGCCGTCGAGGTTGTTGTTGTACGACCTCGGGGCCGACTGCCGGACCGGCGCGCGCTCGGCGGAGCGGCTCGCGGCCTGCTCGGCGCCGCGCTGCTGAGCGGCCTTCTCGGCGCTCAGCTTCTTGGCGGCCTGGTCGGCGGCCTGCTTCTTCGCCGCTATGGCCTCCGCCTTCAGCATGGAGGCGGCCTTCTGGTCGGTGACGTTGACCTTGATGTTCTTGACCGGCTGGTTACCGATGTTCACCGGAGCCGAGGCGACGGCCGCAGCCTCGTGAGTCGTGGTCTGCGCCTCGCTGGGCGTGGCGGTGATCGCGAGGGTGGCGACACCCAGGCCGGCGCAGCAGGCGGCGGACAGCTTCTGCGTCTTGGTCAGCGATCGGGCACGACTACGAATGTTGGTGATCTGGGGCATGTGTGAGTGACCTCTTCGAGTTGCGCGGAGGTCGCTCTGGTGCCGGTGGAATCGGATGTTTCCAGCACAAGCGCCGCGGGTAAGTGCCCGCAGCGCCGAGCGACGGAAGCAATTCTTAGCGGCCGCAAAATGCCTAGGCAAAGGTGTGACTTACTATCCCTGATAGTGCGCACAGGAAGGGCAAAACGGGACAGATCGCCCCGTCTTCCCCGTTCAAAAGGGACCCGTTGGTGTCCTATGCCCCTTCGTATGTGACGTGGGCCCTATGTGCGTCCTCACATGGAGCGTGGCCCTTCTTCACCGATAGTTGCTCTAGCAATTCGTAGCGTGATGCGAATTCGAGGGCAGTATGAGGTGGGTGTCACCGAACTCGTGCCACAGGTACCGCCCGGCGAGCGCCGCCGCGTAGGCACGGTCGACGGCCGCCCGTCCGGCCACGGCCTCGAGCATCAGCAGATGGGACGCCTCCGGCTCGTGGAGCCCGGTCAGCAGACCGTCGACCACCCGCACCCCGCGCTCGGGTGTCACGACCAGATCGGTCCAGCCCTCCCGCGCCCGTACGGCACCGTCGCTGTCGACGGCCGACTCCACGGCCCGTACGGCCGTGGTGCCGATCGCTATCACCCGCCCGCACCCGCCTTTCGGGGCAGGCCCCTCGCGCCCTCCCCGATCCGCGTGCACGGCGTTGATCAACCGCGCCGACGCCTCCGGCACCGCGAAGCGCTCCGGGTACGGCGGCTCGTGCGCCTCCGCCGACGCCACTCCCGTGTGCAGCGTGATCGGTGCGAACTGCACCCCCCGGCTCACCAGCTCCGCCACCATCCGCGAGGTGAAGGGCCGCGCCGCACTCGGCATCTCCGCGCTGCCCGTGCCCTCGGCCGACGGGAGGGCGAACACCGTCTGGTACGCGGACAGCGGCTGGTCCCGCTCGGTGTACGAGTACCGGATGGGGCGCCCGTGGCGGCTCAGCACCTCCACCGGGTCGCCTCCGGACGGGGCGGCCCACCACAGCCTCTCGCTCCGGCCGGACAGCGGCTCCCGGAGCACGAGCCGCACGCCGCCCGGCAGCCGCACCTCGGTTCCCGCGGGCCCGCCGGCCCGGGCGCGTGTGGTGCCCCGCTCGTCCGGGTCCCGCAGTTCCACGGCCCACCGCCCGTCGTCCCCGCGCGTGGAGAAGTGCACCACCACCGGCGCGTCCCCGACCCGCCCGTCCACCGCGGCCGCCAGCGTGGGGGAGGTGTTGACGACGAGCAGGTCCCCGGCCCGCAGGAGCAGCGGCAGCTCCGTGAACCCGTGATGCGTCACCTCCGTGCCGTGCGAGACCAGCAGTCGCACGCAGTCCCGGTCCAGTCCCGGCCCGCGCTGCTCGGCCGGTACCCGCGCGGACAGCTCCCCGGGGACCTTCCCGAAGGCGCGGACGCGTTCGGCCGCGGGCACCCCCGTCGCCGCCTTCACCGCCCCTCCAGCAGCGAGGGGGCACCGTAGCGGCCGCTCGCCGGCCGCTCGTCCAGCAGCCGCAGGAAGGCGGGCACCACGGACTGCGGCGCCGGACGCGGATCGTCGTCGTCCGGTACGGCCGCCGTATAGAGGTCGGTGGCCATGTCCCCCGGATCAACCGCCCACACCCACAGGTCCGGTTCCTCCACGGCGAGCACCGCCGCCAGATGGTCCAGTGCCGCCTTCGACGCCCCGTAACCGCCCCATGTCTCGTACGCCTCGGCCGCCGCGTCGGAACTGACGGCGATCACCGCCCCGGTGCTCGACGCCCGCAGCAGCGGCAGCGCCTCCTGGACGAGGCCCAGCGCGGCGACCACGTTCACCTCCAGCGCCCGCCGCAGCCCGTCCGGGGCCAGATCCTCCAGTCGCACCAGCGGCTCCGCGCCCAGCGCGCTCGCGTTGCTCACCAGCAGATCGACGCCGCCCAGCGCGCGGGCCGCCGCCACCAGAGCGGCCCGGTGCGCGGCGTCCGTCACATCCCCGGGCAGGGCCTCCACCCGCGTTCCGTAGGACGCCAGGTCCTTGGCCGTCTGTGCGAGCACCGACTCGGTCCTCGCGTTCAGCACCAGGTCCCAGCCGCGCTCCGCCAATGCCGTGCCGAGCTCCCTGCCGAGCCCTTTCGAAGCCCCCGTGATGATCGCAACCGGCATGACTACCGTCCCCTCTGTGCCCGACCGCCGGTGGTCGGCGGTGGACTCAACGTAGGAACGGCACCTCCCCGGCCGCCTCGGACGCGGGCCGCAACGACCGGGGGCCCTTCGCCCTAGGCCCATCGGACCAGCCGGGGCCCGCACAGGTCGGATACGCACGGTCACACCCCACGGGTACGGTGAGGTCATGAGCCATGGACCCAGGTCGGGCCTGTACGCGGTGAGCTCCGCGCTGTTGGCCATGAGCAGGCACCTCGAGGTGCGCGACGTCCTGAAGACGATCGTCGCCTCGGCCCGTGAGCTGCTCGACGCGGAGTACGCGGCGCTCGGCGTCCCGGACGATCACGGGGGCTTCGCCCAGTTCGTGGTGGACGGCGTCACCGACGAGCAGTGGAAGGCCATCGGCCCGCTCCCGCGCCAGCACGGCATCCTCGCGGCGATGCTGCACGAGGCGAAGCCCGAGCGGCTCGCGGACGTCCGCCGTGACCCCCGCTTCGAGGGGTGGCCCAGCGCCCACCCCGAGATGTCCGACTTCCTCGGCCTGCCCATCCGTGACGGCGACGAGGTCATCGGCGCGCTCTTCCTCGCCAACAAGAGGTGCCCGAAGCCGGAGGGCGGCTGCGGATTCACCGAGGACGACGAGGAACTGCTCTCGATCCTCGCCCAGCACGCGGCGATCGCCCTGACCAACGCACGTCTGTATGAGCGCAGCAGGGAGCTGACCATCGCCGAGGAGCGCTCCCGGCTGGCCCACGAGCTGCACGACGCGGTCAGCCAGAAGCTCTTCTCCCTGCGGCTCACCGCCCAGGCGGCGGCCGCCCTGATCGACCGCGACCCCGGCCGGGCCAAGGGTGAGCTCCAGCAGGTGGCCGTGCTCGCTGCGGAGGCCGCCGACGAACTGCGCGCCGCGGTCGTCGAACTGCGCCCCGCCGCCCTGGACGAGGACGGCCTGGTCGCCACCCTGCGTACCCAGATACAGGTACTGGACCGCGCCCACACCGCGCGCGTGACCTTCACCGGCCGCGGTGTCCGGGCCCTGCCGGCCGCCCAGGAGGAGGCGCTGCTGCGCGTGTCCCAGGAGGCGCTGCATAACGCCCTGCGGCACTCCGGTGCCCGGCGGGTCGACGTGACGCTGGAGAAGTGCGGTCCCGGCGCCGTGCTGAGGGTCACGGACGACGGCGACGGGTTCGAGCCCACCGCGGTCCGACGCGCGGGACGCCACCTCGGACTGGTCTCCATGCGGGACCGGGCGGGCGGCGTGGGAGGAAGGCTGACCGTGGAATCGGCGCCCGGGAAGGGCACCACGATCGAGATGGAGGTCCCTGGTGGCTGACGCAATCAAGGTGCTGCTCGTCGACGACCACCAGGTGGTCCGCCGGGGGCTGCGCACCTTCCTCGAGGTGCAGGACGACATCGAGGTCGTCGGAGAGGCGTCCGACGGCGCCGAGGGCGTGGCCCGCGCACAGGAGCTGAAGCCGGACGTCGTCCTGATGGACGTCAAGATGCCGGGCGTCGACGGCATCGACGCGCTGCGCAGGCTCCGCGAGCTCGACAACCCCGCGCGTGTGCTCATCGTCACCAGCTTCACCGAGCAGCGCACGGTCGTACCCGCCCTGCGCGCGGGCGCAGCCGGATACGTCTACAAGGACGTGGACCCCGACGCGCTCGCCGGAGCCATCCGCTCGGTGCACGCGGGCCACATCCTGCTGCAACCGGAGGTCGCGGGTGCTCTGCTGTCCCAGGAGGAGAGCCATTCGGGCCAGGGAAGGACAGGTTCGCTGACCGAACGCGAGCGGGAGGTGCTGGGGCTGATCGCGGACGGCCGGTCGAACCGGGAGATCGCCCGTGCGCTGGTGCTCTCGGAGAAGACGGTGAAGACCCACGTCTCGAACATTTTGATGAAGCTCGACCTCGCGGACCGCACCCAGGCGGCGCTCTGGGCGGTGCGCCATGGTGTAAACGGCTGACCAGATCTTCATACCGTCGGGTGTACGTCCCCCGGACGGCGCAACCTCGGTGGATCTCCGCCGTTCTCCAAGGCGTGCTGCGGCGCCTGCCGCAGTGACCGTAAGGAGAGGGCTCAGACAGTGAAGAACCTGAAGAAGGCCGTTGCCGTCACGATGGTGGCCGGTGGCCTGGTCGCCGCCAGTGCCGGTCTGGCCTCCGCCACCGACGGGGCGCACGCCCACGGCAAGGCCAAGAGCTCCCCGGGTGTCGTCTCGGGCAACGTCATCCAGGCTCCGATCCACATCCCCGTGAACGCGGTCGGCAACAGCGTGAACGTGATCGGCCTCCTGAACCCGGCCTTCGGCAACCTGGGCATCAACCACTGATGTCTACGAGGGGTCCCCTCGGCGCCGGCCTCCCGGGACTGCCCGGGAGGCCGGTCGTATGTGTGCCGCGGTGATGTGGACGGCTCGGACGGCGGGCCGGGAAACACGACGGGCCCGCCTCGGAGGGCCGGGAAACGCCGGGCCCCCCGCTCACCGCATCTCGCGCTGCTCCACGACGGCGTTGTACGCGGCCACCTGCGCGCGCCGGGCAGTCCGCTCCACCGGACGGAGAGCATCGGTCCTGGCCGCCATCTCGGAGGCGGTCACCGCGCCCCCGTGCCCGTTCTCGTACGCCACCGAGATCAGCAGCCCCACCCGCCGGGCGAGCTCCAGCACCCGCACCGCACGCGGTGGATACCCCGGCGCGAGGATCTGCCCGCCGCGCTCGGCCCGCGCCCGGTAAGCGTCGATCGCCGCCTCCGCCACCGGCCCCGATCCGGCCACGTCCAGCCGCGACAGCACATCCGTCGCCTCCCGCAGCGCTTCCGCCAGCTCCCGCTCCGCCTCGCCGAGCGACGGCACATCGGCGGGCGGTGCCTCCCGCATCGGCAGGCAGTGCCAGAGCACCTCGACATGGACGTCACCGTCCGGTCCGGACCGGTGGATCTCCGGCACCAGGCCGAACGCGGCGCCGTGGCAGAGCACCGCCTCCTCGGCCTCCAGCGCGCGGGCGTTGAACTCCGGCGGGCCGCTCAGGCCCAGCGGGTGCCCCGGCGCGGGCAGCGCGACGCGCAGTCCGGACGCCCCGAGCGCCCGCAGACGCCCCAGTGCGAACGTGAGGCCGACGGGGCCCGGCTCACCCGGCAGTCCCTCGACCCGGTGCGAGGCATCGTCCTCGACGATGGCCGTGGCGGCGTCGTCCGGTGACACAAGTCCGGCCAAAAGGGCATTTCCCCAAGCGGTCAGTCGTCCTGAGCGTGGTTCCGAGAGCATGCCCCCACCCTAAGGACCCGACCTATGGAATGGTCCGGGCGGCAGGTGGCGTAGATTTCTTGGGGGGCTGCGCCCACTGGCGTGGCGGTCCACGCCCACAGGCGTACGCGAGAGCCGACACCGGCCGAAATGCAAGGGGAGACAACGCGCTCATGAGCGATGTTCTGGAGCTGGAGGACGTATCCGTGGTCCGTGAGGGCCGCGCTCTGGTGGACCAGGTCTCCTGGTCGGTCAAGGAGGGTGAGCGCTGGGTCATTCTCGGCCCGAACGGCGCCGGCAAGACGACCCTCCTGAACGTCGCCTCGAGCTACCTCTACCCCAGCAAGGGAACCGCCACCATCCTCGGCGAGACCCTGGGCAGGCCCGGCACCGACGTCTTCGAGCTCCGCCCGCGCATCGGTGTCGCCGGCGTCGCCATGACGGAGAAGCTCCCCAAGCGCCAGACCGTTCTGCAGACCGTGCTCACCGCCGCCTACGGCATGACGGCCGGCTGGCAGGAGGAGTACGACGAGGTCGACGAGCAGCGGGCCCGCGCCTTCCTCGACCGCCTCGGCATGAGCGAGTACCACGACCGGAAGTTCGGCACGCTGTCCGAGGGCGAGCGCAAGCGCACCCTCATCGCCCGGGCCCTGATGACCGACCCCGAGCTGCTGCTCCTCGACGAGCCCGCCGCCGGGCTCGACCTCGGCGGCCGCGAGGACCTCGTACGCCGTCTCGGCCGCCTGGCCCGTGACCCGATCGCGCCCTCCATGATCATGGTCACGCACCACGTGGAGGAGATCGCCCCCGGCTTCACCCACGTTCTGATGATCCGCCAGGGCAAGGTGCTCGCCGCCGGCCCGCTGGAGCTCGAGCTGACCTCGCGCAACCTCTCCCTGTGCTTCGGCCTCCCGCTCGTCGTCGAGCAGGTCGGCGAACGCTGGACGGCCCAGGGCCTGCCCCTTTCCTGACGCTCCGAAACCCCGCGAGGAGCCTGGTCCCACCCCTTCTGCGCCCTGTGCGCGACCGGGCCCCCGGCCTACCATGACCATGTGAACATCGACGCGTGGGTGTGGTGGCTGATCGGCGCGGCGGGACTCGGTATCGGGCTCGTGATCACCGCGATGCCGGAGCTCGGAATGCTCGCGGTGGGAGCCGTCGCGGCCGCCGTGGTCGGTGGTCTCGGCGGCGACGCCGTGATGCAGGTCGTGGTCTTCGCCGTCGTCTCGGTCGCACTCATCGCCGTCGTCCGGCCCATCGCCGCGAGGCATCGCTCGCAGCGCCCGCAACTCGCCACCGGAGTCGAGGCGTTGAAGGGCAAACAGGCGATCGTGCTGGAACGGGTCGACGGTTCCGGCGGCAGGATCAAGCTCGCCGGCGAGGTCTGGTCCGCGCGCGCCCTCAACTCCGAACTCGCCTATGAAGTAGGCCAGGAAGTGGACGTCGTGGACATCGAGGGCGCCACGGCCATCGTGTTGTGACCTCGGGGGACTCAACTGAACGGAACGGCACACGAGTCGGGCGAGGGTCTGTCAGACTCGACCAGCAAGATCTTCAACAACCATAAGATCTTCCACAGGGCGCCGAGGCGGAGAAGACGGGGCGTCGACGCGAAGAAGGGGTACGGGGAATCACGATGGAACCGATCATCATCGTCCTGATCATTCTGGTGGTGTTGGTCTTCATCGCCCTGATCAAGACGATCCAGGTCATCCCACAGGCGAGCGCGGCCATCGTCGAACGCTTCGGCCGCTACACCCGGACGCTGAACGCCGGCCTGAACATCGTGGTCCCGTTCATCGACTCCATCCGCAACCGCATCGACCTGCGCGAGCAGGTCGTGCCGTTCCCCCCGCAGCCGGTGATCACCCAGGACAACCTGGTCGTGAACATCGACACCGTCATCTACTACCAGGTGACCGACGCACGCGCCGCCACCTACGAGGTCGCCAGCTACATCCAGGCCATCGAGCAGCTCACCGTCACGACGCTCCGCAACATCATCGGTGGCATGGACCTGGAGCGCACCCTGACCTCCCGCGAGGAGATCAACGCGGCCCTGCGCGGCGTCCTGGACGAGGCCACGGGCAAGTGGGGCATCCGCGTCAACCGTGTCGAGCTGAAGGCCATCGAGCCCCCGACCTCCATCCAGGACTCGATGGAGAAGCAGATGCGCGCCGACCGTGACAAGCGCGCGGCGATCCTCACCGCCGAAGGTACGCGGCAGGCCGCCATCCTCACCGCCGAGGGCGAGAAGCAGTCCCAGATCCTGCGCGCCGAGGGTGAGGCCAAGGCCGCGGCACTGCGGGCCGAGGGCGAGGCCCAGGCGATCCGCACGGTCTTCGAGTCCATCCATGCCGGCGACCCCGACCAGAAGCTGCTCTCGTACCAGTACCTCCAGATGCTTCCGAAGATCGCGGAGGGCGACGCCAACAAGCTCTGGATCGTCCCGAGCGAGATCGGCGACGCGTTGAAGGGGCTGTCCGGCGCCATCGGCAACTTCGGCCCGATGGTCGGCGGTTCGGGTGGCTCGGGCTCCACCGGCAACAACGGCTCGGACCGCCGCGAGAAGCCGTCGATCGACTGACGTGGTGCCCACAGGGCACGCAGAGGGGCCCGCCTCCTTGGAGGCGGGCCCCTCTCATGTCTGCTCACCCATGTGCCGGACGGCCTGCGAAGGGCCGCCGGACACCACCTAGGCAGCCGGAGCCGGCTGCGCCAGCCACTCCGGCAGCGCCTTGAAGTCGTCCTGCCCCAGCGCCAGCAGCATGGCGTCCGCCGGTGTCGGCTCGAACGGCTGCCGCAGCAGGGGCATCCCGGCCTCCTCCGGCGTACGGTTCGCCTTGCGGTGGTTGTCCTCGGCGCACGAGGCCACGGTGTTGAGCCAGCTGTCCGCACCACCCTGCGACCGCGGCACCACATGGTCCACGGTCGTCGCCCTCCGGCCGCAGTACGCGCACCGGTGCCGGTCCCGCACCAGAACACCCCGCCTCGACCACGGAGCTTGTCTTCGAAACGGCACCCTTACGTATCTGCAGAGCCTGATGACGCGGGGCGCAGGTATGTCCACGTCGGCCCCGCGCATGCGGAGTTCGGGGTGGGCCTGCTCGACGACGGCCTTGGCCTGCAGCACCAGAACGACGGCTCGATTCAGCGTCACCGTCGACAGCGGCTCGAAGCTCGCGTTCAGAACCAGCGTGTCACGCATCCAGCCCACCTCCCGTGTGCATCCGCCCACCCCTTGGCGGGCTTGGATCAACTCTGTACGGGCGCGCCGAGATGGACAACGCAATAAAAAATGCCCGCCTCCGATCACTTCCATGACCGGGGGCGGGCAAACGTTCAATGAACGTCAGAGTTCGATTCGCACGTCAGCCGGCAGCCGGATTCTCGTACTCACCGATGAGGTGGGCGCGCGCCAGCGTGTGGAATCGCAGATTGAAGCCGACCACGGCGGGAGAGGCGTCCGAATCCGGACCGAGCTTCTCCTGGTCGACGGCGTACACCGTGAACACATACCGGTGCGGGCCGTCCCCGGGCGGCGGCGCGGCACCGCCGAAGTCCTTCGTCCCGTAGTCGTTGCGTGCGTGGACGGCACCCTCGGGCAGTCCCTCGAACTTCCCGCTGCCGGCAGCCGTGGGCAGCTCGGTCACCGAGACGGGGATGTCGAACAGGACCCAGTGCCAGAACCCGCTCCCCGTCGGGGCATCGGGGTCGTAGCAGGTCACGGCGAAGCTCTTGGTCTCCGGCGGGAAGCCCTCCCAGCGCAGTTGCGGCGAGGTGTTCCCGGCCGCCTGGACCTGAGCGTCGTTGAGCGTCGCACCCGGCTCGACGTCCTCGCTCGTCACCGTGAACGCCGGCACGGGCGGATGGAAGTCATGCGGCAGCGGCCGCCTCTTGGCCTCGGTCACCTCGGCACCTCCAAGTCAGTGGATCAACCGATTCCAGTGCAGAGCCTAGAACCAGCTGCGCTTGCTTCCGACCTCGGCCAGCCACTGGTGCAGGTAGGCGGTCCAGTCCGTGGCGTGGAAATCGTGCAGACCGACCTGGAAGGAGCGGAAGGAGTCGCTGCCCTCACTGAAGAGGCCCGGCTTCTTGTCCATCTCCATGATGACGTCCATCGCGTGCTCGTCCGCGACGAAGCTCAGCTCCACCTGGTTCAGACCGCGGTACTGCGACGGCGGAAAGAACTCGATCTCCTGGTAGAACGGCAGGCGCTGACGCGTACCGCGGATGTGACCGCGCTCCATGTCGGCGTTCTTGAAGCGGAAGCCCAGCTGGATGAAGGCGTCCAGGATGGCCTTCTGCGCCGGCAGCGGGTGCACGTTGATCGGGTCCAGGTCACCGGAGTCCAGGGCCCGCGCGATCTCCAGCTCTGTCGTCACACCGATGTGCATGCCACGCAGCGCCTGACCGTCGATCATGGTGATCGGCGTCTCCCACGGGATCTCGAGCCCGAACGGCACCGCGTGCACGGCCCCCGCCTGGAGCTCGAAGGCGCCGCCGAGCCGCACCTTGGTGAACTCGATGTCCTGCTTGTACTCCGTGTCGTCGTGCCCCTCGACCTCGACCCTGGCCTGCAGACCGACGTTCAGGCCCTCGATCGCCTGATTCACGGACCCGCCCTGGATCCGTACCTCGCCCTGGACGACGCCGCCCGGTACGACATTGGTCTCCGTGAGCACCGTCTCGACCGAAGCCCCGCCGGCTCCCATGCTCGCGAGCAGCCGCTTGAACCCCATGAATCATCCCTCCCAGGCAACGCCTGTCTCCGTCGCCCCGTCCCGGTCGCGTGGTCCCCGAGGGGCCGCACGTCCTCCCGTCCGGGGATCCTTGATCTCTAGATACGCGATCCGGCCCGGAGCCGGTTCCGTGACCTCACCCTTCCAAGGGGGAGCACTCTTGACCAGCCCGTGACACGCACACGTCTGGACTACCCTCGTACGGCGTGATCGCGACCCCAGACCGTACGCCCCTCCCCAGAGAGTTCTTCGACCGGCCTGTGCTGGAGGTCGCCCCCGACCTTGTGGGGCGCCTCATCGTCCGCAGCACCCCTGACGGACCGATCGAACTGCGCCTGACGGAGGTGGAGGCCTACGACGGCTCGAACGACCCCGGCTCCCACGCATATCGGGGGCGCACCGCCCGCAACGAAGTGATGTTCGGTCCGCCCGGACACGTGTACGTCTACTTCACCTACGGCATGTCAAGGCGGTCAGCATGAACGTCATGGATCTTGCTCACCCGGCTGAAGAAGTCGCCCCCAAGCTGCTCGGTGCCATCCTCACCCACGAGACCCCCGAGGGAACCGTGAGCATCACGATCACGGAGACCGAGGCGTACTCCGGTTCGGCCGATCCCGCCTCCCACGCCTACCGAGGCAGGACGCCTCGAAACGCCGTCATGTTCGGACCCGCGGGACACCTGTACGTCTACCGGTCTCACGGACTCCACTGGTGCGCCAACATTGTCACCGGGGCAGACGGCATCGCTACAGCTGTCCTCATCCGGGCAGGCAGGGTCATCGAAGGGGAAGAGCTGGCCCGCGAGCGGCGAGGGGGCAAGGTCGAAAGTCCACGTCTCGCGCGGGGTCCGGGGAACTTCTGTCAAGCGCTCGGCATCACGGCAGAGCACAACGGCACAGACCTGCTGACAGGCGCCTCGGTCGCGCTGTCCGAGGGCGAGCCAGTACCCGCCGCACTCATCCGGGTTGGTCCTCGGGTAGGCGTGAGCAAAGCCCACGACTGGCAGCACCGCTTCTACCTCGCCGGTGATCCAACGGTCTCGGCGTACCGACTGAGCCCGAGAGCCAAGCCGCACGCCGGAGCCTGAGCCGCTGTACGCCTCGCTCGCGGCTCGCCGGTGGGTCGGCGCGGAGTTGAGGTCCGAAGAGGCGTGACCGCTCGCGAGCGTGGCGAGTGACGCGTTCCTGGCCGGTCGGGTGACTGTCGACGTGCGCCGACCCGGGCCGGAGAGGTGGGTGGATGACCCCTTGGTGCGTTCGTCCGCACCGCCAGGATCTCGGTCACTGTGCACAACGACGAGCAGCGAAGGTGTACATAGTCGGACGGCCGAACAGGGCTGCACCACACGGGAGGGCTCCCTAACGAGGGCCTCCCCCCTTCGTATAAGGTCACTCGGCCAGGTCGCCGCCGTCGCTCCCGACTGCACGAGACCGAGTCCAAGCACAAAGCCTTGGGCGTCACCTGTGAAGAGACCGTGCCAGCCATGGCCGGTCCACCCCCGCGAAGAAAGGGAGGCACATGTCCCGCCATCCGGCGGGGGTCACTGGCGCACCCGTGTGCGCCTCACAGGAAGGAGCCACTCCCGGTGGCTATCAGCTTCGGCCATGACCGCCCGTGGGGCGCTGTCTCCCAGCACGAGTTCCGGCGCTTGACGCAGGACCCCAGACACCCGCTCACCTACCGCGTTCACTTTGCAGCCATCGGATGGGCCGACCGGCACGGACACGCAGGCTTCGGTCCCGGCCGGTTGGCCGTACTGGTGGGCAAGGACGGCAAACCGCTGTCCGAACAGAGCACGCGCAACGCGGTAGCCCGCGCCAAGGCGCTGGGCCTTGTGTCGCCCCGGTCCGGGGCCGCCTGCCTCCTGCTTCTGCCTTACCTGTTCCGGAAGGGCAAGGGTGCGCCAGCCCCCTGCCGTCTGCATCAGGACCGGTGACTACACGCCAGGCGTGTAGCCAGAGCACGTCTGGCGTGCATCGGCATAGCCTTTGACCTGCGGAAACGTTCGCATCCTTTCTTATCTATTTAGCCTCCAGTGCAGTGCGGCCCCCAAGGGGCCGACTGAGGAGAGCAGCTTGGATTAACAGCAAGGGAAGTAGGGGAGCGGCAGCGCCCCGGCCGCCATGGTTGCAGCGCTCAACGACAGTGCAGCGTGGGTGGACGGGGTGAACTGCCGGTCAGAGACCTGACGGATGGCTGGAGAGCCAGTCGGTATGCCGATCGCGCATTCGGTCCCGTTCCTCGGGCGTGGTGAGGAAGACGTCGGCGCCACCGTCGTAGGGGGTGGTAGATGCGCTGCATCAGGCTGTCGGTGACGAGGACCCCTGCCACCTTGTCGTGGGCAGTGTCTCGGAGCAGCCTGTCGATGCAGCCGTGTTGCCAAGGCAACCGGGCGGCGAAGAGGTGACAGTACGTGCGGAACTCTGGCTCTGGATCGTCCTCCACCAGCAGGCTCTGCCAATAGCCTGCGTCTGGTTCGAGCAGCGGGACCTCGGGTTCGGTCGCCCAGAAGGGAGTGACCACGTACACCTCTGTGCCGGCGAACAACTCGTCGAGGACGGTGTTGTAACGCTCCAGAACGACGGCGTACTCGCTCTCGTCCACTGCGTACCGCTTTGACTCCGGCAGGCTGTGAAAGCGGACCCAGACATCTCGATACGGGTCACGGAGCTTGTACCCAACCGGGAGGCAGTCGGGCCATCTCTGCTGCCAGAGCTCCGTCAAAGCCGGCTGTCCGCCTTCAGGCACCTGCTGCACTCACTCTCTCGTGTACGGCCCCTCATGACGACCATGATGCCCGGCACCCGCCCACCAAGAGCAACGACTTCTTTAGGGCGGGCGGGACAGCGACAAAGGACGGAGCGGAAGGGGCGGCCTACCGGCCGCCACGGTCGCAGTAGCCAATGACAATGCGGCCCCGGATGGGGCTGGCAGGAGCAAGCCAAGCGCAGGGGCGTACCGGCGGACGGCCGTCCGTCGTCAGTGAGGACGTGCTTACTGTGGCCCGCGCCAGGAAGGCCAAGGGCGAGAGCGTGAGCACCATTGCTAAGGCACTGGGGATCTCCCGCGCCACGTTGTACCGCCACTTGGACGAGAGCGCCTGAGATAGGCGCACACCGCACAGGCAGGCCCCCGCGCGAGCAGGGGGCTGTTGTCATGTCTGGACTAGGCTGTCGGGCCGGGCGGAGCCGTAGCGCAGAGGTCGTCGCGCGCGGTCTCCAAAATCGCGAGGACGCCGGTTCGAATCCGGCCGGTTTCGCCCTCCTGACCCAAGGCCCACGAGGCTTTCCTGTGCCAATACCGTGCAGGCCCGTCGGCTACTCCTCCCGGACCACCATCGCGAACGACGTACAGATGCGCCGGAAGCCCTTGTGCCGGCTCCGGTTTATGTGGCTCACGCACCCCACGTCAACCGCCGCGCCGCCCGTCGAGGGAACGGTCGTCCACTTGCAGTGATGACGCGATGGGGCGCCTCGTAGGGCGCCCCTGTCGTTGGCTATCGTCCGCTCGGCTGTCACGCATCGCTCACGGGTTCCGGAAAGTGATCCGGCAGTGATCCGACTTGAACCCTCGGACTCCTCGCCCCCTCGGCAGGAGCTCCACCCGCTCGCAGACCTGCATGACCACCGTTCGCACGTAGTCGATCCGGTCGGGGTCTTCATAATCCAACTCCTCCCACAGATACTCGACGTCCCCCAGATCTACCCGCACCCGCTTCGTCGCCAGGTCGGCCAGCTCGGTCCGGATCTTCCCCAGGTCGGCATCACACCTGCCGATGCCTGCACGCATGGTCGATGCATCGATGTCCCCTACGGCGAACATCTCCGCCAGGGCGGTACGTCTCTCGGATGTGGCCACCTCCTCAGCCAGTAGCTCGGCCTCGCGCTCCTCGTCTGCGGCATCAGCGGCCGGAGCCTGGTTCCACTCCGCGGCCCGGGAGATGACCTGCCGGACCACGTAGGAGTCAAGCGGGTCTGCTGGGCATGTGATGCAACGGCCACCCGAACACGTGTAGATGCGATACCGCTCGCCTGCCGCGTCCTTCCGGCTCCATCCCTGCGTCACGACGGCCTGACACTTCGAGCAGCGGACCACGCCGGACAACAGAGCCTTGCGCTTCCCTCCGCCGCCCGTGTTGCGCTCAGGGTCGCTCAGGTAGCGCACCAGGGCTCGGAACATGCCCTCGGAGACGATCGGCTCCCAGTTGCCTGTGCCGATCTCCTCGGTCACCCGTACACGTCTCCCATCCGGCTTCTCGACCCACTGGGAGTACGTCTGGATGCCCGCGTTCCTCGGCTTCAAGAGGACGCCCCGGAGGTTCGAGCTACGCCACTCCTTGCCGTGCGGCGAGAGCAGCTCGCGAGCGTTCCAGACCTTCGCGATGGACCACAGGGAGACACCGGCCAGGACATCCCGGTACGCCTGCCGCAGGGCTTCCGCCTCCTCCTCGCGATGCGTGCCGTCGCGCTCGAAGCCGAAGGGGCGAGTGCTCCAGAAGGGCCTGCCCGACTCCCTGCGGCGCTGATGACCGAGCACCTGACGCTCTACTCGCATCTCGGTCTCGTTCTCGGCTACGGCAGCGCCGATGCGAGCAGCCAGACGACCCGAAGGAGTCGCCAAGTCCAGGACGCCCTGAGCCTGCGCGGCGGCCAGATGAACGCCGGTCTCCTCGGCCAGGTCCACCAGCTCGACCAGGTCCCGGGTCGTGCGGTAGAGGCGGTCGTAGTGCCTGGCTACGACGACATCAGCCGTACCCGTACGAACCAGCTCGACCACCCGCCTCCAGCCTTCACCGCGAGCCGACACCTTGCGGCCCTCAACGACGCGGAACTTCGACGCCGAAGAGTCCTTCTCCGTGATGACCTCGACAACCGTCCAGCCGTTCCGGTCGCACAGCGCCTGGCTCAGTTCGACCTGTTGCGTCAGGTTCCCACCCTTGGACTCCTCGCCCCTCGGGGTCGGGCTGAGCCTGGCGTAGATGATCGCTCGCACTGCCTGTCTCTCCTGCCTGTCGTCGCCTTGCCGATGATGATGTAACGACGTACATGTTCAGTGGGTTACCTACGGCATGTGGTTCTGCATGAACCTGGTATGCGGTCCGCCGGGCCGGGCGAGCGGTGTCCTGCTGCGGGCCGGTGAGATCACCGACGGAGCGGAGCTCGCCCGCACCCGTCGACTCTCGGCCCGCAACGACAAGGAACTGGCCAAAGGCCCGGCACGTCTGGCCACCGCCCTGGGCGTGGACCGGAGCCTGGACGGCACGGACGCGTGCGCCGGGGGAGAGACACCGTTGCGGGCCCTCACCGGCACTGCGGTGCCCTCCGACCAGGTACGCAGCGGTCCGCGCACCGGTGTCGCCGGCGACGGCGCCGTCCACCCGTGGCGCTTCTGGATCGCCAACGACCCGACAGTGAGCCCCTATCGGGCCCACACACCTCGACGCCGGCGAAGTTGACGCGTCCCAGGGGGATGCGTAATGTAGCCCGAGCCGCTTGAACCGGGTACGGCGTCAGCCAGCAGCCGGAAGCGGTCACCCCACTACTCATGTGATTCCCTGCAAAGGGCGATTTCGGCATGCCCGCATGCCTGAATTCGAACTCGCGAACTCGATTATGAGTTGCAGCGGGAATCGGCTAACGTAGTGAATGTCGAAAGGCGCAAGGCGAAAAGCCGGAGCCCAAGGCGAATCCCCGCCGGCCGGGAATCGGATCGCGAAATGGTCTGATAGAGTCGGAAACACCGAAGGGAAGCGCCCGGAGGAAAGCCCGAGAGGGTGAGTACGAAGGAAGCGTCCGTTCCTTGAGAACTCAACAGCGTGCCAAAAGTCAACGCCAGATATGTTGATACCCCGTCTCCGGTCATTCTGATCGGGGCGAGGTTCCTTTGAAATAACACAGCGAGGACGCTGTGGACCGGGGGGATTATTCCTCTTCCTGGTTCCGCTCTCGTGGTGTTCGACCGGATATCCGGTAAACATTCACGGAGAGTTTGATCCTGGCTCAGGACGAACGCTGGCGGCGTGCTTAACACATGCAAGTCGAACGATGAAGCCCTTCGGGGTGGATTAGTGGCGAACGGGTGAGTAACACGTGGGCAATCTGCCCTGCACTCTGGGACAAGCCCTGGAAACGGGGTCTAATACCGGATACGAGCCTCCCGGGCATCTGGGAGGTTGGAAAGCTCCGGCGGTGCAGGATGAGCCCGCGGCCTATCAGCTTGTTGGTGAGGTAACGGCTCACCAAGGCGACGACGGGTAGCCGGCCTGAGAGGGCGACCGGCCACACTGGGACTGAGACACGGCCCAGACTCCTACGGGAGGCAGCAGTGGGGAATATTGCACAATGGGCGAAAGCCTGATGCAGCGACGCCGCGTGAGGGATGACGGCCTTCGGGTTGTAAACCTCTTTCAGCAGGGAAGAAGCGAAAGTGACGGTACCTGCAGAAGAAGCGCCGGCTAACTACGTGCCAGCAGCCGCGGTAATACGTAGGGCGCAAGCGTTGTCCGGAATTATTGGGCGTAAAGAGCTCGTAGGCGGCTTGTCGCGTCGATTGTGAAAGCCCGGGGCTTAACTCCGGGTCTGCAGTCGATACGGGCAGGCTAGAGTGTGGTAGGGGAGATCGGAATTCCTGGTGTAGCGGTGAAATGCGCAGATATCAGGAGGAACACCGGTGGCGAAGGCGGATCTCTGGGCCATTACTGACGCTGAGGAGCGAAAGCGTGGGGAGCGAACAGGATTAGATACCCTGGTAGTCCACGCCGTAAACGGTGGGCACTAGGTGTTGGCGACATTCCACGTCGTCGGTGCCGCAGCTAACGCATTAAGTGCCCCGCCTGGGGAGTACGGCCGCAAGGCTAAAACTCAAAGGAATTGACGGGGGCCCGCACAAGCGGCGGAGCATGTGGCTTAATTCGACGCAACGCGAAGAACCTTACCAAGGCTTGACATACACCGGAAACATCCAGAGATGGGTGCCCCCTTGTGGTCGGTGTACAGGTGGTGCATGGCTGTCGTCAGCTCGTGTCGTGAGATGTTGGGTTAAGTCCCGCAACGAGCGCAACCCTTGTCCCGTGTTGCCAGCAGGCCCTTGTGGTGCTGGGGACTCACGGGAGACCGCCGGGGTCAACTCGGAGGAAGGTGGGGACGACGTCAAGTCATCATGCCCCTTATGTCTTGGGCTGCACACGTGCTACAATGGCCGGTACAATGAGCTGCGATACCGTGAGGTGGAGCGAATCTCAAAAAGCCGGTCTCAGTTCGGATTGGGGTCTGCAACTCGACCCCATGAAGTCGGAGTCGCTAGTAATCGCAGATCAGCATTGCTGCGGTGAATACGTTCCCGGGCCTTGTACACACCGCCCGTCACGTCACGAAAGTCGGTAACACCCGAAGCCGGTGGCCCAACCCCTCGGGGAGGGAGCTGTCGAAGGTGGGACTGGCGATTGGGACGAAGTCGTAACAAGGTAGCCGTACCGGAAGGTGCGGCTGGATCACCTCCTTTCTAAGGAGCACTTCTCATCAACTTCGGTTGGTCAGAGGCCAGTACATCGGCGAACGTCCGGTGCTGGTTGCTCATGGGTGGAACGTTGACTATTCGGTCTGGACCTCGGGTCGGGGGCTGCTAGTACTGCTCGTGAGAGAGCGTGGAACGCATGATCTTCGGACGGGTTCGGGTCGGGCGCGCTGTTGGGTGTCTGAGGGTGCGGCCGTTTGGTCGTCCTTCGGCGCCGACCCCAGTGAACTCGCTGGTTTTTCCAGTGGGGTGATGGGTGGTTGGTCGTTGTTTGAGAACTGCACAGTGGACGCGAGCATCTGTGGCCAAGTTTTTAAGGGCGCACGGTGGATGCCTTGGCACCAGGAACCGATGAAGGACGTGGGAGGCCGCGATAGTCCCCGGGGAGTCGTCAACCAGGCTTTGATCCGGGGGTTTCCGAATGGGGAAACCCGGCAGTCGTCATGGGCTGTCACCCGCTGCTGAACTCATAGGCAGTGTGGAGGGAACGAGGGGAAGTGAAACATCTCAGTACCCTCAGGAAGAGAAAACAACCGTGATTCCGGGAGTAGTGGCGAGCGAAACCGGATGAGGCCAAACCGTATACGTGTGAGACCCGGCAGGGGTTGCGTGTGCGGGGTTGTGGGTTCTTTCTTCTGCGGTCTGCCGGCCGTGGGACGAGTCAGAAACCGTTGATGTAGACGAAGGACATGCGAAAGGTCCGGCGTAGAGGGTAAGACCCCCGTAGTCGAAACGTCAGCGGCTCGTTTGGAAGATACCCAAGTAGCACGGGGCCCGAGAAATCCCGTGTGAATCTGGCGGGACCACCCGCTAAGCCTAAATATTCCCTGGTGACCGATAGCGGATAGTACCGTGAGGGAATGGTGAAAAGTACCCCGGGAGGGGAGTGAAATAGTACCTGAAACCGTGTGCCTACAAGCCGTGGGAGCACTTTGGTGTGACTGCGTGCCTTTTGAAGAATGAGCCTGCGAGTTTGCGGTGTGTTGCGAGGTTAACCCGTGTGGGGTAGCCGTAGCGAAAGCGAGTCCGAATAGGGCGTTGGAGTAGCACGCTCAAGACCCGAAGCGGAGTGATCTAGCCATGGGCAGGTTGAAGCGGAGGTAAGACTTCGTGGAGGACCGAACCCACCAGGGTTGAAAACCTGGGGGATGACCTGTGGTTAGGGGTGAAAGGCCAATCAAACTCCGTGATAGCTGGTTCTCCCCGAAATGCATTTAGGTGCAGCGTCGTGTGTTTCTTGCCGGAGGTAGAGCACTGGATAGGCGATGGGCCCTACCGGGTTACTGACCTTAGCCAAACTCCGAATGCCGGTAAGTGAGAGCGCGGCAGTGAGACTGTGGGGGATAAGCTCCATGGTCGAGAGGGAAACAGCCCAGAGCATCGACTAAGGCCCCTAAGCGTACGCTAAGTGGGAAAGGATGTGGAGTCGCACAGACAACCAGGAGGTTGGCTTAGAAGCAGCCACCCTTGAAAGAGTGCGTAATAGCTCACTGGTCTAGTGATTCCGCGCCGACAATGTAGCGGGGCTCAAGCGTACCGCCGAAGTCGTGTCATTGCAGCATATAGCCCTAACGGGTGTTGTGATGGGTAGGGGAGCGTCGTCTGCCGGGTGAAGCAGCACCGGAAGGTAGTTGTGGACGGTTGACGAGTGAGAATGCAGGCATGAGTAGCGATTCACACGTGGGAAACGTGTGCGCCGATTGACTAAGGGTTCCTGGGTCAAGCTGATCTGCCCAGGGTAAGTCGGGACCTAAGGCGAGGCCGACAGGCGTAGTCGATGGATAACCGGTTGATATTCCGGTACCCGCTGTGAAGCGTCAAACATCGAACCTTCTGATGCTAAGGCCGTGAAGCCGTCCTGGATCCTTCGGGTGAAAGGGAGTGGTGGAGCCGCCGGTCCAAGGTGGTAGTAGGTGAGTGATGGGGTGACGCAGGAAGGTAGTCCATCCCGGGCGGTGGTTGTCCCGGGGTAAGGGTGTAGGCCGTGTGATAGGTAAATCCGTTGCACTTGTGGCTGAGACCTGATGCCGAGCCGATTGTGGTGAAGTGGATGATCCTATGCTGTCGAGAAAAGCCTCTAGCGAGTTTCATGGCGGCCCGTACCCTAAACCGACTCAGGTGGTCTGGTAGAGAATACCGAGGCGTTCGGGTGAACTATGGTTAAGGAACTCGGCAAAATGCCCCCGTAACTTCGGGAGAAGGGGGGCCACACCTGGTGATGATCTTTACGGTCTGAGCTGGGGGTGGCCGCAGAGACCAGCGAGAAGCGACTGTTTACTAAAAACACAGGTCCGTGCGAAGCCGTAAGGCGATGTATACGGACTGACGCCTGCCCGGTGCTGGAACGTTAAGGGGACCGGTTAGCTCACTTTCGGGTGGGCGAAGCTGAGAACTTAAGCGCCAGTAAACGGCGGTGGTAACTATAACCATCCTAAGGTAGCGAAATTCCTTGTCGGGTAAGTTCCGACCTGCACGAATGGCGTAACGACTTCTCGACTGTCTCAACCATAGGCCCGGTGAAATTGCACTACGAGTAAAGATGCTCGTTTCGCGCAGCAGGACGGAAAGACCCCGGGACCTTTACTACAGTTTGATATTGGTGTTCGGTTCGGCTTGTGTAGGATAGCTGGGAGACTGTGAAGCTTGGACGCCAGTTCAGGTGGAGTCGTCGTTGAAATACCAGTCTGGTCGTGCTGGATGTCTAACCCGGGTCCGTGATCCGGATCGGGGACAGTGTCTGATGGGTAGTTTAACTGGGGCGGTTGCCTCCTAAAGGGTAACGGAGGCGCCCAAAGGTTCCCTCAGCCTGGTTGGCAATCAGGTGTTGAGTGTAAGTGCACAAGGGAGCTTGACTGTGAGACCGACGGGTCGAGCAGGGACGAAAGTCGGGACTAGTGATCCGGCGGTGGCTTGTGGAAGCGCCGTCGCTCAACGGATAAAAGGTACCCCGGGGATAACAGGCTGATCTTCCCCAAGAGTCCATATCGACGGGATGGTTTGGCACCTCGATGTCGGCTCGTCGCATCCTGGGGCTGGAGTCGGTCCCAAGGGTTGGGCTGTTCGCCCATTAAAGCGGTACGCGAGCTGGGTTTAGAACGTCGTGAGACAGTTCGGTCCCTATCCGCTGTGCGCGTAGGAGTCTTGAGAAGGGCTGTCCCTAGTACGAGAGGACCGGGACGGACGAACCTCTGGTGTGCCAGTTGTTCTGCCAAGGGCATGGCTGGTTGGCTACGTTCGGGAGGGATAACCGCTGAAAGCATCTAAGCGGGAAGCCTGCTTCGAGATGAGGACTCCCACCCACTTGATGGGGTAAGGCTCCCAGTAGACGACTGGGTTGATAGGCCGGATCTGGAAGCACGGTAACGTGTGGAGGTGACCGGTACTAATAGGCCGAGGGCTTGTCCATAGAGGCTCGCGTCCACTGTGTTGGTTCTGAGACAACGATCCGTTGTCGGTTCAGAGCAGAACATCAACTGAAAAGTGTGCTTGTTCGCTCGAAACCATTAGGGTTTCGGTGGTCATAGCGTGAGGGAAACGCCCGGTTACATTCCGAACCCGGAAGCTAAGCCTTTCAGCGCCGATGGTACTGCAGGGGGGACCCTGTGGGAGAGTAGGACACCGCCGAACAATCTTTGGAGGACCTCTGGTCCCAGCGACTTGCTGGGACCAGAGGTCCTTTTTGTTTTTCCGGAGCGCGCCGGGTACTCGGCTGCGCGAGAATGACTTGCGGTACCGAAGACAGGAGTCACCATGTCCACCAACTCTCCCGACGAGCGTCCTGAGCGCGACCAGCGCCGCCGGGACAGTGGTGACCGTGGCGGTTATCGCGGAGGGGTGCGTCGCGACGACCGCGGTGGCCAGGGCCGTCGTGACGACCGCCGTGGCGACGACCGCGGTGGATACGGCGACCGTCCCGCCTACCGGCGCGACGACGACCGCGGCGGGTACGGCCGGCGTGACGATCGTCGTGACGACCGGCGTGGTGACGATCGTGGTGGCTTCCGCGGACGTGACGACCGTCGTGACGACCGTCGGGACGGCGACCGCAGGGATGACCGTCGGGACGGCGATCGTGGCGGGTTCCGCCGGGATGACCGCGGTGGCTACGGCGACCGCGGCGGACGTCCGCCCTTCCGGCGTGACGACCGGCCCGGTGCCCCGCGCCGTGACGATCGGGACCGGGGCTTCCGCCGCGACGGTGACCGTCCCGCCCCCCGTCGCGACGACCGTCCGGCCCCCCGCCGCGACGACGATCGTGGTGGGTACGGCCGGCGTGACGATCGTCGTGACGACCGGCGTGGTGACGATCGTGGTGGCTTCCGCGGACGTGACGACCGCCGCGACGACCGCGGTGGGTACGGTCGGCGTGACGACAGCCGCGGTGATGACCGTGGTGGCTTCCGCGGACGTGACGACCGCCGCGACGACCGCAGGGATGACCGTCGGGATGGAGACCGGGGCGGCTACGGCCGTCGGGACGACAGCCGCGGTGACCGTCGTGACGACCGCGACCGCTTCCGCCGTGACGATCAGCGGGGCGGCTACGGTCGGCGCGACGACGACCGCGGTGGCTACGGCCGCCGCGACGACCGTCGTGATGACCGCCGTGGTGATGACCGTGGTGGCTTCCGCGGACGTGATGACCGCCGCGACGACCGTGGTGGCCCCGGCCGTCGTGAGGACGGCCGGGGTGAGCGACGTGACGACCGCGGTGGCTACGGCGACCGTCCCGCCTACCGGCGCGACGACGACCGGGGCGGCTACGGGCGCCGTGACGACGGCCGCGGTGACCGCGGCGGCTTCCGAGGGCGCGACGAGCGCGGTGCGCGCGGTCCCCGTCGCGACGAGCGCGGCGGTCGCCCCGGCGGCTTCCGAGGACGCGACGACCGGAGCGGTGGTGGCCGGTTCCGTGACGAGCGGGACCGTGACCGCGAGCCCATCAAGCGGCTGCCGATTCCCGAGGACGTCTCCGGCGAGGAGCTCGACAGGGACGTTCGGCAGGAGCTGCAGAGCCTTCCCAAGACGCTCGCGGAGGACGTCGCCAAGAACCTGGTGATGATCGCCCGGCTCATCGACGAGGACCCCGAAGGCGCGTACGGGTACTCCAAGGTGGCGTTGCGCCTCGCGTCCCGTGTCGCGGCCGTGCGTGAGGCTGCGGGCTTCGCGGCGTACGCCAACCAGAAGTACGGCGAGGCCCTGGCCGAGTTCCGGGCCGCCCGGCGCATGACCGGGGACATCGAGCTGTGGCCCGTGATGGCCGACTGCGAGCGCGGCCTCGGCCGGCCCGAGAAGGCGCTCGACATGGCTGGTGCGCCCGAGGTGCACAAGCTCGACAAGGCGGGTCAGGTCGAGATGCGGCTGGTCGCGGCCGGTGCGCGCCGCGACATGGGCCAGCTGGACGCCGCCATCGTCACGCTGCAGAGCCCGGAGCTGGCCTCCAACTCCGTGCAGCCGTGGACCGCGAGGCTGCGGTACGCGTACGCCGACGCGCTCCTGGCCGCAGGACGGGAGCGTGAGGCGCGCGAGTGGTTCGCCAAGGCCGTCGAGGCCGACAAGGACGGCAGCACGGACGCCTCCGACCGACTCGCCGAGCTGGACGGAGTGGAGTTCGTCGACGCCCTCGACGACGATGCTCCCGACGACGCGGTCGACGACGGGGGCGTGCGGTCCTCGTCGGACGACGAGGCTGCTCCGGGTGAGCGGGACGGCGACCACGAGGACGACGAGAGCTGACCCGACTCCAGGTCGCGACGCGTGACGGGGCGGGATCCGGGCAAGGATCCCGCCCCGTCCGCGCTCAGAGCGCGTCGGGAGGCGTCAGCGCCCGGAGCACCAGCCCCGATGCCGGCTTGGGACCGAACGATGTCGACTTACGCGGCATCGTCACGCCCTGCCGGGCCAGCTCGCGTACGACCTCCTCGCGGACGGGGTGCAACAGCACGGCGGTACCGCCGTCGCGCTCGGCCTTCTCGACCGTCGCGGCGGTGTCGTGGATATAGGCGATGTGCTCCGGCGAGTCGTCGGGGATGCGCCAGACGTGCTCGAGGAGCGCGTTGTGCAGCACGGTCGCGTCGAGGGTGCGCCAGGCCTCCGGCCGGTCCAGCGGGACCGTGCGGGCCAGGAGGTCCGGGGACGGCTTGTCGACCAGGTGGAAGGCGCCGTCGCCCGCCAGCAGGAACGCGTTGCCGGCGCAGGACGCGTCGGCCAGCGTCTCCAGGGCCTCGTTCAGGGGCGTGTGCAGTTGACGTACCCGGAACAGCCCCGAGAGCGCGGACAGCGCCTCGGCGACCGGGAGACGGTGCAGGAGGCGGTGGATCGCCCGGACCCGCAGTGGATAGCGGGCCGTGTCGACCAGGAGGACGAGGCCGTAGTCCCAGGGACTGGGCGAGGCGTGCTCCGCGCGTAGACGCAGATAGGTCGCCCAGCGGTGGTGGCCGTCGGCGATCAGGGCCTGGTGCCGTGCCAGGTCCGTCTGGATCCGCTCGAGCTCTGCGGGATCCGTGACCGCCCAGAGGCGATGGCTGAAACCGTCCTCGGTGGTGGTGCACAGCAGCGGTGGGCGTTCGGCGGTGCGTTCGATTGTGGCCGCCGCCCCCGCCTCGTCCCCGTCGCCGCGGTAGGTGAGCAACAGCGGTTCCAGGTTGGCCGAGGTCGCGCGCATCAGGGCCGCCCGGTCGGCGACGACATGCGGCATCACGTCCTCGTGCGGGAGGACCACACCGTCCGACGGCTGCGACACGCGCAGCGCGCCGATGACGCCGCGCTGCACCAGTCCGGCACCCCGCTGTTCGTAGACGTAGAGGCCGGGCTGGTCGTCCGTCGTCAGGACGCCTTCGGTGACCCAGCGGCGCAGGGTGTTCGCGGCCTGCTTGTTGCGTGCCGTGGGGGTCGACGCCTGGGGCAGGATCAGCCGGACGATGTTGTGCGGATCGGCCGATTCGAGGTGGAGCACTCCGTCCGGGCGAACGACGACGTCGTACGGCGGAGAGGTGACCGCGGCGAGGCTGCCGACGCGGTCGGGGTCATAGCGCAGGCCACGGAACGGGGTCAGTTCAAGGCCCATGTGCGCCGGTACGTGCCCGGGACCTGCAGTGTTCATTGATGCATCGTAGTTGTGTCGGAGCGATGCGCGATGATTCGGGTGAAGCAAACGAACGAGGAGCGATGCCTAATGAGCCAGACCGTCAGGACGCGGCCCGAGGGCAGTGCGCGCCCCCTGAACGCGGCGTACGACACGGCGTTGCTCGACCTGGACGGGGTGGTGTACGCGGGCGGGAACGCGATCGCGCACGCCGTGGAGTCGCTCGACACCGCCCGTGCGGGCGGAATGCATTTGGCGTACGTCACGAACAACGCGCTGCGCACACCGGACGCGGTGGCCGGCCATCTCACGGAGCTGGGGATACCGACGAAGGCCCCGGACGTCATCACATCGGCGCAGGCGGTGGCCCGGCTGATCGGTGAGCAACTGCCCGCGGGATCGCGTGTCCTGGTCGTCGGCGGTGAGGGCCTGCGCGTCGCCCTGCGGGAGCGGGGGCTCGAGCCCGTCGAGTCGGCCGACGACGACCCCGCGGCCGTAGTGCAGGGGTACGGCGGGCCGGACCTGCCCTGGGGGCGGTTCGCGGAGGCCTGCTACGCCGTCGCGCGCGGCCTGCCGTGGTTCGCGTCCAACACCGATCTGACCATCCCGAGCGCGCGCGGGATCGCGCCGGGCAACGGGGCGGCCGTGGAGGTCGTACGGATCGCCACCGGTGCCGAGCCGCAGGTGGCGGGCAAGCCGCTGCCGCCGATGCACCGGGAGACGATCCTGCGGACCGGTGCGGAGCGGCCGCTGGTGGTCGGGGACCGGCTGGACACGGACATCGAGGGCGCGTTCAACGGCGGGGTCGATTCGCTGCTCGTGCTGACGGGCGTGACGGACGGCGCCCAGCTGCTCGCCGCTCCGCCGCAGCACCGGCCGACGTATGTGGACGCGGATCTGCGCGGGCTGCTGACCGGGCAGCCGGAGGTCCTCGCGGTGGACGGCGGGTTCCGCTGCGGGGGCTGGACGGCGACGGACGCCTCATCCGCCGCGGGGGAGGCCCCGGGGAGTCTCCGGCTGGAGGGCGAGGGGGAGACCCTGGACGGGCTGCGCGCGCTGTGCGCGGCGGCGTGGACGGCGGCGGGCGAGGGCGTGTGCCGGCTGGACGGCGGGAAGGCGCTGGCCCGGCTGGGGCTGTGAGGGGGAAGGCGGCCGCCCGTCGAGAGGGATGGCGAGGGTAGGCTAACCTAACCACGTGTTGGTCGACAGTCCCCCCGAACCGCGCGCGGAGACCGCCCCCGCGCCCCCGAACCGCCGGGCGATACGGGCCCTCGGGCTCATCGTCTCCGTCGTGATCCTGGCCCTCGTCGTGCTGGCGAGCATCGCGATCGGCGCGAAAGGGCTGTCACCGGCCCAGGTCTGGCACGGTCTGTTCCATGATTCGGGCACGTATGCGGACGTAGTGGTGGGCGACCGGCTCTCGCGCACGGTCCTCGGGCTGCTCGCGGGGGCGGCGCTCGGCCTGTCCGGTGCCGTGCTCCAGGCGCTCACCCGCAATCCGCTCGCCGATCCCGGTCTTCTCGGTATCAACGCGGGCGCCTCCGCCGCCGTCGTCACCGCCATCACCTTCTTCGGTGTCACCAGCCTGAACGGGTACGTGTGGTTCGCCTTCCTCGGCGCGGCCGCCGTCGGGGCCCTCGTGTGGTTCCTCGGCGGCAGCCGCGGCGCCACACCGGTGCGGCTGGCGCTCGCCGGCACCGCGATCAGCGCCGCGCTCTACGGCTATCTCCAGGCCGTGATGATCATGGACGACGCGGCGCTCGGCAAGATGCGCTTCTGGACCGTCGGGTCCCTGGCCTCGGCGACGGACGCGACCATCACCCAGGTCCTGCCGTTCCTCGTGGCCGGGACGGTCCTCGCGCTGGCGCTGGCGCGCCCGCTGAACGCCCTGGCGATGGGCGACGACACCGCCCGCGCCCTCGGCGCCCACCTCAACCGCACCCGTGCCCTGTCCATGGCCGCCGCCACCGTGCTGTGCGGCGCCGCGACGGCCGCCTGCGGGCCTATCGTGTTCGTCGGCCTGATGGTCCCTCACGTCGTACGGTCCTTCACCGGCCCGGACCTGCGCTGGATCCTGCCGTACGCGACCGTCCTGTCGCCCGTGCTGCTGCTCGGCGCCGACGTGGTCGGCCGCATCGTCGCCCGGCCCGCGGAGCTCCAGGTCGGAATCGTGACCGCGGTCCTCGGCGGCCCGGTCTTCATCTTCCTCGTACGACGACGGAGGGTGACGCAGCTGTGAAGAACATCCGTGCCCTGCGCACGCCGGGCGGGCTCTCGCTGCGCCTGGACGTGCGCGCGTGCACCGTCGTCGTCCTGCTCCTGGCGGCGGCGCTCGTCGCGAGTGTCGTGCTGATCGGCACCGGCGACTTCCCGATCCCGGCCGGGGACGTCCTCAGGACGCTGGCCGGCGACGGCAAGCCGGGCCAGGAGTTCATCATCACCGAACTGCGCCTGCCGCGTGTGCTCGTGGGGCTGCTGGTCGGGGCCTCGCTCGGGCTGGGCGGTGCGCTGTTCCAGTCCGTCTCCCGCAACCCCCTGGGAAGCCCCGACGTGCTGGGTCTCGGACAGGGTTCGACGGCCGGGGCGCTTGTGATGATCGTGCTGTTCTCCGGGAGCGCCGCCCAGGTCGCCGCCGGTGCCCTGGTGGGCGGGCTGGTGACCGGACTCGCCATCTACCTGCTGGCCTGGAAGCGGGGAGTGCACGGCTACCGGCTCGTCCTGGTCGGCATCGGCGTGTCCGCGATCGTCACGGCGGTCAACGGCTATCTGCTCACCAAGGCCGACATCGTCGACGCGGCCCGCGCGGTCGTCTGGATGACCGGCTCCCTCAACGGCCGCGACTGGGACCAGGTGTGGCCGTTGCTCGCACTGGTCTGCGTCCTCGTACCGCTCGTCCTCGGCAACGCGCGAGGGCTGCGGACGATGGAGATGGGCGACGACGTCTCGCACGCCCTCGGAGTACGCGTCGAGCGGGTACGGCTGCTTCTCATGGTGTCCGCCGTACTGCTCACCGCCGGCGCGACCGCCGCCGCGGGCCCGGTCGGCTTCGTGGCGCTGACCGCGCCGCAGCTCGCCCGCCGGCTGACCCGCTCACCCGGCCCGAACCTGGTGCCCTCCATGGTCATGGGGGCCGCGCTGCTGATCGTCGCCGATTGGGCCTCCCAGCGGGTCTTCGGCGCGGACCAACTGCCCGTCGGCGTTGTCACGGGCGTCCTCGGCGGCGTCTATCTGCTGGGCCTGCTGGTCACCGAACGCCGGGCGGGCCGCATATGAGCGCCGCGCGCGGACCCGTGACGAACGACAAGAGGAGCACCGTGAACCGCCTGGCCGCCGACGACGTCACCCTCGCCTACGACCAGCGTGTGATCGCAGAACGGCTGTCCGTGGAGATCCCCGACAACTCCTTCACCGTGATCGTCGGCCCGAACGCCTGCGGCAAGTCCACGTTGCTGCGCGCCCTGTCCCGGATGCTCAAGCCGTCCCGGGGCCGGGTGCTGCTCGACGGCCAGGTGATCCAGTCGATGCCGGCGAAGAAGGTGGCACGGACCCTCGGCCTGCTGCCGCAGTCCTCGACCGCGCCCGACGGGATCACCGTCGGCGACCTCGTGGGCCGTGGCCGCTATCCGCACCAGGGGATCCTGCGCCAGTGGTCGGAGGACGACGAGCGGGTGGTACGGGAGTCGATGGCGCGCACGGGCGTCGCCGAACTCGCCGACCGCTACGTCGACGAGCTCTCCGGTGGTCAGCGGCAGCGCGTGTGGATCGCCATGGCGCTCGCCCAGCAGACCCCGCTGCTGCTGCTCGACGAGCCGACCACCTACCTGGACATCCAGCACCAGATCGATGTGCTCGACCTGTGCGCGGAGCTGCACGAGGAACAGGGACGGACGCTGGTCGCGGTGCTGCACGACCTGAACCACGCCGCCCGCTACGCCACCCACCTCATCGCCCTGCGCGAGGGGCAGGTGATCGCCGAGGGCGCCCCGAAGGACATCGTGACGGCCGAACTGGTGGAGGAGGTGTTCGGGCTGCGCTGCCAGGTCATCGACGACCCGGAGTCGGGGACGCCGCTGGTGGTGCCGGCGGCACGCGGGACACGTACCCGTGCGGCCGCGGAGGAGGCCTCCTGACGCGGGCAGGGCCGCCGGCGGCCCTGTGGGGGCTACAGGAGCTTCCTGAGCCGGAACACATCGAGCAGGGACGCCTCCAGCCTCACCCGGCCCGAGCCCCAGGCCTTCGCGAAGTGCAGCTCGCCGTCGACCATCGCCACCAGGTCGCCCCCGGTCATCGCCAGCCGGATCTGGGCCTTGTCCGGGGGTGGTCCCTGGACCGTGTCGAGCACCTCGATCCGGCCGTCTCTGAGGCGGCCGACGAAGGTGATGTCCAGATCGGTGACATGGCAGCTGAGCGAGCGGTCCAGAGCCGCCGCCGCATGCACGTCGCCTTCGGCGCCCGCCAGATTGTCCGAGAGCTTGTCGAGTGCGCTGCGGCACTCCTCAATCGTCGCCATCGTCAGCGACGGTACCCCAGGGGTTCGGGGTAGCGTCGGGGCATGAGCGACACTGTGCCCGAGGCCGGGGTCCCGGCGGAATCCGCGCCGGCGGACCCGGACCTTCCGGGCGAATCCGTCAATGAGCCCGAGGACGACCCGGCCGCGCCCGCCCCGCTGAACGTGCCCAGGACCCCCACCGGCAACGCCGATGTCGACGACCGGCTGGAGCGGCTGTCCGACGCCGACCACCTCGCCACGGACGGACACGTGGAGGTGTACGAGGATGTACACGGGGGGCTGCGGGACGCGCTGAGCGCGCTCGACGCCCGGCCGGGACCCCCGGCCCCCGTCCATCGGCCGGGTCCCACCGGCCGATGAGATCCTACGGGGCACACCTTCCGATCCGACGCAGGGGAACAGGAGCTGACCGAACGTGGCAGGAGTCGCACGCCGCCGTCTGGACGCGGAGCTGGTCCGCCGGAAACTCGCGCGCTCGCGCGAGCACGCCGGCCAGCTGATCGCCGCGGGCCGGGTCACCGTCGGCAAGACCGTCGCCACCAAGGCCGCCACCCAGGTGGAGACCGCCGCGGCCATCGTCGTCGCGCAGGACGGCAACGACCCCGACTACGTGTCGAGGGGCGGCCACAAGCTGGCGGGCGCGCTCAAGGCGTTCGTGCCGCAGGGCCTCGCGGTCGAGGGCCGGCGTGCGCTCGACGCAGGCGCGTCCACCGGCGGTTTCACCGACGTCCTGCTGCGGGCGGGTGCCGCCCATGTCGTCGCCGTCGACGTCGGATACGGACAGCTCGCCTGGACTCTCCGAGGTGATGAACGCGTCACCGTCAAGGACCGTACGAACGTACGCGAGTTGACGCTCGAAGCGATCGATGGGGAGCCTGTGGATCTTGTTGTGGGGGATCTTTCCTTCATCCCGCTCGGACTGGTGCTGCCCGCCCTGGTGCGGTGCGCGAAGCCGGACGCCGACCTGGTGATGATGGTCAAGCCCCAGTTCGAAGTGGGGAAGGAAAGGCTGGGCAGCGGCGGAGTCGTCCGCAGCCCGCAGCTGCGCGCCGAGGCCGTGTGCGGGGTGGCCGGACGAGCCGCGGAACTGGGGCTCGGCGTGCAGGGCGTGACGGCGAGCCCGTTGCCCGGACCGTCGGGCAACGTCGAGTACTTTCTGTGGCTGCGTGCCGGAGCACCCGCACTGGACCCGGCCGACGTTGACCGTGCAGTGGCGGAGGGGCCGCGGTGACCGACAACGGAGCTCGTACTGTTTTCCTGCTCGCCCACACCGGGCGGCCCGCGGCGATCCGCAGCGCGGAACTCGTGGTCAAGGGGCTGCTGCGCTGCGGGATCGGGGTGCGCGTCCTGCAGACGGAGGCCGAGGACCTGCCCCTTCCGGACGAGGTGGAACTCGTCAAGGAGGCCACCCCGCAGTGTCTGGACGGGTGTGAGCTGCTCATCGTGCTCGGCGGCGACGGCACGCTGCTGCGCGGCGCCGAGTTCGCCCGCGCATCCGGTGTGCCGATGCTCGGCGTCAACCTCGGCCGCGTCGGCTTCCTCGCCGAGGCCGAGCGCGACGACCTCGACCGGGTCGTGGACCGGGTCGTGATGAAGGCCTACGAGGTCGAGGAGCGCATGACCGTCGACGTCGTCGTGCACAAGAACGGCGACATCGTCCACACCGACTGGGCGCTGAACGAGGCCGCCGTGCAGAAGGTCTCGGCCGAGAAGCTCCTCGAGGTCGTCCTGGAGATCGACGGACGGCCGGTGACCGGCTTCGGCTGCGACGGCATCGTGTGCGCCACCCCCACCGGTTCGACCGCGTACGCGTTCTCCGCCGGCGGTCCCGTGGTGTGGCCGGAGGTGGAGGCGCTGCTCATGGTGCCCATCAGCGCACACGCGCTGTTCGCCAAGCCGCTGGTGACCTCGCCGAACTCCGTTCTCGCCGTGGAGGTGCAGCCGGACACCCCGCACGGTGTGCTGTGGTGCGACGGGCGGCGGATGGTGGAGCTGCCCCAGGGGGCGCGCGTGGAGGTGCGGCGAGGAGCCGTGCCGGTGCGGCTGGCCCGCCTGCACCATGCGTCGTTCACCGACCGCCTGGTGGCCAAGTTCGCGCTCCCGGTCTCGGGATGGCGGGGCCGGCCGCACTGATCGTCCGCCGGGCCGGTTCCCGGGCGCGGGCCGTCCGAAGTTGCCTGCGCCGGCGCGGCGCAGGCACCCGACGTGATGACACCGCGCCCCTCCCGGGCGCGGTGTACCTCTCGGGAGTGACATGGGCCGCTCGCACATCCCCCGCCCGACCTCGTAAGGTCTTCTCCGTGTTGGAGGAGATGCGGATACGGTCGCTCGGAGTCATCGACGACGCGGTCGTGGAGCTGTCGCCCGGCTTCACCGCCGTGACCGGTGAGACGGGCGCGGGCAAGACCATGGTCGTCACCAGCCTCGGCCTGCTCCTCGGCGGGCGCGCCGACCCGGCCCTCGTCCGGATCGGGGCGAAGAGCGCGGTCGTGGAGGGGCGGATCAGCATGCCCGAGGGCGCCTCCGTCGCCGTACGCGCCGAGGAGGCCGGGGCCGAGCTCGACGACGGAGCGCTGCTGATCAGCCGCACCGTGTCCGCCGAAGGACGCTCGCGGGCCCATCTGGGCGGACGTTCCGTGCCCGTCGGGGTGCTCGCTGAGCTGGCCGACGAACTGGTGGCCGTGCACGGGCAGACGGACCAGCAGGGGCTGCTGAAGCTGTCCCGCCAGCGGCAGGCACTGGACCGGTACGCAGGTGACGCGGTGGCGGTTCCGCAGGCCAAGTACGGGGAGGCGTACCGCAGGCTGCGGGCGGTCTCCGTGGAGCTGGAGGAGATCACCACACGCGCCCGTGAGCGGGCCCAGGAAGCCGACATGCTGCGCTTCGGGCTCGAGGAGATCGCGGCCGTGGAGCCGCGCGCGGGCGAGGACGTCGAACTGGCCGAGGAGGCGGAGCGGCTTGGGCACGCGGAGGCGCTCGCCTCGGCCGCGACGTCCGCGCACGCGGCGCTCGCGGGCAATCCGGAGGACCCCGAGGGTGTCGACGCGGCCACCCTGGTGGCGGGCGCGCACCGGGCCCTGGAGGCGGTGCGGTCGCACGACCCGGCGCTCTCGGGGCTCGCCGACCGGATCGGCGAGATCGGCATCCTGCTCGGCGACGTGGCCGGTGAGCTGGCCGGCTACGCCGACGACCTGGACGCGGATCCGCTGCGGCTGGCCGCCGTCGAGGAGCGGCGGGCCGCACTGAACGCGTTGACCCGCAAGTACGGCGAGGACATCGCCTCGGTCCTCGCCTGGGCCGAGCAGGGCGCCGCACGGCTGACCGAACTCGACGGCGACGACGAGCGGATCGGGGAGCTGACCGCCGAGCGGGACGCGCTGCGCACCGAACTGGGTGGTCTGGCGCAGGCATTGACGGACGCGCGCACGGAGGCGGCCGAGCGGTTCGCCGCCGCCGTCACCGCCGAGCTGGCCTCGCTCGCCATGCCGCACGCGCGGGTGTCGTTCGAGCTCCGGCAGACGGACGACCCCGAGGGTGTCGAGGTCGGCGGACGCACGGTCGCCTACGGCCCGTCGGGTGTCGACGAGGTCGAGCTGCTGCTCGCACCCCACCCCGGTGCGCCGCCGCGGCCCATCGCCAAGGGCGCCTCGGGTGGTGAGCTGTCGCGAGTCATGCTCGCCGTCGAGGTCGTCTTCGCCGGGACCGACCCCGTGCCGACGTACCTCTTCGACGAGGTCGACGCGGGCGTCGGCGGCAAGGCGGCGGTGGAGATCGGGCGGCGCCTCGCACGCCTCGCGAAGACCGCGCAGGTCGTGGTCGTCACCCATCTGCCGCAGGTGGCGGCGTTCGCCGACCGGCAGCTGCTGGTGGAGAAGCGCAACGACGGGTCGGTGACGAGGTCGGGCGTGAAGGTCCTCGAGGGCGAGGACCGCATCAGGGAGCTCTCCCGGATGCTGGCCGGTCAGGAGGACTCGGAGACGGCCCGGGCGCATGCGGAGGAGCTGCTGGCGACGGCACGCGCGGACGCCTGACGGACGGGCCCCTTAGGGTGTCCGGATGATCAGCCGCACGCACAGGACCGCCTCGTTCGCACTCGCCGCGGCCGTCACCCGGACCGCCACGGCCGCACTGCGCGCCACGGCCCCGGGCGGGCGCGGCCGCTGGGAGCGGAAGAACCACGCCGGGCGCACCGTCGGGCTGTACGCGGGGCCCGCGGTGGCCGCCGCCACCGCACTCACGGCCGGGAGGGTACGTCCCGCCGTGGGGGCGGCCGTGCTCGCCGCCGGTCTCTGCGGTGCCTACGACGACATCGCGGGCGCCGGGGACCCCCGGCGAGGCTTCCGGGCGCATCTGTCGGCCCTGCGGGACGGCGAGGTCAGCAGCGGTGCAGTGAAGCTGTTCGGGATCTCCGCGGCCGCGCTGGCCACGGGGGCCGTGCTGCGGAAGCGGCCGCTGGACACGGTGCTTGCCTCAGTCGTGATCGCCGGGACCGCCCATCTCGTCAACCTCGTCGACGTACGGCCGGGCCGTGCCGCGGGGGCGGTGGCCGTGCTGGGCACTCTCGGGCTGCTGCACGACGGCGCGGCCGGGGAGCTCTCCGCCGCCGCGGCAGGCGCCGCGACGGCCGTCCTCGCCGACGACCTCGGCGAACGTGTGATGATCGGCGACACGGGGGCACACGCTCTCGGCGCCGCCCTCGGTGCCGCCGCCGTCGCCGGATGGGCGGCACCGCGCGCACGTGGCTCCGCTCGCGGGGGACGGCGAGCCGGACCGCTCGTCCATGCGGCGGTCCTGGTGGCCGCGGCCGCGTACGGGGAGAAGGTGAGTGCGGCGGCGAGGTCGTGGGGCACGGGGTGACACCCGCGTCGACGGATTGTCCGGGTCTGCGGCACAAGTGCGGTCCGACTCGCTACGCTCTTCATCCATGTGAGTGACCGTGTCCGTCCCCGGCGGTTGGATCCGCCCCCGTCCCGCGCCTCCGCCGGTGCCGCAACACGCCCGCGCCCTGGCATCCTTGAGTCGTCCGCGGAGCACCTCGCGCGGTCCACCCCCAGCGCGCGATCCTTCTGTACGTTTCCTCGTGACCGTCCGAAGCCGAACCAGGAGCCCAGGCCCCGTGAGCCTTGCGAGCAGTCCTTCACTGCACGGACGGTCGCCGCTGCGCACCGTGCAGGTGCTCGGCGGAGGCAGCGCGGGCAGCAGTGCGCATGTGCGCACGCTGACCTCGGGGCTGGTCGCCCGGGGGGTGGGCGTGATCGTGTGCGCCCCCGTCGAGGCCGAACGCCTCTACGACTTCTCCGGCGTGGGGGGCCGGCACGTCCCGGTGCCCCGCAGCACGGAGCCCGCCGCCCTCGCCGCCCTCCGCATCGCCTGCGGCGAGGCGGACCTCGTGCATGCGCACGGGCTGCACGCGGGCCTGCGCGCCGCGCTCGCGCTCAGCGGCCGTCCCGTCCCGCTCGTCGTCACATGGCACACGCGGGCGCACGCCGAGGGCGCCCGCGCCGCTGTTGTGCGCCTCCTCGAACGACGTGTGGCCAGGGCAGCCTCCGTCGTCCTCGGCACGTCCTCCGACCTGGTCGACCGGGCACGCCGCCGGGGTGCCCGGGACGCCCGGCTCGCCGCCGTCGCCCTGCCCGCCCATCGCGCCCCGGTCGAGCACGACGACGACCCCGACCGGCTGCGCTCCAAGACCCGGGCCGAACTCGGCGCCACGGACCGGCCGTTGCTCATGGCCGTCGGCAGCCTCGACCGGCACCGGGGATACGATGTACTGCTCGACGCCGCGCGCGCCTGGCGCCGCCTCGAACCGGCTCCCCTGGTCGTCGTCGCGGGGGAGGGCCCGCTGCGGACCGTGCTCCAGCGGCGCATCGAGGACGAGTCGCTGCCGGTACGGCTGATCGGGCGGCGCGAGGACGTCGCGGAACTGCTCGCGGCCGCCGATCTCGCCCTGCTGCCGACCGGTTGGGAGTCCCGGTCGGTCCTCGCCCAGGAGGCCCTGCACGCCCGAGTGCCGCTCGTCGCCACGGATGTCGGCGGTATCCGCGAACTCGTCGGGGACGCGGCCGAACTGGTCCCCTACGGCGACGCGGACGCACTCGCCACCGCCGTCGTACGGCTTCTCGACGACCCAGGACGCCGGGCGCTGCTGCGGGACAAGGGCACGGCCCAGGCCGCCACCTGGCCGACCGAGGACGAGACGGTGGCCCAAGTGCTCAGTGTGTACGACGAGTTGACGCAGGTCCTGCCCTACGTCTGAGGCAGGCGGCGCACGTGTCTGCGCGCCCGCAGCGCCAGGCTGAGGGTCAGGACGGTCTGCGGGTCGTCGAGGTCCGTGCCCAGCAACTCGCCGATCCTCGCCAGCCGGTTGTAGAGCGTCTGCCGGTTCAGGTGCAGCTCGCGGGCCGTCTCCGCCTTGCGGCCCGCATGTGCCAGATAGGTCTCCAGCGTGGGCAGCAGCGGCGGCTTGGAGCGGCGGTCGTGGTCGCGCAGCGGACCGATCGCTCGGTCCACGAAGGCCGCGAGGTCGGGATGGTCCCGCAGGCGCCACAGCAGGAGGTCGATGTCGAGACGGCGGGCGTCGTACCAGGAGTGCTCCGGCAGCCCCTGCGCCGCCGTCGCCGTCTCCGCCGCGTGCCGCAGTCCCGCCGACGCCGCCGCCCAGCCGCCCGCCACACCGACCACCACCACCGGCGGCCGCACCCCCGGCCGCTGTATGCCCGCCCGCTCGACACCGGCCCGCAGGGCGGCGGCCACCCGGTCCGCGATCGCCGGACGCTCCGCCTCCGAGCGCAGCTTCAACAGCAGCAGAACCCGGCCCTCCACCGGCCGTACGCCCAGCAGCACGGGCACACCCACCGCGGCCAGTTCCTCCGCGACGGCCCTTGCCAGGACCGCCCACCCGCCGCCCCCCGGGTCGAGGCCGTCCGCCAGCCGCATCACGACGGGCAGCAGAGGCCCTGCACCCGGTTTGAAGCCCAGCACCCGGGCCTGCGCGGGCCCGTCCTCCGCGGCGACACGGCCCTCGGCGAGGTCGGTGAGGAAGTCGCCTCGCCCTCGCGCGGCCAGCTCCTCCTCCTGCCGGGCCTGCATCAGTACGACGGCGAGGACGCCCGCGGCCCGCTCCGCGGCCATTCGGTGCACCGGCGCCATCGGCGTACCCACCGGCAGCAGCACCAGCCGGGCCCGGACGGAACCCGTGCCGGGCCCGCCGCCGGGCACGTCCACGAGGACCGTGCCGGCCGGGGGAGCGTCCTTGTGCTGACCGCGCAGGCCCTCCCACACCTGGAGCGGGTCGGTGCCGGCGGGTCCCGTCCCGGCCGCGTACAGCAGTTGCCCGTCGGCGGTCTCGAGGAACACGGGGTTGCCGCCGAAGTCGGCCAGGATCCGCAGGACCTGGGGCACCCCGCCACCCCCGAGCAGCGCCTCGGTGCAGCGGCGGTGCACCTCCTCGGCCCGCTGGAGCAGCGCGTAGTGGCCGTTGACGATCTCGGTGTGGATCTCCTCGGTGACGGTCACGAACGGCACCTCGCGGTGCAGCTGCACGAGCGGCAGACCCGTGGTGCGGGCCGTCTCTACGAGGGCGGCGGGCAGCCGGGTGAAACGCGTGCCCAGCTCCACGACCAGGGCCGCGATGCCGCGTTCGGCGAGCGTGCGGACGAACGCGCGCTGGTCGGCGGGGCGGGTGCCCAGACCGTAGCCCGTGGTCAGGAGCAGCTCGCCGCCCTTGAGCAGCGAGGCGATGTTCGGGACCTCGCCCGCGTGCACCCAGCGCACCGTGCGGTTCAGCCGCTCGGCGCCGGCCAGCACCTCCGGCAGCCCGCTGCGCAGCCCGGGCAGCTCCAGCGCCTGCTGCACCGTGATCCCGGCGCCCTCGGTGCCCCGTGGCTCGTAACGGCTGTCCATGCGGTGACGCTACCCGCGGGCACACGCCGGGCGCACCGCGGGCCCGTCAGGCGGGCGGGATGTTGTGGTTGTACCGGAACACGTTGTCCGGGTCGTACCGCCGCTTGATCCGGGCCAGCCGGTTGAAGTTCCCGGTGCCGAGGCCGGCCACCACCCGGTCCCTGCCCTCGTCCCCGATGAAGTTGAGGTACACCGCGCCCGTGCGCCAGGGCCGGGCGTCCGCACACGCGTCCCTGACCCACCGCAGCGCCCGCTCGTCGTCCGCCGGGTCCTCCCAGACGCCGAAAGGGTGCACGGTCCACGGCGCGTCCCGGTAGGGGACGGGGTACTCGGCGGGCCCGGCTGCGATCGCGCCGCCCTGCGGGAAGAGCACCTGCTGACTGGCCGAGGGCACGGGCATCGAGCGGGCGCGCGAGCAGAAGACGTCGACCAGCTCGTCGGGCAGGGCGCTCACGTACTCGACCGACCAGTGGTTCCGCAGCCCCGGCGGGCCGTCGAGCATGCACTGGACGTCGGCGTACGGCATCGTCGAGACGACCTCGCACTCGTGCGGCAGCGCCAGCAGCGGTCGGGCGAGGTTGCGCAGGTCCTCCTCGCCGCCGGTGTACGTGACGAGGGCGGTGCACAGCAGCGAACCGACCAGGTGTCCGGGGACGAACGGTTCGGGCGGCGCCGTGACGTACAGCACGGCACCGCCCACCTCCGGCGGGCCCGTGGTCATGACGTCGCGGAAGGTCCGCACCGCGTGGGGGCCGGTCTCGGGCAGGAACATCAGCAGGGCGATGGAGAACTCGGGCAGTTCGTGCAGCCTGAGTGTGAGCGCGGTGGCGACGCCGAAGTTGCCGCCGCCGCCGTGCAGGGCCCAGAAGAGCTCGGGATTCTCATCGCCGGTCGCGAGCACGGTGTCGCCCTGGGCGGTCACGAGCTCGACTCCGAGCAGGTTGTCGACGGCGAGGCCGAACGGCCGGTCGAGCCAGCCGTTGCCGCCGCCGAGCACGAAGCCGCCCACCCCGGTGGTGGAGACCCGGCCGCCGGTGGTCGCGAGCCCGTGCGGCTGGGTGGCGCGGTCCAGGTCGCTCATCACGGCACCGCCCCCGACCCGCACCGACGCGGAACCGGGGTGGACCGTGACCTCGCGCATCCGGCGCAGATCGACGACGAGACCGTTGTCGCACAGCGCCATCCCGGCGACGCTGTGCCCGCCACCGCGCACGGCGATCTTCAGATCCAGCTCCCGGGCGAAGCGCACCGCCCGGACGACGTCGGCCTCCCCCTCGCACTGCGCGATCACCGCCGGGCGGCGGTCGATCGTCGCGTTGAAGACGGTCCGGGCCTCGTCGTAGCCCGGGTCGCCCGGGGCGTGCACGTCGCCTGCCAGATCCGAGCGGAGCGCGGCGAGCGCCGCGCCCGCCTTCGAAAGGGCAGCCATGCCAGCCGCCCCCTTCCAGCGAGGGACATGTCTCCCCTCAGCCTAGGCGGGCGGCGCGCACCGGTCCTGTCCGCCGGCGTGCGGGGCCTCGCCGGCCCCGCACAGGCGGGATCAGCCGCCGTACGCGCCGGAGGCGGTCAGCCGCAGCGCGGTGTCGATCAGCGGCACGTGGCTGAAAGCCTGCGGGAAGTTCCCCACCTGGCGCTGCAGACGCGGATCCCACTCCTCGGCGAGCAGACCCAGGTCGTTGCGCAGCGCGAGCAGCTTCTCGAAGAGCTTGCGGGCCTCGTCCACGCGGCCGATCATCGCCAGGTCGTCGGCCATCCAGAAGGAGCAGGCGAGGAACGCGCCCTCGTCGCCCGGCAGCCCGTCCACACCCTCCTCCGCGCCCGAGGTCGGGTAGCGCAGGATGAAACCGTCGGGGGTGGACAGCTCGCGCTGGATCGCCTCGATCGTGCCGATCACCCGCTTGTCGTCCGGCGGCAGAAAGCCCATCTGCGGGATCAGCAGCAGGGAGGCGTCCAGCTCCTTGGAGCCGTAGGACTGTGTGAAGGTGTTGCGCTCTTTGTCGTAACCCTTCTCACACACGTCCCGATGGATGTCGTCGCGCAGCTCGCGCCACTTCTCCAGCGGCCCGTCCGCGTCGCCGGACTCGATCAGCTTGATCGTGCGGTCGACCGCCACCCAGGCCATGACCTTGGAGTGCACGAAGTGGCGGCGGGGGCCGCGCACCTCCCAGATGCCCTCGTCCGGCTCGTCCCAGTGCTGCTCCAGGTAGCGGATCAGCTTCAGCTGGAGCAGGGACGCGTAGTCGTTGCGCGCCAGGCCCGTCATATGGGCCAGATGCAGGGCCTCGGTGACCTCGCCGTACACGTCAAGCTGCAACTGGTGGGCGGCGCCGTTGCCCACGCGTACCGGCGCCGAGTTCTCGTAGCCGGGCAGCCAGTCCAGCTCGGCCTCGCCCAGTTCACGCTCACCCGCGATGCCGTACATGATCTGGAGGTTCTCCGGATCGCCGGCCACGGCCCGCAGCAGCCACTCGCGCCAGGCGCGGGCCTCCTCGCGGTAGCCGGTGCGCAGCAGGGACGACAGGGTGATCGCCGCGTCCCGCAGCCAGGTGTAGCGGTAGTCCCAATTGCGTACGCCGCCGATCTCCTCGGGCAGCGAGGTCGTCGGCGCGGCCACGATGCCGCCCGTCGGCGCGTAGGTGAGGGCCTTCAGGGTGATCAGCGAGCGGACCACGGCCTCGCGGTAGGGACCGTGGTACGTACAGTGCTCCACCCACTCGCGCCAGAAGTCCTCGGCCGCCTCCAGCGACTGTTCGGGCTCGGGAAGCGAGGGCGGCTTCTGGTGCGAGGGCTGCCAGGAGATGGTGAAGGCGATCCGGTCACCCGGAGCGACCGTGAAGTCCGCGTACGTGGTCAGGCCCTTGCCGTAGGTCTCGGCCTCGGTGTCGAACCACACGGAGTCCGGCCCCGCCACGGCCACGGTGCGTCCCTCGTGCTTGTGCACCCAGGGCACCACACGCCCGTAGGAGAACCGCATGCGCAGCGAGGAGCGCATCGGCACCCGGCCCGTGACGCCCTCCACGATCCGGATCAGCTGCGGGGCGCCGTCACGCGGCGGCATGAAGTCGATGACCCGGACCGTGCCGCGCGGGGTGTCCCATTCGGACTCCAGGATCAGGGAGTCGCCGCGGTAGGAGCGCCTGGTCGCCGTGGGCGGCTGCGCGCCCGAGGCGTGGGCGGGGCCCAGACGCCACAAGCCGTGCTCCTCTGTACCGAGCAGTCCTGCGAAGACGGCATGGGAGTCGAATCGGGGCAGGCACAACCAGTCCACGGTGCCGTCCCGGCAGACCAGCGCCGCGGTCTGCATGTCTCCAATGAGTGCATAGTCTTCGATGCGCCCGGCCAATTGAACTCCAGTCGAACGGCCACGTCGCCCACGAGGGGCGGTCGCTCTTTGCGGTCATGGGGTCGGTGAGACAGACGTTGTTCACCGACCCATTCGGAAAGCAAGCGGTCGATGTTCAACAAACTGACAAGCTCTTGTTGTTCCGGTGACGGGCGGGGGTGTTGCCGTTTTCCGGGGAGTGCTCGGCAGCGAGTGTCCGAGCAGGATACGACGCACCTCCGTGATCCGCGTCCCGGTCCGGGCAACGAGAGTGCGCCGAACGAGTGGGGCGCGGGTGAGTGTCGCGCGTCCATGGTGACACGGGTCCGGCGGGTGGCCGGAAGCGGTCATGCTCGGGCGCTGTTACGCTGGTAGCCCGTGGACCGGTGGGCACGAAACCCCCGAACCGCAGCGACGGCACCTCCGGAAACCTTCGGCGGGTGGACCGCCCCGCAACCCAGACCGCGACCACGGGAGCCCCCTCTTGGCCATGCCGCCCAAATCCACGACGACCAAGCACATCTTCGTCACCGGGGGTGTCGCCTCCTCGCTCGGCAAGGGCCTGACGGCGTCCAGCCTCGGCATGCTGCTCAAGGCGCGGGGTCTTCGTGTTGTCATGCAGAAGCTCGACCCGTACCTGAACGTGGACCCGGGCACCATGAACCCCTTCCAGCACGGTGAGGTGTTCGTCACGAACGACGGCGCCGAGACCGATCTGGACATCGGCCACTACGAGCGCTTCCTCGACCGCGACCTGGACGGCTCCGCCAACGTCACCACCGGGCAGGTCTACTCGACGGTGATCGCCAAGGAGCGGCGCGGCGAGTACCTGGGCGACACGGTGCAGGTCATCCCGCACATCACCAACGAGATCAAGCACCGCATCCGGCGCATGGCCACCGACGAGGTGGACGTCGTGATCACCGAGGTCGGCGGCACGGTGGGCGACATCGAGTCGCTGCCGTTCCTGGAGACCGTGCGCCAGGTCCGCCATGAGGTCGGTCGTGACAACGTCTTCGTGGTGCACATCTCACTGTTGCCGTACATCGGCCCGTCCGGCGAGCTGAAGACCAAGCCGACCCAGCACTCAGTCGCCGCCCTGCGCAACATCGGCATCCAGCCCGACGCGATCGTCCTGCGCTGCGACCGCGAGGTCCCGACGGCGATCAAGCGCAAGATCTCGCTGATGTGCGACGTCGACGAGGCCGCGGTCGTGGCGTGCCCCGACGCCCGCTCCATCTACGACATCCCGAAGGTCGTGCACACCGAGGGCCTGGACGCCTACGTCGTCCGCAAGCTGGACCTGCCGTTCCGCGACGTGGACTGGACGACCTGGGACGACCTGCTCGACCGGGTCCACAACCCGGACCACGAGATCACCCTCGCCCTGGTCGGCAAGTACATCGACCTGCCCGACGCCTATCTGTCGGTGACCGAGGCGCTGCGCGCGGGCGGCTTCGCCAACAAGGCCCGGGTGAAGATCAAGTGGGTCACGTCGGACGACTGCAAGACCCCCGCCGGCGCCAGGAAGCAGCTGTCCGACGTGGACGCGATCTGCATCCCCGGCGGATTCGGCGATCGCGGTGTCTCCGGCAAGGTGGGCGCCATCCAGTACGCCCGCGAGAACAGGATCCCGCTGCTCGGACTCTGCCTCGGCCTTCAGTGCATCGTGATCGAGGCGGCGCGCAACCTGGCCGACATCCCCGACGCGAACTCCACCGAGTTCGACTCGGCGACCGGCCACCCGGTCATCTCCACCATGGCCGAACAGCTCGACATCGTGGCGGGCGAGGGCGACATGGGCGGCACGATGCGGTTGGGCATGTACCCGGCCAAGCTGGCCGAGGGCTCGATCGTGCGCGAGGTGTACGACGGCAGGGAGTACGTCGAGGAGCGTCACCGTCACCGCTACGAGGTGAACAACGCCTACCGCGCCGAGCTGGAGAAGAAGGCCGGAGTCGTGTTCTCCGGCACGTCGCCGGACGGCAAGCTCGTGGAGTACGTCGAGTACCCGCGCGAAGTGCACCCTTACCTGGTGGCGACGCAGGCGCACCCCGAGCTGCGCTCCCGCCCGACCCGGCCACACCCGCTGTTCGCGGGCCTGGTGAAGGCGGCCGTGGAGCGGAAGAACGGCAAGTAGGGCGAGAGCTGTACGGTGGCCGGGGTGCGCGTCCTTCGGGAGGCGTGCCCCGGTCGTGTGCAAGGGCGTGGGAGGAACAGGGCGACATGACGATCAAGGACACCCCCGAGGAGTGGGAGGTCAGGGCGAGCGACACCCCGTTCGTCGGCAAGAAGACCTCCGTCCGCACCGACGACGTGGTGATGCCCGACGGTTCGGTCGCCCGCCGCGACTACCAGGTGCACCCCGGTTCGGTGGCCGTACTCGCCCTGGACGACGAGGACCGCGTGCTGGTCATCCACCAGTACCGCCACCCCGTGCGCCACAAGCTCTGGGAGATCCCGGCCGGGCTTCTCGACATTCCCGGCGAGAACCCGCTGCACGCCGCCCAGCGCGAGCTGTACGAGGAGGCGCACGTCAAGGCCGAGGACTGGCGGGTGCTGACCGACGTCTACACCACCCCCGGCGGCTGCGACGAGGCCGTGCGCGTCTTCCTCGCCCGTGATCTGTCCGAGGCCGAGGGACAGCGCTTCGAGGTGGAGGACGAGGAGGCCGACATGGAGCTGGCCCGGATCCCGCTCCAGGACCTCGTGCGCGGCGTGCTGGCAGGCGACCTGCACAACAACTGCCTCGTGGTGGGCGTCCTCTCGCTGGTCGCCGCGCGGAACGGCGACGGTCTGGACGCCCTGCGCCCGGCCGAGGCACCGTGGCCCGCTCGGCCGTTCGAGTCCTGAGAACGCGAGGAACCGGCCCATTCACGGGCCGGCACCCCTCCGACAGCGCCGGTCGTACGATCGCCTGATCCGATCGGGGGATGTGCCTGCCCTGCTCGGCCCGGATCGTCGCAGAGCGTGAACTAGGCTCTGGGAACGACCCGCCCCAAGGCCCGGCGGGCCCGTGTGCGCAGTGGGACGGGAGCGTGGCCCGTGGCGGATCAGGCGGTGGACGCAGGCGGCGTCGAGCTGTCGGAGGGCGAGCGGCGTCCCCCCGCCACGGACGGTCAGTTCCTCGGCCGTACACGGGAGTTGAAGGAACTCCTGCTCGACATCGAGCGCGCGGGCCTGGACACCCTCTCCGGCCGCAAGGCACCCCGTGCCCGTGTGCTGCTCATCGCCGGCCGCTCCGGTTTCGGCCGCACGGCCCTCGCCGAGGAGCTGGTGCGCCAGGTCGCACACCGTTACCGGGACGGTGTGCTGCGGGCCCGGCTCAGTGAGCCCGACGGCTCCCCCGTACCGGCCGAGCGCATCGCCCGCGCGTTGCTGGCGGCCCTCGACCTGCCGGCCCCGGCCGGAGCCGGCGAGGACGACCTGACCCAGGCGCTGCGCGAGGGCCTGGCCGGACGACGGGTGCTGCTCCTGCTCGACGACGCGGTGACCGCCGAGCAGGTCGACGCCCTGCTGCCGGACGCGCCCGACTGCCTGGTCGTGGCCGTCTCCAAGGGGCCGCTGACCGGGATCGCGGACGTGCGCCCCTGCACCCTCGGCGGACTCGACACCAAGTCCGCGCTGGATCTCCTCACCAGGTTCACCGGATCGGTGCGCATCACCGTCGACCCGCGTGCCGCCGAGGGTCTTGTGGAGGAGTGCGCCGGCCAGCCCGCCGCGCTCGTCCTGGCCGGCGGCTGGCTGGGTGCCCGTCCCAAGGCCGGCGTCGCCGACCTGGCCAAGCAGCTGCGCGCCGAGGGCGACGACGGGCCGGCACCGCACCGGGTCTTCCGGCTCGCGTACGCGGGACTGCCGGGCACCGCCCAGCGGATGCTGCGCCTGCTCCACCTAGCCCCCCTCGGCCTCGTCGATCCGCACACCGCCTCCGCGCTGGCCGGCTGCTCGGTGGAGGACGCCCGTGCCGTCCTCGACGACTTCGCGGCCCTCGGGTTTCTGCGGCCCGTGGACGCCGCCCTGTCGCTGTTCGAGATCCCCGGCTGTCTGCACCCCCTGCTCCGCGCCCGCAGCGAGAGCCAGGACCGCCCGGCCGAGTTGCAGCTGGCCCGGGCGCGAATGCTGGAGCGGACCGTACGGCTGCTCCAGTCCTGCCGCGCGATCACCGAGACCGACAGCCCGCAGGCCCGCGAGAAGCTCGCCGGGCTGCCCAAGGCCCTGCGCTTCGCGACCCCCCGCGCGGCCGAGGAATGGCTGCGCGTCCGGCAGCCCGCGCTGCTGGCCGCGGCCCGGCTCGCGGTCGCCGACGGCGAGCTGGACACGCTGGCCCGCCGCCTCATGGCCGCGCTGGTGAGGGCCATGGTCGCGCACTTCGGCACCCGTGCCGCCGCCCCCGAGCTGTACGGCATCCACCGACTCGTACTCGATGTCGCCGAGCGCCGGGACCTGCCCCGCGAGCAGTCGGCGGCCCTGCTGAACCTCGCGGACCTGGACGTGCAGACCGGCCGGACAGCGGAGGCGCTGCCCCGCTACCGGGCCGCGCTGGACGCGGCACGGCGAGGGAACGACCCGTATGCGACGGCCCGCGCAATGGAATCCGTAGCCGGCGCGCACCAGGAGCTCGGGGACTACGACCGGGCGGCCGACTGGTACGGCCGTGCGCTCGCCCACCGGCTCGCCCGGGACGAGCGCGCGGACGCCGCCCGGCTCTACGGCCGCCTCGGCGCCGTCCACACGTACGCGGGCCGCTACGGCGAGGCGCAGCGCCAGTGGCGTGCCGCGGTCGCGGGGCACCGCAGAAGCGGCGATGTGGCCGCCCACGCGCGGGCGTTGAGCGAGCTGGCCAGGGTTCAGGAGTACGCCGGACGGCCCGAGGAGTCGCTGCGTACCTGCCAGGAGGCGGTCGAGTGGGCGCGGCGTGCCGAGGACGTACGGCTTCAGGCGGCGCTGCAGCTCAGACTCGCCGACACATTGGAGCACCTCGGCGACCCGGCGGCGGCCCGTCTCCACCGCGGCACGGCCGGACGCCTGCTGGGCGAGGAGGCCCACGATGACGCGACAGAGCCGGAAGAGGAGGCTAACGCCTACGAAATCCGCGGTCCATCAGCTGAAGATTGATGCAATGAAAGGCTAGACACAGGGAAAGCCTTCATTAAACTGGCTCTGCCGCACGTTCTCCTGCGGTGTCTCCCGATGTGCCCCTGCACGTCCGGGTGTGTCTTGCAATGCCCCTCATTCTCTGAGTCAAGGACCGTGATCGACGTGAAGGTCGGCATCCCCCGCGAGGTCAAGAACAACGAGTTCCGGGTGGCCATCACCCCCGCCGGCGTGCACGAGCTGGTGCGCAACGGTCACCAGGTCGTCGTCGAGCGGAACGCCGGCGTCGGCTCCTCGATCCCGGACGAGGAGTACATCAGCGCGGGTGCGCAGATCCTGGACACCGCCGACGAGGTCTGGGCCACCGCCGACCTGCTGCTCAAGGTGAAGGAGCCGGTCGCCGAGGAGTACCACCGTCTGCGCAAGGACCAGATCCTCTTCACCTACCTGCACCTGGCCGCCTCCAAGGAGTGCACGGACGCCCTGCTGGAGTCCGGGACCACGGCCATCGCGTACGAGACGGTCGAGCTGCCGAACCGCGCGCTCCCGCTGCTCGCCCCCATGTCCGAGGTCGCCGGCCGGCTGGCCCCGCAGGTCGGCGCCTACCACCTGATGGCGGCGAACGGCGGCCGCGGTGTGCTGCCCGGCGGTGTCCCGGGTGTGCCGGCCGGCAAGGCCGTCGTCATCGGCGGCGGCGTCTCCGGCTGGAACGCCGCGCAGATCGCCATCGGCCTGGGCTTCCACGTCACCCTGCTCGACAAGGACATCAACAAGCTCAAGGAGGCGGACAAGATCTTCGGCACGAAGATCCAGACCGTCGTCTCCAACGCCTTCGAACTGGAGAAGGCCTGCCTCGAGGCCGACCTCGTCGTCGGCGCCGTCCTCATCCCGGGTGCCAAGGCCCCGAAGCTGGTCACCAACGAGCTCGTCTCCCGGATGAAGGCGGGAAGTGTCCTTGTCGACATCGCGATCGACCAGGGCGGCTGCTTCGAGGACTCCCGGCCCACCACGCACGCCGAGCCGACCTTCAAGGTCCACGAGTCGGTCTTCTACTGCGTCGCCAACATGCCCGGCGCCGTCCCGAACACCTCCACCTACGCGCTGACGAACGCCACGCTGCCCTACATCGTGGAGCTCGCCAACCGCGGCTGGGTCGAGGCGCTGCGCCGCGACGCCGCGCTGGCCAAGGGCCTCAACACCCATGACGGCCAGGTGGTTTACAAGGAGGTCGCCGAGGCGCACGGGCTGGACCACATGGACCTGGAGACCCTCCTCGGCTAGTCCCGCCACGCGTTGGCCCGCGGCCGCAGGGCGGCAGGTCAACCCGCCTCGTCAACGCCGGGCATCCGGCCGGACCTTGCCCGACAAGGTCCGGCCGGATGTGTGTATGGTCACTTTGCGACACTCGTTCAACTCGCCTCGAACGCAACTCTTTAACCGTTTCGCACACCGGTGAAACCTGGCGAACGGTGCCCGGACACCCTTGACAGCAGGATGTTTCATTGCCGACACATCGGGCCGGGTCCGGCGGATTGTGTTGCTGCGGACCGCCGACACGCCATAGAGTCGCCAACCGTCGGCATGGTGCCACGCTGACCTATCTAGAAGTCCCCTGGTCACCAAGGAGGTAAGACGACTTGTGAATGAGTCGACATTTTCTCCCGGGGGTGGTCAACCAGGAACGCCTGCGCGGGGCACGGTCCCCACGGGGCTCGAGGCTGTCGGCTCCGTCGCTGTCCGTACCTTCGCTGCCCACCGGAGCCAGAGCCCTCGCCTGACTCAGACAGCACATCAGAGCTTGGATGGCCAACACGTGAACGCCATGGCCGGCAACGGAAGTGGCGGGGTCCACAACCACTTCGCCGACTACGACGAACTGCCCGACGGGCACTTCTACGACCCCGACGCGGAATACGAGCCCGATCCCGAATACGCGGCCACGCTCGCGCCCGACGCGGCCCGCCAGCGCCGCGAGCGCATCGGCCCGACGGGGCGCCCGCTGCCGTACTTCCCCATCCCGGGTCCGCTGACCGATCACGGCCCAGCGAAGATCATCGCGATGTGCAACCAGAAGGGCGGCGTCGGCAAGACGACGTCGACCATCAATCTGGGTGCCGCGCTGGCGGAGTACGGCCGCAGGGTGCTGCTCGTCGACTTCGACCCGCAGGGCGCGCTGTCCGTGGGTCTCGGCGTCAACCCCATGGAGCTCGACCTCACCGTCTACAACCTGCTCATGGAGCGGGGCATGTCCGCGGACGAGGTCCTGCTGAAGACCGCGGTCCCGAACATGGATCTGCTGCCGAGCAACATCGACCTGTCGGCGGCCGAGGTCCAGTTGGTGTCGGAGGTCGCGCGCGAGTCGACGCTCCAGCGTGCGCTGAAGCCGCTGATGTCCGACTACGACTACATCGTGATCGACTGTCAGCCCTCGCTCGGCCTGCTCACCGTGAACGCGCTCACCGCCGCGCACAAGGTGATCGTTCCGCTGGAGTGCGAGTTCTTCGCCCTGCGCGGTGTCGCGCTGCTCACCGAGACCATCGAGAAGGTCCAGGAGCGGCTCAACCCCGAGCTGGAGCTGGACGGCATCCTCGCCACGATGTACGACTCCCGGACCGTGCACAGCCGTGAGGTGCTCGCGCGTGTCGTCGAGGCGTTCGACGACCACGTCTACCACACGGTCATCGGCCGGACCGTGCGCTTCCCGGAGACCACGGTCGCCGGTGAGCCGATCACCACGTACGCCTCCAACTCCGTCGGTGCCGCCGCCTATCGCCAGCTCGCCAGGGAGGTGCTCGCCCGGTGTCACGCCGAGTGAGTCTGCCCGGGGCCGACGAACTGTTTCGTACCACCGGGGGAATGGCGCTCCAGGCGTCCACCCCCAGGCGCCCGGCCAACGGCGAGGCCCGGGTGCCGGCTCCCGCGGGCGAGAGCGACCCCGCGGCCGCGACGGAGGACGCGCCGCCGTCGGTGCCCGTGCAGGGCGGCGACGGCGAGGGCGACGAGCACGTCGCGGCGGACGTGGTCGAGACGGAGGCGGGGGAGTCCCGTACGCGCTCCACCGCGGCGGAACGGCCCGCGCGGCGTCAGGCGGCCTCACAGGAGGGTCCGGCGGCCTCTCAGCCGCGCAAGCGGGGGCGTGCGGCCGGGCGGCGGCCCAGCGGGCGTGAACGGCACGACGAGAAGATCACCGTGTACGTGTCCGCGGAGGAGCTGATGGACCTCGAGCACGCGCGTCTTGTGCTCCGGGGCGAGCACGGGCTCGCGGTCGACCGCGGGCGGATCGTGCGTGAGGCGGTTGCGGTGGTGCTGGCGGATCTGGAGTCCCGCGGGGACGCCAGTATCCTCGTGCGTCGGCTGCGGGGACGGTAAGCAGGTAGCCTGCGACGGCTATGACCTCGTACGACGGCTCCACTCCCAGCACCGGCCCGGTCGGCCGGCGGCGTGCGCTGGGTCGCGGGCCGGGGGCCGCCCCGGTCGCGCGTGTGGTCGAGGAGGAGCCCGCAGCGCTCCACGGAGCCGACGCTCCCGAAGAGGCACCACCTTCAGCGCTTTCCGGGCCGGACACCGCGTTCGAGGAGCCCGCAGCGGCCGGGAACCCCGGGACCGGGGAGCCGCCGGCCGAGGAGAGCGGCCCCTACGACCCGCCCGGTGGGACGGACAGCTCCGAGGAGGCGTCCTCGGGTACGACCGCCGAGGAACCGGGCGGTGCCGGACCGGGATCCGAGTCGCCCGAGGCGTCCGTGGTCACCGCGACCCCGGAGGAAGAGGCCGGACCTGACCGGGTGTCGTCCGCCGTGTCCACGCCGTCGGCCCTCACGGCCGTGCCGGAGCCCCGTTCCCCGGCCGATGCGCCGGACGTCGCCGTCGAGCCCGCCGACGCCCCCGTCGAACCCTCGGACGGTCCTGAGCCCGACGACGGTGTCTTCAAGGTACGGCTGTCGAACTTCGAGGGCCCCTTCGACCTGCTCCTCCAGTTGATCTCGAAGCACAAGCTCGACGTGACCGAGGTCGCGCTGTCCAAGGTGACCGACGAGTTCATGGGGCACATCCGGGCGATGGGGCCGGACTGGAACCTCGACGAGACCACCGAGTTCCTCGTGGTCGCCGCGACCCTGCTCGACCTCAAGGCGGCGCGGCTGCTGCCCGCCGCCGAGGTCGAGGACGAGGCCGACCTCGCGCTGCTGGAAGCCCGGGACCTGCTGTTCGCGCGGCTCCTCCAGTACCGCGCCTACAAGCAGATCGCAGAGATCTTCAACCGGCGGACCGAGGACGAGGCGCGGCGCTATCCCCGTACCGTCGGCCTCGAACCCCAGCACGCCGAGCTGCTGCCAGAGGTCGTCATCAGCATCGGGCCCGAGGGTTTCGCCGGACTCGCCGTCAAGGCGATGCAGCCCAAGCCCAGACCCCAGGTCTATGTGGACCACATCCACGCCCCGCTGGTCTCCGTGCAGGAGCAGGCCCAGATCGTGGTCGCCCGGCTGCGGGAACTCGGCGAGGCCAGCTTCCGTGTGCTCGTGGCGGACAGCGAGGACACCCTCACGGTCGTCGCGCGCTTTCTGGCCCTGCTGGAGCTGTACCGGGAGAAGGCCGTGGCGCTGGAGCAGGAGGACGCGCTCGGCGAGCTGCTGGTGCGCTGGACCGGCGGGGAGGGGGACGAGGCACCGGTGGTGACGGACGAGTTCGACCGGCCGCCCGAGGATCCCGAGGCCAAGGCCGACGGCACGAAGACGGATCCCGGCAGGAACGGCGCGAAGACGGAGGGGAAGGCGTGAGCGAGGAGACCGCGGAGGTTCCGGCAGGCCTGGCCGCGGTGGCCGGCCTCGACCTCAAGCCCGCGCTGGAGGCCGTCCTGATGGTCGTGGACGAGCCCGCCACCGAGGAGCATCTGGCGAAGATCCTCGAGCGGCCCCGGCGGCACGTCGCCGACGCGCTGCGCGAGCTCGCCGACGAGTACACCGTGCAGGGACGCGGTTTCGAGCTGCGGTTCGTCGCGGGCGGCTGGCGCTTCTACAGCCGGGCCGAGTACGCCCCGGCCGTGGAGCGCTTCGTGCTGGACGGTCAGCAGGCCCGGCTCACCCAGGCCGCCCTGGAGACCCTGGCGGTGGTCGCGTACCGTCAGCCGGTCAGCCGCAGCCGTGTCTCGGCGGTCCGCGGAGTCAACTGCGACGGGGTCATGCGCACCCTGCTCCAACGGGGTCTGGTCGAAGAGGCGGGCACGGAACCCGAAACAGGTGCGATCCTGTACAGGACGACGAACTACTTCCTGGAGCGGATGGGCCTGCGCGGCCTGGACGAGCTCCCGGAACTCGCGCCCTTCCTCCCGGAGGCGGAGGCGATCGAGGCCGAGACCCAGGAGGGCGTTCCGTCGTTCGACCCGGACGCACTTGATGCGCCGGACCCGGACGACGATCACCCGACGAACACGACGACGGAATTTTGATGCGAAGCAGCGGCAGCGGCAGGAACGACGGGCGCGGCAACTACCGCGGTGCCGGCAACAGCAAGGACGAGCGGCAGGGTGCGGGCCGACCTCGCAAGCCCCGACCCGAGGAGCGCCGCTACGACGTGGGCCCCGGCGCCTCCAAGGACGGCCCCAAGTCCGGGCGCGGCACCACCGCGCGCGGCGGTGCCAAGGGCGGCCCCAGGCAGTCGCAGCAGCGTGACGGGGGTCGCACGGCACCCGCGCGCTCGCGCGAGTACGAGACCCGGGCCGAGGAGCGCAACCGCGACCGGTACGCCGGCAAGAAGGACGTCAAGCTGCCCAAGACCTTCCCGGGGGCGGAGCTGGAGGGCGAGCGGCTGCAGAAGGTGCTCGCACGTGCCGGGTACGGCTCCCGGCGTGCCTGCGAGGAGCTGATCGAGCAGGCCCGGGTCGAGGTCAACGGCGAGATCGTCACCGAGCAGGGGCTGCGGGTCGACCCGGAGAAGGACGAGATCCGGGTGGACGGGCTGACTGTGGCCACGCAGTCGTACCAGTTCTTCTCGCTGAACAAGCCGGCCGGGGTCGTCTCCACCATGGAGGACCCGGAGGGGCGCCAGTGCCTCGGGGACTACGTCACCAACCGTGAGACCCGGCTCTTCCACGTCGGCCGACTCGACACCGAGACCGAGGGCGTCATCCTGCTCACCAACCACGGCGAGCTGGCCCACCGGCTGACCCATCCCAGGTACGGCGTGAAGAAGACCTATCTCGCGCACATCGTGGGCCCCATCCCGCGCGACCTGGGCAAGAAGCTCAAGGACGGCATCCAGCTCGAGGACGGGTACGCGCGTGCGGACCACTTCCGGGTGGTGGAGCAGACCGGCAAGAACTACCTCGTCGAGGTGACCTTGCACGAGGGCCGCAAGCACATCGTGCGCCGCATGCTCGCGGAGGCCGGGTTCCCGGTCGACAAGCTGGTGCGGACGGCCTTCGGCCCGATCACCCTCGGCGACCAGAAGTCGGGCTGGCTGCGCCGGCTGTCGAACACCGAGGTCGGGATGCTGATGAAGGAAGTCGACCTCTAGGCCCCCGGCTCTCGAAGCGGCCGGTTCCCGTGTGACGGGAACCGGCCTTCTTCTTGTGCGCGACCCCTGTCCGCCATTAGAGTCATGTCGACCATAAAGGGGGTGGGGGTCATGGGGACCGTGCCGGGCTACGACAAGTACGCCCATGAGCCCTTCGGCGTCACCGCCGACCTGGCCGTCCTGACCGTCCGGGCGGGCCGGCTCCACGTTCTGCTCGTCGAACGCGGACAGCAGCCCTACGCGGGCCGCTGGGCGCTCCCCGGCGGCTTCGTGCGGCCGGAGGAGTCCGCGGAGGAGGCCGCCCGGCGGGAGCTCGCCGAGGAGACCGGCCTCGCGGACGTCTCCGGGCTCCACCTCGAGCAGCTGCGCACCTACAGCGACCCCGGCCGCGATCCCCGGATGCGGGTCGTCTCCGTCGCCTTCGCCGCCCTGCTGCCCGACGCTCCCGAGCCGCACGGCGGCGGCGACGCGGCACAGGCCCGCTGGCTGCCCTACGAAGCGGCCGGGCCGCTCGCCTTCGACCACGACGGGATCCTCGCCGACGCCCACGAACGCGTCGGCGCCAAGCTGGAGTACTCCTGCCTCGCCACGGCCTTCTGCCCGCCCGAGTTCACCCTCGGGGAGCTGCAGCAGGTCTACGAGACCGTGTGGGGGACCGCGCTCGACCGCCCCAACTTCCGGCGCAAGGTCCTCGCCACCCCGGGCTTCGTCGAACCGGTCCCGGGCGCCGCCCGGCTCACCGGTGGGCGCGGCAAGCCCGCCGCGCTCTACCGCGCGGGCACCGCCACCGCCCTGCACCCGCCCCTGCTCCGCCCCGCCACGGAAGGACGGCCCTCATGACCGCCACCGCCCTCGCCAAGCACGCCGCCACCGGATCACTGATCGGACTCGCCCTCGGCGACGCGCTCGGTTTCCCGACCGAGTTCAACGACGTGCCCTCCATCCTCGCCAAGTGCGGGCCGTGGCGGGAGATGGAGCTGCCGAAGCCGGCGATCGTCACCGACGACACCCAGATGACGCTGGCGCTCGGACGCGGGCTGCGGACGGCCATGGACCGCGGGGTCCTGGCGCCGAAGCGCATGGTCCGTCCGGTGCGCGAGGAGTTCGTCGACTGGTACCACTCCCCGGACAACAACCGGGCACCAGGACGGACCTGCCTCGTCGCCTGCAACCTGCTGGACGACGACAGCCGGCCCTGGCAGGAGGCGAGCCAGATCGACTCCAAGGGCTGCGGGGCCAACATGCGGGTGGCGCCCGTCGGACTCACACCCGGGCTCAGCGACGAACAGCGCGCCGGGGCCGCCCAGTTGCAGGCGGCGCTCACCCACGGCCACCCCACGGCGCTCGCCGCCTCCGACCTCACCGCCCACGCGATACGGCTGCTCGTCCAGGGCGCCGAGCCGTCCGGACTGGTCGGGCAGCTGCGCTCGTACGCGTACGAGAACCGCAGCCGCTATCACGAGTCGTGGCTCGGCGATCTGTGGACCCGCGCCCAGGACCCCACCGCGGAGCACTTCATCGCCCGCGGCTGGGACGAGTGCCTGGAGATCCTCGAACGCCTCCAGGCAGCCGTGGCGACCGTGTCGCCCGAGACGGACCCCTGTCTCGCGACCGGCGAGGGGTGGATCGCGGAGGAGGCCCTCGCCACCGGTCTGCTGTGCTTCCTGCTGTTCCCCGACCAGCCGGTCACCGTACTGCGCCGGGCCGCCTGCACCTCCGGCGACTCCGACTCGATCGCATGCCTTGCGGGGGCCTTCGCGGGCGCCCACCTCGGCTCCGAAGCCTGGCCGCGGGAGTGGGCGGACCGCATCGAGTACGGGGGCGAACTGCAGGCGCTCGGGGCCCTCTGGGACATGTGAGGGCGGCCCGGTCCATCACGGCGGGCGCTCGCACGGCGGCGCGGCGCGTCTCGCCGGACGGGCGCCGCGCCGGAGTGCGTCCCGGGCTGACTACGCTGGTGTGACCAGAGGTTTCCGTACATCAGCGAGGAGCATCACCGTGGCGGTACGAGCGGTCCGGGGCGCCGTCCAACTCGAAAGGGACGAGGCCGGGCACATGAGTGAGCAGGTCGGCGCCCTGCTCACCGCCGTCCTGGAGCGGAACGGCCTCACCGCCGACGCGCTGATCAGCATCTGGTTCACCGCCACCCCCGATCTGCACAGCGACTTCCCGGCGGCCGCGGCCCGCAAGCTCGGCATCGTCGACGTCCCGCTGATCTGCGCCCAGGAGCTGGACGTCGAGGGCGCGATGCCCCGCGTCGTCCGCATCCTCGCCCACATCGAGTCCGACAAGCCGCGCGCCGACATCGTGCACGTCTACCTCGGTGCCGCCGCCGCCCTGCGCAAGGACATCGCCCAGTGAGATCCGCACTCGTCATCGGCACGGGGCTCATCGGCACCTCGGCGGCCCTGGCGCTGGCCGCCCGCGGCGTCACCGTGCACCTGCGCGACCACGACCCCGAGCAGGCCCGCACCGCGGCCGTCCTCGGTGCCGGCACCGACGAGGAGCCCGAGGGCCCCGTCGACCTGGTGATCGTCGCGGTCCCGCCCGCGCACGTCGCCGCCGGGCTCGCCGACGCCATGCGGCGCGGGCTGGGGCGCGGCTACCTCGACGTGGCCAGCGTCAAGGGCGGCCCGCGCCGCGAACTGGAGGCGCTCGGCCTCGACCCGGCCCACCTGTCGAGGTACATCGGCACGCATCCCATGTCCGGGCGTGAGAAGTCCGGACCGCTGGCGGCCACCGGGGACCTCTTCGAGGGCCGCCCCTGGGTGCTCACCCCGACCCGGGACACCGACACCGAGGTGCTGAACCTCGCCCTGGAACTGGTCTCGCACTGCCGTGCCGTGCCCGTCGTGATGGACGCCGACGGCCACGACCGGGCGGTCGCCCTCGTCTCGCACATGCCGCATCTGGTCTCCAACCTGGTCGCCGCCCGCCTCGAGCACGCCGAGGAGGCGGCCGTACGGCTGTGCGGGCAGGGCATCCGGGACGTGACCCGGATCGCCGCCTCCGACCCCGGGATGTGGATCGACATCCTGTCCGCGAACCCCGGCCCGGTCGCCGACCTGCTCTCCGAGGTCGCCACCGACCTCGACGAGACGGTACGGGCCCTGCGCGCCCTGCAGTCGTCCGACGAGGCCAAGCGGCGGGAGGGCGTCCACGGGATCCAGGACGTGCTGCGCCGGGGCAACGCGGGCCAGGTCCGAGTGCCCGGCAAGCACGGCAGCGCGCCGCGGGCCTACGAGACCGTCGCCGTCCTGATCAGCGACCAGCCGGGCCAGCTGGCCCGCATCTTCGCGGACGCGGGCATGGCGGGCGTCAACATCGAGGACGTCCGTATCGAGCACGCGACGGGACAGCAGGCGGGTCTGGTCCAGCTGATGGTGGAGCAGAAGGCGGCCCCGGTCCTGAGCGCGGCGCTGCGGGAGCGGGGCTGGACGATCCGCCAGTAGGGCGACGGGCAGGCCAGTCATACCGGGTCCGGGGAGCCAGTAACCTTGTGCGGGGCGCCTGTGCGTCCCGCCCGTACCCGCCACCCCGCACCAGGAAGGTGTCCTCACCGTGGAAAACGGCGCCGCCCGGACCGCCCCGGCAGTGATTGTCGCCATCGACGGCCCCTCCGGCACGGGCAAGTCGAGCACCTCGAAGGCCGTGGCCACGCACCTCGGGCTGAGCTACCTGGACACCGGCGCCCAGTACCGGGCGATCACGTGGTGGATGGTCAACAACAACATCGACATAACGGACCCGTCCGCGATCGCGGCGGTGGCGGGCAAGCCGGAGATCGTCTCCGGCACGGACCCGTCGGCGCCCACCATCACGGTGGACGGCGTGGACGTGTCCGTGCCGATCCGCGGCCAGGAGGTCACCTCCCGGGTCAGCGCGGTCAGCGCGGTGCCCGAGGTGCGGGCGCGGATCACCGAGCTGCAGCGTTCCCTCGCCGCGTCGGCGCGGACGGGGATCGTCGTGGAGGGCCGCGACATCGGGACCACCGTGCTGCCCGACGCCGACCTGAAGGTCTTCCTCACCGCCTCCGCGGAGGCGCGTGCCGCCCGCCGCAGCGGTGAGCTCAAGGGCGCCGACGTCCATGCCACCCGCGCGGCGCTGATCCAGCGGGACGCGGCCGACTCCAGCCGCAAGACGTCCCCCCTCGCCAAGGCGGACGACGCGGTCGAGGTGGACACCACCGACCTCACGCTCCAGCAGGTCATCGAGTGCGTCGTCACCCTCGTCGAGGAGAAGCGGGCGGCGAAGTGAGCGAGGCTCCCTCCGAGCGGCGCGCCGAAGCCGGGCGGCGTCTGGGCGTCGGCGTGATCCACGGGCTGTTCAGGCCGCGTGTCCTGGGCGCATGGAAGGTTCCGGCGACGGGTCCGGCGATCCTCGCGGTCAACCACTCCCACAACGTCGACGGTCCGGTGGTCATGGGCGTGTCGCCCCGCGCGACGCACTTCCTGATCAAGAAGGAGGCGTTCATCGGCCCGCTGGGCGCCTTCCTGAAGGGGATCGGCCAGCTCGAGGTGGACCGCACGACCACCGACCGCATGGCGATCACCAACGCGCTGGGCGTGCTCGAGAACGGGGGAGTCCTGGGCATCTTCCCCGAGGGCACCCGGGGCGAGGGCGACTTCGCCTCGCTGCGTGCCGGGCTCGCCTACTTCGCGGTCCGCAGCGGGGCTCCGATCGTGCCGGTCGCGGTGCTGGGAAGCGCCGAGCGACGCGGACGGCTGGTAAAGGCGCTGCCTCCGCTGCGCAGCCGCATCGACATCGTCTTCGGCGACCCGTTCGAGGCGGGCGACGGCAGCGGGCGGCGTACGCGCAGGGCGCTGGACGAGGCGACCACGCATATCCAGAAGCAGCTCACCGAGCACCTGGAAACCGCCAGGCGCCTCACCGGGCGCTAGGCGACACTTGAGTAGTGGATCACCGCGGGTGCGGTGCTCCACCGATCACCACGATGAACGAGGTACGGACTTCATGAACGACCAGATCCAGCCCGACGGCTCGGCCGAGCACGAGTACGAGCACGGGGCTCTCGGCGACGCCGAGTACGCGGAGTTCATGGAGCTTGCCGCGGAAGAGGGTTTCGACGTCGAGGACGTCGAGGGCGCGATCGAGGAGGCGGGCCACGGTCCGCTGCCCGTGCTCGCCGTCGTCGGCCGTCCCAATGTCGGCAAGTCGACCCTGGTGAACCGGATCATCGGCCGCCGTGAGGCGGTCGTCGAGGACAAGCCCGGCGTCACCCGCGACCGTGTCACCTACGAGGCCGAGTGGTCGGGCCGCCGCTTCAAGGTCGTCGACACCGGCGGCTGGGAACAGGACGTCCTCGGTATCGACGCCTCGGTGGCCGCGCAGGCCGAGTACGCGATCGAGGCGGCCGACGCAGTCGTGTTCGTCGTGGACGCCAAGGTCGGCGCCACCGACACGGACGAGGCGGTCGTCCGGCTGCTGCGCAAGGCGGGCAAGCCCGTGGTGCTCGCCGCCAACAAGGTCGACGGCCAGAGCGGCGAGGCCGACGCCGCCTATCTGTGGAACCTCGGCCTCGGCGAGCCCCACCCGGTCTCGGCCCTGCACGGCCGCGGCACCGGCGACATGCTGGACGCCGTCCTGGAGGCGCTTCCCGAGGCGCCCGCCCAGACCTTCGGCACCGCCATCGGCGGGCCTCGCCGCATCGCCCTCATCGGCCGCCCGAACGTCGGCAAGTCCTCGCTGCTGAACAAGGTCGCGGGCGAGGAGCGCGTCGTCGTCAACGAACTCGCCGGCACCACCCGCGACCCGGTCGACGAACTGATCCAGCTGGGCGGCAAGACCTGGAAGTTCGTCGACACGGCGGGCATCCGCAAGCGGGTGCACCTCCAGCAGGGCGCGGACTACTACGCCTCGCTGCGCACCGCGGCCGCCGTCGAGAAGGCCGAGGTCGCCGTCGTGCTGATCGACGCCACCGAGAGCATCTCGATCCAGGACCAGCGCATCGTCACCATGGCGGTGGAGGCGGGCCGTGCGCTCGTCCTCGCGTACAACAAGTGGGACACGCTCGACGAGGAGCGCCGCTTCTACCTCGAGCGGGAGATCGAGACCGAGCTCGGGCAGGTCGCCTGGGCGCCGCGGGTGAACGTCTCCGCGCGTACCGGACGGCACATGGAGAAGCTGGTCCCGGCGATCGAGACCGCGCTCGAGGGGTGGGAGACCCGGGTGCCGACAGGCCGTCTCAACGCCTTCCTCGGCGAGCTGGTCTCCGCGCACCCGCACCCCGTGCGGGGCGGCAAGCAGCCGCGCATCCTCTTCGGCACCCAGGCGGGCACCAAGCCGCCCCGGTTCGTGCTCTTCGCCTCCGGCTTCATCGAGGCGGGCTACCGCAGGTTCATCGAGCGGCGGCTGCGTGAGGAGTTCGGCTTCGAGGGGGCGCCGATCCATCTCTCCGTGCGCGTGCGGGAGAAGCGCGGCAAGAAGAAGTGAGCCGGGAGACACCGGAACACGGGTGAGGGGCGGCCCCCGCGGGGGCCGCCCCTCACCCGTTGTGTCCGGCTCACAGCCCCCTGCGCGGTGCCGGCGGCAGTGCCGGGACGTGGTGCATCCCCCTGGCGTGCCGGGCCACCTGCTGCCAGACGTCGCTCGCCATGGGCGAATGGCCGTGGTAGGCGGCCAGATGACCGGTGGCGTGCTGAGGAGCGCCGTGGTGTGAGGCATACGTCCCGGTGTCGTACGAGCCTGCGCTCACCGGGGAGTTGGCGAAGGCGGTGAAGGCCATGTCCTCCTCGCCGGTGCGGTCGCCCGGGAAGGCCCGGAAGGACCTGACGTACTCGTCGTAGAGCGCGTCGTAGATCGGCGTGGCCGATGAGCCGGAGGGGTCCTGGCCGGCTCGCCCGGCGGGGGCCGGCTGGTAGGACCGGCGGCGGGGGACGTCATATGCGTGCACGTAGGTGCCAACGACCCCGTCGCCCAAGGGATGCGGTCGATTAGTCCGCTTCAGGGGCTCTTGTGCCAGGCCCGGGACGCGGTGCGTCAGGGCATGGAGAACCGCGCGGCCGGCCGGGAGGCCGCCCGCGTCCGGAGTACGGCCCGCCGGGCCACGACGGGGGCGCGGCCGCCCGCGGCCGCGGGCGGCCCACCCGCACCCCGGTCAGAGGCTCAGGTCCCCGCCAGCGGCAGGGCGGCGGCGACGAGCTTGCCGTTGGCCGCGGCCTTGTCCAGCGCGTCGCGCAGCAGATCCTCCCGCGGCTGCCGGCCGATCGAGCCGACCGGTGCCGCGAACATCAGCACCTGCTGGTGCTTGTTGGCGGCGGCCCGCCAGCCCTCCGTGACCTGGAGCGGCTGGTGCGCCTGCCACCAGGCGACCTGGCCGGCCCCGTTCGCGCCGGGCTGGAGCACGGCGTGCAGCTGGCCCATGGCGAGCAGCACGGACCAGCCGTGCAGTACGTGCGGCACGGACTCGATGACGGTCAGCGGCATGAAGCCCTGCTCGATGAGCAGGGGCAGGAAGTCGTCGCCGACACCCATCGAGCCCGGGCGCACGATGGGCGCGGTCGGCTCCACGACGAGCGCCGGATGCAGCTCCCCGGCGATCAGGACGAGCCCGCTGGTGACCCCCAGCACGGCCTGCTGGGGGGCGGCCGTGCCGAACCCCTCCTCGGCCGTGATGGAGCGCACGGCGCCCTGCAGCTGCTCCTCGGTGACCTGGACGACCTGGGAGGGCAGGCAGGTGGCATGGGCGAAGGCGAGGACGGCGGTCTCGTCGCCGATGAACAGGACGGTGCTGGTGCGCTCCTGTTCGGAGTCGCCCGGAGTGCGGCATGAGGTGCAGTCGTAACTGCCCGGGGCGTTGTCTCCGACGAGCAGCCGGTCGGCTTCTTCGTCGCCGATCTCGGCGCGTACGGCGTCGCTGACGTCGAGCATGCGCGGCACGGGTGGCTCCCTCGGGATGTCGTACGTGGCGTGCCGGGCGGCTCCCGGCCCATGAGTCCGGGGGTCCCCGGCTCATGAAGATGACAACGGGCGATCTGTGGCCGGAGTCACGCCCGGGAGCGAACGGAATCGAACCATCCGATGCGCTGGGTGAACATGCCCGCGGAATCCGTCACTCCATGTCAACTGTCCGGATGAGTAAGGAAGTTGGTTCCGTGAAGTGACTCACAGATCGCAGCGGCGCATGGTCGACAAATCCGGAAATCAGCGAATGAAGTGGGTGGCCGAAAATCGCCGATACCCGGGGTAACGTCGAACTGGCCTGGAATGACTAGGAGTTGGTTGAAATCGGGCGACGGATCTCCATACATTCCTCCGCCGTGTGCATCGAGCACCGCCCGGGACGCCCACCGGCCGCGCCGCACAGCCGGCGCGCAGCATCACCTCCGGTGGGCGGGGCGGCACGTGACGACCGCGTTCCATGCGCGGACGGCACGTCCCGCCCTGGGGGACCCCGGGTTCGTGGAGAGGGAATTACATGTCTGAATGTGCCGATAACGCCCGTAAGACCCGCACGACCCGTACGACGGTGGTCCTCGCCGGAGCGGCGCTGCTCGCCCCGCTGGGACTGCTGGCCACGACCGGTGAGGCCGCCGCGGCCGACGGCGGGGTGTGGGACCGCATCGCCCAGTGCGAGAGCGGCGGGAACTGGCACATCAACACCGGCAACGGCTACTACGGGGGACTGCAGTTCTCCGCCGGTACCTGGCGCGCGTACGGCGGCTCCGCCTATGCGTCGACCGCGGACCGGGCCTCGAGGGAGGCTCAGATAGCCGTGGCCACCAAGGTGCAGCACGCGCAGGGATGGGGCGCATGGCCCGTCTGCTCGGCACGTGCCGGAGCCTCCGGAAGTGCGCCCGGCACCGCGGGCCACCAGACGGCAGCCAAGCCGTCGAAGGGTTCCACCACCAGGTCCGCTCCGTCGAAGCAGCCGGCGAAGGCGCCGGAGCGTTCGACGGGACACGCGGGGCGCGGGTCGTCCCGCGGTGACTACACCGTCCGCAGCGGTGACACCCTGAGCGGTATCGCCGAGCGGCACGGGACCACCTGGCAGCGGCTCTACGCGCGCAACAAGGCGGTCATCGGCGGTGACCCCGATGTGATCGTGCCCGGGCAGCGGCTCGAGTTCTGATCGTGCCGGCCCGGCGGGCCCCGGCGTCCTGTGGTGACGCCGGGGCCCGTCGGGGTCCTCGTCCCGCCGCCCTTTCCGCAGCGCCCTGTGCGCGCCCCACGACCCCTCCTGCGGCCGCCGAACACCAACGACCGGGCCCAGCGCACATGCGGGCGGGGTCACAGGACCCGGGGAGCATGCGACGCCGGCCGGCGGCCGCACCGCGGCGACGCGCAGGAGCCGCCCCGCCGTGGCGGTCCGGGAGGACGCGAAGGGCCGGGCCGGCCGGGGCGGACAAGAGCGCCCCGTCCCGGGACACCGCAGCCGGCGTGCGCACCCCTGATGCGTTCCACGGCCGAAAGGTTCCCGCCATCGGCTACCGATGGGGCAACCGTTGCGGCACAACTTGGCCAGGCCACCCAACCGTTCCCCACATCCCCGGGTCTCACAGAGCGACAGGGGACGGACGAGGAATCCAGGGGCGCATGCACATCTCCTTCCTGATACACAACGCGTACGGGATCGGGGGCACGAACCGGACGACGTACAACCTCGCGACCGCACTGGCCGACCAGCACGACGTGGAGATCGTCTCCGTCTTCCGCCACCGCGACGCGCCCGTCTTCGCACCCGACCCGCGCGTCCGGCTGCGGTCCCTGGTCGACCTGCGCGCCGACGGCCCCGACCGCGGTCACGGGGAACTGGCGAGGCCCGCGCGGATCTTTCCGCGTGCGGAGGGCCGCTACCGGCAGTACAGCCTCCTCACCGACCGCCGCATCGGTGAGCACCTCGCGTCCACCGAGGCCGACGTGGTCGTCGCCACCCGCCCCGGCCTGAACGTGCACCTGGCCCGCCAGATCCGGCGCGGCCCGCTCCGCGTCGGCCAGGAGCACCTCACCCTCGAGAGCCACTCCAAGGCGCTGCGCATGGTCCTGCGCGGCGCCTACCCGGATCTCGACGCCTTCACCACGACCACCGAGGCCGACGCCGGCGCGTACCGTGCCCGGATGCGGCTGCCCGGCGTCCGGGTCGAGGCCCTGCCCAATCCGGTGCCCGCGCCGGCCCTCGCACCCGCCGACGGCTCGGCCCGATGGGTGGTGGCGGCCGGGCGGCTCGCCCCCGTCAAGCGGTACGACCTGCTGATCACCGCGTTCGACCGGGTCCGCACCGAACGCCCCGACTGGCGGCTGCGCATCTACGGGGGTGGGGAGCAGAGGGACGAACTGCGCACCCTCGTCGACCGTCTCGGCCTGTACAACCACGTCTATCTCATGGGTCCCGCCCACCCCATCGAGCCCGAGTGGGTCAAGGGTTCCATCGCCGCCGTGACCTCACACACGGAGTCGTTCGGCATGACCATCGTCGAGGCCATGCGCTGCGGACTGCCCGTGGTCTCCACCGACTGTCCGCACGGGCCGCGCGAGATCATCCGCGACGGCGTCGACGGACGCCTCGTCGAGCCGGGCAGCGCCGACTCCGTCGCCAGGGGGCTGCTCGAGCTGATCGACGACGGCGCGCTGCGCCGGCGGATGGCGGCCGCGGCCCTGCGGAACGCCGCGCGGTTCGACCCGTCCCGGATCGCCGAGCGCTACGAGTCGCTGTTCCTGTCCACCGCGCCGCGCGGCATGCGCAGACGTGCCACGCTGCACCGCGCACGGGCGACGCTGCTCGGCGGCGCCCGGGCCGCCCTGGACGCCGGGCGCGGCGCTCTGAAGAAGGGACGGCCCGCATGATGACCGCGGCCCCCGGGGCCGGCCGTGAGCGCAGCGCGACGCCCCTGCGCGCGGACTGCGTCGCCGACAGCGCGGGCGGGCTGACCTTCGACATCGGGGGCACCGGCGACCCGGGCCCCGCCCATCTGCTGCTGCGCCGCCCCGACGGCGACGAGATCGCGCTACCGCTGACCCCCGCCGAGGGCGGCCGGTTGCGCGCGGCCCTGCCCAGCAGCGTCGACCTGCCCGAGGGCCGCTGGGACGCCTACGCGCAGTTCGCCGAGGCCACCCCCCGGCACCTGACATCCGGCTGCAACGATCTGCGCTCCCTCGTGGACCGCGCCCCCGGCGGGATGGCACCGGGAATCACCGTCCGCATCCCCCACCCGACCCGGCGGGGCACCCTCGCCGTCCGCAGCTGGCTGCGTGCCCCGCACGCCGAGGCGGGCGAGCTCCGCATCGGCGAGGGCGAGTTGAGGGTCCGGGGCCGGATGTACGGCACGGGGCTCGCCGAGGACGCCTACGCCGAGGTCCGTGAGCGGGGCGGGCCCCGGTCCGTGCTGCGCGCCGACGTGAGCGGGAGCGCGGCGGACTTCGGCTTCACCGTTCCGTACGCGCCGCTCGCGCCCGGCATCTGGGATCTGTGGCTGCGCCCGGCCGGCGAAGGGGGGCCGCGGGTGCGCCTCGCGCGGCTGCTCGACGACGTCGCGGACAAGAAGCCGGTCTTCCGCTATCCACGGGCCGCGGTGCGGGCGGAACACGGCGCGGTGGAGGCCTGGCCGTACTACACGGTCGACAACGATCTGTCGGTGACCGTCAGCGCCACGGACCGACCGGGTTGAAACGCCGTTGCGGACAATGGCTGTCCGCAACGGCCGGCAGACTGGGGGACATGCTGGAGACCTCGGCACGACTGCTGCGCCTGCTGTCCCTGCTCCAGGCCCACCGCGAATGGTCCGGAGCCGACCTCGCCGAACGCCTCGGAGTCAGCCCGCGCACCGTGCGCCGGGACGTCGACCGGCTGCGGGAACTCGGCTACCCGGTCAACGCCAGCCCGGGCACCGGCGGCGGATACCAGCTCGGTGCGGGGGCGGAACTGCCGCCGCTGCTGCTCGACGACGACGAGGCGGTCGCCGTCGCGGTCGGCCTGCGCACCGCCGCCGGGCAGGGCATCGAGGGGATCGGCGAGACCTCCGTCCGGGCCCTCGCCAAGCTCGAACAGGTCCTGCCGGGCCGGCTGAGGCGCCGGGTGGGCGCCCTGAACGCCTTCACCGTGCCGATGCTGCACCCCCGGTCCTCACCCGTCGACCCGGCCGTCCTGACCGAACTCGCCCACCTGTGCCGGGATACGGAGCGGCTGCGCTTCGAGTACCGCGATCACGAGGGGGCCGCAACCCGCCGGACGGTCGAGCCGCATCGTCTGGTGTGCACCGAGCGCCGCTGGTACCTGGTCGCCTGGGACGTCGACCGCGACGACTGGCGGACGTTCCGTGCCGACCGCATCACCCCGAAGCCGCCGCACGGACCGCGTTTCACCCCGCGCACGCCTCCGGCCGAGGACCTGGCCGCGTATGTGTCGAAGGGCGTCTCCATCGGCGCCTACGCCGCGCGGGCCGCCGTACGGCTGCTGGTGCCCCTCCATGAGGCTGCCGAGCGGATCTCGCCGTCCGCGGGGATCCTGGAGGCGGAGACCGACGGCAGTTGCCTGCTGCTCACCGGGGCTCCCGACCTCGACGTGATGGTGGTTCATGTACTGATGACCGGTTTCGAGTTCGAGGTGCTGGAGCCCGCCGAACTGACCGGGAAGATCGCGGCGGCGCGGGAACGGTTGACCCGGGCGCTGGAGCGGGGCTCGCGCCGGGACGCCGCGCCCGAGCGGGCCCGGCACGCGTAGGGGGATTCTGTGCCGGATCCGTGTATTTCTTATGCGCGGACGGTTGGCGCGGTCGTCTTGAAATCGGAATGAAAAGAGCCGGGAGACCGGAGCGTGTGCCGCGCTATCGGTGGAATATTCGAAACCGTTCCGACGGCGGACGAACAGATCCGAATTGCGTTCGAAGGGGTGTCCGGTGAGTGCGGAACCCCCCGTACGTGTGACGGTGTTGGGGCCGAAACGCTTGTCGTGATTCTGTGACAGAAGCGTGACCGGAGAGGGATACGCGACATGAGTGGCGGCTGTGGACTTCCACGCCGCGGGACCGCGGCCTAACGTGGCGGCATGGCACCCATTCCCACGCATGGAGCCGAACCCGACGACTCCACCGAGTCGTATGTCGGCCTGGAGGCCGACCGGGCGGAGCGGCTCGCCCGTGAGCGCGGCTGGAGCACGGTCCGCTCCCTTCCGCCGGGCACGATCATCACCATGGAGTACCGGTTCGGGCGGCTGAACTTCGAGGTCGAGGACGGCAGGGTCAGGCGCTGCTGGAAGGGCTGACCGCTCGGGACGTCCACGGCGAAGGCCCCGGCTCGCAGGAGCCGGGGCCTTCGCCGTGCGGGGAGGTCGTGCGTACCGGCCCCGCGACGTCGCCGGTGCTCAGCCCCCTGCCAGGGGCCGGACGGGGGTGGTGCCCCGGGAGACCCGGTCCGGATGCTGCGGGCGGCGGCTGCCCACCGGGGTGACCGGGGTGCGCTCCCCCCTGCTCGTGTACGGACCGGGGGCCAGGTAGACCGGCGCCCGGGTCGACCGGGTGACGCCCACCGGCTCAAGGACCTCGGCCTCCGGCTCCGTGGAGTTGCGCGGGGTGAGGACGAGGCTGCCCGCACCGACCGGGGCCGGCGTGGGCACCGGGAGGGCACGGCTGCTGCGCCTGCGGTCGCGCAGGTCGAGGATGGCCGACTCGGCACGGGCGATCAGCGGCTCGAACCAGGGCAGCGCCAGCAGGATCAGCAGGCCGGCGGCCCAGCCGAGGAGCACGTCGCTCAGCCAGTGCGTACCGAGGTAGACCGTGGTCAGGCCCACGCCGAGGGAGGTCACCGCGGAGATTGCGGAAAGCCAGCGTCTCGCCCGGGGCGTCGAGGCCAGATAGGCCAGGATTCCCCAGGTCACCACGGCGTTCGCGGTGTGTCCCGAAGGAAATATATCGCCGCCGTGCCACATCTCGTTCGATCCGATGACGGTCGCGTAGTGCGGTCCGAGTCGGCCCATCCCGTATTTGGCCGCGCCGACCGTGATGTTGAGCAGAAGCAGCGCGGCCCCCAGCGTGAGCAGGGGGCGAAGGGTGTGCTGGCGCCAGGAGCGCCACCCCAGCCAGGCCGCGACCATCACGGCGGTGGGGCCGCGCTGACCCAGCACCACGTAGTAGTCGAGGAAGGCGTGGATCTGCGGCCACTGCTGGTACGGCCGGAAGAACATGACCTGCCAGTCGAGGCGGACCAGCCACGAGGAAACGACCACGGCCCACACGATCGCCGTGTAGAAGGCGAGAGTTGCCGAGAAGAGAACCACCCGGTGGCGGCTCATCCTGGGCACGTCAATGTGGGTCGGTCGTTCCGGCTCACGGTCCAACCGGGCGAAGACCCGGTCCAGACGGCTCAGCTTTCGTTCGGTACGCACTCAATCGACGTTACAGCGAGTGAGGTGCGTACCCGCGCGAATCACCGGGTTTGTGATGACGATGTGATGTGGGATTCCTCTCAACAGCGGGTTTATTTCTGTGGATTCCGTAATCGGGATCCCGCTCGGCCTTCAATTCCTTTGATCGACAAGGGTCCCCGTTTTATGGCCCTTATCTATTCGTTCACCGAATGCTGGTGTGGAATTGGCCGGACGCTCACCGCCCGTCGACGCATGATCATGGCGGACCGGAGCCGTTCAGCCAGAACGCTCCGTAGACGGCCGATGCCGCCGCGACGCCGCCGAGCACCGCGGCCGACCTGGACGGACGCACCCGGGCCAGGGCGCGGGCCAGGGGCAGCAACAGGGGGAAGGCGGGGAGCAGGAGACGCGGTTTGGAGCCGAAGTAGCTCGACGCGCACAGGGCGAGTGCGGTGACGATCCCGGCGTACACGAGCAGCGGCAGCGGCTGGCGCTGCCGCACGCACACCACGAACAACCAGACGATCAGTGCCACCCCGATGATCAGTCCCGCTCCGGCCAGTGCCGAGGGGAAGGCGGTGAACTTGCCCGCGACGAAACGGGCGAAGGCGTAGCCGCCGTCGAAGCCGTTGCGCCAGCCCGCCTGCACATCGAGATAGCCGAGGGGGCCCTTGCCGGTGCGACGGCCGACCCACAGGACGTAACCGGCGGCGCCGAGGGGGGCGAGGACCATGCCCAGCGCCCGGCGCAGGACCGGTACTTCGCGAGCCGGCAGCGTACGCCGGTCGCGTACGTACGAGGTGATCGCGGCCACCCAGACCGCGGCGACCACGGCAGCCCCCACCGGACGGGTCAGCCCCGCCAGCGACGCGAGCACCCCCGCCGTCACCCAGCGGCCCCTGAGGACCGCGTACAGCGACCAGGCCGCGAGCGCCGTGAAGAGGGACTCGCTGTAGGCCATCGACTGCACGATCCCGACCGGCAGCACCGCCCACAGCAGGACGGCGCAGAAGCCGGCCCGGCTGCCGTACACATGGTCGGCGACGGCGAAGATCCCCCAGGCCGCGGCGATCGAGGCGAGCGTCGAGACGAGCAGACCGGCGTCGGCGAAGGACAGCGGGGTCAGCGCTTCGCCGAGCCGCTCAAGCCAGGGCAGCAGCGGGAAGAACGCGAGATCGGAGTGCACGTCGCCGTTGGGCAGGCGGACCTCGTAGCCGTAGCCAGGGCCGGCGACCCGGGTGTACCAGAGCGAGTCCCAGCGGGCGGTCAGCAGGGTGTGCGGACTGCTGCCGCGTGCCGCGCTCCACAGCGCGAGCACGACGAGGCCCAGGGCACGGACGGCCACGTATCCCGCCAGAGCGGGGGCGGCCCGGCGCGCGGCGCCGGTGGGGGGTGGCGCCGGGCGGGTTCCAAGATCGGTCACGCGCCCGATTATCGACGGCGTACGGAACCGGAGGGCCGCCCGGCATCGTGATGGACCGGGGGGAGGTGGCGTACGCCACACCCTCCGCCCGCGAACGTGAGAGGTCCGCCACGCGACGCCCGCGGGGACTCGCGTACTCTGACGACTCACTCGCTTCGTTGCGTGGGCCCGGGAACACCCACCTCCCGGTCGCTGCCGCGGGGATGTCCCCACCCCGTGGATTCCGCCGGTGCGAGGGACCATCTGGGAGGTACGTACATGTACGGGACGACCACGGCCTCCGCCGGGCTGCGCCGTCGGGCCCCCGGGGCCGGTGCGAGCCGCTGGGTCGTCCTCTTCGTCCTCTGCGTGAGCCTGCTCCTGGTCGCCGTCGACGCCACCGTGCTGCACGTCGCGATGCCGGCCGTCACCGAGGACCTCAAGCCCAGCGCCGTCGAACTGCTCTGGATCGTCGACACCTATCCGCTGGTCTGCGCCTCGCTGCTGATCCTCTTCGGCACGCTCGGCGACCGGATCGGCCGCAGACGGGTCCTGCTGCTCGGATACGGCCTGTTCGGCATCGCCTCGGGTGCCGCGGCCCTCGCCCAGGACGCCCAGGTGCTGATCGGCGCACGGGCCCTGCTGGGCGTCGGCGGAGCGATGATCATGCCCGCGACGCTGTCCATCCTGCGCCATGTCTTCCCCGACCGGCGCGAGCGTGCCCTGGCCATCGGCATCTGGAGCGCCGTGGCCGCGGTGGGCGCCGCGGTCGGGCCGCTGCTCGGCGGCTTCCTGCTGGAGCACTTCTGGTGGGGCTCGGTCTTCCTCATCAACATCCCGCTGATGCTGGTCAGTCTGCCGATCGGGCGGCTGCTGCTGCCGGAGTCGACGGGCGACCCCGACGGCCCCTGGGACGTCGTCGGCGCCCTGATGGCTGCGGCCGGTCTCTTCGGAGCCGTCCTGGGCGTCAAGCGGCTGGGCGGCGGGGAGCCGCCGCTCGACCCCTTCACGCTGCTGCCGCTGGTGCTGGGCGCCGCCCTGCTGGTGGCCTTCGTACGGCGTCAGCGCGGCCGTGCGCATCCGCTGGTGGATCTCCGGATGTTCGCGCGTCCGGCGTTCAGCACCTCGGTCGGCTGCATCGTGCTGGCGATGCTGGCGCTGGTGGGCCTCGAACTGATCGCCGCCCAGTACCTGCAACTGGTGCTGCACCTCTCGCCGCTGCAGACCGGACTGCGGCTGCTGCCGTTGACGTTCGCGGCGATGGCGGCCGGTCTGCTCGGCTCGAAGATGCTCGCCCGCTTCGGCCCCCGGCTCATGGTCGCCTTCGGCTTCTGCCTCACGGCCGGTTCGGTCATCATGCTGACGGCCATGGGCGGGCGCGACAACGCGACACTCCTGCTGTCCGGCTTCGTCCTGCTGGGCTTCGGTATCGAGACGACGCTCTTCGGGGCCTACGAGTCGATGCTCAGCGAGGCGCCGCACGCGCAGGCGGGCGGTGCCGCGGCGATCGGTGAGACGTCGTACCAACTGGGCGCGGGCATCGGGATAGCGCTGCTGGGCAGTGTGATGAACGCCGCGTATGCGCCCGGTCCGTCCTCGGTGCCGGGGGTGCCGGCCTCCGCGTCCGCGGCCGCCGGTCACTCGCTGGGGGAGGCCTACGAGGTCGCCGACCGGCTGGGCGGCGCGCGGGGCGCGGCCCTGCGCCACGCGGCGCGCGACTCCTTCGTGCACGGCCTGCATGTGACGCTCCTGGTCAGTGCCGGGCTGTTGCTGCTGGGAGCGGTCATGGCACTGCGGTTGCCGCGGGTCATGAACTGCGAACCGCCGCCCGCGCCCGGCCCTGCCGCGGTACCCGCGCCGCGGGAGGCGGCGGACTCCCGCGTGTCGGCCTGACGGGGCCGGGCGACCGGGCGTGACCACCGTCACTCGGCGCCCGATACTGGACGTGCGGCCCGGGGCGTCGTACCGTCGGGCCGTCCGGTTCGGTTAGCGCTGCTAGTTTTCAGTGTCACGGAGGCTGTCCCCATGTCCGCGTCGTCGACGTTGCCGCCCTTCGACCCCGCCGATCCGCTGGGGCTCGACGACCTGCTGGACGACGAGGACCTGGCCATCCGCGACGCCGTGCGTACCTGGGCGGCCGACCGTGTGCTGCCGTACGTCGCCGACTGGTACGAGAAGGGGGAGCTGCCGCAGATCCGGGAGCTCGCCAAGGAGCTGGGATCCCTCGGCGCCCTCGGCATGTCGCTCGAGGGTTACGGGTGCGCCGGGGCGAGCGCGGTGCAGTACGGACTCGCCTGCCTGGAACTGGAGGCCGCCGACTCCGGCATCCGGTCCCTGGTCTCCGTCCAGGGGTCCCTCGCGATGTACGCCGTGCACCGGTTCGGGAGCGAGGAGCAGAAGCAGCAGTGGCTGCCCGGGATGGCGGCCGGCGAGATCATCGGGTGCTTCGGGCTCACCGAACCCGACCACGGCTCCGACCCCGCCTCGATGCGCACCTACGCCAAGCGCGACGGCAAGGACTGGGTGCTCAACGGCCGCAAGATGTGGATCACCAACGGCTCGGTCGCGGGCGTCGCCGTGGTCTGGGCCCGGACCGACGAAGGGGTACGCGGCTTTGTCGTCCCGGCCGCAAGCCCCGGCTTCTCCGCGCCCGAGATCCGGCACAAGTGGTCCCTGCGGGCCTCCGTCACCAGCGAGTTGGTCCTCGACGACGTGCGGCTGCCCGCCGACGCCGTGCTGCCCGCAGTGGTCGGTCTCAAGGGACCGCTCAGCTGTCTGTCCCACGCCCGGTACGGGATCGTGTGGGGTGCCATGGGCGCGGCCCGGTCCTGCTTCGAGACCGCCGTCGAGTACGCCAAGAGCCGGGAACAGTTCGGCAGGCCCATCGGCGGGTTCCAGCTCACCCAGGCGAAGCTCGCCGACATGGCGGTCGAACTGCACAAGGGGATTCTGCTCGCCCACCATCTGGGGCGGCGCATGGACGCCGGGCGGCTGCGTCCGGAGCAGGTCAGCTTCGGCAAGCTCAACAACGTGCGGGAGGCCATCGAGATCTGCCGCACCGCGCGCACGATCCTCGGCGCCAACGGGATCTCCCTGGAGTACCCCGTGATGCGGCACGCCACCAACCTGGAGTCCGTGCTCACCTACGAGGGCACGGTCGAGATGCACCAGCTCGTGCTGGGCAAGGCGCTCACCGGGCTCGACGCCTTCCGGTGACCGGGCCCGAAGCGGGCAGGGCCGACGAGCGGCCCTGCCTCAGCTCTGGTTGAAGAATCCGTCGGGCCGCCGGCTCGCGGCGTCGCCGCTGACGATCTCCGTGTTCGCGGGGGTCAGCAGGAAGACCCGGTTGGAGACGCGGTCGATCGAACCCCGAAGGCCGAAGATCAGGCCGGCGGCGAAGTCCACCACGCGCTTGGCGTCGGCGCCCTCCATGTTCGTGAGGTTCATGATGACGGGGACGCCGTCCCGGAAGAGCTCACCGATGGCGCGGGCGTCCCGGAAGCTGTCCGGGGTGATCGTGCCGATCCGGCGGCCCTTCTCCTCCGCCGTGTCGGCGGCGACCTTCACGCGCGGGTCGGTCACCCAGGCGTCGCCGTGCTCCTGGCCCTCGGCGTAGTCGTCGTCGTAGTAACGCTCGTCATCGTTGTCGTCGACGAGGCCGAGCCAGGCACTCGCCTTGCGTACAGATCCCATGGACGCCTCCTCTCACAGCGGTCTTTCTAGCTTTCCGCAACCCCATGGTCGTCCATGATGCGGATGTAGCGCCAAGTGGATAGACGCCGCGCGGGGGTTTCGTGACGGTACTGGTGCACAGCCAATACGTCGAGAGCCCGTGTACCCCAAGGCTTGGCACACATATGGCTGCTGACGGAGAGTGAAATAATATCGTCGTCGGCGTTCGGGTGGCGGTCGGTGCGTACGGGTGAACGAAGTGGCAGATAGGCTGCCGCAGCTCAACGTCGAACGAGCCACGGGGGAGTGTCGTGTTCGGAATGGTCCGGCCCTGCCGTCACCGATTGAGTGAAGGTCTGAGAACACAGTGGATGGCACATCTGTGCGGGCTGTGCCTCGCGCTTCGCGGAGACCACGGGCAACTGGCCCGGGTCGTCACCAACTACGACGGCCTGCTGGTCTCGGTCCTGACGGAGGCTCAGTCGGAGCGGACCACGGGACGGCGGCGCACGGCAGGGCCCTGCCCGCTGCGGGGCATGCGCACCGCCTCCGTGGCGCACGGTGAGGGGGCGCGGCTCGCGGCCGCCGTGTCGCTGGTGCTCGCCTCCGCCAAGGTGCGCGACCACATGGCCGACGGGGACGGGATGCTGGCCCGCCGGCCGGTGGCGTTCGCCGCCCGCCGGGTAGCCCTGAGCTGGGGCAGGGCCGGTGCCCGCACCGGCTCCGACATCGGGTTCGACACCGCAGTGCTCGTGGACGCGGTGGAGCGGCAGCTCGGGATCGAGACGCTCGCCGGGCCGGGCACTTCGATACTGACCGTCACCGAGCCCACCGAGACGGCCACGGCCGCGGCCTTCGCGCACACCGCGGTGCTGGCCGGGCGGCCCGGCAACGCGGAGGCGCTCGCCGAGGCGGGCCGGCTGTTCGGGCGGCTCGCCCATCTGCTCGACGCCGTGGAGGACAGGGAGGCCGACGCCGCGTCGGGCTCCTGGAACCCGCTCACGGCGACCGGGACGTCCCTGGCCGAGGCGCGCCGCCTCGCCGACGACGCGCTGCACGGCATCCGGCTCGCACTGCGCGAAGTGGCCTTCACCGACGGCCGGCTCGCGCATGTCCTGCTCGCCCACGAACTGCGGAACTCCGTCGACCGGGCCTTCGGTACGACCTCCTGCTCGCACATGCCAGAACTGTTCGGACCGCCTCCCTCCGGGCCGTACGCGCCCGGCGGCCCCGGAGGCCCGGCAGGGCCCCCGCCCCCGGAACCGCCCCGCCGCGACCGGCGCGGGCTGATCGCGGGCTGCGCCGTGTGGCTCGGGCTCGCCTGCACCTGCCAACTCTGCTGCGGAACCTACGAGGATCCCTGGACCCGGGAACGCAAGGACGCGGCCTGCCAGGACTGCGGGGACTGCTGCGACTGCTGTGACTGCTGCGGCAACTGCTGCAGTGGGTGCGATGGTTGCGACTGCTGCGACTGCGGCTGCGACTGCTGACTTCCGAAGCGGCGTCCCCGCGCGCCTGCCCGATGGCGGCGGGGCCTGCCCGGCGAGGAGGAGCAACCGCCCGACGGACCGTCACCGGGGTCGCGGCCGGGTCTCCTTCGCCGACGCGGGTTCGTCCGGACGGACGCGGCCGATGGGTTCATCCTCGTGTGTCGTCCCACCCGGGGCGCGCACGTCGAGTTCGTGGCCGGGGCGTGCCGTTGATCCGAAGCGGGGCGCCCCGCACGCGGAATACACGGGCACCACGATGCGCTCGCATCTCGGACCTGCGGATTTCCGTGTGGAAGGGTTGATCGCATGACGACGGACGCATCCGACGAGTGGAAGCAGTGGCACGAGCACCGCACCGCGCGGGTGTCGGGGCCCTACGGACCGCTCGCGCTGACCGGCACCTACTGGCTGGAGGACCATCCGGAAGGACGGATCCCGGAAGTCCCCGGGCAGTGGACACAGGACGGTGAGGCGGTGGTGCTGACGGCCGCCGAGGAGGACGGACTTTCCGTCGACGGAGTGCCGTTCACCGGCAAGGTCCGCCTCGAGGCCGACCGGGGACCCGCGACCGCCGCCCGTGTCGGGGCGGGTGAGCGCCGCCTGGTCGTCCTCGTCCGCGAGGGCGTGTGGGGTGTGCGCGACTACGACCCCGGCTCCCCGGGCCGCCGGGCCTTCAAGGGGATCGACGCCACGCCGTACGATCCGCGCTGGTCGCTCGAGGGACATTTCACCCCGTACGGCGAGCACCGCACCGTACGTGTCGAGAACGCCGACGGGCGTCACCGCGGGCTCGGCCTCGGCGGTGTGCTCGCCTTCACGCTCGACGGACAGGACCTCACCCTCCAGGTCTCGGTCGAGGACGACGGCTCGCTGTGGGCCGTCTTCGCGGACAGCACCAGCGGGGACGGGAGTTACCCCTTCCGGTTCCTGCGGCCGCCGGCGCCCGACGCCGAGGGACGTACGACGGTCGATTTCAACCGGGCACTGCTGCCCCCGTGCGCGTTCGCCGACCACTTCGTCTGCCCGTTCCCGCCACCCGGCAACACGCTGGCCGCCGCGGTCGAGGCGGGGGAGCGGACCCTGCTGTAGAAGGTCCGTCAATCTCCCCGGTCATCTGTAAGTTGAAGGCCGTACGGCCGAAAGCCGCCCTTGCGCCGGTCGGTCGTACGGCCGAATACTCCCCCTCAGCGCTTGTCAGGGCCACGACTTGTCCGGAATCCGGGCAGGCCGTCCTTGGCTGCGCCTCACGGGCCCCAACCCCACGTGGGCCCCCGACTTCCCTTGGAGGGAACGAAAAGTGAGGATCAAGCGCACCACCCCCACCAGCGGCATCGCGAGACGGACCCGGCTGATCGCCGTGGCCACCGGATTCGTGGCCGCCGCCGCGATCGCGATCCCCAACGCGAACGCGAGCGACGCCGGGACCTTCAGCACCAACCAGCTCACCCAGGTGAGGGACTCGGTGCTCAAGTCCGATGTCGCAGGCACCGCCTGGGCCGTCGACCCCACGACGAACCGCGTGGTCGTCACCGTCGACAGCACGGTCTCCAAGGCCGAGATCGCGAAGATCAGGGAGGAGGCCGGAGGCAACGCCGGCGCCCTCACGATCAAGCACACCTCGGGCAAGTTCAACAAGCTGATCTCCGGCGGCGACGCGATCTATGCGAGTAGCTGGCGCTGCTCCCTGGGCTTCAACGTCCAGGACTCCAGCGGGAACTACTACTTCCTGACCGCGGGCCACTGCACCGACGGCGCGGGCACCTGGTGGTCGAACTCCTCGCACACCACCACGCTCGGCACCACGGCCGGCTCCTCCTTCCCCGGCAACGACTACGGCATCGTGCGCTACACCAACACCTCGGTGACCAAGTCGGGTGCCGTGGGCAGCCAGGACATCACCAGTGCGGCCACGCCCTCGGTCGGCACCACCGTCTACCGCCGCGGCTCCACGACCGGGACGCACAGCGGCCGGGTCACCGCGCTCAACGCGACGGTCAACTACGGTGGCGGCGACATCGTCAGCGGCCTCATCCAGACCACGGTCTGCGCCGAGCCGGGTGACTCCGGTGGCCCGCTGTACGGCGGTTCCACCGCCTACGGTCTGACCTCCGGCGGCAGCGGCAACTGCACCTCCGGTGGTACGACCTTCTTCCAGCCGGTCACCGAGGCCCTCAGCGCCTACGGGGTCCACGTCTACTGACGCGATCCCGAACCGCACACCCGATCTGCAGCCGGCAGGAGGGGAGCCCTCGCACGCAACTCCGCGTGCGGGGGCTCCCCTTTGCCCGCTCCGCGGAGTTACCGTCGAAGGGCACGTGGCAGGTTCGTGTGCACTCCCCTGAGCACGCCCACTTCGGACCCTGGGGGGCCGACATGGTCGAGGAGCTGGTGACGGCGGGGGCGGCCCTCGCGTCCGTCGGGGTCGTCTACGTGGCGGCCGCGGCCCGGGTCGTCAAACAGTACGAACGGGGAGTGGTGTTCCGCCTCGGGCGGCTCAGGCCCGAGGTCCGGGGGCCCGGCCTCACGATGATCGTGCCCCTCGTGGACCGGCTCCGCAGGGTGAATCTGCAGATCGTGACGATGCCGGTGCCCGCGCAGGAGGGCATCACCAGGGACAACGTCACGGTGCGCGTGGACGCCGTCGTCTACTTCAAGGTGACCTCACCCGCCGAGGCGATCGTCCGGGTCGAGGACTACCGGTTCGCCGTACTGCAGATGGCGCAGACCTCGCTGAGGTCGATCATCGGCAAGAGCGAACTCGACGATCTGCTCTCCAGCCGTGAGAAGCTCAACCAGGGTCTGGAGCTGATGATCGACAGCCCGGCGGTGGAGTGGGGCGTCACCATCGACCGTGTCGAGATCAAGGACGTCTCGCTGCCGGAGACGATGAAACGGTCCATGGCCCGGCAGGCCGAGGCCGACCGCGAGCGGCGCGCCCGTGTCATCAACGCCGACGCGGAACTGCAGGCGTCCAGGAAGCTGGCGGAGGCGGCCCAGCAGATGGCCGCGACACCCGCCGCGCTGCAACTGCGACTGCTGCAGACCGTGGTGGCGGTCGCCGCGGAGAAGAACTCCACCCTCGTCCTGCCCTTCCCGGTGGAACTGCTGCGGTTCCTGGAGCGGGCCCAGCAGCCGGTGGCCGCGACCCCCGAACAGCAGGTGCCGGCGCCCCCGCCGCCGTCGGCCGTGACCGGTGAGCAATCGGTGCAGGAGCAACTCCCCGCCGCCGCAATCGACCTGGAATCGGAACCCGAGGGGTCGAATTCAAGACAGGACTAGACCTCGCGGCCGGCAGAGGGATAACCCTCGCATGGCATTTGCAGCGGGAATCGAACCGGAGGGGAACAGGCATGGTCAAGCGGCAGGGGGCGCACATTCGTTGACCTGCGCGCGTCCTGAAGTCGACCTTGTGTGCCCCCTGTGGGCGTCGGAATAGTGGGCTCCGCACGGTGGGTACGGACGCGGCTCATTCGGTGTGCCGCCTTCGTGCCCCTACGCCTTCCGGTCGCGGCGGTCCCCACAACCTCCGCGACCTGACCCCCCACAGGAGGACGTGAGTTGAAGCACCGACGCATATCCGGGCGGCGGGCCGCCCTGGCAGGCGGGGCTGTCGCCGCACTGATCGCAGCGGGCGTCACCTTCCAGAATGCGAACGCGAGTGAGGCGCCGAAGACCGGGACGCCTCGCACTCTCTCGGCCGAAGCGGCCGGAAAGCTCGCCTCGACGCTCGGTCAGGACCTGGGTTCCGGCGCGGCCGGAACGTATTACGACGCGAAGACGAAGCAGCTCGTCGTCAATGTCCTCGACGAGTCCGCCGCGCAGTCCGCCCGGACGGCCGGCGCCACGGCCAGAATCGTCCAGAACTCCCTGGCCGAGCTGGCGGGCGCCCGCACCACGCTCAAGAAGGACGCGACCATCCCGGGCACCTCATGGGCGACCGACCCGAGGACCAACAAGGTCGTCGTAACGGCCGACAGCACCGTCTCGAAGGCCGAGTGGGCCACGCTCTCCAAGGTGGTCGACGGGCTCGGCGGGAAGGCCGAGATCAAGCGCTCGCCGGGTGAGTTCAAGCCCTTCGTCGCGGGCGGCGACGCCATCACCGGCTCCGGCGGGCGCTGCTCGCTCGGCTTCAACGTGGTCAAGGGCGGTCAGCCGTACTTCATCACCGCCGGACACTGCACCGAGGCCATCTCCAGCTGGTCGGACTCCAGTGGCAACGTGATCGGCCAGAACGAGCAGTCCAGCTTCCCGGGCAACGACTTCGGCCTGGTCAAATACACGGCGGAGGTCGACCACCCGAGCGCGGTCGACCTCTACAACGGCTCGACGCAAGCGATCACCAAGGCGGGTGACGCGACCGTCGGCGAGAAGGTGACGCGCAGCGGCTCGACCACCCAGGTGCACTCCGGCACGGTCACCGGTCTGGACGCCACCGTGAACTATGCGGAGGGCACGGTCAGCGGCCTCATCCAGACCGACGTCTGCGCCGAGCCCGGTGACAGCGGCGGTTCGCTCTTCGACGGTGACACCGCGATCGGCCTCACCTCGGGCGGCAGCGGTGACTGCACCTCGGGCGGCGAGACCTTCTTCCAGCCGGTCACCGAGGCGCTTTCGGTCTTCGGCGCCCAGATCGGCTGATCTCCCGCGGCCCGACGGAGTCCCGCTCCCGGATTGTCCGGGGGCGGGACTTTTCCATGGCCGGTCCGGCCGGTCTCTCCCGGGACGGACGGCCCGGTTGGCGTTTGCCCAGGTGGGGGAGGCTCGAACCGCTGTCGCACGACAGTTCGAAAGTTGGTTTATGGTGGGAGTGGGGGATGGGAACGAACGTTCGAGCGCCGTATGCGGGGCTCACGGGTACTGGAGGTGCGTGTGCCGGGTTTCACGCATCTGCACACCGTCTCCGGGTTCTCCATGCGCTACGGCGCCTCGCATCCGGAGCGGCTGGCCGAGCGCGCCGGTGAGCTGGGCATGGACGCCCTGGCGCTCACCGACCGGGACACCGTCGCGGGCACGGTCCGGTTCGCCAAGGCCTGCGCGGCGGCGGGCGTCCGGCCGCTGTTCGGGGTGGAACTCGCGGTGACGGAGCCCGAGCCGGCCCGGCGCACGGGGGCTCTGCCGGTCCATGGGGGTCCCGTCGAGCGAACGGGGGAGGAGCCGGAGGCCCGGGGGAGGCGCCGTGCCCCGGTGCGCGGGGGTGCCTTCATCGACGAGTCGACACCACGTGTGACCTTCCTCGCCCGGGACGGCGCCCGCGGCTGGGCCGATCTGTGCCGGCTCGTCACCGCCGCCCATTCTCCCGAGTCCCTGTCCCCGGGCACCCCGCTGCTGCCCTGGGCCGACAACCACGCCGACGGTCTGACCGTCCTGCTCGGCCCCGCCTCCGGCGTGGGCCGCGCCCTGGCCGCGGGACGACCGGACCGTGCGGCGAGACTCCTCGCACCCTGGCGTGAGGTCTACGGCGACGCCCTGCGCCTCGAGGCCGTCTGGCACGGCCGCACGGGTACCGGACCGGGCTCGCTGCGGCTGGCCGCCCGAACCCTGGGATTCGCCGCCGAGCAGGGAGTACGCCCTGTGCTCAGCAATGCCGTGCGGTACGCGGACCCCGGCCTCGGCCCGGTCGCCGACGTCCTGGACGCCGCACGCCGCCTCGTCCCCGTCGACCCCGCCAAGGAACTGGACTCCGGAGAGGCCTGGCTCAAGGACGCGCCGGCCATGCTCCGGGTCGCCGAACGGATCGTCGAGGCCGCGGGCTACCGGCGCGACACCGCACACCGCCTGCTGGAGCAGACCCGGGACACCGCCGCCGAGTGCGTGGTCGACCCCGAGGACGACCTCGGCATCGGCACCGTCCACTTCCCCGAGGCCCATCTTGTGGGCGCCGGCCACCGCACAGCCCAGCGTGCGCTCGCCTCCCGGGCGGCGGCGGGCATGGTGCTGCGCGGCTACGGCGCCCGGCGCGCCTACTGGGAGCGGATGCACGAGGAACTCGACGTCATCGCCCACCACGGTTTCGCCTCCTACTTCCTCACGGTGGCCCAGGTGGTCGACGACGTACGGAGCATGGGCATCCGGGTCGCCGCGCGCGGCTCGGGCGCGGGTTCCCTCGTCAACCACCTCCTCGGCATCGCGCACGCCGACCCGGTGGAGCACGGGCTCCTGATGGAGCGTTTCCTGTCCAAGCGCCGCCTGGCCCTGCCCGACATCGACATCGACGTCGAATCCGCCCGTCGTCTCGAGGTCTACCGCGCGATCATCGACCGTTTCGGTACCGCGCGGGTCGCGACGGTCGCGATGCCGGAGACCTACCGTGTCCGCCACGCGATCCGCGACGTGGGCGCGGCCCTGTCCATGGACCCGGCCGACATCGACCGCATCGCCAAGTCCTTCCCGCACATCCGGGCCCGCGACGCCCGCACGGCCCTCGACGAACTGCCCGAACTCAAGTCCCTGGCCGCGGAGCGGGAGAAGTACGGAAACTTCTGGGAACTGGTGGAGGCCCTCGACGCCCTTCCGCGCGGAATCGCCATGCACCCGTGCGGGGTGCTGCTCTCCGACGCCTCCCTCCTCGCCCGTACGCCGGTCGTGCCGACCAGCGGCGAGGGCTTCCCGATGTCGCAGTTCGACAAGGACGACGTCGAGGAGCTCGGACTGCTCAAACTCGACGTGCTCGGGGTGCGGATGCAGTCCGCGATGGCGCACGCGGTCGCGGAGGTGCAGCGGACGACGGGGGAGCGGCTCGACCTCGACGCCGTCGAGCCGGGCGACCCGGAGACGTACCGCCTCATCCGCACCGCCGAGACGCTGGGCTGCTTCCAGATCGAGTCGCCGGGCCAGCGGGACCTGGTCGGGCGGCTCCAGCCGGCCGACTTCCACGACCTCGTCGTCGACATCTCGCTGTTCCGGCCGGGTCCGGTCGCGGCCGACATGGTGCGGCCGTTCATCGACGCGCGGCACGGGCGGGCGCCCGTCCGTTACCCGCACCCCGACCTGGAGGGGCCGCTGAAGGAGACGTACGGCGTCGTCGTCTTCCACGAGCAGATCATCCACATCCTGGACATCATGACCGGCTGCGGGCGGGACGAGGCGGACCGGGTGCGGCGCGGGCTGTCCGAACCGGAGTCGCAGGGACGGATCCGGGTCTGGTTCGCCCAGCAGGCGGCGGCGAACGGATACAACGCAGAAACGATTCAGCGCACTTGGGAGATCGTCGAGGCGTTCGGCTCGTACGGCTTCTGCAAGGCGCACGCGGTCGCCTTCGCCGTGCCGACGTACCAGTCGGCGTGGCTGAAGGCCCATCACCCGGCCGCCTTCTACGCGGGGCTGCTCACGCACGATCCCGGGATGTACCCGAAGCGGCTGCTGCTTGCGGATGCGCGGCGCCGGGGGGTGCCGATCCTGTCGCTGGACGTGAACAGGTCGGGTGTCGCTCATCGTATCGAACTGGTGTCTGAACCAACTGATTCCACCGGCCGCTGGGGGCTCCGGCTCGCGCTCTGCGACGTCCACGGCATCAGCGAGGCCGAAGCGCAGCGGATCGAAGCCGGGCAGCCGTACGCCTCCCTGCTCGACTTCTGGGAACGGGCCCGGCCGAGCCGTCCCCTTGCGCAGCGGCTCGCGCAGGTCGGTGCGCTGGACGCGTTCGGCGCCAACCGCCGCGACCTGCAACTGCATCTGACCGAACTCCACCGGGGTGCCCGGGGCGGGGGCGAGGGCCAGCTCCCCCTGGCCGGGGGGCGGAGGACGGCCTCGGCGGGGCTGCCCGACCTCTCCGCGGCGGAGCGGCTGAGTGCCGAACTGGGCGTGCTCTCCATGGACGCCTCGCGCAATCTGATGGACGACCACCGGGCGTTCCTCGACGAACTGGGCGTGGTGCCGGCGCACCGGCTGCGCTCGGCACGGCACGGGGAGACGGTACTGGTCGCGGGTGCCAAGGCGGCCACCCAGACCCCGCCCATCCGCTCCGGCAAGCGGGTCATCTTCACCACCCTCGACGACGGTACGGGCCTGGTCGACCTCGCCTTCTTCGACGACTCCCACGACGCCTGCGCCCACACCGTCTTCCACTCCTGGCTGCTGCTGGTGCGCGGGGTGGTGCAGCGAAGGGGGCCGCGCAGTCTCAGCGTGGTGGGCGCCGCCGCCTGGAACCTCGCCGAACTGGTCGAACTGCGCGCCGAGGGCGGCCTCGACATGGTGGCGGAGCGGCTGGCGGTACCCGCCCCGCATCAGCAGGACGGTGACGGCGACGCGGCGAAGGGCCGCCGTATCCGTATGACCACGGGGTACGAGATGAACCCCTGGTCCGATCTGCGTCCCGCGGGCGAAGGCCCCGCGGGTGGGAAGAAGTTGTGGCACCAGAGTCCGGGGAGTGCGGGATGACCATCCTCTGCGTACGTTTCCAGCTGGCTCCGATGTACGAGGCGGCCCTGCCGGGGCTGCTCGGACTCCTGGAGGAGTTCACACCCGTCGTCGAGGCGCTTCCGCCGGACGGGGCGCTGGCCGATCTGCGGGGCGCCGGGCGGTACTTCGGGCGGGACACCGCCGAACTGGCCACGGTGATCCGGGTACGCGCCCTCGCGCACCACGGGGTCGACTGCGCGATCGGGGCCGGACCCGGGCCGATGCTGGCCCGCATGGCGCTGCGGGAGGCGGCGCCCGGGACGATCCGGCTGGTGCCCGAAGGGCGCACGGCGGCCGCGGAGTTCCTGGCCGGCCTGCCCGTCGGTGCGCTGCCCCGGGTCGGTGCCGTGACCGCCCGCACTCTGTGCGAGTACGGGCTCGACACCGTCGGAAAGGTCGCCGCAGCACCACTGTCCACGGTGCAGCGGCTCGTCGGCGCCCGGGCCGGCCGTGAACTGCACGAGAAGGCGAACGGCGTCGACCGGGGCCGGGTCGTGCCGAACGGGGTCTCCCGCTCCCTCGTGGCCGAACGCCCCTTCACCCGCGACGAGCTGGACCCCGACCGGCACCGGCGCGCACTGCTGTCGGCCGCCGAGGAACTGGGCTCCCGGCTGCGCAACGTGGGCCGGGTGTGCGGAGCGCTCACCCTCACCACGCGCTATGCCGACAGGTCCTCGACGACCCGCAGCCGCACCCTCGCCGAGCCGACCGCGCACTCCGCCGCGCTCACCACGGAGGCGTACCGCATGTACGAGGCGCTGGGTCTGCAGCGCGCCCGGGTGCGTGCGCTCGTCCTGCGCGCCGAAGGCCTGACCCCCGCCGAACAGGCGTCCCGTCAGCTCACCTTCGACCCCGCGGACGACAAGGTCCGCAGGATCGAGGAGGTCGCGGACCGCGCGCGAGCGAGGTTCGGGCCGCGCGCGGTGATGCCGGGGACGCTGGCCGCGTAGGCGTCAGCGCGCCCATGGGGGAGCGATCCGCGTGCCGTCGGACAGTTGCGCCTCCAGCCCGATCGAGGTGGTGACCCAGGAGACGGCGACCTCGCCCGTCGGATTCTCGATGCCGAGGGTCGTACCGGGATTGACGATCACCGTGTCGCCCGCGGTGATCCGTTCGGTGCGGCCGTCGAGCGTGATGAGCAGTTCACCGTCGAGCAGGTGGAAGATCTCCTCCCGGTCGACGGTGTGCAGGGGTGCGCGGGTGCCCGCGGGGATCTCCCCGCGCCAGGCGCACAGCTCCCTGCTGCCGGTCAGGGAGCTGGCGTACGAGACGAAACGGGCACCGTGCATCTCGTACGTGACGGCCTCGGACGAGCGGACGACAGGCATGGATGTCTCCTTCCGAAATGGTCAAGCTGCTTGACCATAACTATGGTCAAGCAGCTTGACCACCGGGTCAAGGGTGTTTCAATGCCCGGGTGCAGAACTCCGAAGCCATGGCCCTGTCCGCCGCCCTGCTCGCCGTCGCCGGCGAACTGACACAACGCATCAACGACGGTGTCGTCGCGCGTGGCTTCGAGGGGGTGCGGCCCGCGCACGGTTTCGCGTTCGCCCGGCTCGCCCCGGACGGTGCCACCGCGACGGAGCTGGCCGCCCATCTCGGGGTGACCAAGCAGGCGGCGAGTCAGCTCGTCGACGAGATCGTGCGCAAGGGGTACGCGGAGCGGCGTCCGCATCCCGGGGACGCGCGGGCCCGGCTGGTCGTGCTGACCGAGCGCGGCTGGGCCTGCACCCGGGCCGCCGAGGAAGCCGCGGCGGAGGCCGTACGGCCGTGGGCGGAGCTGCTGGGGGCTGCCGAAATCCGTTCGCTGCAACGTCAGTTGCTGCGTATCGCACCCTATGGGCCGATCAGGCCCGCCTGGTGATGAGACATCACATACGCCTGGGCCATTACCAGGAAGCCCGACTGTACGAGGGTGCATCGAAAATTTTTTACTGACGCGTAACTTCACAGTTGTCCTACTCGTTCGTAACTTGACGAGTGAACAGCATCCCGTGATCCGGATCGCAGGGGCGCAAGGCCGTCGCACCTCCCCCGAGTCGCAAGGAGATCACCCGATGCTGCCCTGGAAACGCCTGTTCAGACCGCTGGCAGCACTCCTGCTGACGACCGCGGTCGCCGTCGTCCCCGCCGCCGGAGCGGCACAGGCCGCCGCGCCGAGCGGGGCCCACCCGCTCCAGCAGAGCCAAGCGTCCGCGAGCGGCTGGAACGACTACGCCTGCAAGCCGTCCGCCGCCCACCCCCGCCCCGTCGTCCTCGTCCACGGCACCTTCGCCAACTCCGTCGACAACTGGCTCGCCCTCGCCCCCTACCTGGAGGACCGCGGGTACTGCGTCTTCTCCCTGGACTACGGCAAGTTGCCGGGTGTCCCGTTGTTCTACGGACTCGGCCCCATCGCCGACTCCGCCGGACAGCTCAGCACCTTCGTCGACAAGGTGCTCGCCGCGACCGGTTCCGCCGAGGTCGACATCGTCGGGCACTCGCAGGGCGGCATGATGCCCCGCTACTACCTCAAGTTCCTGGGCGGTGCGGCCAAGGTGAACGCCCTCGTCGGCATCGCGCCCGACAACCACGGCACCACCCTGAACGGGCTCACCAACCTGCTGCCCTACTTCCCCGGCGCCGAGGACCTGCTCTCCAGCGCCACCCCCGGTCTCGCCGACCAGGTGGCCGGCTCGGCGTTCCTGACCAAACTCAACACGGGCGGCGACACCGTGCCCGGAGTCCACTACACGGTCATCGCCACCAAGTACGACGAGGTGGTGACGCCCTACAGTTCGCAGTTCCTCAGCGGATCCGACGTCCACAACGTCCTGCTGCAGAACCTGTGCGTGCTCGACCTCTCCGAGCATGTGCTGATCGGGCTGACCGACCGGATCGCCTTCCACGAGGTGGCCAACGCCCTCGACCCGGCGCACGCCACCCCGACCACCTGCGCGTCCGCCTTCAGCTGACGCCCGAGTGCCACCACCGGACGTCCGTAGCCGTCCCCAGCCGCTGCGGCCGTCGCCGGGGCCTGTCCGACCTGAGCCGCCGGACAGGCCCCGGAGCCTCACCACCCACGCCGGCCGCCGCCTCCGCGACGGAGCGGCACGGGGGGGACTCCTGGAATCCATCCCGTGGGGGCTGCGCTCAGCAAGCTAACCCCGGGAAACCGAGAAATCGCCTGCTGGGGGCGGGCGGACGAGATCCTTATGGCGCCGTTAAGGCAGGGCTAACGGAGCGATCAGGAAACGACGTCAGGACGGGCTTCCTCAACTGCGACCGCGCCCACTGCCGCTCGGTGGAGAGGCAGTCGTGCGGGCTCTGGTCACTTCAGCACTTCCCCCACCAGGTCCAGCCCCAGGTCGTGGGTGCGGTGGACCGAGAGGCCCTCGTCGAGGAACCAGTCGTCGGTGGCTTCCGGGTGAGGGCCCACGACGCCGACGCGACCGTCGCCGAAGGGGGTGACCAGGGCGGCGACGGTGGCGTTCGGATAGGTGGCGAGGACGGTGACGTCGGCGTCGCGGTCGAGGACGAAGTGCGGGCCGTCCTGGAAGTAGAGGGTGCGGGGGATGCCGCGCCACGCGGTTTCCACCAGGGTGTCGCGGTCGTGGTGGACGGTGGCGCCGGGCGTGGCGATGTACTGGTCGGTGTCGCCGGGGAGGAGCGCGAAGCCGGGGGTGGCGCCGGCCAGGTAGCCGCCCAGGCAGAAACCCAGATAACGCCCGCCGCCGTGGACGTAGTCACGGATTTCGCCGGCGTGCTTCTTCAGACGGCGGTACGCGGCGGAGAGGGTGCCGCCGCCGGGCTGGGCGTAGACGCGGGCGTGGGCCAGGGTCGCGGCGGAGAGCGGGATCTCCTCGTGCGGTCCGGTGTAGCGGACGTCGAGGTCCCAGGGGCCGGACGCGAGCAGTGCGGCGACCGCCTCGGAGCAGCCGGCGGGGCGGGCGGCCGGACCCCGGTACACGAGGGCCAGCGGGCGTCCGCCCGGGAGGGGGAGCGAGGGCTGCGTCGGGGCGCGCCGCGCGCCGATGGCCCGGCGGAGGGAGTCGAGGAAGTCGGAAGCAGGTGGCATGGATTCCCACCGCCGGGGTCGGGGGTCGTCAACGGGAGTGGCCGGTGTGGTGAGGGGTCAGCCGGGTGGAGGGCGGTCGGCGCGACGGAGGGCCCGGCCCTGGGCGGGGACGCCGCGCCAAGCCGTGCCGGGGGTGAGACGCTCGCCCTTCATGACCAAGGAGAGGGCGTCGAGCCAGACGCCTTCGCCGACGACCCCGTCGTACAGCACGACCGTGCGGCTGCCGACGGTGGCGCCCGCCTCGACGGTGACCTTCGACATCTTCATGACCCGGTCCTCGAACAGGTGCGTCTGCAGGCTCACGCCTGGGCCGATCTCCGCCTCGTCGCCGACCTCGACCAGGTCGAACTCGGTGAGAAAGGTGGTGCTGATCCACGTGCGCCGACCGATCCGCGCGCCGAACAGACGCAGCGCGGGCGGCAGGAACGGCGTGCCGGTGAGGGTGGCGAGACCGGCGGGGACGGCGGCCGCCTCGTAGAGACCGGTGACGAACTCGGTGCGGCGGACGAACCAGCTCCACAGGGGCGCGACGTGTGGCTCGTAGGTTCCGATGACGAGCCGTTTGAGCAGGGCGCAGTATGCGATGACGGTCAGGCCCGCGGCCATGAGGAGGAGAGGGGCCAGCAGGACGCAGAGGGCCGGTCCGGCGTGGGCGACGCCGACGAGGGCGAGGAGGAAGAGGAAGGCGGTCACGCCCAGAAGGGACGCGGGCATGGTGACGCGGAGGAACTCGATGGCCAGGCGGCGGCGGACCGCCTTCGGTGTGGGCCGGAACGTCAGCTCCTCGGGGAAGTTGCCGCTGCTCTGGCGATTCGGGAGGTGGATCGCGGGCGAGCCCAGCCAGGCGGTGCCGGCGGGCACCCCGTCCTGCGGCGGGACGGTGCCGACGCCGATCAGGGAGTCCGGTCCTGTCCGCGTCCCGGCGGGCAGATACGCGGCGTTGCCGACGAACGCGTGGCGGCCGATCTCGGTGGGCCTGCAGTCGACCCGGCCGCCGGCGAAGGCGGCGCCGCCGACCCCCGCCATGTCCGCGACGAAGCTGCCCTCGCCGAGCGCGAGCAGGTCCGGGTCGAGATGGGAGGCGGTGGACACCTCGGCACCGGGGCCGATGCGCGCGCCCAGCAGCCGTAGCCAGGGGACGGTGTAGAGGGTGGCATAAAGGGAGTTGGTGACGGCGAGGCTGGCTTCCAGCAGCTTGTCGGAGAACCACTTGCGGACACCCAGGACCGAGCGGACCGGATGAGCGCCGACCGGCGAGCGGCGCAGCACCAGCCGCTTGGCGAGGGCGATCGCGGCGCAGGCGGTGACGACATAGAGCGGGCCCGCCAGGACGAGGGCGGCCAGGACCGCGGGCGGGGTGCCCCAGTCGAGCCAGGTGAACCAGATCAGTGCGGCGCTCGGCAGCACGACGGCCAGCCGGAGGGTTTCGAGGAGGGCGACGCCGAGTTGGGCCGCCGCGACATACCGGGGCCGCCGGCGCTCGGCGGTCCCGCCGGCCCGCAGCATGTCCTCGATACGCGGGTCCAGCGCCTTCAACGGGACCGGCGGCGATCCGGCCCAACGGGCCCCGGCCGGCACCACTTCGCCCTCGCCGAGCACCGACTGCTCGCCGAGCCCGGATCCCGCCTCCATCCGGGCGCCCGGCTCCAGCACCGTGTGCGCGCCCACGTAGGCGCGGGAGCCGATGCTGATCGGGGCGACGGTCACCCAGCCGTCCGCCACCCGCCAGGCGTGCAGCATCGTGCCGTAGCCGACCGAGGCGTCCGCGCCGACCTGGAGCAGGGACGGCAACGGGATGGCGCCGGTGGCGATGGTCGTCCGAGGTCCGATCCGGGCGCCCAGCAGCCGCAGATAGCACCCCACCAGGGGGGAGCCGCTCAGCGCGGGCAACGGGCTGACTCTCAGCAGCAGAGCGAGGGCCCAGAGGCGGAGGTAGGTCGCGCCCCACAGGGGGTAGCGCCCCGGCCGGATGCCTGCGGAGAGGGGGCGGGCGAGGACGGCGGGCAGCAGCCAGCGGATGCCGAAGTAACTGACGAGTGCGGCGATCAGGGGCTGCACGGGGACCGGCATCTGTCCGGTGGCCTGACCCGCCTGCCGGCCCAGGACATCGGCGAGGGGGAGGACGGTGAGGGAGAGCAGGAGGTAGATCACGCCGGCCTGGACCAGACCGGCGGCGGCGATCCGGCCGCTGCCGTGCCGAAGGGGGCGGGGGCGGGCCAGGGGGGCCGAGGGCGAGCCGTCGGCAGCGGAGGCCGGGCCCTCACCGCGCGTCTCGGAGGTGGCGTCCGGCGTGTCCAGGTGTGCGGCGAGCCGGCCCACGGTCGGGTTGGCGTAGAGGTCGCGCAGGGTGGGGCCGACATCGGCCCCGATGCCCCGGCCGCGGAGCAGCGACACGGCCTGGGCGGCGAGCAGTGAGTGCCCGCCGAGATCGGCGAAGAAGTCCGCCTCCGTGGACAGCGTGTCGGGGCCGATGCCGAAGACCTCCGCCCAGACGTCCCGCACCCGGGTCTCCAACTCGCCCCGCGGGGCCACCACATGCCCCTGGCTGACCAGCCTTCGGCCGGTCGGGGCGGGCAGCCGCTTCCGGTCCACCTTGCCGCTCGGCAAGGCGGGCAGCCGGGGCAGGATGTCGAGGAAGTGCGGGACCATATAGGCGGGGAGCCGATGCCGCAGGTGCTGGTGCAGGCGGGCGATCAGGTCGTCCTCGTTCCCCGTCCCGGCCCGCGCCGGGCCCGTCCGCCGCGCTGTGCCGTGCGGCGCCGGCACCACGTACGCGGACAGCTCCCGGCGGTTCTCCGCTCCGTTCCGTTCCGGTATCGCGACGAGCGCGGTGGCAGCCTCGGCCACGCCGGGGTCTTCGAGCAGCACGTTGTCGATCTCGCCGAGATCGACCCGGTATCCCCGGACCTTGACCTCGTCGTCGGCCCGCCCCAGGTACTCGATCTCGCCGTCCGCCGTGAGCCGGCCGAGGTCGCCGGTGCGGTAGAGCCGACTGCCCCGGGGCGCCAGCGGGTGCTCGATGAAGCGTTCCGCGGTCAGCTCCGGGCGCCCCACATAGCCCCGGGCGACACCGGGACCGCCGACACAGATCTCGCCGACCGCCCCCGCCGGCGATGACCGGCGATGGTCGTCCAGCAGCACCACCGTGTAGGTGGGCAGCGGTTTGCCGATCGTGACCGGTCGCCCCGGCCGGAGTTCGGTGACGGTCGCGGTGACGGTCGTCTCCGTCGGCCCGTACGTGTTCAGGATCCGGCGCCCCGGCCGGCTCCACCGTTCGACGAGCTGAGCCGGGCAGGCCTCGCCGCCGACCAGGACGGTACGGATCCCCGGCAGGTCCCTGGGGATCGTCGCCAGCAGCGTGGGCACGCAGTACAGCACCGTGATCCCGGACTCCTCCAGTGCGTCGGCCAGTTCGGCGCCGAACAGCCCGGTTCCGGAGCCGCCCGGCCCTGCGACGAGGGTGGCGCCGACCGTCCAGGTGGGCCAGATCTCCTCGATGGAGAAGTCGAACGCGATGACCATGCCCTGGTGGACCCGGTCCTCCGGCCGTACGTCGTAGATGTCCGGGACGACGTCGAGGAAGTTGCAGATGCTGGAGTGGGCGATGGCCACGCCCTTGGGACGGCCGGTGGAGCCCGAGGTGTACATGATGTAGGCGAGGGGGTCGTCGTCGGCCGTGCGGGCGGTGGGGTCGTCGGACCGCAGGCCCGCCGTTTCCCGCCGGGCACCTGACGCCGCACCCCGAATGTCCGGGGCGTCCGGCCGCGTGGCCGGTACGGAGGCCAACGCGGCCGCACACCGGTCGAGTTCCACCAGCCGCGTCCGCTCCCCGAGGCCCGGCTTCACACGGTCCGACACCCCTGCCGACAGCTCGGACACCGTCAGCACCGCGTCCACCCGCGCGTCCGCCGTGATGAAGGCGACCCGGTCAGGGGGCGCCGCCGGGTCGACCGGTACGAACGCGGCCCCCGCCTTGCCGACCGCCAGCAGCGCCGCGTACATGTCCACCGATCGCGGCAGCAGGATCGCGATCCGGGATCCACGGCCGATGCCCAGACCATGGAGAAGGTGCGCGAGCCGATTGGCGCGGGCGTCCAGTTCGGCGTAGGTCAGGACGTGCTCCCCGCACTCCAGTGCCGTTGCCGAGGGCACCCGATCACAGCTGGCTTCGAAGAGTCGGTGCAGGCGCGCCGCGCCCCTGTTGGTCGTGGCCATTACTCCATCGCATCGCCGAACACCGGTGATCGCATTTCCGGTTTGCAGCACCCCGTTGACCTGCCCGTTTCCGCGGAGGCGCGGGGCGCGGGGAGTGCCGGGCCTCTGCGCGGCCATCGCCGTACCGGTGAGACCTCCTTCCACCGCCGCCGCTCCACCACGTCCGCGGCCCCGGCCGACCCGGTGGCCAGGACCCTCGTCCGCCGCCGGTCCACCGACCCGGCGCCCGACACCGGGCGGATCCCGCCCACCCGGCCCGAACTGCCTGTCCTGCTCAGGGCCACGGCCCCGTCCGCACCTTCCGCGATCTGCCGAACGTCCCGCACCGGTGGTGTTGGTGACGCCCGCACAGGCACCGTGCGGCCGCCCGTCACCGCCGCTGGAGCAAGATCACCGCCACCACCGGGGATCCGTCCCGCCCGTCCCTGCCCCTACAGCCGCAGGGACGCCGCCACCGGCAGATGGTCGCTGCCGGTGGCCGGGAGGGTCCAGGCGGAGCGCGGTTCCATGCCGCGCACGAGGATGTGGTCGATCCGCGCCACCGGAAACGACGCCGGCCAGCTCGGACCGAAGCCGGCCCCCGACTCCTCCTGCGCCGAGCGCAGTCGGGCGGTGACCGCGGACAGGGCCCGGTCGTCCGTGGTGCCGTTGAAGTCGCCCATGAGCACGGTGCGGGGCAGCGGTTCGGCGCGCAGGGCGGCGGCGAGACGGCGCGCGGCCGCGTCACGCGCGTCCGTGCCGAACCCCGATGCGGCGGAGAACCGGACGGACAGCAGATGGGCGACGTAGACGGCGACCGGTCCCTCGGGCGTGCGAACCGTCGCACGCAGAGCACGCGGCCAGGGGGCAATGTCGACGGTCCGGGCATCGGCGAGCGGGTAGCGGCTCCACAGGCCGACGGTGCCGTGTATCGAGTGGTACGGGTAGTCGGCGGCCAGCGCCGTGCGGTACGCGGCGGTGGCGTCGCCCAGCTCTTCCAGGGCCACCACGTCGGCGCCGGAGGCGGCCAGGACACGAGCGGTGTGCGCCGGGTGCGGGTTGTGCTCGTTGACGTTGTGCGTCACCACCGTCAGGTCCGCTCCGCCCGCCCGCTTGTCGAGGAGTGTGCCGCCGAACAGTGCGGACCAGACGGCGGCGGGCAGCAGTGCGGCCACCGCGGCGGTCGCGGAGCGCCTGACCGCCGCGCACAGCAGCAGGAGCGGCACGGCGAGACCGGTCCAGGGCAGGAACGTCTCGATGAGGCTGCCGAGGTGGCCGACCCGGTCGGGGACACGGGAATGGCCGAGCATCACCAGCACGGACAACGGTGCCAGGGCGGCGGCGATCCGACCTCGCCGCCAGAGGCCGGGGTACGGGTCCGGCCGTCGCGGGCGGTCGGGCGCGGGCGGTGCCGGCTCGGTTCCGAGGAGGGTGGCCACGGCGACGTCACCGCCTTCCGGGCCGGGGACCGGCGGTGGGCGCGGACGCGTTCCCGGACATCCATCGTCGTACGCCCTCGATCAGTGAACTGCTCGCGTCGAGCGCGGCGTTCAGGCCCTCCTGCGGGCTGGTGCCGGCACGTTGGTGCAGGACGACACCGAGGGCGAGACGGTCCCGGCCGCGGCGGTCGGGTGCGGTGGCCGCCCACATCAGCGCGCCCCCCGCGGGGGTGCTGGAGCCGGTCTTGAGCCCGATCACCCCGGACGTGCCGAGCAGTGTGTTGGTGTTGAGTATCGTGCCGGGCACACCGGGGACGGTGGTGCTGGGCAGCGCGACGACGGATCTGAAGACCTTGTCGCGCATGACCTGCCGGGCCAGCTTCAGCTGGTCGGCGGAGGTGCTTGTGGTCGTGGGCTCGATACCGCTCGCCCCGGTGTAGGTGGTCCGGTCCATGCCGAGGTCGTGGGCGGCCCGGTTCATCTTCGCCACGAACGCCTGCTGCGAGCCCGCGTCCCAACGCGCCAGCAGCCGGGCGATGTTGTTGCCGGAGGGGATCAGCATCAGTTCCAGCAGCTGCCGTTCGCTCAGCCGCCGCCCCTGCACGACCGGCACGCTGGACTCCACGCCGGAGACGGACTCGTTCGCCGCCGACTCGTCGACGGTGACCCGGGGGCCGGGTTCGCCGTCGCGCAGCGGATGGTCGCGCAGGATCACGTACGCGGTCATCACCTTCGCGATACTGGCGATCGGCACCGGTGTCTGCGCGCCGTGCGTACCGAGGTCGCCGTCGTCACCCAGCCCTTCGACCAGCACACTCGCCTGCCCCTCGTGCGGCCAGGGCAGCGGTGCCGCGGCGGGCCGCCCCGTCCGTCCGCCCGCCCGTTCGGTCCCCGCCGGACCGCCCCCGTCGCCTTCCGGGGTGACGACGACGGCGGCGAGCGCGGCCAGGGTGACCAGGGCCGTGGCGCCTGTCGTCAGCAGCGCCGTCCGGCGGGGCAGATGACGTGACCGGCCGGGCACGGGCCATGGACCGGGGGACCCCGGCGGTGATGTACGGTCCGTGTCGCGCTCGCACGACTCGGGGGCTGTGCGCATGCGGGGGCACCTCCAAGGGGCATGTGCGCGGCGTTCACGCACGTCGACCACCTTGTGCGGGGCGGATGTCCGCACGGCCGAGACCGTGCCTCGGCCCCCGCTCGGCCGTTCATCCGTCGTGTATCGGCGCTCGCCCGCCCGGGCCGTTCCGTGTGCCGCGCCCCGGGGCACGACGGCCCCGCGGTGCCGTGCGGCACCGCGCGAGGCGTCAGCCGGCCTTCGGCAGCCGGAGGGTGACGACGGCCCCGCCGCCGGGCGCGTCGGCGAAGGCCAGCGATGCCCCGATGACCTGGGCCTGGCCGAGCGCGATGGTCAGCCCGAGACCGTGGCCCCGGCCGCGTTCCGACGCCCCGGTGCGGAACCGCTGGGGGCCCTCGGCGAGCAGTTCGCGAGGAAAACCGGGGCCGTGGTCGCGCACGGTCACACAGGTCCCCGCCACTTCGACCTCGACGGGTCCACGGCCGTGCCGGTGGGCGTTGACGACCAGGTTGGCGACGATCCGGTCGAGCCGGCGCGGGTCGGTCTCGGCGGACAGGGCGCCGGTCGTGGTGAGTTGTGTCACCAGCCCGGTGCGGGCCAGTGACTCGCCGATCGCCTCGGCCAGCGGAACCGGCCTGAGTTCGGCCCGCTCGGCACCCGCGTCGAGCCGCGAGATCTCCAGCAGGTCCTCCACCAGGGTTCGCAGTACCCGCACCCGGTCACGCACCAGATCGGTGGCCTCCCCCTCGGGGAGCAGCCCACTGGCGGTGACCAGGCCCATCAGCGGGGTACGCAGTTCGTGGGCGACGTCGGCGGTGAAACGCTGCTCGCTGCGCAGCCGTCCGAGCAGGCTGTCGGCCATCGAATCGACGGTGGCCGAGATCTCGGTGATCTCGTCGCCGCCGCGATCGGCCGCGGTCCTGGCGGCCAGGTCACCGGCCGCGATCCGGCGTGCGGTCCGTGCCACGTGGCGCAGCCTGCGGTTGGGGAGTTCCGCGGCGAGCGCCGACAGCGGCACGACGACGGCCAGCGCCAGCAGGGAGTACTTCCACATGTGCCGGTCCAGGGCGCGCCGGGTGAGCAGGTCCGTCGTCATGTCGACCTGCACCGCCACGGGGCTGCCGCGGTACGTCTGCGCCGCCCACATCGAGGGATGGTCCCCGGGGCCGTCGCCGTCGTACCAGGTGGCGTATCCGCCGCTCGGGCCCTGCCGGTCGCGGAGCCGGCGCAGGAGTTCGTCGGGCATGGCACCGGACGACATCCGCAGCCCGTCGTGCGCGACCCCGTCCCGCTCGTAGTCCTGCAGGGCCCGGGACAACTGCGTGACGGCCTTGGACTCGCCGTCGTTCATCGACCGGTCGAGGGTGCTGCGATGGACCAGCACACCGACCGTCAGCGCGATGGCGCAGCAGGCCACGGCTACGAGCAGGGCGATCCGCCAGCGCAGCGAACGCCAGTTGACCAGGTCGCGCAGGGTGTCCACGTCAGCGCCGCAACTTGTAGCCGAACCCGCGCACGGTCTGGATCCGTTCGGCTCCGATCTTCTTCCGCAGCCGTTGCACGCACAGGTCGACCACGCGGCTGTCGCCGTCCCAGCCGTAGTCCCACACGTTGCGCAGCAGCAGCTGCCGGTCCAGCACGACGCCGGGGTTCGCGGCGAACTCGAGCAACAGCCGCAGTTCGGTGGGGGCCAGCGCGACCGGCCGGCCCGCCACGAAGACCTCGAGCCCCTCGGTGTCGACGGTCAGATCACCGAAGACCAGCGGGGCGTGTCCGCCGGGGTGACCGCCTTCGTCCGGCCGGCCCCTTCCGTCGGCCATGCCGGCCGGGGTCCGGGACGCGGCGGGGGCGAAGGTCGCCCGCCGCAGCAGCGAGCGGATCCGGGCCACCAGCACCGCGGTGTCGACGGGTTTGACGACGTAGTCGTCGGCACCCGCCTCCAGACCGGAGACCACGTCCAGGGCGTCGCCGCGTGCGGACATCATCAGTACCGGGTCCGTGCTGGTCTCCCTGATCCTGCGGCACAGCCCGATCCCGTCGAGCCCGGGCAGCATGAGGTCGAGCAGCAGCAGGTCGTGTCGGCCCTCCCGGAACAGTTCGAGTCCGGTCAGGCCGTCACCCGCGGACGTGACACGGTAGCCGTAGCGTTCCAGCGCCATCGTGACCGATCTGCGGATCACCTCGTCGTCCTCGACGAGCAGGATCGTCACGGGTGCCGGGGTACTGCCCCCAGCCACTGGAACCGACATCTCTCCCCATCGGACGTAGGTGCTGGATCTCCATCATGCGACGGGGATCGCGTCCTGCCCGAATTCTGCCGTCACCGCACCCCCGCCGGGCATCCGTCGCAGCTCGGCCGGGCATCAACTGCGTATCGGCCTGCCGTACGGGCCGCGCGGCCGCCCACACGGTGCCGGGTGCGCTGCCCGGGCGGGTAGCGTGCGTCCCATGGCAGAGGGCATCGCGGACGACAGGGCGGGCGAAGGGGTCAGGCCGGCGGTCGCCGCCGATGTGCCGGCGGTGCGTGCCCTGACGGATGCGGCGTACCGCCCCTACATCGCGCGCATTGGGGTGGTGCCGCAGCCCATGGAGGCGGACCACGCGGCGGACGTGGCCGCAGGGCGGGTGTTCGTGACGGGGAAGCCCGTGGCGGGCCTCGTGGTCGTGGAGGCGCGCGGGGACCATCTGTTCCTGGACAGCCTCGCCGTGCACCCCGACGCCCAGGGGCAGGGAGTGGGACGGCGGCTGCTCGCCTTCGTCGACGCGCACGCGCGTGCGCTCGGACGGAACGAGATCAGGCTGTACACGAACGCGATGATGTGGGAGAACCGGAGGATCTACCCGAAGTACGGATACGAGGTCGTGGAGCGCCGCGCCGACGGGCCGTACGACCGGGTGCACTATCGCAAGCGGCTGGACTCGGACCGTCCTGCCTGACGTGCCGGAGGCGAGGGGCGGCCTCAGCCGTCCGGCCACCAGATGCGCGCGATGTCCTTGCGCACCTCGGGCCGCTCGACGGGGCGCTCTTCGGTTTCCTCGCGCAGTCGGCGCGAGTCGGTCCGCTTCAGGGGCTTGTGCAGGGTCACTCGGCGCATGACTGCCTCCTTGTGCCTATCGGGTTCCTCGTTTGTCCTGAGGTAGACCCTTTGGGCGAGGGTTCCTCATCGATCGCGGTCTGTCTGTGGCGGCTGTCACCATGTCGCTGTCAGTGGTGGCTGTCACCCTGGCCTCATGACCAGGTACATGACCAGGAACATGGCCAAGAACGGGAACTCCGAAACCTCGGCGGGCGGGGGCGTGGACTGGGACGCCGCGGCCGCCACCTTCGACGAGGAGCCGGACCACGGTCTACGGGATCCCGCGGTGCGCGAGGCCTGGGCCGCCCGGCTGGGGGAGTGGCTGCCGTCCCAGCCCGCCGATGTGCTGGATCTGGGCTGCGGCACGGGCAGCCTGTCACTCCTCGCCGCCGAGCGCGGGCACCGCGTCACCGGTGTGGACATGTCACCGGCGATGGTGGCGCAGGCCCGCGCCAAGCTCGCCGGCCGTGACGCCGTGTTCCTCGTCGGTGACGCCGCCGCCCCGCCGGTCGGCGAACAACTTTTCGACGTGATCCTCGTCCGGCATGTGCTGTGGGCCCTGCCCGATCCGGGCCGGGTCCTGCGGAACTGGCGGGGACTGCTGCGTCCGGGGCGCGTCCGGGGCGCGGAAGGGGGACGGCTGGTGCTGGTCGAGGGTGTGTGGGGCGCCACGAACCCGGCCGGCATCCCCGCCGACCGCCTCACCGGGCTTCTCACGCCCCTCGGTCTCGACGTACGGGTCGAGCGGTTGTCGGACGACGCCCGGCTGTGGGGCAAGGAGGTCGACGACGAGCGGTATGCGGTGGTGGCGGTGTCCTGACCGGCCGGGCTCAGGCCAGCAAGCTCTCGAAACCGCCACCACGGGCGAGGAGTTCGAGTTCGTCCAGGGCTCGCACGGCGGCCGCGGCCGCCTGCGGGTCCGTCACCGCGAGCCCGCTCGCCGCGAACTCGTCCTCGTCCAGGCGGACCACGGTCCGGCCGTCGGCGGAGCGCCACAGGTCCAGGTCGAGGTCCTCGACGGTCACTTCGCCGGCCGAGACGGTGGCCGGTCGGGTGATGTCGCAGTACCAGCCCTTCAGCATGCCCTGTCCGTCGCGGACCTCCTTCACCGCGTACCAGCGGTCGCGCCAGTAGTACTCCGTGAGGACGTCTCCGGGTTCGAGCCGTACGAATCCGAAGTCGCGGACGACCGCGGCCGCCCAGGGTGCGCGCACGGCGATCCTGGTCCCGTCGTCGTGGAGCGGTTCGGCGGGGTAACGGATCTTCGTGCGGCCCACCTTGACCAGGACGACCTCCACCGGGCCCGCTGTGTCAGCCGAGTTCGCGGACATACTGCACCTCCGTCGCGCAGACCTCGTAGCCGAACCACTTGTTGATCGCGAGCATCGGTTCGTTGCCGGCGTCGTTGCCCGTGAACGCCTCCCTCAGCCCGGCCTCGCGGGCACGGTGCAGTGAGTGGTTCTTGGCGAGCTTGGCGAGGCCGCGGCCCCGGAAGGCGCGAAGGGTGCCCGTCATGACGGTGCCGTAGCGGGTGCCGTCGGTGCGGGCCGCGGTGAAGGCGACCGGGCGGCCTTCCACGACCGTCACCGACGTCAGTTCCCGGGACAGGAGGGGATGGTTCCAGGTCTCCTCGAGCCAGGCCTCGTAGTCGGTGAACTCGCGTTCCACATCGCTCGGTTCGTCCACGACCGTCTCCGCGTCCAGCGCGAACAGGGGGCGCGGGTCGTCGGCGAAGGCCGTGCCGGTGACCAGCTCCACGCCCGGCGGAGGGGTCCGCAGTGGGGGCAGTGCGCCGTGCGCCAGGTCGAGGCGGAGGAAGTGGGCGGAGCGGCCCGCGCGGCAACCGCGCCTCTCGGCGAAGCCGCGGGGCGCGGGCGCGTCCGACACCCAGGTGTACAGCCGGGTCGCGCCCAGGGCCCGCAGCCGCTCCTCGGCGGTGGCCGCCAGCAGCGAGCCCGCGCCGCGGCCCTGCCGGTCCGGGTCGACGTAGACGTTGACGTAGGCGTGTCCTGGTTCCGGGCTGTCGTACACCAGGCCGACCTGGGCGGTTCCGACGGGCTCGCCGTCCTCCTCCGCGAGGAGGGGCCGGTAGTGGGCGTCCGGGTGTGTGTGCCGCAGGTCGTAGGCGAGGGACGCGCCGGTGGAGATCATGTACGGCAGCGTGCGGCGGCGGATGCGGGCGAAGGCGGCGGTGTCCTCGGGTGCCTCGGGACGGACGTCGCGCACGGTCACGGTCATGGCTCGCACGCTACGCGGAGGTTGTGGTCGGGTGCCTCCGAATATCCCGCCGCTGGGGGACAATCGGCCTGTGACCTTGAAGATCCACATCATGGAGGGGGGCGCCCCGTACGAGCAGGTGCGCGCCCAGATCGCCGAACAGGCCCGGTCGGGTGCGCTGCCGGTGGGATACCGGCTGCCGACCGTGCGCGGGCTGGCCGAGTCCCTCGGCCTGGCGCCGAACACGGTGGCCAAGGCCTACCGGGCGCTGGAGACGGACGGGGTGATCGAGACCCGCGGCCGCAACGGGACGTTCGTGGCCGCCGCGGGTTCGGCCGCGGAGCGTGAGGCGGCGGGCGCCGCCGCCGGGTACGCCGAGCGCGTGCACCGCCTCGGCCTCACGGAGGCCGAGGCGCTGGCCGCGGTGCGGGAGGCACTGCGGGCGGCGTTCGCGAAGTAGGCGCAGCGGCCGCGATGGGTGATGACGGCCGGGTGAAGGCCGTCACGGTGCGCCGCGTCCCGCGACGCCGGGGTGATCCGGACGGCCGGCTCTAGCGCCGGGCCGTGTCCCCGGCCGCCGCCGGGAGGTGCTGGGGCGTGCGTGTCACCTTCAGGCCGGCCGCCGTCGCCGCGCGGGCGAAGGTCATCGCGTCCAGGACCGCCGCCGCGTGCGGATCGTTGTTGAAGTAGGCGTAGACGTCCCGTCCGTCCGGCCAGACGGCGTCGATGCGCTGGACCCAGGAGGTCAGGGACCGGCGTCCGTAGTGCGGCCAAGGCCGGGCGCGACCGGCGTGGAATCGGACGTAGCCCCAGTCGGTGGTGCGCCACAGCGGGGTGACCGGGCGGGAGAGGACGTCGGCCCAGCACAGCGCCGCCCCCCGGGCCTCGAGCACCGCGCGGACCTCCGGCGTCCACCACGAGTCGTGGCGCGGCTCGACCGCGATACGGGTGCCGGAGGGGAAGCAGGCGAGGCAGTCGTCGAGCAGGGCCGGGTCGGCACGCAGGGTGGGCGGGAGCTGGAGCAGCACGGGGCCGAGCCGGTCGCCGAGGCCCGCCGCGTGGCTCATCAGGCGGTGCACCGGCTCCTGCGGGTCCCGCAGCCGTTTGATGTGCGTCAGATAGCGGCTCGCCTTCACCGCGACCACGAAGTCCCGCGGAACCCGTTCGCGCCAGTCCTCGAAGGTCTCCTCGGACGGCAGTCGGTAGAACGCGTTGTTGATCTCGACCGTGGCGAATCGGGTCGCGTACTCCTCCAGCCACAGCCGCACGGGCACGCCGGACGGGTACAGGACGTCGCGCCAGTCCTTGTACTGCCATCCCGACGTGCCGACGAACACGGTCATACGACCATCAAAGCACCGGCGGCGGCCTTCTCACCCTTCCGCTACAGGTACAGCCCCGAATCCGCTCCCGCCCGCTGATCCGGAACCGATGTCGGGGACGTGCCCCGCCGCAGCGCGTACAGCTCCGCCAGGGTCGCGCCTTCGCGGCCCACTCCGTCCTCCCGGCCGAGCCAGCTCACCGCCTCGGGGCGGGTCAGACGGCCCACCTCGATCCGGGCGAGACAGCGGCCGGGCCGGACGACGGCCGGGTGGAGCCGCTCCAGGTCCTCGTTCGTGGTGACACCCACCAGAACGTTCCTGCCCTGCCCCAGCAGTCCGTCGGTGAGATTCAGCAGCCGCGACAGCGCCTGGCCCGCGGTGTGCTTCGCCTCCCCGCGGATCAGTTCGTCGCAGTCCTCCAGCAGGAGCAGACGCCAGCGCCCCTTGCCCGCCCCGTCCTCCTCGCCGATGGCGATGTCCATGAGATACCCGATGTCGGAGAACAGGCGTTCGGGGTCGAGGACGCAGTCCACCTGGCACCAGTCGCGCCATGAGCGGGCGAGAGTGCGCAGGGCGGACGTCTTGCCCGTGCCCGGCGGGCCGTGGAGCAGCAGCAGACGGCCCGCGATGTCCTCCGGTGTCGTCTTCATCAGGCGGTCCATCGCGTCCGCCACCGGCGCCGTGTAGTTGGGGCGGACCTCCTCCCAGGTGCCGGCCGCGATCTGCCGTGTCGTGCGGTGCGGGCCGCGCCTCGGCGACACGTACCAAAAGCCCATGGTGACGTTCTCCGGCTGGGGTTCCGGCTCGTCCGCCGCGCCGTCCGTGGCCTGGGTGAGCACCTTTTCGGCGAGCTCGGCGCTGGTCGCGGTCACGGTGACGTCCGCGCCGCGGTTCCACCGGGAGACCAGCAGGGTCCAGCCGTCGCCCTCCGCGAGGGTCGCGCTGCGGTCGTCGTCACGGGCGATGCGCAGCACCCGGGCGCCCGGAGGCAGCAGCGTGGCCCCGGAGCGTACGCGGTCGATGTTCGATGCATGCGAGTACGGCTGCTCGCCCGTCGCGAAGCGGCCGAGGAACAGCGCGTCGACGACGTCGGACGGCGAGTCGCTGTCGTCGACGTTGAGCCGGATCGGCAGAGCGTCGTGTGGGTTCGCGGACATGTCGCCATGATCTGTCACACAGGCGTCCCGTGCACCCGCTTTCCGAGGTGCGCCGGGTGTGTCGGCAGTGCCCGGTGCTTCCGGTCCGCCCCCCTACGTCCTGTTACAGGGCTGTCGCACGACGAAATCTGTTCCTGGGCCGAACCCCGCCGTTAGTGTGGCCCATGATGGGACGTCATGAGTGGGATACGGGGGCATGGCGGTGGCGGCTCACCGCGCTGCTCGGCGTGGGGGTGGCCGCTCTGGCCCTGGTGGTGACGCTGATCAACACACTGCCGGGGAACGGTGGGAGCACCGGTGGTACGTCGCCGGACGGCGACAAGGTGCACGGCACGCCGGCCGAGGTGCCGAAGGACGCGAAGCCGGACGTCGGCTGGGGTTTCACGCATACGCAGTACAGCGCGGACGAGGGCAGCGGCAGCGCCACCGCGCGTGTCGAGGACCTGCTCTCCGGCACCGGGCTGCCGGAGAACCAGCACATCATGGGCTGGGGCGCGGACAATCCCGAGCCGGTCGAGGGACATTACGACTTCGGGGCGATGGACCGCCGTATCGACTTCGCCCGCAAGGCGGGCGGCACCCCGGTCGTCACCCTGTGCTGCGCCCCGGACTGGATGAAGGGCGGCAAGGCGGGCGCGGACAGCACCGACTGGAGCCAGACCGCCCTGGAGACCGCGCCGACGCCCGATCACTACAAGGACTTCGCCGCGCTCGCTGCGACCGTCGCCAGGCGCTATCCGGACGTGCGCCACTTCGTCGTCTGGAACGAGTTCAAGGGCTTCTGGAACAACTCCGAGGCCCGCTGGGACTACGAGGGCTACACCCGGCTGTACAACCTGGTCTACAAGGCGCTCAAACAGGTCGACCCGAAGATCATGGTGGGCGGGCCGTACCTGGTCATGGACAGCGTCGACCCGCGGCAGAAGGAGAACGCCTCCACGGACCTGCGTGGTCCCTGGGGCGCGATGGACCAGCGGGTCCTCGACGCCTTCGACTACTGGAACAAGAACAAGGTGGGCGCCGATTTCGTCGTGGTGGACGGCTCCAGCTACACCAAGGACGACGACCTGCTGCCCGACGAGTTCGCCGCCACCGACAAGCTCACCGCCGTCGGCGCCTGGGTGCGGCGGCAGACCCACGACCTGCCGTTGTGGTGGGCGGAGTACTACGTCGAACCCGCCGACGGCAACGACGACCGCAAGGGCTGGACGGAGGGCCACCGTGTCGCCGTGCAGGCCGCCGGGATGATCGCCATGGTCAAGGGCGGGGCCTCCTCGGGCTTCTACTGGAACCCGGAGAAGGAGAAGGGCACCGACTGCGCGGGCTGCCTGTGGACACCGACCGACACCGCGAACGGCGGCCGGGCGCTGCCCATGTACGGCCTGGTCTCCCGCTTCGGCAAGGAGTTCCCGCCGGGCACGAGGTACCGGACGGTGCCGGTCGCCAAGGACGACGTTCCGAACGTGCGCGTCCTCGCCACCGACAGGGTCGTCCTGGTGGTCAACACCCTCGACCGGGCGATCAGCGCCCAGGTGGACGGCAAGCGGTTCGACATGAAGGCGTACGAGGTGAAGTGGCTCGAGCGATGAGCCCCTTCACCCCGTACGCCGGATGACGCTCAGCCCTTCCCCATGGTCAGGAACCGCTGCACGAGCGAGGCCAGCAGCACGGCCAGCAGCGGGAGCGAGAACCAGAAGCCCGACTGCAGCCAGCGCAGTTTGCGCACGCTCGGCCGGACCGCGACGCGTACGATCTCGCGGGCCGTGAGCAGCAGGACCAGGGCGACGGCCGCGAGCCCTCCGACGACCGACCACGGCGTCCAGGTCACCCGCGGTCCGATCGGACCCGGAGCCGGTTTCGCGACGCCGCCCGCCGGTCGCTCGCGCAGCGCGTACATCGTCACGTCGTCGTTGACCAGGACCTTCGTCAGTTCCTGGCGGTCGTCCAGGCTCTTGACGAGCCGGGACTCCCACGTCGCCGAGTAGCCCACGTCCATCCGCAGATAGGTCACCTGGCTCACGTTGATCATGAGGTAGGAGTTCGGACCCGCGTCCTTGAGCGACTTGACCAGGCCCGACACCAGCACCGGATCCGTGGGAGCGAGCGTCGGCACGTACTGCACCTTCTCCATGTCCCTGGCGCCCCACGGCATCGCCGGCGTGACGTTGTCGACCGTGTCGTTGCTCAGCCACAGCAGCCGTACCGTCGGGTCGTCGTGGGCGTACACGTAGTCCATGGCCGCGACCTCGCCGGGGCGGATCCGCTCGAAGGGCTCGTTGCCCCATCGGGCCACCAGGAAGCCACCCATCAGCAGCAGCCCGGCCACGAGCGCCGCGAGCGGTGCGAGGCTCATCCGGTCCTTGTCCCGTTCCTCGGCCGTCACGCCGGTGCGCGGGAAGAGCGCGAGCCCGGCGAGCAGGGCCGCACCCGGCAGGGCGAACATGAAGACGCGCAGCGCCATTTCGCCGCCGTACGACTGCATGCCGAAGCCCAGGAACGGCACGAAGGTCAATACGAGCAGCGACCGCTCGCGGTACTTGTTCTCGCGGCGCCGCCACCAGCCCCAGCAGGCGAACGCCATCACGGCGCCCGCGAGCGCCACTCTCGTGTAGAGGACCAGTTTGTGCGTCGAGTCGCCGCCCTGGATACGCCCGGAGACGGATGTCGACACATTGCTGCCGACGCCGCCGACCCCGCCGAAGAGCTCGTTGAAGTGCCCGGACCAGTAGGGCTCGGCCATGAAGCCGACCCAGAAGGCCACCAGCACCGCGAACAGGATGGGCAGCCCGCGCAGTTCGGAGCGGCCGATCAGGACGAGCGCCGCGAGCACGCCCAGCATCACGAACGGGGTGAGCTGGTGGGCCGGGACGCTTGCCGCGTACAGGCCGATCAGCACCATCAGCAGCACGGCCCGCTGCCCGCGCCCGGCCGGCTCGACCTCGGCCTCGCCGGGGCGTGCCTTGGTCCAGATCACGCGCGGCGCGCGGAACCACACCAGCAGGACGGCCACGAAGGCCAAGTAGAGCAGATAGGTGAAGCCCTGCGGCGAGAAGTAGTCCTGGCCGACCCAGCCGCTGAGCACGAAGATCCACAGGCCGGTCCACTTGGCGCGCCAGCTCGCACGCAGGGAGCGCAGCAACAGGAACATCGGTGCCAGATACAGGAGCTGGATGGCCAGGGGCCACCAGCGGATGACCTCGGTCAGATCGGTGACCCCGCACGCCTTCGCGACGAACGCGGCCACCGCGAAGAAGCCCGGCCAGCTCCAGCGGGCGTCCAGGTCGGGCACGGCCGAACCGGTCCGGTCGATGTAGTCGAGGAACCCCAGGTGCTGCCAGGCCGTCGCGAACCGGGGTTCGGTCTCGATCACGGCGGGCAGGGCGTGCAGCGACACGACCGTGGCGAGGAGTGTGACCAGGAGCAGGACCTTGGACTCGCGGCCACGCCACAGCAGCGCGGCGAACACCACGACCAGCAGCGCGGCCCCGACCAGGGTCGGCAGCGGCAGGACCGAGATGAGTCCCAGGCCGCCCATCCGCTCCAGGGAGCCGTCGTCGAGGCCCAGCACCGGGACCCAGTAGAGCAGCAGCGCCGAGACCAGCAGACAGCCGAGGAGCACACCGCCGAGCGGTCCGAGGGCCTTCGGACGCTCCTCGGAGGGCGGCTCCGCGGTGGCGGGGCGCGACCGCTCGGTGGAACCGCCCGATGCCATGTCCCGGGCCCCGGACAGGGCTCCGTCCTTCGCGGCCGGGTCCCGTTCCTCCACCGGCAGACCCACCGGACCGTCCGCTACCGGCAGCCCGAGCGGCCGTGTCGGGCGGTCGCCCTCGACGGACACCACGGGCGTTCCGGTGGGTGGGGTGCCGGGACCCGGGCGAACGTCGGGCCGGCGCTCCACATGGTCGAAGTCGACGTGTATGCCGAGCGCGAGCGTGTCGGCGTCGAGCTTCTTCGCCCAGGACGGACCGCCCTTCGGCGCGGGGACCTCGCGCGCCCCCAGGTCGGCGAGGTCCCCGTCCGGTGCCGCTTCCTCCGGCACGGCGTCCGCCGGGGCGGTACGCACGATCTTGAACAGCTTGGGTGCGGCGATCGCCACGATCACCGCGAGGCTGGAGATCTCCGCGACACCCGCGCCGGTCAGCCCCATCCGGGGGAGCAGCAGCACGGTGAGCCCGAGCACCAGGACGCACAACAGGCCCTGGAGATAGGCGAGTCCGGAGGTACGGCTCTGGGCGCGCAGCACCGCGAAGTACGTCTCCATGACGACCCGCAGCGCCGCCCCGACCGCGAACCAGCGCAGCAGCGGGGTCGCCGCATGGGCGTAGCCCTCGCCGAAGACGTGCAGGATGAAGGGAGCGCCGAGGAACAGCAGCGCGCACACCGGCAGCATGATCCGGGCCATGCGCTTGAGCGCTGCCCGGGTGTTGGCGGCGAGGCGCGCCGGATCGTGCGAGCCCTCGACGGTGAGCGAGGCCCCCATGTTGATGGCGAGCAGATTGGTCGTGCCGCCGATCGTGGTGGTGATGTAGAAGTACGCGTTGTCAGCGGCGCTGACCTGCGAGGCCACGATCACCGGTACGAGGTAGACCACGGCGAGGGAGAACAGCGAACCGGTGTAGTCGCCCGCCAGGAAGCGCCCGATCTCCTTCACCGAGGGCGGGGCGGCCTGGTCCTCCGTTGCCTTGACGTGCCGGGGCACCAGGCGCCGGAACACCAGCCAGCCGAGCGGCAGCACGGACGTGGCGATGGCCGCGACCCAGGAGACGAAGACGCCCATCATGGGGATCGCGGCGGCCAGCCCGATCAGCAGCACCAGCTTCACCGCGGAGAACACGGTGTTGCCCACCGGGACCCACAGCGCGCTGCGCAGCCCCGTCAGCACACCGTCCTGCAGGGTGAGCAGGTTCCAGGCGATGACGGCCACCACGAAGACGAGCGCCGGGGCGGGTCCGTGCAGGAAGCGGTACGAGGGGCCCCACACGTGCAGCGTCAGCAGGAAGACGCCGGCGGCGAGTGCCACGACGACGCAACTGCCCGCGTAGGTACGGAAGATCAGGCGGCCGGTGGTCCGGCCCGAGATCGGGATGAAACGGGCCAGGGCGCCGGTCAGGGTCACCGCGGTCAGGCCGGCGAGGAGCTTCATCGCGGCGATCGCGGCGGAACCCTGACCGACCGCGGCGTCCGAGTAGTAGCGGGCGGCGACCAGCCAATAGCCAAGGCCCAGCACCGCGGAGATACCGGTGTTGAGCATCAGCGCATAGGCGTTGCGGAACAGCTGGCTGCCGCCGCCCCCGTTGCTCCCGGGCAGGCGAAGGCGGCGCCCGGACTGCTCGGGCGCCGCGGTCGAGGTCTGTTGGGCCTGGGCTGTGGTGGTCGTGTCAGACACGGGAACCGATGGCCTTCCGGCGAACCTGTCGTGCTCTTCGGACCACGGCGTATCCCTTGGTGAGGGCGCGGTCCCTGGCGAAATTGCGAGCGATCGCACGGCCCTGGACGAGCCGCTCGAACTCCTCCGCGCCCGTGTTGCGGCGCACGGTGACACGTTGCAGCGCGTACGGCCCCTGACCTGGGCGGGCGAGACCGTTGCCGACGGCGAGCGACTGGCGGTACCCCGTCTCGCGCACGGTACGGCGCACCCGGCGACTGGAGTAGCCGTACGGGTAGGCGAACGAGACCGGGGCGGCGCCCAGTTCGTCGGTGACGATCTCCTTGCAGCGCAGGAGTTCGAACCGCAGGGTGTCGTCGTCCAGTTGGTCCAGCTGCGGATGGGTGTGGCTGTGCCCGCCGATCTCGACCCCACCGCCGGCGAGGTCGCGCACCTGGTCCCAGTCGAGCATGGTGTCGAGGCCGCCCCCGGTGTCGTGGGCGCCCCGCAGCCAGCCGGTCGAGACGAACAGGGTGGAGACGAAGCCGTGCTTGGCGAGCACGGGCAGGGCGTGGCGGTGCACGCCTTCGTATCCGTCGTCGAAGGTGATGAGGACGGGCCGCTCGGGCAGCGGGTCCCCCCGCCGCCAGCAGCGGGCCAGCTCGGCGGTGGTGACGGGTGTGCGTCCCAGGTCCGCCAGCTGTGCCATCTGCTCGGTGAAGGCCTCGGGTGCCACCGACAGGGCACGGGTCGCCTCGTTGGGCGCCGTCGCCACCGAGTGGTACATGAGGATCGGCACGGCCTGTCCGCTCATGCGATGTCCCCCTCGCCGTCCGGTATCCGCACCACGGAGAAGGTGGCGCCGCCCCTGCGCGCCCGGACGCTCCCGAGGACGTACCCACCGGCGGCCGTCAGTACCCCGGCGACGATGGCCCCGGCCCGGCCCGCGCCTCCGGGGCGGGCCAGCAGAGCGTCACGCAGTCCGCGGGCGACACCGGCGGGCAGTACCCGGGTGGTGTAGCGGCGCTCCGACTCCAGTCCCTTGTCGGAGCCGACACTCCGGGCCACCAGGGCCTTGGAGAGGCCTTCGGCGTAGGTACGGGTGCGGAAGTACGCGAAGTGCTCGCGTGGCGCCGGTACCCGGTGGTGGATCACCGCACGGTCGTCCATCAGCAGGATCGCATCCGGTCTGGCCCGGCTGAGCCGGATGCACAGCTCCGTCTCCTCACAGCCGAGCGGGCGCTTGTCGCCGTCGCGTCCGATGCCCGTGGCGAAGCCGCCCGCCGCCGCGAACGCCGTGCGGCGGAAGGAGGCGTTGCCCCCGAGGACGTTGCGCACCCGCGCCCGGCCGGGCGGCAGCCCCTTGTAGGTGCAGCCCACCACCCAGTCGAACTCCTCCGGGAACCACGCCGGGCGGCGGCCCGAGGCCCAGATCGGCATCGTACGGCCGCCGACGGCCATGACGCGCGGGTCCGCATAGCCCTCGGCGAAGTGCCTCAGCCAGTCCCGCTCGGCCACGGCGTCGTCGTCGAGGAACGCGATGACCTCCCCGTGGGAGGCGGCGATCCCGGTGTTGCGTCCCGCGGACAGGCCGCGGGGGCCCGCGTTGGCGAGCACGCGGACCTCCTCGACCTCCTTGTACTCCCCGCTCAGCCGTTCGAGCAGGGTCTGGTTGTGGTCCACGACCAGCAGCGTCTCGCGCGCCGGACGGGACTGCGCCCGCACCGAGGAGACCGCCGCGAGGATGTCCTCCCAGCGGTCCTCGGTGTAGACGCAGATCACCACGGAGATGTCCGGAGCGCTCAAGACAGCTCTCCCTGACCCGAGTTGAGCGCCACCGCGCGAGGGCGGCTGCGCAGCGCACGCCGGTTGGAGCGTTCCTGGAGGATGACCTTCAGCACCCGCAGACCGTCACGCACCGCGCGCAGGTTGCTCGCACCGTGGATGCGGAGGTACTCGTGGCTCGGGATCTCCTGGACCTTGAGCCCGGCCTTGACGACCCGGATGTTCATCAGGGTCTCCACCTCGAAGCCCGTGCAGTCCAGCTCGATCTTGTCGAGGCAGTGCCGCCAGAACGCGTTGTACCCGTAGCAGAGGTCGGTGTAGCGGGCGCCGAACTTGGCGTTGACGATCGCGCACAGCACCCGGTTGCCCAGTTTGCGGATCGGCGTCATGTCGGAGGTGCCGCCGCCGTTCGCGAACCGCGAGCCCTTCGCGAAGTCGGCGCCGGACACCAGCGCGGAGACATAGCTGACGATCTCCTGACCGTCCGCGGAGCCGTCGGCGTCGACCATCACGATGATGTCGCCCGTGCAGGCCTCGAAGCCGGTGATCAGGGCATCCCCCTTGCCCTTGCCCTGCTGGCCGACGACCTTCACGCCCGGCCACAGATCGCGCGCGACCTGGACGGTGTCGTCGGTGGAATTGCCGTCCACAAGGATCACTTCGTGAATCCACTCGGGAAGTGTCTTGAAGACGTACGGGAGATTCTCCGCCTCGTTCATGGCGGGAATCACCACGCTCACCGGTGGCGCGATGGCCAGGTGAGAGGAGATGGGTCGGTACCTGCCCTGATGTAACGGACCTTGATCCGAAATTGCAGAGCGCAGAACAGAACTCATGGGTCTGGTCCCTCTCGTCCGGTGGACCGTCCGCCCCTGGACGGTCCGGCATTGTGTCCGGTTCGAAAGGGGGGTACTCACTTACGGCATGCCGATATGGATCTCCGTGCATGTCGGGTGAGCTGGCAAAGCTGGCCGTCTGCCGAAAACGGCAGCCGACCGCGCGGCACGACTCGAACGACTGTGGTCGCCGAGCACGGCACCCCCCTACCGCGCCCCGCGCCGGAACCATCGCGGTACCTGAGCCCTCCCCTGGAGCCGCGTGATGATGGACCGATGCGGGTTGATGTATGACGGTATTGACGATTGCGACTTTATGGCAAGACCTGGGACGTGTCCCTGGTTTTGACCGGTAAATGGGCGAAAATCAACCCCTCGAACGGATTTTCCCCATCCGTTTGAGGACGCGGTCGGCCGGCTCGAAGAACTCCGGCCGAGACAGCACCGCATTGCGCAGTGCCCGGACCGGGGCGCGGCGCGCCCTGTGCCCGAACGCAACGGGGTGACGTCGTGTCACCCACCCCTCGGACACGTAGAGATCGCGTGTCTTCAGGGAGTCCTTGTATTCCTTGCGGCCCCGGCCGAGATCCAGATGGGCGATGCCGTCGGCGGCGGCCGCCTCGGCCATCCGCAGATGCAGCACCAGGCCGGGCGAGTACTTGGCGAACTCCGGGTCGTAGGCCGGGAACCAGCAGGCCAGCACTCGATCGGTGCGCAGCCCGAAGTGGGCGGCGATCGGCCGTTCGCCCGCGTAGAGGACCGACAGGATGCCGGTGAACGGTTCAGCGCGGGTGTGGAAGAGCTGCTGCACCAGCTGGGTGATCCAGTCGTGCGCGAAACGGTCGCTGCGCCCGGTCCTGCGGTACTGCGCCGACTTCCAGCCCATCAGCGTCCGAAGGGCGGCCGGATCACGCTCGTCGTGGACGTAACGCAGCTCGCCGGCGTCCCGCCCGAGCTTGCGCTCCTTGGCCAGTGTGGTGCGGGTGAACTTCGGTGACCGGTCGCGCAGTCGGCTCAGATACGCCTCGTAGCCCTGGTCGACGTCCATGACCGGGGAGGCGAAGGTGCCGGAGGCTCCCGCCTCGAACGGCGCCTGGCCCTCGACCAGATGGTCGAACTCCCAGAGGGCGAGCCCGCAGGCCCGCAGGAGTTCCTGGGCGTCCCAGACGAACCCCGGCCGGTGCACCATGCCCTGGCAGTCCGAGACCCCGAGGCCGACGGCGCGGCCGACGCCGGCGGCCGTTCTCTGGAACGGGAGGAACGCGGTCGGTTCGGCGTCCTCGCGAACGACCGCGATACGCACGCCGCGTCTCGTCCGGCCCACGGCGAGCGCGAACTCGGGTGACAGGAAGGGGTTCGCCAGTGCGGGTGAGCCGTTGAGATGGGCCTTGGACTGCAGGGCCGTCCAGGCCGCCCGGTCGACCGCCCTGAGCTCGCCCGGGCGGTACACGTTGATGTCCACGTCTTCAGGCCCGTCTTCTCGCCGTGCGGCGGCGCTGCCGCCGTACCAGAACCAGCAGGAGAACGAGGGCGCTGACCACGGCCACCGCGATGACGCCGCCGGTCACCGACCAGCGGTGCACCGCCAGCATGCCCTGGGCGATCAGCAGATCGATCGCGATCGCTCCTGCCACGGACACCACCGTGCGGGGGAAGGGTTCCAGTCCCCGCAAGGCGGCGCCGACGGCCGATGCCGGCGCGGCGAGCAGGAAGAACAGCGTGAACGGGCCGCGCAGCGGCGAGTCCGCGCCACTGAGCGCGAGGATCGCCCCGACCCCGGCGACGACGAACGCCGCGCCGGCGAGCAGGGGGGACAGGCCCCTCCCCGGATCCTGCCCCGACCTTGCGTCCCTGTCTGATGACGGTGGCTTGATGCGTAAGGTCTGCATTGGCGACTTTGCCCCCCGAAGCGCCGGATGCCGGGCTTCAATGTCGCGCAGCCGTGAGGGGGCCGTCAAGACGCGGAGGCGCCACCCACAGGTTATTGGCGCGGTTCAAACACGTGTTGCCCGGAAATGCAGGGCTCCGGTCAAACCGGAGTTCGAGCCTCGTGCGGCGTTGCGTGGTGATCCGTGAACCGCCGCCGGGGCGGCCCGGTCCGGCGCCCCGGCGTGTGGTCGCCGGACGCACGTGGTCGGACAGGTCGGTGAACGGACGTGTGCCACGACGTCCTGCGCCGAAAGTCTTGGCATGGACACTTCCTGTCAACATGCGTAGCTGCTACCACAGTTGTGGCAGAGATCCTGCTAAAGGGAGGTTCCATGAGACGTTCCCGATGTGCGGCGTACGTGACGTCACTCCTCCTGGCCGTCGGCTTCACCCTCAGCGGGGCGGCCGCGGCGCAGGCGTCAACTCAGGCGGCGGCCAACGGTTATGTGGCCCTCGGCGACTCCTACTCCTCGGGTGTCGGCGCCGGAAGCTACATCGGCTCCAGCGGCGACTGCGACCGCAGCACCAAGGCCTTCCCGTATCTGTGGCAGGCCGCCCACGCCCCCGCGTCGTTCAGCTTCATGGCGTGCTCGGGCGCCCGGACGACCGACGTGCTCAACAACCAGCTGGGCCCGTTGAGCGCGTCGACCGGCCTCGTCTCCCTCACCATCGGCGGCAACGACGCCGGCTTCGCCGACGTCATGACGACATGCGTGCTCCAGTCGGACAGCTCCTGTCTGTCACGGATCGCGACGGCCAAGGCGTACGTGGACTCGACGCTGCCCGGCCGGCTGGACAGCGTGTACTCGGCGATCAGTGCCAAGGCCCCGGCGGCCCATGTGGTCGTGCTGGGCTACCCCCGTTTCTACAAGCTCGGCACGACCTGCCTCGGACTGTCCGAGACCAAGCGGTCCGCGATAAACGGCGCAGCGGACTACATCAACGCGGCCATCGCCAAGCGCGCCGCCGACCACGGCTTCACCTTCGGTGATGTGCGCACCACCTTCACCGGCCACGAGATCTGCTCCGGCTCCGCCTGGCTGCACAGCGTCAACTGGCTGAACATAGGCGAGTCCTACCACCCGACCGCGGCCGGTCAGTCCGGCGGCTATCTGCCGGTACTGAACGGCGCGGCCTGACGGTCACGAACTCGAGGGGGAGGCCCCGCCCGTCGGGGTCTCCGTCTCGCAGGTCACCGAGAACGGCACGGAGTCGGACGTGACCCGCACCGGATCACGCACCTCCACACCGATCTCGTTCCGGACCGAACCCCCTTCTTCGTACGTGGTCACGACCACCTGGCGCTGCTGGGTCCGCCCCCCGTCCGCGGGGAACGACAGCGTCTTCCAGCCGGGGTCGGAGACGTGCCCCGTACTGGTCACCCAGCGATAGCTCACATCGACCGGCACCCGGCCCACGGTGAACGTGGCCGTGAACGTCGGGGCCTGTGTGTCCGGTGGCGGGCAGGCACCGGAGTAGTCGGTGTGCACGCCGGTGACCGTCACCCGGACCGACTGCGCGGGCGGTTCGGTCGTACGACCGCCGCCGTTGCCGTCCGAGGTGGATCCGCCACTCGGAGCGGGGCTCGAGCCCGTGTCGGTACCGGGCCCGCCGGCATCCGCACTGCCCGTGCCGTCGCTGTGTGAGGCCCCGCTGCCCGCGGCATCGCCGCCCCGGCCGTCATCCCGGTGGACCAGCGCGTACGTCAGCCCCGCCACGGCCAGCACCAGGGCGGTCAGACCCGCGATCAGGACCACCACGGCACGGCGGTCACGCCCCGGCGGCTCGGCGGGACTTCCGTATCCGGACCGGGAGACGGTGGTGGGGACGGGGGCCGGCTGCGGGAGCGTGGGCGCCTCACCCGGGAACGCGGCGACCGTCGGTGCGTACGCCGGGGAGGCGCCGGTGCGCGGGGTGCCGCCCGCCCCGATGAGCCGCAGATCCCGCTCGGCCTGTGCCGCAGGAATGCGCTCCGCCGGATCCTTGCGCAACAGTCCCTCGATCACCGGGGTCAGCGGACCCGCCCGCCGCGGCGGAGGCAGTTCCTCGTCGACGACCGCCCGCAGCGTGTTGAGCGGGGTGCTCTGCCGGAACGGCGAGTTGCCCTCGACCGCCGCGTACAGCAGTACGCCGAGCGACCACAGATCGGACTCGGGGCCCGGGGTGCGTCCGAGCGCTCGCTCGGGCGCGAGGAACTCGGGCGAGCCGATGACCTCGCCGGTCATGGTCAGTGCCGAGCTGCCCTCGACCATGGCGATGCCGAAGTCGGTGAGGACCACCCGGCCGTCGTTCGACAGCAGCACGTTGCCGGGTTTGACGTCGCGGTGCAGGACTCCGGCCGCGTGCGCGGCGCGCAGGGCGGCCAGGACCTCCGCGCCTATGTGCGCGGCACGCTGCGGGGGGACCGGCCCCTCGGCGTCCAGCAGGTCCGACAGGGCGATGCCGCGGATCAACTCCATGACGATCCAGGGGCGTCCGTCCTCGTGGGCCACGTCGTAGACCGTCACGACATGGCGGTCGGCCACCCGGGCCGCCGCCCAGGCCTCGCGTTCCAGCCGGGTGTACATGCGCTGGACCTCGGCCGCCGGAAGGCCGGCCGGGGCGCGCACCTCCTTCACGGCCACCTCGCGGTGCAGCACCTCGTCACGGGCCCGCCACACCGTCCCCATGCCGCCCTGGCCGAGGGGGGACAACAGACGGTAACGACCCGCGATCACACGTTCATGGCCCGGATCTTCGGACACGGGCGTCCCCCATTCGCATCCGCGTGATGTATCCACTCCGCGCTTTTTCTCCCCAAAAGTAGCTCAACCGAGTGCGGATGCCGCCCCCTTGAACACCAGTCCGGCCCCGAGGGCCACGACGACGAAGGCCGATCCCAGCGGTGCGGTCCTGCGCACCAGCGCAGCCGCCGGACCGGCGGTCCAACGCGGACGGCGTTCCAGTACGCGGTTCATCCCGCTGCCCAGCCTGACCACGGCGACCCCGGCGGCGGTCAGTGTCAGGGCGAGGCCGATGCCGTACGCGACGACGAGCAGCAGCCCGAACCAGGCCTGGCCGAGCGCGGCCGCGCCGACCAGGACCACCACCGCCGAGGGGCTGGGCACCATCCCGCCGGCGAAACCGAGGAGGATCGTGCCGCGGAGCGTGGGCACGGTGGGGTGGGTGTGCGTGACCCCGCCATGGGTGTGGGGGACGCCGGGGTCGTCGTGGTGACCGTGGTCGCCGTGCTGGTGTCCTTCACCGTGGCCGTGCGCATGGTGGATGCGGCCGAGGTGCCCCGGCGCGGGTCCGGGCCGGTCCGTGCCGAGGCTGCCGTGCCGGCGGCTGAGCCACGCCCGGCGGACGAGCGACGCGCCCGCCAGGGTGACCAGGATCCCGCTGGCCAGGCCCAGCCAGGCGATCACCGACGGCGTCGCCGCGGAACCCGCCGTGACCAGCAGCCCCAGCGCGACGACGCCCAGGGTGTGGGTGATCGTCACCGAGGCCGCCAGGGGCAGTACGTCCTTGGGCCTCGCCCGGCTGCCGCGGGCCGCCGCCGTCGCGGCCATCAGGGTCTTGCCGTGGCCGGGTGCGAGCGCGTGCATGGCGCCGAGACCGATCGCGATGACGAGGGCGAGCGCGGCGAAGCCGACGGTGAGGTCGTGCCGGGCGACCAGGTCGTCCAGGGCCCGGGTCCAGCGGTCGGCACCGCGGGAAAGCACGGAGGCGGCCGGGGCGTCGCCCTGCTCGCCGGCCAGGGCGGGGCCACCGGGACGCACCCGCAGGGAGGCCGTGACCGTGTCGGCCGGTGAGGACAGCAACTCCGCCGGATACGCGGTCAGTTCGTGGGAGACGGAGGACCTCGGCACGTTCGACGCGGTGAGCGTCGTGCGGTCCCCGCGCGCGGTGATCTCCCGCCAGCCGGGACCGGTTGCGGCCCCCGCGCTCCGGAAGGCGATGCCGGCGGTGCCCGTCCCGGGCAGCGGTGCCGTCAGCCGGCACTCCACGCGCAGGGTGTTGAGACCGGCCTGTCCCGGCCGTGACCGGGCGCTGCTGGTGCCGACGGTCAGCGCCACCGGGCGCCCGCCGACGGTGAGCCTGCTGCCCTCGGCGGCCGCCGCGCACCGCTTCCGGGCCCAGCCGGTCAGCCCTGTCCCGGCGATGTCGGACTCGGCCTGCGTGGCCGGTATCTCCGCCAGGTCCTCGACATGGTCGACGCGCAGTTGTCCCGGGGCGGCGACCAGGCCGTCGTAGCGGTTGACGGTGAAGTTGCCGAGCGGGTGGGCGCTCGCCGGGCCGGAGGGGAACAGGACGAGGGCGCAGGCGGCAGTCAGGGCCGCCACGCCGGAGGCGACGAGACGACGGAGGCTCACTTCGCCGCCTCCAGTGCCTTGCGGGCCTCGCGCGCGCCCAGCGGTGAGAAACCGGCGTTGAGCTTCAGGGCCGCGGTGAGCGTGGCGCGTGCCCGGTCCGGATGACCGGTGGCGCGCTCGATCATGCCGCGGTGGTAGAGGAAGGCCGCGTTGCGGTAGCCGGTGGCCGTGGCACGCCTCGCATAGGGGAGGGCCTCCGCGTCACGCCCGTTGACGTGCAGCGCCCAGGCGAGGGCGTCCGCCGTGTGCACGGTGTGGCGGCGCGCCCACTCGGCGCGCGCCGCCGTCAGCGCGGCCCCGCGGTCGCCGTGGTCGGCGGCGGCGAGAGCGGTGTCGAGGTCGGCGTCGACGCCGTTGGCGCGGGCCAGCGACACCCACGCGTCGATCAGGGCGTACTGGGCGCGGGCCTTGTCCCGGTCGCCCGGCTTGCCGCGGGCTTCGTACAACTCGCCGAGTTCCACGAGCGGTTGGGGAAGCGGATAGCGGTCGACGACCAGTTCCATACCGCGGATCGCGCCCTCGGTGTCACCCTGGGCGGACTGGGCACGGGCACGGCCCTCGAGTGCCGGGAGGTAGGTGTCGTCGGCGGCGAGGGCGCGGGCGTAGTGGGCGAGGGCACTCTTGTGGTCGCCCTGGTTCCACGCCAGTTGTCCCAGCGCTGTGGCCACGTAGGCGATGTCGCCGCGGGAGGTGGCCGTGGCGAGGGCCTGCTCGAGGGCGCGGCGGGCTGCCCCGACGTCGCCCCGCAGTTCGTGGACGTAGGCGTAGCGGGTGAAGACGGGGATGCCGGGGCGCCGGGAGTCGGCGACGTCCGCGGCCCGTGACGCGTCGGTGTAGCGGCCGAGTTCGACCAGCGCGTCGACCCGGGAGGACAGGGCGCGCTCGCTGTACGGGTTCTCGGTGAGTGCCAGGTCCGCGTACCTGAGGGCGCCGGTGAAGTCGTGGCGGGCCGCGGCCAGGGCGGCCCGGCCGGCGAGCGCGGCGTCGTTGCCGGGACGCAGCCTCAGCGACCGGTCCAGGGCGCGCTGCGCCTGCGGATAGCGGGACGGGTCGCCGTGGGTGCGGGCTTGCTCGACGTACGCGAGGCCCAGCGTCGCCCAACTGCCGTGATCCCGCGGCTGTACGCGCAGATGGGCCTGCAGGGCGCGGATGCCGGCGTCGAGATCACCACCGGCGAGCAGCTCGGGGGAGACACCACCGGGGGAGGAGGCGACCGGAACCGGGCCGCCGCCGTCGCGTGCGGCGCCGACGGCCACCGCGCCCGCGGTGAGGGCGACGGCCAGCGATGCGGCGCAGAGCCCCAGTTGTGGGGCCCGCCACCGCCGTCCCAGCGCCGAGAACCGCCGTAGCGCGACGATCCGCTCGTCGGTGTCCCCGGCCGGTTCGCGGACCTCGTCCCCGCCGTCCACGGCGCCGCCCGCCGGTCCGGGAGCCGATGCCGCCGACCCGGCGTCCTCCCCGGCCACCGGGACCCTCGTCGTCTTCTTCTCGCCGGACGTCTCCGCGTTCATGCCGTCCTTCACGCTCCTTACGGCAACGCTCCCACCGCGCCAACCGGCGCCCGGGGAGCCCGGCTCCGGCGTGGTCTGCGCCGCGCCGTTCGCCGGGCCCGCGGGACCGGCCTCCCGCCGGTCGCCGGGCCCGTTCTCCGGCGCGCTCTCTTTCGTACGCGGGGACATGCCCTTCTCCTCAATCTGCCGAGTGGAAACGGTCGCTGTCGGGGGTGGGCGACGCGGCCCGCGCCGTGGGGGGATGGACGGGGTACGGGCCGCGCCGGTCGAGGGGCGGAGCCGTCGGGACGGCTCCGCCGGGTGGGTCGGGCTTCAGTACGCCCGGTAGCGGGAGGCGCGCCGACGCCACCAGAAGACCGCGGTGCCGATCAGCAGCACCCCGGCGACGCCCGCCGCAGCCGAACTCGCGATCAGCGTGGTGTCGGTGCCGCTCGCACCGGCCGGCTGGAGTCCGCCGCCCAGTTGGTTGCGCACGTCGGTGCCGCTCCCCTTGGCCAGCGGGCCGCGTGAACCCGAGGTGGGCTCGGCCAGGTACGGGAAGGAGTGGCCGAACTCCTTGTCATTGGCGTCGACCGCGTCACCCAGGTCGTTCTTGGAGCCGACCAGTTCACCCTCGACGACCTGGAGCGCCTCGTCGATCACGTCGTCGGTGAGCCGGCGCCCGTTCGGGAATCCGGCGTTGTCGCCGTCGAGCACGCCGAGCCGTTTCGGGGCGGCGGCCGGCTTGATCGCGGTGTTGAGCCTCAGCTCCTCCGCCGGACGCACGTGCGGCGGCTGGTTGAGGCCCTTCACACCCTTGAGGAAGACGTCCACCAGGTCGGTGCGCGGCTCGGCCGGGGCCTTGATCTTGTAGATCCCCTCGATGAGCCCGGGGAGTTCCGGGTTGGTCACGTTCTTCAGGAACTGCCCGTCGTTCCATGGGGCGGACGCGTTGAACGTGTCCTTGTCCTTCTGCGGGTTGACGACCTCGTTGACGAGCGGGTTGCCGAGCCGTGAGACCTGCGTCCAGTCGCCGTGGGCGTCCTTGCGCTGGACCGTCGACCAGATGCCGACGACCGGCTGCTGCGCCGAGGCACGGATGTAGTCGTTCGGCACCTGCAGCGCGAGGGAGTTGACGTTGTACCCCTTGAGGGTGTCGTTGCCGACCTCCGAGAGGTTGCCGCCGTACAGCAGGTCGAAGACGCGCAGATCGGCGAAGAACGGGTCGTCGGCCTGGCCGGCGAACGTGGTCGCGCCGCTCGCGAGCTTGTGGACGGCCTGATCGCGCAGTGTGCCGTAGTCGGGCATCGACGCCCTGCCGACGTTCGACGGGGCCACCGGGACATCGTCCGCGATCTTCGTCCGGGAGAGCAGTTTCTGGTTGTGCAGCTTGAGCAGGTCGATGTCGTAGGTCTGGGTGATGTTCAGATCCGGGTCGTCGAGAGCGGTGACGGGACCCGTGTTGTACAGGAAGGTGTTCTTGTTCCTCGTGTGCGTCCTGAAGGTGTAGCGGAAGAGCAGTTCGCCCTGTGCGTCACCGTTGTTGTCGACGTGGATGTCGTACTGGGCGTCGTCCGCGAACGTGTAGAAGTTGGGCCCGCCGGCCGGTTCCTCGAACGGGACGAAGTTCGCGATGACCGTCGTCGTGTCCGGCTTGTCGGGGCTCACGAACGCGTACAGGTCCGTGTTGTCGTACTGCGGCTGCCCCGAGATCAGCGGGGCCTCCCGGTGGGAGGAGGCGGAGGCCGCCCCCGGTTGCAGCGCGGTCGCGCCGGCGGCTGCGAGCCCCCCGGCGGCCAGCGCACCACAGATGAGGGTCGCGATACTCCTGCGCCCCGAGCCGCTCCTCGCGTTAGCTGTCATGCCGTCCGTCCTCAGTGCCAACTTGCCTGACGCACCGGGATTCGGAACTGCCGCCGAGGCGGATTGGTCGAAGGCGAAAAATGTTTTCGCCCCTGCTCGACCCGCGTTTCGGGCCCGCTGATCCGTATCCCATCCGAAGGCGTGAGCGCAGCGAATGCCACAGTGGAGCGAGCCGGCCGTGGACGCCGGCGGGGAGGGGGGTTGCGGGTGGAGGCGGACGAACTTCTGGTGCTCGTGGCCGGGGGTGATCAGAAGGCCTTCGAGGATCTGTACGCACTGGTGTCGGGGCCGGTGTTCGGTCTGGTGCGCCGGGTGGTGCGGGACCCGGCGCAGTCGGAGGAGGTGGCCCAGGAGGTGCTGCTCGAACTGTGGCGTTCCGCACCGCGGTTCGACCCCGGACGCGGCAGCGCCCTGTCGTGGATCCTCACCCTCGCACACCGCCGTGCCGTCGACCGGGTGCGCAGCGCCCGTGCCGCCGGCGAACGCGAGCAGCGCGAGGCGCGGCGCGCCCACCACCCTGCCTTCGACCAGGTCGCCGAGGAGGTGGAGGCGGGTCTCGAGCGCGAGTGGGTGCGCCGCTGTCTGGACCGGCTCACCGCCCTGCAACGCCAGTCCGTCACGCTCGCCTACTACGACGGTTACACATACCGTGAGGTGGCCGAGCGGCTCGCACTCCCGCTCGGCACGGTCAAGACGCGGATGCGCGACGGACTCACGCGGCTGCGCGAATGTCTGGGAGGAGTCGCATGAGTGTCCTGTACCGCCCGCCCGGGGCTCGGCCCATCCGTGCGGTGCCGCCGTCGGACCGAGCGCTCCGCGGTGTCGGAGGAGGTGCCGCATGAGCGTCTTCTCCCGTCTGCGCCAGGGTGATCTGCACTCGCTCGCCGCCCCTTACGCGCTCGACGCCCTCGACCCCGACGAGCGGCGGCGGTTCGAGCGGCACCTCGCCGGCTGCGACCGGTGCGCCGCGGAAGTGCGGGCACTGTCCCAGGACGCCGTCCGCCTCGCCTGGACCACAACGTCCGTCGCCCCGCCCGCACTGCGCGACCGCGTTCTCACCGCCGTGCGGAACACCCCTCAGGACCCGGCGCCCGGCCAGGACGCGGCGCGGTCACGGGCTCCGCATCTGCCGCCGCACGTGTGGGGCACGGAACCGCCGCCCGCGCGCCCGCGTGCGCCCCGGCTGCGCCCCTTGTTCGCCCCCCTGGCCACCGCCACGGCCGCGGCGGCCCTCGTCGTCGCGGCGCTCTTCGGTGTGCAGGCCGCGCAGACGCAGGACAAGCTCGACGCAGAGCGGGCCCAGGCGCGTGAGATCGCCCACGTCCTGGCCGCCCCGGACGCCCGTGCGAGCAGTGACGCGGACACCAGGGGGCGGGGCATCGGAGTGATCGCCTCCGCATCCGAGGGGCGCGCGGTCGTGACTCTCAGCGGACTCGACGCGTTGCCCGGTGGGCGTGTGCATCAACTCTGGCTGATGCGCCCCCATGCGCATCCGCGCTCCCTCGGGCTCTTCGACGGCGACACGCCCTTGGTCGCCAGCGGTCTCGACAGGAAGGCGACGTCACTCGCCGTGACCGTCGAACCGGACGGGGGCTCACCGCAGCCCACCAGCCAGCCAGTTGTCCAACTCGCCCTGCAATCAGTCGGTTTCGGACAGTAGTCGTCAACCCCCTTGTAGGGAAGGTGAATCCTTTGCCCGCGATACACGAGTGCCGCCTGGGAGCGATAGGGTTAGTCTGCCCGGGCCGGGTGGACTCGTACGGGTGGGGAGTGACATGGAACAGATAACAGTGCGCAGGGCCAGGGTCCCTGCGATCACCTGCGGGAGCAGTGCGACCAGTTCGCGTCTCGACCGCCATCTCTCGGTGCTGGCGGGACCTGCCGTTCCGCAGCGTGAGACGGCCGAGGCCACCTCACTGATGCGCGAGCTGACCGCACACGACTCCACGCACGAGCGGAGTGCCAGGGGGAAGCGAGTGAGCAAGGTCTCCCTGTTCGCGCCGCTGCGCCGACTGCGTCGTTCGCTGTTCGGCGGGCGCTGAACTCCGGCGTTCTTCACGGCGCCCGCGATGCGGGCGCCCGGCAAGGGCCCGCGCTCAGGCCGTCGCACCGTCCCGGCGCCGCACCGCGACATCGTAGTCCGCCATCCCCACGGCACGCGGCAGCGCCCCCGGTGTGCTCCCCGAGCGCGGGCACACTCCTCATCCGTGCCTCGTTCCCGCCCGGCAGCGTGATCGACGGCAGCTCGACCTGAGCGTTCGGCCGGCCTCCCCACCGTCCACCGCTCGCCGGCCGCCGGGCCGCCACCGCCCGCGCCATCCTTGAGACATGCCCACGCGGTCCCGTGCTCCCTGGAGTCCGCCTGCGCGGCCTCACACACGGCGGCGTGTCCGGCCCCGCGCCGAGCAGTGCGTGCACGCCCCCGCATCGGGGCGATGAGGGCGTGCGCCTTCCGGGTGCGCGCCGGGCAGTGCCGCCGTGCATCGACGGCGGCGGCGATCACGCTCGGGAGGCGCGCACCTCGTCGGCGGCCGGTCGTCGCCGTCTGTCCGGCCCTTCACCGCTCCCCGCGGGCACAGTGGCGTACGGCCAGGGGGGCGAACACCGCGATCAGCGCCGCGCACCAGGCCAGTGACCCGGCCACGGGATGGGCCACCGGCCAGGCGGCGCCATGGGGGAGGGGCGCGTTGCCGAAGAGGACCCTCAGGGCGGTGGTCACCGCGCTGATGGGGTTCCATTCGGCGACCGTGCGCAACCAGCCGGCCAGGTTGTCGGTCGGAATGTACGCGTTGGACAACAGAGGCAGCACGAAGGTGGCGGCACCGAGCTGACCCGCGGCGTCCTCGCTGCGGGTCAGCAGCCCGAGGAAGATTCCGATCCAGGTGCACGCGAGCCGGAACAGGAGCAGCAGGCCCACGGCGCCCAGGACCTCCGGCACCGATCCCTGGACCCGCCAGCCCACCGCGAGTCCGACCAGCAGCAGCGGTACGGTCCCGGCGGCCGTGACGACAAGATCCGCCGCGGCCTGCCCGACCGGAACCGCCGTCCGGCTCACGGGCATCGTGCGGAAGCGGTCCATGATACCCCGATGGGAGTCCTGGGCCGCCTGGAACATCCCGGTCATGATCCCGCCCGCGGCGGTCGCCACCAGCAGTCCCGGCACCAGGAAGGAGCGGTACTCCCGGCCGGGCATCGCGAGCGCGCTGCCGAAGACGTAGCCGAAGAACAGCAGCATGTTGATCGGCATGAGCTGCGTCAGGATCGCCAGTCCCGGGTTGTTGCGGACCCGGCGCAGCTGACGGCCCACCATCGCCGTACCGTCGTACACCAACGCGGTCATGTCACGAGCTCCTCGGTGTCGGGAGAGAGGCCGGGGTACTGCCCCGTCAGCCGCAGGAAGACGTCGTCGAGGGTCGGCGGTCTCAGAGTCGCGTCGAGCAACGGCACGCCGGCCGCGTCGAGTTCGCGCACCAGGCGGGGAAGGGTGAGGGTCGGGTCCGTGGTGAGCGCGCCGACGCTGTGCCGCCCGTGATCGAACGCCGGCTCGGACCCGGTGAGCCGGTCGAGGACACCGGCGGCCCGCACCATGGCGTCCGCCTGCGCGACCACGGCTTCGGCGTAGGAACCGATGAGCGACTTGAACTGGGCGGGTGAACCGGTGTGGGCGACCCGGCCCCGGTCCACCAGGGCGATCTCGTCGGCGAGTTGGTCGGCCTCCTCCAGGTACTGGGTGGTCAGCAGCACCGTCGTCCCCTGCTGCCTGAGGTCGTGCACGGCGTCCCGGACGAGGCTGCGACCGGCGGGGTCCAGTCCGGTGGTCGGTTCGTCCAGGAACAGCACGTCCGGACGGCGGATCAGACCGGCCGCCAGATCGAGGCGGCGCCGCATACCGCCGGAGTAGGTGGATGCGGTCCGGTCGGCGGCCTCGGCGAGGCCGAACCGGTCCAGCAGGTCGTCCACCCGCGCGGCCGCGGACTTGATCCGGTACAGCCGAGCGAACAGCCGCAGGTTCTGCCGTCCGGTGAGGTCCCCGTCGACCGACGCGTACTGCCCCGTGACGGCGATCCTGCGGCGCACCGCGGCCGCCTCCCGTACGAGGTCGTGCCCGGCGATGCGCGCCGATCCCGCGTCCGGTCGCAGCAGTGTGGTCAGCAGCCGCAGCGCCGTGGTCTTGCCCGCCCCGTTGGGCCCGAGCAGACCGCAGACAGTGCCCTCCGCGACGGCCAGATCCAGTCCGCGCACCGCGTGGACGTCCCCGAATCGCCTCTCCAGACCTTCACTAAGTACAGCGTACGTAGTAGTCATGGGGCGACCATAGCGCATTACGTACGGTGTACGTAACTACGATGGTGGAGCGAGGTGATGATCGATGGCTGGCCGAGTGGCCGTACCCGAAGTGATCTGGGCCCGTCCCGAACGGGCGGGCAGGGGGCCGAAGCCGGCCTACAGCCGGGCCGACATCGCGGATGCCGCGGTGCGGCTCGCCGACGCCGAAGGGCTCGACGCGGTCTCGATGCGACGGGTGGCGGCCGAGCTCGGCTGCGGCACCATGTCGCTGTACAACTACGTCCCCCGCAAGGAGGACCTGTACGAGCTGATGGTGGACGCCGTCAGCGGCGAGCACGAACTGTGGGAGCCGTCGGGCGACTGGCGGGCCGACATGGTGCGTGCGGCCCACCGGACACGCGGCCTCATGCGCCGTCACCCCTGGCTGCCCCGCCTGATGTCGAGCATCTACGGCTTCAGTCCCAACGCGCTGCGGTACCTCGAGCACTGTCTGGCCTGTCTCGACCCGCTGGAGGCGTCCTACGGCACCAAGATGGAACTGGTCGCGATGCTCAACAGCGTGGTGACCATGTATGTGGCGAACGAACTCGCCGCCGCCGAACGCGCCCGCTCCCTGCCCTGGTCGGAGGCGGAGGAGAACGCGGTGCGCATCGCCTATCTCGGCGGGCGGATCGCCACGGGCGCGTATCCGCGGATGGCGGCGGCCTTCGCGGAGGACGCCGGGCCGATCGATCTGGAGGCGGTCTTCGAACGGGCGCTGGAGCGGGTGCTCGACGGCTTCGATCCCCAGGCCTAGGGTCCTGTCGTTCGGATCAGGTGGGCTGGGAGGTACCGCGCCCCGTGACGCCGGCATGATCCGAACGACAGACCCTAAAGCAGCGCGAACTGGCCCTCGGGTCCCTCTTCGTGGTGGTCGAGCACCGATGCGGGCCGCCGCGCCGCAGCCGGCACCGGCAGCACCCCCGACTTGCGCAGCGAGGTGGCCGTGAGCGGCGCGGCCACCTCCGATGCGGCCTGCCGCGGTCGCAGTTCCGCGAGGAGGGTGAGGATCGTGACGAGTTCCAGCAGTTCGGACGTCCAGCCCTGCGGCCAGGTGGCGGGGCGGATCGCCTCCAGTGTGCCCGGCCGGGCCTCCGCGGTCCGGACCGTGAACCACTGTTCGAGGACACGGACCCCGCCCACCTCGAAGTCCCACGCCTCCGGCGGTACCGGAGAGACGCGCCCGTCGTCGAGGTGCAGGCTCTCCTCGTCGCGGTCGTAGTGCAGGGTCAGGGGGCGAGTGGGCAGGGGTGCGCGGACATAGGGCCGGCGGCCGCCGGGGAGCTTCGGGCGCTCGCCGTCGCGGCGCATCAGCCACAGGGCGCGGTGGCCCAGCTCGAGGCCGCGGGACCAGAGTTCGGGGTCCTCGGTGAGGGGGACGGCCGGCCCCTCGGGCCCGGGACGTGCCGACGCCATGATCCAGGCGAGGACGTCCACCGGGGTCGGGGACAGGCCCAGACGGGCGCCGAGATGCTCCAGCAGACCGGGAGCCAGGTTGGGTTCGGCCCCGCCCGGGCGTCGGTACAGCGGTCGGACACGGCCGGCCCGGAGTACGGGCGGCAGTGCGGTCGCGAGCAGGAGCGGGCCGGGGGAGTCGGGCGCGGCCGCCGTCTCCACGGCGAAGATCTGGTGCTCGTCCGCGACCCGCCACAACTCCGGGCGGGCCACGTCGATCAGCCGGTGGTCGGGGATGAGCCATTGCTCGTCGAACGGCGCAAGCAGTACCCGGACCGGCTCCGGGCAGGGGCCCGAGGCGCGCACCAGCTTCTCGGTGCCGCCGGCCCGGCCCGGCAGTTGGCCGACCGCCGAGTGCAGCGTGCGCGAGCGCGTCGGCTCGAACAGCGCCTCCCGGTCGGGTCCTTCGGCCTTCACGAAGGCCTCCCACCGTGCCTTCAGCGAGGCCGCGTCGGGTGCCGACGGCCAGGCGCGGCCCTGCCGCAGGGGTGCGACGGACCACGGCATGAGGTCCGCGAGCAGCGGAGCGTCGTCGTGCGTCACGCTGGGCATCGTACGACGTGGTCAGGTGGCCTCGAGGGTGACCGTGAAGGAGAACCGGTCCCCGCGGTAGTGGATCACCGCCACGTCGAGTGCCCGTCCGGCGGCGTCGAATGTGATGCCCGTGTAGTGCAGGATGGGGCTGAGCAGGGGGACTTCGAGCAGCCGGGCCGTCTCCGGATCGGCGAGCCGGGCCTCCACGGTGTCCGTGATGCGGCTGATGTCCGCACCCACCACGTCCCGCAGCACCTTGGTCATCGGCCACCGCACCAGGGCCTCGCGGTCGATGCGCTCGGCCAGTTCGGGGCGGACGTAGTTGCGGGCGTGGTTGGTCGGCTCGCCGGTCTTCTCGTCACTGCGCAGCCGGTGGTACGTCGCCACCTCGCCGAGATCCGGGAAGTGGTCGGCGATCTCCGCGGGCACGGGGGTCCTGCCGTGGTCGAGCAGTTCGGTCGTCATCCCGGACTGCTGGGCCACGATCGCGTCCACCGAACCCAGCAGCCGCACCGGCGTACCCCTTCTCGCGCTGGGTTCGATGAACGTGCCCCGCCGGCGGTGGCGTGTGATCAGCCCCTCGTCCTCCAGCTCCTTCAGCGCCTGCCGCATGGTCAGCACGCTCACCCCGTAGTGCCCCGCCAACTGTTCCTCTGTGGGCAGGCGCAACGGGTCCCGCGGCGAACGGCCGAGTATCGAGGCGCGCAGCGACTGCGACACCTGATACCACAGCGGAAGCTTGCGGTTCAGGACGATCGAATCCGGAGCGAAGGAGGTCACGGGCTATCCGTACCGGTCGTGGGCGCTCAGTGCAACGGGCGGAAGTGACGTTCGAGGGCCTGCCAGACCTCGTCGTACCCGCTTTGCAGGTGGTCGGCGCGGGCCGCGTGCGCAGTGAGGGTCACCGGCCAGCGGGTCTCGAACATGAACGCCAGCCCGTCGTCGATCTTCCTGGGCGCGAGCTCGGCGGTACTCGCCCCGTCGAACGTGTCCCGGTCCGGACCGTGCGCCGACATCATGTTGTGCAGCGAGCCCCCGCCGGGGACAAAACCCTCCGCCTTGGCGTCGTAGGCGCCCTCGACGAGACCCATGTACTCGCTCATCACGTTCCGGTGGAAGTAGGGGGGCCGGAAGGTGTCCTCGCCCACCAGCCAGCGCGGCGCGAACACCACGAAGTCGACGCCGGCCAGACCCGGGGTGTCGCTCGGCGAGGTCAGCACGGTGAAGATCGACGGATCCGGGTGGTCGTAGCTGATGGTGCCGATCACATTGAATCGGCGCAGGTCGTAGACGTACGGCACATGGTTCCCGTGCCAGGCGACGACGTCCAGCGGCGAGTGGTCGTACATCGTCGACCACAGGTTGCCGCAGAACTTGTTGACGACCTCGACCGGGCCCTCGACGTCCTCGTACGCGGCTACCGGCGCCCGGAAGTCACGGGCGTTGGCAAGGCCGTTGGCGCCGATGGGCCCGAGATCGGGAAGGCGGAAGGGCGCCCCGTAGTTCTCGCAGACGTAACCGCGGGCGGAGTCGTCGAGCAGTTCCACGCGGAAGCGGACACCACGCGGAATCAGCGCCACCTCGGCGGGTTCCACATGCAGCAGCCCGAACTCCGTGCGCAGCAGCAGCCCGCCGCGCTCCGGCACGATCAGCAGCTCGCCGTCGGCGTCGCTGAAGACGCGGTGCATGGAGGCGTTGGCGTGGTACACGTGCACGGCCATGCCGGTGCGCTGAGTGGCGTCGCCGTTGCCGCCGAGCGTCCACAGGCCGGTGAGGAAGTCCGTCCCGGGAGCGGGCTCGGGCAGCGGGTTCCAGCGCAGCCGATTGGGGTCGGGCACCGTCTCCGTGAAGGGCGCCGAACGCATCAGTCCGTTGTCCGCGCGGCTGAACGCCGGATGGGCGGCCGACGGGCGGATGCGGTACAGCCACGAGCGCCGGTTGTGCGCCCTCGGCTCGGTGAACGCCGTGCCGCTGAGCTGCTCCGCGTAGAGCCCGAGCGGTGCACGCTGTGGCGAGTTGCGGCCTTCGGGCAACGCGCCCGGGACCGCCTCCGAGCTGTGCTCGTTGCCGAAACCGGAGAGATACGACAACCCCTCCGCGGTTTTCCTCGCGTCCCCGCTCATCACCGCTCCCTCGTCGCTGATTCCTATGTATCACCGTAGGATTCAGGGGTCGGTCGCGCAAGGGGAACGCCCGGGTGCGCACAGGGATGCGGATCCTCGCGGCGCCGGACAGGCGGACCGCGGGCCGGCCGGACCGGCGCGGGGCGGGGCGGGCCGGTCGCCGGGGTGGAAGAACCAGCCTTGAGGGGGATTCCACCGCCGGGCGTGTGCAATACGCTCCCGGCCATGTCGTGGACGCGCGGACTGCTCGCAGCGCTCGCGGTGGGTGCCCTGCTCGGCGGCTCGGCCGGCTGTGGATCGGGCGACGCGCACGAGCGGGGGAACGGGGTGACCATCTCGCCGGTGGGCAAGGTGCTGGACGACACGGACGAGGAGGGGCGGCACTACCGTGAGGTCGGCGCGAAGAGCGCGCCCCAGGTGGGGATCCAGGTCCGGCCCGACCCGGGCGACGACTGGGACGTACGGCTGACCGTCCGCAACTTCCGCTTCTCGCCGGACGGTACGCGTCCGGTGGCCGTGGCCGGCCGCGGTCTGGTCCGGCTCTACCTGGACGGGCACCCTCTCACTCGGCTGAGGGCCGCCGACTACCACCTCTCCGCCCGGCTCGTGCCGCGCGGCACCCACCAGGTGACCGCGCGGCTGTACGCGGACGACCAGACCGTGTGGGCGGTGCACGGCAAGCCCGTTGAGAGCACGGCGGACATCACCGCCTCCGGGTCCGGGACGACAACGGCGGGCCCCCGGGAGGAGTGACGGCGGGGGATCGATGAGTGCTGGACCCACCGATTTCCGTAAGGACGGGCGAGGTTCACCGGCCCCTGGCGGAGAGGCATTATGAAGCCCGTGCCCCGAGCGACATCGCTGCGCCGCGCGCCCGTCCAACGCCGCAGCGCCGAACGACTGACCAGAATCCTCGACGCCTGCGCCGAACTCCTCGACGAGGTGGGCTACGACGATCTGAGCACCCGGGCCGTGGCGCTGCGCGCCGGTGTGCCCATCGGCTCCGTCTACCGCTTCTTCGGCAACAAGCGGGCGATGGCCGACGCCCTCGCGGAACGCAATCTCGAGCGCTACACCGAGCGCGTCACCGGCCGCCTCGCGGGTGCCGAGGGCGAAGGGGACTGGCGCTCGGCGATGGACGCGGTGCTCGACGAGTACCTGGACATGAAGCGGACGGCCCCGGGGTTCTCGCTCGTCGACTTCGGCAACCAGATCCCGGTCGGTTCGAGGTACGCCGAGCCCAACCACCGTGTCGCCGACCGGTTGGCGGACCTGCTCTCGGCGTACCTCGGCCGCGAACCGGACGAGGACCTTCGGCGCACGGTCCTGATAGCCGTGGAAACCGCCGACACCCTGGTCCATCTCGCCTTCCGGGTGGACCCGGCGGGCGACGAGAAGATCATCGAGGAGACACGGCGGTTGCTGCTGGCCTATCTCGGCAGGGTGCTCGACTAGACGAGTAAGTCCTATGTCCCGGGCCGACGATCAGGCATGAAGAGAGGGTGTTCAAGATCATGTTGTGACGCAAGACCTGAACACCCTCCTGACCGCACTGTACGTGAAGATCGACGACGAGCTGGGAGGACCGCGATGGATGGGCAGACCGCCCGTGCTGACCGACTCCGAACTGGTCTGTGTCGCGGTCGCCCAGGCGATGCTTGGCTTCACCTCCGAGGCTCACTGGCTGCGCTATGCCCGCAAGCACTTGCGGGGCCTGTTTCCGTACCTGCCGCAGCAGTCCGGCTACAACAAGCGGCTGCGGGCCGCGCTCGGCCTGGTCAAACGGGTCATCCGGATGCTCGCCAAGTCGAGCGACTTCTGGCTCGACGACTGCTGGATCGTGGACTCCACCCCGGTGCCCTGTGGCATGTCCCGGCCCACGGTGAAGCGCTCGGACCTGGCGGGATGGGTGGGCTACGGCTACTGCGCCAGCCACTCGCGGTTCTACTGGGGGTTGAAGCTGTACCTGGTGTGCACGCCCGCGGGGATGCCGATCCTGTGGGCCCTGGCCGACCCGAAGATCGGCGAACGAGAAGTACTGGGCGCGATGCTCGAAGTCGACGCGGGCGTGGCGGCCGAGCACGACGGCATCCTCCTGATCTGCGACAAGGGGTTCGCGGGCCGGGACTTCGAAACGCTGCTGGGCGAGTACGGCATCACGATGCTGCGGCCGTCGCGCAAGGATGAGAAGGCCCGCTACGGCGAGCCGATGCTCAAGAAGGTCCGGCAGCTGATCGAGTCGGTCAACGACACCCTCAAGGGCCAGCTCGACCTGGAAGACCACGGCGGCCGTTCCTTCGAAGGCGTCGCTGTCCGCGTCGCCCAGCGCATCCTCGCGATGTCCGCCGCCATCTGGCACAACAACGCAACCAACGCCCCAATCACCCGGTCACTGATCGCCTACGACTCCCAATGAAGATGTCAAGCCGCCTCAGCCAGGGGTGGTGTGAGTTGGTAGCACCGTCCGTCACGCAGCAGCGCCCACAGGACATTGACCCGCCGACGCGCCAGGGCCAGTACGGCCTGGACGTGCCGCTTGCCTTCGGCGCGTTTGCGGTCGTAGAAGCGACGGGACTCCTCACAGCAGCGGATGCTGATCAGGGCCGACGTGTAGAAGACGCGTTGAAGCCCGCGGTGGTAACGGGCCGGGCGCTTCAGGTTGCCGCTGATGCGCCCGGAATCGCGGGGAGCCGGGGCCAGGCCGGCGAAGCCCGCGAGGCGGTCAGGAGTACCGAAGCGGGTCATGTCCCCGCTCGTGGCAGCCAGGAACTCAGCGCCGAGCAAGGGGCCGATCCCGGGCAGGCTGGCGATCACCTCGGCCTGGGCATGGCTGCGAAACCGTCCCTCGATGAGCTTGTCGATCTCGTCGACCTTCTCGTTGAGGGCGATCACCTCCTTCGCCAAGCTGTGCACCATCTGCGCGGCCATCGTTTCGCCGGGCAGCGCCGTGTGCTGTCGCTCGGCAGCCTCCACGGCGGCAGCGGCCAGGTCGGCGGAGCTGCGGACCTTGCGGTTGCGCAGCCAGGTCTCCAGTCGTTTGATGCCGATGCGGCGCAGAGCGGCCGGGGTCTGGTAGCCAGTCAGCAACAGCAGCGGGCCGCGGTTGCCCATGTCGAGCGCACGCTCCAAAGCCGGGAATATGCCCAGGAGTTGGTCACGCAACCGGTTGACCGTGCGGGTCCGGTCAGCGACCAGATCAGCCCGGCGGGCGGTGAGGATCTTCAGCTCTGCGATGGCTTGCGCATCGGGCCGCACCGGCTCCAGGTCGCGGCGCATACGGGTCTGGTCGGCGATGATCGCCGCGTCGCGGGCATCGGTCTTTCCCTGGCCGCGGTAGCCGGCTGTTGCCCGGTTGACCGCCAGTCCGGGCAGGTAGAAGACGGGCTGGCCATGGTTGGCCAAGAGCCCCAACAGCAGGACAGCACCACCATGTGTGACGTCCACGGCCCAGGTCGTCTCATGGCCGAGGTCCAGGACGGCCGCGATCAGGGCAAGCAGCTCCGACTCGTCGTTGGCCACCCGGCGGGACAGCAGATGCCTGCCCTCCGCGTCGACCACCACGCAGTGGTGGTGGGTCTTGCCGATGTCCACCCCGGCCCATATGCGGCCCATTACCCCTCCGGCGCTCGTGCTCGTCGTGTCCGCAGACGACCTCGCCGGCAGGTCCTTACATAGCGATCTGTTCGCAAATCCCAATCAGCGGCCGAGTCGTCGCGGGGCGTGAGGCGGCCAGTCGTACGAAGCCACGGTCGGCAGACCACTGAAAGCCACACCTCACACCCCCGGATGCCCCAACCCTACGAATGGCTGGACCAAACCGATGACCAAGGTAAGGACCACTGACCGGAGATCGGACTTACTCGTCTAGAAGACTCATGAAGATCTTGGTGGGGCTGTCTGGTTTCTGGGCCGGGTGGCCCCTTGGTCTATGCGGTGGCGGGGTTGATCGTCCAGGTGTTGCCTGTGCGGGTGAGTCCGAGGTTGATCAGTCGGCGGAGGTTGAGGGCGGCGGCTCGGGTGTGGAGCCAGGTGTCGTTGGCGATGGTGCCGCGGTAGCGGAGTCTGCGGTTGCCGTGGTGGACGAGCCAGGCGACGGCGCGTTCGACCGGTGGTCTCCAGCGGCGGTAGTCGGCTTGCCAGTCAGGGTCGGCGGTGGCCTGGCGGCGGGCGGCCGCGAGCAGGTCGTGGTGGGGACGGATGGTCAGGATGCGGCCGGCCTTGGCTTTGGTGCACCGCTCACGTAGGGGGCATCCGGTGCACAGGTTCCCGAAGGCAGCCTTGCGCTGGTTGTTCTGCCCGCCGGGGTCCGACAGGGGGACGGTGTGTCCAGCGGGGCAGCTCACCGTGGCGGCGGCGGTGTCGATACGGAAGTCGTCCAGGGTGAAACCGCCGGGGACGGCAGGCCGTAGCGGGGCGGGTTTGAAAAACAGCCGGTGGCCTGCTGCTTCGAGGGCCTGGCGGGCCTCGCCGGTGGAGTAGGCGGTGTCGCCGAAGGCGTCCACCGGCCCGTCTTCCTCGGCGAGCAGGTCCACGCCGATGGTGGCCTCGTGGTGCTCGGGCCCGACACCGGGGGTGAGGGTCACAGCGGTGTATAACGCGGTCTCCGGCTCGATGGCCAGGTGGGCTTTGTATCCGTCCTGCTGGTGGGTGCGTGTCTTGTGGATGTGCCGGGCTTCGCCATCGACGGTGGAGACCATCCGGTCGTAGGCGGTGCCCCGAGTGATGCGCCAGCGCCCGTCACGGCCGTCGGAGTCCTCGGCGGGTTCGACGTCCTGTCCGGCGACCAGGGCCAGCAGGCCCACCGCGTTCGCAGCCTTCTCACCGAGCTGCTGGTCAGGCAGGTGGCCCAGCAGCCTGAGCGCGTCACCGACGAGGGAGTCGACGAGGTCGGCGCGGGCCTGCTCATCGTTCCAGGCGATGCGGGGTTTGCCGGGATCGGTGTAGTCGTGCGCGGTGCACTGCACGGCCGCGATCTGGTCGGCGCCGGGAACCTCGCGGATCACCGCGCGGATGGCGGCGATGATCTGGGTGACGGTGTCCTGGGTGGCGACCGCGTCGTCCAGCACGGTGGAGTCCAAAGCCCGCCGGTGCTTGCCCTTGAGGACACCGGTCGCCTTCACCACCTCCCGCACCGCCTCGAAGACCCGGTTCGGCCGGGCCGACCGGGAAAGGCGGCGGCGGAAGTAGGCCAGCAGCGACGGATCGAACGCCATGTCGTGCAGGCCGAGTCCGCAGGCGGCCTTCCACCGCAGGTCGCACCGCAGTTCCTGGACCGTCTCGAAGTCCGACAGCCCGTGCAGGGCCTGCAGCGTGACCGCCGAGGCCAGGATCTGCGGCGGCATGCTGGGCCGTCCGTTCCCCGAGGGGTACATGTCCGCGAACATCTCCGCCGGGAACAGCGCACCGCGGTCCTCGGCCAGGAACGCGAACACACTCCCTACCGGGATCAACTCCCGGCAGGTCTCCCACACATCCGGCCCGACCGTCTCCCCGACCCATTCCCCCATCACCACACAACGAGTCTGGCCCCACCGCTCACACGGTGGGGCCAGAACCCCAAGATCTTCATGAGTCTTCTAGGGCCTGTTGTTCGGATCGTGTCGGCGTCGATCGCCTGGCGCGGTCCGTCCCGGCCGACCTGGTCCGGACGACAGACCCCCGGCGGTCCACGGGAGCGGGTCGGCCACCGGGCTCTCGCGAAGGCGCCGACCCCTGCCCGGTCCGCCTCTCCCGTTCATCCATACCGGTCGGTATGCTCGGCCCCGTTCGTGCGCCACCGCCGCCACCCCTCCGGGAGGAACCGTGTCCCGCACCGCCCTGCGCATCTGTCCCCTCTGCGAGGCCACCTGCGGACTGACGCTCACCGTCGAGGACGACCGTGTCACCGGTGCCCGGGGTGACCGCGACGATGTGTTCAGCCGGGGGTTCATCTGCCCGAAGGGCGCCTCCTTCGGGGCCGCGGACTCCGATCCGGACCGGCTGCGCACCCCCCTGGTGCGGCGCGGCGGGGAGTTGCGCGAGGCGACCTGGGACGAGGCCTTCGACGCCGTGGCCGCGGGGCTGCGGCCGGTCGTCGAGCGGTACGGGCCGCACGCCGTCGGTGTGGTCCTCGGCAACCCGAACGTGCACACCGTGGCGGGCGCCCTCTACCCGACCGTCCTGCTCGCCGGTCTGCGCACCCGCAGCCTCTTCACCGCCTCCACGCTGGACCAGATGCCCAAGCACGTGTCCAGCGGGCTGCTCTACGGGGACGCGAACGCCGTCCCCGTGCCCGATCTCGACCGCACGGACCACCTGCTGCTGATCGGCGCCAACCCCCTGGAATCCAACGGGAGTCTGTGCACCGCCCCCGATTTCCCCGGCAAGCTGAAAGGGCTCAGGGCGCGAGGCGGCACGCTCACCGTGATCGACCCCCGCCGCACCCGGACCGCGCGGCTCGCCGACCGGCACGTCGCCGTCCGCCCCGGCACCGACGCGCTGCTCCTCGCCGCGATGACCCACGTCCTCTTCGAGGAGGACCTCGTCGACCTGGGGCACCTCGCCCCGTATGTGCAGGGTGTCGACGACGTCGCCGCCGCCGTACGGGACTTCACGCCCGAGGCCGCCGCCGGGGCGTGCGACGTCGGCGCGGACACCATCCGTACGCTCGCCCGCGAACTGGCCGCCGCGCCCACCGCCGCCGTCTACGGACGCATCGGCAGCTGCACCGTTCCGCACGGGACCCTGGCCAGCTGGCTGGTCGACGTGCTCAACGTGCTCACCGGCAATCTCGACCGTCCCGGCGGCGCGCTCTTCCCGCTGTCGGCCACCGACAGGACGCCCCGGCCCGCCGGGCCCGGCCGCGGGTTCGCGCTCGGGCGCTGGAACTCGAGGGTGAGCCGGCATCCGGAGGCCAAGGGGGAGTTGCCGATCTCCGCACTCGCCGAGGAGATCGACACAGCCACCGACGACGGCAGCCCCATCCGCGCCGTCATCGCCGTCGCCGCCAACCCCGTGCTCTCCGCGCCGGACGGCGATCGCCTCGACAAGGCGCTCGGCTCACTCGACTTCATGGTCGTGGTCGACCCGTATCTCAACGAGACCTCGCGCCACGCGCATGTGCTCCTGCCGCCGCCCCCGCCCTCCCGGGCGCCGCACTTCGACTTCGCGTTCAACACCCTCGCCGTGCGCAACCAGGTCCGCTACACACGCGCCGCCGTCCCCCTGGAACCGGGGCGCATGGCGGAGACCGAGATCCTCGCGCGGCTGGTGCTGGCCGCCACCGGAATGCACGGCGCCGACCCGGAAGCCGTCGACGCCATGGTCGTCGACCAGACCCTCGGCAAAGCGGTCACCGAGGCCCACTCGCCGGTCCACGGCCGCGACCCGCGCGAGCTCGCGGGTCTGCTCACCGGTGACAACGGGCCCGAGCGCCGGCTCGACATGATGCTGCGCCTCGGCCCCTACGGCGACGGATTCGGCGCCCGGACCGACGGGCTCAGCCTGGAGAGGCTGCTCGCCCACCCGCACGGCATCGATCTCCGACCGCTCCGATCGCGTCTGCCGCAGCCGTTGAAGACGGTGAGCGGCAAGGTCGAACTGCTGCCACGGCCGATAGCGGACGACCTTCCGCGCCTGAAACGGGCGCTGGGGGAGCGCGCCGACGGGCTGGTGCTCGTGGGGCGACGGCATCTGCGGTCCAACAACAGCTGGCTGCACAACGTGCCCGCGCTCACCGGCGGGTCCAACCGGTGCACCCTGCACATCCACCCCTCGGACGCCGAGCGGCTCGGGCTCGTCGACGGGGCCCGGGTGCGGGTGAAGGGGGCGGGTGGCGCCGTCACCGTACCCGTCGAGTTCACCGAGGGCATCCGGCCCGGGGTGGTCAGCCTGCCGCACGGCTGGGGCCACGACCGGCCCGGCACCCGGATGAGCCACGCCTCCCTCGACCCGGGCGTCAACGTCAACCAGCTCCTCGACGGCAGTCTGCTCGACCCGCTGTCGGGCAACGCGGTGCTCAACGGCGTTCCCGTGGAGCTCGCGCCGCTCGACACACCGAGCTGACCGGGGTGTTCACGCGGTGGCCGGCACCTCGCGCGTCCCGGCCGCCCCGTACTCCGCCCGGCACGATGCCGTTACCGCGGGACGGGCCCGACGGGCGGTCCGTGTCCCGAGGCGGCCCCGGACCGGCGGCGCCACGTCCGGCAGCTCCTGGCCCGGGCGTGAGATCGTCGCCCCCCGGGCTCCGTGCCCATGTGTCAGGAGGCCTCTGGCGCACCAAAACTAACGGCGCTAGTTTGGGGCCGGACGAGGCTGCGCGGCCCGGGAGGAAAGACGATGAAGGCACATGACGGCATGTACATCGACGGCGCCTGGCGTCCCGCCGCCGGACCGGACGTCATCGTGGTGGTGAACCCGCTCGACGAGCAGGTCGTCGGCCAGGTGCCGGCCGGGACCGCCGACGACGTCGACGCCGCCGTGCGCGCCGCCCGCGCCGCCTTCCCGTCCTGGGCGGCGACCTCGCCGGCCGAGCGCGCCGCCCGGCTCCGCGCCCTCCGCGACGTCCTCGTGGCCCGCAAGGACGAGATCGCCGAGACCGTCACCGCCGAGCTCGGCGCACCGCTGCCGTTCTCGCAGAGCGTCCATGTGGGCATGCCGATCCTGGTCGCCGGCTCGTACGCCGAACTCGCCGCGACGCACGTCTTCGAGGAGCGTATCGGCAACTCCGTCGTCCACCAGGAGCCGATCGGGGTCGTGGGTGCCATCACGCCCTGGAACTACCCCCTCCACCAGATCGTCGCCAAGGTCGCTCCCGCCCTGGCCGCGGGCTGCACGGTCGTCCTCAAGCCCGCCGAGGACACCCCGCTGACCGCCCAGATCTTCGCCGAGGCCGTCCATGAGGCGGGCGTGCCGGCCGGGGTGTTCAACCTCGTCACCGGCCGGGGCCCGGTCGCGGGCCAGGCGCTCGCCGCGCACGAGGGCGTCGACCTGGTCTCCTTCACCGGCTCCACCGCGGTCGGCCGGCAGATCGGCGCGACGGCGGGGGCGGCGGTCAAGAAGGTCGCGCTGGAACTGGGCGGCAAGTCCGCGAACGTCATCCTGCCGAGCGCGGACCTCGCCAGGGCCGTGAACGTCGGCGTGGCCAACGTGATGTCCAACTCCGGCCAGACGTGCAGCGCCTGGACGAGGATGCTGGTGCACCGGGAGCAGTACGAGGAGGCGCTGGAGCTCGCCGCCGCGGCCGCGGCGAAGTACGGCGACCGCATCGGTCCGGTGGTGAACGCCAGGCAGCAGGGACGGGTGCGGAGTTACATCCACAAGGGCGTCGAGGAGGGCGCGCGCCTGATCGCGGGCGGCCCCGGATCCCCGCGCGAGCGCGGCTTCTTCGTCCGCCCCACGGTCTTCGCCGACGTCGCTCCCGAGATGACGATCGCCCAGGAGGAGATCTTCGGTCCCGTGCTCTGCGTCCTGCGCTACGAGGACGAGGAGGACGCCCTGCGCATCGCGAACGGCACCGTGTACGGACTCGCCGGTGCCGTCTGGGCGGGCGACGACGCCGAGGCCGCCGCGTTCGCCCGGCGGCTGGAGACCGGTCAGGTCGACATCAACGGCGGACGCTTCAACCCCCTTGCGCCCTTCGGCGGTTACAAGCAGTCCGGGGTGGGCCGCGAACTGGGCGCGCACGGGCTCGCCGAATACCTCCAGACCAAGTCCCTCCAGTTCCAGGAGCGCTGAGCCAGATGGTCCGTGCCGCTGTCCTGCCCGCCGTCGGTGCCCCACTGGAGGTCACCGGCATCGAGCTGCCCGAGCCGGGGCCAGGCCGGGTCCGGGTCCGGCTGGCCGCCGCCGGGGTCTGCCACTCCGATCTGTCCCTGTCCAACGGCACCATGCGGGTTCCGGTGCCCGCGGTGCTCGGACACGAGGGCGCGGGGACCGTGGTGTCCGTGGGAGAGGGGGTCACCCATGTCGTCCCGGGCGACGGCGTCGTCCTCAACTGGGCCCCCTCCTGCGGGACCTGCCATGCCTGCGCGCTCGGAGAGGTGTGGCTCTGCGTGAACGCGCTGAACGGCTCCGGCGACGTCCACGCCCGCCGTGGCGACGACGGCACGGATCTGCATCCGGGCCTCAACGTGGCCGCGTTCGCGGAGGAGACGGTGGTGGCGGCGTCCTGTGTGCTGCCGGCACCCGACGGGGTGCCGCTCGCGGATGCCGCCCTGCTGGGCTGCGCCGTGCTCACGGGGTACGGCGCCGTGCACCACGCGGCGAAGGTGCGGCCCGGGGAGACGGTGGCGGTCTTCGGCGTGGGAGGCGTGGGCCTCGCGGCGCTGCAGTCGGCACGGATCGCGGGGGCGGAGCGGATCGTCGCGGTGGACGTGTCCCCCGCGAAGGAGGAACTGGCCCGGCACGCGGGCGCCACCGACTTCGTGCTCGCCTCCGACACCACTCACCGCGAGATCCGCGGGCTCACGGACAAGCAGGGCGTGGACGTGGCGGTGGAGTGCGTGGGGCGCGCGGCCACCATCCGCGCGGCCTGGGACTCCACGCGCCGCGGCGGCCGCACCACGGTCGTCGGCATCGGGGGCAAGGACCAGCAGGTCACGTTCAACGCCCTGGAGATCTTCCACTGGGGCCGCACCCTGTCGGGCTGCGTCTACGGCAACTGCGACCCGGCTGCCGACCTGCCGGTCCTGGCGGAGCACGTACGGGCCGGGCGCCTCGACCTGGGCGCGCTGGTGACCGAGCGGATCGCGCTCGAGGAGATCCCGGCGGCATTCGGGAACATGCTGGCGGGCAAGGGTGGCCGCGCGCTGGTGGTGTTCTAGGACTCGGCGGCCGGGACCTGCTCGGGCGTGGTGGTCGCGGCCGTGACCGGTGCCGTCCGGCGAGAGCGCGACCGGGAGACCGCCACGCCGGCCAGGCACAGCACCCCGCCTGCGAGCGTCAGCAGCCCCGGCACCTCGCCGAGGAAGAGCCAGGACATCAGGACGACCAGCGCGGGCACGGCGTACGTCGTCGCACCCATACGGCTCGCGGTCGTACGGGCCAGGGCATAGGCCCAGGTCGTGAAGGCGAGCGCCGTCGGGAAGACGCCCAGGTAGAGCATGTTGAGCGTCGCGGAGACCGGGGCGTGGGCCGCGTCGCGCACCAGTTGCCCGGCGAACGGCAGACACGTCAGCGCACCCATCAGGCACCCCCACGTGGTCACCTGGAGCGGGCTCGCCGAGCCCAGCGCGGGCTTCTGCGCGACGACACCGGCCGCGTATGCCATGGCCGCGAGCAGGCACAGCACCACCCCGAGCACCGAGGAGCCGCCGTCCCCCGACATCGAGAGCCCCACGGTCACGGCACCGGCGAACGACACCGCCATGCCCGCGAGCAGCCGCGGGGGCATGGCGTCGCCCAGCAGCCGTGACCCGAGCAGCGCGATCAGGACGGGTCCGATGTTGACGACCAGTGCGGCGGTGCCGGCGTCCACCTGCCGTTCGCCCCAGTTGAGGACGACCATGTACACCCCGAACCACAGCACGCCGGATATCGCCGTGCCGCGCCAGGCGGAGCGCGGCGGAAGTCCCTCACGTCGTACGAGACAGATCGCTCCCAGTGTCAGGGCTCCGGCCAGCAGTCGCCCGAGCGCCAGCGCACCGGGCGCGTACGCGGCTCCCGCACTGCGGATCGAGACGAAGGCGGAGGCCCACAGCACGACGGTGACGGTGGCGGCGCCTGCGGCGAGGCGGGACGGGGAGGCGTTCATCATGCTCCAGAGGCTAAGTGGGGGCGCAATACGGGCGCTCGCGGATTTCGGACGGGACACCGGGGCTCAGCGCAGTGACTCGGCCTCGATGCCCAGCAGTTGGGACAGCGCACGCTCGCCCGCGGTCGTGACCTCCACCGCCCGCTCGGAGCCGATGCGCACACACCAGCCGGCGTCCAGGGCGTGCCGGCACAGGGCGGCGCCCGCCACGCCCGCGAGGTGGGGACGGCGCTCGGTCCAGTCGAGGCAGGCGCGGGCCAGTGGCCGTCGGCCCCGGCGGTCGAGACCGATACCGGCGGTGTCGAACCACGCCAAGCCGGCGTCCGTGAGCGCGAACCCGGTGTCCTGGCGCAGCAGCCCCCGTGCCGTCAGCGCATCGGTCACGGTGATCCCCAGCCGGCCGGCGAGATGGTCGTAGCAGGTGCGGCCGCGTGCCATCGCGGAACCGGCGCTCACCTCCCGCAGGCCGCGCGGGCGTCCGGCGACGGCGTCCGGCGCGACCTGCGCGGCCAGATCCTCCACCAGCTGGGCGAGGCGTGCGTCGGCCAGCCGCACATAGCGGTGCCGGCCCTGTCGTTCCACTGCCAGCAGCCCGCCCGCGACGAGCTTGCCCAGGTGCTCGCTCAGTGTCGACGGGGCGACCCCCGCATGCCGCGCGAGCTCACCGGCGGTCCAGGCCCGACCGTCGAGCAGCGCCAGCAGGCATGCGGCCCGCGTCTCGTCGGCGATCAGGGCGGCGAACCCGGCGAGACCGGCCGCCCTCGCGTCCTTGCCACGCTCCATGTCCTCCAGCATGGGACATGGACACTTCGGCGCCTGCCGAAGGGTGGCAGGCCCGGTCATGCTTGACGTGTGGACCGCTCGTACTGCTGCTCCAGTCCGTCCAGCAGCGCCGTCAGGCCCGTCTCGAAGGCCCGTTCGTCGATCCTCCCCTGCTGTTCGGCCAGGAGGTGGGCCTGTCCGAGGTGGGGGTAGTCGGCCGGGTCGTACGCCGCCCGGTCGTCGACGAATCCGCCGGCGAACGAGCCGAGTGCGGAGCCCATGACGAAATAGCGCATCAGGGCCCCGATGGAGGTCGCCTGCGCGGGCGGCCAGCCGGCGTCCACCATCGCGCCGTAGACGGCGTCCGCGAGGCGCAGCGCGGCCGGCCGGCGGCCGGGGCCGTGCGCGAGGACCGGCACGATGTTGGGATGGTCGCGCAGCGCCGCCCGGTAGGAGACCGCCCAGTCGTGCAGCGCCGTCCGCCAGTCCCGGCCGTCCTCGAACATCGACAGGTCGACCTGGGCGCTGACCGAGTCCGCGACCGCCTCCAGGATCTGGTCCTTCGTGCGGAAGTGGTTGTACAGCGAGGGCCCGCTGACCCCGAGTTCCGCGGCGAGCCGTCGTGTGGAGACGGCCGCGAGGCCTTCCGAGTCCACCAGCGCCCGCGCCGTGGCGACGATGCGTTCGGTGCTGAGGAGAGGCTTGTGGGGTCGGGCCATGGCGCACATAGTAGGGCTGCGACTTGAAACTAGCAGTGCTAATTTAAATGTGTGGCATTCAATGATCTTCCGGACCTTCCCTTGGAGTGACGCGCCGTGAACCTGGAGCTCAGCGAGGAGCAGGTCGCCGTCCGGCGGCTGGCAGAGGACTTCGTGGAGCGTGAGATCGCTCCCCATGTGGTCGTCTGGGACCGGGCCGAGGAGGTCGACCGGTCGATCGTGAGGAAGCTGGGCGAGGTGGGGTTCCTCGGCCTCACCGTCGACGAGGAGTACGGCGGGTCCGGCGGTGACCATCTCGCGTACTGCCTGGTGACCGAGGAACTGGGCCGTGGCGACTCCTCCGTGCGCGGGATCGTGTCCGTCTCGCTGGGGCTCGTCGCCAAGACGATCGCCGCGTGGGGGAGCGAGGAGCAGAAGCGGCGGTGGCTGCCGGGCCTCACCTCCGGCGAGTACGTCGGCTGCTTCGGGCTCACCGAGCCGGGCACCGGTTCGGACGCGGGCAACCTCGCCACGAGAGCGGTGCGCGACGGCGACGACTACGTGATCAACGGCAGCAAGATGTTCATCACGAACGGCACCTGGGCCGACGTCGTGCTGCTGTTCGCCCGCTCCACGGACGCCCCCGGCCACAAGGGCGTGTCCGCCTTCCTCGTGCCGACCACGACGCCGGGGCTGACCCGCCGCACCATCCACGGCAAGCTCGGGCTGCGCGGCCAGGCCACGGCCGAGCTGGTTCTGGAGGACGTGCGGGTGCCCGCCTCCGCGATGCTGGCGCCCGAGGGCAAGGGCTTCTCCGTCGCCATGTCCGCGCTCGCCAAGGGGCGCATGTCGGTCGCGGCGGGCTGTGTCGGCATAGCCAGGGCGGCCCTGGACGCCGCCGTGCGCTACTCCACCGAGCGGGAGCAGTTCGGCAGGACCATCGCCCACCACCAGCTCGTCCAGGAGCTCATCAGCGACATCGCCGTCGACGTGGACGCGGCGCGGCTGCTGACCTGGCGGGTCGCCGATCTGATCGACCGGGGCCTGCCCTTCGCCGTGGAGTCCTCCAAGGCCAAGCTCTTCGCCTCCGAGGCGGCCGTGCGCGCCGCCAACAACGCGCTCCAGGTCTTCGGCGGGTACGGCTACATCGACGAGTACCCGGCGGGCAAGCTCCTGCGCGACGCCCGGGTGATGACCCTCTACGAGGGCACCAGCCAGATCCAGAAGCTGGTCATCGGGCGGGCGCTGACGGGCGTTTCGGCGTTCTGAGTACCCCTTTGAGTACTTCGGCGGATGTGACGCGTGCCACGTCCGCCGATCCTGGTCGGCATGAGTGAGACTCCGGTCAAGCAGCAGAACACGGCCGCCTTCTACGGTCAGGCCGTCGCGTCCTTCGCCGTCGCCATGGCGGCGACGGCCATCGGCATCGCCAGGCTGAACGCCGATGCCTGGGTGCGGGCCTTCCTGGGCATCGCCGTCCTGTATCTGGTCACCTCCGCCTTCACCCTGGCCAAGGTGATCCGGGACCGGCAGGAGGCGGGTCAGCTCGTCAGTCGTGTCGACCAGGCGCGGCTGGAGAAGCTGCTCGCCGAGCACGACCCCTTCGAGAAGCTCTGAGCCGGGGAGCACGCCGCTGAGCGGGGAGACTAAGCGCCCGCTCAGCTTCGGGGGTATGGTGTTCGTCCTGCCATCGGAAGGGGCGAGCGATGAGTGCGGCGGAGGAGACGGCCGGCGGCGAGGCCGAGCCGTGGGTCGAGGTGACGCCGGACGCGGCCCGGCGACTGCTGGTCGCCGCGGTCGAGGCCTTCGCCGAGCGCGGCTACCACGCCACCACGACACGTGACATCGCGGGACGCGCCGGCATGAGCCCCGCCGCGCTCTACATCCACTACAAGACCAAGGAAGAGCTGCTTCACCGCATCAGCCGGATCGGGCACGAGAAGGCCCTCGAGATCCTGCGCACGGCGGCCCGGCGCGAGGGCGGCGCGGCGGACCGGCTCGCCGACGCCGTGAGCTCCTTCGTCCGGTGGCACGCCGGGCGGCGCACCACCGCCCGGGTGGTGCAGTACGAACTCGACGCGCTCGGCCCGGAGGCCCGCGCGGAGATCGTCGCGCTGCGCCGCCAGTGCGACGCAGAGGTGCGCGGCATCATCGAAGAGGGTGTGGCCTCCGGCGAGTTCGACGTGCTGGACGTCTGGGCCACCACGCTGGCCGTGCTCTCGCTCTGCATCGACGTCGCCCGCTGGTTCAACATCGAGGGGCCGCGCACGCCCGACGAGGTCGGCGCGCGCTACGCCGACCTCGTCCTGAGGATGGTGGGGGCGGGGTCTCGGTCCCCCCGGGCTCAGAGGTAGTAGCGCGACACGGACTCCGCCACGCACACCGGCTTGTCGCCGCCCTCGCGCTCCACGGTGAAGGCGATCGCCACCTGGATCCCGCCGGGCACGTCCTCCACACCGCTGATCGTCGCGGTGGCGCGCAGCCGCGACCCGACCGGGACGGGGGCGGGGAAGCGGACCTTGTTGGTCCCGTAGTTCACACCCATCTTCACGCCCTCGACGCTGATCAGCTGGGGCCCGAAGAGGGGGAGCAGCGACAGCGTGAGATAGCCGTGCGCGATGGTCGTCCCGAAGGGGCCCGCGGCCGCCTTCTCGGGGTCGACGTGGATCCACTGGTGGTCGCCCGTGGCGTCCGCGAACAGATCGATCCGCTTCTGGTCGATCTCCAGCCAGTCGGTGTACCCCAGTTGCTCGCCCACCGCCGCCTTCAGCTCGTCGGCGGACGTGAAGGTCCTCGGTTCTGCCATGTTCCCGGCCTCTCGCCTCACGAAGTCACTCTAAGCAACTGCTTAGCATGGTCGGCTCCCACAGTCATGTCAACGGACCCGGCTGCGCGACCGTGGGTAGGGTCTGAGGGGTGCCCCAGATCCCCGAGAAGATCCACGAGCTGACGGTCGGCCAGCTGGCCGCGCGCAGCGGCGCCGCCGTCTCCGCCCTGCACTTCTACGAGTCCAAGGGCCTGATCAGCAGCCGGCGCACAGCGGGCAACCAGCGGCGCTATCAGCGCGACGCGTTGCGCCGGGTCGCCTTCGTGCGCGCCGCCCAACGCGTCGGCATCCCGCTGGCCACCATCCGCGACGCCCTCGCCGAACTGCCCGAGGAGCGCACTCCCACCCGCGAGGACTGGGCCAGGCTCTCCCGGGCCTGGCGCTCCGAACTCGACGAGCGCATCAGCCAGCTGAGCCGGCTCCGCGACCATCTCACCGACTGCATCGGCTGCGGCTGCCTGTCCCTGGAGACCTGCGTCCTGTCCAACCCGGACGACGTCTTCGGCGAACGGCACTCCGGCTCGCGTCTGATGGTCGAACGCGCGACCGCCGGGCAGCAGCGCAGGCAGGGGGACGAGCCGGAGCCCTGCCGCTGACCTGCGGGCCGCGTCCGGTGGGTGCCGGACCGTACGGCCGCTTCTCAGAAGCCGCGCCGGTGCCGCCCGTACTGGGCCAGTCCCTCCGTGACCAACTCGGCGTTGGACCGTGCGGGTCGGCCGTCCGGCAGGACCAGTGTGTCCTCGAGCCCGATACGGGTCGCGAGGCCGAGACGTGCGGCGAGACGCAGCACCGGCCAGGCTCCGCCGTCCTCGCCGTGCAGCAGCACGGGGCGGCCGTGGGCCGGCCCGAGGTCCAGGAGGAGGGCATGGGCGGTGTCCTCCGCCGTGTCCGGGGAGGGGTCCGTGACCTCGGCGAGCACCCGCAGCACGCTCGGACCCAGCCGGGACACGGCGAAGCGGGCCGCGCCGTCGGTACCGGACCAGAGGCCCGCCTCCACCCCGACGCCTCGCTCGATCAGCGCCGCCGCGACCTCCTCGGCACCCGGTTCGTGCCAGTTGACCGAGGCGTGGTCGGGCAGCACCGTCCACGAGCGGATGCGCCCCACACGCGCGTCCGGGTCGGGCTCGGTCCATGCGCCGGTGGTCACGCCCACGGGGACGGCGACGCGTGCCCGTATCGCCTCGAGCGTCGCCGCGACCACCCACGCCGACAACGTGTCCTGTCCGCAGGGCGTCCTGGGATGGACATGGATGTCCGAGGCCCCGGCCGCCACGGCGGCCGCCGCCGCATCGGCCAGCGCCGCCGGCGACAAGGGGACGGCCGAGCCGTCGCCCGCTCCCCGGACTCCGTTCAGACAGACCTGCACCATGTCGTCGATGGTGCCGTATGCCGCTGACAGCGGGGGGTGCGACTTCGGCGCACCCCCGCGCCCCCACGCTCACGCGTCACGCCGACACGAGCAGCCGCGCGCGCCTGGACTCGGCCAGGGCTTCGGTGGTCAGCAAAGGCCTCGGCACGACGACACCGCAGTTCGTGCAGACCGGACCCGACGAAGGCTCGTGGGCCAGGTCGTAGGTCCATACGAGTTGCTCGCCGGCGCAGACCGGGCAGGCCGAGCCCGGTTCACGCTCCAGCGCGGCGATGAGCCGGCGCAGTACCTCGGCCAGTGGTTCATGGGGGTGGACCCGCGGATCGTCGCACCAGGCGACGCCGAACCCGCCCCAGGTCAGCCGGTGCCAGTCGTCCACACTGCCGGGCCTGCGCAGTCCGTCGTGCTTCTCCCTCCTACGGCGTTCCGTGAACTCGGCCTCGTAGGCGAGCCAGACGGAGCGGGCCTCCTCCAGTTCCTCCAGTGCGGCCACGAGCCGCGCCGGGTCGGGAGAACGGTCCTCGGGGCCGAACCCGGCCCGGGAGCAGAGATGGTCCCAGGTCGCCCGATGCCCGTAGGGGGCGAACTTCTCAAGGCACTTGCGCAGTGAGTAGCGGCGTAGTGCCAGATCGCACCTCGGATCGCGAACCTGTCTCGCCAGACTCCTGAAACCGGCCATCGCCCTGCACCTCCGTCACACCTGCACCTGTACTCCGGTCACTTCGGCGTCGTTGTACGGACGTCGCCGAATAGACGTGTCGACAGGCGATTCGGCTCCATCCGATTTTCCACGCCCTCCAAAAAACACCTGACGACCAGTTGAAAAGTGACGCATGTTCACCTTCAATCGCGGGGGTACCGGCGGTAACGTCTGCCCACCCCCTCCCGCGCTCATGTTCCGCTCGAGCAGAGGGAGGACCCCATCGTCGGGAGGAGCTGCCATGCCACGGCGCACCCCACGCAACGCCCTCGACAGACTGAGAACTCCTCGCAGATTTCCGAAGTTCCTCAAGACCGCCGCGATATGCATCCTCGTGGGCGGTCTTTTCACGCCGATCTCCGAGGCGGCCGCGGCCGACAGCGCGGCGGCGGCCGACACGGCGGCCGTCGCCGACCACTGCGGCGGTCAGTGCTCGGACATCCTCCCGCCGGGTGAGAACGGCAACGCGACGCTCGCCCAGATCCTGCTCAACCAGGCCTTCGGCATCCAGCCCGGTCACGCCGAGGACCAACTCGGCCCCTATGCGAATCTGGCCACCGGCCGTTCCACGCTGACCGATGCGAAGATCAACTCGTTCTTCAACGACGCGTCGTTCGGCGTGCCCTCCGATCAGGTCGCCTCCAGCGAGAAGCCCGCGGGCCGCGGCGACGTGACGATCGTCCGTGACAAGAAGACGGGTGTGCCGCACATCACCGGTACCACTCGATACGGCACCGAGTTCGGCGCCGGTTATGCCGCCGCCGAGGACCGGCTGTGGCTGATGGACGTCTTCCGGCACGTCGGACGCGGGCAGCTGACCTCGTTCGCGGGCGGCGCCGCCGCCAACCAGGGCCTGGAGCAGGAGTTCTGGCGCAACGCGCCCTACACCGAGGCGGACCTGCAGGCCCAGATCGACCACGCGGTGGCCTCCGCCGGCGACCGCGGCCGGCAGGCCCTCGCCGACGTGGGCGCCTACCTGGACGGGATCAACGCCTACATCGACGCCTCCGACAGCGGCCGCTACTTCCCCGGCGAGTACGTCCTGACCGGGCACAAGGACTCCATCACCAACGCCGGCACCATCGACCACTTCAAGGTCACCGACATGGTCGCGCTCGCCTCCGTCGTCGGTTCGCTCTTCGGCTCGGGAGGCGGCGGCGAGGTCAGCAACGCGATCTCCCTGCTGGCCGCCCAGTCCAAGTACGGAGTGGAGCAGGGCACCAAGGTCTGGGAGTCCTTCCGCGAGCGCAACGACCCCGAGGCCGTCCTCACCGTGCACAACGGCGAGAGCTTCCCCTACGCGTCGAAGCCCGACGACCCGCAGGGCGAGGCACTGCCCGACGCCGGTTCGGTGACCGAGGAGGCGCTCGTCCACGACCGCACGGGCAGCGCCGCCACCTCCGGTGCCGCCCGAGCCTCGAAGACGGCTGCCGCCACCGCACTGACCTCCGCCAAACGCGGCATGTCCAACGCGCTCGTGGTCAGCGGCAAGTACACCGCGAGCGGCCATCCCGTCGCCGTGTTCGGGCCGCAGACCGGCTACTTCGCGCCGCAGCTGCTCATGCTCCAGGAGATCCAGGGCCCGGGCATCAGCGCCCGCGGCGCCTCCTTCGCGGGCCTGAGCATGTACGTCGAACTGGGCCGCGGCCAGGACTACTCGTGGAGCGCCACGACCTCGGGCCAGGACATCATCGACACCTACGCGGTCGAGCTGTGCCAGGACGACTACCACTACCTGTACCACGGCACCTGCACCGCCATGGACAAGGTCGAGCAGAAGAACGCCTGGTCCCCGACCGTCGCCGACGGAACCGCGGCCGGCTCCTACACGATGCGGGTCTGGCGCACGAAGTACGGGCCGGTGCAGTACCGGGCCACCGTGGGCGGCAAGAAGGTCGCATACACCACCCTGCGCTCGTCCTTTCTGCACGAGGCCGACTCGATCATCGGCTTCCAGATGCTCAACGACCCCGACTACGTCAAGGGACCGGAGGACTTCCGGAGCGCGGCACAGCACATCAACTTCACCTTCAACTGGTTCTACGCCGACTCCCGGCACACCGCGTACTACAACAGCGGTGACAACCCGGTGCGGGCGGGCGGCGTCGACGCCGAGTTCCCGGTGTGGGCGCAGCCGGCGTACGAGTGGCGCAACTGGGATCCGGCGACGAACACAGCCGATTACACGCCGCCCGCCCAGCACCCCGGCTCCGTCGACCAGGACTACTACATCTCCTGGAACAACAAGCAGGCCAAGGACTACACGACGGCTCCCTGGGGCGACGGCTCGGTCCATCGCGGCAATCTGCTTCAGGACCGGGTGAAGAAGCTCGTCGCGGCGGGCGGCGTGACCCGGTCGTCCCTGGTGAAGGCGATGGCGGACGCCGCTCTCGCGGATCTGCGCGCCGAGGACGTGCTGCCCGATCTGCTGAAGGTCGTGAACAGTTCGACGGTGACCGACCCCGCGACCGCGGCGGCGGTGGGCAAGCTGTCCGCCTGGGTGTCGGCGGGCGCGAGGCGCACCGAGACCTCGGCCGGTTCGAAGAAGTACGCGGACGCCGACGCGGTCCGCATCCTGGACGCCTGGTGGCCGCTGCTGGTGAAGGCCGAGTTCGAGCCGGGACTGGGCAGCGATCTGTACACGGCCTTGACCGCCAACCTGCCGGTCGACGAGTCGCCGTCGGCAGCGCACGGCCCGACCGGATCGCACGCCGGAAGCTCCTTCCAGTACGGCTGGTGGAGTTATGTCGACAAGGACATCCGGGCGGTGCTCGGTGAGCCGGTCCAGGGGCCGTTGGCGCAGAAGTACTGCGGCGGTGGTGACCTCGGCGCCTGCCGGGACGTCCTGACCGGCACGCTGAAGCAGGCAGCCGGGATGACCGCGTCCCAGGTGTACCCCGGTGACGACCAGTGCTCGGCGGGTGACCAGTGGTGCGCCGACTCGATCGTCCAGCGCGCCCTCGGCGGTATCAAGCACGGCAGGATCAGCTGGCAGAACCGGCCGACGTACCAGCAGGTGGTGGAGTTCACGTCGCACCGGTAGGTGAGCCAGGGCGGCGGCGGGTCAGCTCACCCGGCCCGCCGCCAGCACCACCCGGGCCAGTTCCCGGTGGACGATGTCGCTGTGGGCACCGGAGGGCGGGCCACCGTGGCAGACCACCGCGGACACGTCGACGCTCACACAGCCGGAGGCCGGCAGCCTCCCGTTCAGGGCCTCGGCGAGCGTGAACCGCGGGGTCCCGTCCACCGCCTGCACCCCGTCGTGCCCCATCGCCCCCCATCTCGGCCCCAGTACGCGGCCGATGCCGAACCCCTCGGCGGCCCCCGGAGCGCCGCCGGTCAGCGAGCGGTCGTCGCCGGCCATACGCGACGCCAGCGGATACAGCGTGCCGAGCGCCGAGTCGAAGCGGGAGTGACAGCACACCAGGGGACCGTCGATGCGGTGCTGCCGCCCGCTGAGGGCGCCCTCGGTGTGCGGGGCGTCGGGCAGCCGGGCCGCGAAGGCGTAGTGGGAGAAGGCCCCTTGGAGGAGTGTCACGGATTTCACCGTGCGCACACCCTCCGGCAGTCCGCGCAGGGCGAAGGACACCAGTCGTCCGCCGAAGCTGTGCCCGACCAGATGCACTCGCACATCCGGCGCGATCAGGGCCAGCCGTCCGAGCACCGGTCCGAGGCCGTGCTCCCCGACCGCTCCCGCGCGCCGTTTCATCGCGTAGTACGTTGCCTGCCGCAGCAGTTCGTGCGCCCCGTCCCACAGGCCCTTCGGCGTGAACGAGAACGCCGCGGTCCCCGGAGCCTCCCCCTCGCCCGACTCCACGCGCTCCAGCGCCCGCGCGAAGTCCCCGCACACCTGCGCCGTGTCCCGGGTCAGCATTCCCGGTTCGGCATCGGACGCCCGCGCCACCAGCAGGTCCGCGGCGCACGACGCCTGAGGGCCCTGCGCCCGCACCTCCACCAGCAGCCGCACCAGTCGCCCGAACTCCTCGAGCGCGGGACCGTCGTCCGGGTGCTGTTCCAGCAGCCGCGCGATCTGCTCGACCACGGTCGCGCGGCCGGGGAACACCTCCAGCAGTGCGTGCCTGCTGTTCTTGTCCAGCTGGGGCCGCGGGGGAACCGGCACGGCGGCGGCCGCCGACGGCGGGAAGTCCGGGACGGGTTCGTCCGCGAACATCATCGACGGCCAGATCACGCCCACGTATCCGAGACGTGCCTTCGGCGCGAGCGAGGGCACCGGCGCGAAGAAGCGGCCGTACAGCCGCGTCGCGCCGGAGCGCTCGTTGTTCCAGCCGTGCGCGAAGACCAGCAGGTCCCGCACCTTGCCCCGGGTCACGTCCGCGAGCAGCCGGTTCTGCTCCGGCTCGTCCACGTCCCCGTCCGCGTCGAAGGTCAGTTCCCAGTAGGGGCTCACGCCGATCACCGGTGCCGCCATGACGGGCCCCCTTGCCCCGAGGTCGAGTGCGCTGTGGGCGCATCGTCCTGCCGGCGGGGGAGGTTGGCCAGAGGCCGCGCCTCACCGGTACAAGAGATACCCCTTGCGGACCCGCCGGAACGCGGCCAGCTCGTCCTGCCAGGCGGCCACCACCTCGTCGGCCGTCGCTCCCGCGTCAATCATCGTGCGCACCCGGGTGGATCCGGTGAGCGTGTCGATCCAGTTGTCGGGCCGCCAGGCGAATCCGCTCCACACCTTCTTCGCGGTCACGAGCAGTGCGACGCCGGTGCGGACGGGGTCGTACGCGGTCCGGTCGTGGACATGGATCTGCAGCCCTCCCACGGTCTTCCCCTGGAACTTGGAGAAGGTGGGGGCGAAGTACGCCTCCCGGAAGTGCACGCCGGGCAGATCGAGTCCCTCCGCCTCGGCCGCCCACCGCCCGTCGATCCCCTCGGCGCCGAGGAGTTCGAAGGGACGGGTGCTGCCGCGCCCCTCGGACAGGTTCGTGCCCTCGAAGAGGCAGGTCCCCGAGTAGACCAGCGCGGTGTCGGGGGTCGGCATGTTCGGGCTCGGCGGCACCCAGGGCAGGCCGGAGGCGTCGAAGAAGTCCGACCGCTTCCAGCCCGTCATCAGGACGGTCTCCAGCGCGACCGGGGCGGCGAGGAACTCACCGTTGAACAGCCGCGCCAGCTCCGCCACCGTCATGCCGTGCGCCTGGGAGATCGGCTGCCGGCCGACGAACGTGGCGAACTCCTTGTGCAGGACCGGCCCCTCGGCGGACCGCCCCGTCACCGGGTTCGGCCGGTCCAGGACCACGAACCGCTTGCCGGCGAGCTGCGCCGCCTCCATGCAGTCGTACAGCGTCCAGATGTAGGTGTAGAAGCGGGCACCCGCGTCCTGGATGTCGAAGACGATCGTGTCCACTCCGGACGCGGTGAAGATGTCCGCCAGCGCCTTGCCGCTCTTGAGGTACGTGTCGTAGACGGGCAGTCCGGTCGCCGGGTCGTCGTAGCGTCCCTCCGAGCCACCCGCCTGCGCGGTGCCGCGGAAACCGTGTTCGGGTCCGAAGACCGCCACCAGGTTCACCCGGGGGTCGGCGTGCATCACGTCGACGATGTGACGCACGTCTCTGGTCACCCCGGTGGGGTTGGTGACGACACCGACCCGCCGGCCGTCCAGCGACGCGTAGCCGTCCGCCTCGAGCCGTTCGAAGCCGGTACGGATGTGCCGCCCGCCTCCGGTGGCGAGCGCGGCGGACGCGGCGGGCGCGGGGAGCGCCACGGCCGCCGCGGTCGCGGCCAGCAGTCCTCGTCTGGACAGCCTCATGCGGTGACCTCCGTGATCGACGGAATTCCCATGGTCACACAAGCTAATGCTCCATCCGGGGCCGCGGAAGGAAACGGACCGGCCGGATCCGTGACCGGGGGCATAGTCGGCGCCTCTTCCCGCATTACATACCGACTGGTTAGTCTGATGTGCGCAGAGCCGATTCGCGTCGTGTCGAAGGAGACCGATGGTGGAAGCCGTGCAGGATGCGGGAGTGGTCGTCACCGGAGCGGGAGGTGGCATCGGGGCGGCGCTGGCCCGCCGGTTCGCCGCCGAGGGCGCCCGCGTCGTCGTCAACGACCTGGACGCCGACCGGGCGAAGGCCGTCGCCGGTGAGATCGGCGGCATCGCGGTCCCGGGCGACGCATCCGCGATCGTGGCCGAGGCGCGGGACGCCCTCGGCGGCACGGTGGACGTCTACTGCGCCAACGCGGGGCTCGGCTCCGGCGGCACCGAGGCCGCGGAGGAGGAGGTGTGGGCGCAGGCCTGGGACCTCAATGTCATGGCCCATGTCCGCGCGGCCCGCGCCCTGCTGCCCGACTGGCTGGAGCGGGGCGAGGGCCGGTTCGTCTCCACCGTCTCGGCCGCGGGACTGCTCACCATGATCGGCGCCGCGCCGTACAGCGTCACCAAGCACGGTGCGTTCGCGTTCGCCGAGTGGCTCTCGCTGACCTACCGGCACCGCGGCCTCAAGGTCCACGCGATCTGTCCCCAGGGTGTCCGCACCGACATGCTGACCGCCTCGGGCAGCGCCGGTGAGCTGGTGCTCGCCCCGACCGCGATCGACCCCGATGACGTCGCCGACGCACTCTTCGAGGGCATCGAGAACAACCGGTTCCTGATCCTCCCGCACCCCGAGGTCGCCGGGTACTACCGGGCACGCGCAGCCGAGCCGGACCGTTGGCTGGCCGGTATGAACCACATCCAGCAGAAGTGGGAGGCCGCCCGATGAGCACGTCCCGATACGCCGCCAAGCCCTGGCTCGACCTGCTCGACGAGGCCCAGCGGGCACCGGTGCGCCCCGCCGACTCCCTGCTGCACGCGCTGCGCGGCGCTCCCGCCGACCGCACCGCCCTGTCCTACTTCGACGGACGCATCACCTACGCCGAACTGGACGCGCTCACCGACTCCGTCGCCGGGCACCTCGCCGCCCGGGGCCTGGAGCGCGGTGACCGGGTCGCGATCCTGCTGCAGAACTCCCCGCACTTCGTGCTCGCCCTCCTCGGCGCCTGGAAGGCGGGCGCGATCGTCGTGCCCGTCAATCCGATGTACAAGTCGGGCGAGGTCACCCATGTCCTGAAGGACTCCGAGGCGGTCGCCCTGGTGTGCTCGGACCGCGCCTGGGAGTCGTATCTGCGCGAGACGGCCGTCGGCTCGTCCGTCCGGATCGTGCTCACCGCCTGCGAGCTGGATCTGCAGACCCGCGGCGACGCGCGTGTGCTGACCTTCGAGCGGCTGGAGCCGGCCGCCGACGCCGACGACCTGGTCACCGTCGCGAGGCAGGGCGCGAAGGCTCCGCAGGACCGCGCCCCGGGTCCGTCCGACATCGCACTGATCAGCTACACCTCGGGCACCAGCGGCACCCCCAAGGGCGCCACCAACACGCACGGCAACATCATGTACAACGCCGAGCGGCAGCGGACGGGCCTGGGGCTGCCCGAGGCGCCGGTCTACTTCGCGCTGGCACCCTTGTTCCACATCACCGGCATGGTCTGCGAACTGGTCGCCTGTCTCACCAGCGGGGGCACGCTCGTACTCGCCTACCGGTTCGATCCGGGCGTCGTCCTGGACGCGTTCGCGGAGCACCGGCCCCAGTACACCGTCGGCCCCTCGACCGCCTTCATGGCACTGGCCGCCCACCCGGCCGTGACGCCGGACCACTTCTCCTCCTTCCAGGTCATCTCCTCGGGCGGGGCCCCGCTGCCGCCGGCGCTGGTGGAGAAGTTCCGCGCCGGCTTCGGGCCGTACATCCGCAACGGCTACGGCCTCACCGAGTGCACGGCCCCCTGCGCCTCCGTACCGCCCGGCCGGGAGGCACCCGTGGACCCGGTCTCCGGGACGCTGGCCGTGGGCGTGCCCGGTCCCGACACGGTCGTGCGCATCCTCGACGACCGGGGAGCGGAGTTGCCGTTCGGCGAGCAGGGCGAGATCGTCGTACGAGGGCCGCAGGTCGTGCCCGGTTACTGGCGGCGCGCCGAAGCCACCGCCGAGACGTTCCCGGAGGGCGAGCTGCGCACCGGCGACATCGGATTCATGGACGAGCAGGGCTGGCTGTACGTCGTCGACCGCAAGAAGGACATGATCAACGCCTCCGGCTTCAAGGTGTGGCCGCGCGAGGTGGAGGACGTCCTCTACACGCATCCGGCGGTGCGCGAGGCGGCCGTCGTCGGGGTGCCGGACGGGTACCGCGGCGAGACCGTCAAGGCTTACATCAGCCTCAGGCCGGGCTCCGAGGCGGACCCGGATGCGCTCGCGGCGTACTGCAAGGAGAGACTGGCCGCTTACAAATATCCGCGTCAGGTCGAGATCCTGCCCGAGCTGCCGAAGACGGCGACCGGGAAGATCCTCCGTCGGGAACTTCGTTCCCGCCAGTGAACGAACCGGCGGACATCACGGAAAGGCAGGTGGCCGCAGTGCCCAGAACGACGGACGGCGACGGCACCCCCGTCCCACAGCGGCTCCTGGCCGCCGCCACCCGGCTTTTCGCCGGCCAGGGGTACGACCGCACGTCCGTGCAGGAGATCGTCGAGGCGGCCGGTGTCACCAAGGGGGCCCTGTACCACTACTTCGGGTCCAAGGACGATCTGCTGCACGAGGTGTACGCACGTGTGCTGCGCGTCCAGCAGGAGCGCCTGGACGCCTTCGCGGACGCCGACGAGCCGGTCGAGAAGCGCCTTCGGGACGCCGCCGCCGACGTCGTCGTCACCACGATCGAGAACCTCGACGACGCGATGATCTTCTTCCGGTCCATGCACCATCTGAGCCCGGAGAAGAACAAGCAGGTGCGCGCCGAGCGGCGGCGCTACCACGAGCGCTTCCGTGCGCTGATCGAGGAGGGCCAGAAAGAGGGCGTGTTCTCCGACGCCACGCCCGCCGACCTGGTCGTCGACTACCACTTCGGCTCGGTGCACCATCTGTCGACGTGGTACCGGCCGAACGGCCCGCTCAGCCCCCAGCAGGTCGCCGACCATCTGGCGGATCTGCTGCTGAGGGCGCTGCGGCCGTAGCCGACGGGCGCACATGGCTGAGGGCGGACGCGCGGCGTCCGCCCTCACCCGTGTGTCACAGGTACTTCTTCAGCTCCCGGCGCGCCAGCGATCGCTGGTGCACCTCGTCCGGGCCGTCCGCGATCATCAGGGTGCGCGCGCCCGCGTACAGCTCGGCCAGCGGGAAGTCCTGGCTCACGCCGCCCGCGCCGTGCAGCTGTATCGCCTTGTCGATGATGCCGACGACGGTGCGCGGGGTGGCGATCTTGATGGCCTGGATCTCGGTGTGGGCGCCCCTGTTGCCGACCGTGTCCATCATCCAGGCCGTCTTCAGGACGAGCAGCCGCATCTGCTCGACGGCCACGCGCGCGTCCGCGATCCAGTTGTGCACCACGCCCTGCTGGGCCAGCGCCTTGCCGAACGCCGCGCGGGAGACGGCACGCCTGCACATCAGCTCGATCGCCCGCTCGGCCATGCCGATCAGCCGCATGCAGTGGTGGATACGGCCCGGACCGAGGCGGGCCTGGGCGATGGCGAAGCCGCCGCCCTCCTCGCCGATCAGGTTCGACACCGGCACACGCGCGTGGTCGAAGACGACTTCTGCGTGCCCGCCGTGGTAATGGTCCTCGTAGCCGAAGACCTGCATCGCCCGCTTGACCGTGACGCCCGGGGTGTCGCGCGGGACCAGCACCATGGACTGCTGACGGCGGATGTCGGGTCCGTCGGGGTTCGTCTTGCCCATCACGATGAAGATCCTGCAGTCCGGGTTCATCGCCCCGGAGATGTACCACTTGCGGCCCGTGATGACGTACTCGTCGCCGTCCCGCTCGATGTGGGTGGTGATGTTGGTGGCGTCCGAGGAGGCCACCTCGGGCTCGGTCATCGCGAACGCCGAGCGGATCTCACCGGCGAGGAGCGGCTCGAGCCACTGCTTCTTCTGCCGCTCGTCGGCGAACTGCGCGAGCACCTCCATGTTGCCCGTGTCGGGCGCCGCGCAGTTCAGCGCGGTCGGCGCCAGCTGCGGGGAGCGGCCGGTGATCTCGGCGAGCGGCGCGTACTGGAGGTTGGTGAGCCCGGCACCGTACTCGGAGTCGGGCAGGAACAGGTTCCACAGCCCCTGCCTGCGGGCCTCCGCCTTGAGCTCCTCCACGATCGCGGGGGTGTCCCACGGCGAGGCCAGCCGCTCGCGCTGCTCGTGGGCGACGGTCTCCGCCGGGTAGACGTACTCGTCCATGAAGGCGAGCAGTTTGGCCCTCAGCTCCTCGGTGCGGGCGTCGAATGCGAAGTCCATGGCGTATCAGCCTTCCTGAAGGGTGGTCAGGCCGTGCTCGATGAAGACGGGCACCAGGGCGCCGATGCGGTCGAAGCCCGGCCCGACCGTCCGGCCGAGGGTGTAGCGGTAGTGGATGCCCTCGAGGATCACGGCGAGCTTGAACCAGGCGAACGCGGTGTACCAGGAGACGGCGGCCAGGTCCCGCCCCGAGAGCCGGGCGTACCGCTCGATCAGCTCCGCCGGCTCGGGATGGCCGGCGGCCTCGGCGGTGGTGGAGACGGGGGAGTGGGGCGTGCCGAGCGGCACGCTGTACATCACCAGCAGGCCCACGTCGGTCAGCGGGTCGCCGAGCGTGGACATCTCCCAGTCCAGGATGGCGGTGATCCGGTCGTCGTCGCCGAGCAGCACGTTGTCCAGGCGGTAGTCGCCGTGGATCACCGTGGCCGCGGGGGAGTCGGGCAGTTCGCGGCCGAGTGCCGCGTGCAGCTCGTCGATGCCCGGCAGCTCGCGGTTGCGGGAGGCGTCCAGCTGCTTCCCCCAGCGCCGCAGCTGACGGTCCAGGAACCCCTCCGGGCGGCCGAAGTCCGCGAGGCCCACCCCGGCCGGGTCCACGGCGTGCAGCTCGACGAGCGTGTCCACCAGGCCCAGCACCGCCTCCCGGGTGCGCTGCGGGCCGATCGGCTCCAGTTGCCCCGCGGTGCGGTACGGGGTGCCCTCGACGAAGTCCATCACGTAGAAGGGGGCGCCCAGTACCGACTCGTCCTCGCACAGCAGGACGGTGCGGGGCACCGGCACGGCGGTCGGGTGCAGGGCGCTGATCACCCGGTGCTCGCGCTTCATGTCGTGCGCCGTGGCCAGGACGTGCCCGAGCGGGGGGCGCCGTACGACCCACCGGGAGGTACCGTCCGAGACGGCATAGGTGAGGTTCGACCGCCCGCCCTCGATCAGCCGCCCCGTCAGCGGGCCGGTGACCAGTCCCGGCCGCTCGGCGTCGAGCAGGCCGCTCAACCGGTCGAGATCGAGACCCGGCGGGTGGTCTGGGCTCATCGTTGCTCCTCCATGCGCGGTGAACAGGACCTGAATCATGATGCCGACCGGTCGGTATGTCGTCCAGTGCGCGGAGCGAACGTGATCGGCGCCACGGTGTCATGGTGGCGCCGGAGGGTTCCCGCTGTCACGGCCGCCCACCGCTGCCGCGGCGGGTGCGCGGCGGGCCGGGGTCAGTGGTCGTCCCAGTGCCCCTCGTGCCCGGCGTGCCGGTGTCCGTCGTGCAGGTAGTCGACGTGGTCGCCGTGCTGGACCGGGCGATGGCCGCAGCCCTCGCCGTGCCGGTGCTCGTGGTCGCCGGCGTGGGTGACATGGCCGCCCGGCTCGCACTCGTCCCAGTGGCCGCCGTGCTCGCGGTGCAGATGGCCGTCGTGCGCGTAGTCGACGTGGTCCCCGTGCGGTACGGCCTCGTGGCCGCAGGCCGGGCCGTGGCTGTGATCGTGTCCGGAGTGTTCCCGGTGGAGGGTGTTCATGATGCTCGCCTTCGCAGGGTGTTGTGCGGTGACGGCTCAGGCTAACGGTACAAAGTGGTGCATTTCCGTCTCATTCGAGGCGTGTGCGTCCAGGTGCCCCGAGCGCGTCAGAACAGCAGTGCCAGTGCGCACACGGCGAGGGCGATCGTGCAGAGGGTCGCGCCGGCGGCGTGGCGCGCCGTGAGACGGGGCGGCCGACCCGGGGCGGCCGTCGCCAGGGCGTGAATGCGCAGGTGGGCGAGGGCCAGAAAACCGAGCCAGAGCAGACTGCTGACGGCGACGGCGGTGAGGCCGACCCCCTTTCCGGTGTGCAGTGCCGCCTTCGCGGCCAGCACGGCGGCCACGGTGCCCGACAGGGTGGTGCGCCGCCAGGCGAGCCGGGTCCGCTCCGGCTGGAGGCCCGGGTCGCGGTCCCCGGCCGGGGCACTCATCCTTCCCAGCCGACGAGGACGACCACGACCATCACCACGGCGACCACGGCGATCACGATGCTCAGCAGCGCCGGGAAACGGGACGTGGGAAGGTCCTCGCCACGCCGCATCGCCCGCTCACAGCGCACCCAGTGGTTGATGGCGCGCAGTGAGCACAGGACCCCCGCGCCCAGCAGCGCGAGGGCGAGCCCGACGCGCCAGGCCCAGCGCAGATCCGGCAGGAACTGGTCCACGGCGAAGCCGCCGCCGATGAGCGCCAGGGCGGTGCGCAACCAGGCGAGAAAGGTGCGCTCGTTGGCCAGCGAGAATCGATAGTCGGGCGTACGGCCTTCCTCCCGGACCTCCTGAGGTGCGAACCACAGCCGGACGTTCCGTACGAATTCGCTCACGTGGAGGACCCTACCGGGCCGTGCGCGGACCTCGCGCGGGGCCCGGAGGCGGGACGGCGGATCAGTCCCCGGTGCTCCGGTGCGCCTTGAGCCGTCGGTAGGCGGCGAGCCCGTCCGGGACCCACTCCCAGTCGGACAGGCGGCGCTCCACCTCGTCCTCGGGGAGGAAGGCGTGCCAGGCGACCTCCTCGGCCTGCGGGCTGACGGGCAGGTCGCAGCGGACCCGGTAGACCGACGACCACCAGGACCGGCCGGCGCCGCCGTCGTACAGGAACTTCAGGACCGGTTCGGGCCGGGGCAGACCGCTGACGCCGAGTTCCTCCTCCGCCTCGCGCAGGGCGGCGTCGTCGTAGCTCTCCCCGGCGCCGACGACCCCGCCGACGAACATGTCGTACAGGGACGGGAAGACCAGCTTGGTGGGGGTGCGGCGGTGCACGAACAGGCGGCCCTCGACGTCCCGGGCCTGGATGAACACGCACCGATGACGCAGTCCGCGCGCATACGCCTCCCCGCGCGGCGACTGCCCGATGACCCGGTCGTTCTCGTCCACGATGTCGAGGAGTTCGTCAGCGGCACTCATGGGCCCATCCAAGCAGCCCGCGTCCTGTCGGGGGCCGTCGGCCGCCGGCCGCGGGTCGCGGGACCTGTGCCCGCCCGTTCACCGCGGCTGCAGGTCCTTCTCCCGCTCCGGCTCTCCGAGACCCCGCGGCAGGGCCGGGTGAAGGCCGAGCAGCACGATGCCGAAGACGATCGCCCCGAGTCCGGCCGCCTCCCAGGCCAGTGCCCCCGTGTCGGTGTGCAGCCGGTCCCCGAGGAAGCCCACCCCGCACAGGATCCCGGCCAGCGGCTGAGCGGCGGTGAGCGCCGGCAGCGACATCCGCAGCGGCGCCGTCTCGAACGCGCTCTGCACCAGGATCAGCCCCGTCACCCCGAGCACCAGCACGCCGTAGGGCTGCCAGCCCGTGATGAACTCGGTCCAGCCGCCCTCGGTGAGCCGCTGCCCGCTGACCCGGGTGAGCGCGTCCTGCACCCCGTAGAGCAGTCCGGCCGCGAGTCCCAGCAGTACGGGCCCGATGATCAGCCGCGACTTCTTCGCATACGTCGTCAGGACGAGCGCGACGCCCACCACCACACCGATGATCAGCCAGTGCCGCACAGGATCCGTGACCGCGTTGCCGGCCTGGGGCTGACCGGCCACGATGAACGCGGAGACACCGCCGGCCAGCAGCAGAAGGCCGGACCAGCCCTGGCGGCCGAGGGGCTGCTTGGTCTGCCGTCGGGACTCCGCGAGGGCGAACAGCAGGTTCGTGGCCACCAGCGGCTCGACCAGGGAGATCTCCCCGTGGGCCAGTGCGACGGCGCTGAGGATCATGCCGGCCACCATCAGGCCGATGCCGCCGAGCCAGCGCGGCATCTTCATCAGGTCCAGCAGCAGCCGCGGCGAGAGGAAGTCGCTCAACGGCGCCTGCTGGGCGGCGCTCTGCTGCAGCACGAACCCGGTGCCCAGGCAGAATGCGGCGCTCACGGCGAGAGCCAGAACCAGTACCGACACGCTTTACCTCGATGATTCGGCGGAGTCACGGGAGGCGTATCACGCCGACTGTAGCGCTCGTCGCTGTGCCCTGCCCGCGCTTGGCCACTTCTCCTCGTCGGGCCCCGTCCGCGAAGCCGCCGGTCGGGGCGGCACCGGGTACCCGTCGTCAGCCGGTTGACTCGCTCACCCATCTGGCCAAGGATCTGGCCCGTCAGCAACAACGTACCGACCGGTAGTCACCGTGAGAGGACGGGCGCATGGCCTACGACGCTGATGTCATCGTGATCGGGGCAGGCCTCGCCGGGTTCGCGGCCACCGCGGAACTGGTGGACGCCGGCCGGAAGGTGATCCTCCTCGACCAGGAGCCGGAGCAGTCGATGGGCGGCCAGGCGTTCTGGTCGTTCGGCGGTCTCTTCTTCGTCGACTCCCCGGAGCAGCGCCGCCTGAGGATCAGGGACAGCCACGCCCTCGCCCTCCAGGACTGGATGGGCACGGCCGCCTTCGACCGCCCCGAGGACCACTGGCCGCGCAAGTGGGCGGAGGCGTACGTCGACTTCGCGGCCGGTGAGAAGCGGGCCTGGCTGCACGGCCAGGGCATGCGCTTCTTCCCGGTCGTCGGCTGGGCCGAACGCGGCGGCTACGACGCCACCGGGCACGGCAACTCCGTGCCCCGCTTCCACATCACCTGGGGGACCGGACCGGGTGTGATCGAACCCTTCGTGCGGCGGGTACGGGCGGGGGTCGCGCGCGGACTGGTCGAACTGAAGTTCCGGCACCGGGTCACCGGCCTCGCGCGCAGTGCCGGTGACGTCGACACCGTCACCGGCGAGGTCCTGGAGCCGTCGGGGGTGGAGCGGGGCAAGGCCAGCAGCCGCACCGTCACCGGCGCCTTCGAGTACCGCGCCCAGGCGGTGATCGTCACCAGTGGCGGCATCGGCGGCAATCACGAGCTGGTGCGCGCCAACTGGCCGGAGCGTCTCGGCACCCCGCCGGAGCGCATGGTCTCCGGTGTGCCCGCACATGTCGACGGGAAGCTGCTCGGGATCGCCGAGAAGGCCGGTGCCCGGCTGATCAACCGCGACCGCATGTGGCACTACACCGAGGGCCTGCACAACTGGAGTCCCGTCTGGGAGAACCACGGGATCCGCATCCTGCCGGGTCCCTCCTCCCTCTGGCTCGACGCCCGCGGCCGGCGTCTGCCGGTACCGCTCTTCCCCGGTTTCGACACCCTCGGCACGCTCGAGCACATCATGACGACCGGGTACGACTACACGTGGTTCGTGCTCGACCAGAAGATCATCGGCAAGGAGTTCGCGCTCTCCGGCTCCGAGCAGAACCCCGACCTCACCGGCAAGTCGGTCAGGGACGTGATCGGGCGGGCCCGCGCGGACGTGCCGGGGCCGGTCAAGGCGTTCATGGACAACGGCGCCGACTTCGTCGTCGAGAAGGACCTGGGGGCACTGGTGCGCGGCATGAACGCGCTCTCCGGGGAGCCGCTCATCGACGAGAACGCACTGCGCCGCGAGATCGTCGCGCGCGACCGGGAGATCGTGAACCCCTTCACCAAGGACCTCCAGGTGACGGCGATACGCGGCGCCCGCAGGTTCATCGGCGACCGGCTGATCCGTACGGCCGCGCCGCACCGCATCCTCGATCCCAAGGCCGGCCCGCTGATCGCGGTGCGTCTGAACATCCTGACCCGCAAGACGCTCGGCGGGCTGGAGACCGACCTCTCCTCGCGGGTGCTGACCGAGGGCGGTGATCCGCTGGCGGGTGTGTACGCGGCCGGGGAGGCGGCGGGCTTCGGTGGCGGCGGGGTGCACGGTTACCGCTCCCTCGAGGGCACGTTCCTCGGCGGCTGCCTGTTCTCGGGCCGTACCGCAGGCCGGGCGGCGGCCAAGGCGGTCGGATAGCGGGCGGCCTTCGCGGCGAGACCGGAGGCGGCGCCCGGCGTGGTGCCGCCCCCGCACTTGCCGGGCCGTCAACCCGCGTAACCTTTCGGTCAGTTGGTGTCGGGATCGGTGCCGGTTCGCCCTTGACGCAAACCATTGACGCGGGGTTTACTGCGCGTGATTGAGCCTTGACGAGCCGCGTTCTGTGAGGAATTCCCGCGGTGCCACCCCCACCTCCACCGTCGTTCGGCCGCGGCCGGAAGCGCGCCGCCCATGCCTTCGACGCCGCGCTCGACGACACCGAGCTCGTCACCGCGCGGGCCTCCCTCGCGCGGGGGCGATGGGCCGCGGTCCGCTCCCTGCTCGCCGTCACCGGCGACGACTGGGACCGCCGCGGCCATCGCGTCACCGTGCTCGCCCAGGAGCCCACGGCCCTCGGCTGGGCGCGCGAGTGGCAACTCGCCGAACCGGACTCGTCCTGCGCGTCCGCCCTCGCCGCCCATGCCCTGGTGTACCGGGCGCTGGACGGCAGGGAACGCCCCGACGCCGCACGCGAGGCCTGTCTGGCGGCGGTCGCGCTGGCCCCGGAGGACCCCACGCCCTGGCTCGGACGGCTGATCCTCGAGCGTTCGCTCGGCACCGAGGACGAGGTGGTCCGCCTCTTCGACGAGGTCCGCGCGCGCTACCCGGACCATCATCACGCGCACCATCTGATGATCGCCCGGCTCGCCGAGCGCCGGGCCGACGCCGGTCAGGACCCGCTGCACGAGGTGTACGACTTCGCCAACTGGGCCGCCGAACAGGCCCCCGCCGACTCGCCGCTCGCCATCCTCCCGGTCGTCGCGCACGCCGAGCGGTACCGCGTGCTCGCCGCCGCAGGCATCGAGTCCGCCGATCCCGCCGCCTCGGGGCACTGGGTGGGGCGGCGGGCCCGGCAGGTGATGAAGGCCGCGTTCGACTGGTGGCTGGAGTGGGAGCGCGAGGATCACCCGCGTCGCCATGTCGACCTCAACTTCCTGGCCCACGCCAAGTACTGCGAGGGACGGGGCGCCGAGGCCGCGGCCCTCTTCCACCGCATCGGACCGTATGCGACCCCCGCGCCGTGGTCGTACCCGGACCGCGACCCGTACCCGGCCTTCCGTACCGCATGCGCATGGGCGCTCGGTGCGGTGTGACGGCCCCCGCCGGAACGATCCGAAAGTCCCGCTCACCCGACCCGAAAGGACAACCGCGAGATGACGACCGGCAGTTCGAGCACGAGCAGACCGGCCGCCGCCGACGGCGGCGCCATCAGCACCTTCAAGGGGCAGGAGCGCGCGCTGCGTGCCGACCGGCTCGGCACGGCGGGACTGCTGCTGTCGGTGCTGGCGGCGACCGCGCCCCTCATGGTGGTCGCGGGTGTCATGCCCACCACATTCGGCGTGATGGGCATCGTCGGCCTGCCGCTGCTCTTCGTGATCCTCGGAGTGGTGCTGGCACTGTTCTCCTTCGGCTACGCGGAGATGAGCCGTCACGTCCACAACGCGGGCGCCTTCTACGCCTACATCTCCCGCGGTCTCGGCGGCACGGCCGGCGCGGCCGCGGCGGCGGTCGCCCTCGTCGCCTACAGCACCCTGCAGTTCGGGATCTACGGCATCTTCGGCTTCGAGGTCTCCGGGCTGTTCGGCACCTATCTGGATGTCCAGGTCGCCTGGTGGATACCGGCGCTGGCCGCCGTTCTCGTCGTCGGTGCGCTGGGCCTGCTGAAGATCGACGTCAACGCGCGTGTGCTCGGCGTGCTGCTGCTGATCGAGGTCGCACTCGTCGTCATCTTCGACGTGGCGGCCGTGGGCGACCCCGCCAAGGAAGGCCTGTCGCTGCATGCCTTCAACCCGGACACGCTCACCGGCGCCGGCGTCGGTACCGCGCTGTGTTTCTGCATCGCCGCCTTCACCGGCTTCGAGCAGGCGCCCGTCTACGCCGAGGAGACCAGCCGCCCGCACGTCCTGGTGCCCCGAGTGATGTTCCTCGCGATCGGCTTCGTCTCCGTCTTCTTCGCCGTCAGCTCCTGGGCGCTGACGATCGCCGCGGGGCCCTCCGCGATCGTCCCGGCCGCACAGAAGCAGAGCGCCGGACTGCTGTTCTGGCTGACCGAGTCCCGCCTCGGCCACTCCTTCACCGATGTGCTGCACGTGCTGTTCGTGACCGGCATGTTCGCCGCGCTGCTCAGCTTCCACAACGTCGTCGCCCGGTACGCCTTCGCCATGGGCCGCGAGAGCCTGCTGCCGGCCGTCTTCGGGCGTACGACGGGCACGAGCGGGGCCCCGGGCACAGGGTCTCTGCTGCAGAGCGTGGTGTCCGCGGTGGCCGTGATCGCCTTCGCCGTGGCCGACGACAAGCCGACCGGCGATCCGACCGCGCCGGTGCTGCGCCTGTTCACCTGGTTCGGCAGTGTCGGCGCGCTCGGTGTCACCCTGCTGATGGTGGGAGCCTCCGCCTCGGTGATCGTCTTCTTCGCGCGCCGCGGATCCGCGAGCGCCCAGGCCTGGCGGCTCGTCACCTCGGCGGTGGCCGGTCTGGCGCTGCTGGTGATCGTCGGCTACACGGTCAAGGACTTCGACGTCCTGGTCGGCAGCGGTCCGGACTCCGTGCTCGCCTGGCTGCTCCCGTCGATCATCGGCGTGGCCCTGGTGGTCGGCCTCGTCCAGGGCCTGCTCATGCGCTCCCGCAGACCGCAGGCGCACGCCCGCATCGGCCTCGGCAACGAGGCGTTCCAGCTGGACAAGGCGGCGGAGTCGGCGAACTGACCCGGACACGGGCGACAACCCGGTTCATGAGAAGCGGGTAAGAAGAGATGACGGAATTCTGACGTGCACCCGGCCCCCCTGGCCTGAAGGGGGTGCCGGGTGTTCGAATCGTTGTGTGAACTCTGAACGACCCGAAGAGAGGGACGCCCCGGAGCCCGCCGAGCCGACGGCGCCGGACGACCGTGCGGACGGCAGTCCCATCGGCCGCCGGGTCCTGCTGGGCACCCTGGGGCTCGGCGCGCTCGGTGTGGTCGCCGCACCCACGCTCCAGCGAGGCCTGGAGGCGTTCCTCGGCGGCGTCTCCGGAAAGGACCCGACGGGCCTGACCGGACTGCTGCCCAACGGCGGCGGCTTCCGCTACTACTCGGTGACGGCCTCCGTCCCCCGCAAGGACGACACGAACTACCGGCTCACCGTCGACGGCATGGTCGACCGTCCGGCGTCCTACACGCTCGCCGACCTGCGTGCCCTGCCGCAGACCAGGCTCGTGCACGACATCCAGTGCGTCACGGGCTGGCGGGTGCCGAAGACACCCTTCGAGGGGGTACGGCTGTCCACGCTGCTGGACGCCGCGGGCGTCGATCCGTCCGCCGGCGCGGTCCGCTTCACCTGCTTCGACGGGGCGTACACCGAGAGCCTGACCCTCGACCAGGCACGCCGCAGCGATGTCCTGGTCGCCCTGAAGATGCAGGACAAGCCGGTCGGCCACAACCACGGAGGCCCCGTGCGCCTGTATGTCGCGCCCATGTACTTCTACAAATCGGCCAAGTGGCTCTCCGGCATCACCGTGACCCGCGCAGTGCGCCCCGGTTACTGGGAGGAGCGCGGGTACGACGTGGACGCGTGGGTCGGCCGGTCGAACGGGCGGGACGATGCACCCACCGGTTGAGGCTCCGGCCCGGTCCACGCGGGTGCGCCGCTTCAGCCGCGGCGAGAAGTGGGTGCACCGCGCGGCGGCGGCGCTGATGGGCGTGTGTGTGGCGACTGCGGCCTGCCTGTACATCCCGGCGCTCGCGGAACTGGTGGGCCGCCGCGAACTGGTGGTGAGGATCCACGAGTGGGCGGGCCTGCTGCTGCCGGTCCCGGTCCTGGCGGGTTCGGTCTCCCGGGCCTTCCGCAAGGACCTAGGCCACCTCAACCGCTGGGGTCCGCACGACCGGATCTGGCTGCGCGCGGTGCTGCGCCGGGACCACCGCCGTGCATCGCGTCCCGCGGCCAAGTTCAACGCGGGGCAGAAGACGTACGCGGCCTGGATCGCGGGCGCCACACTGGTGATGCTCGGCACGGGCCTGCTCATGTGGTTCACACGCCTCACCCCGCTGATGTGGCGCACCTCCGCGACCTTCGTCCACGACTGGCTCGCCCTGACCATCGGCGTGGTCCTCGCCGGGCACATCGGCATGGCCCTCGGCGACCCGGAGGCGCGCAGGGGCCTGAGAACTGGAGAGGTCAGCAGGGAGTGGGCGGAGCGGGAGCACCCCCTGTGGCGGCCGTGACCGGCACGGCGGCCGGGATCAGGAGCCGAAGTCCAGCAGCACCTTGCAGGACCGGCTCCGGTCGGCCGCCAGGGAGAACGCCGACTCGGCCTCGGCGACCGGCACCACCGCGCTGACCAGGGCGTCGAAGGCCGGTTCCGCCGCCAGCAGCTCGAGCGCGCGGTCGAATTCCGTGTCGAAGCGGAACGCCCCGCGCAGTTCGAGCTCCCGGCTCACCACCAGGTTCCCCGCGAACGGACTCCGGCCGGACGGCAGCATGCCGAGCTGCACCACGACCCCGCCCCGCCGCACCAGCCGCAGACAGGTGTCGAGTCCGGCGGCGACCCCTGAGGCCTCGACGGCCACGTCGACTTCGGCCGGCCACCCGGAGTCGCCGGGGTCGTCGGCCCGTACGAGCGTTCCGGCGCCCGCCGCCGAGGCGTACCGCAGTGCCCGGGGCAGCAGATCGGTGACCGTGACCTCCGCCGCGCCCGCCGCCTTCGCGGCGGCCACCACCAGGCAGCCGATCGGTCCGGCGCCCGTCACCAGCACATGCCGTCCCGCCACCGGACCGGCCCGCCGTACCGCGTGCATCGCCACGGCCAGCGGTTCGGCGAGTGCCGCCCGGCGCAGTCCGAGGCCCGCCGGAACCTTTCTCAACTGGGCGGCGGGCACGGCCACCCGGGCCGCGAACCCGCCCTGGACGTGCGGGAATCGGGCCGCGCTGCCGAGATGGCGGGTGTCCCGGCACACGTTCCCGCGGCCGTCCGCGCACTCCGGACACACTCCGCAGGGCGTGGCCGGATGCACCGCGACGGCGCTCCCGACGGCCGGGCCCGACGCCTGCGGGCCGTAGGAGACGACCGTGCCCACCACCTCGTGCCCGAGCAGCATCGGCTCCCTGAGCCGGAAGTCCCCGACCCCGCCGTGCCGCCAGTAGTGGAGGTCCGAGCCGCACACACCGCCGAAGCGGACGGCGACCAGCGCCTGCCCGGGGCCGGGTTCCGGGACGGGCAGCTCGTCCACGCGCAGGTCGCCCCGACCGTGGATCACACAACCGAGCATCTCCCGGCCCTCCTTCACAACACGCTCGTCATACCGCCGTCGACGTACAGCACCTGTCCGCCGATGAAGTCCGCCGCCGCGGAGGCGAGGAACAGCAACCCGCCCACCAGGTCCTCCGTACGCCCCCAGCGGCCGGCCGGGGTACGCCGGCGCACCCAGGCGCTGAACTCCTCGTCCTCGACCAGCGGCCGGGTCAGCTCGGTCTCGATGTACCCGGGGCCGAGTCCGTTGACCTGCACGCCGTGCGGTCCCCAGTCCGCGCACATGCCCTTGGTGAGCATCTTCAGCGCGCCCTTGGTCGCCGCGTACGGAGCGATGCCGGGGCGGACCACCTCGCTCTGCAACGAGCAGATATTGATGATCTTGCCGTGGCCGCGTCGTGTCATCCGCCGGGCGGCTTCACGGCCGACCAGGAACGCGCTGGTGAGGTTGGTGTCCAGGATCCGGTGCCAGTCGGAGTCCGTGAACTCCAGCAGGGGCGCGCGCAGTTGCATGCCCGCGTTGTTGACCAGGATGTCGAGCGGGCCCACCCGCTCCTCGACGTCCGCGATGCCGGCGGCCACCGAGGCGCCGTCGGTGACGTCGAACACGGCCGTGTGGACGTCACCGGGCAGTGCTGCCGCCGCCTCGTCGAGCCGTGCGGCGTCCCGTCCGTTCAGGACGACCGTGCAGCCCGCCTCGGCGAGGCCGCGGGCCAGGGCGAGCCCGATGCCGCGGCCGGAGCCGGTCACCAGCGCCGTACGGCCGCCGATGTCGAAGAGGGGGTGAGCCGTCATCGCCCTGCTCCTAGATCACCAGGGACAACAGCAGGACCAGACCGCCCGCGACCACCGAGATGATCGTCTCCATCACGGACCAGGTCTTGACCGTCTGTCCGACGCTCAGCCCGAAGTACTCCTTGACCAGCCAGAACCCGGCGTCGTTCACATGGCTGAAGAACAGCGAGCCGGCACCGATCGCCAGCACGAGCAGGGCCGCGTGGGTGGTCGACATGTCGGCCGCCAGCGGTGCGACCAGACCGGCGGCAGAGACGGTCGCGACGGTTGCCGAACCCGTCGCGAGCCGGATGGCCACCGCGATCAGCCAGGCCAGCAGCAGCGCCGGAATCGACCAGTCCTTGGATATGTCGAGGATCATCTGACCCACGCCGCAGTCGATCAGCGTCTGCTTGAAGCCGCCGCCGGCACCGACGATGAGCAGGATGCCCGCGATGGGCATGAGCCCCTTCTCGACGGTCTGCGAGATCCGCTGCTTGCTGAATCCGGCCGGGCGGCCCAGCGTGAAGATGCCGACGAGGACCGCGGCGAGCAGCGCGATCAGCGGGGATCCGATCACGTCGAAGACGCGCTGCACGGTCTTCGCCGGGTCGTCCACGACGATGTCGACCAGGGCCTTGGACAGCATCAGGACCACCGGCAGCAGCACGGTGGCGAGCGTGGGGCCGAAGCCGGGGCGCCGCTGGAGTTCCTCGGAGGGACGCGGCTGGATCATGCGGTCCGGGACCGGGACGTCCACCCACCGGGCGGCGACCTTCGAGAACAGCGGGCCCGCGATGACCACCGTGGGGACGGCTACCAGAACGCCGAGCGCCAGCGTGACACCGAGGTTCGCCTTGACGGCGTCGATGGCGACCAGCGGGCCGGGGTGCGGGGGGATCAGTCCGTGCATCACGGACAGGCCCGCGAGCGCCGGGATGCCGATGCGCATCAGCGAGTAGTTGCCGCGCTTGGCCACCATCAGCACGACCGGGATCAGCAGCACGATGCCGACCTCGAAGAACAGCGGCAGACCGATCACCGAGGCGATCAGGACCATCGCCCAGGGCATCGCGCGGCCCTTCGCCCTGGCGAGGATCGTGTCGACGATCTGGTCCGCCCCGCCGGAGTCGGCGAGCAGTTTGCCGAGCGTCGCGCCCAGCGCGATCAAGACGCCCACGCTGGCGACGGTCGAGCCGAGCCCGGTGGTGAAACTGGTGATCACCTTGTCGAGCGGGGCTCCGGCGGCCGCGCCGAGCGCGAGCGAGCCGATGGTCAGGGCGAGGAAGGCGTGGAGTTTGAACTTGGTGATGAGCAGCACGATGACGGCGATGCCCGCCAGTACCGCGATGCCCAGCTGAGCGTGGCCCGCCGATGTGATCGGCTCGACGGTGTCCGCTGCCAGCATCTCGACGCTGAGTCTGGTCACGGGGGGTCCCTTGGGTGAGGAGAGGAACTCTCGGTTTCGGGTGAGGGGGACCCTCGGCAGGGCGGCCCGGGGGAGAGGACCGCGGCAGGTGGGGCCGAGGGGTACTGCGGGGAGGAGGAGCTACTGCGCGGCGGAGGACCGCTCCCGGTCGCGCAGTGCGTCGACGGCACGGTCGGTGATCTCCTCGGGGCTGCCCGAGACGTCCACCGCCACTCCCGGCTCGTCCGGCTCCAGCGGCTGGAGCGTGGCGAACTGGGAGTCCAGCAGTGCTGTGGGCATGAAGTGCCCCTGCCGGTGCGCCATCCGGTCCTCGATGAGCGAGCGGTCGCCCGTGAGGTGCACGAAGACGATGCCGGGAGCCGCGGCCCGCAGCCGGTCGCGGTACGCCCGCTTCAGCGCCGAGCTGCTGACCACGCCGCCGAGCCCCGCCCGCTCGTGGGCCCAGGCACCGATGGCGTCCAGCCAGGGCCAGCGGTCCTCGTCCTCGAGCGGGACTCCGGCCGACATCTTGGCGATGTTGGCCGGGGGGTGGAAGTCGTCGCCCTCGGCGTACGGAACGCCGAGCCGGGAGGCGAGCAGGGGACCGATCGTGGTCTTGCCCGTGCCCGCGACACCCATGACCACGACGACGTGGGGGGTACTCATCGCTTCCTCGCTGTCTTCGTCGACTGCTGTCGACGTCACTGAAACCGATTAGGTACGACGAATTCAAGAGTCTGTGACATTTAAGTCTGACTTTTTCTTCTCGTGACCTGCCTCGTACTCTGAGTGCATGAGCACACCGGGCCGGGGGCTGCACGGCCGAGTACTGGACACCCTCGGGCCCGCGATCACCGCGGGCGAGTACCCGCCGGGCAGTGTTCTGCGCACCGACGAACTCGCCCAGCACTTCGAGGTGTCGCGTTCCGTGATGCGCGAGGCCGTCCGTGTCCTGGAGTCGATGCACCTGGTGGAATCCCGGCGCCGGGTCGGTGTGACGGTCCGCCCGGAGTCCGAGTGGAACGTCTACGACCCCCAGGTCATCCGATGGCGGCTGACCGGCGCCGACCGCGCCCGGCAACTGCGCTCGCTGACCGTGCTGCGCTCGGCGATCGAACCGGTCGCGGCGGGACTGGCCGCCCGGTACGCCACGGCCGAGCAGTGCGCCGAGCTCACCCAGTGCGCCCTGGGCATGGTCGCCACCTCACGCGGTCATCAGCTGGAGGGCTATCTGGTGCACGACGTGGCCTTCCACCGGGTGGTCCTCGAGGCGTCGGGCAACGAGATGTTCGCGCGCCTCGGCGACGTCGTCGCCGAGGTCCTGTCGGGCCGGACCCATCACGACGTCATGTTCGAGGACCCCGATCCGGCCGCGGTCACCCTCCATGTGCAGCTCGCCGAGGCGGTGCGGGAGGGCGACCCGGTGCGTGCGGAGCAACTGACCCGTGAGATCACGGTCGGCGCGCTCCACGAACTGGACATCCTCGCGCCGTAGCCGGAGCTCCGGTCCCGCGGCGGCCGTCCGCGCGGCCCCTCGACCGTGCCGTCAGTCGAGGAGATCCCCGTCGACGTACACCCAGGCGCCGTCGAGCCGTTCGAACCGGCTGCGCTCCTGCAGGCTGCCGCCCCGGTAGGAGGCACGGAAGGTCACGGTGCCCGTGGTGTGGAAGGCGGACCCGGCGGTCCTCTCCAGGACCTCCAGACCCGTCCAGCGCGTCCCCGGGTCGAGGTCGAGGCGCTCGGGCCGGGTGCGCGGATGCCAGGTCCGCAGCAGATAGCCGGCGTCGCCCTTCACGAACGCGCTGTACCGCGACCGCATGAGCGCCTCGGCGGTCGGCGCGGCGCCGGCGCCCGCATGGAAACGGCCGCAGCACCCCTCGTACGATCCGGGCAGTCCGCAGGGGCAGGAACGCGTGGTCATGACCGCCATTCTGCCCGCTCCGGCGCGGCGGCCCGCGGGCACCATGCGGCACGCGCCCATCGGGGTCACAGTGGAAGAAAGCCGCTCACCCGGGTGCCCTGCTGCCTCGTACGGGTATGAGCAGGCGTGAGGAGGACGGAAGATGAATCGAGCCACAGGCAACCGGCCTCCGTCCGCCAAGGAGTGGAGGCTCAACCTGTACCTGTCCGAACGCGACCCCGCCACCAGGGCCCGGGTCGTCCTGGACACCGGTGAAAACGTCATGGAGAGCTGCGCCGAGGCCCACCGCAACCCGTACGACATGGCGGTGCCCGAGATCGGCGACGAACTTGCCGCCGGACGGGCGCTGATCTCGATGGGCCGGCAGTTGCTGCGCGCGGCCGCGGGGGACATCACGGAGGCCGGGGCCCCGGAGGAGGCCCCGCCCACTCCACTGTGGTCACCCGAGGAGTGAGGAGGCGGTCGTCGTGGTCTTCACGGATCGTCTCGAGGCCGGTCGGCAGCTGGGCGAACGCCTCCGGCACCTCAGGGGGGAGGACGTCGTGGTGCTGGGGCTGCCCAGGGGAGGCGTGCCGGTCGCGGCGGAGGTCGCCCGCGTGCTCGACGGCCCGCTCGACGTGTGCCTGGTCCGGAAGCTCGGTGTGCCCTTCCAGCCGGAGCTCGGTATGGGGGCGATCGGTGAGGACGGCGTACGCGTGATCAACGACGCGGTGGTCCGCGAGGCGCGCGTCACACCGTTCGAACTGGCGCAGGTCGAGGAGCACGAACGCGAGGTGCTGGAACGGCGCGGCCTGCGCTACCGGGGCGGACGCCCACCCGTCGGCGTCGAGGGACGGACCGCCGTGATCGTCGACGACGGCGTGGCCACCGGATCGACCGCCCGGGCCGCCTGCCGGATCGCCCGCGCCCGAAGAGCGGCGCGGATCGTGCTCGCGGTGCCCGTCGCACCGCAGGACTGGACCGCGCGACTCGGTGGGGAGGCCGACGAACTGGTCGCCCTTGACACGCCGGTGGACTTCTTCGCGGTAGGCCAGTTCTACATCGACTTCGGCCAGATCGGCGACGAGGAGGTGGCCGCCTGCCTGGAGCGGATGGCGGCCCGCCCCCGCGGTCTCGCGGCCGGGCCCGCGGACCGGGACGTCGAGGCGGCGGCCGGTACCGTCCGGCTGCGCGGCCGGATGACCGTGCCGGAGGGCGCGAACGGGATCGTGCTGTTCGCACACGGCAGCGGCAGCAGCCGGCACAGCCCGCGCAACCAGTTCGTCGCCACGGGGCTGAACCGGGCCGGGCTCGGCACACTCCTGTTCGACCTGCTCACCGAGGAGGAGGAGCGGGACCGGGCGAACGTGTTCGACACCGGCCTGCTGGCGGAACGGCTGACCGCCACCACCGACTGGCTGCGCGGACAGCCGGAGGCCGAGGGGCTCGCCCTCGGGTACTTCGGCGCCAGCACCGGCGCGGCCGCCGCCCTGTGGGCCGCCGCCGAGCCCCGGGCGGGCATCGCGGCCGTCGTCTCCCGAGGCGGCAGGCCCGACCTCGCGGGGCCGCGGCTTTCCGTCGTCGGCGCACCCACGCTGCTCATCGTCGGCAGCGCCGATCTGACGGTGCTCGACCTCAACCGGCAGGCGCAGGCCCGGCTGCGCTGCGAGAACCACCTCGCGATCGTGCCCGGCGCCACCCACCTGTTCGAGGAGCCCGGCGCTCTGGAGGCGGTGACCGAGCTGGCCCGCGACTGGTTCACCGACCACATGGCTCCCGCCCACGCCGGGCGTCCCTGAGCCACGACGCCGCTCGCTCGCACCGCGCCCCCGGCCGACTTAGCTTGGGAGGGTGCCCGGTGACACCGTCACCGTGTTCCTCGGCGGTGACGTGATGCTCGGCCGGGGCGTCGACCAGATCCTTCCGCACCCCGGAGATCCGGCGCTGCGGGAGTCGTACGTGCGCGACGCCCGGGCCTATGTCGGCCTGGCCGAGGAGGCGAACGGGCTCATTCCCCGGCCGGTCCCCTTCCGATGGCCCTGGGGCGTGGCGCTGCCCGAACTGGACGCCGCCGCCCCCGACGTGCGGGTGATCAACCTGGAGACCTCCGTCACCCGGGACGGGGACTTCGCGCCCGACAAGGGCGTCCACTACCGGATGAGCCCGGGCAACCTGCCGTGCCTTGCCGCCGTGCGACCGGACGTCTGCGCCCTCGCCAACAACCATGTCCTCGACTTCGGCCGGCGTGGACTCGAGGAGACGCTCGACTGTCTGGCGGGAGCGGCACTGCGGACCGCGGGGGCGGGCCGGGACGCCGTCGCTGCGGGGCGCCCGGCGGTCGTTCCCCTGGCGACGGGCGGCCGGTTGCTGGTGTTCTCCCTGGGGACGGCGTCCAGCGGGATCCCGGACGACTGGGCCGCCGGCGAGGACCGCTCCGGCGTCGCCTTCGTCGAGGGGCCGTCGGCGGGGGCCGCGGCGGCGTTCGCCGGCCGCCTGCGGCAGTCGAAGCGCCCGGGCGACATCGCGGTGGTCTCCGTGCACTGGGGCGCCAACTGGGGCTACGGCGTGGACCGCGCCGAGATCGCCTTCGCCCATGCGCTCGTCGACGCGGGCGTCGACATCGTGCACGGGCACTCCTCGCACCATCCGCGTCCGCTGGAGGCGTACCGGGGCCGGCTCGTCCTGTACGGCTGCGGCGACCTGGTCGACGACTACGAGGGCATCGGCGGCCACGAGGGCTACCGCGACGACCTGCGACTGCTGTACCTGGTGTCGATGGAGCCGGACTCGGGCCGGCTCACCGGAGTGCGCATGGTGCCCCTCCAGGCGCGCAGGATGCGGCTGGAGCACGCCACGCCCGAGGACACACGGTGGCTGTGCGACGTACTCGACCGGCACGGAAGGCAGTTCGGCTCCCGCGTCGACGCCGGGCCCGACGGCACGCTCACGCTCCGCCCCCTGCGCGCGACGTGGCCCGTGTGAGCCGTGACGGCGGCACGGCCCGTGTCCCGGACCGGCGTCCTGCCGCGGCGGACCCCGGGCCGTTCACGCGGACGCGCCCTTGCGCAGGAACCTGCGCAGGCTGCGCAGCGGCCAGGTGTTGATCACATCGTCGGGGGTGAGTCCGCCGCGTTGCGCGGTACCGATGCCGTAGCGCAGGTGGGCGAGGTGGAGAACGGAGTGGGCGTCGGTGTTCACGGCGAACTTCGCGCCGTGCTCCTTGGCCCGCAGGATGTCCTCGTCGCACAGGTCGAGCCGGTCGGGCTGGGCGTTGACCTCCAGCGCGGTTCCGCTGCGGGCGCAGGCCGCGAACACCTCGTCCCAGTCGGCGTCGAGCCCCTTCCGCCTGCCGATCAGCCGCGTGGTCGGATGGCCGAGGATGTTGACATGGGGGTTCTCGCAGGCCCGTACGAGCCGCGCGGTCATCTCCCGGCGGCCCAGATCGAAGTGCGAGTGCACGGAGGCGACGCAGAGGTCGAAGCCGGCGAGGAACTCCTCCGGCCAGTCCACGCCGCCGTCGGGGCCGATGTTGAGCTCGGTACCGTGCAGCAGCCGCATCCGGTGCCGGGAGCCGTCCAGCGCCCGTACCCGCTCGCGCTGGGCGAGGATCTTCTCGTCGGTCATGCGCTGCATGTACAGGTTGGGTGCGTGGTCCGTGACCGCGTAGTACGCATAGCCGCGTTCGGCTGCGGCCGTCACCATCTCCTCCAGCGGCGCGAGACCGTCGGTGAGGTCGGTGTGGGTGTGCAGATCACCGCGGACGCTGCGTTCGGTCACGACGTCCGGCAACTCCCCGCGCAGCGCGGCCTCGATCTCCCCCCGGTCCTCCCGCAGCGTGGGCGGTATCCAGGGCAGTCCGAGCCTGGCGTACACCTCCTCCTCGGACCGGGAGGCGAGCGACTCCCCGCTGTCCACGTCGAACAGGCCGTACTCCGAGAGCTTCAGCCCTTGACGGACGGCGAGGGTGCGGGTGCGGATGTTGTGGGCCCTGGACCCGGTGAAGTACTGAAGTCCGGCACCCCACGAGTCGGGCGGCAGGACCCGCAGATCCACCTGGACGCCCTTGGTGGTGCGGACGGACGTCTTCTTCCTGCCGTGCGCGATCACCTCCGCGGTGGACGGGAGCGCGGTGAGAGCGTCCATGAAGGGCCCCGACCGCTGCGCGGCGACAAGGACGTCGATGTCGCCGACGGTCTCCTTCATCCGGCGCAGGGACCCGGCGTAGGCGCAGCGCCTGCAGCCGCTTCCTGCCGAGAGTTCGGCGACGATCTCCTCGGCGGTCTCGAGCGCGAGGTGCAACGGGATGCGCCCGCCCGCCTGTTGCATCAGTGCGATGCCGTGCCGGATGTTCTCCTGCGTCTTGTCGCCGAAGCCCTTGAGATCGTGCAGTGCGTCCGCCTCGATGGCCGCCGCCAGTTCGCCCACCGACGAGATGTGCAGGTCCTCGTAGAGCCTCATGGCCTTCTTCGGACCCAGGGTGGGGATGGTGATGAGCTCCCGTACCCCGGCGGGGATCTTCGCCCGGCGCTCCTCGACCGCCGAGACCCTGCCGGTGCGCAGGTACTCCAGCACCTTCTCGGCGATCGACCTGCCCACGTTCGGTATGTCCCGCAGCCCGTCGGCGTCCAGACGCGAGACGTCGGCGGGATGGCCGCCGATCGCGCGTGCGGCCTTCTCGTAGGCGCGCACCTTGAACGCGTCGCCTCCCGTGATCGCGACGAGGTCCGCGTACTCCTGGAGGAGCGCTTCGACCTCTTCGTTGGGCCGGGCCACACCTCCGAGTCTAGGAAGGGGCGTGCTCGGCGGGCCAGCGGAGACGGCGTCCACCGACGACCGGAAAACGCACATGGTGCCGACCGGAATCGGTCGGCACCATGAATGCTGAGAGTGTCCGAGGGGGGACTTGAACCCCCACGCCCGATAAAGGGCACTAGCACCTCAAGCTAGCGCGTCTGCCATTCCGCCACCCGGACAAGGTGTCTGTCGTGCGGGCTTCCCCCGCGGCGACGAAGGAAACATTACCAGGCTTTCGGGGGCGTTCGATCACGCCCTGTTCCGGCGTGAACGCCGCGTGACGGAGCCGGCACGGTCTTGGGGCGGGGCGGGGGTCGGAGAGAGGATGTGGGGTACCACCAGCAGTGACACCGGGAGGAAGCAGCGTGACCGACAAGGACACGGCCAGGAGCGTCACCGGCGAGGACGAGGTCGTGGACCTCTGCCGCGAGCTTATCCGGATCGACACCAGCAACTACGGCGACCACTCGGGACCCGGCGAGCGCGGGGCCGCCGAGTACGTCGCCGAGAAGCTTGCGGAAGTCGGGCTCGAACCGCAGATCTTCGAGTCCCACCAGGGGCGCGCCTCCACGGTCGCCCGCATCGAGGGCGAGGATCCCTCGCGCCCCGCCCTGCTGATCCACGGCCACACCGACGTCGTACCGGCCAACGCCGACGACTGGACGCACCACCCCTTCTCCGGCGAGATCGCCGACGGGTGCGTGTGGGGCCGCGGCGCGGTCGACATGAAGGACATGGACGCCATGACGCTGGCGGTCGTCCGCGACCGGCTGCGCAGCGGACGCAGGCCGCCGCGGGACATCGTCCTCGCGTTCCTCGCGGACGAGGAGGCGGGCGGCACCTACGGCGCCCGGTATCTCGTCGACAAGCACCCCCATCTCTTCGAGGGCGTGACCGAGGCGATCAGCGAGGTGGGCGGGTTCTCGTTCACCGTGAACGAGCAGCGGCGGCTGTATCTGATCCAGACGGCCGAGAAGGGCATGCACTGGATGAAGCTGACCGTGGCCGGCACGGCGGGGCACGGATCCATGATCCACCGGGACAACGCGATCACCGAGCTCTCCGAGGCGGTCGCGCGGCTCGGGCGGCACGAGTTCCCGGTGCGGGTCACCAAGACCACCCGGGCCTTCCTCGACGAACTCGGCGACGCGCTCGGCATCGAGCTCGAAGCGGACGACATGGAGGCGACCCTCGCCAGGCTCGGAGGCATCGCCAAGCTCATCGGCGCGACCCTGCGCAACACGGCCAACCCCACGCAGCTGGGCGCCGGATACAAGGTCAACGTCATCCCGGGCGAGGCCACCGCCCATGTCGACGGCCGATTCCTGCCCGGGTTCGAGGAGGAGTTCCTCGCGGACCTCGACACCATCCTCGGGCCCACGGTCAGGCGTGAGGACCTGCACTCCGACAAGGCCGTCGAGACGACCTTCGACGGGGCGCTCGTCGAGGCGATGCAGTCGGCCCTGCTCGCCGAGGACCCCGCCGCGAAGGCCATCCCGTACATGCTCTCCGGCGGGACGGACGCCAAGTCCTTCGACGACCTCGGCATCCGCGGCTTCGGTTTCGCGCCGCTGAAGCTGCCGCCGGAGCTCGACTTCGCGGGCATGTTCCACGGTGTCGACGAGCGGGTCCCGGTGGACGCGCTCAAGTTCGGCGTGCGGGTCCTCGACCGATTCCTCGACTCCGCCTGATGCCCGGCCGACTCCCTGGGTTCCGTCCCGGTTTGCACGCCGAAACGAGGCCGCAGTATTCGCCAGCACGTACGGAGATCGACCAGGACGAGTGAATGCGACCATAAGCTCGTAGCTCCATTACTCCCTCCTCGTTACAGGTGATGTGGTCCGAGGCTTGGATCGCTTTTGCCAACAAGGAGGAAGAATGATCAAGAAGGTCGTCGCTGCTGCGGCTGCCACCGGTGGTCTGGTTCTCGCGGGTGCGGGTCTGGCCGTCGCCGATTCGGGTGCCCAGGGTGCCGCCTTGAACTCCCCGGGTGTCGTGTCCGGCAATGTCGTCCAGGTCCCGGTGCACGTCCCGGTGAACGTCTGCGGCAACACGATCTCGGTGATCGGGCTGCTGAACCCCGCCTTCGGCAACACGTGCATCAACAACTGACGTTGTGCCCCATCCCATGAGGGGCCTCACCCCGTGAGGGGCTGAGTGAGTCGGCCCCGGAGTGTGTGCCATGCGCTCCGGGGCCCGACCGGTTGCCCTCGCGGCCGCGCCTTCGGCGCGCGGCCGCGTTCCAGAAGGTCCACGCAAGGTCGAAGACAGGGAATCAGCAATGCGACAGGTCACCCGTAAGGGCCTGATGACGGTGGCGGCGGCGACCGGCGTTCTCGCCGTCACCGGCGGCTATGCGCACGCGGACTCGGGTGCGCACGGATCGGCCACCAACTCGCCCGGCGTGCTGTCGGGCAACTCGGTGCAAGTACCCGTACACATCCCGGTGAACGTCTGCGGCAACACCGTGAACGTGATCGGGCTGCTCAACCCGGCGGCGGGCAACATGTGCGCCAACGCGGGCGGCAGCCGAACCGGCGGCTCCCACGCGAGCGGGCACACCGGCGGCTCGCCCGGCGTCGGCTCCGGCAACCATGTGCAGGTCCCGGTGGACATCCCGGTGAACGCCTGCGGCAACAGCGTGAACGTGGTCGGTGTCGGCAACCCGGCCACCGGCAACCACTGCGGCAACATCCCGGGCGGCGGTCACTCGACCAACCCGCCCGGTGGCGGTGGCGGCACCACGCCTCCCGGTGGTGGCGGCGGCGGGACCACGCCTCCCGGCGGTGGCGGTACGACGCCTCCCGGTGGTGGCGGCAGTGTCACGCCTCCCGGTGGTGGTGGGTCGACCCAGGTCAACCAGCCCGGTACGCAGTCCCTCACCCCCACCGGCGGCTCGCAGCTCGCCGAGACCGGTAGCGACCTCCCGGTCGGCGTCATGGTGCCGGCGAGTGCTGCGGCGCTGCTCGGTGGCGTGCTGCTCTACCGCCGGGCGCGCACGAGCAGGTGAGCCGTTGGCCCGCCGCCATGTCCACCGCGCGACGCGTCGCCCTTCGGGGCGGGCCTCGCGCGGTGGCGGACGCGGGGCCCGTCGGCTGATCGACACCCTCGGTGAGCGCGGTCGGGGGCACATAGCTCCGAACCGGACAATATGGACAGCAGTGCCACATCCTTCCCCGGTGGCCTGCTGAAACGGATCGGGCCCCGCTCTGGCGGGGCCCGATCCGTTTCAGCCGTCTTCGCTCACCACGTGGCGCGCACCTGGCGGATGATCCGCCGGCGCAGCCGCACCCTGCGGCTACCGTCACGCAGCAGGCTCAGGCGGTCCAACTCCCAGTGTCCGTACTCGGCATGATCCGTGAGAAGGCGTGTGGCGTCCTTGCGGGACACCCCGCGCGGTACGTACACGTCGACAAATTCGTATTCCGGCATCGCATCTATTGTGCGGGCTGGGGCCCGGTACGGATAGCGTCTGCTCTATGTCTGATGCTGCGCAGCCCACAGCTGCCGAGGTACGCGCCGCCGTAGAGGCGGTCAAGACCGCGCTCGACCGCCACCTGGCGGCGATCGAGCGCAGGACGGGTGACGACGACCCGGCCGTCTACGAGGCGTTCAACGAGCTGGCCGCGGCGGCCGAGGAGTACGACGAACTGTTGTACGACCGGTATGACGAGGTCACACCCTTCGAGATCCCCGGTGTGGAGGACGCGCTGCCTCCGTACACCGGCCCCGAGGAACCGAACGCGCTCAGTGTGCTGATCCGCCGCGACTACGCCGTGGCGGAGCCCGAGCGGCTGCTGGCGCAGGCACGGCGTGTGGAGGCCGCGGACGAGGACGGTGTGCGCGGATCATCGGCCGGCAGCGTCCACGGCGCGGTGGGTGTCCTCTTCGGAGAGTTCGAACCCGACGAGATCGCCTCCCGGCACAAGGAGTTCGGGCTGGAGGAGGGCGACTCCACGCTGTGGGTGACGGCCGCGGACGAACCCGCGGAACCGGGTGACTGGCTGGAGGCACCCTTCGAGCAGGTCGATCCGCAGCGTGTGGTCTGCCGCTTCGATGTGAGCACGGTCTTCGACGACGAACCTGACGACGACCTCGAGGACGACTTCGGGCCCGTATCGGAGCTGGAGGACGACGAGGACCTGGAACCGCTGGAGGTCGACCGCTAGCCCGCCCGGGCCGGGCGGGGAGTTTCCGGGCACCGCGCTGCCCGGCCGGGGAGGTGCCGAGCAGCACCTCCCCTTACCGCATCAAGACCTCGCAGGCGGGGAGCCGGGCGCTCGGATCAGCCCGTCGTCGGGAACTGGCCCCGCAGCAGCAGGGGCAGGCGGGTGGTCCGTGGCTTGGCCGGGGTCTCGGCCACGGCGCGCGGCAGCGCCTGCTCCACTCCATGGACGACTGACAGATGGCGGTCCGCCCTGCCGAAGGCCGTGTACACCCAGGGTCTGCTCAGCGCCTGGGCGGCATCACCGGGCAGCACCACGACCACCGCGGGCCACCGCTGCCCCACCGCCTGGTGCGCGGTGAGCGCCCAGCCGTGCCGCACGGTCTGGTCCACCCGCTCCTTCGGTACGACGACGGGCTCGCCCGAGCACTCCAGGTGCAGCCCCTCCGCGTCCGCTGTCACCACATGCCCCTGGACCGTACGGCCCGGGGCGGGGGAGTAGGCGATCCGATCGCCGGCGTCGAAGCCCCCGAAACGGCCGGGGCCCGGGTTGAGCCGCTCCTTGAGCGCCGCGTTCAGGACACGGGTCCCCGCCGCTCCGCCATGGCCGGGCGTGATGACCTGTGTCTCCTGCGCGGGGATCCCGATCGCGCGCGGCACGGAGTCCACGACCAGCTGAACGGTCCGGTGCACCGCCTCCCCGGCGTCCCGCACCGGCACGATCACGACCTCCTTGCCGGGCGCGTCGACCTGTGGGAGCTCACCGATGCCGACCGAGGAGACGAGTTCCCCGATCGGGCCGGGGTCGGGGGTCCTCGAGGAGATCTGCGGGCACGCACGGGCGGTGAGCAGATCGGCGAACACCCGCCCGGGGCCGGCCGACCACAGCACTCCCGGGTCACCGCTCAGCACCAGGCGCACGCCGTCCGGCAGCGACTCGGTGAGCAGCGCGGCCGACTCGACGTCCAGCTGAGGGGCGTCAAGCACGACGAGCAGGTCGAGGTCCAGCGCACCGTCCGCGTCCCGCCCCGGGCCCTCGGCGCCGGACAGGAGCCCCGCGACCGTGGTGAGCGCCGGGTGCGTCGTCGCGGTGTCGGGCAGGTCGAGCCGGTCCCGCAGCTCGGCGAACGCGTCGCGCCCGGCAGGGCTGTGCGTGGCCGCCCAGGCGCGCACTCCGAGGTCATGCGCCGCGTACAGCAGCGTGGCCGGCTCGATGCGCGAGGCCTCCCCGCCGGTGTGGAGCACAAGGCCATGGCCCGCGACCGCGCGGATCAGCTCCCCTGCGGCGCCGGTCGCCGAGCGGGCCGCCCGCTCCCAGGCGTCGGCCGAACCGTTCTCCTTCGGCACGGAGTTGATCAACCGGGCCAGTCCGTCGGCGAGGCTCTCCTCCGCGAGCGCGTACATCTCCAGGCCGATCAGGACCCGGACCGGACGCTCCTCGTCCTCCTCCTCGCCCTCCCCGGCAGCCCCCTCGACCGGTGCGGTGCCCGGTCCGGTCGTCTCCAGGGCGTCCTGGAAGACCAGGACCTCGCCCTCCGCGATGCCGCTCTGCACGGCCGCGTCCGGGTCCGGCACCGAGCACCGGTCGAGCGCTGCCTCGAGAGCCGGGACCTCAAGGGCGGTGTGTCCGGCGAGAGCGGCCTGCTCCAGCAGCCAGACCGTCATCGCGCGGGCCCGTCGGTCGTCGTCCGGACGGCACTCGGCGCCGAGCAGGGCCCGGGCGAAGCCGTCGGCCTGCTCCGGCCTGACCCCCGTGACGCGCAGCAACTGCCAGGGATCCGCTTGCAGGCGCGCGTCCGCCGTCTCGCCGAGGACCGCGGCGACCTGGGGCGCGAGCGTGTCGGGCGCTCCTGCCCCGGTCAGCAGGGCACGCACGGCCGCGACGAGTTCTGTGCCCGGGGCGGTGGGCGGCTGCGGCGGTGCGACGGGCCGTGCGGGCCGCTCGGGCTCGGGGGCGGCACGGCGTGGCGCGGGGGCCGGCTCCCGGAACGCGCTCGGGACCGGCTTCTCACCGCTCTCCACGGCCCTTACCGCCGCCAGCAGGTCGGCCGCCTTCCCGCTGAGCTTCGTGCCGGCCTCGACCGGCCCCTGCTTGTGGGCCTTCCGCTGCTCGATCCGCTCCCGCTCGATGCGCTGGGCGGCCAGCTCGGCCTCCGCCTCGGACCGCTGGGGCGCGGCGGCGCCCTCGCCGGCGGGCGCCGCGACCGCGCCGTCCCTGTCCTCGCCCCCGGGAGCCGTCTCCGCCTCGGTCCGGCCCGTGTCCTGCCCGGTCCCGTCCTCCGGCTGGGGGGACGTCTCCCTGGTCTCCGGGTCCGTGCTCACAGCGTGCTCCAGTCGTGATCGGGATAGCGGTGCACCGGGGCGGACACGTCGTCCAGCGCCCGGCAGATCTCGTCAGGAAGACTAAGTGCCTCCACTGACAGTGCCGCCGACAGCTGCTGTGCGTTGCGCGCGCCGACGATCGGCGCGACCACGCCAGGCCGGTCGCGAACCCATGCCAGCGCCACCTGGAGCGGCGTGGCGGACAGCCCGTCGGCGGCCGTCTGCACCGCGTCCACGATGCTGCTCGCCGTGTCGTCGAGGTAGGGCTCCACGAACGGGGCCATGTGCTCGGAGGCGCCGCGTGAGTCGGCGGGCGTCGACTGCCGGTACTTGCCGGTCAGCACGCCGCGGCCGAGCGGGGAGGACGGCAGCAGCCCGACCCCCAGGTCCAGTGCGGCGGGCAGCACCTCGCGCTCCACACCGCGCTGCAGCAGCGAGTACTCCATCTGCGTACTGGCGAGGCGGGTCCGTATGCCCGGGGCGGCGAGCTGCCATGTCGCCGCCTTGGCGAGCTGCCAGCCGCAGAAGTTGGACACACCCGCGTATCTGGCCCGGCCGCTGGCCACGGCGAGGTCGAGCGCGTGCAGGGTCTCCTCCATCGGGGTGGAGGGGTCGAAGGCGTGGATGTGCCACACGTCGACGTAGTCCGTGCCGAGACGGGCGAGCGAGGCGTCCAGCGCGGCGAGCAGATGGCCGCGCGAGCCGTCGAACCGGCGGTCGGGGTCGGGCACGCTCCCCGCCTTCGTCGAGATGACCAGGTCCCGGCGCGGCACGAGGCCGTCCATCAGCTGCCCGAGCAGATACTCGGCCTCCCCGTCCCCGTACACGTCGGCCGTGTCGACGAGGGTCCCGCCCGCCTCCCAGAACACCTTCAACTGCTCCGCGGCGTCGTGCTCGTCCGTGTCACGCCCCCACGTCAGGGTGCCGAGTCCGATCCGGGACACGCGAAGGCCGGTACGGCCGAGATGCCTCTGCTCCATGAACGCCGAGATTACGGCCTGAGCTCGGCCCGTGGGGGGCCTGTGGACAACCGAGTTGCCCTGCCGCGGGGCGAGAGATGCGTCGCTCTCCCTACCGTGGAGGACACCGCGCTATGGTCTGCCGACAACGGACGTTACTGATCGGTAAGGGGAATCGGCCATGCAGCTCGGGATCAACCTCGGCTACTGGGGTGCCGGAATGGACGGCGACAATCTCGCCGTGGCCCAGGAGGCCGACCGGCTCGGCTATGCGGTGTGCTGGGCCGCCGAGGCCTACGGCTCCGACGCGGCCACCGTGCTCACCTGGGTCGCCGCCCAGACCGAGCGCATCGACGTCGGCTCGGCCATCTTCCAGATCCCGGCCCGCCAGCCCGCGATGACCGCGATGACCGCCGCCACTCTCGACTCGCTCTCCGGTGGCCGCTTCCGCCTCGGTCTCGGGGTCTCGGGGCCCCAGGTATCCGAGGGCTGGTACGGCGTCAAGTTCGACAAGCCGCTGTCCCGCACCCGCGAGTACGTGGAGATCGTGCGGAAGGCGATGACGCGCGAGCGGCTGTCGTACGAGGGCGAGCACTGGACCCTCCCGCTGCCCGGGGGTCCCGGCAAGCCGATCAAGCTGACCGTGCACCCCCAGCGCGAGCACATCCCCCTCTACATCGCCGCGATCGGCCCCAAGAACCTGGAGCAGACCGGCGAGATCGCCGACGGGGCGCTGCTCATCTTCCCCTCGGCGGACCACCTCGAGGAGACGGCGATCAGCTACCTGCGCGCGGGGCGCGAGAAGGCGGGCAAGACCCTAGAGGGCTTCGACGTCTGCCCCACGCTCCCCCTCGCGGTGGGCGACGACAAGGACGTGACGGCCCTGGCCGACACCTTCCGCCCGTACACCGCTCTGTACGTCGGCGGCATGGGCAGCCGCAAGCAGAACTTCTACAACCAGCTCGCCAGGCGCATGGGCTACGAGCAGGCGGCCGCCGAGATCCAGGACAAGTACCTGTCGGGGGACAAGCAGGGCGCCGCCGCCGCCGTGCCGCACGAGCTGATCGACCGGACCACCCTGCTGGGCTCGGTGGACCGCATCGCCGACCGGATGAAGGCCTACGCCGAAGTCGGCGTCACCACCCTCACCCTGGCTCCCGCGGGCTTCACCCTCGACGAGCGGATCGCCTCTCTGCGTGCCGGGTCCGAGGCCCTGGAGCGGGCCGGACTCGCCTGACGGGGGCGAATGGTCTCCACGGCCGTGGTGGGGGCTCGGGGGTCCACCCCGCCACGGCCGTCACGGGGAACAACGCGCCGGGCTCCGAGCGGTTACGGCATCGACAGGACCGGGACGCTCCTCCGTTCGGCGCAGCCTCCCCGCACAGCTGTTGCACCACCTCCACGACGGCATTTGACTCTCTCTTTGCGGAGTCCTGCAGAGAGGTGCCCACCATGCTTTCGGCGAAGAGTCTGTTCGAGGAGATCCTCGAGAACGACGAATCCTTCCGCCTGTTCTGCTCGATCGCGGCCAGCGGGGAGTCGCAGGGCGGCTGGGAGAACGGCCGGATCGCCGCACTCGTGCCGGAGAGCGAGCGGGCGCTCGTTCCACGGATCGTGCGTCACGGCGCGGACGAGGACAAGCACGGACGCATCTTCAACGCGCTGATGAGGAAGCGCGGCCTGGCCCCCGTTCCCGTACCGCCCGAGACCGACTACACGATGCTCCTCGAGAAGCGGGGCATCGGTCTCGCGCACGAGAAGCTCAAGGCCGACCGCCCGCTGTCGGTGCAGGACGTCATCACCTATCTGGCACACAGCAGGGTCACCGAACAGCGCGCCGCGGAGCAGATGGCGATGCTGCGCACGTACTTCACGGACCATCCCGAGATCGGCCGGGCCGTACGCATGATCTCCCAGGACGAGGACAACCACCTGGCGTACTCCAACGAGGAACTGCTGCGCTTCGCGGCCGCCGGACACAGCCGGTTCATCCGGCGGACGCTGCGCGCGTGCGCGTTCGCGGAGATCCGCGTCCACCGGGACGTCAGTCTCGCCGTCATGGCCCACATGGGGCGCATCCTCGGCTGGCCCGCGGCCAGGTCGGCGATGCTCGCGGCGGGGATCCGCGCCGTGTACCTCTACGAGCGCATCGCCGGATGGCGGCGGATGGTGACCTTGAGGATGCCGGAGCGGCGCGACGCGCTCGGCGGTCCCGCCGCGCAGGCGCACGAGTTCGCCTGAGCCGCCCGTCGCCGCGCGTGCGGAACGGAAGGACGGCCTCACAGCCAGCCGCGCCGCTTGAACGTCCGGTAGAGCAGCACTTCGACGGCCGCCATCGCCAGGATCAGCGCCGGGTACGACCAGAGCCAGTGCAACTCGGGCATGTGGTCGAAGTTCATTCCGTAGATGCCCGCGATCATCGTGGGGACCGCGGCCATCGCCGCCCACGCCGAGATCTTCCGCACATCGTCGTTCTGCCGCACGCTCGCCTGCGCGAGATGGGCCGAGAGGATGTCGGACACCAGCCGGTCCAGGGCCTCCACGGACTCGTTCACCCGGGCCAGGTGGTCGGAGACGTCGCGGAAGAAGGGCCGTGACTTCTCCTGCACGAAGGGCACCGTCGTCCCGTACGTCCCCTGGCCCGCCAGCCGGGACAGGGGCGGGGCCAGCGGGACCGTGGCCCGCCGGAACTCGAGGATCTGCCGCTTGAAGGTGTAGATCCGCGAGGCCGTGTGGTGGGAGCCGCCACCGGAGGGTGAGAAGACCTCCGCCTCCAGCTCCTCCAGGTCGGTCTGCAGCTCGGTCGCCACGTCCAGGTAGTGGTCGACGATCGAGTCCGCGATCGAGTAGAGCACCCCCGTGGGGCCGTGCCGCAGCATCTCCGGCTGCTCCTCGAGATGGCGCCGGAGGCGGGCGAGCGGCATGTGCTCGCCATGGCGCACGGTCACCACGAAGGAGTCGCCGAGGAAGAGCATCAGCTCGCCGGTGGACACGGTGTCGCTGCGCGGCTCGTAGGACACCGGCTTGAGCACCACGAACAGCGAGTCGTCGTACACCTCCAGCTTGGGGCGCTGGTGCGCCTTCAGTGCGTCCTCGACCGCCAGCGGATGCAGCCCGAACTCCTGGGTGACCAGGTCGAACTCGTTCTCCGTCGGCTCGTGCAGGCCGATCCACAAGAATGTGTCGGAAGCGGCACGCGCCTCGTTCAGGGCGTCGGAGAGGTCCTCGGGGCTCTCTGTGCGGCGCCCGTCCCGGTAGATGGCGCAGTCGATGATCACGGAGCGTATTCTCCTGTCGGCCGGGCACCGGCGCATGCCGAGGACTCTTCGAGGGCTCCCGCCGCCCGGCGCCGTCGCCGACCCGGCGGACCCCATCGGGCCCGCCTCCCCTCGACCGCCGCCGCTCCCACCACCGGCCCGGCTTTCGGAGGCGTCCCTTTAGGCTGGACGTCATGCCCACGTTGATCCTCGTCCGGCACGGACGCTCCACCGCCAACACCGCGGGACTCCTCGCCGGCTGGACGCCCGGCGTCGCCCTCGACGAGCGCGGCACAGAACAGGCCGCCGCCCTGCCCGGGCGACTCGCCGCACTGCCGCTCGCGGAGGTGGTCACCAGCCCTCTGCAACGCTGCCGGGAGACCGTCCAGCCGCTGCTCGACGCCCGTCCGGGGCTGCCCGTGCACGCCGACGACCGCATCGGCGAGTGCCACTACGGCGACTGGTCCGGACGCAAGCTCGCCGAGCTGAAGGACGAGCCGCTGATGGAGGTCGTCCAGGCCCATCCGTCGGTGGCCGCCTTCCCGGGCGGTGAGTCGATGCGGGCCATGCAGACCCGGGCCGCGGAGGCGGTGCGCGAGTGGAACGAGCGCATCGAGCGCGACCACGGTCCCGACGCCGTGTATGTCATGTGCTCGCACGGTGACATCATCAAGTCCCTCGTCGCGGACGCACTCGGCCTTCATCTCGACCTCTTCCAGCGGATCTCCGTCGAACCGTGTTCCATCACCGCGATCCGCTACACCCGGTTGAGGCCATTTCTCGTTCGTCTCGGGGACACCGGCGATTTCACCTCTCTCGTGCCGCGTGAGGAACCCTCCGGTTCGGATGCCGCGGTCGGGGGCGGCGCGGGCGCCCCGTGATCGTCGGCCGCAGTAGGGTGAAGCGGGCGCACCAGCGCAGTAGTTGTCAGCAGCAGTAGTCAGCAACCGAAGCGGACCGGCGCGGTCAGCCGGCCCCGATCCCGATCCAATGGAGACAGGACGTGTCCCGTCAGGTGTTCCTCTACGACCCCCCGGACCGCTTCGTGGCCGGTACGGTCGGGTTGCCCGGGCGCCGTACCTTCTTCCTGCAGGCCACGTCCGGACCCCGGGTGACCAGCGTGGCCCTGGAGAAGACCCAGGTCGCGGCGCTCGCCGAGCGCATGGACGAGCTTCTCGACGAAGTCGTGCGCCGTAGCGGCGGCAGCGCGTCCGTACCGGCCGTGGCCCCCACGGAGATCTCGGACACGGCTCCGCTCGACACCCCGATCGACGAGGAGTTCCGCGTCGGCACCATGGCACTGGCCTGGGACGGCGAGGAACAGCGCATGGTCGTCGAGGCCCAGGCACTCGTCGAGCTCGACGCCGATTCCGAGGAGGACCTGGCCGAGGCCGAGGAGCGGCTGCTCCAGGACGAGGAGAACGGGCCGCCGATGCTTCGCGTCCGGCTCACCGGCGCCCAGGCCAGGGCCTTCGCCAAACGCGCCCTCGACGTCGTCAACGCCGGCCGCCCGCCGTGCCCGCTGTGCAGTCTCCCGCTCGACCCGGAAGGACACGTATGTCCGCGCCAGAACGGATACCGCCGCGGAGCGTGACCACGGCAGAGCTGCTCGCCGAGGGCGAGCTCGCCGTGGTCGGACGCATCCGTGACGCCTCCAACGCGGCGCTGTACTGCACGGTCTCCTACGACGGGCGGGAAGCCGCCTGCATCTACAAGCCCGTCGCGGGCGAGCGGCCCCTGTGGGACTTCCCGGACGGCACACTGGCGCAGCGCGAGGTCGCGGCCTACGAGGTGTCCGAGGCGACCGGCTGGGGGCTCGTCCCGCCCACCGTGCTGCGCGAGGGGCCCTACGGCCAGGGCATGTGCCAGCTGTGGATCGAGGGGCAGCCGGATGCCGAGCTGCTCGCCCTGGTGGAGGGCGAGGAGGCGGAGGAGGGCTGGAAGGCAATCGGCCTCGCCGACGTGGGCGAGGGCAGGACAGCCCTGCTCGTGCACGCCGACGACGAGCGGCTGCGGCGACTGGCCGTCCTGGACGCCGTCATCAACAACGCCGACCGCAAGGGCGGGCATCTGCTGCCCGGCGGCGAGGGACGCCTGTACGGCATCGACCACGGGGTCACCTTCAACGCCGAGAACAAGCTGCGCACGCTGCTGTGGGGCTGGGCGGGCGAGCCGCTGACCGGGGAGGCCGTCGAGGTCCTCAAGGGCCTCAAGGAGTCCCTGGAGGAGGGTGCGGCGCTGGCCCTGCGGCTGGGCGAGCTGCTGACCCCGGCGGAGGTGCAGGCCACTCGTGCGCGGGTGGCGGCGCTGCTGGAGTCGGGAAGACATCCGGAACCCAGCGGGGAGTGGCCCGCGATTCCCTGGCCGCCGGTGTGAGGAGCGGCCGGTGCGTCCGCACGGCAGGCACACGGGGCGGCGACGCGCAAGAACGCCTTCCCGGCCATCCGGCCCGGTCCGGTTCGTAGGGGGAAGTTCCGGCCGGTTACGCTCAAGGCATGTATGCCTGGCCCGCTTCCGAGGTCCCCGCCCTGCCTGGTCAGGGCCGCGACCTGAGGATCCACGACACCGCGACCGGTGGTCCCGTCACCCTCGACCCCGGTCCCGTCGCCCGCATCTACGTCTGCGGCATCACCCCCTATGACGCGACCCACATGGGTCATGCGGCGACCTACAACGCGTTCGACCTCGTTCAGCGCGTGTGGCTCGACACCAAGCGGCAGGTTCACTACGTCCAGAACGTGACCGACGTCGACGACCCGCTGCTGGAGCGGGCGGAGCGCGACGGCGTCGACTGGGTCGCTCTCGCCGAGAAGGAGACGGCGCTCTTCCGCGAGGACATGACCGCCCTGCGGATGCTGCCGCCCCGCCACTACATCGGGGCGGTGGAGGCGATACCCGGCATCGTGCCGCTCGTCGAACGGCTCCGGGACGCCGGAGCCGCGTACGAACTCGACGGCGACATCTACTTCTCCGTGGAGTCGGACCCGCACTTCGGCGAGGTGTCCAACCTGGACGCCGCCGCCATGCGGCTGCTGTCCGCCGAACGCGGCGGGGACCCGGACCGCCCGGGCAAGAAGAACCCGCTCGACCCGATGCTCTGGATGGCCGCCCGCCCGGGAGAGCCGAGCTGGGACGGGGGCTCACTGGGCAACGGCCGCCCCGGCTGGCACATCGAGTGCGTCGCCATCGCCCTGGACCACCTGGGCATGGGCTTCGACGTACAGGGCGGCGGCTCCGACCTCGCCTTCCCGCACCACGAGATGGGCGCCTCGCACGCCCAGGTGCTGACCGGCGAATACCCGATGGCCAAGGCGTACGTCCACGCGGGCATGGTCGCGCTGGACGGCGAGAAGATGTCGAAGTCCAGGGGCAACCTGGTCTTCGTGTCCCAGCTGCGGCGCGACGGCGTCGACCCGGCGGCGATCCGGCTGGCGCTGCTCGCCCACCACTACCGCTCCGACTGGGAGTGGACCGACCAGGTCCTGCGGGACGCCGAGGCACGGCTCGAGCGCTGGCGCTCCGCCGTCTCGCGGCCCGACGGGCCGCCCGCCGAGACGCTGGTGGAGGAGATCCGCGAAGCCCTCGCGAGCGACCTGGACGCCCCGGCCGCACTCGCCGCGGTCGACCGCTGGGCGGCGCTCCAGCAGCAGAGCGGGGGCACGGACACCGGTGCGCCCGGTGTCGTCTCGCGCGCTGTGGACGCGCTGCTCGGCGTGGCGCTCTGAATCGTCCCCCGCGTCCGTGCGAGCGGCGCCGGGCGGGGCATCACCCCGCCCGGCGCCGCTCGGCGGTTTCGGCAGGGGGCCCGCTCCCTGTTCACCGCGGGGTCCGCGCCGCGAGGGGCCGGTCCAACGGCCGTAGCCGCGGCGGAAGTCGGGGAGGCTCGCGCAGCACCGCGACGGCCGGCACACACGCCCTCACGGCTCGGCGCCGGAGACGGACCGGCCGGGTGGACCGCGATCGGCCTTCTCCTGTGCCGCGTCGACCGGGGCGGCCCGGGAATTCCGGTACGAAGGACGAGAAGGGGGCGGTGCGCATCGGCGCACCGCCCCCTTCTCGTCCTCTAGTCCTCCGAGGAGTCCTCGTCCTCGCCGCCGGACCGCGGCGGCTTCGGCGGACGCTGGCGCCCGCCCGGGTTGTCGAGGCGGAACGGGCCGGTGTCGCCCTCCGCCGTGGCGTGCCCGCCGGGCGGGCTCACGTCGCGCCGGCGCAGATAGCGCTCGAACTCGCGGGCGATGGCCTCGCCCGACGCCTCCGGCAGCTCGGCGGTGTCCCGGGCCTCCTCCAGCGTCTGCACGTACTCGGCGACTTCGCTGTCCTCGGCGGCGAGCTGGTCCACGCCCAGTTGCCAGGCGCGCGCGTCCTCCGGCAGTTCACCGAGCGGGATGCGCAGGTCCAGCAGGTCCTCCAGGCGGTTGAGCAGGGCCAGCGTCGCCTTCGGGTTCGGCGGCTGCGACACGTAGTGCGGCACCGCCGCCCACAGGGACACGGCCGGGACTCCCGCGTGCGCACAGGCCTCCTGCAGCACGCCGACGATGCCGGTGGGACCCTCGTACTTGGTCTCCTCCAGGTCCATCCGGCGGGCCAGGTCCGCGTCGGACGTGGTTCCGCTGATCGGGACCGGACGCGTGTGCGGGGTGTCCCCGAGCAGGGCGCCCAGGATCACCACCAGCTCCACGCCCAGTTCGTGGGCGAAGCCCAGCAGCTCGTTGCAGAACGAGCGCCAGCGCATCGACGGTTCTATACCGCGGACCAGTACCAGGTCGCGGGGCTTCTCGCCGCCCACACGGACGACGGAGAGCCGGGTCGTGGGCCAGGTGATCTTGCGGACCCCGGCCTCCATGAACACAGTGGGGCGGTTCACCTGGAAGTCGTAGTAGTCCTCGGCGTCCAGCGCCGCGAACACATCGCCCTTCCACTCCCTGTCCAGATGCGCGACCGCGGTGGAGGCGGCGTCGCCGGCATCGTTCCAGCCCTCGAACGCGGCCACCATGACCGGGTCGATCAGCTCGGGAACCCCCTCGAGCTCGATCACCCAGTGCCTCCTTCCAACGTGCCCTCGCGTACGTCCCAACCTTACGGTGTGCGGCGGGGACGCCCGCAGCCCCCTTGCACAGGGGAGTGAACGGATCACTGCCCACTACGGCGTCGTCGAACACCCATGATCGTCGGAGGATGCCCTCTCCGACCGGCCCGTCCCCGGTCCGGGCCGCGGACGGTCACAGCGTCGAGCGCAGCCACTGTTCGACGGACGCGATGTGCACGGTCGCCCATGAGCGGGCCGCCTCCGCGTCGCGGTCACGCAGGGCACCGAGGATCGCCCGGTGCTCGTGCAGAGTGCGGCTGACCGCGTCCTCCTGCGTCAGACCGCGCCAGATCCGGGCCCTGGTGGTGGGTCCGGAGAGCCCGTCCAGCAGGGAGCACAGCACCGAGTTGCCGGAGGTCTGCACGATGCCCCGGTGGAACTCCAGGTCGCAGGCGACCAGTTCCTCCACCGACGGCTCGGGGCCCAGCTTGTCCAACTGCGCCGTCAACGCGTCCAGTTGCTGCTCGCTGATACGGGCCGCCGCCATGGCGGTCGCGGCCGGCTCCAGGATGCGGCGCACCGCGAGGAACTCCAGCACGGTGTCGTCGCGGTGGAAGTCCACGACAAAGCTCAGGGCCTCCAGCAGGAGCTGGGGGTCGAGGCTCGTCACATAGGTGCCGTCGCCCTGCCGCACGTCCAGGATCCGGATCAGCGACAGGGCGCGTACGGCCTCGCGCAGGGAGTTGCGGGAGAGACCGAGCTCGGCGGCGAGCTCGCTCTCCTTCGGCAGGCGGTCGCCCGGTCGCAGGGCGCCGGAGACGATCATCCCCTTGATCTTTTCGATCGCCTCATCGGTGACTGCCATGGCGGCCCTCCCTGTACGCTCAGACATCCGATGTCTCGGTCATTATGGGGGTTCAGTAGGCTGAACGGGGCAAGGAATCCCGATGTCGTCGAGGGGGCCCGGCACCGCGGGAGACCCTGTGCCGACACGACGGGCCCGGCTCAGTCCAGCGCCTCGAACTCCGCCAGCGCCGCCTTCTCGTCGAGCGTCGTCAGCACCCGGTTCCGCATGAGGATCCGGCCGTCGACGACCGTGTCCCGTACGTCGGCGGACTGCGCCGCGTAAGCGAGCGCCGACCACGGGTCGTGCCGTGGCCGCAGATGCGGTCCGCCGAGGTCGAGGACGATCAGATCGGCCCGTTTGCCCGCCTCCAGGGACCCCAGCAGGTCGCCGAGACCCAGCGCACGGGCGCCGTCGGCGGTCGCCATCCGCACCGCCTGCTCGGCCCCGACCGCGGTCGGGTCCCCGGCCGCCTTGTGCACCAGGGCCGCCTGCCGTACCGCGCCGAGCACGTCCAGCGTGTTCGAGCTCACCGCCCCGTCCGTGCCGAGACCCACGGTCACCCCCGCGTCCAGCAGCCGCGGCACGGGTGCGATCCCGCAGCCCAGCTTGAGGTTGGACACCGGGCAGTGCGCCACCGAGGTACCCGTGCGGCCCAGCGCCGTGATCTCCGGACCGGTCAGGTCGACGGCGTGGGCCAGCAGCAGATCGGGGCCGAGCAGACCGAGCGAGTCGAGCAGTTCCACCGGGCGCTTGCCGTAGCGCTGCTCGACGGTCTCGACCTCGGCCGCGTTCTCCGCCGCATGGATGTGCAGCAGCGCCCCGAACTCACGCGCGAGCGCGGCGATCTCGACGAGCTGCTCGGGCCCGAGGGTGTACGCCGAGTGGGCGAAGAGCACGGGCCGCGTCCCCGGCCGGTCCGCTGTCCGTGCGGCCAGGTCACGGCGCGCCCACTCCAGGCGCTCCCCGTACGGCCGGCCGTCGGGGGAGCCGGGGACGTCCATGAAGGTCGGCCCGGTCAGCAGCCGCCAGCCCGCCTCCCGCGCCACCCGCTCCGCCGCCTCGTGGAACCAGTACATGTCGAGGGCCGAAGTCACCCCGGCGCGCACGCTCTCGGCGATCGCCGCGCGCACCGCCACCGCGATGTTCCCCGGCGACAGCAGCTCCGCCTCCCAGCGCAGCACACGCTCCAGGAAGCCCTGGAGGGTGACGTCGTCGGCGCGGCCCCGCAGCAGCGTCATCGCCAGATGGGTGTGCGCGTTGACCAGGCCCGGCAGGACCAGGCAGCCCACGGAGTCGACGTCCTCGTCCGCGCTGTAGCGCTCCCGCAGCCGTTCGGCCGGGCCGACCTCGAGGATCGCGCCGTCGCGCACGGCGACGGCGCCCTGGGGTACGACGGTTCCGGTGGCGTCGACGGTCAGGACGTCGCCGCCGTGCACCAGCAGATCGATGCGCTCGCTCATCGCGCGTTCCCCTCCTCGAGCAGCCGCAGCGCCTCCAGCGCCACGACCGCCCCGCGTTCCACACCCCGCGCGACCACATCGCGGTGCGGGTCGTAGCCGCCCGTGGAGAAAGCAGCCTTCTCGTCGGTCAGTTCATCGGCGTTGACGCCGTCCACGACCAGCACGCCACCCGCGACCCGCCCACGCAGGGAGGCGGTGACCAGCAGCGCGGACAGCTCCATCTCGATCGCCGCGAGACCGGCCCGTTCGTACGCGTCCAGGGGGATCAGCCCCGGCTGGAAGGCCGCCCGGGTCCACACGATCCCGCGGTGGTGCGGCGCACCCGCCTCCCGGGCCGCGCGCTGCAGGGCGAGAACCGCCTCGGGCGCCGCGACCGCCGGGTATTCGGGGGGCAGCAGCTGGCCGGTCACCCCGTCGTCGCGCACGGCCGCCTCCGCGATCACCAGATCCCCGTCGGCGATCCCCGCCTTCATCGCGCCCGCCGTGCCGAGCCGGACGAGGGTGTGGACCCCGGCGTCCGTCAGTTCCTGGAAGAGCAGGATCGCGCCCGGCGCGCCCACCCCGTGCGAGGCCACCGTCACCGGAAGTCCCTTCCAGCTGCCCGTGAACACCCGGTACTCACGGTGGTGGGAGACCTCCGCGGCGTCCTCGAGCAGCGCGGCGACCGTCGCCGCACGCGCCGGGTCGCCCACGAGAACGGCGTACGGCGGCAGCCCGGTGTTGGGGATGCGGGTGACGGGCGACAGGGTCTGCGTCATGAGGCGACTCCAGCGGATCGGCGGGTGCGGGGGGAGCGGTGCACGGCGGGCGCGCACCGCGCACCCGGACACCGTACGCAAGCGGGATGCCGGGACATGAGCGAGGGGCGGCCCCCGGGGGCCGCCCCTCGGCTCGGGTCGCCTACCGCTTGTCGAGCAGGTTCTGGACCTGCCCGCGCACCTCGTCCGTGGCCAGGCCGCGGATCGTCAGCGTGGTGCGCCGGCGCAGCACATCGTCCACCGTCTCGGCCCACTCGTGATCGCGGGCGTAGACGACCTGCGCCCAGATCTCGGGGGCGTCCGGGTGCACGCGCTCGCCCAGCTCCGGGTTCTCGTTGGCCAGCCGGGCGATGTCGAAGGCCAGCGAACCGTAGTGGGTCGCAAGGTGCTTGGCCGTGTCGGGTGCCATGCGCGGACCGGGCGCGGGACCGTCGACGACCAGCCGGTGGGCGACCGCGCGCGGGTTGGCGATGCCCGGCAGCGGCAGCCGCTTCGGCAGCGTGGAGATCGGCTCGAAGTCGTCGCCGAGCGGGCGGCCCGGCAGCGCCTCCAGCTTCTTCATGACCGTGCGGCCGATGTGCCGGAACGTGGTCCACTTGCCGCCTGCGACGGACAGCATGCCGCCCCTGCCCTCGGTGACGACGGTCTCGCGCTTGGCCTTGGCGGTGTCGCCGGGGCCGCCGGGAAGCACCCGAAGACCGGCGAAGGAGTAGGTGATCAGATCGCGCTGGAGCTGCTGGTCGCGGACCGAGAAGGCCGCCTCGTCGAGGATCTGCGCGATGTCCTTCTCGCCCACCGAGACCTCGGCCGGATCGCCCTCGTACTGCTCGTCGGTGGTGCCGAGCAGCAGCATGTCCTCCCAGGGGAGGGCGAAGGTGATGCGGTACTTGTCGATCGGCGTGGCCAGTGCCGCCTTCCAGGGGGAGGTGCGCTTGAGCACCAGGTGCACCCCCTTGGACAGGCGTATGGAGGGCGCCGCCTTCGGGTCCTCCATCCTGCGCAGGTGGTCGACCCAGGGGCCGGTCGCGTTGAGCACCAGCCGCGCGTCGACCCCGAACTCGTCGCCGGACTGGCCGTCCCTCAGATCGGCGCCGGTGACCCGTCCCTTGGTGAAGCGCAGTCCGGTGACCTCGGCGTGGTTGAGGACGACGGCACCCGCCTCGACGGCCGCACGGACGGTCATCAGCGCCATGCGCGCGTCGTTCATCTGGTCGTCGCCGTAGACGGCGACGGCCTTGAGGTTCTCGGTGCGCAGCTCCGGCACGTCCTGCTGCGCCCTGGCCGGCGACAGCAGGTGGCCGACGCCGTCACCGAACGCCGACAGCGCGGAGTAGGCGAAGACGCCCGCCCCGAGCTTCGCCGCGCCGTGCGGCCCGCCCTTGTACACGGGGAGGTAGAACGTGAGCGGATTCGCCAGATGGGGGGCCACCTGACGGGAGACCGCACGGCGCTCGAAGTGGTTCTCCGCCACGAGCTTCACCGCGCCGGTCTGCAGATAGCGCAGTCCGCCGTGGAGAAGCTTGGAGGAGGCGGACGAGGTGGCGCCGGCGAAGTCGCCGGCGTCCACCAGCGCCACCCGCAGGCCCGACTGCGCGGCATGCCAGGCAGTGGAGATGCCCAGGATTCCGCCGCCGATCACCAGGAGGTCGAATGTCGCCCTGGACAGTTGTTCCCTGGTCTCGGCGCGGCTCGGGTTGGAGCCGAAGGCCGGGTGTGTCCCCAGAGCCGGGACACTCTGCAGGGTGGTCATCGCTGTCTACTCCTCGTGTTCGATCCAGCCCATGGTCCGCTCGACGGCCTTGAGCCAGTTCTTGTACTCACGGTCGCGGGTATCCGCGTCCATGTGGGGCGTCCACTCGGCGGCGCGGCGCCAGTTGGCGCGCAGGTCGTCGGTGCTGTTCCAGAAGCCGACGGCGAGACCGGCGGCGTAGGCGGCGCCGAGGCAGGTGGTCTCGGCGACCATCGGGCGCACCACCGGCGCGTCCAGGACGTCCGCGAGCGTCTGCATCAGCAGGTTGTTGGAGGTCATGCCGCCGTCGACCTTCAGGGTCGACAGCTCCACGCCCGAGTCCTTGGTCATGGCGTCCGCGATCTCGCGGGTCTGCCAGGCGGTCGCCTCCAGGACGGCGCGCGCGAGGTGCGCCTTGGTGACGTAACGGGTCAGGCCGGCGATCACACCGCGGGCGTCGGAGCGCCAGTACGGGGCGAACAGGCCGGAGAAGGCCGGCACGAAGTAGGCGCCGCCGTTGTCCTCGACCGTGAGCGCGAGGGTCTCGATCTCGGCGGCGGTCTTGACCAGGCCCATCTGGTCGCGCATCCACTGCACCAGGGAGCCGGTGACCGCGATCGAGCCCTCCAGGGCGTAGACCGGCTTCTGGTCGCCGATCTGGTAGCCGACCGTGGTCAGCAGGCCCGAGTAGGAGTTGATGAGCTTGTCACCGGTGTTCATCACCATGAAGGTGCCGGTGCCGTAGGTGGACTTGGTCTCGCCCTCGGAGAAGCAGGTCTGGCCGAACAGGGCGGCCTGCTGGTCGCCGAGCGCGGAGGCGACCGGGATGCCGCCGAGCAGCTCGCCGAGGCGTCCGCCGGTGATCTCGCCGTACACCTCGGCGGACGAGCGGATCTCGGGCAGCATCGTCAGCGGGACGCCGATGGACTCGGCGATCTTCTCGTCCCACTGCATGGTGTGCAGGTTCATCAGCAGCGTGCGGGAGGCGTTGGTCACGTCGGTGACGTGGCGGCCGCCGTCGACACCGCCCGTCAGGTTCCAGATGACCCAGGTGTCCATCGTGCCGAAGAGGATGTCGCCCGCCGCGGCGCGCTCGCGCAGGCCCTCGACGTTGTCGAGCAGCCAGCGGGCCTTGGGGCCGGCGAAGTAGGAGGCCAGCGGCAGACCGGTCTCGCGGCGGAAGCGGTCCTGGCCGACGTTGCGGCCGAGCTCCTTGCAGAGCGCGTCCGTGCGGGTGTCCTGCCAGACGATGGCGTTGTGGACGGGCTCACCGGTGTTCTTGTCCCACAGCACGGTGGTCTCGCGCTGGTTGGTGATGCCGATGGCCTTGATGTCGTCCCGGGTGATGCCGGCCTTCTCGATGGCTCCGGCCACGACCTCCTGGACGTTGGTCCAGATCTCGGTGGCGTTGTGCTCGACCCAGCCCGGCTTGGGGAAGATCTGCTCGTGCTCCTTCTGGTCGACGGAGACGATGCGGCCGTCCCGGTCGAAGACGATGCAGCGCGAGGACGTGGTGCCCTGGTCGATGGCGGCGATGAAGGGGCCGGCGGTGTGTGCGTCGGTCACGGTGTGCTCCTGGGATGTCCGTGGATAAGAGGGGCTGTCTTTACGGCGCGTGGTGCTGAGAGGCGATGTCCGGAGAAGGTCAGTTCTCTCAGGCGAAGGCGACGTTGTATATGCCTGCGGCGATCGCGCCGCCGACCAGCGGGCCGACGACCGGGATCCAGGCGTAGCCCCAGTCGGAGCCGCCCTTGTTGGGCAGGGGAAGGAGAGCGTGGACGATGCGCGGGCCCAGGTCGCGGGCCGGGTTGATCGCGTAGCCGGTCGGGCCGCCGAGCGAGAGACCGATGGAGACGACCACCAGTGCGGTGATCAAGGCACCCAGGTTGCCGAGACCGTTGCCCTTGTCGTTGAGGCCCTGCGTGAGCACCGCGAGGACCAGCACGACGGTGCCGATGATCTCCGTGGCGAGGTTCATCACCGCGTTGCGGATCTCGGGACCGGTGGAGAAGACGCCGAGCACCGGACCGGCCTGGGCCTCCTGGGCCTCGACGGCCTTGGTGTCCTGAGCGCCCGGGCCCCCGACGACCTCTCTGTCGGTGAGGTGGGCCTGGAACTGGCCGTAGTAGACGACCCAGACCAGGGCCGCGCCGATCATCGCGCCGAGCAGCTGTCCGGCCCAGTAGACCGGGACGTTGCTCCAGTCGCCGTCCTTGATGGCGAGAGCGAGTGTCACCGCCGGGTTGAGGTGGGCACCGGAGAGAGGTGCCGAGGTGTAGACCGCCGTCAGAACGGCGAAGCCCCACCCGAAAGCGATGGCGAGCCAGCCGGCGTTACGGGCCTTGGAGGCCTTCAGCGTCACTGCGGCGCAGACGCCGCCGCCGAGCAGGATGAGTATGGCGGTACCGATGGTCTCGCCGATGAAGATGTCGGAGCTGGACACCCGCGACTCCTTTGTCCTTCGTCCAGGGGAAGGCGAACCCCGGGTCCCTCCGGTGGTCCGCGCCCTCAGGGGTGAGAGCGATGCCGGCCCTTGGCGTTGTCACACTCTAGCGCTTATTGCCGGTAGGTGTTCGACAATGCCGACCGTTGGACGGGAGTCTCGCTTCAGGTTCGGCAACGCGTCAAGAGTTCGGTAATCGAAAGCAGGATCGTTATTGATCGCCTGGGGTTATCGATCTTGTGCGGGCGCGAACCGCGTACGGGCGTGCACCATCCGTGGCCGTACGAGCGCCGTCGCCAGGTCCGTCGGTGATGCCGGCGCCGGGGGTGCCGCGGGGGTGTCCGGACATGCCGAGGGGCCGGTACGGCATCGCCGTACCGGCCGGGCGTGCGCGGGTCAGAACCTTCCGGCGCCCAGGTCCCGGGAAACGGCGCGGGCGCAGTCCCGGACCGCCGCGACCAGCTCGGGACGCAGCTCCCCGTCCCGGCACACGCGCTCCACCGCGCCCGTGATGCCCACCGCGCCCACCGGCATCCGCCGCCGGTCGTGGATGGGCGCGGCGACCGAGGCGACCCCGGTCCACGTCTCCTCGACGTCGGCCGCGTATCCGCGCGCCCGGGTCAGGTCGAGCAGCTGCTCGAAGTCCTCCGGTTCGCAGACGGTGCGGTCGGTGAAGGGCTTGCGGTCCGCCTCCAGCACCTCGCTGTGGGCCACCGGGTCGTACGCCGAGAGGACCTTGCCGAGGGCGGTGGAGTGCAGCGGCTGCATCGCCCCGATCTCCAGCACCTGCCGGCTGTCGTCGGGCCGGAACACGTGGTGCACGATCAGCACGCCCTGCTGGTGCAGCACGCCCAGATAGACGCTCTCCCCGCTCGAGCGGGCCAGGTCGTCCGTCCACACCAGGGCGCGCGCCCGCAGCTCGTGGACGTCCAGGTAGGTCGTGCCGAGGCGCAGCAGCTCGGCGCCCAGCTGGTAGCGGCCCGAGGCCGTGTCCTGCTCGACGAACCCCTCCTGCTGGAGCGTGCGGAGTATGCCGTGGGCCGTGCCCTTGGCCAGACCCAGCGACGAGGCGATGTCCGACAGGCCGAGCCGTCGCTCGCCGCCCGCGAGGAGCCGCAGCATCGCGGCCGCCCGTTCGAGCGACTGGATGTTCCGTGCCATCGCCGTCCTGCCCTCCGTCCGATCAACCGCCGGCGTCATTCGTGTGCTGCCGTTCGGCAATGCCGAACACTACCGGTCGATGCCGACCTCCCGCTAATGGCAGGACGCCATCCGTTCGGGCGGAATCTCCGCAGGGATCGTGTCGAGCCACGCCCGTCCGCCCCCTGGACGCCTCTGACCGTACGGCCTGCCGCGGGCTACCCTGGCCGCGTGCGCCTTCCACGGGAAGCGCAAAGCCGACAGCCGTCGCACTCCAGGGAGCATCTTCCATGGCCTCGTTGCCGAACCCGTCCCCCACCTCCGTCTCCACCGACAGCCGATCCCGATCCGCAGCGCTCCGGGAAGCCCTCGCCACCCGTGTCGTGGTGGCCGACGGCGCGATGGGCACGATGCTCCAGGCCCAGGACCCCACGCTCGAGGACTTCCAGGACCTCGAGGGCTGCAACGAGATCCTGAACGTCACCCGCCCCGACATCGTCCGCTCCGTCCATGAGGCGTACTTCGCGGTGGGCGTCGACTGCGTCGAGACCAACACCTTCGGGGCCAACCACGCGGCCATGGCCGAGTACGACATCGCCGAGCGCGTGTACGAGCTGTCCGAGGCGGGCGCCCGGGTCGCCCGTGAGGTCGCCGACGAGTTCACCGGCCGCGACGGCCGGCAGCGCTGGGTCCTCGGCTCCATGGGTCCCGGCACCAAGCTGCCCACCCTGGGCCACGCCCCGTACACCACCCTGCGCGACGCCTACCAGCGCAACGCCGAGGGGCTGGTCACCGGCGGCGCCGACGCGCTGCTCGTCGAGACCACCCAGGACCTGCTCCAGACGAAGGCCGCCGTCCTCGGCTCCCGCCGGGCACTGGACGCCCTCGGCCTCGATCTGCCGCTGATCGTGTCCGTGACCGTCGAGACCACCGGCACCATGCTGCTCGGCTCGGAGATCGGCGCCGCCCTCACCGCACTGGAGCCGCTCGGCATCGACATGATCGGCCTGAACTGCGCCACGGGGCCGGCCGAGATGAGCGAGCACCTGCGCTACCTCGCCCGGCACTCCCGCATCCCGCTGTCCTGCATGCCCAACGCCGGTCTGCCCGTGCTCGGCAAGGACGGCGCCCAGTACCCGCTCACCGCCCCCGAACTGGCCGACGCCCAGGAGACCTTCGTCCGCGAGTACGGCCTGTCGCTGGTCGGCGGCTGCTGCGGCACCACCCCCGAGCACCTGCGCCAGGTGGTCGAGCGCGTCCGGGCCCTCGCCCCCGCCGAGCGCCACCCCCGCCCCGAACCGGGGGCCGCCTCCCTCTACCAGACCGTGCCGTTCCGTCAGGACACCTCGTACCTGGCCATCGGTGAGCGCACCAACGCCAACGGCTCCAAGAAATTCCGCGAGGCCATGCTGGACGGCCGCTGGGACGACTGCGTGGAGATTGCCCGGGAGCAGATCCGCGAGGGCGCGCACATGCTCGACCTCTGCGTCGACTACGTGGGCCGCGACGGCGTCGCCGACATGGAGGAGCTGGCGGGCCGCTTCGCCACCGCCTCCACCCTGCCGATCGTGCTCGACTCCACCGAAGTGGACGTCATCGAGGCCGGACTGGAGAAGCTCGGCGGCCGCGCCGTGATCAACTCGGTCAACTACGAGGACGGCGACGGCCCGGAGTCGCGCTTCGCGAAGGTCACCCGGCTCGCGGGGGAGCACGGCGCGGCGCTCATCGCGCTGACCATCGACGAGGAGGGCCAGGCCCGCACCCCCGAGAAGAAGGTCGAGATCGCGGAGCGGCTGATCGCCGACCTCACCGGGAACTGGGGCATCCGTGAGGAGGACATCCTCGTCGACACCCTGACCTTCACCATCTGCACCGGCCAGGAGGAGTCCCGCAAGGACGGCATCGCGACCATCGAGGCCATCCGCGAGCTGAAGAGGCGCCACCCCGACGTGCAGACCACCCTCGGTCTGTCGAACATCTCCTTCGGCCTCAACCCGGCTGCGCGCATCCTGCTCAACTCCGTCTTCCTCGACGAATGCGTCAAGGCGGGGCTCGACTCGGCCATCGTGCACGCCTCGAAGATCCTGCCGATCGCGCGCTTCGACGAGGAGCAGGTGACCACCGCCCTCGACCTGATTTACGACCGGCGCGCCGAAGGCTACGACCCGCTGCAGAAGCTCATGGCGCTGTTCGAGGGCGCCACCGCCAAGTCGCTGAAGGCAGGCAAGGCGGAGGAACTGGCCGCGCTGCCGCTGGAGGAGCGCCTCAAGCGGCGGATCATCGACGGCGAGAAGAACGGCATGGAGGCCGACCTCGACGCGGCCCTGAACTCCCGCTCCGCCCTCGACATCGTCAACGACACACTGCTGGACGGCATGAAGGTCGTCGGCGAGCTGTTCGGCTCAGGCCAGATGCAGCTGCCGTTCGTGCTCCAGTCCGCCGAGGTGATGAAGACCGCGGTCGCCTACCTCGAACCCCATATGGAGAAGACCGACGAGGCCGGCAAGGGCACCATCGTCCTGGCGACCGTGCGTGGCGACGTCCACGACATCGGCAAGAACCTCGTCGACATCATCCTGTCCAACAACGGCTACAACGTGGTCAACCTCGGCATCAAGCAGCCGGTCTCCGCGATCCTGGAGGCCGCCGAGGAGCACAGGGCCGATGTCATCGGCATGTCGGGGCTCCTGGTCAAGTCCACGGTGATCATGAAGGAGAACCTGGAGGAGCTCAACCAGCGCGGGCTCGCCACCGACTACCCCGTCATCCTCGGCGGCGCGGCGCTGACCCGGGCGTATGTCGAACAGGACCTGCACGAGCTGTACGAGGGCGAGGTGCGCTACGCCCGCGACGCGTTCGAGGGCCTGCGCCTGATGGACGCGCTGATCGGGGTCAAGCGCGGGGTGCCCGGTGCGAAGCTGCCCGAACTGCGGCAGCGCCGGGTGCGGGCCGCGACCGTCGAGATCGAGGAGCGGCCCGAGGAGGGCCACGTCCGCTCCGACGTCGCCACGGACAACCCCGTGCCCACACCGCCCTTCTGGGGCACCCGCGTCGTGAAGGGCATCGCGCTCAAGGAGTACGCGGCCTGGCTGGACGAGGGTGCGCTGTTCAAGGGCCAGTGGGGTCTGAAGCAGACGCGTACGGGGGAGGGGCCGACCTACGAGGAGCTCGTCGAGACCGAGGGCAGGCCGCGGCTGCGCGGGCTGCTCGACCGGCTCCAGACGGACAACCTCCTCGAAGCGGCCGTCGTCCACGGCTACTTCCCCTGTGTGTCCAAGGACGACGACCTGATCGTCCTCGACGAACAGGGCAACGAGCGCACCCGGTTCACCTTCCCGCGCCAGCGGCGCGGCCGGCGGCTCTGTCTGTCCGACTTCTTCCGGCCCGAGGAGTCCGGTGAGAGGGATGTCGTCGGTTTCCAGGTCGTCACCGTCGGCTCCCGGATCGGCGAGGAGACCGCGCGGCTCTTCGAGTCGAACTCCTACCGCGACTACCTCGAACTGCACGGCCTGTCCGTGCAGTTGGCGGAGGCGCTGGCCGAGTACTGGCATGCGCGGGTGCGCTCGGAGCTCGGTTTCGCGGGCGAGGACCCGGACGACATGGAGGACATGTTCGCCCTCAAGTACCGGGGAGCCCGCTTCTCGCTCGGCTACGGAGCCTGTCCCGACCTCGAGGACCGTGCCAAGATCGCCCAGCTGCTCGAGCCCGAGCGGATCGGCGTCCATCTGTCCGAGGAGTTCCAGCTTCACCCGGAGCAGTCCACGGACGCCATCGTGATCCACCACCCCGAGGCGAAGTACTTCAACGCGCGGTAGGGCGTCCACGCCCGCACGGTGCCCGCGGTGTCCGGTGAACCCCGGCGCGGCAACCGTGCGGGCCCCCGGCCGCCGAGGCCGGGGTCCGGTGTGCGCCGGCACGGCCGGACGTCGCCGCCAGCGGTTCCGGCGGCGCGGGCCGTGCCGGCGCGACCGGGGCCGGGGAAGGCCCGCGCGCCGTACGTCCGGGGAGCGTCCCGCCCGCCCTGGACGGGCCACGCCCCGTCCGGCCGGGATGAAGCACGCCGCCTGTGTCCCCGTCCCGTCCGGCCGGGGCCTGCGGGCCCTCCCCGTCCCGGCCCGCCTGCACACGCCCGCGTGCACCCGCCGTTCGCCCATATGTGCGATTGCGTGGCGTGGTGCTGCCGTGCCGAAAAGCACTTCGCTCACGGGCGACGTACACTGGTCGGTCCACCGCAGGCCGGTTCCCTCCGTGGGAACCGGCCTGGTCGTCCCCTCAAGGAGGTACGCCGGATGACCACCACGGTTCCTGCCCTCGGCACCCGTACGGGCGAAGACTCAGCGCTGCAGGCCGTACTCCTCGACATGGACGGCACCCTGGTGGACACCGAGGGATTCTGGTGGGACGTCGAGGTCGAGGTCTTCGCCGCCCTCGGACACACGCTCGACGATTCATGGCGCCATGTCGTCGTCGGCGGCCCCATGACACGCAGCGCGGGCTTCCTGATCGAGGCCACAGGTGCCGACATCACCCTCGACGAGCTCTCCGTGCTGCTCAACGACGGGTTCGAGACGCGTATCGACCGCAGACTGCCCCTGATGCCGGGTGCCGCGCGGCTGCTGGCCGAACTGGCGGCGCACGAGATCCCGACCGCGCTGGTCTCCGCGTCCCACCGGCGCATCATCGACCGCATCCTGGCCTCCGTCGGCCCGCAGTACTTCGCACTGACCGTCGCGGGCGACGAGGTCGAGCGCACCAAGCCGTTCCCCGACCCGTATCTGATGGCGGCGAAGGGGCTCGACGCGGACCCGGCCCGGTGCGCGGTGATCGAGGACACGGCGACCGGGGTCGCCGCCGCGGAGGCCGCCGGCTGCCGGGTGGTGGCCGTCCCGTCGGTGGCCCCCATCGCCCCCGCCGCGGGCCGCACCGTCGTGACCTCGCTCGAAGAGGTCGACCTGGCATTCCTCCGCGGTTTGATGACGGAAATGCGCTGAGCGTTCACCCAGCGTGCTCTCGAATGGACGGATTACCTCCGGGTGTCCAGTGGCATGAATTAATTCGGCGAGACGCGGCCGAATTCCGGTGCCGGTCCGTCCAGTTGATGGTGTGACGTTTACCACGTTCCAGAGGGTCGACAGTGGGCCCGGGGTGTGCTGTTCCGCCCCTTTCGGGCGGCCGGGGCGTGCCCTTGTGTCCTGATTGATGAAACGCTGCACGAATCCTTCCCCGTCAGGTTTTCCGATGCGTCCCCGATCGGTTCCGCAGCGTGATGGGCGCTCAACTCCGGTAGCTGTCAGCCTTCGTGCGGGTGCGCACTAATCTCATCGCGAGAACATCGCCACAACTCCCCGTGATCCGCCGCACCACCCTTGCTTGCCGGGTACACGGACTTGACAGCTCTGGAGAAACTCGAGCATGAACCGTAAGACTTTGGTGCTGCCGGCCGTCGTTGGTCTGCTCACCCCCGTTCTCGCCGCCTGCGGTGGGTCCGACAGCGGGGGCAGCAGCGGTGACGCCATCGTCGTCGGTACCACCGACCGGTTCACCGCCTCCAGCGACGCACCCGCGCCCCTCGACCCGGCGTACGCGTACGACGTGGGCACCTGGAACGTCCTGCGGCAGACCGTGCAGACGCTGATGGTCCAGCCCCGCGGTGACGGCGACCCCGAGCCCGAGGCCGCCGAGAGCTGCGGTTTCACCGACAGCGGCAACGAGCGCTACGCGTGCAAGCTGCGCAAGGACCTGAAGTTCGCCAACGGCGACCCGGTGACCGCTGCCGATGTGAAGTTCTCCATCGACCGTGCCCTTGCCATCAAGGCCGACAGCGGCGTCTTCGCCCTGCTGTCCACCGTGGACACCGTCGAGACGCAGGGCAAGGACGAGGTCATCTTCCACCTGAAGACCGCGGACGCCACCTTCCCGTTCAAGCTGTCGACGCCGGTCGCGGGCATCGTGAACCCCAAGGACTACGACAAGGGCAAGCTGCGCGACGGCTTCTCGGTCGACGGTTCCGGGCCGTACACGCTGCAGGCCGAGATCAAGAACAACGAGATGGTGAAGGCCACCTTCACCAAGAACCCGAACTACCAGGGTCTGCTCAGCCCGAAGAACGACAAGGTCGTGCTGGAGTCCTTCAAGGACGCCGACGGCATGGGTACCGCCCTGGACAAGGGCGCCATCGACGTCATGACCCGCACCATGGCGCCGGACCAGATCCGCAAGCTGCAGGACGACACGGACGGCAACGTCAACCTGGTCGAGATGCCGGGTCTGGAGATCCGCTACCTGGGCTTCAACACCGGTGCCGACTCGGTGAAGAGCGTGGCCGTCCGCCAGGCCATGGCCGAGGTCATCGACCGCGGCGCGCTGGTGTCCAAGGTGTACGGCACCGAGGCGCAGCCGCTGTACTCGCTCGTCCCGGCCACCATCACCGGCCACTCCAACTCCTTCCTGAACAAGTACGGCGACCCGAGCGTGGCCAAGGCCCGCGCGACGCTGGACAAGGCGAACATCAGCACCCCGGTGAAGCTGACGCTGCACTACACGACCGACCACTACGGTCCGGCCACCGCCAAGGAGTTCGACGTCCTCAAGCAGCAGCTCAACGCGAGCGGTCTGTTCGACATCAGCGTCGAGGGCACCACCTGGGACAAGTTCCGCCCGGCCGAGATCAAGGGCCAGTACGACGTCTACGGCATGGGCTGGTTCCCCGACTTCCCGGACGCGGACAACTACCTCGCGCCGTTCCTCGACAAGGACAACACCCTCGGCTCGCCGTACAACAACAGTGAGATCCGCAACAGCCTGATCCCCGCGTCCCGGCGCGAGGCCGACCGCCTGACCGCGTCGAAGAGCCTCACCGACATCCAGGACATCGTCGCCGAGGAGGTGCCGATCCTCCCGCTGTGGCAGGGCAAGCAGTACGTCGCCACCCGTGACGACATCACGGGCAGCGAGTACGCGATGAACTCCTCCTCCACGTTGCAGCTGTGGGAGCTCGGCCGCGGCGTGAGCGGCTGACCTCATGCCTGGAAGGCCCCCCGGGGATCACCCCGGGGGGCCTTCAGCTGCGTCCGCACGCTTTCGGAACTCCGGAACTCCGGCCGGCCCGTGGACCGGGCCCCGACGGTGTTCGGTTCCGGGGACCCGCGGGGGCCGAGACGGCGGTACCGACACGGGAGGGCGCCCCCATCACAAGGAAGGGGGCGCCCTCCGCGCCGCCGGGAAACCCGTGAGCCGTCGCCCTACTGGGCGCCCGGACGCACCAACCCGCTCTCGTACGCGTACACCGCGGCCTGCACCCGGTCCCGCAGCCCCAGCTTGGTGAGCACATGGCCGACGTGCGTCTTCACCGTCGTCTCGCTGACGAACAGGTCGGCGGCGATCTCGGCGTTGGACAACCCGCGCGCCACCAGCTTCAGCACCTCCACCTCGCGCTCGGTGAGGGTGTGCAGGGTGTCCGGGACGGGCTCGTCCCCGGACGGCAGATGACCGGCGTACTTGTCCAGCAGCCGGCGTGTGATGCTCGGCGCGAGCATCGCCTCGCCCGCCGCGACCACCCGGATCGCCTGCACCAGCTCATGGGCGGGAGCGTCCTTGAGGAGGAAGCCGCTGGCACCGGCGCGCAGCGCCTCCACCACGTACTCGTCGAGGTCGAAGGTGGTCAGTACCAGCACCTTCGCCGGGCCGTCCCGCCCGGGGCCGGTGATCTGCCGGGTCGCCTCCACCCCGTCCATCCGAGGCATGCGGATGTCCATCAGCACCACATCGGGCTGCAGGGCACGCACCTGGTCGAGCGCCTGGAGGCCGTCTCCGGCCTCGCCGACGACCGCGATGTCCTGCTCGGCCTCCAGAATCATCCGGAAGCCAGTGCGCAGCAGCGGCTGGTCGTCGACCAGTAGGACGCGGATGGCCACGTGAGTCTCCTTCGCTAGTCCGGGCCCATTCTGCCCTGCTCGGCGTCACCCGATTCGGGCACCCCGACCGGTGCCGTGGGCGTCTGCCCGGAGTCGCCCCGCTCAGCCTCCGGCAGGCGTTCGCCGGCTGCCCGCACCGGCAGCGGATAGGGCGGGGGAGTGCCACCGAACTCGGGGCACAGGGCCTGGTGGTCGCACCAGCCGCACAACTTGGTGGGCCTCGGCCGCCAGTCACCCGAATCCGTGGCCCGGCGGATCGCCTCCCACAGCGCCAGCAGCTTCCGCTCGACACGCTCCAGGTCCGCGAGCACGGGGTCGTACGTCATCACATCGCCGCTGCCCAGATATACGAGCTGCAGCCGGCGCGGGACGAGCCCCTTCAGCCGCCACACCACCAGGGCGTAGAACTTCATCTGGAACAGCGCGCCCTCGGCGTACTCGGGCCGGGGCGCCTTGCCCGTCTTGTAGTCGACGATCCGCACCTCGCCGGTGGGCGCCACGTCCACACGGTCGATGATCCCCCGCAGCTTGAGCCCGGAATCGAGCTCCGCCTCGACGAACAGCTCCCGCTCGGCGGGCTCCAGCCGGGTCGGGTCCTCCAGCGCGAACCAGCGCTCGACGAGCTGCTCCGCCTCACCGAGCCAGCGTGCCAGCCGCTCCCCGTCCGGATCGTCGGCGAACAGCTCCAGCACCTCCGGCCGGCTCTCCCGCAGCCGGTCCCACTGGCCGGGCACCAGCGACTTGGCGCGAGGAGCGGTCCGCTCTCCGGCCGGTACGTCGAAGAGCCTCTCCAGGACCGCATGCACCAGCGTCCCCCGGGTCGCCGCCTCGCTCGGCTTCTCCGGCAGCCTGTCGATCACCCGGAACCGGTAGAGCAGCGGGCACTGCATGAAATCACTGGCACGCGAGGGCGACAGCGACCCCGGGGGCACTGCGGCCTCGGCGGACGGCTCGGCGGTGCCGTCGGTGCTGGTTTCCATGACGACAGACCATATGGCCCGCCACCGACAGTGACACAGCCGTGCCGGGCGGCGCCCGCACCGTACCGGCGTCCCCCGGCCGCCCGCCGCCTCGAGGACCGGCCGGACCCCTTCCTGTGACGGGGGTGTATCCACGCGACGACGGGGGCAACTGAGGGGGTGCCGGGGCAGAACACCGAGCGACAGCCGCATACCATCGACCACAGGCCCTCCCACCCGGCACGACCGGGGCCGGGAAACGCTTCGATCGAGGGGACATCGTGGACGAGAGCGGCGGGAGCGGACACCCGCGCCCCGGCAACGAAGGGGCGAACGACCGCGAGGCGGCCCCCGCGGCGCGCACCGCCGACCCCGCACGCCCCGAACACGACCGGGACGGCATCCACAGCCCGGCCCCGGGGGACCCGCGCGAGCAGACCGCCGCGGCGTCCTCGTCCCACGGGCGGCCGCAGGAACCGTCCGCGCCCCAGGGGGAGAACGAGCACCGCACCCCGGCCGGAGCGGGCGACCACACCCGGCCGTACCCGGACGGGCCCGCGGTGCTCCACCGGTCCCCGGACCACTCCGACGGTCCAGGAACACCCGGGCCGCACGGCGACCGCGGGGACACCCCGCCCGCCGGCGACCACCCGGCCCCGGACGGCCCCGCGCACACCCCCGACCAGGGACAGCCCACCGAGAGCGGCCCGACGTCCCCGCCCGAAGGTTCTGCGCGGCCCCGCGACCCCGCCGACACCCCGCCGACCGGACACCCCACGACGCACGGTCCGGGCCGCAGCCTCGCCCACTCGGCACCCGACGGACCGGGAAGGCCGCCGCAGCGGCCCAAGGAACCGGGCGGCGGCATCCTCATGGGCCGGCCCTTCGGCGTCCCCGTCTACGTCGCCCCCAGCTGGTTCCTCGTCGCCGCCCTGATCACCTGGGTGTTCGGCGGCCAGCTCGACCGCGTACTGCCCCAACTCGGCGCCGCCCGCTACCTGGTCTCGCTGTTCTTCGCCGTCGCCTTCTACGCCTCCGTCCTCATCCACGAACTGGCCCACACCGTGGCGGCCCTGCGCTTCAAACTGCCGGTGCGGCGCATCCAGCTCCAGTTCTTCGGAGGTGTCTCCGAGATCGAGAAGGAGGCCGAGACCCCCGGCCGCGAGTTCGTCCTCGCCTTCGTCGGACCGCTGCTCTCCCTCGTCCTGGCCGGCGTCTTCTACCTGGCCATGCTGCCCGTCCGGCCCGGCACGGTCCCCGGCGTCCTGCTGGCCGGCCTCATGATCTCCAACCTCATCGTGGCCGTCTTCAACCTGCTGCCCGGTCTGCCCCTCGACGGCGGCCGCATGCTGCGCGCCGTCGTCTGGAAAATCACCGGCAGGCCCATGAGCGGCACCGTCGCCGCCGCCTGGGTCGGCCGCGCCCTCGCCATCGCCGTGCTCATCGGACTGCCGCTGCTCACCCAGTCCGGCGCCCTCGGCTCGAGGGCGGAGGACAACGTCGGCATGGACACCGTCACCGACGCCCTGCTCGCCGCCATCCTCGCCGCGATCATCTGGACCGGAGCCGGAAACAGCCTGCGCATGGCGCGACTGCGCGAGCACCTCCCCGAACTGCGCGCACGCTCACTCACCCGCCGCGCGGTGCCCGTCCAGGGCGACACCCCTCTGTCCGAGGCCCTGCGCCGTGCGAACGAGGTAGGAGCCCGGGCCCTGGTCGTCGTCGACGCCCACGGCCGTCCCCTCTCCCTCGTACGGGAGGCGGCCATCGTCGGCGTACCCGAGCACCGCCGTCCCTGGGTCCCGGTCAGCGGCCTCGCCCAGGAGCTGAACGACGGCATGCGCGTCTCCGCGGAACTCGCCGGCGAGGCCCTCCTGGACGTGCTGCGCGCCACCCCCGCCACCGAATACCTGGTCGTCGAGGACACCGGCGAGATCTACGGCGTCCTGTCCGCCGCCGACGTCGAGCGCGCCTTCGTCAAGGCGATGGCCCGGCCCAACTGACCCCTTCTCCGCCCAAGGCCCCTCACCGGCGGGTCCCGGGCCCACCCGCACGTGGTCGGCGGCCTCCCCGGTGACCGGTAGGCTGGTCACATGTCCGAACCGACCGGTGCCGCCCGCCGTCGCGGGCCCTTCAAGGTCGGGGACCAGGTACAGCTGACCGACCCCAAGGGCCGCCACTACACGTTCACGCTCGAAGCGGGGAAGAACTTCCACACCCACAAGGGTTCCTTCCCGCACGACGAGCTGATCGGTGCTCCCGAGGGCAGCGTTGTCCGCACCACCGGGAACGTCGCCTACCTCGCGCTGCGCCCCCTGCTCCCCGACTACGTCCTGTCCATGCCCCGCGGGGCGGCAGTCGTCTATCCCAAGGACGCGGGGCAGATCCTCGCCTTCGCCGACATCTTCCCCGGCGCGCGCGTCGTGGAGGCGGGCGTCGGCTCCGGCTCCCTCAGCAGCTTCCTGCTGCGCGCCATCGGCGACCAGGGCATGCTGCACAGCTACGAGCGCCGCGCGGACTTCGCCGAGATCGCCCAGCAGAACGTGGAACGCTACTTCGGCGGCCCGCACCCCGCCTGGCAGCTCACCGTCGGCGACCTCCAGGACAACCTCAGCGACACCGACGTCGACCGCGTCATCCTCGACATGCTCGCCCCCTGGGAGTGCCTGGAAGCCGTCTCCAAGGCGCTCGTCCCCGGCGGCATCCTGTGCTGCTACGTGGCCACCACCACCCAGCTCGCCCGGACCGTCGAGTCCATCCGCGAGATCGGCTGCTTCAACGAGCCGACCTCATGGGAGACGATGATCCGCAACTGGCACATCGAAGGCCTGGCCGTGCGCCCCGACCACCGGATGATCGGCCACACCGGTTTCCTCCTCACCGCCCGCCGGCTCGCCGACGGCGTCGAGCCGCCCATGCGCCGCCGCCGGCCCGCCAAGGGCGCCTACGGCGAGGACTACGCAGGCCCCAACGCCGACGGAGGCGCCGGTCACTGACCCGCACTCCCGCCGCAGCCAACGGACGAGCGCCGTGGCCCAGTTCCCGCAGACATCGCGGAAACGGGCCACGGCGCTCGTCCGTTGAGGCCCCGCAGTACACCGGGAGTTGACGGGACGCCAGAAGTACCGCCCCCGCCGTTCCGCCTCGATGTGACGTGTGGCACGATGCGGTCCACCCCCACCGGCACAGCTCTCACAGGAGAAACTTCTCGCGTGCAGCACCCCGCCGTTCCGGAACTCGCTCACACCACCCCACGGCCCATCCACTGGGTCGCCACGGCCACCGCCGTCTCCGGCGTGATCGCCCTGTCATCCATGCTGCACCCCGGCTCCGCGACGGCGGCCCAGCCCCCGGGAGGGACCAAGGCGGCACAGGCCACCGCGGCAGCACCGGACCCCGCCAAGGCCGACATCCCGCTCGACTGCGGCCCGGTCAAGCTCGTCGTCGTGAAGAAGGCCACCGGCGACCTCGACGGCGACGGCCGCCCCGAAACCGTCGTGGTGGCCCACTGCGACGCGAGCATGGGGACCCCGCCCGACGGCGTCTACGTCCTCACCCAGGCCGCGGGCACCACCGAACCCCGGGTGGTCGCCACCCTGGTCGACCCCAAGGACCGATCGACCGTCACCGACTTCGCCGTCCGTGACGCGGCGGTCACGGCGACCCTCCTCGGCTACTCCTCGCCCGACGTACCGAGTTGCTGCCCCGACGTGAAGACCCCCGCCCATTGGCAGTGGAAGGGCGGCGCGTTCGTCCGGTCCACGCCCTCCGGCGCACGGAGCGTGTGACGTCGCGCACCTCACCGCCGGCGCTCACCGCCGTGTGAGCGCCCGGCGGCGCGCAGGCGTCGGTACGGCGAACCCGATGTGAGGAATGAGACAGCGGATGACGCGGGGTGGCCGTGGGATCACTCCGCGTCAGGTCCGTAGATCTCCACGCTGTCCGAAATTCGACGTACATGGATGCAGTCGCCCGGGCACTCCCGCGCCGAGTCCACCACATCCGTGAGAAGTGGCAGCGGTACGGGCGTTGTGGCCCCTCTGGCCTGCAAAAGCTCGTCGTCCGGGCCCTTCACATAGGCCAGACCGTCGATGTCCAGCTCGAAGACCTCCGGAGCGTACTGGGCGCAGATACCGTCGCCGGTACACAGATCCTGGTCGATCCAGACCTCCAGCGCCTCGCCGTCCACTGCGGCCTGCTCCACGGTCATCTCCCCTGCCGTTTCCTGCGCAGAGCCCGGCCGCGGGAATCCGGCAGGCTCTGACGGGTGTTGAACACCGTGAGCCTACCTTCGGCGGCTTCCCAATCATGTTCGGTGGGTATTCCCCTGGCGTGAGGGAGAGCGCAAGGGTGAAGATCGGACACACCTCGACAGTCTTTGTGATCTAGGGGTTTCAATCGACACCCACCCAGGTAGGGTCTGGAAGCGTCCAGCTCCCCTTGGAGGAGGTGAGGACCGTGGCAGCCCACGACGACGACATGAACCGCGGCATCCGCCCGGGACGAGGGTCCGACGACCCGGCCGGGCAGATCGCCTACCTTGAGCAGGAGATCGCCGTCCTGCGACGCAAGCTCGCCGACTCTCCGCGACACACGAGGATTCTCGAAGAGCGGATCGTCGAACTGCAGACCAACCTGGCCGGCGTGTCCGCACAGAACGAGCGACTCGCCAACACGCTCCGTGAGGCCCGCGACCAGATCGTGGCCCTCAAGGAGGAGGTCGACCGGCTCGCACAGCCACCGGCCGGCTTCGGTGTGTTCCTGCAGGCGATCGAGGACGGCACGGCCGACATCTTCACCGGCGGCCGCAAGCTCCGCGTGAACGTCAGCCCCAGCGTGGAGCTCGACGAGCTCCGCCGCGGCCAGGAAGTGATGCTCAACGAAGCGCTCAACGTGGTCGAGGCCATGGAATACGAGCGGGTCGGGGACATCGTCACCCTCAAGGAAATCCTCGAGGACGGCGAGCGCGCCCTGGTGCTCGGGCACACCGACGAGGAGCGGGTGGTACGGCTCGCCGAGCCGCTGCTGGACGTCACCATCCGTCCCGGCGACGCCCTGCTGCTCGAACCGCGCTCGGGCTATGTCTACGAGGTCGTGCCCAAGAGCGAGGTCGAGGAACTCGTCCTCGAAGAGGTACCCGACATCGGCTACGAGCAGATCGGCGGTCTGGCCGGCCAGATCGAGGCCATCCGCGACGCGGTCGAGCTCCCGTACCTCTACCCCGACCTGTTCAAGGAGCACGAACTGCGGCCGCCCAAGGGCGTCCTGCTGTACGGGCCTCCCGGATGCGGAAAGACGCTCATCGCCAAGGCCGTGGCCAACTCACTGGCCAAGAAGGTCGCCGAAGTCACCGGCCAGGCGGCGGGCAAGAGCTTCTTCCTCAACATCAAGGGTCCCGAGCTGCTGAACAAGTACGTCGGCGAGACCGAACGGCAGATCCGCCTCGTCTTCCAGCGCGCCCGTGAGAAGGCCAGCGAGGGCACCCCCGTCATCGTCTTCTTCGACGAGATGGAGTCCCTCTTCCGTACCCGTGGCTCCGGTGTCAGCTCGGACGTGGAGAACACCATCGTCCCTCAGCTGCTCGCCGAGATCGACGGTGTGGAAGGCCTGCAGAACGTGGTGGTCATCGGCGCCTCCAACCGCGAGGACATGATCGACCCCGCCATCCTGCGGCCCGGCCGCCTCGATGTGAAGATCAAGATCGAACGTCCGGACGCCGAAGCGGCCAAGGACATCTTCGGGAAGTACCTCACCGAGAGGCTTCCGCTGCACGGCGAGGACGTCGGCGAGCACGGAGGCGACAAGTCGGCCACCGTCCACGGCATGATCCAGACCGCCGTGGAGCAGATGTACGCCGAATCGGACGAGAACCGCTTCCTCGAGGTGACCTACGCCAACGGCGACAAGGAAGTCCTCTACTTCAAGGACTTCAATTCCGGCGCCATGATCGAGAACATCGTCGGCCGCGCCAAGAAGATGGCGATCAAGGACTTCCTGGAACACAACCAGAAGGGCCTGCGCGTCTCCCACCTCCTCCAGGCGTGTGTGGACGAGTTCAAGGAGAACGAGGACCTTCCCAACACCACCAACCCCGACGACTGGGCCCGGATCTCCGGAAAGAAGGGCGAACGGATCGTCTACATCCGTACCCTCATCACCGGAAAGCAGGGCGCGGACACCGGACGCTCCATCGACACGGTGGCGAACACCGGCCAGTACCTGTAAAAGGCCGGGGCGGCTGCGGGTGCCCTCACCGGGTGCCCGCAGCCGACTGCTTTTCCGGCACGGCTGGAGCAAGGCAATGACGCAAATGATCTCCCCACCAGCGCAAAGGCGTTCTAGGCTCTTCGTACCGCCGCGTCGCGCCGTGCGGGGACGGGCACCGCACGCGCACCGGAGCACCAGCGGTATCTGAGCGCCGCCCCCGACCGAGGGCGCCGCCGGGCAAGGAGGGCCGCATGACCGTACGGCGAGTAATGGGCATCGAGACGGAGTACGGCATCTCCGTCCCCGGGCACCCCAACGCCAATGCCATGCTCACCTCGTCCCAGATCGTCAACGCCTACGCGGCGGCGATGCACCGGGCCCGCCGGGCCCGCTGGGACTTCGAGGAGGAGAACCCGCTGCGGGACGCGCGAGGCTTCGACCTCGCGCGCGAGGCCGCCGACGCCAGCCAGCTCACCGACGAGGACATCGGCCTCGCCAACGTGATCCTCACCAACGGCGCACGGCTCTACGTCGACCACGCACACCCCGAGTACAGCGCGCCCGAGGTGACCAATCCCCGGGACGCCGTCCTCTGGGACAAGGCCGGCGAGCGGATCATGGCCGAGGCGGCCGAACGGGCCGCCCAGCTCCCCGGAGCCCAGCCGATCCACCTCTACAAGAACAACACCGACAACAAGGGCGCCTCCTACGGCACGCACGAGAACTACCTGATGAAGCGGGAGACCCCCTTCTCGGACATCGTGCGCCACCTCACGCCGTTCTTCGTCTCCCGCCAGGTCTTCGCCGGTGCGGGCCGCGTCGGCATCGGCCAGGACGGACACGAGCACGGGTTCCAGCTCAGTCAGCGCGCCGACTACTTCGAGGTCGAAGTGGGCCTCGAGACGACGCTGAAACGCCCCATCATCAACACCCGGGACGAACCCCACGCCGACGCGGAGAAATACCGCCGTCTGCACGTGATCATCGGCGACGCGAACCTCTCCGAGATCTCGACCTACCTCAAGCTCGGTACCACCGCGCTGGTCCTGTCGATGATCGAGGACGGCTTCATCGCCGTGGACCTGGCGGTCGACCAGCCGGTTCGCACCCTGCACCAGGTCTCCCACGACCCCACGCTCAAGCACCTCGTCACTCTCCGCAGCGGCCGGACACTCACCGCCGTCCAGCTCCAGATGGAGTACTACGAGCTGTCGCGCAAGTACGTGGAGGAGCGGTTCGGCGGCGACGCCGACGAACAGACCAGGGACGTCCTCACCCGTTGGGAGGACACCCTGAACCGGCTGGAGAGGGACCCCATGAGTCTCGCCGGCGAACTCGACTGGGTCGCCAAGCGGGAGCTCATGGAGGGCTACCGGCGCCGCGACAGCCTCGACTGGGACGCCGCGAGGCTCCACCTGGTCGACCTCCAGTACGCGGACGTACGCGCCGAGAAGGGCCTCTACAACCGTCTGGTGGCCCGGGGACGCATGAAGCGCCTCCTGGGCGAGGACGACGTCGAGCGGGCCCGTACGAAGCCGCCGGAGGACACCCGGGCCTACTTCCGCGGCCGGTGCCTCGAGCAGTACGCGGACGACGTCGCCGCCGCGTCCTGGGACTCGGTGATCTTCGACCTGCCGGGCAGGGACTCGCTACAGCGGGTGCCAACCCTGGAACCGCTTCGCGGAACGCGTAATCACGTCAAGGAACTCCTTGACCGATGCCGCACGGCCGAGGACCTGGTCAGGGTCCTGTCCGGGAGCTGACCGGGTACCCCCGGACGGTACCGGTCGGACGGGGTGGAGAACCCCATGGAAGGGAATCATCGAGGTGGCCCCCGTACGTTGGAGTAACTGCGGGGCCGATGTCAGACCGGGCTTGTAGGGTCTGATCATCACCGATCGGCAGAAATGCCGACCATGTCGGGCGAACTGAGCGGGGTGAGGGTTATGGCGACCAAGGACACCGGCGGCGGGCAGCAGAAGGCCACGCGCTCCACGGAGGAGGTCGAGGAGCAGGCGCAGGACGCGCAGGGCTCCGAGGACCTCAAGGAGCGACAGGAGAAGCTGAGCGACGACGTGGACTCGGTTCTGGACGAGATCGACGACGTCCTGGAGGAGAATGCCGAGGACTTCGTGCGCTCCTTCGTGCAAAAAGGCGGGCAGTGAGCTCATTTTTCCTTCGAATCGAAGGTAAGTGGGGGGCTGACGTTGTCTGGAGACGAGGGCGTGAAGCGCTGCTCGCGGTGTCGGCAGCACAAGCCGCGAGCAGCGTTCGCGCGCAATAAGGCCATGCGTGACGGATTGCAGGCCTACTGCAGGGAGTGCGTGGCTGCGTACCACCAGCAGCGGCAGGTGGCCAAAGGGCGCAACATCCGACCGCGGGTGGACGCGCCCGAGGGGCACAAGTACTGCCGGACCTGCGGGGAGATCAAGCCTCACAGCGAGTGGCATCGCAATGCGACCGCGTCCGATGGTCTGTCCACGCGCTGCAAGGCGTGTCGAGCGGTCCAGGGGCGCGTGGGTCATCTGAAGCGCCACTACGGATTGACCCAGGCCGAGCGTGACGAGATGGTCGCGTCTCAAAGAGGACTCTGCGTGATCTGCCTGAAAGCTCCGGCTGTCCATGTGGATCACTGCCACGAGACGGGTAAGGTCCGTGGCGTACTGTGCTTCAACTGCAATTCGGCCATCGGCAAGTTGGGAGATGATCCCGACGCAGTTCGTCGGGCTGCCGCCTATCTGGAAGGAACTTCGTGGAAGCCAACCCTCGTAGCACCGGGCGTCTACCAGCTGCCTTCCTGACGCCCGGGTCGTCGTCCTTCATGGACTTCCTGTCGGACCACCAGCCGGAGATGCTGCCCGGCAAGCGGCAGCTGCCCCCCACCCAGGGCGTGATCGAGGCCCCGCACGGGACGACGATCGTGGCCGTCGCGTTCCCCGGCGGTGTGGTGCTCGCCGGTGACCGCAGGGCGACCATGGGCAATGTGATCGCGCAGCGGGACATCGAGAAGGTGTTCCCGGCGGACGAGTACTCGGCGGTGGGCATCGCCGGTACGGCGGGTCTCGCCGTGGAGATGGTGAAGCTGTTCCAGCTGGAGCTGGAGCATTTCGAGAAGGTCGAGGGTGCCCAGCTCTCCCTGGAGGGCAAGGCGAACCGCCTGTCGACCATGATCCGTTCCAACCTCGGCATGGCCATGCAGGGCCTGGCCGTGGTGCCGCTCTTCGCCGGTTATGACGTGGACCGGGAGAAGGGCCGTATTTTCTCGTACGACGTGACGGGCGGCCGCTCGGAGGAGCACGGGTTCGCGGCGACGGGCTCCGGCTCGATCTTCGCGCGCGGCGCCATGAAGAAGCTTTTCCGTGATGATCTGAACGAGGAGCAGGCGACCACCCTGGTTGTTCAGGCTTTGTACGACGCGGCAGACGACGACTCGGCGACCGGTGGTCCCGATGTCGCCCGCCGGATCTATCCGGTCGTCACTGTGATCACCGAGGACGGTTTCCGCAGGCTCACCGAGGACGAGGCGGGTGAGATCGCCCGGGCGGTGCTGCAGCGTCGTCTGGAGCAGCCGGACGGCCCCAGGGCCGCTCTGCTCTGACGCCTGACCCGGTGGTTTCCAAGGTGATCGAGTGACTTCGACAGGAAGGGACGGATAACCGGTGTCGACGCCGTTCTATGTCTCCCCCCAGCAGGCCATGGCCGACCGGGCGGAGTACGCCCGTAAGGGCATCGCGCGCGGCCGCAGTCTGGTCGTGATGCAGTACGCCGACGGCATCGTGTTCGTCGGTGAGAACCCGTCCCGGGCATTGCACAAGTTCAGCGAGATCTATGACCGGATCGGTTTTGCGGCCGCCGGCAAGTACAACGAGTACGAGAATCTGCGTATCGGCGGGGTCCGGTATGCGGACCTGCGGGGTTACACGTACGACCGTGACGATGTGACGGCCCGCGGTCTTGCCAACGTCTATGCGCAGACGCTGGGCACGATCTTCTCGAGTGCGGCGGAGAAGCCGTACGAGGTGGAGTTGGTGGTCGCCGAGGTGGGGGAGACCCCGGAGGGCGACCAGATCTACCGTCTGCCGCACGACGGGTCGATCGTGGACGAGCACGGCTCGGTCGCGGTGGGCGGTAACGCGGAGCAGATCAGCAGTTTCCTGGATCAGCGTCACCGTGAGGGCATGACGCTGGCGGAGGCGTTGAAGCTGGCCGTTCAGGCGCTGTCGCGTGACACGAACGGCAGTGAGCGGGAGATTCCCGCGGAGCGCCTGGAGGTCGCGCTTCTGGACCGTACGCGTCCGCAGAAGCGGAAGTTCAGGCGGATCGTGGGCCGTCAGCTGGCGCGGCTGCTGGAGGCGAACGGTGCGGCCACCGCCGCGGAGGCCGAGGACGTCGAGGGCGCCGAGGACGAGGAGTGATCGCCGGCGCCGCTCCGTGAGGGGTCGGCGCCTGGTTTCGACGCCGTGTGTCCCGGCCCGGAAGAGGGTCGGGGCACACGGCGTTCGTGGTCAGGGGCCCGGTGGCGCCGTGGAGCCGCGGACGACGAGTTCGACGGGGATGGCGTCCTGGGCGGGTGTGCGGCCCTCCAGGACGGCGAGGAGGGCCTGCATGCCGCGTTCGCCGAAGAGTTCGGCGTCGAGGCGGACGGTGGTCAGCTCGGGGTCGATGGCGGTGGCGAGTGCGAGGTCGTCGACTCCGGTGATGGAGAGGTCGTCGGGGATGCGCAGGCCGAGGCGCCGGGCGGCCTTGTAGGCGCCTGCGGCCAGGGCGGATTCGGTGGCTGTGAGGGCGTCTTCGATGGAGATGGGCGCCCGGGTGCTGCCGAGGCTTGTGCCGGGTGCCTGGGCGAGGCGTGTGGCGAGGGAGCGGGCGCGGGTGTCGAAGGTCCAGGAGGGGATGCCGGCGGCGAGGTGGAGGAAGCGCCGGTGGCCGAGTGCGAGCAGGTGTTCGGCCACTTGGCGCAGGCCGTCGGCGATGTCGAGGTTGACGGTTGCGGCGCCGAGGCTTCCCCGGGGGTCGCTGTCGAGCATGACGAGGGGGAGCTGGTCGCCCCGGATGGCGTTGAGGGCTTCCGGGGCCATGGAGGAGGCGATGACACCGTCGAGGGCGGCCTGCGCGGAGTGGAAGGGGTCCTTGGCGGGGCCGACGCCTTCGGGTGAGGGGTAGAGGACCATGCCGAATCCGTGTTCGGCGGCGACGCGGGCGGCGCCCGTGTAGACGCCGGCGAAGAATTCAGTGGTGAGCGCCGGGACGACGAGCAGGACGGTGCGGGTGCGGCCGAGCCGGAGGTTGCGGGCGGCGAGGTTGGGGCGGTAGCCGAGTTCGCGCGCGGCTTCGCGGACCCGTTCGGCGGTGGTCTCGGAGACGCGCCCGCGCCATTTGCCGCCGAGGACGAGGGAGACGGCGGCCTGGGAGACTCCGGCGACCTGGGCGACATCGCGGCTGGTGGGGCGCGTGCTACCTGGTGCCACCGTGGGCCTGCTCTTTCGTCTGGACTCCTGGACAGCGCACATGGTACGTATGGCGGACGACGTTATACGTACAACCTCCCCAGTGGCCGACTGGCCGACGGCGACGAGGCGCACAAGAAGGGACGGGGCATGGCCGCGGGATACCTGGAGATCCTCAGGGCGAGGCACGCCGTGCGTCTGCTCACCGGAACACTGGTGGGCCGGCTCCCGAACGCGACCGCGGCGATCGCCGTGGTGCTGTTCGTGCGGGCCGAGGGCGGCACCTACAGCTTCGCCGGCGCGCTCGCGGCGGTGTACGGGGTGGCGAACGCCGTGGGCCAGCCGCTGTTGGGCCGACTGGTCGATCTGCACGGTCAGCCGCGTGTGCAGCTGCCGGCCGCGATCGTCTCGGGCCTCGCGATGGCCGGGTTCGCCCTGGCGGGTGTCGCGTCACCCGTACTGGCGTACGCGGCCATGATCGTCGCGGGGCTGTTCACACCGCCCCTGGAGGGCGGACTGCGGGCGCTGTGGCCGGTGGTGCTGCGCCGTGACGCTCAGGTGCCCACGGCATACGCGCTGGACGCCGTCGCCCAGGAGGTGATGTTCACCGTGGGCCCGCTGCTGGTGACCGCCTGCGTGGCGCTGTGGTCCGCCCGGGTGGCGCTCGTCGTGATCAACGTCATCGGGGTGCTGGGGGCACTCTCCGTGGTCGTGTCGCCGCCCTCGCGGGCGTGGCGTTCGGGGCCGCGCGAGGCGCACTGGCTCGGTGCCCTGCGCTCGCCGGGGCTGCTGGCGCTGCTCGGCGCGTTCCTGTTCGTGGGCATCGCGCTGGGCTCCATCACGGTGGCGGCGGTGTCGTACGCGGACGGTCACGGCGGTGACGGGGTGTACGGCTGGCTGATGGCCGCCCTGGGGCTGGGCGCCCTGGTCGGCGGGACGGCGTACGGGGTGCGGCAGTGGCCCGGTGCGCCGGAGCGGCGACTGCGTGTGCTCGTGGGGCTTCTGGCGGTGTGTTACCTGCCCCTGATGCTGATGCCGGGGGCGGTCGCCATGGTGCTGCTCACGGTGCTCGCCGGGGTCTTCCTGGCGCCGTGCATCGCCTGCGCGTTCATCATCGTCGACCGGCACGCACCGGGCGGCACGGTCACCGAGGCGTTCTCCTGGCTTGTCACGACGTTCACGGTGGGGGCGTCGGTCGGGACGGGCCTCGCGGGACCGGTCGTGCAGGCGGGTGGCGCCCTGTGGGGGTTCGCGGTGCCGGGTGCCGCCGGGGCCGTGTCCCTGCTGGTCCTCCTGGCGACGGGAGGGGTCCTCGCAGCTCCTGCCGGGGGTGCGGTGGTTGCGCCTTCACCGGAAAATGATCCAAACCGTGCCGTCGAACCCCGTTTCAGCTCGGGGGATCGGGCGTAATGTTCACTCATGGACCGCCGCATTTTCGGGCTGGAGAACGAGTACGGCGTCACGTGCACGTTCAGGGGACAGCGCCGTCTGTCGCCTGACGAGGTGGCGCGGTACCTCTTCCGCCGTGTCGTGTCATGGGGCCGTAGCAGCAATGTCTTTCTGCGGAACGGCGCCCGCCTGTATCTCGACGTGGGCTCACATCCGGAATACGCGACACCCGAATGTGACAACGTGATCGAACTGGTCACCCACGACAAGGCCGGCGAGCGCATTCTCGAGGGATTGCTGGTCGATGCCGAACGTCGTCTGCACGAGGAGGGAATCGCGGGCGACGTCTACCTCTTCAAGAACAACACCGACTCGGCCGGTAACTCCTACGGCTGTCACGAGAACTATCTGGTGGCGCGGCACGGAGAGTTCTCGCGGCTCGCGGACATCCTGATCCCGTTCCTGGTCACACGGCAGCTGCTGTGCGGGGCCGGGAAGGTGCTGCAGACCCCGCGCGGGGCCGTGTACTGCGTGAGCCAGCGTGCCGAGCACATCTGGGAGGGCGTCAGCTCGGCGACCACGCGCTCCCGGCCGATCATCAACACACGGGACGAGCCGCACGCGGACGCCGAGCGCTACCGCCGTCTGCATGTGATCGTCGGCGATTCGAACATGTCCGAGACGACCATGCTGCTCAAGGTCGGGGCCACGGACCTGGTGCTGCGCATGATCGAGGCGGGCACGGTGATGCGTGACCTCACCCTGGAGAACCCGATCCGGGCGATCCGCGAGGTCAGCCACGACATCACGGGCCGTCGCAAGGTGCGTCTGGCGAGCGGCCGGGAGGCCTCCGCCCTGGAGGTGCAGCGCGAGTACTACGAGAAGGCCGTGGACTTCTGCGAGCGCCGCGGGATCCGCACGGGCACGGTGGAGCAGGTCCTGGAGCTGTGGGGCCGCACCCTGGACGCGATCGAGTCCGAGGACCTGGACCGGATCGGTACCGAGATCGACTGGGTGATGAAGTACAAGCTCATCGAGCGGTACCGCGCCAAGCACAACATGACGATGTCGCATCCGCGGGTCGCCCAGATAGACCTCGCCTACCACGACATCCACCGTCGTCGCGGCCTGTACTACCTGCTGGAGAAGAAGGGTCAAGCCACTCGGATCTGCAACGACTTGAAGATCTTCGAGGGGAAGTCGGTTCCGCCGCAGACCACTCGGGCCCGGCTGCGCGGCGACTTCATCCGCAGGGCTCAGGAACAGCGACGTGATTTCACGGTGGACTGGGTGCATCTCAAGCTCAACGACCAGGCGCAGCGCACCGTGTTGTGCAAGGACCCGTTCCGTTCCGTGGACGACCGGGTGGAGAAGCTGATCGCCGGGATGTGAACGCGGGGTTCGCACCTGTCGCCGTAACGCAACGCGGGCGCCGTACGTTTGCCGTACGGCGCCCTCGTCACACCGTAGAGTTGCGCGCACGCCATCAATCAAGATCGACCGATTACGAGGCCCCATCGTGCGCCGACGCTCACTCATCCTCGCCGCTCTGCCCGCAGGACTGGTCACGCTCGCCGGATGCGGCGACGGAAAGTCCGGCTCGGGCCAGGCGAGTGCAAGCCCGTCCCCCACGGCCACGGCCCCGTCGGCCGCCCCATCGCCCAAGATCGTCGACGGACCGCTGCCTGCCATCACGGCGGGTACCAAGTTCGGCGAGAAGCCGACGGTGGCCAAGGGCCCGGGCGCGCCGTCGAAGGACCTGGCGGTGAGGACGGCGATTCCGGGCACGGGCCAGACGGTCGCGGAGAACGACTACGTCCAGGTGCACTACCTGGGCCAGATCTGGGACACGGCGAAGGTCTTCGACAACTCCTACGACCGCAAGACGCCGCTGGTGATCCAGCTCGCCCAGGGCGGCATCATCGACGGCTGGCGCTATGCCCTGCAGGGCAAGAAGGTGGGCAGCCGGGTCGAGATGTCCGTGCCCCCGACCTGGGGCTACGGCCCGCAGGGCAACACCCAGGCGGGCATCAAGGGCACCGACACCCTGGTGTTCGTGGTGGACCTCCAGAACACGTTCAGCGGCAAGAGCTCGGCGAAGGGCAAGGTCGTCGCGCAGAACGACGCCAACCTGCCGAAGGTGGGCACCAACACCGACGGCAAGGCCCCGTCCATCGACGTGCCCAAGGTGAAGGCGCCGGCGGACCTGGTGGCGAACTACGTGATCGAGGGCGACGGCGAGGCGGTGGCCGCGGACAGCAGCGTGCTCGTGCAGTACAAGGGCGTGCTGTGGGAGGACGGCAAGGAGTTCGACTCGACGTACAGCCGCGGTCAGCTCGCCTCGTTCTCGCTGCAGCAGGTCGTCAAGGGCTGGGCACAGGGTCTGACGGGCAAGAAGGTGGGCAGCCGTGTGCTCGTCGTGATCCCGCCCAAGCTGGGATACGGCGACAACCCGCCCGCGGGCAGCAGCATCAAGAAGGACTCCACGCTGGTGTTCTCGGTGGACATCCTGGCGAAGATGTAACGCCCGCGGGGATATGAGAGTGTCGGAGGTGCCGCAATGGCCTCAACACCAATGAGCAGGAGTTTTTGACGTGAGCATCGAGAAGCCCGAGATCGACTTCCCGGGCGGCGAGCCCCCGGCGGACCTCGAGATCAAGGACATCTGGGAGGGTGACGGCCCGGAGGCCAAGGCGGGCGACACCGTCTCCGTCCACTACGTGGGAGTGGCCTTCTCCAGCGGTGAGGAGTTCGACGCCTCCTGGAACCGTGGCACGCCGCTGAAGTTCCAGCTCGGCGTGGGGCAGGTCATCCAGGGCTGGGACAAGGGCGTGCAGGGCATGAAGGTCGGCGGCCGCCGCCAGTTGACCATTCCTCCGCACCTCGCCTACGGCGACCGTGGCGCGGGTGGCCGGATCAAGCCCGGCGAGACGCTGATCTTCGTCTGCGACCTGGTCGCGGTCTGATCGGGACCCGCTGAGCGGAGGCCGGGTCACCGGCGCCGTCGCCGGACGCCCGGGAGGCCCGGCACGCGCGGTGGCGGTCCGAACGCTGCGGCGCTCTCCCGCCCGGGTGCAAGGGCGGACGCGACACCGCAGGACCGGGTGCGGGCACGGACCCCGGCACCACCGGTCCGGGAGGCGCATCGGCGCCGCCGGTACCGGCCCGCGACCCGCCTCCGACGCGGGACGGGCCCGGACCGGGGGCGATACCGGATCCGACCGGAAACGATCACCTGGGGCCCATGCCTGTACGGGCATGGGCCCTCCGCTTTTGCCGGGGCACCTGCGAGAGGTACGGTCGTCGGTCGTAGGCATCATGGGGAGGCGAAGGGCGTCGATGGCCATTGCCAAGGCAGAGCGACTGATGAACCTGGCGCTGTGTCTGCTCGGGACGCGGCGGCCGCTCAGCAAGCGGGAGCTGCGCGAATCCATCGAGGCCTATGTCGAGTCCTTCGGGCCGGAGAAGACGTCGGCGGGCTCCGACGACTCCTTCAACCGCATGTTCGAGCGTGACAAGGACGATCTGCGCGAACTCGGCCTGGTCATCGAGACCGTCGAGAACCTGGACGGCGAGGTCGGCTATCTCGCCCGCCGCGACAGCAACCGTCTTCCGCCCATCACGCTCGACGCGGAGGAGGCCGCCGCGCTGGGACTGGCCGCCAAGGTGTGGCAGCAGGCGCGGCTCGCGGGTGCCGCGAGCGGTGCGCTGCAGAAGCTGCGTGCCGCCGGCCTGCCCGAGGACGTGGACCCGTACGAGGCGCACGGGGCGCTGGAGCCGCGCATCCCCGTGCACGAGGCCGCCTTCGAGCCGTTGATGCTCGCCTGCCGCGACCGCCGCCCGGTCGTCTTCGACTACCGCAAGGCCACCGCGGCGCGTCCGGAGACGCGTCATGTCGAGCCCTGGGCGCTGGAGTGCTGGCGCGGCCACTGGTACATGGCCGGATGGGACCGCGACCGTGGTGCCGAGCGCGTCTTCCGGCTCTCCCGGATCACGGGCAAGGTCCGCAGCCGCGGCGGCGCCTTCACCGCCGAGGTGCCGGACGTCGTCACCGTCCGTGAGACCGTCGCCAGCTGGGCGGGGGAGACCGCCGACCGTTCGGCCCTGATCCGGCTGCGCACGGGTGCGGGGTACCCCCTTCGGGCCAAGGCCACCGCAGTGCGGGAACTCGGTGACGGTTGGGACGAGTTGGAGATTCCGTACGGGCACGGCCTCGACGCCTGGCTGGTGGAGTTCGGACCCGATGTCGTGGTCCTGGAGCCGGCGGAGCTGAGGGCCGACGTGGTGGACCGACTGCGCGCCGTGGCCAAGGGCTGAGGGGGAGGGGCACGAACGTGGCAGGCAAACCGGCCAGAACGGCGAACGCCATCGACCAGACCCGGCGGATGCTGTCGCTGGTGACCTATCTGCGGGAGCGTCCCGGCGCCCGCATCGAGGACGTCGCCCGGGCCTTCGGGATCACCGAGGACGAGCTCGTCTCGGACCTCGATGTGCTGCCGATGTGCGGGACCAGTTTCCGCGGCGGCGATCTGCTCGACATCGACACCGACGGCGAGCGCATCTGGTGGCACAATCCGGCCGCCCTCGGGGCGGACGCCGCCGAGCCGCTGCGGCTGGCGGCCGACGAGGCGACCGCACTGCTGGTCGCCGCCCGGGCCGTCGCCACCCTGCCGGGTCTGCGGGAGAGCGACCGCCAGGCCCTGCTGCGCGCCACCGCGAAGGTGGAGACCGCCGCAGGGGAGGCCGCGGGTGCCAGCTCCCGGCTCTCGGTCACCTTCGAGTCCGAGGGCGGCGTCTTCGCCGACGTCGACCGGGCCATCTCGGAGCGGCGCCGACTGTGGATCCGCTACTACTCGCCCGCCCGTGACGAGCTCACCGAGCGCGAGATCGACCCGATCCGCCTCGTCAGCGTGGGCCACACGTATGTGGAGGCGTGGTGCCGCCGCTCGGAGGCGCGCCGCACCTTCCGGCTCGACCGGGTCGCCGAGATCAGGATCCTCGACGAGCCGTCGGCACCGCCGGAGGTCGAGCTCCGTGACCTCTCCGAGGGGCTCGTCCAGCCCGCCGCCGAGGACCCCGAGGTGGTCGTCGAGGTCGGCCCGGCGGGTCGCTGGGTGGCCGAGTACTACCCGCACGACCGCGCGGATGAGCTTGCCGACGGCGGGCTGCGTATCACCTTGCGGACCCCGGACCCGGCGTCGCTGCGACGGCTGGCGCTGCGGCTCGGGCGCGACGGCCGGATCGTGTCGCCGCAGGACCTCGCGGACAACGCCCGCCGGGCGGCAGCCGAGGCGCTCGCGGCGTACGACGGGCCGGACACGGTCCAGGACGGGCTGTACGACAGGCAGGAGCAGGGGCTGTGAGCACGTCGGCGACGTCCGGTGGTGCGTCGGAGCAGTCGAACGCGTCGGGCGGTGTGCCGCAGACGCCCGATGAGCCGGAGATGTCGGTGCGCACGGCGTTCGCCGGCATGCGGCGGGTGGCCGACGTGGTGTTCAGGGCCGGCTGCCCGGACTGCAGGGGCCGCTTCGAACTGGGGGCGGGCGCGCTGCGGCTGGCCATCGGCGCCAGCAGCAAGACCACCTTCTACTCCTTCACCTGCCCCGAGTGCGGCGCCCTGGTCCGCAAGCCGGCGGGGGAGCGTGTTGTCGAGCTGCTCACCGGGGGCGGGGTGCGGACCCTGCGGCTGCACTCGACCCTCTAGGCTCGGCGTCATGTTCTGGCCGATGCTGGCGATCGCCCTGGGGTTCCTCGGGCTCGCCGTTCTGAGTGTGTTCGCCGTCCGCGTCTTCGTGGAGGCGGAGCGTCTCGGACGGCAGGTCTCGGAGTCCGCACGCCGGATCAACCATGCCGCGGAGGACCTCGAGACGGCCGCCGCCGGCGCCGCACGGGCCGCCGACCGGATATGAAACAGGTGTGAGCCGTGCACGGTCCCCGGCGCCGCCCGGGCGCCGTGCGGACGGACATCCGGGCCGCTCGGGCCGCTCACCGGCTGCTCCGCGATGCGAACGGAGCAGCCCCACGGCCGCGCAATGAGTCACCACAGCCTGTCTACTTACCACCCGGGACAGGTACTCTCTGATCGCGGGCCCGAGAATGAGGCGCGGTCCGCAGACCGGGAGTACGCCCAGGGATTGCTCCACGTTCACCCCTGAGCGTTACGATCGCTGGACGATGGTCGGACGCATGTCCGACTGATCGGACAGCAACCCCACCCCATGCCGCCTCGGTGAGAAGGTAAAGACTTATGTTCGGACGGCTCGGAGCTCCCGAGATCATTCTCATCCTCGTCGTCATCATCCTGCTGTTCGGCGCGAAGAAGCTTCCGGACATGGCCCGGTCCCTCGGCAAGTCCGCGCGCATTCTGAAGAGCGAGGCCAAGGCGATGAAGGACGACGGCAAGCCGTCCGCGCCGGCCGGTCCGCCGAACGACGAGGCCTCCGCGCAGCGCACCATCCAGGCCGCTCCCGGCGATGTGACCAGCTCCCGCCCGGTCACCGAGCCGACGGACACGACCCAGCGCTGACGCAGGGCCGGATGCCTCCGGCCCGCCGCATGAGATGAGGACGTGGGTTGCTCAAGCCTGCCCGCAAGGAGAAGGACCCCGAGGGGCGGATGCCCCTTGCGGAACACCTTCGTGAGCTTCGCAACCGGCTCGCGAAGGCGATGCTGGCCATCATCCTGGTCACGGTCGTCGCCGCCTTCTTCTACAACGACATCATCAACTACCTCACCAAGCCGATCCTCGACTCGGTCGGCTGCGGCAAGACGTTCGAGGAACTGGCGAGGTCGACCGAACACGCACAGCCCTGCGCGCGGATCACGATCAACGGCCTGCTCGCTCCCTTCACGCTCGCCCTCCAGGTCTCGCTGACGGCGGGCATCGTGTTCGCCTCGCCGGTCTGGCTGTACCAGCTGTGGGCGTTCGTGGCGCCCGGGCTGCACCGGCACGAGCGGAAGTACGCCTACGGCTTCGTGGGGACCGGCGTCCCGCTGTTCCTCGGCGGCGCCTACTTCGCGTACCGGGTGCTGCCCACCACCGCCAAGGTGCTCATCGACTTCACCCCGGGCGGGGTCGACAACCTGCTGCCGCTGGACGACCTGCTCCAGCTCGTCACGCGCATGGTGGTCGTCTTCGGTCTGTCCTTCGAGCTGCCCCTGCTGCTGATCATGCTCAACATGACCGGGATGATCACCGGTAGGCGCATGCTCGGCTGGTGGCGCGCCATGATCCTGGGCATCACGGTCTTCGCGGCCGTCGCCACCCCGAGCACCGACCCGCTGTCGATGCTCGCGCTGGCCGGCCCGATCTGGGTGCTGTACTTCGCCGCGGTCGCCTTCTCGCTGATCAACGACCGGCGCAGGCGGCTGCGCGACTCCTCGGGACCGGACGACGACGAGGCCTCCGACCTGGACCTGACCCCCGAGGACATCGGCGAGGCCGAGTCGGTGTCGGCAGGCGGCGCACCGACGGAGCCGGGTACGGACCGGGTCAACGGCTACGACGACGTCACCTGATCCGACCGGCGCCCCGGGCGCCTTGACGGACCGTCCCACGGGCCCCACCGAGCACAACGGTGGGGCCCGTCGCCGTCGGCGTCACGGCCATGGGCCTTGTTCCGGATAATGATCGTCCTGTTGTCAGCGACGCCCGGTACGCTCGAAAGTACGATGACAGAGGACCTCTCACCGGCCGAGCGCTACGCCGCAGCCCGCCAGCGGGCTGCCGAGCAGGCCACCGCCCTCGCCTCCTTCCGCGAGATGTACGACTTCGGTCTCGACCCCTTCCAGATCGAGGCCTGTCAGGCACTCGAGGCCGGCAAGGGCGTACTGGTGGCCGCACCCACCGGCTCCGGCAAGACGATCGTCGGCGAGTTCGCCGTCCACCTCGCCCTGAAGCAGGGCAAGAAGTGCTTCTACACGACACCCATCAAGGCGCTGTCGAACCAGAAGTACTCCGATCTGAGCCGCCGCTACGGCGCGGCCAAGGTCGGCCTCCTGACCGGCGACAACAGCGTCAACGCGGACGCCCCGATCGTCGTCATGACCACCGAGGTCCTGCGGAACATGCTCTACGCGGGCTCGCAGACCCTCCTCGGCCTCGGTCATGTGGTCATGGACGAGGTGCACTACCTCTCCGACCGTTTCCGCGGCGCCGTCTGGGAGGAAGTGATCATCCACCTGCCCGCGTCGGTGACCCTGGTGTCCCTGTCGGCGACCGTGTCCAACGCCGAGGAGTTCGGCGACTGGCTCGACACCGTCCGCGGGGACACCGAGGTGATCGTCTCCGAGCACCGGCCCGTACCGCTGTTCCAGCATGTGCTGGCCGGCCGCCGGATGTACGACCTGTTCGAGGAGGGGGAGGGCCACAAGAAGGCCGTCAACCCCGATCTGGCGCGCCTCGCCCGCACGGAGGCCACCCGCCCGTCCTACACGGACCGCAGACGCGGCCGTGCCATGCGCGAGGCCGACCGTGAGCGGGAGCGCAGACAGCGCGCCCGGGTGTGGACTCCGGGCAGACCCGAGGTCATCGAGCGCCTCGACTCCGAGGGCCTGCTGCCCGCCATCACCTTCATCTTCAGCCGGGCCGCCTGCCAGGCCGCCGTCGAGCAGTGCCTGTACGCGGGACTGCGGCTCAACAACGAGGAGGAGCGCGAGCAGGTGCGCGCCCTGGTCGAGGAGCGCACCGCCTCGATCCCGCCCGAGGACCTGCACGTCCTCGGCTACTACGAATGGCTGGAGGGCCTGGAGCGCGGCATCGCCGCCCACCACGCGGGCATGCTCCCGACGTTCAAGGAGGTCGTCGAGGAACTCTTCGTCCGCGGCCTGGTGAAGGCCGTGTTCGCCACCGAGACCCTGGCGCTCGGCATCAACATGCCGGCGCGCTCGGTGGTGCTGGAGAAGCTCGTCAAGTGGAACGGCGAGCAGCACGCCGACATCACCCCCGGTGAGTACACCCAGTTGACCGGCCGTGCGGGCCGGCGCGGCATCGACATCGAGGGCCACGCGGTGGTGCTGTGGCAGCGCGGCATGAACCCCGAGCACCTCGCGGGCCTCGCGGGCACGCGCACCTACCCGCTGCGCTCCAGCTTCAAGCCGTCGTACAACATGGCCGTGAACCTGGTCGAGCAGTTCGGCCGGCACCGCTCGCGCGAACTCCTCGAGACGTCCTTCGCGCAGTTCCAGGCCGACAAGTCGGTCGTGGGCATCTCCCGTCAGGTCCAGCGCAACGAGGAAGGACTCGCGGGTTATCAGGAGTCGATGACCTGCCACCTCGGAGACTTCGAGGAGTACGCCCGGTTGCGCCGCGAGCTCAAGGACCGCGAGACGGAGCTGGCGCGGCAGGGCGCGGTGGAGCGCCGTGCGGAGGCCGCCGTGGCCCTGGAGAAGCTCAGGCCCGGTGACGTCATCCACGTCCCCACCGGCAAGTACGCCGGTCTCGCCCTCGTCCTCGACCCCGGCCTGCCCGCCGGCCGCTCCAACGGCCACCGCGGCTTCGAACAGCACGACGGCCCGCGTCCTTTGGTGCTGACCGTCGAACGGCAGGTCAAACGGCTGGCGGCCATGGACTTCCCGGTGCCCGTCGAGCCGCTGGAGCGGATGCGCATCCCCAAGTCGTTCAACCCGCGCTCGCCGCAGTCCCGTCGCGACCTGGCCTCCGCCCTGCGCAGCAAGGCCGGGCACATCCCGCCCGAGCGGCACCGCAAGAGGCGCGCCGCGGCCGCAGACGACCGCGAGATCGCCCGGCTGCGCACGGCTCTGCGCGCCCACCCCTGCCACGGCTGCAACGATCGTGAGGACCACGCTCGTTGGGCCGAGCGGTACCACCGGTTGATGCGCGACACCTCCCAGCTCGAGCGCCGTATCGAGGGCCGTACGAACACCATCGCCCGCACCTTCGACCGTATCGTCGCGCTGCTGACCGAGATGGACTACCTGCGCGGCGACGAGGTGACCGAACACGGAAAGCGCCTGGCGCGGCTCTACGGCGAACTGGACCTGCTGGCGAGCGAATGCCTGCGGGAGGGCGTCTGGGAGGGGCTCGCCCCGGCCGAACTGGCCGCGTGTGCTTCGGCCCTGGTCTACGAGTCCCGGATGGCCGACGACGCGATGGCGCCGAAGCTGCCGTCGGGCAGGGCCAAGGCCGCGCTCGCCGAGATGGTGCGCATCTGGGGGCGGCTCGACGGCCTGGAGGAGGAGTTCCGGATCACCCAGACCGAGGGTGTCGGCCAGCGCGAGCCGGACCTGGGCTTCGCCTGGGCCGCGTACATGTGGGCCAGCGGCAAGGGTCTGGACGAGGTACTGCGCGAGGCCGAGATGCCGGCCGGCGACTTCGTCCGCTGGTGCAAGCAGGTCATCGACGTCCTCGGCCAGATCGCGGCGGCCGCCCCCGCCGAGAGCTCGACCCTTGCCAGGAACGCGCGCAGGGCCGTGGACGGGCTGCTGAGGGGCGTCGTGGCGTACTCGTCGGTGGGGTGACGCTCGCACAGACCTGAGCGCCCGCGGCGGCGGACGGCTCGGCGGCTCCCGTGGGCTGCCGGGCCTACCGTACCGACGCTGCGGCGCCGCCTCCCTCGGCGACGGAGGCGGTCCCAGGGATCGCCCCTGCCGATGCGAAGTCCGAGCGCGTTGTCCGGCCGGTCCGGCGGGTGTTCCGGCAGATGACCGACGGCTCCTCAAGTCGCCTGCACGGCCTGGGACTTCACCCGCCGGTGCGACTTGTTTCGGACGCCAGTGCGCCATGACGCACTGTGTTCGAACGGTGCCGCAGCGTGTAAATCAGCCGAGCGTACTCCTGGCCCATGGGCATTTCAGGTGCTTGCCGAAGATGACACGGCGATGATCCGCCCGGATTAGGCTCGCCCGCGGCGCACCGACTTGAGATGCGTTCGTGCGCTTGTTCTTAAGCGTCATGAAGAGTCGGTTTTGTTCGGATTTGATCCGGCGACCATCCCGCCTCTCCTCCCCAGCATCCGCGAACCAGCCGATTCGTCTCAGAGGGCATACATGGTGAGTGTTCAATCGCCTCCCGGTGGCCGTGAACTTCTCTACACGCGCGAGCTGTTGGTGCCCGCCGTGCTTACGGCGGCGGTGACCGGGGCCGCCGCCGCGGTGGTGCCGGACCAGTTCCGGATCGCCGTCGGCTGGTGCGGAGCCGTCGCCACCGTCCTGGTGACCGCCGTCGCGGCCGTGGCGGCCCGCCGCGGCCGTACCCTCCGTGCCCTGCGCGCCGACTTCGCCCGGCGCAACGCGTACCTGGAGCAGCGCATCGCCTCCCAGGACGAGGACATCGAGTACTTCCGCGCCGAGGTGCTGCCCCGGACGCTCAGCAGCCTGCGCGGCGGCGTCTCCCCCGCGGAGGTCATCCGCACGGTCGTCGACGCCCATCCCCGGTTCCGCGAACTGCCTCGACCACAGCGACAGTTGCTGCGCACCCTGCTCCAGATCGTCGACCGGGAGATCGCGATGCGGGACTCCTCGCAGCGCGCCTTCGTCAACATCGCCCGCCGTGTCCAGGCCATCGTCCACCAGCAGGCCAAGGAACTCAGGGAGATGGAGGAGGACCACGGCCGCAACCCCGAGGTCTTCGACGACCTGCTGCGCATCGACCACGGCACCGCGCTGATCGGCCGCCTCGCCGACTCCATCGCCGTCATCGGCGGCGGCCGCCCCGGCCGGCAGTGGCCCCAGCCCGTCCCGCTGTACAGCGTGCTGCGCGGCGCGATGTCCCGCATCCTGGAGTACCGCCGTATCGAGCTGCACTCCATCGCCAAGGTCAACATCAAGGGCATCTCGGTCGAGCCGATCATCCACGCCGCCGCCGAACTGCTCGACAACGCCACGCGCTACTCCCCGCCGCAGACCAAGGTGCACGTCACCGCCACCGAGGTGCAGACCGGCATCGCCGTGGAGATCGAGGACGGCGGCATCAGCCTCGGCGAGGAGAACCGGGCCAAGGTCGAGAGGATGCTCGCCGAGGCCCAGGCCGGCGTGGACGTCCAGGAACTGGGCGAGGCACCGCGTCTCGGCCTCGCCGTCGTCGGACGCCTGTCGTCGATGTTCAACATGCATGTCTCGCTGCGGCAGTCCGCGTACGGCGGAGTCCGCGCCGTCCTCGTCGTCCCCAACGACATGCTGACCACCGACCCCGCCCCCGGGTTCGCCCACGGCATCGGCGCCACCTCCGTGCCGACCCTGGACAACGAGGGGGTGAAGGGTCCCGATCGCAAGTCCAAGAAGCGCCGGCCCACCACCGGCCCCCGGACCCCGCAGCACCTGGCGACGGAGGACGACGTCCCCGTCGTCACCGAGTGGACACCGGGCGGTCTGCCGCAGCGCCGCAGCCGCGTCAAGATCCCGTTGAGCCGGCGGATGGCGGAGGCCGCCGCGGCCGAAGCGGCGGCCGCCGCCGTGGAGGCCTCGACACACGCCCCGTGGACGCCCGAGCCCGAGCCGGAGAAGGAGGAGCCCGCCCCCGGCCTGTGGGTCGAAGCCTTCATGAACGGGCTCAAGGCCGACCCGGACCCGAACGCCTTCTCCGCCGGCCCTCCGGCCGACGCCCCGTACGCATCCACCAACGACGAGCCGGCCCCGGCCCGGGCCGACGACGAGGGGGACCTCAAGTGATCCAGCAGCGAGGAAACTTCGACTGGTTGCTGAAGGAACTCGCCGACGGCGTACCGGGCGTTCACCAGGTCGTGGTGCTCTCCGCCGACGGTCTGCGCATCGCCCGCTACGGCGGTGACCCCGACGCGGCCGACCGTGTCGCCGCGGCCTGTGCCGGACTGCAGAGCCTCGCGGGGGCGGTCGCGGCCGAGATCCCGGACAGCGACGGCCGGATGCGCATGGTCATCATCGAGATCGACGGCGGTTACTTCTACATGATGGCGGCCGGCCCCAACGCCTACCTCGCGGTGCTGGCCGACACGGTCGCCGAGGCCGGGCTGATGAGCAATCGTATGCGGGACCTCGTGGTCCGCATCGGCTCCCATCTCACCAGCCCGCCGCGGCGCAACGGGCAGACCGTATGACTCCTCCGCGACGCCGTCGGCGCGACCCCGAGCAACAGCCGCCGCCGGAGCCGGCCCCGGCGGGCCCCGGCGGAAAGGAGGGTGAGCAGAGGCAACCCGAGCGGTTGTACATCCTCACCGGCGCCACCGACGGGGGCGAGCGGGCCTCCATCGACCTGGTCACCCTGATCGTGACGTGCGCCGACCCGCAGCCCACGGCCACGCCGGAGCAGTCGGCGCTGCTCCGGCTGTGCCGGTCACCCCTGTCCGTGGCCGAGATCTCGGCCTACCTCAGCCTGCCGTTCAGCGTCGTGACCCTTCTGCTCACCGACCTGCTGGCGGCCGAACTGGTCCAGGCACGCGCCCCCGTCGTCCGGAAGGCGACGCCCGACCGTTCCCTTCTCGAAGCGGTGATGCATGGACTGGAAAAGCTCTGACCCGGTCGTCCCCGGGCCACGGACCGAGGACCATCTGCCGCACACGGCACGGGCAGCGGTCAAGATCGTGATCGTGGGCGGCTTCGGGGTCGGCAAGACGACCATGGTCGGTTCCGTCAGCGAGATCAGACCGCTGACGACGGAGGAGACCATGACGCAGGCGGGCATCGGGGTCGACGACAACTTCGGTTCCGACAGCAAGACGGCCACCACCGTGGCGATGGACTTCGGCCGGATCAGCATCACCGAGCAACTGGTGCTGTACCTGTTCGGCACCCCGGGCCAGGAACGCTTCTGGTTCCTGTGGAACGGCCTGTTCGAGGGGGCCCTCGGCGCGGTGGTACTGCTCGACACCCGCCGTCTTGAGGTCAGCTTCGACGTCATCGGCCGGCTCGAGGAGCGCGGCGTGCCATTTGTGGTCGCCGTCAACTCCTTCCCGGACGCGCCCCGTCATCCGATGAAGGAGCTGCGCGCCGCGCTCGACCTGTCCGACGAGATCCCGATCGTGGAGTGCGACGCGCGGCGCCGGGCCTCCGGCCGCGACGTCCTGATGACGCTGATGCGCTTCCTGCACTCGCCGACGACGGCCCGCGCGCCCCTCTGATCGCGGCGTCCCTCGCCCGCACCCCGCCGCACCCGTCCGCACGTCCCGTCCCCACCCCCGACACCGGATCCACCTCAGCTTCGGAGCGACCATCGTGACGCCTGAATCCCACTCCCTGACCGGCAGGGACCTCACCGGTACGGACGACTCGACCCCCACGCCTCCGCCAGGCTGCCCGGCCCACGGCCGCGGCCCCGGTGGCGCGCACCGGCTGTACGGTCCGGAGGCGGAGGACCTGGGGGCCCTGTACGAGAAGATGCGTGCCGAACACGGCGCCGTGGCGCCCGCGCTGCTCCACGACGACGTCCCGATCTGGGTGGTGCTCGGCCACGGCGAAAATCTGCACATGGTGCGGTCACCCGCACAGTTCACGCGGGACAGCCGTGTGTGGGCGCCGCTGATGTCGGGCGAGGTAAAGCCCGACCACCCGCTGAGCCCGCACTTCGCCTGGCAGCCCATCTGCTCGCACGTCGAGGGCGACGAGCACCTCAGGCTGCGCGGCGCCGTCACCGGCGCCGTCTCGACCATCGACTACCGGGGTCTGCGCCGCTACATCAACCGCGCTACGCAGATGCTGGTCAACCGCTTCTGCGAGACGGGCCGCGCCGATCTGGTCGGCCAGTTCGCCGACCACCTGCCGATGGCGGTGATGTGCGAGGTCCTCGGAATGGCGGACGAGTACAACGACCGGATCGTGCACGCCGCCCGCGACATGCTCAAGGGCACCGAGACCGCGATCGCCAGCAACCAGTACATCGTGGAGGCGCTGACCCGGCTCACCGCCCGGCGCCGCGCGCAGCCCGAGGACGACTTCACCAGCCACCTCGTCAACCACCCGGCCGCGCTCACCGACGGTGAGATCCGGGAGCATCTGCGGGTCGTCCTGATCGCCGCCTACGAGGCCACGGCGAATCTCCTCGCCAACGTGCTGCGCGTGATCCTCACCGATCCGCGCTTCAGGGCCCAGCTCAACGGCGGGCAGATGACGGTGCCCGAGGCGGTGGAGCAGTCCCTGTGGGACGAGCCGCCCTTCAGCAGCATTCTCGGCTACTACGCCAAGCAGGACACCGAGCTGGGCGGCCGGCGCATCCGCAAGGGCGACGGACTCCTGCTGGGCATCGCGCCCGGCAACGTCGACCCCCGGGTGCGGCCCGACCTCTCCGCCAACATGCAGGGCAACCGCTCCCACCTCGCCTTCGGCGGCGGCCCGCACGAGTGCCCGGGCCAGGACATCGGCCGTGCCATCGCCGACACCGGGATCGACGCACTGCTGATGCGTCTGCCGGACATCCGGCTCGACTGCGAGGAGGACGCACTGCGGTGGACCGGGTCCATCGCGTCGCGGCATCTGGTGGAGCTGCCGGTGCGGTTCGAGCCGAGGCCGCCGCAGGACACGACCCAACGGCCGTCGCTGCACGCCATGCCGCATCAGCGTCCCGGATGGCTGGTCACGACGCCCGGGTCGGCGGCCACCGATCCGGTCCCGGAGGCCGCTCCGCCGGTCCCGCCGGTGCCCTCCGCTGCCCCGGCGCCGCCGGGACGTCCCGGAGTGTGGCAGCGCCTGGTGCGGTGGTGGCGGGGCGAATGAGCCGGGGACCGGTGTCGTCACGGCCGGGCGCCGGTCCCGCGCAGGGGTGGACGGCGCCTAACGGGCCCATGACTCGTACGCCGTCCAGGCCTCGAGCATCCTCGCACTGACGAAGCGATGCGCGTGCCCCGTGACCGGATCGGTGAACTCCAGTACCCGTGCGAGCAGTTGGAGCGGGCGCCGGAAGTCGCCGGCCGGCCCGGGGTCGGCCACCACCGGGTAGAGCGGATCGCCGAGGACGGGCAGCCCCAACGCGTTCATGTGGACGCGCAGCTGATGGGTCTGCCCGGTGCGCGGCAGCAGGCGGTAGCGACCGCGCCCGGCGCGGTGCTCCAGCAGCTCGATCCGGCTCACCGCGTTGGGCTCGCCCACCACCTCGAGGGCCGTCAGCACCCCGCGCTCCTTGACGATCCGGCTGCGCACGGTGCGCGGCAGGGACACCCCGGGGGCGTAGGGCGCCACGGCCTCGTACTCCTTGGTGACCCTGCGGTCGCGGAACAGCGTCTGGTACCTGCCGCGTTCCTCGGGCCGCACGGTGAACAGGACGAGCCCCGCGGTGAGCCGGTCCAGCCGGTGCGCCGCGGACAGCGCGGGGATGCCGAGGTCGCGCCGCAGCCGGGCCAGGGCGGTCTCGGTGACATGGCTGCCGCGCGGGGTCGTGGCGAGGAAGTGCGGCTTGTCGGCGACCACGATGTGCTCGTCCCGGTACACCACCTCCACCGGGAAGGGCACCCGCACCTCGTCGGGCAGCGCGCGGTGGAACCACACGTACATGCCCGGCACGTACGCCGTGTCACGTGTGACGGGCCGTCCGTCCACCCCGACGATCAGACCCGCGTCGAGCATGCCGTCGATCACCCCGGCCCCGGGGGCCAGCCGCGCCACGAGATGATCCCGCACGGTGTCCCACGCCCCGTCGAAGGGCAGCCGTACCCGCACGGGATCGATCCCGTCGCGCTGCGGCAGGGGAGAGGGCGGGGGCGGGGGCTTGCGTCGCATCACCGCCCAGCGTACGAGGGGCCGCGGGCACCGGCGGAACGGGATCGGGCGCCGACGGCCGCGACCGGCCCGGTGCCACGGGCGGACGACCGGAATCCGCCGGATGCGGTGCCGGGCGGTTGGCAGGATGTCGGGCATGCCCTACCTGATCAGTGGCGTTCTGCCGCCCGGAGCCCTCGCCCGCACCGCACAGCCCACCATCACCGGTGACGGCCTGGTCCTGCGTCCCTGGAGGGCCGCGGACGCGCCCGCCGTGTACGAGGCGTTCCAGGACCCCGCCTTGCGGCAATGGCACATCCGCGGCGCCGACTCCGAGGACGAGGTGCGCGGCTGGATAGCCGAGTGGGTGAGGTCGTGGAGGGGGGAGCGGCAGGCCCAGTGGGCGGTGGTGGATCCCGGTACCGGTGCGCTGCTGGGCCGCGTGGCCCTGCGCAACATGCTGCTCGGTGACGGCGCGGCCGAGGTGGCGTACTGGACGGTCGCCGCCGCCCGGGGCCGGGGTGTCGCACCGCGGGGGGTGACCGCGCTCGCGCACTGGGCCTTCGGCGTCGGCTTCCACCGCCTCGAGTTGACGCACTCCGTCCGCAACGAGGCGTCCTGCCGCGTCGCCACGAAGACGGGCTTCGCCCTGGAAGGCACCAAGCGCAGCGCCCTGCTGCACCCGGACGGCTGGCACGACATGCACCTGCACGCGCGGGTCGAGGGTCATCCGGCCTAGAGCCCGTCGTGCGGACGGTGCAGGCGTCGCGGGGCGTGGCACCCGTACGCCGCGTTGTCGCCGCTCCGCGTCGCCTCCCTCTCCGCCCACGTGCGGCTTCGACGGCCCACCGTCCGCACGCCGCTGCGGTACGGCGGGGAAGGTGCGTCGGGGCGCTCCCTCATCTTGCGAACCGCCCGGAGACCTTGAGAACCGCACCTTGTACGCGATACATCGTGTCTCTTGACCGGCGTCTCACGGTCGCGATATGTTCGGTGACGGATATTCGGTGGAGAGGTGCAATCGAGGTGACACCCATGGCGACGAAGCGCCGCAAGCTCGGCAACCCCCTGGCGCTCGCGGTCATGGTGCTGCTCACCGAGCGGCCGATGCATCCGTACGAGATCGCCCAGACGCTGCGCCGTCGCGGCAAGGACACCAGCCTGAAGATCAACTACGGCTCGCTCTACACCGTCGTCCAGAATCTGGAGAAGCACGGTTTCGTGGAGGTCGCCGACGTGCAGCGCCAGGGCAACCGTCCTGAGCGCACGCTCTACGGCATCACGGACGCCGGACGCGACGAGGCCACCGAGTGGCTGTCGGACCTGCTCGCCGTCCCCGTGCAGGAGTACCCCATCTTCGAGTCGGCGCTCTCACTGATGGCAGTGCTCCACCCCGACGAGGTGGCCCGGCTGCTCGAGGAGCGGCTGGACACGCTGGTGGTGCAGGCCGCCAGCGCGCGCGGCGGGCTGGAGAAGCTGTACGAGACGCTTCCGCGGCTCTTCCTCGTGGAGACCGAGTACAAGCTCCACATGGTCGAGGCGGAAGCCGCGTGGGTGCGCGGCTTCCTCGCGGAGATCAAGTCGGGCACGCTGCCCGGCGTCAAGGAGTGGCGGGCCTTCCACGAGACGGGGGAGTTCCCCGAGGGGTATCCGAAGCCGGAAGGCGGCGATGCCGGCGGACCGTAGCCGCTGAACAAGTAAAAACCCCGGCAGGGCTGTTGCAGCAGTCCCGCCAGGGTCTCGAACCCCGAGCTGAATCCGCCGTGAGGCACATCCAGGCGATCGAGGTGCGGCACACCCAGGATAGCCCGGCACTCCTCACGTGGATCAGCAGTCATCCCTCATCAGGAGGGCGGCCCGTCCGCGGCACCGCGGACCCGTCGCCGTCCGCTGACCACAGGAGAGCAGTCGGCATGACCACCCGTGCGCCCGCAGTCGAGGCGCGTCAGCTGATCAAGGCCTACCCCGGTGATGTCACGGCCTTGAACGGCATGGACATCACCGTCGAGCCCGGAACCGTCCTCGGGCTCCTCGGCCCGAACGGCGCCGGGAAGTCCACCACGGTCAAGATCCTCACCACCCTGGCCCGCCCCGACTCGGGCTCGGCCGCCGTCGCCGGCCATGATGTGCTGCGCCACCCCGACCGGGTGCGGCGCGTCATCGGTGTGGTCGCCCAGAACTCCGGCGCCGACCCGGTCGCCACCGGCCGTGAGAACCTCCGACTCCAGGGCCGGCTCCACGGCTTGACGGGCCGGGCACTGAACGAGCGCGTCGCCGCGCTCCTCGAGCGCTTCTCGCTCACCGACGCCGCCGGGCGTCAGGTCAAGGGCTACTCCGGCGGCATGCGCCGGCGTCTCGACGTTGCGCTCGGGCTGGTGCACCGGCCCGAGGTGCTCTTCCTGGACGAGCCCACCACCGGTCTCGACCCGGAGGCCCGCACCGCCATGTGGGACGAGATCGGCCGTCTGGCCGGCGAAGAGGGCCTGACCATCCTGCTCACCACGCACCACCTCGAAGAGGCCGACCGGCTCGCCGGGCGGGTGGCGATCGTCGACCGGGGCCGGATCGTGGTGGAGGGCACCCCGGACTCGCTCAAGGGCGAACTCCGCGGTGACGCCGTCCACGTGGAACTGCGCGAACCTCTCGGCGAGGCCGGCAGCACCCTGCTCAGGGGCGCCCTCGCCGCACTGCCGGGCATCAACGAGACGCACCTCGACGCGAGCCGCGTCAGCGTCCGCGCCGACGACGGGGCCGCGGCGATGCCCGCACTGCTGGGGGCACTGGAACGGGCCGGTGTCGGGGTCGCCGCCGCGACCGTCGCCCGCCCCTCGCTGGACGACGTCTACCTCCGCTACGCCGGGCGCCGTTACTCCGACGTCGAAGCCGAGGCGGCCGGCCACCTCGCCCTCGCGGGAGGTGCGCGATGAGCACGGCGGTGGCCCAGACCTGGTACATGACGCAGCGTCAGCTCATGGTGTTCGCACGGCAGCCCGCATACGCGGTCATCACCCTGATCCAGCCGGTGATCTGGCTGTTCCTGTTCGGCAGCCTCTTCAGGAAGGTCGTGGAACTGGGCGGTTTCGGCACGGTCTCCTATCTGGACTACCTCGTGCCGGGCGTGGTCGTGATGAGCGCGCTCAGCTCCAACATGTGGGCGGGCATGGGCACCCTGGAGGAGATCCAGCGCGGAACACTCAACCGGTTCCTGACGACCCCGGTCAGCCGGGCCGCGCTGATGAACGGCAACGTCGTCCACAACGGACTGGTGACCGCCCTTCAGTCGGTGATCATCGTCCTGCTCGGGCTGCTCGGCGGCGCCCACTGCCCGGGCGGCGTCGGCGGGGTCGCGATCCTCGTCCTCGCCGCCGTGCTGCTCGGCACGATCTTCGGGGCGCTGTCCAACGCGCTGGGCATGCTGGTGCAGGAGCGGGAGTCCATCATCGGGATCAACACCTTCCTGCTGCTGCCGCTCACATTCCTGTCCACGGCCTTCATGGCGCCGTCCCAGATGCCCTCGTGGATGCGGCACATCGCCGACTTCAATCCGCTCAACTGGGCGATGGTTGCCGGACGTTCGGCGATGTCGGAGCAGCCGGACTGGGGTGCCGTGGCCGGCCGGGGCGGAGCGCTGCTCGGGCTCGCGACGGTCGCCGTGTGGCTGTCGATCCGTACCTTCCGGTCGTACCAGCGCTCCGTGTGAGCACCGCACGACACCGCGGCGGCACCGGCACGGTGCCGCCGCTCGCGGTCGGTCAGGCGGCGGAGGCGCTCTCCCGCCCCGCGCCCTCCTGCTCCGCGCTCTCCTGCTCCGCCTCGATGCGGGCGTTCCACTCCCGCTTCGACGCCTGCCAGCCGTCCTCGTTGTGGCCGAGGCGCCAGTAACCGGAGATGGACATGTGCTCGCGCGGGATCTCCAGTTCCACCCGAAGGAGCCGGCGCAGCTCCTTCACGAAACTGGCCTCACCGTGCACGAACGCGTGCATCCGGCCCTCCGGGAACCGCAGTGCGCGGACCGCCTCCACCAGGGCGGCGCCGACGGGCCGGTCCCCGCGGTGCAGCCAGACCACGTCCACCGCGGAGTCGATCTTCTGCTCCTCCTGCGGGCCCGTGACCTCGACGAAGGCATGCGCCGCCGCACCGGGCGGCAGCGCCTCCAGGGCGGCGGAGATGGCGGGCAGTGCGCTCTCGTCCCCGGCGAGCAGATGCCAGTCGGCGCCCGCGTCCGGGGCGTAGGCGCCGCCGGGGCCCATGAAGCGCACGGTCTCGCCCGGCTGGACGCGCACCGCCCAGGGGCCGGCGAGACCCTCGTCGCCGTGGATCACGAAGTCCAGCGTGAGCTCGCGGTGTTCGGGGTCCCACGCCCGCACGGTGTACGTCCTTGTCACGGGCCACTGGTCGCGGGGGAAGTCCTCGCGGATGCGCTGCATGTCGAAGGGTTCGGGATAGGTGACGCCCTCGGCAGGGAAGAGCAGCTTCACATAGTGGTCCGTGCAGTCGCCGACCGTGAAATCGGCGAGACCCTCGCCACCGAGCACCACTCGCTGCATGTGCGGGGTCAGCCTCTCCGTGCGGATGACCTGCGCGGAGTGGGCCTTGCGGGCCCTGGCTGCCGGGCGCTCTGCCATGACGGCCTCCCAGTTCACGTGCTTAGGTTTACCTAACCTAGCATCTCCGGGCAGTTAACACCTCTCCCATGAAGCCTTGATGACCACATCTCGTCGGAACCCTCACGTCCGGAGCCGGGCGCGCGATGTGCACCGCAGGGCCGGCCCGGCCGCCGAGTACCTGATGGGGACGTGCGAGGCGCGCGAGGGGGTTTCGGGCCGGGGTACTGCCGGGCCCGTCGCTCGGCGGGGCCGTGTCACGCCCCGAGCGTGGTGAGCAGGCGCTGCAGTGAGCCGCCGAGCCCCCAGCGGGTCGCCAGGCCGTCGAGCGCGGCCGGGTCGCGCGGGGTACGCGGGAGGGCGGGGTCCACATCGGGGAGCGGTACATCGGCCGCGACCCGTACGACCTCGGGCGCGAGGGCGACGTACGGCCGCGCCTCGTCGAGCCGCTTGCGCTGTGCCGGGGTGAGCTTCGACGTCGTGTCGTCCACCGCGGCCATGATTCCGGCCAGGTCGCCGAACTCGGCGAGCAGCTTCGCGGCCGTCTTCTCGCCGATGCCCGGCACCCCCGGGAGCCCGTCGCTGGGGTCGCCGCGCAGCAGTGCCAGATCCGCGTAACCGGGGCCGTCGACCCCGTACTTGCCGCGGAGGAACGCCTCGTCGGTCAGCTGGAGCGTGCCGACGCCCTTGAGCGGATACAGCACGCGCACACCGCGGGCGTCGTCGACCAGCTGGTAGAGATCGCGGTCGCCGGTGACGATGTCGACCGGGCCCTTCGCACGCGCGGTGAACGTGCCGATCACGTCGTCCGCCTCGTACCCCTCGACGCCCACGCGCGCGATGCCCAGTGCGTCCAGGACGTCCTCGATGACGGGAACCTGGGGCGAGAGGGTGTCCGGCACCTCCTCCTCGTCCGGGCCGGCCTCGTGCTCCTCCGCCACCCGGTGCGCCTTGTACGAGGGGATCAGCTCCACCCGCCACTGCGGGCGCCAGTCGGCGTCCATGCAGGCCACCAGGTCGTCCGGACGGTGGTCGCGGACCAGGCGGTCGATGAATTCCAGCAGTCCGCGCACCGCGTTCACGGGCGTGCCGTCCGGGGCCTTCACGGATTCCGGGACGCCGAAGTAGGCCCGGAAGTAGAGCGAGGCGGTGTCGAGGAGCATCAGGCGTCGGGTCACCTTCCGCATCATGCCGTACGCCACCGACAGCGACCCTCGGGCGACGGACATCGGGGCGGGGATGACATCTGTGAACGCGGTGTGAAGAGGATCACTCCTGTGTTTGCCGGATAAAAGCCCGGGCAGGCGCGGCCTCGGAGCGATGCCCGTTGCACATTCAATCGTTTGCAGCGGCTCGGAGTTCACGAGACGAGAGGTACCTGTGTCATCCAGGCTTGAAGCCGAGCACCTGTACAAGGTGTTCGGCAGACGACCGGACGAGGCGGTGGAGCGGCTCCGGCAGGGAGCGGACCGCGAAGAGCTGCGTGCCGACGGCACGACGGCTGCCGTCATCGATGCCTCCTTCACCGTGGACCCGGGCCAGATCTTCGTGGTCATGGGGCTGTCCGGCTCCGGCAAGTCCACCCTGCTGCGCATGCTCAACGGACTGCTGGAGCCCACCGCGGGCCAGGTGCTCTTCGACGGCCAGGACCTCACCGCACTCGGTCCCCGCGAGCTGCGCGAGGTCCGTTCACGGAAGATCAGCATGGTCTTCCAGCATTTTGCGCTCTTCCCGCACCGCAGCGTTCGTGAGAACGCCGCCTACGGCCTGGAAGTGCAGGGCGTGCCCCGCGCCGAGCGCGCCGCGCGTGCCGACGAGGCGCTCGCCCTGTGTGGCCTGGCCGGCTGGGAGAAGTCCTGGCCCGACGAGCTGTCCGGCGGCATGCAGCAGCGTGTGGGCCTGGCCCGCGCGCTCGCCACGGACGCCGACCTGCTGCTCATGGACGAGTCGTTCAGCGCGCTCGACCCGCTGATCCGCCGCGATATGCAGGACCAGCTCCTGGAGCTGCAGAAGACCCTGAAGAAGACCATCGTCTTCATCACCCACGACCTCAACGAGGCCATGCGTCTCGGCGACCGCATCGCCGTCATGCGGGACGGCCGCATCGTGCAGATCGGCACCGCGGAGGACATCCTGGTGCGCCCGGCGGACGACTACGTCGCCTCCTTCACCAAGGACGTCGACCGTTCCCGTGTGCTCACCGCGGGCGCCGTCATGGACACCTCGGTCCGCGGCGACGAGGCCGACTGCGACTGTGAGACCGCGACACCCGACACCCCGTTCGTGGAGCTGTGCGCCATCAGCGCGCGCCTCACGCACCCGGTCGCGGTGCTCGACCCGAGCGAGGGGCTCGTGGGCGTCGTACCGCGGCAGCGGCTGGTGGGCTTCCTCGGAGACCGGGAGGACGAGCCCACGCCCTGTGCCTCCCGGCACGACCAGGGCGGGAAGGTGATCGCTCGTGCCTAGGATCCCGTTCGGCGACTGGGTCAACTCCGTGGTCGACTGGCTGCTGAACCACATGGCGTGGCTGTTCGACTTCTGCAAGACCGTCTTCCAGGGCGCCTTCGAGGGCATCAACGCCGTCCTCCAGGCTCCCGAGCCGCTTCTACTCGCGGCGATCTTCGCCGTGATCGCCCTCTGGCTGCGGGGTACCTCCGCCGGCCTCCTCACCTTCGTGGGTTTCGCCTTCATCGACTCCCTGGAGCTGTGGGAGGACGCGATGGTGACCCTGTCGCTCGTCCTGGTGGCGACCCTCATCGCGCTCGTCGTGTCCGTGCCCGTGGGCATCTGGGCGGCCCGCTCCAGCCGGGTCGGCGGGCTGGTGCGGCCGGTGCTGGACTTCATGCAGACGCTGCCGGCGATGATCTACCTCATCCCGGCGATCCTGTTCTTCGGCACCGGTGCCCCCGCGGGCATCGTGGCCACCTTGATCTTCGCCCTCGCACCCGGCGTCCGCATGACCGAGCTGGGCATCCGCCAGGTGGACAAGGAGCTGGTGGAGGCCGCCGACGCCTTCGGCACCACCCCGCGCAGCACGCTGCTGCGTGTGCAGCTGCCGCTCGCCCTGCCCACCGTCATGGCCGGCGTCAACCAGGTGATCATGCTGGGCCTGTCCATGGCGGCGATCGCGGGCATGGTCGGCACCGGCGGCCTCGGCGGCGACGTGAACGAGGCCATCGGTCAGCTCAACGTGGGTCTCGGCTCCGAGGCCGGTGTCGCCATCGTCATCCTGGCGATCTACCTGGACCGGATGACCAGCGCGCTCGGCACCCAGGTCTCCCCGCTGGGCCGGCGCGCCGCCGCCCGGCTGCGGGCCGCGCGAGGGCTGCAGATCTGGAACTACCGTCCCCGGCCCGCCGTGGCCGTGATCGGAGTGGTCGTCCTGGCGCTCGTCGCCGGAGGCATGGGCATCTTCGGCGGCGGGGACAAGGCCGCCGACGCGTCCGACGCGCAGAACGTCGGCCAGGGCAAGAAGGTCAGCATCGGGTACATACCGTGGGACGAGGGAGTCGCCTCCACGTTCCTGTGGAAGGAGATCCTCGAGCAGCGGGGGTTCCAGGTCGACGTCAAACAGTTCGACGCCGGACCGCTCTACACCTCCCTCGCCCAGGGAGACATCGACTTCGAGACCGACTCCTGGCTGCCGACCACGCACGAGCAGTACTGGAAGAAGTACGGCAGCCGGCTCGACGACGTGGGCTCCTGGTACAGCCCCACCTCGCTCGAGCTGACCGTGCCCTCGTACATGAAGGGCATCGACTCGCTGGAGGACCTCAAGGGCAAGGCCGCCACGTTCGGCGGCAAGATCACCGGCATCGAGTCGAGCGCCGGCGAGATGAGCCTGCTCAAGAGCACCGTCCTCAAGCAGTACGGCCTCGACAAGGAGTACAAGGTCGTAGACAGCTCCACGCCCGCGATGCTCGCGGAGCTCAAGCGCGCCTACGCCAAGAAGGAGCCCATCGTCGTCACGCTGTGGTCACCGCACTGGGCGTACGACGACTACGACCTGAAGAAGCTCAAGGATCCGAAGGGCGCCTGGGGCAAGGGTGACGCCGTGCACACCCTCTCCCGCAAGGGCTTCGCGAAGGAAAACCCGGTCGTAGGCAACTGGCTGAAGAACTTCAGGATGGACGAGAAGCAGCTCACCAGCCTGGAGGCGGAGATCAACCGGTCGGGCCAGGGCAAGCAGCAGGACGCGGTGCGCGCCTGGCTGAAGAAGAACCCCGGCATCGTCGACAAACTGGCCCCCGTCCAGAAGTCCGCCACCGGCACCCCGGCCGAGGCGAAGCGCGCGCTGAACGTCGCCTGGTTCCCCTGGGACGAGGACGTGGCCGTCACCTACCTGTGGAAGAACGTCCTCGAGCGGCGCGGCTACCGGCTGAACCTCAAGCAGATGGACGTTGGCCCGGTCTACACCGGACTGGCCTCGGGCGACCTCGACCTCAACTTCGACGCGTGGCTGCCCTACGCCCAGAAGAACTACTGGGACAAGAGCAAGGACGACCTCAGAGACCTCGGCACCTGGTACCGGCCGACCTCGCTGGAGATCGCCGTTCCCTCGTACGTGAAGGACGTCAAGTCCCTCGAGGACCTCAAGGGCAAGGCGAAGACCTTCGGCGGCAGGATCATCGGCATCGAGCCGGGCACCGGCGAGATGAACCTGCTCAAGACGAAGGTGCTGCCCGGCTACGGCCTCGACAAGGAGTACAAGGTCGTCGACGGCTCCACACCCGCGATGCTCGCGGAGCTCAAGCGCGCCTACGCCAAGAAGGAGCCGGTCGCGGTGGTCCTCTGGTCGCCGCACTGGGCCTACAGCGAGTACAAGCTGACCAAGCTCCAGGACGGCAAGAAGCTGTTCGGCGAGGGCAACACGATCCGGACCATCTCCGGCCGGTCGTTCCCGGAGCAGTACCCGCAGCTCACGAAGTGGATCAAGAACTTCAGGATGAGCGAGGCCGAGCTGGGCAGCCTGGAGAGCGAGATCAAGCGCGGCGGCCAGGGTCATGAGGAGGACGCGGTGGCCACCTGGCTGAAGCAGCACCCGGACATGGTGGAGCGGATGACGCCGCAGTAGTCGCCGCGGACCGCTTCGTACTGCCGTACGGGAAGGATCCGGACAACCCCGACGGGTCCATGGCCGCACGGACCGCACAGTCCCTCCGACGAGGGGCGCCGAACACCGTTTCGGCGCCCCTCGTTCCTGTTGTGCTGCTCCCGGGGCCGGCGGTCCCGTCGGGGTTGTCCGGATCCGCCGGGCTTCGCGCCGTCCACGGCCTTCGGCATCACATCGCCCGCCCTGGTGGCGAAACGGGTCCCGAGGCCTGTTCCACCCGTCTGGTCAGGGATTTCACCCTCGTACACGGGAGGCGCGCGCCGGTCGGCGGGACGGCTCACCCGGTGGCGCGAATCGTTGCCTTCACCACTCTTGTATGTGACAGCGATGTGACGGGCGCATGAAACGGTTTGCCGAACATGCGTAGGGTGCAGACAACTCAACAGAAGCAATGACCGGTGAACCATCGGGCGGCGGCGACACGCCCGCCGGGCAGAGCAGCGGACCGACGAGCGAGGGAGGGAGCCGGAGCGATGGGCGACCGCAAAGAACAGCCCCTTCGGGTGGGCGCCGCCGTTCGGCGACGGCGCCGGACGCTGGAGCTCACCCTTGCCGTCGTGGCCGAGCGCAGCGGTCTGTCGGTCCCGTTCCTCAGCCAGGTCGAGAACGAGCGGGCGCGCCCGAGCCGTCCGTCACTGGAGCGCATCGCCGACGCCCTGGGCACCACCGCCGTCGAACTGCTCGCGGCGGCCGACCCGGCGTGCAGCGTGGACGTGCTGCGTGCCGACGACGAAGAGGTCGCGCCGGGAGCGGCGCGCATGCGCGCCCTGGTGCGCGGCCACCACCAGCTGCACGCGATGGAGTTCATCGGCGACCACGACGAGGGCCGGGAGTTCCAGCACCGCAACGACGAGTTGATGTACGTGGTCGACGGCGCCGTCGAGGTGGAGGCGGAGGGCCGGGCGCACCGGCTCGGGCGCGGGGACACGCTCTACCTGAGCGGCGGGGTGCGTCACCGCTGGCGGGCGACGGAGCCGGAGACCCGCGTGGTCGTGGTCGCGGTCGCCGACCATATCGAGGCCATCGAGGACGCCTCCAGGCGGCGCTGACACGGCCCGGAGGCCCCTGACACCCGACGGCGCCGCCCGAACGCCGTCCCGGCCCGTTCTGCCGGCGCGCGGGGGTGCGCCCCGCTGCAATACTCACCGTCATGCCCGACGTGCGTGTCGTCTCCCTCGTGCCGTCGCTGACCGAGGCCGTGGCCGCCACCGTGCCGGGCGCCCTGGTGGGCGCCACGGACTGGTGCAGCCATCCGGCCGGTCTCGACGTCACCCGGATCGGGGGAACCAAGAACCCGGACGTCGAGCGGATCGTCCGGCTGGCCCCCGATCTGGTGGTCGCCAACGAGGAGGAGAACCGGGAGCCGGACCTGGCCGCCCTGCGTGCGGCGGGCCTCGAGGTCCTGGTCACCGAGGTGCGCAGCGTCCCCCAGGCCTTCGACGAGCTGGAGCGGGTCGTCACCGCCTGCGGGGCGGCCGCCCCGCCGCGCTGGCTTGCGCAGGCCAGGGGGGCCTGGTCGGGGCTCGCGGAGCCGGCGACGCGGAGGACCGCCGTCGTCCCGGTGTGGCGGCGGCCCTGGATGGTGCTGGGCCGGGACACCTTCGCCGGGGACGTCCTGGCCAGGCTGGGCGTGGACAACCTGTACGCGACCCACCCGGAACGCTATCCGCGCATCCCCCTGCCGGAACTGCGGGAGGCGGCGCCCGACCTCGTGGTCCTGCCCGACGAGCCGTACCGCTTCACGGCGGACGACGGCCCCGAGGCCTTCGAGGGTGTTCGTTGCGCGCTCGTCAGCGGGCGCCACCTCACCTGGTACGGGCCGTCGCTGGCCCGGGCGCCGCAGGTCGTCACCGAGGCGCTGCGAGCAGCCGTCCGCTGACGACCCCCCGGCCCGTGCGGAGGGCGGTGACCGCCCAGGCGGCCACGAGCAGCAGGTACAGGCCGATCGCGAGCCCGTCCAGAGCCACGAGGCCGGTGCGCCGGGCGAGCGCCTCCGCGCCCGTGACGCAGGTGCCGACCGGGAAGGTGAACGCCCACCAGGTCATCCCGAAACCCATGCCGTGGCGGCGGGCCCGCAGCACCAGCGCGGCGGAGAGCCCCAGCCACAGCAGGGCGAAGCCCAGCACCGGGACACCGTAGAGCAGGGCGAACACGCCGAATCCCCGGTCGTAGGGGGCCGGGACGACGCCCGTCGCCGCGTTCGCGGCCGCGGCGACCGCCGTCGCCGACTGGCCCAGCGGGCCGAGCACCAGGAACAGGGTCGGGGTCTGGGGGAGCGGCGGCGGGCCCGCGGTGATGAGGCGGGCGAGGATCGCCGGCAGCAGCGCCAGGGTGGCCAGCAGACTCAGCCCGAACATCGCGAAGCAGGCGAGCAGCAGCGTCTCCCGGGGCTGACCGGCCGGAAGATGGGGGACCAGCAGCGGGCCCTGGGCCGCCGAGACCATGGGGGCGACCACGGCCAGCAGCCAGACCGGGGAGGCCTGGCCCGGCTCCGTGCGGTGCCGGGCGACCATCAGGTACGGCACGGCGACGGCGACGACAAGACCGACGGCCGTACCGGCGGTGAAGAGCACGGTGTCCACGGCGAGGGCGGGGCCCGCACCGATCCAGTCCCGGCCGACGACCAGGGTGGCACCGCCCACGGCCAGCAGGGCCATGGCCAGACAACCGTAGAAGGGCGCCATGGCGGGGTCGAGCAGATGGGCGTGCGCCTGGTCGCGGTGGTGGGTCCAGTGCAGCGCGCGAGCGCCGAGGAGGGCGAGCAGCAGGGCGGACGACAGCGCCCAGACGGCCGCGCAGACCGTGCGCAGCCCGGCCTCCTGCGCGGACCCCGGCAGTCCCGCGCCCGCCGTCGCCACGATCGCCGTTCCCATCACGACGGCGTACCAGTTCGGGCCGAGGTGCCGGACGGCGGTGGCGCGCCGACGCGGTGCGGGCAGGGCGAGGGACCGGGCTGCGAAGACCATGTCCCTCACGGTGGCGTCGAAACGGGCCCCTGACCAGGGGCTGCTTCTCTATGGGGGCATAAGGTGAGTTTATGAGGGAGGACGTTGGGCATTCCGTGGCCGGACTCGCGCACCGGGTGCCGGAGCTGGGGGCGCTCGAGCTTCTGCTCGCGGTGGCCCGGCTGGGCAGCCTGGGGCGGGCGGCGCGGGAGCTGGGCATCACCCAGCCCGCGGCGAGCAGCCGGATCCGGTCGATGGAGCGGCAACTGGGCGTGGCGCTGGTGGACCGTTCCCCTTCGGGCTCACGGCTGACCGACGCCGGAGCGCTCGTCACGGACTGGGCGCGGCGGATCGTGGAGGCTGCCGAGGCGTTCGACGCCGGGGCGCAGGCGCTGCGGGGCCGGCGGGACTCGCGGCTGCGGGTGGCGGCGAGCATGACGATCGCGGAGTACCTGCTGCCGGGCTGGCTGATCGCACTGCGTGGCCGGCGGCCGGACACGGCGGTGTCGCTGCTGGCCGGGAACTCGGCGGCGGTCGTGGAGCGGCTGCTCGCGGACGAGGCCGATCTGGGCTTCGTCGAGGGCCTGTCCGTCCCGGCGGGTCTGGACGAGACGGTGATCGCACACGACCGGCTGATCGTGGTGACGGCGCCCGGGCATCCATGGGCGCGCCGCCGGCGCCCGCTGTCGGCCGCGGAGCTGGCCTCGACACCTCTCATCCTCCGTGAGGAGGGCTCGGGCACCCGCCAGGTGCTGGACGCGGCGCTCGGTGGTCTGGCCCGGCCGCTCCTGGAGCTGTCCTCGACGACGGCGGTCAAGGCCTCCGCGGTCAGCGGGGCCGGTCCTGCGGTCCTGAGCGAGTTGGCCGTGGGCGAGGAACTCGCGGCCCGCCGGCTGGTGAGCGTCCCGGTCGAGGACGTGCGGCTGGACCGGGACCTGCGCGCGGTGTGGCGCACCGGCCACCGGCCGGCGGGGCCCGGCCGCGACCTGCTGGCCCTGACCCGGGTCTAGGGTCTGTCGTCCGGATCACGCCGGCGTCGAAAGGCGCGGTCGCCGCCGGCCGAACTGATCCGGACGACAGACCCCGGGGCCCGTCGTCCGGGTCACGCCGGCGTCACGGGGCGGCGGACGCCGCCCGTACCAGCGCCCGCATCACCCGCAGGTCCTCGTCCATCTCCGGATGCCACTGGACGCCCAGCACCCAGCCGGCACCGGGCAGTTCCACCGCCTCCACCGTGCCGTCCACCGCGTACGCCGAGACCACCAGGCCGTCGCCCAGCCGGTCCACCGCCTGATGGTGGTACGTCGGCACCGAGGCCGGCTCCGGCGCAGCCTCCGCGTACCGGGTTCCGGGCACCGGATCCACCGCGTGCCGGCCGAACACCCCGACCTGCGTGACATGTCCGTCGATGTGCTGGACGAGCGTGCCGCCGAGAGCGACGTTCAGCAGCTGCATCCCCCGGCAGATGCCGAGCAGCGGCGTGCCGGACGCCAAGGCCGCCTCGATCAGGGCCAGTTCCCAAGCGTCCCGCTCGGGCGCGGGAGGGCCGGTCCGCGCGGAGCGCTCCGCGTCGTAGCGGGCCGGGTCGACGTCCGGGCCGCCCGCGATCACCAGGCCGTCCAGCCGGGCCACCGTCGCCGCCGCGTGCACGGGACCGTCCGGCGGGAGCATCACGGCGAGCCCGCCGGCCCGCTGCACCAGGCGCGGATAGCCCACGGGCAGCAGTGCCGCCTCCAGCTCCCACACACCCCAGCGCGCGCCGGCCTCCAGATACGTACTCACACCGATCAGCGGTCGTGCCGCCACGCGGACCTCCCGGGGTTCAATGGAACGCTTTCATACCTTTGCGCGGTGGCTATGCCAAGAAACCCCGCAGCAGCGCCGCCGTGCCCGCGCAGTGCTCCCGCATCATCTCCCGCGCCCCGTCCGCGTCCCCGTCGAGGACCGCCTCCACCAGCGCCTCGTGCTGCCGCTGGGAGTGCTCGAGGTTGCGCACCAGCAGGGGGATGCAGTCCAGCAAGTCGTTCACCGTCGCCCGCACCGCCGCGTACTGTGCGGTGAGCGACGGCGAGCCGCCGAGCCCGGCCAGGGTCAGGTGCAGCAGCGTGTCCAGCCGCCGGTACTCGGAGAGCGGGGCGTCCTGCGTGCGGGCGAGCGCCTCCCGCAGACGGCCGGCCTGCTCCGCCGTGAGGCCGTGCGCCGCGCACAGTCCCGCCGCCCCCACCTCCAGTACCTCGCGGAACCGCAGCACGTCCTCGATGTCGACCTGCTCGATACGCCGGCGCAGTTCGTCCTGGCCGCCCGCGTCGAGGCGCGGCAGCACGAACGTTCCGCCGTACCGCCCCCGCCGCGACTCCACGAGTCCCTGGTCCTGGAGCACCTTCAGCACCTCGCGCAGCGTCACCCTGCTGATGCCCAGCCGCTCCGCCAGCTCCCGCTCCGCGGGCAGTCGTTCACCGGCGGGCACCAGTCCGAGCCGGACGACCTGGAGGATCTGCTCCAGCGCCTCCTCGAAGCCGTTGCCGGCCCGCACGGTCCGCAGCACCGGCGTCAGCCGGTCCTGCACGGAGCCGCTCCCGGGTTCCGCCTGCGACATCCGGCCGTGCCCCCTTCCCAAGAAATGGTTCTCGGAAATACCTTATGGCTCTCGGCGGACCGAAGGAGACCTCCCGTGGCACACCGCACACCCCCGCTCGGCGTCGAGGAGCTGCACGCCCTCGTCGCGGGCGGCGAGATCGACACCGTCGTGCTGGCCTTTCCCGACATGCAGGGACGGCTCCAGGGCAAGCGGTTCGCCGCGCGGTTCTTCCTCGACGAGGTCCTGGAGCACGGCACGGAGGGCTGCAACTACCTCCTCGCCGTCGACACCGAGATGAACACGGTCGACGGCTACGAGATGTCCTCCTGGGACCGCGGCTACGGCGACTTCGCCCTCCGGCCGGACCTGGACACACTGCGCCGGGTGCCCTGGAACGAGGGCACGGCCATGGTCATCGCCGATCTCGCCTGGAACGACGGCTCTCCCGTGGTGGCCGCCCCCCGCCAGATCCTCCGCCGCCAGACGGAGCGCCTCGCCGCCCTCGGACTCACGGCCCAGGTCGGCACGGAGCTGGAGTTCATCGTCTTCAAGGACACCTACGAGCAGGCCTGGGACGCCAACTACCGAGGTCTGACGCCGGCCAACCAGTACAACATCGACTACTCGGTGCTCGGCACGGGGCGGATCGAGCCCCTGCTGCGCCGGGTCCGCAACGAGATGGCGGGCGCGGGCCTGACCGTGGAGTCCGCCAAGGGCGAGTGCAACCCGGGCCAGCACGAGATCGCGTTCCGGTACGCCGAGGCCCTGGTCACCTGCGACCAGCACGCGATCTACAAGACCGGTGCGAAGGAGATCGCGGCCCAGGAGGGCGTCTCGATCACCTTCATGGCCAAGTACAACGAGCGCGAGGGCAACTCCTGCCACATCCATCTCTCGCTCGCCGACGCGGACGGCCACAACGTCATGGCCGGTTCGTCCGGCGCCCCCGGCGGGATGTCGCAGACCATGCGGCACTTCCTGGCCGGGCAGCTCGCCGCGCTCCGGGACTTCTCGCTCCTCTACGCGCCGGGCATCAACTCCTACAAGCGGTTCCAGGCCGGGTCCTTCGCCCCGACCGCCGTCGCCTGGGGCTACGACAACCGCACCTGCGCCCTGCGGGTCGTCGGCCACGGCCGCTCACTGCGTTTCGAGAACCGCCTGCCCGGCGGTGACGTCAATCCGCACCTCGCGGTCGCCGGGATGATCGCGGCCGGGCTGTACGGCGTCGAGCAGGAGCTGGAGCTCCCCGAGCCGTGCGCGGGCAACGCGTACACCGCCGAGCACGAGCACGTGCCCACCACGCTGCGCGAGGCCGCCGAGCTCTGGGAGAACAGCCCCGTCGCCAAGGCCGCCTTCGGTGACGAGGTGGTCGCCCACTACCACAACATGGCCCGCGTGGAACTGGCCGCCTTCGACGCCGCGGTGACCGACTGGGAGCTGCGCCGCTCCTTCGAACGCATGTGAAAGGTCCTTTCGTGCCGAACGAGCTCGATCTGCAGGTACTCAATCCGGCCACCGAGGAGGTCGTCGCCACCGTCCCGGCCGCCACCGCGGCCGACGTGGACGCGGCCGTCGGACGGGCCGCGCGGGCGCAGTCGCGGTGGGCCGCGCTTCCTCCGGGTGACCGTGCCCGGCTGCTGCGCCGGTTCGCCGGGGCGGTCGACGACCACCTCGAGGAGCTGGCCCGGCTGGAGGTCCGCGAGGCCGGTCACACGGTCGGCAACGCCCGCTGGGAGGCGGGCAACGTCCGCGACCTGCTCGACTACGCGGCAGGGGGAGTGGAGCGCCTGACCGGCCGGCAGATCCCGGTGCCCGGCGGCCTCGACATCACCGTCCTCGAGCCGCTGGGTGTGGTCGGTGTGATCGCCCCCTGGAACTTCCCGATGCCGATCGCCGCATGGGGCACGGCACCGGCGCTCGCGGCGGGCAACGCGGTGATCCTCAAACCCGCCGAGACGACCCCGCTCACCGCCCTGCGCCTGGCCGAACTCGCCCTGGTGGCCGGTCTGCCCGAGGATCTGTTCCAGGTACTGCCGGGCCACGGCCCCGTCGCGGGCAACGCGCTCGTCGAGCACCCGGGTGTGGCCAAGATCGTGTTCACCGGGTCCACGGCCGTGGGCACGCAGGTGCTGGCGAAGGGCTCCGCCCACCTCAAGCGCGTCACCCTGGAACTCGGCGGCAAGAGCCCCAACATCGTGTTCGCGGACGCCGATCTGGACGCCGCGGCGGCCGCCGCGCCGATGTCGTTCCTCGACAACTCCGGCCAGGACTGCTGCGCCCGCACCCGCATCCTCGTCCAGCGCTCGGTGTACGACCGCTTCCTCGGCCTCCTCGCCCCCGCGGTCGAGTCGGTCCGGGTCGGCGATCCGGCCGACGAGAGCACCCAGATGGGCCCGCTGATCTCCAGGGCGCAGCTGGACAGGGTGCGTTCGTACGTGGCCGCGGATGCGCCCGGCATCCGCGGCAAGGCGCCCGAGGGCCCCGGCTTCTGGTTCCCGCCCACCGTCCTCACCGAGGTCGGCCCGCAGGCCCCGGTGGCCGTCGAGGAGGTCTTCGGACCGGTCGCCGTGGTCCTGCCCTTCGAGGACGAGGCCGACGCGATCCGTCTCGCCAACGACACCGTGTACGGCCTCTCCGGCTCCATCTGGACGCGGGACGTCGGCCGGGCGCTGCGCGTCTCCCAGGCCGTCCGGGCGGGCAACCTGTCCGTCAACTCCCACTCCAGCGTCCGCTACTGGACCCCCTTCGGCGGCTTCAAGCAGTCGGGGATCGGCCGCGAACTCGGCCCGGACGCCCTGACCGCCTTCACCGAGACCAAGAACGTCTTCATCAGCACGGAGGGCCCCGCACAGTGACAGCTCAGACATCGGACACCATCTGCCGCCGACTGGTGGGCCGTGCCGCCGTCATCACCGGTGCCGGCAGCGGCATCGGTCTCGCCACCGCGCGACGGCTCGCCTCCGAGGGGGCCCATGTGGTGTGCGGGGACATCGACGAGACCCGCGGCAAGGCGGCCGCCGAGGAGGTCGGCGGGCTGTTCGTGAAGGTCGACGTCACCGACCCCGAGCAGGTGGAGGCGCTCTTCAGGGCGGCCCACGACACCTACGGCAGTGTCGACATCGCGTTCAACAACGCGGGCATCTCGCCGCCGGACGACGACTCCATCCTGGACACCGGCCTCGAGGCGTGGAAGCGGGTCCAGGAGGTCAACCTGACGTCCGTCTACCTGTGCTGCAAGGCCGCCATCCCGTACATGCGGCGCCAGGGCAGGGGCTCCATCATCAACACGGCGTCGTTCGTCGCCCGGATGGGGGCGGCCACCTCGCAGATCTCCTACACGGCGTCCAAGGGCGGGGTGCTCGCCATGTCCCGGGAACTCGGCGTGCAGTTCGCCCGCGAGGGCATCCGGGTCAACGCCCTGTGCCCCGGGCCCGTCAACACCCCGCTCCTGCAAGAGCTGTTCGCCAAGGACCCGGAGCGTGCCGCGCGCCGCCTGGTGCACATCCCGGTCGGCCGGTTCGCGCGGGCCGAGGAGATCGCCGCGGCGGTCGCGTTCCTCGCCAGCGACGACTCCTCCTTCGTGAACGCCACCGATTTCCTTGTGGACGGCGGAATCTCGGGCGCGTACGTCACGCCCCTTTAGGGGCAAAGGGTATGGTCCACGCCATATGAGACACCTCTACGCGTGGACCCTCGTCGCGGCCGCCGTCCTCGCGGCGGCCGCGACGCCTTCGCCGGCCGCCGCGACCGCCCCTCCCACGAAGTGCCCCCGCCTGAAGGAAAACTGGTACGGCGACAACCGGGAGCGCCTGCAGCAGCTGATCGACGAGCGGGGCACCTGCTCCGAGTCCGCCCGGGGTCCGGTGGCCGTCTTCGACTGGGACAACACGGTGACCAAGAACGACGTCACCGACGCCACCCTCTACTGGGCACTCGGACACGACAAGATCCTGCGCCCGGCCCGCTGGAAGCACACCAGCCGGTGGCTCACCGACGAGGCCGACCGGGCCCTCACCGAGGCGTGCGGGACCGGCACCCCGGTCGGGTCGCCGCTGCCGACGTCCACCGAACCCCGCTGCACCGACGAGATCCTCGAGATCTACGGGGACGGCAGGACCATGAGCGGCGCCGCCGCCTTCGCCGGCCGCTGGAACCACCGGCGCACGGTCCCGCAGTACGCCTGGATCCCGCAGCTCTTCGCGGGCCACACCCTCGCCGACGTCTCCGCGTACGCCCGCAGCGCACGCGCCAGGGACCTCGCCGCACCCGTCGGCGCGACCCGGGTCCTCGGCACGCACACGGTCCCGGCGTACGTCCGCTACTACGCGCAGCAGCGCGACCTGATCCGCACGCTGCACCAGGCCGGGTTCGACGTCTACATCGTCTCCGCCGGCTTCGAACCCGTCACCGAGGTGTGGTCGCGCGGCGTCGGCGTCGACCCCGCGCACACCGTCGCGATCCGCTCGGTCCTCGACCGCCGCGGCCGCATCACCACCCTGACCCGGGGGTGCGGCGGAGTCCCGGCGAGCCGGGGCGAGGTCATCCCGTACATCGACGGCAAGCGTTGCTGGATCAACCAGGAGATCTACGGCGTCCGGGGTGCGGCGGCATGGCACCGGCAGCGCGCGGAACACCGCCCGGTGCTCGCGGCGGGCGACGCCGACACCGATGTCACGTTCGTCGGCGACGCCACCGGCGTCCATCTGGTGATCAACCGGAACAAGGACGAACTGATGTGCAGGGCGTACGACGACGCCGACGGGCGCTGGCTGATCAACCCCATGTTCATCGAGCCGCTGCCGCGCAGGCCCGACCTCTATCCGTGCTCGACGACCGCCTACAACAGGCCGGACGGCGGCCGTGGTCCGGTCCTGAGGCGCGACGGCTCGGTCGTCCCGGACCAGCAGGACACGGTGTTCTGAGCGAGTTGCCGCCGGCCCCGTGTGGCGGTTCACGGCACGGCCTACAGTGCCGGGATGAGCAGTGCGCCCCCGCCCGGCTGGTATCGGGATCCGTCGTACCCGCTCACCGAACGCTGGTGGGACGGGGCCGCCTGGACCGACCACCGGCGGCAACCCGATGCGCCCGTGCCGCCGGTGGCGCCGCCGGAGCCGGCCGACGGCCGGGAGCCCAGGCGGGCCGGGGCGATCGCGCTCACGACGGCCGGGGCCGTGCTCGTCGCCGCTGTCGTCACCGGCGTCGTCGTCCTCGGGCACGACGGCGACGGGGCGGCGCGGGCCGAGTCCTCCGCCACGGCGCCGACTTCGGCCCCGGCGAGCGACGGGTCGCCGACCGCCGCGGCGCCCTCGGCGACCGGCGATCAGAACGTCGTCCTCGACGACCTCAACGGCATCACCTTCCCCGTGCCGAAGGGGTGGGCAAGAGCCGAGAACGTCGCCGAGGACGACGTCGTGCTGACCACACCGGGTGTGTACGACTGCCCGGGCGACCCCGGCTTCTGCCGCCGCGGCCGGGTCCTGTCGCGCACCGCCACGTCCGCGCCCGGGGCGTCCCCGGAGTCGATCGCCAAGGGCGACATCGCCGACGCCGCGGACGAGGAGTACGACCGCGATCCGATCGGCAACCGCCCCTACGGCGGTGTCACCTCCCACCGGCTGCTCGGGTCCGGCCAGATCGCGGTCGCGGGCCGGGCCGGGTACTTCGTACGCTGGCGCGTCAACACGGCGAAGGGGCCCGGCGGTTGTGTCGAGTCCCTGGCGTTCCCCTCCAGCGCGGGCTCGCAGACGCCGGTCGTCGTCCGCTTCGCCTTCGACGCGGGCCCGGACGGTCCGCCGCTGTCCGACATGGACAGGATCACCAAGGGGATCAGACCGGTCGGCGACGCGGCGGCGAGCGGAGGGGTGGGCAGCAGCATCGGTCCCGGGCACTGACACCCGGCCGGCCTCAGAGGAAGGTGTGCCCCTCACCGCGGTAGGTCGGCACCGTCGCCGTGACCCTGTCGCCCTCCACCAGGTGGAGTTCGGCGAACCGTTCGCACAGCTCCCCGGCCTTGGCGTGCCGGAACCACACCTTGTCGCCGATGAGCAGGTCGTCGGCGGGTGCGCCGAGCAGCGGAGTCTGCACCTCGCCGGGACCCTCCTGCGGGTCGTACCTCAGGCCTTCCGGCAGATACGGGACGGGCAGCCGGTCGGGGCCCGCGACACCCGACGCGGGATAGCCGCCGCCGAGCACCGTCACCACCCCGACCCCCGGCCTGCGCACGACCGGCTGCGCGAACAGCGCGGCCGGACGCCCGCGGAACGAGGTGTAGTTGTCGAACAACCGCGGCACGTACAGCCCCGAGCCCGCCGCGATCTCCGTCACCGCGTCCTCGGCGGCCGTGTACTGGACGCTGCCCGTGCCGCCGCCGTTGACGAACTCCAGGTCCGGCACCACGGAACGGACGGCGCGCACCGCCTCCGCCCGCCGTCCGGCGAGCTCCCTGCGCGCCGCGGCCTGCATCAGCCGGATGGCGCGCGAGCGCACCGGCCGCCCGGCCACCGCGTCGCCGACGCCGGCTATGTGGCCCTCGTACGCCATGATCCCCACCAGCCGGAAACCGGGCGTGCGCGCCACCGTACGGGCCATCTCGGCCATCCGGTCGGGGGAGTGGAGGGGCGAGCGCCGCGCTCCGACGCGTACGCGCCCGCCGAGCAGCTTCAGCGAGGTGTCCAGCTCCAGGCAGACGCGCACCTCCTCGGTGCCGCCCTGGCGGGCGCCGTCGATGAGGTGCAGCTGCGCCGGGTCGTCGATCATCACCGTCACCGCGGCGGCGAGCTTGGGATCGCCGGCCAACTCGGCGAAGCCCCGCCGGTCGGACGACGGATAGGCGAGCAGGACGTCGTCGAAACCGGACCTGGCCAGCCACAAGGACTCGGCCAGGGTGAAGGACATGACGCCCGCGAAGCCCTCCCGGGCCAGCACGCGTTCGAGCAGAGCGCGGCAGCGGACGGACTTGCTGGCGACACGGACCGGCTTGCCGCCGGCCCTGCGCAGGACGTCCTCGGCGTTCGTGTCGAACGCGTCCAGATCCACGATCGCGAGGGGCGCGTCGAGGTCGGCGGTGGCCCGGTCGTACCGGGCCCTGTCTGCGGCGCGGGCAGTCATGAACGCAGCCTGCCAGATGCGATTACCGCAGGGTAGGGGGACGATCCGGGCAGATGCCCCGGTGCCGCGGACTGGTTCCCGTTCGAGGGCGTTCAACCCGTAGAGTGACGCGCACGCGGGGTGGACCGTGTCGGATCCGCCCGGGCGCGCACGTCCGGGATGGGTGTCCGTCCGCGCGGGTATGCCTGCCCAGGACGGGGTGGCGGTCCCGCACCCCGCAGGACCGGCCGCTCCCCGTGGGCGGTCGAACACCCCGGCGACGCCGGGGCGGGCCGGCCACGAGGAAACGGGGGGTGCATGAGCACGGAAGCGCACCGCGCCTCCATTCCTCCGCGCCCCACGACACCGCCCCGTCCGCCGACCGCGCCGGACGAGGCCCCCGCACACCCGGACCCTACGCCGCCGGCCCCGCAGGAGCCGCCCCGGATGGCGTGGCACGAGGGCACCCCCGGATCCGTACCGCCGCGGCCCGAGCACCCGCCCGCGGGACACCGTGCCGACGCGCCCCGGGTGCCGTCCGCCGGCGCGACCTCGTTCCCGCCGCCACCGCTGCCCGAGCAGGCCGACAGGGCGGGAAGCCGCGGCCTGACGGACGCCCCCTCGTCGGAGGCGCGGGGTGGGCCGCCGCGCCGCGCGCCGGAGTCCCTCCGGTTCCCGAACCTGCGTCTCGACCGCGGTGCCCAGCCGTACGGCCCGCCCCCGCCCACGGCTTCCTCGCGCTTGCCCGACGAGCCTCCGGCCGCCGGTGCCGTGCCGCGCGGCGTGGACGCGCAGGCGGTGCCGCCGCCGCGGGCCTCCCTGCCCGCCGAGGGCATCGTGGAGACGACGGTGCGCCTCGGGTTCCAGCGGGACGGGAGCGGTCCCGCCGCCCCGCGCCCGTTCGTCACCACCCTTGCCCAGCCGGACACATCCGCGGCCGGCACCCGGCGCCGTCCCTTCCTCGGCGGGCGGGTGCACCCCCGGATCGCCGCGGCGGCGGCGTGCCTGGTCCTCGGCCTCGGGCTCATCGGCGGTGCCGTGACCGGGACCTGGCTCACCGGGGACGGCTCGGGGGAGGGGGCCCGGGACGCCTTCGCCGTCGCCGGGGGCCTGTGGCACAGCGTCCCGGTCGACCAGCTGTTCCCGCCCACCGTCCAGGGTCCGGGCGCGGGCCCCGGCGGTGCCGACCGCACCTGGACCAGGGTCGCCGTCGCCCCGGACGGCACCTGCAAGGCCGCCTTCGACCCCCTGCTGCGCAAGGCCCTCGCCCCGGTCGGCTGTCTGCGGCTGCTGCGCGCCACCTACGCGGACGCGACCGGCAGCCATGTCACCACGGTGGGCCTGCTCTTCACCCGGGCCGACGCCGCCGCCATGACCGCCCTGAACAGCCGCTTCAGGAAGGAAGGGCTGGACCGGCGCACCGATCTGATGCCCCGCCCCTACGCCGCGAAGGGCACGGCCGCCGAGAGGTTCGGCGACGCCCAGCGCGCCTCCTGGACGATCTCGGTCCGCACCGACGCCCCCGTCGTCGTCTACTCCGTCTCCGGATTCGCCGACGGCCGCACGGTCACCGAGCCGCAGCCCTCCGCGCAGGCCACGGCGACCGGGGCCACCACGGCCCCCGCCCAGGCGGGCCTCGGCTTCGATTCGGCCGGACTCGCCGACCGCGTCGGGTCCGCCCTCCGAAAGACCGTCACCTCGGCCACGGAGAAGCCGTCATGAGTGTCCGCGGGGTCGGCGCCCGGTTCCTCACCCTGCTTCTCGCCGGCTCCTTCGTGGTGCTGCCCTCCACCGCGGCGTACGCCGACGGGATACGCGCCCAGGAGTGGGCCCTCGAGGCGCTGCACGCCCAGCAGGCCTGGCAGACGACCAAGGGCAAGGGGATCACCGTCGCCGTCCTCGACACCGGCGTCGACTCCACCCATCCCGACCTGGCCGGCAACGTCCTGACGGGCAAGGACCTGGTCGGCTTCGGCGCCGAGCGCGGCGATCGTTCCTGGGCCCGGCACGGCACCGCCATGGCCGGCATCATCGCCGGTCACGGCCATGGTGCCGGGGACGCCGACGGCGTCGTCGGCATCGCACCCGAGGCCAGGATCCTTCCCGTCCGGGTCATCCTCGAGGACGGCGACCCCGGCCGCACCAAGGCCCGCAACACGCGCGGCAACGCCCTTGCCGAGGGCATTCGGTGGGCCGCCGACCACGGCGCGGACGTCATCAACCTCTCCCTCGGCGACGACTCCAAGTCCGCGCACCCCGAGGCGGCCGAGGACGAGGCGGTGCAGTACGCCCTGAAGAAGGGCGCCGTCGTCGTCGCCTCGGCCGGCAACGGCGGCGAGAAGGGCGACCACATCTCCTACCCGGCGGCCTATCCGGGCGTCATCGCGGCGACCGCCGTGGACCGCTACGGCACCCGCGCATCGTTCTCCACCCGCCGCTGGTACGCCACCGTCAGCGCGCCCGGGGTCGACGTCGTCATCGCCGACCCCGACCGCAAGTACTACGAGGGCTGGGGCACCAGCGCGGCGTCCGCATTCGTCTCGGGCGCCGTGGCACTGGTCAAGGCAGCCCATCCGGGCCTGTCCCCGGCCCAGGTCAAGCAGTTGCTGGAGAAGACGGCACGCAACGCACCCAAGGGCGGGCGCGACGACTCCCGGGGCTTCGGCTTCATCGACCCCGCGGCGGCCATCAAGGCGGCGGCGCACCTGAAACCCCAGGGCCTGCACGCGGCGGCGTACGACGGCAAGTACTTCGGCCCGGGTCCCGACACGTCCGGAGTCATGTCGAACTCCCCGGGCTGGGCCGGTCCGCTGGCGGGAGGCCTGGGCGTGGCGCTGCTGGTTGCGTCGGTGATGCTGTGGCGCAACCGGACCGGGCCGTGGGGCCGTTGGCGTTGACGGGGCGCCGTCATCAGGCGAACGCCGAGACCGCCGCCCGGGCCGCCGCCTCCACCAGTGAGATCCCCTTCTCCTTGGTGGAGCTGCCGTTCGACAGCGTCGCCACCAGGTAGGTGCGGCCGCCGGCCGTGATCCGCCCGATGCTGTTGACGTCCCACAGCCCGGTCGCGCTGCGCGCCAGCCAGCCGTTCTTCAGCGCCCACCCGGCACCGTCCGCGGCCGCCGACACGCCCCAGCGCTGGTCCGCCGCGATGTTGCCCATGAGCCCCTGCAGATACGTCCGGGAGGCGTCGCTCAGCTCGGAGCCGTCACCGAACACCTGCTGGAGCAGAGCGAGCTGATCGCCCGCGGTCGTCTGCGTCAGACCCCACAGGGGACCGTCGCCACCCGTGGTGTCCGTCAGGCCGAGGCGCTTGTTCGCACGGGCGAGCCCGTCCGCCCGTCCGATCGCGGTCCACAGCGCGGAGGCGGAGTCGTTGTCGCTGTCCTCGATCATCGCGGTGGCGTACGCCTTCTCCTGCGCGGTCAGCCGCCGGTCCGCGTCCTGCGCCTGCAGCAGCAGCGCCGCCAGGATGTCGACCTTCACGATGCTCGCCGTGTCGAAGGCGCCGTCGCCGTAGCGGGCGCTGTCACCGGAGTCCACGTCGAGCACCGCCACGGCCACGTCGGCGCCGTCCTCGACGGCCACCGCCCTCATGGCCTTCTCCAGCAGCGCGTCCCGGTCGTCCGAGGGTTCCGCCGCAGGTTCCACCGATGCCTCCCGGCTCGCCGAGGCCGACGCCGAGGGCGTCACCGACGACTGCGACGATACGGCGCCCGCGTCGGCGTGCGCCCTCACGTACACCGTCCCCGCCACGGTGCCGCCGACGACGACGGCAGACGCCAGCACCGTGGAGAGAACCGCGCGGCTCCGGGAGGATCGGGCGCGGCGACGGGTGACTCTGTGGGACTCCATGCCCGCGATGCTCGAAAGCGGTCCTGTGCGCGGCTTGGGACGGGCATGAGAGCCGTGTCAGTAATCGCTGAGAAATCCGTGAGGCGGCCGCCCGCCGGGGTCCTGGGCCGGCACGCGCCCGGCGGAGACCCCTCGATAGGGTCGGTCCGTGGCGAACAAGAACATTCCCGACTCCGGCTTCTCCGACGACGACGGCTCCGCCGACCCCCGGCTGAGCGCGGCGCTCGCCGCGTGGGCCGAGGACCGAACCGCCGTGGGGCCCGTGCTGGAGGCCCTGAGGAGTGCGCGGCTCCTCGTTCCCGTGGTCGCCCTCCTCGGCGAGGTGGAGGAGGTCGCCCACGAGGGCCACGGGGGCGTACTGCGCCGCGAGAAGAGCAGTGAGATGGCCGTGCCCACCCTGAAGGCCGGCGGCCGCACGGCCCTGCCCGCCTTCACGTCCACCGAGTCGCTGGCCCGCTGGGACCCGCAGGCCCGCCCCGTCGCGGTCCCCGTGCACCAGGCGCTGCAGGCCGCCGTGCACGAGAAGGCCGACACGATCGTGCTGGACATGTCGGGCCCGGTGCCCTTCGAGCTGTCCGGCCCCACCCTGCTGGCGCTCGCGGAGGGCCGCACGACGACGGATCCGCTCGCCGACCCCGCCGTGACCGACGCCGTACGGGCCGCCGTGGCGGGTGAGCCCGACGTGCTGCGCGCCTACCTCGGCCCCGGACAGGCCGACGGCATCCTGGCGCTCGTCCTGGCACCCGGCGCGGCGCCGGCCGAGGCCGCCGGCGCCGTGGCGCGGCGCATGGCGGCCGACGAGACACTGAGGGCCCGCCTGGTGCGGGGCCTCGACCTGGCGGTACTGCCGGCCGAGGCGGCGCCTCCGGGCGAGCCCCTGTTCGTCCGCGGGTGAGCGGGTCGCGGTCGCCGGACGAGGAACCGGTCCGGCGTACCTCCGACTAGCCGTAGACCGGACCGGTGTACTTCTCGCCCGGTCCCTGGCCCGGCTCGTCGGGGACGACCGAGGCCTCACGGAACGCGAGCTGGAGCGACTTCAGGCCGTCGCGCAGCGGGGCCGCGTGGAAGGAACTGATCTCCGTCGCGCTGGCGTCGAGCAGACCGGCCAGGGCGTGCACCAGCTTGCGGGCCTCGTCCAGGTCCTTGTACTTGTCGCCCTCCTCGGTCAGACCGAGCTTCACGGCGGCGGCGCTCATCAGGTTGACGGCGACCGTCACGAGCACCTCGACGGCGGGGACCTCCGCGATGTCACGGGTCATGTCGTCGAAGTCGGGACTCCCGGCGGCGGCCGGGGACTCTGCGGAAGCCGGGGATCCCTCGGGGGAGGTGTCACTCATGCCCCACACGATAGGCCCAGGCCCGGTGCCCGCCGCCCTCGGGAGGGGGCCGGGCGCGGACCGTGGGCGGGGTGCCGGATGCCGGGTGCACGCCGGTTCGCACCACTCACGGGGAGCTGCTAACCTTGTGTGACGACCGGCCGGACATGGCAGTGCCCGGCCCACAAGTGGAGGCTCCGATCTCCCACCTGACCGTCCTCCGGGACGGCGGGTCACCGGTCAGGCGGCCACCACCGTTCCGTACGGACGGTGGAGTCGCCCGAATGCGCGCCCCGCGGTACACCCGCGGCGGTGCTCCGGATGCTTTGGAGCCCCGCCTGTGTACCGTTCGGGGCATTTTTCGTGTGCCGCGATGGTTGGGTCCCATGTCAACCAGACATACGCGGCTGTCCGCCAGACGGTCGTGATGGTGCTACCGAGGAGGATCCATCAGCACCGAGCCCCGCATCAACGACCGGATTCGCGTTCCCGAGGTGCGACTTGTCGGTCCCAGCGGCGAGCAGGTGGGCATCGTGCCGCTTGCCAAGGCCCTGGAGCTTGCGCAGGAGTACGACCTGGACCTGGTCGAGGTCGCGGCGAACGCCCGTCCGCCCGTCTGCAAGCTCATGGACTACGGGAAGTTCAAGTACGAGTCGGCCATGAAGGCCCGTGAGGCGCGCAAGAACCAGGCGCACACGGTCATCAAGGAGATGAAGCTCCGGCCGAAGATCGACCCGCACGACTATGACACCAAGAAGGGTCACGTCGTCCGGTTCCTCAAGCAGGGCGACAAGGTCAAGATCACGATCATGTTCCGCGGTCGCGAGCAGTCCCGGCCCGAACTGGGCTACCGGCTGCTGCAGCGTCTCGCGGAGGACGTCCAGGACCTCGGCTTCGTGGAGTCGAACCCGAAGCAGGACGGCCGGAACATGATCATGGTTCTCGGTCCGCACAAGAAGAAGACCGAGGCCATGGCCGAGGCTCGTCAGGCGCAGGAGGCCCGCAAGGCCGAGGCGAAGGCCCACCCGGGCCGCTCGCAGAACGCCGCCGAGGCCGAGTCCACCGAGGCCCCGGCCGAGGCTTCCGCCGAGGCGTGACCCCCGGGACGTCAGTCCCAGGACCAACCGATACTAGAGCGACGCTCCGACGTGCCCGGTTTCATCGACCGGGCACCGGGGCGCCACCGACGAGGAGAGAACGGCGCTATGCCGAAGAACAAGTCGCACAGCGGTGCCAGCAAGCGCTTCAAGATCACCGGCTCCGGCAAGGTGCTCCGTGAGCGTGCCGGCAAGCGCCACCTGCTCGAGCACAAGTCGTCCCGTCTGACGCGTCGCCTCACCGGCAACGCCGAGATGGCCCCGGCCGACGCCAAGAAGATCAAGAAGCTTCTCGGCAAGTGACGTGACGGCGCCTGATCGTCCGATCTGAGCGCGCCGTACGTCAGGACCGGGACCCAATCGAACCCGGGCCGCGTGAGTACCACCGCGGCCCCGCTACAAGGAGTCAAACAAGTGGCACGCGTCAAGCGGGCAGTCAACGCCCACAAGAAGCGCCGGGCGATCCTCGAGCAGGCCTCCGGCTACCGCGGTCAGCGTTCGCGCCTGTACCGCAAGGCCAAGGAGCAGGTCACCCACTCGCTGGTCTACAACTACAACGACCGCAAGAAGCGCAAGGGCGACTTCCGTCAGCTGTGGATCCAGCGCATCAACGCCGCTGCCCGCGCCAACGGCATCACGTACAACCGCTTCATCCAGGGTCTGAAGGCCGCCAACGTCGAGGTCGACCGCAAGATCCTCGCCGAGCTGGCCGTCAACGACGCCCGCGCGTTCGCCGCGCTCGTCGAGGTCGCCCAGAAGGCGCTGCCGGCGGACGTGAACGCGCCCAAGGCGGCGTAAGCACACGACGGCGCCACGTCGGCCGGGCCGACGTGATCGTACGGACCCGCAGGCTACGCAGCCTGCGGGTCCGACTGCGTTCCGCGACGCAGGCAGCCGCTCCGGCCTCCCCTCACCGCCTGCACGGTACGAGGCACCGGACCCGCCGCCCCCGGCGGCGCTCGCGTCGCGGCGGACAACAGACCCTGACCCATCGAAGGTGGACCGCATGCCCCCGGCCCTCGAGCTGATCTCCCCCCGCTCTCCCCGCGTCACCGCCGCCCGGCGGCTCGGCAGGCGGAGCTTCCGGGGCAAGGAGCAGTTGTTCCTCGCGGAGGGACCGCAGGCCGTGCGGGAGGCCGCCGGGCACCGGGCCGACGGCAGGTCCACCCTCGTCGAGCTCTTCGCCACACCCGAGGCCGCGGAGCGGTATCCCGACATCGTCGGGGCGGCCCGCGACGCCGGAGCCCGGGTGCACCTGGCGGCCGAAGAGGTCATCGCCGACGTGTCCACCACGGTCACGCCCCAGGGCCTCGTGGGGGTCTGCCGGTTCCTCGACACCGACTTCGACGCGGTCCTGAGCGCGCGCCCGCGGCTCGTCGCCGTGCTCGCCCATGTGCGGGACCCCGGCAACGCCGGGACCGTCCTGCGCTGCGCCGACGCCGCAGGGGCCGACGCCGTCGTCCTCACCGACGCCTCGGTCGACCTCTACAACCCGAAGGCCGTCCGGGCCTCCGTGGGCTCCCTGTTCCATCTGCCCGTGGCCGTCGGCGTCCCCGTAGAGCACGCCGTGTCCGGGCTGAAGAAGGCCGGCGTGCGGATCCTGGCCGCCGACGGGGCGGGGGACCGCGACCTCGACGACGAGTTGGACGAGGGCACCATGGGCGGGCCCACCGCCTGGGTGTTCGGCAACGAGGCCTGGGGGCTTCCGGAGGAGACCCGGGCGCTGGCCGATGCCGTCGTGCGCGTGCCGATCCACGGAAAGGCCGAAAGTCTGAACCTCGCGACCGCCGCCGCCGTATGTCTCTACGCATCCGCCCGTGCACAGCGCGCCGCCGGAGGGTGCCGTTCCGTCACCCCCGGCTAGTAGGGTGGCGGGCTCGGGGGCCCCTCCCCCAGCTCTCGGCTTGCCTCGAGCAGGGAGGAACCCCCCACACCGGATGAGAGGTGGGGTACGGGGATGATCGGCACGAGCAGGGCACCGGGAGCACGTGACGCGGACCGTGCGCCCGCGTCCCGGCGCGGTGATCTCGCCGAGCTCGGCATCGACCCGGACGACCTCCCCGACGGCCTCGTGATCGCCGACGAGAACGGCCGGGTGATCTGCTTCAACGCCGCCGCCGCCCGGATCACCGCCACGCCCGCCGCCGAGGCGCTCGGCGGCCGCCTGGACCGGGCCCTGCCCCTGGAAGACCTGGAGGGGCGGCGCTGGTGGCAGCTGACCGATCCCTACGGAGGTCTCGCCATCCGGGTACGGCAGCCCGAGCGGAATCTGCTGCTGCCGGGAGGGCGGGAGGTGCTCGTCTCCGCGCGCTATGTACGGGACCGTCCCACCGGTCCCGTACGCCACGTCGTGGTCTGTCTGCGCGACACCGAGGCCCGGCGCCGTACCGAGCGCAGCCATGCCGAACTGATCGCCACGGTGGCCCACGAGCTTCGCTCGCCCCTCACGTCCGTCAAAGGGTTCACGGCCACCCTGCTCGCCAAGTGGGAACGCTTCACCGACGACCAGAAGCGGCTGATGCTGGAGACCGTCGACGCCGACGCGAACCGGGTGACGCGGCTGATCGCCGAGCTGCTGGACATCTCACGCATCGACTCCGGGCGGCTGGAGGTGCGGCGCCAGCCCGTCGACATAGGGGCGGCGGTGGGCCGGCACATCCAGGCCTATGTCGCCGCGGGCCAGCCCGCCGACCGCTTCCTGCTGCGCCTGGAGCATCCGCTGCCCGCCCTGTGGGCCGACCCCGACAAGATCGACCAGGTGCTGAGCAACCTCCTGGAAAATGCCGTGCGCCACGGCGAGGGAACCGTCACCATCGAGATCACGCCCTCGGCGTCCCCGCGCGAAGGGGAGGACGCCGACACGTCGGTCACGGTGGGCGACGAGGGGCCCGGCATCCCGGAGGAGTCCATGAACCGCGTCTTCACCCGCTTCTGGCGGGGCAGCAAGCGTGGCGGCACGGGCCTCGGGCTGTACATCGTCAAGGGCATCGTCGAGGCCCACGGCGGCACCATCACGGTCGGCCGCGCCCGCGGCGGCGGCGCGGAGTTCCGATTTACGTTGCCCGTGGGCACACCGGCGTATCTCCTGTAGAAGCGCCGGGTCCCACGGGCTCCTCCGCATTCCCCGGGAGCCCCGGATCCCGCTGTCGTACTCGCGCACCGGCGCCGCTCCGGCCCACCCCTCGGGTGGACGGTGCGCGGACGACGACGGGCCCCGGGCCGGGCCGCCTCATGGACGTGCGGTCCGGTAGCCGCTCCCACCCCGTTAGACTCGGCCTTTGGCACCTTTGTGTCCCGAAGTCGGCGACGATGCGTCATCGGACCAGTGCCAGGACCAGTGACGGGGACCTTCAGCCAGCCAATCGGAAGCACGGGAAGAGATGTCGGCACCCAATAAGTCGTACGACCCTGTCGAGGTCGAGGCCTTGAAACCGGAAGAGATCGAGCGCATGCGGGACGAGGCGCTCGCCGCCTTCGCCGCCGCGGACTCCCTCGACGCCCTCCACGAGGCCAAGGTCGCCCACACCGGCCCCGCCTCGCCGCTGGCCCTCGCCAACCGCGAGATCGGCGCCCTGCCCCCGCACGCCAAGGCCGACGCCGGAAAGCGGGTCGGCATGGCCCGCGGCGCGGTGAACAAGGCCCTCGCCGCGCGCCAGCGCGAGCTGGAGGCCGAGCGGGACACCCGTGTGCTGGTCGAGGAGGCGGTGGACGTCACGCTGCCCCACGACCGCGTGCCCGCCGGAGCCCGCCACCCGCTGACCACGTTCATGGAGCGGGTCGCGGACGTCTTCGTGTCCATGGGATACGAGATCGCCGAGGGCCCCGAGGTCGAGGCGGAGTGGTTCAACTTCGACGCCTTGAACTTCACGCCCGACCACCCGGCGCGGCAGATGCAGGACACCTTCTTCGTCGAGGGTCCCGAGGGCGACCGTGGCGAGTCGGGTGTCGTGCTGCGCACGCACACCTCCCCCGTACAGGCCCGCTCGCTGCTCGACCGCGAGCCGCCCGTCTACATCGTGTGCCCCGGCCGGGTGTACCGCACGGACGAACTGGACGCCACGCACACCCCGGTCTTCCACCAGATCGAGCTGCTGGCCGTCGACGAGGGCCTGACCATGGCCGACCTCAAGGGCACGATGGACCACATGGTCCAGTCGCTCTTCGGCGCGGACATGAAGACCCGGCTGCGCCCGAACTACTTCCCCTTCACCGAGCCGTCCGCCGAGATGGACATGCTCTGCTACGTCTGCAAGGGCGAGTCCGTCGGCAACCCGGACCGGCCCTGCCGCACCTGCTCCAGCGAGGGCTGGATCGAGCTCGGCGGCTGCGGCATGGTCAACCCGAGGGTGCTGGTCGCCTGCGGCGTGGACCCCGAGAAGTACAGCGGATTCGCCTTCGGGTTCGGCATCGAGCGGATGCTGATGTTCCGCCACAACGTCGAAGACATGCGAGACATGGTCGAGGGTGACGTCCGGTTCACCCGGCCGTTCGGGATGGAGATCTGATGCGGGTCCCGCTTTCTTGGCTGCGGGAGTACGTCGACCTGCCGGCGACTCAGACCGGGCGCGACGTCCAGGCCAAGCTCATCTCGGTCGGTCTCGAGGTCGAGACCGTCGAGCAGCTCGGCGCCGACCTCAAGGGACCTCTGGTGGTCGGCCAGGTGCTGTCCATCGAGGAGCTGGAGGGCTTCAAGAAGCCCATCCGGTTCTGCACGGTCGACGTCGGCCAGGCCAACGGCACGGGTGAGCCGCAGGAGATCGTCTGCGGTGCCCGCAACTTCTCCGTCGGCGACAAGGTCGTCGTGGTCCTGCCGGGCGCCGTGCTGCCCGGCGGTTTCTCGATCGCCGCGCGCAAGACGTACGGCAGGGTCTCGCACGGCATGATCTGCTCCGGCGACGAGCTGGGCATGGGCGATGACGGCAGCAAGGGCATCATCGTCCTGCCGCAGGAGACCGAGGTCGGCATCGACGCCGTCGAGCTGCTCGAGCTCGTCGACGAGGTGCTCGACATCGCGGTCACCCCCGACCGCGGCTATGCCCTCTCCCTGCGCGGCATCGCCCGCGAGGCCGCCGTCGCATACGGTCTGCCGCTGCGCGACCCGGCGCTGATCGACGTCCCGGCACCGAACGCGTTCGGCCACCCGGTGAAGATCTCCGAGCCGATGGGCTGCGACCGGTTCACCGCCCGCACGGTGACCGGCATCGAGCCCGAGGCGCGGTCCCCGATCTGGCTGCAGCGCAGGCTGCAGAAGGCGGGCATGCGCCCCGTCTCGCTGGCCGTGGACATCACCAACTACGTGATGCTGGAGCTGGGCCAGCCCCTGCACGCCTACGACCGCTCGCTGATCCAGGGCGCGATCGGTGTGCGCCGGGCCGAGGCGGGCGAGAAGCTGACCACCCTCGACGGTGTGACGCGCACGCTGGACGCCGAGGACCTGGTGATCACTGACGACCGCGGCCCGATCGGCCTCGCCGGCGTCATGGGCGGTGCCAACACGGAGATCGCCGACCACGCCCACGAGAACGGCGGCACCACCGATGTGGTGATCGAGGCGGCCCACTTCGACGCGATCTCGATCGCGCGTACGGCCCGCCGCCACAAGCTGGCATCCGAGGCGTCCCGCCGCTTCGAACGGGGCGTCGACCCGCTGGCCGCGTCCGCCGCAGCACAGCGCACGGTGGACCTGCTGGTCCTGCTCGGGGGCGGCACCGCGGACGCCGGTGTCACCGAGGTCATCGCGCCCTCGGCGCCGCACACCATCACCATCCCGGCGAACCACCCGGACAAGGTGGCGGGTGTCGAGTACGGCCGTGAGACCGTGGTGCGCCGCCTCCAGCAGGTCGGCTGCGACGTCTACGGGCAGGACGAGCTGATCGTCACCGTCCCGTCCTGGCGGCCCGACCTCACGGACCCGAACGACCTCGCCGAGGAGGTCATCCGGCTCGAGGGCTACGAGAACCTGCCCTCCACGCTGCCCAAGCCCCCGGCGGGCCGCGGTCTGACCGACCGGCAGCGGCTGCACCGCCGGATCGGGCGCGCACTGGCCGGCGCCGGATTCGTCGAGGCGCCGAACTACCCGTTCATCGGCGAGCAGATCTTCGACCAGTTCGGCCTGGCCGCCGACGACTCGAACCGCCGGGTCGTCAAGCTGGTCAACCCGCTCTCCGACGAGGAGCCCGCCCTCCGTACGACGCTGCTGCCGGGCCTGCTGGCCGCGCTGCGCCGCAACGACGGCCGGGGCTCCCACGACCTGGCGCTCTTCGAGACCGGTCTGGTCTTCCACCCGCGCGAGGAGCAGCGCATCGCCACGCGTCTGACCGTCGACCGCCGGCCCTCCGACGAGGAGATCGCGTCGCTCACGGCGGCGCTGCCCGAGCAGCCCCGGCATGCCGCGGTGGTCCTCGCGGGCGCCCGCGAGCAGGTCGGCTGGTGGGGCAAGGGCCGCCCGGCCGACTGGGCCGACGCCATCGAGGCGGCACGCACCATCGCCCGGGAGGCGGGTGCGGACCTCGTCGTCCGCAAGGGCCAGTACGGCCCGTGGCACCCCGGCCGCTGTGCCGAACTGGCCGTGGTGGTGGACGGGAACGAGCAGGTCATCGGCTACGCAGGCGAGTTGCACCCCGGTGTCCTGAAGACCCTGGGGCTGCCCGGGCGCACATGCGCGATGGAGCTCGACCTGGACGTGCTGGAGCGGGCGGGCACCGGGCCCGTGAAGGGTCCCCGGATCTCGAGCTTCCCGGTCGCCACCCAGGACGTCGCGCTGGTCGTGGACTCGGCCGTCCCGCACGCGGAGGTCGAGGCCGCGTTGCGCGAGGGGGCCGGTCAACTGCTCGAGTCCATCCGGCTGTTCGACGTCTACGAGAGCGAGCAGCTCGGCGAGGGCAAGAAGTCGCTCGCGTACGCGCTGCGCTTCCGGGCGCCCGACCGCACCCTGACCGTCGACGAGGCCTCCGCGGCCCGCGACACGGCGGTCGCGCTCGCCGCCGAACGCACGGGAGCCACGCTGCGGAGCTAGTCGCCCGCGCCGGCGGAGCGGGGAACAGCGGGTCGTCGACCGGCCACGGTCATCCGTGGCCGGTCGCGCGGTTCTCTTCCTCGCTCCGTCGTGGGGCGCGAGCCTCCGTACCGCTGTCGATCACCTCACTCGTTCGGGTGGCTGATCCGCGGGATCCGGACTGTTCCGGGTGGGCTGCCGACAGAATCGGACCGGCTCGGGGGGTGCGAGGACGGACCCTGCGGGCCGCTTCCGTGCACCCAGGACTCTTGGGGGGCCGGCATGACCCGTATCAAGGCCCGGCCCGTTCGTGGGTCATGGCTCAGCGTTGCCGCGCGCATCCACCGGCCGTCGGCATCGTCGCTCGCCCGGCAGGGCGGTGGCCGCGCACGGACCGCGGGCGGCGCGATGGCCGTCGTCATGAGTACCGGACTGCTTCTTTACGTCAGACGCGCCCTTCTCCGGGAGCTACGGCAGGCCCGCAAGGTCGCGGGGGCCGCCCAGAGCGTGGTGCTGCGGCCGCTCCCGCCGCGCGTCGCCGGGCTGGAGGTCGCCGCCGCCCGGCTCTCCGCAGAGTGCGGGGCCACCGTCGGGGGTGACCTGTACGAGGTGATCGCCACCGAGCACGGCGTCCGGATCGTGATGGGCGACGTGCGCGGCCACGGTCTCACCGCCCTCGCCACCGTCGCGGCCGTCCTCGGCAGCTTCCGGGAGGCCGTGCACGACGAGCCCGAACTGGCGGGCGTGCTGCGCCGGTTGGACCGGTCGCTCGCCCGCCATCTGCGCGAGCGGGCGCGGGCCGAACACCCCTCGGTCGGCTCCGTACCCGACACCCCGGTGGCCGAGGAGTTCGTGACCCTGCTGCTCCTGGAGATCGGCCACGACGGCGAGGTGCGCGGGCTGAACTGCGGGCATCCCTGGCCGTATCTGCTCGAGCCCGGGAGGCTCGCGGCTCTGTCCGGCGACGATCCGCTGCCTCCGCTCGGACCGTTCCCCCTTCCCGCGGACCTGCCTCCGACCGACTGCGGCCGCCTGGCGCCGGGACAGGCGCTGTTCCTGTACACCGACGGCGCGGAAGACGCCCGGGACGGCCGTGGCCGATTCTTTCCCCTGCCCACTCTGCTCGGCGAGGCCGTCCGCGCCCGGCCTCCGCACCCCCAGGCGCTGCTGCGGAACGTCTTCACCGGTCTGCTCCGCCACACCGGCGGCCGGCTCCGGGACGACGTCGCCCTGCTGGTGGTGCGCAACGACCGTCTGTCCCGGGCCGCCGCCGCGGAGCCGCCGGACCGTGACGCGTGCGGGTCCACCGCATGGGCGCGTCCTCTGCCGACGAACCCGCGTCCGACCCAGCGCTCCTGACTCCCGGCGCCGCTCCGGCTGTCCCCGCCTTTCCGCCGGAGCGTGTCCACACGGCCGCGCCGTCCGCCCCGCTACGGAGTGTCGGGCAGGCAGCCGGGCGGACGGCGCGGATTCGGACCGCCGCACTGTACGAGGGGGAGCCGGCGGCCCGGCCGGCCTCTTACGAGGGTTTTCAGTCAAGCGGGCGGAAACTCTCCGCAACAGCGCGCGCACAGCCCGGATTCGCGCACTCTGTTCACACCCCGTGTGAAGGCGAACGCACTACGCTGTCGAGACCGAGTCACCGGGGGGCACGGATGCAGCCCAACACTCTGCTCGACGCGATCCTCGACGAGGCAGGGATATCCCACGCGGGACTCGCCGCGCACGTCAACCAGGCGGGCCGGGCGCGCGGTCTCTCGCTCAGATACGAACACACCGCCGTGGCACGGTGGTTGAAGGGGCAACGTCCCCGTGGTCAGGTGCCCGACCTGATCTGCGAGGTGCTCGCCGCCCGCCTGCACCGTCCGGTGACCCTGGACGACATCGGTCTCGGGGTGCCCGGCGAACCGGCCGCCGCGCACGGTTCCGGCCTGTCCGGCTTTGTGGAACGGGCCACGGCGCTGTGGCGGTCAGACGAGCAGCAGCGGCCGCACATCCTGGGCGCCGCCGCCGTCACGGGCACCCCTGCGGTGATGCCCGTGTGGGAGTGGGAGAACCCGCCGGAGGACGTGGACGTCTCGCGCGGCGGCAGGCACCGGGTCACCCCGGCGGACGTCGACATGCTGCGCGCCGCCCGTGCCCACTACGAGCAGATGTACCGCAAGGCCGGGGGAGTGGCGACCCGCAGTCGTATCGTCGGCTTCCTCAACGCCGAGACCGCGCCGCTGCTCCGCGGCAGCTACACCGACGCCATGGGCCGCCAACTGCACCGCGCCACCGGCGGCCTTGTGGCCGTCGCGGGCATCTGCGCCTACGACTCGGACGCACACGGGCTCGCCCAGCGCTACTTCCACCAGGCCTTGCGTCTGGCGAAGGCGAGCGGGGACCGTGGGCTCGGCGCGTACGTGATAGCGCTGCTGGTCAACCAGTCGCTGTTCATGAAGGAGTACCGCCAGGCCGTCGCGTTCGCCGAAGCCGCGCTGCGTGCCGCCGGCAGGCAGATCACCCCGGCGCTCGCCTCCGATCTGTACGCGATGCAGGCCAAGGCGTACGCGCACCTCGGCGACGCCACGAGCGCGCTGTCCTGCATCCGGCGGGCCGAGTCGGCGGCCGAGCGCATCCGGCGCGGTCACGAGCCGGACGAGACCGGTTACGTCCAGCCCGGTCTTGTCAACGTCCAGGTCGCGGAGGCGCTGCTCAGCCTCGGGGACCTCGTGGCCGCGGGGGAGCACGCCGCCGCCGCCGTCGACACACCGGCGCACGACCGGGGCAGGGTGCACCGGCTCGCGATGCTCAGCCAGATCGAACTGCGCCAGGGCAACGCCGACAAGGCGGTGGCCACGGCGGTCGAGATGGCCGAGCAGGCCCGGGGGATGGAGTCCATGCGCCTGCGCGACAGACTCCGGGCGGTGCGCGAACACCTCGTACGCAGCGGCTGTGCCGGGACGGCCGAGGCGGCCGAACTGATCGACGGGGCCCTGCGCGTACCGCTGTAGACATCGCCGCGCGCACTGCCGGGGAGTCCGGCTCTCCCGCCGGTGCGGCCGACTGCGCCCGCCGCTGCGCCGGGTGTGCGTCACTGTGAGCCTGCTGAGTTGACGCTCCTGCTGCGATATTGCCACTTACTCGACGGAAGGTGGCAGAACCGTGCAGTGGACGAAGCGGAACGAACAAACTGTGTATGAAAACCGCTGGTTCAGCGTCAATCTCGCTGATGTCGAGCTGCCGGACGGCAGGCATCTCGACCACTTCCTGATACGGCTGCGGCCTGTCGCCGTGGCCACGATCGTCAACGAGGCCAACGAGGTGCTGCTGCTGTGGCGGCACCGCTTCATCACCGACAGCTGGGGGTGGGAGCTCGCGGCCGGCGTCGTCGAGGACGGCGAGGACATCGCCGACGCGGCGGCCCGCGAGCTCGAGGAGGAGACCGGCTGGCGGCCGGGACCCCTGCACCATCTCATGAGCGTGGAGCCCTCCAACGGCCTCACCGACGCCCGGCACCACATCTACTGGGCCGACGAGGGCGAGTACGTCGGGCACCCCGTGGACGACTTCGAGTCGGACCGTCGGGAATGGGTTCCCCTCAAGCTCGTCCCCGACATGGTCGCCCGCGGAGAGGTCCCGGCCGCGAACATGGCGGCCGCGCTCCTCCTCCTGCACCACCTCAGGCTCGGCCAGGACGTATGGCCCTCACCGTCCCGCGGCCCGGCGGGCTAGGGTCTGTCGTCCGGACATGGTCGGCTGGGAGAGACCGTGCCGTTCGATCGACGCCGACACGGTCCGGACGACGGGCCCTAGTGGGCCCACGCCTGCCAGATCGTCACGAGGAGGGCGCCCACGGCCGTCAGTGCGGCCACTGCGGGCAGGGGCCAGCGCGTGTGCTCCAGCGCGACGACCCTCGTGCTCAGGTCGTCCAGGTCCTTCGCGGTCTCCTCGGCGCGATGACTGAGCAGGGCCAGCCCTCCCTCGACCCGGGCGTGTGCCACATCGAGGCGGCGGCGTAACTCTGCGACTTCTCCTTGGACCACGGGATGCTCGGGGTCGGCGGTCACGTGTCCGCTCCTTTCCGTAGTCGTCACATCCCTTGCATGTGCATGGAGAGTCAACTCGCCTGGTGGGCGCGGCGGGAGAGTGTGCGCGCGGCATATGCGGGTCCGGTGCGCACACGGTGTGTGAATGACACGGGCCCGGCACCGCGAACGGTGCCGGGCCCGCACGGGACCGTGTGCGACGGTCCGTGACCGAGGGGCCGCGACCGTCGGGAACGGATCAGGAGTAGGAGTAGAAGCCGGAGCCGCTCTTGCGCCCCAGCCGGCCCGCCTCCACCATGCGCTGCAGCAGCGGGGGTGCGGCGTACAGCGGCTCCTTGTACTCCTCGTACATCGAGTTGGCGATCGAGACGATGGTGTCCAGGCCGATCAGATCGGAGAGCTTCAGCGGGCCCATCGGGTGGGCGCAGCCCATCTCCATGCCGTTGTCGATGTCCTCGCGGCCCGCGATGCCGGACTCGAACATGCGGATGGCGGACAGCAGATAGGGCACGAGCAGCGCGTTGACCACGAATCCGGAGCGGTCCTGGGCGCGGATCGCGTGCTTGCCGAGGAGCTTCTCGGCGAACAACTGGGCCCGGCCGATGGTGCCTTCGGACGTGGTGAGCGCCGGGATCAGCTCGACGAGCTTCTGCACCGGCGCCGGGTTGAAGAAGTGGATGCCGATCACATGGTCGGGACGCGAGGTGGCGACCGCGAGCTTCACCAGCGGGATCGAGGACGTGTTGGAGGCGAGGATGGCGTCCGGGCGGGTCACCACCTGGTCGAGCACCTGGAAGATCTCCGTCTTCACCTGCTCGTTCTCGACGACCGCCTCGATCACCAGGTCACGGTCCGCGAACTCGCCGAGGTCGGTGGTGAAGGTCAGGCGCGCCTGTGTCGCGTCCCGCTCCTCCTCGGAGATCTTGCCGCGCTCGGCCGCCTTGGTCAGGGAAGTGAACAGACGGGTCCGGCCGAACTCCAGGGCTTCGCCGGTGGTCTCGGCGACCTTTACGTCCAGTCCCGAGCGGGCGCAGACCTCGGCGATCCCCGCTCCCATCTGGCCGCAGCCCACCACTCCGACGCGTTCGATGTCGGTCACATCGTCCCTTTCGCTGATCTACGGCTGTGGCAGGTCCGTTCGGGTCCCGGTCGCCTGCTCCATTCGTGCACGTTACTCCCAAGTATCGATGATCGATCGCCGGGGTGGGTGCATGCTGTGCCGCGGAGACGATCCGTGAGGGCGCGGATCCGCAGCGTACGAGGATGTGCAATGGGGCGGTTGTCACGGCGGGCTTTCACGGGGGCGGCGCTGTCCCTGTCGGTCCTGTCCACCGGGGCGGCGGCCGCCCCACGGTACCCGCGGGCGAGCGTCGAGATGCGGGGAATGTGGCTGGCGACCGTGTTCAACAGAGACTGGCCGGCGCGTCCCGGGCTGTCGGCGTCCGTCCAGCGGGCCCAGCTGCGCGAGCGCCTGGACGCGGCGGTACGGCGCGGGCTGAACACCGTCTTCTTCCAGGTCCGCCCCACGGCCGACGCGATGTGGCCCTCGCCGTACGAGCCCTGGTCCCAGTACCTCACCGGGACGCAGGGCAGGGATCCCGGCTGGGACCCGCTGGGCACGGCCGTCCAGGAGGCGCACGCCCGCGGGCTCGAGCTGCACGCCTGGTTCAACCCCTACCGGGTCGCCACCCACACCGACCGGTCCCGGCTCGCCGCGTCGCATCCCGCACGCAGGCACCCCGAGTGGACCGTGGCGTACGGCGGTCAGCTCTACTACAACCCCGGGCTGCCCGCTGTCCGCGCCTTCGTCGAGAACGCGATCCTCGACGCCGTGCGCCGCTATCCGGTCGACGGCGTCCACTTCGACGACTACTTCTACCCGTATCCGGTCGCCGGCCAGACGTTCGGGGACGCCGCGGCGTTCGCGGCCTACGGCGGCGGCTTCACCAGCCGGGCCGCCTGGCGCCGCCACAACATCGACCTCCTGGTGCGGGAGACCGCGGCCCGCGTACGGCAGATCCGGCCCGCCGCCCGTTTCGGGGTCAGTCCCTTCGGTGTGTGGCGCAATGCCGCGACCGACTCCCGTGGTTCGGCGACGCGGGCAGGTGTGCAGACGTACGACGACCTGTACGCGGACACCAGGACATGGGTGCGCTCGGGCTGGCTCGACTACATCTGCCCCCAGCTGTACTGGAACATCGACTACAGCCCCGCCGACTACGCGGAGCTCGTCCGCTGGTGGGCAGGGGTCGCCGCGGGCACGTCCGTGGGGCTGTACCTGGGTGAGGCGCTGTACAAGGCCGGTGACCCGGCCCAGCCCGCCGCCTGGCGGAGCCCGGCGGAACTCTCCCGGCACCTCACCCTGGCCAAGCGGTACCCGCAGGTGGGCGGGCACGTCTTCTTCGCCGCCAAGGAAGTCGCGGAGGATCCGATCGGGGCGATGTCGAGGGTGACGGCCGACCACTACCGGCAGCCGGCGAAGCCACCACGGTGACTCCCCGCCCTCATCATTGACCGATCGGCTGTTCCAGTTCCCTGTGGCGGATCTCGGTGTCGGGGCCGGGCGAGCACACACCTTCGTGCCCGTCCTGGAAGCGGACGCGGTACGGCGGGTTGCCGTTCGTCCCCATCACCTCGACGATCTCGCCGATCTTGTCGTGCTGCCCGACGATCCTGCCGTGCTGCACAAGCTTGTCGCCCACAGTTGCGCGCATCTGGGGCCTCCTCGTCACGTGCGGGAGTATCGGTCCGTGGCCGTGGGTCCACGGCCTGGTTGCGCCGGCCGACCCTGTCCGTGCACCCCACCCGGTCAGTCACGCGCCCTCTGGGTGACCGCGATACAGATCAGCACCGCGGCCGCCGTGAGCGGCGCGGCCGGAGTGAGATGCTCGCCGAGGAGCAGTACCGACCACACCAGTGTGAGCAGCGGCTGCGCCAGCTGCAACTGGCTGGCCTTGGGTATACCGATCGCGGCCATGCCCCGGTACCAGACGACCAGCCCCAGGAACTGCGAACCCGCCGCCACCCACAGCAGCCCCGCCAGGCCGTGCACGGTGAGGTGGACCGGCTCGTACGCCAGGGCCACGATCGCACCCGGCAGCGTGAGCGGCAGGCAGAGCACCAGCGCCCAGCCGATGACCTGCCAGCCGGGCATGACCCGGGCCAGCCGGCCGCCCTCGGTGTAACCGGCGGCGCAGACGAGGAGCGCGCCGAAGAGGTAGGCGTCCGCCCCCGTCAGAGTGCCGCCGCTCTGCTGCACGGTGAAGCCGATGACGGCGGCGGCGCCGGCCAGCGCCGCGAGCCAGAACGTCCGGGACGGCCGGTTGCCGACGCGCAGCGCGGAGAACAGGGCGGTGGTCAGGGGGAGCAGCCCCACGACCACGGCGGCGTGCGCGGTGGTCGAGGTCTCGAGGGCGAGGGTGGTCAGCAGCGGGAAACCGAGCACGACACCGGCCGCGACCACGGCTAGCCCCGCCCGGTGCTGCCGTGCGGGAAGCGGGACGCGCAGCGCGAGCAGACATCCGCCCGCGATGATCGCGGCCAGCACGCTGCGCAGACCGATGAGCGTCCACGGCCCGAAGCCCTCGAGCCCCCAGGCGGTGGCGGGGAAGGTGAGCGAGAAGGCGAGGACCCCGAGTCCCGCCTGGAGCACGCCGGCCCGCCGGCGGGGGGACCGTTCGCCCGGTCCGGTACGGGCCGGGGTGCGGGCGGCGGGGGGCGCGATGCCGGGGCCCGACTCGGCCGCTATCGACGTGTACGCGGTAGCGCTATCCTCTGCTTTCATGCATGAGCGTAGCAGTGTGGGTGAACTCGCGGAACATCTGCGAACCGAGGTGAAGCGCTACTCTCCGGGTGAGAAGCTGCCGTCGAGCCGTGCGCTCGTCGAGCGGTTCCGGGTGAGCCCGGTGACCGTGTCGCGCGCGCTTGCCCAGCTGACCGCCGAGGGGATCGTGGTGACGCGGCCCGGGGCCGGCGCGTTCCGGGCCGAGCCCCGGGCCGTCGCCCGGGAGGTCGGGGACACCTCCTGGCAGGAGGTCGCCCTCAGCGCGGACGCCTCCGCCGAACTCGTGCCGCGCAGCGTCGACGCCTCGGGGGTGCTGACCTCGCTGGCCGCCCCGCCCGCCGGGGTCGTCGAGTTCAACGGCGGCTATCTGCATCCCGTGCTCCAGCCAGAACGCGCCATGGGCGCGGCTCTGTCGCGGGCCGGCCGCCGGCCGGGTGCCTGGGCCCGGCCGCCCATGGAGGGGATCGCGGAGCTGCGCGAGTGGTTCGCACGGAGCATAGGCGGTGCGGTCACCACGGCGGACGTGCTGATCTCGGCGGGCGGCCAGTCCGCGCTCACCACCGCGCTGCGGGCGCTGGCGCCACCGGGCGCGCCGGTTCTGGTCGAATCGCCCACATACCCCGGAATGCTCGCGATCGCACGCGCGGCCGGGCTCCGGCCGGTGCCCGTCCCGGTCGACGCGGACGGGGTGAAACCGGCCCTGCTTGCGGACGCGTTCCGGGCGAGCGGCGCCCGGGTCTTCGTCTGCCAGCCGCTGTTCCAGAACCCGACCGGTGCCGTCCTCGCGCCGGAGCGCCGCCGCGAGGTGCTGCGCATCGCGCGGGACGCCGGCGCGTTCGTGATCGAGGACGACTTCGTGCGCCGCCTGGTGCACGAGGACGCGGGGCCCCTGCCGCCGCCGCTCTCCGCCGAGGATCCCGAGGGCGTCGTCGTGCACGTCAGCTCGCTCACCAAGGCGACCTCGCCGAGCTTCCGGGTCGGTGCCCTCGCCGCCCGCGGTCCGGTCCTCGAGCGGCTGCGTGCCATCCAGATCGTCGACACGTTCTTCGTGCCGCGTCCGCTGCAGGAGGCGGCACTCGAACTCGTCGGCTCGCCCGCCTGGCCGCGGCATCTGCGGGCCGTCTCCGCGGAGTTGAGGAGCCGCCGGGACGCGATGACCGCCGCGCTGGGCCTGCGTCTGCCCGAACTGGCGCTGCCGCACGTCCCGTCGGGCGGCTACCACCTCTGGGTGCGACTGCCCGACGGCGCCGACGAGCCCGCCCTCGTCGCGGGCGCCCTGCGTGCGGGAGTGGCGGTCACCCCCGGGCGCCCCTACTTCAGTGCCGAACCTCCGGCGGCCCACCTCCGGTTGAGCTTCGCGGCGGTGGCGGGCGCCGGGGAGATCGCGGAGGGGGTGCGGCGTCTGCGGAGCGCCTGCGACGAGGTACTTCCGCACCGCGCCGGCGGAACGAGCGCAGCGGGATGACGCGTCGTGCGCCGTCCGGGGCTTCGGCGCACGAGCCCGAAAACCGCTCGACAGCACCCGTGTGGCCTGCGATTCTCGCGCCATGACCGACGCGCCGCGCCTTCCCGACGGGTACGAGTTCTCCGCCGATCCCGCCCGTATCGACGTCGACCGCACGCATCGCTGGCTGTCGACCGACGCGTACTGGGCGCTCGACCGGCCCCGTGAACAGCATGAGCGCGCGGTCGCGAAATCCCTCAACTTCGGGGTGTACGAGGCCGCTTCCGGAGCCCAGGTGGCCTACGCACGCGTGGTGACCGACGAGGCGCTGTTCGCCTGGCTCTGCGATGTTTACGTCGACCGTCAGGCGCGCGGCAAGGGCATCGGCACCGCCCTGGTCGGCGCGGTGCGCGAGCACCTCGCACCGTTCGGGCTGCGCCGCGTCCTGCTCGCCACGGAGGACGCGCACGGCGTCTACGCCCAGCACGGTTTCGAGCCGCTCGACAGGCCGGACCAGTGGATGGTGCTCTGGCTCGACCGCTCGGGCCGGGGCGCACGTCAAGGTCTCGACACCTTTGGTCACTCCTGAGTAACGTCCCTTGACCTGCCCACTTGGGCGGCACACGATCGCCGCATGCATCTTCGGGTCACGTTCGTCGCCGCGGCGCGCAGCTCCTCGCTGCTCGCGGAGCGCTTCGAGGACGACCGGCCGCTGGACCAGGCCGGCTGGGACGAAGTGCAGCGTGCAGCCGGGGACCTGGTGCCGCTGGCGGCTGCCGAGCTGCGCTACTGCTCGCCGACCCCGCGGAGCCGGGCGACCGGGGACGCGCTCGGATACGCCCCACTGGTGCAGCCGGCGCTGCGGGACTGCAGCATGGGCCGCTGGCGCGGACTCACGCTGGGCGAGGCGATGGCCCGGGAGCCGGCGGCGGTGGACGCCTGGCTCGCCGATCCCCGCTCCGCGCCGCACGGCGGAGAGCCCCTGATGTCCTTCATCTCCCGGGTGGGCGGCTGGCTGGAGACCCGTCCGGTCGAGGACGGCAGCCGTATCGTCGCCGTGACGGAGCCGTCGGTGGTGCGGGCGGCGCTCGTCTACGCGTTGCGGGCACAGCCGTCGGCGTACTGGAACATCGATGTGCGCCCCCTGTCGACGGTCACGCTCGCGGGCCGCAACGGACGCTGGAACCTCCGGCTGGAGGCTCCGTCACAGGGACGGGGCTGACTCCAGCCGCTCGCGCGTGTAGTCGGTGGTCAGGACGAGGGACTTCGCGGGCCCGCCGACCCGCCAGACCGTCCGCCAGCGGTCCTCGTCGTGGACCGTGAACTCGCCCCGGTAGAGGTCCGCGGCGCACGGATGCTCGGCGACATGGCGGCCGCTCGTGAGGTCGAGGTCGTGGAACGGGCGGCCGTCGGCGAACCGCACCTGAGAGGCACCCGCTGAAGGCCCGGGCAGGAACCACAGCGTCCGCTCGGCCGGACGCGGGGTGCCCTGCCACACGAACGTGCCCGACTCGTGGTGCAGCAGCCCGTCCCCGCCGTCCTTCGGAGGCGAGAACAGGGTGGTCCCGTCGAAGCGGCCCTCCTCGCCGCTCGCGAGGTCCCGCACGGTGCGCTCCACGCGCCAGCGCCCGGCGAGATGGGCCAGCAGGTCCCGCACGGGCCAGAACTCACGATCCACCATGCGTTCGACCCTACGTCCCGCACCGCCGTGCCCGGCACGGAGCCGGCCCTCCCATCAGACGGAGGGAGCGGCCGGCTCCTGCGGGGACCGGCCTCCGAGCGGCAGCAGCCCGCGCTCGGCGAAGACCTGCTTCGCGGCGAATGTCGCGTTCAGCGCCCTGGGCATGCCGCAGTAGACCGCCGAGTGGAGCAGGGCCTCCACGATCTGCTCAGGCGTGAGACCCACGTTGAGTGCCGCGTTGACGTGCACGTCCAGCTGGGCCTCGCAGCCGCCGAGCGCGGTCAGCATGCCCAGCGTCACCAACTGGCGGTCGCGCGGGGCGAGCTCCGGCCGGTCGTAGACGTCCCCGAAGGCCCAGGCGACGATCTGGTGGCCGAGCTCCGGGCTGACGTCGGCGAGCGCGTCCACGACCCGCTGTCCGGCTCGGCCGTCGACCAGCTTCAGGACCTCCAGCCCATGGGCGAAACGTTCTTCACGAGAGGTGCTCGCGTTCATGCCGGTCCATCCGTCCCCGGCTGCCCTTCGAGCAGCCGTTCATAGTGGTCGATCTTGTCGTCCAGCGCGGCCGCGTTGCGGCGCAGGGCTCGGATCCGCCGCGCCACCCCGGCACGGTGCTCCCGGAGCATCGCCAGCCGGTCGGCGACCGTGGCCTCGCCCCGGGCGCGCAGTCCGGCGAAGCGTTGCATCTCGGCGATCGGCATCCCCGTCTCGCGCAGCCTCAGCACGAACTCCAGCCAGGCGAGATCGGCGGCCGCGTAACGCCGCTGGTTGCCGCCGGTCCGGCCGACCCGCTCGATCAGGCCGGCCTTCTCGTAGTAGCGTGTCGTGTGTGAGGCCGGTGCGCTCGGCGACCTGGGCGATGGTGAGGGTCGGCTCCCCGTCGGGGGTGGCAGGCTCCGCGCTGGTCATGGACAAGACCGTAGGACCTGGAGCGCGCTCCAGGTCAAGTGCTCCCGTCCGTCATCCCCCGAAGTAGGCCTGAGCTGCGCGGACTCCCTCGACCAGGGCATCCACCTCATCGGGCGTGTTGTACACGTAGAAGGTCGCCCGGGTCGTCGCCGGGATTCCGTAGCGGCGCACGATCGGGCGGGCGCAGTGGTGACCCACGCGGACCGCGACACCCCGTTCGTCCAGGACCTGGCCGACGTCGTGGGGGTGGATGCCGTCGACCGTGAACGACACGGCCGATCCTCGGTCGGTGAGGTCCCGGGGGCCGACGATGCCTACGCCCGGGATCTCGCCCAGCAGGTCCAGGGCGCGGGCGGTGAGGCGGTCCTCGTGCGCGGCCACCGCGTCCATGCCCAGCGCTCGGAGGTAGTCCACCGCTGCCGCGAGGCCGACCGCCTGAGCCGTCATCGGCACACCCGCCTCGAAGCGCTGGGGCGGCGGCAGGAAGGTGGTGCGATCCATCTCGACGATCTCGATCATCGACCCGCCGGTCAGGAAGGGCGGGAGGGCGGCGAGGAGCTCGCGCCGGCCCCACAGCACGCCGACGCCGCTCGGGCCCAGCATCTTGTGCCCCGAGAAGGCGAGGAAGTCGGCACCCAGTTCACCCACGTCGACCGGCCGGTGGGGCACCGACTGGGCCCCGTCGACCACGACGAGCGCACCGAACGCGTGAGCCCGGTCGGCGAGCGCCCGTACGGGGTTGATGGTGCCGAGGACGTTGGACTGGTGCGCGAGGGCGAGCACCTTGGTGCGCTCGTCCAGGAGTTCGTCGACCCGGGAGAGGTCGAGACGCCCGTCGTCGGTGAGACCGAACCAGTCCAGCGTCGCCCCGGTGCGCTCGGCGAGCTGCTGCCAGGGCACCAGGTTGGCGTGGTGCTCCATCTCCGTCACCACGATCCGGTCGCCCGGTCCGAGCCTGCGGTCGTTGCCCAGGGCGTACGCGACGAGGTTGATGCCCTCGGTGGTGTTCTTGGTGAAGACCACCTCGTCGTCGGCGGCTCCGATGAACCGGGCGACGGTCTGCCGGGCGTTCTCGTACGCGTCCGTCGCCTCTCCCGCCAGCTGGTGCGCGCCGCGGTGCACGGCGGCGTTGTGCCGGAGGTAGAAGTCCCGCTCGGCGTCCAGGACCTGGAGGGGCTTCTGTGTGGTGGCACCGGAGTCCAGGTAGACGAGGCGGGCACCGCCCTCGACCGTCCGTTCCAGGATCGGGAAGTCCTTGCGCAGGGCGTCCACGTCGAAGGTCACGGCCTCTCACCTCTCACGCTGTCTGTTGCGATTCTCCGTGAGAAACGCTAGGTCTCCTCACGGAGAATCGCAAGCATTAACATGAGGGCGTGGATCACGACAGCCCTGTCTACCTGCACCAGCTCCCGGTCCCCGGGGAGGAGCGTTATGCCTCCCTGGCGCTGGTCAACACGCGTTTCACCATCAGCCACGGCCCTGTCGACCTGCTCGACGGCACGGAGGCCGCGCATCTGTGGCTCGTCCGGCACGGGCTGCTGCCGGACAGGGTCGCGCTGAACGGCAGGCAGTCCGGACGGCTGCTGGGCCTGCGCGAGGCGCTGCGCGCGCTGTTCCAGGCCCGCGAGGCCCACGGGATCCCCTCGGCGCAGGACCTCGCGACCCTGAACGCCGCCCTGGCGGCGGCGCCCGCCACCCCCCGGCTGGCGTGGACGGCCGACGGCCCGCACCGCTGCGACGAGCCGGACGCCGGCAACCCGGCGGCCGCCGCGCTGTCCGTGCTGGCGGAGGACGCCACCGAACTGCTCACCGGCTCCGAGGCCGACCAGCTCACCGAGTGCGCCGCGCAGGGCTGTGCCCGCTGGTTCCTGCGCTCGCACGGAGCGCGGCGCTGGTGCACGACGAAGTGCGGCAACCGGGTACGGGCGGCACGGGCCTACGCGGCGCGCAAGGCGCGCTGACCAATCCCCGGCGGTCGGATTTCATTCACCCGCAATTCATGTGTGGAGCGACTTTCCTTTTCCTTGCGGTGAGGGTGTGCATCGGCTCGGGCGAGCGCTTTCGGAATTTGTCCCACCACTTTCCGGAGGCGGCACAACCTTTCGGAATCAACGCCCGTCTCAGCTGGCGAAATGAGACACGCGGGGGAGGCACGCCCCCGGACCGGGACGCCCTGCGTCCCACGCTTTCAGGGGGCTCGCCAAGAAATGCATCGCTCGACCCTGCCCACGGCCGCCGTACCGGCGTCGCCCCCGGCGCCGAGTGGCACGCATCACGGGACCTCGCCGCGACGTCCGGACAGGAACTGGATGTGAAACCGACAACCCGGCCGGAGCCGAGGACCGGGACCGTGCACGGTGACAAGGCGCCGTCCGTGCCCGCGCAACGCCGGCCCAGCGAGCCCGCCTCGACGACCGGACGCCCTTGGCGGCTCCGGCTGCCGACCGGGCCGAGGCAGTCCGCCGCCCTGCTGGCCGCTGCCCTCACCGTCACGGTGTTCTGCGCGGCCGGCGCCGTCGCCCGCAGCTTCCCCTTCGGGCCCCGCACCCGCAGCATCAACGACATGGGCAACCAGTACGTGCCCTACCACGCCCATCTGTGGGACCTGCTGCACGGAAGGGCCGACGGCGGAATCCTCGTCAACTGGCAGTCCGGTTTCGGCGCCAGTTTCCTGCCCGACCTCGGCACCTATCTGACCAGCCCCTTCGCCCTGCTGGTCGCCGTGTTCCCGCGGGACGGGATCGACCTCGCGGTGTACGTGATCACCGTGCTCAAAACGGCGACGGCCGGCGCCGTCATGGCCTGGCTGCTGCTCCGTCTGCGGTCCGGCCGCTGGTGGGCCGCGGGACTGCTGGGCGCCTCCTACGCCCTGTGCGGCTGGAGCGTGGCGGACGCGTCGTACAACCCGATGTGGCTCGACGGCCTCATCGGCCTGCCCCTGTTGTGCCTGGTCGGCGAGTGGGCGCTGAACGGGCGGCGCCGGCTCCCCGGTGTGCTCCTGGTCGCCCTCGTGTGGATCGCCAACTTCTACACGGGATACATGGCCACCATCGGCGCCGCTGTGGTGCTACTGGTCCGGCTGCTCCTCGCCGGACTCACCCGCCGGCAGGCGCTGGCCGCAGCGGGCCGGGCCGCCCTCACCTTCGCCCTCGGCATGGGCCTGGCCGCGCCGCTGGTGACGGTGGTGTACTTCGGGACCAAGCACGCCTCGCCCGGCAGGTTCACCGGGTTCGAACCCGTGGCGGGCCAGGACCTGCTGGCCCGGCTGCTGCCGACGACGTACAGCTTCGGTACACCGGCCGTGTACGTGGGCATCACGGCACTGGTGCTCGCCCTCGCCCTGCCGTTCCACCGGGCGGTGCCCTGGCGGGTGCGCGCCGGATGGACGGTGTCGGTGATCGCGGTGACGCTGTCGATGCAGTGGACGCCGACCCATCTGTTCTGGCACGCCTTCACCACCCCGCAGGGCAGTCCGTACCGCGAGGCCTTCGTGCTGTGCGCGCTGCTCGTCATCGCCGCCTGGTACGCCCTCTCGTACGGGCCGCCCGACCGGCGCGCCCTGATCGCCGCGAGCGTGCTGCTGGCACTGATCACGGCTCTCGCGAGCCGCAGCGGCCTGGTCCGTTCCTTCGCGTGGCCGGTGCTCGCGCTCGCCGCCGCGGGCACGCTTGCCGGACTGGCCCTCTACGCCGGGACACAACGCGGGCGACTCGCCACGGGCGGGCACCGCGCCCTGCTCGTCGGCTGCGCCGTGGCGCTGCTCGTCTGCACGCAACTCGGGGAGACCACGGCCACCACCGCCGCGGCCACCCGGATGCGGCTCTCGCGCATGGACGACTACGCCCCCTGGGGGGCGCGCCAGCAGGAGCAGTCGGAGGCGATCGAGAAGGCCGACGGCTGGCCCCGGTACCGCACAGACCCGGGCCGGGAGCAGACGGTCGGCAACGACCCGATGCTGCTGGGCGGCCAGGGTGCCCAGTACTACAGCAGCCACACCTCCGACGTCCTCAGCACCCTGATCACGGAGCTCGGGGGCGGCTGGACCTCGCGGGGGCGCAATCTGCAGAGCATCGACAACGCCGTCACGGACGTGATCTTCTCCGTCGGCGCGCGGGTGCACTCCCCGCCCGACCCGCATCAGAACTGGTTCCCGCAGGACGGGAGCCATGTGTACGTGACCCGCCAGGACGTGCCGCCCCTGGTCACGGTGCGGCCGTCGGTGCCCGCCGGCACACGCACGGACACGTCCTCGTTCGGACCGTCGCCCTACCGCAACCAGGAACTGCTGCTGGGCGCCCGGGTCTACGCGGTGCCCCGCATCACGGTGCGCGACGCCGCCGGCGAGCCGCTGGACCGAAGAGCGGCCGAGCGCCGGGGTCTGCGCCTCGACGCGGTGCCCGCCGGGAACGCCGTGCCGAGGCCGACGGTCACGGCCGACTGCCGGGCCGGCAGCGAGGTCTATCTGTGGGCCCCGGACTTCTCGGGAACCGCACGGCTCGGCGGCACTCAGGCCCCCGCACTGACCGGGCGGTTCCGGTCCGACCACGGAGTCACCAAGATCGCCGCCATGGAGCGCCTCGGGCGGGTCCCGGCATCCGGGCACCTCCGGATCGAGCTGTCTCCCGACCGGACGAGCCTTGTGCCGGACGGCGCGGTCGGATGCCTGGACACCACGGCGCTGGACGGGGTCGTCCAGCGGCTCAAGGCCACCGGTGCCCGCCGGCTGACCGTCTCCGACGGCACCGTCCGGGCCGAACTGCCGGCCGGCACCACCGGGACGGCGGTCGTGGCGGCCCCCCGGATCGCGGGGTGGCGTTGTGCGACCGGTGACGGTCCCGCCACCCCGGCAGGGGAGTACCACGGGCTGATCGCCGTCCCCCTCGACGGTTCCTCGACCAGCCTCACATGTACGTTCCACCCGCCGGGCCTGCGGCTGGGCTCGGCCGTCGGCGGTGTGACGCTCTTGACCCTGGTCGCGCTCACCGCTCTCCCCGCCGTCCGCCGACGACGTGCGGCGGTCACCACGAATTGACGCGTTCCTTCCTTGTGTGCGCCGTGAATGCGTGGCCGGTTCCGGGACGGTTTCCCGACTTCTCGGCGGTAGGGGCCATCGATCTCGTTCCACGTCCATGGCTTTGTTCGGTGTTCCCTTTTTGTTGACCTGTTTCTCGGCAGGCCTCCGTCCTCCGTTGGGGCCGGATCTGTTTTCCTGAACGCGGGGTCCATCCGGGGGAGCGGCCGCGGTGGCGTCAATTCCACGCCACCGCCCCCGACCAGGCCGCACCCCCGGTGACTCCCGTCTTTCGCAGGCTTGAGAAGCCGTTGCCCGCCCCGCGGCGCACGACCGGACCCCATCGCCGGAATTGCATAAACGTGCAACGCAACGTATAGTCATGCCATCCAGGAGGAGGGTTCATGACGGTACGTGCGGCGGTGGCCGGAGCCAGCGGCTACGCGGGTGGGGAGTTGCTGCGTCTGCTTCTGGCGCATCCCGGGATCGAGATCGGCGCCCTGACCGGGAACTCCAACGCCGGGCAGCGGCTCGGCGCGCTCCAGCCGCATCTGCTGCCCCTGGCCGATCGCATGCTGGAGGAGACCACGCCCGAGGCGCTCGCCGGACATGACGTCGTCTTCCTCGCACTGCCCCACGGGCAGTCGGCGGCCGTCGCCGAGCAGCTCGGTCCGGACGTGCTCGTGATCGACATGGGTGCCGACTTCCGGCTGAAGGACGCGGCCGACTGGGAGAGGTTCTACGGCAGCCCGCACGCCGGGACCTGGCCCTACGGCCTCCCCGAACTGCCGGGTGCCCGCGCTGCGCTGGAGGGGTCCAAGCGCATCGCGGTACCCGGTTGCTACCCGAGCGCCGTCTCGCTCGCGCTCTTCCCCGCCTACGCCGCGGGACTCGCCGAGAACGAGGCCGTGATCGTCGCCGCCTCCGGCACCTCGGGAGCCGGCAAGGCGCCCAAACCGCATCTGCTCGGCAGCGAGGTCATGGGGTCGATGTCGCCGTACGGCGTCGGCGGGGTGCATCGGCACACCCCCGAGATCGTCCAGAACCTCGGCGCGGCCGCGGGCGGTGCCGTGGCCGTCTCCTTCACACCGACGCTCGCCCCGATGCCGCGCGGCATCCTCGCCACCTGCACCGCCAGGGCGAAGCCGGGTGTCACGGCGGAGTCGGTCCGCGCCGCCTACGAGAAGGCGTTCGCCGACGAGCCCTTCGTCCATCTCCTGCCGCAGGGGCAGTGGCCCGCCACCGCGTCCGTCCACGGTTCCAACGCCGTTCAGCTGCAGGTCGCATACGACGCCGCCGTGCACCGCATCATCGCGATCAGCGCCATGGACAACCTGACCAAGGGCACCGCGGGCGGTGCCGTCCAGAGCATGAACATCGCCCTCGGCCTCGACGAGACCACCGGGCTTTCCACGATCGGAGTCGCACCGTGAGCGTCACCGCCGCCCAGGGGTTCACCGCCTCGGGCATCGCCGCAGGCATCAAGGTGAGCGGCAACCCGGACCTGGCCCTCGTGGTCAACAACGGTCCCCGCCGTGCCGCCGCGGGCGTCTTCACCTCCAACCGCGTCAAGGCCGCTCCGGTGCTGTGGTCGGAGCAGGTGATCAAGGCCGGCCAGGTCTCCGCGGTCGTGCTCAACTCCGGCGGTGCCAACGCCTGCACGGGGCCCAAGGGCTTCCAGGACGCGCACGCCACGGCCGAGAAGGTCGCGGACGTCCTCGGCCGCGGAGCCATCGAGGTCGCCGTCTGCTCCACCGGACTCATCGGCGTCCCGCTCCCGATGGACGTGCTCCTGCCGGGGGTCGAGAAGGCCGCGGCCCAGCTGTCCGAGCACGGCGGTGAGAAGGCCGCCATCGCCATCAAGACCACCGACACCGTCCACAAGACGTCCGTGGTGACCGGCGACGGCTGGACCGTGGGCGGCATGGCCAAGGGGGCGGGCATGCTCGCACCGGGCCTGGCCACCATGCTCGTCGTGCTCACCACGGACGCCGACCTCGAGCCGGAGACCCTGGACGAGGCCCTGCGGGCGGCCTGCAGGGTGACCTTCGACCGCGTCGACTCCGACGGCTGCATGTCCACCAACGACACCGTGCTGCTGCTCGCCTCCGGCTCCTCCGGCATCGCCCCGGAGTTCGGGGACTTCGCCGAGGCCGTACGGGAGGTCTGTGCCGACCTCGGGCGGCAGCTCATCGGTGACGCCGAGGGCGCCAGCAAGGACATCAAGGTCGAGGTGGTGGGCGCCGCCTCCGAGGACGACGCCGTCGAGGTGGGCCGCTCCATCGCCCGCAACAACCTCCTCAAGTGCGCGATCCACGGCGAGGACCCCAACTGGGGCCGCGTCCTGTCGGCGATCGGCACCACGAAGGCCGCCTTCGAGCCCGACCGGCTCAACGTGGCCATCAACGGCGTCTGGGTATGCAGGAACGGCTCCGTGGGCGAGGACCGCGAGCTCGTCGACATGCGCTACCGAGAGGTGCACATCGTCGCCGACCTCGCCGCGGGCGCCGAGACCGCCACCATCTGGACCAACGACCTCACCGCCGACTACGTCCACGAGAACAGCGCGTACTCCTCATGAGCAACGGAACGACCCGTAAGCACACCGCGCTGCCCAAGGCCCAGATCCTCATCGAGGCGCTGCCCTGGCTGACCCGGCACCACGGCAAGACGATCGTCATCAAGTTCGGCGGAAACGCCATGGTGAACGAGGAGCTGAAGGCCGCCTTCGCCCAGGACGTCGTGTTCCTGCGGCACGCCGGCCTCAAGCCCGTCGTCGTGCACGGGGGCGGCCCGCAGATCAGCGCTGCCCTCGACCGGCACGGCATCGTCAGCGAGTTCAAGGCGGGTCTGCGCGTCACCACCGAGGAGGCCATGGACGTCGTGCGCATGGTGCTGGCCGGGCAGGTGCAGCGCGAGCTGGTCGGGCTGCTCAACCAGCACGGCCCGCTCGCCGTCGGCCTGACCGGCGAGGACGCGCACACCATCACCGCCACCAAGCACCATCCGCGGATCGACGGCGAACTGGTCGACATCGGGCGGGTGGGCGAGATCACCGCGATCGACACGGGCGCGATCGAGGCGCTGCTCGCCGACGGCCGTATCCCGGTCGTCTCGTCGATCGCCCGGAGTCAGGACGACGGACATGTCTACAACGTCAATGCTGATACGGCGGCTTCGGCACTCGCTGCGGCACTGGGCGCCGAAACCCTCATGGTCCTCACGGACGTCGAGGGTCTCTACGAGGACTGGCCCCACAGCGACGAGGTGATCAGCCGCCTCACGGCCTCCCAGCTGGAGAAGCTGCTGCCGGACCTGTCCTCCGGCATGGTGCCGAAGATGGAGGGCTGCCTGCACGCCGTGCGCAACGGCGTCAACACCGCCCGTGTCATCGACGGCCGGGTCCAGCACTCGATCCTGCTGGAGATCTTCACCGACGAGGGCATCGGCACGATGGTGCTGCCCGACAAGCACGAGGGGGACGACGCATGACGGGAACGACGGCCAACGAGGAGTTCACCCGGCGCTGGCAGGGCGCGCTCATGAACAACTACGGCACGCCGCGGCTCCCCCTCGTCCGCGGCGAGGGCGCAAGACTGTGGGACGCCGAGGGCACGGAGTACCTCGACTTCGTCGGCGGCATCGCGGTGAACGCGCTCGGTCACGCCCACCCCGCGGTCGTCGAGGCCGTCAGCACACAGATCGCCTCGCTCGGCCACGTCTCGAACCTGTTCATCGCCGAACCGCCCGTCGTTCTCGCCGAGCGTCTGCTCCAGCTCTTCGGCCGGGACGGCAAGGTGTTCTTCTGCAACTCCGGCGCCGAGGCCAACGAGGGTGCCTTCAAGATCGGCCGACTGACCGGGCGCACCCATATGGTCGCCACCGAGGGCGGCTTCCACGGCCGCACCATGGGCGCCCTCGCGCTCACCGGCCAGCCCGGCAAGCAGGAACCCTTCCTGCCGCTGCCCGGAGAGGTCACGCACGTCCCCTACGGCGACGCCCAGGCCCTGGCCGCCGCGGTCACCGAGGACACCGCTTTGGTGATCATCGAGCCGATCCAGGGCGAGAACGGGGTGGTCGTCCCGCCCGCCGGGTATCTGAAGGCGGCCCGGGCGATCACCGCCGCCACCGGGGCGCTGCTCGTCCTGGACGAGGTGCAGACGGGTGTCGGCCGCACCGGGCACTGGTTCGAGTACCAGGCCCATGAGGGTGTCCTGCCCGACGTGGTCACCCTCGCCAAGGGCCTCGGCGGCGGGCTCCCGCTCGGCGCCACCGTGGCCTTCGGCAGGGCCGCCGGACTGCTCCAGCCCGGACAGCACGGCACGACCTTCGGTGGCAATCCCGTCGCGTGCGCTGCCGGCCTCGCCGTTCTCGACACCATCGAGGCCGAGGGACTGCTGGAGAACGTGAAGCGTCAGAGCGAGCGGCTGCGGGACGGGATCGAGTCGCTCGGCCACCCGCTCGTCGGCCATGTCCGGGGCTCGGGCCTGCTCCTGGGTATCGTGCTCACCGAGCCGCTGGCGCAGCAGACGCAGCAGGCGGCTCAGGACGCCGGTCTCCTGGTGAACGCGCCCGCCCCGAACGTCGTACGGCTGATGCCGCCGCTGAACATCGGCGACGACGAGGTGGAGGTGTTCCTCCGGGCGCTCCCCGGCGTCCTCGACGCAGGCAACGGGGACGGACGATCCGGGGAATGAGACGACGATGAGCCAGGCGCAGGACCACGACGCGGCGGGGCCATCCGTGCCGCAGACCCGCACCGCACGCCACCGCCGGATCGTGGACATCCTCAACCGGCAACCGGTGCGATCCCAGAGCCAGTTGGCGAAGCTCCTCGCCGACGACGGGCTGAACGTCACCCAGGCGACGCTCTCCCGGGACCTGGACGAGCTGAACGCGGTGAAGATCCGCAACACCGACGGCGACCTCATCTACGCGGTCCCCAGCGAGGGCGGCTTCCGCACCCCGCGCGCGCCGCTCGGTGAGTCGGCCAAGGAGGAGCGGATGAGGCGCCTGTCCCAGGAACTGCTGATCTCCGCGGAGGCCTCCGCCAACCTCGTGGTCCTGCGTACGCCGCCCGGCGCGGCCCAGTTCCTCGCCTCGGCCATCGACCAGGCGGAACTGCACGACATCCTCGGCACCATCGCGGGCGACGACACGCTGCTGCTGATCAGCCGCGAGCCGAGCGGCGGCCAGGCACTGGCGGACCATCTGCTGAGGCTGGCGCAGAACCACCACTGAGCGGGAGAGGGGGCACACCGGACGGTGTGCCCTCAACCCAGCTGCCTGCCCGGTTCAGCCCAGACGCGCCGCCAGCCCACCCGTGCACCGCACCTCGTCACCCGCCGTGATGAGCAGGGCCTCCACGTCCGGCAGCGACTCCAGCCAGTCCAGGGCCTGCCGCGAACCCATCGCGAAGGCCGCCGTCGCCCAGGCGTCCGCCCAGATCAGCCGGGGACCCACCACGGTCACGGCCACCAGGTCGGTGACGGCCGCCCTGCCCGTGCGCGGATCCACGATGTGGGCGCCGCGCTCCGCTGTTCCCGAGGTGGCCACGGCGAGTTCGGCGGCGCCGGCGGCGGAGACCACCGCCGCGAGCCCGCCGGGGCGCAGCGGATCCGCGATCCCGACCCGCCAGGGCCGGTGCGGCCCGGGCACCCCGTACATCTGCACATCACCGCCGCCGTTGACACTCACCCCGTCGGCCCCGCTCGCCGCCAGGTGCCGCGCCGCGCGTTCGACGGCCCAGCCCTTCACGATCCCGGTAGGGTCGATCCGTCCCTCGTACCGTGTGCTGAACCAGCCGTCGCTGAGCCGCTCCGCCTCGGCGCCCGACGCGAGCACCTCGGCGACCTCCGGATCGCACTGCTCGAGGGTCACCTCGCCCCGGCCCAGTCGCGAGACCTGGCTGTCCGCCCGGTAGGTGCTGAACACCTCGTCCACACGGTGCAGCCCGGCGATCGCCTCCTCCAGCGCGGTCCGCACGGCCCCGGGCTCACCACCGCGCACGTCGAAGGAGACGACGGTGCCCATCACCTCTTCCGCGTGGCGCAGCGCGGACGGCACCCCCGCGGGGTCGGTCACCTGGTCGACCACTCAGCCACCGGCCTTGTCCAGCGCCGACTGCAACGACTGCCTGTACCCCGTGCTGGTGTAGGTCGCCCCGGAGACCGCGTCGATGTCCGCGCTCTGCGCGGCGACGGCCGCCTGGTTCAGCCGGGGTACGGCCAGGGCGGTCTTCTGGTCGCTGACCCCGCCCTTCGGCGCCTGTACGGCCTCGGCCGCGGTGATCCTGCCACCGCTCACCGTCAGGCGGACCTGGACGTTGCCGTACTGCGTCGTGGCCACATCGCCGGTGACGGTCCGTGCGCCCGTCTGCTGCCCGCTGCCGCCCTGCGGCGACTCCTGGGCCGCGGCGCTCCGCTGCGCGGTGACACCGCCCGCCGCCTGGGCCGATGCCGGGTCGGAGGCCGGCTTGAGCGCCAGCAGCAACACGATGCCCGAGACCGTCGCGGCGCCGGCGAGTACCGTACGCCGGACGGGGTGACTCTTCCTCATCGCTCCCAAAGCTCCTGACTCCCCGTCGCTCACATCTCGAACGACTCGTGATGGATACGGCGGGCAGGGACCCCCGCGCCGCGCAGTGCCTCGTACACCTGCTGTGCGAAGCCGGGCGGCCCGCACATGAAGACGTCGTGCCGATCGATGTCGGGCAGTTTGCGGCGCAGGGTGTCCGCGGAGATGTCGGGGCGTTCCCCCTCCGGGCTGTTGACCGCGTACATCAGCCGGGCGCCGCGTTCCTCGGCGATCTGCGCCAGCTCGTCCCACAGGGCCAGGTCCTGGGTGCTGTTGGCCCGGTAGAGCAGTGTCAGGTCGCCCGCGGCGCCGGGCAGCGTCTCGAACAGCGCCCGCATCGGGGTGATGCCCACGCCGCCCGCCACCAGCAGCACCTTGCCGCGGCTGCGCCGGTCGGCGGTGAGCGCCCCGTAGGGGCCCTCCGCCCACACCCGGGTGCCGGGTCGCAGATCGCGCAGCGCGGAGCTGTGGTCGCCGATCGCCTTGACCGTGATGCGCAGCATGTTGGGGCGCGGCGCCGCCGACAGCGAGTAGGGATGCGAGCTGAGGCGCATGCCGGGAGCGAGGAAGCGCCAGCGGAAGAACTGCCCGGCGGCCGCCCCCATGCGGTGCAGCTTCCGGCCGGTCATCAGGACCGAGACGATGCCGGGCGTCTCCTCGACGACGGCCTCGACCCGCAGCCGGTGGCGCATGTTGAGCCGGATCGGCGTGATGATCCGGTACCAGATCACCAGCGTGGTCACCGACCCGTACAGCACGTACCAGGCCGTCCGCGCCCACGCCTGCGCGACGAACTCGTTGCCGGTCGACAGCTGGTGCCAGAACGACAGGTAGGTGGCGGCGTAGGTGAGCAGATGGACGTGGTACCAGAGGTCGTAGGAGAGCCTGCGGCGGATCGGGCCGATCGAGATCAGGCCGATGAGGAGCAGCAGACCCGTGCCGATGGCGGCCTTGCCCACGTCCGGCAGTTGCTGCACCGAGTCGACGGTCTGCCGGACGATCCCGCCGAGCCCGGTCCCGGCCTGAAGGGCGTAGCCCCACATCGTCAGGAACAGATGGGCGAGGACGAGGCAGATGGTGTACCGGCCGGTCATCGCGTGCCAGCGGGCGACCCGGTCGGAACCGACCCGGCGCTCCAGCGCGGGCACGCGTGCCATCTGCAGTACGACCAGCGCCATCAGATACCCGGCAAGCAAGCCGGTGATGCGCCCCGCGTTCAGGATCCGGCCGGAGTTGTCGGCGATGGACGGGGTGTTCGTCCACCACATCCAGATGACGCCCGCCGCCCCCGCCCAGAGGGCGACCAGCAGCGGGACGGCAGGGGAGCGGCGTGGGCGGATGGCGCGCATCGTCTGGCGCCGCGCGGCGCGGCCACCGGCGATCGTGGACACGGTCTCCTCCGTGTTCCTGCGTGGGACGGGTGAGGCCAGTGGCCCCCTTGGCCCACAGGTACGTGAGGGAACGTCCGTGCGTTCAACCGCCCATCGAGTCCAGCGCCGACTGGAGCGACTGCTGGTAACCCTGGCTCGTGTACGTGGCCCCGGAGACGACGTCGATGTCCGCGCTCTGCGCCGCCAGCGCCTCCCGGCGCAACTGCGGGACGGCATAACCGTTGATCTCCTGGTCCCTCGGGTTCTCCTGCGGATACGTCACGGCCGTCACATCGGTGAGCTTGCCGTTCCTCACGGTGATCCGGACCTGGACGGGGCCGTAACGGGTCGGGGCCGAATCCCCGGTGACGGTCTTCGTACCCGTCGCGGCGGACCCGCCGGACCGGTCCGCACCCGAGCCACCGGATCCGGCCGGGACGCTCGCGCTGGCGGACGGGGCGGGAGCGGCCGTGACGATGTGGGGCGTGGTGTGCGGCTTCATCGACAGCAGCAGCACCGTCCCCGTGACGGTGGCGGCACTCGCGAGCACGATCCGCCGCAGTGGGCTCCTTCTCCTCAGCGTGTGCATGGTGGCCTCACAGCTCGAACGACTCGTGGTGGATACGGCGGTCGGGGACGCCGGCGGCGCACAGCGCCTCGTACATGTCCCCGGCGAATCCGGGCGGCCCGCACAGATAGACGTCGTGATCGGCGAGGCCCGGCACCGCCGCCAGGAGGGCGCCCGGCGTCAGCCGCGGGCGCGCGCCGTCCTCCCCGTTGAGGGCGTACAGCACTTGTGCACCGCGCCACCGGCCGATGGCCTCCAGCTCGGCGCCCAGCGCCAGGTCCTGTACCGAGCGCGCCCGGTACAGGAGAGTCACCTCACCCGGGAGTGTCTCGAACAGGGCCCGCAGCGGGGTGACTCCGACGCCTCCCGCGATCAGCAGCGTCCTGCCCGTGGAGCTCCGTTCCGCAGTGAGCGATCCGTACGGGCCCTCCGCCCACACCCGGGTGCCGGGCCGCAGCAGTGCCACCGACGCGCTGTGGTCGCCCAGCGCCTTGACGGTGATGCGCAGCTCGGTCCGGCGCGGCGGCGCCGACAGGGAGTACGGCGTCGGCGTCCAGCGCAGGCCCTGGGCGAGGAAGCGCCACCGGAAGAACTGACCGGGCCGGGCGCCCAGGTCGTCCAGGCGCCGCCCCCGTATGACGACGGACCACACGCCCGGCGCTTCCCGGTGCACCGCCGCCACCCGCAGCCGGTGGCGAAGGTTCAGCCGCACCGGCGTGAGCACCCGAAACCACCCGACCAGGGCCGCCGCGCTCAGATACAGCGCGTACCAGGCGGCCCGGGCCGGTGCGTTCCCGACGAACTGCCCGCCCAGCGCCAGCTGGTGACCGAAGGCGAGGAAGACCGCCCCGTACGTCAGCAGGTGCACGTAGTACCAGAACTCGTGGCCGACCCGGCGGCGCACGGCACGCACGGAGGTGATGCCCACGGCACACAGCACAAGCGTGCCGAGGGTCGCCTTGAGCATCTCCGGGTAGTGCAGCACCACCGTGACCGTCTCGTGCACGATCGAGGCCCGGTCCTGGGCGGCGTACCCGAGGAGGACCAGCACGACGTGCGCGACCAGCAGACAGACCGTGTACCGCCCGGCCATCGCGTGCCAGCGCGTCACCCGGTCCGACCCGATGCGCCGTTCCAGGAGCGGCACGCGGGCCATCAGCGCGACCAGGACCGCGCAGGAGTAGCCGCACAGCAGCCCGGCGATCCGCCCGGCCCCGAGGAGCCAGCCGGCCGTCCCCACCACGGAGCCGGTGTCCTGCCACCACAGGGCGACCACGGCGGCCGCCCCGGTCCACAGGGAGGCCAGCACCGGGCCCGCCGGGGATCGCCGGACGACCGGCGGCACGAGCGGCGTCCGCTGCTGGTACACCGTGGTCATGGTCGGTTCCTTTCCGGCATCGAGGACGCAACTGTGCAGGCGGAACTTCTGAGACGGCTCTGAGGACCCTGAGCCCGCCCTGAAAAAACCTGGGAAACGACGTCGGCGGGGGAGGTCCGGGCGGATGTGACCGGGCACTCATAGCGAACTCAGAGGGCTCGGCACCTCCGGCCGCTCCCCGGAAGAGGGATGCTGGAAGGCGCCATGACCACACCCCGCACCGGCCGCCCCGCCCTCGCCCGCCCGGACGGCACAGCCCTGCGCGTCCTCGTCGTCGACGACGATCCGGACCTCGCCGAGGTGCTGTCCGGGGCCCTGCGCTACGAGGGCTGGCAGGTGCGTACGGCCGGCGACGGGGCCACGGCCGTCACGGAGGCCCGGGACCTCATGCCCGACGCGGTCGTCCTGGACGTGATGCTCCCGGACACCGACGGGTTCGGTGTGCTGCGCTCGTTGCACACCGTGAAACCCGATGTGTGCGTGCTCTTCCTGACCGCGCGGGACGCCGTCGAGGACCGTATCGCCGGTATCACGGCGGGCGGCGACGACTATGTGACCAAGCCCTTCAGCCTGGAGGAGGTCGTCGCCCGGCTGCGCGGGCTGCTGCGGCGTGCCGGTATGGCCCGGCAGCTGGAGGAGGGGCCCCGGCTGTGCGTCGGCGACCTCGTGATGGACGAGGAGGCCCGTGAGGTGACCCGGTCCGGCGAGCTGGTCGAACTGTCGCCCACCGAGTTCGAACTGCTGCGTTTCCTGATGCGCAACCCGCGGCGAGTGCTGAGCAAGGCGCAGATCCTCGACCGGGTGTGGTCCTACGACTTCGGAGGCCAGGCCCATGTGGTGGAGCTGTACATCTCGTATCTGCGCAAGAAGGTGGACGCGGGCCGTGACCCCATGATCCATACGGTGCGCGGGGCCGGGTACGTGCTCAAGCCGGTTGCACGATGAGCCGCGTGTTGCGGGCCGTGCTGCGGTGCCTGCCGTGGCCGCGCACACTGCGGGCCAGGCTGACCACCGGGCTCGTCGTGCTGCTGGCACTCAGCTGTGCCGCGGTCGGGGTGGCGGCGGTGGTCGAGCTCAACGGATTTCTCACCGGCCGGCTCGACCAGCAGCTGCGGGACCTCGGCCCGCGTTTCCCCGCGAGTCTGGAGCATGGTCCCGGCAGACCCTCCGACCACGACGGCGACGAGTACGGGGACACCCGCAAGCAGTCCGCGGGCACCTTCGGCGCCCGCCTGCTCGGAGCGTCGGTCACCAACGCGGCGGTCGTCCGCCCCGGCAGCGACACCGCCGGTCTGACCGCCCCGCTGGACACCCGGGACAAGCGCTCCCTCGCGGCGGTCCCCGCGGACGGCACGGGGCACAGCGTGCGGCTGTCGTCACTCGGCGGATACCGCCTGATGGCGGTCAAGGGCATGGACGGCGACGTCCTCGTCACCGGACTCCCCCTGGAACCGGTGGAGTCCGCGGTGCACCGGCTGGAGTCGGTCGCCGCCGCGGTCTTCGGCGCGGCCCTCGCGGCCACCGGTGTCGCGGGAGCCGTCTGGGTGCGCTGGTCGCTGCGGCCGCTGAGCCGGGTGGCCGCGACCGCCACCCGGGTCAGCGAGCTCCCGCTCGCCAGCGGCGAGGTCGCGCTGCCGCCGCGGGTGCCCGAGAACGAGCCGCGCGGCGAGGTGGGCCGGGTCGCCACCGCCGTCAACCGCATGCTCGGCCATGTCGAGGACGCGCTGACCAAGCGCCACGCCAGTGAGGAGCGGCTGCGCGTCTTCGCCGCCGACGCCAGCCACGAACTGCGCACACCGGTCGCCTCGGTCCGCGGCCATGCGGAGCTGGCACTGCTGCACCCGGGTCCGGTGCCGGCGGAGGTGGTCCGCGCCCTCGAACGGATCGCCGCCGAGGCGGCGCGCATGGGCGAGATGGTGGACGACCTGCTGCTGCTGGCCCGGCTGGACGCGGGCCGGCCCCTGGAGCGGCGTCCGGTCGACCTGACCCGCCTGGTGCTGGACGCGGTGAGCGACGCACGCGCGGCCGGTCCCGGCCACCGCTGGACGTTGGAACTGGCCGAGGAGCCGTTGACCGTGCAGGGCGACGCGCATCGCCTGCATCAGGTGCTCGCCAATCTGCTGGCCAACGCGCGTCTGCACACGCCCGAGGGCACTCAGGTGACCGTCTCGCTCGGGACCGACGCGGCGACGGCGGTCCTCGCGGTCCACGACGACGGACCCGGCGTCCCCGACGCCATCCGGCCGGGTGTCTTCGAACGGTTCACGCGGGCCGACCACCGCCGTCGTCCGGACAACCTGGGCGGTGGCGCGGGCCTCGGCCTGTCGATCGTGGCGGCGGTGACGCAGGCGCACGGAGGGAGCGTGGAACTGACCGGCGGCGCGGGATCGACGACGTTCACCGTGCGGCTGCCCGTCGGTTAGTAGCGTGTGATGCCCGTCGCTCCGCTGGAGGTCCCGATGGCGATGTGCGGACTGTGTGCCGGATCGGCCCACTGAAGGATCCGGCGCATCGCGTCCAGCGGCACCGACACACAACCCGCCGTGGCGCCCTTGCCGTTGACGTGCAGGAAGATGCCGGCGCCGCGTCCGCGCACCGGCTTGTCGTAGTTGAATCCGATCACCAAGGCGTAGGCGTACTGGGGGTCGAAGGTGATCAGATGCTCCGACTCCGAGGCGCGGCAGTCGGCCGGGAGGGGCTCCGTCCAGCGGTTGTAGGAGGCGGACGCGTCGTCCTGACACCACCACGAGCCCTGGTGGACCGGGCGGTACAGCGCTCTCGTGCCCGCCGGCGCGGCCTTGATGCCGAACGCGTAGGGCAGTCCGTACAGACCCGCCGGCGTCGTGTTCGTGCCCTGTTTCCGGATGACGCCTTCGACGAGCCCGTTCGCGCCGAAGCGCGCCGTCGCCGAGCCGGCCTTGCTCCAGCGCCCGCCCCGGCGGTCCCACCAGGTGACGGTGCCTGACGTCGCGTCGGCCGTGGGCGCCTCCGCAGTGATCAACTGTGTGCCGCCGCCCGTGTCCGCCATCCGTTCCGGCAGCGGCACCTCCTCGGCGGCGCCGGGCGCGGCGGCGAGCAGCAGGACAGCGGTGGAGGCGAGGGTGACGACACCGGGGCGCATGGTTCAGAACGTAGACGGCGGCAGCGGCAACGGCAGGCCCGGCAGGCCGTCCAGGCTGGATTCGATGTGCTCCTTCCTTCGAAAGTAGTCGTTCAGGGAGGTGTCGTCCTCGCGCGCGAACCGCCTGCCGTGCAGTTCGCGGTCGTCCTCGTACGCCATGAAGGGCACCGCGTAGCCACAGGTGTCCCGGATGAGCCTGGCCGTCACGACGACGATCGCCCGCAGCCCGTGCGGGGTCGGGTCGATGTCGGGGAAGTGGGTGAGGAGTTCCTTGAAACGGGGGTCGTCGCGGAAGACCGGCTCACCGCTGCCGTGCACCCGCACGATGTTCGGCGGTCCCTGGAAGGCGCACCACATGAGGGTGATCCTGCCGTTCTCCCGCAGGTGGGCGATGGTCTCGGCGTTGCTTCCGGCGAAGTCCAGATAGGCGACGGTCCGCTCGTCGACGACGGCGAACGAACCCTTGAGGCCCTTGGGGGAGAGATTGACCGTGCCGTCCCCCGACAGCGGGGCGGTGGCGGTGAAGAAGAGGGGCTGCGCTTCGATGAACGTACGCAGCCTGCCGTCGATGCGTTCATAGGTCTTTCCCATGGCCTCGATGATGCGGGAAATTCCTTCGACTGTCTAAGGAATTGCGCCGTCCGGTCGTGTCCGGCGCCCGCCGCACGTCCGTGGCCGCCCCGGCCGGCGCGCGGGGCGGCCACGGAGCCCGTCACGACACGCGATGAGCGTGCCGGCCGCCGGAGGGCCGCTGTTCCGGGCGGGTCGGGAGTGACCGCCCGATGGGCCGGCGCCGTGTCCGGCCCCGGGTACGAGAAGGCGATTCCGGGCGTTCAGGAGACCGGGGAGTTCCTCCGGGCGCGGCGCCGTGCTCTGCCCGGCCACGCCGGGGTGACCTCCAGGATTGACGAACCATGCAACCTCCTGCATACTCATGCATACCAGCGAATGCACTGTGAGGGAGAAACCCGTGACCGAGCGCGTCGTACTCGCCTACTCCGGCGGTCTGGACACCTCCGTCGCCATCGGCTGGATCGCCGAGGAGACGGGCGCCGAGGTCATCGCCGTTGCGGTCGACGTCGGCCAGGGCGGCGAGGACCTGGACGTGATCCGCAAGCGCGCGCTCGCGTGCGGAGCCGTCGAGGCCGAGGTCGCCGACGCCAAGGACGAGTTCGCCGACGAGTACTGCCTCCCGGCGATCAAGGCCAACGCCCTCTACATGGACCGCTACCCGCTGGTCTCCGCGCTGTCCCGGCCGACGATCGTCAAGCACCTCGTCGCCGCGGCCAAGAAGCACGGTGCCACCACGGTCGCGCACGGCTGCACCGGCAAGGGCAACGACCAGGTCCGCTTCGAGGCGGGCATCGTCGCCCTCGCGCCCGACCTCAAGTGCATCGCCCCGGTCCGCGACTACGCGATGACCCGGGACAAGGCGATCGCCTTCTGCGAGGACAAGCAGCTCCCGATCGCCACCACCAAGAAGTCCCCGTACTCCATCGACCAGAACGTCTTCGGGCGTGCGGTCGAGACGGGCTTCCTGGAGGACATCTGGAACGCCCCCATCGAGGACATCTACGAGTACACCTCCAACCCGGCCGAGGCCCGCGAGGCCGACGAGGTGATCATCACCTTCAAGGAGGGTGTCCCGGTCGCCATCGACGGCAAGCCCGTCTCGGTCCTGCAGGCCGTCCAGCAGCTCAACGAGCGCGCCGGCGCCCAGGGCGTCGGCCGGATCGACATGGTCGAGGACCGGCTGGTCGGCATCAAGTCCCGTGAGGTGTACGAGGCTCCGGGGGCGATCGCGTTGATCACCGCCCACCAGGAGCTGGAGAACGTCACCGTCGAGCGTGAACTGGCCCGCTACAAGCGCCAGGTCGAGCAGCGCTGGGGCGAACTGGTCTACGACGGCCAGTGGTTCTCCCCGCTCAAGCGCGCCCTCGACGGTTTCATCAACGAGGCCAACCAGCACGTCTCGGGTGACGTCCGCCTGACCCTGCACGGCGGCCGCGCGGTGGTCACCGGCCGGCGCTCCCAGGAGTCGCTGTACGACTTCAACCTCGCGACGTACGACACGGGTGACACCTTCGACCAGTCCGCCGCCAGGGGCTTCATCGACATCTACAGCCTGTCGTCGAAGATCGCCGCACGGCGTGATCTCGCGGGTGGAGCCTGACGCCGGTCCGGCGCGACCGCCGGGCCACCCCCGCACGCACTAGCCTGACAGCCGCCTCCTCACTTGCCGACAGTGGGGAGGCGGTCGCACATCGCCACCTTCGAGGAGCAACGCAGTGAGCAGCAACAGCGGTGACGTCCGGCTCTGGGGCGGCCGTTTCGCCGACGGTCCCGCCGAAGCCCTGGCGAAGCTGTCCGCTTCCGTCCACTTCGACTGGCGCCTCGCGCCGTACGACATCGCCGGTTCCCGTGCCCACGCGCGCGTCCTGCGCAAGGCGGGGCTCCTGACGGACGACGAACTGACGCGCATGCTCGACGGACTCGACCGGCTCGAGGCCGACGTGGCCTCGGGCGAGTTCACCGGCACCGTAGCCGACGAGGACGTCCACACCGCCCTGGAGCGCGGCCTCCTGGAGCGTCTCGGCCCCGATCTCGGCGGCAAGCTCCGCGCGGGCCGCTCCCGCAACGACCAGGTCGCCACCCTCTTCCGGATGTATCTGCGTGACCACGCCCGGGTCATCGGCGGGCTGATCGCCGAGCTCCAGGACGCACTGGTCGGTCTCGCCGAGGCGCACCCCGACGCGGCGATGCCCGGCCGTACGCATCTGCAGCACGCCCAGCCCGTGCTCTTCGCGCACCACGTCCTCGCGCATGCACAGGCCCTGTCCCGGGACGCCGAGCGGCTGCGCCAGTGGGACGAGCGCACGGCCGTGTCCCCGTACGGCTCGGGCGCGCTCGCGGGATCCTCCCTGGGTCTCGACCCGGAGGCGGTCGCCGAGGACCTTGGCTTCGAGCACGGCAGCTCGGCCAACTCCATCGACGGCACGGCCTCCCGCGACTTCGCCGCGGAGTTCGCCTTCGTCACCGCGATGATCGGGGTGAACCTCTCCCGCGTCGCCGAGGAGGTCATCATCTGGACCACGAAGGAGTTCTCCTTCGTCACCCTGCACGACGCCTTCTCCACCGGCTCCTCGATCATGCCGCAGAAGAAGAACCCGGACATCGCGGAGCTGGCGCGCGGCAAGAGCGGCCGCCTCATCGGCAATCTGACCGGTCTCATGGCGACGTTGAAGGGGCTTCCCCTCGCCTACAACCGCGACCTCCAGGAGGACAAGGAGCCGGTCTTCGACTCCATCGACCAGCTGGAGGTCCTGCTCCCCGCCTTCACCGGCATGATGGCGACGCTGACCGTGCACCGTGAGCGGATGGCGGAGCTGGCGCCGGCCGGTTTCTCGCTCGCCACCGACATCGCCGAGTGGCTGGTCAAGCAGGGTGTGCCGTTCCGGGTCGCACACGAGGTCGCGGGTGAGTGCGTGAAGGCGGCCGAGGCGGAGGGCAAGGAGCTGGACGAGCTCACGGACGAGCAGTTCGCGAAGATCTCCGCGCATCTGACCCCCGAGGTGCGGAGCGTCCTCAGCGTCCCCGGCGCCCTCGCCTCCCGCAACGGCCGAGGAGGCACGGCCCCCGAGGCGGTCGCCGTCCAGCTGGCCGAGGTGAAGGCGGACCTGGCGGCCCAGCACGCGTGGGCCGCCGCGAAGCGCGGGAAGTAACCGGTCGCCTGCACGGAGGGCGTCGCGGGTTAGGTTGGTCCGAGCCGCACGGAGCCGACCGAACGGAGCCCGCGATGCCCTTCGCACGCCTCGCCTCAGCGACGACTCCCACCTGCCACATCGGCCTCGGCCTGGCCGCCGTCGGCCGCCCGGGCTACATCAACCTCGGCCGGGATCAGGACCTGCCGCCCGTACGCAGTGTCGAGGCGCTGCGCGGGCGCACCCATGAACTGCTGGACGCCGCCTACGCCCAGGGCGTCCGCTACTTCGACGCCGCCCGCTCCTACGGCCGCGCGGAGGAGTTCCTCGCCGACTGGCTGCACGCCCGGCCCGCCGTCGACGACATCGTCGTCGGCAGCAAGTGGGGCTACACCTACACCGCCGACTGGAGCACCGACGCCGCGCAGCACGAGGTGAAGGACCACAGTGTCGCCACCTTCGAACGGCAGCACGCCGAGACCGCGGCCCTGCTCGGCGACCGGCTCGATCTCTACCAGATCCACTCGCTGACCCCCGAAAGCCCGGCTCTCACCGACAAGGAACTGCACGCAAGGCTCGCCGAGGCCGCGGCCGGAGGCGTCACGATCGGCTTCTCCACCAGCGGCCCGGGGCAGGCCGACACGATCCGCGCCGCGCTCGCCGTGACCGTCGACGGCGAACCCCTCTTCCGTACCGTCCAGTCCACGTACAACCTGCTGGAGACCTCGGCCGCCCCCGCGCTGGCAGAGGCCCACGACGCCGGGCTCACGGTGCTCGTCAAGGAGGGCATGGCCAACGGGCGGCTGGCCGGCGAGCGAGCGCCGCAGGCGCTGAGGGCGGTGGCCGCGGAGGCCTCCCTCGGCTGCGACGCGATCGCCCTGGCCGTCATCCTGCGCCGGCCCTGGGCCGGGGTGGTCCTCTCCGGAGCGGCCACGGTCGATCAGCTCGCCTCCAACCTGCACGCCACCGTCCCCGACCTCGACGAGGAACAGCTCGCGCGCCTGGAGACCCTCGCCGAGGACCCGGGCGCGTATTGGGAGCGGCGCGGGCAGCTGCCCTGGCACTGAGATCCGCCCGAGCGGGGACTCGATGAGACGCACATGCTTCTCGTGAGACATATGCGTCTCATCTGAGTTATCGTTGTCTCATGGCTGTCGACCGAGACCATGTGCTGCGCAGTGCGGCCGCCCTGCTCACCCGCAAGTCCACCGCGACCATGGACGAGGTCGCCAGGGCTGCCGGGATCAGCCGGGCCACGCTGCACCGCCACTTCGCCGGACGCGACGCACTCGTACGGGCGCTGGAGGCGCTCGGCATCGAGGAGTGCGAGGCCGCGCTGGACGCCGCCCGGCTCGACGACGGTCCGGCCAGGGAGGCCCTGCGCCGGTTCGTGACCGAGATCGAGTCCGCCGCGGGGCTCCTCGCCTTCCTCTACACCGAGAACCAGCTCTTCGAGGGCGAGGCGCAGAACGAGGGCTGGTCCCGGATCGACGCCCGGATCGCCGCACTGTTCCGGCGCGGGCAGACAAGCGGTGAGTTCCGCATCGACCTCACCCCCGCGTGGCTCACCGAGGCCCTGTACGGGCTGATGGCCTCCGGCGCCTGGGCCGTGGCCGAGGGGCGACTCGCCCCCAAGGACTTCACCTACATGATCGTCGAGCTGTTGCTCGGCGGCGCACTACGGAGAGAGGAACCATGACCAGCACCCTGCGGCACGAGGGTGCCCCCCGCAGCGGGGGAGAGGCCACCGGCCCGGGACGGATCGCATCACCGGCCGAGGGACGTCCGGGCCGGTGGCTCGCGCTCGCGGTCCTCGTCCTCGCCGTGCTCCTGGTCGCCGTCGACGCGACCGTGCTCGGCCTGGCCACCCCCTACATCAGCGAGGATCTGAAGCCCTCCGGCACCCAGCTCCTCTGGATCGGTGACGTCTACTCCTTCGTCATCGCGGGTCTGCTCGTCTCCATGGGCAGCCTGGGCGACCGCATCGGACGCAAGCGGATCCTGCTCGGGGGCGCCATCGCCTTCGGGCTGGTCTCCGTGCTCAACGCCTATGCCGCGACGCCGAGCATGATGATCCTGGCGCGTGCGCTGCTGGGTGTCGCGGGAGCGACCCTGATGCCGGCCACGCTCGCCCTGATCCGCAACATCTTCCACGAACCGCGCGAGCGCAGCCTCGCCGTCGGCATCTGGGGCGCCACCGCCTCGGCAGGCACGGCGATCGGCCCGATCGTGGGCGGTTTCCTGCTCGAGCACTTCTGGTGGGGCTCCGTCTTCCTGATCAACGTGCCCGTGATGGTGGTCCTCGTCCTCGTCGGCATCAGGACCCTGCCCGAGTCCCGCAATCCGCGCCCCGGTCCGTGGGACCTGGCGAGCGTCGTGATGTCGCTCGTCGGCATGATCGGCGTCGTGTACGCCGTGAAGGAGGCGGCGGCCGAGGGGTTCACCTGGCCCGGCGCGGCCGCGGGCGCGCTCGGTGCACTCGCACTGCACGGCTTCGTGCGCCGCCAGCTGACCCTGCCGGCGCCGCTGCTGGACATGAGGCTGTTCCGCCGCCGCGGGTTCAGCGGCGCCGTGCTCGCCGACCTGCTGACCGTCCTCGGGATGTCCGGGCTGGTCTTCTTCCTGTCCCAGTTCCTGCAACTTGTGCAGGGCCGGCACCCGTTCGAGGCAGGCCTCGCCGAACTCCCGGCCGCCGTCGGCGCGGTCGCGGCGGGCCTGGTCGCGGGCACGGCGGCCAGACGCTTCTCGGTGCGGGCCGTCGTCGCGGGCGGGCTGGCCGCGGTGGGGCTGGCGCTGGCCGCCCTCACCGTGGTCGACCGGAGCACCGGTTATCCGCTCATCGGCGCCGCGCTGCTCGTGGTGGGGGTCGGCGCGGGCCTGTCGTTCACCGTGACCGCGGACGTCATCCTCTCCAGCGTGCCCAAGGACCAGGCGGGCGCCGCCTCCGCCGTCTCGGAAACGGCGTACGAGCTCGGCGCCGCCCTGGGCATCGCCCTGCTCGGGTCGATCGTGACAGGCGTCTACCGCGGGTTCACCGGGCCCGCGGGCACTCCGGCGGCGGCGCACGAGTCGCTGGGCGGTGCGGTCGAAGTGGCGTCGCGGATGCCGTCGGGCACCGGCCGGGAACTCCTCGCCTCGGCCCGGGAGGCGTTCGTGGGCGGTCTGGCGCTCGCGACGGGGGTCGGTGCCGCGGTGCTGCTGGCCACGGCGGTTGCGGCGTGGTTCCTGCTGCGCGGACAGCGGCTGGAGGGCTCCTCGTGACCACGGCCACGCGCCCCGACGGGGGTGCGGTGCGAGCACGGGGTGCGGCTGCGCCGCCGGACGGCTGCCCGGCGGCGGCCGGTGCTAAGCGGCCTTCGCCTTCGTGGCGTACATGTCGACGTACTCCTGCCCGGACAGCCGCATGACCTCGGTCATCACGGAGTCGGTCACGGCCCGCAGCACATAGCGGTCCCGGTCCATCCCCTCGTAGCGGGAGAACTCCAGCGGCTCACCGAAGCGCACGGTCACCTTGCTGGGCCGGGGCATGCCCGCGCCGCCGGGCTGGATCTTGTCGGTGCCGATCATGGCGAAGGGGACCACGGGCGCGCCCGTCATCAGCGTCAGCCGGGCGATGCCGGTGCGCCCCCGGTACAGGCGGCCGTCGGGGGAACGCGTGCCCTCCGGGTAGATGCCGAAGACCCTGCCCTCCTCCAGGATCCGGCGGCCGGTCATCAGCGCCGCGACACCGCCCTTGCCGCCGTCGCGGTCGACCGGGATCATGCCGACGCCGGTGAAGAACCAGGCCATCAGCCGGCCCTTGAGGCCCTTGCCGGTGACGTACTCGTCCTTGCCGATGAAGAAGACCTGACGGTCGCAGACCAGCGGAAGGATCATCGAGTCGATGAACGTCACGTGGTTGCCGGCCAGGATGACCGGGCCGTCACCCGGGATGCGCTCCGCGCCCTCCACCTGTGGGCGGAACATCAGGCGCATGATCGGTCCGAGCACTGCCTTGATGAGCGCGAAGCGGGACAACGGGCCCTCCGGTGTCAAGGGATTCGGTTGGAGTCTGTGCAGGTGAGGACGATACTCGCGATGCCCGCCATGCAGCACATCGGGTCACGCGGAGGATACGCGTCGTCGACGACTGTTTACCTGCGGTGGCGTCGTGTTGCACGTTCGTCATCCGCCGTACGGGTGTGACGAACCTCGCGCCGGCGAATGACGGGGCGTCATGTCGGGTTCCCCCCCAGGGCGTTTCCCATGCATCCGGCAGGACGGCACCCGTCCGCCGCGCGTTTGTGCGGACGTCGCCCGGCCGTCACGGCCGCACACCTACGATCTACCCGCTTCGACGGATGCGCCGGGAGGGTACTGATGGGGACGCAGGAGTCGTACGAGCAGGGACGAGGGACGGGACGGCGGGCGCTGCTCGGCGCCGCGGTGCTCGGGGCGGGCGGGGCGGTCCTCGGGCTGCCGGGTGCCGCGAGCGCGGACAGCCGCCACGGCGGCGGACTGAAGGGTCTGCCCGTGCCCACGATCATCGGTCACCGCGGGGCCAGCGGCTACCGGCCGGAGCACACCTTCGGCTCCTACCAGCTGGCCCTCGACATGGGCGCGGACATCGTGGAGGCCGGTGACCTGGTGCCGACCAAGGACGGGCACCTAGTGTGCCGGCACGAGCCGGAGATCGGCGGAACCACCGACGTCGCCGACCACCCGGAGTTCGCCGGCCGCAAGACCACCAAGGTGCTGGACGGCGTCCCCACCACCGGCTGGTTCACCGAGGACTTCACGCTCGCGGAGCTGAAGACCCTGCGCGCGATCGAGCGCATCCCCGCCACCCGCCAGCGCAACACGCTCTACAACGGCCGCTGGGAGATCCCCACCTTCGAGGAGGTGCTCCGCTGGCAGGACGAGCAGACCCGCAAGCGCGGCAAGCAGGTGTGGATCTACCCCGAGACCAAGCACCCCACCTACTTCCGCAAGCTGGGCCTCGGTCTCGAGGAGCGGCTCGCGACGATCCTGCGCCGGCACCGCAAGGACGGCAGGAACGCACCGGTCATCGTCCAGTCGTTCGAGCCGACCAGCATCCAGCGACTGAACAAGCTCGTCGACAACCCGCTCGTCGTGCTGCTGTCGGCCGCGAACACCCGTCCCTGGGACTTCGTCGACGCGGGCGACCCGCGCACCGTCGCCGACCTCGTCACGCCCAAGGGCCTCAAGGAGATCGCGTCGTACGCGCAGGGCATCGGCCCGACGCTCGACCTGGTCATCCCGAAGGACGCGAGCGGCAACCTCACCAAGCCGTCCACGCTCGTCGCCGACGCGCACGCCGCGGGCGTGATCCTGCACCCGTACACCATGCGCAACGAGAACACCTTCCTGCCGGCGAACTTCGCCCGGGGCACGGACCCGACGGCCTACGGTGACGCCTTCGGGGCCTTCAAGGCGTACTTCGCGACCGGCATCGACGGCGTCTTCACCGACAACGCCGACACCGGACTGCTCGCTCGCGAGGACTTCCTGCGCCGCTGAGCGGCGCCGAAACGTCAACACATGATCAGCGCACCCCGGTTGGGGTGACTCTCGGCCGCCCCGGCAACCCGTTGCCGGGGCGGCCGCGTCACGCCGCACATGACCCCCGAGATGCTCACGGCCCTGCGGCCCCTGCTCGCCGCCGAGGCCGTTGCCGAGGCCCACGCGTGCGGGATGGAGCCCGGCGACCTGGAACAGGCGGTGTGGCTTCGGCTTCTGGAGCGGCTGGCGGCGGACGGCCCGCCCGCGGACCCAACGGGCTGGCTGCGCCGGGCCGTTCGGTCCGAGGCACGCCGCGGGCGCCGAACGGCCCGTCTCGAACTGCCGTACCGCGCCGAGCCCGCCGACGACCGCCACCCCGGTCCGGAGCAACAGGCGCTCATGGAGGCGGGCCGACGGGCGCTGCACGCGGCGGTGGGCCGGCTTCCCGGCCGGTGCCCCCGGCTCGTGGCGGCGCTGCTGTCCTCGCAGGACCCGACCTATCGGGAAATCGCGGGGGAGTTGGGTATCTCACAGGGCAGTCTCGGCCCGGAACGCTCCAAATGCCTGGGATGTCTAAGGCGATTGCTTGCGGCGGAGGTTGCGGCCGGCGAACGGCGGGGATAGGAGTGAGGAACATACGGCGATCAGGTGAGCGGGAGGCGTGCGCACATGGGCATGAGCGTGACCATCTCTGTGGCGACCGAGCGGGATGCCGAGCAGATCTTCAGGTTGCAGTACCTGTGCTTCCAGAGCGAGGCCGCGCTCTACGGCAACTACCGCATCGACCCGCTCGTCCAGAGCCTCGACTCGGTCCGTGAGGAGGTCGTCTCGGACTGCGTCTTCGTGGCGCGGCTGGGCGACGAGGTGGTCGGCTCGGTCCGGGGCAGCGTGACGGAGGACGGCGCGGCCTCCATCGGCAAGCTCTGTGTGCACCCCCGGCTCCAGGGCCACGGCATCGGCGCCCGGCTGCTGCGCGTCGCGGAGGAGGCGCTGGCGGAGGAGCGGGGCGCGAAGAAGTTCCGCCTCAGCACCGGCCACCGCAGCGAGGTCAGCCTCCGTCTGTACCGCCGCGTCGGCTACGAGCGGGTCGGCACCTCCCAGGGCGACGACGGCGTTCCGATGATCGTCCTGGAGAAGCAGGTGGGGGCGGGCTCGTACGCCACGACGGCCTAGAGGCCCGTCCCCTCCACCGCCTTGCAGCTTCACGCACCACACCCCGGTCGGGTCGGCCGAAAGCCGCAGTCACTCTCGGTCGACCCGATCCGAACGACAGGTCCTAGCCGCGCGCGGCCGCCGGTGCCTGCTCCGCACGCGCCTTGCGGAGCCAGTACATCGCCGAGAGCGGCAGCAGCACGGGGATGAAGATGTACCCCATGCCGTAGTCCGACCACACGGTCGCGTCCGGGAAGGCCGACGGGTCCACCAATGTCCAGGTGCCGACCGTCAGCACCCCCACCAGTTCGGCGGCGCAGCACACGAACGCCGCCCTGCGGGCCGTCTCACCACCGCGGACCAGCGAGTAGGTGATGAAGCCGTAGACGACCCCGGCGACCGCGGACAGCGAATACGCCAGCGGGGCCTCGTCGAACTGCGTGGAGATCTGGACCACCGAGCGCGACACCGCGCCGACGACCATCACGCCGTACAGCCAGACCAGCAGCATGCCCGGTCCCGCGATGAGCCGGGTCTTCGCCGGCTTCTCCTGCGTGGCCGCCATCTCAGCCTCCCCAGATGTCATAGAGCCGCACCTCGAGCACGGCGAGGACCACACCGCCGGCCGCCACCGTCACCGAACCCCACCGCGACCGCTCGGTGAGGGACATGAACCCCGCCGCGGGGATGCAGGCGAACGCCCCGAGCAGATACGCGACGAAGATCGTCGTGCCCTGCTCCGGCTTCTCGCCGCGCGCCAACTGCACGATGCCGACGATCAGCTGGATCAAGGCCAGCAGCGTCACCACGGCCATGCCGATGAAGTGCCAGTCCTTCGTGGGCTGGTCGCGGTGGGCCGCCCAGCCGCACCAGGCGGCGAGCAGCAGCGCGGCGACGCCGGTCACCGGCGTCAGGGCATCAAGCATGCCGCGACCCTATTACGGTCCAAAAGACCCGATGCGCTCGCCCCCGTCCTGCCTGCGTAGGGTCGAGGGCATGAAGATCCATGCTGACGCGCTGCTGTTCGACAACGATGGGACGCTCGTCTCGTCCCTCGAGTCGGTCACGCGGTGCTGGACGCGATGGGTGCAGGAGTACGGGATCACCGCGGAGGCCTTCGGGAGCATCGCGCTCCATGGCCGTACGGCCGTGGAGATAGCCGCCGACCTGCTGCCCGCCGACGTCGTCCCCGAGGCCGTCGCACGCATCGAGCTGCTGGAGGTCGAGGACGTGCCGAACGGGGGAGTGCAGCTGCTGCCGGGCACCCGGGAGTTCCTGGACGTGCTGCCGGCCGACCGCTGGGCCGTGGTCACCTCCGCCACGCGCCGCCTCGCCGAAGCCCGGCTCGAAGCCGTCGGCATCCGGCCGAAGACCCTGGTCACCGCGGAGGACGTCACCCGCGGCAAGCCGGATCCCGAGCCCTATCTCCTCGCCGCCCGTGAGCTGGGCGTCGAACCGTCCCGCTGCGTGGTCTTCGAGGACGCCCCGGCGGGACTGGCGGCGGGTCGCGCCGCCGGGATGACCACCGTGGCGTTGGCCACAACGCACCGCTCCCACGAACTGGACGCCGATCTGGTGGTGAAGGACCTCTCGGCCTTGTCCGCACTGGTCACCGACCACGCGGTGGAGATCTCCGTACGCGGCTGACGCCGTCCACGGCTGTCCGTCATCCGGACAGCCGTGGCATCTCCCCGCCGCCCGTCTGATTTACTTGGGCCCATGACCACGACGAGCTGCCGCACCCTTGCGACCGAGGCGACCATGACGCCCGGTGCTCGTTGTATGTGTCGAATGTGCGCCTGCTAGAGGGCCCCTGCACGACCCAGAGTCTCGCGCCCCGAAGCGAGCCCCCCGTGGCATGTCCGTACGCCCGTGTCGTACGTGACCCGGCCGCCCCCACCGCCTGACGGGCCTGGGGGACCACACCCCGCGCACACGTTCTCCCCTCCCCGGTTTCCATCGCCTTGGCGAGAACCGTGCCGCGTTCCCACGCATGCACCCGTGCCGGCGCACATCCACGCCCTGCACTCGACAGTGACGGAATCCCCAGTGATCACCACATCGGGCCTGACCAAGGTCTACCGCTCGCGCGGCCGCGAGGTGACCGCCCTAGACGGCGTCGACCTGCACGTACGCGAAGGCGAGGTGTACGGCGTCATCGGCCAGTCCGGCGCCGGGAAGTCCTCGCTCATCCGCTGCGTCAACCTCCTGGAACGCCCCACCTCCGGCACGGTCACCGTGGCCGGGCAGGACCTCACCGCGCTCGCCGGCCGCGGACCGCGCGCCGGCAGGGAACTGCGGCAGGCACGCAGCCGAATCGGCATGGTCTTCCAGCACTTCAACCTGCTGTCCTCGCGCACCGTCCAGGACAACGTCGAGCTGCCGCTCGAAATCCTCGGCAAGTCCGGGAAGGAACGTTCCCGCAAGGCCCTGGAACTCCTGGACCTCGTCGGTCTCGCCGACAAGGCGGGCGTCTACCCGGCCCAGCTCTCCGGGGGTCAGAAGCAGCGTGTGGGGATCGCCCGCGCACTCGCGGGCGACCCCAAGGTCCTGCTCTCCGACGAGGCGACCAGTGCCCTCGACCCGGAGACCACGCGGTCCATCCTCCAGTTGCTCCGCGACCTCAACCGGCAGCTCGGCCTGACCGTTCTGCTCATCACCCATGAGATGGACGTCGTCAAGACCATCTGCGACTCGGCCGCCCTCATGGACAGGGGCCGCATCGTCGAGTCCGGGACGGTCAGCGAACTGCTCGCCACCCCCGGCTCCGAACTGGCCGCCGCGCTCTTCCCGGTGGGCGGCGACGCGTCCGGCGACGACCGCACCGTCGTCGACGTCACCTTCCACGGCGACGCGGCCACCCAGCCGGTCGTCTCCCAGCTCGCGCGCACCTACAACATCGACATATCGATCCTCGGCGCCGCGATGGACACCGTCGGCGGCAAGCAGGTCGGCCGGATGCGCATCGAACTGCCGGGCCGCTACGAGGAGAACGTGGTGCCCATCGGCTTCCTGCGCGAACAGGGCCTGCAGATCGACGTCCTCGACCGTCCGGAACCGCAGGCCGCGCTGGTGAAGGACGGTGCCGAGTGACCTGGTCCGAGATGCAGCCGTTGCTCTCCGAGGCCTCCGGCGACACCCTGTACATGGTCGGCTGGTCGACGGTCATCGCGGTGGTCGGCGGCCTCCCGCTCGGCGTCCTGCTCGTACTGACCGACCGGGGCGGACTGCTCCAGAACCTCGCCGCCAACAAGGTGATCGGGCAGGTCGTGAACATCGCCCGGTCGATGCCCTTCATCATCCTCATGGTCGCGCTGATGAGCTTCACCCGGACGATCACGGGGACCACGATCGGCCGCGAGGCCGCCATCGTGCCGCTGGCCATCGGCGCCATCCCGTTCTTCGCCCGCCTGGTCGAGACGGCCGTCCGGGAAGTGGACGGCGGACTGGTCGAAGCCGTGCAGGCGATGGGCGGCAACACCTGGACCGTGGTGCGCAAAGTCCTCGTGCCCGAGGCCCTGCCCTCGCTGATCTCGTCCGCCACCACCACGGTCGTCGCCCTCATCGGCTATTCGGCGATGGCGGGCACGGTCGGCGCGGGCGGTCTCGGCGACATCGCCATCCGTTACGGCTATCAGCGCTTCGAGACACAGCTGATGTGGATCACCGTGGCGATCCTCGCCGTCGTCATCTCGCTCATCCAGTTCGCGGGCGACTACGCGGCCCGCGCGCTCCACCGCCGTGGCGGCCACTCGTCCGTCGCGCCCCGGCTGCGGCTGCTGAAGAACAGGACGCCCGCCGCCGAGGCCGTCGCCTCCGATGTGAACAGGGCCGCCTGAACCCCCCATCTCCCCGCTCGCACCGACGACGGGGTCGCACCACCCATAAGGAAAGGCACTTTTCGTGCGTAACACCGCCAAGATCACCACAGCCGTCCTCGCCGCCGGAGCCCTCAGCCTCGGGCTCACCGCCTGCGGCTCCGGCGACAGCTCCTCCGCCTCCTCCGACTACAGCGGTCCGCTGGTCGTCGCCGCCAGCCCCACCCCGCACGCCGAGATCCTCGACTTCGTCAAGACGAACCTGGCGAAGAAGGCGGGCCTCGACCTGGAGGTCAAGGAGTTCACGGACTACGTCACGCCGAACACGGCCACCGAGGACGGCTCCGTCGGTGCCAACTACTTCCAGAACCAGCCGTACCTCGACGACTTCAACAAGAAGAACGGCACCCACATCGTGCCGGTCGTCACGGTCCATCTGGAGCCGCTCGGCCTGTACTCCCACAAGGTCGGCAAGGTCGATGAGCTGAAGAGCGGTGCGACCGTGGCCGTTCCGAACGACACGGTCAACGAGGCGCGGGCGCTCAAGCTGCTCGACGCCAACGGACTGATCAAGCTCAAGAGCGGCGTGGGCAGCGAGGCGACCCCCCGGGACATCACCGCGAACCCGAGGAACCTGAAGTTCAAGGAGCTGGAGGCGGCCCAGACCCCGCGCTCCCTCGACGACGTGGACGCCGCGGTGATCAACGGCAACTACGCCATCTCCTCGGGTCTCAAGCCCGCGAAGGACGCTCTCGTCCTCGAGTCCTCCGAGAACAACCCGTACGGCAACTTCCTCGCGGTCAAGAAGGGCAACGAGAAGGACCCGCGCGTGAAGAAGCTCGCCAAGCTCCTCACCTCGCCCGAGGTGAAGAAGTTCATCGAGGACAAGTACCAGGGCTCGGTCGTGCCGTCCTTCTGATCCGGCCCGCACGGCCGGCACCGGGAAACGGCGGCGCCGCGCACGGGGTCCGTTCCGCACGGAGCGGACCCCGTGGTGCGGTTCGGTGCTTCCATGTTGCATGCTGGGCAGCTCAGCAGGCCATGACGGTTTCCGAAGGTTACGGAGCGGCGCAATGACGAGCACCTTCCCCAACGTCTCCATCAGTACGGAGCGGTTGGTACTGCGCCCTCTCGACGAGGACGACCTCCAGGCGCTGACCGAGATGATGAACGACGAGCTGGTCGGCGCCTGGACCGACGTGCCCCAGCCGTTCACGGAGCAGGGCGCCCGCACCTGGATCACCGAGTACGCGCCGGCGCAGCGGGAGGCGGGCCGCGGCCTCGACTTCGCGGTCACCGAGTTCATCACCCAGCGTCTGGTCGGCCTCGTCCAGCTGACCAAGACGAACTGGCACATCCGGTCCACCGAGCTGTCGTACATCGTCGCCCCGTGGGCGCGCGGCGAGGGCTACGCCTCCGAGGCCGCGCTCGCCACCGCCCAATGGCTCTTCGGGAACCAGGGATTCGAGCGGATCGAACTGCGCACGGCCGCCGACAACACCGCCTCCCAGCAGGTCGCCCAGAAGATCGGCTGCATCAGCGAGGGCGTCCTGCGCAACGCCTGCATAGCGCACGTCCGCATCGAGGACGGCACCTGGACGGACGTACGGACCGATTTCATCGTGTGGAGCCTGCTGCCCGAGGACCTGGACGGGGTCAGCGAGGAACTGGCCGACACGGGTGGTTTCACATCGTTCTCGGACTGGAACTGACCTCGAGGGACTTTTCCCACCGGTCGGACCCGTGACGGGCACACCCGGCCGCACCGGGTAGTCTCACGGAGCCCGCCGTGCGGGCTGTCCCTGACGACCCGCGTAGAACCTCCTGGAGACTGACGACGATGGCCGACCGCGTCACGGTGATCGGCTGGGACGGCTCGCCGCTGACGGCTGCGGCGCGCTCCGCCCTCGGAGCCGCCACGCTCGTGGCCGGCGCGGCGCACCACCTCGCACTCCCCGAGGTGCCTGCGACGGCCGAACGCATCCGGCTGGGCAGCCTCGGCCTCGCCGCCCGCCGTATCGCAGCCCACCGAGGCACCGCCGTCGTACTGGCCGACGGTGACCCCGGCTTCTTCGGCGTCGTACGCACCCTGCGCGCTCCCGAGTTCGGCCTCGAGGTCGAAGTCGTGCCGGCCGTCTCCGCAGTGGCCGCCGCCTTCGCACGCGCCGGTATGCCGTGGGACGACGCACAGGTGGTCGTCGCACACCCCCGCACCCTGCGACGCGCGGTGAACGTGTGCAGGGCCCACACCAAAGTCGCGGTCCTCACCTCACCGGGTGCCGGACCGGCCGAGCTGGGCCTGCTGCTCGAAGGGGTCCACCGCACCTTTGTCATCTGCGAGGAGCTCGGCACCCACCGCGAGCAGGTCACGGTCGTGACCTCGGACAAGGCGGCCGACCACACCTGGCGCGACCCCAATGTCGTCATCGTCATCGGCGGACCCGTGACCGCGGTCGAAGGGGGCGGCTGGATCGCCGGCCGTGACCCGGGCGCCGAGCCGCGCGGCTGGGCGCTGCCCGCCGAGGCGTACGGCGGAGTGCTCGGCGAAGGCGAAACGGATCTGCTGCGTGCCGCCCAACTGGCCCGGCTGGGCCCGCGGGTGGGTGACCTGGTGTGGGACATCGGCAGCGGCAGCGGGGCGTTCGCCGTGGAGGCCGCCCGCTGCGGGGCCGCCGTCATCGCCGTCGAACTCGACCCGGACGCCTGCGCCCGCACGACCGCCGCCGCGCGCACCTTCGGGGTGCAGCTCCAGGTCGTCCAGGGCACGGCCCCGCACATCCTGGAGAACCTGCCCGAACCGGACGTCGTACGCGTCGGCGGCGGGGGAGCCCCGGTGGTCTCGGCCGTGGCGGACCGCCGCCCGCAGTGCATCGTCGCGCACGCCGCCACCCGCGACGAGGCCGAGCTGATCGGCAGGGACCTGTCGGAGCACGGCTACGAGGTCGAGTGCGCCCTGCTGCAGGCCGTCGAACTCGACACGCGGGCCTGGACGGAGAAGGAACGGAGCGTCGCGTTCCTGCTCAGCGGGCGATTGCCCGAACGCGCCCCGTGATCCTGTTGTCCTACCGGCGCGGTAGGCTGGCCGATCGTTGTACCGCACTTGGGTGATCCGGGACATCGTCAGCCAATGTCCGGAAAGCGCATCCCTTTTGGGGCATGTGTGGTACGGCGGTACCGGAGGGCGCGCAACGTGGCGCAGTCCACAGCGGGCCGTCGTGGATCAGGCTGACGCGACGGACGGGTGACCGGAAGAATGCCGTTCAATGGCTTTGTCGTCATTGTTGGCGGGTCGTTCGTGCCGCTGGGCGCGGACGCTCGTTCTTCATTGCGGGCGGTCGGCGAGTCCTTCCGGGCGAGCTGGTCGTAGGAGCACTAAACCGATGGGCGAGGGATACGCATGACCGACACCGGCCAGGTCCCGGGCGAGGGACTGCCGGAGAACGCAGGCATGGTGGAACAGCCAGGCGTCCTCGCGCCGGGCGCGTACACCTACCTCGACCACTCCGACACCCCCGCCGAAGAGGACGACCTGCTCCTGATGCCCGGCCAGCAGGGCGCGTGGGGCAACGAGATGGCGCAGCCGGCCCCGGCGCCGGCTCCCTTCCCGCACGAGCCCGGCCCGCACGAGACGGCCGGCCGGGACAGCGGCTCGATCGACCTCGGCGCGGTCCGCGCGGCGGCTGCCGCGCCCGCGCCGCAGCGCCGTCCGCTGCACCTCGGTCCGCCCACCCCGGACGCCTCCTCGAGCCTGGTGCGTTCGCTCGCCGACCGTGGACCGGCGGGCGTGCCCATGCGCGCCTCCGGGCCGCCGACGACCGGCCCCGAGTACCTGGACGTGTCCCAGCTCGAGAACTCCCCGCAGGGCGCAGCACCGTGGGACTCCTCGACGCAGACCCAGACCGTGCCGCCGGCCGTTCCCGAGGGGACGGCTGAAGAAACGGTCGTTCCCCCGGCGGCCCCCGAGCAGTTCCCCGCACCGGTCGCCCCCGACGCCGTGCCCGGGGTCGCCGAGGGCTCCGGCACGCTCCACGGAACGGGGAACCCGGCCGGTTCCCCGGCGTTCGAGGCACCCGCGACGCCCCTCGGAGCCGAGGCGCAGTACTCCGCGGACGCACCGCACGACCCCTGGGGGGCGCAGGCGGCCGCGCCGTCCGTCCATCAGGTTCCGGACACCCCGCCCATCGTCCCGATGCCCGTGACCGGGCTCGCCGCCGACGGCACGCCTGCTCATGGCACGCCTGCTCATGGCACGCCTGCTCATGGCACGCCTGCTCAGGGGACGCCGGCTCATGGCACGCCCGCCCACGGCACCCCGCACATCGGTGCCCCGGCGCCGGACGGGCCGATCGCCCCGGGCGCCGCCCGGGAAGCTGAGCCCGCGGCGGACTTCACGCCGGCCCCGCATCTCTCCGCCGCCGCACCCGTGCAGCCCACGGCCGGCACCCCGTACGACGGCACACCCGCGCCCGTGACCGGGACCGGGGCGCTCCTGACCCCCGCCGACGCGCACACCCCCGCGTCCGGCGTCATGGTGCCGCCCGCGCACGTCCGGGCCGCGGCACAGCACACCCCCGCCCAGGGCCTCGCCGCGCACGCACCGGCGTCCGGGCAGCAGGCCCCCGCGGCCGAGGAGGCGCCGGTGCTGCCGGACGCCGGGGCGCAGTTCGCGCCGCCCGAGCCGCACGGCGCCGAAGAGGCCCAGCCCGCGTTCGCCGGGTCCGTCCGGGCCGTTCCGGTCGGCGTGTCCGTCGAGGCCGTGGCGCCCGGTGCCGTCGCCGTCCAGGCGTACGGCGAGCCGTCGCCCGGCGAACAGGCGCACGGTGAGCGGACACCCACCGGGCAGCACGCGACCGGTGAGCCGGTCGGCGAGCACGGCGTCGCGGCGGAGCTCGGAGCGGACCACTCACTGGGCCAGTTCGTGCCCGTCGACGGCATCGTGCCGACCACGCCGCACCTGGCCCCGACCCCGCCGCACGGGCTGAGCGTGCCTCCGCTGCCGGACCAGGAGCAGCCGGCCGCCGAGGACCCCGCTCCGGCTGCGGCCGAGCAGGAGGAGCAGGCCGCCGCCCCGGCGCCGGAGGAACAGATCCTCGTCGTCCCCGCTCCGCGTGAGGGCGAGTCGGCCGTCCCGGAGCCGCCGGCCGCGGAATCGGGGCCCGTAGCAGCACAACAGGCGGAGGACCTGGACACCAGGGCCGCCGAGCAGGAAGAGAGCACGGCCGTAGTGGAAGACGTACAGGAGTCCACCGGCCCGGCGGCGCCCGGATACGACGACGCCGAGCGTGAGGCGGTGCTGCGCGTGATGCGCGAACGCCGTGACATCCGCAACGGCTTCCGCAGCGACCCCATCCCGCACGAGGTGCTGCTGCGCGTGCTGGAGGCCGCCCACACGGCGCCTTCGGTGGGGCACTCCCAGCCGTGGGACTTCGTCGTCATCCGCTCGGCCGAAACCCGCCGCACCATGCACGAACTGGCACAGCGTCAGCGTGAGGCCTATGCCAAGTCGCTGCCCAAGGGCCGGGCGAAGCAGTTCAAGGAACTGAAGATCGAGGCCATCCTCGACACGCCGGTGAACATCGTCGTCACCGCCGACCCGACGCGGGGCGGCCGCCACACGCTCGGCCGGCACACCCAGCCGCAGATGGCCCCGTACTCCTCCGCGCTCGCCGTCGAGAACCTCTGGCTCGCCGCCCGTGCCGAGGGCCTCGGTGTCGGCTGGGTCAGCTTCTTCGACGAGCGTGAGATGGTCCGCGCCCTCGGACTGCCCGAGCACCTGGAGATCGTCGCCTATCTGTGCGTGGGATACGTCGACGAGTTCCCCGAGGAGCCCGAGCTGATGCAGGCGGGCTGGTCCAAGCGCCGTCCCCTGTCCTGGGTCGTGCACGAGGAGACGTACGGCCGCCGGGCACTGCCCGGCGAGGAGCCGCACGACCTGCTCGCCGAGACCGTGGCGGGTATCCGTCCGCTGGACGCCAAGGCCCTCGGCGAGGCCTGGGAGCGGCAGAAGCGCATGACCAAGCCTGCGGGCGCGCTCGGCATGCTGGAGATCATCTCCGCACAGCTGTCCGGCCTGTCCCGGCAGTGCCCGCCGCCGATCCCGGAGCCCGCGGCCGTCGCGATCTTCGCAGGTGACCACGGGGTGCACGCCCAGGGCGTCACCCCCTGGCCGCAGGAGGTCACCGGTCAGATGGTGGCCAACTTCCTCGGCGGTGGCGCGGTCTGCAACGCCTTCGCCAACCAGGTGGGCGCCGAGGTCTGCATCGTCGACGTGGGCGTGGCCTCCGACCTGCCGGCGACCCCGGGTCTTCTGCCGCGCAAGGTCCGCGCGGGTACGGCGGACATGACGACCGGCCCCGCGCTCACCCGCGAGGAGGTCAAGCAGGCTATCGAGGTCGGCATCGAGACGGCCCGCGACCTCGTGGCGGCCGGCAACAAGGCGCTGCTGACGGGTGAGATGGGCATCGCGAACACGACGGCCTCGGCCGCCCTGATCGCGGTCTTCACGGACACCGACCCCTCCGAGGTGACCGGCCGCGGGACGGGCATCAACGACGAGACGCTGGCCCGCAAGACCGAGGTCGTGCGTCGCGCCATCGAACTGCACCAGCCCGACCCGGCCGATCCGATCGGCGTGCTCGCCGCGTTCGGCGGTCTGGAACACGCGGCGATGGTGGGGCTGCTGCTCGGCGGCGCGTCCCTGCGCACACCGGTGATCCTCGACGGTGTCAGCGCGGGAGCCGCCGCTCTGGTGGCGCGAGCGATCGCGCCCGAGGTCCTCGCGGCGTGCATCGCGGGCCACCGCAGCGCGGAGCCCGGTCATGTCGCCGCCCTCAACAAGCTGGGTCTGCGTCCTCTGGTCGACCTGGACCTGCGTCTGGGCGAGGGGACGGGAGCGCTCCTCGCGCTGCCGCTCGTGCAGAGCTCGGCGCGGGCGATGCACGAGGTGGCGACGTTCGACTCGGCGGGAGTGACCGAGAAGTAGCCGGGGACGGAACCCGGGCGCCGGGCCCGGGTTCCCCGCGATCCGTCCCGGTCCTGTCCACCGGGCGCACCCACCTGCGCCATCCGGCCGGGCCGAACGTAAAATTCCCACGTCAGGGCCGCTCCAAAGGCGTAGGGGCCGTCTTCCGCACCGCCTGGACGAGGAGCCGTACCGCCATGGCCGAACACCCCCCTTACCCCGTAGGGCTTCGTCTCTCCGGCCGTCGTGTGGTCGTTCTCGGCGGCGGCCAGGTCGCCCAGCGCCGCCTTCCGGCCTTGATCGCGGCGGGCGCCGACGTACTGCTCGTGTCACCTGAGGCGACACCCTCGGTCGAGGCCATGGCGGACGCGGGAGAGATCACCTGGCTGAGGCGCCCGTTCCGGCCCGGCGATCTTGAGGGGGCCTGGTACGCCCTGATCGCCGGCAGTGATCCCGAGGCGAACGCCGCCGCCTCCGCCGAGGCCGAGCGCCACCGTGTGTGGTGCGTGCGCTCCGACGACGCCGACGCGGCCACCGCGTGGACCCCGGCGACCGGTCACAGCGAAGGCGTCACCGTCGCCGTCCTCACCACCGCCGCGAAGGGCCGCGACCCGCGGCACACCGCGGCCATCCGCGACGCCGTCGTCGAGGGCCTGCGCGACGGCACGCTCGTCGCACCGCACCACCGCACCCGCACCCCCGGTGTCGCGCTGGTCGGGGGCGGCCCCGGCGACCCCGACCTGATCACCGTCCGCGGCCGCCGCCTGCTCGCCGAGGCCGACGTGGTCATCGCGGACCGCCTCGGCCCCCGTGATCTCCTCGCCGAACTCCCCCCGCACGTCGAGGTGATCGACGCGGCGAAGATCCCGTACGGCCGTGCCATGGCCCAGGAGGCCATCAACGACGCCCTGATCGAGCACGCCCGGCAGGGCAAGTCGGTCGTGCGGCTCAAGGGCGGGGACCCGTTCGTCTTCGGCCGCGGCATGGAGGAGGTACAGGCGCTCGCCGAGGCGGGCATCCCCTGCACGGTGGTTCCCGGCATCTCCAGTTCGATCTCGGTGCCGGGCGCGGCCGGCATCCCGGTCACCCATCGGGGTGTCGCACACGAGTTCACGGTGGTCAGCGGCCATGTCGCTCCGGACGACGAGCGCTCCCTGGTGGACTGGCCCTCCCTCGCCCGGCTCACCGGCACGCTGGTGATCCTCATGGGCGTCGACAAGATCGGGAAGATCGCCGAGACGCTCGTCGCCCACGGCAAGGATGCCGACACCCCGGTCGCCCTGGTCCAGGAAGGCACGACGGCGGCCCAGCGCCGCGTCGACGCCACCCTCGCGACGGTCGCCGCAACCGTGCGGGCCGAGGGCGTGAAGCCGCCGGCCGTCATCGTCATCGGCGAGGTCGTGAAGGCGGCTCCGCGGCCCGTCGAGTAACCCGGGGTAACCCGGCCCGTTCCAGCCGTTGGCACCACTCCCAGGACAAGGCAGTATCACCCTGTGGCCGATCTCATCACCGTTGAGGACCCCGACGACCCGCGCCTCGGCGACTACACGGGTCTGACCGATGTGGAGTTGCGCCGCAAGCGCGAACCCGCCGAGGGCCTGTTCATCGCCGAGGGCGAGAAGGTCATCAGACGCGCCAAGGACGCCGGCTACGAGATGCGCTCCATGCTGCTCTCCGCCAAGTGGGTCGACGTCATGCGGGACGTCATCGACGAGCTCCCGGCGCCGGTGTACGCCGTCAGCCCGGAACTCGCCGAGCAGGTCACCGGCTACCACGTCCACCGTGGCGCGCTCGCCTCGATGCAGCGCAGACCACTGCCGACGGCGGACGAGCTCCTGTCCACCGCCCGTCGTGTGGTGGTCATGGAATCCGTGAACGACCACACCAATATCGGCGCCATCTTCCGCTCCGCCGCGGCCCTCGGGATGGATGCGGTCCTGCTGTCGCCCGACTGCGCCGACCCGCTCTACCGCCGCAGCGTGAAGGTCTCCATGGGCGCGGTCTTCTCGGTGCCGTACGCACGCCTCGAGACCTGGCCCAAGGGCCTGGAGTCGGTGCGCGAGGCCGGATTCGCGCTGCTCGCCCTCACCCCCGACGAGAAGGCCAAGACCCTCGACGAGACCGCGCCGCACAAGATGGAGCGGGTCGCGCTGATGCTCGGCGCGGAGGGCGACGGTCTGTCCACGCAGGCGCTGGTCGCCGCGGACGAATGGGTGCGCATCCCCATGGCGCACGGGGTCGACTCACTCAATGTGGGAGCGGCGGCGGCCGTCGCCTTCTACGCGGTGGCCACCGATCGCCCCCGGCCCTGAGGAGGAGTCCGATGGCCCCGCGGGAGGCGATCGTCGCCGTGCTGCGGCGCGGTGACCGGGTACTCGTCGTCAAACGCGGGCCCGAGGCACGTCGCTCCGGCTACTGGGCGCCGCTCAGCGGCAAGCTCGAGCCCGGGGAGACCCAGGAGGAGGCCCTGGTCAGGGAGGTCCACGAGGAGGTCGGTCTGACCGTCGCACCGCTGGCGAAGGTCTGGGAGTCCGAGACCGACGACGGCGTCTTCCGCCTCCACTGGTGGACCGCGGCGGTGGGCACGGACGAGGTGGTCGCCGACCCCGGGGAGGTGGCCGAGGCCCGCTGGGTCACCGTCGAGGAGTACCTGGCGATGGATCCGATCTTCGACGGCGACCGTGAGTTCTTCGAACGGATCCTTCCGGGGCTGTGACGGCCGCCGAGGTCACGGACGCGGTCGCCGGGACGACCGCGGACGCCTCGTGCTGATCGCCCGTCAGCCCGCCGCGCTCGGCCCGCCCGCGTGCCGCTCGGCCATCGCCTCACCCGTGGCAGGGGCGTACAACCGCTCCTGGCCCACCTCCCGGCGTGTGTCCCCGCGGTCCAGGCCACGGGCCGGGCCCTGACAGCCCTGGGCCGCCGCGATGCCGAGCGCCACCAGCAGCGTCACCACCACGAAGACGAACAGCCGCTGGCGCAGCAGTCGTGGGTTGGCCGGCCGCCTGCCTGTCCCGGTGGTCCGCGGCGCGGGACGTCCGGCCCCACTGCGCGGTGCGGGACGGCCGCCGGAGCGGGGCGCGGTGCGCTGGACCGGCGTCGGGCGCGACCCCGGCCGTGAGCCGTTGCTGCGGGGCGGGGGCGTGCCCGGCCCCGGGGGGCGCCGTACGGTGCGCTGGTCGGCGTACTGCTCCGCCAGCCGGCCTGTCGGCCGGTCAGGTCCACCGGACTGCGCGGTCGGCCGCGCGTCCACGAGTCCCTGGGCCTCCCGGGTCGCGATCTCCTTGAGGCGGAGCGAGAGTTGGAGGGTGCTCGGCCGCTCCTCGGGGTCCTTCGCCAGGCAGGCGCGGACGAGCGGGGCCAGGGCGTCGGGCACGCCGTGCAGCTGCGGGTCCTCGTGCACGACCCGGTAGAGCATGACCTCGGAACTGCCGTGTCCGAAGGGCGAGTCACCGGTCGCCGCGTACGCCAGGGTGGCGCCCAGCGAGAACACGTCCGTGGCCGGCGTGACGGCCGCACCGCGGACCTGCTCGGGAGCGAGGAAACCGGGTGATCCGACGGCCGTGCCGACATGCGTGAGCGTCGAGGCGCCGGTCGCCCAGGCGATGCCGAAGTCGATGATCCGCGGTCCCTTCGGGGACAGCAGGATGTTGGACGGCTTCAGGTCGCGGTGGACGACGCCGGCCTCGTGCACCGCGACGAGGCCCTCGGACAGTGCGGCGCCCACCGCGGCCACGTCGGCGGCCGACAGAGCGCCCTCCTCGGCCACCTTGTCGTGCAGGGAGGGGCCGGGCACGTACTGTGTGGCGAACCACGGACGGTCCGCCTCCAGGTCGGCGGCCACGAGCCGCGCCGTGCATCCGCCCCGGATCCGCCGTGCCGCCGAGACCTCGCGCGCGAACCGCGACCGGAACTCCTGATCCTCCGCCAGGTCCGGCCGGATCACCTTCAGTGCCACCCGCTGGCCCCGTTTGTCGGAACCGAGGTAGACGACGCCCATCCCGCCCGCGCCGAGCCGCCGGTGGAGCCTGAACGAGCCGACGACACGCGGGTCCTCACGCCTCAGGCGCATCATCGCCATGTCCATCCCCGCTGCCCGGTCCGTCTGACGAGCCACAGCTTACGTTTCCGCGGCCGGGTGCGCGCAGAGGCCGCGCCCTCTCGCCCCGATCGATTGTCACTGCCGGGTGCGAGACTTGAGGGGTGGTCAGGGGAGGCGCGAGCAGGCCGGCCTTGTGCTGCCTGTGATCCCAACCTCCCGCGGCGGAAGGGGGATTGAGCCCGTGAAGGGTGATCGTGTGGAGATAGTCGTGGACGCCGGGGACACGACGCGCACCTACGAGGTCGTGGCGAGCAGGGCGGGCCGCCGGGTGGAGACGGCGGTGCGCAGGGGAGTGGTGGAAGTGAGCGAAGTCACCAGGAACGGCTCCGTCGTGCGCACCGCCCGCTTCATGGCGAACCGGGTGCTGGCGCTCGTGGAGCAGCCGGTCCCGCGGGAGGACGCGTCGGAACACGGGGGACGTTCGGGGCGTCCCCTCGGGGAAGACCCCGAGACCTAGGACCTCGTCTCCACCCAGGGGAGTACACCGCAGGTCATCGGTCATCCTCCGGGAGGCCAGGCAATCGGTACGAGGGCATGACGCCCCCCGTCGGCCCGGCACCTAGATTTGAGGTCAAGCGGCGGGTGCAGCACTCGTCCCCCGAGGTCAGACACCCGCCGCTGCCAAGGACAACTGCACAAAGGTCAGGAGAGGGACCATGGCCCAGACGGCACCGCGGACGCTGATCCGCATGCAGGGACGCAAGGCATACGGCGCCGCGTTCGGCACCGGCCGTCCGAGCCGCCGCCACCCGCTGGTGGCGACAGCGATGGTCCTTCCCCTGGCGGCCCTGCTCGTATACGCCTTCGGCGGCTGGGATGCAGTGGTCACACAAGCGTCGTCCGTGGGCGTGATGCTGGGGCGCTGAGCGGCGCCCCAGGCCCGGAAGAGCGGTCCGGGCGGGGACATCCACCCATAAGACCCCGTGGGGACGGGGGTGCGGCGGACGGCACAAACGCCCGCGCAGCTGGGGAGCTGCGCGGGCGTTGTCCTGTTCGCGGCGTACGCTCCCCGCACAGCCGTACGTACACTCCGAGGGCCCATGAACGCACTCCTGCCCGCACTCACCGCACGAGCACGTGCCACGGTGCACTCGAACCCCGATGCGGAGTGCAGGTGCACGACCTCGGACGCGGTCCTCGCAGAGCGCAGCGACACCGCCGCCGTCGTCCGCCACGGCGCCACCGTCGCCAAGGCCCATGCACAGGGCACCGACGCCGCCGAGCTCTCGCTCCGCCTCGCAGCGGCCACCCGCCTCGGCGGCACCCTGCTCGCCCCGCTCGACGCCACGCCGGTCACCCTCCACGGCCGCCTCGTGACCTTCTGGCCCTACGGCGCCCCGGTCGACCCCGACCGCCCTGAGGCCGCCCCCTGGGAGGCGGCCGCGCGCCTCCTCGCCCGGCTGCACCGGGCCCCCGTGCCCGCAGGCCTGCCGCCCATGCGCGGGCCGGCCAAGGCCGCCCGTGCGATCCGGCGCATGGGTGCGGCCGGCCCGCACCCTGCCGCCGAGCCCGTACTCAAGGCCTGGGCGGCCCTCCCGGCCTGGGCCCGCGACGAGGCGGACCCGCCGCCCCCGCGCGCTCTGTGCCACGGTGACCTCCACCTCGGCCAGCTCGTGCGCCACCCCCCGGACGCCGGCTCCTGGCTCCTCATCGACGTCGACGACCTCGGTGCGGGCGACCCGGCCTGGGACCTGGCCCGGCCGGCCGCGTGGTACGCCTGCGGGCTGCTTCCGCCCGAGGAGTGGTCCCGGTTCCTCACCGCCTACCGGCAGGAGGGCGGACCGGCCGTCCCGTTCGACGGTGACCCCTGGCCCGCGCTCGACGTCCCCGCCCGCGCCCTCACCGTGCAGACCGCGGCGTTGGCCGTCGCCAAGTCGGTCACAGCGGACGGTCCCCTGGACGAGGTGGAGCAGGCCGTCGTTCAAGCGTGTGTTCGAATGAGTGCCGAAGTGCCGTAGTTGGCGCGAGGGTGAAGGACGTAGGCTGCAACCGGCCAGCACGGAAGTGAGTCCCTACCTGGCGAAGCACCACCGACCGGCGAGGAGTTGAGCCGACCATGCAGTGTCCGAAGTGTCATGCGCCGATGCACACGTACAACCGCAACGGCGTCCAGATCGAGCAGTGCAGCGGTTGCCGCGGCATCTTCCTGGACTACGGGGAGCTCGAGGCGCTGACCCGCCTGGAGTCCCAGTGGACGCAGCCCGCTCCGCCGCCCCCGTCCGCCCCGCAGGCCTACCCTGCCGCTCCCGCCTGGGGCGCACCGCACGGCGGCCACGGGGGGCACGGGCACTACGGCCACCAGCGCCACAAGAGCTTCGGCCACATGCTGTTCTCCAGCTGAGGCACGCAGAGGCCCCCCGCCCGCAGGGCCGGGGGGCCTTGTCGTCCCGCAACGCGCCTCGAGACAAGGGAAAACGACGAGGGTGGCCCGGCCGTGCTCTTCGCACGGCACGAGCCACCCTCGATCCGGTGGACGATACTGGGATTGAACCAGTGACCTCTTCCGTGTCAGGGAAGCGCTCTCCCGCTGAGCTAATCGTCCTCGGGCCATGGCCGCTCGACAGAGACGACCGTGGTTGCTGCGTGCGCGATACTGGGATTGAACCAGTGACCTCTTCCGTGTCAGGGAAGCGCTCTCCCGCTGAGCTAATCGCGCGGGGATCCTCGCGGACCAGTGGACGATACTGGGATTGAACCAGTGACCTCTTCCGTGTCAGGGAAGCGCTCTCCCGCTGAGCTAATCGTCCTTGGAGGTGGAGACGGGATTTGAACCCGTGTAGACGGCTTTGCAGGCCGTTGCCTCGCCTCTCGGCCACTCCACCCGGAGCTCAGGGGGTCGGGAAGACCCCCTGATTCCTTCGAGCGGACGACGAGGCTCGAACTCGCGACCTCAACCTTGGCAAGGTTGCGCTCTACCAACTGAGCTACGTCCGCCTGTCGTTTCGGTACGCTCCCGCGTCCCGGCGACGAGTTGAACTCTAGCGGATTCCGGAGCCAGTACAAAAACGCGTTTGTGCAGCGTGCTGCCCTGCACCTGGTCAAGGTCATGGTCAGGGCCCCACGGGGACATGTCCGGGCCACCGGCGCGACACGGCCATAGACTCGACTGTGTGCTCCACCTCCCTCCTCTCGCACGTTTCGGTGACCGCGTGGCCACGGGTCTCCTCGATGTCACCGACGATCCCGCCGCCCTCGACTCCACCGGCTTCTGGGCGGTCTGCGCGGACTACGAGGGGCGTCTGACCTGCGCCCGCTTCCAGGACGTACGGGAGGAGCCCGTGCCCGCACCGGTGCCCGGCCGATGGCGGGGCCCGTCGACCGGTGACTGGAGGTCGTCGCTCGAGCGCGACGCGTACACGGCGGGGGTGCGCAGGATCCGCGAGCACATCGCGACCGGCGAGGTCTACCAGGTGAACCTCTGCCGGGTGCTCTCCGCCCCGGTGACGGCCGACGCGGACGTGGACGCGCTGACCGCCGTGCTGGCGCGCGGCAACCCCGCTCCCTACGCAGGAACGATCCGCCTTCCCGGGCACGGGGTGGAGGTCGCCACCGCCTCCCCCGAGCTCTTCCTGCGCCGCGACGGCCGGAGCGTCGAGTCCGGCCCGATCAAGGGCACCGGACGCACCGAGGAGGACCTTCTGGAGAAGGACTACGCCGAGAACGTGATGATCGTGGACCTGGTCCGCAACGACCTCGGCCGTGTCTGCACCTCCGGCAGTGTGTCCGTGCCCGACCTGTGTGCCGTCGAGAAGCATCCCGGTCTGGTGCACCTCGTCTCCACGGTCCGCGGCGAGCTGCGCGCGGACGTGGGCTGGCCGGATCTGCTCGATGCCACCTTCCCGGCCGGCTCGATCACCGGTGCGCCCAAGTCCAGCGCCCTGCGGATCATCGACGCCCTGGAGACCGCACCCCGCGGCCCCTACTGCGGCGGTGTCGGCTGGGTCGACGCGGACCGGGGGGTGGGGGAGCTGGCGGTCGGCATCCGTACGTTCTGGATCGACCGGACTCCGGGCGACGCCGCCGTGCTGCGCTTCGGCGCGGGGGCGGGCATCACCTGGGGTTCCGACCCGGAGGGGGAGTGGCAGGAGACCGAACTGAAGGCCGCCCGACTGCTCACGGTAGCGTCGGGGGCGTACGAGGCGAGTGGAGGGACCCTCACGTGAAGATCTGGCTGGACGGCGGGCTGCAGGACCTCGAGTCCGCCCGCGTATCCGTCCTCGATCACGGACTGACCGTCGGCGACGGCATCTTCGAGACCGTCAAGGCGGTCGACGGACGGCCGTTCGCGCTGACCCGTCACCTCGACCGGCTCACTCGCTCGGCGCGCGGTCTCGGGCTGCCCGACCCCGACCTGGACGAGGTCCGGCGGGCCTGCGCCGCCGTGCTGGAGGCGGAGCCGGTGCCGCTCGGCCGGCTGCGCATCACGTACACCGGCGGCTACGGCCCGCTCGGTTCCGACCGCGGCGACCAGGGCCCGACGCTCGTGGTCGCCGTCGGCGCGACGAAGCGTCGACCCGACGCCACGGCAGTGATCACCGTGCCGTGGACCCGCAACGAACGTGGTGCGCTGGCCGGCCTGAAGACCACGTCGTACGCCGAGAACGTCGTCGCCCTGGCCCGCGCCTCCCAACAGGGCGCCTCCGAGGCGCTGTTCGCCAACACGGTCGGGCAGCTCTGCGAAGGCACCGGGTCGAACGTCTTCGTGGTCCTCGACGGCGAGATCCACACCCCGCCGGTCGCCTCCGGCTGTCTCGCGGGCATCACCCGTGCGCTCACCGTCGATTGGACGGGCGCCAAGGAGACCGATCTGACGCTGGACGTCCTGGAGCGCGCCGACGAGGTCTTCCTCACCTCCACGCTGCGGGACGTGCAGGCGGTGCGCCGGGTCGACGGCCGGGAACTGCCGGGTGCGCCGGGTCCGGTGACCGCCAAGGCGATGCGGATCTTCGACGAGCGGGCGGGGAACGACCTCGACCCCTGAGCCGGGCGAAATTCGGCTGCCCCGCGGCGCGGTACCGGGTAGAACACCTGTGATGACCACGACCCTGCGGCCGACCGAGCCGCTTCGCCACGACCCGGACGGAACGCGTTCACAGCGCTATCAGGTGTGTGTGAACGGCCGTCCGATCGGTGGGATACACCTGTCCACGCACCCCGAGTACGGGCCGACCGTGGCCTGCCTCGCGGAGCTGCGTATCGAGGAGCCGGACCGCGGAAGGGGCAGGGGCACGGTCGCCGCGCTGGCCGCCGAGGAGGTGGCGCGCGGCTGGGGCTGCAAGCGCATCGAGGGTTCCGTGCCCGGTGACGCCGAGGCGGCCCGCCGGCTGGCGACGACACTCGGGTACGTACTGCGCAGCCGGAACATGGAGAAGCGGCTGGGGCCCGACGTGCCCCGGCTGCCCGCCGGCCTCGTGGCCCGTCCTATGACCGAGGCCGAGTACGGCCCGTGGCGGGCACAGGCGCGGGAGGGCTTCGCGCGCAGCCTGATCGAGCGGGGAGCGTCCACCGACGAGGCTTACGACAAGGCCGAGCAGAGCGACGTCCGATTCCTGCCGGACGGCCTCGCCAGCGCGAACACGGTGATCAGCGTCCTGGAGAGCGACGGGGACCCGGTCGGCGTCCTGTGGCTCGGGCTGTGGCCGGACAGCGCGTTCGTCCTGGACGTGGAGGTCCACGCCGAGCACCGGGGCCGCGGTCATGGGCGCACGCTGATGCGGCTCGCCGAGGCGCAGGCGGCCGAGGGCGGCAAGGACCGCATCGCCCTTCACGTATTCGCGGGCAATGACCCGGCCGAACGCCTCTACATCTCGCTGGGGTACGAGACCACCTCGTACAACTTCTACAAGGACCTCGCCTGAGGCTCAGGCCCCCTCGGCCAGGAGCCGGTCCGCGATCTCCTCGATGCGCTCCCGCAGGCCTTCCTGGCTCTTGCCGCCGTCGAGACGCAGTCCGTCGATCACATAGGTGGGGGTGCCGGTCACACCGATCGCCTTGCCCTCGGCCTGGTCGGCGTCGACGATCAGGATGTGCCGGCCGTCGATCAGGGCGGTGTCGAACTCCTCGGCGTCCAGGCCGAGTTCGCCGGCCACCTCGACGAGGAGCGCCTCGCCCCGGCGGCTCAGCTCGTCGACCCGGGCCAGCACGGCCTCCACGTACGGCCAGCCCTGTCCCTGCGCCAGTGCCTCCTCGGCGGCCTGCGCCGCGGCGAACGCGTGCTGGTGCTTCTCCAGCGGGAAGTGCCGCAGCCGCAGCTCCAGCCGGTCGCCGTAGCGCTCGCGCAGCGCTCGCAGGTCCTCGAGGGAGGTGCGGCAGTCGGGGCACTGGAGCTCGCACCAGACGTCCAGGACGGGGGCGGCGGCACGGGCGGAGGAGGAATCGCTCATGGGCGACAGTCTCCCAGGACCGCGGACGCCTCCCCAACCGGACCTGACCGGCGGGGGGCGTCGGCGGTGACTGTGGTGCGCGGGGTGCAGAGGGGGCCGCGCCCTGAGGAGGAGCCGACCCGGAGATCTCCCTGAGGTCCGCTTGGACCGTGGCCCGCGGGGTGTGCGGCGGTGCAGGATGGAAGGGACGAACCGACCCTGCCCGACCGATCACCGCCCTGGAGGTCCGGATGATTGCCGAGACAGTCTGTTCCGCCGTCTCCGCGGCCGGTCTGGGGATCGCCGCGGTCACGGCCTGGCGCAAGCGCTTCCTGGCCGCGGCCCGTATCGCGGCCTACGCGCTGGTGCCGGTCGGCCTGGTGATGACGGGTGTCGTGGGCTGGCTGGCCGACACGGCGTTCAGCCTGACGGCCTGGGCGGGCTTCTGTGTGCTCGCCGTCGCCTGGCTGCTGTTCGCGACCACACGGGCCGTGGAGCGCCGACGCGGCGGCGGTACCCGCAAGGAACGCAGAGCGGCCCGGACCGCCGAGCGGGAGCCGGTGGCCCCGGCGGCCGCCGCACCGGCGCTCGGCGCCTCCCGCCCTCCGGCGACCCGCGCCAAGGCCACCCCCCGCGCGGGGGACTCCTCGGACGACTTCAGCGACATCGAGGCCATCCTCAAGAAGCACGGTATCTGAGGAGGCGCGCCGCCCGGCGTGAGCGCCGTTTTGAAACGACACAACGGTCGCGCGACGCCGTCGGATGATCAAGGTTGCACACGCCGGGATCAGCTTCGTTCCGTAGATCACGGATATGGGAGAACTCCCCGTCATTCCGAGCGTGTTGATCGCGTAGCGGGTGCGGGCTGCGTCATCATCGCCGCGAGATGCTGGACAGAACCCAGAGCGACACCGCTGTTCCTCCCGAGGAACGCCGGGGTTGTCTCTTCGCGCTTTCCCAGCCACCGCTGATGATCTTCCTTGCGGTTGTCGGCTGCCTGCTGCTCATGGCATCACTGCACGATCTGCTGATGCTCTGAGCCGTATGCGGAGCCCCTGGCGCCACCCGCCGAGGGCTCCGTCAGCCCCCGCCCCGCGCGAGGGGGAACGCACGACGTGAACGTCCGGCAACGGCCCGCTCAGCCCGCCGCCTCCTTGCGGCGCGCCCGGTAGGCGGCCACATGCAGGCGGTTTCCACAGGTGCGGCTGTCGCAGTAGCGCCTCGAGCGGTTGCGCGAGAGGTCGACGAAGGCACGCCGGCAGTCGGGCGCCTCGCAGCGGCGCAGTCGCTCCTGCTCCCCGGCGACCACGAAGAACGCCAGGGCCATACCGCAGTCCGCAGCGATGTGATCGGCGGCCGAGGCGCCGGGTGCGAAGTAGTGCACGTGCCAGTCGTAGCCGTCGTGGTCGGTGAGCCGCGGAGTCGTTCCCGCAGCGGCGACCAGCTCGTTGATCAGCCCGGCCGCGGTCCTGGCGTCCTGGGCGGCGAAGACCGCGGCGAACCGGCCGCGGATCTTCCGCACGGCCGAGAGATCGAACTCCGACAGGACGCCGACATCGCTCAGATCGTGGTTGCGCGCGAAGTCGTCGAGGGCGGCGACGTCCGGGAGCGCGTCCGTCCCGTCGCCCTCGGGTGCGGTGTTCACCAGATCCACCACGAGGTCGAGCGCGCACCGGGTGTCGTGGGTGATCAGCACGTGTCGCTCCCTGGCCTGGAGGTCGGGCGGACGCCCGCCGATGCTGGCCGAGCCTAGCGGCTCGCTCGCCGTCGTGGACGGGCGCAGGCCGGGCGGGCAGTCCGCCGCCGCGCGGACGGGACGGCTCCGGGCCCCGCGTGCGGGCCCCTCCGTCACGACCCGGGACAACTTCGTGACCGTGCGTGTGCACCTCGAACGCCGTCACCACGAAGGTTCGCGGCGACGGCGCCCTGGGTGTGCCGTATGCGGTTGTCCTGGCCCGAGCCGTCTCCCCGAGTGGACGGCGTCGGGCGGTTCGAGGTGTCGCTTCAGCTCTCGGCCAGGATGTGGGAGAGCTCCGTGTCGAGATCGAAATGACGATGCTCCGTGCCGGGTGGCACGGCGGCGTCGGTACGCTTCAGGAACGACTCGAGGGCCCGCGCCGGGGCCTCGAGCAGGGCCTCACCCTCCGGGGAGCTCAGGGCGATGCATACGACGCCCTGACCGTGGCTGCGGGACGGCCAGACGCGGACGTCGCCCGTCCCTGTGGGCCGGTGCAGGCCCTCTGCGAGGAGGTCGCGGGCGAACACCCACTCGACGGTTTCCTCGGCTCCGGTGTGGAAAGTGGCGTGCACGGCGTAGGGATCGGCCGTGTCATACCGCAGTCCCGCGGGTACAGGCAGTGAGGACTCGCTCGACACAACGAGGCGCAGGTGCAGCTCGCAGCTGACCGTGGTGTTCATAAGCGCCAGGGCCTTTCGCTCAGTGTGCGCTCGGGGATTCGCACGTCGGCGAAATCGACATGCCACCTACGGTGCCGTTGTAAACCCCTCTGAGTGTTTTGCCTGTCTATGCGTAGCTCATCCGGCCGAGATGGTGTTTGCGTGGTACGCCCATTCTGGTGACCGGTTTCTCTCCGGTAGGCTTTGTTCGTATGAATACGGCGAGTGACGAGCCGGGCGAGATCGCCGTGGCCGCGAGCGAGGCGAAGGCGGAGCGGGAGCTCGGTTCCCGGGCGCCGGAATTCATCAAGACCCGGAAGGCGCTGCACCTGAGCTGGCAGGTGGGCGTCTTCGTGGCCGGACTCGCCGTCGTGGCCGTGGGTGTGGTCCTGCTTCCGCTGCCCGGTCCGGGCTGGCTGGTGATCTTCGCCGGCCTTGCGCTCTGGGCGACCGAGTTCGTCTGGGCGCAGTTGGTGCTGCGCTGGACGAAGCGCAAGGTCACCGAGGCCGCACAGCGCGCGCTCGACCCCAGGGTGCGCCGGCGCAACATCGTGCTGACCACCGTCGGCGTGACGATCGTGGCCGTGCTCGCCGGCGTCTACGTCTGGCGGTTCGGTGCGGCCATGCCCTGGAACATCGAGGAGTAGCCGCCGCTGCCGCCGGCGCATGGTCGGAGACGCACCTGACATGCGGTAATGTTCTCCGTGCGCCCGGGCGATTAGCTCAGCGGGAGAGCGCTTCGTTCACACCGAAGAGGTCACTGGTTCGAACCCAGTATCGCCCACAGGATCGAGGGCGGCGTGACCCACGGACTCCGTGGGTCACGCCGCCCTCGTCGTATGTCCGCTCCGGCCCGGCGGCGGGTATCCCGGATGGAACGATTCACACAACGAGCCCGACCGAGGAACCGGTCGGTCACGTTCCGTGACTTCCGGCGAGCGGTCGAGGGTCCGGGAAAAGGGCCGGACGGCCCGTCGTGTTCTTCGAAAAGAACTGTCCGTGGACCAAGAAGATCGAGGTGCGGCGCACTCGGGGAATGGGCCGCGGACAGAAATGCGTCACCCTATTCCGGAACGCCGAGGTATTTCTGCGGAAGTACGACAAAAGGCGTGTTCTGCTCGGTTTCAAGTGCCCGCGTACATCCGGAATGTGAAGCCGGGCCAGCTCCCGGAGAACGACGGGGACTTCGGGCCGGGAGATCCGGCGGAGTGGCGTCGAACGGCTGCGACCGCCGCGCGGGACGTCCCGGAGTGCCCGATGACGGCGGAGCACGGCGCTCTCGGGGGAGCGCCGCCGCACGGGCGGCGGCGCTCGCAGCCGCATTCTGGGTCCGCGGCTCTCCGTACCGCATGAGTACGGGTACTCAATCGCGCTGCGCCGGTCGCGGGGCAGACTCTGTCCATGGACTGGACGCACTACCGCTTCCGCACCCTGTGGTCCCTGCCCGTCCCGCCCGCCGCCGTGTACGGGGCGCTGGAGCGGGCCGAGGAGTATCCGGCGTGGTGGCGCCAGGTGCGGGACGTGACCCGGCTCGACGACACGACCGGTGTGGTCCGGATCCGCTCGTTCCTGCCGTATGACCTGAGCTTCACGGTGCGTGAGGTACGGCGCGACCCGTCGGCCGGGGTCCTGGAGGCCGCGCTGTCCGGCGACCTCCAGGGCTGGGCGCGCTGGACGGTCACCGCGACCCCGTCGGGCTCCCTCGCCCGCTACGACCAGGTGGTCGACGTGAACAAGCCTCTGCTCAGCCGGCTCGCCGTGCCGGGGCGGCCCGTCTTCCGTGCCAACCACTGGCTGATGATGCGGGCCGGACGGCGGGGACTTCTCGCCCGTCTCCAAGCGGTTTGAAGGAACCCGGCCGGGACCTGTATTGTTCAGTGCGTTCCCGGGCGATTAGCTCAGTGGGAGAGCGCTTCGTTCACACCGAAGAGGTCACTGGTTCGAACCCAGTATCGCCCACCCGGAGAAGACCGGTCCGTCATGGCGGGCCGGTTTTTCGTCTGCTCAGGCTGCTGCAGGCAGTTCCGGCCGCAGCGGCCACGCGGGATCCACCGACTCCTCCGTGCCGCTGCGCGCGAACCACGCCTGCAACCCGCGTGCCTGCGCCGCGTGCCACCCCGTCTGCAGGACGTGCAGTTCGGCCGGCGTCAACCGGTCGAGGCGGGTGGCGAAACGGCGCCCCACCGCCCGTACGACATCCATCGCGGCCACCGCGTCCGCCGCCGCGTCGTGCGCGCCGTCCAGGACGACCCCGTAGTGCGCGCACAGGTCGGTGAGCGTGCGGCGGCCCTTGCGGTAGCGGTCCAGATGCTTGTCGAGGACCCGCGGGTCCAGCACACGCAGTGGCGCCGAGGCGAACCAGCCGTCGAGCGATGACGCGCGATGACGGCGCAACTCCCGGTCCAGCAGCGTCAGATCGAACGGCGCGTTCATCACCACCAGCGGCCGGCCGCGGGCGGCGTGCTCGCCCAACTGCTTGGCTATCTCCTCCATCACCGGCGACGGCCAGCGGCCCTCGCGCTGCAGATGCTCCTCCGTCAGCCCGTGCACCGCCGTCGCCTCCGCGGGCACCGGCACGCCCGGGTTCACCAGCCAACGGCTCACCCGCGGCCGGGTGCCCGGGGCGTCCTGGACGACGACGGCGGCCGACACGATCCGGTCGGTCTCGACGTCCACGCCCGTGGTCTCCGTGTCGAATGCGGCCAGAGGCCCTTCATACCAGCACGCCATGCCTACACAACTCCTCGTTCACCCTTGGCAGCTGACGCACCGTCTTCTGCCCGTTTGGTGATACCCGGGCTGTTTGCGTCGTACGCCGGAAGGACACAACAGGAGTACGGGTCTTTGCAGTTCACGGGCCCGTCACGGGGACTCTCTCAGCTGGGAAGGCTTTTTGGTCATGGCGATAGCGCAGCCCGAACGGGGCGGGCTGCTGCCCGAGCGGACGGCACCCCATCACCGCGGCACACTCGCCACCACCGCCTGCATGGAGACCTTGCAGGTGGGTTATCTGCACGCCGTCGCCGCCGCGGCCGGCTGCTCACTGTCGCAGCCCTTTCCGGACAACGGCATCGACTGGCACGTCAGTCACAGCGCGCCCGGGCACACGGTCGACGACGAGGTCACCATCAAGGTGCAGCTGAAGTGCACGTACCAGATCCCGCCGAACCCGCCCGGCCGGTTCTTCTCCTTCACGCTCGACAACGACCACCTGGCGAAGCTCGCCCGCACGCCGGTGTCGGTGCACAAGATCCTGGTCGTGATGATCGTTCCGCGGTCCCAGGAGCAATGGCTGCGGGCCGGACACGACCGGCTCGACCTGCGGCACTGCTGCTACTGGGTCAATCTGGCCGGACACCCGATCACGGGCCGGCGCCGCACCACCGTACGCGTCCCCACCGCACGCATATTCGACGACCGAGCCCTGTGCGAGATCATGACCCGGGTCGGAACGGGAGGCAGACCGTGACACACCGTCCCCTCGACGAGTCGGCCCGCGCCGTGCGGCCGCACCCGGCCGAGCCGCTGTGGAACCAGCCGCCCGCGTCCGACCAGGTCGATCCCGCCGTGCTCGGCGCCCTGCTCGACCGCCATGGCTGGCAGCGCCGGGGCGGGGCCGCCGGGCGTTACGGCCGGTGGACCCCACCGGGCCCCGGCGGCGGCCGTACGAGTCTGCTGGTGCCGGAGAGCCGTGCCTTCCCCGACAGCGACGACCTGATAGGCGAGGCCCTCGTCGCGCTCTCCCGCAGCGGCTCGCCCGCGGCCCGGGACGTGCTGCTCGGGCTCGCCGTGCCGAGCGACGAGATCCACTGGTATCGGGACGTCCCCGCCGGCCCCGCGGGCGCGGCGCCCTGGGCCGTCGAGGACCAGTTGCGTTCGGCCGCCCGCCAGATGCTGATGGCGGGCGCGCTGGCCACCCGCGCGCGTGCCGGCTACTACGGCGCCCGGCACCGCAGGCCCGCCGCGGCGTCCCTGGAACACGTGCTGGTCGGCGCGGCCGCCGGGGGCCGCCGGCTCACCGCCTTCACGCCCGTCACCACCGGCAGGCCGCTCGCCGTACGCCTGCACCAGGCCCTGAACGCGGCCAGGGAGGCCATCGACTACAAGCGGGCCACCGGCGGCATGGACGCCTTCGACGCCGCCGTGGAGGCGGGCGTGAGCCATGAGCTGACCGAGGCGCTGGTCGCCCTCGTGCGCGGCTCCGAGGGCGCCCGGATCGCCGTCGAGTGGGCGCCCGCGGCCGGCGTTCCCGAGGGGTGCGCCGCGCCCAGCGAACCGGTCGAGTTCTCACCCGGCGACCTGCCCGTGCTGCGCGAGGCCTCGGCCCGCTACCAGCGGGAGGAGCCGTCCATGCCGGTGCGGATCACCGGGGCCGTCGTGCGGCTGCGCCGGTCGGGCCCGCGCGGTGAGGGCACGGTACGGCTGCGGGTCATCGCCGGGGCCGAGGTCCCCCACGTACGGATGACGCTGGACGAGGAGTCCTACCGGATCGCGGGCCACGCCCATCTCGTCGGGCTGCCGGTGCGGGTGCACGGACGGCTGGAGAGCCGGGGCGGTTTCCGGCGCCTGGTCGCCGCGTCCGGTGTGTCCCCGGTACAGGTCGACGAGGCGGAGCGGGACCGGCTCATGAAGTCCCTCCAGGAGAACCTGGACTTCTTCGAGGAGGCCTGCGGCGGGGACTGACGGCGACCGTTTCGCGGAGGGCCGCGCCGGGTCGGTACGATCCCAGTCATGCGCGCGCTCCAGGTATGGCGCCGCATCCGCCAGCAGTCAGGAGAGACCGGTGTCAGACGTCCGTGTGATCATCCAACGCGATTCCGAGCGGGAAGAGCGCACGGTGACGACGGGCACCACGGCCGCCGACCTCTTCGCCGGCGAGCGCTCGATCATCGCGGCGCGGGTCGGCGGTGAGCTGAAGGACCTCGGCTACGAGGTCCAGGACGGCGAGACGGTCGAGGGCGTCGAGATCTCCTCCGAGGACGGCCTGAACATCCTGCGGCACTCCACCGCCCACGTCATGGCCCAGGCCGTGCAGGAACTCTTCCCCGAGGCCAAGCTGGGCATCGGCCCGCCGGTCAAGGACGGTTTCTACTACGACTTCGACGTCGAGAAGCCGTTCACGCCCGAGGACCTCAAGGCCGTCGAGAAGAAGATGCAGGAGATCCAGAAGCGCGGCCAGCGCTTCTCCCGCCGCGTCGTCACCGACGAGGCCGCCCGCGAGGAACTGGCGGACGAGCCTTACAAGCTGGAGCTGATCGGCCTCAAGGGTTCGGCGTCCAGCGAGGACGGCGCGGACGTCGAGGTCGGTGCCGGTGAGCTGACGATCTACGACAACCTGGACGCCAAGACCGGCGAGCTGTGCTGGAAGGACCTCTGCCGCGGTCCCCACCTGCCCTCCACCCGGAACATCCCGGCGTTCAAGCTGATGCGCAACGCGGCCGCCTACTGGCGCGGCAGCGAGAAGAACCCCATGCTGCAGCGCATCTACGGCACCGCCTGGCCGTCCAAGGACGAGCTGAAGGCGCACCTGGACTTCCTCGCCGAGGCCGAGAAGCGCGACCACCGCAAACTGGGCTCCGAACTCGACCTGTTCTCCATCCCCGAGCAGATCGGCTCGGGCCTCGCGGTCTTCCACCCCAAGGGCGGCATCGTGCGCCGGGTGATGGAGGACTACTCGCGCCGCCGCCACGAGGAGGAGGGCTACGAGTTCGTCTACACCCCGCACGCGACGAAGGGGAAGCTCTTCGAGACCTCGGGCCACCTGGACTGGTACGCCGACGGCATGTACCCGCCCATGCAGCTCGACGAGGGCGTGGACTACTACCTCAAGCCCATGAACTGCCCGATGCACAACCTGATCTTCGACGCGCGCGGCCGCTCGTACCGTGAACTGCCGCTGCGCCTCTTCGAGTTCGGGACCGTGTACCGGTACGAGAAGTCGGGCGTCGTGCACGGCCTGACCCGGGCCCGCGGCTTCACCCAGGACGACGCGCACATCTACTGCACGCGTGAGCAGATGGCCGAGGAGCTCGACAAGACGCTCACCTTCGTGCTGAACCTGCTGCGCGACTACGGCCTCACGGACTTCTACCTGGAACTGTCCACCAAGGACCCGGAGAAGTTCGTGGGCTCGGACGAGGCCTGGGAGGAGGCCACCGAGACGCTGCGCCAGGTCGCCGAGAAGCAGGGTCTCCCGCTGGTCCCGGACCCGGGCGGCGCGGCTTTCTACGGTCCGAAGATCTCCGTCCAGGCCAAGGACGCGATCGGCCGCACCTGGCAGATGTCGACGGTCCAGCTGGACTTCAACCTGCCCGAGCGCTTCGACCTCGAGTACACAGGACCGGACGGAGCGAAGCAGCGCCCGGTGATGATCCACCGAGCCCTGTTCGGGTCGATCGAGCGGTTCTTCGCGGTGCTGCTCGAGCACTACGCGGGCGCGTTCCCGGCGTGGCTGGCCCCGGTGCAGGCGGTCGGCATCCCGATCGGCGACGCGCACGTGGAGTACCTGGAGCGATTCGCCGCCGCGGCCCGCAAGAAGGGGCTGCGCGTCGAGGTGGACTCCTCCTCGGACCGGATGCAGAAGAAGATCCGCAACGCCCAGAAGCAGAAGGTGCCCTTCATGGTCATCGCGGGTGACGAGGACATGGCGGCCGGCTCGGTCTCGTTCCGCTTCCGGGACGGCTCGCAGGAGAACGGCATCCCGTTCGACGAGGCCATCGCGAAGATCGCGAACGTCGTCGAGGAGCGGGCGCAGGTCTGACACGTACGTGACGGAGGGCCCCCGGGACGTTCAGCTCCCCGGGGGCCCTTGGCCGTTCTCCCTGCGCGAGAACTCCTGCATCAGCCACGGGGAGAAGGAGCCCGCCACCGCGCCCAGGAGCGCGAGTCCGCAGCCCATCAGGGCGGCCGCGACCAGCCGCCCCGGCGGTGTCACGGGGACGGCGTCGCCGTAGCCCACTGTGGACAGAGTGGACACGGCCCACCACAGGGAGTCGCCGAAGGTGTGGATCGTCGAACGTGGGGCGTCCCGCTCCAGGTCGTAGACCGTGAGAGGGGCGATGAGACCGAGCAGGGTGGCCGATGTGCCCGCGTACAGCATCACCCTCCCCTGGAGGGACAACCGGGGAGGATGTCCCTGGCGCTTCTGCACGGCGTCATAGACCCGCATGACGCGAACCGGCCGCAGCAGGGAGAGCAGTACGACCACCCAGTCTAGCCAGTGCCGGTGGACGAAGCGGGCGCCCAGAGAGCTACGACGCCAGCGCACCGCGTAGTCGACGACGAACAGGGCCCAGCTGGCGCAGGTCACCGCCAGACACAGATCACGCACCGGACCGGGCAGCCCGCGCCCGAGGACCCGTACCGCGAACGAGGCGAGATACAGCAGTGAGGCGATCCCGAGCGGGACCCCCATCCGTCGCTCCCAGCGGCTCGTACGGCTGTCGTCGTCCATCGGGCCAGCTCGGCTCGGGACGGTTTTCGCCGAGCCCCGCCGACACGCCGCGAACGGGCGAAGCCATATGCTGCACTGCATGACCAGTGAGCCGGAGCAGCAGATCGGAGTAGGGACGCAGGACGCGTTCCAGCGTCTGTGGACGCCCCACCGGATGGCCTACATCCAGGGCGAGAACAAGCCGACCGGTCCGGGGGCCGGTGACGGCTGCCCGTTCTGCGCGATTCCGGCCAAGTCCGATGAGGACGGGCTGATCGTCAAACGCGGTGAGCAGGTGTACGCGGTGCTCAATCTGTACCCGTACAACGGCGGCCATCTGATGGTCGTGCCCTACCGCCACGTCGCCGACTACACGGACCTCACCCGGCCGGAGACCGTGGAACTCGCCGAGCTGACCAAGCAGGCCATGACCGCCCTGCGCACGGCCTCGGGCGCCCACGGCTTCAACATCGGCATGAACCAGGGCACGGTCGCGGGTGCGGGCATCGCCGCCCATCTGCACCAGCACATCGTCCCGCGCTGGGGCGGTGACACGAACTTCATGCCGGTCATAGGTCACACGAAGGTGCTGCCGCAGTTGCTCGCGGACACCCGCAAGATGCTGGCGGAGGCCTGGCCCGCGCAGAGCGGCCCGTCCGGGGAGTAAGGGCGGGGCGCATCGGGGCGCGGGCCACCGAGGGCGTCCGCCCCGCCCGTCCGGTCGGCGCGGGCGCTACGCGTCGTAGACGTCGGCCTTACGCGGTGACACGTCCTGCACCTGCGTGCTGAGGAACGCCGACCGCGTGCCGAACTTCTCCGTGTCCACGCCGTTCTCCTCCAGCACCCTGATCGCCGCCGCGTGCACCACCCGCAGCACCGGCGTGGCCGCGCGCAGCGCGTCGTCCGCCATGAAGCGGTGCCGCCACGGCTGGTCCGCCCAGGCATGCCGCAGTCCGAACGGCTCGGGCAGCGTCAGCGAGCCGCCGAGCCAGTTCAGCAGGGGCGGGTACCAGGTGAACGGGGCGCGGACCGAGAGGCGCACCACTTCGTCCGTGTCCACCAGCGGAAGCTTCACCTCCCGCGTCTCCCAGAACCTGACCTGCTTCTGCACCTTCTTGGTCGGTGCCGAGGGCTTGGTCGTGAACAGCGCGTTCACCGGTCCGAGAGCATGCCCGGTCACCTCGATGCGGAGCGTCTCGTGCAGCACCGTCACCGTGATCAGCATGGTGATGATCAACTGGCCGTCCCAGAGCGTCCACTGGACCCCCAGGTAGTGCCGCTCACCGCCACCGAACTGCTGCTTGTTGCAGATCTCCTGTATGGCGTGGGTCTTGATCTGGTACGCGTCCACGTCCGTTCCCTTGGGACGCGAGACCTCCTTGGCCTTCTCCCCGATGGGACTGACGATCCAGTGCCGGATCGACGGGGTGGGGAAGCCGCCCGTGTTGAGCGGGCCGCGCACCAGCATCCCCAACTGGTCGTGGATGGCCTTGATCACGTCCCAGCTGCGGAAGGGGTGGATCTCCTTGTCCTTCTCGCGCGGCACCAGGTCCTCGGCCAACTGCCAGCTGCCCCAGCGGGTGCCCATGCCCAGGATGCCCTTGGGCCCGGCGTAGAAGACGGAGTTGGACTGCTGTTCGGCGCCGAGCCGGGCGAGCGCCTGGCGCAGCCGCTCGGCCGAGGTCTCGCCGGGGCTTCCGGGCACCGCCTCGGGGATCTTGGCGCCGAGGCCGCCACCGGCGAGCATGCTCTCCCAGCGGTCCCGCAGATCCTTCGCGGTCCGCTCGCAGATCTGCTTCGCCCACAACCAGCCGACGACCGGCATGACGACCGAGGCGCGTGCGTACCACGCCCAGAAACCCGTGAAGGGCATACGGATCAGGAAGATCACCGCAAGGGCGCCGACACCGAACAGCAGCGCCGTACCGAGCGCGGAGGCGCGTTTGTCGTCGCGCTTGGCCACCGAGGCGCGGATCTGGAAGACCAGCAGCCACACCAGCATCCCCGGCAGGAACAGCACTCCGCAGAGCACCGTCACCGCCGAGAGCCAGTTGTCCCGCTCCCGGCGGATGCGGTGGGCGGCCAGGCAGTGCTCCACGACCACCTGGGGCTCGGTACCGAAGGACTGGATGAGCGCCTTGCGATTGGCCCCCAGCATGCGGTCCCGCACCGCGAGCGAGAACGCCTCGCCGAGGTTGGGCCGGAAGATCTTCGCCCAGGGACGGCCGGTGCTGACGGTCGACTCGTGCCATTCGTTGTTGGCGTCGAGGATCGTCTCGACCTTCGCGTCCCGGTAGGCCGCAGACGCCAGGGCATACGTCGCCGCCGTCTGGCCCGCGGAGCCCGAGAGGGGCACCTGCGCCCCGGGGCTGAAATCGAACCCGTCCGTCACTGCCGCCCCCTCGCCGCCGAACCCGCTCCTGCGGCCTTCCCGACTTCCTTGCTCCGCACACCTGTTGAACAGGCCATCGCGCCGATCGCATCCCTGCGTGATCAGGTGATCAGCGTATCCGCACACGGCGGCGTTCGTCGGCGGACGGCCCACAAGTCCGGGTGCGCGGGCGTGCGTTCGCCCTCGGCGCGCGCCCGCCCGGTCGCGTGGAGACCGTCCGGTCCCCCGGTACCGGCGCCCCCGGCTCGCTCGTGCCGTGCACGTGAGCCGGGGGAGCGGGGTCCGACTACGAGGCCTCCTGCGCCTGTTGACGAACCTTCGCCGCAAGCTGCGGCGGCATCGGCTCGTGCCGCGCGTAGGAGCGGCTGAAGCGGGCGGTGCCGTGCGAGAGGGAGCGCAGATCGACTGCGTAGCGGCCGATCTCGATCTCCGGCACCTCGGCCCGCACCAGGGTGCGGCCGCCGCTCGTCTGCTCGGTGCCGAGCACCCGGCCGCGGCGCCCGGAAAGGTCGCTCATCACCGCGCCCACGTAGTCGTCACCGACGAGCACACTCACCTCGGCCACGGGTTCCAGGAGGTGGATCGTGGTGCCGGCCGCCGCCTCGCGCAGAGCCAGCGCGCCGGCCGTCTGGAAGGCGGCGTCGGAGGAGTCCACCGAGTGCGCCTTTCCGTCCAGGAGCGTGATCCGGATGTCGACGATCGGATGGCCCAGGGCCACACCCCTGGCGGCCTGGGCCCGCACGCCCTTCTCGACGGAGGGGATGAACTGCCGCGGGACGGCTCCGCCGACCACCTTGTCCACGAACTCGATGCCCGAGCCGCCGGGCAGCGGTTCGACCTCGATCTCGCAGATCGCGTACTGGCCGTGCCCGCCGGACTGCTTCACATGGCGGCCGCGCCCGGCGGACCTGCCCGCGAACGTCTCGCGGAGGGAGACCTTGTACGGGACCACGTCGACCTGGACGCCGTAGCGACTGCGCAGCCGCTCGAGGGCCACGTCCGCGTGTGCCTCGCCGAGGCACCAGAGCACGACCTGGTGGGTGTCCTGGTTCTGCTCGAGGCGCATGGTCGGGTCCTCGGCGACCAGCCGCGCGAGTCCCTGGCTGAGCTTGTCCTCGTCGGCCTTGCTGTGCGCCTGGATGGCGAGCGGCAGCAGCGGGTCGGGCATCTCCCAGGGCTGCATGAGCAGCGGATCGTCCTTGGCCGAGAGCGTGTCCCCGGTCTCGGCCCGGTTCAGCTTCGCCACGGACGCCAGGTCGCCCGCGATGCAATGGCTCAGGGAGCGCTGCTGCTTGCCGAACGGTGCGGACAGCGCCCCGATGCGCTCGTCGACGTCGTGGTCCTCGTGCCCCCGGTCGGCCAGCCCGTGCCCGGACACGTGCACCGTGTCGTCGGGGTGCAGGGTGCCCGAGAACACCCGCACCAGCGAGACGCGGCCCACGTACGGGTCGGAGGACGTCTTGACGACCTCCGCCACGAGCGGTCCGTTCGGGTCGCACAGCGCGAGCTCGCGCGGCTTGCCGTCGGGCGTGGTGACCGCGAGCGCCGCCCGCTCCAGCGGGGTCGGGAAGCCGCCCTTGACCAGCTCAAGCAGTTCGACCGTGCCCAGTCCCTGGCGGCCGCCGTCGGTGGCCGGTGCCGCGGCCAGGACCGGGAAGAACGTCCCGCGTGCGACGGCTCGCTCCAGATCCTTGATCAGGGTGCCGAGTTCGATCTCCTCGCCGCCCAGATAGCGGTCCATGAGGGTCTCGTCCTCGCTCTCCGCGATGATCCCCTCGATGAGCCGGTTGCGGGCCTCGTCGATGAGCGGCTGCTGGTCGGGCCCCGGCTCGGACTCCTTGCGCTCGCCGGAGGAGTAGTCGAACAGCTTCTGAGTGAGCAGCCCGGTCAGCCCGGTCACGGGCGTGTGCCCGTCCGATCCGTGTGCGACGTGCAACGGCAGATACAGCGGCAGTACGGCGTCGGGGTCGTCCCCGCCGAACGCGTCGGCGCAGACCCGGGTCATCTCGTCGAAGTCCGCCCGGGAGCCGTCCAGGTGCGTGATCACGAGGGCGCGCGGCATGCCGACGGCGGCGCACTCGTCCCACACCATGCGGGTCGAGCCGTCCACCCCGTCCGTGGCGGAGACCACAAAAAGGGCCGCGTCCGCGGCGCGCAGACCGGCCCGGAGCTCCCCGACGAAGTCGGCGTATCCAGGGGTGTCCAAAAGATTGATCTTGACCCCGTCCCAGTCGACGGGGACCAGGGAGAGCTGCACCGAGCGGTGCTGCCGGTGCTCGATCTCGTCGTAGTCCGAGACGGTGCCGCCGTCCTCCACGCGGCCCGCCCGGTTCACCGCTCCCGCTGTCAGTGCGAGAGCCTCGACCAGAGTCGTCTTGCCCGATCCGCTGTGGCCGACCAGCACCACATTCCGTACGGACGCGGGGTGGTCGGCCGCCGTAGCCCTGCCGGCGGCTCCGGTGTGTGCATTCGCCTTGTCGCCCATGATCCTGCCTCCCGTGCACGGTGAGGTCACTGGGGGCGCGGACATGCGGATCCGCGTGCGATGGCGGCTCCGTGACGCCCGCGGTGAATTCGAGCTTTGCACTCGCGTCACGGTGCGTCCATACGAAGGACGCGATCCCGCCCTTCGACCGAGGCTTGCGCGGGCTGCCCGTTCGTGATCGTGATGCCACGGGCACGTGACACAGTGTGTGGGTGCCCGGCCGTCGCCCGCTCCCGTGCGTGGCTACGATGGGCCAGCCGGCGGCCACCAGGACCGCGCGGCTCACCGACCGTCGGGAAGGCCATGCTGAACAAGTACGCGCGTGCATTCTTCACGCGTGTCCTCACACCGTTCGCCGCGTTTCTGATCCGCCGGGGCGTCAGCCCCGACACGGTCACACTGATCGGTACCGCAGGTGTGATCGCGGGCGCGTTGGTCTTCTACCCCCGGGGCGAGTTCTTCTGGGGCACGGTCGTCATCACGCTGTTCGTTTTCTCGGACCTCGTCGACGGCAACATGGCCCGCCAGCTGGGCCGCTCCAGCCGCTGGGGCGCCTTCCTCGACTCCACGCTGGACCGGGTCGCGGACGGCGCGATCTTCGGCGGTTTCGCCCTGTGGTACGCGGGCAAGGGGGACAACGACCTCCTGTGCGCGGTGTCGCTCTTCTGCCTGGCCAGCGGACAGGTGGTGTCGTACACCAAGGCCCGGGGCGAGTCGATCGGCCTGCCCGTGGCGGTCAACGGGCTCGTGGAGCGCGCGGAGCGGCTGGTCATCTCGCTGGTGGCGGCCGGCTTCGCCGGACTGCACAAGTTCGGTGTGCCCGGTATCCAGGTGCTGCTGCCGATCGCACTGTGGATCGTCGCCGTCGGCAGCCTGGTCACACTGATCCAGCGCGTGGTCACGGTGCGCCGGGAATCGGCCGAGGCGGACGCCGCCGCGGCAGCGGAAAAGGGCGAGAACGCCGGGCACGGGAGCGGGGCGGCGAAATGATCCGCGGGCGGAACCTGCAGAAGAGCGGGGCGCCGACGTGACCAGCTTCCAGGAGCGGCTGACGGACGGGCTCTACGGCCTCGGCTGGAGCGCCGTCAAGACGCTGCCCGAGCCCGTCGCGGTCCGGCTGGGCCGCGGAATCGCGGACCTCGCCTGGAAGCGGCGCGGCACGAGCGTGCAGCGCCTCGAGAGCAACTACGCGCGCGTGGTGCCCGGCGCGAGTCCGCAGCGGCTCGCCGAACTGAGCCGGGCGGGCATGCGCTCATACCTGCGGTACTGGATGGAGTCCTTCCGGCTCCCCGCATGGAGCGCCGAGCGCGTCAGGGACGGCTTCGACCCGAAGGACCTGCACCACCTGACCGACGCACTGGCCGAGGGCCGGGGCGTCGTCCTGGCTCTGCCGCACCTCGCCAACTGGGACCTGGCCGGCGCCTGGGTGACCACCAAGCTGGGGATACCGTTCACGACGGTGGCCGAACGGCTCAAGCCCGAGACGCTCTACGACCGTTTCGTCGCCTACCGCGAGGGACTCGGCATGGAGGTGCTCCCGCACAGCGGCGGCTCCGCCTTCGGCACCCTGGCCCGGCGGCTGCGCGACGGTGGCCTGGTCTGTCTGGTCGCCGACCGGGACCTGTCCGCCTCCGGCACCGAGGTGTCCTTCTTCGGTGAGACTGCCCGCATGCCAGCGGGACCGGCGCTGCTCGCCCAGCAGACCGGTGCGCAGTTGGTCCCCGTGACCCTCTGGTACGACGAGTCACCCGTCATGCAGGGCCGCCTGCATCCCCCCGTCGAGGTACCCGGGACAGGTACCCGTGCCGAGAAGACGTCTGTCATGACACAGGCGCTGGCCGACGCCTTCGCCACGGGGATCGCCGAGCATCCGGAGGACTGGCACATGCTGCAGCGCTTGTGGCTCGCCGACCTGGACCCGGCCAGGGCCCCCTCGCGGCCCGAGAAGGGGACCCCGTGAGGATCGGCATCGTCTGCCCGTACTCCTGGGACGTGCCGGGTGGCGTCCAGTTCCACATCCGTGATCTGGCCGAGTACTTCATCCGCCTCGGGCACGAGGTCTCCGTGCTCGCCCCGGCGGACGACGACACCCCCCTGCCGCCGTACGTCGTCTCGGCGGGCCGCGCGGTGCCGGTGCCGTACAACGGCTCGGTGGCCCGGCTGAACTTCGGCTTCCTCAGCGCCGCGCGGGTGCGGCGGTGGTTGCACGAAGGCCGGTTCGACGTGATCCACATCCATGAGCCGGCCTCGCCGTCGCTGGGCCTGCTGGCCTGCTGGGCGGCGCAGGGCCCCATCGTGGCCACCTTCCACACGTCGAACCCGCGCTCCCGTGCGATGATCGCCGCCTACGCGATCCTCCAGGCTGCTCTGGAGAAGATCAGCGCCCGGATCGCCGTCAGCGAGTACGCCCGGCGCACGCTCGTGGAGCACCTGGGCGGCGACGCGGTGGTCATCCCGAACGGCGTGGACGTCGACTTCTTCGCCAAGGCCAAGCCCAAGCCGGAATGGCAGGGCGACACGATCGGCTTCATCGGGCGCATCGACGAACCGCGCAAGGGACTGCCCGTTCTCATGCGGGCCCTGCCGAAGATCCTCGCCGCCCGGCCGCAGACGCGGCTCCTGGTCGCCGGACGGGGCGACGAGAAGGAGGCGGTCGAGACACTTCCCGAGGACCTGCGCCCGCGTGTGGAGTTCCTCGGGATGATCAGCGACGAGGAGAAGGCCCGCTTCCTGCGCAGCGTCGACCTGTACGTGGCGCCCAACACCGGCGGTGAGAGCTTCGGGATCATCCTGGTGGAGGCGATGTCCGCACATGCGGCCGTGCTCGCCTCCGACCTCGATGCCTTCGCCCAGGTCCTCGACCGGGGCGCGGCCGGCGAACTGTTCGCGAACGAGGACGCCGACGCACTCGCCGACGCCGCCGTGCGGCTGCTGGAGAACCCGCAGCGGCGCGAGGAGCTGCGGCGGCGGGGCAGCGCCCATGTACGGCGCTTCGACTGGTCGACGGTGGGTGCGGAGATCCTGTCGGTCTACGAGACGGTGACGGAGGGCGCGGCCGCCGTGGCCGCGGACGAGCGGACGAGCCTGCGGGCACGACTGGGTCTGGCGCGGGACTGAGCCCGGTCGCCGTCTTCCGGCATGGACGCGTGCGCGTCCACGTGCCGTCGGGCGGGCGTCCGGCGCGGTCGGTCCGGGAGACTGCGGCGTGTGCCGGTCGGCGGGGTCCGGCCGGTCTGCGAGTCGGCTACGGAGGGCGGCGCGGGCACCGTGGCCGTGGACGAGGCCGAGAGCCCGGTGGGGTCGGCGCGCCGGACCGGGGTCGGGCGCCGTGTACGTGTGCAGGGGCTATCTCCGGCGTGGTCGCGTGCTTGTCCGGGACGTGCCCCTCCGAGGGCCGCGCATACGGTCGGCGGCCGACGTGGGCGGCCCCGCTGCGGGTCGCCTCCCTGGGTCGCTCCCTCCCTGCGACCGTCGGCGACGGCATACGCCACCCCGCCGGTCCAGACCGTCCGGTGCCCACGGCATACGGCGCCTCGTGGGTCCCCGGGCGCCGTCCGTCCCCCGCATGAAAGCGGTTGGCCGCCCCGTGGCCGGGTGGGACGCGAGGGGCGTGCGCGAGTGGCCCGGTAGCCTTGCGGCCCGTGAGCCCAACCCTCATCTGGATCCTCGTCGTCCTCGTCGCGATCGGCCTCTATCTGAGCTGGACCGCGGGGCGCCTCGACCGACTGCACGCCCGGATCGACGCGGCGCGTGCCGCGCTCGACGCGCAGTTGCTGCGGCGTGCGTCGATCACCCAGGAGCTGGCGACCTCCGGCGTACTCGACCCGGCCGCCTCGATCGTGCTGTACGAGGCGGCGCACGCCGCCCGCCAGGCGGAGGAGGATCAGCGCGAGGTCGCGGAGAGCGAGTTGAGCCAGGCGTTGCGGGCCGTCTTCGAGGAGGCCCCGCAGGTGCGGGCGGTGCAGCAGGCGCCGGGCGGCGAGGAGGCGGCCCGGGAGCTGACCGAGGCCGTGCGCAAGGTGCCGATGGCCCGGCGCTTCCACAACGACGCGGTGCGCGCCGCGCGGGCTCTGCGGCGCCACCGCAAGGTGCGCCTGTTCCGTCTCGCCGGCCACGCGCCCTTCCCGATGGCGTTCGAAATGGACGACGAGCCACCGACCGCGCTCATGGGCCGTTCGACCCTGTGACCGCCCGCGAGACGGGGTGAAACCCGCCGGTGGCACCCCCTGTCGGGGCAAAACGATCCACCGGCTCACCATTGGCCCTTGCCGTGGCCTGTTCACCTCACGTTTCCTCTCGTCGAGCAGAATTTCCTCTTTCGCAGAGTGAGGTCCCACCCGTGTCCAGCACGCTCTCCACCCCCCAGAACCCCGAGACCGGCACCGCCCGCGTCAAGCGCGGCATGGCCGAGCAGCTCAAGGGCGGCGTGATCATGGACGTCGTCACGCCGGAGCAGGCGAAGATCGCCGAGGACGCGGGCGCCGTCGCCGTCATGGCTCTGGAGCGGGTCCCGGCCGACATCCGCAAGGACGGCGGAGTGGCCCGTATGTCCGACCCGGACATGATCGAGGGCATCATCGAGGCCGTCTCGATCCCGGTCATGGCCAAGTCCCGGATCGGCCACTTCGTCGAGGCCCAGGTCCTGCAGTCCCTCGGCGTCGACTACATCGACGAGTCCGAGGTGCTCACCCCGGCCGACGAGGTCAACCACTCCGACAAGTGGGCCTTCACCACGCCGTTCGTCTGCGGCGCCACCAACCTGGGCGAGGCCCTGCGCCGTATCGCCGAGGGCGCGGCCATGATCCGCTCCAAGGGCGAGGCCGGCACCGGCAACGTCGTGGAGGCGGTGCGCCACCTGCGTCAGATCAAGAACGAGATCGCCCGCCTGCGCGGCTACGACAACCACGAGCTGTACGCCGCCGCCAAGGAGCTGCGGGCCCCGTACGAGCTGGTCAAGGAGGTCGCCGAGCTGGGCAAGCTCCCGGTCGTGCTGTTCTCCGCCGGTGGTGTCGCGACCCCCGCCGACGCCGCGCTGATGCGCCAGCTCGGAGCCGAGGGCGTCTTCGTTGGCTCCGGCATCTTCAAGTCGGGCGACCCGGCCAAGCGTGCCGCCGCCATCGTGAAGGCGACCACCTTCTACGACGACCCGAAGATCATCGCGGATGCCTCCCGCAACCTCGGCGAGGCCATGGTCGGCATCAACTGCGACGTTCTCCCCGAGAGCGAGCGCTACGCCAACCGCGGCTGGTAGACCGGGCCGGCACCACATCACAGAGGACACCACGTACATGACCGACGCACCCGTGATCGGCGTCCTGGCCCTTCAGGGCGACGTACGGGAGCACCTCATCGCCCTGGCCGCGGCAGACGCCGTGGCCAGGCCGGTGCGGCGCCCCGAAGAGCTCGCCGAGGTCGACGGCCTCGTCCTCCCCGGCGGCGAGTCCACCACCATCTCCAAGCTGGCCGTCCTGTTCGGAGTGATGGAGCCCCTCCGCGCACGCGTGCGGGACGGGATGCCCGTCTACGGCACCTGTGCGGGCATGATCATGCTCGCCGACAAGATCCTCGACCCGCGGTCGGGCCAGGAGACCGTCGGCGGCATCGACATGATCGTGCGCCGCAACGCGTTCGGACGTCAGAACGAGTCGTTCGAGGCGGCGGTCGACGTCGACGGTGTCGAGGGAGATCCTGTAGAGGGCGTCTTCATCCGCGCCCCCTGGGTCGAGTCCGTAGGAGCGGGGGCCGAGGTGCTCGCGGAGCACGACGGCCACATCGTCGCCGTTCGCCAGGGCAACGCGCTCGCCACGTCGTTCCATCCGGAACTGACCGGGGACCACCGCGTGCACGCCCTGTTCGTCGACATGGTGCGAGCCGAACGGACGGCGGAGTCCTTGTAGGATCTCTGGCGTTCACACAGAGATGGGTTACGCGAAGGAGACAGGCAGATGTCCGGCCACTCTAAATGGGCCACGACGAAGCACAAGAAGGCCGTGATCGACGCCAAGCGCGGCAAGCTCTTCGCGAAGCTGATCAAGAACATCGAGGTCGCCGCCCGCACGGGCGGGTCGGACCCGGACGGCAACCCGACCCTCTACGACGCCATCCAGAAGGCGAAGAAGCAGTCGGTCCCGAACAAGAACATCGACTCCGCGGTCAAGCGCGGCGCGGGCCTCGAGGCCGGCGGTGCCGACTACGAGACCATCATGTACGAGGGTTACGGCCCGAACGGTGTCGCGGTGCTCATCGAGTGCCTCACCGACAACCGCAACCGCGCCGCCTCCGACGTCCGCGTCGCCATGACCCGCAACGGCGGCTCCATGGCCGACCCGGGCTCCGTGTCGTACATGTTCACCCGCAAGGGTGTCGTGATCGTCCCCAAGGGCGGGCTGACCGAGGACGACGTGCTGGGTGCCGTGCTCGACGCGGGCGCCGAGGAGGTCAACGACCTCGGCGAGTCCTTCGAGGTGATCAGCGAGGCGACCGACCTGATCGCGGTCCGCACCGCACTCCAGCAGGGCGGGATCGACTACGACTCCGCCGAGGCCAACTTCGTGCCCTCCGTACAGGTCGAGCTGGACGAGGAAGGCGCCGTGAAGATCTTCAGGCTGATCGACGCGCTCGAGGACAGCGACGACGTGCAGAACGTCTTCGCGAACTTCGACGTCAGCGACGAGATCATGGAGAAGGTCGAGGCGTAACGCCGCCGCGAACCGACCGGGCCGACGGGACATCACCCGTCGGCCCGTCGCTTTGCCGATGGTTGTCGGTGGCACCCGATAGCCTGCACGAACCGGGGAAACCGCTCGTCGACGGCCCGGCGAGATCGAAGGGAGGGGCGCGTGCGCGTACTTGGGGTGGACCCCGGACTGACCCGATGCGGTGTCGGGGTCGTCGAGGGCGTTCCCGGGCGGCCGTTGACCATGCTCGGCGTGGGCGTCGTCCGTACCCCCGTGGACGCCGATCTCGGGCACCGCCTCGTCGCCGTCGAGCAGGGCATCGAGCAGTGGCTGGACGAGCACCGGCCCGAATTCGTCGCCGTGGAGCGGGTGTTCAGCCAACACAACGTACGGACGGTGATGGGCACCGCCCAGGCCAGTGCCGTCGCCATGCTCTGCGCCGCCCGGCGCGGCATCCCCGTCGCCCTGCACACCCCCAGCGAGGTCAAGGCCGCCGTCACCGGCGCGGGACGTGCCGACAAGGCACAGGTCGGTGCCATGGTCACCCGGCTGCTCCGGCTCGACGCCCCGCCCAAGCCCGCCGACGCCGCCGACGCCCTGGCCCTCGCCATCTGCCACATCTGGCGCGCCCCCGCACAGAACCGACTCCAGCAGGCCGTCGCCCTGCACGCATCGAAAGGCCGCTCCTCATGATCGCCTTCGTCAGCGGCCCGGTCGCCGCCGTCGCCCCGGACTCCGCGGTGGTCGAGGTCGGCGGCGTGGGCTTCGCCGTCCAGTGCACGCCGAACACCCTCTCCGGGCTCAGGGTCGGCCGGCAGGCCAAGCTCGCCACCTCCCTGGTCGTGCGGGAGGACTCGCTGACCCTGTACGGCTTCGCGGACGACGACGAGCGCCAGGTCTTCGAGCTGCTGCAGACCGCGAGCGGGGTCGGTCCGCGCCTGGCCCAGTCGATGCTGGCGGTGCACAGCCCGGACGCCCTGCGGCGTGCCGTGGCGACCGGTGACGAGAAGGCGCTCGTCGCGGTCCCCGGCATCGGCAAGAAGGGGGCTCAGAAGCTGCTCCTGGAGCTGAAGGACCGCCTCGGCGAGCCCATCGGCGCTCCCGCGGTCGGCAGGCCGGTGACCTCCGGCTGGCGCGACCAGCTGCACGCGGCCCTCATCGGCCTCGGGTATGCCACCCGCGAGGCGGACGACGCCGTTGCCGCGGTCGCCCCGCAGGCGGAGGGCGTCGAGGGCGCACCGCAGGTCGGTGTCCTCCTCAAGGCGGCCCTGCAGACCCTGAACCGAGCCCGCTGACCCGTCGGCCCGACACCACACCCCGAGGCACACCACATGAACTGGGACGACACGTCCGACACCCCCGCCGCCGAGCGGCTCGTCGGCGCGTCCGCCGACCGAGAGGACCAGGCCGTCGAGGCCGCGCTGCGCCCCAAGGACCTGGACGAGTTCATCGGCCAGGAGAAGGTGCGCGAGCAGCTCGACCTCGTGCTGCGCGCCGCCCGCGCCCGGGGCGCCACCGCCGACCATGTGCTCCTGTCCGGCGCCCCCGGCCTCGGCAAGACGACGCTGTCGATGATCATCGCGGCGGAGATGGGCGCTCCCATCCGCATCACCAGCGGCCCCGCCATCCAGCACGCCGGCGACCTCGCGGCGATCCTCTCCTCCCTGCAGGAGGGCGAGGTCCTCTTCCTCGACGAGATCCACCGCATGTCCCGGCCCGCCGAGGAGATGCTCTACATGGCGATGGAGGACTTCCGCGTCGACGTGATCGTCGGCAAGGGACCGGGCGCGACCGCCATCCCCCTGGAGCTGCCGCCGTTCACCCTGGTCGGCGCCACCACCCGGGCCGGGCTGCTGCCACCCCCGCTGCGCGACCGCTTCGGCTTCACCGCGCACATGGAGTTCTACGAGCCCGTGGAGCTGGAGCGGGTCATCCACCGCTCGGCGAGCCTCCTCGACGTCGAGATCGACACCGACGGGGCGGCGGAGATCGCCGGGCGGTCGCGTGGCACCCCCCGTATCGCCAACCGTCTGCTGCGCCGTGTCCGGGACTATGCGCAGGTCAAGGCCGACGGCGTGATCACCCGTGAGATCGCGGGCGCGGCGCTCGGCGTCTACGAGGTGGACGCCCGCGGCCTCGACCGGCTCGACCGTGCGGTCCTCCAGGCGCTGCTCAAGCTGTTCGGCGGCGGCCCCGTGGGCCTGTCCACGCTGGCCGTCGCGGTGGGGGAGGAACGTGAGACCGTGGAAGAGGTCGCCGAACCGTTTCTGGTCCGGGAGGGCCTTCTCGCCCGCACCCCGCGAGGACGTGTGGCGACCCCGGCGGCCTGGGCCCATCTCGGCCTCACCGCGCCCCACGGATCCACCGGGGGAAACGGACAACAGGACCTGTTCGGGGCGTGACGGCGCGGTACTCGCACCACCAGGAACCCCGGTGCCATGCTGAGCGTTGTTCCATGCGTGCGGACTCGCTTAGACTCCGCCGATGCCGCCTCTAAGGGGCGGTGCCGACCACCCCATCCACCAGGCCGCCGATTCAGCGGTCGTGCGAAGGAAACTCCGTCCCGTGAATACCTTGACCCTCCTCCCGTTCATCGTGCTCATCGCGGCGATGTTCCTCATGACCCGTTCGGCCAAGCGCAAGCAGCAGCAGGCCGCAAACATGCGTAACGACATGCAGCCCGGCAGTGGTGTCCGCACGATCGGGGGCATGTACGCGACGGTCAAGGAGGTCAACGAGGACACGGTCCTTCTTGACGCGGGCCCGGGCGTGGAACTGCTCTTCGCGAAGAACGCGATCGGCGCCGTCCTCACCGACGACGAGTACAACCGCATCGTGCACGGCGTCGAGCACGATCTGAAGGCCGACGGCAGTGTGGTGCCGGACGACGCCTCCTCCCTCACCGAGACCGACGAGCCCGCCGCCGACGCCTCCGACGACAAGCCCGTGGACCTCGGCAAGACGGACGCGGCCGAGGACGCCGCCGACAAGCCGGCCGAGGCGAAGGCCGACGCAGCAGAGCTCAAGAAGACCGACGGCGAGGCCGACGCGAAGTAGCCGTGTCCCGGGACCGGAGCGCCGACGCGCCCCGGTCCCGGGTTGTGCGGTTTTCGCGCGGAATCCCGACAAAATGTCATGGCCCCCCGCACGCTGACCCCGCGCGCGGCGGCCTGAGAGGGAGTACGAGAAGGTGGCAGCACCGAAGAAGGGCCGGAGCGCGAGCGCCCAGAGCAGGCCGGGTCGCTCGCTGGCCCTCATCCTGATCGCCATCGCGGCGCTCACCGGGGGAATGTTCGCCTCCGGACACACCACTCCGCGTCTCGGCATCGACCTCGCCGGTGGCACGAGCATCACGCTCGCGGCGAAGAGCGGCCAGGAATCCGCGATCAACAAGACCAACATGGACACCGCGGTCGACATCATGAACCGCCGTGTCAACGGTCTGGGTGTCTCGGAGGCCGAGGTCCAGACGCAGGGTGATCGCAACATCATCGTGAACATCCCCCGGGGCACGAACTCCAAGCAGGCCCGGGACCAGGTCGGCACCACGGCCAAGCTGTACTTCCGCCCCGTTCTGGCCACCGAGGTCAGCGGCGCCGCGGCCTCCCCGGGCGCGACGCCGAGCGCCTCCGGCAGCCCCTCCGCGCAGTCCGGCAGCAAGGCGACCTCGTCCGGCTCCCCGACCCCGTCCGGGTCAGCCACGCCGTCGGCGACCGCCACCTCGCAGGGCCGCCCGGTGACGGACGCCCTGAAGGCCACCTCGTCGCCGACGCCGTCCGGCTCCGCCCCGGCCTCCTCGAGCGCACCCAGTGCCTCCCCGTCGCCCAGCGGCGGCTCCGACGCGACCGCCGCGCTCCAGGCCCAGTACGCCGCGCTGAACTGCGCCGACCCGGCCGTGCGCGCCAAGGCCGGTGTGGGCGCAAAGCCCACCGAGCCCACGGTCGCCTGTGGTCAGAACTCGCAGAAGCAGTGGCAGAAGTACGTCCTCGGCCCGGCCGAGGTCGCCGGTACGGATGTGAAGAAGGCCCAGGCGGTCTACGACACCCAGGGCGCCGGTGGCTGGAAGGTCACGATGGACTTCACGTCCGCGGGTGCCAAGAAGTTCGCGAGCATCACCGGGAAGCTGGCGCAGAACCAGTCGCCGCAGAACCAGTTCGCCATCGTCCTCGACGGTGAGGTCGTCTCCGACCCCTACGTCCAGCAGGCGCTGACGGGCGGCAACGCCGAGATCACCGGCAGCTTCGACCAGACCGAGGCCAAGGACCTGGCCAACGTCCTGTCCTACGGTGCCCTTCCGCTCTCCTTCGAGGAGCAGAGCGTCACGACCGTCACCGCCGCGCTCGGCGGTGAGCAGCTGCACGCCGGTCTGATCGCCGGTGCGATCGGCCTCGCGCTGGTCGTGATCTACCTGGTGGTCTACTACCGCGGTCTGTCGATGATCGCGATCGCCTCGCTGCTGGTGTCGGCCGTCCTCACCTACGTGATCATGTCGCTGCTCGGCCCGACCATCGGCTTCGCACTGAACCTGCCGGCGGTCTGTGGTGCCATCGTCGCCATCGGTATCACCGCGGACTCGTTCATCGTGTTCTTCGAACGCATCCGGGACGAGATCCGTGAGGGCCGCTCGCTGCGGCCCGCCGTCGAGCGTGCCTGGCCGCGTGCCCGGCGCACCATCCTGGTCTCCGACTTCGTGTCGTTCCTCGCCGCGGCGGTGCTGTTCATCGTCACCGTCGGCAAGGTCCAGGGCTTCGCCTTCACGCTCGGTCTCACCACGGTTCTCGACGTGGTCGTCGTCTTCCTGTTCACCAAGCCGCTGATGACGATCCTCGCGCGCCGCAAGTTCTTCGCGAGCGGCCACACCTGGTCCGGCCTCGACCCCAAGCGTCTCGGCGCCAAGCCGCCCCTGCGGCGTACCCGTCGTCCCTCCGCCCCCGTCGACCCGAAGGAGGCGTGAGAGATGTCCAAGCTCGGCAACCTCGGCGCCAGGCTCCACCGAGGCGAGGTCGGTTATGACTTCGTCGGCAATCGCAAGATCTGGTACGGCGTCTCGATCCTGATCACCCTCGCGGCCATCCTCGGCCTGACGGTGCGCGGCCTGAACATGGGCATCGAGTTCCAGGGCGGTGCCGTCTTCACCACCCCGAAGACCAGCGTCTCGGTCGCGCAGGCCGAGACGTTCGCGGAGGACTCCGCGGGTCACCAGGCGGTCGTGCAGAAGCTCGGCACGGGCGGTCTGCGCATCCAGATCGCCGGTGTCGACACCGGCAAGGCCGACCAGATCAAGGACCAGCTCGCCAAGGACCTCAGCGTCGACTCCGAGAAGATCAACGCGGACCTGGTCGGTCCCAGCTGGGGCGAGCAGGTCGCCAGCAAGGCCTGGCAGGGCCTGGCGATCTTCATGGTCCTCGTCGTGATCTACCTGGCGATCGCCTTCGAGTGGCGCATGGCCGTCGCGGCTCTCGTCGCGCTGATCCACGACATCACCATCACGACCGGTATCTACGCCCTCGTCGGCTTCGAGGTCACCCCCGGTACGGTGATCGGTCTGCTCACGATCCTCGGTTACTCGCTCTACGACACGGTCGTCGTCTTCGACAGCCTCAAGGAGCAGACGAAGGACCTCACCAAGCAGACCCGCTGGACCTACAGCGACGTCGCCAACCGCTCCATCAACAGCACCCTGGTGCGTTCCATCAACACCACCGTGGTGGCGCTGCTGCCGGTCGCCGGTCTGCTGTTCATCGGTGGTGGCTTCCTCGGCGCGGGCACGCTCAACGACATCTCCCTGTCGCTCTTCGTCGGTCTCGCGGCCGGTGCGTACTCGTCGATCTTCATCGCCACGCCGCTCGTCGCCGACCTCAAGGAGCGCGAGCCGCAGATGAAGGCCCTCAAGAAGCGCGTTCTCGCCAAGCGGGCCCAGGCCGCCGCGGCGGAGGAGCCCCTCGACGATTCTGCGGCCGGGAACCCGGACGACTTCGAGCCGGATGACGCCGCGCCCGCCGTCGTGGGTCAGCGTCACCAGCCCGCGTCGCGCACCCGCGGTCGCGGCCGACCCTCCGGAAAGCGCCGATGACCGACATACGCACCCTGCTCCTCAGCCGTATCCGGGACGTCCCGGACCACCCGGAGCCGGGCGTGATGTTCAAGGACATCACTCCGCTGCTCGCGGACCCGGCGGCGTTCTCCGCACTCACCGAGGCGCTGGCGGAGCTGACCGTGCGGTACGGGGCGACGAAGATCGTCGGTCTGGAGGCCCGGGGCTTCATCCTCGGCGCCCCGGTCGCCGTCCGCGCGGGCGTCGGCTTCGTCCCCGTGCGCAAGGCGGGCAAGCTCCCCGGGGCCACCCTCAGGCAGGCGTACGACCTGGAGTACGGCACCGCCGAGATCGAGGTGCACGCCGAGGACCTGTCCGCCGAGGACCGCGTGATGGTCGTCGACGACGTCCTCGCCACCGGCGGCACCGCCGAGGCCTCGCTCCGGCTCATCCGCCGGGCGGGCGCAGAGGTGGCCGGTGTGTCCGTGCTGATGGAACTGGGCTTCCTGGGCGGGCGCACCCGCCTGGCGCCGGCCCTCGACGGGGCACCGCTGGAGGCGCTGCTTCAGGTCTGAGACCCACTGCGGTAACCCGAGCGCAAGGGTGCGGAAGGCCGCAGGACACCGTGAGGCGGGCCCGGAGGAATCCGGCGCCCGCCTCGTGCGTTTGTACGAGCGAAGGTCGTCCCCACACACTGGAGGCGAGCCCGGAGCCCAGGATCGCTACCATGGGGTCTCCGGGGCCTGCCCGGGGGACCCGGAACGCGCAGAGGAGCCCTGTTGCCAGACGAGGCCCAGCCACTGACCGCCGCCAAGCCCGAGCCGACGTCGAAGGCCGCGGCGAAGCCCGCACGGAGTGCGAAGGACGCCCCGCACGGGCCGGTCGAGCATGCCCAGTCGGCGCCCGTCGGCCAGGCCGCCGAGCAGTCGCGCCCCAAGCCGGCCCCCGCCGAGCGCTCCGCGGCGGTTCGCCCCACCCCGGCCCCGCCCGCCCGCTCCGGCTCCTCGAACCGTGTGCGGGCCCGCCTCGCCCGGCTCGGTGTACAGCGTGCCAACCCGTACAACCCGGTCCTCGAGCCGCTGCTGCGGATAGTGCGCAGCAACGACCCCAAGATCGAGAACTCGACGCTGCGCCAGATCGAGCGCGCCTACCAGGTCGCCGAGCGCTGGCACCGCGGTCAGAAGCGCAAGAGCGGCGACCCGTACATCACGCACCCGCTCGCGGTGACGACGATCCTCGCCGAGCTGGGCATGGACCCGGCGACCCTGATGGCGGGACTGCTGCACGACACCGTCGAGGACACCGAGTACGGCCTCGAGCAGCTGCGCCGTGACTTCGGGGACACCGTCGCGCTCCTCGTCGACGGCGTCACCAAGCTGGACAAGGTGAAGTTCGGCGAGGCGGCGCAGGCCGAGACCGTGCGCAAGATGGTCGTCGCCATGGCCAAGGACCCGCGCGTCCTGGTGATCAAGCTCGCCGACCGCCTGCACAACATGCGCACCATGCGCTACCTCAAGCGCGAGAAGCAGGAGAAGAAGGCGCGCGAGACGCTGGAGATCTACGCGCCGCTCGCCCACCGGCTGGGCATGAACACCATCAAGTGGGAGCTCGAGGACCTCGCCTTCGCGATCCTCTATCCCAAGATGTACGACGAGATCGTGCGCCTGGTCGCCGAGCGCGCCCCCAAGCGCGACGAGTACCTCGCCATAGTGACCGACGAGGTCCAGGCCGACCTTCGCTCGGCACGCATCAAGGCGACCGTCACCGGCCGGCCCAAGCACTACTACAGCGTCTACCAGAAGATGATCGTCCGCGGCCGTGACTTCGCGGAGATCTACGACCTGGTCGGCATCCGCGTGCTCGTCGACACGGTCCGCGACTGCTACGCGGCACTGGGCACCGTCCATGCCCGCTGGAACCCGGTTCCGGGGCGGTTCAAGGACTACATCGCGATGCCCAAGTTCAACATGTACCAGTCGCTGCACACGACGGTCATCGGGCCCAACGGCAAGCCCGTCGAACTGCAGATCCGCACGTTCGACATGCACCGCCGCGCCGAGTACGGCATCGCCGCGCACTGGAAGTACAAGCAGGAGGCCGTCGCGGGCGCCTCCAAGATCCGTACCGACGCGCCTCGTTCGAACGCCAAGGACAAGGACGCCGTCAACGACATGGCGTGGCTGCGCCAGTTGCTGGACTGGCAGAAGGAGACCGAGGACCCGAGCGAGTTCCTGGAGTCCCTGCGCTTCGACCTGTCCCGCAACGAGGTCTTCGTCTTCACGCCGAAGGGCGACGTCATAGCGCTTCCGGCCGGTGCCACCCCGGTGGACTTCGCGTACGCGGTCCACACGGAGGTCGGCCACCGGACGATAGGGGCCAGAGTCAACGGCCGTCTGGTGCCCCTCGAATCCACCCTGGACAACGGCGACTTGGTGGAGGTCTTCACCTCCAAGGCACCGGGCGCGGGCCCGTCCCGCGACTGGCTCGGTTTCGTCAAGTCGCCGCGTGCCCGCAACAAGATCCGCGCGTGGTTCTCCAAGGAGCGGCGCGAGGAGGCGATCGAGCAGGGCAAGGACGCGATCGCACGGGCGATGCGCAAGCAGAACCTCCCGATCCAGCGCATCCTGACCGGTGACTCCCTTGTGACGCTCGCGCACGAGATGCGCTATCCGGACATCTCGTCCCTGTACGCGGCGATCGGCGAGGGCCATGTGGCCGCGCAGAACGTCGTGCAGAAGCTGGTGCAGGCGCTCGGCGGCGAGGAGGCCGCCACCGAGGAGATCGACGAGGCCGTTCCGCCGGCCCGGGGCCGCGGCCGCAAGCGGCGCCGCAACCAGGACCCGGGCGTCGTGGTCAAGGGCGTCGAGGACGTGTGGGTCAAGCTGGCTCGGTGCTGTACGCCCGTCCCCGGCGATCCGATCATCGGCTTCGTCACCCGGGGCAGCGGGGTGTCGGTCCACCGCACCGACTGCGTCAACGTGGAGTCGCTGTCGCGGGAGCCCGAGCGCATCCTCGAGGTGGAGTGGGCCCCGACCCAGTCCTCGGTCTTCCTCGTGGCGATCCAGGTGGAGGCGCTCGACCGCTCACGGCTGCTCTCGGACGTGACCCGGGTCCTGTCCGACCAGCACGTCAACATCCTCTCGGCCGCGGTCCAGACATCCCGCGACCGCGTCGCAACCTCCCGTTTCACCTTCGAGATGGGCGACCCCAAGCATCTGGGGCACGTCCTGAAGGCGGTACGGGGCGTGGAGGGCGTGTACGACGTCTACCGGGTCACGTCGGCACGCAGGCCGTCGTAGTCGTCCTGCGGCCCGGCACACGACCGGCACACGAAAGGGGCTCCCGTACACGAGGTACGGGAGCCCCTTTCGTTCGAGCCCTGAAACGGTCAGCCGCCGAACTCCTGCAGCCCCTTGAGAGCCTGGTCCAGCAGCGCCTGACGGCCCTCCAGCTCCCTCTCCAGCTTCTCGGCCTTCGAGCTGTTGCCGGCGGTGCGCGCCTGCTCGATCTGGGCCCGCAGCTTGTCGACGGCCGCCTGAAGCTGCCCCGTGAGCCCCTCGGCGCGCGCCCGCGCCTCCGGGTTCGTACGGCGCCACTCGTTCTCCTCGGCGTCCTGAAGAGCTCGGTCGACCGCGTGCATCCGGCCCTCGACGCGCGGGCGCGCGTCGCGCGGCACATGGCCGATCGCCTCCCAGCGCTCGTTGATCGAGCGGAAGGCGGCCCTGGCGGCCTTGAGGTCCGTGATCGGCAGCAGCTTCTCCGCCTCCTCGGCCAGCTCCTCCTTGAGCTTGAGGTTCTCGGACTGCTCGGCGTCACGCTCCGCGAAGACCGAGCCGCGGGCCGCGAAGAACACGTCCTGCGCGCCGCGGAAGCGGTTCCACAGGTCGTCCTCGTGCTCACGCTGGGCGCGGCCCGCGGCCTTCCACTCGGCCATCAGATCGCGGTAGCGCGCAGCCGTGGGGCCCCAGTCGCTCGAGCCCGAGAGTGCCTCGGCCTCCGAGACCAGCCGCTCCTTCGTCTTGCGGGCGTCCTCGCGCTGGGCGTCGAGCTGCGCGAAGTGCGCCTTACGACGCTTGGAGAACGCCGAGCGGGCGTGCGAGAAGCGGTGCCACAACTCGTCGTCCGACTTCCGGTCCAGCCGCGGCAGACCCTTCCACGTGTCCACCAGCGCCCGCAGCCGCTCGCCGGCCGCCCGCCACTGGTCGGACTGGGCCAGCTCCTCCGCCTCGACGACCAGCGCCTCCTTGGAGTGCCGTGCCTCGTCGGACTGCTTGGCGCGCTGCACCTTGCGCTCCTCGCGGCGCGCATCGACCGACCCCACGAGCTTGTCCAGGCGTGCCCGCAGCGCGTCCAGATCGCCGACCGCGTGGTGCGCCTCGACCTGCTCACGCAGGTGGTCGATCGCGATCTGGGCGTCCTTCGCCGACAGGTCGGTGGTCTGGACGCGCTTCTCGAGGAGGCCGATCTCGACCACCAGGCCCTCGTACTTGCGCTCGAAGTAGGCCAGCGCCTCATCGGGGGAGCCGGCCTGCCAGGAGCCGACGACCTTCTCGCCGTCGGCCGTTCGCACGTACACGGTCCCCGTCTCGTCGACGCGGCCCCACGGGTCGCTGCTCACAGCGCCTCCTCCACATGATGCCTGCGGGGTGCCTCAGCGCCCCCGGCATCGTCCACAGTTTCGTCACCGCCAACATAGGCGACCGGCGGGGCGGCTGTCCGCATCCCGCGCGACCGAAATTTCGCAGTTGACGGTCAGGATTTCGTCACCGACGCCTTGTTGATCACGACGGTCGCGTTCGGCGCTCCGTCACCCGCGCCCGTGTTCTCACCGGCGGCGGCGATCTTCTTCAGGACGCTCATGCCCGCCGCGTCGATGGTTCCGAACGGCGTGTAGCTGGGCGGCAACTGACTGTCCTGGTAGACGAGGAAGAACTGGCTGCCTCCGCTGTGCTTCTGCCCGGTGTTCGCCATGGCGACCGTGCCCGCCGGATAGACGTTCCCCTTCAGGCTCGTGTCCTTGAGGTTCTCGTCCGGGATGGTGTAGCCGGGACCACCCGCGCCGGTGCCCTGCGGGTCGCCGCACTGGAGCACGTAGATGCCGTTGGTGGTGAGCCGGTGGCACTTGGTGTGGTCGAAGAAGCCCTTCTTCGCCAGGAAGTCGAAGGAGTTGACGGTGTGCGGGGCCGCGGCCGTCTTCATCGCGATGCCGATGTCACCGCACGTGGTCGCCAGCTTCATCGTGTACTTGGCCGACGTGTCGATGGTCATCGCCGGCTCCTTCTTCCAGTTCAGCGCCTCGACCTTGCCCGGGGCGGGCTTCTGGCACGGGTCCGGCGCCTTGCTGGGCGCTGAGGCGCTCGGCGTCACCTCCGCGCTCGCGTTCGCCTTCTTGTCGTCATCGGTGAAGACACCGGTGGTGAACGACACCACGCTGCCCACGACGACCACGCCGAGGACCGATGCGATCACGGCGTTGCGGGTCTGTGCCTTGCGCCGCGTCTCCGTGCGCCGCTGCTGCTGCCGCAAGAACTTCTCCCGGGCGAGCTGTCGCCGCCGCTGATCCTGGCTGACCACGGGGTTGTCTCCTCATGCGTCTCGTACGCCGACGGTTACGCGTGCGTCGGGTGTGCCGTCCGCAGGCGTGTGTGCCCCGTACCGTATATGGGTTCGCTGAGGAATCGGCAGCGCCGGTAGGCTCTGACCCACAGCCAGTCACCCCCGCACTACACAACGAAGGACGATCGTGCTCATTGCCGGGTTCCCCGCCGGGGCCTGGGGGACCAACTGTTACCTGGTCGCCCCCGCCGCGGGTGAGGAGTGCGTGATCATCGACCCAGGCCACCAGGCCGCCCGGGGAGTCGAGGAAGCACTCGAGAAGCATCGGCTCAAGCCCGTCGCCGTCGTCCTCACCCATGGGCACATCGACCACGTGGCCTCGGTCGTCCCCGTGTGCGGCGCGCACGGCGTGCCGGCCTGGATCCACCCCGAGGACCGCTACATGATGAGCGACCCGGAGAAGGCGCTCGGGCGCTCGATCGGGATGCCGCTGATGGGCGAGCTGGCGGTGGGCGAGCCGGACGACGTCAAGGAGCTGAGCGACGGCGCGAAGCTGCGTCTGGCGGGTCTGGAGCTGTCCGTCGCGCACGCGCCGGGCCATACCAAGGGGTCGGTGACCTTCGGCGTGCCCGAGGCGGCGGACATCCCGCCGATCCTCTTCTCGGGCGATCTGCTGTTCGCCGGCTCCATCGGACGCACCGACCTGCCGGGCGGTGACATGGCCGAGATGCTCGACTCGCTGGCCCGCGTGTGCCTGCCGCTCGACGACTCGACCGTGGTGCTGTCCGGTCACGGCCCCCAGACGACCATCGGCCGGGAGCGCGCCGCCAATCCGTATCTGCGACAGGTGGCCGCCGGCCCGGGAGCGAACGTCGACGACGCTCCCCGACGAGGAATGTGACGAGACCTTTCGTGAGCACCTTCAAGGCCCCCAAGGGCACGTACGACCTGATCCCACCCGAGTCCGCAAAGTACCTCGCCGTGCGCGAGGCGATCGCGGCCCCGCTGCGCAACTCCGGCTACGGGTACATCGAGACGCCCGGCTTCGAGAGCGTCGAGCTGTTCGCACGCGGCGTGGGCGAGTCCACGGACATCGTGACCAAGGAGATGTACGCCTTCGAGACGAAGGGCGGCGACAGGCTGGCCCTGCGCCCCGAGGGCACCGCCTCCGTGCTGCGCGCGGCCCTGGAGGCCAACCTGCACAAGACGGGCAACCTCCCGGTCAAGCTCTGGTACTCCGGCTCCTACTACCGCTATGAGCGCCCCCAGAAGGGCCGTTACCGCCACTTCTCGCAGGTCGGCGCGGAGGCGATCGGCGCGGAGGACCCGTTCCTCGACGCCGAGCTGATCATCCTGGCCGACCAGGCCTATCGTTCGCTCGGGCTGCGGAGCTTCCGCATCCTGCTGAACAGCCTCGGCGACAAGGAGTGCCGTCCGGTCTACCGCGCCGCGCTCCAGGACTTCCTGCGCGGACTGGACCTGGACGAGGACACGCGCCGCCGGGTCGACATCAACCCGCTGCGGGTGCTCGACGACAAGCGGGAGTCCGTACAGAAGCAGCTGACCGGCGCCCCGCTGCTGCGCGACTACCTGTGCGACGCCTGCAAGACGTACCACGAGGAGGTCCGCGAGCTGATCACCGCGGCGGGCGTGCCCTTCGAGGACGACCCCAAGCTGGTGCGGGGCCTGGACTACTACACGCGTACCACGTTCGAGTTCGTCCACGACGGTCTGGGCTCCCAGTCCGCCGTGGGCGGCGGCGGCCGTTACGACGGTCTGTCGGAGATGATCGGCGGACCCTCGCTGCCGTCCGTCGGCTGGGCGCTGGGCGTCGACCGCACGGTGCTCGCCCTGGAGGCGGAGGGAGTCGAGCTCGAACTGCCCGCGTCCACCAGCGTGTTCGCGGTCCCGCTGGGCGAGGAGGCCCGCAGGCTCCTCTTCGCCAAGGTCACCGAGCTGCGCAAGCTGGGCATCGCGGCGGACTTCTCGTACGGCGCCAAGGGCCTCAAGGGCGCGATGAAGAACGCGAACCGCAGCGGCGCCCGCTACACGATCGTGGCGGGCGAGCGGGATCTCGCCGAGGGCGTGGTCCAGCTTAAGGACATGGAGTCCGGGGAGCAGGCCGCGGTCGGTGTGAACGAGATCGTGGCGGAACTGGAGACCAGGCTCGGCTGAGCGTCCGTACGAGGGCCCCGGGGACGATCCCCGGGGCCCTCGTCATGCGCGCTGGGTGACGCGGCAGCGACACGGACGGTCCGGGCCGTCGCGCGGAGCGTCAATTCCCCGGACGCCGATTGACCCAGCGGGATGATGCGTTTTCGGGCGCGCGGCACACGCGGTGCGCGGGGGGCGCAGGACACCGCCGGCCCGGCCCGTGTTCCCGGTGGGCAGCGCGGTCCCCCGCGGCGGCGCGGGCCTCGGGCCTTCGACGCGGGCCCTTCCACGGGTGTGGCCCTGGCCACGACCCCCGGCCGGAACCGAACGCTCGGCGGCGGCCACCCGTACTTCCTTATGTCCATCGAACGGTGGACACGTGCTCACGTGCGGCACAATGACCACTGACCGCAGGTCCACCCCTCGAGTATCGGAATCGACGTGATGAGCAAGACGACAGTGAAGGACGTCTCCACCGAGTCGACCGAGTCGGAACGCGCGGACGCGCCCCGGACGGTGGGCGGCAGTCGCGCGTTCGCCCTGCTGCTGGTGATCACCGGTGCGGCCGGTCTGCTCGCCGCGTGGGTCATCACGATCGACAAGTTCAAGATCCTCGAGGGCAAGGTGAGCGGCAAGACGTTCACGCCCAGCTGCAGCATCAACCCGATCGTCTCCTGCGGCAGCGTCATGGAGAGCAAGCAGGCCGCGGCCTTCGGGTTCCCCAACCCGATGCTGGGCCTCGTCTGCTACGGCATCGTGATCTGCGTCGGGATGAGCCTGCTTGCCCGTACGCGTTTCCCCCGCTGGTACTGGCTCACCTTCAACTTCGGCACGCTCTTCGGCGTCGGCTTCGTCACCTGGCTGCAGTTCGAGTCCCTGTACCGGATCAACGCGCTGTGCCTGTGGTGCTCGCTGGCCTGGGTGGCCACGATCACCATGTTCTGGTACGTGACGTCGTTCAACGTCCGCAACGACTTCCTGCGGGCCCCGCGCCCGGTGAAGAACTTCCTCGGCGAGTTCACCTGGGTCCTGCCGCTCACCCACGTCGGCATCATCGCCATGCTGATCCTGACCCGCTGGGGCAGTCAGCTCTGGGCCTGAGCGGTTCCACGGCGCGGCGGGCCCCGGACCGGGCGACGGGCGCGGCGGCGTTGTCAGTGGGGTGACATAGGGTTTCAGCGTGGAGCCCGACCTGTTCACCGCCGCCGCAGAAGAACGCCAGGAGAAGGACCCGACCGGCAGCCCCCTGGCGGTCCGGATGCGCCCTCGCACCCTCGACGAGGTCGTGGGCCAGCAGCATCTGCTGAAGCCCGGCTCTCCGCTGCGCAGACTGGTCGGCGAGGGCAACGGCGGCCCGGCCGGGCCCTCCTCGGTGATCCTCTGGGGTCCGCCCGGCACCGGCAAGACGACCCTCGCGTATGTCGTCTCCAAGGCCACCAACAAGCGCTTCGTCGAGCTGTCGGCGATCACCGCGGGCGTGAAGGAGGTCCGTGCGGTCATCGACGGCGCCCGGCGGGCCACCGGCGGCTACGGCAAGGAGACCGTCCTCTTCCTCGACGAGATCCACCGTTTCAGCAAGGCCCAGCAGGACTCCCTGCTGCCGGCCGTCGAGAACCGCTGGGTCACCCTGATCGCGGCCACGACGGAGAACCCGTACTTCTCGGTCATCTCCCCGCTGCTGTCCCGCTCCCTGCTGCTGACCCTCGAACCGCTCACGGACGACGATCTGCGCGGCCTGCTGCGCCGCGCGCTGACCGACGAGCGCGGACTGGGCGGCGCCGTCGCGCTCCCCGAGGACACCGAGGACCATCTGCTGCGGATCGCCGGCGGCGACGCCCGCCGGGCCCTGACCGCTCTGGAGGCCGCCGCCGGTGCGGCCCTCGACAAGGGGGAGTCGGAGATCGCTCTGACGACCCTGGAGGAGACCGTCGACCGCGCCGCGGTGAAGTACGACCGCGACGGCGACCAGCACTACGACGTGGCGAGCGCACTGATCAAGTCCATCCGGGGCTCGGACGTCGATGCGGCGCTCCACTACCTGGCCCGGATGATCGAGGCGGGGGAGGACCCCCGGTTCATCGCCCGCCGGCTGATGATCTCCGCGAGCGAGGACATCGGCCTCGCCGATCCGAACGCGCTGCCGACGGCCGTAGCGGCAGCCCAGGCCGTCGCGATGATCGGCTTCCCGGAGGCCGCGCTCACCCTCAGCCACGCCACGATCGCCCTGGCCCTCGCCCCCAAGTCCAATTCGGCGACCACGGCGATCGGCGCCGCCATGGAGGACGTGCGCAAGGGGCTGGCCGGCCCCGTGCCCCCGCATCTGCGTGACGGGCACTACAAGGGCGCTGCCAAGCTGGGCCATGCGCAGGGGTATGTGTATCCGCACGATCTGCCGGAGGGTATCGCCGCCCAGCAGTACGCACCGGACGCGCTCGAGGACCGCGAGTACTACACGCCCTCCCGGCACGGGGCGGAGGCGCGGTACGCGGACGCCGTGGAGTGGACCCGTAAGCACCTGCGTCGAAAGCAGCCGTAGCCACCCTGTAGAATCCCTTGAAGTGCTGAGTCCCGTGTCCGGCCCCGGCCGGACACCACCAGAACGGGACAACCAGCCGGAACCCCGTCGCCGTCAGGCGCGGGGATCCAGGAGCGTCGCGCACCGTCGAACGGTGTCGCGGGCAGCCCACCACCTCCTTCGGTCACTCCGGGGATCACAGGTAGGTGGGCCACTCGCGTGCTGCACGTATGTGCCCAGACCAGGGGAGCGGCTGCCCGGCAGGTCCCATGTGGACCCGCAGGGATTCCCCGGCTGCGGATGCGACCTCCCCTAACCCTGGTGAAGCCGATTCCACAGAGAAACACGAGGTGTTTGGTTCATGGCGAACCAGTCCCGCCCCAAGGTCAAGAAGTCGCGTGCCCTCGGCATCGCGCTGACCCCGAAGGCCGTCAAGTACTTCGAGGCCCGCCCCTACCCGCCGGGCGAGCACGGCCGCGGCCGCAAGCAGAACTCGGACTACAAGGTCCGTCTGCTGGAGAAGCAGCGTCTGCGCGCTCAGTACGACATCTCCGAGCGTCAGCTGGTGCGCGCCTACGAGCGTGCGTCGAAGATCCAGGGCAAGACCGGTGAGGCCCTGATCGTCGAGCTGGAGCGTCGCCTCGACGCGCTGGTCCTGCGTTCGGGCATCGCCCGCACGATCTACCAGGCCCGCCAGATGGTCGTCCACGGCCACATCGAGGTCAACGGTCAGAAGGTCGACAAGCCGTCGTTCCGTGTCCGTCCCGACGACGTCGTGATGGTCCGCGAGCGCAGCCGTGACAAGACGCTCTTCCAGATCGCCCGCGAGGGTGGCTTCGCCCCCGACGGTGAGACCCCGCGCTACCTGCAGGTGAACCTCAAGTCCCTGGCGTTCCGCCTGGACCGCGAGCCGAACCGCAAGGAAGTTCCGGTGATCTGCGACGAGCAGCTCGTCGTCGAGTACTACGCCCGCTGATCACTTCTCGGCGAACACGGGTACGTCCCACGCAGCAGCCCGCCGTCTCTCCGCCCGCACGGGCGGGCGAGCCGGCGGGCTGTCGCATTCCGGCGACGGACAGCCCTAATCCGGTACGGACCGGCCGCCCCGGCGCGATAGGCTCGGGGGACGACTTTTTGATGTTCAGGCACGTTCCAGGGAGCGGGTGCGCACGGTGTCCGGTGGTGAGGTGGCCGGGATCCTCGTGGCGGTCTTCTGGGCGATCCTGGTCTCCTTCCTCGCCGTCGCACTGGCGAGGCTGGCCCAGACGCTCAGGGCGACCACCAAGCTGGTGTCGGAGGTGACCGACCAAGCCGTTCCGCTGCTGTCGGACGCCTCCAGCGCGGTGCGCTCCGCACAGACCCAGATCGACCGGGTCGACGCGATCGCGTCGGACGTCCAGGAGGTCACGTCGAACGCGTCGGCGCTGTCGACGACCGTCGCGTCCACCTTCGGCGGTCCCCTGGTCAAGGTCGCGGCATTCGGCTACGGCGTGCGCCGGGCGATCGTCGGCCGCCGTGAGAACGTGCCCGCCAAGGCGCCCCGGCGTACCGTGATCGTGGGCCGCACCGTCCCGTCTCCGCGGCGGGGCAAGCGGAACACCCGGGAAAAGAGAGACTGACCGAGCGATGTTCCGCCGTACGTTCTGGTTCACCACGGGCGTCGCCGCCGGTGTCTGGGCCACCACCAAGGTCAACCGCAAGCTGAGGCAGCTGACGCCCGAGAGCCTGGCCGCTCAGGCCGCGAACAAGGCGCTGGAGGCGGGGCACCGGTTCAAGGACCGCGCAGCGGACTTCGCGTCCGACGTCCGCGCCGGCATGGCCCAGCGGGAGGCCGAACTCGACGACGCGCTGGGCCTGAACGCGTCCGTCGACCAACTCCCGGCACCCCGGCGGCACGCCGCCATCGAGAACCGCAACAGCCCCAAGTACATCGAGCCCCCGATGTACTCGAACAACCGGAATGAGGACCACTGATGGAGTCGGCTGAAATCCGCCGCCGCTGGTTGAGCTTCTTCGAGGAGCGCGGTCACACCGTCGTCCCTTCGGCGTCGCTCATCGCGGACGACCCGACTCTGCTGCTCGTCCCGGCCGGCATGGTGCCCTTCAAGCCCTACTTCCTGGGTGAGGTCAAGCCGCCGTTCGCGCGCGCCACCAGCGTGCAGAAGTGCGTGCGCACGCCCGACATCGAAGAGGTCGGCAAGACCACCCGGCACGGCACCTTCTTCCAGATGTGCGGCAACTTCTCCTTCGGCGACTACTTCAAGGAAGGCGCCATCAAACTCGCCTGGGAGCTGCTCACTTCGCCCCAGGACAAGGGTGGTTACGGCCTCGACCCCGAACGGCTGTGGATCACCGTCTACAAGGACGACGACGAGGCCGAGCAGATCTGGCACGAGGTCGTCGGTGTGCCCAAGGAGCGCATCCAGCGCCTGGGCATGAAGGACAACTTCTGGTCCATGGGCGTGCCCGGACCGTGCGGCCCCTGCTCCGAGATCAACTACGACCGCGGCCCCGAGTTCGGCGCCGAGGGCGGTCCCGCCGTCAACGACGAGCGGTACGTGGAGATCTGGAACCTCGTCTTCATGCAGTACGAGCGCGGCGAGGGCATCGGCAAGGAGAACTTCGAGATCCTCGGCGACCTGCCGAGCAAGAACATCGACACCGGGCTCGGCCTGGAGCGGCTCGCCATGATTCTGCAGGGCGTGCAGAACATGTACGAGATCGACACGTCCATGGCCGTGATCGACAAGGCCACCGGGCTCACCGGTGTCGCCTACGGCCACTCGCACGCGTCGGACGTCTCGTTGCGCGTGGTCACGGACCACATGCGCACCGCCACCATGCTGATCGGCGACGGCGTCACCCCCGGCAACGAGGGCCGTGGTTACGTCCTGCGCCGCATCATGCGCCGTGCCATCCGCAACATGCGCCTGCTCGGCGCCACCGGCCCGGTGGTCAAGGACCTGATCGACACCGTGATCGAGATGATGGGCCGGCAGTACCCCGAGCTGATCAGCGAGCGCGAGCGCATCGAGAAGGTCGCCGTCGCCGAGGAGAACGCCTTCCTCAAGACGCTGAAGGCGGGCACCAACATCCTCGACACCGCCGTCACGGAGACCAAGGCCTCCGGTGGCACGATCCTGTCCGGCGACAAGGCGTTCCTGCTCCACGACACCTGGGGCTTCCCGATCGATCTCACCCTCGAGATGGCCGCCGAGCAGGGTCTGAGCGTCGACGAGGACGGCTTCCGCCGTCTGATGAAGGAGCAGCGGGAGCGCGCCAAGGCCGACGCCCAGGCCAAGAAGACCGGCCACGCCGACCTCGGTGCCTACCGCGAGATCGCCGACAGCGCCGGAGCGACCGACTTCATCGGCTACTCGGACGTCGAGGGCGAGTCCACGATCGTCGGCATCCTCGTCGACGGCGTCACCTCCCCGGCCGCCACGGAGGGCGACGAGGTCGAGATCGTCCTGGACCGCACCCCGTTCTACGCCGAGGGCGGTGGCCAGATCGGCGACACCGGCCGCATCAAGGCGGACTCCGGTGCCGTGATCGAGATCCGTGACACGCAGAAGCCGGTCCCCGGCGTCTACGTCCACAAGGGCGTGGTCCAGGTCGGCGAGGTCACGGTCGGCGCCAAGGCCCACGCCTCGATCGACACCCGCCGCCGCAAGGCCATCGCCCGTGCCCACTCGGCCACGCACCTGACCCACCAGGCCCTGCGCGACGCCCTCGGCCCGACGGCCGCCCAGGCCGGCTCGGAGAACCAGCCCGGCCGCTTCCGCTTCGACTTCGGCTCCCCGTCGGCCGTCCCGACGACCGTGATGACCGACGTCGAGCAGAAGATCAACGAGGTGCTCGCCCGCGATCTGGACGTCCAGGCCGAGGTCATGGGCATCGACGAGGCCAAGAAGCAGGGGGCCATCGCCGAGTTCGGCGAGAAGTACGGCGAGCGCGTGCGCGTGGTGACCATCGGCGACTTCTCCAAGGAGCTGTGCGGCGGCACGCACGTGCACAACACCGCCCAGCTGGGTCTGGTCAAGCTGCTCGGCGAGTCGTCGATCGGTTCGGGCGTGCGCCGTATCGAGGCCCTGGTCGGCGTCGACGCCTACAACTTCCTCGCCCGCGAGCACACGGTCGTCAACCAGCTGACCGAGCTGCTCAAGGGCCGCCCCGAGGACCTGCCCGACAAGGTCTCCAGCATGCTCGGCAAGCTGAAGGACGCCGAGAAGGAGATCGAGAAGTTCCGCGCCGAGAAGGTGCTGCAGGCCGCCGCCGGGCTCGCCGGGTCCGCCAAGGACGTGCGCGGAGTCGCCGTGGTCACCGGCCAGGTGCCGGACGGCACGACGCCCGACGACCTGCGCAAGCTGGTGCTGGACGTGCGGGGTCGGATCCAGGGGGGACGGCCCGCCGTGGTCGCCCTGTTCACCGTGAACAACGGCAAGCCCCTCACGGTCATCGCCACGAACGACGCCGCCCGCGACCGCGGCCTCAAGGCCGGTGACCTGGTCCGCACGGCGGCCAAGACCCTCGGTGGCGGCGGTGGCGGCAAGCCGGACGTCGCGCAGGGAGGCGGCCAGAACCCCGGCGCCGTCGGCGAGGCCGTCGAGGCCGTCGAGCGCCTGGTCGCCGAGACCGCCAAGTAGGGATCGGCACCGGTATGAGAAGAGGACGCCGACTCGCGATCGACGTCGGTGACGCCCGGATCGGGGTCGCCTCGTGCGACCCCGACGGGATCCTGGCCACCCCGGTGGAGACCGTCCCCGGCCGGGACGTCCCGGCGGCCCAGCGCCGGCTGAAGCAGCTCGTCGAGGAGTACGAGCCGGTCGAGGTCGTCGTCGGCCTGCCCCGTTCCCTGAAGGGAGGGGAGGGTCCGGCCGCCGTGAAGGTGCGGGGTTTCGCGCAGGAACTGGCGCGTTTGATCACGCCCGTTCCGGTCAGGCTCGTGGACGAGCGGATGACCACGGTGACCGCCGGTCAGGGACTGCGCGCCTCGGGTGTGAAGTCCAAGAAGGGCCGGTCGGTGATCGACCAGGCGGCGGCTGTCATCATCCTCCAGCAGGCGCTGGAATCCGAGCGAGTGTCAGGTAAAGCACCCGGCGAGGGCGTCGAAGTGGTCATCTGATCGCGATACGGTAACGTTCCGCGCGATGCGATGGTGTTCGAACAGCCGTCGCACGGCAATGGGGCGGAACGGAAGCCGGGCCACCGGAGCCTGCGACCGTCGCTTCGAGGCTCTAGGGGATCGATGACTGAGTATGGCCGGGGCCAAGGCTCCGCACCGTGGGATCCGGAGGACCCGTTGTACGGGGACGGCGGATGGGGAGGGCATGAGGGCCAGGTGCCCCAGCCCCCCTACGGCGGCCAGCCGCAGCAGCACCCGGAGCAGCCGCAACAGCACTACGGCGACTGGGGCGGCGCCCCACAGGCCGGATACGACCAGGGGCAGCAGGGGTACCAGCAGTACCCGCAGCCGGGTCAGCAGCAGTATCCTCAGCACGGTCAGCCGCACTACCCGCAGGGCGGACAGCCCCAGTACCCGCAGCCCGGTCAGCAGCAGTATCCGCAGGCCGGGCAGCAGCACGGTCAGCCCCAGTACCCGCAGCCGGGGCAGCAGCAGTACCCGCAGCCGGGACAGCCGTACGGCCAGCAGCAGGGACAGCAATACCCCGGGCAGGCGCAGCAGGGTCACGGCAACGCCGGCTGGGACCCGAGCGGTCAGTCCGGCGCGCCCTACACGAACGGTCCGTCGGCCCCGTACGGCTCCGAGCAGCCGGACTTCTACCAGACCCCGGACGCGTATCCGCCGCCCGAGCCGCCGAACCGGCGACGGGCGGAACCGGAGCCCGAGACCGACTGGGACCCGGGACCGGACCAGGGCGAGCACGCCTTCTTCGCGGGCGACGACGATGACGACGCCGATGACGAGGCGGCCGACGGCCGCAAGGGGCGCGGCGACAAGGGCACGGGCAAGAAACGCCGCAACGGGTGCGCCTGCCTGGCGGTCGTGCTGGTGCTCGGCGGAGGCGTGGGCGGTGTCGGATATGTCGGATACCAGTTCTATCAGAGCCATTTCGGTCCGGCGCCCGACTACGAGGGCGAGGGGAACGGCCAGCAGGTAGCGGTCACCATCCCGCAGGGCGCCACCGGTTCCGTCATCGGACAGGTGCTGAAGAAGGCGGGTGTCGTCAAGAGCGTCGACGCCTTCGTGGCCGCGCAGGAGCAGAACTCCGCGGGGAAGAGCATCCAGGCGGGCACGTACACGCTCAACAAACAGATGTCCGCGGCCGCGGCCGTCGAGTTGATGCTCAGCCCCAGGAGCAAGAACAACCTGATCATCGCCGAGGGCTGGCGCAATACGAAGATCTACACGGCGATCGACGAGCGTCTGAAACTCAAGGCGGGCACCACCGAGGGCGTCGCCAAGAAGGAGTGGAAGAGCTTCGGCCTTCCCGACTGGGCCAACAGCGACAAGGCCATTCAGGACCCGCTGGAAGGATTCCTCTATCCCTCCAGCTATCCGGTCGCCAAGGGCATGAAGCCCGAGGACGTCCTGAAGCAGATGGTCGACCTGGCCAAGCAGAAGTACGCCGCACTGGGCATAGAGGCCAAGGCCGAGAGCCTCAACCTGGAGAATCCGCTCCAGGTGCTCACGGTCGCGAGCCTCGTCCAGGCCGAGGGCAAGTACAAGCACGACTTCGAGAAGGTCGCGACGGTCGTCTACAACCGGCTCAAGCCGGACAACACCGAGACCTACGGACTGCTCGACTTCGACTCCACGGTGAACTACCTGCGTGGCCAGTCCAAGCTCGACACCGGTTCCGTCGACTCGCTGCGGCAGATCAACAACCCCTACAACACGTACAAGTTCAAGGGACTGCCGCCCGGACCGATCGACAACCCCGGCGACGTGGCGATCAAGGCCGCCCTCAAGCCGGCGAAGGGCAACTGGTACTACTTCGTCTCGATCAACGAGAACGAGACCCTCTTCGCCGAGACGAACGAGGAGCAGAACCGCAACCGCGACAAGTACTTCAAATCACAGAAGAAGAGTCAATGACGGACACCGCCGACCGGCGCCGGGCCGCCGTCCTCGGTTCCCCGATCGCCCACTCCCTCTCGCCGGTGCTGCACCGCGCCGCGTACGACGAGCTCGGGCTGAAGGACTGGTCCTACGACCGGTTCGAGATCGACGAGGCGGCGCTGCCGGGGTTCGTTGAGGGGCTCGGTCCCGAGTGGGCGGGTCTGTCGCTGACCATGCCGCTGAAGCGGGCCGTCATCCCGCTGCTCGACTCCATCAGCGACACCGCCGCCTCGGTGGAGGCGGTCAACACCGTCGTACTCACGAAGGATGGACGACGCCTAGGGGACAACACCGACATCCCCGGGATGGTCGCCGCCCTGCGCGAGCGCGGCATCGAGCAGGTCGACTCCGCCGCCGTCCTCGGTGCCGGCGCCACCGCCTCCTCCGCGCTGGCGGCGCTGGCCCGGATCTGCACCGGCGAGGTCGTCGCCTACGTCCGCAGTGAGGCGCGGGCCGCCGAGATGCGCCAGTGGGGCGAGCGGCTCGAGGTCGACGTCCGCACCGCGGACTGGTCGCAGGCCGACCGGGCGCTGCGCGCCCCGCTCGTCGTCGCCACCACACCCGCCGGTACGACGGACGCGCTGGCCGCGGCCGTCCCCGAACGTCCCACGACCCTTTTCGACGTGCTGTACGACCCCTGGCCCACCGCGCTCGCGGCCCGCTGGTCGATGTACGGCGGCGCCGTCGTCGGCGGCCTGGACCTGCTGGTGCACCAGGCCGTGCTCCAGGTCGAGCAGATGACCGGCTGTGCCCCGGCCCCTGCGGACGCCATGCGCACGGCGGGGGAGCACGCCCTGGCGGCCCGCCGAAGGTGACGGAAGCGGGCCCCACGCAGGGCCCACGCACGTCCGCCTGCTGGACCTGGGGCTGTTCCCGGCGCCGGACGTGGGAGGATCGTAGATGGCCGGCCGGAGCCGCGCACTCGGTCGTGCCGTCGCCGTACGCGAGGACGTGCGTACGCAGGGCAGTACCAGAGCGCGAGCACTGAGGAGCACCGTTGAGCAGGTTGCGCTGGTTGACCGCGGGGGAGTCCCACGGCCCCGCACTTGTCGCGACGCTGGAGGGTCTTCCCGCCGGCGTGCCGATCACCACGGAGATGGTGGCGGACCACCTGGCACGACGGCGGCTCGGCTATGGGCGCGGTGCCCGGATGAAGTTCGAGCGGGACGAGGTCACCTTCCTGGGCGGGGTGCGGCACGGCCTCACCCTGGGCTCCCCGGTGGCGGTCATGGTCGGCAACACCGAGTGGCCCAAGTGGGAGCAGGTGATGGCGGCCGATCCGGTGGACCCGGAGGTGCTGGCCGGCCTCGCCCGCAACGCTCCGCTGACCCGGCCGCGCCCCGGACACGCCGACCTGGCCGGTATGCAGAAGTACGGGTTCGACGAGGCGCGGCCGATCCTCGAGCGCGCGTCGGCCCGGGAGACCGCGGCCCGGGTGGCGCTGGGCGCGGTGGCCCGGTCGTACCTGAAGGAGACCGCGGGCATCGAGATCGTCTCGCACGTCGTCGAGCTGGCCTCGGCGAAGGCGCCCTACGGCGTCCACCCGACCCCCGAGGACGTGGAGCGCCTGGACGCCGACCCGGTGCGCTGCCTGGACGCGGACGCGTCGAAGGCGATGGTCGCGGAGATCGACCAGGCACACAAGGACGGCGACACCCTCGGTGGTGTGGTGGAGGTACTGGCCTACGGGGTGCCGGTCGGACTGGGCTCGCACGTGCACTGGGACCGGCGGCTGGACTCGCGGCTGGCGGCTGCGCTGATGGGCATCCAGGCGATCAAGGGCGTCGAGGTCGGCGACGGCTTCGAACTGGCCCGGGTGCCGGGCTCGAAGGCGCACGACGAGATCGTCACGGGCCCGGAGGGCATCAGGCGCGCCACGGGCCGCTCCGGCGGCACCGAGGGCGGCCTGTCCACGGGCGAGTTGCTGCGGGTACGGGCCGCGATGAAGCCGATCGCGACCGTCCCGCGCGCGCTGAGGACCGTGGACGTGGCCACGGGTGAGCAGACGCAGGCGCACCACCAGCGCTCCGACGTGTGCGCGGTCCCGGCGGCCGGCATCGTCGCGGAGGCGATGGTGGCGCTCGTCCTGGCGGATGCCGTGGCGGAGAAGTTCGGCGGCGACAGCGTGGCCGAGACCCACCGCAACGTGCGGTCCTACCTCGAGAGCCTGGCGATCCGGTGAGCGCGCCGCTGGTGGTCCTGGTCGGCCCCATGGGCGTGGGCAAGTCCACGGTAGGGCAACTCCTCGCGGAGCGGCTCGGTGTGGGTTTCCGTGACACGGACGAGGACATCGTCGCCGAGCAGGGCCGCTCGATCGCCGACATCTTCGTGGACGAGGGGGAGTCGGCCTTTCGCGCCCTGGAGAAGCGGTCGGTGCACACGGCGCTGGCCGAGCACGACGGGATCCTCGCCCTCGGGGGCGGCGCGATCCTCGACGAGGAGACGCGTGCCCTGCTGGGCGGGCACCGCGTCGTCTATCTGTCGATGGACGTCGAGGAGGCGGTCAAGCGGACCGGCCTGAACGTGGCCCGCCCGCTGCTCGCGGTCAACCCGCGCCGTCAGTGGCGCGAACTGATGGAGGCCCGCCGCCATCTCTACGAGGAGGTCGCGACGGCCGTGGTGGCCACCGATGGCCGCAGCCCCGAAGAGGTCGGTCAAGCCGCCCTGGACGCACTGGAGTTGAAGGAAGCATGAGCGAGGCAGTGACGCGGATCCAGGTCGGTGGCACCGCGGGCACGGAGCCGTACGAGGTGCTGGTCGGCCGTCAGCTCCTCGGTGAACTGGCCGGCCTGATCGGCGACCGGGCCAAGCGGATCGCGGTGATCCACCCCGAGGCGCTGACCGAGACGGGTGAGGCGCTGCGCGCCGACCTCGCCGAGCAGGGCTTCGAGGCGATCGCCATCCAGATCCCGAACGCCGAGGAGGCGAAGACCGTCGAGGTCGCCGCCTACTGCTGGAAGGCGCTCGGCCAGTCGGGCTTCACCCGCACCGACGTCATCGTCGGCGTGGGCGGCGGCGCGACCACCGACCTGGCCGGGTTCGTCGCCGCGACCTGGCTGCGCGGGGTGCGCTGGATCGCCGTCCCGACCACGGTGCTGGCCATGGTCGACGCGGCGGTCGGCGGCAAGACCGGCATCAACACCGCCGAGGGCAAGAACCTGGTGGGCGCCTTCCACCCGCCCGCGGGCGTGCTGTGCGACCTGGCCGCGCTGGACTCTCTCCCGGTCAACGACTACGTGTCCGGACTCGCCGAGGTCATCAAGGCCGGCTTCATCGCCGACCCGGTGATCCTGGAGCTGATCGAGGCGGACCCCGAGGCCGCCCGTACCCCGGCGGGCCCGCACACCGCGGAGCTGATCGAGCGCTCGATCAAGGTCAAGGCCGAGGTGGTCTCGTCGGACCTGAGGGAGTCGGGTCTGCGCGAGATCCTCAACTACGGTCACACGCTCGGCCATGCGATCGAGAAGAACGAGCGGTACAAGTGGCGCCATGGCGCGGCCGTCGCCGTGGGCATGCACTTCGCCGCCGAACTCGGCAGACTGGCGGGCCGGTTGGACGACGCGACCGCCGACCGCCACCGTGCGGTCCTCGAGGCCGTCGGACTGCCGTTGCACTACCGCTACGACCAGTGGCCCAAGCTTCTGGAGACGATGAAGCTCGACAAGAAGTCCCGAGGCGACCTGCTGCGCTTCATCGTCCTCGACGGCCTGGCCAAGCCCACGGTGCTGGAGGGCCCGGACCCGGCCGTCCTGCTCGCCGCCTTCGGCGAAGTGGGGCAGTAGCGGCGCCTGCCCTCAGGCGGCAGCCGCGCCCCCGGTCGGTCCGGCGGGCGACTCGTTCCCCTCGGCGCGGTTGACCCGATTTGCCCACGGCGACGGGCACTTCGGACGCTCCCCGGCCGTTCACACAACGGCGGCCGGGGACGGTACCGTTCGGTAGGGAGCGGGGTGTCAAGCCCGCTGCCGGCGGCGATCGCCACAGCGGCGAGCGAGCCGGAGGCGAGCCGAGCCCCGAAGACGACGAGACGGAGTGGCACCGGATGCAGCACGCAGTGGGAGCTCCGCTGCCGCCGCCCCACCAGCCGGGGCAGGGTCCGGGGACCGACTGGTCACCGGACGCACACCAGCCGGGACAGCCGGGCGGCCACCCGGTACCCGCTCCGCAGCCCCCGCCCGCATCGGCGCCGGGCTTCGCGGGAGCGCCGATGCCCCCGGGAGCACCGTCCACCCACGTCCCGCCTCCGCAGCCGCCGGTTCCTCCGGCTCCCGACACGACGGGCCACGTCCGGCTTCCGCCCGGTGGCCCGGTCGGCATACCGAGCGCCCCGCCGGCCAGCGGGGCGCCCGATCCCTCGTCCACCACACTCGCCGTGCTGCTGATCGGCCCGGCGGGCGCGGGCAAGACGAGTGTGGCGAAGTACTGGGCCGACCACCGCCGGGTCCCCACGGCCCACATCAGCCTCGACGACGTGCGCGAATGGGTGCGCTCGGGCTTCGCCGACCCACAGTCGGGGTGGAACGAGAACTCGGAGGCGCAGTATCGTCTCGCCCGCCGTACCTGCGGCTTCGCGGCCCGCAACTTCCTGGCCAACGGCATCTCGTGCATCCTCGACGACGCCGTCTTTCCCGACCGCCCCGTCGTCGGTCTCGGCGGCTGGAAGCGGCACGTGGGACCCGGTCTGCTGCCGGTCGTGCTGCTGCCCGGTCTGGAGGTGGTCCTGGAGCGCAACGCGGAGCGCACCGGCAACCGCCGCCTGACGGACGAGGAGGTCGCCCGCATCCACGGACGGATGGCCGGCTGGTACGGCTCGGGGCTGCCGATCATCGACAACTCCCAGCTCGACGTGCCGGGCACGGCCCGGGTTCTGGACGAGGTCCTGGTGCGCTCGATCGCGAGCCCACCGACGTGGTGAGGTGACGCGGAGGGCGAGCTGCGGGCGGCGGCGGCCTTCGGCCAGGTCGCGCGCCCGGCGTGCGGCAGGAAGGGGCCGGCCGCTCCCCGACGCACCACGGCAGGGGTCCCCAAGGGATTTCGTCCGCCTTTGCGCGGTGACCCGACACGCGCGGAATTCCATCGGACGGTGCCCGCCGCCCGTCCGGACCTCTGGACCGGCGACATCCGGCAGACGCTCGTAGGCTCGGGTCATGTCAGAGGTGTACGCGGCCCGCCGCGAGCGGCTGAGAGAATGCTGCAGCGCGGGTGGCAGCGCGACCGCGCTGATCTCCCGCCCTGCCAACGTCCGCTACCTCTCGGGCGCCGCGCCCGAGGGTGCGGTCCTGCTGCTGGGCATGGACCAGGACGTGCTGGTGTGCACCGGACCGCTGGACGACCAGTACGCCGACGGACGGCCGGACGAGGCGGTGCGGGTGCAGGTGCTGCCGGTACCCGCAGGCGACACGGCCGTGGCCGCGGCCGACCTCGCGTCCGCGCAGGGCGCCGAGTCCCTGGCGGTCGAGGAGAACCATCTGACCGTCGGCCGGTACCGGGCCATGAACTCCGTCGCCCCGAGGCTGCGGCTCGGCGACCTCGGCGGCGCCGTCGAGCAACTGCGTGTGGTGAAGGACGAGGAGGAGATCGCCCTACTGCGGATCGGAGCGGAGATCGTCGACCAGGCTCTGAGCGAGCTTTTGGAGTCGATCCTGGTGGGCCGCACCGAGCGCCACCTCGCCCTGGAACTGGAGCGGCGCCTCGTCGACCACGGTGCCGACGGACCCGCCTTCACCACCTCCGTCGCCACCGGACCGAACTCCGGCCGCCGCAGCCACCGCCCCACCGACCGGCGCGTGGAGGAGGGTGACTTCCTCTCCGTGTGCCTCGGGGCCACGTACCGCGGCTATCGCTGCGAGATCGGCCGTACGTTCGTCATCGGCACCTCTCCGGCCGACTGGCAGATCGAGCTGTATGATCTGGTGTTCGCAGCCCAGCGAGCCGGACGGCAGGCGCTGACGCCCGGAGCCGCCTACCGGGACGTGGACCGCGCGGCGCGCCAGGTACTGGACTCCGCCGGGTACGGGAGCGGCGTCCCGGCGCTGACGGGGCACGGCGTGGGGCTCGAAATCGACGAGGACCCGCAGTTGGCTCCCGCGGCCATGGGTAAACTGGACGCTTGCGTGCCGGTCACCGTCGAACCGGGGGTCCACCTCCCGGGCCGGGGTGGTGTCCGGATCGATGACACGCTCGTCGTACGCCCCGAGGCGGACGGCGGACCCGAGCTACTCACCATCACGACCAAGGAGCTGCTCGCGCTCTAGCGCGCGCCCCCGGGGTCGTACGTCAGTCCAGGAGATTCCGCAACCGTGGCTTCCACGAACGACCTCAAGAACGGCATGGTGCTCAAGCTCGAAGGCGGCCAGCTCTGGTCCGTCGTCGAGTTCCAGCACGTCAAGCCCGGCAAGGGCCCGGCATTCGTGCGCACCAAGCTCAAGAACGTGCTCTCCGGCAAGGTGGTCGACAAGACCTTCAACGCCGGTGTCAAGGTCGAGACGGCCACTGTCGACAAGCGCGACATGCAGTTCTCGTACAAGGACGGCGAATACTTCGTCTTCATGGACATGGAGACCTACGACCAGCTGCACATCGACCCGAAGGCCGTCGGCGACACGGCGAACTTCCTGATCGAGGGCTTCACGGCCGTTGTGGCGCAGCACGAGGGCGAGGTGCTCTTCGTGGAGCTGCCGGCCGCCGTCGAGCTGACCGTCGCCGAGACCGAGCCGGGCGTCCAGGGCGACCGCTCCACCGGTGGCACCAAGCCGGCCACGCTGGAGACCGGTCACCAGATCCAGGTCCCGCTCTTCATCACCTCCGGTGAGAAGATCAAGGTCGACACTCGCTCGAGCGACTACCTCGGCCGGGTGAACAGCTAACCGTGGCTGCCCGTAACACGGCCCGTAAGCGCGCCTTCCAGATCCTCTTCGAGGGGGACCAGCGTGGGGCCGACGTCCTCACGGTCCTCGCGGACTGGATCCGGCACTCGCGCGGCGACACCCGGCAGCCGCCGGTGAGCGAGTACACGATGCAGCTGGTCGAGGGCTACGCGGAGCACGCGAGGCGCATCGACGAGCTCATCGCGCAGTACGCGGTCGGCTGGACGCTCGACCGGATGCCGGTCGTCGACCGCAACATCCTGCGTCTCGGCGCCTACGAGCTGATCTGGGTCGACGAGACCCCCGACGCCGTGGTGCTGGACGAGATGGTGCAGCTCGCCAAGGAGTTCTCGACGGACGAGTCGCCCTCGTTCGTCAACGGGCTGCTCGGCCGGCTCAAGGACCTCAAGCCGTCCCTGCGCCGCGAGGGCTGACGTACACGAACGCCGGAGGGGCCCGCAGCATCTGTGCGGCGGGCCCCTCCGGCGTTCGTGGAGAGCGCCGTGACACCGTCGAAAAGCCGCCGGCCCGTCCGGAGCCATGTGGTTCCGGCCGGCCCGGCGGCACGTTTCTGCTGAAGGGTGGAGAGGTCAGCTCTCTTCGTGGGAGACGGCGCGGCGCGCGTCCGCGTCCAGTACGCCCCAGCTGATCAGCTGCTCGGTCAGGACCGAGGGCGACTGGTCGTAGATGACGGCGAGCGTGCGCAGGTCGTCCTGGCGGATCGACAGCACCTTGCCGTTGTAGTCTCCGCGCTGCGACTGGATGGTCGCGGCGTAGCGCTGAAGCGGGCCCGCCTTCTCGGCCGGCACATTGGCCAGCCGCTCAAGATCGAGGACAAGCTTCGGCGGCGGCTCGGCGGCACCACCGGGGGTGGTGCCAGGCAGCAGCTCCTGCACCGGGACCCCGTAGAAATCCGCCAGCTCGGCGAGGCGCTGCACGGTGACGGCGCGGTCTCCGCGCTCGTACGAACCAACCACGACCGCCTTCCAGCGTCCCTGGGACTTCTCCTCCACACCGTGGAGGGAAAGGCCCTGCTGGGTGCGGATCGCCCGGAGCTTGGCCCCGAGCTGTTTGGCGTATTCGCTGGACATATAGCTCCCCGGACACGGTGTCGACGTGCGGCTCGGCCGCGCGGCTGGTGACTCACTGTGAGGTTACGCAGCGTGACTCTGCCCCGTCAAGCCGAATGGTCCGGACCGACCCTTCCGTGGTAGACGGTCTGCGATGCCGCCGAACGGGTGACGCGTGAACCCAGGGGGGTGATCGGCACCCCTTCGGAAGGCTGGTAGCGTGTATGGCGCAATTCCGACGTCCTTTAAGATCCGTCCCGTGAGGCGGAGAAGGGGGTCCGTTTCGTATGGACACACAGCATTCCGATGCCCGGCCCGTTCTCGAAGGCCCCGACATCGCGCGGGTGTTGACCCGCATCGCCCACGAGATCGTAGAGCGCGCCAAGGGCGCCGACGACGTGGTGCTCCTCGGCATCCCGACCCGGGGCGTCTTCCTCGCCCGGCGGCTCGCCGACAAGCTGGAGCAGGTGACCGGCCGCAGGATCCCGGTCGGCTCCCTCGACATCACCATGTACCGCGACGACCTGCGCATGCAGCCGCCGAGGGCGCTGGCCCGCACCGAGATCCCCGGTGACGGTGTCGACGGCCGCCTCGTCGTCCTCGTGGACGACGTGCTCTTCTCCGGCCGCACCATCCGCGCCGCCCTCGACGCACTGAACGACATCGGGCGCCCGCGCGCGGTCCAGCTCGCGGTCCTCGTCGACCGCGGACACCGCGAACTCCCGATCCGCGCCGACTACGTCGGCAAGAACCTCCCCACGTCGCTGCGGGAGACGGTCAAGGTCCAGCTATCCGAGGAGGACGGTCGCGACACCGTGCTGCTCGGTGTGAAGCAGACCGTCCCGGGCGCGCAGCGCTAGCACTCCGGCGTACATCCCGCGAGTGCGCTCCGGCGCGCGCCCGCCTGCCCAAAATCTCCCGAATGAACTTTTTTACGGAGCCTGAAAGATGCAGCGTCATCTCATCTCGGCCGCCGACCTCACCCGCGACGACGCCGTCCTGATCCTCGACACCGCCGAGGAGATGGCCCGGGTCGCCGACCGGCCGATCAAGAAGCTGCCGACCCTGCGCGGCCGCACCGTGGTCAACCTCTTCTTCGAGGACTCCACCCGCACCCGGATCTCCTTCGAGGCCGCCGAGAAGCGGCTGTCCGCGGACGTGATCAACTTCTCCGCCAAGGGATCAAGCGTGTCCAAGGGCGAGTCCCTGAAGGACACCGCACAGACCCTGGAGGCCATGGGCGTCGACGCCGTCGTCATCCGGCACGGCGCCTCCGGGGCCCCGTACACCCTGGCCAACTCCGGCTGGATCGACGCCGCCGTGATCAACGCGGGTGACGGCACCCACCAGCACCCGACCCAGGCCCTGCTCGACGCCTTCACCATGCGCCGCCGCCTCGTCGGCCGGGACGCGGGGCTCGGCCGCGACCTGGCCGGCAAGCGCATCACGATCGTCGGCGACGTACTGCACAGCCGGGTCGCCCGCTCCAACGTCGACCTGCTGCACACCCTGGGCGCCGAGGTCACGCTGGTCGCCCCGCCGACCCTGCTGCCGGTGGGCATCGGGTCCTGGCCCTGCGAGGTGTCGTACGACCTCGACAGCACGCTGCCCAAGGCCGACGCGGTGATGATGCTGCGGGTCCAGCGCGAGCGCATGAACGCCGCCTTCTTCCCGACCGAGCGGGAGTACGCGCGGCGCTACGGCCTCGACGCCGACCGCATGGCCAAGATGCCCGCGGACGCCATAGTGATGCACCCCGGCCCGATGGTCCGCGGCATGGAGATCACCGCCGAGGTCGCGGACTCCGACCGCTGCACCGCCATCGAACAGGTGGCCAACGGCGTCTCCATCCGCATGGCCGTCCTCTACCTGCTGCTGGGAGGGAACGAGCCAGCCGTCGGCCAGGCCCGCCCGTCCGTCCACCAGCAGCCTTCCGACCGGCGCCCCGCGCACACCGTTTCCACGGACGAGGAGAAGTAAGACAGATGAGCAAGATCCTGATCCGTGGTGCGAAAGTGCTCGGCGGCGAGCCGCAGGACGTGCTGATCGAGGGCGAGACGATCGCCGGCGTGGGCACCGGCCTGAGCGCGGAGGGCGCCGAGGTGGTGGAGGCCGAAGGCAAGGTGCTGCTGCCGGGCCTCGTCGACCTGCACACCCATCTGCGCGAGCCCGGCCGCGAGGACTCCGAGACCGTCCTCACCGGTACGCGGGCCGCCGCGAGCGGGGGCTACACGGCGGTGTTCGCCATGGCCAACACCTTCCCGGTCGCCGACACCGCGGGCGTCGTCGAGCAGGTCTGGCGGCTCGGCAGGGAGCACGGTTACTGCGACGTGCGGCCCATCGGCGCCGTCACGGTCGGGCTGGAGGGCAAGAAGCTCGCCGAACTGGGCGCCATGCACGAGTCGGCGGCCGGTGTCACCGTCTTCTCCGACGACGGCAAGTGCGTCGACGACGCCGTGATCATGCGCCGCGCCCTGGAGTACGTGAAGGCGTTCGGCGGTGTGGTCGCCCAGCACGCCCAGGAGCCGCGGCTGACCGAGGGCGCCCAGATGAACGAGGGCGTCGTCTCCGCCGAGCTGGGTCTCGGCGGCTGGCCGGCGGTCGCCGAGGAATCGATCATCGCGCGGGACGTCCTGCTCGCCGAGCACGTCGGCTCCCGGGTGCACATCTGCCATCTGTCGACCGCCGGATCCGTCGAGATCGTCCGCTGGGCCAAGTCTCGCGGCATCGACGTCACCGCGGAGGTCACCCCGCACCACCTCCTCCTCACCGATGAGCTGGTGCGCAGCTACAACCCGGTCTACAAGGTCAACCCGCCGCTGCGCACCGAGCGCGACGTGACGGCCCTGCGCGAGGCGCTCGCCGACGGCACGATCGACATCGTCGCCACCGACCACGCCCCGCACCCGCACGAGGACAAGGACTGCGAGTGGGCCGCGGCCGCCATGGGCATGGTCGGCCTGGAGACCGCGCTGTCCGTCGTCCAGGAGACGATGGTCGACACCGGCCTGCTCGACTGGGCGGGCGTCGCCGACCGGATGTCCTACAAGCCCGCGAGGATCGGCCGGGCGACGGGCCACGGCCGCCCCCTCGAGGCGGGTGAGCCCGCGAACCTCACGCTCGTGGACACGGCATACCGTGGGCCCGTGAACCCCGCGGGCTTCGCCTCGCGCAGCCGCAACACCCCGTACGAGGGACGTGAGCTGCCGGGCCGTGTCACGCACACATGGCTGCGGGGCAAGGCCACGCTCGTCGACGGGAAGCTCGCGTGACACCTGAAATCCTGCTCGCCGCAGAGAAGCAATCGGCGGAAGTGACCGACTGGGCCGCGCGCATCGGCTGGCTGGTGGGGCTCGCCCTGTTCATCGCGCTCGTCTACTGGCTGATGCGCGAGGGCTGGAAGTGGCGCGGCACCCTCCAGGGCGGCCTGCCCGAGCCGTTCACCGCGCCCGAGGAGCCGGGTCCGGCGAGACTGAGCATGAGCGGCCGTTACCACGGCTCCACCACCGCGGGGCAGTGGCTGGACCGCATCGTGGCCCACGGCCTCGGTACCCGCAGCCGGGTCGAGCTCACGCTGACCGACGCGGGCCTGGACGTGGTCCGCCCCGGGGCGAGCGACTTCTTCGTCCCCGCCGACCGGCTGCGCGGTGCCCGCCTCGACAAGGGAATCGCGGGCAAGGTGCTCACCGAGGGCGGACTGCTGGTGGTGACCTGGGAGCTCGGCGACAGGCTGATCGACTCCGGGTTCCGCTCCGACCAGGCGGCCGAGCACAACGACTGGGTCGAGACCCTGAAGCAGATGATCAACAAGACGGAAGGCGCACGATGACGACCTCCACCAGGGAAGCCTCCAAGGTTCCCGCCGTACTCGTCCTGGAGGACGGCCGTGTCTTCCGCGGCCGCGCCTACGGGGCCGTGGGGGTGACCTTCGGCGAAGCCGTGTTCTCCACCGGCATGACCGGTTACCAGGAGACCCTCACCGACCCGTCGTACCACCGCCAGGTCGTCGTGATGACCGCCCCCCACGTCGGCAACACCGGCGTCAACGACGAGGACCCCGAGTCCCAGCGGATCTGGGTCGCGGGCTATGTCGTGCGCGACCCCGCGCGCGTGCCCTCCAACTGGCGCGCCAAGCGCTCGCTGGACGAGGAGCTGCGCCACCAGGGCGTCGTCGGCATCTGCCGCATCGACACCCGGGCACTGACCCGCCACCTGCGCGAGCGCGGCGCCATGCGCGTCGGCATCTTCTCCGGCAACGCGCTGCCCGACGAGGGCACGATGCTCGCCGAGGTGCGCCAGGCCCCGGAGATGAAGGGCGCGGACCTCGCCGCGGAGGTCGCGACCACCGAGCCCTACGTGGTGCCCGCGATCGGCGAGAGGAAGTTCACCGTCGCCGCGGTGGACCTCGGCATCAAGGGCATGACCCCCAGCCGCATGGCCGAGCGCGGCATCGAGGTGCACGTGCTGCCCGCGACGGCCACCGTCGAGGACGTGTACGCCGTGAACCCGGACGGCGTGTTCTTCTCCAACGGCCCGGGCGACCCGGCCACCGCCGACCGTCCGGTCGCCGTCATGCAGGCGGTACTCGAGCGCGGAACGCCCCTGTTCGGCATCTGCTTCGGCAACCAGATCCTGGGCCGGGCGCTCGGGTTCGGCACCTACAAGCTGAAGTACGGCCACCGCGGCATCAACCAGCCGGTGCAGGACCGTACGACCGGCAAGGTCGAGGTCACCGCGCACAACCACGGCTTCGCCGTCGACGCCCCGCTCGACCAGGTGTCCGACACCCCCTACGGCCGCGCCGAGGTCTCCCACGTCTGCCTCAACGACAACGTGGTCGAGGGCCTCCAGCTGCTCGACCGGCCGGCCTTCAGCGTCCAGTACCACCCCGAAGCGGCAGCGGGCCCCCACGACGCCGCCTACCTGTTCGACCGCTTCGTTTCCCTGATGGAGGGCCAGCGTGCCTAAGCGCACCGATATCCAGTCCGTCCTGGTCATCGGCTCCGGCCCGATCGTCATCGGGCAGGCCGCCGAGTTCGACTACTCCGGCACCCAGGCGTGCCGCGTCCTCAGGTCCGAGGGCCTGCGGGTCGTCCTCGTCAACTCCAACCCGGCGACGATCATGACCGACCCGGAGATCGCCGACGCCACCTATGTCGAGCCGATCACCCCCGAGTTCGTCGAGAAGATCATCGCCAAGGAGCGCCCCGACGCGCTGCTGCCCACCCTGGGCGGTCAGACGGCGCTGAACACGGCCATCAAGCTGGACGAGAACGGCGTTCTGGAGAAGTACGGCGTCGAGCTGATCGGCGCCAATGTCGCGGCGATCCACAAGGGCGAGGACCGCGACCAGTTCAAGGAGGTCGTGGAGGAGGTCCGCAGGAAGATCGGGCACGGCGAGTCCGCCCGGTCCGTGATCTGCCACTCCATGGACGACGTCCTGGCCGGCGTCGAGCAGCTCGGCGGCTACCCGGTCGTCGTCCGGCCCTCCTTCACCATGGGCGGCGCCGGCTCCGGCTTCGCGCACGACGAGGAGGAACTGCGCCGCATCGCCGGGCAGGGCCTCACCCTCTCGCCGACCACCGAGGTGCTCCTGGAGGAGTCCATCCTCGGCTGGAAGGAGTACGAGCTGGAGCTGATGCGCGACAAGCACGACAACGTCGTGGTCGTCTGCTCCATCGAGAACTTCGACCCGATGGGCGTGCACACCGGTGACTCGATCACCGTCGCCCCGGCGATGACCCTGACCGACCGCGAGTACCAGATCCTGCGCGACATCGGCATCGCGGTGATCCGCGAGGTCGGCGTGGACACCGGCGGCTGCAACATCCAGTTCGCGGTGAACCCCGAGGACGGCCGGGTGATCGTCATCGAGATGAACCCCCGGGTGTCGCGTTCGTCGGCCCTGGCCTCCAAGGCGACCGGCTTCCCGATCGCCAAGATCGCGGCCAAGCTCGCCGTCGGGTACACGCTCGACGAGATCCCGAACGACATCACGCAGGAGACCCCGGCCTCCTTCGAGCCGACCCTCGACTACGTCGTGGTCAAGGCTCCCCGGTTCGCCTTCGAGAAGTTCCCCTCCGCCGACAGCACGCTGACCACGACCATGAAGTCGGTCGGCGAGGCCATGGCGATCGGCCGCAACTTCACCGAGGCGTTCCAGAAGGCGTTGCGCTCGCTGGAGCGGAAGGGCAGCCAGTTCACCTTCGTCGGCGGTACGGGCGACAAGGCCGAACTGCTCGAAGCGGCGGGCCGCCCCACCGACGGCCGGATCAATACGGTCATGGAGGCCATCCGCGCCGGTGCCACCCAGGAGGAGGTCTTCGACGCCACGAAGATCGACCCGTGGTTCGTCGATCAGCTCTTCCTGATCAAGGAGCTCGCGGACGAGCTCGCGGAGGCGCCCGAGCTGACCCCCGAACTGCTCGCCGACGCCAAGCGGCACGGGTTCTCCGACCAGCAGATCGCCGAGATCCGCGGTCTGCGCGAGGACGTCGTGCGCGAGGTGCGGCACGCGCTGGGCGTGCGCCCGGTCTACAAGACGGTCGACACCTGCGCCGCCGAGTTCGCGGCGCGGACGCCGTACTTCTACTCCTCCTACGACGAGGAGAGCGAGGTCGCGCCCCGTGAGAAGCCGGCGGTGATCATCCTGGGCTCCGGCCCCAACCGGATCGGGCAGGGCATCGAGTTCGACTACTCGTGCGTGCACGCCTCCTTCGCGCTGAGCGACGCCGGGTACGAGACCGTGATGGTCAACTGCAACCCGGAGACGGTCTCGACCGACTACGACACCTCCGACCGCCTGTACTTCGAGCCGCTGACGCTCGAGGACGTGCTGGAGATCGTCCACGCGGAGCGCCAGGCCGGTCCGGTCGCGGGTGTGGTCGTCCAGCTGGGCGGACAGACCCCGCTGGGCCTCGCACAGGCCCTGAAGGACAACGGCGTGCCGATCGTGGGCACCTCTCCGGAGGCCATCCACGCGGCCGAGGACCGCGGCGCGTTCGGGCGCGTACTGGCCGAGGCCGGTCTGCCGGCCCCCAAGCACGGCACCGCCACCACTTTCGACGAGGCCAAGGCCATCGCGGACGAGATCGGCTACCCGGTCCTGGTCCGGCCCTCCTACGTGCTGGGCGGACGCGGCATGGAGATCGTCTACGACGAGTCCCGCCTCGCCTCCTACATCGCCGAGTCCACCGAGATCAGCCCCTCCCGTCCGGTGCTGGTCGACCGCTTCCTCGACGACGCGATCGAGATCGACGTGGACGCCCTCTACGACGGCGAGGAGCTCTACCTCGGCGGCGTGATGGAGCACATCGAGGAGGCGGGCATCCACTCCGGCGACTCGGCGTGCGCCCTGCCGCCGATCACGCTCGGCGGCTTCGACATCAAGCGGCTGCGCACCTCCACGGAGGCCATCGCCCGGGGCGTGGGCGTCCGCGGACTGATCAACATCCAGTTCGCGATGGCGGGCGACATCCTGTACGTCCTGGAGGCCAACCCGCGTGCCTCCCGGACCGTGCCCTTCACCTCGAAGGCGACCGCGGTGCCGCTGGCGAAGGCCGCCGCCCGGATCTCCCTGGGCGCGACCGTCGCGGAGCTGCGCTCCGAAGGGCTGCTGCCCGCGCACGGCGACGGCGGCGAACTGCCGCTCGACGCGCCGATCTCCGTGAAGGAGGCGGTCATGCCGTGGTCGCGGTTCCGCGACATCCACGGGCGCGGGGTGGACACGATCCTCGGTCCGGAGATGCGCTCCACCGGCGAGGTCATGGGCATCGACTCCGTCTTCGGCACGGCCTACGCCAAGTCGCAGGCGGGGGCGTACGGTCCGCTGCCCACCAAGGGCCGCGCCTTCATCTCGGTCGCCAACCGCGACAAGCGGTCGATGATCTTCCCGGCGCGTGAGCTGGTCGCCCACGGCTTCGAGCTGCTCGCCACCTCCGGCACGGCCGAGGTGCTCAAGCGCAACGGCATCCACGCCACGATCGTGCGCAAGCAGTCCGAGGGCATCGGACCGAACGGCGAGCGGACCATCGTCCAGCTCATCCACGACGGCGAGGTCGACCTCATCGTCAACACCCCGTACGGCACCGGCGGCCGCCTCGACGGCTACGACATCCGCACGGCCGCCGTCGCCCGTTCCGTGCCCTGCCTGACCACGGTCCAGGCGCTCGCCGCCGCGGTCCAGGGCATCGACGCCCTCAACCACGGCGACGTGGGTGTCAGTTCACTCCAGGAACACGCGCGGCACCTGACCGCGGCCCGCGACTAGCAGCCCGAGGGGGACACCGGAAACGGTGTCCCCCTCTTCACGAGGACACTGAGAGATGTACAAGCTGTTCTTCCGACTCGTCTTCCAGCGGATGGACCCGGAGCGCGCCCACCACCTGGCCTTCCGCTGGATCCGTCTGGCCGTTCGGGTGCCCGTGCTGCGCACGTTCGTCGCCGCCGTGCTGGCGCCCCGCCACAAGGAGCTGCGCACCGAGGCCTTCGGGCTGCGCATGCACGGCCCGTTCGGGCTGGCCGCCGGCTTCGACAAGAACGCTGTCGCGATCGACGGGATGTCGATGCTGGGCTTCGACCACGTCGAGATCGGCACGGTGACCGGGGAGCCGCAGCCGGGCAACCCGAAGAAGCGGCTGTTCCGCCTCGTCCCGGACCGGGCGCTGATCAACCGCATGGGCTTCAACAACGACGGCTCGCTGGCGGTCGCCCGGCGCCTGGCCACGCGCACCCCCGTGTTCAGGACGGTGGTGGGCGTCAACATCGGCAAGACCAAGGTCGTCCCGGAGGCCGAGGCCGCCGAGGACTACGTGAAGTCGACCGAGCGGCTCGCCGCCCACGCCGACTATCTGGTGGTCAACGTCTCCTCCCCGAACACCCCCGGCCTGCGCAACCTCCAGGCGACCGAGGCCCTGCGCCCGCTGCTGACCGCCGTCCGCGAGGCCGCCGACCGTACGGTGCCCGGCCGCCGCGTGCCTCTGCTGGTGAAGATCGCCCCGGATCTCGCCGACGAGGACGTGGACGCGGTCGCCGACCTCGCCGTGGAACTGGGCCTCGACGGGATCATCGCCACGAACACCACCATCGCCCGTGAGGGGCTCGGGCTGGCCTCCGAGCCGGCCCTGGTGAATGAGGCGGGCGGGCTGTCCGGCGCCCCGCTGCGGGCACGCTCCCTGGAGGTGCTGCGCCGCCTGTACGCGCGGGTGGGGGACCGCATCGTCCTGGTGGGCGTGGGCGGCATCCAGGACGCGGAGGACGCCTGGCAGCGCATCCTGGCCGGCGCCACCCTGGTGCAGGGTTACAGCGCCTTCATCTACGAGGGGCCCTTCTGGGGGCGCGCCATCCACAAGGGGCTCGCCGCACGGTTGCGCACCAGCCCCCACGCCACCCTCGCCGACGCGGTCGGCGCCGACGTGAGGAAGCCCGTATGACCGTCCACCCGACACCCGGCCACGACTCCTCGACGGAGCCCTCCGCGCCGCAGCGGCTCTCCGGAGAGCCCTTCGGCGCCCGTCTGCGCCGTGCCATGGACGAGCGCGGGCCGCTGTGCGTGGGGATCGACCCGCACGCCGCGCTGCTCGCCGAGTGGGGACTGAACGACGACGTCGCCGGTCTGGAGCGGTTCAGCCGGACCGTCGTCGAGGCGACGGCCGACCGGATCGCCGTTCTCAAGCCGCAGAGCGCGTTCTTCGAGCGCTTCGGCTCGCGGGGCGTCGCCGTCCTGGAGAAGACGGTCGAGGAGGCCCGGGCGGCCGGGGCGCTGGTGGTCATGGACGCCAAGCGCGGCGACATCGGCTCCACCATGGCCGCCTACGCCGAGTCGTTCCTCAGGAAGGACGCCCCGCTGTTCTCCGACGCGCTCACGGTCTCGCCCTACCTGGGGTACGGGTCGCTGAAGCCGGCGGTGGACCTGGCGCGCGAGAGCGGAGCCGGGCTCTTCGTGCTCGCGCTGACGTCCAATCCCGAGGGGGCCGAGGTGCAGCACGCGGTGCGGCCCGGCGGCCGGAACGTGGCGGCGACGATGCTCGCCCACCTCGCCGCCGAGAACGCGGGGGAGGAGCCCCTCGGCTCCTTCGGCGCGGTCGTGGGGGCGACGCTCGGCGATCTGTCCTCGTACGACCTGGACATCAACGGGCCCCTCCTCGCGCCGGGCATCGGCGCCCAGGGGGCCACCGCGGCAGATCTCCCCAGGGTCTTCGGGACCGCGGTGCGCCGTGTCGTCCCGAACGTGAGCCGGGGAGTGCTTCGGTACGGTCCCGACGTCGTCGCGCTGCGTGACGCCGCGCAACGCTACGCGGAGGAGATCAGGGCCGCGGTGACGGCCGTCTGAACCCCGTGCGGCCGCCGGATGAGTCCTCCGGCGGCCACCTCGAGGCGGGCTTGAGTCTGAATACATCCTCAAATCCGGGGCAATATGTCCGAAAAGTCGGGCTCGATGGAGGCTGACCAGGACTTTTCCGCTGTTCTCGCTGACTCCGGCGCACTTGACCGCTAGTCTCCGACGAGAGTGAACGGGCAAGCGTGTTGCTCGTGGCTCGTCAGGTGTGGGGCGACTAGGTTCCTCACCGGTCCGTATCCGACAGTTCGACATCCGAGGTGACGTAGGCGTGGCTCTTCCGCCCCTTACCCCTGAACAGCGCGCAGCCGCGCTCGAAAAGGCCGCCGCGGCTCGCCGGGAGCGGGCCGAGGTCAAGAATCGACTCAAGCACTCCGGCGCCTCTCTGCACGAGGTCATCAAGCAGGGCCAGGAGAACGACGTCATCGGCAAGATGAAGGTCTCCGCCCTCCTCGAGTCGCTGCCCGGCGTGGGCAAGGTCCGCGCCAAGCAGATCATGGAGCGACTGGGGATCTCCGAGAGTCGTCGTGTGCGCGGCCTCGGCTCCAACCAGATCGCCTCCCTGGAGCGCGAGTTCGGCGGCGCCACCAGCTGAGTCCGGGACACTCCGGGATTGCTGGAATAATCGCTGCATGAGTGAACGTCCGCGGCTGACCGTGCTCTCCGGCCCCTCCGGGGTGGGGAAGAGCACGGTCGTCGCTCATATGCGCAAGGAACACCCCGAGGTCTGGCTCTCGGTGTCGGCGACGACCCGCAGGCCCCGACCCGGGGAGCGGCACGGGGTCCACTACTTCTTCGTCACCGACGACGAGATGGACAAGCTGATCGCCAACGGTGAGCTGCTGGAGTGGGCCGAGTTCGCGGGCAACCGCTACGGCACGCCCCGTGCGGCCGTGCTGGAGCACCTGGAGTCCGGTGTGCCGGTGCTGCTGGAGATCGACCTCCAGGGCGCCCGGCAGGTCCGTGAGTCCATGTCCGAGGCCCAGCTCGTGTTCCTGGCTCCCCCCTCCTGGGAGGAGCTCGTGCGCAGGCTCACCGGACGGGGCACCGAGTCGCCCGACGTGATCGAGCGCCGCCTGGAGGCGGCCAAGATCGAGCTGGCGGCCGAGCCCGAGTTCGACATCACCCTGGTCAACACCTCGGTCGAGGATGTGGCGCGCGAGCTGCTAGCCTTGATGAACGTTGTGTGATCAGGGTTGTGTGATCAGGTCTGATCTTTCCCATCTTTCGGAAGGTAGAGCGTGTCCTCTTCCATCACCGCGCCCGAGGGCATCATCAACCCGCCGATCGACGAGCTCCTCGAGGCCACGGACTCGAAGTACAGCCTCGTGATCTACGCGGCCAAGCGTGCCCGCCAGATCAACGCGTACTACTCGCAGCTCGGCGAGGGCCTCCTCGAGTACGTCGGTCCCCTCGTCGACACCCATGTCCACGAGAAGCCGCTCTCGATCGCCCTGCGCGAGATCAACGCGGGTCTGCTGACCTCCGAGGCCATCGAGGGCCCCGCGCAGTAGTCGGCGCAGTACGTCCGGCGGCAGTCATCGGCGGACCGCAGCAGTTCTTTCCACAGGCCCGACAGCAGTGCTGCCGGGCCTGTGGTGTGTCATGGATGGCGTACGCCCATGAGTCGCGGCGTACGGATGTCGAGCGCGGGAGGCCCGGTGGGCAAGCCGAAGGTCGTTCTGGGAGTCAGCGGCGGCATCGCCGCGTACAAGGCGTGCGAGCTGCTGCGCAGATTCACCGAGTCGGGACATGACGTCCGAGTGGTGCCGACCGCCTCGGCGCTGCACTTCGTCGGGGCCGCCACCTGGTCCGCGCTGTCCGGCAACCCCGTGGCGACCGAGGTCTGGGACGATGTGCACGAGGTCCCGCACGTCCGCATCGGCCAGCACGCCGACCTGGTCGTGGTGGCCCCGGCGACGGCGGACGTACTGGCCAAGGCGGCCCACGGCCTGGCGGACGACCTCCTGACCAACACGCTCCTGACCGCGCGCTGTCCGGTCGTCTTCGCGCCGGCGATGCACACGGAGATGTGGGAGCACCCGGCCACCCAGGAGAACGTGGCGACACTGCGGCGCCGCGGCGCCGTCGTGCTCGAGCCCGCCGTCGGCCGGCTGACCGGCGTCGACACGGGCAAGGGCCGGCTGCCCGACCCCGTCGAGATCTTCGAGGCGTGCCGCCGGGTGCTGGCCCGAGGCGTGACGCGGCCCGACCTCGCGGGGCGCCATGTCGTGGTCAGCGCGGGCGGCACCCGTGAGCCCCTCGACCCGGTCCGTTTCCTCGGCAACCGCTCCTCGGGCAAGCAGGGCTACGCCCTGGCCCGTACGGCCGCGGCCCGGGGCGCCCGTGTCACCCTCGTCGCGGCCAACACGGGCCTGCCCGACCCGGCCGGGGTCGACGTCGTGGAGGTCGGCACGGCGGTGCAGCTGCGCGAGGCGGTGCTGAAGGCGGCCGCGGACGCGGATGCCGTGGTGATGGCGGCGGCGGTCGCCGACTTCCGCCCGGCGACCTACGCCTCGGGGAAGATCAAGAAGAGGGACGACCAGGAGCCGGAGCCGGTCGTCCTGGTCAGGAATCCGGACATCCTCGCGGAGATCTCGGCCGACCGCGCCCGTCCCGGGCAGGTGGTCGTCGGCTTCGCCGCGGAGACGGACGACGTGCTGGCGAACGGCCGCAGGAAGCTGGAGCGCAAGGGCTGCGACCTGCTCGTCGTGAACGAGGTCGGGGAGCGCCGGACCTTCGGCTCCGAGGAGAACGAGGCGGTCGTGCTGGGCGCCGACGGCAGTGAGACCCCGGTGCCGTACGGACCCAAGGAAGCACTGGCCGACACCGTGTGGGATCTTGTGGTCCCGCGCCTGGCCTGAGCGCCTCCTCCGGGTCCCGGCACCCGGCCGACCGGGACATTCGTGCGTGGCGACCCTGGAAAAGAGCGCGGGGCATTGGGCAGAATGCCCGTGCCGCAGGTCACAGCGCTCCCAAGAGGCGAGACACGTGGGCCCGTGGCAGGGCGCGACCGATAAACTGTTCCCGGACGACGCCGGGCGCAGCCCCCGTCCCGTCCGCCAATGATCAGCCAGCAGCCGCTGCAACCACAGGGAGCGTTGTGTCCCGTCGTCTGTTCACCTCGGAGTCCGTGACCGAGGGCCACCCCGACAAGATCGCTGACCAGATCAGCGACACCATTCTCGATGCACTCCTGCGCGAGGACCCCACGTCCCGCGTCGCCGTGGAGACGCTGATCACCACGGGCCTGGTGCACGTGGCCGGTGAGGTCACCACCAAGACCTACGCCGACATCGCGACGCTGGTCCGCAACAAGATCCTCGAGATCGGCTACGACTCGTCGAAGAAGGGCTTCGACGGCGCCTCCTGCGGTGTCTCGGTGTCGATCGGCGCGCAGTCCCCGGACATCGCGCAGGGTGTGGACACGGCGTACGAGTCCCGTGTCGAGGGCGACGAGGACGAGCTGGACCGGCAGGGCGCCGGCGACCAGGGCCTGATGTTCGGCTACGCGTCGGACGAGACGCCGACGCTGATGCCGCTGCCGATCTTCCTGGCGCACCGCCTGTCCAAGCGGCTGTCCGACGTACGCAAGAACGGCACCATCCCGTACCTGCGCCCCGACGGAAAGACCCAGGTCACCATCGAGTACGACGGTGACAAGGCGGTCCGCCTCGACACGGTCGTCGTGTCCTCGCAGCACGCGAGCGACATCGACCTGGACTCCCTCCTGGCCCCCGACATCCGCGAGTTCGTGGTCGAGCCGGAGCTGAAGGCGCTGATCGACGAAGGCATCAAGCTGGACACGGACGGCTACCGCCTGCTGGTCAACCCCACCGGCCGCTTCGAGATCGGCGGCCCGATGGGCGACGCCGGCCTCACCGGCCGCAAGATCATCATCGACACGTACGGCGGCATGGCCCGGCACGGCGGTGGCGCCTTCTCCGGCAAGGACCCGTCCAAGGTGGACCGTTCGGCCGCGTACGCGATGCGCTGGGTCGCCAAGAACGTGGTCGCCGCGGGTCTCGCCTCGCGCTGTGAGGTCCAGGTCGCGTACGCGATCGGCAAGGCCGAGCCGGTCGGTCTGTTCGTGGAGACCTTCGGCACGGCCAAGGTCGACGCCGAGAAGATCGAGAAGGCGATCGAGGAGGTCTTCGACCTCCGCCCGGCCGCGATCATCCGCGCGCTGGACCTGCTGCGCCCGATCTACTCCCAGACCGCGGCGTACGGACACTTCGGTCGCGAGCTCCCGGACTTCACCTGGGAGCGCACGGACCGCGTCGACGCCCTGCGGGCGGCGGTGGGCCTGTAGGCCCCCTCGCACTCGTGCCACGAGGCCCGGCACCCTTTCGGGGGTGCCGGGCCTCCGCGCATCGCGGATCGCGGATCGCGGATCGCGGGCACGGGTGACTCCCGTCCCGCGCGGGTCGGGACGGCCGGTGTGCGCAGCGCTGGACGGCCGGGCCCGCGTCGGTGTCAGTGGCTTTTGGTAAGAATGCAAGCGTGAGCAGCGGGAACGGGCAGCAGCCGGCGGGCGGGGAGGAGGCCGCGCCGCCCGAGCAGCTTGCGCTGATGCGTGAGGCCGTGCGGAAGGCCAAGGCGCCCAGGGCCAAACCGCGGACGTGGCGAGGGGCCGCGCTGGCCAAGGAGCTGCCGGTCGCGCGGGTGCTCGTGGACAAGGGCGTGCTGCATCTGGACCGGTACTTCGACTACGCGGTCCCCGAGGAGCTCGACGCGGTGGCCCAGCCCGGTGTCCGGGTGCGGGTGCGGTTCGGGGCAGGCGGGCGCAGCGTGCGCGAAGGACGGCGTGAGGGCGGCGGCCTCATCGACGGCTTCCTGGTCGAGCGCGTGGCCGAGACCGACTACACGGGGCCCCTGGCGGCGCTCGCCCAGGTCGTGTCGCCCGAGCCGGTCCTCTCGCCCGAACTGCTCGGGCTCGCCCGCGCCGTCGCCGACCGGTACGCGGGCAGTCTCGCCGATGTGCTCCAGCTCGCCGTCCCACCGCGGCACGCCCGGGCCGAGTCCGCCGGTACGGCTGCGCCGCCCGCCCCGCCTCCCGCGCCCGACCCCGGGTCCTGGCGGAGGTACGGACGGGGCCCGGAGTTCCTGCGGTCGCTGGCCTCGGGCGGCGCTCCCCGGGCCGTCTGGACGGCTCTGCCCGGCCCGCAGTGGGCGGAGGAGATCGCCCGGGCCGTGCAGGCCACGCTCGCCTCCGGCCGGGGCGCGCTGGTCGTCGTACCGGCCGGGCGGCCCGCCTCTCGGGTGGACGCGGCGCTCAGGGCGCTGATGGGCGACGGCCGGCATGCGCTGCTGACCGCCGATGCCGGGCAGGAGCGGCGGTACCGGGAATGGCTCGCCGTGCGCCGCGGTGCGGTGCGCGCCGTCGTCGGGACGCGGGCGGCCATGTTCGCCCCGGTGCACGATCTCGGGCTGGTCGTCGTGTGGGACGACGGGGACGCCAGTCACAGCGACGACAACGCCCCTCATCCGCATGTCCGCGAGGTGCTGGAGCTTCGCGCCTCGCGCGACTCCTGTGCCTTCCTGCTGGGCAGTTGGAGCTGCACCGTGGAGGCCGCCCAGCTCGTGGAGAGCGGATGGGCCGCGCCGCTCGTCGCCGACCGCGAGCAGGTGCGTGCCCTCGCGCCGCTCGTACGGACCGTGGGGGACGGGGACCTCGCACGGGACGAGGCCGCCAGGGCGGCGCGTCTGCCCACGCTCGCCTGGCAGGTCGTACGGGACGGCCTGCGCCAGGGGCCGGTGCTGGTACAGGTTCCCCGGCGCGGCTATGTGCCCCGCATGGCCTGCGCCCAGTGCCGGGCGCCCGCCCGCTGCCGGCACTGCGCCGGACCGCTGTCCGCGCAGGACGCGGGAGAGCTGCGGTGCGCCTGGTGCGGGCGGCAGGAGACCGACTGGCACTGTCCGGAGTGCGGTGGATTCCGGCTGCGGGCCCGGATAGTGGGGGCTCGGCGGACCGCCGAGGAGCTGGGGCGGGCGTTTCCGGCCGTCGCTGTGCGGACCTCGGGACGCGAGCAGGTGCTGGACACGGTGCCGGGCACTCCCGCGCTGGTCGTCAGCACGCCGGGGGCCGAGCCGGTCGCCGAGGGCGGATACGCGACGGCACTACTCCTCGACGGGTGGGCCATGCTCGGCCGTCCCGATCTGAGGGCCGGCGAGGAGGCGTTGCGGCGCTGGATCGGCGCGAGTGCGCTGGTACGGCCGCAGTCGGCCGGCGGTACGGTGGTGGTCGTGGCCGAACCGACACTCAGGCCCGTGCAGGCGCTCGTCCGATGGGACCCCGTCGGGCACGCGGTCCGGGAGCTCGCCGAGCGGGCCGAGCTGGGTTTCCCGCCGGTGTCACGTATGGCGGCCGTATCGGGTCCGGCCGACGCCGTGACCGGTTTCCTCGGCGGGGCCCGGCTGCCGTCCGACGCCGAGGTGCTGGGACCCGTTCCGCTGCCGGTCACCGAGGCCGGGCGGACACGGCGGCCCGGAGGACCTCCACCGGGCGAGCGGTGGGAGCGGGCGCTCATCCGGGTGCCGCCGGGAAGCGGGGCCGCGCTGGCCTCCGCGCTCAAGACGGCGCTGGCCGTCCGCACGGCGCGAGGCGGGGGCGGTGGCGGTGGCGGAGAGACGGTCCGCATCCGGATCGACCCGCCAGACATCGGGTGACGGGCCGCCGCCGAGTCCCTGGCCGCCGAGGGCGGAGGCCCAGGCGCCGTCTTCCTCGAGCCGGCACTCGGCGGACGTGCCTGCCGCAGGGCACGGCGCCCGCACGCCGGTGTGCGGACGCCGTGCCCTGCGGCAGCCTCCCGGTGGGGCGGGAGAAGGAAAGAGAGCCGGGCTCAGCCGTTGCGCGGGCCGGGGAAGGCCGTGGGCCGCACCTCGTCGCGGAAGGCGGGGGCGCCCGCCGTCGGCTGGGACGGCATCGAACGGGCAGCGGGGACCGTGGGCATGGCACCGGTCACGTTGAGCGTGCGGCCGACGGAAGGGTCGGATGCTCGTTCGGGTTCGGCGGGCGCCTGGGCGGCGGCGCGGCGGGCGCCGTAACGGCGGTGCACCGCCTGCTTGGTGACGCCCAGTGCGGAGCCCACGGCGTCCCACGAGAAACCGAGTGAACGGTCGAAGTCCACGGCCGCCGTGACCAGGGTCTCCACGCTGTCCCGCAACTCCTGGGCGAGGCGGACGGTCGGAGCGGGGGCGCGTCCGTAGACGACGAAGCCCGTGGAGGGGCCGGAGCGGCGCGGGCGGTAGACGTTGCCCAACTGAGCGGTGAGGGTGCGCAGTGCGTCCACCTGCCGGCGGACCCGCTCGATGTCCCGCACCAGCAAGTGCAGGCTGGCCCGGGCCTGGGCGTCGTGGGTTGCGTGGTCGGCCATGAACAAGCCTCTCGAAACCGGCGTTGAAAAGGGTCGGGCCGCCATCGTGGCCCGCTGTGGTCAACTCTTTCTTGACCAACGCGTTTACGGGTCTGTGGTCACGGGGCGGGGGCGTAAGGGCATATGCGTACGCCCCCAGGAGTGGTGCGCGCTGCATTACGCGTTCGCCGTGGTCGTGGGTGGTCGAAGCGCCCCCGCGGCCCGCACCCCCATAGACTGGTGAGCCGACCACCCGCTCCGGCACCGCCGGACGTGTGAGGGTCCGTCAGAGCTCCCGCCCGAGAGGCCGTCACTCCCTTATGAGGCTTGTCTTCGCAGGTACCCCCGAGGTCGCCGTTCCCGCACTGGACGCGCTGCTCGCGTCCGGGAGGCACGAGGTCGCCGCGGTCGTCACACGGCCCGACGCACCGGCGGGACGCGGGCGCAGGCTGATCGCCAGTCCGGTCGCCGAGCGGGCCATGGAGGCCGGGATCGAGGTACTCAAGCCGAACAGGCCCCGGGACGAGGACTTCCTCACCCGCCTGCGGGAGATCGCCCCCGACTGCTGCCCCGTGGTCGCCTACGGTGCGCTGCTGCCGCGGGTCGCCCTCGACGTCCCCGCCCACGGCTGGGTCAATCTGCACTTCTCCCTGCTCCCCGCCTGGCGCGGCGCCGCCCCGGTGCAGCACTCCGTCCTGGCGGGCGACGAGATCACCGGCGCCTCCACGTTCCTCATCGAGGAAGGGCTCGACTCCGGGCCCGTCTACGGCACCGTCACCGAGCAGATCCGTCCCACGGACACCAGCGGGGACCTCCTCACCCGCCTCGCCTTCGCCGGCGCCGGACTGCTCGCGGCCACCATGGACGGCATCGAGGACGGCAGTCTGAAGGCCGTGCCGCAGCCCGCCGAGGGGGTCACCCTCGCGCCGAAGATCAACGTCGAGGACGCACACGTCGACTGGTCCGCGCCCGCGCTCCGGGTGGACCGGCTGGTACGGGCCTGCACACCCGCGCCCGGTGCCTGGACCGTCTTCCGGGGCGAGCGGCTGAAGCTCATCCACGTCACCCCCGTGCCGGAGCGGACGGATCTCGCCCCCGGCCGGTTGTCCGTCGGCAAGAACGACGTCTTCGTGGGCACCGGCTCCTACGCCGTGGAGCTGTTGTGGGTGCAGGCCCAGGGCAAGAAGCCGATGCGGGCCGCCGACTGGGCGCGCGGGGCGCGGATCGGCGACGGCGAGGGCCTCGGCGGCTGACCTCCGCGAACGCCCCGACCCGCACGGACGTACGCTGGGATGCGCACGTCATCCCACACCCGGAGCACCTTTTTCGTGAGCGAGCAGTCCCGTCGTCCCCGCAAGCCCTACCGCCGGCCCAAGAAGGACCCTGTCCGCGTCCTCGCCTTCGACGCCCTGCGGGCCGTCGACGAGCGGGACGCCTACGCGAACCTCGTGCTGCCGCCACTGCTGCGCAAGGCACGCGAGAAGGGCGACTTCGACACCCGGGACGCGGCCCTCGCCACGGAGTTGGTGTACGGGACGCTGCGCCGTCAGGGGACGTACGACGCCGTCCTCGAGGCCTGCGTCGACCGGCCGCTGCGCGAGGTCGATCCGCCCGTGCTCGACGTGCTGAGCCTCGGCGTCCATCAGCTGCTGGGGACACGGATCCCCAGCCACGCCGCGGTGTCGGCCACCGTCGAACTCGCCCGGGTCGTGCTCGGCGACGGGCGTGCCAAGTTTGTCAACGCCGTGCTGCGCAAGGTGGCCCAGGACGACCTCGACGGCTGGCTCGAGCGGGTGGCACCGCCGTACGACGAGGACGCCGAGGACCATCTCGCGGTTGTGCACTCGCACCCGCGCTGGGTCGTGTCCGCCCTGTGGGACTCCCTCGGCGGCGGCCGTGCCGGTATCGAGGACCTCCTCGAAGCCGACAACGAGCGCCCCGAGGTCACGCTCGTGGCCCGTCCCGGCCGCGCCACCACCGAGGAGCTGCTGCGCGAAGAGGCGGCGGTACCGGGCCGCTGGTCGCCGTACGCGGTCCGGCTCACCGAAGGCGGTGAACCCGGTGCCGTCGACGCCGTACGGGAAGGCCGCGCAGGCGTTCAGGACGAGGGCAGCCAGCTTGTCGCCCTCGCCCTCGCGAACGCACCGCTGGAGGGCCCCGACAAGAGGTGGCTCGACGGCTGCGCCGGGCCCGGCGGCAAGGCTGCGCTGCTCGCGGCGCTCGCCGCCGAGCGCGGAGCCCTGCTGGTGGCGTCCGAGAAGCAGCCGCACCGGGCCGGTCTGGTGGCGAAGGCGCTGGACGGCAACCCCGGCCCGTACCAGGTGATCACAGCCGACGGGACCCGCCCGCCGTGGCGGGCCGGCAGCTTCGACCGCGTGCTGGTGGACGTGCCGTGCACCGGGCTCGGCGCGCTGCGCCGCAGGCCCGAGGCCAGGTGGCGGCGCCGCCCCGAAGACCTGGACGGCTTCGCGCCGGTCCAGCGTGCCCTGCTGACCACGGCCCTCGAGTCCGTGCGTGTCGGCGGCGTCGTCGGCTACGCCACCTGTTCTCCCCATCTCGCCGAGACCCGTGCGGTGGTCGACGACGTGCTGAAGCAGCACCGGGACACCGAGCTCATCGATGCCCGCCCGCTGCTGGCGGACGTGCCGGCGCTCGGCGACGGTCCCGACGTGCAGCTGTGGCCGCATCTCCACGGCACCGACGCCATGTATCTCGCGCTCATCCGCCGGACCGCCTGACGGGTGCGGTGGAGCCGGGGAGCGCTCGGTTCCGCGGCAGCCCGCAGGTGAGCACCATGACCCGCCGCAAGCAGTCGAGTTCCGGTGTCGGACCGTGCCCCTGCCGGATGCCGGCAGGCGGGCGTGCTCCCGGCCGCGGCCCGGCTGACCACCGGTCGCGGGAGACACCCCGGCGAGCGTGACGACGTCCTCGCCGGGTGCACCGGCCGCGGTGGAGGCGACGACCGGGACATGCGGCCGCAGGTCGATGGGATCTACCGGTTGCGGGTGACGGTCTTGTGCTCGACGTACCCGGTCAAGCCGACCGCCCCGTACTCACGGCCGAGCCCGCTCGCCTTGTAGCCACCGAACGGCCCGTCGAAGCTCATCGGTGAGCCGTTGAGGGTGACGGTTCCGGTGCGGAGCCGGCGCGCCACCGCGAAGGCGCGCTCGGGGTCCGCCGACCAGACGCCGCCGGACAGGCCGTAGTCGGAGTCGTTGGCGATGCGTACCGCATCGTCCTCGTCGTCGTAGGCGATGACGGCGAGGACCGGGCCGAAGATCTCCTCCTGGGCGATGCGCATGCTGTTGTCGACATCCGCGAACAGTGTCGGAGTGACGTAGTTGCCCTGTTCCAGCCCCTCGGGGACGTCCGGACCTCCCGTCACCAGACGGGCGCCCTCCTCGATGCCCAGACGGATGTAGTCGATCACGCGCTGCTGCTGGTCGGGGCGGATCATGGGACCGATGAAGGTGTCCTCCGCGGAGGGGTCTCCGACCTTCAGGGACTCCACCATCTCCTTCAGCGCCGCGACGATCTCGTCGTAGCGGCCGCGCGGGGCGAGGATGCGGGTCTGCAGGATGCAGGCCTCGCCGTTGTTGCCCAGCGAACCGAAACGCAGTCCCTGCATCACGGAGGGGAGGTCGGCGTCCTCCAGGAGGATCGCGGCGGACTTGCCGCCGAGTTCGAGGCCGACCCGCTTGAGCTGTTCGCCCGCTATCGAGGCGATACGGCGGCCCGCCCGGGTCGACCCGGTGAAGGAGATCTTGTCGACGTCCCGATGCGAGACCAGGTACTCGCTGGTCTCCCGGTCCGCGGGCAGGACGCTGAGGGTTCCCACGGGCAGCCCGGCCTCGTGGAACAGGTCCGCGAGGAGCATCATGCTGAGCGAGTTCTCCGGGGAGACCTTGAGCACCACGGTGTTGCCCGCCAGCAGGGCAGGCGCCAGCTTCGCCATGGCCGCGGAGAACGGGGAGTTCCAGGGGATGACCGCGGCGACGACACCGATCGGCTCCCGCCTGACCACGGTGTCGAAGGCCACCGCCGGGTCCGAGGGCTCCACGACCTCCTCCCAGCCGAACTCCTCTGCCGCCTTGAGGTAGGCGTTTGCCTGGCGGGTCAGGAACGGCTGACCGGCCTTGGTGAACCAGAGCGCCGAACCGTTCTCGGCGGAGACGGCGGCGGCGAGCTCGTCGGCACGGGCCTCGCGCAGCGCGTTGAGGCGCCGGACCACCTTCTGCCGCTCCTTGGGGTCGGTGCGGGGCCACGGCCCGTGGTCGAACGCCTCGCGTGCCGCGGCCACGGCGGCGTCCACGTCCGCCTCGGCCGCCTGGGCCACACGCCCGAGGACGGACCGGTCGTGCGGGGAACGGATCTCCAGCAGGTCGGGGTTGCTGGGCGCCACCCAGGAACCGCCGATGTAGAGCTTGTCGCGGATCATCATCAGCCGCTTCTTTCTCGTGAAGTGGAAGGGAGGGGGGTACGGGGGAGACGCGGGGCCGGTCGGCCGTGTCGCGCGCTCCGGCGGGCTTCAGGGGCGAAAGGGGGCCGTCCCCGAGGTGGCCGCGGCCTGCGTGAGTGAGCGGTCGCGGCGGGGTCCTGGGCGCCGCACCGGGCGGACCGCTCCGGGCCGCCCGGATGCAGTGAGCACCGTCAGGAAGCCGGTGCGTGGTCGGTGGACCGGCTGACGTGGGCCCAGGCGCGGGCCTCGGACAAGCGTCCTTCCTCGGCGGCCAGGGCGATGTCCAGGGCGTCGCCGCCCAGGACCAGCCGGCGCGGGGGCTCGGGTGCGCCGACGACGTCGACGATGGCCCGGGCCATGCGTGCGGGGTCACCGGGCTCGTGGCCGCTGTACTCGGCGAAGCGCTTCAGCCACCGACCGACGGTCTGCTCGTAGTCGGCGCCGACGCGACCGGACTCCAGCGCGGCGCCGGCGGCCCAGCCGGTCCGGATGCCGCCCGGCTCGACGATGGTCACCTTGATGCCGAGCGGTGCCACCTCGTTGGCCAGGACCTCGGAGAAGCCCTCGACGCCGAACTTCGCGGTCTGGTAGGCGCTCAGGCCCGGGGTGCCGCCCACGCGCCCGCCGATGGAGGACACCTGCACGAAGTGTCCGGAGCGCCGGCCGCGCAGGACGGGCAGTGCCGCCCTGGTCACATTGATCACGCCGAAGAGGTTCGCCTCGATCTGCGCCCTGAACTCGTCCTCCGGGAAGTCCTCGATCGAACCGCTGGTCGCGTATCCCGCGTTGTTGACCACGACGTCCAGCGACCCGAAGCGGTCGACGGCTGCCGCGACCACGTCCCGGGCGGAGGACGGCGAGGTCACGTCCAGGGGCAGTGCGAGCACGCGTTCGGCGTGCGCCGTCGACAGATCGGCCAGCGCCTCCGGACGGCGGGAGGTGACCACTACGCGGTCACCCGCCTCCAGCGCCGCGACGGCCAAGGCCCTGCCGAGCCCTTGCGAACCACCGGTGATCAGCCAAGTCCGTGTCATGGTCCATCTCTCCTCTCCTTGCGAGCCCGCCGACCCGAGTCAGTGGTTTCGCAGCTCATGTGGAAGCTTTACGGCTATCTGCAACACGACTGTAGCAGTAATAATTTCTATGGAAGCGGACCAGCTGAAGAAAGGGGCTCAAGTGCGACTCGTTGATAGGGTGGGCGCATCATGAGAGCCGACGCCGCACGCAACCTCGCCGCACTTCTGCGCACCGGAGCCCGGTTGCTGGCCGAGAATCCGAGCACCTCGCTGTCGGCCATCGCCCAGGAGGCCGGCGTCGACCGCACCACCGCGCATCGGCGCTTCGCCACGCGCGAGGCCCTGCTCGCCGCGGTCTTCCAGGCGAAACTGGACGCCGCCGAACACGTCCTCGACGAGGCGCGGCTCACCGAGGCCCCCGTCGCCGTGGCGCTGCACCGCTATGTGGAGGGGATCGTCCCGGTCAGCCGGGAGTGGCCCGTCGACACGCGCCGCATGATGCGCGAGGACCCCGACGCGGACATCCGGCGTCAGGAGCTGAGCGCACGGCTGGACGCCTTTCTCCGTCGTGCGGCCGACGAAGGCCTCCTGCGCCCCGGTGTCCCGCTCGGCTGGACGCGGGCCGTCTTCGACGAGCTGGTGGACAGCGCCGCCCACCGGTTCCCCGAACTTCAGCCCCCGCAGGCGGCCGACCTGGTCGTGGACACGTTCCTCAGGGGTGTCGGAGCCTCCTGAGCCGCCTTCGCCCGGCAAGGCCCGCCCGATGTCCCGTGCCGCTCCCGGCTCACTCGGGCCCGCACGGTCCGATCGAGCGTCCTCGGGGCCGGAGGTCCGCCAGGCGGACCGGCCGCAACAAGCGGCGCCGGACATGGCAGGCTTGGGTCATGGCCGTGCAGATCAACCCCAGCATCCTGTCCGCCGACTTCGCCCGCCTCGCTGAGGAGGCGAAGGCCGTGGAAGGGGCCGACTGGCTCCACGTCGACGTGATGGACAACCACTTCGTCCCCAACCTCACGCTCGGCGCGCCGATCGTGGAGGCCCTGGCGCGGGCGACGGACACACCGCTGGACTGCCACCTGATGATCGAGGACGCCGATCGCTGGGCGCCTCAGTACGTCGAAGCGGGGGCCGGTTCGGTCACCTTCCACGTCGAAGCGGCCGCCGCTCCCGTGCGGCTCGCCCGCGAGATCAGGGCCAAGGGCGCCCGCGCCTCCATGGCACTCAAGCCCGCGACCCCGATCGAGCCGTACGAGGATCTGCTGCCCGAGCTGGACATGTTGCTGATCATGACGGTCGAGCCCGGTTTCGGCGGGCAGGCGTTCCTGGACATCATGCTGCCGAAGATCCGCCGCACCCGAGAGCTCATCAGCAAGCACGGCCTCGAGCTCTGGCTGCAGGTCGACGGCGGTGTCTCGGCCTCCACCATCGAACAGTGCGCGGAGGCCGGAGCGGACGTCTTCGTGGCCGGTTCGGCCGTGTACGGGGCGTCCGACCCGGCCGCCGCGGTACGTGCATTGCGCACCCAGGCGGAACGGGCGACCGCCCGTGCGTCCTGGGCGTGCGACGACTGAGACAACGGAACCTGAACGCCGTCCGTCCCGGCTGATCAAGTACGCCGGATCTGCAAGGATGAACGGCGAATGCAGAGTGTGAACAGCAGTGAGGAGATGGCCGTGTCGGGTATGTCGGCGGGCCGGTCAGCCATGCGGATGGGACCCGCTGAGCTGGTGCAGGCGGCGGCCATGGCCCGTCGCTTCTATCTCGAGGGCAAGTCCAAGATCCAGATCGCGGAGGAGTTCGGCGTCAGCCGCTTCAAGGTGGCCCGGGTTCTGGAGACCGCCCTCGAACGGGATCTCGTGCGGATCGAGATCAGAGTTCCGGCCGAGCTGGACGCCGAGCGCTCCGACGCGCTGCGCGCCCGGTACGGCCTCAGGCATGCCGTCGTGGTCGAGTCCCCGGTCGAGGCCGAGGAGTCGACCGACCCCGAGAACCTCGGTGAGGTGGCCGCCGACCTGCTCGGCGAACTGGTGACCGAGGGAGATGTCCTGGGTCTTGCCTGGGGCCGCTCCACCATCCACATGGCGGCCGCGCTCGACCGGCTGCCGCCGTGCACGGTGGTGCAGTTGACGGGCGTGTACGACGCCGGAACCGCCGAGCGCGGCTCGGTGGAGGCCGTGCGTCGTGCCGCGCAGGTCTCGGGCGGTGACGCCCACCCCATCTACGCGCCGATGCTGCTGCCGGACGCCGCGACCGCGGCGGCGCTGCGCAACCAGACGGGGATCGCCCGCGCCTTCGAGTACTTCGACAAGGTCACGGTCGCCTGTGTCTCCATCGGCTCCTGGGAGCCGGGCATCTCGACGGTGCACGACATGCTGAGCGACGAGGAGCGTGCGCACTACGCGTCCCTCGGTGTCGCCGCCGAGATGTCCGCCCATCTCTTCGACGCCGACGGCCGCCGGGTCGGGCGCGATCTCGGGGAACGGTGCATCACCGTCAAGGCGGACCAGTTGCGCCGTATCCCCGAGGTGGTCGCGATCGCCGGTGGACAGCGAAAGGCGGCGGCGATCGACGCGGTGCTGCGGTCCGGGCTCGTCACCAGTCTGGTGACGGACACGTCGGCGGCGGACTACCTCATGGCGGCGGGACCGACGCCGAAGCCGGCGCTGAACCGGTCGGACCCCGACGGGCCCTGACGACCGGACGCCCGGGTCCCGACTCCGGCGGTCGGCCGAGGGGCCGTGCCGGCGTTGCGAGACGCCGGTGGTGCGCCGGACGGGTCGGGCGCGGGCGGACGTGCGGCCTCGGATCCCGGTGCCCCGAGTCTGGCATGTCCGTGCCACGATGATGCTCCGTGCCCGCACGGCTGCCGTATCGACGAACACCACAACTCGACCAGGGCGGTACCGGAATGACCGACGACCTGGCGGACCGGCTCGTGGTCACGCTGGATCTCGACACAGTGGACGACAAGGCGGCGTTCATGGAGCGGATCGCCGTGGCCCTCGGCCTGCCCGACTGGTTCGGCCGGAACTGGGACGCGCTCGCCGACTCGCTCACCGATCGCACCGTCTGGCCGCCGGCCGCCGTCGGCAGGGGTCTGCTCCTCGTCGTACGGGGGTGGCGGCGCTACGCGACGGCACGGCCCGAGGAGTGGGACGTCGCCCTGGAGGTGTTCTCCACGGTGGAGCGGCGCACGCCCGGGCTGACCGTCGCCCTCGCCCTTGGAGGATCGCACGAAGGGCCTCTTGACCTGCCTGGATGATCTGTCCAACGACCGCATACCCATCGACATGGGACAATGAAGTACGTGCTCATCCCCCTGACTGACCTGGCAGGGGGCCGCCTCTGATCGACTGGGATGTGCAGCACGTGCGTTTCCTCAATGACATCCAGCCCTCGTACGACCTGACGTACGACGACGTCTTCATGGTGCCGCGCCGGTCCGCGGTCGGCTCCCGCCAGGGCGTGGACCTCACCTCCCCGGACGGCACGGGCACCACCATCCCGCTGGTCGTCGCCAACATGACGGCGATCGCCGGGCGCCGGATGGCGGAGACGATGGCCCGTCGCGGTGGTCTGGTGGTCATCCCGCAGGACATCCCGATCGACGTGGTCACCGAGGTCGTCTCCTGGGTCAAGAGCCGCCATCTCGTGCTCGACACCCCGATCGTGCTGGCCCCGCACCAGACCGTCGCCGACGCCCTCGCGCTGCTGCCGAAGCGGGCGCACAACGCCGGTGTGGTCGTGGACGAGGAGCAGCGGCCGATCGGCGTCGTCACCGACGCGGATCTCTCGGGCGTGGACCGCTTCACCCAGCTCGAAGTCGTCATGTCCAAGGACCTGCTGCTCGTCGACGCCGGCATCGACCCGGGCGAGGCCTTCGACGTCCTCGACGCCGCGAACCGCCGCTACGCGCCCGCCGTCGACGAGGACGGCCGGCTCGCCGGCATCCTGACCCGCAAGGGCGCCCTGCGCGCCACGCTGTACACGCCGGCCACCGACGCCGACGGCAGGCTGCGCATCGCCGCCGCCGTGGGCATCAACGGCGATGTCGCGGGCAAGGCCAAGCAGCTGCTCGACGCGGGCGTCGACACGCTCGTCATCGACACCGCGCACGGCCACCAGGAGTCGATGATCAGCGCCGTCAGGACCGTGCGGGCGCTGGACCCGCAGGTGCCGATCGTGGCGGGCAACGTCGTCGCCGCCGAGGGCGTGCGCGATCTGATCGAGGCGGGCGCGGACATCGTCAAGGTCGGTGTCGGCCCGGGCGCCATGTGCACCACGCGCATGATGACCGGTGTCGGCCGGCCGCAGTTCTCGGCCGTCCTCGAGTGCGCCGCCGAGGCGAAGAAGTACGGCAAGCACGTGTGGGCCGACGGCGGCGTCCGCCACCCGCGCGACGTGGCGATGGCGCTGGCCGCCGGCGCGTCCAACGTGATGATCGGCTCCTGGTTCGCCGGCACCTACGAGTCCCCGGGCGACCTGCAGCAGGACGCCAACGGACGCCTCTACAAGGAGTCCTTCGGCATGGCGTCGTCGCGTGCGGTACGCAACCGCACGTCGGAGGAGTCGGCGTACGACCGTGCCCGCAAGACCCTGTTCGAGGAGGGCATCTCGACCTCCCGCATGTTCCTGGACCCGGCGCGCCCGGGCGTCGAGGACCTGATCGACTCGATCATCGCGGGTGTGCGCTCGTCCTGCACCTACGCGGGTGCCGGCTCCCTGGAGGAGTTCGCCGAGCGGGCCGTCGTGGGCATCCAGAGCGCGGCGGGCTATGCGGAGGGCAAGCCGCTGCACGCCAGCTGGAACTGAGACAACTCGCTTTCGCCCGGCCCCTGTTGTCCCGTCGCCGGGGCGTCAGGGGCCCTTTCCCCGCGGGAACCGCCGCGGGGTGCCTGCGTGCCGCACGTGGTGCAAGGGGCAGGCGGCCCCGACGGCGTCCGTGCGACCGCCCGCGCCCCGGCCGACTTCGGGTGCCGGACGGCCCTAGGGCTCGTGTTCTACTTCCTGTAGGGCCACCGCCGTTCCCGGTCGGCCGCCGTGGAGCCCGCGCCGACCGCACTCACCGCAGAGAAGTGAACCACCCGCCTTGCTGAACGACCTCGACGAACGCATCGTCCACGCCCTGGCCGAGGACGCCCGCCGCTCCTACGCGGACATCGGCCAGCTCGTCGGCCTGTCCGCGCCCGCCGTCAAGCGGCGCGTGGACAGACTGCGCGCGACCGGCGCCATCACCGGGTTCACCGTCCGGGTGGACCCGAGGGCGCTCGGCTGGGAGACGGAGGGGTTCGTCGAGCTCTACTGCCGGCGCCACACCTCACCGGAGACCATCCGGCGGGGCCTGGAGCGCTACCAGGAGGTCGTGGCCGCCTCCACCGTCACCGGTGAGGCCGACGCGATCGCCCAGGTCTTCGCCGCCGACATGCGCCACTTCGAGCGCGTGCTGGAGCGGATCGCCGGGGAGCCCTTCGTGGAGCGCACCAAATCGGTGCTCGTCCTCTCGCCGTTGCTGCGCCGGTTCTCCTCGGGCTCGCCCACCTGACACCCCCGGGGGTGCGGCCGGGTCACTCGGCCGTCTTGCGGGCCAGCGCGTTGTTTCCTATCGAGTTGTGCACGCTGAAGCTCACGGCGTCCGAGCGGTAGCGGTCGTCGGACCACTCCACCGGGCGCCCTTCGCGTGTGGTCGTGACGCGGCGGACCCGCAGCAGCGGGCTGGTGCGCCGGATGCCGAGCAGTTCGGCGTCCTGGGCCCCCGCCGCGACCGCGTCGATGACGTGCTCGCCGTACGCGAAGACCAGGCCCCGGTCCTCGAAGAGGCGCTGGGTGACGGAGGGGCAGTCGGGCTCTATGGCCTCGACCGCCGGGGAGATCCAGTCCGCGTACACGGTTCGCTCCAGCAGCACGGGCTCCCCGTCCAGTCCGCGTACGCGCAGGACGTGCAGCACCGGGGTCTGCTCGGGCAGGTGGAGGCGTACCGCGTCCTCCTTGGTCGCCGGACGGTAGGTCTGCGCCACGACGCGCCCGGTGGCCTCCCGGCCCATCGCCCGCGCCCACTCGGCGAAGCTGCGCAGCTCCGCGAAGCTCTGGCTGCGCCGGCTGGCCAGGACCACCCGGCGGGCGCCCTGCCGTGACCCGATGAGTCCCTCGGCGGTGAGGGCCGCGACGGCCTGGCGGACCGTGCCGCGGGAGACGCCGTAGTGGGCCGCGAGGTCGGTCTCCGTGGGCAGCAGACTGCCGACGGTGTACTCCTCGCGGTCGATCGCGCGACGCAATTCGTCCGCGATCTCCTCATGTCGGGCCGTCATGCTTCCCCTCTTGGTCGACTGCTGTGCACAGCTCGAACAGACTAAACGAGACCTGAGCGTGATCTACGCCGGTCGCGAATGTGCAGGCAACAAAGGTTCAGGGTTTCGCCTCTGTTCACTGACAGGACATCGGCGCCGGGCGTACTGGGGCCAACTTGTTCAGACAAGTGCTCCGTACTCCTCGTGCCTCCCCTGGAGAACCAGTGTCCCTGTCGAGAACCACCGTCCTCAGCGGCAGCCTCGCCGTTGTTGCCGCGCTCGCCCTGAGCGCCTGCGGCGCCGCGACCGACAACGCATCGACCACCACCGACGGCAAGAGCGCCGCGACCGCCACCTCCGCCGCCGACATGGGTGGCATGGACGCCCTGGTCGCGGCGGCCAAGAAGGAAGGCACGCTGCACGCCATCGCGCTGCCGCGCGACTGGGCCAACTACGGCGCCCTCATCGACGGCTTCCAGAAGAAGTACGGCATCAAGATCGAGGACGAGAGCCCGGACGCCAGCAGCCAGGACGAGATCAACGCCGTCACCACGCGCAAGGGCCAGGACCGCGCTCCCGACGTCCTCGACCTCGGCAGCTCCTTCGCCCTGAGCGCCGCCCAGCAGGGGCTGCTCGCGCCGTACAAGGTCGCCTCCTTCGGTGACCTCCCGTCCGCGCAGAAGGACCCGCAGGCCCGCTGGTACAACGACTACGGCGGCTACGTCTCCATCGGCTGCGACGCCAAGCGGGTCAAGACGTGCCCGACCACCTTCGCCGACCTGCTGAAGCCGCAGTACAAGGGCCAGGTCGCGCTCAACGGCAACCCCACCAAGTCCGGTTCGGCCTTCGGTGGTGTCTACGCGGCCGCGCTCGCGAACGGCGGCTCCTTCGACGACGTCCAGGCGGGCCTCGACTTCTTCGCCAAGCTGAAGAAGAACGGCAACTACACGCCCGTCGAGTCCACCCCGGCCACCGTCGAGAAGGGTGAGACCCCGATCAGCATCGACTGGGACTACCTGAACGCCGGCTACGCCGACGAGTTCAAGTCCAAGGGCCTGGACTGGAAGGTCTCCGTCCCGAGCGACGGCCAGTACGCCCAGTACTACTCGCAGGCCATCAACAAGGACGCCCCGCACCCGGCGGCCGCCCGCCTGTGGCAGGAGTACCTCTACAGCACCGAGGGCCAGAACCTCTGGCTCAAGGGTTACGCCCGTCCGGCCCTCATGACCGCGATGGACAAGGCCGGCACGCTGGACAAGGACGCCGCGGCCAAGCTGCCCGCGGTCACGGGCACGCCTTCCTTCCCGTCCGAGGACCAGCAGAACAAGGCCAAGACGGTCATCGCGCAGGGCTGGGGTAAGGCCGTCTCCGGATGACCACCGCCCTCCCGCGCGTGGACGTGGCGCCCGTCGCTTCGGCGAAGCGACGGCGCCGCGCCCCCGGCTGGCTCGCGGTCGTTCCGCTGCTGGCCTTCACCGCGATCACCTTCGGGCTGCCCGCCCTGGCCATGCTGAACGGCGCCTTCACCGTCAAGGACCAGGCGACGGGTGCCACTTCGTACAGTGGCGAGAACCTGAGCAGCTCCTTGCAGGGCGCGTATCTGACGGCACTGCTCGGCAGCGTGAAGCTGTCCGCGGTGTCCGCCGCCATCGCCACGTTGTTCGGGTTGCTTCTCGCCCAGGCAGTGGTGACCTCGCGCTTCCGTTTCCTGCGTGAGGCGGTGCTGACGGCCTCGGGCGTGCTCGCCAACTTCGGCGGTGTGCCGCTGGCCTTCGCCTTCGTCGCCACCCTCGGCAACTCCGGCGTCCTCACCGGGCGCCTGGGCCTGAAGGACGCGGGCTTCGACCTGTACAGCTTCTGGGGTCTGACCCTGGTCTACCTGTACTTCCTCGTACCGCTGATGGTCCTCACCATCACGCCGGCCCTCGAGGGGCTGCGCGCCCAGTGGCGGGAGGCCGCGCAGAACAACGGCGCCACCCACGGACAGTACTGGCGTCACGTCGCGCTGCCGGTGCTCACCCCGTCTCTGCTCGGCGGTTTCGTGCTGCTCTTCGGCAGCGCGTTCGCCGCGTACGCCACCGCGGCCGCGATGGTCGGCAGCACCGTCCCGCTGGTCACGCTGCAGATAGCCGACGCCCTCTCCGGAAACGTTCTCGTCGGACAGGAGAACGTGGCACTGGCCCTCAGCCTCGACATGGTCGTGGTCGCAGGTCTGGTGATGGCCGTGTACCTGCCCCTGCAACGACGGAGCTCGCGATGGCTCGCCTGACCTTCTCCCGCACGCGCTTCCGGCCCGGGCGAGGTCTCGTCCTGGCCGCGGCCGCGGTGTACTTCCTCGTCCCGCTGGCCGCGTCCGTGGTCTTCTCGGTCGACTCCGGCGACCATGTCACGTTCGGTGCCTACAGCCAGATCGTCGGCACCGAGGGCTTCACCGACAGCCTGCTGCTCTCCCTGGAGCTGGCGGTGACCACCATCGTCCTGGTCCTGCTGCTGATGGTCCCCGCCATGGTCGCGCTGCGACTCGGTGCGCCGAAGCTGAGGTCCGTCGTCGCGGTCGTCTGCTCGCTGCCGCTCGTCGTGCCGCCCATCGCGTTCGTCGCCGGGATCAGCACGGTGCTGAAGTGGGGGCCGGAATACCTATCGCGCACTCCGCTCTTCCAGACGATCGTGGCGATCCAGAACGAGAACTACCCGTTCGTCCTCGTCCTCGCGTACGTCGTGATGGCGCTGCCGTTCGTCTACCAGGCCCTGGACGCCGGACTGCGGGCCGTCGACGTGCGCACCCTCGTCGAGGCCGCCCGCAGCTGCGGCGCGAGCTGGCCGCAGGCACTGGTGCGGGCCGTGCTGCCGAACCTGCGCGGGGCCCTGCTGAACGCCTCGTTCCTGACCCTCGCGCTGGTGCTCGGTGAGTTCACCGTCTCCCATCTGCTGGGCTACCAGCCCTTCGCGGTGTGGATCGTGGACATCTCCGGCGCCCAGGCCCAGATGTCCGTCGCCGTCTCCGTGCTCAGCCTGCTCGTGACCTGGGTGCTGCTGCTCGCCCTCGCCGCCGTCGGCGGGCGCCGCACCCCTTCCCGTACCGCCCCTTAGGGATGACACCGCCATGACCCTCACCGCCCCAGAGAACGAGAAGACAGCCAAGGCCGGCGCCGCCACCGTAGAATTCCGCGGCCTGCGACGCCAGTTCGGGAGCTCGGTCGCCCTCGACGGGCTCGACCTGACGGTCCGGCCGGGCGAACTCCTCGCCCTGCTCGGCCCGTCCGGCTGCGGCAAGACCACCGCGCTGCGCATGCTCGCCGGGTTCGAGCACCCCGATTCCGGGGAGGTGCTGGTCGACGGCGTGGACGTCTCGGGCGTCCCGGCCCACCGGCGCGACGCCGGCATGGTCTTCCAGTCGTACAGCCTCTTCCCGCACCTCAGCGCCCTCGACAACGTGGCCTTCGGCCTGCGCATGCGCAAGGTCGGCACCGCTCAGCGGCGCGCCAGGGCCGCGGAGCTGCTCGACCTGGTGGGCCTGGCCGACAAGGGCGAGCGCTTCCCGCACCAGCTCTCCGGCGGTCAGCAGCAGCGCATCGCGCTGGCCCGTGCGCTCGCACTGCGCCCGCGGGTGCTGCTGCTCGACGAGCCGCTGTCGGCGCTGGACGCCAAGGTGCGCACCACCCTGCGCGAGGAGATCCGCCGACTGCAGCAGGAACTGGGCATCACCACCCTGTTCGTGACGCACGATCAGGAAGAGGCCCTGTCGATGGCCGACCGGGTCGCCGTGATGCGGGCCGGCCGGGTCGAGCAGTGTTCCTCGCCCACGGAGCTCTACTCCCGCCCGGCGACCGCCTTCGTCGCCGAGTTCGTCGGAACGGTGAGCCGGATCCCGGGCCGGATGGCCGCGGCGGACGTCGCCGAGGCGCTGGGAAGCCGGGTGCCGGTGACGGGCGGGGCCGCCGCCGTGGGCGCGAGCGTGGACGTGCTGGTCCGTCCGGAGGCGGTGGAGCTGGCGCCGGATCCCCAGGGCGACGGACTGGTGACGTCCGGAGCCTTCCTCGGGGCGACCACCCGCATCACCGTGCGACTGCCCGAGGGGTACGACGTCAAGGCCGACGTGCCCACCCGGCGGGCCGCCGACTTCCCGGCCGGGGCGCGAGTGGCGGTCACGCTGCCCGAGCTGCCGGTCGTGGTGGCGGAGCGCACCAAGGGGTGAGGACCGTCCCGGCCGTCTGCGGCCGGGACGGCCTTCGGCCAGTGCCGGGCCGGCCCTTCGGCCCGGCACCCGAATCCGGGTCGTCACAGATGCACCGGTGGGTGATCCTCCGGTTTTCCTGACGTCCCGTCCGTGAACACATCGTCCATCCGCTCGTAGGCCCGGCGGCCGAATGCGGGATCGGGAACGAGAGGGCACGCACGACCCCGCGATTCGGTGGGGCCGTCCGCCCGTCCGCCCCACACGTGCCGAACGGTGGGGTGACAACCGATCCATGACCGTGCCCGCGTACGTCCGGGTCCGGTGAGAAGAAAGAGAATGTCTTGGTGAAGAGCCTTGTCGGCCACGTTTCCGGCGCCCCGCTGCAGGCGGTCCTGTTCGATATGGACGGCACGCTCGTCGACACCGAGCTGCAGTGGTGGGAGGCGGTGGAACACGTCGCCGAGCGGCCTCTCACCGAGGCGGACCAGCCCGAGGTGCTCGGCCGTCCGGTGGAGCACACCGCCGAGTGGCTCGCCGCGACCACGGGCGCCTCGGCCGCCGAGCTCGCCGAGCGGCTGCACCAGGAGTTCGTCGGCCGCGTCCGGGCCGGCATCGTCCCGCGCCCCGGCGCCCTCGACCTGCTGGACGCCCTCGCCCGCGACGGCGTGCCCACCGCGCTGGTCACCGCCTCTCCCCGGACCGTCGCCGACACGGTGCTCGAGGCGCTCGGCGCCGGGCGCTTCGCGGTCTCCGTCACCGCCGACGACACCGACCGCACCAAGCCCGACCCCGCCCCCTATCTCGCGGCCTGCCGCGCCCTCGGCGTCGACCCTGCGGCCTGCGTGGCCGTGGAGGACACCCACACCGGCGTCTGGTCGGCCGAGGCGGCCGGGTGCGTGGTGCTCGCGGTGCCCTCGCTCGCTCCGATCGACGCGGCGCCCGGCCGTACGGTGCGGGCGAGCCTCGCCGGGATCACGCCGGATGACCTGCGCGCCATGGCCGCCGCGGAGGCGGCCGATCGAACGACCGGGCACGTGCTCCCCGTGATGAGCTGGAACCTCTGGCTCGGCGGCACCCCGGTCGACGACCACCGGGCCAAGCAGCTCAAGGCGATCGCGGAGAGCGGCGCGGACGTCGTCGGCCTTCAGGAGACCGGGGGCATCGCGGCCCAGGAGCTCGCCGACGCCCTCGGCTGGTACCACCACCGGGCCGGCGAGAACCTCGGCATCATCAGCCGTCATCCGATCACCCACCGCTTCGGCGACCCGGACGTGGGCTTCTACGGTGCGGCGGGGGTCCGGATCCGGATCGCCCCCGGTCGGGAGGTCGACATCTGGACGGCCCACCTGCACTACACGCCCTACGGCCCCTACGAGTCCGTCTTCGACGGGCTCCCGGCGGACCGGCTCGTCGCCCACGAAGAGGTTCGACTCGCGCAGATGCGCGAGGCCCTGCGGTGGATCGAGGAGTCGTCCGACGACGGAGTGCCGGTGGTGCTCATGGGCGACTTCAACTGCCCCTCCCATCTGGACTGGCCCGACGTCGCGTGGCCGGTGACGAGGGCGGCCGAGGAGGCGGGCTTCGGCGACTCCTATCGCGAGGCGCGTCCGGACCCGGCCGCCGACCCCGGTCACACCTGGTCGCCGATCCACCCGGTGCACGAGGACGGCAGCGGACGCCCCGAACCGCAGGACCGGATCGACTACGTCCTGCACCGGGGTCTCGAGGTGCTCGACTCACGCACCTTCGTCAGCGGCGATCCGCGGCCCTGGCCCGACGTGTCCGGCAACGCCTGGCCCTCCGACCACGCGGCGGTGATCACGACGTTCACCGTGTCCCACGGCGACTGATCCTCCGGCTCGGGGCTCCACGTCGTCGAACGGCCGACGGCCGGGTACGGCATCGAGGTCGCGTCGTGCCGGGTTCCCGCACGGCAGCACGAGGGTGGCTCGCCGTCGCGGTCGCCGGGCCGGGGACGTGGGGCCCCGGAGCGAGGCGGGGGAGGTGCGGCAGGCGATGGTGCTGCCCGACGACGCCCGCCTCTTCGGTACCCCGGCGGGGACGCTCCTTCTCACCCCGGCCGGCGACGGCAGCCGTCCGCCCGTGCCGAGGGCGGCGCAGACCGGCGTCGGGCGGCTCGCCCACGCGACGGCGCCGCCCGTCCGCCGCATCGGCCGCCACCCGGACGCGGCCTTCCGTTCGGCCGCCGGCCCGGAGGGCCCCTGTCCACCGGCGAGCGACGAGCACCGGTACGAGGACACGAACGGGTCGACGGGGCCGATGGTGCGTCCACGGTCTGCTCGGCCTCCTCAGCCGTGGGGCGCGGCCGGTCGCCGAGCTCGCCGTGGACGCGGATCGCCCCGCACCGTCGTACGCGTACGGCTCCGTGACCCGGCGGAAGCGGGCCCGGTGCACATCGATCCCTCCTCGGCGGATGTCGCGGAACGGACCGGCGGCAGGCACGGAGCCGCTGGAGATCGCGGAGCGGTGGTGGGAGCCGTAGGAACACCGCTGTGACCTGCGCCTCAGCGCTCCGAAAGACGCCCGGCGGGGTGCGCAACGAATCGCCGCCGTGCCCCCTGCGGACGCAATGATCCGCGCACCGGCGCGCAACGGCTCCTCCTTGTCCGGTCAAGGGAGCCGACCGTACGGTCTATGCGACCCCCCAACACTCTTCGGTACCGGTGGAGACCACGCATGCGCACCGCCCTGCTCCAGAGCTCCGGACGCCCCGGCTCGGTCCTCGAGAACCTCAAGGTCCTCGACGAGGCCGCGGGCCGGGCGGCCGCCGCGGGTGCGGGACTGCTCGTCGCGCCGGAGCTGTTCCTCACCGGTTACGCGATCGGCGGCGACATCGTGCGCCTCGCCGAGCCCGCCGACGGGGACTCCGCCGACGCCGTCGCGGAGATCGCCTCCACGCACGGTCTGGCGATCGCCTACGGCTACCCCGAGCGCGACGGCGAGAGCCTCTTCAACTCCGCCCAGCTGCTGTCCGCCGACGGCGACCGTCTGGCGAACTACCGCAAGACCCACCTGTTCGGCTGCTTCGAGCGCGACCACTTCACGCCGGGCGACGTGCCGGTCGTCCAGGCCCAGCTGCACGGCCTGCGGGTCGGGCTGATGATCTGCTACGACGTGGAGTTCCCGGAGAACGTCCGCGCCCACGCTCTGGCCGGCACCGACCTCCTCCTGGTCCCGACGGCCCAGATGCACCCCTTCCAGTTCGTCGCCGAGTCCCTCGTCCCGGTGCGGGCCTTCGAGAACCAGATGTACGTGGCGTACGTCAACCGCGTCGGCCAGGAGGGGGAGTTCGAGTTCGTCGGACTCTCCACGCTCGCCGGCCCCGACGGGATCGCCCGGGTCCGCGCCGGCCGCGTCGAGGAGCTCGTCCTCGCCGACGTCGACCCCGCCTGTGTGGCCGAGTCCCGTGCGGCGAACCCCTACCTCGAGGACCGGCGCCCCGGCCTCTACGGGTCCCTCGTCTGACCCTCGGTCCCACCGAGTACCTTCCGCGCAAGGAGTCCCCACCCCATGACGTCCACGGTGCCCAACGCCGCCCAGCACACCGACGGGCAGCAGCCGCCGATCACCATGTTCGGCCCGGACTTCCCCTTCGCGTACGACGACTTCCTCGCCCACCCGGCGGGCCTCGGCCAGATACCGGCGACCGAGCACGGAACCGAGGTGGCGGTCATCGGCGGCGGCCTGTCCGGCATCGTCGCCGCCTACGAGCTGATGAAGATGGGCCTCAAGCCCGTCGTGTACGAGGCCGACCGGATCGGCGGCAGGCTGCGCACCGTCGGCTTCGAAGGCTGCGACCCCTCGCTGACCGCGGAGATGGGCGCCATGCGCTTCCCGCCGTCCTCCACGGCCCTGCAGCACTACATCGACCTGGCCGGGCTCGAGACCGCGCCGTTCCCCAACCCGCTCGCCGAGGCGACCCCGTCGACCGTCGTCGACCTGAAGGGCGAGAGCCACTACGCGGAGACGCTCGACGACCTCCCGCAGGTGTACCGCGACGTGGCCGACGCGTGGAACGCCTGCCTGGAAGAGGGCGCCGACTTCTCCGACATGAACCGGGCCATGCGCGAGCGCGACGTGCGGCGCATCCGGGAGATCTGGTCCGCGCTCGTCGAGAGGCTCGACAACCAGACCTTCTACGGCTTCCTCTGCGACTCCGAGGCCTTCAAGTCCTTCCGGCACCGGGAGATCTTCGGGCAGGTCGGCTTCGGTACCGGAGGCTGGGACACCGACTTCCCCAACTCCATCCTGGAGATCCTGCGCGTCGTCTACACCGAGGCCGACGACCACCACCGCGGGATCGTCGGCGGCTCCCAGCAGCTGCCGCTGCGCCTGTGGGAGCGTGAGCCGCAGAAGATCGTGCACTGGCCCTACGGGACGTCCCTGCGATCCCTGCACGAGGGGGGCGAACCGCGCCCCGCCGTGACCCGGCTGCACCGCACCGCAGGGGACCGGATCACGGTCACCGACGCGCAGGGCCACATTCGCACCTACCGGGCGGCGGTCTTCACGGCCCAGTCCTGGATGCTGCTGTCCAAGATCGCCTGCGACGACGCCCTGTTCCCGATCGACCACTGGACGGCTATCGAGCGCACGCACTACATGGAGTCCAGCAAGCTCTTCGTGCCCGTGGACCGGCCGTTCTGGCTGGACAAGGACGAGGAGACCGGCCGTGACGTGATGTCGATGACACTCACCGACCGGATGACCCGCGGGACCTATCTGCTGGACGACGGCCCGGACCGGCCGGCCGTGATCTGCCTGTCGTACACCTGGTGCGACGACAGCCTGAAGTGGCTGCCGCTGTCCGCGAACGAGCGGATGGAGGTGATGCTGAAGTCGCTCGGCGAGATCTACCCGAAGGTCGACATCAGGAAGCACATCATCGGCAACCCGGTGACGGTCTCCTGGGAGAACGAGCCCTACTTCATGGGTGCGTTCAAGGCGAACCTGCCCGGTCACTACCGCTACCAGCGGCGCCTGTTCACGCACTTCATGCAGGACCGGCTGCCCGACGGGAAGCGGGGCATCTTCCTCGCCGGCGACGACATCTCCTGGACGGCCGGCTGGGCGGAGGGCGCGGTGCAGACCGCGCTCAACGCCGTGTGGGGCGTCATGCACCACTTCGGTGGCGGAACCGACCCGTCCAACCCCGGCCCCGGTGACGTGTACGACGAGATCGCGCCGGTGGAGCTGCCGGAGGACTGAGACGCCCCGGCATCGGGCCCACAGGGGCAGGCGGCCGGATCCCGGCCGCCCGCCGGGGTCAGACGCCGGCCGCCCGGGCCGCCGTGTACACCGCCGCGGCCACGTCCTTGAGCTCCTCGGCGTCCCGCGTGGAGGTCTGCAGGTCGATCAGGATCTCGTCCAGGCCGACCGCCGCATGGGCGACCAGGTCCTCCACGATCTGGTCGACGTCGCCCTGGAAGAGAGCGCGGTCCGCGCCGTCGTAGGCCTTGGCGGAGTACGAGGCGTTGACGCGCAGCACCGACTGGAGCGGTGTGACCCGGCCCCGCTCGGCGGCCAGGTCCTGCAGCTCGCGCCACTGCGCGGCGATGCGCTCGGCGCCCACGGAGACCGGGAGCCAGCCGTCGGCCTTGTCGACGAGCCGCCGCAAGGCCCTGCTGTTGCTCGCGGCCAGCAGGATCGGGATCGGCCGGGCGGGCTTGGGTGCGACGGCCACGGACGAGAGCTTCGTGACCGTGCCCTCGTAGGAGACCGGGTCCGCCCCCCATACCGCCCGGCAGACGTCGATCACCTCGTCCAGTGCCTTTCCGCGCTGTTCGAAGGGGCGTACCGCCGCCGCCGCGTACTCGTCCAGGGACCAGCCCGTGCCGAAGCCCGCCACGACCCGGCCGCCGGACGCCGCGTCCAGGGTGGCGAACGCCTTCGCGAGCTGGAAGGGCACGTGCAGGGGGGCCACCAGCACACTCGTCCCGAGCCGGGCGCGGTGGGTGGCGGCCGCGGCCAGGGTGAGCGTCACCAGCGGCTCGGCCACGCCGCGGTAGGACTCGGGCCAGGGCAGTCCCTCGACGCCGTACAGGCCCTGGGAGGAGTCCAGCGGGAACAGGGCCCGCTCGTACACCCACAGACTCTCGTAGCCCATCTCCTCGGCGGTGCGTGCCACGTCGGGTACATCGCGCCCGATGTCGTACTGCTTGTTCTGGGGGAGGCCGAGTCCGAGCCGGGTCGCCATACCTGTCGCTCCTTCGCCTTGGATGTGCAGCTTGTTCAACGTACGACCGCGGTGCGGGGGTTGCGCGTGCGACAGGCGAGAACCGGCCGGATCATCCGGGCAGCGGGGTGAGCAGGATCCGGCCGGCGAATCCCACCGCCGCGTCCAGCCGGCCGGCGAACTCGTCCGCCAGGTCGGGAAGTTCCCGCAGCGCCCACAGGGCGCGCCCCGCGGACCAGGCGGCCTCGCGCGCCCGCTCCAGGCTCCAGGCGCCGAGCAGATGGGTGAGGGGGTCGGCGACCTGGAGCAGATCGGGGCCGGGCATCAGGTCCTCGCGGATGCGTTCCTCCAGCGACAGGAGCACGACCCCGACACGATCGAACTCGTCCTCGAGATCACCCGGTTCACAGCCGAGGGTGTGACAGGCGTCGACGAGGGCGAGGGCGAGGTCGTGCCCGATGTGCGCGTTGATGCCGGCGAGCGCGAACTGCACCGGACGCACGCCCGGATGGCGCCGGAACTGGAACAACGGCCGCCAGCAGGCCGGTCGGGGCCCCTCCTCGGCGACGGACAGGTACCGCTCGGCGAACCGGACGTCCAGCGTGCTCGCGGCCCGTGCGTCGGGGAAGTCCCCTGCGTCCAGACGGCGGTCGACCTCCTCGGTGACGGCGAGGTAGACGCGGTTGAAGACCGCGACGCCGTCGTGCTCGGGCCATGACTCGTCGAGCGCGCGCATACGTGAGACGACCGTGTCCACCGAGGTCGTGTACTGCTCCAACCGGACCATGGGGGCAGGGTCGCAGGCCCCGCCCGGTCCAGGGGCCGACGGCCCGCGGGCTTCGCCGGAACGGGGGAACGCGCCGGTGGTCCAGGTGGGGGACAGGGCGTGGGCCGCGTGGCACCCGGGTGCGCCCGCGGACCGGGTCGCGCGCCTCCTGTCACTCCGGCCGGACCGGTGCTCTCCGGCCCGGAGGGTCCGGCCGCGCGCCTGCGCAGCCACGGGTTCCGGGTCCGGGAGCGACTACGAGCCGGCGCGCTCGTCCGAGTCCCGCGTGGTGGCGGCGTCCCGGCGGCCTTCCGCGCCGTCCTCGTCGTACGAGGAGGTTCCCGAGTCCAGCAGCGGCTCCTGCCCCTTGAGGTGGGCGGGGGCCATCGCCCGCAGCGCGTGATAGCCGGTGATGACGACCAGCGTGCCCAGCGCGATACCGCTCAGCGAGAAGCTGTCGCTGAACTTCAGGCTGACGTTGCCGACGCCGATGATGATGCCCGCCGCGGCCGGTACCAGGTTCAGCGGATTGCGCAGGTCCACCTTGGAGTTGATCCAGATCTGCGCACCGAGCAGGCCGATCATTCCGTACAGGATGACGGTGATCCCGCCGAGCACCCCGCCGGGGATCGCGGCCACGACGGCCCCGAACTTGGGGCAGACACCGAAGAGCAGGGCGAAGCCGGCGGCGGCCCAGTAGGCGGCGGTCGAGTAGACGCGGGTGGCCGCCATCACGCCAATGTTCTCGGAGTACGTCGTGTTGGGCGGGCCGCCGACCGCGGTCGAGAGCACGGACGCGACGCCGTCGGCGGAGATGGCCGTGCCCAGCTTGTCGTCCAGCGGGTCGCCCGTCATCTCGCCGACCGCCTTGACATGTCCCGCGTTCTCGGCGACCAGGGCGATCACCACGGGCAGGGCGACCAGCACCGCGGACCACTGGAAGGACGGTCCGTGGAAATGGGGCAGGCCGATCCAGTCCGCCCTGCCGACGCCCGACAGGTCGAGGCGCCAGTGGTCGGTGAGCTTCCCGCCCGCGTCCACCGAGTGGATCTTCCCGAAGACCCGGTCGCACACCCACGAGAGGCCGTAGCCGAAGACCAGCCCGAGGAAGATCGCGATCCGGGACCAGAAACCGCGCAGGCACACCACGGCCAGCCCGGTGAACAGCATGACCAGCAGCGCGGTCCACTGGTCCTGCGGCCAGTACGTCGAGGCGGTCACCGGGGCGAGGTTGAACCCGATCAGCATGACGACCGCGCCGGTCACGATCGGCGGCATCGTGGCATGGATGATCCGCGCCCCGAACCGCTGGACCGTGAGGCCCACGAGGAACAGCACCGCGCCGACGACCAGCACCGCGCCGGTGACGGTCGCGCTGGTGCCGCCCTGTGCCCTGATCACGGCGGCGACGCCCACGAAGGAGAGCGAGCAGCCGAGGTAGCTGGGCACCCGTCCGCGGGTCGCCAGCAGGAAGATGACGGTCGCGACGCCGGACATCATGATCGCGAGGTTGGGGTCGAGGCCCATGAGCACGGGCGCCACAAAACTCGCCCCGAACATCGCCACGACGTGCTGCGCACCGAGCCCGATCGTGCGGGGCCAGGAGAGCCGTTCGTCGGGACGGACGACCGCTCCGGGCGCGGGCGTGTGCCCGTCTCCGTGCAGCTTCCAGCGCACGCCGAGATCCATGGTGAAGCTTCTCTTTCTCTGTACGTGAAGAATTGTCCGAACCATTGTCAGGGTCATCAGGCGGTCCTACGCTCACACGGTCCCACTCATGAACTGCGTTCACATTTATGATCGGAGCCTTGATGAGTGCACGCCCCCGCCTGGCCGTTCTGCTCGCCGCCGTGACCGCCTTCGCGGCCGTCCTCGTGCCCGGCGCATCGGCCCACACGGCACCGAAGGTCCCCAGAACCGCCGTCCTCGACGGCACCCGGTTGCAGCAGACCAGGATCCGGCTGGGCCACGGAGACCCCCGGCTGCGCGCGGCTCTCGGGGATCTGACCGCACGCGCCGACGCCTGGCTCGACCAGGGTCCCTGGACGGTCGTCGACAAGCCCAGGCCCGCACCCGGCGGAGACGTGCACGACTACCTCAGCCAGGCCCCGTACTGGTGGCCCACGCAGCCGAGGACGGCCGACAACCCCTGGGGGTGCCCCTACGAGCAGCGCGACGGACAGCGCAACCCCGAGGTCGACACGGGGACCGACCGCCAGGACGTGGAGAAGGTCTTCGACTCCACCTACGACCTCGCGCTGGCCTGGTACTACACGGGCAGGAAGCAGTACGCGCAGAAGGCGGCCCAGGTGCTGCGCACATGGTTCCTGGATCCGGCGACCAGGATGAACCCCGAGCTGGACCACGGGCAGTTCATCCCGTGCAGGTACGACGGGAGGGCCATCGGGATCATCGACTTCTCCCAGTCGTACACCGGCGTCCTGGACGCGATCGCCGTCCTGAACACCGGCGCCCCCGGCTGGTCCGAGGCCGACCGCTCGGGGATGCACGACTGGAACGTCGCCTTCCGTACCTGGCTGACCGACGGGTCGTTCGGCAAGGAGGAAGGTGCCGCCGAGAACAACCACGGCACCTTCTACGACATGCAGCTCGCCGCCCTGGCGTACGCGACCGGCGACGAGGCGCTCGCCCGGCGGACGGTGCTCGACGCACGCGCCAGGCGCATCGACCCGCAGATCGCAGCCGACGGCAGCCAGCCGCAGGAGCTCGCCCGGACACGCAGCTGGCACTACTCGACCTTCGACCTGGTGGCGTACACGCGGCTCGCGGCCATCGGACGGCACGTCGGCGTGGACCTGTGGTCCTACCGGGGACCGGAGGGCCAGAGCCTGGTCAAGGCGGTCGACTTCCTGCTGCCGGCGTCGACGGGTGCCGCGGCCTGGCCCTACCCCGAGCTGGAGTTCCACCGGTACGCGGCGAGCGATGTCGTGCACGCGGCGGCGGACGCCGGCGACGCACGCGCCCGGAAGGCGGTGCGGCTGCTGGAGGCGCCTCCCGGCGGTGACCTGTGGGCGCTGCGGCCCGCCGCCGAGCAGCTGGACTCGATCGCGGGCTGACCCGCGGGCCGGGCATCCTGAGCGAGCGCTTACCATGGCCCTGAACAGCGCCGCGGTGTCGCGAGCGCCTCATCAGGCCACATCGAGGAGCCCCGCCCGTGACCGCCGAAGCCCAGGCCGCGCCCGTCCAGTCGTACGGACGGCTGATCCCCGTCGTCGTCCACTTCGACGACCTCGACGCGCTCGGCCTGCTGCACAACGCCCGCTATCCCGTCATGGTCGAACGCGCCTGGACCGTCCTGTGGCACGAGCAGGGCTTCGGCTTCGAGGGCGACTGGGAGGCGGCGGGGGATTTCTGCAACGCCGTCAAGGAGCTGCGGATCACCTACGAGGCCCCGGTGAGCAAGCCGGGCGCGTACGCCGTGCACCTGTGGCTCGAGCGACTCGGGAACACCGGCCTCACCTACGGGTTCCGGTTCTGCTCGGCCGACGGAGCGGTGACGTACGCGCACGGCACCCGGGTCCTGGTCCGGCTCGACGCGGCGACCCTGCGCCCCACCTCGTGGAGCGAGCGGTTCAGGGCCTTGGGTCGGGAACTGATGCGCTCGGCGGACTGACCTTCGGCCGCTCCCGGTCGCCCGCGCGGAGCACCCCCGCGAACAGGGCGAGCCCGCAGGCAAGCACGGTGACCAGCCCGAACGAGACCACGAGGCTGGTCGCCTGGGCCAGTCCGCCGATCGCACTCGGCGCGACGAGCCCCGAGGTGTACGTGATCGTCGCGACACCGGCGATGGCCTGGCTGGGGTTCGGACCGCTGCGGCCGGCCGCGGCGAAGCACAGCGGCACGACGACGGCGATGCCGAGGCCCATCAGTGCGAAGCCGGTCATCGCCACGACCGGATCACCGGCACCGACGATCAGCAGTCCGCCGAGGACGGCCAGGACGCCGCCGGCCCGTACGGTGCGTACCGAACCGAACCGGTCCACCACCTTGTCGCCCGCGATCCGGGCGACGGCCATGGTGAGCGTGAAGCCCGTGGTGCACGCGGCCGCGAGTCCCGCCGAGGTCTCCAGTTCCTGCCGCAGATACACGGCGGACCAGTCCAGGCTCGCGCCCTCCGCGAACACCGCGCAGAACCCGATCGCGCCGATCAGCAGCGCCGACTTCGGCGGCAGGGCGAACCGGGGCGGCGGCTCCTCGTCCTCGGCGGGCTGGAGGTCGAGCACCCAGGTGCAGGCGGCCAGCCCCAGCACGGTCAGGACCGCGGCCGCCAGGGTGTGGTGCAGCCGGGCGTCCGAGCCGAGGTGGGCGGCGAGCGTGCCGGCGGCCGAGCCGATCAGTGCGCCGGCACTCCACATGCCGTGCAGACCGGACATGATCGACCGTCCGAGCCGGTCCTCGACCTCCACACCGAGGGCGTTCATCGCGACGTCCGCCATGCCCGCCGAGGCGCCGTAGACGAACAGGGCCGGGCAGAGCGTGAGGAGGTTGGGCGCGAGGGACGGCAGAACCAGGGAGAGCGTCCACAGGGCGATCAGACCGCGCAGGGCGTTGCGGGCGCCGAACCGATGGCTGATGCTGCCGGCGAGCGGCATCGCCACGGACGCACCGAGCGCGGGGAACGCGAGCGCCAGTCCGAGTTGCCCCGCGCTGACCGACGCGTGGTCCTGGATCCACGGCACACGGGTCGCGAACGAGCCGGTGACGGCACCGTGCACGGCGAAGACCGCCGCCACGGCGTACCGCGCCCGTTTCACGTCACGTACTGAGTAGACCCTCTCCACCGCGCCCATTCTCGCCCCTCCCCGGGTGTGTCCGCCTGGCTGCGTGCCGTAAACTATCAGGAACCCTGCCTGATAGATAGGAGGGAGGGGGCCGGTGACCGGCCCCGCCGATCTGGGAGGATCCCGGCATGCCTGCATCTCCTAGCACCGCCCGGGCCATCAACGACCGGCTGGCCCTGCGGCTGCTGCAGGAGGAAGGCCCCCTGACCGCAGGGCAGTTGAAACAGCTCACCGGACTGTCCCGGCCCACGGTCGCCGACCTCGTGGAGCGGCTCACCGAGGCCGGGCTGGTCGCGGTGGTGGGGGAGTCGGGCGAACAGCGGCGCGGTCCGAACGCCCGGCTGTACGGGATCGTCGCCGACCGCGCCCGCCTCGCGGCCCTCGACGTGCGCACCGAGGGTGTCGCCGTCCTCGTCGCGGATCTGCTCGGCGGGGTGCTCGCCGAGGCGTCGGTGCCGATCGGCGGCGACATGGGGACGGGCCCCGCGGTCGAGCAGGCCGTGGCGCTGGTGGAGCGCACGGCGAAGGAGGCGGGTGCCACGCCGCTCCACACGGTCGGGATCGGAGCACCTGGCCTGATCGACCCCGCCACCGGCGAACTCCGTGACTCCAGCGGCCTGCCGGAATGGCACCGCCGGCTGGTCACCGCGCTCCACGACCGGCTGCCCGCGCGCGTGATCGTGGAGAACGAGACCAACCTCGCCGCCCTGGCCGAGCAGCGCGAGGGCGCGGCGCGCGACCGGGACACCTTTGTGCTGCTGTGGCTGGGACTCGGCACGGGCGCGGCCGTGGTCCTGGACGGAGCGCTGCGCCGCGGCGCCTCCGGCGGCACCGGCGAGATCGGCTTCCTGCCGGTCCCCGGCACCAGGACGCTGCCGTCCGCGACGGACTGCGATGGCGGCTTCCACTCCCTGGCGGGGTCGGCGGCCATCACCCGACTGGCCGGGGAGCACGGGTTGTTCACCGCGGACACGGGGGCTGAGCCGCAGGCGGCGGTGCTCGTGCGGCGGGCCGTGGAGGCGGTCGCCCGGGGCGCGGCGACGGCCGGAGCCGCCGCCGCGCCGCCGACGTCGGAGGCGGGACCCGAGCAGGCGGGGCGCTTCCTCGACGCCCTCGCCGACCGGCTCGCGATCGGCGCCGCCTCCCTCGCCGCCATCCTCGATCCCGGGTGCGTGGTGCTCGGCGGCGAGGTCGGACAGGCGGGCGGGGCCGTGCTCGCCGGCCTTGTCGAGGCGCGGCTCGCACGCATGTCACCACTGGTCACCGAGGTGCGCGCAGGCGTCCTCGGAGGGGGCGCCGTACTGCGCGGTGCGCTGCTGACCGCGCGGGACGGCGCACAGGACGAACTCTTCGCGCCCCCGGAGAGATAGCGGGCGCCTCCGTGCGGTCAGCCGCGTCCGGCGCCTTCGAACCGCTGCGCGAGGTGCTGCTCGAACGTCGCCATCCCCACCGCCCGTTCGGGGGTGAGATGGCCGCCCGCGCGGAATGCGCGGTAGGTCCTGCCCGCCAGCGGCACGTTCACCACCGCTCGCCGCCGGCCCGTCGCCTTCAGATACGACCGGGCCAGTGACGCGAACGTCCGCACCTCGGGGCCACCCATGTCCGCGACCCTGCCCGCGGGTGCGCCCTGCGCCAGTTCGGCCAGCCGGTCCGCGACCTCCGCGGCCGCGACGGGCTGATCCGCGACGCCCGCCGGGAGCAGCACGACCGGCAACTTGGACAGAACGGCGAACAGTTGCACGGGCAGGTCGTGGAACTGCGTCGCGCGCAGCACGGTCCAGCCGAGCCCCGACTCCTCGGTCAGCCGCTCCACGGCCCGCTTCGTCCGGTAGTAGCCGAGCGGCACACGGTCGACGCCGACGATCGAGATGTAGATCAGATGGGCCACGCCCGCCCGGCGCGCGGCCGCGATCAGATTGCGGGCCGCCTTCTCGTCACCGCCGCGCGGCGAGGTCGCGCAGTGCACGATCGTGTCCACGCCGCAGACCGCCGAGTCCAGGCCGGTGCCGCCCCGGATCAGATCGACGGCGTACTGCGGTGCGTGCCGGGACAGGGCGCGCACCTCGTGTCCGGCGTCCCGCAGTCGGTCGGTGACGAGCCGGCCGAGCGTTCCGGTCGCTCCGGTCACCAGGATCGTGGTCAATCTCCTCAGTCCCTTCGGACGGGCGGCGTTCCCCTGCGGAACGTCCGTCTCCGGTCATGACCGCTCGGGCTGCGCGGAAAGTGACACGGCGCGGACGCGGCCGCGCCGCCGGGCGACGCACCGGGGCCCGGCCCGTCCGCGCAACCTGTCGGGGGCCGTGCCCGCGAGGGCCACGGCCCCGGCGTCGGGACCATGGATGAGGCCCGGCGGCGGGGCAAGGGCCTCCGTCACCGCCGCCGGACCGCTCGTGGACGGCGCACAGCGCCGGGATCGCCGACCCTAGGAGGACCGGACCAGACCGGTCAATAGGTATGGACCAATTGCCAACTGCCCTCGTCTCACCAGGCGTTGTCCCGCCGGGTGATGGGTTCGGGCGCCGCACGGCGGGCCGGGAAGTCCGATATGTGAACCTGTGAGCCACCACACAGCGGTTCACCCGCTTGGCGCTCGACCCGGCGTGGCACACTGTTTGCTGTACCAGAAGCAGCGCACTCCGGGGTCGGTGAAAGTCCGAACCGGCGGTTATAGTCCGCGACCCGGTCGCTTCCAGCGGCCGGTTGACCAGGTGGAATTCCTGGACCGACGGTTAAAGTCCGGATGGGAGGCAGTGCGCGGCGGGCGGGCATTCGTGCGCGCCGCCGTATTCGGGTCGCCCTGAGGGGCGAACTCCGTGCGGCGTCGTCCCGGTGATCCCGACCGCGGTCCGCTGTCGTCCTCGACAGTCCCCGGAGTCCGTGCCCGAACGTGGCAGGAGGACCCGGGAAGTGTTCACCGGAATCGTCGAAGAGCTGGGTGAGGTCACCGCCGTCGAGAATCTCGGCGACTCCTCCCGCTTCCGTCTCCGTGGGCCCGTCGTCACCGAAGGTGCGCAGCACGGTGACTCCATCGCGGTCAACGGCGTCTGTCTCACCGTGGTGGACCACGAGGGCGACGAGTTCACCGCCGACGTCATGGCGGAGACCCTCGACCGCTCCAGCCTCGGCGCCCTCGCGGTCGGCTCCCGCGTGAACCTCGAACGCCCCACCGCCGTCGGTGCACGGCTGGGCGGGCACATCGTGCAGGGACACGTCGACGGCACCGGCACGGTCCTCGAGCGCAAGCCCTCCGAGAACTGGGAGCTCGTCACCGTCTCGCTCCCGGCGGAGCTCGCCCGCTATGTGGTCGAGAAGGGCTCCATCACCGTGGACGGCATCAGCCTCACCGTCGTGGAGGTCGGCGCCGACCGCTTCACCGTCAGCCTCATCCCGACGACCCTCGCCCTGACCACGCTCGGCATCAAGCAGCCCGGCGATCCGGTCAACCTCGAGGTCGACGTCATCGCCAAGTACGTGGAGCGCCTGCTGGCCGGGCAGGGGGCCTCCGAGTGAACTGGCTCAACTCGGAGGCGTTCACGCTCTTCGGCCAGCACATCAAGTGGTCGGACATGATCGGCAACGTCATCGGTCTGATCGGCCTCGCCTTCGGCTGGCGCCGCTCCCTGTGGAGTTGGCCGGTGCAGTTCCTGTCCGGTCTCGTCCTCTTCGCCGCCTTCGCGACGGCCCACCTCTCCGGCAGCGCCGGAAAGCAGGTCGTCGTCATGGTCGTCGCCGTCTACGGCTGGTGGCGGTGGAACCGCGGCAGGGGGCAGGCGGACGACGGCCACATCGCGGTGCGGTTCGCCACCTGGCGCGAGCGTGGGATCCTGGTCGGCGCCGCCGCCGTCGGCACGCTCGCGGTGGCCGGCCTGTTCACCGCGTACCCGTCGTTGTCGTGGGACCCGTGGCCGGACGCCTACATCTTCGTCGGCACGATCGTCGCCATGTACGCCCAGGCGCGCGGCATGGTCGAGTTCTGGCTCGCCTGGCTGCTCGTGGACGCCGTCGGTGTCCCGCTCAACTTCGCCAACGGCTTCGCATTCTCCGGTTTCGTCTACGTCATCTACGGCGCGCTCGTCCTGTGGGGCCTGCGCGACTGGTGGCTGCGCTCCCGCAGGTCGGGGCAGCCCCTCCTGGAAGGAGCCGCGGCATGAGCACCGCGCCGATCCTGTACAGCACGGACAACGTCGAGGACTTCGCGCTCGATCCGATCGAGCAGGCCATCGCCGACATCGCGGCCGGCCGGCCGGTCGTGGTCGTCGACGACGAGGACCGGGAGAACGAGGGTGACCTGGTCATCGCCGCGGAGAAGGTAACGCCCGAGATCGTCGCCTTCATGATGAGCGAGTGCCGCGGTCTGATCTGCGCGCCCATGGAGGGCGAGGAACTCGACCGCCTCGAGCTCCCGCAGATGGTCGACAACAACACCGAGTCGATGCGCACCGCGTTCACCGTGTCCGTCGACGCCGGCGGTGCCCACGGGGTGACCACCGGCATCTCCGCGTCCGACCGGGCCACCACGCTGCGCCTGCTCGCCGGCGGAGAGGCGGGACCCGGCGACTTCGTCCGTCCGGGCCACATCTTCCCGCTGCGGGCCAGGCCCGGCGGTGTGCTCGTCCGCAACGGCCACACCGAGGCCGCCGTCGACCTCGCCCGGCTCGCGGGGCTGCGGCCCGCCGGTGCGATCGTGGAGATCGCCGGCGAGGACGGCCACATGCTGCGGCTGCCGGAGCTCGTCCCGTTCGCCCGCAAGCACGGGCTGACGATCGTCTCCATCGAGGACCTGGTCGCCTACCGGCGCTCGCCCAAACTCTCGGTCCCTCTCGGGGCGGAGGACCCCGGGGCACAGGACGCGGCCCCGTCCGAGCCCGCCGTCCGCCGTGAGGCCGAGGTTCACCTGCCCACCCGCTTCGGCGAGTTCACCGCCTACGGCTACCGGTCGCCCGCGGACGGCGTGGAGCACATCGCCCTCGTCCGCGGCGAGATCGGCGACGGCGAGGACGTCCTGGTCCGCGTGCACTCCGAATGCCTCACCGGAGACGTGTTCCACTCTCTACGCTGCGACTGCGGCCCCCAGCTGGAGGCCTCCCTGGAGCGCATCCAGGCGGAAGGCAGGGGAGTGGTGGTCTATCTGCGCGGTCACGAAGGCCGCGGCATCGGGCTGATGTCCAAGCTGCGCGCGTACGAACTCCAGGAGCGCGGTCGCGACACCCTGGACGCCAACCTCGAGCTGGGCCTTCCCGCGGACGCCCGCGACTACGCCGCCGGCGCCAGGATCCTGGCCGACCTCGGCGTGCGCAGCGTGCGCCTGATGACGAACAACCCCGACAAGACCGAGGCCCTGCTCCGGCACGGCCTCGGGGTCACCCGGCGTGAGCCGATGCCCGTGCAGGCGGGCGAGTACAACATCCGCTACCTGCGCACCAAGCGGGACCGGATGGGGCACGACCTGCCCTGGCTGGACACGAACGCCGTGTCCGCCTGCGGCAACCAGTAAGAGAGCACTGAGGAGAGACGTGAGCGGCAAGGGTGCACCGGTACTGTCCGTACGCAATGCGAGCGATCTGCGGGTCGCCGTCATCGCGGCACAGTGGCACGACAAGGTGATGGACGGACTGGTGGACGGCGCACTGCGCGCCCTGCACGAGTTGGGGATCGACGAGCCGACCCTGTTGCGGGTGCCGGGCAGCTTCGAGCTCCCGGTGGCCGCCAAGGTGCTCGCCGGCCGCGGCTACGACGCGATCGTGGCCCTCGGGGTGGTGATCCGCGGTGGCACCCCCCACTTCGACTATGTGTGCCAGGGGGTCACCCAGGGCCTGACCCAGGTCTCCATCGAGGCCGGTGTCCCCGTCGGCTTCGGTGTTCTCACCTGTGACACCGAGGAACAGGCGCTGGACCGTGCGGGCCTGGAGGGCTCCAACGAGGACAAGGGGCACGAGGCCGTGACGGCGGCGGTGGCGACGGCCGCCACGCTGCGCTCGGTATCCGAACCCTGGCACTGAGACACGGTCCGGAGCGCGTAGGGTGAGGACCACCATGTCCAAGAAGACGTTCGAGGAGCTCTTCACCGAGCTCCAGCACAAGGCCGCCCACGGCGATCCCGCCAGCTCCCGCACCGCCGAACTGGTCGGCAAGGGCGTCCATGCCATCGGCAAGAAGGTCGTCGAGGAGGCCGCCGAGGTCTGGATGGCCGCCGAGTACGAGGGCAAGGAGGCGGCCGCCGAGGAGATCTCCCAGCTGCTGTACCACGTCCAGGTGATGATGGTGGCCCGTGGGATCTCCCTGGACGACGTGTACGCCCACCTCTGAGCCGTATACCGAACATCTGCACACCCCACGCACGAACGAAGGAAGCCGACCTCATGCTGCGCATCGCCGTCCCGAACAAGGGTTCCCTGTCCGGCCCTGCGGCGGACATGCTGCATGAGGCCGGCTACCAGCAGCGCAGGGAGTCGAAGGAGCTCCGGATCGTCGACCCGGAGAACGAGGTGGAGTTCTTCTACCTCCGCCCCCGCGACATCGCGATCTACGTCTCCTCCGGCCGGCTCGACATCGGCATCACCGGCCGCGACCTGCTCATCGACTCGGGCGCCAACGCCGAGGAGATCCTGCCGCTCGGCTTCGCCCGCTCCACCTTCCGCTTCGCCACCAAGCCCGGCACGGCCGGCGGCGTAGAGGACCTCGCGGGCAGGACGGTCGCCACCTCCTACGAGGGGATCGTCGCCAAGCACCTCGCCGACAAGGGCGTCGACGCCTCCGTCGTCCACCTGGACGGCGCCGTCGAGACCGCCATCGAGCTCGGCGTCGCCGAGGTCATCGCGGACGTGGTCGAGACCGGCACCTCGCTGCGCAACGCGGGTCTCGAGGTCATCGGCGAGCCGATCATGAAGTCCGAGGCGATCGTCGTCCGCCGGACCGGCGCCGACGTCGAGGAGCCGAAGGTCCAGCAGTTCCTGCGCCGTCTGCAGGGCGTCCTGGTGGCGCGGACGTACGTGATGATGGACTACGACTGCCGCGTCGAGCAGCTCGAGAAGGCCGTCGCGCTCACCCCGGGCCTGGAGTCGCCGACCGTCTCGCCGCTGCACAACGAGGGCTGGGTCGCCGTGCGGGCCATGGTCCCGTCCAAGGAGGCGCAGCGGATCATGGACGATCTCTACGCCATCGGGGCCCGTGCCATCCTGACCACGGCCATCCACGCCTGCCGCCTCTGAGGAACCGTACGACGATGCCGGACCTGCCCACCCTTCCCGTGACCTTCCGGCCGGGGCACACCCGGGCCGTGCTGCTGAGCGCAGGCGTGGCGATCTTCGTGGTCATCACCGCGGTCGCCATGCTCCTGGAGCAGCTCAGCCCCGGGGAACGCCTCAGTTTCATCCTGACGGCGGTCCTCCTGTTCGGGGTTCTGCTCCTGCTCGCCCGGCCCAAGGTCGTAGCGGACGAGTCCGGCGTCACCGTCGTCAACATCGCCAGCAGCCGCCATCTGCACTGGGCCGAGATCGTGCAGGTCAACCTGCGTCCGGGCGACCCCTGGGTGTTCCTCAACCTGAGCGACGGCACCAGCCTGCCCGCCCTCGGCATCCAGCCGGGCATCGCCAAGGAGCGCGCGATCGCGGACGCGCGTACGCTCCGCGCGCTCGCCGAGGCCCGTTCCGCAGACGATCCCGGACGACATCACAGCTGACTCGGGCCGTCCGCCCTGCCGCACCGGCCGGAGTCTTGACTAATCTGGTGACAGAGGCGCCCCGAGGCGCCTCCGCCCCTGAGGCTCCGCCCGGTGCTCAGGGGTTCCTGCTACCCGAGGAGTGACTCCCTCCGGCGATGGACGGATCGTCCTGTAGTACCTGCGCCGCCCCCTGCCGACATAGCGCGGACCGTGTCCGCGTGAACGCGGAGGCGGCGGCATCATGAGCATCCCCTTGCTGCTCCTAGGAGCGGCGTTTGTGCTGATCCTGGCCAACGGATTCTTCGTCGCGGCCGAGTTCGGTCTCGTGACGGTCGAGCGGCCCGACGCCGAGAAGGCCGCGGCCGAGGGCGACCGAAGGGCCCGCACGGTCGTCGAGTCGCTCAGGGAGCTGTCCTTCCAGCTCTCCGGCACCCAGCTCGGCATCACCATCACCTCACTCGTGGTCGGCATGCTGGCCGAGCCCGCGCTGGCGGAACTGCTGCGCGGCCCGTTCACCATGCTCGGCATCCCCGAGGGCGCCGTCTCCGGCGTCGCCGTGGTGGTGGGCATGCTGCTGGCCTCGGCCGTGCAGATGGTCATCGGCGAACTCGTGCCCAAGAACTGGGCCGTGTCCCGGCCGCTCCAGGTCGCCCGTTTCGTGGCCGGCCCGCAGCACCACTTCTCGCGGCTGTTCCGGCCGGTGATCGCGGCCCTCAACGCGGTCGCCAACCGGCTGGTACGCGCCCTGGGCGTCGAGCCCGCCGAGGAGCTGGCCTCCGCCCGCACCCCCGACGAGCTCGTCTCCCTGGCCCGGCACTCGGCTCAGGCCGGTGCCCTGGAACAGGACACCGCGGATCTGTTCGTACGGACGCTGTCCCTGGGCGAGCTGACCGCGCAGCATGTGATGACCCCCCGGGTGAAGGTGAGTGCGCTGCAGTCGTCCGCCACCGCGGAGGACGTGGTCAATCTCACCCGTGCCACCGGTCTGTCCCGCTTCCCCGTCTACCGGGAGAAGATCGACGAGATCGTCGGCATGGTGCATCTGAAGGACGCCCTCGCGGTGCCCTCGCACGAGCGGCTGCGTACGCTCGTCACCCGGATCGCCCAAGCGCCCCTGCTCGTTCCGGAGACGCTGCCCGTGCAGCCCCTCCTCGAGCGGCTGCGCAGCGAGCAGCCCATCGCCGTCGTCGTCGACGAGTACGGCGGCACGGCGGGCGTGGTCACCCTCGAGGACATCGTCGAGGAGCTCGTCGGCGAGGTGCGTGACGAGCACGACGGGCTCGACCTGCCCGAACTCGCCGTCGCGCCGTCGGAGGACGGGCGCCCCGCCTGGGACGCCGACGGAAGCTGCCGGGTCGACATCCTGCAGCGCATAGGCCTCGACGTACCGGAGGGTCCGTACGAGACGGTGGCCGGACTGGTCGCCGATCTGCTCGGCCGGATCCCCGCCCCCGGTGACCGGGCCGAGCTGCCGGGCTGGCGGCTCACGGTGCGCCAGGTGGGGCACTACCGCGCGGAGCGGGTCAGGCTCGTGAAGCTCGCTGACAGTCCCGTGCCGGTCGCGGAGGCGGTGCGATGAGCGTGCTGCAACTCGTGTTCGCCGCACTGCTGGTGCTGGCGAACGGGTTCTTCGTGGGCGCCGAGTTCGCGCTCGTCTCGGTGCGGCGCAGCCAGATCGAGCCGCTCGGGACCGCACGGGCCCGGCAGGTGCTGTACGGGCTCGAGCGGCTGCCGCAGATGATGGCCGCCGCCCAGTTCGGCATCACCCTGTGCTCGCTGACACTGGGCGCCGTAGCCGAACCGACGGTGGCACATCTGCTCGAGCCTGTGTTCGAAGCGGTGCACATTCCCGACGGGATGGTGCATCCGCTCGGCTATGTGGTCGCACTCGGGGCCGTCGTCTTCTTCCACCTGGTGATCGGCGAGATGGTGCCGAAGAACCTGGCGATGGCGGCACCGGAGAAGGCCGCGCTGTGGCTGAGTCCGGGGCTTGTGGCCTTCGCGCGGCTGTGCCGTCCGGTGACGGTCGCGCTGAGCGCCTGCGCCAAGCTGATCCTCAAGCTGTTCCGGGTGGACGCGAAGGACGAGGTCGAGGCGGTCTTCACCAGTGAGCAGCTCAACCAACTGGTCGAGGACTCGGGCCAGGCGGGACTGCTCGATCCCGAGGAGCAGGAACGGCTGGAGGACGCGCTGGAGCTGGGCTCGCGCCCGGTGACGGACGTGCTCCTGGACCCGGCGTCCCTGGTGACCGTGGAGCCCACGGTCACCCCCGGCGAGGTGGTGGCCCTGACCGCGCGCACGGGCTACTCGCGCTTCCCCGTGGTCGCGGCCAACGGCGCCGTCATGGGCTATCTGCACGTGAAGGACGTCCTCGATCTGGAGGAGTCCGAGCGGGCGGTACCCCAGCAGCTCTGGCGCCCGATGACCACGCTCGCGGCGGAGCTGCCCCTGGACGACGCCCTCACGGTGATGCGCCGGGCCGCCACGCACCTGGCCCAGGTGGCCGACGGCTCCGGCCGGGTGCTGGGCCTGGTCGCCCTGGAGGACGTCCTGGAGCTGCTGGTGGGCGAGGTCAGGGACCCCGCGCATCGCGAGGCTCCGCCGCAGCCGCGGATGGCCGAACCTGAGCAGTGGGAGGCGGTGGCGAGCTGATCGCGGTTCACCCGCGCCCCGACCGGGGCGCGGGTGACGTGTCCCCGCGCACTTCCGCGGGGCACCACCCCGTCCCGCGGTCGCCGTGTCCGCGCGGTCCTGCGGCGCTCCTCACAACCCCGGTGGATCCTGGGGACCGCGGCCCGACAGGACCTCTCCGTACGCCTGCATGAGATCGGGCAGCCGCAGCGTCGACAGATCGTCCCGGGACGGGATCCCGGGGTACCCGCTCAGTCGCAGATCCCGGTACGCGCAGCTCTTCTCGTACAGCGTCCGCAGGAACCGGCCGTTGCCGAGTTCGTCGATCCAGCCCTGGTCCACGACGTGACCGGCGATCGAGCGGAGCTCGTCCAGTGCCTCCTCGTCCCACATGTCGCCGTTCTCCGCGGCGAGGACCTCGCCGATCGCGGTGAGTTCCAGCGGGCGGTACGAGGGGAAGTCGACCCGGGTGGTGAAGCGGGAGGACAGACCGGGGTTGGCGGCGAGCAGACGGTCCATGCCCTCGGGGTAGCCGGCGAGGATCACCACCAGGTGGTCGCGGTTGTCCTCGGCGCGCTTCAGGAGCACCTGCAGCGCCTCGTCCCCGTATGCGTCGCCCTTGCCGTAGCCCGAGTTGGACAGGGAGTACGCCTCGTCGACGAACAGCACTCCGCCGATCGCCGAGTCGATCAGTTCGTTCGCCTTCACCGCGGTCTGGCCCAGGTACTCGCCGACCAGGTCGGCACGTTGTGCCTCCACCAGATGGTCGCCGCCGAGCAGGCCGAGGGCGTAGAAGACCCGGCCGAGGATCCGCGCCACCGTCGTCTTGCCCGTACCCGAGGGACCGGAGAAGACGAAGTGCCGTTTGGGCGGCTGCACGGGCAATCCCTGGCCGGCCCGCAACCGGGCCATGTTCAGTTGCGCGGACAGCGCCTTGACCTGCCGCTTCACCGGCTCGAGGCCCACCATGCGCTCCAGCTCGGCGAGTGCCTCCTCGAGCAGGGCCGGATCCGTCGGTCCGGCCGGCAGCGGCGGCGAGGGCATGCCGGCCTTCTCGCGCACCAGGTCGCCCTGGGCCGGCAGGCCGCCGGTCGGCGGTTCGGGGTCCGAGAGCTTCACGTCCCGGCCCTCGGCGCCGAACAGCGGATCGAGGCCGTCCGGCCCCTCCAGCACATCGCCCCCGGCGCTGAACGCAAGCGCGGTCAGGTCGGTCGACTCGTCGTAGCCGTCGCCCTCCGCGATCGCCGCGAGCCGCGCGGAGGTGTCCATGAAGGCCGGGTCCACCCGGTGCACCGCCCGGTACAGGGGCAGGGCGGCGGCGGAACGTCCCGTGCCCTCGTGTGCGCGGGCCAGCCAGTAGCGCAGCTCCTTGCGCTGCGGCTGCTCGCTGCGGCAGCGCATCAGGGAGGCGGAGAGCAGCGGCTCGGCCTGCCCGAACATCTCGAGGCGCACCCGGGCCATCCCCCCGAACAGACCGGCCTCGATGCCGAGCATGGGGTCGTCGATCAGTGGATCGGTGTGCCGGACCAACTGCTCCCAGTCCTTGACCAGGTAGGCCCGGCAGGCGTGCAGGAATCGGACCTGCGGGTCGGCGTCCACGGGCGGCAGCCCGGCGAGGGCCCGGTCCAGTTCGGGCACATGGCGGCCGTCCAGCCAGTGCGAGGCGTGCGCGAGCAGCAGGTCGCGCGGGTTCTCCAGCACCGGTTGCACCCACCAGCCCAGCCAGTACCAGGAGTTGAGCGTGCGCCGGTGGCGTGAGCGCTGCTCCCCGAATCGGTCGCGATGCCGGAACATGCGCAGCAGCGCGGTCGTCGTGTCGACGCGGAGCGCGTGCAGTCCGAGCCAGCCGTCGGCCATCCCGGGATCCATGCGGACCGCAGCGCGGAACTCCTCCTCCGCCTGTGGATAGGCGCCCATGGTGTAGGCGTCGACACCTCGCAGCCAGGCGAGGTCGGCCGGCGCCTCGGGGCCCCGCGAGCCGAAGTCCATCAAGTCCCCCACAAACCGTGCCCCCGTTGGTTCACCGCCGGGCCTGTGCCCGTCGGCCGCATTGCTCGAACCGCTGTGCCGCGGACCGGAGTTGCAACTTGCGCACTGTCCGACGGTGGCACCGAGAGGCATCGTACCTGCGGGGGAGCGGCGTACCGAAGGGTGCCGCACGAGCCGTTCGATGAGGTGGGAGCAGACGGGGCGCACACCGCGCGGTGACCGAGGGTGAGCGAATCACGGCTCCCGGCGCCCGAGGCAACGCCTCCAGGGCAGAACGAAGCCCCCGATCACGGGGGAACAACCGGGGGCCTCGCGTCTTGCGGGCGGCTGTGAAAGCCGCACATTGAGAACGTAAGTCCTGTACGGCTCCCGGGTCAAGCCGCCCCGAAGCACTCAAGGAAGTTCTCCCACAAGGGTCTTCACGGGGTCAGCGCACTGCCGATGGTCCATCACTGTGGGTGAGGGACTGGTCCGTACCATGCCCTCTCTGGGGTCCCGGAAGTACCTTGTATCCCTTATCTCCCTGCCGCACCAGGAGGTCGGCGAAGGGGCGCGACGGGTCCCGCGCGAAGTGCTGCCGCTCCGCCTCGACCCATTCCGTCCAGAACGCCTTCTGCTCGGCGCCGTCCCGCGCCCGTCCCCGGGCCCAGGCCTCCTCGTGGGGCAGTTCCATCCACAGCAACCGCGCCAGCCGGGGGCGCAGGGCCCGGCGGCCGGCACCGACTCCCTCGATCAGGACCACCGGAGCGGGCGGCAGGGTCCGCGTCGGGCCGAACCGCCGAGCGCCCCAGTCGTAGGGGCGGTAGTGCGCCGTCTCCCCGCGGCCGAGCGGTTCGATCACGTCGCGCAGCAGTCGCTCCGTCCAGGCGAACAGCTCCTCGTGCGTGGCGACGTCGTCGAGGTGCAGTACGGGTGCGCCGTCGAGTGCCGCCGCCAACTCCCCGGCGAACGTGGACTTTCCGGATCCCGCATGTCCGTCGATGCCGACGAGCCGCACGGGACCGCAGGACGGGGGCAGCCGATGCAGGCGCGATGCGAGGCGGTGAATGGCGATTCCCTGGAGCGAGGAGCGCGGGCATATCTCGATGGAACATTCTACGCGCGGCGCATGGCCGCACGCTCCGGAGGGCGGTCCGGACGCGGATGCGGTTCGGGAAATAGTGCCGCATTAAACTGTCGTCGCATCAATCAATGGCGTGTTCTTTTTTGTCTCCGGCAGACCAAAGAACGCGTTCAACCGACTATTCGGGAATCGCCATTCCGGATGAGGCCATCGCTGAATGGGGTGCCTGGTGTACGGCGGCGGCAAGTCGTAGCGGGACGGACACGGGAGTATGGCCGCGGGGTTGTTCGAGGGGCGGTATGTGTGGCATCCGGCGGCCGACGACCATGAGCCGCCGAGCGTATGCGTGGACGTGCGGGCCGGCCGCCATCCGAACGCCGACGCCGTGCTCGTCGAGACGCCCGCCCACCGCTGTCTGGTGCTCGCCCCCCGAGGCCGCGGGCTCCGAACTGACCCGACGCCGGCTCGCCGAGGAGTCCGGTCCCGAGGCCACGCTGATGTGGGCGCGTGTCGCCGTCATGCGCGGTTCGGTGAACGCGGCCTGGGACGTCGCCGCCTTCCCGGCCCGACGGGCGCCGGCACCTCACCGGTGCGGTTGCTGCCCCTCGTCGCCCTCGTCGAGGGCTGTCGGCCCCGCAACCGCCGGCCGACCGCGTCCGGAGGAGCCCCGGTGGCGCTCCACCGCGATCGCCCCGTAGCGGAAGTGGCTGTCCGAGGTGGCCGGTCACCGGTTCACGCCGGTGCCCGACCCGGCGTATCTCGCGCGCGCCCTGGTCATGGCCCAGCACGCGTTCGAGGCATGCGCCGTCCTCACCGCCATGGGGCTGCGCCTCACGCAAGCCTCGGAGCGTCTTCGGTGATCCCGAGGAACGGCTCTCGCGCGCCCGCCGCGTCTGCGGACCGCCCGTGCCGGGGGCGGTCTGACCCCTTCAGGCCCGATTCCATCCCCCACACGGAGAGGTCCGGTTGTGCCGGAACGGATGTCAGGGCCTCCTATCGGGCGGCACGCAGGTCGGGATCCCGTCGCGATCGACGACGACGCGACATTGCACGCCATCGGATATCCACGGAAACTCACCGGGAGGTTCCGGGCCGTCGACAATTTCGCCATGTCCTTCACCGTCATCAACATCCTCTCCTGAATTTTCTCCTCGTTCGGATTCGGTATGGGCACGGGGCCCGCTTGTTGTCGTCCTCGGGTGGATCGGCGTCTCCGGCATGGTGCTTTTCATCGGTGCCGCAATGGGGGAAGTGGCATCCGCCTGTCCGACGAGCGGGGCGCCGTATTTCTCCGCCGGGAAACCGCACTTCTGAACAACACCGGCTTCACCAGCGGCCTCTGCGGAGGCATGCTCGGTCTGCTCGGCACCTGCTGGACCTTCACCGCGATCGTCGGCGTCAATGTCGTGGGGCTCTCCTTGCCCACACCGTGCCGATCTTCCTGCGGCTCAGGCTCGGTGCCGACCCCAGGCGTCGCCGATCACCGTCGGCACCTTCAACTACGCACCGATCGCCCTGGCCGTCGTACTGGTCGTGGCCACGTTCCGGTGGTTCGCCACCGCGCGGCGCCGCCTCCGGGTGCCGGTGAGCTACGGACGGCCGGCCGAGGTGGCGGCGATGGACCTCGTCCGAATGTGCCGTGGATCCGGCGCACAGGACCCGTTCGCCCGTTCGCCCCGCGACACGTCACCCGGTCGGGCGCCGTACGGAGTCGTGGCGATCATGCGGGTCGGAATCACGGCATCCCAGGTCATGCCAGTGGTCCACGCCAATATTGGTGGGCGCGTCCCTCGCCGAAGTGCTGGCAGAAGTCCCCGGACGGCGGCCATAGTTGGCCCACATCGTGCGTCTGAACCGCTGCTTCCGGACAACTGGGGGTCACCCACCGATGACGAGAGCTTCAGAGCCGTCCCGCAGAACCATCCTCGCCGCGGCGGTCGCCGCGGCCGCCGCGACCGCCGGTGCGGGCCCCGCGGCCGCAGCCGCAGAGCCCGACGGCGGGCCGACGAAAGCCACCCCGAGCCTCGTGGACAACCGTGCCTGGACCTCGTACGCGCAGTGGCGGACCGGCTCCGCGCGAGGGGTCCGTGCCGTCGCAGGGCCGCGGCCGGGCGTGGTCATCTCCACGCCCGCGGGCCGCACCGACTACACCGACCCGCACACGGGGAGGACCGCAACCTGGGAGTACGCCACCTGGACCTCGCCGGTGCACGTCCTGTCGGTCCCGTCCACCGAGGCCATCGCCTCGTGGAACGCGCACACCCCGGCCGGCACCTGGCTCCAGGTGGAGCTCAAGGGCACCTACTCCGACGGCACGGACACGCCCTGGTACGTGATGGGCCGCTGGGCCGCCGGCGACCAGGACATCCGGCGGACGTCCGTCGACGACCAGACGGACGGCAAGAGCGACATCTGGACCGACACCTTCGCCATCTCCGACGCCGCGTCGGGATTGCGCCTGGCGGCGTACCAGCTGCGCCTGACGCTCTACCGCACGCCGGACACCCGGCTCACCCCCACGGTGTGGCGGATCGGCGCCATGGGCTCGGCGATCCCCGACCGCTTCACGGTCCCGGCCTCGAAGCCCGGGCTTGCCAAGGAACTGCTCGTCCCGCGCTACTCGCAGGAGATCCACAAGGGCCAGTACCCGGAGTACGACAACGGCGGCGAGGCCTGGTGCAGCCCCACCTCCTCGCAGATGATCATCGAGTACTGGGGCCGGAAGCCCACCCCCGAGCAGTTGTCCTGGGTCGACCCGTCGTACGCCGACCCGCAGGTCTGCCATGCCGCCCGTTTCACCTACGACTACCAGTACCAGGGCTGCGGGAACTGGCCCTTCAACGCCGCCTACGCGGCGACGTTCGAGGACCTCCAGGGCGTGGTCACCCGGCTGTCCTCCCTGAAGGACCTGGAGACGCTGATCGCGGCGGGCATCCCGGCCATAACGTCGCAGTCGTTCCTGAAGGAGGAGCTGACCGGGGCGGGCTACGGGACCTCGGGTCATCTGATGACCGTGATCGGCTTCACCGCCGACGGCGACGTGATCGCCAACGATCCGGCCTCGCCGAGCGACGAGGCGGTGCGCCGGGTCTACAAGCGGGCCGAATGGGAGACGATCTGGCTGCGGACCAAGCGGTACAACGCCTCCGGCAGCGTCGTGTCCGGTACGGGTGGCGTCTGCTACCTGTACTTCCCCGCCCGTCCCACCGCGCACCAGCGCCTCGCGCTCGCGGCGGTGGGCGTCCACTGACACCGTGCGGATCCCGGCCATGAACAACCAGGGCCCCCGGGAGAGACCGGGGGCCCTGGTGTGTGACCAAGCTCTCCGCCATGTCGGTGCACAGCGGTGGCAAGGTGGACACATCGGTGGGGGGAGTCCATCGCACAGTCCTACACCAGCGAGCTGCCATGACCGCCATCTCAGCCACCACCGCCCGACTCCGCGCCCGCACGGGCGGCCCGAAGGACGACGGACCGAAGATCGTCGAGCATGTCCTGGGCTGGGTCCTCGTTGCGGTCCTCGCGATGCTCGTCACGCAGCTCGGCCTGATGTGACGCGGGCGGTCCGGGGTTTTCCGGACCGGCCGGCAATTCCGGAACAGCGCCTCATCCGATCGATCGCAGCCGAACGTACCGGTGGGGTCGTTCTGCAATACTGCGGATGTCCCGCTGGCATTCGGAGGCTTGGCCGAAATTGAATATCAGTCAACAGCGAGGTGGCGTAGGCCCGCAGGCACGCGCCACCGATCGTTCGCTGGCGCGCCGCGCCGAACTCATCTCCATCGGGCGCAAGTTGTTCGCCGACACGTCGTACGACGCACTGTCGATGGACGACATCGCACGCCATGCCCATGTGGCCAAAGGGCTGATTTACTACTACTTCAAATCGAAGCGCGGCTATTACCTCGCCATTGTCGAGGATTCGGTGGCCGAACTCGTCACCTCCGCGGCCGCCGGTCTGGAACTCCCGGCGGTGGATCGTGTGCATCGCACCATCGACCGCTATCTGCGCTACGCCGAGCACCATCAGGCCGCCTATCGCACCATCGTCAGCGGCGGCGTCGGGTTCGACACCCAGGTGCACGCCATCCGGGACGGGGTGCGCGAGGCGATCGTCGCCACCATCGCCGAGGGGGCGTACGGCCGGCGCGACATCTCACCGCTGGCACGCATGGGGCTCTTCGCCTGGGTGTGCAGTGTGGAGGGCGCGACGCTGGACTGGATCGCCCGCCCGGGGCTGACCCGGGACTCCATGCGCGAACTGCTGGTGAAGACGCTCGGCGGCACCCTGCGCGCCATCGAGGAGCTCGAACCGCGGTACACGGCGCCGCCACCGGCCCGCCGCGACGGCTGACCGCACCGTGGGGCGGCAGCCGCAGCGGCCCCCGCCCCCGGTGTTCAACCGGTCAGTTGATCGCCTTGATCAGCTCTCCGTTCGCGGTGTCACCGCTCAGCTCCCAGAGGAAGCTGCCCCCGAGGCCCTGCTGGTTCTTGTACGCCATCTTGGTCGCGATGGTCGAGGGGGTGTCGTAACTCCACCAGTTGCTGCCGCACTTGGCGTAGGCGGTGCCGGCGACGGTGCCGGTCGCGGGGCACTTGGTCTTGAGCACCTTGTAGTCGTCGATCCCCTGCTCGTAGGTGCCCGCCGCCGGGCCCGTGGCGGTGCCGCCCGGTGCGGCCTGGGTGACCCCGGTCCAGCCGCGGCCGTAGAAGCCGATGCCGAGCAGCAGTTTCGAGGCCGGGATGCCGAGCCCGGTGAGCTTCGTGATGGTTGCCGAGGTGTAGTAGTTCGCCTTCGGGATTCCCGCGTAGGAGTTCAGCGGCGAGTGGGGGGCGGTCGGGCCGGCGGCGTCCCAGGCGCCGAAGTAGTCGTAGGTCATCGGGTTGTACCAGTCGACGTACTGGGCCGCTCCCGCGTAGTTCGCCGCGTCGATCTTCCCGCCGCTCGTGGCGTCGGCCGTGATGGCCGCGGTGACCGGCGCACCTGAGCCGAACTTCGACCGCAGCGCCGCCATCAGATTCTTGAACGCCTCCCGGCCGCTGCTGTCACAGGTGTTGCCGCAGGCGTTCGGGTACTCCCAGTCGATGTCGATGCCGTCGAAGACGCCCGCCCACTTGGAGTTCTTGACCAGGTCGTAGCAGGACTGCGCGAACGCGGCCGGGTTCTTGGCCGCCTCGCCGAAACCGCTCGACCACGTCCAGCCGCCGAACGACCACAGGACCTTGAGGTTCGGGTGCTTCTTCTTCAGCTTCAGCAGCTGGTTGAAGTTGCCGCGCAGCGGCTGGTCCCAGGTGTCGGCGACGCCGTCCACGGACTCGGCCGCGGTGTAGGCGCGGTCGGTGGCGGCGTAGGAGTCACCCATGGCGCACTTGCCACCCGTGACGTTGCCGAAGGCGTAGTTGATGTGGGTGAGCTTCGCGGCGGAGCCGGAGGTCTCGATGTTCTTGACGAAGTACTTGCGGTCGTACGTGCCCCATTCGGTGAAGTAGCCGACGACCTTGGAGCCGGCCGCGGCCGTCCGCGCCGGTCCTTTTGTGGTGGCGGTCGCGGTGCCCGCGCCGACGAGCAGTCCGGCGCCGAGGACGGCGCAGCAGGCGGCGGACACGAGCGCCCGGAAGCGGACGCGCGAGCGGTGGGGTGTGAGCATCGTGTCTCCTCGTGGGGGAGAGGGGAACGCGCGCTGACTGAACGCGTGCCGATTGGCATGAACGCGGTGAAGCGGTGGACCGAACCCTAGGAGGACTAGACCAGTTGGTCAATGGTTCGGACCAATTCGGGATTCGGGACGTTTCCTTGAGTAAGCGGTCGTTAACTGGTGACTCCGTGCCTCCGATCGGGCATACTCACAGCGCCACAGCCGCTGGTCAGCAGCTGCCGAGACCCGGAGCGGCGAGCATCGGCGAGGCCCAGTGAGACCCGGCGGAGTCGCCACACCCAAGGCGCACCTCCCGCCGAAGCGCCCGACAGGGAGGAGAGCGTCGCCATGCCCGACCGCGCCCCGCAGCCGGTGGATCGCCCATTGCCCACGGACGAGGCCCGGGAACTGATCTCGCTCGTCCGCGACATCGCGCAGCACGAGATCGCCCCGAAGGCGGCCGAGGAGGAGGACGCGGGACGCTTCCCGCGCGAGGTGTTCCGGCTGCTCTCCGAATCCGGGCTGCTCGGCCTGCCCTACGACTCCGAGTACGGCGGCGGTGACCAGCCGTACGAGGTGTACCTCCAGGTGCTCGAGGAGCTCGCCGCGGCCCGCCTCACGGTCGGCCTCGGGGTCAGTGTCCACACCCTGTCCTGTCATGCCGTCGCCCACTTCGGCACCAAGCAGCAGGTCGAGCACCTGCCCGCCATGCTCGGCGGCGGTCTGCTCGGCGCCTACTGCCTCTCCGAGGCCACGTCCGGATCGGACGCGGCGTCCCTGCGCACCAGAGCCGTCCGGGACGAGCAGGGGGGTGACTGGCGGATCACGGGCACGAAGTCGTGGATCACCCATGGCGGGATCGCCGATTTCTACACCGTGATGGCGCGTACAGGGGAGGAGGGCCCCCGGGGGATCACCGCCTTCCTGGTGCCCGGCGACGCCGCGGGCCTGAGCGGTGCGCTGCCCGAGCGCAAGATGGGCATGAAGGGCTCACCCACGGCACAGGTCCACTTCGACGGCGTGCGGGTACCCGACGCCCGCCGCATCGGAGAGGAGGGGCAGGGCTTCGCGATCGCCCTGGCCGCGCTCGACTCCGGGCGGCTCGGCATCGCCGCCTGCGCCATCGGACTGGCCCAGTCGGCCCTCGACGAGGCACTCGCGTACGCCTCGGGGCGGCGTCAGTTCGGTCGTCCGATCTCGGACTTCGAGGGGCTGCGCTTCATGCTCGCCGACATGGCGACGCAGATCGAGGCCGGTCGGGCGCTGTATCTGGCGGCCGCGCGGCTGCGCGACGCGGGCCGCCCCTTCGCCAAGCAGGCCGCCATGGCCAAGCTGCACTGCACCGACACCGCGATGAAGGTCACCACCGACGCCGTCCAGGTGCTCGGCGGGTACGGCTACACGGCCGACTTCCCGGCCGAGCGGTACATGCGCGAGGCCAAGGCGCTGCAGATCGTCGAGGGCACGAATCAGATCCAGCGGATGGTCATCGCCCGTCACCTCGCTGGTCCCGAGTCGCACTGAACGACTCCTGTCCCGCCGCAGGGCGACCGAGGCCGCCGGGGGGCGTCGCGAGCCGCACCCACTCCGGGTCGTGGTGCCCCGGGAGCGTCCGCCCCCCGTCGGCCCAGGTCCGCATCAGCGCACGGTAGATGGGCGGGTCCGGGGGCTGCGGTGGCGGAGGCGCTCCCACGGGTGCCGGAACGAACACCCGTCGCAGACGCCCGGCCGCCGAATACGTCGGAGTCATACAAGGCAAACGCCGGCCCCCGTGCACAGGTCACCGGCCGGGGAATCGAGCGTGAGTTCCCGGGTGTCCCGTACGGGGGGCGGAGGCGCGATCGCGCCGGCGTGCCGTGCGATCTCCCTGCCGGCGGCGCGCCCGGCGGTCGCCGGGCGCCGTACCGCGCACGCGGGGAGCCCGCGAACCGGGCGGCCCGGTCCTGCATCACGCCGTGAGTGACGTCGTGCAGGGTAGGTCGAGCGATCCCGGGCGGCCGCGCACGGGTGGCGCGGGCGGGTCAGGCGGCCTGGCCCCGCAGCACGGGCGTCCGCATCGGGCGCGAGCCCGGGCCGCCGACGTGGGAGAACGGCTGCGTGCGCCAGTCAAGGCCCTGGGGGAGGGTCAGCAGCAGCGCGGTGTCCTGCTCCTGGGGCGTCGTGGACTCGTCCGCGGGGCGGGCGTCGGACGCCGCGCGGCCCGTGCCGCGGCAGACCGTCAGACCGAACGGGTTCCAGGGCGAGGCGCACAGCGCGTGCTCGGGGAGGAACTCCTCGTCCGCCAGAAGCGCGATGGGCTGCGCGCAGTCCGGGCAGAAGACCCGGTACATCTCGAAGGTGTCGTACGCGTCGAACTCGTCGTCGCCGGGTTCGACACCCTCCGGCTCGGGCTCGACGACCGACTGCTGCCGCTTGGACGCGGTACGACCAGGGCGCTTCAGACTGTGCATGGGATTCTCCCCCTCGGACTGGGTCGGTACGGCGCTGTGGCCTCGACCACAGCAAGCACTTCCCGTCCGGTCACGGCGGTAATCACGAAGACATCACGAAGCCTGTTCGGGCACTGTGGCGTTCGTCACATGCCGCCGGAGGATGCCGGACCCGGGGAGCGAAGCCCTCGGGACATACCCGGCTGCCTGCCCCGGCAACATCACGAACCGGCCATGACCTGCACCGCTGAGGTGCCCGCGGGATCGGGTGCACTGTAGGTTCTAGCGCCATGGAGGAGCTGGACCGACAGATCGTGCAGCTGCTCGTCAAGGACGGGCGGATGAGCTACACGGACCTGGGCAAGGCCACGGGCCTGTCCACCTCGGCCGTGCACCAGCGGGTGCGCCGGCTGGAGCAGCGGGGTGTCATCCGCGGGTATGCCGCGGTCGTCGACCCGGAGGCGATCGGGTTGCCCATGACCGCCTTCATCTCGGTGAAACCGTTCGACCCCAGCGCCCCCGACGACATCGCCGAGCGTCTCGCCGGCGTCCCCGAGATCGAGGCCTGCCACAGCGTCGCCGGCGACGAGAACTACATCCTCAAGGTCCGTGTGTCCACGCCCCACGAGCTCGAGGAACTGCTGGCGCGCCTCAGGTCCCTCGCGGGCGTGTCCACGCGCACCACGGTCGTGCTGTCCACCCCGTACGAGGCGCGGCCGCCCCGCGTCTGACCCACCTGCCTGCGGGGCGGCGGTGGCGAGGCGCGAGACTGTTCCCATGAACGAGCGCACCGCCCCGCAGCAGACCGTCCTGCTGCGCCGAGGAGAAGTCCACAGCCCCGCCGACCCCTTCGCGACCGCCATGGTCGTCGAGCGCGGGCAGGTCGCCTGGGTCGGCTCCGAAGGGGCCGCCGACGCCTTCGCGGCAGGCGTGGACGAGGTCGTCGACCTCGACGGCGCGCTCGTCACCCCGGCGTTCACGGACGCGCATGTGCACACCACCGCCACGGGTCTCGCGCTGACCGGGCTCGATCTGTCCGGCGCGCCCTCCCTGCAGGCCGCCCTCGCCCTCGTCCGTGACTTCGCCGCGGCCCGGCCGGACGACCGCGTCCTCCTCGGCCACGGCTGGGACGCGGCCCGCTGGCCCGAGCGCCGGGCACCCCGCCGGGACGAACTCGACGAGGCGACCGGTGGCCGTCCCCTCTATCTCACCCGGATCGACGTCCATTCGGCCGTCGTCACCACGGCCCTGCTGGATCTGGCGCCGGGCGTCCGTGACAAGGCGGGTTTCGCCGACGGGGAACCGCTCACCCGGGACGCCCACCACGCCGTGCGCGCCGCCGCCTACGCGGCGGTCACCCCGGACCAGCGCACCGCGGCGCAGCGGGCCGCGCTCGCGCACGCCGCCTCCCTCGGTATCGGTTCGGTCCACGAGTGCGCCGGACCGGAGATCTCCTCCGAGGACGACTTCGCCGGGCTGCTGCGGCTCGCCGCGCAGGAGCCCGGGCCCCGGGTGGTCGGCTACTGGGCCGAACAGGACGTGGACAAGGCCCGGCGGCTGGGTGCCGTGGGCGCGGCCGGAGACCTGTTCGTCGACGGCTCCATCGGCTCGCACACCGCGTGCCTGCACGCGCCCTACACGGACGCCGCCCACACGGGCATCGCGTACCTGGACGCCGGGGCCGTCGCCGCCCACGTCGTCGCGTGCACCGAGGCCGGGCTCCAGGCGGGCTTCCACGCCATCGGTGACGCAGCCGTCGTCGCCGTGGTCGAGGGCGTGCGCGCCGCGGCGGAGAAGGTGGGGCTCACCCGAGTCCGGGCCGCCCGCCACCGGGTCGAGCACGCCGAGATGCTCACCCCCGAGACCGTCGCCGCGTTCGCCGAACTCGGCCTGACCGCCTCAGTCCAGCCGGCCTTCGACGCGCTGTGGGGCGGCGACGACGGCATGTACGCCCAGCGGCTCGGTACCGAGCGGGCCCGCACCCTGAATCCCTTCGCGGCACTGCTGCGCGCCGGTGTCCCGCTCGCCTTCGGCTCCGACAGCCCGGTCACCCCGCTGGACCCTTGGGGCACGGTGCGCGCCGCCGCCTTCCACCGCACGCCCGGACACCGGGTCTCCGTACGCGCCGCGTTCACCGCGCACACCCGCGGCGGCTGGCGGGCCGTCGGACGGGACGACGCCGGGGTGCTTGTTCCCGGCGCCCCGGCGGACTACGCCGTGTGGCGCACGGACGAGCTGATCGTCCAGGCCCCCGACGACCGGGTCGCCCGCTGGTCCACGGACCCCCGCTCCGGCACCCCTGGCCTGCCCGATCTGACCCCGGGCACCGAACTCCCGGTGTGCCTGCGCACGGTGGTGGGCGGCCGGACGGTGTTCGTGCGCCCGGGCGAGTGATCTCCCGGGGTGGCGCGGTGCCGATCAGGCGCCGCGGTTCTGCGGCGCGACCTGGGCATCCTCTGCCCTGACCAGGTCTTTGCTGAAATAGCCGCAGGTCAAACGGCTGTTGACAGCGAGGCGCAGGGGGCCGGTAGGTTCGGCCGGGTCCACCACCGGACGTCCGACCGGAGAACCTCCGCGCAGTCGCCGGAGCGCCGCTGGGTCAGGGATGGTGTGCCGCACCGGCGCACCACCACTGGGAGCCAGGCTCAGCGCCCGCGCCACGGCGAGGGCAACGTTCCGGTCGGTCGGCATGGTGTGATCCGGGTGGGGCCCGGGCGTTCAGTAGACAACGGCTTTCGGTCGACCCGCAGCCAGCGGGTGCCAGGTCGGCCCGAAGGGCGCCGGGCCCCGATCCGTGGCGCGGCTTTGCGGGGGCGCACACCGGGGCCGTGCCCGCGACGCATGGATTTCCGCGAGATCGTGCCACGCTCGGCACCCGCACGACGCGGCGGCCGCTCTTACCCGACTCTTGTGCAATCGACACCCCCATGGGTGCAAGCTGTCCCGTCGGCCCAGGCCGGGGCCACTATGGTGGTGCTCTGCGAACGGACATGAAGGGGCAGCAGTGAACGACGGCGACGGGACCCTCGCGGCAGGAGCCCAGGGGAGGCAGTTCGGCCCGCTCGGCACCGCCCTGGTGATCATTCCGACCTACAACGAGGCGGAGAACATCAAGGCGATCGTCGGCCGGGTGCGGTCGGCCGTGCCTGAGGCGCATGTCCTCGTGGCCGACGACAACAGCCCCGACGGTACGGGCAAGCTCGCGGACGAGCTGGCCGCCGAGGACGACCATGTCCAGGTGCTGCACCGCAAGGGCAAGGAAGGCCTGGGCGCCGCGTACCTGGCCGGCTTCCGCTGGGGCATGGAGCACGGCTACGGCGTACTGATCGAGATGGACGCCGACGGCTCCCACCAGCCGGAGGAGCTGCCGCGCCTGCTGACCGCGCTCAAGGGGGCGGACCTCGTGCTGGGCTCCCGCTGGGTGCCGGGCGGCCGGGTGGTGAACTGGCCCAAGAGCCGGGAGTTCATCTCCCGCGGGGGCAGCCTCTATTCGCGTCTCGCGCTGGATCTGCCGCTGCGTGACATCACCGGTGGTTACCGCGCCTTCCGCCGAGAGACCCTTCAGGGGCTCGGACTGGACGAGGTGGCCTCGCAGGGGTACTGCTTCCAGGTCGACCTGGCCCGGCGCGCCGTCAAGGCGGGATACCACGTCGTCGAGGTGCCGATCACCTTCGTCGAGCGCGAGCTCGGCGACTCCAAGATGAGCCGCGACATCCTCGTCGAGGCGCTGTGGCGGGTCACGGCGTGGGGCGTGGGCGACCGCGTCGCCAAGCTGAGCGGCCGCGGCAAGCCCACCTAGCCCGCGGTGCGGCCCCCCCTGCGGGCCGTACGTCGATCCGGTGCGGCATCCGTCGTCCCCGTCCGGGAAAGCCGGCCCGGTCGTCGGGCGAACGCCGCTGGTCACCCCCCTTATCCCGCATTGAGCCTGCTTTGGGCACACTGGAACCATGACGACTGGTGCCCCCGCTTCCCCTCACTCCGCCTCCCGGCCACGGCGTTCCCGGCTGCGCACATTCCTGCCGCTGGGTGTCGCCGCGTGGATGGTGCTGGAGATCTGGCTGCTCACGCTGGTGGCGGGAGCGGCCGGCGGGTTCACGGTGTTCCTGCTGCTGGTGGCCGGCTTCGTGCTCGGGGCCGTCGTGATCAAGCGGGCCGGACGCCGCGCGTTCCGCAACCTCGGTGAGACGCTCCAGGCCCGGCAGTCGGGCGAGGAGCCGAAGGGCGGCGGCGGCAACGGTCTGATGATGCTCGGCGGTCTGCTGCTGATGCTGCCGGGCCTGATCTCCGACGTGCTGGGGCTGCTGCTTCTTGTTCCGCCGGTCCAGAAGGCGGTGAGCCGTATGGCGGAACGGACCATCGACCGCAGGCTGCGCGAGGCGACGCCCGGCAGTTTCGGTGACGCCTTCCAGCAGGCTCGTATTCACCGTCCCGACGGAAAGGTCGTTCAGGGTGAGGTCATCAGGGACGAGCCGTCATCGGCGCCCCGGGAGCCGCGTCCGCCGCTGAACCGCTGAGGCAGCAGTACGCACCCGCGATGCGCCAGTGGGCGCCGCACGTCGATGGGACGTGCGGCGCCCACTGGCGCATCGCATGCGTTGTCTCGTATCCCGCCAGGCTCTGCCGGGACTACGCGGACTTGCGGCTGTCCCGCGGATGGACGGCGATGTTCATCGCGCCGGAGCGGAGAACGGCCAGGCGCTCCTCGAGGACCTCTTCTAGCTCCTCGCGGGTGCGTCGCTCCATCAGCATGTCCCAGTGCGTACGCGCCGGCTTGGCCTTCTTCTCTTCCGGGCCGTCACCGTCCACAAGGAGTGCCGGGGCCCCACAGACCTTGCACTCCCACTCCGGCGGGATCTCCGCCTCGACCGAGAAGGGCATCTCGAAGCGGTGCCCCTTCTCGCATGCGTACTCCACGGCCTGGCGCGGGGCCAGGTCGATGCCGCGGTCCGTCTCGTAGCTGGTCACCACGAGGCGCGTGCCGCGAAGAGCTCGCTCACTCATGAATCGTGCCTCCCGGGCTTGTCGCCCACAGGACAGGTGTCGCTGTCGTCGTCATCCGGTCAACGTCCGGTCGGCGGTAAAGATTCCCGTTCCGGGTCATGCGTCGCCGTCGTAGCCGCCCCTTGTTGTACCCACCAGCGCCCGGTTTGTCACATCTGCTGGCAGATGTCACCCAGCGGCTCGTCTCCTTTGACGCGCAGTAACGGTACGCCTTGCAGGCCAAACGCGTACACTACCGCCCTTTGCCGTCAGGTGCTAAATCCTCTCGGGTACCGGATTTCCCGCGTCGCGCACCGCCTGCCGCACCGGGACCCGGGCCAGCAGGACGAATCCGATGAGGAAGAACGCCACCAGCGAGATGATCGCGTCCCGATAGCTTCCGGTCAGCTGGTAGGTGAGTCCGAACAGCAGCGGTCCGAGCCAGCTCATGCCTCGGTCGCTCATCTCGTAGGCCGAGAAGTACTCGGCCTCCTTGCCGGGCGGCACCAGATGGGAGAAGAGCGAGCGCGACAGGGCCTGGCTGCCGCCGAGGACCATTCCGATGCAGGCCGCCAGGACGAAGAACCAGACGGGTGCGCCGGCGGGCAGAAAGTAGCCGGCGCCGAGCGTCACGGTCCAGGCGACGAGCGAGCCGAGGATGGTGCGCTTGGCCCCGTACTTGCGGGCCAGCCGTCCCATCCCCAGGGCGCCGCCCACCGCCAGCACCTGCACCAGCAGCACGGCGGCGATCAGGGTCGACTGTCCGAGGCCCAGTTCCTCGGAGCCGTACACGGACGCCTGGGAGATGACGGTCTGGATGCCGTCGTTGTAGATGAGGTACGCCAGCAGGAAGGCGAGGGTGAGCGGCTTGCCGCGCATGTCGCGGACCGTCGCCGCCAGTTGCCGCCAGCCGTGCACCGCGGGCGCCGAGGACGTCGTACGGCGGTCCCGCAGCCGCCGCAGCGGTACCAGAGTGAATGCGCCCCACCAGATGCCCGCCGAGGCCAGGCAGATGCGGACCGCGGTGGACTCCGACACGCCGAAGGAGTCGTGGGCCGTGAACAGGACCAGGTTCGCGACCAGGACCAGAGAACCGGCCGCGTAGCCGAAGGCCCAGCCGCGTGAGGAGACCGCGTCGCGCTCCTCGGGCGGTGCGATCTGCGGGAGATAGGAGTTGTAGACCACCATCGAGACGGCCACCGAAGCGTTCGCGACGATCAGCAGGAGGCCGCCGAGCAGATAGCGCTGCCCGTCCAGGAAGAACATCCCCGTGGTGGCCGCGGCACCCAGGTACGCGCAGAGGCCGAGCAGCGGCTTCTTGCGTCCGCTGCGGTCGGCGGCCGCCCCGGCGAGCGGCATGACGAGGATCGCGACGACGACGGAGGCGGAGACCGAGTAGGCGAAGAAGGATCCCGCGCGGACCGGTACGCCGAGCGGGTGGACGTAACCGTCCGCGTCCGCCGCCGATTTGGCCACCGAGGTGAGATAGGGGCCGAGGAACACGGTCAGCACGCTCGTCGAGTAGACGGAGCACGCCCAGTCGTAGAAGTACCAGCCGCGCTGTTCGCGCCGCCGCTCGGCGGGGTCGTCCGCCGCCACTGCCCGCAGGGTGTCGGTGCCCACCCGTGCCCTCGCTTCCCCGTGGAACGTGATCGTGCGCGGGGCGTTCAGACCCAGGTGCCCCGGTCCTCGAGGACCTTGCGCAGCGTGCCGATGTGATCGGTCATGATGCCATCCACTCCCAGGTCCAGGAGCCGGTGCATACGATCGGGTTCGTTGATCGTCCACACGTGCACCTGGAGCCCTCGCGCATGAGCGGCGCGCACGAAGCGGCGGTCGACCACGGGGATGCCCGACTGGGACTCGGGGACCTGGGCGGCTATCGCCGAGCGGCGCAGCCCCGCCGGTATGCCCCAGGAGCGCAGCCGCAGACCCAGCACGCCCCGGGTGCCGTACGACGTCGCAAGGCGCGGACCCGCCAGGCGCTGGGCGCGCACGACGCGGGACTCCGAGAACGAGCCGACGCAGATCCGGTCCCAGCTGTCGGTGCGCTCGATCAGGTCCAGCAGGGGGCGCAGGGCGGGCTCCGCCTTGATGTCGACGTTCCAGCGCACCCCGGGGAACTCCTCGAGCAGGTCCTCGAAGAGGGGCACCGGCTCGCTGCCCGCGACGCGCGCCTGCCGCACGTCCTCCCAGGGCAGGTCCGCGATCCGTCCGGCCCCGTCCGTCACCCGGTCGAGCGTCGTGTCGTGGAACGCCACCAGCTTCCCGTCGGCGGTGGCGTGGACATCCGTCTCGATGTAGCGGTAGCCCGCCGCCACGGCGCGCCGGAACTGGGCCAGGGTGTTCTCCAGACCGTCCGCGGCCCCGCCCCGGTGGGCGAAGGGGATGGGGCCGGGGTGGTCGAGATAGGGGTGGCGTATCAGGGTCGTCACCGCTGCAGTATCGCTCCCTCCGGTTGCCCGGTGGCAACGACCGTGCTGCGCGCCGATGCCGCGGGGACGGCGAACACGCGCAGGAAGAGCTGGGCGAGCGGGCCGATGGTCAGCGCGTACAGCACGGTCCCGACGCCGACGGTGCCCCCGAGGGCGAACCCGGTCACGACGACGGCGACCTCGACGGCCGTGCGGATCAGCCGGATCGAGCGGCCGGTGCGCCGGTGCAGACCGGTCATCAGGCCGTCGCGCGGACCCGGTCCGAAGTCCGCCGCGATGTAGAGGCCGGTCGCCGCGCCGTTGAGCACCACGCCCGCCAGAAGAAGGGGAACCCGTACGGCCAGGGCGCGCACGTCGGGGAGCACGGCCAGGGTGGCGTCCATGGCGAAGCCGATCACGAGGACGTTGGAGACGGTGCCGAGACCCGGGCGCTGGCGCAGGGGGATCCACAGCAGCAGGACGGCGGCGCCCACGATCGTGAGCACCACGCCCATGCTGAGCCCCGTCAGCTTCGACAGTCCCTGGTGCAGGACGTTCCACGGTTCGAGGCCGAGGCCCGCCTCGAGGAGAAGGGCGGAACTCGCGCCGTAGAGCGCGAGGCCCGCGTACAACTGGACCAGCCGCCGCCCGAGCCGGATCTTCGTGGACATGCCAGTGAACAAAACGAACCCCCCTGTGGTGGCAGTGGCCTGATGCATGACACTCTGTGGCTTGGAAAGACAAGCCAACCATGGCCAATTCAGGGAAGGTGGACTGGAAGTCATGGCGCAGTGGACCTCGGCGGTGGGTGCGGCGCAGCTCGCCCGACTGCTCAACTCCCAGCAGGACCGTCCCGCGGGCCCCGGCACCCGTCGCCCGCCCGCCTATCGCGCGCTCGCCGACGGCATCCGGCTCCTGGTGCTGGAGGGCCGCGTGCCCGTCGCCGCCCGGCTGCCCGCCGAGCGGGAACTGGCGCTCGCCCTGTCCGTGAGCCGTACGACGGTCGCGGCCGCGTACGAGGCGATGCGGACCGAGGGATTCCTGGAGTCCCGCCGCGGGGCCGGCAGCTGGACCGCCGTGCCCGCCGGCAACCCGCTTCCGGCGCGGGGGCTCGAACCACTGCCGCCCGAGGCACTGGGCTCGATGATCGATCTCGGCTGCGCGGCCCTGCCCGCACCCGAGCCGTGGCTCACCCGCGCGGTGCAGGGGGCCTTGGAGGAGCTGCCCCCGTACGCGCACACCCACGGCGACTACCCGGCCGGTCTGCCCGCGCTGCGCGCCATGATCGCCGAGCGCTACACCCGGCGCGGCATCCCGACCATGCCGGAGCAGATCATGGTGACCACGGGCGCCATGGGCGCCATGGACGCGATCTGCCACCTCTTCGCCGGCCGAGGCGAGCGCATCGCCGTCGAGTCGCCGTCGTACGCCAACATCCTCCAGCTGATGCGGGAGGCGGGCGCCCGCCTGGTCCCCGTTGCGATGAGCGAAGGTCTCCGCGGCTGGGACCTGGACCGCTGGCGCCAGGTCCTGCGCGAGGCCGCGCCCCGGCTCGCCTACGTCGTCGCGGACTTCCACAACCCGACGGGCGCGCTGGCCGACGAGGACCAGCGCCGCCGCCTGGTGGAGGCGGCCCGCTCCGCCGGGACGGTCCTGGTCGTCGACGAGACGATGAGCGAGCTGTACCTGGAGGACGATCTGGAGATGCCGCGTCCGGTGAGCGCCTTCGACCCGGCGGGCTCCTCCGTGATCACCGTGGGCTCGGCGAGCAAGGCCTTCTGGGCGGGCATGCGCATCGGCTGGGTGCGTGCCGCCCCCGATGTGATCCGCAGCCTGGTCGCGGCCCGCGCCTATGCCGACCTGGGCACACCGGTGCTGGAGCAACTGGCCGTGAACTGGCTGCTCAGCACGGGCGGCTGGGAGCAGGCGGTGGAACTGCGGCGCAAGCAGGCCCGGGAGAACCGGGACGCCCTGGTCGCCGCGGTACGTACGCAGTTGCCCTCCTGGGAGTTCTCGGTGCCGCGGGGCGGTCTGACCCTGTGGGTGCGCACCGGCGGTCTGTCGGGATCCCGTCTCGCCGAGGCCGGTGAACGGGTCGGCGTCAGGGTGCCGTCGGGGCCGCGCTTCGGCGTGGACGGCGCGTTCGAGGGATATGTACGGCTGCCGTTCACGGTGGGCGGTGCCGTGGCGGAGGAGGCGGCGGTGCGCCTCGCGGCCGCGGCACACCTGGTGGAGACGGGGGTGTCGGGACCGGCCGAGGCGCCGCGCACCTTCGTCGCCTGAGCCGCACCCGGGCGTACGCAGGCGCTGCCGAGCGCGGACGCGGGGGAGGCCCGGCCCCGGCGCCGGTTCAGCCCTCCGCGGGAACCGCTTCCACCGCCGGGCTGTTCCGCCGGGGCAGCAGCCCGAGGACCGCCTGCCGGTGGCGTTCGCTGGTGGCGTCGTCGTACGGGTCCGGGGTGGCCGGCACCTGGAGGCGGTGGACCGGGCCGGCGCCCAGGCGGGCGTAGCCGCGGCCCGGTGGAACGTCCCTGGTGGGCGTGGTGTGCGGCGGCACGCCCAGCACCGCCTCGAGTTCGCCGGAGGTGGCGCAGCCGAGCACCACACGGGCGCGGGTGTGCCGGAGTACGGCGTCGGACAGACCGTCGAGGCCGTCCAACTGCTCGGCGACCACGACCGTGACATTCGCGGCGCGGCCGTGCCGCAGGGGCACCTGGAGCAGCGCGAGCGGATCCCTGCCCCCGTCCGCCGAGGCGAGGTGCCCCAGCACGCTCGACCGGTCCAGCAGGATCCACAGCGGGCGCTTGACGTCGTCGGGCGGCGGGTGTCCGGCCTGCCGGGTCCGGTTCGCCGCGATCAGGCGCCGTTCCGTCTCGTGGGTCGCCCACTCCAGGCTCGCCACCGCCCCGGCGAGGCCGGACTCGACGGCGAGCACACCGTCCCGGCCCGTCAGGCACGCGTACTCGCCGGTGCCGGCGCCCTCGACGATCAGCACGTCCCCGTACTGCAGTGCCTGGAGGGCGATCGAGCGCACCAGCGTCGTCGTACCGCTGCCGGGCCCGCCGGCGATGAGCAGATGCGGCTCGGTGGAGCGGGGTCCCGTGCGCCACACCACCGGGGGTACATCGCGCTGCTCCTCGCCCTGGGTGAGGGGGAGCGTGCGCTGGACACCGGTGGGGTCGGTGAACCCGAGCACCGTCTCGCCGGGCGCGGTCACGAAGCGCTGCGCGGCGATGTCGGTGGGCAGGGGCGGCAGCACGGTCACGGTCAGTTCGTTGGCCTCCTCGTCCCACTGGAAGTGGTACTCGCGGCCGCGCCCCGACTTCGCGTGCACGAGCTGCTCGATCCGTGCACGCGCTTCGGCCTCGCCGTCCGTGAAGTAGGCGGGGTAGCGGATGAGGAGGTGCGAGATGCGGCCGGTCCCGTCGAACTCGAACGAGGACAGCGTCCGGGTCCAGTCCCCGCCGGGCGCGTACATCGGAGCCGGGTCCTCGGCCACCGAGAAGTACGGAACGAGCGCCTCGTAGAGCGACTGCAGACGCTGGGCCTGGGCGTCGCTCGGGCCTTTCGGCTGCGCCGATCTGCGCTCGCGGCCCTGCCATCCCGCCGCCGCCATGAGGGCGATGCCGGCCAGCAGGGGCCCGTAGGGCATCAGGGCCACGACCAGGATCACCGATGCGGCCAGGAAGAGGAGCGGTCCCCGCCGGTCCTTCGGTGTCTCCGTCCACTTGCGCCGTCCGGCCAGGGCCAGCCGGCGCAGACCGCGCGAGATGGTGATCAGCGGGTGGAGGACATCGGTGGCGCCGCCTGCGGCCGTTCGGGCCAGCTCCCGGCCGCGGGCGATCTGCGCGCTGCCGTTGGTGAGAATGCGGGGGAGGGGGCGCCGGGCCACGTGTTGCTCCTGGGGTGCGTGCGGAAGGTGGGCGGGGTCAGAAATTGAGCCCGCCCAGCAGGCTCGCGAGGCTCGCGCCCCCGGCCTTGATGCTCGGGGCCACGGCGGTGCTCGAGAGGTAGAAGCCGAAGAGCCCGCAGACCGTGGCGTGGGAACCCTTCAGGCCGTGGTTGCGGCAGAACAGGAAGACGACGCTGCCGAGCAGTACAACGCCAGAGATGTTGAGGATCATTGCTCTCTCCTGGTTCACGGGGACAGTCACCATGAGTCCTTCCAGGCTCACAGAATGTATCCATAGGATAAAAGCTGCAAGTGGGTGAAATTGCATTGATTTCCCCCGGATGGCGGCGCTGTCCTGCGCACTTCGGGCCGGTCCGTTGCGCTCACCGGGCACTGTCGTGATCTTTGCCGGGTGAGGCGCCCGCCATGTGCCGCCGAAGCCAGTACGCTGGCGATTCACCCGTACGGCGTCACCGCTCGCCGCCGTACGAGGCGCGTGCGGCCGCCCGGCTCGCCGTCCTGCGCTCCCGCAGTCCCCAGCAGTCGTAGTGAGAGGCGGTCCGTCCGATGAGTGACGTCCCCGACCCCGAGGTCGTGGAGCTGGCGACCAAGATCTTCGATCTTGCGCGCCGAGGCGAGACCGAGGCGCTCGTGGCGTACGTAGACGCGGGCGTTCCGGCCAACCTCACCAACGACCGCGGTGACTCGCTCGTGATGCTCGCCGCCTACCACGGACACGCGGACGCCGTCCGGGCCCTGCTGGAGCGCGGCGCCGAGGCCGACCGGGTCAACGACCGGGGCCAGACCCCGCTCGCCGGAGCGGTCTTCAAGGGCGAGCCTGAGGTCATCAGGGTCCTGCTGGACGGTGGCGCCGACCCCTCCGCGGGCACGCCGTCGGCCGTCGACACCGCCCGGATGTTCGGCAGGAGCGACTTGCTCGAACTGTTCGGCGAGCCCTGATCCGTATGCTCTGACCAGCAAATACAACGAAAACGGGGGAGGCGGTACGGGGCCGCCCGAAATAAGGTCGCGGCAGCGCGAGACGCCGGGTCATCATGACGTCGTGATTCACGGACGCGATGGCTGGGCAGGTGTTGCCGCACCGCGCGGACCGTGATGCGGTCCGCATGGGCCACCGACGAGAGGCAGAGGAAGATGGTCTACAACAAGCAAACGACGGCGGGCGCCCCGACGTGTTGTCACGCGACCAGGTAGTGCGTGTCCCCCGGTTGCGTCGACGCTTGATGTGAGGCTGTTTCCCATGTTCGAACCGGTCATAGCGCCCAGCGGTACCCTGCTCGGCCTCCTCCAGAGGGGCCGCGGCGACGGTACGTTGCACGCGCTCACCGCACCGCGAGCCGAAGCGCTCGCGGCTCTCAACCACTGCGTGCTGCGTGATCCCCGCCACGACTGGCAGGTGGAGAACCGCTCCCTCTACTACGCCCGGCTCTACCTCGATCTGCACGGCGAGCTGGACGACATCGAGGCACACCTCTTCAGCGCCGAGGACGTCCTCGACACCGACGAGTGCCGCACGGGACTCACCCTCGCGGTCCTCGGGCACCTCGCGTCGTACGGCAGGCGTGATGCGCTGGAACTGCTGCGCAGGTACGCGGCCTCGGGCTCCAACTGGGCCTGGGCCCTGGACGAACTCGCGCTGCGCGACGACGACGCGGGGCTGCGGGCCCTCGCCGCTCCCGTCCTGGCCCGTTTCCCGGCCGATGCCGAGGGTGAGGCGGAACTCGCGGTCGCCGTCCGGGACGCCTTCGAGCCACGGCCCTGGCGGCTGTGGGCCGACGACTCGCGCCCCTCCGTCGCCACGCGTGTGCGTGCCGCGCAGGAGGCGGGCTGTTTCGACCGCTGGCAGCGGCAGATGCGGTCGCAGGGCCCCCGGCCGGGCTGGAGCGTGCAGGCGGTCTTCGACTGGGCCCAGCAGGGGATCGAACGCGGTGCCGTGCTCCATGTGCCCGCCGCCCGCTGCCTCACCGCCGTCGCCGGTCCCGAGGACCGGCCGGAGATCGTCGAGGCCGCCCGTTTCGGCGAGGACGGGGCCAGGTGTACCGCACTGCGCTACCTCGCCGACGGCAACGACACCGAGGCCCTCGACCTGATCGAGGCCGCCGTGGCCTCCGGGTCCGCCCTCGTCGTCGACGCGGCCGTGGACGCCTTCGAACGGATGCGCAGTATGGCCGCCGTCGACCGGGCGCGCGGCTGGGCACGCCGGCCGGACGCCCTGGGCGCGGCCGCCGGGCGCATGCTCGCCTGCCGTGGCGGCGCACAGGACAGCGACCTGGTGCTCGCCGCGCTGCGCGAGGGGGTCCGGGGCGAGGGCCCCGACGCGCCGACCCTGTGGACCCTCGTCGACGGCGCCGGACGGCTGGGAATCGCCTCTGCCGCGCCGGTACTGCGCCATGTCTACCGCGAGACCGCGTCGTCCCATCTCCGCGGCCGCGCCGCCCGCGCCCTGGCCGCCACGGATCCCTCCTTCGCCGCCGGGTTCGCCGTCGAGTGCCTCTGGGACTGCGAGGAGTCCACCCGCGAGGTCGCCGCACGGCACGCCGAGACCGGTGACACACGCGTCGTCGAGCGGCTCCGCAGGCTCGCCGCGGATCCGGCCGAGGAGGCCGAAGTCCAGACAGCCGTACGCAGCCGGATCGGCCCGGACATGCCAACCGTATGAACGTTCGGTGACTCATGAGTCAGGAACGTATGGACGAGGGCTGACCTGCCCGGCGGCGCAGCCCAACGCTCACAGGACGTTCCCCGTCCGGAAAGATCGACGTTGACGAGGCCACGTCCGGCAGGGCGAGAACACGGGTATGCGTGTCGTCATCGTGACCGAATCCTTTCCCCCCGATGTGAACGGCGTGGCCCACTGCGCGCTCCAGACCGCCCGGCACCTCGTCGATCGCGGTCACGTTCCCCTCGTCGTCGCCCCGGCCACCGCCGCCGGGAACGGGCCGGACGCCCAGGCGCCCTGCCCCGTCGTCCGTGTCCCCTCCATTCCGCTCCCGGGCTACCCCCAGGTGCGCGTCGCTCTCCCCAGCCGACGCGTCGCCGCGGCCATCACCGAGCACCGCGCCGACATCGTGCACCTGGCAAGCCCCTTCATCCTCGGCGTCCGGGGCATGGCGGCCGCCGCCCGCCTCCGCATCCCGGCCGTCGCCATCTACCAGACCGACCTGGCCGGATACGCCCGCACCTACATCAGCGCGGGCGAGGCCGCGGCCTGGCGGCGCATCCGCTCCGTGCACGCCGCCGCCGACCGCACGCTCGCGCCGTCCAGCGCGGCACAGCGCGACCTGGAGGCGCACGGCGTGCCGCGGGTCCAGCTGTGGCAGCGAGGTGTCGACACCGTCCGCTTCCGCCCCGACCTGCGCGACGAGGCGATGCGCCGGGAACTCGCCCCCAACGGTGAGCTGATCGTCGGCTATGTCGGCCGGCTGGCCCCCGAGAAGCACGTTGAGCTGCTCGCCGGCGCCTGCGGACTCGAGGGCGTCCGGGTCGTGGTCGTGGGTGACGGGCCGAGCGAGCCCACCCTCCGGAGCGCCCTGCCCGGGGCCGCCTTCCTCGGGCGCCGTACCGGAGACGAGCTCGCCCGGATCTTCGCCTCGCTGGACGTCTTCGTGCACACGGGCCCGTTCGAGACCTTCTGCCAGACCGTGCAGGAGGCCATGGCCAGCGGTGTGCCGGTCGTCGCGCCCGCCGCCGGCGGACCGCTCGACCTGGTGGCCCACGGCCAGACCGGACTGCTCGTCCCGCCCGGTGACACGGCCGCCTTCCGCGACGCGGTGCAGACGCTGGCCTCGGACCGTGCGCTGCGGCACGAGTACGGGACCGCCGCACGGGCCCTCGTCGAGGGCCGCACCTGGGCCGCCGTCGGCGATCAGCTCATCGGGCACTACGCGGACGTGCTCGCGGCGCGCAGGACGGCGGTGGCGGCATGAGCTTCGCCACCGAGCGCGTCGGCGGCGGACTGCGGATCGTGCGGCTCGCCAACTTCGTGGCGCCCTCCTCCGGCGGTCTGCGCACGGCCCTGCGCGAGCTCGGCAAGGGGTTCAAGGAAGCGGGCCACGACCCGGTGCTGATCGTGCCAGGGGAGCGCCACAGCGACCGGGAGACCGAGCAGGGCAGGGTCATCACCCTGCCCGGGCCCGTCCTGCCCGGTACCGGCGGCTACCGCGTCCTCACGGACAAGCGGCGGGTCGCCGCCCTCCTGGAGCGACTCGACCCCGACCGCCTGGAGGTCTCCGACCGCACGACGCTGCGCTGGACCGGCAAGTGGGCGCGGCGCGCCCGGATTCCCGCCGTGATGGTCTCCCACGAGACCGCCGACGGCGTCCTGCGCACCTGGGGCCTGTCGGAGAACCTCTCGCGGCGCGCCGCCGACGCGCTCAACATCCGTACGGCACACACCTACGCACGCGTGGTGTGCACCACCGAGTTCGCCGAACGCGAGTTCGTGCGGATCGGGGCCCGCAACGTCGTACGGGCGCCGCTGGGCGTCGACCTGGAGCAGCGGCACCCCTCGCTGCTGGACGCCGGGCTGCGCGACCGGTACGCGCGCGAGGACGAGACGCTGCTCGTGATGTGCTCCCGCCTCTCCGTGGAGAAGAGGCCCGGCACGGCCCTGGACGCCCTGGAGTCGCTGCTGCGGCGAGGGCGGCGTGCGGTCCTGGTGATCGCCGGCGACGGCCCGCTGCGGGCCCGGCTCGAGCAGCGGGCGGCCGAGCGGCGGCTGCCGGTCACCTTCCTCGGCCATGTGGGCGACCGGGAGCTGCTCGGCGCCCTGCAGGCCTCGGCCGATGTGTGCCTGGCCCCCGGGCCGGCGGAGACGTTCGGGCTCGCCGCCCTGGAGGCGATGGCCTGCGGAACCCCCGTGGTGGCCAGCTCCCTCTCGGCGCTGCCCGAGGTCATCGGCTCGGCCGGCGCCACCGCGGTCAACACCGGCGAGGCGTTCGCCGACGCGATAGACATGCTCACGGAGCGGCCCGAGTGCGAGCGCCGGGAGGCGGCACGCGCGCGTGCCGAGTGCTTCGGGTGGAAGACCGCGGTCGACGCGTTCCTCGCGGCCCACGACGTGCAGCCGTCCGTCGTGCGACCGACGGCCTTCGACGACCGTTTCCGGGACGACGCCCGGGAGGGTGTCGCATGAGACCCCTGCGGTTCGTCGCACTCGGCGATTCACTGACGGAAGGCGTGGGCGACCCCGTCGGGGACTCCTGGCGGGGGTGGGCCGCGCTCCTCGCCGGCGGGCTCGCGCCCGCCCACGCCCCGGCCGAGTTCACCAACCTCTCCTTCAGCGGCGCGCAGACCCGGGACGTTCTCGAACGGCAGACCCCGGACGCGCTCGACCTGCGCCCGGATGTCGTCTCCGTCGTCATCGGCGTCAACGACACGCTGCGCTACACCTTCGACATCCACGCCGTCGCCGCCCGGCTCGACAAGGTCTACGCGGCCTTCAGGGCCCAGGGCGCGGTGCTGCTCACCGCCTGTCTGCCGGACCCGGGGTCGATGCTCCGCCTGCCCGGCGCGCTGGCGCGCCCGCTGGCGCGGCGGCAGCGGGCCGTGAACACGGTCGTGCACGCCCTCTCCGAGCGGCACGGGGCGGTGCATCTGCACGCCGAGGGCGGGGACTGGATCCACGACCGGTCCATGTGGAGCGCTGACCGGCTGCACCCGGGGGAGCGCGGGCACCGGCAACTCGCCCTGCGCTTCCACGCGCTGCTCGCCGAGGAGGGTGTCGCGACGGGTATCGCGCCCGCCGCAGAACCCGAGTTCGCTCCGCCCACCCGCTCGGCCAGCCTGTGGTGGCTCGCCACCGCCGGAACGGGCTGGGTGGCGAGGCGATGCACCGATCTGCTGCCGCAACTGCTCACCCTCGCCGCAGCCGAGGTGCGCCACAAGGCGCGGGGGACCAGCGCCCGGCTGGACCTGAGCGCCTCGCACGCGGTGGCGTCCGCGCTGGCCGCGCTGTCGGTGGCCGAACAGCCGGACGTGGCGTGAACCGTGGCGCCTAACGACGGCTGACGGCGGTGAAACGCACGGGGGTGCCCGGAGTCGCCTGGGCGGCGGCCGCGAGGCCGGCCGGACGGACGACCGCGATGACCGGGTACCCCCCGGTCGTCGGATGATCGGCGAGGAAGACGACCGGGCTGCCGTCGGGCGGCACCTGGACCGCTCCCAGCACCATTCCCTCACTGGGGAGTTCGCCCGGCCGGGCGCGCTCCAGCGGGGGACCTTCGGTACGCAGGCCCACCCGGTTGCTCGCCGAGGACACACGGTACGCGCGGGTGAGGAACGTACGGACCGCGTCCGCCGTGAACCAGTCCTCGCGCGGCCCCAGCGTCACCCGCAGCACCAACTCGTCCGGCGGACCCGGCTGCGGAGCGGCGTCCACGTACGGAAGGACGCCGGCGGGTCTCCCCAGGGGCAGTACGGCGCCGTCCGCGAGCGGCGGCGGGCCGAGGCCGGAGAGCAGGTCCGTGGAGCGGCTGCCCAGCACCGGTTCCACGGTCACACCGCCCGAGACGGCGAGATAGCTGCGCACTCCGGACCGCGCGCGTCCGATGTCGAGCAGAGCACCGCCCATGACACGCACCGGCGCTCCCCAGGGTGCGGGACGCCCGTCCACGGTGACCGGGCAGGGCGCGCCGCCGACCGCCACCGTGACCGCCGAACGCGGCCGCACGGTGCAGCCGTCGAGCGTGGTCTCCAGCACGGCCGCCTCCGGGGGATTGCCGACCAGCCGGTTGACGAGCGCCGCGGCGGGCGCGTCGAGCGCTCCCGAACGCGGCACGCCGAGGTGGGCGTGGCCGGGCCGCCCCCGGTCCTGCACGGTGGTCAGCGCCCCGGCGCGCACGACCGAGAGTGCACGGTCCGTCATCCGGCGCCCACCGGGACGAAACGGACCACGGCGCCGGGCGCGAGCAGCGCGGCCGGCACGCGCGCGTGGTCCCACAGGACGGCGTCGGTCGTGCCGATGAGCTGCCAGCCGCCGGGCGACGGGCGCGGGTACACCCCCGTGTACGGACCGGCCAGTGCCACGGCGCCGGCCGGCACGGACGTGCGAGGGGTGGCGCGGCGCGGAACGTGAAAGCGGTCCGGCAGACCCGTCAGATAGCCGAAGCCGGGAGCGAACCCGCAGAAGGCCACCCTGAACCGGGACGCGGCGTGGATCCGTGCCGCCTCGTCCCGGGACACGCCCCACAGGGCGGCGACGTCCGGGAGATCCGGACCGTCGTACCGGACGGGGATCTCCACCGGTTCCTGCACCCGCCCGGGGACCGGCGGAATCTCCCAGCCGGCGAGCCGCGCCGCGAGCCGGGAGGGCGCCTCCACCCCGTCGAGCAGGACGGTGCGGGCCGCGGGAACGATCTCGCGTACCGTCAGTTCCCCGGCCGACCTGCGGCGTTGCAGCTCGGCGTGCAGCGCCTCGGCATCCTGCCCCGAGGGGACCTCCAGGAGCAGGGCGTCGTCGCCGACGGGCATCGCCCTCATGCGAAGGCCTCCACACGGACGCCGGCGGCCTGAAGTGCGGCCCGTACCCGGCGGGCCAGGTCGACGGCGCCGGGCGTGTCGCCGTGCAGACAGAGCGAACGTGCCCGTACGGGGATCTCGCGCCCGGAGTGCGCGTTGACGACCCCGGAGCGGGCGAGTCCCACCGAGCGTTCCACCACGACGTCCGGGTCGGTGACCACCGCGCCGTTCTCGCCGCGCGGCACGAGCGTTCCCTCCTCGGTGTACGCGCGATCCGCGAACGCCTCGGTGACGGCCGGGAGTCCGGCCTTCTCGGCCACCTCCAGCAGCCGTGAGCCCGGCAGCCCGAGCACGGGCAGCGCGGCGTCGGCGAGCAGCACGCCCTCGACGACCGCCTCGGCCTGCCGCTCGTCGTGGACTACCCGGTTGTAGAGCGCGCCGTGCGGCTTCACATACGACACCCGCGAGCCCGCGGCACGCGCGAAGACCTCCAGCGCACCGATCTGGTAGGCCACTTCGGCCGCCAGTTCCGCGGACGGCACATCCATCGAGCGCCGTCCGAATCCGGCCAGGTCGCGGTAGGAGACCTGGGCGCCGATCCGCACTCCCCGTTCCGCCGCCAGTGCGCACACCCGCCGCATGGTGGCCGCGTCCCCGGCGTGGAAACCGCAGGCCACGTTGGCGCTGGTGACGACGGACAGCAGTCGCTCGTCGTCGGTGAGCTGCCAGCGGCCGAAGCCCTCGCCGAGGTCGGCGTTGAGATCGATCATGGTCCCTCCTGGTCGGGCGGCGTCAGCCGACGCGGTACTGCTCGTCACGGGCGTCGGTGATGAACATCTGCCCCGGTGCGTGGGTGATGGCGAACGGCGGGCGCGAGGCCGTCACCGCGGCCTGCGGGGTCACTCCGCAGGCCCAGAACACCGGGATGTCGTCCGGTTCGGCGTCCACCGGGTCGCCGAAGTCGGGCCGGGAGAGGTCCTCGATCCCGAGGGCCGAGGGATCGCCGCAGTGCACGGGGCTTCCGTGCACCGCCGGGAGCAGTCCGCTCTCCCGGATCGCGGCTCCGAGGTGCTGCGGCGGCACCGGGCGCATGGACACCACCATGGGGCCGTGCAGGCGCCCCGCCGGCCGGCACTGACGTCCCGTCACGTACATCGGCACGTTGCGGCCCTGTTCGAGGTGGCGGATGGGGACGCCGGCCTCGACGAGCGCCCACTCGAAGGTGAAGCTGCACCCGATGAGGAAGGACACCAGGTCCTCGCGCCAGTGCGCGAGGACGTCCGTCGGTTCGTCCACGAGTTCGCCGTCCTGCCACACCCGGTAGCGCGGCAGATCGGTGCGCAGATCGGCGCCGTCCGCGAGGACCGTGGTGAAGGACCCGGCGTCCGTGACGTCGAGGACCGGGCAGGGCTTGGGGTTGCGCTGGCAGAACAGCAGCGTGTCATAGGCCCAGTCGGCCGGGACCGACACCAGGTTGGCCTGCGTGTGGCCCGCGGCGCACCCGGCCGTGGGGCCGCTCAGCCCGCCGCGGAAGCGGGCCCGGGCGTCCTCGGGGCGCCACATGTGCGCGTGGTCGTCGACACGCGTGAGGGGGCGGTCGTCCGCTCGGTTCACGTCAGTTCCTTCCCGCGCGTCTCGGGCAGGCCCAGCAGCGCCACCGCCGCGAGACCGTAACCGATCGCGCCGAAGACCAGCGCCCCGCCGACGCCCCAGCTGTCGGCGAGGAAGCCCACCAGGGTGGGGAAGACGGCGCCCACCGCGCGCCCGGTGTTGTAGGTGAAGCCCTGCCCCGTGCCGCGTACGGCCGTCGGGTACAGCTCGCTCAGATAGGACCCGAAGCCGCTGAAGATCGCCGACATGCAGAACCCGAGCGGGAAACCGAGCACCAGCAGAAGGGTGTTGGCGCCGCTTGGGATGTTCGCGTACGCCAGGATGCAGAGCGCCGAGAGCAGTGCGAACAGCCAGATGTTGCGCCGGCGGCCCAGGCGGTCGGTGAGGTGGCCGCCGGTGAGGTAGCCGAGGAAGGCTCCGGAGATGAGGAAGGCCAGATAGGAGCCGGTGCCGACGACGGACAGGCCGCGTTCGGTCTTGAGGTAGGTGGGCACCCAGGTCGCCAGCGTGTAGTAGCCGCCCTGGACGCCGGTGGACAGCAGGCCCGCGAAGACCGTCGTGCGCAGCAGACCCGGCGCCCCGTCCGAGCCGGGCTTGAAGATCGCCGCGAAAGACCCCCGCTGCTCGCTGCGTTCACGCCGGGCCGTCGCCTCCGGGGCGTCGTGCACCCGGCGGCGCATCCAGATCACCAGCAGCGCGGGAAGCGCTCCCGTCCAGAACATCACGCGCCAGGCGAGGTCGTCGCCCACGAAGGAGAAGACCAGCGTGTAGACGACGGCGGCCAGTGCCCAGCCGACGGCCCAGGAACTCTGGATCGCGCCGAGGGTACGGCCGCGGTGCCGGGCGCTCGCGTACTCGGCGACCAGGATCGCCCCGACCGCCCACTCGCCGCCGAAGCCGAGCCCCTGCAGGGCACGGAAGACCAGCAGCGTCTCGTAGGTGGGTGCGAAGCCGCAGGCGACCGTGAAGACGGCGTACGTCACCACGGTGATGATCAGGGCCTTCACCCGGCCGATGCGGTCGGCCACGACGCCCGCGATGGCGCCGCCCACCGCCGAGACGACCAGTGTGACGGTGGTGAACAGTCCTGTCTGGCCGCTGTCCAGGCCGAAGTACGCCGCCAGCGCGACCATGCTCAGCGGCAGTGTGAAGTAGTCGTAGGAGTCCAGGGCGTAGCCGCCGAAGGCTCCGGCGAAGGCGCGCCGGCCGCGCGGTCCGAGGGCGCGCAGCCAGGCCAACGCACCGTCGTCGGCGATGAGTTCGGTCGCGTCGGAGTGGGCGTCGGCGGTCAGGGGCCGGGAAGGAGGGGTCGTGCTCATGGGCACCTCGCAGTGAGGGACGGAGGGTGCTTGCGGGATGAGCCGTGCCGTGCGGGTCGGAGAGCGCCGTGCGGGGAACTGCGGCCAGCGATGGGACATTTAGCGCGAAAGGTGCGGCCCGAGGTGTGGGGCCGGGTGGTACCGTCCTCAGTACCGTAGGGGATCGTTCAACGATCCTTCAATACCCATGTTGTTTCGTCCTTGTATCTGCGATTGAATTCCGGGCATGGCAGAGCAGCTGACGGGACTGGCCGACGACCGCGCCCTCCTGGGGCGTACCAGCACCGCCGAGCGGGTCTCGGACATCCTCAGGAGCCGGATCGCCGAGGGGTACTTCCCACCCGGCACGCGGCTGTCGGAGGACGGCATCGGGGGTGCGCTGGGCGTCTCCCGCAACACGCTGCGCGAGGCGTTCCGGCTGCTCACGCACGAGAGACTGCTCGTCCACGAGTTGAACCGAGGGGTCTTCGTCCGGGTGCTGACCGTCGAGGACGTCGAGGACATCTACCGCACCCGGCTGCTCGTCGAGTGCGCCGTGGTCCGGGGTCTGGGCGAGCCGCCGTACGCCCTGGACGCCCTTGCCGAGGCCGTCGCGGAGGGGCAGCGGGCCGTGGGGGAGACCGACTGGAAAGGGCTGGGCACGGCCAACATCCACTTCCATCGCGAGCTGGTGGCGCTCGCGGGCAGTGAGCGCACCGACGAGCTGATGCGCAGCGTCTTCGCCGAACTGCGGCTCGCCTTCCACGTCGTGGACGACCCCCGGCGGCTGCACGAGCCCTACCTCGTGCGCAACCAGCAGATCCTCCGGGCACTGCAGGGCGGCGACCGGATCGGGGCGGAGGAGCTCCTCGAGGTCTACCTCCACGACTCGCTGGAGCGGATCGTCGAGGACTACCGGCGGCGGGTCGGCGACGAGTAGCAGGTCCGGCACATCGGCACGACGAAGCAAACCCCGCGGTCCCCCCGTGCTGTTTGGGACGTTGTCAGACCGAGGACCTAATCTGTGCACCGTGACTTCGCCTGCATCGACGGACCGTGTTCCGCCCCAGCTCAGCGCGGGGCCGCGCCCCGCACCGGGCCCGGCCGCCGACGAGGGGCTGGCGCGGCGGCTGCGCGCGCTCGCCTGCACCGCGCCGCTGCACGACCTCGACGCACGCAAGGCGAACCTCGCGGGCGAGTACTCGGTGTACGGGATGGCGGAGGTCGCCCTGTCCGCCATCGACCTGGTCACACTGAACATGGACTTCGACACGGGAGCGGACCACGACCAGATAGTGGCCCGGCTCATCCCGCGCATCGCCGCCCAGGCCCCTCGGCGCCCGGTCGCGGAGCACGAGCGCGTCGCCCGCTGGGTCCTGGAGAACCTGGTCAACGTCGGCAGCGTCGACCGGGGCTTCCGCGCCGTGTACGGCACGTTCACGGCCGACGGCGAGTACGTCCGCCGCGACTACGACTTCAAGCTGATCGAGGAGGTCCCGGGCTACGGCGGGGGCGTCTATCTGAGGACGACGGACGAGGCGGTCAACGTCCTCGTCGGCGCCCTGGACACGGACGTCACGAGCGCCCAGATCGCCGCCGAGGTCAAGCTCGACGTGCTGATCAGCCGCGGGCGCCTCGCCGACGCCCAGCTCGCCGCCGAGCAGGCCCGCTACCGCACCGTGCAGTACTCGGAGTCGCTGCGCAGGACCCTGGAGGCGACCCGGCGCAACGTCCGGGCGGTGGACTGGCTGAACACGGTCCCCGACATGATCGCCGAGGCCCTCGACCACGTCGCCGACCGCTACCGCCACGAGAACGCGATCCTCACCAACATCCGCAGGGCCCGCGACGAGTCCGAGGACCCCGAGCACAAGCGGCGTGCCGCCGAGCTCGTCGACATCGTCAAGGACTGCATCCGCAGGCACACCCAACTGCAGTCGCGGCTTCTGGAAGCGGGCCCGCTGTTCCGCGCCGAGCAGGACCGGCAGGCCTTCGCCGCCCCCATGGCGACCTCCGGGACGGACCTGTACGGGCATCTCCTCGCACCTCTGCTGCCGCTTCCGCTGGAGCAGGCGATCCGCGTCACGGACGCCTTCTTCGGCCACGGCACGGGTCTGCGCACCCCGGCCTCCGTGCGGGTCGGTGACCTCGTCGACCTGCTCCTGACGCCGCCCGTGGAGCGCGAGCACCTCGGCGCCGAGATGCCCGAGCCGGATCTGATCGCCACCCCGGACGACAGCCGGTTCAGCGAGGAGCAACTGGCCGCCGCGCTGGAGCTGCTCGACCTGCCGGCGGACGCGCCCAGGCGGCTGTCCGGACTGCTGGCACAGGCACGCCGGCAGGACCCCGAACTGCCCTACCTGGTGGCCCTGCTGACCGTGCACGCGGCCAGCCCGCCGGTCGGCACGGCCTACCGGCAGGGCGAGCAGAAGCTGCTGTTCGCCGTGGACGACGGCACGGAGCTGGACGATCCGGAGTTCGGCGGTGCCGACCTGATCGTCGGCACGGCACTGCTCGATGCGGCGGGCATGGCGGCGGACCGGACGGAAGCGGCATGACCAGCGATCAGTACCAGCACCATGAGGAGTCCCGACCGTGACCGAGCACGCCGAGTGGAGTGAGCCGGAGGCCGCCGCCGCGCCAGTGAGTGCCCCCGTCACCCCCGCCGACGCCGCCGACGCGGCGCGGCTCGTCGCCTTCGGGCTGCAGCCGAAGCTCCAGCCCGCCCGCGACCAGGAGTACACGGAGCTGCTGCGCCGCTACCGCGAGGACCCCCGCTTCGCCCGGCTCGCCGACGCCGTGGCCGGCGGGCTCGGGCTGGTCGTCCTGGAGGTGTCCCCGCGCGCCGGCATGGCGGTGACCGCCGCCGAGGACTCCGTCTTCGCCGTCCGCATGGGCGACTACGCGCGGCGCACCTCCGCCGACTCGGGCGACCGCTTTCTGCACGGCCTCGCCCATCTCGCCGTCGCCGCGCTCGCGTTCCCGCGCCCCGAGGACCTGGCCGACGACGGCTACATCGGGCGCGTCACGGTCAACGGCGTCGACGCCTTTGTGCGTCAGGCCTGCCGCCGGCTCGAGGAGCGGGCCGAGGAACAGGGCGAGAACACGGACCCGGCGACGGACGCGCCGGGACTGGAGGCGGCCTGGCGGATCTGGGCCAGACGCAGCGCGACAGGGGCCACCAAGGACGCGCGCCGGCTCGCCGGCTCCACCACGGGCATCGTAGGCAAGGCCGTCGCGTTCCTCACCGACTCCGGATTCCTCCAGCGCACGGGCGACGACCACGGCGGCACCTACCGCACGACGGCCCGCTACCAGCTCCAGGTGCGCGACATGGCGGGCAGCGCCGCCATGGCCGAACTCCTCGAACTGGGCGTCGTCCCGGTGACCGACGGGACGGGCACCCTGCTGCCCGCCGAGGACACCGACGACCTGGAGCTGGTGGCCGACGCCGGGCTGCCGTTCCACTCGGGCAGAGCCTGAGGCCCCGCGGCCTTCGGCCCTCCGTATTTCCGCAGACTGAGCAAGACCGACGACGAGAGTCCCCCGCCATGTACGAGCTGTCCCGGGTCCGCCTCTACTCCATCGGACCGGCCGGTGCGCGCTATGCCGACACCGTGCTGGACCTGCGGGGCGTGGGCGATCCGGTGCCCGACCCCGCGCCCACCCAGGCGGAGTTCTTCGAAGAGGAGCCCGTGGGGCCGCCGCGCCGTCCGGCGCCCGCCGGTGTGCTCTTCCTGGAGAACGGCGGCGGCAAGTCCGTCCTGCTCAAGCTGATCTTCTCCGTGATGCTGCCGGGCCACCGCAACACCCTCGGCGGGGCCAGCTCCGGTGTGCTGCGCAAGTTCCTGCTCGCCGACGACTGCGGGCATGTGGCGCTGGAATGGCAGCACACACTGACCGGCGAGTGCGTGGTGGTCGGCAAGGTGAGCGAATGGCGGGGGCGCCAGGTCTCCAGCGACCCGCGGAAGTTCGCGGAGGCCTGGTACTCCTTCAGGCCCGGCCCCGGGCTCAGCCTCGACAATCTGCCGGTCGCCGAGTCCACCGCCGTGAGACCGCCGGCCGAGGGTGCTTCCGGGGCGGCGGGACGGCGCCGCACGATGAAGGGCTTCCGGGACGCCCTGACGGAGGCGGGCAAGGCGTATCCGCACCTCGAAGTGCACTGGGAGGAGATCCACGACCGCTGGAACGAGCATCTGACGGACCTCGGCCTCGACCCCGAACTCTTCCGCTACCAGCGGGAGATGAACGCCGACGAGGGTGAGGCCGCCGGTCTCTTCGCGGTCAAGAAGGACTCCGACTTCACGGACCTGCTGCTGCGGGCCGTGACCGACACCCGTGACACCGACGGGCTCGCCGATCTGGTCGGCGGTTTCGGCAACAAGCTGGGACGGCGCGCCGAGCTGATGGCCGAGCGCGACTTCACCGCCGGGTCGGTGGATCTGCTCGGGCGCATCGTCGACGCGGCCGGGACACGCTCGCGGGCGCGGGACATCCACGCGGGCGCCGAGCGGCGCACCCGCACCCTGGCCCGGCGGCTGTCGGCACGCGGGGTGCGTGAGCGGATGCGGGCCACCGATCTGGCCCAGCGCGTCACCGCCGCCGCCTACGCGGTCACGCATGCCGAGGGCGCCCGCGAGCGCAGTGCGCTCATCGCTGCCGAACTCGCCTACCGGCATGCCTCGTCGGCCCTGGCGGGTGCGGAGAAGGCCGCAGCCGCCCAGAAGCGCGAGCTGGCCGACGCGCGCCAGTTGTACTCCGCCTGGCAGGCCGCCGAGGCCGTGCTGCGCCACCGTGCAGCCGCCGACCGTTCGGCGCGGGTGGCGGCCGCCATCCGCGAGGCCGAGCGGGACGCGGCGCCGGCGCTCGCCGCGCGCGCCAGGGCCGCAGTGGACCTCGTCCGGGCACTGCACGCCGCCGCCGAGAGCGCCGGGACCCTCGCCGACGAGGAGGAAGAGCGCTCCGCCGCCCTCCAGGCGGCCGGCGAGTCGGCGCACCGGGACGCGACCGCCGCGGCCACGGAGGCACAGCGTGCGCGCAGCGAGGTGGGACATCTGCGCCAGCGGCTCGCCGAGGTCGAGCAGGAGACCGCCGAGGCCGTGCGCGCGGGCTGGCTGGACGACAGCGCCCCCGACGCCGACCCGGCACGCGCCGCGCTCGCCGCGAGCGACGCGGAGAAGGCGGCGGTCGCCGCCTGGGACACCGCGCGTGAGGCGTCCCGCAGGGCGTCCGAGCACGCCCGTGAGGCGGCGTCCGCGGAATCGCGTGCGGAACTGACGGCCGCCCGGTCCGCCGACGCGGCCACGGCCGCCGAGCGGGCGTACGAGGCCGAGCAGAGCACCGCCCGGGCGCTGGCGGCGGAGGAGCGGCTGTCGGAACTGCTGAGCCTGTCCGGCACCGGCGGGGCCCGGGTCCCCCGGCCGCGCCGCGACGAGGAGACGGGCGCGGAGGACAGCGCCGCGGAGGGCGGGTCCCTCACCGCCGAGGAACTGGACCGCTTCGCCGACGAACTGAGCGAGCTGCTCGACGACACCGTCACCTCCGCCGAGCGTCAGCTCTTCGAGCTGCGCACCGCCGCGGCGGACGACGCGCGCATCCTCGGTGCCCTCGGTGACGGCGGGCTGTTGCCTCCGGGCCCGGACGTGCTGGCGACCGTCGAGTTCCTCGGCGAACACGGCATCCCGGCGCTCCCGGGCTGGCGCTACCTCGCGCAGGCGGTCGACCCCGCCGACCACGCGCGCGTGCTTGCCGCCCGTCCAGAACTGGTCGACGGAGTGATCATCACCGACCCGGACACCCACGCCCGGGCCCGTGACGCGCTGAGCGACGCGGCTCTGCTGCCGCGTTCCGCCGTCGCCGTCGGCACCGCGGCCGCGCTGCTCGCCCCGACCCCCGCCCTCGACGAGGGCGGGGGCGACGGCGGAGTCTTCCTCGTGCCGCCGAATCCGGCCATGCACGACGAGCACGCGGCCGACGAGGAGCGGCAGGCGCTGCGTGCCCGGGCCACCGAGCGGGACGAGGAGATCCGGGCCCTCGCGGCCCGGCTCGGCAAGGACCGCGAGCTGACCGCCAGACTGGCGTCCTGGCGCACCGGCTGCCCCGCGGGTCGCCTGACCGAACTCGCCGCGGCCGCCCGGGACACGCGAGCCTTCGCCGAGGAGGCCGAGGCCGAGCTGACCGAGGCGCGCACCGTCCGTGCCGAGGCCGACGAGGTGGCGGCCGAGGCCGCCCAGGTGCGCGAGGAGCGCCAGGAGTCCGCGCAGCGGGCGCGGCGCGCCGCCGATGCGCTGGCCGGCCTCGCCTTCCGGCTGCGGGAGCGGGCGGGGTGGCAGGCAGCGCTGCGGGAACTGGCCGACGAGGCCGTCGAATCGGAGGCTCGTGCCCAGTCCCGCCTGGAGCGCGCCCGGGCCGCCGACGAGGACCGCAGGGCCGCCCAGCGCGCCGCCGACGACGCCCGCCGCACCGCGCGTGCACTGCGGGCCGAGCGCGCGGAGATCGCGGGCGCCCCCGACGACGTACCGGCGGACGACTCCGAGGCGCCGAAGGCGTCCCTGCCCGCGCTCCGCGAGGCCTACCGCGCCGCCTCCCAGGTGTACGAAAAGGTCGGCGTCGGTGCCGACCTGCGGGCCGAACAGGCGCGCGCCGAGAGCGACGACTCCGCCGCACTCGCCGAACTGGACCGGCTCAGCAACAAGGTCCGTTCGCGCGCGGAACAGCTCCTCCAGTCTCCGGACGGCTCGGACGGCCCGTCCCGGCAGGCCGCCGCCGCGCGCGCCGAGGAGCTGGTGCAGCTGCTGGAGACGCGGATGTCGACGGCGAGCGAGCAGCTCGGCCGGCTGCGCGGCGAGGCCGAGCGGCACGCTCCCGAGAACGGCGAGGCCCATACCGAGCTGCCTGAGGAGATGGCCCCGCGGGACACCGAGCACGCACAGTCCCTGCTGCGCACGGCCACATCGGAACTCGCCTCCCGCGTGGAGGCACTCGGCGGGGCCCGCGAGGCCCATGCCGAACTGCTGGACGCCCACCGCGCGGCCGAGGACGCCGCGGGCGGCTTCGACGAGATCGCGGCGATGCTCCGCGATCTGCTGCGGGAGCACGCCGCCGAGGAGGAGCAGGAGGAGCCGGAGCCCTACCCGGGCAGCCTCGAGGAGGCCCGCCGGTCCGCCGCCGAGTCCCGCCGGTCGCTGCGCGGTTGCGCCACCGACCTGTCCTCGGCGGAGTCGGCCGTGCGCGAAGCCTCCGACGTGCTCGTCCGGCATGCCAACTCCACCCGCTACGAGCAGGTCCGCACCCCGGCCCGGCAGCAGATCCGGGAACTGCCCGCGTCGGCGCTGCCGGAGCACGCACAGCGGTGGGCCGACGCCTTCGCACCCCGGCTGCGTGTGCTCACCGACGAGCTGGCCCAACTGGAGCGCAACCGCGACTCGATCGTGGACCGGCTGCGGGGACTCGTGGAGTCGGCGCTCGCCACACTCCGCTCGGCGCAGCGGCTCTCCCGGCTGCCCGAGGGACTCGGCGAGTGGTCCGGGCAGGAGTTCCTGCGCATCCGCTTCGAGGAGCCCGACCAGGCGACGCTCACCGAACGGCTCGGCGAAGTCATCGACGAGGCGACCCGCGCGGCCGTCAGGAAGAACTCCGACCTCAGGCGGGACGGCATGTCGCTGCTCCTGCGGGGGGTCGGCGCGGCCCTCCAGCCGAGGGGAGTCGCCGTCGAGATCCTCAAGCCGGACGCCGTGCTGCGTGCCGAACGTGTCCCCGTCGGGCAGATGGGCGACGTGTTCTCGGGCGGACAGCTGCTCACCGCGGCCATCGCGCTGTACTGCACCATGGCGGCACTGCGCAGCAACGACCGTGGCCGCGACAGGCACCGCCACGCGGGCACGCTGTTCCTGGACAACCCCATCGGACGCGCCAACGCGACCTATCTGCTGGAGCTCCAGCGCGCCGTCTCGGACGCGCTCGGCGTCCAGCTCCTCTACACCACCGGGCTGTTCGACACGACAGCACTCGCCGAGTTCCCGCTGGTCATCCGGCTGCGCAATGACGCAGACCTGCGGGCCGGACTGAAGTACATCCGGGTGGAGGAGCATCTTCGGCCCGGGCTGCCGCAGCAGCCCAGTGCCGACGAGGCGGTGCACAGCGAGATCACGGCGACCCGGATGTTCAAGCGACCGGCCGTGGACGTCCCGTAGGAAGGGGCGTGGGGCGCGGCACCGCGTGTCGCGGGCGCCGCCCCCACGCCGTCACGGATGCGACAACTGCCGCCCGGTGCCGCCCTGCCGACGTATGCGCTCCTGTCGCTGCTCCGCGGTCCGCGCCTGACGCCGGGTCGCCCGGCGTTCGCGGCGCATGGCACGGGCCGTGCTGCTGGGCGCCGACACCACACCATGGCGCTGGTTCCAGACCTGGCGCGTGATCCAGACGTCGAGCACGCCCCAGGTCGCCACCACCGTGCCGGCCACGCTGCTGAGGACCATGGGGAAGGCCAGCCAGGAGCCGGCCATCGTGCACAGGAAGGCGATCACCGCCTCGATCAGTGTCACCGAGATGATCAGCACCGCCCGCACCGCCGAGGTGCGCACGGGGTCCGGCAGCCGACGCCGGCGCGCGGGCTCCTCGACCCACAGGGGGCGGCGATACCCGGTTTCGTACCGCGCTTCCTCGTCCATGGCGGTGCCCCGTCCGCCGTCCGGCTCGCGCCCCTGCGATATGCCGGGGTCCGCATCCGCCGGAATGCCGTGATCCGGTACCTGAGCCGCCCCCCGCGCCGCCGTGGACGCCCCGGCGCCCGTTCCCGGTGTCTCACATCGCTCCGCCGTGCCCATCAACTCGTCACTCCCCACCGCCCGCAGACCTCCGCCGGAGTGTCAGACGACTCCGGCCCCCCACTGGTTGCCCGGCTTGCGCAGCTTTACGCCACCTGAGTGCGGCATGCGGCGCCTGCGGTCGAAACCGCCCCCGTTTCCCGTAGGTGGAGACGATCGGTGATCGGCGAAGATTCCCCGCGGGCGAAAGAATCCGGCCAAGGGCCCCGGGTTCCCGCCCCGATCCGGACTGTGCCGTCCCGTTTCGGGGAGGCAATCTCCCGTAATGACGGGACAACTGCCCATGCCGCGTAGGTGCCGGGGGCGTTGTGCGCTCCGCCCGGCCTTCGAGATACGGGTGTGTCGGTAGTAGGCTCGCGCCGTTTGTTGACGTACACGTGTACCCCCGGGCCTGGGGGTCGAGCTGGGGGAGGCCATGCGCTTTCGCGGGAAGTCCATCCGCCGGAAGATCGTGGCGCTGCTTCTCGTGCCGCTGCTGTCACTCACCGCCATCTGGGCGTTCGCCACAGCGCTCACGGGGCGTGAGGCCCAGGCGTTGTTCGACGTCTCGAACGTCGTCGAAAAGGTCGGCTACCCCACCGAGGACACGGTCCGCGTCCTGCAGCAGGAGCGCCGTCAGACCCTCGTCTACCTCGCCGACCCGCGCGCCTCGGACGCCCTCACCGCGCTGCGCCGCAGCCGTTCGGCCACGGACAAGGTGGTGGCCGAACTCCGGCGCAACAGCAAGAGCATGGGCCTGCGCGAGGACATGGACGCGGGCTCCTCGGAGCGCCTCACCTCGATCATGGAGGCCCTGGACGGCATCGCGTCGCTGCGCCGCAGCGTCGAGGACGGCACGGTCAAGCGTTCCCAGGCCCTCGATCTCTACAACCGCCTCGTCGACCCGTGTTTCACCCTCCTGGCCAATCTGCAGTCCCTCGACAACGTGACGATGGACAAGCAGGGCCGTGCCCTCGTCGATGTCTCCCGGGCCCGTGAGCTGCTCTCCCGCGAGGACGCCCTCCTGGGGTCCGCGCTCGTCGCCGGCCGGGTCACCCGCGAGGAGATCCATGAGGTCTCCGACCTCGTCGCCCAGCGCGCCGTGATGTACGACGTCAGCCTGTCGCTGCTGCCCGCGTCGGAGAGCGGACGCTTCCAGCGCTACTGGAAGAACGCCGACACCGCGTCACTGCGCGTGGCCGAACAGGCGGTGGCCAACGGCACCTCCGGCGCCCCGCACGGGGTGACCGCCAAGAGCTGGGACGAGGCCGCGGGCCAGGTCCTCGGCCGGCTCGACACGATGAGCCGGCAGGCCGGGGACCGCTACCAGGACCGCGTCGACCCGCTCGCCATGAGGGTCATCGCCAAGGCGGCGGTCGCGGGCGTCCTCGGGCTTCTCGCCGTGCTGGTCTCGCTGTTCCTGTCCGTGCGCATCGGCCGTGGCCTCATCCGTGATCTGCGCCGGCTGCGCCTGGAGGCGCACGAGGCGTCCGGGGTGCGGCTGCCCAGCGTGATGCGCCGCCTGTCCGCGGGCGAACAGGTGGACGTGGAGACCGAGGCCCCGCGGCTGGAGTACGACAGGAACGAGATCGGCGAGGTCGGCCAGGCACTCAACACCCTGCAGCGTGCCGCCGTCGAGGCCGCCGTGAAACAGGCCGAACTGCGGGCCGGCGTCTCGGAGGTCTTCGTCAACCTCGCCCGTCGCAGTCAGGTGCTGCTGCACAAGCAGCTCACCCTGCTCGACACCATGGAGCGCAGGACCGACGACACCGAGGAACTCGCCGACCTGTTCCGCCTCGACCATCTGACCACGCGTATGCGCCGTCACGCCGAGGGTCTGGTCATCCTCTCCGGAGCCGCCCCCTCCCGGCAGTGGCGCAAGCCGATCCAGCTCATGGACGTCGTGCGTGCCGCCGTCGCCGAGGTCGAGGACTACGAGCGCATCGAGGTGCGCCGGCTGCCCCGCTTCGCCGTCACCGGTCCCGCGGTCGCCGACCTCACCCACCTGGTGGCCGAACTCCTGGAGAACGCCACCGTGTTCTCGCCGCCCCACACCGCCGTCCAGGTGCTCGGTGAACGGGTCGCCAACGGGTTCACCCTGGAGATCCACGACCGCGGCCTCGGTATGACGGCCGAAGTGCTCCTGGACGCCAACCTCCGGCTCGCGGAGACCCCCGAGTTCGAACTCTCCGACACCGACCGGCTCGGCCTGTTCGTGGTGAGCCGGCTCGCCCAGCGGCAGAACGTCCGTGTCTCCCTCCAGCCGTCCCCCTACGGCGGCACCACGGCCGTCGTCTTCATCCCCGACACCCTGCTGACCGAGGACATCCCCGACACCAACGGAATCGGCTTCCGGCTCGACCGGCCGCTGCCCGAGAAGGAGGCCGGGGCCGCGGAGGACGGTGCCCCGGTGCTCTCCCCGGTGCCGGTCAAGCTCCCCGGCCTTCCGGGATCGATCCTGGACGGCCCGGTGGAGCTGGAGGCGCCCGTCGACCTGGACGAACTCGACGACTTCCCGGACGGCCTGGACGACCGGGACGGCGGCCTTTTCCGCTCCCGCCGCTCTCTCGCCCAGGCCCCGGGCGAACAGCACCAGCAGGCCCACGACACCCGGCGCGAACCGGCCCGCTCCGACGAGGCGGACCGGCCGGGCGCGCCGGTACCGCTTCCCCGGCGCGGAACCCCCAAGCTCGTCAGCTCGCACGGCCGCCCGGTGACGGAGCAGGGCCCGCGGCGCGCAAGGACCGGCAAGGACAGCGGGCCCTCGGACCACGAGCCGGAGGGATCTCAGGAGTCCGGGCGTCCTTCGGACGTGCGGGAGCCTTCGGAAGGAAGCAGGCGCCCGCACGGTGATCGCTCGGGGAGCCCGGGCCTGCCCCAGCGCCGCCGCACCCGGCAGGAGGCCGGCCCGCGGGAGGCGGCCGCGCACCAGGAGGCCGAGACGGAAGCGGCTCCTCCGGGTCCGGTCGCGCTGCCCCGCCGTGTCCGGCAGGCCAGTCTGGCCCCGCAGTTGAAGGAGGGCCCCGACCGGCGCGCCTCGGCAGACGCGTCCCGCACCGCGAGCGGAGCGGGTCCCGTCGAGCGCGACGCCGATGAGGTCCGCAGCCGTTTCGCCTCGCTGCAGCGGGGCTGGCAGCGTGGCCGCGAGGAGAACGCCGCGGGCGACGACGCCCTGGACGGCTCAGCACGAGGAACGACAAAGGGAGACGGTCGATGACCGCACCGAAGGCCGCAGGGCCCAACGCCGCCAAAAAGGCGTCGGGAGAGCTGAACTGGCTCCTCGACGACCTGGTGGAGCGTGTCGCCAGCATCCGCAAGGCGCTCGTGCTCTCGAGCGACGGCCTGCCCACAGGGGTCTCCAAGGAGCTGAGCCGGGATGACAGCGAGCACCTGGCCGCTGTCGCCTCGGGAATCCACAGCCTCGCCAAGGGTGTCGGCCGCAACTTCGACGCAGGCGGTGTCCGGCAGACCATCGTCGAACTCGACGACGCGTTCCTCTTCGTGACGGCGGCCGGCGACGGCAGCTGCCTCGCCGTCCTGTCGGACGCCGACTCCGACATCGGCCAGGTCGCGTACGAGATGACACTCCTCGTCAAGCGAGTCGGCGTACATCTGGGCTCCGCGCGGCGCACCGATCTGCCCTCGGGCGGGTAGTGAGATGGCATGAGCGGAGACGATCAGGGAAGCAGTCGCTGGTTCGACGACGAGGCCGGGCCGGTGGTCCGTCCGTACGCCATGACGCGCGGCCGCACCAGCCATGCGGCCCAGCACCGCCTCGACCTGATCGCGGTGGTCGTCACGGAGCCGCATGTGGACGATCCCGAGGCGGATCCCGCGCTGTCCCCCGAGCACGTGGACATCGTGGAATTCTGCCGTGACGCGCCCCAGTCCGTCGCCGAGATCGCCGCCGAACTGAATCTTCCCGTCGGTGTGGTGCGGGTCCTCGTGGGTGATCTGGCGGACGAGGGCCTGGTGCATGTGACGCGCCCCGTGCCCCCCGCCGAACTGGTCGACGAGAGCATCCTGCGTGATGTGATCAGCGGTCTGCGGGCTCTGTGACCCCGGCTTCCGCGCGCTCCGGGTGAGCGCGCGGAGGCATTCGTACGGGAGGGGCGACGGCCGCTCGCGTCGTGTGGGGCCTGCGGTGGATGCCCGGCCCGTTATGATCTGACGGGTCGTCGAGGACCGACCGCGGTGTGCCGATCACTCTGCGGCGACGGTTCCGGGCAGTGGGATCGGAGAGACGGACGTGACCACGGGCTGGCAGTTCTGGGTCGACCGCGGCGGTACCTTCACCGACGTCGTCGCGCGGCGCCCCGACGGCCGCCTGCTCACCCACAAGCTCCTGTCGGACAATCCCCACCGGTACGCCGACGCGGCCGTGGCGGGCGTACGCGAACTCCTCCAGGACGACGGGCCCGTCGACGCCGTGCGCATGGGCACCACCGTGGCCACCAACGCGCTTCTGGAACGCACGGGCGAACGCACCCTCCTCGTCATCACCCGGGGCTACGGGGACGCCCTGCGGATCGGCTACCAGAACCGTCCGCACATCTTCGCGCGCGCCATCGAACTGCCCGAGCTGCTGTACGACCGGGTCGTCGAGGTCGACGAGCGGATCGCGGCCGACGGCACCGTCCTGCGCGTCCCGGACCTCGACGCCCTCTCGGGACCGCTCCAGGAGGCCTACGACGACGGGATCCGCGCCCTGGCCGTGGTCTGCATGCACAGTCATCTGCATCCCGCCCACGAGCAGGCCGTCGGGGAGCTGGCCGACCGTATCGGCTACCCGCAGATCTCGCTCTCCAGCGAGGTCAGCCCCCTGATGAAGCTGGTCCCGCGCGGTGACACCGCCGTCGTCGACGCCTACCTCTCGCCCGTCCTGCGCCGCTATGTCCAACACGTCGCCGACGAACTCGAGGGCGTGCGGCTGATGTTCATGCAGTCCAACGGCGGGCTCGCGGAGGCGGGGCAGTTCCGCGGGAAGGACGCGATCCTCTCCGGTCCCGCGGGCGGGATCGTGGGCATGGCGCGTATGTCGCAGCTCGCCGGCTTCGACCGGGTCATCGGCTTCGACATGGGCGGCACCTCCACGGACGTCTCGCACTTCGCGGGCGAGTACGAACGGGTCTTCACCACGCAGATCGCGGGCGTACGGCTGCGCGCGCCGATGCTGGACATCCACACCGTGGCCGCCGGCGGCGGCTCGATCCTGCACTTCGACGGCTCCCGCTACCGTGTGGGGCCGGACTCGGCGGGCGCGGACCCGGGGCCGGTCTGCTACCGCGGCGGCGGTCCGCTCACGGTGACCGACGCCAACGTCATGCTCGGCCGTATCCAAGCCGCGCACTTCCCCCGGGTGTTCGGCCCGGACGGCGATCAGCCCCTGGACGAGGGGATCGTCCGCGAACGCTTCGCCGCACTGGCGCGGAAGATCCGCGAGCGGACCGGCGACGACCGCACGCCCGAACAGGTCGCCGAGGGGTACCTGCAGATCGCCGTCGCCAACATCGCCAACGCGGTGAAGCGGATCTCGGTCCAGAAGGGCCACGACATCACCCGCTACGCGCTCACCACCTTCGGCGGAGCGGGCGGCCAGCACGCGTGCAGGGTGGCGGACTCCCTGGGCATCCGCACCGTGCTCGTCCCGCCGATGGCCGGGGTGCTCTCCGCTCTCGGCATCGGCCTCGCCGACACCACGGCCATGCGCGAACAGTCCGTCGAGGCGCCCCTGGAGGCCCCCTCGATGCCGGGGATCCTCAAGACCGCCGGCGACCTGGAGAGCGCCGTCCGAGCCGAACTCCTGGCCGAGGACGTCCCCGAGGAGCGCATCCGGGTCGTCCGCCGGGCCCAGCTGCGCTACGACGGGACGGACACCACGCTCACGGTCGAGCTGACCGACCCCGGCACGATGCGGCACGCCTTCGAAGAACGCCATCGCGCCACGTACTCCTTCACGCTCGACCGGCCGGTCGTCGTCGAAGCCCTCTCCGTGGAAGCCACCGGCATCACCGATCCCCCCGATCTCTCCGCCCTCGCCCCGTACGAAGGCGGTACCGCCGCGCCCGAGACCGTCCGTCTCCATACGGGCGGTGTCCGGCGCGACGTGCCTCTGCACCGCCGGGAGCACCTGCCCCCCGGCGAGACCGTCACGGGCCCCGCGATCATCACCGAGCCGAGTGCGACGACCGTCGTCGACGAAGGCTGGCGGGCCGCGGCGACCGACGACGGGCATCTCGTCATGGAACGTGTGGCGATCACGGAGAGTTCCGATCTCGGCACTCGGGCGGATCCCGTTCTTCTCGAGGTCTTCAACAACCTGTTCATGTCCATCGCCGAACAGATGGGCGCCCGGCTGGAGTCGACGGCCCAGTCCGTCAACATCAAGGAACGCCTGGACTTCTCCTGCGCGCTCTTCGACCCCGAGGGCAACCTGGTCGCCAACGCCCCGCACATCCCGGTGCATCTGGGCTCGATGGGGACCAGCGTGAAGGAGGTCGTCCGACGGCGCGCCGGCCGTATGCGCCCCGGGGACACCTACGCGGTCAACGACCCCTATCACGGCGGCACCCATCTGCCCGACGTCACCGTCATCACCCCCGTCTTCGACACGGAGGGTGAGCGGATCCTCTTCCACGTCGCGTCCCGCGGGCACCACGCCGAGATCGGGGGAATCGCACCGGGCTCGATGCCCGCGCACAGCCACACCATCGAGGAGGAGGGCGTCCTCTTCGACAACTGGCTGCTCGCCGAGGAGGGCCGATTCCGCGAGGAGGAGACCTTCCGCCTGCTCACCGAGGCTCCGCACCCGTCGCGCAATCCGCAGACCAACCTCGCCGACCTGCGTGCCCAGATCGCCGCCAACCGCAAGGGCGTCGACGAGGTCGGCCGCATGATCGAGAACTTCGGGACGGACGTGGTCCAGGCGTACATGAAGCACGTCCAGGACAACGCCGAGGAAGCCGTGCGCCGCGTCATCGACGCCTTGGACGAGGGCGAGTACGCCTACGAGACCGACTCAGGTGCCGTCATCCACGTCCGTGTGCGCGTCGACCGCGACAAGCGCTCCGCGACCGTCGACTTCACCGGCACCTCACCCCAGCTCGCCACCAACTTCAACGCCCCCTTCTCGGTCGTCGACGCCGCTGTCCTGTACGTCTTCCGCACCCTCGTCGCCGACGACATCCCGCTCAACGACGGCTGCCTGCGCCCCCTGGACATCGTCGTGCCGGCCGGGTCCATGCTCGCGCCCGAGCACCCTGCCGCCGTCGTCGCGGGCAACGTCGAGACCTCACAGGCCGTCACCGGCGCCCTGTACGCGGCGCTCGGCGTACAGGCGGAGGGTTCGGGCACCATGAACAACGTCACGTTCGGCAACGAGCGGCACCAGTACTACGAGACCGTGGCCTCCGGCTCGGGAGCGGGCGACGGCTTCCCCGGCGCGAGCGTCGTCCAGACCCATATGACCAACTCCCGGCTGACCGATCCCGAGGTCCTCGAGTGGCGACTTCCGGTCCTGCTGGACGAGTTCGCGGTACGGTACGGCAGCGGCGGTCGGGGCCGCTGGCGCGGCGGGGACGGTGCCGTACGCCGGATCCGCTTCCAGGAGCCCATGACCGTCTCCACGCTCTCCCAGCACCGCAGGGTCCCGCCCTACGGCATGGCGGGCGGGACGGCGGGGGCGCTCGGCGCCAACCGTGTGGAGCGCGCGGACGGGACCGTGCTGCGCCTCGAGGGCAGCGATTCGGCAGACGTGGGCCCCGGCGACGTACTGGTCGTCGAGACCCCGGGCGGCGGAGGCTACGGACCGCCGCCGTGCGACCCCCAGCGAGCAGGAGAAGACAACGATGGTCCTCGGGCGCAGTGAGCGCGGCAAGCCTCCGGTCGAGCCCGTCACGCTCAAGATCCTCGTGGCCGGCGGTTTCGGCGTGGGCAAGACGACCCTGGTCGGCGCGGTCAGCGAGATCAGACCGCTGCGCACGGAGGAGGTGCTCACCGAGGCGGGCCGCCCGGTCGACGACACCCACGGCGTCGAGGGCAAGAACACCACCACCGTCGCGATGGATTTCGGTCGCATCACCCTGCGCCAGGACCTGGTGCTCTATCTGTTCGGAACCCCTGGCCAGGACCGCTTCTGGTTCCTGTGGGACGAGCTGGCCACCGGAGCCCTGGGCGCCGTCGTGCTCGCCGACACCCGCCGGCTGGAGGACAGCTTCGCCGCCGTCGACTACTTCGAGCGCCGCTCCATCCCGTTCGTGGTCGGGGTCAACTGCTTCGACGGCGCGGCCCGTCATCCCGCCGACGACGTACGGCAGGCCCTCGACCTCGACGAGGCCGTCCCGCTCGTCCTCTGCGACGCCCGTGAGCGGGAGTCCGTCAAGGAGGTCCTGATCGAGGTCGTCCGGCATGCGATGGCGCACACGGCCGACCGCCGCCCGCGCGTCACGACCTGATCCCAGGGGCGCGCGTGCGGCCCGTACCCCCGCCGACCGGGGTACGAGCCGCAGCCGCGCACGCGAGGCGCGCGGGGAGGGAATGTCAGTCCACCCCGTCCTGGAGCCAGCCGAGGCTCTTCTCCACGGCCCTGCGCCAGTTGTGGTACTCGCGGTCACGTGCCGAGGCCTCCATGGCGGGAGTCCATTCGGCGTCCTTCCGCCAGTGCGAGGTGAGTTCGTCGAGGTCGTTCCAGACCCCGGTGGCGAGGCCGGCCGCATAGGCGGCGCCCAGGCAGGTCGTCTCGGAGACCTGCGGGCGGATCACCGGCACCCCGAGCACGTCAGCCTGATGCTGCATCAGCAGCTGGTTCTTCGTCATGCCGCCGTCGACCTTCAGGGTGGTGATCCGCACCCCCGAGTCCTGGTACATGGCGTCCACGACCTCCCGCGTCTGCCAGCTCGTCGCCTCCAGCACCGCACGTGCGAGGTGCGCCTTCGTGACGTAGCGTGTCAGACCGGTGACGACGCCGCGCGCGTCGGAGCGCCAGTACGGGGCGAACAGGCCGGAGAACGCGGGCACGATGTACGCGCCGCCGTTGTCGTCGACGCTCGCCGCCAGGGTCTCGATCTCGTCGGCACTGCGGATGATGCCGAGCTGGTCGCGGAACCACTGCACGAGCGCGCCGGTGATCGCGATCGAGCCCTCCAGGCAGTAGACCGGAGCCTCACCGCCGATCTTGTAGCCCATCGTCGTCAGCAGGCCGTTCTTGGACGGTACCGGGCGGTTGCCGGTGTTGAGCAGCAGGAAACTGCCCGTGCCGTAGGTGTTCTTCGCCGTGCCCACCTCGTAGCAGGCCTGCCCGAAGACGGCCGCCTGCTGATCGCCCAGCGCCGACGCCACGGGCACCCCCGCGAGCAGGCCCACGGCGGTCCCGTACACCTCGGCGGACGACTTGATCTCGGGGAGCACCGCCTCGGGGATGTTCATGGCGGCCAGGATGGAGGCGTCCCACTGGAGTGTCTCCAGGTCCATCAGCATGGTGCGTCCGGCGTTGGTGACGTCGGTGATGTGCCGGCCCCCCTCGGTGCCTCCCGTGAGGTTCCAGATCAGCCAGGAGTCGATGGTGCCGAAGGCGATCTCGCCGTGCTCGGCGCGGGTCCTGAGGCCGGGCACGTTGTCGAGCAGCCAGGCCGCCTTGGGGCCGGAGAAGTAGCTCGCCAGCGGGAGTCCGGTCTGCTCGCGGAAACGATCCTGCCCATCGGAGCCCCCGAGTTCGTTGCACAGGGCCGCCGTCCGGGTGTCCTGCCAGACGATCGCGTTGTGCACGGGCTTGCCCGTGGCCCGGTCCCACAGGACGGTCGTCTCGCGCTGGTTGGTGATGCCCAGCGCGCTGAGCTGGTCGGCACGCAGGCCCGCCTTGGCGAGCGCGCCGGCCACCACCGCCTGAACCTTGGCCCAGATCTCCGCGGCGTCGTGCTCCACCCAGCCGGGCTTGGGGAAGATCTGCCGGTGTTCACGCTGGTCGACCGCGACGATCGCCCCGTCGTGGTCGAAGATGATGCAGCGGCTGGACGTGGTGCCCTGGTCGATCGCGGCGACGTACTTCTGGGCGTTGTCCGTCATGACGTCCCCTTCGTCAAAGGGTCAGAAGGCTGCTTTGTACACGAGGGCCGAGAGCGCCCCGCCGATCAGCGGTCCCACCACCGGTATCCAGGCGTAACCCCAGTCCGAGGTGCCCTTGTTGGGAATCGGCAGCAGGGCGTGGGTGATGCGCGGGCCGAGATCGCGGGCCGGGTTGATCGCGTACCCGGTGGGCCCGCCGAGGGAGAGGCCGATGCCGACGACGAGCAGGGCGACGATCAGGATCCCGATGCCCGAGCCGTACGCCGTCGTGCCGGGGATCCGGCCGATGCCGGTGCCGGGGTTCTTGCCGAAGAACAGGATGGGCAGGACGAGTCCGACGGTGGCGATCACCTCGGTGATCAGGTTGGCGACCGGATTGCGGATCTCCGGGGCCGTGGAGAAGATCCCGAGCGTGGGCAACGCCTTGTCTTCGTCGGCATTGGCCTGGAACTGCGCGAAGTAGACCAGCCAGGTCAGCACCGCGCCGAGGATCGCCCCCGCCATCTGGCCCAGCAGGTAGTACGGCACGTCCCCCCACTCGATGATGTCGGTCAGGGCGAGGCCCAGGGTCACCGCCGGGTTGAGGTGTGCGCCGGATTTCGGCGCGGCCGTGTAGGCGCCCGCGAGGACGCCGAAACCCCAGCCGAAGGCGATGACGATCCAGCCCGCGCCCCTGGCCTTGGAGTGGTTGAGCGTGACGGCGGCGCAGACACCGGCGCCGAACAGGATGAGGATGGCCGTTCCGATCAACTCGCCGACGAAGATGCTTCCGTGCGTCATGGCGGCTCCTGGGCCCTCGCCCGGGGCGGTTGCGCCCCGAGGCCGTCCTCCGTGCAGAGTGCGTTTCCCGCGGCGACTTCAGTCGAGGGCGGGGAAGGTGCCGCGCCCCGCCCGGCGTCCGCGACGAGCGTGCCTGTGCAGTGGAACCGTCCGTCGGGAGAAGACCCTTCGTACGGGCGTGGGTCCCGGGGGCGCGCCGGCCGAATGCGCCCTGATGCGACGATGCCGACTGACATCCGGAAGTTTTCACCGGCGCCCGGAGAGCGTCAAGGTCGGGGACGGCAACGGTTGAGGCAGGCCGCGGCCGGGGCGGCGGCCACCGGCGCCTCGGCCGCGGCCTCGGCGGTACCACCGGCGTCATGGTGGCCGCGGCGGCCGGTGTCTCCACGGCGGGGCGGCCGGCGGGGTGGGCGCCGCCGGAGCCTGCGACGGCGAGGGACGCGTCACCGGGACGCCGTGGCGGGCCTCAGGCCCACACAGGACCGCCCGCCTGGGCCGGGGCGGCCGCCGAGCCGCGGCGTACCTCGTGGCCGGGGAGCCCGGCCCGGCCGAGGACCCAGCTCGCTCCGCTGAGGGCCTTGGCGGCCTGCTTCAGCGGGGCCAGCCACGCGGCCGCCTGACGGTGGTCGGCCACGCTGCCCGGCGCACACAGGACCGTAGCCAGCGACAGGGTGACGACGCGGCCACCGGCCGACCAGGGCGTGTCCAGCATCGACACGGCGAGCGGATCGAGTCCGTCCGGGTCGGCCAGGACCAGGAAGTCGTCCCCGCCGATGTGCCCCACACGGGTGCTTCCGGAGGCGGCCCCCTGCAGGGCCCGGCCCACCGCGCGGATCAACTCGTCGCCCGCGGCGAAGCCCGCCCCGTCGTTGACCTGCTTGAAGTGGTCGACGTCCAGCCAACTCAACGCGAACATCCGGCCGTCCGCGATCCGCCGGTCCACCTCTCCCGTGATCGCGTCCGAACCGGGCAGCCGTGTCAGCGGATTGAGTCCGGCCGCTTCCTCGACCCGGCTCTCGGAGAGGGTCCGTACAAGATCGGCGAGCCGCACGACGCCCACGCACCGCCCGGCCCGGTCGACCACCGTCACGTCGTCCGAGGTGCGGTCGCGCCCGCCGTCCGCCACCACGTCGAGCACCTCCCACGCCGTGGCGTCGATACCGACCGTGCGCGGCGGATCGCCGAGCTTCGCGGCCGGCCGGTCGGCGTACAGCGCGTGGCCGTAGCGCCCCGACATCGACAGCAGGAAGCGCGAACGGTGGACCGAGCGGACGGGGATTCCGGCCCGGTCCACGAGGACCACCCCGGACACGTCCGGGGATCCGTTGAGCAGGGCCCGTACCTGTCCGGCCGACGCAGTGGCGGGCAGCAGCGCGGCGGGCCGTACGAACTGCCGCACCGACGGCCCGGTACGGGGCGTCGCGGTCGCGGCGGCAGGAAGAGTCGGAACGTATACGTCCGCGGCGGGCAGCCGGGACGGCGGCGCGAAGAGGTCGCCCTGCGCCAGATGCGCCCCCGCCGCCCGTACCGCCGCACACTGCAGCTCGGTCTCCACGCCCTCGACCGACAGCAGGGCCCCGATTTGCTCGCACAGCGTCCGCATGGCACGTACCGCGGCGGACCTTGTCAGCAGGGACACATCGAGCTTCACCAGGTCCGGTTCCATGTCGGACAGCAGGCGCAGGGGTATGTCGCCGTCACCGACGCCGTCGGCGCTGACCCCGAAGCCCTCTGCGCGCAGCACCGCGACGGCCTCCAGCAGCGCCCGGTGCGGCACATGCGTGTACGGCGGCACGATGTCGACCGTCACCTCCCAGGGCAGCCGGCCCGCCTTGTGCACCGCGTCCCGCAGCGCGGCGAGGTCTCCGAGGTCGGCGAGGGTCGCTGCGAACACGTTGACGTGCAGCGGGAGGAGGGTCTCCCGTCGCGCGGCCGCGCCGATCGCCAAAGCGGCGAGGCTGCCGTCGAGTTCGGGGTCGCGCCGGGCCTGTGCGAGGACGTCGCCGGACTCCGGGCGTGCGAGGATCTCGAGCGCCGCGACGCCTCCGGTCGTCAGATTGACCACCGGCTGGAAGGCGAACCGGAGAGCATCCGTCCAGGAGGGCACGGGAGCATGATGACGCCTGCCGGGCACTCCCAGGCCCAATTCATGACCTGTTCACACAGGATTCCCAGGTGATCACGGAGCGTGTGAACGACCTGTGTCGGCCCGGGCGAACATCTGTCGTACGGTCCCCGCCTCCCCGGGCACGGCTCGACCGCCTGTACGAGGGATCTGCACATGTCCGTTCACCGCACCAGAACGACCGCGGATCCGTGCCCGAACAGCCCCTGGTTCGCGGTGATCCCGACCCGCGCGCCCGCGACCTGCCGTGCGCCCGCGTCACCACGCAGCTGCCAGGTGATCTCGCACAGTTGAGCGATCGCCTGTGCGGGCACGGCCTCGCCGAAGGAGGCGAGACCACCGCTGGCATTGACGGGGACGCGCCCGCCGAGCACCGTGGCCCCCTCCCGCAGCAGTTTCACCGCCTCGCCCTCGCCGCACAGGGCCAGATCCTCGTACCACTGCAACTCCAGGGCGGTCGACAGGTCGTAGACCTCGGCGAGGGACAGGTCCCCGGGACCGATTCCCGCCTCCTCGTAGGCGTGGCGTGCGATCGACGCGCGGAACGTCTCGCCCGCGGGCGCCACGGCCACCGCCGAGTCGGTGGCGATACCGGGCAGGTCGAGCACCGTGTCGGGGTAGCGCGGCGTCACCGTGGACACCGCCCGTATACGCACCGGTTCCGGCATCCCGTGCCGACGCGCGAACTCCATGCTCGACAGCACGAGCGCGGCTCCGCCGTCCGACGTCGCGCAGATGTCCAGCAGCCGCAGGGGATCGGCGACCACCGGGGAGCCGGAGACCTCCTCCGCGGTGACACGCTTGCAGTAGCGGGCGTTCGGGTTCAGCGCTCCCAGCGCCGCGTTCTTCACCTTGACCTGGGCGAAGTCGTCGACGGTGTCGCCGTGGACGGCCATCCGCCGGCGCGCGAACAGCCCGAAGTACGCGGGATTCGTCGCACCGAGGACCCGGAACCGCAGCCAGTCAGGATCGTCGGGCCGGTCGCCGCCCGCCGGCCGGAAGAAGCCCTTGGGTGCCGAGTCCGCCCCGACCACCAGCACGGCGTCCGCCAGTCCGGACAGGATGTGCGCCCTCGCCGCGCAGACGGCCTGGGCCCCCGACGCGCATGCCGCGTACACGCTGGTGACCCGCGCGCCCTGCCAGCCGAGCGCCTTGGCGAACGTGGCTCCCGCGACGTATCCGGGGTACCCGCCCCGAACCGTACCCGCGCCCACGATCGAACGGACGTCGCGCCAGGCGATCCCCGCGTCGGAGAGTGCCGCCCGCGCCGCCGCCGTTCCGTAGGCGGCGAAGCCGCGCCCCCATTTGCCCCAGGGGTGCATGCCCACGCCGAGCACCGCCACATCGTCCGTCACGCCGTCACCCCCGTCGGCCGCCAGTTCCACGTCGTCCAGGCCGTCTCCGCGTCCTCGTACAGCACACCGGGCACGACCTCGACCTCCATGCCGACCCTCAGATCGCGACGGTCACCCCCGCGGCGGCCTGCCCGAGCACGACGATCCGCTCCGCCTCCAACTCCACCGCGACCAACGCGTAGGGCTCCCAGGGAAGTTCCGGATTCGTCACATAGGGTGACGGAGGCCGGTATCGAGTGTCGGTGTACGACCAGACACGCCCTCGTCCGGACAGGGGTGTCGCGGTGAGCTCGCCCCCCTCGCACTCGGGATTGCGGCAGAAGGTGTCCTCGCGTGGGAAGAACACCGAGCCGCAGGCGGAACAGCGTGTGCCGACGAGGCGGAAGTCGTCCCCCTCGCCGGTGAACCATCCGGCGACCACGGGGGTACGTGCATGCGGCATGGGGCCTCCCGGGAAGGAATCCACGACGACCGAAGCGATTCTGACGGATCATCAGAAGTCTGCCACGGGCTCGCGTGGGCCGACAGGTGTCGTGGAGGACCGCCCGGGCCGTGCGGGTGCCGAAGGCTTCCCCCTCGGCACCCGGGGCTGATATTGGAAGGGACATGACACGATTCCCCGTCGCGGTACGCGCTCTCGTCACCGCAATCGCCGCAGTCCTGGCCGTCGCGTCCGCCTCCGCCACCGCCCGGGCAACCCCGGAGCCCAAGGCGCCCGGGAACTTCGTGGCGCTGCGGACGGTGGACCCGACGATCCTCCAGGAGATCCGCTACTTCACTGCGCACAACTTCGTCGGCGAACCCGTCGACGGCTACCGGCAGCCGCTGTGCATCCTGACCCGCCCCGCCGCCGAAGCACTGCACAAGGCCCAGACGAAGCTGCTGCGCAAGGGGTACACGCTCAAGGTCTACGACTGCTACCGGCCGCAGCGTGCCGTCGACCACTTCGTCCGCTGGGCGAAGGACCTCGACGACCAGAGGATGAAGGCCGAGTTCTATCCGCAGGTGGACAAGACCCGTCTGTTCACGGACGGTTACATCGCCGAGAAGTCCGGACACAGCCGCGGCTCCACCATGGACCTGACCATCGTGCGCCTTCCGGCGTGGCCGACCCGGCCCTTCGTCCCCGGCGAGCCACTGGTGTCGTGCCATGCACCCAAGGCCGAGCGCTTCCCCGACAACTCCGTCGACATGGGGACGGGCTTCGACTGCTTCGACACCCTCGCCCACACCGACGACCCCCGGATCGCCGGCGAACAGCGTGCCAACCGGCAGTTGCTGAAGGGCACCCTCGAGGCCCTCGGATTCGTCAACCTGGCCGAGGAGTGGTGGCATTACACCTACAAGCCGGAGCCCTATCCGGACACGTACTTCGACTTCCCGGTGTCCCTGAAGTCGCTCACGAAGTCCCACTGAGCCGCCCGCGGAGCACGTCCTCCCGGTGATCGGATACAGTCCGCCCCGTGTCCGAATCCTCGTTCGCATCCGCCGACTCCGTGCCGGGCTCGCACTGTTCGAGCTGTGGAGCGCCCTTCGGCCAGGGTGTCTCCGACTGGCCCCGCACCTGCGCCACCTGCGGCACGGTGGCCTACCGCAATCCGCTTCCGGTAGCGGTGGCCCTCCAGCCCGTGTACGACACCAAGGGCACCGCCCTCGTCGTCATCACCCGAACCATCCCACCCGCTCGTGGGGGCACCGCTCTCCCCGGAGGGTTCATCGAACACCGCGAGGACTGGCGACATGCCCTCGTCCGGGAACTCAAGGAGGAGACCGGCATCGACGCGGCGGCCCGCGACGTGCGGCTCGTCGACGCCATGAGCTCGCCCGACGGCCATCTCCTGCTGTTCGGTCTGCTCCCCGAGCGGCCCGCCGCCGACCTGCCGCCCACCGGCTCCACGGACGAGACGGAGGGCTGGCAGCTGCTGCGCCGCCCGGCCGAACTCGCCTTCCCGCTGCACACACTGGTGGTGCAGGGATGGTTCGAAGGCCGCTACATATGAGCCATGGGCGGGACGACACCTGAGCGTCCCGCCCCGGTCCCGGCGGAAGTGAGGGTGCGCGGGCCAGACATGCGCGCCCCGACCGGCGTCATGCGTGGCCCAGCCCCCGCAGCCGCACCGGACGCGCCGGTTCCCCGCCGTCGCCCTCCCCGTCCCGCCGTATCACCAGCTTGCGGCCCTTCCACCGCGTGACATACCGCTCGATCTCGGGTTCCGCCCAACCGTCGCCCGCGTCCGGCACCACCAGTCCGCCCCCGGACCGGCCGCGTGCCGGCGCCCACACCTCCAGCGCGAGACCACCGTCCTCGCCCTGCACGGGCAGCACGGCGCCCGCGCGCGCGAACACCGGAACGCGCCCCAGCGGGGCGTCCACCTCCACGTGCGCCGGCCCCCGATACGCCACCTCGGTCGACGTGTCGTACCAGCGTCCCCGCGGCAGCAACACGGTCCGGCGGCGCACCCCCGCCTCCAGCACCGGCGCCACCAGGAGGCTGTCGCCGAGCAGGAACGCGTCCTCGCAGTCCCTCAGTTCCCGGTTCTCCGGGTTGCTCCACCACAGCGGACGCACATAGGGCGCGCCCGTACGGCGCGCCAGATGCGCCAGCGTGACGAAGTAGGGCAGCAGACGGCGCCGCTCGGCGAGCGCCACGCGCGCGTGCTCCAGGACTTCGTCGCCGAACTCCCAGGGTTCACGGCGCCCGGCCCGCAGGCTCGCGTGCGTCCGGAACAGCGGCAGGTACGAGGCGAGCTGGAACCAGCGCAGGTACAGCTCCGGCGACGGGCTCCCGTCGAAACCGCCCACATCCGGCCCGGAATACGGGACCCCGCACAGCCCGAGGCCCATCACCAGGGACAGCGAGGCGCGCAGTCCGGGCCAGCCCGTGGCCACGTCCCCCGACCACGACCCTCCGTAGCGCTGCATTCCGGCCCACCCCGAGCGCGAGAAGAGGAACGGCCTCTCCTCGGGGACGAGGGCGCGCAACCCCTCGAACGCGGCGCGGGCCATGCCCAACGCGTACACGTTGTGGCCCTCCCGGTGGTCACCGCCGCGCCCCTCGAGCGAGTGCCGGGCCGAGCGGGGCAGGGTGTTCTCCCCGAAGGCGGTGAAGGACACCGGTTCGTTCATGTCGTGCCAGAACCCCGAGAAACCCTGTCCGAGACGCTCCTCGTACAGGCCGCCCCACCACCGGCGCACGCGCGGGTCGGTGAAATCGGGATAGACGGAGTCCCCCGGCCATACGACGCCTTCGACGATCCGGCCCGAGGCGTCCCGCACGAAGGCGTCCTCGGCGCTCCCGCTGTCGTACACGGCGTTTCCCGGCTCCGCCTTGACCGCGGGGTCGACGATCGACACCAGGCGGATGCCGTCCCGGCGCAACTCCTCGGCGAGAGACGGCAGCTTGGGGAAGCGGTCCCGGTCCGCCGTGAACACCCGGTGGCCGTCGTAGTGGTCGATGTCGAGATGCACGGCGTCGAGGGCAAGGTCGCGTTCCTGGTAGCCCGCGACGATCCGCCGCACCTCCTGCTCGCTGCCGAACCCCCACCGTGCGTGATGGTGCCCCAGCGCCCACGCGGGCGGCAGGGCCGGCGCCCCGGTCAGCGACGCCCACACGCGCAGCACACGCGCGGGAGTGCCCACGATCACCCAGCAGCGCAGCGGCCCACCGTCCATCCGCACCTCGCAGACGCCCGCCCGGTCGTGCCCGGAGCCCGCGCCCTCCCGGCCCTCGCGCAACGTCACCGTGCCGTCCCAGGACGTGTCGTGGAACACCAGATGCGTGGCCGCGTCGGCCACCACCATCTGCACCGGCATCGTGATGTACAGGGGATCGTCGCCGGGCGCGAACGGCTGCCCGGGATCCGTGTTCCACAGCCGGTACGTCCCGTCACGCAACCGGGGTCCCGCGGCCCGGCCACCGAGTCCGAAGAACCGGGCGTCCGACGGCACTTCGGACCGCTGCATCCAGCGGGCGGTGCCCCCGTCCACCGGCTCCCACCAGCGCGGAGGCAGATCACGGCGCAGGATCACCCCGCCGGGGGTCCGCACCTCGACCGCCCCGTGCCGCGACACCATGACCGTGACGCGCTCCGCCACGACCCGCCAGCCGCCGTCCTTGTCCGGTTCCAACGCGGCCCGGGGATCGGGTCGGGGGCAGCGGCCGGCGAGGGCGTACGACGGCTCCGGGCCGGCCCCGTCCCATCCCCAGAAGACCGCACCGGTCACCGCGACCGTGATCCGCAGTTCGGCACGGGCGAACCGCACGACACCGCCGCCCGGCCCCGGCACCGCCTCCTGCACCGGCCCGGGCACCCGTGCCCGCTCCGCCCCCCGCCGCGCCAACCCGATGGCGTCGGTACGCCTCCTGCGCCACGCGGCCCGCACCGTGCGCAGGCCCTGCGCCGCGCCCCCCGAACCGACCGCCTTCACCGAACGCACCAGGTCACGACCGTCCATGCTGCTCACCCTGCCATTGACGTCCCCGTACACGGGTGCCGTTCAACTGTCGTTCACCCGTGCCGGGAGCACAGCTTCACGATGCCAACTATGTGTGGCGCACCCTGGTGCAGAAGTCGATCACATGGCATCGTCCGTGTCAGCCGCGTATCGCGCACACCCCAGCCCGTGCGCGGACCACGCACACGACGCGCACAGTCCGGGAGCCGCCCCATGACCCCAGCGAACCCCACCCCGCTCTGGCAGCCCGACGCCGATCGTATCGCCCGGGCGCAGATCACCAGGTTCCAGGCCTGGGCGGCCGAGCGGCACGGAGCACCCGCCGAGGGCGGCTACGCGGCCCTGCACCGCTGGTCGGTGGACGAGCTGGACACCTTCTGGAAAGCCGTCACGGAATGGTTCGAGGTCCGGTTCTCCACGCCGTGCACACGTGTGCTGGGCGACCGGTCCATGCCGGGTGCCGAATGGTTCCCCGGGGCGACCCTCAACTACGCCGAACACGCGCTGCGCGCCTCGGCCGCGCGCCCCGACGAGCCCGCACTGCTGGCCGTCGACGAGACGCACGAACCCCGCCCCGTCACCTGGGCCGAACTGCGCCGGCAGGTCGGTTCCCTGGCCGCCGAACTGCGCGCGCTCGGCGTACGCCCCGGCGACCGCGTCAGCGCCTACGTACCCAACATCCCACAGGCCGTCGTCGCCCTCCTCGCCACGGCCGCGGTCGGCGGCGTGTGGACCTCCTGCGCCCCCGACTTCGGGGCCCGCAGCGTCCTGGACCGCTTTCAACAGGTCGAGCCCGTCGTGCTGTTCACGGTCGACGGCTATCGCTACGGCGGCAAGGAGCACGACCGCCGGGAGATCGTGGCCGAGCTGCGCCGAGAACTGCCGACCCTGCGTGCCGTCGTGCACATCCCGCTTCTCGGGACGGACACCCCCGAAGGCGCCCTGGAGTGGTCGGATCTGACCTCCGCCGACACCGAGCCCGTCTTCGAGCAGGTCCCCTTCGACCACCCGCTGTGGGTGCTGTACTCCTCGGGCACGACCGGTCTGCCCAAGGCCATCGTCCAGTCCCAGGGCGGCATCCTGGTCGAGCACCTCAAGCAGATCGGCCTGCACTGCGACCTCGGCCCCGAGGACCGCTTCTTCTGGTACACGTCCACCGGCTGGATGATGTGGAACTTCCTCGTCTCCGGCCTTCTGACGGGTACCACGATCGTGCTCTACGACGGCAGCCCCGGCCATCCCGACACCGGTGCCCAATGGCGCATCGCCGAACGCACCGGGGCCACCCTCTTCGGCACGTCCGCCGCGTACGTCATGGCCTGCCGCAAGGCCGGCGTGCACCCCGGGCGCGACCACGACCTCAGCCGCGTCCAGTGCGTGGCCACCACCGGATCGCCCCTGCCGCCGGACGGCTTCAGCTGGCTGCACGACGAGGTGCGCGACGACCTGTGGATCGCCTCGGTCAGCGGTGGTACGGACGTGTGCTCCTGTTTCGCCGGGGCCGTCCCGACCCTTCCCGTGTACATCGGCGAACTCCAGGCACCCTGCCTCGGCACCGACCTGCAGTCCTGGGACCCCGGCGGCAGGCCGGTCGTCGGCGAGGTCGGTGAACTGGTCGTCACCAACCCGATGCCGTCCATGCCGATCCGTTTCTGGAACGACCCCGACGGCAGCCGTTACCACGACAGCTACTTCGACATGTATCCCGGAGTGTGGCGGCACGGCGACTGGATCACCGTCACCTCCCGCGGCTCGGTGGTCATCCACGGCCGTTCGGACTCCACACTGAACCGGCAGGGCGTCCGCATGGGCTCGGCCGACATCTACGAAGCCGTGGAGCGCCTTCCGGAGGTCAAGGAGTCCCTCGTCATCGGCATCGAACAGCCCGACGGCGGCTACTGGATGCCCCTCTTCGTCCACCTGGCGCCCGGAGCCGCCCTGGACGAAGACCTTGTGCACCGCATCAAGCAGACCATCCGGGAACAGCTCTCCCCGCGCCACCTCCCCGACGAGATCATCGAGGTCCCGGGCATCCCGCACACGCTCACCGGCAAACGCATCGAGGTCCCCGTCAAGCGCCTCCTCCAGGGCACCCGCCTGGAGAAGGCCGTCAACCCGGGCTCCATCGACGACCTGGATCTTCTGCACTTCTACGAGGATCTGGCCCGCAAGCGCGCCTGACCCTCTCCCCGCGTACCCGGACCGCACGCCCCGCGAAGGCCGCACGGCCACCGCGGGGCGTCGCTGTCAGTGGTCACGATTACTGTGAGTGAGGATCGATCGACCGTACAGAGGGGGAAGAATGCCGCACACCGACCAGAGCATGCGCAGCGTCCTGCGTCGCGAAATCGCCGGCACCATCGGCCTGTTGACCGACGACCACGACTTCACCGCGATGCGGCGCTACCGCACCTTCACCTTCGAGGACCACACGTCCTACCTCGAGCAGGTGGAAGCCCTGCTCAGGACGCTCGCCGCCCAAGGCGGCCACACCAGGGTCGCGCTCTTCGACCCGGAGGAGTACGCGGATTTCTGCGCCGACATCGGCCTGGAACCGGACGCCGCGGCCAGCCGCACCCGTTTCACGGCGGAACTGGCCGCGACGGGGCCGACCGTTCCGTACGAGGGGCAGCCGCTGGCCGAACTGCTCCCGGACCTGGTCGACGAGGCCGTACGCCAGGCCACGTGGCAGTACGCGACCACCGTCCTCGCCGACCTCGGCACCTGCGCCTCCTGCGGAGAGGACATCGGACACGCCTCGTTCGCCCGGGCCGCCCGGATCCTCACCCGCATCCTCGACACCGCGAGCCCCGGCCACCGCCATCTCGTCCTCAGCGTCTCGGCACCGGCCGAAACACTCATCGCCGTGCTCAACGCCGGCGAAAGCCCCGACGGCACGTCCCGTGTCGACGAGACGGAGGCCCTCGAATTCACCTCCGTCCTGGCCCTGGGCATCGCCACGCACAGCGCCGGCGGACTCGTCATGCGCACGTCCGCACCAGACACGGCGGACCGCGTCCACGGCTGGCGCCTGCGCGGCGGACGCCTGGAGCCGCTCACCGCAGGAGAGGTCTTCGACGCCTACTGCACCGACGTCGAGTCCGGCGACCTGGTCCCACCCGAGTCCGGTGTCGACTACTGCTTTCCGCCCGACCTCGGGGAGGACGGACCGCCGAGCGGTCACACCCACGGACCGGCCTGACCGCCGGGTACAAACACGTGGGGAGCGCCGGCACGAGGAGCCGATCGGCGCGGACGGGCGTGAACGAGCGAAGGCGTCCCACCCGCAGGTGGGACGCCTCCGTCGTACGACGTCGTAGTGCAGCCGTCCGGATCACTCGCCGGACAGCACCGCCAGGGCCGCCGTGCGCGCCTCGTCGGCCGTGTCGGTGGCACGAGCGGCAGCAGCGGCGCGCTCGCACTGCGCCAGCGTGTGCTTGGCCAGCGTCGCCCGGACGTACGGGATCGAGGCCGCACCCATGGAGAGGGAGGTGACACCCAGCCCCGTCAGCACACAGGCGAGGAGCGGGTCCGACGCGGCCTCGCCACAGACACCGCAGCTCTTGCCTTCCGCCTTCGCCGCGTCGGCGGACAGCGCGACCAGGTCGAGCAGCGCGGGCTGCCACGGATCCTGCAGACGCGACACCGCACCCACCTGACGGTCCGCGGCGAAGGTGTACTGCGCGAGGTCGTTCGTGCCCAGCGAGAGGAACTCGACCTCCTGCAGGATCGACCGAGCCCGCAGCGCCGCCGAGGGGATCTCCACCATGGCACCGAACTTCGCGTGCAGCCCGGCATCGCGGCACGCGTCCGCGAACGCCTTGGCGTCGGAGCGGTCGGCGACCATCGGCGCCATGACCTCGAGATGGACGGGCAGACCCTCCGCGGCCTTCGCGAGCGCGGTGAGCTGGGTGCGGAGCACCTCCGGGTGGTCGAGCAGGGTGCGCAGGCCCCGCACACCCAGCGCCGGGTTCGGCTCGTCGGACGGGGTCAGGAAGTCGAGCGGCTTGTCCGCGCCGGCGTCCAGCACCCGCACGACGACACGCCCCTCGGGGAACGCCTCGAGCACCTGTCGGTAGGCCCCGACCTGCTTCTCCACGGACGGGGCGCTCTTGCTGTCGTCCAGGAAGAGGAACTCCGTGCGGAACAGACCGACGCCTTCGGCCCCCGCCTCGACAGCGGCCGGCACATCGGCGGGCCCACCGACGTTCGCCAGCAGCGGCACCTTGTGACCGTCCGCCGTGGCACCCGGTCCGGTCGAGGCGGCGAGGGCGGCCCTGCGCTCGGCGGCAGAGGCCTCGAGCTGCCCCTTCTTCTCGTCGCTCGGGTTCACGAAGATCTCGCCGGTGCTGCCGTCGACGGCGATCACGGTGCCCTCGGAAAGCTCACCCGCACCAGGCAGCGCGACGACGGCGGGGACACCGAGCGCCCGCGCCAGGATCGCGCTGTGGCTGGTCGGGCCGCCCTCTTCGGTGACGAAGCCGAGCACCAGGGCCGGGTCCAGCAGGGCCGTGTCGGCGGGTGCGAGGTCACGGGCCACCAGGACGTACGGCTCGTCGCTGTCGGGTACGCCCGGCATCGGGACGCCGAGGAGCCGCGCGACGATACGGTTCCGCACGTCATCGAGGTCGGCCACGCGCCCGGCCAGGTACTCCCCGGCGTTCGCCAGCAGTTCCCGGTACGCGGCGAACGCGTCGTAGACGGCGCGCTCGGCCGTGCTGCCGACGGCGACACGACGCTCCACGTCCGCCATCAGCTCCGGGTCCTGAGCCATCAGGGCCTGGGCCTCCAGCACCGCCTGGGCCTCGCCACCGGCCAGGTTGCCGCGCGCGATCAGGTCGGCTGCCACGGCGTCCACGGCCTGGCGTGCGCGCCCCTGTTCGCGCTCCGCGTCCTCCGCAGGAATCTGCTTGGCCGGGGGTTCGAGCACCGCGGTCCCCATGTGCCGGACCTCGCCGATCGCCACGCCGTGGCTCACACCGACGCCTCGCAGCGTTGTCTCCATCTCACCCGTCTCCGAGTCATGCGGCGGGTACGGCCACCGCGAAGGTTGTCTGTACTGCCGTCCGGTACGGCGGCGCCGTTCAGTACGGCGCAGGCGTCACTGCCAGGTGAAGAGCTGGTCGCCCGGCTTCAGATCGCCGTCCTCGCGCAGAGCGGAGAGGGAGTCGGCGGTCGCCTCCAGGGCCACCACCGGGCACACCGGCGACTTGCCGGCCTCCTCGACGGCGGCGGGGTTCCAGCGGACCACCGACTGACCACGCGTGACGGTGTCGCCCTTGTTGACGAGCAGTTCGAAGCCCTCGCCGTTGAGCTGGACCGTGTCGATGCCCAGGTGGGTCAGTACACCGTGACCCTCTCCGTCGACCACGACGAACGCGTGCGGGTGAAGGGAGACGATGACCCCGTCGACGGGGGAGACGGCATCCATGGGCTCGCGCACGGGATCGATCGCCGTGCCGGGACCGACCATCGCTCCGGAGAAGACGGGGTCGGGTACTGCGGCCAGTCCGATGGCGCGTCCTGCCAGCGGGGACGTCACGGTGGTCATGGGAAGCCTCCCAGGGGTGGAGATCCAAAATGGGCCGTCGCTACCTGTCCCGGACGGCGTACTGGGCAGCAGCGTATGTCATATGAAGTGCCGGTTCCGCATGAGACGTAGGGGTTGAGCGCCCTAGGCACGCAGCCCAAACGATTTGCGCCCGCTCCGGGGCCGTGTGTAGAGTCGTATCCCTGCCTAGGGGCGGACGACGCAGCCAAGCGTCGTTGCCCGGCAGCACCCAAACTTGTCGGATCCTATCTCGGGGTCCCGTTCTGCATGTCTGCGGGGCGGTGGTCAGAGAGACGGAAAAACACTGATAGAGTTTGAAACACCGAAGGGAAAACGTCCGGAGGAAAGCCCGAGAGGGTGAGTACGAAGGAAGCGTCCGTTCCTTGAGAACTCAACAGCGTGCCAAAAGTCAACGCCAGATATGTTGATACCCCGTCTCCGGTCGGTTTGATCGGGGCGAGGTTCCTTTGAAATAACACAGCGAGGACGCTGTGGACCGGGGGGATTATTCCTCCTCCTGGTTCCGCTCTCGTGGTGTTCGACCGGATATCCGGTAAACATTCACGGAGAGTTTGATCCTGGCTCAGGACGAACGCTGGCGGCGTGCTTAACACATGCAAGTCGAACGATGAAGCCCTTCGGGGTGGATTAGTGGCGAACGGGTGAGTAACACGTGGGCAATCTGCCCTGCACTCTGGGACAAGCCCTGGAAACGGGGTCTAATACCGGATACGAGCCTCCCGGGCATCTGGGAGGTTGGAAAGCTCCGGCGGTGCAGGATGAGCCCGCGGCCTATCAGCTTGTTGGTGAGGTAACGGCTCACCAAGGCGACGACGGGTAGCCGGCCTGAGAGGGCGACCGGCCACACTGGGACTGAGACACGGCCCAGACTCCTACGGGAGGCAGCAGTGGGGAATATTGCACAATGGGCGAAAGCCTGATGCAGCGACGCCGCGTGAGGGATGACGGCCTTCGGGTTGTAAACCTCTTTCAGCAGGGAAGAAGCGAAAGTGACGGTACCTGCAGAAGAAGCGCCGGCTAACTACGTGCCAGCAGCCGCGGTAATACGTAGGGCGCAAGCGTTGTCCGGAATTATTGGGCGTAAAGAGCTCGTAGGCGGCTTGTCGCGTCGATTGTGAAAGCCCGGGGCTTAACTCCGGGTCTGCAGTCGATACGGGCAGGCTAGAGTGTGGTAGGGGAGATCGGAATTCCTGGTGTAGCGGTGAAATGCGCAGATATCAGGAGGAACACCGGTGGCGAAGGCGGATCTCTGGGCCATTACTGACGCTGAGGAGCGAAAGCGTGGGGAGCGAACAGGATTAGATACCCTGGTAGTCCACGCCGTAAACGGTGGGCACTAGGTGTTGGCGACATTCCACGTCGTCGGTGCCGCAGCTAACGCATTAAGTGCCCCGCCTGGGGAGTACGGCCGCAAGGCTAAAACTCAAAGGAATTGACGGGGGCCCGCACAAGCGGCGGAGCATGTGGCTTAATTCGACGCAACGCGAAGAACCTTACCAAGGCTTGACATACACCGGAAACATCCAGAGATGGGTGCCCCCTTGTGGTCGGTGTACAGGTGGTGCATGGCTGTCGTCAGCTCGTGTCGTGAGATGTTGGGTTAAGTCCCGCAACGAGCGCAACCCTTGTCCCGTGTTGCCAGCAGGCCCTTGTGGTGCTGGGGACTCACGGGAGACCGCCGGGGTCAACTCGGAGGAAGGTGGGGACGACGTCAAGTCATCATGCCCCTTATGTCTTGGGCTGCACACGTGCTACAATGGCCGGTACAATGAGCTGCGATACCGTGAGGTGGAGCGAATCTCAAAAAGCCGGTCTCAGTTCGGATTGGGGTCTGCAACTCGACCCCATGAAGTCGGAGTCGCTAGTAATCGCAGATCAGCATTGCTGCGGTGAATACGTTCCCGGGCCTTGTACACACCGCCCGTCACGTCACGAAAGTCGGTAACACCCGAAGCCGGTGGCCCAACCCCTCGGGGAGGGAGCTGTCGAAGGTGGGACTGGCGATTGGGACGAAGTCGTAACAAGGTAGCCGTACCGGAAGGTGCGGCTGGATCACCTCCTTTCTAAGGAGCACTTCTTACCAACTTCGGTTGGTCAGAGGCCAGTACATCGGCGAACGTCCGGTGCTGGTTGCTCATGGGTGGAACGTTGACTATTCGGCACTCTTGGTCTGCTTCTCTTCTTAGTACTGCTTCGGCGTGGAACGGTTGTAGGAGAGGCGAGGGTGTCGGGCGCGCTGTTGGGTGTCTGAGGGTGCGGCCGTTTGGTCGTCCTTCGGCGCCGACCCCAGTGAACTCGCTGGTTTTTCCAGTGGGGTGATGGGTGGTTGGTCGTTGTTTGAGAACTGCACAGTGGACGCGAGCATCTGTGGCCAAGTTTTTAAGGGCGCACGGTGGATGCCTTGGCACCAGGAACCGATGAAGGACGTGGGAGGCCGCGATAGTCCCCGGGGAGTCGTCAACCAGGCTTTGATCCGGGGGTTTCCGAATGGGGAAACCCGGCAGTCGTCATGGGCTGTCACCCGCTGCTGAACTCATAGGCAGTGTGGAGGGAACGAGGGGAAGTGAAACATCTCAGTACCCTCAGGAAGAGAAAACAACCGTGATTCCGGGAGTAGTGGCGAGCGAAACCGGATGAGGCCAAACCGTATACGTGTGAGACCCGGCAGGGGTTGCGTGTGCGGGGTTGTGGGTTCTTTCTTCTGCGGTCTGCCGGCCGTGGGACGAGTCAGAAACCGTTGATGTAGACGAAGGACATGCGAAAGGTCCGGCGTAGAGGGTAAGACCCCCGTAGTCGAAACGTCAGCGGCTCGTTTGGAAGATACCCAAGTAGCACGGGGCCCGAGAAATCCCGTGTGAATCTGGCGGGACCACCCGCTAAGCCTAAATATTCCCTGGTGACCGATAGCGGATAGTACCGTGAGGGAATGGTGAAAAGTACCCCGGGAGGGGAGTGAAATAGTACCTGAAACCGTGTGCCTACAAGCCGTGGGAGCACTTTGGTGTGACTGCGTGCCTTTTGAAGAATGAGCCTGCGAGTTTGCGGTGTGTTGCGAGGTTAACCCGTGTGGGGTAGCCGTAGCGAAAGCGAGTCCGAATAGGGCGTTGGAGTAGCACGCTCAAGACCCGAAGCGGAGTGATCTAGCCATGGGCAGGTTGAAGCGGAGGTAAGACTTCGTGGAGGACCGAACCCACCAGGGTTGAAAACCTGGGGGATGACCTGTGGTTAGGGGTGAAAGGCCAATCAAACTCCGTGATAGCTGGTTCTCCCCGAAATGCATTTAGGTGCAGCGTCGTGTGTTTCTTGCCGGAGGTAGAGCACTGGATAGGCGATGGGCCCTACCGGGTTACTGACCTTAGCCAAACTCCGAATGCCGGTAAGTGAGAGCGCGGCAGTGAGACTGTGGGGGATAAGCTCCATGGTCGAGAGGGAAACAGCCCAGAGCATCGACTAAGGCCCCTAAGCGTACGCTAAGTGGGAAAGGATGTGGAGTCGCACAGACAACCAGGAGGTTGGCTTAGAAGCAGCCACCCTTGAAAGAGTGCGTAATAGCTCACTGGTCTAGTGATTCCGCGCCGACAATGTAGCGGGGCTCAAGCGTACCGCCGAAGTCGTGTCATTGCAGCATATAGCCCTAACGGGTGTTGTGATGGGTAGGGGAGCGTCGTCTGCCGGGTGAAGCAGCACCGGAAGGTAGTTGTGGACGGTTGACGAGTGAGAATGCAGGCATGAGTAGCGATTCACACGTGGGAAACGTGTGCGCCGATTGACTAAGGGTTCCTGGGTCAAGCTGATCTGCCCAGGGTAAGTCGGGACCTAAGGCGAGGCCGACAGGCGTAGTCGATGGATAACCGGTTGATATTCCGGTACCCGCTGTGAAGCGTCAAACATCGAACCTTCTGATGCTAAGGCCGTGAAGCCGTCCTGGATCCTTCGGGTGAAGGGGAGTGGTGGAGCCGCCGGTCCAAGGTGGTAGTAGGTGAGTGATGGGGTGACGCAGGAAGGTAGTCCATCCCGGGCGGTGGTTGTCCCGGGGTAAGGGTGTAGGCCGTGTGATAGGTAAATCCGTTGCACTTGTGGCTGAGACCTGATGCCGAGCCGATTGTGGTGAAGTGGATGATCCTATGCTGTCGAGAAAAGCCTCTAGCGAGTTTCATGGCGGCCCGTACCCTAAACCGACTCAGGTGGTCTGGTAGAGAATACCGAGGCGTTCGGGTGAACTATGGTTAAGGAACTCGGCAAAATGCCCCCGTAACTTCGGGAGAAGGGGGGTCACACCTGGTGAGAGCACGTGCTGCTCGAGCTGGGGGTGGCCGCAGAGACCAGCGAGAAGCGACTGTTTACTAAAAACACAGGTCCGTGCGAAGCCGTAAGGCGATGTATACGGACTGACGCCTGCCCGGTGCTGGAACGTTAAGGGGACCGGTTAGCTCACTTTCGGGTGGGCGAAGCTGAGAACTTAAGCGCCAGTAAACGGCGGTGGTAACTATAACCATCCTAAGGTAGCGAAATTCCTTGTCGGGTAAGTTCCGACCTGCACGAATGGCGTAACGACTTCTCGACTGTCTCAACCATAGGCCCGGTGAAATTGCACTACGAGTAAAGATGCTCGTTTCGCGCAGCAGGACGGAAAGACCCCGGGACCTTTACTACAGTTTGATATTGGTGTTCGGTTCGGCTTGTGTAGGATAGCTGGGAGACTGTGAAGCTTGGACGCCAGTTCAGGTGGAGTCGTCGTTGAAATACCAGTCTGGTCGTGCTGGATGTCTAACCCGGGTCCGTGATCCGGATCGGGGACAGTGTCTGATGGGTAGTTTAACTGGGGCGGTTGCCTCCTAAAGGGTAACGGAGGCGCCCAAAGGTTCCCTCAGCCTGGTTGGCAATCAGGTGTTGAGTGTAAGTGCACAAGGGAGCTTGACTGTGAGACCGACGGGTCGAGCAGGGACGAAAGTCGGGACTAGTGATCCGGCGGTGGCTTGTGGAAGCGCCGTCGCTCAACGGATAAAAGGTACCCCGGGGATAACAGGCTGATCTTCCCCAAGAGTCCATATCGACGGGATGGTTTGGCACCTCGATGTCGGCTCGTCGCATCCTGGGGCTGGAGTCGGTCCCAAGGGTTGGGCTGTTCGCCCATTAAAGCGGTACGCGAGCTGGGTTTAGAACGTCGTGAGACAGTTCGGTCCCTATCCGCTGTGCGCGTAGGAGTCTTGAGAAGGGCTGTCCCTAGTACGAGAGGACCGGGACGGACGAACCTCTGGTGTGCCAGTTGTTCTGCCAAGGGCATGGCTGGTTGGCTACGTTCGGGAGGGATAACCGCTGAAAGCATCTAAGCGGGAAGCCTGCTTCGAGATGAGGACTCCCACCCACTTGATGGGGTAAGGCTCCCAGTAGACGACTGGGTTGATAGGCCGGATCTGGAAGCACGGTAACGTGTGGAGGTGACCGGTACTAATAGGCCGAGGGCTTGTCCATAGAGGCTCGCGTCCACTGTGTTGGTTCTGAAACCACGAACAGCCCCGCCCGTGTTGTGGGTGGTGTGGCGTTCTGTTTCGTAGTGTTTCGGTGGTCATAGCGTGAGGGAAACGCCCGGTTACATTCCGAACCCGGAAGCTAAGCCTTTCAGCGCCGATGGTACTGCAGGGGGGACCCTGTGGGAGAGTAGGACACCGCCGAACAAATTGTGAGGGAAACCCCGTACCGTTGGTACGGGGTTTTCCGCGTTTCCGGGCCCTTTGGTGCCGGGTTCTGGGTTCACCGCGGTTTCCTCGGTTTCGCACCCCCTCCGCACCGCCCCGCGAACCCTGCGGGTAAGGTCAGGGGGCATCGTTGGCTCGTTTCCCGCAGGAGGCCCCGGGTGGAGGTCCAGGAGACCCGTGTTCAGACGGACCGGGTCCTCACCATCCCGAACATCCTCAGCATGGCGCGTCTCGTCGGCGTGCCCATCTTCCTGTGGCTGATCCTGAGGCCGGAGTTCGGCGGGCCGAAGAGCGACGGCTGGGCGCTGCTCGTTCTCGTGCTGAGCGGTGTCAGCGACTATCTCGACGGCAAACTCGCCCGCCGCTGGAACCAGATCAGCAGTCTCGGCCGGCTGCTCGATCCCGCGGCCGACCGGCTCTACATCGCGTCCACTCTTGTAGGCCTCACCTGGCGAGAGATTCTGCCCCTGTGGTTGACCGCCGTCCTTGTCGCCCGTGAGCTGGTCCTGCTCGTGATGGTCGGCGTCCTCAGACGCCACGGCTATCCGCCGCCGCAGGTGAACTTCCTCGGGAAGGCAGCCACGTTCAACCTCATGTATGCGTTCCCGCTTCTGCTTCTCAGTGACGGAAGCGGATGGATCGCGTCACTCGCTGCCATTTTCGGATGGGCGTTCGCAGGGTGGGGTACAACCCTGTACTGGTGGGCAGGAGTCCTCTACGTGGTCCAGGTCCGCCGCCTTGTCAGGGCGGACGCCATGGTCGATTGAGCCCGCCGTTTGGCAGCCGTAGCGGCTCGATGGCCCGCGCGCGGAAACTGCGGGACAATCTAGACGGGTGAAGTCGGCTGGACCGTCGTCTCTTAGAGGAGGACGCTTCCGACATGAAGGCCGTCGTGATGGCCGGAGGCGAAGGCACGCGCCTTCGTCCGATGACCTCGAGCATGCCCAAGCCGCTCCTGCCGGTGGTGAACCGGCCGATTATGGAGCATGTGCTGAGGCTGCTCAAAAGGCATGGGCTCAACGAGACCGTTGTCACCGTGCAGTTCTTGGCCTCTCTGGTCAAGAACTACTTCGGAGACGGCGAAGAGCTCGGCATGGAGCTCACCTATGCCAACGAGGAGAAGCCACTCGGTACCGCCGGGAGCGTCAAGAACGCAGAGGAAGCACTGAAGGACGACGCGTTCCTCGTCATCTCCGGTGATGCCCTGACCGACTTCGACCTCACGGATCTGATCAGTTTCCACAAGGAAAAGGGCGCGCTGGTCACGGTCTGTCTGACCCGGGTCCCCAATCCGTTGGAATTCGGCATCACCATCGTCGACGACGAGGGAAAGGTCGAGCGCTTCCTGGAGAAGCCGACCTGGGGTCAGGTCTTCTCGGACACCGTGAACACCGGGATCTATGTGATGGAGCCCGAGGTCTTCGACTACGTCGAACCCGATGTTCCGGTCGACTGGTCCGGCGATGTCTTCCCCCAGTTGATGAAGGAGGGCAAGCCGATCTACGGCTATGTCGCCGAGGGGTACTGGGAGGACGTCGGCACCCATGAGAGCTATGTGAAGGCGCAGGCCGATGTCCTGGAGGGCAAGGTCGACGTCGAGATCGACGGGTTCGAACTCTCCCCCGGCGTATGGGTCGCCGAAGGTGCGGAGGTGCATCCGGAGGCCGTCCTGCGCGGACCGCTGTACATCGGTGACTACGCCAAGGTCGAGGCCGGCTCGGAGATCCGCGAGCACACCGTCGTCGGCTCCAACGTCGTCGTGAAGAGCGGAGCCTTTCTCCACAAGGCCGTTGTCCACGACAACGTGTACGTCGGCCAGCACAGCAATCTCCGGGGCTGTGTGGTCGGGAAGAACACCGACATCATGCGTGCGGCCCGGATCGAGGACGGCGCCGTCATCGGCGACGAATGCCTCATCGGCGAGGAATCGATCGTCCAGGGCAATGTGCGGGTCTACCCGTTCAAGACCATCGAGGCGGGCGCCTTCGTCAACACCTCGGTCATCTGGGAGTCCCGCGGGCAGGCGCATCTCTTCGGCGCCCGCGGTGTGTCCGGAATCCTGAACGTCGAGATCACGCCGGAACTGGCCGTGCGACTCGCCGGCGCGTACGCCACCACGCTCAAGAAGGGGTCCACCGTCACCACCGCCCGGGACCACTCCCGGGGTGCGCGGGCCCTGAAGCGCGCGGTGATCTCGGCGCTCCAGGCGAGCGCCATCGACGTACGGGACCTGGAGAACGTCCCGCTGCCCGTGGCGCGGCAGCAGACCGCGCGAGGCAGCGCCGGCGGCATCATGATCCGGACTTCCCCCGGTGTGCCGGACTCCGTCGACATCATGTTCTTCGACGGACAGGGCGCGGATCTGTCGCAGGGCGGTCAGCGGAAGCTGGACCGTGTGTTCGCGCGGCAGGAGTACCGGCGTGCCTTCCCCGGGGAGATCGGCGACCTGTACTTCCCGTCGAGTGTCTTCGACTCGTACACCGGATCGCTGCTGCGCAGCGTGGACACGTCTGGGATAGCCGAGTCGGGGCTCAAGGTCGTCGTGGACGCCTCGAACGGCAGCGCGGGACTCGTTCTGCCGAGCCTGCTCGGCAAGCTGGGTGTGGACTCGCTGACGATCAACCCGGGTCTCGACGAGTCCCGTCCCACGGAGAGCGCCGACACGCGTCGTGCGGGCCTCGTACGGCTCGGCGAGATCGTCGCTTCGTCGCGGGCCGCTTTCGGTGTGCGGTTCGACCCGGTCGGCGAACGGTTGTCGCTCGTCGACGAGAAGGGGCGGATCGTCGAGGACGACCGTGCGCTGCTGGTGATGCTCGACCTGGTGGCCGCGGAGCGGCGCAGCGGGAAGGTGGCGCTGCCGGTGACGACGACCCGGATCGCCGAGCAGGTGGCGGCGTATCACGGGACGCAGGTCGAATGGACCACCACGTCGCCCGACGATCTCACGCGCGTCGGTGGCGAGGAGTCGACCATCTTCGGCGGCGACGGGCGCGGTGGCTTCATCGTGCCGGAGTTCAGCAGCGTCTTCGACGGCACGGCGGCGTTCGTGCGGCTGATCGGGCTGGTGGCGAGGACACAGCTCACTCTCAGCCAGATCGACGCGCGGATTCCGCGGGCACACGTCCTCAAGCGTGATCTCGCGACGCCCTGGGCCGTCAAGGGCCTGGTCATGCGTCGTGTCGTGGAGGAGGCCGGGGAGCGGTTCGTGGACACGACCGACGGTGTGCGGGTCGTGGAGACCGACGGGCGGTGGGTGCTGGTGCTGCCCGACCCGGCCGAGGCCGTCACCCATCTGTGGGCCGAGGGCCCCGACGACGCCTCCGCGCAGGCCCTGCTCGACGAGTGGGCGGCGGTCGTGGACAGCGCCGGCCGATAAAGGAACACGCGACACGCCCGCGTGCCGGACATGTACCCCCGAGGGGGTATGTCCGGCACGCGGGCGGGGCCATTCGGAGTATGCGCTCACGACATGCGACTATGTGCCCCATGCCGCAGCCGCCCCCCGTTCGGAGCACACAAGGGCGCTCCCCGCGTCCGGATGCTTCCATGTCGTTGCTCACCAACGTCATGGATCACAGCCTCGACGAATCGGATACGCCGAGGCTGCCGCCCGGAAGCACACCGAGGGCGAGGGCGGCCTGCCGAGGACGGTGCGGGCCAAGCTCGGCCTCGCGGCCGGTCTGGTGCTCGCCGGACTCGTGGTGACCGTGGGCGCCGCACAGGCGCGGGTGGCCGCCCCGACGGTCGCCAAGGAGCGCCAGGAGCTCATCGACCGCATTCAGAGCGAGACCGCCGCCGCAGACAAGCTCGAGGGCACGGTGGACACGTTGCGCGACGACGTCAGCGCGCGGCAGAGGTCCGCCCTGGAGAGGGACGGCGGTTCGGACGCGGCCGATCTCGTCGGGGTCCTGTCGGGCGCGGTCGCCGTGCACGGTCCCGGCGTGAAGCTCGTGGTGAACGACGCCAAGGAGGCCACCTCGGGTGGCAACGGCGATCCCCGGGAGACCTCCGACTTCTCCGACACCGGCCGGGTCCGGGACCGCGACATGCAGCGGGTCGTCAACGGCCTGTGGGAGTCGGGCGCCGAAGCGATCTCCATCAACGGGCAGCGGCTGACGGCGCTGTCGGCGGTCCGGGCCGCGGGCGACGCGATACTGGTCGACAACAGGCCGCTGGTGCCGCCGTACACGGTGCTCGCGGTGGGGGATGGCGACCGGCTCAGCACCGGGTTCCAGAACAGCGCCGACGGGTTGTACCTGCACGCGCTGCAGGAGAACTACGGCATCAGGACCGGCATTTCAGTCGAGGGTGACGTCCGGCTGCCTGCCGCTCCGAGCGTGATCGTACGTACAGCACAGCCGACCACAGAGAAGGGCACATCGTGATCGCCGTACTGGGCCTCGTCGTCGGAGTCGTGGCCGGGTTGTTGGTCCGGCCGGAGATTCCGGCGGTCGTCGAGCCGTACCTGCCGATCGCCGTCGTGGCGGCACTCGACGCCGTGTTCGGTGGTCTGCGGGCCATGCTCGACGGGATCTTCGACGACAAGGTCTTCGTGGTGTCGTTCCTGTCGAACGTGGTGGTGGCGGCGCTGATCGTGTTCCTGGGCGACAAATTGGGTGTAGGGGCCCAGCTGTCCACGGGTGTCGTGGTCGTCCTGGGCATCCGTATCTTCTCCAACGCCGCGGCGATCCGCCGCCATGTGTTCCGGGCGTGAGGACGATGAACAACGAGGAAGAGACTCCCGAGACGCCGCGGGGCCCCGAGCACCGGTTGCGCAAGGAACTGCCCCAGGAGAGGCCGGCGGACGCCGACGCGCCCGGGGCGGTGGAGGAGCCGGCGGGGCCGGAGGAGCCCGAGGCGGCGCTCACCGGCCGTCAGCGCCTTGCCCAGGGACTGTGGCCGCCGCGCGTGTCGCGGGCCCAACTCATCGTCGCGCTCCTGCTGTTCGGCCTGGGCTTCGGTCTGGCCGTCCAGGTCGCCTCCAACAGCGACAGCGGCAGCGCGCTGCGTGGCGCACGCCAGGAGGATCTCGTACGCATCCTGGATGAACTCGACGACCGTACTCAGCGTCTTCAGGACGAGAAGCAGGGACTCGAGGACCAGCGGTCCGAGCTGGAGAACAGCTCGGACCGGGCCGAGGAGGCTCGCAAGCAGACCGCCGAGAAGGAGAAACAACTCGGCATTCTCGCGGGCACGGTGGCGGCGCAGGGCCCCGGCATCACGATGACCATCCAGGACACGAAGGGAACGGTCCAGGCGGACATGCTGCTCGACGCGATCCAGGAACTGCGCGCGGCCGGCGCGGAGGCGATCCAGGTGAACGGGGTGAGGGTCGTCGCAAGCACCTACCTCTCGGACTCCGGGAAGAGTGTGAGCGTCGACGGGAACAAGATCACCCAGCCCTATCGTTTCCAAGTCATCGGCAAGCCCCAGGACCTCGAGCCCGCGCTCAACATCCCCGGAGGCGTGGTGCAGACACTGGAGAAGGAGCAGGCCACAGTCGCCGTGGAGCGTTCCACGAAGATCGTCGTGGATGCCTTGCGGGCGGCCGAGCAGCCTGACTACGCTCGATCGTCCTCCCAGTGAACCGGGGGTGCATGGAGGCCGTCGGGCAAGGGCATGAGGTTGCGGGGGGTCGGCGCACCGAATGGGGGGTGCGTGGTGGAAACTGTCTGGTGGATACGGACGTTGTGAGGATGTCCGGGTCGGTCGGTGTATGTAATCAGGGTTCGTCCTGCCCCACGGGCGGGTCTGTTTCGGTCAAGGGGAATCGCCCGTGAAGTTGTTTGCGAAGTTGTTCGGCAAGAGCACGCGAGAGGGTGGCGAGAACGCGACTGCCCGCCATCGTGCCCAGCCGGGAGAAGCAGAGGGGCACCGCCCCCTGTTCCGGGACCAGGTCGCTGGTCCGGGTGGTGGCATTTCGGGAGGTCAGGGCGCGGCGTCTGTTGACCCCGGTGCGTCCGGACCCATAGGTTTCGGGGACATGTCGGCCCTCGTGTGTACAAGGTGCGGTCACCGCAACGCGGACAACAGCCGCTTCTGCTCCAACTGCGGTGCGCCGCTGCGACCGGGTGCGGTCCCGGAGCGTGCGTCGGAGACGACCTCCACGATCTCGATCTCGGGTCTGGAGGCCTACGACGCGGAGGCCACCGGTCAGACGTCGGTGCCGACGCTGTCCCCCGAGGCGCAGGCGGCCGTCGACGCGCTGCCGGCCGGTTCGGCGCTGCTGGTGGTGCGCCGCGGTCCCAACTCGGGCAGCCGCTTCCTGCTGGACAGTGATCTGACCACGGCGGGGCGTCACCCCCAGAGCGACATCTTCCTGGATGATGTGACTGTCTCGCGCCGGCACGTGGAGTTCCGGCGCAGCCCGGACGGGTCGTTCACGGTGGCCGACGTCGGCAGCCTGAACGGTACGTACGTCAACCGTGAGCGCATCGACCAGGTCGCGCTCACCAACGGCGACGAGGTGCAGATCGGCAAGTACAGGCTGGTCTTCTACGCGAGTCCGCGGGGCATCTGACCCGCCAGGGAAGGGTCCATGCTTCACACACCGAGCGGCGGTGCCGACAACGGCACCGCCGCCACGGGCAACGGGCCGATGAGCATCGGCGTCGTGCTGAACGTGCTGCGCGAGGAATTCCCGGAAGTCACCATCTCCAAGATCCGCTTCCTGGAGTCCGAGGGGCTCATCGAGCCGCAGCGCACGCCTTCGGGGTACCGCAAGTTCAGCAGGCGCGACGTCGAGCGGCTCGGTCATGTGCTGAGGATGCAACGGGACCACTATCTGCCGCTCAAGGTCATTCGCGAGCATCTTGACGCCCTGGAACGGGGCGAGGAGGTCCGTCTCCCGTCCCTGGGCCGTCCGCGTGACCCGGGCGAGGGCGAACCGCTGGGGGACCTTCTGGGCGAGACCGACTCCGCCTCGGTCGCCCGGATCGCCCGTGACGAGCTGCTGACCGCCACCGGGATCAGCGTGGAGCAACTCGAGGAGTGGGAGTCGTACGGCCTGGTCGTACCGCTTCCGGAAGGTGTGTACGACGCGGAGAGCATCACGGTGGCCACTCTCGTGGCGGAACTGGGCCGCCATGGGATCGAGCCCCGTCACCTGCGGGTGATGAAGGCGGCGGCGGACCGTGAGGCGGGGCTCGTGGACCAGGTGGTGGCCCCGCTGCGACTCCACCGCAACCCCCAGACCAGGGCGCATGCCGAGGCGCGCGCCAAGGAGCTGGCCGGGCTGGCGGTGAAGCTGCACGCCGCTCTGATCCAGTCCGCGCTGGGTGTGCGGCTGCCCTGAGCCGGGCTGTTCGCCGTGGGCGGATCAATGGGCCGATCTGTGCCCGACTACCCAAACATCCCGGGCACGGCCTAGGGTTGCTGTGTGAACGAGCTCGATGTCGTAGGTGTCCGGGTCGAGATGCCCTCCAACCAGCCGATCGTGCTCCTGCGCGAAGTGGGAGGCGACCGCTACCTCCCCATCTGGATCGGCCCGGGGGAGGCGACGGCGATCGCTTTCGCCCAGCAGGGCATGGCCCCGGCGCGGCCGCTGACCCACGACCTGTTCAAGGACGTGCTGGAGGCCGTCGGCCAGGAGCTCACGGAAGTGCGCATCACGGATCTGCGTGAGGGCGTCTTCTATGCGGAGCTGGTGTTCGCCAGCGGTGTCGAGGTGAGCGCGCGCCCGTCCGACGCCATAGCGCTGGCGCTGCGCACCGGCACGCCGATCTACGGCAGTGACGGAGTGCTCGACGACGCGGGCATCGCGATCCCGGACGAGCAGGAGGACGAGGTCGAGAAGTTCCGCGAGTTCCTCGACCAGATCTCCCCCGAGGACTTCGGCACCAGCAGCCAGTGACGGTCTCCCCTCGCAAACGGGCCGGAGGATGTGTGCCGGTCGGGGATCGTGTGATGCGAGTGCCTGGTGTGACTCCGGGGATTCGTGCGTCCCATGTGGTGCCGGAGATATGCCGTTGACGGTCGTGCTCGGTCTGGAGTCCTGATTGGGAACCGGCTGCCCGGAGCCGGCGGGGCCGTGCAGGTGCCGTCATGTCGCCGGAGTGCCGCGGACAGTCGCCGGTCGGGACGGCCGACGAGGATCGGTCGCCTCAAGATCGTTGAACGGGTGTGGCGGGAGGCGCACGTGGGCGCGCACTGAAGCACATGCCGGGGGCTCGTGCCACATCTCGGAGGCCGCCGCCGAAGCATTCGGCTAGCCTTTCCCCGCGGAAGGGCGCGGGAAACCACTCCTAGGGTGATTATCACTCGGCGTGCCGAGTGTGGCGATCGTTGACGTGCCCTTGGTGACTGCCTACCGTCGAGAAGGCAGGTCAAGGACGGAGGTCGGCGTGAGAATCAGCGGCGGCGGTACGGCTGGGGGTGCCCCCGGACGGAGTCTGGGGGAGAGTGGCCCGCACCCGCTTCACGGCAGCGCGACCGGCTCCGCCCCTCAGCGGCCGACGCCCGTGCCGGGCGACGAGGGGGCGGCTTCCCAGCAGATGGGCTATCGAGGTCCGACGGCGTGCGCCGCCGCGGGCATCACCTATCGTCAACTGGACTACTGGGCCAGGACGGGGCTCGTCGAACCGAGCGTGCGACCCGCTTACGGATCGGGGACGCAGCGGCTCTACAGCTTCCGGGACGTGGTCGTCCTGAAGATCGTCAAGCGCTTTCTGGACACCGGGGTCTCCCTGCAGAACATCCGCACCACCGTGCAGCACCTCAGGGAGCGCGGCTTCCGCGACCTCGAGCGGATGACGCTGATGAGCGACGGCGCGACGGTGTACGAGTGCACGTCGCCGGACGAGGTCCACGCCCTGCTCCAGGGCGGCCAGGGCATCTTCGGAATCGCCGTCGGCGTGGTGTGGCGGGACGTGGAGAGCGCGCTCTCCCAGTTGCACGGCGAGCGCATCGACACCGGCGAGACCATCGTCGGCCACCACCCCGGGGACGAACTGGCACGGCGGCGCAACCGGGCCGTCTGAAGGGCGCCGGGACCCAGGCGAATTGTCAGTGGCGTAGGGCAGCATCGGAGATGTGAGAACCGCGCCCACGATCCTGCATCTCGACATGGATGCCTTCTACGCCTCGGCGGAGCAGGCATCCAAGCCGAGTCTGCGCGGCAAGGCCGTGATCGTGGGCGGGCTCGGTCCGCGCGGAGTGGTGGCCACGGCCTCGTACGAGGCGCGGGTCTTCGGAGTGCACTCGGCGATGCCGATGGCCCAGGCACGCCGCCTCGCGCCGCACGCCGCGTATCTGGTGCCGCGATTCGGCTTCTACCGGGAGATCAGCGAGCAGGTGATGGCGCTGCTGAGGGCGCTGTCGCCGCTGGTGGAGCCGTTGAGCCTGGACGAGGCGTTCGTGGATCTGGAGGCCGGGGGAGCCGCCTGGGACGAGGAGTCGGCTCGCCGCACGGGGATGAAGCTGCGCGCGGACATCCGGGACAGCACGGGCCTGACGGGCTCGGTGGGGCTCGCCGCCTCCAAGATGCTCGCGAAGATCGGCTCCGAGGAGGCCAAGCCGGACGGCCTGGTGCTGATCCGTCCGGGTACCGAGCGCGCGATGCTCGGCCCGATGCCGGTGCGTACGTTGCCGGGTGTCGGTCCCGCCACCGGCGACCATCTGCGCCGCGCCGGGATCACCACGGTCGACGAGATCGCCGAGGCGGGCGAGGACGAACTCGTAAGACTGCTGGGCAAGGCCCATGGGCACGCCCTGTACGCCATGGCTCTCGCTCAGGACGAGCGGCCGGTGGTGGCCGAGCGGGAGACCAAATCGGTGTCGGTCGAGGACACCTACGACGTGGACATCCACGACCGGGTGCGCGTCGGGCTGGAGGTGCAGCGGCTCGCGGACCGGTGCGTCCGCAGGCTGCGGGAGGCCGGTCTGTCGGGTCGCACCATCGTGCTCAAGGTCCGAAGGTACGACTTCTCGACGCTGACCCGGTCCGAGACCCTGCGCGGGCCCACGGACGATCCCGCGGTGGTGCGGGAGGCCGCCGGGCGGCTGCTGGAGTCCGTGGACACGACCGGCGGGGTGCGGCTGCTCGGCGTCGGGGTCAGCGGCCTCGCCGACTACACCCAGGAGGACCTGTTCGCCCAGGCCCACCTTGCCGCTGGGGACGTACGCACCGAGGAGCACCCGGAGGAGGGGGAGGCGGCCGAGACGGCCGAGGAGGTGCCGGCTGAGGTCCCGGAGCACATCTGGCGCGCGGGTCAGGACGTCCGGCACGCCGAGTACGGTCACGGGTGGGTGCAGGGCAGTGGTCTCGGCCGGGTCACTGTGCGGTTCGAGACACCGCAGTCGGAGCCGGGCCGCGTGCGTACGTTCCGCACCGACGACCCCCGTCTCGAGTCGGCGGATCCGCTGCCGCTGGTACCCCGAAGACCCGAGCCCACGGAGCCGCGGACGGTGGCATCGAGGACCGGGGACTGACGACCACGGGACGGGCCGAAGCCGGCACAACCGCGATCGGAGCGGCCACGATTCGGGGCGGGCCGGTTGTCAGGGGCGCCGGGTGCGCATGGCCTTCAGGTCTCGTCCGACCCCGCCAGATGCCCGAAATCGCGGTCCGGCGGTGGGGGAGAGGTTACGTCTAGCCCGTAGTGGTGGTAGAGCTGCAGTTCCTGCTCGGGGGAGAGATGGCGTCCGACGCCGAAGTCGGGAGCGTCCTTGATCAGGGCCCGTTCGAAGGGGATCCACAGCGCGCCCTCCACGAGCTCGCTGGGTTCCAGGGGGACGAAGGCGTCCCTGCTGAACAGGCCCGTTCGTATGGCCGCCCACTCGGGCGCTCCGGTCGCGTCGTCGAGATAGACCTCGTCGATCGTGCCGATCTTGTTTCCGTTGCGATCGAACGCCTTGCGGCCGATCAGACTCCGCGGATCGATTTCGGTCTTCACGGTCCCTCCAGCAGGTCGCAACGCATCCGTAAGCACTACGAAAGAGCACATTGGGGAAGGCGGCCACTCGAAGGTGCCTGTGTTGTCCCCGCTGGTAGTCTGGCTAGCGGCTGCTGACCCCGTGCGGGAGAGTCCTCCGGAGTGAACCGGAGGCGCCGAAGGAGCAAACCCTCCCCGGAATCTCTCAGGCACACGTACCGCACGGACGAGGTCACTCTGGAAAGCAGGGCGGGTGTCGACGGCTTCCGCTCTCACCGACGGTGAAAGCCGGTGCTCCTTCGGGCGGACCGGTGAAGCTCTCAGGTTGAGATGACAGAGGGGGAGGCCGTCGGGGTACCCGTGCCGTGGTGCCCCTCGAAGGTCGTGTCAGACCAGGAGGCCTCCGCAATGACCGCCCACCGCATTCCCCTCGCCGAGCTCGAACGAGGGACGCCCTTCGAGCAGCGCCACATCGGTCCCGACCTCGAGGCCCGCGCGAAGATGCTCGCGCAGGTCGGCTACGGCTCGCTCGACGAGCTCACGTCCGCAGCGGTCCCGGATGTGATCAAGAACACGGACGCCCTGGACCTGCCGGGTGCGCGCACCGAGCGCGAGGTGCTGGCCGAGCTGCGCTCGCTCGCCGATCGCAACCAGATCCTCGACTCCATGATCGGCCTCGGCTACTACGGGACCTTCACGCCGCCGGTGATCCTGCGGAACGTGATGGAGAACCCGGCCTGGTACACCGCGTACACGCCCTACCAGCCGGAGATCTCCCAGGGCCGCCTCGAGGCCCTGCTGAACTTCCAGACCATGGTGGCCGACCTCACCGGTCTGCCGACCTCCGGCGCCTCCCTCCTCGACGAGGGCACGGCCGCCGCCGAGGCGATGGCGCTGTCCCGCCGCATGGGCCGGAACAAGAAGGGCCTCTTCCTGATCGACGCGGACGCCCTTCCGCAGACGATCGCAGTGATCCAGACCCGTGCCGAGCCGACCGGCGTGGAGGTCGTCGTCGCCGACCTCGGCGAGGGCATCCCGGCCGAGATCGCGGAGCGCGAGATCAACGGCGTACTGATCCAGTACCCGGGCGCCTCCGGTGCCGTGCGCGACATCAGGCCGGTCGTCGAGCAGGCACACGAGCTGGGCGCCGTCGTCACCGTCGCGGCGGATCTGCTGGCGCTGACCCTGCTCACCTCGCCCGGTGAGCTGGGCGCGGACATCGCCGTGGGCACCACCCAGCGCTTCGGCGTGCCGATGGGCTTCGGCGGACCGCACGCCGGATACATGGCGGTGCGCGAGAAGTTCGCCCGCAGCCTGCCCGGCCGGCTCGTGGGCGTCTCCGTGGACGCCGACGGCCACAAGGCCTACCGCCTCGCCCTGCAGACCCGTGAGCAGCACATCCGTCGCGAGAAGGCGACGAGCAACATCTGCACCGCACAGGTGCTGCTCGCCGTGATGGCCGGTATGTACGCCGTCTACCACGGGCCCGAGGGCCTGCGGACCATCGCGCGGCGCACCCACCGGTATGCGGCGATACTCGCCGCGGGTCTCACCGCCGGCGGGGTGGAGGTCGTCCACGGCGCCTACTTCGACACCTTGACCGTGCGGGTGCCCGGCCGCGCCGACGCGGTCGTCGCCACCGCACGCGAGCGCGGGGTGAACCTGCGCCTCGTCGACGCCGACCATGTGTCGATCGCCTGCGACGAGACGACCGGACGGGCCCAGCTGGCCGCGGTGTGGACCGCGTGCGGGGTCGAGGGCGACATCGAGGCGCTGGACGCGGACACCGAGGACGCGCTTTCCGAGGGCCTGCTGCGCAGCGACGACTACCTCACCCACCCGGTCTTCCACCAGCACCGCTCCGAGACCGCGATGCTGCGCTATCTGCGCCGGCTGGCGGACCGGGACTACGCGCTCGACCGGGGCATGATCCCGCTGGGGTCCTGCACCATGAAGCTCAACGCGACCACGGAGATGGAGCCGGTCACCTGGCCCGAGTTCGGTCAGCTCCACCCGTTCGCGCCCGCCGAGCAGGCGCAGGGCTACCTCACGCTCATCCGTGAGCTGGAGGAGCAGCTCGCCGAGGTCACGGGCTACGACAAGGTCTCCCTGCAGCCCAACGCCGGTTCGCAGGGCGAGCTGGCCGGTCTGCTCGCCGTACGCGGCTACCACCGCGCCAACGGCGACCACCAGCGCACCGTCTGCCTCATCCCGTCCTCCGCGCACGGCACCAACGCCGCCAGCGCGGTGATGGCCGGCATGAAGGTGGTCGTGGTGAAGACGGCCGAGGACGGCGAGGTCGACATCGCGGACCTGCGGGCCAAGATCGAGCAGTACCGCGACGAACTGTCCGTACTGATGATCACGTACCCGTCCACCCACGGTGTGTTCGAGGAGCACGTCGCCGACATCTGCGCGGCCGTGCACGAGGCCGGCGGCCAGGTGTACGTCGACGGCGCCAACCTCAACGCCCTGGTGGGCCTGGCCAAGCCGGGCCACTTCGGCGGCGACGTCTCGCACCTGAACCTGCACAAGACGTTCTGCATCCCGCACGGCGGCGGCGGTCCGGGTGTCGGCCCGGTCGGTGTGCGCGCGCACCTGGCGCCGCACCTGCCGAACCACCCGCTGCAGCCGGCGGCCGGTCCGGAGACGGGCGTCGGCCCGATCTCGGCCGCTCCGTGGGGATCCGCGGGCATCCTGCCGATCTCGTGGGCGTACGTCCGCCTCATGGGCGGCGAGGGTCTCAAGAGCGCCACGCAGGTGGCCGTGCTGTCGGCCAACTACATCGCCAAGCGCCTCGAGCCGCACTACCCGGTGCTCTACACCGGTCCGGGCGGCCTGGTCGCGCACGAGTGCATCATCGACCTGCGCCCGCTGACCAAGGCGACCGGCGTAAGCGTCGACGACGTCGCCAAGCGGCTGATCGACTACGGCTTCCACGCGCCGACGATGTCGTTCCCGGTGGCCGGCACGCTGATGATCGAGCCGACCGAGTCCGAGGACCTCACGGAGATCGACCGGTTCTGCGACGCGATGATCGCCATTCGTGCCGAGATCGAGAAGGTGGGCTCGGGCGAGTGGCCCGCCGAGGACAACCCGCTGCGGAACGCCCCGCACACCGCCGCCGCACTGGGCGGCACGTGGGAGCACGCGTACACACTCGAGGAGGCCGTGTTCCCGGCCGGGGTCTCGGCCGCGGACAAGTACTGGCCGCCGGTGCGTCGCATCGACCAGGCCTTCGGTGACCGGAACCTGGTCTGCTCCTGCCCGCCGCTGGACGCCTACGAGGAGTAATCGGCCTTCGGCATGCGTCGGGGCCGGTTCGGAGCGTATGTCTCCGGGCCGGCCCCTTGTATGTCAGGGCAGCGACTGCCCCTTGTGCGCCGCTCAGGCGGCGGTCATCACCTCGGTGCCCATCGGGCGGTGCGGGGCGATGATCTGACCGTCGGGCAGAAGCTCACCGGTGTCCTCGAAGAGCAGAACGCCGTTGCAGAGCAGGCTCCATCCCTGCTCCGGGTGGTGCGCCACGAGACGGGCGGATTCCCGGTCGGCGGATTCGGCTGTCGGGCACGGTGGCTGGTGCTGGCACATGGTGGATGGGATCTTTCGCTCTGTCGTGATGTCCGGGATGGCTGTCGTATCTGTCCTGCGGCTCTTCCGGTCGTTCATGGCCGCCCCCCGTCGCTGATGCTTCGGTCTGAACCCAGTGTTGCCCCACGGGCGTCGATCCGCAGGGATTTCGCAGCACCGCTCCTCACAGGTTCATGACGCATCACCCTGGCGGACGGTTCATCCCGATTCGGCGGTCACTTCGGGTGGTTCGCGATGGCCGCAAGGGGCTAGTCCGTCTGGTCCGACCAGCGCTTTGTCCCTCGTACGAGCGTGAGGTGGCACGAACGAGCGACACCGCCCGTCCTCGGCGACCCGGGACGCACCGTGCCCCGCGGCCGTTTCCGGCGGCGGGGCACGGTAGGGAGCGATGGCTACGCGGGAGTCGGTGAGCCGAGCAGCGGAGCGCGGGTGATGCGGTGCGTGAGTACCGGCAGCAGGTCGGCGACGGTGTGCGGGAGATGGGAAGCGATCCCGGGCGGCGCGGGCGCGAGCGGCACGAGGAGGTCGGTCGCTGCGGGAGAACCGGTCGCCCCGTCGGCGGTGCAGTCCCCGTGCAGCCAGAGCGTGAGCATGTACAGCTCCGGCACGGACAGCAGTCGTGCCTGGTAGGGCTGTGCCAGGGCCTCCGCCTGGCGCAGGGCTCGCTCGGTGGAGGTGACGTACGGGCCCTCGAAGAAGTGCGAGAAGGCCCAGCCGTCCGGAGTCAGCATGGTCTCGGCTGCGGCCACGGCGCGATCGCCGCTGCGGATGAGGAAGCGCCATCCGGCCAGACGGGTGACGGGGGCACCCGCCGGGGTGATGCGGTCCAGAACATGGACCGGCAGCGGGAGTTCAGGTGTCGCGGGGCCCTGGGCGCTGCGCAGGGACGGGGTGGGGGCCTCGCGGACCGCGGTGGGGGAACCGAGTGCCGTGAGGACGGAGCGGAGGGCGGGCGCGGGAGCCAGGGGGACATGCAGCAGCATCGTGGGTCGCCTCTCATTCGGCAGGCACGGTGACGCGAAGGCGTGGGTGGGGCGGGCGGACAGCGCTGTCAGCTCTCGGGGTCGCAGGGGCGGGGGAATTGTGCCCGGACGAATGGCGGCACTTTTACGCCAGGGTTCAGGGGCCGCCAGTGCCAACTCTCTACCCCGTGCGGAAAGTTTATACGACTCGTGTTCATGCAGTGTTTCGTCTAGTCGTTCCGCAAACGACCGGCAAGGAGATATCCGGTCAATGAAAGGCGGGAATCGTCCCGACGTCCGACGGGTGTCGAGGCTCCGACCTCGGAATACTCGTCCGTGGCGGACGGCCGGTTCTCGTCGGCGTTTTTCACCACATGCCTTCGCAGTGAAACTGCGTTGTGCCCCATGCCTCGTGAATGTGCCGCAAGCCGCCGGCTCCCAGCCTAGCGTGCGACAGTGCCGCTCGGGGACGTTATCGATCGCGTTGCCGGGGCATCATCCACCGAGACCCGATGGACAGCAGCGGCCGAATCGTCGGCCTACCCATCTCAGGAGGGACGCTTCGATGGGAGAGAAGGTCGTGGCGGGGCCGTTCGACCTGTCCGATCGGCAGCGCCACCGCGGCAAGCTCAAGCAGTGTCTCGCGGGGCTGGCGCGACTGCTGGAGGAGAAGCGGTTCGATCGACCAAAGAACCTGATGGGCCTGGAGATCGAACTGAATCTCATCGGATCCGACGGCATGCCGAGAATGTTGAATGCCCAGGTCCTCGAAAGGATTGCGAGCCGCGATTTCCAAACAGAACTCGCCATGTTCAACCTGGAAGTCAACATAGCTCCACACCGACTGGGCGGCAGTGTATTCGATCAGCTCGCCGAGGAGCTGCGCACTTCTCTCGCATATGCCGACCGCAAGGCGCACGAGGTCGATGCGGGAATCGTGATGATCGGTATTCTGCCCACGCTCGACCGCGACGACCTGGTCTCGTCCAACCTTTCCGCGGTCGACCGCTACACCCTGCTCAACGACCAGATCGTGGCCGCGCGCGGCGAGGACTTCAGGCTCGACATCGAAGGGGTCGAGCGGCTGGAGTGCACCTCGGGCTCGATCGCGCCCGAAGCCGCCTGCACATCGGTCCAGCTGCATCTGCAGGTCACCCCGGGGCGGTTCGCGGACGTCTGGAACGCCGCCCAGGCCGTCGCGGCGGTCCAGGTGGCGCTGGGCGCCAACTCGCCGTTCCTGTTCGGGCGTGAGCTGTGGCGCGAGTCCCGGCCGCCGTTGTTCCAGCAGTCCACCGACACCCGGCCGCCCGAACTGCAGGCGCAGGGAGTGCGACCGCGTACGTGGTTCGGGGAGCGCTGGATCACCTCGGCGTACGAGCTGTTCGAGGAGAACCTGCGCTATTTCCCGGCGCTCCTGCCGATCTGCGACGACGAGGACCCACTGCGCGTCCTCGACGACGGCGGTACGCCCACGCTCGCCGAACTCGTCCTGCACAACGGCACCGTGTACCGCTGGAACCGGCCCGTGTACGGGATCGCCGACGGAGTTCCGCATCTGCGGGTCGAGAACCGGGTGCTGCCCGCCGGACCCACCGTCATCGACGTCATCGCCAACACGGCCTTCTACTACGGTGTCGTCCGCGCCCTGGCCGAGGAGCCGCGACCGGTGTGGACACGGCTGCCGTTCGAGGCCGCCGCCGCCAACTTCGACACGGCGTGCCGGTACGGCATCGAGGCGCGCCTCCAGTGGCCCCGGCGGGGGCGCCACGGCGGGATCACCGAGGTGGACGCCGTGGACCTCGTACGCGACGAGTTGCTGCCGCTCGCCCATGCGGGTCTGGAGGCCTGGGGCGTCGAGCCCGCCGACCGGGACCTCTACCTCGGGGTCATCGAGCAACGGTGCCGGCTGCGGGCCAACGGCGCGAGCTGGCAGGCCGCGACTTTCCACCGGGCCCTCGAACAGGGGCTCGACCGGCAGGCCGCACTGGCCGCGACGACGAGGCGGTACCGCGCGCTGATGCATGTCGGCGAGCCGGTGCACACCTGGCCCGTAGGGTTGCCGGAACCGGTGCCGCTGGGGTGAGCGAACCGTCGGCCGACGCGGCGGGCCCGCCTCGGCCGGCGTTCCGACGGCGGCCGTGCGGATCCGTGGTGGGACACGGCCGCGGTGTTCCCGAGCCGCCGATCAAGGGACCCTCCGCGGCGCGAACCCCGCCGGCCGCCCCGGGCACCGCGGTGCCCGGGGCGCCGCGTGCGCGTGCTCGGACGGCGCGGAGCGACCCACGGACAGGCGGTGTCCCGCGACGCGGGCCCCCGCTGAGACCGGACCCCGCCGCGCCCGTATGACAGAGCGAAGGAGGCCGGACCCCGCGTTCGGCGTCCGTTCGCGCTCGACGCCCCTCGCGCATGATCTTCACAGCTACCCGCGAGACCCTTGCCGGGTGAAGATGGGGCGAGGCGGGATCGCTCGACGGGAGGCGGGAGTGCAGGTGGAGGCAGGGGCAGTGGCCGATACTTCAATGGTGGAGCGGCCGACGCGACGGATTCTCCGCGACGAGACGCTGCTGGTTCTCGCGCTCTCGCTGGGCGCGAGCGGGGTCTCCGCGCTGATCAGCTTTGTGGGATCGGTCACCAAACCGGGAGGGCTCAAGGAGCAGGCGGCCACTCTCAACGCCTCGGCGGCGCCGGGACGCCCATGGCTCGACCTGGCCTGGCAGCTGTTCGGGATCGCGACCGCGCTGGTGCCGGTGGTGCTCGTCGCCCACTTCCTGATGCGTGAGGGCACCTCGCTGCGCACACTCGGCTTCGACCGGGCCCGTCCCTGGCCCGACCTGGGGAGAGGGGCGGCGATCGCGGCCGTGATCGGCTCCGCGGGCATCGCCTTCTATCTGGCGGCCCGCGGTTTCGGCGCCAACCTCACGGTGGTGCCGGAGGCGCTGCCGGACGTCTGGTGGACGTACCCCGTGCTGGTGCTGTCGGCGGTGCAGAACGCGGTCCTCGAGGAGGTCATCGTCGTCGGCTACCTGCTGCGCCGGCTCGCGCAGTTGGGCTGGACGCCCGGCACGGCGCTCGTGGCCAGCTCGGTGCTGCGCGGCTCCTACCACCTCTACCAGGGGATCGGCGGATTCTTCGGCAACCTGGTGATGGGTGTGGTCTTCGTCTTCCTGTACCGCCGCTGGGGCAGGGTCGGCCCTCTGGTCGTGGCCCACTCGCTGCTCGACATCGGGGCGTTCGTGGGATACGCGCTGCTGGCCGGCAAGGTGGGGTGGTTGCCGACGGCCTAGTGCCCGCAAGGGCGCGGGCAGGGGTGCACGGCCGCCGTGAGCGCCCCGCACCCCTGACCCGCCGTCACACGAGCAGTTCGCCCTCGATGACGGTGACCGCGTGGCCGGTGAGCAGGGTCCGGTCGCCGCGCAGTCCGGTGCGGACGCTGCCGGAACGCGGTGACGCCTGCAGTCCGGTGAGGTCCGGCCGGCCGAGGCGTTCGGACCAGAAGGGCGCCAGGGCGGTGTGTGCGCTGCCCGTCACCGGGTCCTCGTCGATGCCGACGTCGGGGAAGAAGCAGCGCGAGACGAAGTCGTACCCACGGCCGGGATCCGCGGCGGCGGTGGCGATGATTCCGCGCGCCGAGCGTCCGCGCAGCGCCCTGTGGTCGGGGGCGAGGTCCAGGACCGTCTGCTCGTCGGCGAGTTCGACGAGCAGGTCGCCGACGTTCGGACCGGTGTCGAAGGCGGTGAGGGGCCGCGCGCCGAGGGCCTCGGCGATGCCCTGCGGGATGTCGGCTCGGGTCAGCGGCGCGGTGGGGAAGTCCAGGGTGACGGAGCCGTCCTCGTGCGGCGTGGCGATCAGCACGCCGCTGCGGGTGGCGAAGCGTACGCGGCCCTCGTGGGTGCCCGTGGTGCGCAGCACATGGGCGGTGGCCAGGGTGGCGTGGCCGCACAGGGCGACCTCGGTGACGGGCGTGAACCAGCGCAGGGCCCAGTCGGCCTCGCCGCCTTCCGGCAGGTGGTGGGCGAACGCGGTCTCCGCGTGGTTGACCTCGCGGGCCACGTTCTGGAGCCATGCGTCGTCGGGGAAGGAGTCGAGGAGCAGGACCCCCGCCGGGTTTCCGGCGAACGGGCGGTCGGTGAAGGCGTCGACGATTCGAATCCGCATGATCCGACGCTAGGTGCCCTGCGGCGGCGCGTGCCAAGGCCAATCCGGGGTGTCTGGCCCGTCTTCGCGTCGTCGACCGTGTGTCCGGGTGCGGATGCCGGTTGCCGCGGGCCGGCCGCCCGGAATGTTCGCGGACGCCCACCGGACGTCGTGTGCCGCGCCCCGGTGGGGGTGAGGTCACTCGGCGTCGGGGTGGCGCGGCGGCTGAGGGCCTTCGATGGTGATCCACTGGAGCTGGGTGAACTCCTGAAGGCCGACGCGTCCGCCGGGTTTGCCGTAGCCGCTGTTCCTGGCGCCGCCGAAGGGCGTCGGGGGCTCGGCGTCGAGGGTGGTGCCGTAGATGTGGCACCTGCCGGCGTTGATGCGCTGGGCGAGATCGATGGCGAGAGGGATGTTCCGGGTGAAGACGGCCGAGGCGAGCCCGTAGTCGTTGTCGTTGGCCACGCGCAGGGCTTCCTCGGGTCCGTCGACGGTGATGACGGTGACCAGCGGGCCGAAGGATTCCTCGCGGTAGATGCGCATGTCCGGGGTGATGCCGGTCAACACGGTGGGCGCGAAGCACGGCCCGTCGGGCGTTCCGCCGGCCAGGAGCCGTGCGCCTGCCGCGACGGCCTCCCGCACGAGATCCGACAGCCGCGAGATGGTGTCCGATCCGACGACGGGACCGAGCACGGCGTGCGGGTCGAGGGGGTCGCCGAAAGGGACAGTGGTGGCGAGGAGGGCCAGGCGCCGGTTGAACTCGTCGGCGACGGCCCGGTCGACGATGATGCGTTCGGTCGAAAGGAAGCCCTGGCCGGAGTGGGTGAACGCGCCGAAGGCCGATGCGCTGACGGCCTGGTCCAGGTCGGCGTCGGCGAGAACCAGCACGGGTGCCTTGCCGCCGAGTTCGAGGATCGCCTTCTTCATGAGCGCGGCGGTTCTCTCGGCGATGATCCGGCCCACCAGGGTGGAACCGGTGAAGTGCACCCGCCGCACGGCGGGATGGGCGATCAGCGCGTCCACCACTTCGGGGGCGTTCTCGGGTGCGTTGGTGACGAGGTTGTAGACCCCGGCGGGCAGTCCGGCCTCGGTGAGGCATTCGGCCATCAGGCCGTGGGTCCGGGGAGTCTGCTCCGAGGCCTTCATCACCACGGTGTTGCCGACGGCCAGTGCGTTGGGCACGGAGTTGCCGACGAGCAGCGCGGGGGCGTTCCACGGGATGACGCAGGCGACCACGCCGACCGGCTTTCGGATCGCTATGGAGGTGCGGCCCGGGATTTCGGAGGGGATGACCTCCCCGGTGAGGGCCTCGTGAACCGCGCTCGCCGCATGGCGGAACCTCTCGGCGAGAACCGAGGCGTTGTGTCGGCCCCAGCCTGCGGGGCCGCCCGTCTCGGCGGTGATCGCCGCGGCCATCTCGTCGGCTCGTGCCTCGAGTCTCTCGCCCACCGTCCACAGGACACGCCTGCGCTCGTTGGCCGCCAGCGCAGCCCAGGTGGGGAAGGCGCGCTCGGCCGCTTCGACGGCGCGGACGACCTCCGCGGGGACGGCTGCGGCGGCGCGGGAGGCGACCTCGCCCGTGAACGGGTCGTGTGCCGCGTAGGTGTGTACGTCGGCTGCCTGTTGCCAGGTGCCGTCGATCAGCAGTCGCTGCACAGTGTTTTCGCTGCTCAGGGTCACGGTCATTCTCCTGCCGTGAGGACGTCGTGCCCCGCGCGGACCCGGACGCCCGACGCGGCGGTGCGGAGTCGGGTCGAGGGGCGACGACGGCCGGGCGAGCATCCTGGATGCGGAGCCGCGTGGTGACGCGGCGAGCCGTGATGACGCGCGGCGCCCGGGTCGGCGCCGTACGCGTCGGTGATGTGTCGACATTCCGGGGGCTCGCGCCGCGATGGCGACGGGGCCGGTTGTCGTCCTCGGGGCTGAACGGTGGTCCGGCTCCACAAGCCCCCGGTCGGCATCACTGAATGCCCTTTTGTTCACTCTTGTCCTTGAACATCGGTAAAATCAGTGATACGTCACGATCGTATCGCCGTTTCCCGGCGGTGGACAAGTTTTCCGTCCCCGTGCGGAGCCCCCGTGTGCGGTGCTGCGGCGCTGGTGGGGGTGGGGGGCGGCACGGGGATGCCCGTCCGCGCCCCTTCATGCGGCGTGGAGGGGGTTGTCAGTGACCCTTCGCCGATATATCGTTGACGCATCGCGACAGATCAACGAAAGAGTGGAGTGATTGCTATGCGATCCCGTGGACAGGACTTCGGATTCGAGCGGCACGGGCACCACGGCGGCCCCGGTCATCGCGCTCAGGGCGGCTTCGACGGCCGGCGTGGGGCTTTCGGTCCCTTCGGACCGGGTGGGCCCGGCGGCCCGGGTTTCGGTGGCCCTGGATTCTTCGGTCCGGGTGGACCCTGGGGTGGGCGTGGCAGGGGCGGACCGAGGGGGAGGGCACGGCGCGGCGACGTACGCGCGTCGATCCTGGCCCTGCTGAAGGACCGGCCCATGCACGGCTACGAGATGATCCAGGAGATCGGCGAGCGCAGTGGAGGGGCATGGAAGCCCAGCCCGGGCTCGGTCTATCCGACCCTGCAGCTCCTGGAGGACGAGGGGTTGATAACCAGTGAGACGGAGGGCGGCAAGAAGCTGTTCTCGCTTACCGAGTCCGGCCGCACCGCGGCCGACGAGGGGCCCGAGGCTCCCTGGGAAGAGGCTTCGCGCGGCATCGACTGGGATGCGCTGCAGGAGATCCGCCAGGCCGGCTTCGGTCTGATGGAGGCGTTCAGCCAGGTCTGGAAGACCGGCAACAAGGACCAGCGCGACAAGGCCCTGTCGGTCATCAACGACGCCCGCAAGAAGCTGTACCTGATCCTCGCTGACGAGGACTGACAACGGCTCCTCATCCGATACGGCGCCCCGCGGCAGCATGGCCGCGGGGCGCCCGCTCGTCCGGACGCACCACGGTCAGGACATCAGTGACCCCAGTCTGCGGAGCGATTCGTCGAGTGCGGCGGTCGCCGAGTCCTTCAGCTTGCCCGCCATGAGGGAGACGGCCGCGCCGGTGAACTCGCCGTCGATGCGGAGGGAGGTCGTCGCCCCGTCCGGTGTCAGGGTGTAGCGGGTGGCGACGTTCACGGCCATCGGGCCCTTGCCGCGAATGGCCAGGACGCGCCCGGGCTGCAACTCGTCGATGGTCCAGGTGACCTCGGCGGGGAAGCCCATGAGTCTCATGTTCTCCTCGAAGGTTCCGCCCACCTCCAGGACCTCGGGGCCGCCCTTCGGGAAGCTCGTGTGGGTCGCGTTCCACTCTCCGTACGCGGGCCAGTCGGTGAGCCGGGCCCACACCTTGTCGGCCGGTGCGTCGATGCGTGCCTCCGCGCTGACTTCGGCCATGCGGCCACCCCTTCGTGTCGGGTGCTGCGCCGGGCGCAGCTACGGTGTCGCGGAACGTAGCGGCAGGGCCCGGAACATTCAATACTGATGAACCGTCAGAAATGCCGGAGAGGCGTGGCCGACGAGAGCCGTGCGGCGGCGGCGACCCTGAGAGGCGAACGGCCTGACGTCATCCGCAAGGAGGAGAACCCGCCCACTGGTGCCCACCCTGTGTCGGACGCGCAAATGCTGCCCACCGGGGATGTCCGGAGTCGACGCTGCTGATGAGGTGGTAGGCGTGTCACTGCCTCAGTCCCAGCACCCGGCCGCGGAGCGCGGCGCACACCACCTGGATCACGATCCACGGCTCGATGACGAACTGGCCGCGGTGGTGACGGGCGCGCGCAGAAGGGCGCAGCGGGACGGGGACCGGCAGGTGGACACCGCCCATCTGCTGCACACGCTGCTGGAGTCCGATCCCGAGGTGCGCGCCGTCTTCGACGGTCCGCACGTGGCGCGACTGCTCGGCTATCTCGTCCAGCGTGCCATCGGCTACGGCCTGCGCTGGCAGGCCTCCGTCGAGGACTCGGGAGCCGTACCGCTCCTGACCGAATCGGACGGCTGGTCACCCGCGGCGGCGGGTGCCCTGGACGCCGCGCACGGTCGAGCGATCCGGCTCGGCCGGCCGCTCGCGCGGGGCGTCGACCTGCTCGCGGCCGTCGTCGCCGACCCCACGTCCAGGGCCGTGGAAGTCCTCGGCCGCGCGGGCGTCGACGCGGGGGCGGTGGCGGTGCGGCTGGAGGAGGCCGCGGTGTGCGAGCGTGCGGCCCGATGGGCGCAGGAGGGCGACGCCGGTCACCGCGCCGCAACCGGGTTCGACGGCCCCGGATGAGCGTGCGCGCGGGCCGGGTCCAGTTGCTGAGACAGGTGCGTTCAGGGGTGACGCTCATGTCGCCGCCTGTCATCATGTGCCGGTGCATATGTCTCAGGGGACTCAGGGCAGCCGCGGCAGGGGAGTCGGGCTCGGACTCGCCGTCGTGTCGGCGATCGCCTTCGGTGGATCGGGTGTCGCGGCCAAACCGCTGATCGAGGCGGGGCTCGACCCGCTCCACGTGGTGTGGCTGCGGGTCACGGGCGCCGCGCTCGTGATGCTGCCCCTCGCCCTGCGCCATCGCGCACTGGTGCGAACGCGTCCCGCGCTGCTCGCCGGGTTCGGTCTGCTCGCCGTGGCCGGTGTCCAGGCCTGCTACTTCGCCGCGCTCTCCCGCATACCCGTCGGTGTCGCCCTGCTCATCGAGTACCTCGCGCCCGCCCTCGTCCTCGGCTGGGTGCGCTTCGTGCAGCGGCGGCCGGTGACGCGTGCCGCGGCCGTCGGGGTGGTGCTCGCCGTCGGCGGACTCGCCTGCGTCGTGGAGGTGTGGTCGGGTCTCGGCTTCGACCTTCTCGGGCTGCTCCTCGCCGTGGGCGCCGCCTGCTGCCAGGTCGGCTACTTCGTCCTGTCCGACCCGGGCGCCGAGGGCGGTGAGGAGGCTCCCGACCCGCTCGGCGTGATCGCATACGGCCTGATCGTCGGGGCCGCCCTGCTCACCGTCGTCGCCCGTCCCTGGAGCATGCGCTGGTCCGTCCTGACGGGCACGGCGGACATGAACGGCACTTCGGTGCCGGCCGTGCTGCTGCTGGCGTGGATCGTCGTGATCGCAACGGTCCTCGCGTATGTCACCGGGGTGGTGTCCGTGCGCCGGCTCTCGCCCCAGGTGGCCGGTGTGGTCGCCTGCCTCGAAGCGGTCATCGCGACCGTGCTGGCCTGGGTGCTGCTCGGCGAGCACCTCTCGGCACCGCAGATCATCGGCGGCGTGGTCGTCCTGGTCGGCGCGTTCACGGCCCAGTCGTCCGCGCCCGTGAAGGCATCGGCCGAGCACGTGACGGGCGCAGGCGGCGCCGAAAGGGAGTTGTCGGTGCGCGGAACGGCCGCATAGGGTGCCGGTCATGCATTCCGACGCACTCGTTCTTCCGCCTCCGGCCGCCTGAGGCGGGCTCTCCGGAATCGTGCCCGGCGGATCGTCCGGGCGGAACGGTGCTGCCCGCAGAAGAAGTCCACGGACCCCGACGCTCCGGGGTCCCTTCCCGAACTTCTGCACCTCTGCGGAGAGAACTCGTGTCGCATCCTGCCTCCGGCCTGCCCGTCGGGCGAGGCCTTGTGTATCTGATCGTCGCCGGTGCCGCCTGGGGCACCGCGGGCGCTGCCGCCTCGCTGGTCTACCGGACCAGTGACATGGGGCCGGTCGCCCTCTCCTTCTGGCGCTGCGCCACCGGGCTCGTCCTGCTGGCCGCCGTCCGCCTGGTACGCCCGCGCACCCGTGCGGCCGGGTCCGAACCGCTGCGCCGCAAGGCACTGCGGGCCGTTGCCACCGGGGCCGGTCTCGCCGTCTTCCAGACCGCCTACTTCGGGGCCGTCTCGGCGACCGGTCTCGCCGTCGCGACCGTCGTCACCCTCGGCGCCGGTCCCGTGCTCATCGCCCTCGGCGCCCGGCTCACCATGGGGGAGCGGCTCGGCCGCGGCGGGACGACCGCCGTCGCCGGGGCGCTCGCCGGTCTCGGGGTGCTGGTGCTGGGCGGCGGGGGTACGACCGTACGTCCGTGGGGCGTGCTGCTCGCGCTCGTGTCTGCGGCCGGCTACTCCGCCATGACGCTGCTGACCCGCTGGTGGGGCCGGGACGGCGGAGTCGACGTCTTTGGCACGACCGTCTCGGCGTTCGCGGTGACCAGCCTGTGCCTGCTGCCGTTCGCCCTGATCGAGGGTCTGGTGCCGCACACCGCGCAACCGGGCGCCCTCGTCTGTCTGGTGGGGTACATCGCGGCGGTGCCCACGGCACTCGCCTACGCCCTGTACTTCGCGGGCGCGTCCGTCGTACGGTCCGCGACCGTGTCCGTGATCATGCTCCTCGAGCCGGTCAGCGGGGCGGTCCTCGCCGTCGCCCTGCTGGGTGAGCGGCTCACGGCGGCCACCCTCGTCGGCACCGCCCTGATGCTCGGCTCGGTGGCCGGGCTCGCGACGGCGGAGGCGCGTCGGGCACGGGCGCCGGGGGAGGAACCCGTCCTCGTATGACGGGAGGGTGCGGGGTCCGGCGCGGACCCCGCACCCCGCTCACACCTCGCGCCTGCGCAGCAGATGCTCGCGCGCGACCCGGTCGCGTGGACCGTTGCGCGTCGCCAGCCCGTCCGCGATGCGGTCCTGGATCTCTTCGGGCTTCCGCCCGGCGTACTTGAACTTGGCCCGGACACCCGTCACTTCGAGCCGCAGGCCGCGGATGCCGGGCAGCATGCGGCCGTAGGGCGCCTCACCCACCGTCGCCCGGGCGGACCCGCCTTCCGGCTGGAAGTGGTGCGTCTGGCGGTTCAGCAGTTCGGCCTTCTCGGCGGGATCGTCCACGACACGGGCGGTGCACCGCAGTTGGACCGCGGCGTAGAAGCTCGTGGGCACACCGTTCTCGGACGGGCCGTCCGGCGGGGCCTGCCAGGGGCCGGGCACGAACACATAGTCGTCGACCACGCTCAGCAGCACCTCGGGGTTCGCCTCGATGGCGGCCCACAACGGGTTGGGGCGGGCCAGATGGCCCACCACCTCTCCGCGGTCCTTGTCGTAGGCGAAATGCAGCGGCTGGACGTACGGAGGTTCGCCGGGCGGGCCGTTCACGGCGAGCTGCCCGAAGTCGCGGCCGACGAGCCAGCGCTGCCACTCGCTGTCGTCCTGCGGCGCGTCCCAGGGATGGATCAGCATCACAGCACCGCCAGATACTCCGGAAGTCCGGTGCCGGGGGCCAGACCCGGGTCGGGAACCGGTGCGCCGTACTCGGTGCGGATCGGGACGACGCCGGCCCAGTGGGGGAGTGCGAGGTCCTCGGGCTCGTCGCTGATGCCGCCGGTGCGCACCTTGGCGGAGACCTCGTCCAGGTCCAGGCGGATCACCGCGGTGGCGGCCAGCTCCTTCTTGTTGGCGGGCCGTGAGTCGTGCGAGCGGCCGGGCACGACGTGGTCCACGATCGCGTCCAGGGCGACCCGCTTCTCCTCGGGGTCGTCGACCTGGTGGGCGATGCCGTGCACCACCACGGACCGGTAGTTGATCGAGTGGTGGAACGCCGAGCGGGCCAGGACCAGCCCGTCGACATGCGTCACCGTCAGGCACACGGCGAGCCCCGGGTCGGCCTCGCCCGTCATCCGCAGGGGCCGCGAGCCGGTCGAGCCGTGGACGTAGAGGCGTTCGCCGAGCCGGCCGTACAGCGTGGGCAGGACCACCGGTGCATCCCCGCGCACGAAGCCGAGGTGGCACACATAGCCCTCGTCGAGTATCGCGTGCACCAGCTCCGTGTCGTACGACGCCCGGTCCGCGGAGCGCGTGGGGACGGTGCGATCCGTGGGTGCATAGGCGGTGGCGCGTGACGACGCCGGATCGTTGGTCCCGTGCATTTGCGCTCCCTCTTGCACTAGTGCAAAATCTACTTTGTGCTAGGAGGATATCGGATCCAGGGTCGGCGTGCAGCCGAGATCGCGGCCAGCGTCGAGCATGCGGTGGGCACGGGGGAGTTGGAGCCCGGCAGGCTCCTGCCACCACTGCGAGAGCTGGCCGTCGAGCTCGGCGTGAACCCGAACACCGTCGCGGCCGCGTACCGTGTCCTGCGCGAGCGGGGGGTCATCGAGACCGCCGGGCGCCGGGGCAGCCGGGTGCGGTCCGCCCCCGCCACGACGGGACGGGACCACATTCGTGTGGATGTGCCCGCGGGCGTGCGCGACGTGTCCAGCGGCAATCCGGATCCGGTGCTGCTGCCGCCGCTGGCGCCGGCGTTCGCGGCGGCCGCGGCTCGGGGGGACCGGGAGCCGGTCCTCTACGGTGACGTCGCCGTGGATCCGGAGCTCGCGCGCATCGCCCGGGCGGACCTGGACGCGGACGGGGTGCCGGACGGCCCGCCGGTCGTCGTCTCGGGATCGCTCGACGCCGTCGAGCGCGTGCTCACGGCCCATCTCAAGCCCGGGGACACCGTCGCCGTCGAGGACCCCGGTTGGGGCAGGACCCTCGATCTCGTCCCGGCACTGGGGCTGCGCACGGTTCCGGTCGGCGTCGACGACGAGGGGCCGCTCCCCGACGATGTGCGCGGTGTCCTGGAGGACGGCGCGCGTGCCGTCATCGTCACGGACCGGGCGCAGAACCCGACGGGCGCCGCGGTGAGCGCGAGGCGGGCCCGTGCCCTGAGGTCCGTGCTGCGGGAGCATCCGCGGACCCTGCTCATCGAGGACGACCACGGTCATGGGATCGTCGACGTCCCCCTTCACCCCCTCGCCGGAGCCACCCGGCACTGGGCGTTCGTGCGCTCGGTCGCCAAGGCGTACGGGCCCGATCTCCGACTGGCCGTGCTCACCGGGGACGGCGTCACCGTCGACCGGGTCCGGGGAAGGCAGCGGCTGGGGCCCGGCTGGGTCAGCCTCCTGCTGCAACGGGCGGTCGCGCGGCTGTGGGCCGACGGTTCGGTGGACCCGCGGGCCGTGGCGGCGGCGTACGGCGGACGGCGGGACGCACTGATCGAGGCACTGGCGCGGCGCGGTGTCGCGGCCCACGGGCGCAGCGGGATGAACGTGTGGGTTCCCGTCCCTGACGAGACGGGTGCGGTCGCTCGGCTGCTGCACTCGGGCTGGGCCGTCGCCCCGGGTGCGCGCTTCCGGATGAGCGCGGCGCCCGGTGTCAGGATCACCGTCTCGACGCTCACCGCGGAGGAGACCGGGCGCCTCGCGGACGCCGTCGCCGCCGCCCTCGGGCCCGCCCCCGTCCGGAGCTACGTGTAGTCGGGGGCGGTGCCGCAGTCTTTCCGCGGCCGGGCGCCTTACGGAGTCGTCCGCTTCGTCGCAGCCCGCGGCCGGGCCCGGTCCCGCGCGGCGGACTTCGGCCGGGCCTGGGTCAGTGCCGCGCCTGCCAGCACGACGATCGCCCCGACCGGGGTCGACCAGGTCAGCGACTCGTCGAGGATCGCGACCCCTGCCGCGGCCGCGATGACGGGGATGAAGTACGTGACCATCTGCGCCGTCGTCGGGCCGACCTCGGCGACCAGGCCGTACTGGATGAGCACCGCGAGCCCGGTGCCGAGCGCGCCGAGCGCCGCGACCGCAAGCAGCGGCACGAGCGGGAGGTGGTGCGGAAGCGAAGTGAACAGCGGGGTGACCACGGCGAGTTGGACGGTAGCCAGCAACAACTGCGCCCCGGTCAAGGACAGGTGGGAGCGGCCGGTGCCCGCCAGGGTCCGGCGGACGTAGATCCAGCCGACCGGATAGCTGAGCGAGGCCAGCAGAGCCATCACCGTGCCGGTCACGTCCAGCCCCTGGAAGCCCTGCCAGGCGCCGAGCACCGTCAGCACGCCGAGGAAGCCGAGGCCGAGGCCGGCGACCCGGCGCCGCGTGGGCCGGTCCTCGGAGAGCGCGACCAGTGAAAGGACCATGCCCCACAGGGGCGAGGTCGCGTTGCAGATGCCCGCGAGCGTCGACGGGATCGTCAGCTCCGCGTAGGCGAAGAGCGAGAACGGCAGCGCGTTCAGGAGGAACGCCGCCACGGTGAGGTGGCCCCAGGTCCGGGCGCCGCGCGGCAGTCGCTCGCGTTTGACGGCCATCGCCGCCGCGAGCACCGCCGTGCCGAACAGCAGTCGGCCGAACGTCACTTGGAAGGGGGCATACCCCTGCGTGCCGACCTTGATGAACAGGAAGCTGAAGCCCCAGATCAAGGAGAGGACGGCGAAACGGATGCGCCAGTCGAGGGCCGCCCGGCGACCCGGGGGGACGGTGGTCGCGGTGTCGGCGGGTCGGGTCGCGGCGATGCTCATGACGTCACCTTGACGCACGGTACCTCGTAGCACAATCGAGAATTTGCTGGAGGCATCTCGTAGCATCACTTACATGTTGAACCTCGAGCGCCTGCGTACCCTCGACGCCCTCGCGCGGCACGGCTCGGTCAGTGGCGCGGCCGAAGGACTGCACGTGACGACCTCGGCCGTCTCTCAGCAGCTCGCCAAGCTCGAGCGGGAGGTGGGACAGCAGCTCCTGGCGAAGAACGGGCGTGGGGTGCGGCTCACGGACGCGGGCCGACTGCTCGCCGATCATGCGGCGCGCATCCTCTCCCAGGTCGAACTCGCCCAGGCCGACCTGGAGGCACAGCGCGGTCAGGTGGCCGGCGAACTGCGCGTGTCGGCCTTTCCCACCGCCGCGCGCGGGCTGTTCCCGGCGGCGCTGGCCGCGCTGCGGGCCGGCCATCCGGCACTGCGACTGCGCTCGTGCGAGCTCGAGCCGGAGGCCGGGGTGGCAGGCGTCGTCCGGGGTGATCTCGACCTCGCGGTCGTCCTCGACTGGTACAACAAGCCGATGCCGGTCCCCGACGGACTGGTGAAGGCGGCGATCCTCGACGATCCGGCCGACGTGGCGATGCCCGTGGGCCATCGGCTCGCGGACCGGACCGAGGTGGACCTCGAGGATTTCGCCGACGACGAGTGGATCACCTGGGGCGAGGGGGAGTTCTGCCACGAGTGGCTGATGTTCACCCTGCGCTCCAAGGGTGTCGAGCCGTGCATCGGACACCGTGCCGCCGAGACGCACACACAGCTCGGGCTGGTCGCCGCCGGGCTCGGTGTGTGCATCGCGCCGCTGCTCGGGCGCGATCCCATGCCGGCCGGGGTCGTCACCGTGCCGGTGCGGCAGCGGGTGCGGCGGCACGTCTACGTGGTGTGGCGGGCCGATGCCGACCGCCGCCCCTCGATCCGGGCGGCGGTGCAGGCGCTGCGGACCGCGGCGCAGGCCGTGTCGGCGGGCTGAGCTGCGCGGGAAGGCCCCGGGGGCCCGGCCGCGGGGACCGCAGCGGTCCGGCTACGCGGGGCCGAGCTTGCGGAAGTCCCAGGAGACGATCTTCTGCGGCGTCAGCCGGATCCACGCATGGCGGCCGTCGTACGGCATGTCCTCGATGCCGAAGTTCTTGCGCGCGAACAGGGTCTCCGGCACATCGAGCTCGGCACACAGCTCCCCGGTACGCGGGATCTCGCCCACGAACTCCGCGACGCCGGACAGCTCCGCGCCCCTGAGCTGCTCGTACTCCTCACCGGTGTCGATCACGACGGCGATCCGGGGGTCGCGGCGCAGTTCGGCCCAGCGCTTGCTGCGCACCACGGAGTACAGCCACAGCGAGGTGCCGTCCCAGGCGAACCACAGGGCGCTCACGTGCGGGGCGCCGTCGGCCGACACGGTCGCCACCCGGCAGGTGCGCTGGGCGGTGAGGAAGTCGTCCAGCTCACCGGGCGTCATCATGATCTTCCGGCCCCGGCGCTGAGTGTCGGTCATGCAGTCCCCCTCTTCTTCTCCCACGTCGTGCCAGAGACGTCATCTGACATCACGTCAGAAAAGAATGGGGCGTACTCCGCCCACCCGCAATGGTGCTTCTTCCGTCCGCACGCGGCGATCGCTACTCTCGCCGCTTCCGAGCGCCGACGACAAGGGGAGCCATGGTGTCCCGACAGCTCAGCCAGGTCCTCGACCCCCCGACCACCGTGCTGCTCACCGTGGAGTGCCAGCAGGGTGTCGTGGGCCCGGACAGCGCACTGCCCGAACTCGCCCGGCAGGCGCGCTCCTCCGGCGCGCTGGTCAACGTGGCCCGGCTGGTCGCCGCCGCCCACGAAGGCGGGGTGCAGGTGATCCACGCGGTCGCCGAGCGGCGGCCGGACGGCCGGGGAGCGAATCACAACGCACGCCTCTTCCACGCGGCAGAACGGCTTCCGGTCCAGCAGCTCTCCGGCAGCACGGCCGTGCGGGTGGCGGCGCCCATCGAGGTGCGGGAGGAGGACTTCGTCGTCCGCCGGCTGCACGGCCTGTCGCCCATCGAGGGCACCGAGGTCGACTCGCTGCTGCGCAACCTGGGCTGCCGCACCCTGGTCGTCACCGGGGTGTCGGCCAATGTGGCGATCCCGAACGCCGTCTTCGACGCCGTCAACCGCGGCTACACCGCCGTCGTGCCCGCGGACGCCATCGCGGGGGTGCCCTACGACTACACCCCCGCGATGGTCCGCAACACCCTCGCGCTGGTCGCCACGGTCGCGACCACCGACGAGGTCCTGGCCTGTCTCGGGCCGCGGCGGCGTGCGTCGCGGGCCGGAGAGGACGGCGGTGTCACGTGAGCTTGATCTCGTCCCCGGACACGGAGATGTTCGCGGCGGCCAGCGGCTGGGTCGCGGGCCCCTTCTGCACACTTCCGTCGGTCGCCGAGAAGTGGCTGCCGTGACACGGGCAGACGATCACGCCGTTCGAGATGCCGCTCACCGCGCAGCCCTGGTGGGTGCACTTGGAGGAGAACGCCTTGAACGTGCCTGCCGCCGGCTGTGTCACCACCACTCCCTGGTCGGCGAACACCTTGCCGCCGCCCTCGGGGATGTCGGCGGTCTTCGCGAGGACGGTGCCGTCGGTGCCGGCCGCGGCGTTCTCGCCCCCGCCCGAGGTGCCGCTGCTCGCGGTGCTGTCACTCTGCGACGTGCTCGGGGCCGAGCTGTTGCCTGAGTCACCGCACGCGGTCAGCGCCGCGGCGAGCCCCGTCACACCGACCGCCGCCATGACGGTCCGGCGGGCGGGTGCCGAGCCGGGCTGAAGCGCTTCGCTGGTCATGCTGACGTTCCCTTCCACGGATGTTTCGTACCTCTGGACGGAGGTACGGCCTTCGAACAATGACCGTTCAGCCACTGTCCAGATCTTGACCGCTTCGAGATCAGGCGGGCGTGAGACACGGCTGGGGTACCGCTGTCAGAGGGACGGCGAGACCACGACCGGAGGCGGTTCACGGCTGTGCCCGGCGCGGCTCCGAGCGGTAAGGGCCGTCCCGGGGCGCGAGGCCACCGCCCGGTCCGGGCCCGGCCCGAGGTGAGTGCGGGCACCGGGCCGGTCGCGACGGACGGGTGCGCCCCGGCGCCTTCTCCGCACAGAAACGTCCACCCCGCTCGTCGGCGGGGTGGACGTTTTGCGGGTGTTCTTCCTTCTCCGTCTCGCGGTGGCGCGACCGCCTCAGCCCGCGGGCCGCGTCACATAGCCGATCAGCTTGGCCATGTTGGCGACGTAGGCCGCCGAGCTGATGCCCAGCGGGGCCTCGCGCGGCCGGTACGGGGGCTCCGCGGGCGGATCCTGCGGGTTGTACGGCGAGGTGTCGCGGAGATCGCCGACGTTCTTGCTCATGTACGCCTTTCCGTCGTACGGCCTGCGGGTGCCCGGCCCTTCGTAGGGGTTGGTCACCGCGTCCAGCGGAGTCAGCCAGTGGTCGCGGTCGCCGAGTCCGGCGACCAGGGCGGCCGCCTCGGCGTCGGACACCACCGGCATCGGAAGAGGTGCGTCACGCAGCAGGTCGGAGAGCTGGATGTCCCGCAGGGAGAAGTACCGGGGCAGGGGGATCGGCGCACCGCCGGAGAGCGGGGACCGGGCGCGCATCGCGGCCACCTCGGCCGGTGACATGGACGCCAGCTGCTCGTATCCGGCACGCAGTCCGGCGAGGTCGATGGAGCGGCCCGCGGAGTAGTGGCTCAGGGTGTCGTGGTGGTCGTGGTCGTGGTAGTAGGCGCCGTTGCGGATGTTGGATCCGAAGCGATGCACGAAGCGTGCGCGGTTGGTGCCCAGTTCGACGAAGGTCGGGTGGGTGCGCCCGGTCAGCAGCGGGTTCTCGTCGATCTGGCGCTGCGTCAGCCGGCAGCTCTCCAGCCAGTCGAGCGCTTCCGGGACCCGGCCGAGGTATCTGTGGTCTCCGGTCAGCCGGAAGTAGTGGAACAACTGCTGAACGTTGGTCTGGGTGGTGTGCGTCGTAAGCGCGCGGGGTTCGTAGGAGCGGGCGCCCGCGGGTGCTCCCGCGGGCCTGTCGTGCTTGGACCGGGACAGATGCTGCAGTCCCCAGCCGGCCTGCGGACCGGGCTGCTGCATCCGGCGCAGGCACTCCATCGCCCTGCGGACGGGACCGATCAGATCGTGCCGGCCCAGCGCGGAGACACACATCAGCAGGAACTTGATGTTCTCGCCGAGCACATCGTCGTTGAAGGTGACGTGCTGGGTGTACTCGCCGTCCTCCATCCCGTGCGTCACGTCGCCGGGGAGCCACGGGGGCCGCCGCTCGGGCCACGGCATCCTGCTGACCGAGCCGTGATGAGCGGGATGGCGCTGCGGCCAGCCGCCGTCGGCCGCACCCCCGCCGAACTGGGCGGCCAGCACGAAGCCGATCGCACGGTCCAGGGCGCGCTCGAACCGACGATCGCCGCGCTCCACGTAGAGCCGCAGGATCAGTTGGGCGGCGGCGGACGTGCCCGCGTCGTCGAAGGTGGCGTTGCCGTAGTAGTGCTGGAACTCCTCCAGGCGCCAGCCGTTCGCGCCGATGGTCGCGTACCAGTCCCTGAGGGACTTCTCGCCGGCGAAGTCATGGATGTAGTTCCAGCCGCCGACCGGCAGTTGGGCGTCCACGAGGGCGAGACCGGTGCGCTCCGCGGCCCGGTAGAACACCTCCTCGCCGGTGGCGTGGTAGGCGTCGAGCATGCTGTGCCCGACGGACGGGGTACCGGGCGGCTGGACCCAGCACATGGTGCGCTTGGCCTCCATCTCGCCCCAGGTCACCGACAGGTCCGGCAGATAGTTCCAGACGTAACCGCCCCGGTAGGAGACGGTGCCGTCCATGTATGTGGCGGCTCTGCTCATCGCGCGGACCGTCTCGGTCCGCTGATCGGTACCGGTCGGGGCCGTGCCGACGGTCGACGCCGAGGCCGCTGCCGGGTGGGTCACGGCGGGCAGGGCGATCAGCGGGGTGACGGCGAGTCGGCTGAACGTGCGGCGGCTCAGGTTCTCCACGAAGTGCCTTCCTCACGTATGCGTAGTCCGGAAGGTGCGTGCGGCTTCGGAGGCCCAGCGGCTGCACCCGCTGTCCTGCCGGCGTCGCGGGATCGCCCGGTCCACCGACATGAACTCGGGCGCTGTGTTGCCTCGGTGGACGGTAATGAGTGTGCCAACGTCGGACAAGTATGTGGACGGCATTTTGATAGAAGAACTCAGGAGCCGAGGTCGGTCCGTCCTGTGGAGAGCCCGGGGATCGGCGCTTCGGTGCTGCGGCCGGCAACCCGCCCGTGACGCACGGGGATTGACAGGGCGCGAGTTCCGGAAGGAAAGTTTCAGACCGCAGGGGTCGGATTGAAAACTTCTTTCGGAGGTCCGATGGAGCAGGTGGAACGGCCCGGAGAGTCCGGCGGTCCCGGTCGGGGCCCACTCAGCCGGCGCCGGTTCGGGGTGGGGGTGCTGTCCTTCGGCGGTGCGCTGGTGGTCGCCCCGCTGGGAACCGGGTCCGCCGCGGCGGACGACAGCAGCCGTGCGGCGAACGCGCCGCTTCGGCCGGCCGGACACGGGACGACGCTGCGACACGGTTCCGCCGCGCGGGCCGGACTGCTTGCGGAGCACGTCGACGAGGTCACCGCCGTGGCCGAGCGGTACCTCGGACCGTCGCCCAGGCATCCGTACTGGGCGGGCGCCGTGGTGCTCGCCGGTCGTGGGGGAACGGTCGCCCTGGAGAAGGCCGTCGGCAAGGCCGTGCGGTACCAGGACTACGACTCCGCGACCGACACCGCCGTCGAGTTCCCGCCCGACCAGCAGATCGACGCGACGCCCGACACGGTGTACGACCTGGCCTCGCTGTCGAAACTGTTCACCTCCCTCGTCGCCGTGCAGCTCATCGAGTGCGGCCGCATCGAGCTGGAGGCGCCCGTCGCGCGCTATGTGCCGGAGTACGCGGGGGGCGGCAAGCAGGACATCACAGTCCGGCAGTTGCTCACCCACACCTCGGGGCTCCAGGCCGACATCGCCTTCTACAAGTTCGGCAGCCGGCAGGAGATGCTCCAGGCACTGTGGGACGAGAAGCCGGTCAACCCGCCCGGGACCGTCTATCTGTACTCCGACCTCAGCATGATCTCCCTCCAGCAGGTCCTCGAGCGGGTCACCGGCAAGCCGCTCGACAGACTGGTCGCCGAGGGGATCACCGGGCCGCTGGGCATGACCGCGACCCGCTACAACCCGCCCGCCTCCTGGAAGCCGCGCATCGCGGCCACCGAGGTGGCACGGCTGCCCTGGTCGGGTCTCGACCGGGGACTGGTGTGGGGCGAGGTGCACGACGAGAACGCCTACGCGTTCGACGGCGTCGCCGGTCACGCAGGCGTCTTCTCCCGGGCCTGGGACATGGCCGTGCTCGCGCGGACCCTGCTCAACGGCGGTGTGTACGGCGGCGTGCGCATCCTGAGCGAGAAGTCGGTGGACCTGATGTTCTCCGACTTCAACACCGCCTTCCCCGGTGACGACCACGGCCTGGGCTTCGAGCTCTACCAGCACTGGTACATGGGCGCGATGGCCACCCCGAGTACCGGGGGGCACACGGGCTTCACCGGGACCAGCATCGTCCTCGACCCCACGACGGACTCCTTCCTCGTCATCATGGGCAACTCCGTTCACCCGGTGCGCACCTGGCGGTCCGGTTCGGCGCCTCGCGTGGCCGCGGGCGACCGGTTCGCGAGGGCCGTTCCGGTGCGACCCGCCCACGGCGGCACGGCGTGGTTCGGCGGCATGGCGAGCGCGACCACCGCCACGCTGACCCTGCCGGCGCTCGACACTTCGGCCGGGGCACGGCTCGCCTGCGATCTGTGGTGGGACACCGAGCCCGGCTCCGACGCGTTGCGCGCCGAGACGTCCACCGACGGCGGCGCGACCTGGCAGCCGCTGCCGTTCACCACTCGGGCGCCCGGTGGCGCCGGGCCCGTGACCCACGACGACGGAGCCGTGACCGGCTACAACGGCCGTGTGTGGCACGCACTCGACGCCGTGCTCCCCGCCGATGGGTCCCTGCTCGTGCGCTGGCGCTACACCACCGACTCGCTCTATGTGGGGCGCGGGGTGTACGTCGGGGCGCTGAAGGTCCGGTCCGGACGCGCGCTGCTGTACTCCGACGCCCGTCCCGGCGACAACTCCCGGGTGCAGTCGGTGGGCTGGACACGCGAGCAGGACTGAGCCGGGAAAGGGGCCGGTTGCCGCGCCCGTGTCGGCGCGTGGGATCCCGGGGCCCGGCCCCGGGATCCGGGCCGCCGCTGCTCGGAACGGCGACCCCGGCGACCGGATAGCCTGGGGAAATGCTCAAGGAAGTGACGGCGACCCGCTACATCACCCCTCTGCGTGAGGGCGGTTCGCTGCCGGGACTCGTCGAGGCCGACGACCTCGGGACGTACGTCATGAAGTTCAGCGGTGCCGGACAGGGCCGTAAGACGCTCGTCGCCGAGGTCGTCTGCGGTGAACTCGCCCGTCGGCTCGGCCTGCGGGTGCCCGGCCTCGTGACCATCGGCCTCGACCCGGTGCTGGGCCTCGGCGAGCCCGACCAGGAGGTGCAGGAGCTGCTCAAGGCGAGCGGTGGACGCAACCTCGGCATGGACTTCCTCAGCCGCGCCATCGGCTTCGACCCGCTCGCCTTCGCCGTCGGCTCCGAGGAGGCCGGCCGCATCGTCTGGTTCGACGCGCTGGTCAACAACGTGGACCGCTCCTGGCGCAACCCCAATCTGCTGATGTGGCACGGCGAACTGTGGCTCATCGACCACGGCGCCACGATGATCTGGCACCACAACTGGCGCGGCGCCGAGACCTCAGCGGCGCGGCCCTACGACGCCTCCGACCATGCGCTCGCTTCCTTCGCGCCGGATGTGGCGAGCGCCGCCGCCGCGCTGGCGCCGCTGGTCACCGAGGATCTGCTCGCCGAGGTGACCGCCGGGATCCCGGACGAGTGGCTGGCCGGTGAACCCGGCTTCGACACCCCGGACGCACTGCGCCGGGCCTACGCACGGCCGCTGCTCGCCCGCGCCGCCGACGTCCATGAACGCATCCAGGGCATCGAGACCCACCGGGGGGCCGGCAAGTGAACGGGCGGGACGTCTTCGAGTACGCGCTGCTGCGGGTCGTGCCGCGGGTGGAGCGGGGCGAGTGCATCAACGCGGGGGTGCTGGTCTACTGCCGCGCCAAGTCCTTCGTCGCCGCCCGGACGCACCTCGACGAGCGGAGGCTGCTGGCGCTGGATCCCGGCGCGGACGTGCCCGGCGTGCATGCCGCGCTGCGTGCGGTCGAGGGCGTGTGCGCGGGCGGGGCGGCGGCCGGGCAGGCGGCGCACGACGACCCGGGGCGCCGTTTCCGCTGGCTGATCGCGCCCCGGTCGACGGTTGTCCAGCCCGGGCCCGTGCATACGGGGCTGACCGCCGATCCGGCGGCCGAGGCGGAACGATTGCTGGACCTCCTGGTGAGGTAATGGATCACATGCGCCGGGTGGGCCGTTGACACCGGGTGCCGGGGCTTCTAGCGTCACGTCTGCTGAAGGTACTAAGCGGTCGCTCACCTGATGGGCGTGCCGCGGGAGCCGCAGAGTTTCCAAGGCGTTCCAGGCTTTCCAAGGGCGAGGAGAAGCAGCAATGTCCACCACTGAGCAGCGGGTCGCGGTCGTCACCGGCGCCGCGCGCGGCATCGGCGCCGCCACCGCAGTACGACTGGCGGCCGAGGGCCATGCCGTCGCGGTGATCGACCTCGACGAAGCGGCATGCAAGGACACCGTGGAGAAGATCACCTCCGCCGGTGGCAGGGCCATCGCCGTCGGCTGCGACGTCTCGGACGAGGCGCAGGTCGAGGCGGCCGTCGCGCGTATCGCCGAGGAGCTGGGCGGGCCGACGATCCTCGTCAACAACGCGGGTGTGCTCCGCGACAACCTGCTGTTCAAGATGAGCGTCGCGGACTGGGACACCGTCATGAACGTCCACCTGCGGGGCGCCTTCCTGATGTCGCGCACGGTACAGAAGCACATGGTCGACGCGGGCTTCGGACGTATCGTCAACCTCTCCTCGTCCTCGGCGCTCGGCAACCGCGGTCAGGTGAACTACTCCGCGGCCAAGGCCGGTCTCCAGGGCTTCACCAAGACCCTGGCCAAGGAGCTCGGCAAGTTCGGCATCACCGCCAACGCCGTCGCCCCCGGCTTCATCGCCACCGAGATGACCAAGGCGACCGCCGACCGGGTCGGCATGGGCTTCGAGGACTTCAAGGCCGCGGCCGCCACCCAGATCCCCGTGCAGCGCGTCGGTGAGCCCGACGACATCGCCAACGCGATCGCCTTCTTCACGGGCGAGGCGGCCGGCTTCGTCTCCGGCCAGGTGCTGTACGTCGCCGGCGGACCGCTCGACTGAGCCCACAGGAGCACGGACACATGACTGAACTGCCCCCTCTCTCCGGCAAGGTCGCACTGGTCACGGGCGCCAGCCGGGGCATCGGCCACGGCGTCGCCGAGGCCCTCGTCGCCCGCGGCGACCGGGTCTGCATCACGGGACGCAACGAGGACGCCCTCAAGGAGGCCGTCGAGAAGCTCGGCGCCGACCGCGTCATCGGCGTCGCAGGCAAGGCGCACGACGAGAACCACCAGGCCCTGGCCGTGGAACGCACCATGGAGGTCTTCGGCCGGGTCGACTTCCTGGTCAACAACGCCGGTACCAATCCGGTGTTCGGCCCGATCGCCGACCTCGACCTGAACGTGGCGCGCAAGGTGTTCGAGACGAACGTCGTCTCGGCGCTCGGCTTCGCCCAGCGGACCTGGCACGCCTGGCAGCGTGAGAACGGCGGCGCGATCGTCAACATCGCGTCGGTGGCGGGGCTCTCCGCCTCACCGTTCATCGGCGCGTACGGCATCAGCAAGGCCGCCATGATCAACCTGACCGTGCAGCTGGCACACGAGTACGCGCCCCTGGTGAGGGTCAATGCGATCGCGCCGGCCGTGGTGAAGACCAAGTTCGCCCAGGCGCTGTACGAGGGCCGCGAGGCGGAGGCCGCCGCGGCCTATCCGCTCGGCCGGCTGGGGGTGCCCTCCGACATCGGCGGCGCCGCGGTGTTCCTCACCTCGGACCAGTCCGACTGGATCACCGGCCAGACGCTTGTCGTGGACGGCGGCATCTTCCTGAACGCCGGGGTCGGATGAGTTGAGTCGGGTCCCGCGTCCATGACGGGCGCGGGGCACCGGGCCGGCGGCCGAGGGGCCGGTCCGCGGCTCTCCCCGCGGAGGGCACGGGTGCCGCTTCGACGGAAGTGGCGCCGGTGCCGGCGATCACAAGACACACAGACGGATGACAACGTCGTCATGGACGCCCCGATTCGAGCGCCCCGTCCAAGCGGGTCCGGCCGCGCCGAGGCTGCGGTAGGGTCTGCCGCCCACCCTTGGTACGGCAGATCGAGGAGCGTGCGCGTGTTCAACCGCAACCGTTGTCGGCGTCGACTGGCGGCGATCGCGTCCCTGTCCCTGGTGGCCGGTTGCAGTGCGCTCTCGTCGGGGTCCTCCGACGACAGGAGACCGATCGTCGTGGGCACCACCAGCGCCCCGACCGCCCTTGACCCGGCCGCATCCTGGGACAACTCCTGGGAGCTGTTCCGCAACGTCTACCAGACCCTCCTGAACTACCCGAACGGCGCGACCGAGCCGGGTCCCGACGCCGCTGAGCAGTGCCGCTTCACGGATGCGACGACTTTGGCGTACCGCTGTGCGGTGCGTGAGGGGCTGACGTTCTCCAACGGGCACAAGCTCGACGCCCGGGCCGTGAAGTACTCGTTCGACCGGATCAAGCGCATGAACGTGCCCGGCGGCCCGGCGGGTCTGCTGGGCAGCCTCGACCGGGTGGAGGTCAAGGGCGACCGCGAGGTGGTCTTCCACCTCGACAAGCCCGACGCCACCTTCCCGTTCGTCCTCGCCACGCCCGCCATGTCGATCGTCGACCCGGCCGACTACCCGGCCACACAGGTGCGCCGGGACGGCAAGGTCACCGGTTCCGGTCCGTACACGCTGGAGTCCTACCGGGACGGCAAGGAGGCGAGGCTCTCCGGGAACACGCGCTACAAGGGCTACGCCCACCGCCGGAACGACGCGGTCACCATCCGCTACTTCAAGGACTCGTCCGCCATGGTCCAGGCGCTCAGGGGCAGGAAGATCGACGTCACCTACCGCGGTCTCGGTGCCTCCGACGTCGTCGCCCTCCAGGAACACTCGTCCGACGAGGACATCCAGCTGGTGGAGAACTCGGGGATCGAGATCAGCTATCTGGTGTTCAACCCGAAGGACCCCTGGACCGGCAAGGCGGCCGTGCGCAAGGCGGTGGCCCAGGTCGTGGACCGGGCCGCGATCGCCCACAACGTATACAGGGACACCGTCGACCCGCTCTACTCCATGATCCCGGCGGGGCTGACCGGCCACACCACGGCGTTCTTCGACGACTTCGGAGAGCCCAGCACCGCCAAGGCGCGCAAGATCCTCTCCCGGGCGGGCATCAACCGGCCCGTGCCGCTCACCCTCTGGTACACCACCGACCGCTACGGCTCGGAGACCGCGCCCGAGTTCAAGGAGCTCAAGCGGCAGCTCGAGGACTCGGGCCTCTTCCGGGTCACCCTCGAGTCCCGCCCCTGGAAGTCGTACGTGGAGGGCTACCAGAAGGGCGAGTACCCGGTCTTCGGACGAGGCTGGTTCCCCGACTTCCCGGACCCCGACAACTACATAGCCCCCTTCGTCGGCGAGCAGAACGCCCTCGGCACGCCCTATCCGCAACCGCGGATCACCGGAGTCCTGCTGCCGTCGTCGCGGCGCGAGAGCGATCGTGCCAAGGTGGTGGACGCGTTCGAGAAGGCCCAGCAGATCCTCGTGGACGACACCAGGCTGCTGCCCCTGTGGCAGGGCAAGCAGTTCGTCGCGGCGAGCGAGGACATCTCCGGCGGGGAGCGGGCGCTGGACCCGTCGACGATCATGATGATGTGGGAGCTGCACCGCAAGACCAGCTGGTAGCCCCCGCGGGCACCTGAGCCCGTTGTCAGTGGTCGCCTGTAGGTTCTGAGGCCTGGAAGTGACCGCACATCGGAGGAAGTTGACGTGACCGACATCGCCATGCTGCCGGAGTCCTGGCGGGGCGTACTGGGCGACGAACTGCAGCAGCCCTACTTCAAGGAGCTCGTGGAGTTCGTCGAGGAGGAGCGCGCCAAGGGTCCCGTCTACCCTCCGCGTGAGGAGGTCTTCGCCGCTCTCGACGCCACGCCGTACGACAAGGTGAAGGTCCTCGTCCTCGGCCAGGACCCGTATCACGGCGAGGGCCAGGGGCACGGTCTGTGCTTCTCGGTACGGCCGGGTGTGAAGATCCCGCCGTCCCTGCGGAACATCTACAAGGAGATGCACGAGGAGCTGGGCACGCCGATCCCCGACAACGGCTATCTGTTGCCGTGGGCGGAGCAGGGCGTCCTGCTGCTGAACGCGGTGCTCACGGTGCGCGCGGGCGAGGCGAACTCGCACAAGGGCAAGGGCTGGGAGAAGTTCACCGACGCGGTGATCCGGGCCGTCGCCGGCCGGCCCGACCCGGCGGTGTTCGTGCTGTGGGGCAATTACGCGCAGAAGAAGCTGCCGCTGATCGACGAGTCGCGGCATGCCGTCGTCAAGGGTGCGCACCCCTCGCCGCTGTCCGCGAAGAAGTTCTTCGGCTCGCGCCCGTTCACGCAGATCAACGAGGCGGTGGCCCGGCAGGGACACGAGCCGATCGAGTGGACCGTGCCGAATCGGGGATGAGGCCCGGGGCGGGGCCGTGCCCGGTCCGGCCCCGCCCGCCGGCCCACGGGCGCCGCATCGTCACCGTCCTGGCCCAGCGCCCGTACGGAGCCGCCTGACCGCGATTGCCGGACGAGGCGGTTAGCGTCGTGGTGAGGGAGGGTGACGAGCGCGGAGGAAGCCGTGGTGAAGCGACAGGAGCAGGCGGCGCCGGACGCCGTCATGACCCGGATCGGGCAGGGCGTCATGCTGCACCACGGTGGCGACCGCGAAGAGGCCAGGGACCGTTTTCTGCGTCTGTGGGCGGAGATCGGCGAGGACGGCGATCCGCTCCACCGCTGCACGCTGGCGCACTACATGGCGGACACTCAGGACGATCCCGCGGACGAGCTCGCCTGGGACCTGCGGGCGCTGTCCGCCGCCGAGGAATTCACCGACGAACGCCTCGCCGGTCACGACGGGGTGCTGGCGGTGCGCGCGTTCTACCCCTCGCTCCATCTGAACCTGGCGGCCGACTACATCAAGCTCGGCCGCTGCGAGGCCGCCCGGGTCCATCTGGGCCGGGCGCGCGGCGCGGTCGGCGCCCTGGACGACGACTCGTACGGCGAAGGGGTCAGGGCGGCGCTCGTAGGTCTGGAGCTGCGGCTCGCCGAGCGGTGGCCGAGGGGTGGCACTCCGGAGCCCGGCCCGCCGGACGGCCCGGGCGGGGACACCCTGGGACCCCAGAGACGGCGCCCTTGAGGCGACCGCCGCGACCGGTACGAAGGGGACGACGGTCGGTCCAGGCATCTCGGGCCGGCGAGCGCCCACGGGACGGCAGAACCTCGACATGGGGCCCGCCCGCTCGGACGCTCTGCGTGGCTCAACGCCCGTAGGCGCTCCGGCAGATCCTCGCCTCGGGGCTGTCGGGCCGCCACCCTCCGTATCTGCGGCCGAGCGCGCACACGTCCGCGTTCCTCGGGAGCCCCCCGGAGACGGTCGGCGGCAACTGCACCGGACCCCTTTGACCGGTCCGCCGCGGTTGCGGGTCGGCGGGCGGGTGGGGCCGGGGGGGCGGGCGGAGCGATGCCCGGTGCGGGCGGGGCCGAGCGGTTCGGGCCGGTCCTGAACGGTGAGGGAGGCTCGGAGGGCCGGACCATCTCCAGCGCCTCCCGGGCCGGGGCCTGGACGACGCGGGGGTCCGTGCTGCCGTCGGGGCGCGGTGCCGAGGGGAGCGTGGGCGAGGGGGGCGGTCCGGAAGCCGGCGGTCGCTGGACGGTCACACAGCCGGTCAGGGCCGAGACGGCCACGGTGACCAGGAGCGCGGCGGTCGTCGTCGTTCGATGCACCCGCGCAACTCTGCAAGGTCATGGCCGGTTTGGGGAGCTGACAGGCGCAGGATGCCCCGCATGGGTGATCTCCCGCCCCCTACGGAGGGTCCGCGTCCATCGCGGCTGACGCCGGTCTCCTCGGTGGCCGCCGTCAGGTCCGCCCGGGTGCCACAGGCCGGACCCGGCGCCGTCAGTCCTTCCCGTGGCCGACCGCACCCCGTCCCGCGGCTGCCGTCAGTCGCGGAGCATGCCGTCGAGCAGTTCGCGCAGGCCGGCGCGCACCTCGCCCGGGCCGGGCACATCGGCGGTGAAGGATCCCGCGACGCACGAGAACATCAGCCCGTCCAGCCAGGCCACGAGCGACAGTGCGTGGCGGTCCGGGTCGGCCGAACCCATGGCCGTGACCAGGGCGTTGAGCTGGTCGCGGAAGCGGGCGCCGACCGCGTCGAAGTGCCGGCGCAGCTCCGGCCGGCGGGTGGCCTCGAGGGCGAGTTCGTACCGGGCGAGAGTCAGCGCGCGGTGGTGGGTCAGGGCACGGTGGGCGGCCAGGGCCAGCGCGTCCACCACCTGGTCCGGCCCGCTGGTGGGGGCGGGCATCTCGTGCGGCGCGAGTACCCGGGCCTCCCGGTCGGCGAGGCGCCGCACCGCGAGCTCCAGCAGCGCCAGCCGGGTCCGCGCCAGATTGGAGGTCGAGCCCTGGGGCAGCCCCGCCTCCTCGTCGACCGCCCGGTGCGTCAGCCCCCGCATGCCGCGCTCGGCGAGCAGGGAGAGCGCGGTGTCGGCGATGAGGTCGGCGCGGGAGGTGCCTTCGGTACGTGCGGACATGAACGCCAACCTATCCGTAGCACTACGCCTGTAGTAGTGTCGCCATATCTGCTCACTACAGGTGTAGTCGCATCTGTGCGGCACGAGGAGGGGCCATGGCACCGGCGTCGCGGGTCGTCGTCATCGGTGGTGGTGTCGGAGGGCTGACCGCGGCGGCGGCTCTGTACCGATCCGGCCGTCAGGTAACCGTTCTGGAGCGGGCCGGCTCGCTGGATCCGGTGGGCTCCGGGATCTCGCTGGCCCCGAACGCCCTGCGCGCCCTCGACGTCATCGGGCTGGGGGACGAGCTTCGCGACCTCGCGGCCTGGCAGGGGAACGGCGGGCTGCGCACACCGTCCGGGCGCTGGGTCTCGCGCCTCACCGCCGCCGATGCGGCCGAGCGTCTCGGTGGACCGATCGTGCTGCTGCACCGGGCCACCCTCGTGAACACCCTGGCGGCACAGCTCCCGCCGGGGACGATCCGTACGGCGTCCGCCGCGAGTCTCGTCGACCCGGGAGACGCCACACGCCCGGCCCGCGTCGCCGTCTCCGACGGCGAGTTGGAGGCGGACCTGGTGGTGGCCGCCGACGGCATCCACTCGGCCGTGCGCCGTGCGCTGTTTCCGGAGCACCCCGGGCCCCTCTACACCGGATTCACCACCTGGCGGCTCGTCTCGGCGCCCCCCGGCGTGGAGTTCGCACCCCACGAGACATGGGGCCCGGGCCGTTTCTGGGGCACACAGCCGCTCAAGGACGGCAGGGTGTACGCCTACGCCGCGGCCGTCTCTCCCGCCGGCCTGCACGCGCCGGACGACGAGCGGGCCGAACTCGTGCGCCGGTTCGGGCACTGGCACGAACCGATCCCCGCCCTCCTCGCCGCGGTCCGCCCCGAGCAGATCCTGCGGCACGACGTGCACCACCTCGCCGAGCCGCTGCCCGCGTTCCACTCGGGCCGGGTCGCGCTGCTCGGGGACGCGGCCCACGCCATGCCGCCCCAGCTCGGCCAGGGCGGGAACCAGGCCGTCGAGGACGCCATCGTGCTCGCCCACCACGGCGAGGACCTCGCCGCCTACACCGCCGCCCGGCTGCCCCGTACGACGGCGGTCGCCCGCAAGGCGGTCAGGGCCGCCGGCGTGGGTCTGACCCGCAGCCGTTCGGGCATCGCCGTCCGCAACGCCGCGATCGCCGCGCTGTCGCGGGTCGCCCCCGGGCTCCTCCTGCGGGGCTTCGAGGACATCGCCGACTGGCGTCCGCCGCAGCAGCCGTATGCTTCCGGCAAGGCACCGGTCCGCAACCCCGTAGGAGACACCCCGTGAAGGTCGGCTGCATCGGACTCGGTGACATCGCGCAGAAGGCGTATCTGCCGGTGCTCGGGATGCAGCCGGGGCTCGAACTGCATCTGCAGACCCGCACTCCGGCGACGCTCCGGCGCGTCGCCGACGGACTGCACCTTCCGGCCGCCCAGCGGCATGCCGACCTCGAAGGACTGCTCGCCCAGGGTCTCGACGCCGCGTTCGTGCACGCGCCCACCGGTGCCCACGCCGAGATCGTCACGCGGCTGCTGGAGGCCGGCGTGCCGACGTACGTGGACAAGCCGCTCGCCTATGAACTCGCCGACTCCGAGCGGCTGGTGCGGCTCGCGGAGGACCGCGACGTCGGCCTCGCGGTCGGCTTCAACCGGCGCCACGCTCCCGGATATGTGCAGTGCGCCGAACATCCGCGAGAGCTGATCCTGATGCAGAAGAACCGGGTCGGACTCCCCGAGGAACCGCGGACCATGATCCTCGACGACTTCATCCACGTCGTCGACACCCTTCGGTTCCTGGTCCCGGGCCCGGTCGACGATGTGACGGTGCGCGCCCGGGTCGAGCGCGGACTGCTGCACCATGTGGTGCTGCAGCTGGCGGGCGACGGCTTCACCGCGCTCGGTGTGATGAACCGGCTGAGCGGTTCGGCCGAGGAGGTACTGGAGGTATCGGGCCAGGACTCCAAGCGGCAGGTGCTCAACCTCGCCGAGGTCGTGGACCACAAGGGTCAGCCGACCGTGCGCCGGCGCGGGGACTGGGTGCCGGTGGCCCGGCAGCGCGGTATCGAGCAGGCCACGCTGGCCTTCCTCGACGCCGTCCGTGCGGGCAAGGTGCTCAGTGCCCGTGACGCACTGGCGACTCACGAACTGTGCGAGCGGGTGGTGGCTGCGGTGCAGGAGCGCCCCGTCGCACTCTGAGCGCACGCAGGCCCTCGGCCGCGCACATCCCGGCGAGGATCAGCAGGGCCCCGTGGACGGGCCAGTCGCCGAACCTGACGTACGGGGTGACGCCCCGGGCGAGCGGAACGTCGTAGACCTCGGAAGCGCTGCGGTCGGTCCCGAGCCAGGAGCCGACGCGTGCGCCGCTCGGACCGTAGACGGCGGAGACACCGGTGAGTGTGGCGTGCACCATCGGCCGGCCGGTCTCGGCGGCCCGCAGCGCGGCCAGCGAGGCGTGCTGCTCCGGCGCCCAGCTGTGCTGGAACGTCGAGGTGGAGGACTGGGCGAGCAGCACCTGCGCGCCGTCCTCGGCGAGATGGCGGCTCATGTCGGGGAACGCGGACTCGAAGCAGACCATCGGGCCGATGCGCAGCCCGTGCCCGACGTCCATCACCACCTGCTCGGTGCCGCGCCTGCGGTCCTCGCCGGCCGCCCTGCCCACGGAGGTGGCCCAGCCCAGTACGGAACGTGCCGGTATGTACTCGCCGAACGGGACGAGCCGCATCTTGTCGTAGCGCTGCCCGGTCGGGCCGTCCGAGCCGACCGGCACCGAGCTCTTGTATATGCCCGGCTGATCGGAGCGCCGTGCGTCCACATTGACCAGGATCTCGGCGTTCACCAGCCGGGAGAGCGCCGCGATCCGGTTCGCCAGATCGGGCCGCTGCGCGAGGTCGAACCCGACGCTGCTCTCGCCCCACACGACCAGGTCCAGCTGCTGTCCGGCAAGCGCGCGGGTCAGCTGCTCCTCCCGGTCGAAGCGTTTCATCCCGCTGTCCGCGCCGCTGACGATCCCCGGCTGCACGACCGCGATCCGCATCCGCCCGTCGGGGTCCGGGTGCGGCGACCAGGCCCAGGCGGCCGTGGTCGCGACGGCCGTGGCCACCAGACCGGCCACCGCGGGGACCCGTGACGCACGCACCGACACCAGCACGGCGACGGCCACATTGACAAGCACCACCAGGAAGCTCAGCAGCCACACCCCGCCGATCGAGGCCAGCCGCAGCGCGGGCTGCACCTGCCACTGGCTCGAACCGAGCAGGCCCCAGGGGCCGCCGAGCCCCTGCCAGGAGCGGACGAGCTCCACCAGGAGCCAGCCGGAGGGCAGTACGACGAGGGCGGCGCCGACCCGCCCGGCCGTCGGCACCCCGGCCAGGAAACGCCGTACCAGCCAGCCCCAGGGCGCCCAGAGCACGCCGAGCAGCGCGGCTATGACGAACGTGAACACGTTCAGGCTCGGGAACAGCCAGTGGTGCACGGCCACCATGAAGCCGAAGCCGCCGAGCCAGCCGTCGTACAGGGCGCGCCGTCCGGTCGGAGCCGTCCGGATCAGCAGGATCCAGGGGACCAGGCAGACGTGGGCGAACCACCACCAGGACGGTGCCGGGAAGGCGAACATGGGCAGGGCGCCCGCGAGCGCGGCGGCGGCACCGCGCCCGAAGCGGGAGGAGAGCCAGTCGCTGGGCATCCTCATACGGCGCATCCCTCCCCGGTGCATGTCTCCAGTGTGCGCGCCGCGGAAGATCTACGACAGAGGGCATGGAGGTGCGCGGGACGGGCTCGGTCAGGTGCCGGACTCCTGGCCGCGTGGAAGCGGCATGCGACGCCACTTCTCCTCGACGACCACTTCGCGCAGCCGCCAGCCCTCGTCCGTGCGCAGGAACGCGAAGGCGTACCGGCCGCCGCAGACGAAGTCCGGCTCGGTCTGCTCGCCGTCCTTCGTCGCGAACCGCATGGGATTGACGTAGTCGGCCCGGATCCCGGCCGTGTCGCCGACGTCGTGCGCCAGGGCGCCGAACCGGACCCGCCGGTTCACGATCAGGTGCTGGCGCATCGGGAACAGACGCAACGTCCCCTCCAGCCAGTCGGCGACCCGCCCCGCTTCCCCCTCGATGCCGCCGGCCGACCGGTAGTCGGCCCGCCCGTCCGCCGTGAACAGCCCTCGGTACGCCGTCCAGTCGCCGTCGTCCACGGCCACCGCGTACTCGGTGACGAGTCCGTCGAGGGCCAGCCGATCCATCACGGTCGCGAGTTCCACGCGCTGGGTCATCGGTTCAGTGTTGGGGACGGGGGACGCGCAGCCAAGAGGTGTGCTGAGGGTTCAGGACATGGCGGACCGCCTGACCCCGGACAGCGGGGCAGGCGGTCCGGCCGGCCCGGGGCGCCGTGATCGCCAGGCCCGATTCCGGCGGGCCGGTGATCCCTGCGCTCCCGGGGGCGTGATCACCACTCGTAGTCGTGGCGGTCGACGACGCGGAAGCTCCCCGCGACGGCGCTGTTGAAGAGGGCGCCTGCGAAGCCGCTTCCGAAGGGGCTTCCGTAGCCTCCGTCGCCGGAGTAGTCGTTGTTGCCGGTCACGACGCCGTAGGTGCTGCCGTAGGGGCCCACGGTGGCGACCGGCGAGCCGTTGTCGCAGCTGAAGCCGCGGTAGACCTCGACGATCTTGTCGCTGTCGTTGTCGACGCTGAAGCTGGTGGAGCCCAGTCCGCTGGCCGCGGGGACGCAGCCGTCGATGGCGGCGGAGAACGACCGCTCGTTGAAGTAGATCCTTCCGATCCTCTTCTGGTGGTGGCCACGGTCCCCGCCGCCCTCACGGTCGCCGTGGTCGTCGTCGTTGTTGTTGCCGCCGTTGCCGCCGTGGTCGTAGTTGTTCCCGTTGTTGTTGCCGCCGTTGCCGCCGTTGCCGCCGTGGTCGTAGTTGTTCCCGTTGTTGTTCCCGCCGTTCCCTCCGTTGTTCCCGCCGCTCGCGGTGCCGCCATCTTGCGGTGCTGCAGCCGGGACGGCCTCCAGCGGAGCCACGGCCGTCCGGAGGGAGGGCGCCTTGTGGGGCGCAGGGGCAGCCAGCTTTGCGGACGGGGCGGCCTTGGTGGATTCGGTGGTGGAGGCGTAGGTGATCCCGGCGGTGACAAGGACCGCAGCGCCCACTGCGGCGGTGGTCACGGCGATGGTACGCGTCGGCATGTCAGTTCCCTCTCTCGTAGAGACGCCGGCCGGGCAGCCGATCTCTAACGAAAGTACTGATAGCAACTTTTGGCTGTCATATCGGATATGCCCTCGGAGTGATCCCGTGCCGCCGGTCGGGTGCAAACGCGGCTCTGACGGCGTGTCGCGACTGCGCCGTCCGCGCCTGGCGCTTTGTCAGGGGCGCCGTCCGGGGTCGAACTCCGTGGTCGTGGGGTGCTGTTGCCGATGGGTTGGTCCTCGCTCCCCGACCGGGGCTGACCCGCGGTTTGCGGCCGTGGGATGATCCGTCCACGTGCGTTCGGCAGGAGGAGACATCCATGACGCGTCCCGTCACCGTGGTCACGGGCGGAAGCCGGGGGATCGGTGCCGCGACTTGTGTGCGACTCGCGTCGGACGGACACGACGTGGCGCTCTCGTACGTGCGGGACGACGCCGCGGCCGAGCGGACCGCGACCGCCGTGCGGGCCGCCGGCGGACGGTGTGTCACCGTGCAGGCCGACACCTCCGACGAGTCCGACGTGGACCGTCTCTTCGACACGGCAGCCCGGGAGCTCGGAGCGGTGACGGGCCTTGTGAACAACGCGGGCGTGACGAGCCCGCACGGTCGGCTGGCGGACGCCGACACCGCCGATCTCCGCCGAGTCGTGGAGGTCAACGTCCTCGGCGTACTGCTGTGTTCACGTCGCGCGGCCCGGATGATGACCCCGCGCAAGAGCGGAGTCATCGTCAATGTGTCCTCGGCCGCGGCGACGCTGGGCAGCCCCGGCGAGTACGTGCACTACGCCGCGTCCAAGGCCGCGGTCGACGCGCTGACCGTGGGTCTCGCCAAGGAACTGGGTCCGGACGGCATCCGCGTCAACGCTGTGTCGCCGGGGATCGTCGAGACCGAGATCCATGCGGCGATGGGCGATCCCGGGCGTCCCAGCCGTCTGGCCCCCACCGTTCCGCTGGGCCGGCCCGGCCGCGCGGAGGAGATCGCCGCGGCGATCTCCTGGCTGATGTCACCGGAGTCCTCGTACACCACAGGTGCCGTGCTGAGGGTTTCCGGAGGACGGTGACGCCCGGAGCGACGCCCGGACCGCGTTCCGGGCGTCTCCCGCGACGGCATGTCGGGCTATGGCATGGCGAGCCCTGGGGATGAACTGATCGGGATCACCTTCGAACAGCTGTCGGGCCGGAGCGGTCGGCGCGTGCTCAGGCCGCCTCGATGATCTTGCCGCGCATCGCTTCCGCCCACTCCACGACCAACAGCTCGTACTCCGCACGTTCCTGAGCCGACAGCGTGCCGCCGGCCCGCAGCCACAGCGCACGGATCCGCTCGTTCACGTCGTCGGCGGACCGTGCGGAACCAGGGCTCATGGAATCGGGGGACATGCGGACAAGCCTAGGGGCAAGGGCTGACAGCGCGCTACCGAGCGGCTACGCGCGCAGTATGTGGTTGGTCACGATCGCTTCTGTGGAAGGGAGTTGGGGGATTCCGCGGCGTCGGGGAACGAACCGTGACGTGATGACCGGATCGTCCCGGGCCCGGTGTGCGCACCGGGCCCGGCTGCTCACCTCGACCTCATGACCCGTGTCCGGCCGGGGCGCGTCTTCTGTACGCCCGGTGGGAGGGTTCGTTCGTAGATGGTTCCGCCGGGTACGAACCAGCCCGCCTTCTTCCGCACCGCGGGGTCAGGGTCGCCGGTGCGGGACTCATGAAGTGCGGCGACAGCGCGTGCGTCGAAGTGGGCGAACTTGCCGACGAGCTCGGCGGCCCTCGCCCTGACGTGCGGGTCGGGGTCCGAGGCCAGGTGGCGCAGTGCGGGTTCGAGGACCCGGTCCGCGCCCGGAGCGCAGGTGTCGCCCTTGCACCGGTCACACGCCAGGGCGTGGAACGCGGCGATCCTGACCCGCGAGTCGGGGTCGTCGACCATGGTGACGAGTGCGTCCATGGACTCCATGTCGACCAAATGATCGAGAAGACGGCAGCAGCCCTCACGGACGGCCGGATTCTCGTCGTACAGGCCGGCCCGAACGGCACTCAGCGCGTTCGTCCCGCGTCGCAGCAGTTCGCGGTATGCCGCGACCGTGCGTTGGGGGTCACCCAGACACGCGACGAGGGCGTTGTTGTCGGTTCTGACGAAGCCGAGCATGAGTTCAGTGTCGAACGCTCCACCGGCTGCCGGCAAAGGGATTTCGGCCGCGTGGCAGGCGGCAGTGCCCTCGGCGGACACCTCCGCGAGGACGGGATACCGAACGAGGCCGTGTCACAGCCGTCACATCCGAGCCGATCCTCACCCGTTCGGGATGGTGACAGGCGCGTCGGGTGGGGCGTAGCGTCCCTCGTGCGGCAGTCGAACGGCCCGGCCGTGAGGCCGGGCGGGGGCGCAGAACGCGACCCTGCCTCCCCCCGTACGGCTGCCGCTTCGTCATGCGGTGCGTCGCACATGGCCGGCCGGCCGCAAATAGCGCGAGGGGGCGAGGCGAAGGCCACCCGCCCACGTCACGCCGCTCACCCGGTGTTCCCCTCGTCCGGGTCCACCGGATCGTCGCCGTAGAAGCCGTCCAGTTGCACGTTCAGTTCGGCGAGGTCCGGGTGTTCGGCCAGATCACGGATCTCCGCCTGCGTCAGCACGTCCACAAGGCGACGCATCGAGCGTGAGGCCAGCATGGCCGCGGCGGTCCTGTCCAGTTCGGCGGCGCGCTTGCGGTGCAGCTTGGCCAGGATGCGGAGCTGGCGGGCCCTCAGCTCGTACGGGTCGACACTCTCGCTCATGCGGGCCGCTCCTCGGTGTGTTCGTGACCGTCGCGCCATGCTCCCATCCGAACGCCGAGGCCGCAGAGCCGAACTCGTCGTCGCGGCCTCGTCGCGTGCATCGCACGGGGCCCACGAGCCCGGGCCGCCGCCCCCTCGCTAGCCCGCGGACTCCGCCGCGTGCGGGCTGAGGACGCCCGCGGTGACCAGGGCGATGATGGCCAGGCCCAGGGCGATCCGGTACCACACGAAGGGCATGAAGGACTTCGACGAGATGAACTTCATGAACCAGGCGATGACCGCGTAGCCCGAGGCGAACGCGATCACCGTCGCGAACAGGGTCGGTCCCCAGCTCACATGCCCCGACTCCGCGGCGTCCTTGAGTTCGAACGCGCCGGAGGCGAGGACGGCCGGAACGGCCAGCAGGAAGGAGTAGCGGGCCGCCGCCTCGCGCTGGTAGCCGAGGAACAGGCCGCCACTGATCGTGGCCCCGGAGCGGGAGACGCCGGGAATCAGCGCCATGGCCTGGCAGAGCCCGTAGACGAGGCCGTCCTTGGTGTTGAGGTTCTCGAGTGTCTTGCGCTGCTTAGCGGCCCGGTGTCTGCCGCCGGTCTCGTCACGCGCCGCGAGCCGGTCCGCGACACCGATGACCACGCCGATGACGATCAGCATGGTCGCCGTGATCCGCAGATCGCGGAAGGGACCCTCGATCTGGTCCTTCAGCGTCACGCCGAGCACCCCGATCGGTATCGAGCCGACGATCACCAGCCAGCCCATCTTCGCGTTGTGGTCCCGCCGCATCTCCTTGTCGAACAACGAGCGGAACCAGGCGGAGACGATGTTCGCGATGTCCTTGCGGAAGTAGATCAGCACCGCGGCCTCCGTGCCGATCTGAGTGATCGCGGTGAAGGCCGCCCCGGGGTCCTCCCAGCCCGCGAAGGCCGCGGTCAGCCGCAGATGGGCGCTGGAGGAGACGGGGAGGAACTCGGTCAGCCCCTGGACGAGCCCGAGGATGAGGGATTCAAGCCAAGACATGAAGTGAAGGGGTCCAAGCGCTGATCGTGGATACGGCGGCGGGCGCACCGAACGCCGGCTGCCGTGCCGAAACCGTCGATCGAGTGCGCAGAGCCGCAGCGTAGCGCCCCGCGACGGCGGCGCCCGCACCGGGGCTTTACCAACGCTTGGGGCGCTCGGGCCGCACCGCGCGCGCCGGAGCCCTCCGTCCGGCCCGGGGTAGGGGCGGTACGCGGTGTTGACCGCCCCTTCGGGCGGGTGCTTTCGTGACACCGGGGAGAAAGCGCTTGCCGCCCCGCAGTCCTCGGAACTCGACACGCGTTGGCCGACGTCTGACGTCATGTCCGATGGAGCGCTGATCACGTCCATGCCCACTGCTCGCCATGCGTCCCCAGCCGTCGAGGCCACCGGCCCAGACACCACCAAGAACCCGAATCCCGACGAAGTTCCCGGCCCGGACCCGCGTCCGGGCCGTCCGACGTCCCCGTTCGCCGGCCGGCGCATCAGGGCCGCCGTCGTGGGCGCCGGTGGTATCGCCCGGAGTGCCCATCTGCCCGCGCTCGCCCGGCTCGGCGCCGAGGGCGAACTCGAGATCGTCGCCGCGGCCGACATCGACGCGGACGCGCTCGGGCGGCTCTGCGCAGAGGGCGGGATCCCGCACGCGTACCGCGACCTCGGCCGCATGCTCGCGGAACGGCGGCCCGATCTGGTCGTCGTCTGCACGCCGCCCGTCCTGCACCGCGAGCAGACCGTCGCGGCACTGCGGGCCGGTGCCTGGGTGTGGTGCGAGAAGCCGCCGGTGCCCGCGCTGGCCGACTTCGACGCCGTCGAGGCGGAGGAAGGCGCGAACGGCGGCCCGTACGCGGCGATCGTCTTCCAGCACCGCTTCGGCTCCGGCGCCCGGCACGTCGGACGGCTGCTCGGCGGGCGGGCGATGGGACGGCCGCTGGTGGCGCACTGCCAGACCACCTGGTACCGCGACGCGGCCTACTACGCCGTTCCCTGGCGCGGCCGCTGGCGGAGCGAGGGCGGGGGACCGGCCATGGGGCACGGGATCCACCAGATGGACCTCCTGCTGGACCTGCTCGGACCCTGGAGTGAGGTGCGGGCCATGGCCGGGCGGCTGGTGCACGAGGTGCAGACGGAGGACGTCTCCACGGCGCTGGTCCGCTTCCGGAACGGCGCCCTCGCCACGATCGTGAACAGTGTGCTCAGCCCCGACGAGACCAGCCGTATCCGCATCGACTGCGAGCGGGCCACCGTCGAGCTGACCCATCTGTACGGGCACCGCAACGGCGACTGGCGCATCACGGCCGCGCCCGGGGTGCCCGAGGAAGAGGCCGCCGGCTGGCGGGACTTCGGCCCCGACGTGCCGAGTTCCCATCTGGCGCAGCTGCGTGAGCTGGTCGCGAGCATGCGCGCCGGTGAACGGCCCCGCAGCAGCGGCGCGGACGGCCGGTCCAGCCTGGAGCTGATCACCGCCCTGTACAAGTCCGCGTTCACCGACACGACCGTGCGCGCCGGGGACATCGGTCCAGGTGACCCCTTCTACACGGCCCTGCACGGAGGCGCTCCCGGCTGGGCACCCGAGGGCACCGGCGAGTCCGCGGCGGCACCGGGCCGGGAGGTCTCCGCATGACCGTGAAACTGCGCATCGTGCACACGCACGGCGATCGCATCACGCTCACGGAACCCACCACCGGCGTGGAACTGTTCGCCTACGTCTACGCCCCCGAGGCGGCCTGGGAGGCGCCGAAGCCGTATCTGCACCCGATGCGGACGCTCGCCGGCGACATCGTCACCGACTACCGGCCCAACGATCACCGCTGGCACAAGGGGTTGCAGCTCACCGCCTCGCACCTGTCCGGGCAGAACCTGTGGGGCGGCAACACCTATGTCCACGGAGAGGGGTATCTCGCCCTGCCGGAGCTGGTCGGCTCGATGGCGCACACCGGCTTCGACGAGATCACCGCGCACGACGGCGGTGCGGTCATCGCCCAACGGCTCACCTGGCACCCGCACGGCGGTGCGCTGTGGGCGGAGGAGGAGCGCCGCATCGAGGTCCACGACGTCGACGCGACCTCCCGGTCCTGGGCGCTGACCTGGACCTCCTCGATCACCAATCGCCGCGACGAGGCCCTGCTCTTCGGCAGCCCGACCACGTCGGGGCGGGAGCTGGCCGGATACACCGGGCTGTTCTGGCGCGGGCCACGGGCCTTTCGCGGCGGCCGGGTCACCGGGCCCGATCCCGGCGGACCCTGGCCGATGGGGCGGCAGGCGCCCTGGCTCGCGTACTCGGGGGAACACGACGGCGCCGACCGGCGGGCCACACTCGTCTTCGTGCACGCCCCGGAGAACGATCACCTGGGGGAGCGGGGCACCCATCCCGCCCACTGGTTCGTCCGCAACGAGCCCTTCGCGGCCGTCGCCCCCTCCTGGGCCTTCCACGAGGAGCTGGAGCTGGCCCCGGGCGACACGCTGCGCCGGCGGTACCGCGTGGTGGTGGCGGACGGCGCCTGGGAGCGGGAGCAGATCGCCGACTACCTCGAGGAGCACCCATGGTGAGCCCCGGCGGGTTCACGGGACTGCCGGGCGCCGTGGCCGTCTCGCATCTGTCCGTGTACGACTGGCCCGCCGCCGACGGCCTGTGCGGTGGAACCCCCCATCTGCATCTGACCTGTTCGGAGGCGTACGTCGTGGTCGGGGGCCGTGGCGCGGTACAGACGCTGACGACGTCCGGCTTCGAGGTCACGCCGCTGGAAGCGGGCACCGTGGCCTGGTTCACACCCGGAACCGTCCACCGGCTGGTCGACGAGGACGAGCTGCGCATCACCGTGCTCATGCAGAACGGCGGGCTGCCGGAGGCGGGCGACGCGGTTCTCACCCTGCCCGCGGAGTACCTGGCCGATCCGCGGGCCTACGCGGCGGCGACGGTGATCCCGGCGGGCGCTCCCGAGGCGGAGCGCGAGCGGATCGCGCGTGCCCGCCGGGATCTGGCCCTGGAGGGCTTCCGGGCGCTGCGCGAGGCGGAGGGCCCGGAGCCGCTGGCCGCCTTCCACCTGGCAGCCGTGGCGCTGGTGCGCCCGCGGCTGGCCGAGTGGCGTGCGCGGTGGTCCACGGGTGCACGGGCCGCGGCCGCGGCGACGGGCGAACAACTCGACCGTCTGGAGCGAGGTGACGTCTCCCACCTTGCCGAGGCGGTCGTACGGGCCCGCCGGCCGTCCGCCGTCGGGAAGTTCGGGATGTGCGGTCGGCTCGACGTGTACGAGGAGACGTCGTAGGCGGTCCTATGCCGCGGTCGGACCGGACACCGTCCAGCCCGGTGCCTGGGGGTGCGCCGTCTTGTCGCCGTGGCGGACCTCCTCGCCGCAGGCGGAGCAGGTGACGACCGGAACCAGTTCGCTGCCGCACTTGTGCTCGATCACCATGGGGCGGTCGCCGTCCTCGCGCAGATGGCGGTCGCCCCACGCCATGAGCGTCATGAGGACCGGCTCCAGTTCGAGGCCCGCGGCCGTGGGCAGGTAGTCGAAGCGCTGCGGGCGCTCGCTGTACATCCTCTTGGTCAGGATCCCCGCCTCCACCAGGCGCTTCAGCCGTGTGGCCAGGATGTCCCGGGGTGCGCCGATGTTGCGTACGAGCTGGTCGAAGCGTCCGTTGCCGAGGCAGACCTCGCGCATGACGAGCAGCGAGTACTTCTCCCCGACGAGGGCCAGCGTGTCGGCGATCGAACAGGGGCGTGGGTGTTTGGAGACGGCCATGAGTCCAGTCTAGGCAAGGGTTTGTTTTTCCAACTCTCGGCGTTATGGTGGATCCAGATTTCCTACTCACCGGTAACCGTCACACCGGCACACGCCGGGCAAGGAGGCCCGCACCATGCGCGACGCCGTGATCGTCGAAGCCGTACGCACCCCGGTGGGCAAGGGCAAGCCGAACGGCGCCCTCGCCCATGTCCACCCCGTTGAACTCCTCGCGCACACGCTGCGCACCCTCGTCGAGCGGTCCGGGGTCTCTCCGGCCCTCATCGACGACGTCATCGGGGGCACCGTCGACCAGGTCGGCGAGCAGGCCATGAACACCACCCGGTACGCCGTCCTGTCCGCGGGCTTCCCGGACACGGTGCCCGCGACCACCGTGGACCGCCAGTGCGGTTCGTCGCAGCAGGCGGTGCACTTCGCCGCGCAGGGCGTCATCTCGGGGGCCTACGACATCGTCGTGGCCTGCGGTGTGGAGTCCATGAGCCGGGTGCCGATGTGGTCCAACGTGCCTGCCGGCAAGGACCCCTTCGGACCGGGCGTCGCCGAGCGGTACCCGGACGGGCTGGTCCCGCAGGGCATCAGCGCCGAACTGATCGCCGCCAAGTGGTCGATCGCCCGTGAGCAGATGGACGCCTTCGCCGTCTCCTCGCACCACAGAGCGGCGGCCGCCTGGGAAGCGGGCCTGTTCGACGCCGAGACCGCGCCCCTGGAGGGACTGGCCCGCGACGAGTGCATCCGGCCCTCCAGCAGCGCCGAGATCCTCGCCGGGCTCAAGCCCGCGTACTACGACCCCGGCTTCGCCGAGCGGTTCCCGCAGATCGAGTGGAACGTCACCGCCGGCAACGCGAGCCCCATCAACGACGGCGCGTCGGCCGTGCTCATCATGTCCGGCGAGACCGCGGCCCGTCTCGGCCTGCGCCCGCTGGCCCGCCTGCACAGCTTCGCCGTGACCGGCTCCGACCCCCTGCTGATGCTCACCGGTGTCATCCCCGCCACCGAAAAGGTGCTGCGCAAGGCGGGGTTGACCCTCGACGACATCGACCTGTTCGAGGTGAACGAGGCCTTCTCCAGCGTCGTGCTGGCCTGGCAGCAGGAGACCGGGGCCGACCTCGCGAAGGTCAACGTGCACGGCGGGGCCATCGCCATCGGCCACCCGCTGGGCGCGAGCGGAACCCGTCTGACCACGACCCTGGTGCACGCACTGCGCGCACGGGGCGCCCGCTACGGGCTGCAGACGATGTGCGAGGCGGGCGGCCTCGCCAACGCCATGGTCCTCGAGGCGGTCTGAGCCCTCAATGCCCGCGCAGGTGGTGGCGCTTGCGCCAGGCCACCACCACGCCGGCCAGCGCGGGCACCGCGATGAAGGCCATCGCGATCAGGAAGACGGGCGAGGTCGGCGTGCTGGCACGGGCGCCGGCGACGACGTACGCGGCGGTGTTCGGGGTCGAGCCGAGCGCCGTCGCGAGCAGATAGGGCGTCCACCGCATCTGCGAGACGGCCGCGCAGTAGTTCACCCCCCAGAACGGAAGGCCGGGGAAGAGCCGTGCCGCCATCATCGAGCGGAAGGCGTGCCGGCTGAGCTGCCCGTCCGCCGCCTTGAGCCAGCGGCCCCGCAGCAACGGGCGCAGCGCGTCCTGTCCGAGCGCCCGGCCGAGCCCGAAGGCGATCGCGGCCCCGAGCACCGTGCCGACGAGCGCCGTGCCCGTGCCCAGTTCCGAGCCGAACAGCGCACCTGCCGCGAGGTTGAGCAGTGGACGCGGCACGAACGCGACCGTGATCAGGCCGTAGGCCAGCGCGAAGACGGCGGCCGCCGCGACGCCCCCGAACTGCGGCGGCCAGCCGTGCGTCACCAGGCGCTGCGGCTCGAACAGCAGCATGCAGGTCGCGGCGGAAGCGAGCAGCACCAGCAACAGGGACAGCCGTGACCAGGGGGAGAGCAGCACCCGGGTGCACCGGGCGGCGAATCCGGCCGGTGGGACGACCGCGGGCGCGGCGACGGGTGGCGCAGTGGCGGCCTGGGGAGAGGCCGTGGCGGTGCCCCCAGAGCGGGTGGTGGCATCGAGCATTCGTCGACCCTAACCGACCGATGTGTGTGATCGCCGTATGGTTCGTCTCCCCGGCACCACTGTTCGGGAAGCCTTCATCCGGCCGTCGACCCGTCGAACTCGGCTGCCTGCGAAAACCATTCGACGCCGGTCGCGGCCTTGGGCGATGATCTGCGACATGTTCCGGTTCGCCTTCGTCCTCACGGCATCCGCCGCCGCGGATGCTCCGAAGGCTGCCGTCCTGATCCTCGTGGCCGCCGTCGACGGCGCCCGAAGCTGACCCTCCCCGGATCGTCCGGCGGACCCCGGAGGGGGAGGGTCGGCAGGTTCTTGGGGTCCCCGTCCCGGCCGGTCCTCCCGCCGCCGGGGCCGTCACTCGGCACCACTCTGAGAAGGCTTCGAGGTACAGCCATGCCCAAGACGGCATACGTGCGCACCAAACCGCATCTGAACATCGGCACCATGGGCCATGTGGACCACGGCAAGACCACGTTGACCGCCGCCATCACGAAAGTGCTGGCCGACCGCGGCACCGGCACGTTCGTGCCGTTCGACCGCATCGACCGCGCCCCGGAGGAGGCGGCGCGGGGCATCACCATCAACATCGCCCATGTCGAGTACGAGACCGACACCCGGCACTACGCGCACGTGGACATGCCGGGCCACGCCGACTACGTGAAGAACATGGTCACCGGGGCCGCTCAGCTGGACGGAGCGATCCTCGTCGTCTCCGCGCTGGACGGGATCATGCCGCAGACCGCCGAACACGTGCTGCTGGCCCGGCAGGTGGGCGTCGACCACATCGTCGTCGCCCTCAACAAGGCCGACGCCGGCGACGAGGAGCTCACCGACCTCGTCGAACTCGAGGTCCGCGAACTGCTCACCGCACAGGGATATCCCGGCGACTCCGTACCGGTGGTACGCGTCTCCGGGCTCAAGGCCCTCGAAGGGGACCCGCGTTGGACCAGTGCGATCGAGGCGCTGCTCGACGCCGTGGACACCTATGTGCCCATGCCCGAGCGGTACCTGGACGCGCCGTTCCTGCTGCCGGTGGAGAACGTGCTCACCATCACCGGCCGCGGCACGGTCGTCACGGGCGCCGTCGAGCGCGGTACGGTCCGCGTCGGCGACCGGGTCGACGTGCTCGGCGCCGGTCTGGAGACCGTCGTCACCGGCCTGGAAACCTTCGGCAAGCCGATGGACGAGGCGCAGGCCGGTGACAATGTGGCCCTGCTGCTGCGGGGGGTGCCGCGCGACGCGGTCCGACGCGGGCACATCGTCGCGGCGCCCGGCAGCGTCACGCCGAGCCGGCGGTTCACGGCGCGCGTGTACGTGCTGTCCGGGAGGGAGGGCGGCCGGACCACCCCGGTGTCGACCGGATACCGGCCGCAGTTCTACATCCGCACCGCGGACGTGGTCGGCGACATCGACCTCGGTGAGTCGGCCGTCGCGCGGCCCGGCGACACCGTGACCATGGCGGTGGAGCTCGGCCGGGACGTCCCGCTGGAGCCCGGCCTGGGCTTCGCGATCCGCGAGGGCGGCCGGACGGTCGGCGCGGGCACGGTGACAGCCGTGGAATGAGGGACTGCTTCCGCCGGGTGGGGAACCGCGTGCCGTCGTGGGACGGTGGCGCGGTTCCCCACTCCCCCGCGATGCCGTCGCGGTGCCCGGCGGCCACGGATCCCGGCACAATGGAGGGGTGAGCGAGACCGTACCCGTCACCCGCACCGTCGATCACGGCGTCGCCAAGCTGATGCCCGACGTCGACCGGGAGCGGGCCTGGCTGCTCACGGTGGACGGGGCGCCGCAGTCGTACGTCGACCTCGACGAGCCGACGCATCTGGAGTTCGAGTACGCACAACGGCTCGGGCATGTGCTCGACACGGTCACGCCGCCGGGGCGGCCCCTCGACGTGCTGCACCTCGGCGGGGGAGCGCTCACCCTGCCGAGGTATGTGGCGGCGACCCGGCCCGGCTCCCGGCAGGACGTCGTCGAGGCCGACCGGGCCCTGCTGGAACTCGTCGTGGAGCATCTGCCCCTGCCCGCGGGCTCCGGCATCACGCTGCACCCGGCCGATGCCCGAGACTGGCTGGAGGCCGCTCCACCGGACTGCGCCGACATGGTGATCGCGGACGTCTTCGGCGGCTCCCGCGTGCCCGCCCATCTGACGACGGTGGCGTACGCACGTGCCGCGGAACGGGTGCTGCGTCCGGACGGCGTCTATCTGGCGAACCTGGCCGACGCCGCGCCCTTCGACTTCCTGCGCTCCCAACTCGCCACGTTCGCGGAGGCCTTCGAGGAACTCGCACTGATCGCCGAGCCGAGCGTGCTGCGGGGACGGCGCTTCGGCAACGCCGTGCTCATCGCCGCCCACCGGGCGCTCGACGTCGCGCCGCTGTCCCGCCGCACCGCTGCGGACGCCTTCCCTGCCCGTGTCGAACACGGCGACGCGCTGCGGGACTTCATGGGTGACGCCGGGCCCGTGCACGACGAGACCGCGGTCCCGTCGCCGGAACCGCCCGACGGGGCCTTCACCATCGGCTGACGGCGGCTCGACCACCACCGGGTGCCACGGTCCGAGCGGCACCCGGTGCGCGGGCTCAGGACGCCGTCGGGTCGCCGTGCAGGCGTACCGTGCTCAGGATCTTCAGGATCGTCGCGTCCGGGACCTCGTCCTTCACACCCGTGGCGCCGTACAGGCTCCATGCGACGAAGTCGCCGGCGGAGTTCTTGAACCCGAACGTCACGGCCTTGCCGTCGGAGGCGCACTTGCCCTTCTGGGGCGTGTTCTTGGACCGGGCCCAGGCGATGCTGCCCTGTATGCCCGCCGCGGTGGTGTAGGGCTTGGCCTTCTTGTCGAAGGTGATGCTCTTCTTGTCCGGCTGCGTGTAACCGCCGTACACCCACCAGGCCACCTGGTTCACCGCCACCTCATCGGTGGACTTGGCCCCGCTCGCGCCCTTGGTCCCGGTCCCGGCAAGCGCCTTGTCGTCGGTCTGCCCGTCCTTGTTGTCGTCGGACGTGCACCACTTCTCCTTGAGGAACGCCGGCGCGGACATGGTGATCAGCGGCTTTCCCTCGGCCTTGGGATTGTCGTCCTCGAACCCGATCAACAGCCCGGGCGACTTCACATCCCACTCCGGCGGGACGTCGAAGGCCGTGCCCCACTTGGGGTTGACGACGACTTTCCAGCCCGGGACGGTCGGCTTCTCGCTCTCGCCGCCGCGCGGGTTGGCGGACGCGGACGTCGAAGGCGTCGCGCTCTGCGAGGTACTTGCCGACGGCTTGTCGTCGCCCCCGGCCTTGTCGTCCTTGTCGCCTCCGAGGACCAGGAAAGCCGTGACGCCCGCGGTGACGACGACGGCCGCCGCCGCCACGATCGCGACGACCTTGGTCCGGTTGCCGCCGCCGCCCGGCGGCTGCGGTGCGCCCATGGGCGTGGGCGGCCCCCATTGCGGCCCGCCGGGCTGCTGGTACGGGTTGGGCTGCTGATAACCCGGCTGCTGATACGGGTTCTGCTGCTGATACCCCGGCTGCTGGTAGGGGTTCTGGTTCTGCGGGTTCTGCTCGCCCCCGGGCGGCTGCTGTCCTGGCCACATGGGCCACAACCCTAGTGCCGCCCGTGACACGTTTCGGTCACTGCCCGTCGTCAGACCCGTACCGGAAAAGGGGAGTTGAGCACGTCCACGCACACCGGGAGCCGCGGGGCGCGAGCGGTGGACCGCACGGTGGCGCGGGGCGTCTGCCCGCCGCGCCCCGGCGGCCGCACGCCGATCCACGTCGAGGCCCGGTACGCGATCGGTCCGGGCCCTGGCCAGAGGTCGCTACCCATGGGTAACATCCAGCCATGAGCGCAGACCAGACGTCGATCGGCGACATGCTCGCCGCCACGGTGCCGATGGCCAGGACCCTCAACCTGGAGTTCCTGGAGACCACGCCGGAGAAGGCCGTGGTGGCCCTGCCGGACCAGGGCGAGTTCCACAACCACGTCGGTGGACCGCACGCCGGTGCGATGTTCACACTGGGCGAGTCGGCGAGCGGCGCGATCGTGCTGGCCGCCTTCGGTGAGCAGTTGTCGCGTGCCGTGCCGCTGGCCGTGAGCGCCGAGATCGCCTACAAGAAGCTCGCGATGGGCCCCGTCACCGCGACCGCGACGCTCGGCCGCCCCGCCGCCGAGATCGTCGCCGAACTCGACGCCGGCAACCGCCCCGAGTTCCCCGTCACCATCACGATCCGGCGCGGGGACGGCGCGGTGACCGGGGAGATGACGGTCGTCTGGACCCTGCGCCCCAACGGCTGACACGACCGCACAGGACACCGAAGGGCCCCGACCGGGGGAGACGACTCCCGGGCGGGGCCCTTCGGTGTGCACGGCGCAGGACTCCATCACGGGCACGGGCCCGCGCATCCACCGTCGTACGCAGTCGACCGACCGCCCGTTTCTCTTGCGGTCTCGGGGCATCCGACACCGCCCCGCCACCCGTTACAGCTTGGTCATGGGTTGAGCCAACCGCCATGACCTGTGGACGCCATGGTGATCTCCGACGCGCCGGATTCCGTGCGTTGTCGACCGATCTCCTCGCGTTTGCGAAAGGCACGACATTGTTCGCTCTCGTCTTCGGAGGGCACCTCGTGTACGTCCTCCTCGTCGCCCTTGTCTCGGCGTCGGTGCTGGGGGTCGTCACGCTCCTTCTCCGTGACCGGACCGAACGGCCGTGGGCCTACGGGGCCTGGGCGGCCATGACGACGGCCACCCTGTTCCTGACGCTCTGGCTCAGGCCCGTGGGTACGGGAGTGGTGCGATGCACGATCAGCAAGGACCTGTTGGAGCCCTTCGGGACGGTCCAGGGCTGGATGAACGTCGCGCTCTTCGTGCCGATCGGCTTCTTCGGGGTGCGTGCGGCCCGGCGGCCGATGCCCCCGCTGCTGCTGTCCGTCCTGCTGGCCTGCGGGATCGAGACCGCCCAGGCCTGTCTTCCCGTGATCGGCCGCTACTGCGACACGAGCGACCTGATCACCAATGTCGTGGGCGGCGCCGTGGGCGTGGGCCTCGGGGTCCTGTCCCTGCGCACCGCCGGTTCGCCGCTGTCGCCCTGGCCCACTCGCAGCCGCTGGTTGCCGGTCGCGACCGGGGTGGGATTCGCGGCCGTCGCCTGTGTGATGGCGACCGTCGTCGATGTACGGGTCGTCGATCACGCCGAGCCGAGCAGGGAGGCGTCCGCGGAACAGCGGACGGTGATCGGGGAGGCGGTCCGCACGGCACTCGGCGACGATTTCAGGGTCGTCAGTGTCTCGGACAACACGCCGTGCGGCGTGGACGGCGTGAACGAAGAGGTGTGGGCCGAGCTGAAACCCAGCGGTATCGCCTCGCTGAGCTGGCCCGACCGTGACCGGTTCCAGATCGATGTGTCGGTGGGTCCCGAGGCATCGGACGCGACAGCCGGGTATCCCATCCCGGGCTTCGCCGGATCCGTGCACGACGAGGCGGCCGCCGAGCAGGCCGCAGGCCGGTACGTGGCCGCGCACTACCCCACCGCCGACCGGAAGCGGCCGGTGGTGGAGCGCGCCGACGGCGGGGACGGGACGTGGACCGTCACCTACCCCTACCACGACGACCGGATGCCGTCCGTGACGTCGCTGCGGGCGACCGTCGACTCCGCCGGACGACTCCGCGGCGTCCGCCTGGCCGCTGCCTCCGACGGCGGCCCCGGTGACTGCCGTTGACGGCCTTGCCGAACCGGCTCCACGGCGGGCGGTCCCGGTCCTCGGCATCGGTTGTGCCGACGACCGAGGGTGGCGCGGCGCGACATCGGTAGCCGCGCCGCGGCGGTGTGCCGGCCCGGGAAGCGCGGTGATCAGGACATGGCGCCCGGGCTCACCGATCGGGGAAGGCGAGCCGCAGCACGATCTCGTCGTCGTCGAGCTCACCCGTGGGTACGAACCCGAACTTCTGATAGAAGGGCCACGGCTCGCCGTCGCCGGGCTCGTAGCTGGTCAGCAGCTCGGTGGCGCCGTCCTCGCGCACCAGGGTGATGACCTGTGCGAGCGCTTCCCGGCCGATTCCCTGCCCCTGGTACCGCTTGTCGATGAGCAGACGCCACAGGAAGTGCCGCCCCGCGTACGGACCGGTCGGCGGCTTCCACGACAGCATCACGAAACCGACCGGCTCGTCGCCGCGGTACACGGCGCGGTACCAGGGCCTGGCCTCCGGGTCCTTGGCCGCCTGTTTGAGCGACTTGGACACGGAGGCGACGAACTGCTTCTGGTCGTGCCGCACGTGAAGGTCGCGAACGGCTTCCCGGTTGTCGTCGGTGATCTCCCGTAGGTGCACGCCTGGGGAACTCATGTCACTCCTCTTCCGCATCCGGCAGCTGCGCCGTCCGGGCCTGTGGGAGGAGCCGCCACCGGGCGGCAGTCCCGTCCGTCCGGGCTGCCGAGTACCCGATTCGGGACGTTTTCGCAGCGTATGCGACGCGGGCGATCCGGAGCGTGACTGGCGCGCCGGGGCGTGATCGGGCGCCGGGCGCCGGGACCGACCGTGCGTCCCCGATCCCCGTGAGCGAGGACGTGCTCGAAGGGGGCGAGCAGGTAGGCTTCCCGGGGTACGTCCGAGGGGGAAGCGCGCTGTCGTCGCACACGACACGGATCGCGCAGAGTGGAACGGGAGGAGCCGGCGTTGCACGTCCAGGAATGGCTCGACACGGTGCCCGCGGTCGCGGTCTACGCCGTGGTGGCCCTGGTCATCGGCGTGGAGAGTCTCGGTATTCCGCTGCCCGGCGAGATCGTCCTGGTGTCGGCCGCGCTGCTGTCCTCCCAGCACTCCGGAATCAACCCCGTTGTTCTGGGCGCCTGCGCCAGCCTCGGCGCAGTGGTGGGCGACTCCATCGGCTACGCCATCGGGCGCAAGGGGGGCCGGCCGCTGCTCGCCTGGCTCGCCAAGCGGTTCCCCAGGCACTTCAGCGAGGGTCACGTCGCCACCGCCGAGCGCTCCTTCGAGAAGTGGGGCATGTGGGCGGTGTTCTTCGGCCGCTTCATCGCCCTGCTGCGGATCTTCGCCGGACCGCTCGCCGGTGTGCTGCGGATGCCGTACTGGAAGTTCCTGACCGCGAACCTGCTGGGCGGAGTGGTCTGGGCCGGGGGCACCACCGCGGTCATCTACTACGTCGGCGTCGTCGCCGAGTCCTGGCTGAAGAAGTTCTCCTGGGTGGGTCTCGCGGCGGCGGTGGTCATCGGGGTCGCCTCGATGCTCGTCGTGAGGCGCAAGGCGAAGAAGGCCACGCAGGAGAAGGAGGCCGCCGAGCGGGAGGCCGTCCCGGCCGCCGAGTGAGCCTCAGGGCTTCTCGTGCACCTCTCGGTGTGCCCTCGCCAGGTCCGCGTACATCGTTCCGTTCAGGGTGATCACCTCGCGCTCCTCGGCGGTCAGCTCACGCCTGACCTTCGCGGGCACGCCCGCCACGAGTGAACCCGGGGGCACACGCATGCCCTGTGGCACCAGTGCCTGAGCGGCGACGAGGGAACCCGCGCCGATCACCGCGCCGTTGAGGACCGTCGCGCCCATGCCGATCAGGCAGTCGTCCTCGACGGTGGCGCCGTGCACCACGGCGTTGTGCCCGACGGAGACCCGCTCGCCGACGGAGACCGGGAAACCGGGGTCGGCGTGGAGCGTGCAGTTGTCCTGCACATTGCTGTTCGCCCCGACGGTGATCCGTTCGACGTCGCCGCGCACGACCGCGCCGTACCAGACGCTCGCGCCCGCGTGCAGCGTCACGTCCCCGATCACCGAGGACGTGGGCGACACGAACGCCTCCCGGTCCACCTGGGGATCCCTGCCGCCGATGCCCGCTATCAGCGCCCTGTGCGTCATTGCCTCTCCTCCTGGTCGGTCCATCGGCACCGTACGCCATCGGTAGGGCGAAGATCACAGCCGTCCTGACGCATCGGCGTACCCGGCGCTGAGTACCGTGAGCGGGTGCCCAGGAGCAAGAACACGTTCTCGTCATGGCGTCACGGTCTCGCGCAGCGGGCCGTGCACGCGGGCTGGGCCTGGGTGCAGCGCACGGGCTCCGTGACCGCCGAGCGCCCGGGCCGCTTCCGCTTCGGCGCGATGGGAACGAGTACCAGGCTGGCCTTTCCGCTCGGGACCGTCTTCGGCGAACCCTGGATCCATCTCGGTTCCCACTGCATCATCGGCGAGCAGGTCACGCTGACCGCCGGGCTGATGCCGGACCTCGACCTCGGCCCCGAGCCGATCCTGCGCATCGGTGACGGCGTCGTCCTCGGCCGGGGCAGCCACGTCATCGCCGACACCACGGTCACCATCGGCAGCGACTGCTACTTCGGGCCCTACGTCTACGTGACCTCCACGAACCACTCCTACGACGACCCGCATCAGCCCATCGGCAAGCAGTGGCCGCGCATGGAGCCGGTGGAGATCGGCCCGGGGTGCTGGATCGGCACGGGCGCCGTGATCCTTCCCGGCGCCCGGATCGGGCGGAACGTGGTGGTGGCGGCCGGGGCGGTCGTACGCGGTGATGTGCCGGACCATGCCGTGGTGGCCGGGGCTCCGGCGCGGGTCGTGCGGCGCTGGACCCCGGACACCGGATGGCAGCCGCCGCTCAGGACACCCGCCCCGGTGCCGATCCCGGACGGTGTCACGCCGCAGCAGCTGCTGGCGCTCTCGGAGCTCGACGACGGCGATGTCGCCCGGCTCGCGGAGCTGGACGCCGAGGCCTGACTCACCCGGTGGCCAGCAGTACCGAGCCCACCAGGGCGAGGCCCGCGCCCGCCGCCTGCACCGGGCGCAGCCGTTCGCTGAGGAAGCCCCGCGCGGCGAGCGCCGTGACGACGGGGTAGAGCGAGGCGAGCACGGCGGCCACCGTGACCGGACCGTGCTGGGCGGCGAGGGCGTACGTGCCGTTGGCGGCGACGTCGGCGAGTCCGACGAAGGCGAGGGCGGGGACGGAACGCCAGGGGAGGCCTTCGTCCGGGAGGGCCGCGGCGCCCCTGCGCATGCCGATGTACAGGGCGGCACCGCCCGTGACGACGTTCGCGAGGCGCTGCACGAACAGGGCCAGGAACAACCCGGTCACCGTGGTCGACGCCTCGGCGATCAGCGCGAACACCGTACCGAAGCCGAGCGCCGCGACCAGGGTGAGCAGGATGGCCTGCCGTTGCACCGGCGCGCCTCTGAGCTGCGGTCCGCCCGCGAGGACCACGCCGAGCACGGCGACGGCGATCCCGGCGGCCTGGAGCAGCCCGGGGCGTTCGCCGAGCACGAGCCCGACCCCGATGGGCACGGCCACGCTCAAGGTGGCGAGCGGTGAGACGACACCCATCGGGCCGAGGGCGAGTGCCTGGTAGAAGGAGAGCAGGGCGACGGGCCCGACCAGGCCGGCCGCGAGCGCGAACCACAGCCGCGGTCCCGCCTCGCTCCACCCGCCCGTTGCCACCACGAGCGCGCCGAGGACCGCCGCCGCGATGGTCTGAGACACCACCACCACCGTCAGCGCGGGCATCCGCCGGGTCAGCAGGCCGCCGCCGAAGTCGGCCAGCCCCCACAGGAGGCTGGTGGCCAGGGCGAACAGTGCTGTCATGGGCCGCCTCGCAGTACAGTGCAGTGAACGGTCAGGTGCACCACACCATAGTTCATTCTGATGGACTCTGTCATACACAATATTGGACGGAATGTGTCGGATCTCGACCTGCTGACCCAGTCCCTGGCGCGCAACGTCAAGCGCTGGCGGACCGAGCGGGGCTTCACCCTGGAGACGCTCGCCGCCCGCGCCGGAGTCAGCCGCGGCATGCTCATCCAGATCGAGCAGGCCCGTACCAACCCGAGCATCGGCACGGTGGTCAAGATCGCCGACGCGCTCGGCGTCAGCATCACCACCCTGCTCGACTACGAGCAGGGCCCCAAGGTCCGTATCGTGCCCGCCGACCAGGCCGTACGGCTGTGGCACACCGACGCGGGCAGCTACAACCGACTCCTCGCCGGGACAGAGGCCCCCGGACCGCTGGAGATGTGGGACTGGCGGCTGATGCCGGGCGACAGCAGCGCCTCCGATCCGCACCCCTCGGGGACGGTGGAACTCGTCCACGTCACCACCGGCGAACTGACCCTCACCGTGGACGGCGTCGCGCACCTCGTCCCGACCGGTGCGAGCGCCTCCTTCGAGGCGGACACCCCGCACACCTACGGCAACGACGGCGACGTGCCGATGGAGATGGTCATGTCGATCTCGGTGCCGCCCGTGCGCTGAGACGCCCCGCCGGCGGCCCGCCCGCGGCTGTTAGCGTGCGGTCATGCGCGCACCCATCGGAGACTTCGACCAGGCCACGCCCGCCCCCGACTGCCTCGACGAGCTGACCGCTCCGGTGGCGGACGCCGTACGGGCCTGGCGCGGCGCCGTGCCGGCCGACCGGATCGTCTACGTCGACACCGAGCCGGACTGGGCCGACACCGCGGTCTTCCTGGAGCACTACGGCAAGGACCTCCTCGACCGGTCCGCCAACTGCGTGGTCGTCGCGGCCAAGCGCGGTGGTGAGACGACGCTGGCGGCCTGTGTGGTCCTCTCCGCCACCCGGGTCGACGTGAACGGCGTGGTCCGCCGTCAACTGGGTGCCCGCAAGGCGTCCTTCGCGGCGATGGACGTGGCGACCGGGGAGACAGGGATGGAGTACGGCGGCATCACGCCGATCGGACTGCCCGCCGACTGGCCGGTGCTGGTGGACTCGGCGGTCGTCGACCTGCCGTATGTGCTGGTCGGCAGCGGCCGGCGCCGGGGCAAGCTGCTGGTGCCTGGGAAGGCGTTCGCGGAGCTGCCGAACGCGGTGGTGCTCGAGGGCCTGGGGGCCTGACCGCCGCGCGGATCGGGGCGTGCGCAGGGACGGCCGAGCGGCCGGGCGCGATCGGCGCGAGGAGCCGGCCCGTCAGGCCCCCGGGTGACCGTGGTGGGCCAGGGCCAGATGGGGGTCCGTCTCGCCCGGTGCCGGGGCCGGATCCGGGTGGATCAGGGCCGCGGTGAGTTTCGGGACGGCGTGCAGCAGGGCGTGCTCGGCCGCGACCGCGATCTCGTGCGCCCGTCGTACGCTCACCTCGCCGTCCACCACCACCGCCACCTCGGCGCGCAGCCGGTGCCCGATCCAGCGCAGCCGCAGTTCGCCGACCTCGCGCACACCCGGCACACCGCGCAGCACCTGCTCGGCCCGGTCCACCAGCGCCGGTTCCACGGCGTCGAGCACTCTGCGGAAGACCTCGCGTGCCGCGTCCCGCAGCACCAGGACGATCGCGGCCGTGATCGCCAACCCCACGAGCGGGTCGGCGAGTTGCCAGCCGAGCGCCGCTCCGCCCGCGCCCATCAGCACCGCGAGCGAGGTGAATCCGTCGGTACGGGCGTGCAGCCCGTCGGCCACCAGTGCCGCCGAGCCGATCGCCCGGCCCACCCGGATGCGGTGCCGGGCGACCCACTCGTTGCCTGCGAAGCCGATGACGGCCGCGACGGCGACGGCGGGGATGTGCTGCACGGGACGCGGGTCGAGCAGCCGCTCGACCGCCGCCCAGGCGGCGAACGCGGCGGACGCGGCGATGGTCAGCACGATCACGATGCCCGCGAGATCCTCGGCGCGGCCGAATCCGTAGGTGAAACGGCGGGTGGCCGCCCTGCGGCCCAGGACGAAGGCGACGCCGAGCGGCACCGCGGTCAGGGCGTCGGCGGCGTTGTGCACGGTGTCGCCCAGCAGCGCGACCGACCCGGAGATCACGACCACGACCGCCTGCGCCAGGGCCGTCCCGCCGAGCACGGCCAGCGACACCCACAGTGCGCGCATGCCACGGGCGGAGGACTCCAGTGCGGAGTCGAGCTTGTCCGCGGTCTCGTGGGAGTGGGGTGTGAGGAGATGACGGATACGGGGCAGGAGGCCGAGGCCGCGCGGACGAGGGTGCGGGTGCTCGTGTGCGGGGTGGTGGTGGTGGTGGACGTGCGCGTGTCCGTGCGCCTCGTGGTCGTGACTCACCTGAGGACCCCTTTCGCCGCGATGTGGACGCGTTCCCCCTACGGAGCCATTATGTGCGTATGAGCGCACGCATGCACCTGTCAGCTGCGAAACCGGCGCAGTCGCGCACGGACGGCACGGCCGCGGGGCACCCCCGGACCCCAGGCGACGAACAGTTCGCGCTGGCCGCCGAGCTGCTCTCCCTGCTCGGTGACCGCACCCGGCTCGCCCTGCTGCACGCCCTGACCGGGGGTGAGGCCGACGTCTCCACGCTCACCGAGGCGTGCGGCGCTGCGCGCCCCGCCGTCAGCCAGCATCTGGCGCGGCTCCGGCTCGCGGGCCTGGTCGACACGCGCAAGGAGGGCCGCCGGGTGGTGTACTCGCTGCGCGACGGCCATCTGCGCCGGGTCGTGGACGAGGCGCTCAGCCTGGCCGACCACCGGCTCAGCAACCGCCCCGCCCACGACTGACCCTCCGGCCCGCGCACCGGCCGGTCGACCCTCGCGCGGCGGGTGAACGCCGTCATCGGGACGGTGAGGTCAGCGGCCCACGCCGCGTCCGCGCGGCCCACGGGCACCACGCGGACCGGCGGTCGACGGGCCGCACGACGAAGCGCCGGGTACCGCGGGCGCGCGAGGCCGTGGCCGCCGCGCGCCGCAGGCCCCGGCGCTCGGGCAGAGCGGTTCAGTGGGCGCTGTCGTCCTCGCCCGCCTCCAGCAGGTTCACAGCCGCACCCACGATGCTGGGGTCGGGGCTGCCGACGATCTCCTCGTCCTTGTCGGTGTAGCCGAAGCGGGCGAGGACACTGCGCATCGCCTCCACGCGTGCCCGCTTCTTGTCGTTGCTCTTCACCACGGTCCACGGCGCGTACTCCGTGTCCGTCTCGCGGAACATCGAAACCTTGGCCGCGGTGTAGTCGTCCCAGCGGTCGAGGGAGGCCAGGTCCATCGGGCTCAGCTTCCACTGCCGCACGGGGTCGACCTGGCGGATCGTGAACCGCGTGCGCTGCTCGCTCTGCGAGACCGAGAACCAGAACTTCACCAGGTCCACGCCGTCGTCCACGAGCATCCGCTCGAACAGCGGGGCCTGCCGCATGAAGCGGCGGTACTCGTCGTCGGTGCAGAAGCCCATGACGCGCTCCACACCGGCCCGGTTGTACCAGGACCGGTCGAAAAGCACGATCTCGCCCTCGGTCGGCAGGTGCTCGACGTACCGCTGGAAGTACCACTGCCCGCGCTCACGCTCGGTCGGCTTCTCCAGCGCGACCACCCGGGCGCCGCGCGGGTTGAGGTGCTCGGTGAAGCGCTTGATCGTGCCGCCCTTGCCGGCCGCGTCCCGCCCTTCGAAGACGATCACCAGCCGCCGGCCGGTCGCCTTGATCCAGCTCTGCAGCTTCAGCAGTTCGATCTGCTGGAGCCGCTTGTGCCACTCGTACTCCTTGCGCTCCATCCGCTCGTCGTACGGGTAGTTCTCCCGCCAGGTGTCCACGGGGCTGCCGTCGGGGCGCAGCAACACCGGATCGTCGTGGTCGGTGTAGTCGACCCGCAGGCCATCGGTCACCAGAGGTGTCATCCGTCCTCCTCCCGCTCTCTCAGTGGAACTGCGGCACGATCAGATAGATTCCGTAACCCACGACCGCGGCGCAGGCCAGGAAGCAGAGCCCGGCCTGGGCCAGGCCGAGGGCGTGGGTACCGCCGTCCCGCTCACGGGCGCTCTCGACCTGGGCGATGCCGAGCACGCCGAGCGCGAAGACGACGACCACGGCGACGGTGACTCCGATGCTGACCGCGGTGACCTCGCCGAGGGCGGTCCAGTCAAGGTGCATGGCTAGAACTCTCCCTGCCTCAGGCGGCGGTGCCGACGCTCGTGGGGGTGGTGCCACGGAGCGTGACCTCGTGGCTCTCGTTCACATTGTGGGCGTGAATCGGGTTGCGGCGCGAGACGACCACGATGAACGCGGCGACGGCGGCGGCGACCAGGGCGATCACCGCGGTGCCGATGTTTCCGCCGTGCTTGACGACGCTCGCGGAGACGCCGCCCACCAGGGCGGCCGCCGGAAGTGTCACCAGCCAGGCGATCACCATCCGGCCGGCGGTGCCCCAGCGGACCTCGGCGAGCCGTCGCCCGAGGCCCGCTCCGAGGATGCCGCCGGAACAGACCTGGGTGGTGGACAGGGCGAAGCCGAGGTGGGCCGAGGTCAGGATGACGGTCGTGGACGCGGCCTCGGCTGCGAAGCCCTGCGGCGACTGGATGTCGGTCAGGCCCTTGCCCATCGTGCGGATGATGCGCCACCCGCCGATGTAGGTGCCGAGGCCGATGGCCAGACCGGCCGACGCGATCACCCATACGGGCGGCCCCGCGTCGTGACCGAGCGCGCCGGCCGAGATCAGGGTGAGGGTGATGACGCCCATCGTCTTCTGTGCGTCGTTGGTGCCGTGGGCCAGGGAGACCAGTGAGGCGGAGGCGATCTGGCCGAGACGGAAGCCCCGGGTCACCGACTCCTTGCGGGCACGGGCGGTGATCCGGTAGGCCAGGTAGGTGGCCAGCAGAGCGGCGATCCCTGCCACCACGGGGGAGGCGACCGCCGGGATGAGGACCTTCTCGACGACCTTGTCGAAGTGCACGCCGTCGCTGCCCGCACCCACCCAGACGGCGCCGACGAGGCCGCCGAAGAGCGCGTGCGACGAACTGGACGGCAGCCCGAGGAGCCAGGTGAGCAGATTCCACAGGATCGCGCCCACCAGCCCCGCGAAGATCATCCCCGGGGTCACCAGTGTGTCGTCCACGATGCCGCCCGAGATGGTCTTCGCGACCTCGGTCGACAGGAACGCACCGACGATGTTCAGCACCCCGCTGATCAGGACCGCGGTTCTCGGCTTGAGCGCGCCGGTGGCGATGGAGGTGGCCATCGCGTTCGCGGTGTCATGGAATCCGTTCGTGAAGTCGAAGGCCAGCGCCGTGACGATGACGACGGCCACTAGGAACGTGATGTGGTCCATGCCACGATGCAAGCAATCGAAGGCGACCTGCCGGAGAAGCACAGGCAAAGCCCGGGCATGCGTCTGATGGGCGATCAGACACCGAAACCGCAGCTGATCAGGGGTGTCGAAGCGGCCGCGAAGGGTATGTGAAGAGATTTCGCGGACCACGCGGACGAGGGAACCGGTGCGCGCGTACGGCGGTGTGCCCGGTCCGGCGGCAGCAGTGAACGGCAGTGGGCCAGGACGCTGTGTCCTGGCCCACTGGCGATGCGGTGGATCGGTGCCGGGGCCGATGCCGGCCCCGGGGATCAGGCAGCGGCGGGCGTGGCCTGCGTGAGCTGCTGGATGACCTTGGTCAGCCCCTCGACGACCTCGGTGTCGTCGGCCGGGTGGGTCTCGGCGAAGCGGACCACGGAGCCGGGGATGGAGAGCTTGGCCTCCTCGACGACCGTGCCACCGGCGATCGTCACGGCCTTGCGGGCCTCGTCCTGCGCCCACACGCCGCCGTACTGGCCGTAGGCGGTGCCGACGACGGCGACCGGCTTGCCGGACAGGGCGCCGGCGCCGTGCGGACGGGACAGCCAGTCGATCGCGTTCTTCAGGACGGCCGGGATGGTGCCGTTGTACTCGGGCGAGAAGAGCAGCAGGGCGTCGGCCTGGCCTGCGGCCGCACGCAGAGTGGCGGCGGCAGCGGGCACGTTGCCCTCGACGTCGATGTCCTCGTTGTAGAAGGGGACGTCGGCCAGCCCCTCCTGGAGCACCACCTCCACACCCTCGGGGGCGTGCTTGACGGCGGCCTCCGCGAGCTGACGGTTGTGCGAACCGGCACGAAGGCTGCCGACGAGGGCGAGGATGCGAACGGACATGGCGACACTCCCAGAATATGCAATAAAAACCACCGGACCAGGACGGACCGGGAGGAACCGGTAGGTCCTTCGTTGAAGTTTGTACCACTCCAACCGGACCGCGGTCCACTTCCCGTGGAGTCTAAACGGACCCAGGTCCGAATCTCTTCCCGCCGCTAGGGTCTGTCGTTTGGATCAGGTCGGCTGGGGGACACTGCGCCTTTCGATCGACCCGAGCGGGGCGTGGTGCGTGCAGCTGCAAGGCGGAGGAGGGCGACGACGCGGAGCGTCGGCAACCGACGACAACGCGGCAGATGTGCGTGCCACGCCCCGCGACGCCTGCACCGTCCGCACGACGGGCTCTAGGCTGAGGTTCATGACCGAGCAGCCTCCGCCCGCTCCCGTGCCGCCGCAGGCGGACAGCGAGGACCCCGCGGACCGCACCCTCACGCCACTCAAACCCACCCAGTTGCGCGCCGACGCCGCCCGCAACCGCACGCGACTGCTGGAAGTGGCCGAGCGTCTGGCCGCCGAACGCGGCATAGCGAACGTCACCATGGAGGACATCGCCTGCGGCGCCGGCGTCGGCAAGGGCACGGTCTTCCGGCGGTTCGGGGACCGCGCGGGCCTGCTGGTGGAGCTGCTGAGCCATCAGGAGGAGAAGCTGCAGGCCGCCCTGATCTCCGGCCCGCCGCCGCTCGGCCCCGGGACGCCTCCCGTGGAGCGGCTGCGCGCCTTCGGCATGGGCGTCATCCGTCACGAACACGCCCACCGGGACCTGTACATGGCCGCCCACGCGGACCCGCGGCGCCACCGGACGAACGCGCCGTACCAGTTCCGGTTGACCCATGTGTCCATGCTGCTGCGCGAGTCCCGGGTCGAGGGCGACATCGAACTCGTCGCACACACCCTGCTGGGCTATCTGGAGACGGTCTTCGTCGACCATCTGCTCACCCGTCGCGGGATGTCCGAGGAGCGGGTGGAGGCCGGCTGGTGCGATCTGGTCGACCGGTTCACGCACCGATGCGGGGACTGACGCCGCCGCACGGCCGATGATGGTGCGCGTGACGTCCATGACCAGAAGAGCCGAGATGTTCGTCCCCGCCGAGCACGATCCCCGCACCCTCGGCCCCGCCACGGGCGGCGAACGCGCCCTTCTCGTCGACTTCCTGGCCGCTCAGCGCGCCACGCTGGAACTCAAGTGCGCCGGCCTCGAGACGCGGCTGTCGCAGCGCTCGGTGGCACCGTCCACGCTCTCGCTGCTGGGTCTGGTACGCCATCTCGCCGACGTCGAACGTCGCTGGTTCCGGCAGGTCCTGGCGGGGCGGGACGCATCCCCCCGGTTCTCCTCGCCCTCGGAGCCCGACGGCGACTTCACCGGTGCCGTGCCCGATCCGGACGTCGTCTCCCGGGCCTGGGAGGCCTGGCGCGAGGAGGTCGCCTTCGCCGAGGCGTTCGTCGCCGACGCACCCCATCTCGACGTCGAGGGCCACGACTCCTGGCGCGGCACCGTCTCGCTCCGGTGGGTGCTCATCCACATGATCGAGGAGTACGCCCGGCACAACGGCCACGCCGACCTGCTGCGGGAGCGTATCGACGGGGCCATCGGCGTATAAGCGGCGCCGTACCTCGTCGTGCGGCGTTTACGCAGGTCAGCGGCGTACTATCGGACATGACAACGGTCACCGGTGCAGCCTTTGCCGCGGGGTGCCGTTATGCGTTTCACTGCCGTCCAGGGACCCGATACGAGGGGGAAGGCGGACCACATGAGCGGCCACGGTCACGAGCACGGCCCCGGAGGGCACTCCGGGCACTCCCACGGTGTGTCGGCGGACGCCGACCGGCGCTGGCTCGGCCTGGCACTCGCCCTGATCACCGTGTTCATGGCGGCCGAGGTGGTCGTCGGTGTCCTCGCGTCGTCCCTGGCCCTGCTCTCCGACGCGGCCCACATGCTCACCGACGCGGCATCCATCGTGCTCGCTCTCGTCGCGATGCGGCTCGCCGCCCGCCCGGCCCGCGGCGGCTTCACCTACGGACTCAAGCGCGCGGAGATCCTCTCGGCCCAGGCCAACGGGCTCACCCTGCTCCTGCTGGGCGCCTGGCTCGCGTACGAGGCCGTGCGGCGGCTGATCGCCCCGCCCGCCGTGGCGGGCATCGCGATGCTGGTCACCGCGCTCGTGGGCATCGCCGTCAATGTGGCCGCCACCTGGTGCATCTCTCGTGCCAACCGCTCCTCGCTCAATGTCGAGGGCGCCTACCAGCACATCCTGAACGACCTGTTCGCCTTCGTCGGTACCGCGATCGCCGCGCTCGTGGTCGTGACGACGGGCTTCGAGCGCGCCGACGCCATCGCCACGCTCGTGGTCGTCGCGTTGATGGTGAAGGCCGCGTACGGACTGCTGCGTGACTCCGGCCGGATCTTCCTGGAGGCGGCGCCCGTCGATGTCGACCCGGACGCGCTCGGCGACCGGCTCGTCGCCCGTGCGGACGTCGTCGAGGTGCACGACCTGCACGTCTGGCAGATCACCTCGGGTCAGTCGGCGCTGTCCGCCCATGTGCTGGTCGAACCGGGCGGCGACTGCCACGCCGTGCGCCGCGACCTGGAGGACGTGCTGCGCAGCGGCTACGGCATCACCCACACCACCCTTCAGGTCGACCACGCCGCCGAGGAGGTCCTTCAGCTGGCCCTGCCGGGGGAGCGGGAGACGGCCGGCGACCCCGGGCACTGCGAGGCCCCGCACGGCCCCGTCCACCGGGACGAACCCCACCACCACTGACGAGGGCGATGGCGCTTCCTGCCACTGTCTTGACCCTCTCTTTCCCCGAATACCTCTGACACAGAGCTAATGTCTTGGTGTGGAATCGGAAAGCCTTCCCGACGACCTGGCCGACGCACTTCTCGGAGTGCAGCGGCTCATACGGCGGCATCTGCGCCGTGGGATGACCTCGCCACCGCTGCGGGGTGCGGAGGTCGAGCTGCTGCGTCTGGTGGCGGCACGACCGGGGATGGGCGTGTCGGAGGCCGCCAGGGAGCTGCATCTTGCGGGCAACTCGGTCTCGACGCTCGTCAACCACCTGGTCCGGGACGGCTATCTGGTCCGCGAGACCGACCCGGCCGACCGGAGGGCCGCGCGGCTGCTGCCCACGGAGGCGGCGGAGGCACGGCTGCGTGACTGGCGTGAGCGGCGCACGGCCCTGGTGCGCCGCCAGGTGGGCCACCTGGACGAGATGGACCGCAAGGCGCTCGAGGCGGCGCTTCCGGCGCTGCGCAAGCTGGCGGAGAACCTGCACGAGGAGGCCGAGGAGACATGACGCGGAACGCGAAGGACGACGGGGCCCCGGCGGTCGACGCCGTCACCTGTGACGGACTGCGCTACTCCTTCGGGGAGACGCAGGCGGTGGACGGCCTCGACCTGTCCGTCCGCGACGGCGAGGTGTTCGGACTGCTCGGCCCCAACGGAGCCGGCAAGACCACGGCCATCCGCTGCATCACCACACTGCTCCCGGTGCCGGCCGGCAGGATCCGTGTCTTCGGCCACGACGCGACCCGCGAACGCATGGCCGTACGGCGCCTGCTGGGCTATGTGCCGCAGCAGCTCTCGGCCGACGCCGGGCTCACCGGGCGGGAGAACGTCGCCCTGTTCGCCCGTGTCTTCGACGTCTCCCGGCGCGAGCGCGCCCGGCGGGTCGAGCAGGCGCTGGAAGCCGTCGATCTCACCGCCGCGGCCGACCGGCTGGCCAGGACGTACTCAGGCGGCATGGTCCGCAGGCTGGAACTCGCCCAGGCCCTGGTGAGCGCGCCCCGGCTGCTGATGCTCGACGAGCCGACCATCGGCCTCGACCCGATCGCCCGGACCAACGTGTGGGAACACATCAACGCCGTGCGTGCCGCCACCGGCATGACCGTCCTCGTCACGACCCACTACATGGACGAGGCCGACCAGTACTGCGACCGGCTCGCCCTGATGCACCGCGGCCGCGTCCGCGCCCTCGGCACCCCCGACGAGCTGAGGACCGGTCTCAGGGAACGGCTCGGCACCGAAGGCCCGCTGCCGACGCTGGAAGACGTCTTCCGTGACGTCGCCGGCAGCGGACTCGACGATCAGTCAGGAGACTTCCGCGATGTCCGAAGCACCCGCCGCACCGCGTCCCGTGTCGGCTGACCCCGTGCACCTGGCCGACCTCGACCTGCTGGTGGTCCCGCCGCGGGCCCGTACCGGCTGGAAGGTGCTGCCCGCGCGGGTCGCGGCTCTGTGCGCGGTCGAGCTGCAGAAGCTGCGCCACGACCGCACCGAGCTCTACACCCGCGCCATCCAGCCGGCGCTCTGGCTGCTCATCTTCGGTGAGACGTTCACCCGGATCAGGGCGATCCCGACCGGGGGCATCCCGTACCTCGACTACCTGGCCCCCGGCATCATCGCGCAGTCCGCGATGTTCATCGCCATCTTCTACGGCATCATGATCATCTGGGAGCGGGACGCCGGAATCCTGACCAAGCTGCTGGTCACACCGACCCCGCGTTCGGCGCTCATCACGGGCAAGGCCTTCGCGGCCGGGGTCAAGGCGCTGATCCAGGCGATCGTGGTCGTGCTGATCGCCGCGGTGCTCGGGGTCGCGATGACCTGGAACCCGCTGCGGCTGCTCGGCGTGGCGGGGGCCGTCGTGCTGGGCTCGGCCTTCTTCTCCTGCCTGTCGATGACGATCGCGGGCATCGTCCTGACCCGTGACCGGCTGATGGGCATCGGGCAGGCGATCACGATGCCGCTCTTCTTCGGCTCCAACGCCCTGTACCCGGTGTCCGTCATGCCCGGCTGGCTCCAGGCCATCAGCAAGGTCAACCCGCTGAGCTACCAGGTCGACGCCCTGCGCGGACTGCTGCTCGGGACACCCTCGCATCTGCTGTCCGACTTCGCCGTCCTCCTGGTGGCCGCGGCCCTGGGCATCACCTCGGCATCGTCGCTGCTGGCGCGGCTGGCCCGCTGACACGGCCGTCACCGCCTCTTCCAGAAGGAGGCCATCAGGTCCGCGAGGGCCCTGATGATCTCGGGACGATCCGCCGCCTCCGCACGGCGCAGGCTGATGAGGAGCGACAGCAGGATCATGACGACGAAGAGGCCCACGACGTAGAGGAAGAGCTGCGGCGCGGCAGCGGCCACTTGCTCCAGCACGGTCCACACAGTGCCTCCCGGACGGTACCGGCCGCTGCTTCCGGGAGGCTTCGCCATGGTGCGAAGGCCTCCACGGAGGCAGGCGGACACCTGTCATCTCGCAGCGCCCGCCGGCTGCGGACCTGGCGGCACGGTCCCGGGAGCGGGGCGGACCCCAGCGAGGAAGCCTTCCTCCACCCGGTCGGCATGGTGTGGCGCTCGTGGTCGAGCGGTTCGGCGCCACTGCCGTGTGTCCTGTCCCGCGAGTCCGGCGGGGACGGCGTCTTCGAGTCCGGCGAGTTCGGCGACCTGTACGGCCCCGTCTCGTCGACGCTGGCGGTGCCGGGGCAGACTCCTCGTCGCCGCCTGACCAGTAGCTTCGCGATATCGACCATAACCGCGCGAGCAACCCGAACACGCGTGACCCGCACATTCGTTCACCCGTTAGGTCGCGCGACGGCCTTCCGCCCTGCACGCCGGGCGGGTGCCGGACGGGCCGCACCGGCCGGTGGGGGCGGACCCGGCAGCCGAGGGGACCGGTTCTTAGACTGGGAACGGAGGCCCGGCTTCCGAAGCTCTGTCCGGTACGGGAAGGCGGTGGCGCCGATGCCCTACGTGAGTGTGAGCGCGCTGAGTCATCCGGGGCTGCTGCGCGAGCGGAACGAGGACAGTCTTGTCGTCGGACCGTGGACCCTGTGCGCCACGGTGACCGAGAATCCGCAGACCCTGCTCTTTCCACCGGGGACGCCGCTCGTCGTCGCCGTCGCGGACGGGCTCGGCGGGCACCCCGGCGGCGATGTGGCCAGTTCCCTGGTGGCGCGCCGGCTCGCGTCGGTCGGCGCCGTCCTGACGGACGAGGAGGCCGTACGCGACGCCCTGGACGCCTGCAACCGCGCCGTGTTCGAGGCGTCCGGCGGCGACGAGGCGACCGTGCTCGCCGCCATGGGGACGACCGTCGCCGGCATCGTCGTACAGCCCGACTCGCTCCTGGTGTTCAACGTGGGCGACAGCCGGGTCTTCCGCGTCTCCCCCGAAGGGCTGCACCAGGTCAGCGTGGACGACAGCCCACCGGTCGAGCCCGGGCAGCGCACCACGTCCCTGGTCACCCAGTGCCTGGGCGGCAGCCTCACCCACCGCGCCGTCCGGCCTCATGTCGCCACCGCGAGCCTGTCGCCCGGCGATCGCTACCTCATCTGCACCGACGGTGTGACCGACCCGCTGACCACGGAGGTCATCGAGGACGTGATGAGCGAGCAGGACGACTGCCGGGCGGCCTTCGAGCTGTGGAAGGCCGCCATCGCGGCGGGCGGCCCCGACAACATCACGCTGGCGGTCGTACGCATGACGGAGGACTAGCGGGCTGCCGTTCGGATCGGGTCGGCAGGCAGCCCTAGAAGACTCATGAAGATCTTGGGGTTCTGGCCCCACCGTGTGAGCGGTGGGGCCAGACTCGTTGTGTGGTGATGGGGGAATGGGTCGGGGAGACGGTCGGGCCGGATGTGTGGGAGACCTGCCGGGAGTTGATCCCGGCAGGGAGTGTGTTCGCGTTCCTGGCCGAGCACCGCGGTGCGCTGTTCCCGGCGGAGATGTTCGCGGACATGTACCCCTCGGGGAACGGACGGCCCAGCATGCCGCCGCAGATCCTGGCCTCGGCGGTCACGCTGCAGGCCCTGCACGGGCTGTCGGACTTCGAGACGGTCCAGGAACTGCGGTGCGACCTGCGGTGGAAGGCCGCCTGCGGACTCGGCCTGCACGACATGGCGTTCGATCCGTCGCTGCTGGCCTACTTCCGCCGCCGCCTTTCCCGGTCGGCCCGGCCGAATCGGGTCTTCGAGGCGGTGCGGGAGGTGGTGAAGGCGACCGGTGTCCTCAAGGGCAAGCACCGGCGGGCTTTGGACTCCACCGTGCTGGACGACGCGGTCGCCACCCAGGACACCGTCACCCAGATCATCGCCGCCATCCGCGCGGTGATCCGCGAGGTTCCCGGCGCCGACCAGATCGCGGCCGTGCAGTGCACCGCGCACGACTACACCGATCCCGGCAAACCGCGCATCGCCTGGAACGATGAGCAGGCCCGCGCCGACCTCGTCGACTCCCTCGTCGGTGACGCGCTCAGGCTGCTGGGCCACCTGCCTGACCAGCAGCTCGGTGAGAAGGCTGCGAACGCGGTGGGCCTGCTGGCCCTGGTCGCCGGACAGGACGTCGAACCCGCCGAGGACTCCGACGGCCGTGACGGGCGCTGGCGCATCACTCGGGGCACCGCCTACGACCGGATGGTCTCCACCGTCGATGGCGAAGCCCGGCACATCCACAAGACACGCACCCACCAGCAGGACGGATACAAAGCCCACCTGGCCATCGAGCCGGAGACCGCGTTATACACCGCTGTGACCCTCACCCCCGGTGTCGGGCCCGAGCACCACGAGGCCACCATCGGCGTGGACCTGCTCGCCGAGGAAGACGGGCCGGTGGACGCCTTCGGCGACACCGCCTACTCCACCGGCGAGGCCCGCCAGGCCCTCGAAGCAGCAGGCCACCGGCTGTTTTTCAAACCCGCCCCGCTACGGCCTGCCGTCCCCGGCGGTTTCACCCTGGACGACTTCCGTATCGACACCGCCGCCGCCACGGTGAGCTGCCCCGCTGGACACACCGTCCCCCTGTCGGACCCCGGCGGGCAGAACAACCAGCGCAAGGCTGCCTTCGGGAACCTGTGCACCGGATGCCCCCTACGTGAGCGGTGCACCAAAGCCAAGGCCGGCCGCATCCTGACCATCCGTCCCCACCACGACCTGCTCGCGGCCGCCCGCCGCCAGGCCACCGCCGACCCTGACTGGCAAGCCGACTACCGCCGCTGGAGACCACCGGTCGAACGCGCCGTCGCCTGGCTCGTCCACCACGGCAACCGCAGACTCCGCTACCGCGGCACCATCGCCAACGACACCTGGCTCCACACCCGAGCCGCCGCCCTCAACCTCCGCCGACTGATCAACCTCGGACTCACCCGCACAGGCAACACCTGGACGATCAACCCCGCCACCGCATAGACCAAGGGGCCACCCGGCCCAGAAACCAGACAGCCCCACCAAGATCTTCATGAGTCTTCTAGGCGAGATTGCCGATCTCGATCGCCGGGCAGTGGTCCATGACCATCTCCAGGCCGGCCGCCCGGGCGCGGTCGTACGCCTTCTCGTCGACGACGCCCAGCTGGTACCAGACTGCCTTGGCGCCGATCGCGACGGCCTCGTCGGCGACCGGCCCCGCCAGATCGCTGTTGACGAAGACGTCGACCACGTCGACCGGGAACGGGATGGCGTCCAGCGAGGGGTAGCCCTGCTCGCCGTGTACCGTCTCGGCCTTCGGGTGGACCGGCACGATGCGCTTGCCGAAGCGCTGGAGGACGGCGGCGACCCGGTAGGCGGGACGGTCCTGGTTCGTGGACAGGCCCACGACGGCCCAGGTGTCGCCCAGCTCGGTGAGGATCTTGCGGATCGTTGCTGAGTCGCCGTACACGGCCGGTCTCCTTCGACGTCCCGGTGCGGCAGTTCCGCCCCGGCTGCTGTGGGGGCAACAGCGAGCCGGACACCGGGATTCCCCCGGAACCGCGGGACACCGGTTCGTGACCCGAGGGCTGTGTGTCCGGAAAGCCGCCCGCTTCCCCGCGCCGGGACGCTCGCGCGCCTACGCTCGCTGCGTGCTCCGAATCTTCGACGCCCGCAGCGGCGAGCCCATCGACGTCCGTCCGGGTCTCGTGCGCGTCCACGCGCATGTGACCGCCGCCGACACCTCGGCCCTGCGGGTCCTGCTGACGGCCGACGTGCTGGCCCGGGCCCTGGAGATGGGCGGAACACCCGTCGTCACGGTCGCCGCCCCGACGCCCGCGCTCCGGGCACGCGCCGACGAACTCGGTATCCGGCCGGCGGAGCCGGACGCCCCGGGGGTCGGACGGGTGCTGCACGTCGTCGGTGGGCAGGACACCGCACCCGACGGGGTGCGTGTCGAGGTCGCCCCGGTGACCGGCCCCGCCGGCACCGCCGCCCCCGCGTCGGCCGTACGCCTCGCCCTGCTCGCTCAGGGGCGCCGGCAGCCCGTCGATCTCGGCGCGGCAGCGCTGGCCGAGGCACGGGACACACTCGACCGCTGGCGCGCGGCCGTCGCCGGCTGGGCAACCCGCCCCTCCAGGCCCGTCCCTGAAGAGGTGCGGGAGGCGTTGCGCACCGCCTGGGAGGACGACCTCGACGTGCCGGCCGTGCTGGCGACGCTGCGCCGTGTGGAGGCCGCCGACGACATGCCGGACGGGGCTCGCTTCGAGGCCTACGCCTACGCCGACCGCTTGCTCGGTCTGGAACTGACCCGGGAGATCGGGGCCTCGGCATGATCACCCGGTCCCCGGCCGGCCCGCTGCACCGACTCGTGGTGCTCCGGCACGCCAAGTCCGCCTGGCCCGCCGGGGTACCCGACCACGAGCGGCCGCTCGCCCCGCGCGGCCGCCGCGACGCGCCGGCGGCCGGACGCGCGTTCGCCGAGTCCGACTGGCTGCCCGATCTGGTCCTGTGCTCGACGGCCGTCCGCGCCCGCCAGACCTGGGAGCTGGCCTCTGCCCAGTGGGGCACCCCGCCACCCGTGCGGTTCGACGCGCAGCTGTACGCCGCCGACGTGCCCGAGTTGCTGGAGAGCGTGCACCACGCGCCCACCGAGGCGCGGGCGCTGCTGCTGATCGGCCACAACCCGGGTCTCACGGACCTGATCCTCGAACTGGCCGGGGACGGCCTCGGCGACACCGTGGACCGGGTCAGGGCCAAGTTCCCCACCTCGGGGATCGCGGTTCTCGCCTGGCACGGAGACACCTGGGACTCCCTGGCCGCCGGCACGGCACTCCTGACGGACGTGATCGTGCCGCGGGGAGGGAAGGAGCAGGGGCACCGCGGGCGGGACCGGTGACGCCACTCCTCCGGGCTACCTCTGAAGGCCGTCAGCCACTCGAATCACATATCGTCACGAAAGAGTGACATTCCGTGCATGCAGGCTTGGAGGTGGAGTATGCGACGCGATCCGTCCTGCGAACCCCCCGCCCAGCGAATACGCCCCGGCGTACGACTTGCCCTGGCGGCCGCCACCGGCATGGCGGTGGCAGCAGGCGCCATGACCCTGATGCCGAGCTCCTCGACCGTCGCCAACAGCCCGGCACCCCTGGCGTCATCGGCCGTGGAGCCCCCCGGTCGTCCGGACTCGCCGTCGCAGGGGTACGCCGACGCGCCGCCTGGGGACAACGACCGGTCACAGGAGAAGTCGTCGATGCCCACGGCCTACGCGCAGCCGCCCGGCTATCCGGTCGTCCCGCCACCCGGGTACGCGCTGCCGCCGGGGTATCCGAGCGCCCCCGCAACGGCCTACGCCCTGCCGCCGGGGTACGCGGCCGTCCCGCCGCCGGTCTACGTGGTGCCGCCGGGGTATCCGGTCGTCGTGGCACCGGGTTACGCGCTGCCGCCCGGATATCCGAACGTCCCCGCACCGACCGGTGCGGCGCCCCAGGAACACCCGCCCACCCACGACGGCACCGGGTCGGCTCCCTCGGTGGCTCAGCAGTCGATGGCGTCCGCGCCGCTCACGGCGAGCGGTCCGGTGGCCCCGACGGCGTCGCGGGCGCCCGGGGTGCCCTCGCGGGGCCCGCAGGACGGCAGCGCGCCGCCGAATCCCGCCAGGAGCGCGCCGACCGCGTTCCCCAGCGGTCCGCCGGCCTCGTCGCCCACCTCGGTTCCTCCCTCGCAGTCCCCTTCGCTTGCCGCCCCGTCCACCATGGCGCAGACCGGGCGACCCACGACCACGCACAGGGTCGCGAGCGGAGAGACGCTGTGCAGCCTCGCCGCCCGGTACCTCGGCGATCCGGGGCAATGGGAGGAGATCCTCGAGGCGAACCGATCGGTGCCCGAGAACTCCGTGACGGCCCGTCCCGGTACCTACGTGTCCGGGGCGTACCTCCTCCCGGGCACCGGCCTCACCCTCCCCGCGACCTCCTGATCGCGCCCCATACGCTGGTCCGATGCAGGACGAGTACCACACCGTCGCCCGCGCGGGCGTACACGAGACCGAGATCAACCGCTCCCGGTTCCTGTGCGCGCTGGCCCCGGCCGCCAGTGAGCAGGAGGCCCAGGACTTCATCGCCGCCGTCCGCAGGGAACACGCCGACGCCAGCCACAACTGCTACGCGTACGTCATCGGCGCCGACGCCGCGGTGCAGAAGGCGAGCGACGACGGCGAACCCGGCGGCACCGCAGGCGTGCCCATGCTCCAGATGCTGCTGCGCCGCGACATGCGCTACGTCGTCGCCGTCGTCACCCGGTACTACGGCGGCGTGAAACTGGGCGCCGGTGGACTCATCAGGGCGTACGGGGGTGCCGTGGGGGAGGCCCTGGACACCGTCGGGACGATCACCCGCCGCCGCTTCCGGCTCGCCACGGTGACGGTCGACCACCAGCGGGCGGGCAAGGTGGAGAACGACCTGCGGTCGACCGGACGTGCGGTGCGGGCCGTTCGGTACGGGGAGGCCGTCACGATCGAGATCGGTCTGCCGGACTCCGAGGTGGAGGCCTTCCGCGCGTGGCTGGCCGACGTCACCGCGGGCACGGCCGGGTTCGAAACGGGCGGAGAGGCCTACGGGGACGCATGACGGACGGACGGGGACGTCCGAGGGCAGCCGGCCCCGAGGGGCCGAAACGGGAGTAACCGCCCGTGGTGTCGGACCCGCCCGTTAGTCTCGGGGATCATGAGGCTGCTGCACACTTCCGACTGGCATCTGGGCCGGGCGTTCCATCGGGTGAACATGCTCGACGCCCAGGCCGAGTTCGTCCGCCACGTCGTCACCACCGTGCGCGAACGCGGTGTGGACGCGGTGGTCGTGTCGGGAGACGTGTACGACCGTGCGGTGCCGCCGCTCGCCGCCGTCGAGCTGTTCGACGACGCCCTGCACCGGCTCGCCGACCTCGGCGTCCCCACGATGATGATCTCCGGCAACCACGACTCGGCGCGCCGTCTCGGCGTCGGCGCGGGGCTCATCGGGCGTGCGGGCATCCATCTGCGGACGGATCCCGCGGCCTGCGGGACGCCGGTCGTGCTGTCCGACACCCACGGGGACGTTGCCTTCTATGGCCTTCCCTACCTCGAACCGGCCCTGGTCAAGGACGAGTTCATGGTGGAGCAGGCGGGCCACGAAGCGGTGCTGACGGCCGCGATGGACCGGGTGCGGGCCGATCTCGCCACGCGCGCGCCGGGCACACGCTCCGTCGTCCTCGCCCATGTGTTCGTCACCGGCGGAGAGTCCAGCGACAGCGAGCGGGACATCACGGTCGGCGGTGTCGCGGCGGTCCCCGCCGGTGTCTTCGACGGCGTGGACTACGTGGCGCTCGGACATCTCCACGGCAGCCAGACCCTCGGTGAGCGGATCCGCTACTCCGGCTCCCCCTTGGCGTACTCCTTCTCGGAGGCCGGTCACCGCAAGAGCATGTGGCTCGTCGACCTCGGAGGCGACGGCTCGGTCACGGCGGAGCGCCTCGACTGCCCGGTGCCGCGCCCCCTCGCGCGGATCCGGGGTCGGCTGGAGGGCCTGCTCGAGGATCCGGAGCTGGCGCGCCACGAAGAGGCGTGGGTGGAGGCCACCCTCACCGATCCGGTCCGGCCCGCCGAGCCCATGGCCCGGCTGGCCGAGCGCTTCCCGCACACGCTCAGCCTCGTCTTCGAACCGGAGCGCGCCCCCGAGGAGCCCGGGGCGTCGTACGCCCGCCGGCTTGAGGGCCGCTCCGACCAGGAGATCGCGGAGGACTTCGTCGCGCACGTACGCGGCTCGGGGCCCGACGAGCGGGAACGGCTCGTGCTCCAGGACGCGTTCGACGCGGCGCGCGCCGACGCGGCGGTCCGGGAGGTCGCCCGGTGACCGTGCGCCCGCCCGACACGGAGGGAGCCCAGTGAGGCTGCACCGGCTCGACATCACCGCCTTCGGACCCTTCGCCGGGACCCAGCGGGTCGACTTCGACGAGCTCTCCACCGCCGGTCTGTTCCTGCTCCACGGACCGACGGGCGCCGGCAAGACGTCCGTGCTGGACGCCGTGTGCTACGCCCTGTACGGGGCCGTGCCCGGCGCCCGGCAGAGCGGCCAGGGCGTGACCCTGCGCAGCGACCACGCGGCCCCGGAGACGCGCACCGGGATCAGGCTCGAACTCACCGTCGCCGGACGCCGGTTGGAGGTCACCCGGCAACCGCCGTGGGAGCGCCCCAAGAAGCGCGGCACCGGTACGACGACCGACAAGGCCCAGACCTGGCTGCGCGAGTACGACACGGCGGCCGGCGCCTGGAAGGACCTCAGCCGTTCCCACCAGGAGATCGGTGAGGAGATCACCCAGCTGCTCGGCATGAGCCGGGAGCAGTTCTGCCAGGTCGTACTGTTGCCGCAGGGCGACTTCGCCCGTTTTCTGCGCGCCGACGCCGAGGCCCGCGGCAAACTGCTCGGGCGCCTCTTCGACACCCATCGCTTCGCCGAGGTCGAAAAGCGCCTCGCCGAGCGGCGCAGGGCGACCGAGTCCGGGGTGCGGGACGGTGACGCCGTGCTGCTGGCGGACGCCCACCGGATGCAGCAGGCGGCCGGTGACGCCCTGCCCCTGCCGGAGCTCGCCCCGGGCGACCCCGGGCTCGCCGACGCCGTTCTCGGCTGGGCCGCGGTCGCCCGCAGCACCGCCCGCGAGCGGCTCACCCATGCACACTGCGCCCGCACCGCCGCAGAGTCGCTGCGGGCCGAGGCCGAGGGACTGCTCGGTGGCACGCGCGAACGGGCCCGGCTCCAGCGCATCTTCGCCGAGGCCCGGGAGCGGGCGGCACTGCTCGAGGAGCGGGCCGGCCTGCGCAGCGAGGCACAGGCGCGCCTCGAGCGCTCCCGCAAGGCCGAGAGGGTGGCGCCCGCCCTCGACCTGCGCGAGACCACGGAGGCCGAGCATCGTCAGGCCGCCAGCGACGAGGCACGCGCGCGTACTCGGCTGCCCGGGACGTTCGCCCAGGACGGGGCGGCGGGGCTCGCCGCCGCGGCCCGTCGGGTCGCCGAGGAGCTCGGCGGACTCGAGTCGGCCCGCCGTGCCGAACAGCGTCTGGCCGGACTCGCCGCGGAGCGTGCGGATCTGGAGCGTGAGGAGCGTGCCGACGAGACGGTCCTGCAGGATGCCGAGGAGTGGCTGGCCGGTTGGGAGAAGGTCCGGGCGGACCTGCAGGCCCGGATTGACGCGGCACAGCAGGACGCCGGCCGGGCCGAGCAGTTCGCGGTGCAGCGCGAGCCCGCGCAGCGCCGGCTGAGGGCGGCACGTCAGCGTGACGAGCTGGCCCGGGACACCGAGGCGGCCCAGGCCCGTACCCTGGCTTCCCGCGAACGCGCGCTGAAGAGCCGCGAACACTGGCTCGACCTGAAGGAACGGCGGCTCAAGGGCATCGCCGCCGAACTCGCGGCAGGGCTCGTCGACGGCGAGCCCTGCACGGTGTGCGGCGCCGTGGAACACCCCGCGCCCGCGCAGAAGGTCGCCGGACACGTCGACCGCGATGCGGAGGAGCGGGCCCTCGCGGCTCACCGTGACGCCGACGAACAGCGCGCCGAGGACGAGCGGCGGCTCGGCCTAGTCCGGGAGGCGCTCGCCGCGGCGACGGCCGAGGCCGGGGACGCCCCCACGTCCCTGCTGGCCGAGGAGTGGGAGGAACTGGAGCGGCTCTACGACACCGCGCGCGCCGGCGCCGCACGACTCCACTCCGCGCAGGAGGAGTCGAGGCGGAACGAGCACGAGTGGGAGCGGCGCACGGCGGACCGGCAGCAGGCCGCGCTGCGCGGGGCGGCCCGTATCTCCCGCAGGGACGCCCTGGACCGCGAACAGGCCTTGCTGGAGGAGGAGTTGCTGCGCGCCCGGGGTGACGCGGCCAGTGTCTCGGCGCGCTCGGGGCAACTGGAGCGCAGGGCCGCGCTGCTCGCCGACGCCGCCGACGCCGCCCGCGCCGCGCAGGACACCGCGCAGCGGCTGAAGGACGCCGACGCGCGCCTCGCCGACGCGGCGTTCCGCGCCGGGTTCGACACCCCCCGGGCGGCTGCCGAGGCGCTCCTCGACGACGAGGCGCATCGCGATCTGCAGCGGCGGCTCGACGCCTGGCAGCAGGAGGAGGCCGCCGTGCGCGCGGTGCTCACCGACGCCGACACCGTGGCGGCCGCGCAGCAGCCGCCCGCGGACCTCGAAGACGTCGAACGGGCCGCCGAAGCCGCTGTCCGGCGGCTCCAGGAGGCGGTCTCCGTCCAGGACGCCGCGGCCCGCCGCTGCAGCGAACTCGACCGGCTGTCCGTGCGTGCGGGCGTGGCCGTCCACCGGCTGGCGCCCCTGCGCGAGGAGTACGACCGCGTGGCCGGGCTGGCCTCGCTTGCGGCGGGCACCTCCGCCGACAACGAACGGAAGATGCGCCTGGAGTCGTATGTGCTCGCCGCCCGTCTCGAACAGGTGGCGGCCGCCGCGACCGTGCGACTGCAGCGCATGTCCTCGGGCCGCTACACCCTGGTGCACTCGGACGACCGCTCGGGCCGCGGCCGCAGCGGCCTCGGCCTGCACGTCGTCGACGCATGGACCGGGCGGGAGCGGGACACGGCGACCCTCTCCGGCGGGGAGACGTTCTTCGCGTCCCTGGCGCTCGCCCTCGGACTCGCGGACGTCGTCACCGACGAGGCCGGTGGTGTCCGCCTCGACACACTGTTCATCGACGAGGGGTTCGGCAGCCTCGACGACCAGACCCTGGACGAGGTCCTCGACGTCCTCGACTCGCTTCGGGAACGCGACCGCAGTGTGGGCATCGTCAGCCATGTCGCGGACCTGCGGCGCCGTGTCCACGCCCAGTTGGAGGTCGTCAAGGGCAGGACGGGTTCGGTCCTGCGGCAGCGGGGCGCCGGCTGAGACGGCTCAGCGGCCGAGGGGACGACGGGGGAGGGGCGACGAGTACACGACGCTCGTCGTCACGGATCCCAGTGTGCCGATCCTGCCCGACACCTCCTCCAGATGCCTCATCGAGCGCGCCGCGACCTTGATGACGAAGCAGTCGTCGCCCGTGACGTGGTGTGCCTCCAGGATCTCGGGCGTCGCGCCGACCAGGTCATGGAACGGCTTGTAGTTGCCGTTCGGGTACCGCAGCCGTACGAAGGCCAGGATCGGCAGTCCGAGCCGCTCGGGGTCGACGACCGCCGCGTACCCCTGGATGACGCCGGCCTCCTCCAGCCTGCGGACCCGTTCGGTCACCGCGCTCGGGGACATGGCCACGGCGCGGGCCAGCTCGGCGTAGCTGACGCGCCCTTCGCGCTGAAGGACGTCGAGAATGCGCCAGTCGGTGGCGTCCGGTGAATACGCGGTCATCTTCGAGAGATAGCAGGGAGATCCCCGGCCGATCAAGAGGTGTGCCGTGGATCGCACCTTCAGGACGCCGACGGACGACCGTAGATTTCGGGTCATCCAGACACCCCCATGAAAGGGCCCGACGTGAGCGACACCACGACCCTCGCCAACCCCGTCCTGCGCATCCCGCCCGCCGCCCCCGCGGTGGCCGCCGCCCACTTCCGGGCGAGCCTCGCCTTCCACACCGACGTGTCCGACGTGGCCTCCGCGCTGGCGGCTGGGGACCCGGGATTCACCCTCCTCGACTCGCGGTCCACCGCGGCCTGGGACCAGGGCCACATCCCGGGTGCGCTCCACCTCCCCACGGCCCTTGTTCCGGAGCAGGCCGAGCGGGTGCTCGACAAGTCCGTCCCGGTCGTCACCTATTGCTGGGGTCCCGGCTGCAACGGTGCTGCCCGTGCGGCCCTTGCTCTCGCCGAGCTCGGGTTCTCGGTCAAGGAGATGCTCGGCGGCTTCGAGTACTGGGCCCGCGAGGGCCTGGAGTTCGAGACCCGGGAGGGCCGAGGGCGTCGCACCGCCGACTCCCTCTCGGGCTTGACCGGTGCTCACGTGGGAGGCCAACCTTCCACGGGTGCACCGCAGTTGGACTGCGGCTGCTGACGTTCCGCCGCCGATTTTCCCACCCTGCGGAAGCGGTGCCTCCGCTGCGTCGCGTGCGTGTAGCTTCTGAGCATGGTCAGTCATACGGATCAAGGTGCGGTCGTGTGGGTCGAGTCGGGCGGCGGGCCGCTCATCGCGATACCGGAGGTGGTGCTGCCGTTCTGGGCGGGCGCCGACGGCGACGAGACGTCCTCCGACTACGACCGGGCCTGTGAGATCGAGGGATACATCGGGCTGGTGCCGGTCGGGGACACCCGCGCCCTGGTCCTGGGCGACGAGCCCGCCTCCACCGCCTTCCTGGCGGAGTTCGGCACATTCGTACGCTGGTGCGCCGCGGACTCCGAGGCCGCGCTGCTCGACCGCGTCCCCGAGGCGCTGCGTACCGCGCAGTGGGAGCCGGAGGTGCAGTGGGACGTGCCGGGCGACGTGGTGCTGTTCGACGCGGCTTGGCCGGGACACGAGTCCACACGCACGGAACATCTTCGGGTGGCGCTCGAACCCGGGCGGTACACGGTGCGGGCGGCGTACGTGGAGCCGGGCCCCGAGATCTGGATGGGGCTCGTCCAGGTCCGCCGCACGGGCGGCTGACGTGCCACGGCTCCCGTCCCCCACGGCCGGGGAACTCCGCCGCGACCCCCTGCCTCTGCGCGGCAGGACCGCCCTCGTGACCGGCGCCGGCCGGCGCGGAGGCATCGGTTACGCGGTGGCCCGGCGGCTGGCCGCCTACGGCGCCGGCGTCTATCTGCACCACCATGTGCCGCACGACGCCGCGATGCCCTGGGGCGCCGACCGTCCCGAGGAGGTGGTCGCCGCAGTGCGCGCGGCCCTCGGCGACCCGGACGCCCCGGTCGCCGACGGACCGGCCGACCTGTCCGACCCCTCCGCCCCCGCCGAACTGATCGCGACGGCCGCCGAGGCGCTCGGCGGACGACTGGACATCCTCGTCGCCAACCACGCGCTCAGCGGCAGCGGCGGGACGCTCGACACCGTCGACGCCGCCGTGCTGGACGCCCACTGGGCGGTGGACACCCGCTCCGTCCTGCTCCTGGTCCAGGCGTACGCCCGACGGCGCGCGGCGACGCCCGCGGCGGGAACGGGCGGTCGGGTGGTGATGATGACCTCCGGGCAGGACATCGCGGGCGGTATGCCCGAGGAGATCGCCTATGCGCTGCAGAAGGGCGCCCTCGCCTCCATCACACGCTCGCTCGCGACCGCGCTCGCGGAGCGGGGCGTCACCGTCAACACGGTCAACCCCGGCCCCGTGGACACGGACTATCTGACCGGTGATGCGTACGAGGCCGTCGCCGCCCGGTTCCCGGCCGGACACTGGGGCATGCCGGACGACCCCGCCCGCCTCGTCGCCTGGCTCGCCACGGACGAGGCCGCCTGGATCACCGGGCAGGTCATCGACTCGGAGGGCGGATTCCGCCGGTGACGGCCGGACCCGGAGGCGACGCCCCGGGACCGGCCGCCCGTCCGGCTCAGAGCCGCGACAGTTCGTCCACCAGGACGTCCAGGCCCAGCGAACCCTGCGAGAGCGCCGCCATGTGCCAGGCCTTCGCGTCGAACGCGTCGCCGTGGCGCTTCCGGGCGTTCTCCCGGCCCAGCAGCCAGGCCCGCTCGCCCAGCTTGTAGCCGATCGCCTGGCCGGGCATCGACAGATAGCGGACCAGCTCGCTCTCCACGAAGTCCGCGGGACGGCTGGAGTGGGAGCCGAAGAACTCCTGTGCCAGCCCGGCCGTCCAGCGCTCACCCGGGTGGAACGGTGAGTCGGCCGGGATCTCCAGCTCCAGATGCATGCCGATGTCGATGATGACGCGGACCGCACGCATCATCTGGGCGTCCAGATAGCCGAGCCGCTGCTCCGGGTCGGTGAGGAAGCCGAGCTCGTCCATGAGGCGCTCCGCGTACAGGGCCCAGCCCTCGGCGTTGGCGCTGACACCGCCCACGGTCGCCTGGTAGCGGGAGAGGTCCTGCGACACGTGTGCCCACTGGGCCAGTTGCAGATGGTGGCCGGGGACGCCCTCGTGGTACCAGGTCGAGACCAGGTCGTACACCGGGAACCGGGTCTGGCCCATCGTCGGCAGCCAGGTCCGCCCCGGGCGGGAGAAGTCGGCGGAGGGCGCCGTGTAGTACGGCGCCGCCGCGCTGCCGGGGGGCGCGATGCAGGACTCCACCTTGCGGACCCGCTCGGCGAGTTCGAAGTGCGTTCCGTCGAGGGCCTCGATCGCCTCGTCCATCAGGCCCTGCAGCCAGGCGCGGACCTCGTCGACGCCCTCGATGTGGGTGCCGTGCTCGTCGAGATGCGCAAGCGCGACCCAGGGTGTCGCGGCGCCGGGGAGGACCTTCTCGGCCTCCTTCTTCATCTCGCCCAGGAGCCGGTGGTACTCGGACCAGCCGTATGCGTACGCCTCGTCGAGGTCCAGGTCCGTGCCGTTGAAGTAGCGCGCCCAGCGGGCGTAGCGCTCGCGGCCGACCGTGTTCGGCGCGCCCTCGACCGTCGGTGCGTAGACGTCGCGCATCCAGTCCCGCAGCTCCACGACGGCCGCGGTCGCCGCACGGGCCGCGTCGTCGAGCTGCGAGCGCAGCGACTCGGGCCCCTCGGAGGCGAACTCCTCGAACCAGCCGCGGCCCCGGCCGTCCGTGTCGGACCACTCGGTGAGCTGCTCGACGAAGGTCGCGGTCGGGCGCGGTCCGGCGTGCAGCTTGCGCTCGAGACCCAGGGCGAGGGACTCGCGGTAGCCCGCCAGTGCGGTGGGAACGGCGCGCAGCCGCTCCACGATCGCCGCCCAGTCCTCGTCCGTCGCGGTGGGGGTGATCGTGAAGACGTCACGCACGGAGTGCACGGGACTGTGCAGGTTGCTCACCGTCCTGAGACCCTCGTCGGCCTCGTGCACGGCGAGTTCGGCGGTGAGCCGCTCGCGCAGCAGTCGCGCGCACCGGCGTTCGATGTCGCTGTCCGCGCCCGGGCGGCGCTCCGCCTCGTCGAGCCGGGCGAGGGTCGCCCGCGCCAGCTCGGCGAGCGCCTCCTGGCCCGCGGGCGAGGTGTCGGGCAGCTTGCTCGAACTCTCCTTCACACCGAGGTAGGTACCGGTGACGGGGTCGAGGGCGACGAGGGCGTCGACGTAGGCGTCGGCGACCTCCCGGGGCAGAGGGCTCCTGGTGGTGTCTGACATGCGGACCATCCTGATACGACACCGTGGGGTGCGTCACGGGGATTCCGCGCTCGGCTTAGGGCCTGTCGTTCGGATCAGGTCGGCCGGGAGGGACCGCGGCTTTCGCGCGACGTCGGCGTGATCCGTGCAGCTAGGGCTGTTGAGCGGGTTTCGGCGGGCTCTGGCCCGGTGGCAGCAGGGGACCGCAGTCCCACTGCTGGAAGATCAGCCGGGTCTCCACCCGGGCCACCTCCCGCCGGGCCGTGAACTCGTCCAGGACCAGCCGCTGGAGATCCGCCATGTCCGCGACCGCGACATGCACGAGGTAGTCGTCGGGGCCGGTGAGGTGGAAGACGGTCCGGGACTCGGGCAACGCCCGGATGCGTTCCACGAAGGGGCCGACCAGCTCCCGCCGATGCGGTCTGACCTGCACCGACAGCAACGCTTCCAGTCCGCGCCCCAGCTTCGCCGGGTCGAGCCGCAGTTGATGGCCGAGAATGACGCCCGAGCGGCGCAGCCTCGTCACGCGGTCCAGACAGGTTGAGGGCGCGACGCCGACCTGCGCCGCGAGGTCGCGGTACGTCGTCCGGGCGTCGTTCTGCAACAGCCGCAGAAGATGGAGATCCACCGGGTCCAGTACGACGGATTCGGCCATGCGGCGAACGTAACACGGGTTTCGGCGCCGTGATCCCGGCCGGTGTTCAGTCTGCCATCCATGGACTCCCGTACTCATGGCACCCACGACGCGCAGGACGGATTCGCGGTGGATCTCCCCGCCCGCCGGGCACTGGCCACCGAGGCCGTGCACGCCGGACGTGAGGACCTCGCCGAGTTGGGGCTGCACGCCCCACCACTCGACTTCTCCACGACCTACCCCTCGCACGACAGCCGTGACGAGGCCGCCCGCATCGACGCGTTCGCGGCCGACGGCGCGGAACCCGACGGGCCGCCCGTGTACGGGCGGCTCGGCAACCCCACCGTCGCCCGCTTCGAGACCGCGGTCGCGCGGCTCGAGGGCACCGGGGGCGCGGTCGCCTTCGCGAGCGGCATGGCCGCGCTCAGCGCCGTCCTGCTCGCCAGGAACACGCTGGGAATGCGCCATGTCGTCGCCGTACGACCGTTGTACGGCTGCAGCGACCATCTGCTGACCGCCGGGCTGCTGGGCAACGAGGTGACCTGGACCGACCCGGCGGGCATAGCCGACGCCCTGCGCCCCGACACCGGCCTGGTCATGGTCGAGTCCCCGGCCAATCCGACGCTCGCGGAGGTCGATCTGCGCGCGATCGCCCACGCCTGCGGCTCGGTGCCGTTGCTGGCGGACAACACCTTCGCGACGCCCGTGCTGCAACGGCCCGCCGCGCTCGGGGCGCGGCTGGTACTGCACAGCGCCACGAAGTACCTCGGCGGGCACGGCGATGTGATGGGCGGGGTGGTGGCCTGCGACGAGGAGATGGCGAGCCGGCTCCGCCAGATGCGCTTCGCGACGGGTGCGGTGCTCCACCCGCTCGCCGGTTACCTGCTGCTGCGCGGTCTGTCGACGCTGCCGGTACGGGTCAGGGCCGCGTCCGCGACCGCCGAGGAACTCACCCGCCGGCTCGCCGCCGACCCACGGGTGGCCCGGGTTCACTACCCGCGCATCGGCGGCGCGATGATCGCCTTCGAGGTGCACGGCGATCCGCACGCGGTGATCGGACGGGTCCGCCTGATCACGCCCGCCGTCAGCCTGGGCAGCGTCGACACCCTCATCCAGCACCCGGCGTCCATCAGCCACCGCATCGTCGACGCGACGGACCGCCGGGACGCCGGGGTGAGCGACCGGCTGCTGCGGTTGTCGGTGGGCCTGGAGGACGTCGAGGACCTGTGGTCCGATCTGGACACCGCGTTGGGGGCGGCGCGGGGTCCGGCCCCGGCGCGGCGGCAGGAGGCCGTGGGCCGGTAGCCGGCTACGGCGTGCGGGTGCCGTCCGCGGCCGCCCGGACCCCCGCACGGCGAACGGCCCGCCGGATCGCGCCGGGCCGTTCGGTGGGTCGTGTGCGCCGGGGGCGCGGGACGGTCAGTCTCGTGTGCCCCGTGCACCGTGCGACCCGCCCGCCTCTCCGTACGGCAGACGCGAGGCCACGGGGGTCGCGTCCAGCCGTGCGGTGATGACGAGGGTGCGCTCCTCGATCTGGTAGTCGAGGGGCAGTCCGAGCCCGCGCATCGCGGCGACCATGCCGGTGTTGGACGCCTGGGTGACCGCGTAGACGTTCTCGCAGCCCGCCTCGACCGCCATCGTCACCAGCCGGCCGAGGAGTTCGGTGCCGATGCCGCGCCGCTGCCAGGCGTCCTCGACGAGCAGCGCGACCTCCGTCTCGTCGCCGTCCCAGAGCAGGTGTCCGAGGCCCACGATGCGGCCCGACGTCGTCTGCACCGCGAGGGTCCGGCCGAACCGCGGGCTGAGCAGGTGCCTGAGGTAGCGGTCCGCGTCCCCGACCGGCCCGTGGTAGCGCATGCCGAGCGTGCGCGCCGAGCACCGCTCGTGCATCTCCTTCGCCGCCTGGAGGTCCGAGGCGTCGGCCCGCCGTACGGTGATGGACTTGCCCTCGGGCAGCGTGAGCACGTCCTGGCTGCGGGGGATGCGCGGTCCGAGCCGGGCGTCCAGCTCGACCAGAGCCCGCGCCCGGGCGAACTCCGTGGGCGTGAACGGCAGATACGGCCGCTCCACCGTGATCACCCCTCCCTCCGGCGCGCGCAGGCGCATCACCGTGTCCTCGAGGGTTCCCTCGACGGGGACGTCGTCCTCCGCGCGGCCGGAGGCGGGGGAGACGGCGGGCAGCGAGCGGATGGTGCAGCGGCCGAGCAACTGCCGCAACGCCAGCGGGAGTTCGGCCGCGTCCAGCGCGGTGCGTGTGGCCAGGCCAAGTACCCGGGTCGGGGCGTCGACCAGGTCGTGCGCGTCGGCCCGCTCGATCCAGGTGCCGGTGCCGCCCGCCGACGCGACGACCCGAGTGATGCCGGTCGCTTCCAGCTCCGCCGGCGCCCGCAGCAGGAACTCGTCGACTGTGCCCTGTGCCAGCGGGTGCGTCTGCAGACTGAGGATGTCGATCCGGAGGGAGGCCAGCGCCGTGCACAGGGTGGCCAGCGAGCCGGGTTCGTCACGCACCGTCGTCCGCATCCGCCACAGCACGGTGGAGGCTCCGGCCGTGTCGGTCCCGGACGGCCCGGCCTGCCGCTCCACGACGGGCGGCCGGGCGCCGGTATCGCTCACGGGCGGTGCGTGACCGTGGCGGCGTGCCCACCATGTGTGGAATCCGGCCGTCGCGACCAGAGCCGCCGCGGACAGGCCGAGGAGAGCGGGTCCGTCGGGTCCGTGCCCGACGAGGTTGGCCACCGCGTCGGCAACCGCGACCGCGGTGAACAGGGCGGCGAGCTCGATGACGTCCCGTCGCCAGTGGTGCACGGGGCGGCCGTGCCTGGCTCGCCTCACATCAGACATGTCTGGAGTCATGCAAACCACTGTGAAGGAAGGGTGTTGCGTGATCACGAACGTCGTGTGTCTGATGAGTAAAGTATGCTTCTGCCCTTTTTGTTGTTCTTTTGACCATGGCGTGGAACGCGGGTACCCCGGCCGTGTGTCCGCTCGCAAGCCGCGCACCGGGGGATGACTCCGGTGCGCGGCGCGGTGACCGAGGGTACGCGAGCCGGCGGCCGAACGTGGAACCGGCAGCCGTGGTGCGGCGTCTCCGCTGCTCTGCGACCCGCTCCCTCAAGTCGCCTTCAACGGAGGAGAGTTACTGACCCACGCGGCCCGGCTGCAACACCTGGGTGAACAGCACGGTGCCGTCCTGCTCACGCAGCCGGACGGTCAGTTCCCCGCTGCCCCCGTCGATGTCGACCTCGCCGAAGAACTGGTAGCCCCCCGCCGGGGAGACGTTCGAGTCCGTGGGCGCCTTCACGAACACCCGCTCGGGGCCGAATGTGCCGTCGAGTGCGCTCGCCGGGAACGCACCGGCGTTGAGCGGCCCGGACACGAACTCCCAGAAGGGCTCGAAGTCGGTGAACGCGGCGCGCGAGGGCTGGTAGTGCTGCGCCGAGGTGTGGTGGACGTCCGCGGTCAGCCACACCGTGCCGGTGATCCGCCGGTGCTTGATGAAGCGAAGCAGTTCGGCGATCTGCAGTTCGCGGCCGAGCGGCGCGCCCGGGTCGCCCTGCGCCACCGCCTCGATGTTCGGCAGGCCCTCCGTGGTGTCGGGCACGACGAGCCCGATGGGCATGTCCGCGGCGATCACCTTCCACACCGCGCGGGACCGGGACAGCTCCCGCTTGAGCCACTCCAACTGCTCCGCCCCGAGGATGCCCTGCGGGTCGACGGCCTGGTTGTCGGGCGAGTTGGCGTTGCGGTAGGTGCGCATGTCCAGGACGAAGACATCGAGCAGCGGACCGTGCCGCATGACCCGGTACACGCGGTCGTGGCGGTCCTGCGGCTGGAGCGTCGAGAGGGGGAAGTACTCGCTGAACGCGCGCCGGGCGCGGGCCGCGAGCACGTCGATGCTCTTCTCGGTGTAGCGCGGGTCCGCGGAGGTGATGACCTCGCCCGGGTACCAGTTGTTTCGGACCTCGTGGTCGTCCCACTGGATGATCGACGGCACCTGGGCGTTGAACCGCCTGAGGTTCTCGTCCAGCAGGTTGTAGCGGAAGTTGCCGCGGTACTCGGCCAGGGTCTCGGCCACCTTGGACTTCTCCTCGGTGGTGATGTTCCGCCAGGCGCTGCCGTCGGGCAGGGCCTGGGTGGCGGAGAGAGGGCCGTCGGCGTAGATGTTGTCGCCGCTGCACAGGAAGAAGTCCGGGTCGAGCTTCGCCATCGCCTTGTAGATGGTGTAGCCGCCGAAGTCGGGGTTGATGCCCCAGCCCTGGCCCGCCAGGTCGCCCGACCACAGGAAGCGCACTCCTTGGCGGCGCCCGGGCGGCGTCGTGCGGAAGGTGCCCCCGACGGGTTCGCCGGTGCGGCGCGGGTCGTCCGGATCCGCCAGCAGCACGCGGTAGTGGATCTGTTCACCCGCGGGCAACCCGTGCAGCCGTGTGGTGCCCGTGAAGTCGGTGCCGGCGCCCAGCAGCGGGCCGTGCCATCTGCGCGGATTGCGGAACGACTCGGTCGCGGCGGTCTCGACGATCATCCGGGCCGGGCGGTCGGAGCGCACCCAGACGAGACCGGAGTCCGCGGTCACGTCACCGGTCTGGACACCCCAGCCCGCCTTCGGGCGTCCCGACAGGGCGAACGCCGGCGCCGCGCCGAGCGCGGCGGGCAGGGTCAGGGCCGCCGAGGCGGCCAGGGAGCCGCGCAGCACGCTGCGGCGACCGGGCGTGGGACGGTGTGACATGAAGCGCCTCCAGGTTCGGTTCCGGGCGATGGGCACTGCCACAACTACTCGTGTGCCGCAGCGCACATGGAAACCGCACATGAACAACTGACCGCCGTGACACGGGGACCACAGAGCGCGTGAGGCGTCCCGGACAGGAGAGGGACGGCGGGGCGCACGGCGTTCGTCATGGGTCCGCGCGGGTGTCTCCGAGGGCGCCCACGGCAGCCCAAGTCGCCTTGGGAACAGGCGTGTCGGGGCGGCGCACCGGTCGCGCGACCGTGCGGCACGCGGACCGGTACGGTCAGCGGCTGCCGTCCAGGATGACCCGCGCGACCAGCGCCGGATCGTCGTTCATCGGCACGTGCCCGCAGCCGGGTAGTCGCACGAGCCGGGCCCTGGGGATGATCTGCTTGGCGCGGACACCCTGACGGCGCACCAGGAGACGGTCCTTGGTGCCCCACGCCACGGTGACGGGCAGACCGGGCAGGTCCTGGGTGAACCGGACGGAGGCGCCCGCCCGGAGCGTGGCGGCAAAACCCTCGGCGCCGGCCAGCGCGAGCGTCTCTGCTACCACGGCCTCCGGTGAACGGCGGCCGGGGCGGGCGTAGATGGAACTGGTGAGCACGGTGCGGCCGGCCGCCGTGCGCGACAGCCGCTCCACCACCGGCAGCGGGATCCGCTGCGCCGTGTGGCGCATGGCGAGCAGCACCGCGAACGCGTACCGCCGCTCTGCCGGGGTCCAGAACCCGGCCGGGGAGAAGGCGGTGACGGATCGTGCGAGCTTCTCGCGACCCAGTTCCAGGGCCAGCAGACCCCCCAGGGAATTGCCGGCGACGTGCGGGCGGTCGACGTCGAGCGCCCCGCAGAGCGAACCGAGCGCGGGCACCACGGTCGAGAGGTCGTACGCGAGTCCGTCCGGCAGGGCCGGGGACGCACCGAAGCCGGGGAGGTCGACGGCGATCACGTCGCGTTCGGTCGCCAGGATGTCCACCACCGGGTCCCAGGCCTGACGGTGGTGGCCGATCCCGTGCAGCAGGAGCAGGGGTTCGCCGGATCCCACGCGTGCGTAGGAGACGGTCACGGTCCGCGGGCCGTGCGGAGAGGTGACGCTGAAGGAGACCGTGGCGGGCATACTGCTGCTCCTCGTCCGTTACACGCCGGAGAACGCTGTCGTAGACAGCCTGTCAGCAACTGCTACCGGCGGGTAGCCCCCGATCGGGGTGAACCCCTCCCGCGCGGCGGCCCGTTGACCAGATTTCTTGGGCGCGAGCCCGGTCCTTCGGAGCGGGGTTGGCCCATCCTCGCTCCGGCGGCGCGGGACGCCGCAGTAGAAAGGTCTGCATGATTCTCTGACCTGCGCACATGCTGCTGAAGTTCGGCAACTTCGTGTCTTTTGGGGGGTGTTGTCGTGCTGTCGGGTCGCCGGTACCGTCTCGCGCTCACGTTGGAGCAAGAGGTCATGTGTGAGGAGTTCGGGAATGTCTGCCGGGCGGTGTGGAACACCGCCCTGGAGCAGCGGCGGGAGTATCGGCGCCGTGGGGCGTGGATGAACTATGCGCCGCAGTGCGCCGAGTTGGCCGACGCCAAGCGCGACCATCCGTGGCTGAAGGCCGCGCCGTCGCACGCGTTGCAGCTGACACCTCAAGGACCTGGACCGCGCATGCCGGGAGCACGGCGCATTTAAGGTCCGCCGGCGCTCCAAGGCCCGCTGGTCCCCCTCGTTCCGCTTCCCCGACCCGAAACAGATTCAGGTGGAACGCCTGGGCCGCAGGTGGGGCCGGGTCAAGCTGCCGAAGCTGGGATGGATCCGCTTTCGCTGGTCGCGTGCCCTCGGTGGCGTGATCCGCTCCGCGACGGTGTCCCGCAAGGCCGGGCACTGGTTCGTGTCCTTCCTCGTGGACGATCAGGCCGTCACGCCCGAGCGGCATGCCATGCCGGATACGGCCGTCGGGATCGACCGGGGCGTCAAGGCGGCGGCCGTCACCTCCGACGGAGACTTCCATGACAGGTCGTTCATCCGCGCCGGCGAGGCCGCGCGTTACCGGCGGCTTCAGCAGCGCCTGGCCCGCGCCCGGAAGGGGAGCACCAACCGGCGCAAGACGATCACAGCCATGAACCGGATCATGGGTCGGGTGTCGGACCGGCGCACCGACTTCTGTGCGCAGACCGCTTGTCGGGTCGTGGCGAGGAACGCGCTCGTCGGCCTCGAAGACCTGCGGGTCAAGAGCATGTCCGCCTCGGCGTCCGGGACGGCCGGGGCGCTCGGGGTGGGAGGCGCGCAGAAACGGGGTCTGAACCGGGCCATCCTCGACAAGGGATGGCACCGCCTCGAGCTCGCCCTGTTGAGCGCCGCCCGCTACACCGGCACGACGGTGGTGAAGGTCAATCCCGCGTACACGTCGCAGCGGTGCTCCGCCTGCGGGTTCGTATCGGAATCGAACCGCGAAAGCCAAGCGGTCTTCCGGTGCAAGAACCCCGGCTGCGGGCACACCGCCCATGCCGACGTCAATGCGGCCGTCAACATCAAACACGCGGCAGGGCATGCCGTGTCAGCCTGTGGAGACCTCGGCGCCAGCCGGTCCACGAAGCAGGAACCCGTAAGCCGGGCAACCGGCCGAGCCTCGAAGGCAGCGCGAAGCGCTGCCCCGGGAATCCCGGCCCCTTAGGGCCAGGAGGACGCCAATGTGTTGTGTCCGACAGTTGCGTCACCTGGACAGGGCGGAGCGGGTCGGATGGGATGGAACGGTGACCATCGACGCCGCGACCGAGGTCTTCGAAGAGCATCGCCCCGTACTGATGGGTGTCGCCTATCGCATGCTCGGCCGGGTGAGTGACGCCGAGGACGTGGTCCAGGAGGCGTGGCTGCGCTGGTCGCGCGCCGACCGCGACGCCGTGCGCGCGCCGCGCGGATACCTGGTGCGCGTCACCACCCGGCTGGCGGTCGACCGGTTGCGTCAGGCGCAGGCACGCAAGGAGTCCTACGTCGGTCCCTGGCTGCCCGAGCCGTACGCCACCGACTTCGAAGACGCGGTGCCGGACACGGCGGACCGGGCCGTACTCACCGACTCCGTCTCGCTCGCCGTCCTGGTCGTCCTGGAGTCCCTGTCGCCGCTGGAGCGTGCGGTGTTCGTGCTCAGGGAGGCCTTCGGCTACCCCTTCGCGGACATCGCCGCCACCCTGGACCGCAGTGAGGCCGCGGTGCGCCAACTCGCCATCCGGGCCCGCAGGCACGTCGACGAGCGGCGGCCGCGCTACGAGGTCGACCCGGCAGAACGGCGCGATCTGACCGAGCGGTTCCTCGCCGCGTCGGTCGAGGGTGATCTGGACGGGCTGCTGCGGCTGCTGGCCCCCGACGTCCGTCTGGTCGGGGACAGCGGGGGCCGTACCAAGGCACCGCTGCGGGTTCTGGAGAGCGCCGACAAGGTCGCCAGGTTCCTGGCCGGTGTGGCCGCCAAGGGCATCGAGGACGTGTCGTTCCGATTCCTGGAGCTCAACGGGGGCACGGCCCTGCTCGTGCTGTCGGGCGGCAAGCCGGACACCGTCCTCCAGGTGGAGGTCGTGGACGGGCTCATCCAGTGCATCTACATCATGCGCAACCCGGACAAGCTGGGATCCCTGTCCGTCGGCTAGCCGTCGTACGGACCACCCCGTAGCCCCGCTTCATGAACGTCTTCCGAACCGGGGTCACGCCGCCATGTCACCGGCGGCGTCCATCACGAACGCCGTGTGAACGCTCTGCGGTGCGGAGCCTATGCGGTGCGTAAGGGATCGAGGATTGGTCTTGACCAAGGGTGGGGGCCGCCCTATGGTCGCAGAGAAGTGCAACAACCTTTAATAAACAAGGGCGCTTAAACGCCGGCGCGCCACGGCGATTGCGGAGGACAGGGTGGGGACCACGCAGCTGGAAACGGTGCCGGAGCCTAAGTACTGGCACCTCAAGACCGTACTCACCGAAGCACTCGACTCCGAGTTCTCCGTGGGCGAGATCCTGCCCAACGAGCGGGACCTCGCGGCCCGTTTCGGAGTCGCCCGCGCCACGCTCCGCCAGGCGCTCGAACAGCTCGAACTGGAAGGCCGGCTGCAGCGCCGCCGCGGTGTGGGCACCACCGTCGCACCGCCCCGCATGGGCGTGGCCGTGGGCTCCGAGCAGCACACCTGGCCGGGTGCGGCGGACGACGCCTGGAAGCCCACCGACTGCACCCTCGCGGTCGCGCCCGCCACCGTGGCGGACCTCCTGGAGACCGACCGTGACGAGAACGTGCACACGGTGCGCCGTTCCCGGGTCAGCCACGGGCAGCCCGTCGCGGCCGAGCTGATCTACATCCCCGAGTCCTCGGTGCCCGACCTCTCCGCGATAGACGCACCTTCGGGCCCGGCGCGGGCGCGTGCGCTGCTCCGCGAGCTGCAGCACCTCGAGCTCGAGGGCCAGGAGCAGTCCGTGGAGCTGGGTTCGGTCAGTGCCGAGGACGCGAGGGAGCTCGATCGGCTGCCCGGTGCCCCCGTCCTCGTCGTCACCACCCGCTTCTACGCCGACGCCCGCACCGCGGCGGTCTCCGTCGCCACCTACCGTGCGGACACCTGCCGCCTGACCTTCGGAGCCACCGGCGGTGTGGAGATCCACCACGACCCGGAGCGTCGCGCCTCCTGACCGCCCCGCCCGGTGTCCGTGACCCCACCACGGTCCACCGGCGCTCCCACGGCCTGCGTACGACGTCGTGCCCCGGACCCATCGGTCCGGGGCACGACGTCGTAGGCGAGCCGTGCGGCCGCGTGGCCCGGCTCAGCGCCGTGCCGTCACGGTGCCCTCCACCGCGAACAACTGCTCCTCCACGTGGTCGAGCGCCAGCCGTAGTGCTCCGGTCGCCACCGCGGCCTCGCCCAGCTGCGAAAGGGTGACCTTCGGGGGGCGCAGGCAGTAGCGGGCCAGCTCGTTCCGCAGCGGGGCGAGCACGCCGTCCAGGCCCGCCGCCCAGCCGCCGATGACGACCAGTTCGGGGTCGAGTGCCAGGACGAGCGCCGCCACGTCGTGCACGAGCCGTTGTATGAAGCGGTCGACGGCGGCGCGGGCGCGCTGGTCGCCCTCCCTGGCGAGCGCGAAGACGTCCGCGACCTGTTGTTCGTCCAGCGGATGCAGCGGCTGGTCCGTGGTCGACAGCAGTGTCTCCGGAGTCGCCTCGCGGCCCAGCAGGTGCAGCGCCCCGATCTCGCCGGCCGCTCCGCCGAAGCCGCGGTGCAGCCGGCCGCCGATGAGCGCACCGGCGCCCGGACTCAGCCCGGCCAGCACGAACACGATGTCGTCGGACTCGGTGGCCGCTCCCTTCCAATGCTCCGCGACGGTCGCCGCGTTGGCGTCGTTCTCGACCAGCACCGGGCACTTGAAGGAACGGCTGAGCCGATCGCCGAGCTTCAGCCCGGTCCACCCGGGCAGTGCCGTGCCGAGCCGGACGGTCCCGTCGGCCTCCACGATCCCGGGACTGCCCACGCCGACCGCGCGCAGCGAGTCGCGCGCCACGCCCGCCCGGCGCAGCAGCTCGGCCACCGTGCTCCGCAGCCGCTCCAGACGTTCGTCCGCCGGCGCCGTCTCGGAGATCTCCTTGGACAGGGTGCCGAGCTCCCGGCCGTCGAGATCGGCGAGGACCGCGGTCACCCGGTGCGCGCCCACGTCGATGCCCAGCAGATGGCCCGCCTCCGCCCGGAAGCGGAAGGTCCGTGCGGGCCGTCCCTGCCGTCGGGCGGCGCCCTCCTCGGCCGCCTGTTCCACCACCAGCCCGGCCTCGATCAGGCCCTCGACCACGCCCTCCACGGTCGGCCGGGACAGCCCCGTCACCCGTGTGATCTCGGTGAGGGTCGCGCGGTCCGTGGCGCGGAGCGCATGCAGCACCACCGCCGAGTTGATCCTTCTCAGCAGAGAGGGGTCCCCGCCGGTCAGCCGCCCCAACGTCCGTCCTCCCAGCTCGTGCGCGTGTTGGGCGGATCGTACTCGGCGCCGCACACACCCGCGAGGGCCAGGCACCAAACGAGCGGACCGACCTTCCGGGCAGGTCGCACATCACGGGCGAGCCGGGCTCGCGCCCGGCGTCGTGTCAGCCCGGTACGACGAAGGCGGACCCGTGGACCGGGATCACGGCCTGCGTGCGGTCGCGGGTCACCGACGACGTCTTCACGGCGCCGGCTACGGCTTCACCGGCTCCGTGCCGACAACCTGATGCGCGGCCGTCTGCGGGTCCGGCAGGCCGTGCGCCAACGGCCGCGCCTCCGCCTCCCGATCGCCCGGCGCCACGCCCGACGCACCGCCTCCCGGGCTCGCGCCCTGCCCGTGCCGCCGTACGCCGCGGCCGCCAGGACGCCCGACCCATCGGGGAGCCGAACGAACGGAACCCTCAAGGTGGCTGACTCCCCGCCAATTGTCAGTGACGACTGCTGTACTGGAGGTATGACCATCGATCAGCACCTGGCCACGATCGACCTGCTGCGCGCGCGGGAGTTCCCGGCGCGGAGCGGTGTGTCGGACGTGGGCTTCGGGGGCCCGGGGTTCCACATCGCCCCGTTGGCGGTGAGCGCCGGTCTCGGTACGGGTGACGGCGCGGAGCGGGAGCGCTGGGCGGAGGATCTCGACGCCTGGAAGGAGGCCATCGCCCAGCGGCTGGACGACCGTTGGGGGGAGGGGCTGCGCTGGTGGTCACTGACCGTCGGCGTCCGCAAGGCACGCGGCGAGGAGATACCGGAGCCCTGGGCGACACTCGGCGACCTTGTGGACGAGCTGTATCTGTGGCGGCCGGACGGCACCGGCCGATGGGTGGCCCTCGGCGTGGCCGAGCGCGACGGGGCGGACGAGATAAGGCTGCTGGCCGCCGTCACGGACCGGGACCCGCCCTGATCCGCTAGTGCCCAGCGGCCTCGCGCAGCCGACCGTACTCCTGCGCCATCGTCGCCGCCGTCCAATGTGCGTTGAGGCCACTGGGGTTGGGCAGGACCCAGATCCGGCTCGACCCGATCGTGCGCTCCTGCGGACCGACGACGGCCCTGCGGTCGTCGAAGGCCGCCCGGTACGCGGTCACTCCGACGACCGCGAGCCACCGCGGCTGCAGCCGCTCCACCTTCGCGCCGAGGACGCGCCCGCCCTCGCGGAACTCCTCGGCGTCCAACTCGTCCGCCCGTGCGGTCGCCCGCGCCACCACATTGGTGATGCCGAGCCCGTACGTCAGCAACTCCGCCTGCTCCGACGGCTTGAACAGCCGCGGGGTGAAACCGGACAGGTGCAGTACGGGCCAGAAGCGGTTGCCGGGGCGGGCGAAGTGATGGCCCGTCGCCGCCGTCATGAGACCGGGGTTGATGCCGCAGAACAGAACGGCGAGGCCGTCCGCGACCACGTCCGGTACCAGCCGGTCGCGGGCGGCCTCCAGTTCCGCCGGGGTGAACCGGGTCAGAGGATCGCCCCCGGGGAGTAATCGGCGGCCTCCGGGTGCTGCTTCACGATCTCGTCGACACGGCCGACGACCGCACCGACCTGGTCGGCCGCGGCGCCCGTGAAGGACAGCTTGTCGGCCATGAGCGCGTCCAGCGCATCGCGGTCGAGCGGGATGCGCTCGTCGGCGGCCAGCCTGTCCAGCAGTTCGTTGCGCTCGGCGCCCTGCTCCCGCATGGCCAGGGCGCAGGCGACGGCGTTCTCCTTGATGGCCTCGTGCGCGACCTCCCGGCCGACGCCCGCGCGCACCGAGGCCATCAGCACCTTGGTCGTGGCGAGGAACGGCAGATAGCGGTCCAGCTCACGTGCGACGACCGCGGGGAAGGCGCCGAACTCGTCGAGCACCGTCAAGAACGTCTCGAGCAGTCCGTCCAGCGCGAAGAACGCGTCGGGCAGTGCCACGCGGCGCACCACCGAGCAGGAGACGTCGCCCTCGTTCCACTGGTCGCCCGCCAGCTCACCGGTCATCGACGCGTAGCCGCGCAGGACGACCATCAGGCCGTTGACACGCTCGCAGGAGCGGGTGTTCATCTTGTGCGGCATCGCGGAGGAGCCGACCTGTCCCGGCTTGAAGCCCTCGGTGACCAGCTCGTGCCCGGCCATCAGCCGGATCGTCTTCGCCAGCGACGACGGCGCCGCCGCCAGCTGGACCAGCGCGGTGACGACCTCGTAGTCCAGCGAGCGCGGGTAGACCTGCCCGACCGAGGTGAAGGCCTGCGAGAAGCCCAGGTGATGCGCGATCCGGCGCTCCAGTTCGGCGAGCTTGGCCGCGTCGCCGCCGAGCAGGTCGAGCATGTCCTGCGCGGTGCCCACAGGTCCCTTGACGCCGCGCAGCGGGTAGCGGCCGAGCAGCTCCTCGACCCGGCCGAAGGCCACCAGCAGCTCGTCGGCCGCGGTGGCGAAGCGCTTGCCGAGGGTGGTGGCCTGCGCGGCGACGTTGTGGGAGCGACCGGCCATGACCAGCTCGCCGTATTCAGCCGCCAGCTTGCCGAGGCGGGCCAGTACCGCCACCGTGCGATCGCGCACCAGCTCCAGAGACAGCCGGATCTGCAGCTGCTCGACGTTCTCCGTCAGATCGCGCGAGGTCATGCCCTTGTGTACGTGCTCGTGCCCGGCCAGGGCGTTGAACTCCTCGATCCGCGCCTTCACGTCGTGGCGCGTGACCCGCTCACGTTCGGCGATCGAGGCGAGGTCCACCTGGTCGAGAACGCGCTCGTAGTCGGCGATCGCCGCGTCGGGGACCTCGATCCCCAGGTCCTTCTGGGCCCGCAGGACGGCGAGCCAGAGCTGCCGCTCCAGCTTCACCTTCTGCTCGGGGGACCAGAGCGTGGCGAGCTCGGCGGAGGCGTAGCGTCCGGCGAGGACGTTCGGGATTCGGGGCTTTGCGGGCGCAGCAGTCACGTGCACCGAGTCTACTGGCGATTCGTGCAGGCCAGCGCCATGGGCCGATTCGGCGGAAACTACGAGAGCGGCGTCACCGCGTACGGCTCCGCCGCCGCGGAGCCGGGTGGCGCCCGCGGGGCCGGTTCCTACGACCCGTGCCCGAGGCCTCCGGTGCGGTCCGCGATCTCCGCCAGGATGTCACCGTGGCACGCCTCGGGCGCGCACCAGCAGGCCAGAGTCCTGCCGCGCAGTGCGGGCACCAGCTCCAGCAGATCGGGGCGGGACTTCAGGTGCTCCCGGTACTTGTCCATCACCTCGGCCCGTGTCCCGTCGCGCTTCTTCTGCGGGGTGTCGATCTGGAACGGGTTGTACAGCGGGTGCCCGGGGAGGTTCCAGCCGCCCCTGACCATGCGGCGGCCGATGTAGACGACGTCCTCCGGGCCGTACTCCAGGGCGGGGCCGAACTCCTGGAGGCGGCCCTTGAGGTTGATCACCGTCGTGGTCATGCACGACCCCCTTCGAAGCGTGCCGTTCCTAAACGGCGGGTCCCTCGTACGGCAGCAGGTCCGGGCGCTTGGCCGGGAGGCCGTCGCCGGACGAGCGGCCGGTCAGCCTGCGGCCTATCCAGGGCAGCAGATGCTGCCGGGTGAAGAGCACGTCCGCGGTCCGGCGGGCGAGCCAGTTCGGCGGTGCGGACGGGGGCAGCGGCGTGCGCCACTCGGCGTCCGCGGCCTCGTACCCGAGGGTCTGCCATACGGCCTCCGCCACCCGGCGGTGCCCCTCGTCCGTCAGGTGCAGCCGGTCCACGTCCCACATCCGGGGATCGGAGAGCGATGCCGCCCCGTACAGGTCGACCACAAGGGCACCGTGCCGTTCCGCGAGCTCGTCCACGCAGGAGAACAGCTCCTCCATGCGGGGCCGGAAGCGCTCGAGGACCGGGCCCTGCCGGCCGGGGCTGCGCATCAGGACCAGTTGCTTGCACGACGGTGCCAGCCGCTCCACGGCCTCGGTGAGCAGACCTCGGACCCGGCCCATGTCGCACTTGGGCCGCAGCGTGTCGTTCAGCCCGCCGACCAGGGTGATGACATCGGCCTGCATCGCGGCCGCCACATCCACCTGCTCGTCGACGATCTGCTTGATCAGCTTGCCGCGGACGGCGAGGTTGGCATACCGGAAACCGGGCGACCGCGCGGCCATCCGGCCCGCGAGGACATCGGCCCAGCCGCGGTAGGTGCCGTCGGGCAGCAGGTCCGACATGCCCTCGGTGAAGGAGTCGCCGACGGCGACCAGGCTGGTGTACATGGGGTTCGTCTGCATGGCGCCGTTGATGGTATCCCGCGCGCATACCCGCCGGTCGGTCGCCCCGCACCCCCCGACGGCTCAGGCCGGTCCGTCGGAGGGAGGGGGGTGTCAGCCGACCGTGCCCGGCTCCCGCGGCTGTCCGAACAGTTCCCGCAGTACGTCCTCCATCGTCACGAGCCCGGCCAGCCGGCCGTCCTCGTCGTTGACCGCCGCGAGGTGCGTGCGGTTGCGGCGCATGGCGGTGAGCACGTCGTCGAGAGGCGTGTCCTCCCGCACCCGCGGGACGGCACGGATGTCCCGCAGCCGGAACGGCTCGTCGGGCGCTGTCGCGTCCAGCGCGTCCTTGACGTGCAGGTAGCCGATGATCCGCCGGTTCTCGTCCACGACGGGGAAGCGTGAGAACCCGGACTCGGCGGAGAGCCGCTCCAGCTGATCCGGGGTGACGCCCACATGCGTGTAGACCACGCGTTCCAGTGGGACGACCACGTCCCGCACGGGCCGGCGGCCCAGTTCCAGGGCGTCGTGCAGTCGCTCCTGGGCGCGGTCGTCGATGAGCCCGGCGGCGGTGGAGGCCTTGACCAGTCGTGCCAGCTCGTCGTCCGAGAAGGTGGCGGTGACCTCGTCCTTGGTCTCCACGCGCAGCAGTGTGAGCAGGGTGTTCGCGAAGGTGTTCACGGTGAAGATCACCGGGCGCAGGGCCCGGGACAGTGCCACGAGCGGCGGGCCGAGCAGCAGCGCAAGGCGCACCGGCTCCGCGAGTGCGACGTTCTTCGGCACCATCTCGCCGAAGAGCATGTGCAGATAGGTCGCCAGGGTCAGCGCGATCACGAACGACACCACACGGCCCGCTTCCGGTGGGATGCCCACCGCGTGGAAGACGGGTTCCAGCAGATGCTCGATCGCGGGTTCGGCGACCACACCGAGGACCAGGGTGCACAGGGTGATTCCGAGCTGCGCGGCCGCCAGCAGCACCGACACATGCTCCAGGCCCCACAGCACACTGCGGGCGCGCCGGTCGCCGGCCTCGACATGGGGCTCGATCTGGCTGCGGCGCACGGAGATCAGCGCGAACTCGGCGCCCACGAAGAACGCGTTCGCGACAAGGGTCAGCAGACCGATCAGCAACTGGACGACGGTCACGGCTCCCCCTCCCGCTCCACGACCGGTGCGTGCATGAGGACGCGCGCGGCCCGGCGTCCGGAGGCGTCCACCACGTCCAGGCGCCAGCCGGAGACGTCCACATGGTCGCCCTTCGCGGGTATGCGGCCGAGCTCCGCGGCGACGAGTCCGGCGAGGGTCTCGTACGGGCCTTCGGGCACCCGCAGCCCCACACGGGCGAGCTGGTCGGTGCGGGCCGAACCGTCGGCCAGGTACAGCGTGCGGCCGGTGTCGTCCGTGCCGGCCGGGGCAAGGTCGGGCGCCTCCTGGGGGTCGTGCTCGTCGTGGACCTCGCCGACGACCTCCTCGACGATGTCCTCCAGCGTGACGACCCCGGCGGTGCCGCCGTACTCGTCGATGACGACGGCCATGGTGTTCTTTCCGGAGAGCCGGTCGAGCAGCCTGTCGACGGTGAGGGACTCCGGGACGAAGAGCGGTTCCCGCATCACCCGGGCGACCGAGCAGTGCTGCCGCTTCTCGGCGGGTACGGCCACGACGTCCCTGATGTGTGCGATTCCGACGACCGTGTCGAGGTTCCCGCGGTAGACGGGGAAGCGCGACAGACCGCTCGCGCGGGTCGCGTTCGCCACATCCTCGCAGCTCGCCTGCGCCTCCAGGGCCATGACCCGGACGCGTGGCGTCATCACGTTCTCGGCGGTGAGGTCGGCGAGGTTGAGGGTGCGGACGAACAGCTCGGCGGTGTCCGCCTCGAGCGCGCCCTCCTTGGCGGAGTGCCGCGCGAGTGCCACCAGTTCCTGGGGGCCGCGTGCGGAGGCGAGCTCCTCGGCCGGTTCGAGGCCGAAGCGGCGTACGACGTGGTTCGCCGTGTTGTTGAGATGGGTGATGAAGGGGCGGAAGGCGGCGCTGAACCAGCGCTGGGGCGTGCCGACGCGCCGGGCCACGGCCAGCGGCGAGGAGATCGCCCAGTTCTTGGGCACCAGCTCGCCGACCACCATCAGGAACACGGTCGACAGGCCCGTGCCGATCACGAGGGCGAAGGACGTGGCCGCGGAGCGCGACAGTCCGAGCGCTGCGAGCGGGCCGGCGAGCAGTTTGGCGATCGACGGTTCCGCGAGCATGCCGACCACGAGGTTGGTGACCGTGATTCCGAGCTGGGCGCCGGAGAGCTGGAACGTCAGGCTCCGCACGGCCTTGAGGGCACCGGTGGCGCCACGCTCGCCGCGCTTGACCGCATGCTCCAGGGCGCTGCGTTCGACCGTGGTGAGCGAGAACTCCGCCGCGACGAACCCACCGCAGGCGAGTGAGAGCAGTACCGCCACCAGCAGGAGGAGCACTTCGGTCATCGGGTCACCTCCGTCCCATGATCGGCCAGGGACGCGGAGACCGCGCGAGGTCGGATACTGGGAGGCTCGCCCATCGGCGGACGCTCACACCTTTCCATGCTGGGACGAGTTGACCCGTCCGGGGGAGGGCTCGATGCATCCATGGTAAAGGATCAGCAAAGTCATTCAGTCCGTGAGGGGCTTCACCCAGCGACGCCAGTGTTCCTCGGGGGCGTACCCCGCCGACCGCCATGCGTGCTGGGCGGTGGTGTTGCGCTGCAGGACCATCGCGTCGCCCCGGCGCCCGCCGAGCCGGACGAACCGTTCCTCCGCGGCGGCCAGCAACGCGGATGCGATGCCCGAGCGCCGCCGCTCGGGATGCACGGCGAGCCGGTACAGATGGCAGCGCCAGCCGTCGAAGCCCGCGATCACGGTGCCGACCAGTGCGCCGGCGTGCTCGGCCAGGATCAGCGCCTCGGGATCGCGGGCGACAAGGCCCTCCACGCCGTGCCGGTCGTCGCTGATGCTCGTGCCCTCCGCGGCCGTCTTCCAGAAGGCGAGCACGGCGTCCAGGTCCTCGGGGCGCGCGGGGCGTATCCGCAGATCGGTCATGCGGGGATCCCATCACGGAGGGAGCCGGCGGAAGCGCTATTTCCGGCATGCGGACGGCTACTTTCCGCGCAGGGACTCGATCACCGGCGCGAACGCCTCCATGCAAGGCTCCAGAACCGTGAAATACGAGAACCCGAAGCGTTCGCGCTGGGTCCGCACCCGCTCGACGATCTCCTCCAGGGGGCCGGCCAGGACGACGGGCAGCGCCAGAGCCTCCTCGAGGGTCAGGTCGGGGTTGCGCTCCAGCAGCGGACGGACCACGCCCGCAGGGTCGTCGGTGACGGCCACCAGCTGGATGAGCAGATTGAGTTCGGCGGGCTCCTGGCGGCCGGCCGCCAGCCGCCGGTACAGGGCGACGCGCGCGTCGAGCTCCTCGGCCGAGAGCGGTGCCAGGCGTCCCGTCGTGCTCCCCGCGACCGGGCGCGCCCCGGTGAACGCCGCGATGTCGGCGTGCTCCGCGGTGATCCGCAGCATTCGGTCTCCGTTGGCACCGATCAGCAGTGGCACGCGCGGCTTCTGCACCGGTCGCGGAAGATGCGTCCCCGCGCCGAGCAGTTCGTCCAGCTCGCGCACCGTCCGGTGCAGATGATCCACACGCTCGCCGGGCGAACCGTAGGGCAGTGCGGCCTCCTCGTGCTCCGACTGCACGTAACCGGTGCCGAGACCCAGCTCGAGGCGGCCGCCCGTCAGTGCGTCCGCCGTCGCCACCTCCCGGGCCAGCAGCGCCGGATTCCAGAACCCAGCGTTGAGCACGAACGTGCCGACCCTGGGGCGCTCGGTGGCATCCGCGGCCGCCACCAGGGCGGGGAACGGCGCCGGCAGGCCGAGATGGTCCGGGACCAGGATCACGTCGTAGCCCAGCTGCTCGGCCCGACGGCACTTGGCGCGCCACTCACCCGCCGGTGCGGGCTCGAGCAGGTTGACGCCGAAGCGGAACGGACGCGGCATGAACTCTCCTCAGCGGGACGCGACTTGAGTACGTGCCGAGTACATCATTCGTGTGCGATCGCCGCCAGCACATTCATGCGCGACGCGCGCAGGGCGGGCAGCAGCGCCGCGACCACACCCACGACCGCCGATCCCACGACCACGGCGACGATCGTGCCCCACGGGATCTCCAGGGCCTCCATCCCCTGCAACGCGAGCACCTGCTGGGTGCACACACCCCACACGAGCCCCAGCGCCAGTCCGAGCACGGCACCGAACACGGCGATCACCACCGACTCCAGCCGGATCATCCGCCGCAGCTGCCTGCGGGCGAGCCCGATCGCGCGCAGCAGTCCGATCTCGCGGGTGCGCTCGACGACCGACAGGGCAAGGGTGTTGACGACCCCGAGCACCGCGATGACGATCGCCAGGCCGAGCAGGGCGTAGACGAGATAGAGCAGCACGGCGATCTGGTCGTGCACCAGCTTCTTGTAGTCGGCCTGGTCGCGGACCTGGACCTGGGGGTACGGGTCGAGGGTCCTCTCCAGCCGGGAGCGCAACTCGTCCTTGGGGGTGCCGGGAGCGGCATTGACGTACAGGCCCGAGTCCTGCCCGTCCGGAACGTACTTCTGGAGCGTCGCCATCCCGAAGTAGAGCCCGCCCTGGGTGCCGAAGCCGCCGGATCCGCCCTGGTCGGTGAGCGCACCGACCCTGAGATCGGCGCGCCGCCCCGCCGGGAACGTGACGGGGATCGTGCTGCCGACACGGACACCGTGACTCGACGCGAACTTCCTGTCCATCGCGAGGGACCCGTCCGCGAGCGCGGCGGCGGTGTCGCCCCGGGTGTAGGCGATGTGGGCGACGTCGTCGAGCCGCGGGTCGTAGCCGGCGGCCGTCGACTCGACGCGCCTGCCGTCCGGCAGCCGCACGGCGACGGGCGTGAATCGCTGGCGCACCACGAGTCCCACGCCCTCCGTGGCGCGGACCCGTGCGGTGATCTCCTGCGGGAAGGGCTGGAAGTTGCTGTTCTGCACCACGAAGTCGGCGCCCAGCGTCTTGTCGATCTGCTGGTCGAACGACGTGGACATGGATGCGCTGGCCACCGACATCCCGCCCACCAGCGCGAGTCCCACCATCAGCGCCGACGCGGTGGCGCCGGTGCGCCGCGGGTTGCGCAGGGCGTTGCGCTGGCTCATCCGTCCCACCGAACCGAACAGGGCCGGGAAGGCGCCGCCCAGCACACGGATCACCGGTCGCACGAGCAGCGGTCCCGCGATGACGGTCGCGACGAGGGTGAGGACGACCCCCAGTCCCAGCAGGGAGGCCGCGGGCGCGGTCTTCGTCGCCCGGGCGCACCCCGCCAGCGCGGCCGCACCGAGCGCGCCGACGACCGCCCCCGCCACGGCGCGCAGTTTGAGCGGCCGGCCGACGCCCGCGACCTCGGCGTCGGCGAGGGCCGCCATGGGGGACACGCCCGCCGCGCGCCGCGCCGGGAGGTAGGCGGCCACGAAGGTCACCCCGACCCCGACCACATACGCGGCGACCGGGGTCGTCCAGCCGATCACCATCTCGGTGGACTTCAGATTCATGCCGAACGCGCTCATCAGCCGGATCAGCGCGGCAGCGAGCCCGATGCCCGCGGCCAGCCCCAGCGTGGAGCCGACCACGCCGAGCAGCAGCGCCTCCGTGAGCACCGACCGGCGCACCTGCCGCCGGTCGGCGCCCAGGGCGCGCAGCAGTCCCAGTTCGCGGGTGCGCTGGGCGATGAGCATGGAGAACGTGTTGACGATGAGGAACACGCCCACGAGCACCGCGATGCCGGCGAACCCCAGCATCACGTACTTGATCACGTCCAGGAACGCACCGAGTTGGTCGGTGTCGGACTTGGCCTGTTCGCTCGCGGTCTTCACGTCGTAGGCGGGGGAGCCGAGCCGGTTCGCGATCCGTTGCTTGAGCCGGGCGTCGCCGACGCCGGGCGCCGCGTCGACCGCGATGCTCGTGGCCGCATCGGGACTGCCCAGCAGCCTGCTCTGGGCGGTCGGGGTGTCCAGGAAGACCAGGGCGGCGCCGGGATTGGTGGTCGTGAAGGTGGCGATGCCGACGACCCGCACCCTGAACGAGCCGGGCCGGGCCAGGATCGTGAGCGTGTCGCCGATCGCCACGTGCTTGTGCCGGGCGGTGTCGGCGTCCAGGAGTGCCTCGCCGGGGCCCTGCGGCGCATGTCCGGAGGTGAGTTCGACCGGGCTGCGCTCGGTGACGTACCAGTTCTTGGCGATGGTGGGGGCGCCGGTCGTGGGTCCCACCGGGTCGTTCCTGCTGTCGACGACCGTGAGGTTGGTGACGGAGGCGTCCACATGGGTAGCGGCGACGCCGTCGACCCCGGCGATCCGCGCGGCGAGCGAGGCGGGAAGCGTCGGCGTCACCCCGGACGGGATCTGCGAGGTCAGATCCTCCTTGGGACTCACCGTCACGTCGGCCGCCGTGGAGGCGAACAGCCGGTCGAACGTCCGGGTGACCGTGTCCGAGAAGATCAGGCTGCCGGCGACGAACGCCACGGACAGGACGATGGCGAGCGCCGAGAGCGCGAGCCGTCCCTTGTGCGCGAGGAAGCTGCGCAGAGTCGCCTTGAGCACGGCGGAATCAGTCCCCGGGGCCGGACGCGTCGCCGAAGGCCGCCCGGATCGTGTCGAACCGCTTCATCCGTTCGAGCACCGCCTCCGCCGTGGGCCGCTCCATCTCGTCCACGATCCGCCCGTCCGCCAGGAAGAGCACGAGGTCGGAGTGGGCGGCCGCGCCGGGGTCGTGCGTGACCATGACGACGGTCTGCCCCAGTGCGTCCACCGCCTCCCGAAGAAAGCCGAGCACCTCCAGCCCGGCTCGGGAGTCGAGGTTGCCCGTCGGCTCGTCCGCGAAGATCAGTTCGGGGCGTGAGGCGAGTGCCCTTGCGCAGGCGACACGCTGCTGCTGCCCGCCCGACAGCTGTGCCGGGCGGTGTGTCAGCCGGTCCCGCAGCCCCAGTGTGTCGATCACCTGGTCCAGCCACTTCGGGTCGGGCTTCTGACCCGCGATGTCCATGGGGAGCGTGATGTTCTCGGCCGCGTTCAGGGTGGGGATCAGATTGAACGACTGGAACATGAACCCGATCCGGTCCCGGCGCAGTCGTGTCAGCTCGCGGTCCTTCAGCCCGGTGATCTCGGTGTCGCCCAGCCACACCTGTCCGGCCGAGACGGTGTCGAGCCCGGCCAGGCAGTGCATCAGCGTGGACTTCCCCGATCCCGAGGGGCCCATGACGGCGGTGAAGCGGCCGCGGGCGATGTCCACGTCGACCGCGTCGAGGGCGAGCACCGTCGTCTCGCCCGAACCGTACGCCTTCGTCAGGCCCCGGGCGCGAGCGGCGGTGCCGTCCGCCTCCGGGCGGCCCCGGGCGTGCTCGGCAGCAGCAGTGGACAAGACCGCCTCCTCGTTGGTGGACGTCCCCACGTTCCGGTCTCCCTCTCCGCAGAGCGTAGTGTGACGCGGCGCACACCCGGTATCCCCCCGAAGTCCAGACGCCTCTCCACCGAAGGTCGTGCCCCTGAGGCCGGTGTAAGGGGCACCTTCCACCCTGCGGTGGAGACCCGCCGCCCCCTTGCCGGTGCTAGCACGGTCGCGCTAGCGTCGAGGTATGGCGAAGACCCAGCTGAACGTGCGGGTGGACGAGGACACCGCCCGAGCCGCCCGTGAGCGTGCCCTGGAGCGCGGCATGAGCGTCAACCGGTACATAGAGGAGCTGGTCCGGCAGGACACCGGAGAGGCCGGCCATACGTTCGTCGAGGCCGCCGCCGACTTCATGAAGCAGTACGAGTCGGTCTTCGCGGAGGAGTTCGGCGCCGCCCAGGGTGAGAGTTCGGGCGCGCACCGGAGCGAAGGTCGTCACTGAACCGTTGAACGACCTCTCCATCGACCTCGCCTGGCTGCTGATGGTCGCAGAACAGAAGACACCGGGCGACCCGCAGGTCACCGACTGGGGCGCGCTGGTCGCCGCGGTGAGCCGGCACGACGCGGAGATATTCGGCGTCCCGGTCTACGACGGCCCCTACGCGCGCGCCGCCGCCCTCCTCCAACTCCTGCTGCATGTCCCGGCGCTGGAGCGGTCCAACGCACTGTTCGCCTCCGCCGTCGCCTACGGCTATCTGGTGGCCAGCGGCGTCAAGGTCGTCACCTCTGCGGAACAGGTGCGCGACCTCGCCCGGCTGGTCAAGGGCGGTGAGGCGTCGGTGCACGACATCGCGCGGGAACTGCGCCAGTGGAGCCTTTGACTACTCGGCGCCGGGCCGCCGTGCCGTGCCCAGGACGCAGTACGAGGAAGGCAGCCGGGGCCCCTTCTCCGGAACCAGCACCTGGCGGTAGGGGCCCGGTTCGAAGCCGGCCGACCTGATCGCGGCGATCGGGTCCCGGCCGACGTGGCAGTTGCCGAAGAGCCGCGGCCACACGGTGCGGTCCAGCGCTTGCTGGGTCACCTTCATCATGCGCCCGCCGCCCCGGCCGTGTTCGAAGAACCGCAGCTCCCCACCCGGACGCAGCACCCGCCGTATCTCGGTCAGCGCACGCGCGAGATCCCGCACGCTGCACAGCACCAGCGAGGCGACGGCGGCGTCGAAGGCCTCGCTCTTGACCGGCAGGGCCTCCGCGGCGCCGGGCACCACGTCCACCGGCACGTCGGCGCGCAGGGCCGCGGTCGCCGCCAACTGCCTCAGCGCACGCTCCGGTTCGATGGCGACCACCTCGGACACGGTGCGCGGGTAGTGCGCGAAGTTCAGACCGTTGCCCGCGCCGATCTCGATCACCCGCCCCGACAGACCGGCGAGGAGTTCGTCCCGGTGCGGGCCGACGGTGCGTTCGGCAGCCACGCTGCAGCGGGCGTAGAAGCGTGCGAACAGCGGGTGGTGAACGATGTCCTGGGCTGCGCGAGGCGGCATGACGGGCCTCCCGGAGGGCGGGCGATACCGGGATTCTCCCCCGGACACACCGGGCACACGCCCGCCTGTTCCCGCGGCGAAGGGTGAACCATTGCCGTGTCGCGCCCGCCGCCAGGTGGCGCGACACGAACGCCGGCCACGCTACGACGCGAACTCCGAGGTGAACGCGCCCGCGTCCCATGTCCCGCTCAGTCGCGGTGCCAGCCACCCCGGTGCCGCGGCGCGGAAACCGGCCGGCGGATGCGCCCCCGCTCCGGCGGGCAGCGCACCGAGCAGGGGTGACTCCGTGACCACGGGCAGGTCCGCGAGATTGCACCGTGAGGCGAGATCGGCCGCGACGGGCCAGCTGCCGATGACCACGCCCGCCAGCTCGAGGCCCCGCTGCCGCAGTTCACGTGCCGTCAGCTCGGTGGAGTTCAGTGTGCCGAGGCCCGCCGCAGCGACCACGAGCACCGGAGCCGCCAGCAGCCGGGCCGCGTCCGCCAGGGTTCCGCCCTCGTCGTCGAACCGCACCAGCAGTCCGCCGGCCCCCTCGACGAGCACGAGGTCGTGCCCGGCGGCCAGTTCGGAGGCCGCCTCGGCCACGTCGTGCGGCCGCACGGCCCGCATGCCCGCCCGTCGTGCCGCGGTGGCCGGGGCCAACGGCTCCGGAAAGCGCGCCAGTTCCCGGGTCGTCACGGCGCCGGCGAGCCGGGCCACCTCGTCGGCGTCCCCGCGTTCGTCGGGCCGTACCCCCGTCTGCGCGGGCTTGAGGACGGCCACCGACCGGCCCGCGGCGACGGCGGCCGCGGCGACGGCAGCCGTCGTCACGGTCTTGCCGACCTCGGTGCCGGTCCCCGTGATCACCAGTACCGACATCTCAGCCCTCCCGTGCCGCCGCGCACATTCCGCGCGCGATCCGTGCCACGTCCGCATCCCCCGTGACATAGGGCGGCATCGTGTAGACGAGGTCGCGGAACGGGCGCAGCCAGACGCCCTCCCGCACCGCCGCCCGGGTGGCGGCCGCCATGTCCACCTCGTGGTCGAGCTGTACGACCCCGATGGCGCCGAGGATCCGCACGTCACGCACGCCCGGGACCGCCGCCGCCTCCGCGAGCCCCTCCGTGAGACCGGTCTCGATCCGTTTGACCTCCGCGTGCCAGTCCTGGCCGAGCAGCAGTTCGATCGAGGCACAGGCCACCGCGGCCGCCAACGGGTTTCCCATGAAGGTGGGCCCGTGCGCGAGCACCGGCACCTCTCCCCGGGAGATCCCGTCGGCCACGCGCGGGGTGCACAGCGTCGCCGCCAGGGTCAGGTAGCCGCCGGTCAGGGCCTTGCCCACGCACATCACGTCCGGGGTCACCGCCGCATGGTCCGCGGCGAACAGCGCGCCCGTGCGGCCGAACCCGGTGGCGATCTCGTCGAACACCAGCAGGACGTCGTGCGCGTCGCACGCCTCGCGCAGCACCCGCAGATAGGCGGGGGAGTGGAACCGCATGCCCCCGGCGCCCTGCACCACGGGCTCGACGATCACCGCGGCCAGTTCGTCGGCGTGACGGGCGATCATGTCGCGCAACAGGTCGGCGTAGGACTCCTCGTAGGCGGCCGGCGGTGCCTCGGCGAAGAGCTGCTGCGGCAGGACGCCCCGCCACAGCTCGTGCATCCCGCCCTCGGGGTCGCACACGGACATCGGGTGCCAGGTGTCGCCGTGGTAGCCGCCCCGCCAGGTCATCAACCGCTGCTTGGCGGGGCGGCCGAGCGAACGCCAGTACTGCAGGCACATCTTGACCGCGACCTCGACCGAGACGGATCCGGAGTCCGCGAGGAAGACGTGCTCGAGACCGTCGGGCGACATGTCGACAAGGAGCTTCGCCAGCCGGACGGCGGGCTCATGGGTGAGCCCGCCGAACATCACATGGCTCATCCGCGTCAGCTGTTCGTGCACGGCCTCGTTCAGCACCGGGTGGTTGTAGCCGTGGATGGCCGACCACCACGACGACATGCCGTCGACCAGTTCGCCGGAGCCGTCGGCCAGACGCAGGCGCACTCCGCTAGCCGACTCCACGACGAGCGGCTCCTGCCGGCCGGGCATGGGACCGTACGGGTGCCAGACGTGCTGCCGGTCGATCGCCAGCAGCTCGTCCACGGACAGGTCAGGCATTGGGTGCGAGATCCGTTCCGGCGCCCCGGCGGCGGACGGCGACGAGATCGGTGCGGGGCTCGCCGGCCTGCGGCGCCGAGTCGGAAGCACCGGCGACACCGTCCTCGTGGGCCCCGCACCCCGTGCCTTCGTGGGCTCCGCATCCGGCGCCGCCGTGGGACCCGCAGCCACCGGGCAGACGGTGCTCGGGCAGCGTCAGCCGGTCAGTGTCCTCCACCTCGAACCCGGCGTCCGCGATCATCTCCAGATCGGCCCGGCCCGCCTGGCCCTCGCTGGTCAGGTAGTCGCCCAGGAAGACGGAGTTGGCCAGGTGCAGGGCGAGCGGCTGGAGCGTGCGGAGATGGACCTCGCGCCCTCCCGCGATACGCACCTCCACATCGGGGCACACGAACCGCACCATCGCGAGGATCCGCAGACACCGCTGCGGGGTGAGGTTCCACTCCTTGGCGAGCGGGGTGCCCTCGAAGGGGATCAGGAAGTTCACCGGAACGGAGTCGGGGTCCAGTTCCCGCAGTGCGAAGACCACGTCGACCAGGTCCTCGTCGCTCTCGCCCATACCGGCGATCAGCCCCGAGCAGGCCGACAGGCCGGCGGCGTGGGCCTTGTTGACCGTGTCGACACGGTCGGCGTAGGTGTGGGTGGTGGTGATGCCCCCGTACGTCGCCTCGGACGTGTTGAGGTTGTGGTTGTAGGCGTCGGCGCCGGCCGAGCGCAGCCGTTCGGCCTGGCCGTCGGAGAGCAGGCCGAGGCAGGCGCACACCTCGACGCCCTCGTTCTGCTCCTTGATCGTCCTGATGGTGTCGGAGACCCGGTCCACGTCCCGGTCGGTGGGCCCGCGGCCGCTCGCCACCAGGCACACCCGTTTGGCCCCGCCCGCGACACCGGCCGCCGCGGCCCGGGAGGCCTCGTCGGGCTTGAGCCAGGTGTACTTGAGGATCCCGGCCTGCGAACCGAGCCGCTGGGAACAGTAGGAGCAGTCCTCGGGGCACAGACCGGACTTGAGGTTGACGAGATAGTTGAGTTTCACCCGCCGGCCGAACCAGTGACGGCGCACCTTGCCGGCCGCGGCCACCACATCGAGCACGTCGTCGTCGGAAGTGGCGAGGACGGCCAGAGCCTCCTCGCGGGTCGGCGTCTCGCGCCGCAACCCCTTGTCCACCAGCGTGTTCAGCAGGTCCATGGAAGCCGATCCTGTCCTACCCGAGGGGTCCGGGCCAAGGAGACTTCGCACAACAGACTCCGTTCGACGTGTGGGTATTGCCACACCCTGGGCGGCTGGTCGTCCCGCTAGTGTCTGTGCACTGCCTACAAAAGACCCGGAGGACCCATGGCGTTCGGCTGGATCGACGACCAGGCCCGGGCACGCCGCCGGGCGGGACTCGTGCGCACGCTGCGCCCCCGCGCCGCCGACTCCCCGCTCCTCGACCTGGCGAGCAACGACTACCTGGGTCTGGCACGCCACCCGGAGACCACCGGGGCGGCGGCGGAGGCGGCCCGGGTGTGGGGCGGCGGCTCGACCGGCTCCCGGCTCGTCACCGGAACCACCGAACTGCACGGCGATCTGGAGCGCGAGCTCGCGGAGTTCTGCGGTTTCGAGTCGGCTCTTGTCTTCTCCTCCGGATATGCCGCCAACCTCGCGGCGGTCACCGCACTCGCGCCGCACGGTTCCCTGATCGTCTCCGACGCGGGCAACCACGCCTCGCTCATCGACGGCTGCCGACTCGCGCGGGGCACCACCCAGGTCGTCGCGCACGCCGATCCCCAGGCGACCCGTAAGGCACTGGACACCCACCGCGGGCCTGCCGTCGCGGTGTCCGACACCGTTTTCTCGGTCGACGGCGACGCGGCTCCCCTGGCCGAACTGGCGTCTGTCTGCCGTGAGTTCGAAGCCGGTTTGATCGTCGACGACGCCCATGGACTCGGGGTGCTCGGTGCCGGCGGACGGGGTGCCGCGCACGCGGCGGGCCTCGCGGGCGCACCCGACGTGGTGGTGACCGTGACCCTGTCGAAGTCGCTGGGCAGTCAGGGCGGCGCCGTCCTGGGGCCCGCGCGGGTGATCGACCATCTGGTCAACGCGGCCCGGACGTTCATCTTCGACACCGGGCTCGCCCCGGCCGCGGCGGGCGCGGCGCTCGCGGCGCTGCGCCTGCTGGGCCGCGAGCCCGAGCGTGCACAGCGGGCCCGCGCGGTGGCGGCGACGCTGTACGCACGCCTCGCGGCCGAGGGCCATGAGGCGGTGCGGCCGGACGCCGCCGTGGTCTCCGTGCGGGCGCCCTCGCCCGAACTGGCCCTACGGTGGGCGGCGGACTGCCGCTCGGCGGGGCTCGCCGTCGGCTGTTTCCGCCCACCGTCGGTGCCCGACGGGATTTCACGGCTGCGACTGACCGCTCGCGCCGACCTCACCGATGAGCAGGTCGAGCGCGCCGTACGTGTGATCGGCGAGACGCGGCCGTGAGTCGGCGAAACGGCCGTGCGTCGCGTGTCGTACGGGTGGTGCGCCGGGAGTCGTACGCAGTCGTGAGGGAGAAATCGCTACGGAAGTGACTCGGAAATCAGCGGAAAATTGGCTGATATATGACCGAGTTGCTTCGAAGGTGATCAACTCAGTCCGGTCAGAAACTCCTCCCAGGCGTCGGGGGTGAACAGCAGGGCGGGGCCGGTCACGTTCTTCGAGTCGCGCACGGCCACAAGTCCGGTCCAGCGCCCGGCGGTCGGCCGCGCGGTCTCCACGCAGTTGTTCATTCCCGTACTCCGGCTGCTGCGCAGCCATCGCACGCCGTGCAGGGAGGTACTGGCGTCGATGTGCCGAGGCAGTGCTGACATGGTGCCTCCTTATGCTTCGCCGGCCAACGCGGCGATGTAATCCAACGAGTCCTCGGGTGAAAGGGCGTGGATCTGAAGGGCGTCGAAGGCCTCGCTGTAGGCCTGGAGGTCTTCTTTCCGCTCGAGGTAGAGGCTACTCGTCAAGTGGTCGAGAACGACGACATCCAGATCAGATCTGCTCGGAAATGAGAAGATTACGAAAGGACCGGTGACCCCGATGTGCGCGCCGGCGGCGAACGGCAGGACCTGTAGCCGCACCTGCGGCAGTCGGGCGGCGTCCCGGAGCCGCCGCAACTGGTGTGCCATCACCTGCGGCCCCCCGACCACCCGGCGCAGCACCGCCTCGTCCAGCACGGCGGACAGTTCGAGCGGGGGATCCGCCCGCAGTACGTCCTGGCGGGCCAGCCGCACCTCCACCAGGGTGTCCAGTTCCGCATCCTGAAGCGCGCCCACGGCGGCCCGGGTGACGGCGCGCGCGTATTCGGGCGTCTGCAGCAGCCCCGGCACCACGGAGGTCTCCAGCGTGCGCATCCCGCTCGCCTGCGACTCCAGGCTGATGAAGTCGCGGTAGGTCGGCGGCAGCACTCCGCGGTACGCGTGCCACCAGTTCTGCCGCCCGCCGCCGTCCTCGGAGCCGGCCAGTACGAGCAGCAGTTCGCGCAGCTCGGGGTCCTCGGCGCCGTACGCGTCCAGCAGCAGACGCACGTCGGTCGGTTTCACACCGCTGGAACCCGTCTCGATCCGGCTCACCTTCGACTGGTGCCAGCCGACGAGAGACGCGGCCTCACCACTCGTGAGCCCCGCCCCGGTCCGCAGGGCACGTAATTCGGTACCGAGTTTGCGACGACGCACCGCTGGTCCGTACTGCACGGCCGACTCCCTCCGCATGGCGCGCGGTTTTCACGGCGACGGTAGAGGATGCGCCCGACACTCACCCAAATACGGTCGGTCGTCGGAGAGTTCACCGCTTCGGGCGACAGATATATGCATATCTCGAGGGATCGCACCCGATGGGGCCCTGGTGATGGCAGTGTGGCGCGCAGCACCAAGTCCGGGACCGTTACTGAACCAACCGCTCCGTGTCGGACTCCGGTCCCGAGGGAAAGGGACGACGTCGCCATGGCAGACCATCAGGAAGCATCCGTCACTCTGCCGAGCGATCCCGCCTCGGTCTCCGCCGCCCGACAATATGTTTCGAACGTCCTCGCCGAATGGGGACTGCCGAGCGACACGGAAGTCGCCGACACCGTACGCCTCATCGTCTCCGAACTCGCCACCAACGCGGTGCAGCACACCCTCGGTCAGTCCCCCACGTTCACGGTCGACATCGTGCTCGACCGGGACGAATTGCTGCGCATCGGGGTCACCGACAGCCATCCGCGCTTCCCCAAGCGACTGCCCGCGGCCGTGCAGCAGGACAACGGCCGCGGCATGGTGATCATCCGCTGGCTGACCGCGGAGCACGGCGGCAGACTGACCGTGCGGCCCACCCGCGAGGGAGGCAAGACGGTGGCGATCGAACTGCCGTGGGCCGCACCGGTGCAGTCGGTCACGGCCGTCGGCCAGCAGGAACCTTGAAGCGGTGGTGGGCCGTGCCCGGACCGGACCGCAGGGCCCGACGCGGCACCTCCTCAGACATGCCGGGCAGCGCGGCCGAAGGCGCCGCGCAACAGCGCCCGGAAGGCGTCGGCCGCGGGTGCCGCCTCGTCGGTGCGGTAGACGACCGAGATCGTACGGCGCAGGGTGCCCGGTTCCAGGTGACGCGACCCCACCGGTGTCGCCGCGGTCCTGGCCACCATCTCCGGCACCACCGCCACCCCGAGTCCCGCACTGACCAGGGCGCACACCACGGCGTATCCGGGTGTCTCCACCACCACCGACGGCGTGGCTCCGGCAGCGGCGAGGGCGGCCTCCACGCCCTGCCTGGCCGGGTGCCGGGGCGCCATGCTGATCAGCGGCTGCCCGGCGAGCTCGGCGGGCGGCAGCCGTGAGGCGTCCGCGGTGAGTGCGTGGCCGGGGCTCGTGACCAGCACCAGCTCTTCCACCAGTACCGGTTCCAGGGACACCGAGGCCGGCAGCGGCACGGGTTCGGCGGGCTCGTAGGTGTGCGTGAGTGCCAGATCGATGTCGCCCGCCGCGACGGCGTGCACCCCGGTCGGCGGGTCGTAGTCCGCGACCGCCAGTTCGACGTCCGGATAGGCCCGGCGGAAGGCGCTCAGCGCCGGCGGCAGCAGATGGATTCCCGCGGTGGGGAAGGTGCCGAGCCGTAGCATGCCACCCGCGAGGCCCGCCAGGCGTGCCAGTTCGTGCCGCGCCCGCTCCAGTTCGTCCAGTACACGTCGGGCCCGCACCACCAGCACCTCGCCCGCGCCGGTCAGCCGCGTGCCGCGGGCGTGGCGTACCAGCAGCGCCGTTCCCGCGTCGCGTTCCAGTTTGGTCAGCTGCTGGGAGAGCGCGGGCGCGGTGTAGCCGAGCCGCTCGGCGGCCCGGGTGATCGAACCGGCCTCGGCCACCGCCACCAGCGCCGCGAGCCGGGTCGGGTCGTACACGTGCGCCCCTTGGGTTCCATGGATCGACGAGACCAAAGAAATGCTTAAGGCAGACCCAGGATATTCCATATACCTGCTGAAGGCTCACTCCCGGCAGGGTGGTGCGCATGGACACACAGCTCGTCGCCTTCACCGGGGTCGCCGCAGCCATGGTCACCATGCCGGGTGCCGACTTCACCGTCGTCGTGCGCAACGCCTTGATCTCCCGGCGGGCCGGGGTCGCGTGCGCCCTGGGGATCGCGGCCGGGTTGCTCATCCACACCACGCTTGCGGTCGCCGGGGTCGCGACGGTGCTGGTGGCCGTGCCCGGGCTGTTCCGCACCCTCCAACTGCTCGGCGGGGCCTACGTCCTGTATCTGGGTGTGCGGGCGCTGGGTGCGGCGAGGCGCCCGCGTCGCGCCGCCGCGCCGCAGCAGTCGGAACAGGAGGCATCTTCGGGGCGGCCCCTGTGGCAGGGGTTCGTGACCAACGCCCTCAACCCGAAGGCCTCCCTCACGTTCTTGAGCCTGCTGCCGCAGTTCGTGCCCGCGGGCAGCCCCGCGCTTCCCCGGACCCTGGAGCTCGCGCTGATCGTCCTTGTGCTCGCCCTGGTGTGGTTCCCGGTCGTGGCGCTGCTGGTCGACAGGCTCGGCAGGTGGCTGCGCAGCCCTCGCACGGCACGAGCGCTGGAGGCGGTCACCGGGAGTGCTCTGACCGCTCTGGGCCTGCTGCTCGTTCTGGAGCCGTTGCTGATCTGACGACGGCCCGCTGGACCAGCCGGGGCAGGATCCGCCACAGCCCGGCGCAGACCGCGAAGGTGCCCGCGGCGGCCGCGACACCGGCGGCGCGGCCGAGGGACACATCCACCACCAGCAGCACCGACCCGGTGAACGCGAGCGTGAGGACCACCAGTCCCGCTGCGGCCAGACGGGACGAGATCCGCACGATGGCCTGCTTGGCGTGCTGCTGGAACAGCGTGCGGTGCAGCGCGGCGGGTGCCATGAACAGCGCCGCGGCCAGCATGGAGAGCAGGAGGGTGCAGACGTATGTGGTGCGCTGGGCGGTGTCGAGGGACGGGAAGCGCTGGGTGAAGGCCAGGGTGAGCAGGAAGGCGAAGAGGATCTGCACGCCCGTCTGGATGACGCGCAGTTCCTGCAGCAGCTCGGCGAAGTTCCGATCGGCGCGCTCCAGCGGCGTCTCGTTCCGTTCGTCGTGAGGGGATCGGTCGGCCATGGTCAACGAGTAACCGCTCCGGACCGCCTCACGCGCGGGTGGGGTGGCGGCGTGTCGCGCCGCCACCCCACCGGACGGGTCAGCCGACCCGGCCGTACCAGACGCGCTTCGTCCAGAGCTTCTGGAGCCTCACGACGTCACCGGTCTTCGGTGAATGCCAGATCCTTCCCTTCCCGGCGTAGATGCCGACGTGGTAGACGTTCCGACCCGAGTGGAAGAACACCAGGTCTCCGGCCCTGCGCCGGGAGGCGGAGATGTGGTGCGTCCTGTTGTACTGTGCCGCGGCCGTGCGGGGCAGCTTCTTGCCCGCCTTCTTGAACGCGTACAGCGTGAGCCCCGAGCAGTCGAAGCGACGTGGCCCGGTGGCGCCGTACTGGTACGGGGCGCCCCTCTTCGCCGCCGCGACCTGGAGAGCCTTCGTCGCCAGGGAAGCGGCGGCCGCGTCGGCGCTGAGACCGGGGACGGTGATGCTGCCGCCGACGGCGGCGAGGGTGAGGGCCGAGGCGGTGCCGGCCCGGGTCAACAGCGACGGGACACGATTGAGCGCAGTCATGCGCAACCCTTCGTCAGCCGCCTGTGAAGGATGACCTGTCGGATTCGGGCTGGCGAAGTAGCCCGGCCGCTCACGCGGCTTCACCCCAAGGACCGTCCGGATCTCTCTCGGACGGCCCGCCTTGCCGGGTCCTCCACTCCTGCCGATCCACTCCTGTCGACCGGTCGTCCGGGCGGCGGCAGGACTCGGCGTCCGCCCGGACCGCCCCGCCGCGGGTGGCGGGGGCTTGTCGTCAGGAAGGGATCTTCACGTACAGGCGTCGGAAAATCACAACGAAATCGGGGGTTTGTGGGTTTACTCACCACTCACTCGTTCGGCTGGACAGCCGCGTGACCGGGGGCCGTTGGGGGGATGCGTGAGGCCCCGACCTGCACCGGAGCGTCTCATGCCGCCCTGAGGCCACGCGCGTTGTCCATCTTCACGGGCTCTCCGAAGGAGGCGCTCCTACTCCAACCAGGGGTACACCATTTGGTTCGTTTGAACCGCGCGTGGACGGTCGGTGTCCCCCAGAGCACCGCGCGGCGGCCCCCATCGCCGCAACTCACCCTTGACCGCGCGACGGTCACGCTCCGTCAGTCCGCGCCGGGCGGCACCGCGATGCGGGCGGCGCGGCGTTCACCGTCCAGAACCCGCAGCGCCCGGGTGAGAGTGGGGCCGTGCAACTCGTTCTCCCCTCTCTGGTGCATGAGTGCGAGTGCCTCCCGCAGTGCCGACGCCTTGCTCACCAGGGCCTGGGCGGCCCGCAGTCCGCGGTAGGTGTCACCGGAGTGCACCGGGTTGATGCGGCCGAGGAGATCGACCACATCGAGGTAACGGTCGATCAACTCGGCCTCGGCACGGGTGAGTGCGGGCAACGGGGGAAGTTCGGGGGGCAGCATCGGCCGCTCACCTCGCGCCGGGCGCGGTGCGGGACGCCTTGCGGCTCGCGATGATGCCGTCGATCAGTCCGTACTCCACGGCCGCCGGCGCGTCGAAGATCTTGTCCCGCTCGATGTCCGCCGCGATGCGCTCGGGGCTTCGGCCGGTGTGCCGTACGAGCATGTCCTCCAGTTGATTGCGGGTACGCGTCAACTCTGCGGCCTGGATGGCCAGATCGGTGGCCTGCCCCTGGACAGGCTCGGGCAGGGACGGCTGGTGGATCAGGATCCGCGCGCCCGGCAGTGCGAACCGCTTGCCGGGCGTGCCTCCCGCGAGCAGTACCGCCGCCGCGGACGCGGCCTGGCCGAGGCAGACGGTCTCCACGTCACAACTGACGTACTGCATCGTGTCGTAGACGGCGGTCATCGCACTGAACGAGCCGCCGGGGGAGTTGATGTACAGCGAGATGTCCCGGTCCGGGTCCAGGTACTCGAGGTGCATGAACTGCGCCATCACATCGCTGGCCGAGATGTCGTCGACCGGCGCCCCCAGGAACACGATCCGCTCGTCCAGCAGCTTTGCGTACGGATCGAGGGTCCGCTGCCCATAACCGGTGCGTTCGGTGAACTCGGGCAGGACTGAGCGGGCGGTCGGTCGGTTCATGGCACGCGCCTCCTCGGGATCGCTTCTGTAAAAAATGTACAGGACGTACGTGTCCGAGGGGGGAAAGCATGCTGAGAGCGAAACGGCGCCGCCGCGGGATCCGGGGGCGGGCCGCCCGGCCTTCACGCCTGCGGCCGGACGGGGCACCGGGCAGGTGTCCCCCTCGGGGCAGAACGGGATCTTCCGTCGGGAGGGGCCGGTCAGGACCTCCGTCTAAGCTGGACCACATGGCCTACGAGATTTCGGTGACGCAAGCCAGGGCTGAACTCGCCGATCTGATCAACCGTGTGGTGTACGGCGGCGAGCGTGTCGTCGTGACGCGGCACGGCAAGCCTCTCGTCGCCCTGGTCTCCGCCGCCGACCTGGAGCGGCTCGCCGCACTGGACGCCGAGGAGGAGCAGGTGATCACCTCGGTCTCCAGCGTCCGTGAGGTCTCCTCGGCCCCGCGCGAGCGGCATCGCTTCGGTATCGCCGCCGAGCACCGGGGGCACAGCGCGTCCTGACGGCGTACCGGTGAGGGCGCCGGGGTGCCGGCATCCGGTGCCCGCGCAAGCCGCCGGGGCGGGGTGGATGCGGTCGGCGGTGCGGCCCCATGTCGCGCCGACGGCCGTCGTGCGGTATACGGTCCGGCCTTCGCACCCTCGTTCGATGCGATTGCGGATTCCGGAGCGGCCGGGATCGGCTCCCGGACCCGACGGCCGCAAAGACGCCAGAGCGCCCTTCACGGGCGCGGGCTGCCTTACGGGGACGGGCGCTCGTGGGCGGGGCGGGATCGCAGCTCGGTTAACGTCGTGGAAACCCGGTCCAACTAACGTGCCCCTCCACACCGTCAGGGGCTCTGCCCCATGGCCGCGGCAGCCGGGCCCCGCCGGGTCCGAAGCGAGGACTGTGAGGTGGGACATTGCAACTGACCCCGCACGAGCAAGAGAGGCTGCTGATCCATGTGGCCGCCGACGTGGCCGAGAAGCGCCGGGCCCGGGGGCTGAAGCTCAACCACCCCGAGGCGGTCGCGCTCATCACGTCGCACATCCTGGAAGGCGCCCGTGACGGCCGAACGGTCGCCGAGCTCATGGCATCCGGGCGCAAGCTGCTCACCCGTGACGACGTGATGGCGGGCATCCCGGAGATGGTCCACGACGTCCAGGTGGAGGCCACCTTCCCCGACGGCACCAAGCTCGTCACCGTCCACGACCCGATCGTGTGAGCAGGGAGCGGCCATGATTCCCGGAGAGATCCTGTTCGCCGACGAGCCCGTGCTCTGCAACGCGGGCCTCGACGTCACCCGGCTCACCGTCCTCAACGCCGCCGACCGGCCCGTCCAGGTCGGATCCCACTATCACTTCGCCGAGGCCAACCCCGGCCTGGAGTTCGACCGCGCCGCCGCGCACGGCAGACGGCTGAACATCGCGGCCGGGACCGCGGTGCGCTTCGAGCCCGGAATCCCCGTCGACGTGGAACTCGTCCCGATCAGGGGCGCCCGTGTGGTGCCCGGCCTGCGCGGAGAGACCGGAGGTGCCCTCGATGCCTGAGATCTCGCGTGCCGCGTACGCCGATCTGTTCGGGCCGACGACGGGGGACCGCATCCGGCTCGCCGACACCGATCTGATCGTCGAGATCGAGGAGGACCGCTCGGGCGGGCCCGGACTCGCCGGGGACGAGGCCGTGTTCGGCGGCGGCAAGGTCATCCGTGAGTCCATGGGGCAGTCGCGCGCCACGCGTGCGGACGGGACCCCGGACACCGTGGTCACGGGTGCCGTCGTCATCGACCACTGGGGGATCGTCAAGGCCGACATCGGCATCCGCGACGGCCGGATCAGCGCCATCGGCAAGGCCGGTAATCCGGACACCATGGACGGAGTGCACCCGGACCTGGTGATCGGCCCCGAGACGGAGATCATCGCGGGCAACGGGCGGATCGTCACGGCCGGCGCCGTCGACGCCCATGTCCATTTCATCTGCCCGCAGGTGGCGGAAGAGGCGCTGGCCTCGGGCATCACCACACTCGTCGGCGGCGGCACCGGACCCGCCGAGGGCTCGAAGGCGACCACGGTCACTCCCGGTCCCTGGCATCTGGCCCGGATGATGGAGGCGATGGAGCAGTACCCGGTCAACCTCGGTCTCCTCGGCAAGGGCAACACCGTCTCGCACGAGGCGATGCTCTCCCAGATCCGCGGCGGCGCGCTCGGGCTGAAACTGCACGAGGACTGGGGCTCCACACCGGCCGTCATCGACGCCGCCCTGACCGTCGCCGAGCGCACCGGCGTCCAGGTGGCCATCCACACCGACACGCTCAACGAGGCCGGTTTCGTGGGCGACACCCTCGCGGCCGTCAACGGGCGCGGCATACACGCGTACCACACGGAGGGGGCGGGCGGCGGCCACGCTCCGGACATCATGACCGTGGTGTCCGAGCCGCACGTGCTGCCCAGTTCGACGAACCCGACCCGTCCGTTCACCGTCAACACGGCGGAGGAGCACCTCGACATGCTGATGGTGTGCCACCACCTCAATCCTGCGGTGCCGGAGGACCTGGCGTTCGCCGAATCCAGGATCCGTCCGTCCACGATCGGCGCGGAGGACATCCTTCACGATCTGGGCGCGATCTCGATCATCTCCTCCGACTCCCAGGCCATGGGCCGGGTCGGTGAGGTGATCATGCGGACCTGGCAGACGGCTCATGTGATGAAGCGACGGCGCGGCGCGCTCCCGGGTGACGACCGCGCGGACAACCGCCGGGTGCGTCGCTATGTCGCCAAATACACCATCAACCCGGCGCTCGCGCAGGGCCTCGCCCATCAGATCGGTTCCGTCGAGACCGGTAAGCTCGCCGACCTCGTTCTGTGGGAGCCGGCGTTCTTCGGCGTCAAGCCCCACCTCGTCATCAAGGGCGGCCAGATCGCCTACGCCCAGATGGGCGACGCCAACGCGTCCATCCCCACGCCTCAGCCGATCCTGCCGCGGCCGATGTACGGGGCGATCGGGCGGGCTCCGGCGTCGAACTCGGTCAACTTCGTGGCACCGTCGGCGATCGAGGACGGACTGCCCGAACGGCTCACGCTGGGCAAGAAGTTCGTGGCCATCGAGTCGACACGGCGGGTCACCAAGGCGGACATGCGCGAGAACGACGCACGTCCGCACGTGCGGGTCGACCCGGACAGCTTCGCCGTACACATCGACGGCGAGCTGGTCCAGGCGGTGCCCGCCGCCGAACTTCCCATGGCCCAGCGGTACTTCCTCTTCTGATGACCAGGGCAGCGCTTCTCGTCCTGGCCGACGGCCGCTTCCCCGCCGGCGGGCACGCGCACTCCGGCGGGGCGGAGGCGGCCGTGCGCGCCGGGCGGGTCACCGGGGCGGCGAGTCTGGAGGAGTTCTGCAGAGGCCGTCTGCACACGACCGGGCTGGTGTCGGCAGCGCTGGCCGCGGCGGCCGCACTCGGCGCGGACCCCGTCGTCCTGGACGCGGCCGCGGACGCCCGGTCCCCGTCGCCCGCCCTGCGTGCCGCCGCACGCAGGCTGGGACGACAGCTGCTGCGGGCCGCCCGGCCGGCCTGGCCCGCCACGGAACTGGACGCGCTGGCGAGGGAGTTCCCCAAGGGGGCGCACCAACCCGTCGTGCTGGGGCTGGTGGCGCGTGCCGCCGGGCTCGGGGCGGCCGACGCGGCGCACTGTGCGGCGTACGAGTGCGTCGGCGGACCGGCAACCGCGACGGTGCGGTTGCTCAGCCTGGATCCCTTCGAGGCCACGGCCGTGCTGGCGCGGCTTGCGCCCGAGGTGGACCGGGTCGCCGACCAGGCGGTACGAGCCGCGCACCGGATGCTGGACCAAGGGGCCGACGCCCTGCCTGCGGCATCCGCCCCGCTCCTCGAGATCGGCGCCGAAGCGCATGCCGCGTGGCCTGTACGTCTGTTCGCGTCCTGACCCGGACTCTGCCCCCGACCTTCACCGACCTTGCCGTTCCGCCTCCGGGCGCCGGACGGCCGATGCCGGCCGACCCCGGCTGAACAGGAGCAGCAACCATGCACCTCGACCATCTGCACGACGGCCCGGCGGCCGTCGGCGCCGACGCCCGACGGCCGGACGGCACCCGCCGTGCCCTGCGGATCGGGCTCGGCGGCCCGGTGGGTTCGGGCAAGACGGCGACCGTCGCAGCACTGTGCCGCGCCCTGCGCGACGAAGTGGCGCTCGGCGTCGTCACCAACGACATCTACACCCGGGAGGACGCCGCCTTCCTGCTGCGTGAGGCCGTACTGCCGCCCGAGCGCATCACCGCCGTCGAGACGGGGGCCTGCCCGCACACCGCCATCCGGGACGACATCTCCGCCAACCTCGAGGCCGTCGAGGACCTGGAGGACGACACCGGCCCGCTCGATCTCGTCCTGGTCGAGTCCGGCGGCGACAACCTCACGGCCACGTTCTCCAAGGGGCTCGTCGACGCCCAGATCTTCGTCATCGACGTCGCGGGCGGGGACGACATTCCGCGCAAGGGCGGTCCCGGGGTCACCACGGCCGATCTGCTCGTCGTCAACAAGACCGACCTCGCACCCTACGTCGGCTCCGACCTCGCCCGGATGGCCGCCGACGCGAAGGCTCAGCGGGCGCAGCTGCCGGTCGTGTTCCAGTCGCTGCGCACCGAGGCGGGCGTCACCGCCGTCGCCGACTGGGTGCGGACGCGGCTGGCCGCATGGACGGCGTGAGCACGGGGGTCCGGGCCGCCGCGCGGATCGTGGCCCGGGGGGACGGGCGGGGCGGCACATCCCTGCCGGTGCTCGAAGGCGAGGGGCCGCTCGCGGTGCGCCGTACCCGGGCGAGCGGGGAGGAGGCGCGCGTCCTGCTCGTCGGTGCGATGAGCGGACCGCTCGGCGGCGACCGCTTCACGGTCGAGGCGAAGGCGGCGGACGGCGCCCGGCTGCGCCTCGGCTCGTCGGCCGCCACCATCGCCCTGCCCGGGCAGACCAAGGAGGAGGCCCGCTACGAGGTCCGTCTGGACGTGGCCGCGGGGGCGGAGCTGCACTGGCTGCCGGAGCAGCTGATCTCGGCGCGAGGAAGTGGGCTGACCGTCACCACACGTATTCGGCTCGCCGCGGGCGCTCGTCTCGTGTACCGCGAGGAACAGGTCCTCGGCCGCTTCGGCGAGGAACCGGGGCGGCTCACCAGCCGGCTCGCCGTACGTCTGGACGGGCGGCCGCTGCTCGACCAGGAGCTGTCCTGCGGGCCCGGCGCCCCGGGCGGATGGGACGGTCCGGCCGTGCTGGCCGGCCATCGGGCCCTCGGTCAACTCCTCGTGGTTCGCCCGGAGTTCGTGGGCGCACCGGTCGCGGCGAGGCCGCTCGGCGAGTGCGCCGCGCTGTGCCCGCTCGCCGGTCCCGCCGCGCTCGTCACCGCGGTCGCGCCCGACGCGCTGCGCCTGCGACATGTCCTGGACGGCGCGTTGCGTGACCTGAGTTGAGTCCTCTTCTCCGCTCAACGGAGAGTGACATACCGCTTATCGGATTGGCAAAGAAAGTCAAGCGCCCCCTGTTCTCAGGTACCTCACAGACGGAAGGATCCCCGTACCCATAGGAAATCTTGGAGGGGGAGGTCCCACTTGAGGGGATTCAGACCGACGCGACGGGTCACCGCGCTCGCTTCCGCGGGGGCGCTCGTCACGGCGACGCTGATAGCCGGGGCCGTGGCGGCACCGTCGGCCACCGCCGACACGCGCCACGGCCAGGACCGGGAGGCACGCGGCGCCGCGATCGCCGCGGCGCGTGCGGCCAGGGCCGGGATCGACTGGACGGACTGTCCGGCCGACTGGGGTCTGGTGAAGCCCATCCAGTGCGGTTGGGTCACCGTTCCACTCGACTACGCCCACCCGGACGGCAAGCAGATCAAGCTCGCGGTCGACCGTATCGGGAACACGGGCACCAAGCAGGAGCGCCAGGGCGCCCTCGTCTACAACCCGGGCGGGCCCGGCGGCTCGGGGCTGCGCTTCCCCACCCGGGTGACCGGCAAGAACCCGGTCTGGGCCAACGTGGCGAAGGCCTACGACTTCGTCGGCTTCGACCCGCGCGGTGTCGGCCACTCGGCGCCCATCTCGTGCGCGGACCCGCAGGAGTTCGTCAAGGCGCCCAAGGCCGACCCGGTCCCCGACACCGAGGCGGACAAGTCGGCGCAGCGCAAGCTCGCCCGTGAGTACGCGCAGGGATGCCTCGAGCGCACCGGCCGCGCGATGCTGCAGCAGATGACCACGCCCAACACGGTGCGCGACCTCGATGTCATCCGTGCCGGGCTGGGCGAGAAGAAGATCAACTACCTGGGCGTCTCCTACGGTACGTACATCGGCGCCGTCTACGGCACGATGTTCCCGGGCCACGTCCGCCGCATGATCGTCGACAGCGTGGTGAACCCGTCGCGCGAGAAGATCTGGTACGAGGCCAACCTCGACCAGGACGTCGCGTTCGAGGGCCGCTGGAAGGACTGGGAGGACTGGGTCGCGACGAACGACGCCTCCTTCCACCTGGGCACCACCCGTGCCGCGGTGCAGGCGAAGTGGCTCCAGCTGCGTGCCACGGCGAAGAAGCATCCGATCGGCGGCGTCGTCGGCCCGGCCGAGCTGATCTCCTTCTTCCAGAGCGCCCCGTACTACGACTCCTCCTGGGTGCCGGTCGCGACCGTCTTCAGCCAGTACGTCGCCGGTGACACCCAGGCGCTCGTCGACGCGGCCGCGCCCGACCTGTCGGACACGGCGGGCAACATCTCCGCGGAGAACGGCAACGCGGTCTACACGGCCGTCGAGTGCACCGACGCCAAGTGGCCCACGAGCTGGCAGAAGTGGGACCGGGACAACAGCCGGCTGCACAAGGACTACCCGTTCATGACGTGGGCCAACGCCTGGCTGAACCTGCCGTGCGCCACCTGGCCGGTCAAGCAGCAGACCCCGGTGAACGTGAAGACCGGCAAGGGCCTGCCGACCGTACTGATCGTGCAGTCCACGCGTGACGCCGCGACGCCGTTCGACGGCGCGGTCGAGCTGCACCAGCGCTTCAAGGGCTCCCGCCTGATCATCGAGAAGGACGCGGGCTCCCACGGCGTGACCGGTCTGGTCAACCCGTGCATCAACAACCGGGTGGACACCTACCTGCTCACCGGAAGGACGGACGGCTCCGACGTGACGTGCACGCCGCACGCCACCCCGAAGCCGTAACGGGGCAAAGACGCGAGGGGGCGGCCGGATCCCGGCCGCCCCCTCGTCGTACCCCGGGCGATGCCGTCAGGGGCACCGCGGGGAGTGTCAGTAGGGACCGTTGACGTTGTCGATCGAGCCGTAGCGGTGGTACGCGTAGTTGCACGCGGCGGTGATGTTGGCTACCGGGTCGTAGATGTCCCACGAGGTTCCGGCCACGTGGTACGCGTTGAACGTGGGCTGGATCGTCTGCAGCAGGCCCTTGGAGGGGATGCCGGCGGCTGCGTTGGAGTCCCACAGGTTGATGGCCCTGGGGTTGCCGGAGGACTCACGCATGACGTTGCGGTAGATGCCGTTGTAGGACCCCGGGATGCCGTGCTGGGCCATGATGGCCAGCGACTCACGGATCCAGCCGTCCAGGTTGTTGGCGTAGGCCTTGGCCGGGGTGGCGGTCTTCAGGCCTTGGCGGGGGTGGCGGTCTTCGCGGGGGTGGAGGTCGCGCTGTCGCCGGAGTCGGGCGAGGTCGAGCCGTCGGGGAGGGTCAGGACCTGACCGACCGCGAGATGGCGGGGGGACCAGATGTCATTGGCCTCGGCGAGGGCCTCCCAGCCACCCGGCACCTGGTAGGTGCGGGCGATGCGGTACAGCGTGTCGCCCGGCTGGACGGTGTAGGTGGTCGAGGAGGCCTCGGCGGACGAGCCGGAGTCGCCGCCGGACGAGGACAGGTTCAGGACCTGGCCGGGCACGAGGGTGTAGGGGCTGGAGATCTTGTTGGCCTCGGCGAGGGCCTGCCAGCCACCCGCCACGTGCGCGGAGCGGGCGATTCGGTAGAGAGTGTCGCCGTTCTGGACGGTGTGGGTGGGCACGGAGTTCCCGGCCACAGCCTTGGCGGCGGGTGCGGCGTTGGCCTGGACGGTGCTCAGCACGGCCGTGCAGCACAGGGCGAACATGCCGACAACGGTGGTTCGACCCCCGAGTCGCCGGACCCGGGCCTTTCGGTGAGAAGCAGGAATAGGCATGGTGCGGACCTCGTTCTAGCGATTGCCTGTCCGCAGCTGCCGATTCCCGTCGACAAACAGCCCCGCATTTCGGTTAGCGGCGCGCTGCGGCGGTGTCATTCTTAGCCGCCGCAAATTACTAAGCAATTACCCTCCTTACTAAGCAGGCTAGTGGGGACCTGGCAGTGCAGGGCCCCCTTTGCCCTGGGAAATCAGGGCAGTAAGGACCGGATAAAGCACTAGCGAGCTTCGTAAGTGAAGTGCATCACGTTCTACGCAAAGCGGGAATGGGCGTGATTCAGGGAACAGTAATGCCGCTTTCTTGATGTACTTAAGCGGCAGTTCAGTCCAAGGGGCCCCAATGACTTAAATAGCCATTAGTATCGCAATAAGAATTAAAGGCCCAAAACGGACACGCAAACGCCCCCGTTCGCCGTGGGGGCGCGGTGTCCCGGGGTGCGGGCCGCGGTCAGCTCAGCGGCATCCGGGGGAATCTGCCGGCCTTCTGCGCCGTGTCCTCGGCCTCTTCCGCCTTGACCGCGGCTGCGTAGCGGTCGACGTACTCCTGCTCGGAGAGCGACAGGATGGAGTACATGATCTCGTCGGTGACGGCGCGCAGGATGGCCTTCTCGTTCTCCATGCCGGCGTACCGGGAGAAGTCCAGCGGCTTGCCGAAACGGATCACCACCGGGTGGATGTTGGGGATGACCTGTCCGGGCGGCTGTGCCTCGAACGTGCCGATCATCGCGCACGGGATCACGGGGACCCCGGCCTTGAGGGCCATCACCGCGACGCCCACCTTGCCCTTGTAGAGGCGGCCGTCGTGAGAGCGGGTGCCCTCGGGGTAGATGCCCAGCAGCTCGCCCTTGCGCAGCACGCCGAGGCCCTCGCGGATGGCGGCCTGCCCGGCGTCCTTCCCGGAGCGGTCCACCGGGATCTGCCCGGCGCTGCGGAAGAAGGCGGCGGTGAGGCGGCCCTTGATGCCCGGCCCGGTGAAGTACTCGGCCTTCGCGAGGAAGGTGATGCGACGCTTCAGGATCGCGGGCATGAGGAAGTGGTCGGCGAAGGAGAGGTGGTTGCCGGCGACGATGGCCGCGCCGTCCGCCGGTACGTGCTCCAGACCCTCGATGCGCGGCCGGAAGGCCAGCCTCAGCAGGGGTCCCAGAACGACGTACTTGAGCAGGTAGTAGAACAAGGGGTGCTCCTCACTCCAGCGGATCGGCTCCACCGCCGCGTTCTAGCAGCTCAACCGGACTGTCGTGGGGAGTCTAGGGTCAGGTTCGGTCCGCCGGAACCGCGTCGGACCGGACTCGCCCCGTTGGCGATGTTTCTGACGGTCCGACAGCGAGTTCGGCGGGCCGCACACGCTTCGTGCGGCCCGCCGGGGCGGACCGCACGAAGCGTGTGGATGTCGCGGAGCGGGAGGTCACCGGTATTCGTCGTCCCCCTGCTCGAGGGAGAACGTCCTCTCCTCCGTCCGGCGGCCGTCCTGCCGTCGCGCATCCTGCCGGTGCTGACGTTCCTGGCGCTCCTGCTCCTGGGCGCCGAGGGTCTCCTCTGTCATGTCCTTGAGGTGGCCCGATTCATCCGCGTACCGGTCATGTTCCCGATCGGTCATGTCGGCTCACTCCTCGACGAGGTGAGACAGGGGCGCAACTCCGCCCCCGTTCAGCCTGGCACGAGTCGGATTCCCCTGCATATCGGCGGAGTCCCGGGCGCACGGGCCGCCTTATGTCTCCTCCTCCAAGCGGATCGACTTCCTGAGCTGTTCCATGGCGGGGCTGTCTTTGCCATCGTTCATTTCCAGAAGGGCACGCGCGATGGCATCGAGCTTGCGCTGGACGGCGTGCTCGGCCCGCATCTCCGAGTTCTTGAGCAGCGCGAGGAGGAGCAGCGTGACCGCCGTCATGGACTCCCCGGCGAGCAGGAGCCACTCCAGCGGCAGCTTCGCCACATGGACCGAGACGAAGAAGCCGACCAGGGCCAGGCAGATCAGGAAGAAGAGCGGGGAGCTCGTCAAATTGGAGACTTTTTCCGCGAGTTCCTCGAATCTGCCTCGCCGCGGACCGCCGCGCTCGGCGGGACTCTGAAAGGTCATGGTGGAAGAATCACCCGGCTTTCCTCGTGGCCGGGGGAGGCCTCACCGCCGAGCGGTCCTCACACCCGCGGCCATGCACCCGCGCGGGGGACCTTCGGCGGCCCCGGCACCTTGCGGGACCGGGGCCCCGGTGAGGCTGTGGGCCGCGGCGGTCCGCCGGGCGTAACGTCCCCGCGGGAGGTGGCCGGCATGGCGGTGCAGGTGGCGGTGTGCGGACCGGCGCGGTGCGGCGAGCAGGAGTGGGACCTCGCGCACGAGCTCGGCCGGCTGCTCGCCGAGCGTGGAGCGGTGGTGATCTGCGGTGGGCACGGCGGGGTGATGGCGGCCGTCGCGGCGGGTGCACGGTCCCGCGACGGTCTGGTGGTCGGAGTGCTGCCGGGCGCCGATCGCACGGGTGCCGGGCCCGATCTGAGTGTCGCGATCGCCACCGGTATGGGGCAGGCGCGCAACGCGGTCATCGTCCACAGCGGGGACGCCGTCGTCGTGGTCGGCGGATCCTGGGGGACCTTCTCGGAGCTGGCGCTCGCGATGCGCCGGGGCGGTGTGCCGGTGGTGCAGCTCGGCGACGGCTGGCGTCCGGTCGACGCCGACGGCCGGGATCTGCCCGGCGTCGCTTGTGCGCGGACGCCCGCCGAGGCCCTCGACCTCACCGGGCTGTGGTCCTGACCGGCAGTTCGACCTGCCAGGTGTGCACGGCGTAGTGCAGGGTCATGCCGTGGCGCAGATACAGCCGCAGCGCCTCGGAGGTGTTCTGCGTGTCGACGCCGAGGCCCACCGTGTCCCGTCCACGGGCCGCGAAGGCGCCGAAGGCGTGCCGTAGGAGGTGGCTGCCGATCCCGCGGCCCCGGGCCGCCTCCAGGACGCCGAGATGGCGGATCCAGCCCCTGCTCGTGTCGTCGTTCCTCGCCATGAGGACGCCCGCGTCCCCGAGGCCGGCCAAGGAAGCGATCCACACCAGTGACCAGTCGGTCCGGTCGCTGCCGAGACCCGCCAGCCACTCGTCGTAGGGGCGCGGGTGGTACTCGAAGTGGTCGGCGAAGGCGGCGTCCAGCAGTTCGTGCACACGCCGGCGGTCGGCGTCCGTGCGGCACTCGCGCAGCGTCACGCCCGTCACCGGGTCGGGCACGGGCAGCGGGTCCCCGGCCGCCGACAAGGGGCGGGTGAGCACGTTGAACCGCCGTATCACCCGCCAGCCGCGGGCGTCGAGCAGCGTCGTGTCCAAGGTCGGGGAGGAGTTGAGGTACAGGTGCACCACGCGCTCGGGACACCGTTCTCCGCGGCCTTCCGCGCCGCCCGGTCCTCCATCAGCTCCAGCAGCCGCCGGCCCGCCGCGTCCTCGTCGGGAAGCGTGTACAGGTCGACGTCGATCCGCTCTCCTCCGGCCACGTCCCACAGCAGTCCGTAGGCCACGAACCGGCCGTCCCCGTCGACCCCGACCCACGAGTCCCGCGCGAGGTCGACCCCCGGACGCCGCAGATCGGACTCGACGGTGTGCGGGTCGGTCTCCGGCCGCCCGATCTCGGCCAGATCGACGGCGTTCAGGAGTTCGCACAGGCCGGCGACGTCGTCGAAGGCGGCCGGGCGCACGGTGAGAGTCATCCGCTCACTGTCGGGGAACCGTCCCGGGCGCCGCAACGGGATATGGGCGCGCCCGGGGGCCGTACGCGGCACGGCGCCCGGGGCCCGTATGCGGGCACGGCGCCCGGGGCGGTCGGATACCGCCCCGGGCGCCGCGTCGTGTCAGGCCGCCAGCACCTTCTCCAGCGTCTCCAGGGCGGACCGCAGCTCCGCGTCGGTGATCGTCAGCGGCGGGGCCAGGCGGATCGTGGAACCGTGGGTGTCCTTGACCAGGATCCCCTCCTGCATGAGCCGCTCGCTCATCTCGCGGCCCGTGCCGATCGCGGGGTCGACGTCGACGCCGGCCCAAAGCCCGCGGGCGCGGAAGCCGACGACGCCCTTGCCGACGAGCGCGGCCAGGCCGTCCCGCAGCACCGCGCCGAGCTCGGCCGCCCACCGCTGGAACTCGCCCGTCTCGAGCAGGCCCACCACCGCGGAGCCCACCGCCGCCGCCAGCGGGTTCCCGCCGAACGTCGAGCCGTGCTCCCCGGGCCGCAGCACGCCGAGGACGTCCCGGCGTGCCACCACCGCGGACACCGGCACGATGCCGCCGCCGAGCGCCTTGCCGAGCAGCACGACGTCCGGTACGACACCTTCGTGGTCCACGGCCAGCGTGCGGCCGGTGCGGCCGAGGCCCGACTGGATCTCGTCGGCGATGAACAGGCACCCCGCCCGGCTGGTGAGCGCACGCACCCCCGCGAGGTATCCCTCGTCGGGGATGACCACGCCCGCCTCGCCCTGGATGGGCTCGATGAGCACGGCCGCCGTCGTCTCGTCGACCGCCGCCTCCAGAGCGGCCAGGTCGTTGTACGGAACGATCCGGAAGCCCGGTGTGAAGGGGCCGAAGCCCGAGCGTGCCGTCTCGTCCGTGGAGAAGCTGACGATCGTCGTCGTGCGGCCGTGGAAGTTGCCGGACGCCACGACGATCGTCGCCCGGTCGGCCGGGACACCCTTGACCTCGTACGCCCACTTGCGGGCCACCTTGACCGCGCTCTCCACCGCCTCCGCGCCCGTGTTCATCGGCAGCACCATGTCCTGGCCGGTGAGCGCGGCCAGGGACTCGGCGAACTCGGCCAGCTGATCGTTGTGGAAGGCGCGCGAGGTGAGGGTCAGCCGGTCCAGCTGGCGGTGGGCCGCCTCGATCAGCACCGGATTGCGGTGCCCGAAGTTGAGGGCGGAGTAGCCGGCGAGCATGTCGAGGTAACGGCGGCCCTCGACGTCCTCGACCCAGGCGCCCTCGGCGCGGGCGACGACCACCGGAAGCGGATGGTAGTTGTGCGCGAGGACCGGCTCCTCGGCACGGATCAGCTCCGCGGACGAGCGGGTACGGGCGGGTGCGGTCATGGGCGGATCTCCTGAGTGCAGCACTTGATGCCGCCGCCGGCCTTCTGGAACTCCGACAGGTCGACGGGGACGGGGTCGTAGCCGTGCTCGGTGAGCCGGGCGGCCAGCGCCTCGGCCTTCGGGGCGATGAAGACATGGCGTCCGTCGGAGACGGAGTTGAGACCGAAGGCCATGGCGTCGTCGTGGGTGGCGAGCACCGCGTCCGGGTACAGCCGGGCGAGGACCTCGCGGCTGCCGGGGGAGAACGCCTCCGGGTAGTACGCGATGTTGTCGTCGTCGAGGACGAACAGCGCCGTGTCCAGGTGGTAGAAGTACGGGTCGACCAGGGTCAGGCTGATCACCGGGTGCCCGAAGAACTCCTGGACCTCGCGATGCGCCTCGCGGGTCGTACGGAATCCGGTGCCGGCGAGCACATAGCGGCCCGTCCACACCAGGTCGCCCTCGCCCTCGCAGACGGACTCGGGGCGATGGACGGTGTAGCCGGCCGCCTTGAACCACGTCTCGTAGTGGAGGGACTCGGGACGCCGCTCGGGCGCGTGGAACAGGGAGCCGAAGACGCGGCCGTCGACGACGACCGCGGAGTTGGCGGCGAACACCATGTCCGGGAGGCCGGGCACCGGCTCCACGGTGTCCACGGTGTGGCCGTGGTCGCGGTAGACGTGGATCAGCGACTGCCACTGGTCCCGGGCCAGATCCACGTCCACCTGCAGGTCGGGATGCATCCAGGGATTGATCGCGTACTGCACGGCGAAGTGTCTGGGTTCGCAGACGAGGAAGCGCCGCCGCCGCGGCACACGGATGTCGGGCACAGAGGGGTTCCTCCGCTTCCTGGGGCGTTGACTGGGTGAGACCAAGGTAGGAAGCGACGGGGACGGCCGACAAGCAAGGATGGCTGCGCGTCGACGCATGAATGATGCGTCTTCGGGCTGGTCAGCGCACGTCTGCTGCGCTGTCGGGGGCGACGTTGCTCGCGCCCGCCTCAGGGCTCTCCGGGAGCAGATGGGACAGTACCATCACGCTGATCGTCTTCCGGATGAACGGCTCCGTGCGGATGCGTTCCAGCACCTCCTCGAAGTGCTCCACGTCCCGCGCCCGCACGTGCAGCAAGGCGTCCGCGCCGCCCGTCACGGTCATGGCGGCCGTGATCTCCGGATGGTTGCGCACGACCTCCGCCAGCCTGCGGGGCGGCGCCGCGCCCTCGCAGTACACCTCGACGTACGCCTCCGTACGCCAGCCCAGCGCCGACGGCTTGACCGTGGCCGTGAACCCGGTGATCACATCCGTCTCGCGCAGCCGGTCCACCCGGCGCTTGACCGCTGTGGACGACAGGCCGACGGCTGCGCCGATCTCGGCGAAACTGGTCCTGGCATTCGCCATCAGAGCGGTGACGATCTTCCGGTCGAGCTCGTCGAACGGCGCTGGCCTGCTGTTCATGCGGGCACTGTATCCAGCGAGAACGTCCATGCTGCGCACATGTCCACACGTGCGGAATGCTCCTACACTCCACGTTCATGCTGCGCGCCCTCGCCGTCGACGACGAACGCCCCTCTCTCGAGGAGTTGTTGTATCTGCTGCAAGCGGATCCGCGGATCGGCAGCGTGGAGGGCGCGAGCGACGCGACGGAGGCGCTGCGCCGTATCAACCGTGCCCTGGAGACCGGGCCCGCCGGTCCCGACGCGGTCGACGTGGTCTTCCTCGACATCCACATGCCGGGACTCGACGGCCTCGAGATGGCCCGGCTGCTGACCGGGTTCGCCCGGCCGCCACTGGTGGTGTTCGTCACCGCACACGAGGGATTCGCCGTACAGGCCTTCGACCTCAAGGCGGTCGACTACGTCCTCAAGCCGGTGCGCCGCGAACGGCTCGCCGAGGCCGTGCGCCGGGCAGCGGAACTGCGGGAGGCCACACCGCTGATACCCGTGCACGAACCCGACCCGGACCACATATCCGTGGAGCTCGGCGGTGTGATGCGGTTCGTGCCGGTCGAGGACATCACCCACGTGGAGGCGCACGGGGACTACGCCCGCCTGCACACCGCCCACGGCAGCCATCTCGTCCGCATCCCGCTGTCCACCCTGGAGGAGCGCTGGCGTACGCGGGGGTTCGTCCGCATCCACCGCCGCCATCTCGTCGCCCTGCGTCATGTCGACGAACTCCGCCTGGACGCGGGCACGGTGAGCGTCCTCGTCGCCTCGGTCGAACTACAGGTCAGCCGGCGTCACGCCCGTGAGCTGCGGGATCTGCTCATGCGCCGGACCACCGGCCGGTGAGGGGCAACGGCGTGCCCCAGGACCCCACCGAACGCCGTGTCGTCGTCACGGGTCCGCCCCGGCGTACCCGCAGGACCTCCGGGTACTACCGGCCGCGTACCGAGATCGACGAGCAGACCACGCTCGGTCACACCTATGTCCGCTCCCTGATGCGCAGTCAGCTGCGGGTGGCCGTCGTCGTGTTCACCGTACTGGTCCTCCTGGTGGGGCCACTTCCCCTGGTGTTCGCCACCACTCGGAACGCGGGCCTCGAATGGGTGGTGCTCGGCTTCTGCCTCTACCCGGCGCTCGTCCTGCTCGCCCGCTGGTACGTGCGCCGCGCCGAGCGCAACGAAAGAGACTTCGTCCGGCTCGTCGAGGACCGCTGAGGGACCGTCGTGAACCAGAACTACGTCGTTCCCGCGGTCGCCCTGGTCGTGCTCGCCACGGTCCTCGTCGGCGCCTTCGGGCTGCGGATCTCCCGCACCACGTCCGACTTCTACGTCGCCTCCCGCACGGTCGGGCCCCGTCTGAACGCCGCCGCGATCAGTGGTGAGTATCTCTCCGCCGCCTCCTTCCTCGGTATCGCGGGTCTTGTCCTCGTCCAGGGCCCCGACATGCTCTGGTACCCGGTGGGCTACACCGCCGGCTATCTCGTCCTGCTCCTGTTCGTCGCCGCCCCGCTGCGCCGCTCCGGTGCCTACACGCTGCCGGACTTCGCCGAGGCCCGGCTGGCCTCGCATCCCGTGCGCAGACTCGCCGGGGCCTTCGTCGTGGGCGTCGGCTGGCTGTACCTCCTGCCCCAGCTCCAGGGCGCGGGTCTCACCTTGACGGTGCTCACGGGTGCGCCCGACCCGCTCGGCGGGATCATCGTGGCGGTCGTCGTCGTCGCGACCGTCGCCGCCGGCGGTATGCGCAGCATCACCTTCGTCCAGGCGTTCCAGTACTGGCTCAAACTCAGCGCTCTGCTGGTGCCCGCGCTCTTCCTGGTGCTGGCCTGGCAGGGGGACGGAGCGCCGCGCGGCGCCTTCGCCGAACCGCCGGCCTTCCGCGACCACCGCGTGGTGCGGATCGACGAGAGCCTCGATCTGAAGCTGTCCCGCCGGCTCGACGTCACGGCGACGGGCACGGTCGACGGGCGGCGGTACACGGAGCAGCGCGTGGACCTGGCCCCGGGCGTCCACCACGTCGAACGCGGTACCCGGCTCGCCTTCGGCAAGGGCGACCGCGTCCCCGTCGCCGACGGCGGCGACAACGGCGACATGTCGACGTCCCCGGAATCCGGCAGCGAGGAACGCCCGCTGTACGCCACGTACGGACTGATTCTCGCCACGTTCCTGGGCACCATGGGGCTGCCGCACGTGGTGGTCCGCTTCTACACCAGCCCCCACGGTGTCGCCGCCCGGCGCACCACGGTCGCCGTGCTCGCCCTGATCGGCGCCTTCTACCTCCTGCCGCCCGTCTACGGGGCCCTCGGGCGGCTCTACGCCCCCGAACTCACCCTCACCGGGGACGCGGACGCAGCGGTGCTGCTGCTGCCCGACCGGATGATCGGCGGAATCGGCGGGGACCTGCTGGGCGCACTGGTGGCGGGCGGGGCGTTCGCGGCCTTCCTGTCCACGGCGTCGGGACTGACCATGGCGGTGGCGGGAGTGCTCACCCAGGACGTACTGCCGTCGCGGGGCGTACGCCACTTCCGGCTCGGCACACTGCTGGCCATGGCGGTGCCGCTGGCGGCGAGCGTCCTCGTCGGCGGACTCCCCGTCGCCGATGCGGTGGGGCTCGCTTTCGCCGTGTCCGCGTCGTCGTTCTGCCCGCTGCTCGTCCTCGGCATCTGGTGGCGCCGGTTGACCCCGCCCGGGGCCGCTGCGGGCATGCTGGTCGGGGGCGGTTCCGCGTTCGTCGCCGTCACGGCGACCATGGCCGCTTATCCGGGCACCGGGACCCTGCACGCCCTGCTCGCCTGGCCCGCGCTCTGGTCGGTGCCGCTCGGATTCCTGACCATGGTGCTCGTGTCGCTGGCGACGCCGGGGCGGGTTCCGGCCGAGACGGACGCGATCCTGGCCCGGTTCCATCTCCCCGAGGAACTGCGGGCGGAGGTGAAGGCGTGAGCGGATTCCTCGCGGGCCTGTGCGTGGCCGTGCTCCCACTGCTCGCCGCCGGGTTCTGGCTGGGGCGGCGCACCGCGCGCCCGGAGAGTCTCGGCGGGCTCGGCACACCCGTCGAGCACGCCACCTTCCAGACCCTGCACACGGCTTCCCTGGCGGCTCCGCCGCTGCGTGCGGGGCTCACCGAGGAGACGGCCCGCAAGTCCGCACGCCGGCTGCGCACGCTGCTGGGCACGGACGCGCTGTGCCTCACCGACAGGGAGGCGGTGCTGGCCTGGGACGGTGCCGGGGAACACCATCGCGACGAAGTGCTGGGCCGGCTCGTCGGCCCGCTGGAGACCGGCCGCGGTGAGGCCTTCCGCCTGCGGTGCGACGAGCCGGACTGCCCACTGCGCTGGGCCGTCGTCGCCCCGCTCACGGTCGACGACCGGGTGCACGGCGCGCTGGTGGCCTGCGCGCCCCGGGAGTCCGCCGTGCTCGTCCGGGCGGCCGCCGAGGTCGCGCGCTGGGTCTCCGTACAGCTGGAGCTGGCGGACCTCGACCAGTCCCGTACGCGGCTGATCGAGGCCGAGATCAAGGCCCTGCGCGCGCAGATCTCCCCGCACTTCATCTTCAACTCGCTGGCCGTGATCGCCTCGTTCGTACGCACGGATCCCGAGCGGGCCCGCGAGCTGCTGCTGGAATTCGCCGACTTCATCCGCTACTCCTTCAGAAGCCGCGGCGACTTCACCACGCTCGCCGACGAACTGCACGCCATCGACCACTACTTGGCGCTGGTGCGGGCCCGCTTCGGCGATCGTCTCTCGGTCACCCTTCAGATCGCCCCCGAAGTGCTGCCGGTCGCGCTGCCGTTCCTGTGTCTTCAGCCGCTGGTGGAGAACGCCGTCAAGCACGGCCTGGAGGAGACGGCCGACAAACGGCACATCAGCATCACCGCGCAGGACACGGGCGCCGAGGCTCTGGTCGTCATCGAGGACGACGGCGCGGGCATGGACCCCGAGCTGCTGCGCCGGATCCTCGCCGGAGAGATCAGCCCGTCGGGCGGCATCGGCCTGTCCAACGTGGACGACCGGCTGCGCCAGGTGTACGGCGACGACCACGGGCTCGTCATCGAGACCGCGGTGGGTGCAGGCATGAAGATCACCGCCCGGCTGCCCAAGTACCAGCCGGGGGTGCACTCGGCGGGTCGGTTCCCCCGGCAGTGACCCTCAGGAATTGCGGGTGGCGACCATGCCGAGTGTGATCAGGCCGAGCACGATCCAGCCGAACCACAGCCAGCCGTTGCCGCCGAGCGCCACCGTGTAGGCCGTCACCACCACGAGCCCACCTACGGTGAGCATCCCCATCGCCTTCGTGGAACCGGGCATCGCAACACCCTCCTCATGGTTCGTCGCCTTCCATGGTGCCTCCCGTTCCGCCTGCGCACGGTGCAGACGACCAGATGAGTTCCGGACTTCCAGGCGGCTCCGCCCGTCCAGGAGGCCGATTCGTGGCGGGACGGGCCATGGCCGCGGGTCGTGGTTCCCCCGCAGGACACCAGCCGCGCCACCCGCGGCGACGGGACGTCCAGGCGGTCCCGCTACCGCATGTCGGCGGTGTCGGCGAACGCCATGCCCTGTCTGCCACGGTCCCCGAGCGGCCCGTACACCGGTCCGTGCGCCCGCGGCACCAGGCAGAAGGTGCGCCCCCGGACGTCTCGAAGCCGGCGCGGGTCGGCACCCGGGCCGGGCCGCGGACGTCCGTGAGCCGTTCCCGGATCTCCTGCGCCCGCTGCGCGCACTCGGCGCGCCCCCGGAGGCGTGCCTCCTCGGCGGACGTGTGGGACACCAGGATTCAGTTACCGCGTGCGTTGAGTGAGGCGAGATAGGCGTTGTACGCCTCGAGTTCCTTGTCGCCGTCGCGGTCCGCGGCCCGGTCCATCCGCTTGGCCTGCCGCTGTTCGGAGCCGTACCACTGGAAGAGCAGGGCCAGAAGGACGAGCACCGAGGGGACCTCGCTGAAGGCCCAGGCGATGCCGCCCGCCGAGGTCTGGTCGGCGAGCGCGTCGATGCCGAGGGAGGCGGGCGGGTGTTCGTAGGTGGCGACCATCGGCGTGGAGGCCATCATCAGCGCGATTCCGAAGAACGCGTGGAACGGCATGCCCGCGAACAGCTCCAGCATGCGCATCAGATGGCCGGGGCGGTGCGGCCCCGGGTCGATGCCCATGATCGGCCAGAAGAACACCAGGCCGACGGCGAGGAAGTGGACCATCATCGCGATGTGCCCGGCCTTCGACCCCATCAGGAAGTCGAACAGGGGGCTGAAGTAGAGGCCGTACAGGCTGGCGATGAACAGCGGGATCGTGAAGGCCGGGTGGGTGATGATCCGGATGTAGCGGCTGTGCAACAGCATCAGCAGCAGTTCGCGCGGACCCGTGCGGTCGCGGCCCGCGGTCGGCAGCGCCCGCAGCGCCAGGGTGATCGGCGCACCCAGCAGGATCAGGATCGGGGCGAGCATGCTGATCACCATGTGCTGCACCATGTGCACACTGAACATGACCATGCCGTAGTCGTTCAGCTTCGTGCACATGGACAGCATCACCATCAGCACGCCGACGGTGTAGGCGATCGTGCGGCCCACGGGCCACTTGTCGCCACGCCGGACCAGCCGTGCGACACCCCAGCCGTACAGTGCGAGCCCGGCCAGGCAGGCGACGAGGAAGAACGGGTCCGTGGACCACTCCAGACCCCGTCCCAGCGTGAACGGCGGCAGATCCGTGGTCATGCCGTGCCCGCTGTGATCCATCCGCCGGCTCCTGATTCGTGGGGGTGTGCGCTGTCTGTCCGCACCAGAGTAGAACCGCCCCCGGTCGCGCTCGCGACCGGGGGCGGCTGGGACCGGGCGGTGCCTACAGGACGGTCTCGGCCTCGGCGTAGCGCTCGGACGGCACCGTCTTCAGCGTCTCCACGGCCTCGGCGAGCGACACCATCAGGATGTCCGTGCCGCGCAGCGCGGTCATCTTTCCGAACTCGCCGCGGTGCACCGCCTCGACAGCGTGCCAGCCGAACCGGGTGGCGAGCACGCGGTCGTAGGCCGTCGGCGTGCCGCCGCGCTGGACGTGCCCGAGGATGACGGGACGGGCCTCCTTGCCGAGCCGCTCCTCCAGCTCCACGGAGAGCTGGCGCGCGATACCGGCGAAGCGCTCGTGACCGTAGACGTCCTTGCCGCCCTCGTCGAAGACCATGGTGCCCGGCTTCGGCTTGGCGCCCTCGGCGGCCACCACGATCGCGAACCGCTTGCCTGCGTCGAACCGCTCACCCACCCGCGCGGCCAACTCCTCGATGTCGAAGGGGCGCTCCGGAACGACGATCGCGTGGGCGCCGGCCGCCATGCCCGAGTGCAGCGCGATCCAGCCGGTGTGCCGGCCCATGACCTCGACGATCAGTACCCGCTGGTGGGACTCGGCGGTGGTCTTCAGCCGGTCGAGGGCGTCGGTCGCCACGCCTACGGCCGTGTCGAAGCCGAAGGTGACGTCCGTGACGGCGATGTCGTTGTCGATGGTCTTGGGCACGCCGACGATCGGCAGACCGTTGTCCGACAGCAGCCGGGCCGCCTTGAGGGTGCCCTCACCGCCGATCGGGATGATGGCGTCGAGACCGAGTTCCTCGACATGGCCCCTGGCCCGCTCCACACCGTCCCGCAGATGCTCGGGGCGGACCCGGGAGGAGCCGAGGATGGTGCCGCCGCGAGCCAGGATGCCGCTCACCGCGTCGAGGTCGAGCTTGAGGTAGTCGCACTCCAGGAGGCCCCTCCAGCCGTCGCGGAAGCCGATGACCTCGTCGCCGTGGTCGACGACGGCGCGGTGCACGACGGACCGGATGACGGCGTTCAGGCCGGGGCAGTCACCGCCGGAGGTGAGGACACCAATGCGCATAGCCCGAAATACCTTCTCCACGTGGGCCGGGGACCGGACCACGCTGTCCGGTTCGATCCCTGCCAGCCTACCGGCGGAGGGGGGCGGCGCCGCACCGTGCGTCCGCCTGCTGGACGCGCCCGCTCAGCTGTGCGGACAGACCGTCAGACGGGCCGGTCCCGCCCGTCGGCCCGGCCGGTGCGCACGCCCTCGGGCGGGCGCCGAAGAACCGTTTCCGGGCCGGCGGGACAGGGCCTAGGCAGGCTGCTCGGCCGACGCGATGCGCTCGGTGCGCAGGGCCTCGTACCAGCGGTCGTCGACCGGCGGCAGCGCGTTCACGTCGAGCGCCAGTTTCAGCAGCATGTCCGCGATCAGCGGGTTGCGGGCGAGGACGGGGCCGTGCATGTACGTGCCGAAGACCGTGTCGTTGTACGCGCCCTCCGTGCCGTCGCCCGTGCCGTTGCCCCGGCCGAGCCGCACCTGCGCCAGGGGGCGGGCGGTGGGACCGAGGTGGGTGACGCCCTGGTGGTTCTCGAAGCCGGTGAGCTGGGGCAGGCCGAGGCGCGGGTCGATGTCCGCGAGCACGTCGCCGACACACCGCTCGCCCTCGCCGCGCACCGACACCACGTCGAGCAGGCCGAGACCCGGTTCACGCTGTCCGAGATCGTTGACGAACTCGTGGCCGAGGATCTGGTAGCCCGCGCAGACCGAGAAGACGATCGCACCGTTCTCGACGGCCCGGTACAGGCCGCCGTCGCGGCGCAGCCGCTCCGCCGCGAGCCGCTGCGGACGGTCCTCACCGCCACCGATCAGATAGATGTCGCCGGAGGTGGGGATGGGCTGGTCGCTGCGTACGTCCAGGCGTGCCACGTCGAGTCGGCGCTGACGGGCCCGGCGCTCCACGACGAGGGCGTTGCCCTGGTCGCCGTAGGTGCTGAGCAGGTCCGGGTAGATCCACACCAGACGCAGGCTGTTGTCACTCATCGAAGATCGTCCTTAGTGGTCAGTTGCCGACGCGGCGGCGCAGGTCCTGGAAGGCCGTGTAGTTCGCGATGACCTCGATCCGGCCGGGCGGTGCCTGCTGGACGGCCTGGTCGAGGTTCTCGCAGACCTGGAAGGACTGGTTCGCGACCTCCAGGCGCACGGCGAGGTCCAGCTTGCGGTCGCCGATGACGAAGATCGGGTGGCCGGTCAGCCGCGTGTAGTCGACGTCCCACAGCCAGGAGGTGTCGGTGCCGTCCGCGCCGCGGGCGTTCACCGAGAGGATCACCGGGGTCGGCGGCGGGTCGATGAGCGAGAAGGTCTCCAGCCAGCCGGCCGGGTTCTTCGCGAGCAGCAGGCGCAGGTCGCGGCTCTGGAACTGGACGACGTCGTAGCGCCCGGCCACCGCCTGGACCTGGTACATGCGCTCCAGGGCGACCTGCGGGGGCACGCCGAAGACGGCGGCCACCGCGGCCGAACTCGCGGCGTTGGCCTTGTTGGCCCGGCCCGGCAGCTGGAGGTGGATCGGCCAGGCGGAACCGTGCGGGTCGAGGACGTGGTCGCCGGACAGCGCCCAGGACGGGGTCGGCCGGCGGAATCCGCACTCGCCGCAGTACCAGTCGTCGCCGGGGCGCTGCATCACACCGCCGCAGGAGGGGCAGGACCAGGCGTCGTCCTTCCACATCTGCCCGGCGGCGACCCAGACCACGTTGGGCGAGGAGGAGGCGGCCCAGACGACCAGCGGGTCGTCCGCGTTGGCGACCACGACGGCCTTGGAACCGGCAAGGCCCTCGCGCCAGTTCTCCGCGAGCATGCGGGTCTCCGCGGCGCGGTCGAGCTGGTCGCGGGAGAGGTTGAGCAGCGCGATGCACTTCGGGTCGGTGTCCCGGGCGACGCCGGCGAGGTACTTCTCGTCGACCTCGATCACGCCGAACTTGGCGTCCGAGCCGCCGGCCAGCGCCGAGGTGATGCCCGCGGGCATGTTGGCGCCCAGCGCGTTGGACACGACCGGGCCCGCGGCGCCCAGCGCCTCGGCGATCAGCCGGGTGGTCGTGGTCTTGCCGTTCGTGGCCGAGACCAGGATCACGTCCAGGTTCTGGGCCAGTCGGGCGAGCAGGTCGGGGTCGAGTTTGAGCGCGACTCGGCCGCCGATCACCGATCCGCTTCCGCGTCCGGCGGCGCGGGATGCCGCAGCGACCGCCTTGCCCGCGGTCACGGCGAGCTTGGCCCGCGGCGTCAGCGGGTCCGAGTTGCCTGCCATCAGTTCTCGATCCTCCTTGCATACGGCGCCGCGCCCTGTCCCGGCAACGTGTGGACCTCAGCCTATCGAGATCCGTTCACGCACCCGAATCGTGGCACCACGCCGACGTTCGCGCTGCCTTGAGGACCGTACCCTTGCCGCCATGCGACATGGCTCGATCCCGGGCGCCCGAGGGCGCGTGAGGCCCGTCACCCTGCTCGGTGACCCGGTGCTGCGCAACCCCTGTGAGCCGGTCACCGGCTTCGGCCCCGAACTGGCCCGGCTCGTCGAGGACATGTTCGCCACGATGTACGCCGCGCAGGGAGTGGGGCTGGCGGCGAACCAGATCGGTGAGCCGCTGCGGGTGTTCGTGTACGACTGCCCCGACGACGAGGACGTCCGCCATCTGGGGCACGTGGTGAACCCGCGGCTGGTCGAGGCCGACGGAGTGGTGCTGCGCGGCCCCGAGGGATGTCTTTCGCTGCCCGGCCTCGAAGCGGGTACGGAGCGGTACGACCATGCGGTCGTGGAGGGGTTCACGGTGGACGGCGAGCCGCTCACGGTGCACGGCACCGGGTGGTTCGCCCGGTGCCTTCAGCACGAGTGCGACCACCTGGACGGAGGCCTGTACGTCGACCGGCTCGACGGCCGCAGGCAGCGCCGGGTGATGCGGCAGGCGGCCAGGGCGTCCTGGGGCGGCCGGGCCGCCGCCGGGACCCGTTAGCGGCGCCGGTCCGTGCCGATCGCCCTCGCGCGGGTGCGCCCGGCCCCGGCAGAGCCGCCGCCGGGCGCCCGCTCAGAACCCCGGGCCGCCCACGCGGTCCCCGGCGGCGGCCAGCCGGCCCCACAGCAGGTCCGCCAGGCTACGTACCAACTCGGCCCGGGAGCAGGGCCGCTCGCCGAGCCACCAGTCGCCGGCCGCGTGCATCATCCCGACGATGCCGTGTCCCCAGACCCGAGCGAGCTGGTGGCTGCCCGGCCCGAGGTCCAGCCGCTCCTCGATGAACACGGCCAGCTCCTCACCCATCCGGCGCAGTACCGGGATGGAGTGCCGCGTGTCGAAGCCCTGGTCGCTCGGCGTACCGCCCTCCGCCGGATGCATCAGGAAGCGATAGACCTGCGGACGGGCCTCGATCGCCGCGAGATACGTGTCCAGCGTGGCCTCGACCCGCTCCCTTCGCTCGGCCGGGGCGTCCAGTGCCGCCCGCAGCGAGTCGAGGAGCGCGTCCGTGTGGCGTTTGGCGAGAGCGGCGTACAGTCCGCCCTTGTCGCCGAAATGGCGGTAGAGGATCGGCTTGGTGATGCCTGCTTCGGCGGCGATGGCGTTCATCGAGGCCCCTGGGCCGTCGCGCAGCACCACCCGGTCGGCGGCCTCCAGCAGCTCGCGCCGTCGGCGGTCGGCGGACCGCTGCTGATCGGCCCGCTGCGTGGTCTCCATGATCTCTCCCCACCCGTGCTGTATCGGTGACGCCTGCGCAAACTAACACTGAAAGGCAGGTCGGTATCGAACGAGCTGCCGACCACCCGCCGAAGACCTTCGGCTCCGGCCGGGGAGTTGACTTTCCTACTGGTGAGTAACAGACTGCGGTTACCGCAAGTAACAGCTTAGCGCAGCGCTGGAGGGGACATGGCCGAGTTCACCATGGAGCTCAACGACGAACAGAAGGAGGTCCGGGACTGGCTGCACGGCTTCGCGGCCGATGTGATCCGCCCCGCGGCCGCCGAATGGGACGAGCGTGAGGAGACTCCCTGGCCGGTCATCCAGGAGGCCTCGAAGGTCGGCATCTACTCCCTCGACTTCTACGCCCAGCAGTACTTCGACCCCACCGGCCTCGGCATCCCCGTGGCGATGGAGGAGCTGTTCTGGGGTGACGCGGGCATCGCCCTGTCCATCGTCGGCACCGGCCTCGCCGCCGTCGGCGTCCTCGCCAACGGCACCGAGGAGCAGATCGGCACCTGGATCCCCCAGATGTACGGCGACCCGAACGACGTCAAGGTGGCAGCCTTCTGCTCCTCGGAGCCCGACGCCGGCTCCGACGTCGGGTCCATGCGTACACGCGCCGTGTACGACGAGGCCAAGGACGAGTGGGTGATCAACGGCACAAAGACCTGGGCGACCAACGGCGGGATCGCCAATGTCCACGTCGTCGTCGCGGTCGTCGACCCCGGGCTGGGCTCCAAGGGCCACGCGTCCTTCATCGTCCCGCCGAACACGCCGGGCCTCGCCCAGGGCCAGAAGTTCAAGAAGCACGGCATTCGCGCCTCGCACACCGCCGAGGTGATCCTCGACAACGTGCGTGTCCCCGGCTCCTGCCTGCTCGGTGGCAAGGAGAAGCTGGACGAGCGGCTCGCCAGGGCCCGGGAGAGGGCGAAGGCGGGCGGCGAGCGGGTGAAGAACGCCGCCATGGCCACGTTCGAGGCGTCCCGTCCCGCCGTGGGCGCGATGGCCGTGGGCACCGCCCGGGCGGCCTACGAGGTGGCGCTGGACTACGCGAAGACACGCGAGCAGTTCGGGCGGCCGATCATCGACAACCAGGGCGTGGCCTTCCAGCTCGCCGACATGCGCACGCAGATCGACGCGGCGCGGCTGCTGGTGTGGCGGGCCTCGTGGATGGCGATCAACGGCAGGCCGTTCACGGCGGCCGAGGGTTCCATGTCGAAGCTGTTCGCGAGCGAGACGGCCAAGAAGGTCACCGCCCAGGCGATCCAGATCCTCGGCGGCAACGGCTACACGCGCGAGTACCCGGTCGAGCGGATGCACCGCGACGCAGGCATCTACACGATCTTCGAAGGCACGAGCGAGATCCAGCGACTGGTGATCGCGCGCACCCTCTCGGGGCTGCCGATCCGATAGTCAACGGTGCCTGAGCGGTGTCAGCTGCTCGATGTCGTACCGCCTGCGCAGCTCCTCGATCGCCTCGTGGTCCGGTGGTCCTTCCTGCCCCAGGATCTCCAGCAGCTCCTCGAAGTACCGTTCGTGATCGGGCGGCGGGGAGGCCTGGAAGAACATCTTCGCCGGGGTCTCCGTGGGGTTCGCGAAGGCGTGCGGGCACCCCGGCGGTACGACGATGATCGTGCCCGGGGTCGCCCGCACCACCCGGGTGCCCGAGCGGGACTCCCACTTCTGCCAGTGGTCGGGGGTCCGCACGCGCGGTTCGAAGGCGAGCACGTCCAGCTCGCCTTCGAGGACGTAGAACAGCTCCTCGCTGCGTGTGTGCACATGTGCGCCGACGTCGAACCCCGGCGGCACGATCACCTCGAACGTGGACGCCGTGCGCGAGTGCGAGCCCGTCACCTTGAATGTCACGTGCTGGGCCGGTGTGCGCACCACGCGTCCGTGGCCCGGCGGCACGAGCAGCCCTTCGCTCGCCCTGGCCCCGTCGCCGGCACCCGTGCCCTCGGTCGCCGCCATTCCTTCGGTCGTCGTCATGAGCGGCTCACCGCACGACGGCGCCGGGCCGCGGCGCGAAGTGGGCGGGGGACCCGGCGGGTTGCCGTCCCGCCACCGACTCGCGGCCGAAGCGGGGGCCGTTCACGACCGTACGCGCGTCGTCGTAGCCCGTCGTGAGGCAGTTCCGGCCCTCATCCTGGGGCAGTTCGAACCGGGTGACCGGGCCTTTGTGCATCAGCCCGGCCGGCGCCGGGTCGAAGTCGACACCGGTCGGTTCGGCGGCGGGCCAGGAGCGGACCGGCGGCAGGGTGCCGTTGATCGTCTCTTCGGTCATCTCGCGCCGCCTCACTGTCCGTGTCGGTGGTCGTCTCACTTGGACCCGTTGGACCCGTTGGCCGGGATGTGCCAGCGGCCCAGCGCCATCTCCGCGGTGATGCCCGGTCCGAAGCCCGCCAGCAGACCGCGGGCCGAGTGCTCGGCGCCGCCCGCCTCGAACAGCCGGCGCAGGGCGTCCAGGACGACCGCGCTCGCGATGTTGCCGTACTCGGTGAGCGTGGCCCTGCTGAACCGGAAGGCATGGGGCGGCACCTGCAGAAACCTGCACAGGTCGTCCAGGATGCGCGGGCCGCCCGCATGGACGATGTAGAAGTCCAGGTCGGAGGCGTCCCAGCCGTGCTGTCGCGCCAGTTCCTTGAGGGCCGGGGCGAGCGGTTCCATCGTGGTGGGAACCCGTTTGTCCAGCAGGAAGTGGAATCCGGTGGCCCGGACGTCGTACGCGATCCACTCCTCCGTCTTGGGGATCAGGTACGAGCCGTTGCGCTCCAGTTTGATGCCGGTGCCGCCCTTGCCGCGTACGACCGCCGCCGCGATGCCGTCACCGAACAGGCCGTTGGACAGCAGCGAGCCGACGCCCAGATCGGTGGGCTGGTAGCACAGCGAGCAGAACTCGCAGGCCACGATCAGCGCGTTGGCGTCGGGGTACGCCGTGCAGAAGTCGTGCGCCCGGTTGATGGCCGCGCCGCCGGCGGCACAGCCCAACTGGGCTATGGGTATCTGCCGGGTGTCGGTCTCGAAGTCCATCGAGTTGATCAACCACGCGGTCAGCGAGGGCATCATGAAGCCGGTGCACGACACGTAGATGATCACGTCGATGTCCCGGGTGAGCAGTTCGGCGTCGTCCAGGGCCTGCTGGACGACCGCGGGCACACGGGCTTTCGCCTCGGCCTCGTAAAGGTTGTTGCGCTCTTCGAACCCGGGGTGCTTCAGCGTCTCCTCGATGGGCTGCACGATGTGCCGGGTGCGGACCCCGGTGTTCTCGATCAGTCGCAGTGCCAGCGGGAGTTGGGGGTGGTCGGGGTGGCGGGTACGCGCGAGTTCGAGCGTCTCCTCCATCGTGATCACATATTCCGGAACGGAGACCGCAGGTCTGCACAGAGTCGCCATGGAGCGCGCCTTCTTTCGCCTTGGCGGGGGACTTGGCTCCCCCGGCGGAAGGGGTGGGCACCCGTCTGCGGGTGCCCACCCACGATCACCCGGTGGCCCGGGGATATCTCGTCGGCCTACTCCACTTCAGCGACAAACACAGAGTGAGCGAACGACTACTTTGTGTGATGGTGGCAGGTGAGAGCCGGTCTCCGGACGAAGTGCGGGACCGCGCGGGCAACCGGCGCCACGGCCGCCGCTCCGGTGTTCCTAGCGGCGTGAACTGTGCGCGATGCAGGCCACGTCGATCCGGTCCGCCAACTTCGCGAGTTCGATGGTCAGCGTCGCCACCGTGTCCTCGTCCAGCCCCTCCTCGCCGGCCTCGACCAGGCGCACCCACCGGCCGCCGAGCGTACGCAGCAGCTTGCTGACGTCGGCGGCTGCCACCTGCAACGTGCCGTGGTCGTCGACGATCAGAGGGAGGGTCACTTCGCGGTTCACAGAGGGGATCGTAACCGCGGAACCCTCACGCTCCGTGCCATACCGTGGTGATGTTGCAGAACTCTCGGATTCCGTGCTCGGACAGCTCCCTGCCGTACCCGGAGCGCTTGACCCCGCCGAAGGGGAACGCGGGATGGGATGCCGTCATCCCGTTGACGTACACGCCGCCCGCCTCGAGATCCTGTACAAAACGGTCGAGTTCGACGCCGTTGTGCGTCCAGACGTTGGAACTCAGTCCGAACGGCGTGTCGTTCGCCACCGCCACGGCCTCGTCGAGGTCCGCGACCCGGTACAGCGTGGCGACCGGGCCGAACGCCTCCTCCTGGTGGATGCGCATCCGGGGGGTGATGCCGGCGAGGACCGTCGGCGGGTAGAACCAGCCCGGCCGGTCCGGGCGCTCACCGCCGCACAACACCTGGGCGCCCGCCCCGACCGCGTCCTCGACGAGTTCCTCCAGGTCCGCGCGGCCCTGTTCGGTGGAGAGCGGCCCGATGTCCGTCTCCTCCTCCATCGGGTCGCCGACCTTCAGCGCCGCCATGCCGGCCGCGAACCGCTCGGCGAACGCGTCGAACACGTCCGTGTGCACGATGAACCGTTTGGCCGCGATGCACGACTGCCCGTTGTTCTGCACCCGTGCCGTCACCGCGACCTCGGCGGCGCGGTCGAGCTCCGCCGAGGGCATGACGATGAACGGGTCGCTGCCGCCCAGCTCAAGGACCGTCTTCTTGACCTCGTCCCCGGCGATCGCGGCGACGGAGCGGCCCGCCGGCTCGCTGCCGGTGAGGGTCGCGGCCTTGACCCGCGGGTCGCGCAACACCCGCTCGACGGCGCCCGAGCCGATGAGCAGGGTCTGGAAACAGCCTTCGGCGAAGCCGGCCCGGCGCAGCAGGTCCTCGAGGTAGAGCGCGGTCTGCGGGACGTTCGAGGCGTGCTTGAGCAGTCCGACGTTGCCCGCCATCAGTGCGGGCGCCGCGAACCGGACCACCTGCCACATGGGGAAGTTCCACGGCATCACGGCGAGCACCGGGCCCAGCGGCCGGTAGCGCACGAGCGCCCAGGAGGCACCCGAGTCCTTCACGTCCCGCTCCGCCGGTTCCTCGTCGGCGAGCAGCCCCTCCGCGTGCTCGGCGTACCAGCGCATCGCCTTGGCGCACTTGGCGGCCTCGGCACGGGCCTGTTTGATCGGCTTGCCCATCTCGGTGGTCATCACCCGCGCGATGTCCTGCTGGTCCTCGTCGAGCAGGTCGGCCGCCCTGTTCATGCGCAGCGCGCGTTCGGCGAACGTCGTCGTACGGTGACTGCGGTAGGCGGCATCGGCGATGGCGAGCCTGCGCTCGATCTCCTCCTCGCCGAGGGCGTCGTACGTCTTGAGCGTCTCGCCGGTCGCCGGGTTCACGGTGGCGATGGGCATGGCTGACCTCCTGAGAACAGGCTTTGTTCCGACCTTCCCGCGCGACGGCGGCCACCGCAACGCGTACTGCGCACTCAGCCCGAGTGCTCCACGAGCCGGTCGAGAAACGCCGCCTGGGCCTTCACGATCAGATCCCGGGCCCGGTCGAGGCCGAACCACTCCACGCGGTCCAGTTCGGGGAACTCCTTCAGCTGCCCCGACCTCGGCGGCCACTCCATGGTGAAGGTGCCCGGCACGACCGTCGCCGGGTCGAGGTCCGCCTCGAGAGCCCATGCCGTCACGGTCTTGCCGCCCGCCTGCCGCACCTCGCCGAGCGGAAGGGCCTGCCCGTCGGGCGGCGGCAGTCCCAGTTCCTCCTGGAACTCGCGACGGGCGGCGTCCCACGAGGGTTCGCCGGGCTCGTACTCGCCCTTGGGCAGGGTCCACGCCCCCGCGTCACGGCGGGCGAAGAACGGGCCGCCCATATGGCCGAGCAGTACCTCCGGGCCGTGCTCGGTGCGCCGGAAGAGTAGGAGTCCGGCGCTGTGCCTCGCCCGGGCGCTCACGGGGCCGCCTCCGGGTGGGAGGCCAGCACGGTCTCGACCGTGTCGGCCTCCTCGGGCCGCTTGTCCTCGCGGTAGCGCACCACCCGGGCGAACCGCAGGGTCACGCCCGCGGGGTAGCGCGTCGACCGCTGCAGTCCGTCGTAGGCGATCTCGACTACCAGTTCGGGGCGTACGGTCACCACCCAGCCGTTGTCGTCCACGGCCAGTTCCCGCAGCCGCCCGGTCTGCCAGGCGAGCATCGCGTCCGTCATGCCCTTGAACGTCTTGCCCAGCATGGCGAAGGAGCCGTCCGGGTTGCGTGCACCGAGGTGGAGGTTGGAGAGCTTGCCGGTACGGCGGCCATGGCCCCACTCGGCGGCCAGTACCACCAGGTCCAGGGTGTGGACGGGCTTGACCTTCAGCCAGGAGGCGCCGCGCCGGCCCGCGCTGTAGGGCGCGTCGAGTGCCTTGACCACCACTCCTTCGTGGCCGCGGCCCAGCGTCCGGGCGAGGAAGTCCTCCGCGGCGGCGACGTCCTGCGGCCCGTCCACCAGCGTGCGCCGCACCCGCATCGGCTCCGGGACGAGCCGGGCCAGCTCGGCGTGGCGTCGGGCGAAGGGCAGGTCCAGCAGATCCCGGTCGTCCACCGACAGGACGTCGAAGAACACGGGGGAGACGGGTACGGCGGCCGCGGCCGCCGCCACGTCCACCCGCGACCCTACGCGTCCGGCGGTCTGCTGGAACGAGCGCGGGCGCCCCTTCTCGTCCAGGGCGATGACCTCGCCGTCGAGGACGAACCGTTCGCCCGCAAGCTCCAGGGCGGCCGAGGTCACCTCGGGCAGCCGGTCGGTGATGTCGTCGAGCGTGCGGGTGTGGACGCGTACTTCGTCGCCGTCGCGGTGGACCTGGACGCGGATGCCGTCGAGTTTCTCCTCGACCGCGCAGGCGCCCAGCTTCGCGACCGCTTCCGCGACCGACGACGCCGTCCGCGCGAGCATCGGCAGCACCGGGCGGCCCACCGTGAGCCGGAACCGGTCGAGTGCCTCCGGGCCGTCGGCGAGCAGGGCCTGCGCCACCGTCTGCAGCGATCCGGCCAGCATGACCGCCCTGCGCACGTCCGACGGGACGGCCCCGGTCGCTTCGGCCAGGCCCTCGGCGGCGAGGGCGTCCAGGGCGCCCTGGCGTACCTCGCCGGTGAGCAGTCCGACGAGGAACCGCTGCTCGTCCTCGGTGGCCGCCGCCAGCAGCTCGCCCACCAGCCGCCTGCGCGCGGCCTGCGACCCTGTTCCGGTCGCCGCCCCGATCCCGGTCAGCCGTTCGTCGACGTCGCGCACGGTGAGCGTCGGCCCGGGGGCGGGCGGAACGGACTGAGCGAGCAGTTTCCACCCGATGCCGAGCCGGCCCTGCGGCAGGCGCCCGGCCAGATACGGAATGACGATCGGCACGTCGTCCGCGTCGGCAGCCCGGAACAGCTCGCCCAGCAGCGCGATCTTCCGTGATCGCGCCGATGTGGCGGCGACCTCCCTGGACACCTGTGCGAGCCGGCTCAGCAGCATGCAGTCATGGTGCACCGCGGGCGCCGGGTCTACACCCGCGCGATCGCGTCCAGGTCGGTCATCAGCAGCTCGCCGTTGATGGCGGCACCGGCCCGGTAGCCGCGGCTGGCCGCGTTCACGACCTGCTCCGCGAAACCGCCGGCGTTGCCCGCCGCCCACAGGCCGGGCACGGTGGTCTGCCCCCGCTCGTCGACCACCGGGTAGGTGCCGAACGGGGTCTCGTTCAGCTCGGCACCGAGGCGCTCGAACAGGCCGATCTGCGGAACGGGGCGGGGCGCAACGAACAGCACCGAGCGGTCGTGGGCGGTGCCGTCCGCGAGCCGGACGCCGGTGAGCCGGTCGTCGTCCACCACCAGCTCAGCCACCTCGCCCGGAACCACCGTGACGCCGGCCGCCGCAAGCCGGCGCAGGTCCTCGGTGGCGATCTCGTCCTCGGCGACGGTGTGCAGGAACAGGGTCACGTCCTTCGACCACTGGGAGACCATCAGGGCCTGGTGCACGCTCATCGGTGTCGAGGCGAGCACCCCGAAGGCCTGGTCGCGCACCTCCCAGCCGTGGCAGTACGGGCAGTGCAGCACATCGTCCCCGAAGCGCTCGGCGACACCGGGAACCGTGGGCAGCTCGTCCTTCAGGCCGGTCGCCACCACCAGCCGCCGGGCGTGCAGGACCGGCCCTTCCGCGAGCGTCACCTCGAACTCCCCGTGCGTGTCCCGGACGGCGTCGACCACCCGGCCGCGCCGGAGCCCCACGCCGTAGCGGGCGATCTCCTCGCGGCCCACGGCGAGGAACTCGGCGGGCGGCATGCCGTCGCGCGAGAGATATCCGTGCATATGGGCCGCGGGCGCGTTGCGCGGCTCGCCCGCGTCGACGACGAGCGTGCGGCGCCGCGCCCGACCCAGGACCAGGGCCGCGGACAGTCCGGCCGTACCGCCGCCGACGACGATCACTTCGTACTTCTCGGTCATGGTGACCACCTCCGCGGAGACGGTCGCCCGGACGGCGCAGGATTGACAAACAAGTTTGCCGGAACTGCAATACCTGTCATGAGTACGGACGAGGTTCTCGCGGAGGTGGGTCCCCGGCTGCGGCGGATCCGGAAGGAGCGGGAGGTGACGCTCGCGGGGCTGTCCGAGGCGACCGGCATCTCCGTGAGCACTCTCTCGCGGCTGGAGTCGGGGCTGCGCAAACCCAGCCTCGAGCTGCTGCTGCCGATCGCGCAGGCCCACCAGGTGCCGTTGGACGAGCTGGTCGGCGCCCCGCCGGTGGGGGACCCGAGGGTGCGATCCGAGCCGATCGTGCGCCATGGCCGCACCCACTGGCCGCTCACCCGCCAGCCCGGCGGCCTGCAGGCCTTCAAGGTGCTCGAGCCCAAGCGGCGTCCCGAACCGGATCCGCGGACGCACGAGGGCTACGAGTGGCTTTACGTGCTGTCGGGGCGGCTGCGGCTGGTCCTGGGTGAGCACGACGTCGTGCTCGCCGCAGGGGAGGCGGCCGAGTTCGACACGCGGGTCCCGCACTGGTTCGGCTCGACGGGGGAGGGTCCGGTGGAGTTCCTGAGCCTGTTCGGTCCGCAGGGGGAGCGGATGCACGTACGGGCGCGGCCCCGGCGCTCGTGACGTCCGGCGCCCGCCGCCCGTGAGCACCCGATGGTTCCCCGATCGGCAAGCGACCGCTTAGTATGCGATCGGCCCCGATCGGTCCCTTTCACCGGCCGAGGCCCTCCGGAGGCGGACAAGACAAGCTGGAGGCCCCGCATGCAGGCATGGCAGGTGCACGAGAACGGCGAGCCGAGCGAGGTGATGCGGCTCCAGGAGGTGGACCGGCCCACGCCGGGCGACGGCCAGATCCTGCTCACGGTGCGCGCCGCGAACATCAACTTCCCGGACGCACTGCTGTGCCGGGGTCAGTACCAGGTCAGGCCACCGCTGCCGTTCACTCCCGGCGTGGAGATCTGCGGAGAGACCGAGGACGGTCGGCGGGTGATCGCCAACCCCGTACTGCCGTTCGGCGGTTTCGCCGAGTACGCCGTCGCCGACGCCGCGGCCGTGCTGCCCGCACCCGACGCGCTCGACGACGCCGAGGCCGCGGCGCTGCACATCGGCTATCAGACGGGCTGGTTCGGCCTGCACCGGCGCGCCGGTCTGGAAGCCGGCGAGACGCTGCTCGTGCACGCTGCGGCGGGAGGGGTCGGCAGCGCGGCCGTACAGCTCGGGAAGGCGGCCGGCGCCACCGTCATCGGTGTCGTCGGCGGAGCCGGGAAGGCCGCCGTCGCCCGGGAACTGGGCTGCGACGTGGTCATCGACCGGCACGCGCAGGACGTCGTCGCGGCCGTCAAGGAGGCCACCGGGGGCCGGGGCGTGGACGTCGTCTACGACCCGGTCGGGGGCGACGCGTACACGCAGTCCACGAAGGTCGTCGCCTTCGAGGGGCGGATCGTCGTCGTGGGTTTCGCCGGCGGGTCCATCCCCAGCCCGGCGCTCAACCACGCCCTGGTCAAGAACTACTCGATCCTCGGGCTGCACTGGGGCCTGTACAACACCAAGAACCCCAAGCTGGTGCAGCACTGCCACGAGCAGCTCACCGCACTGGCCGCTCGTGGCGCCATCAAGCCCCTCGTCAGCGAGCGGGTGCCGTTGAGCGGGGCGGCGGCCGCCGTCCAGCGCGTCGCCGACGGCGTGACCACCGGCCGGGTCGCGGTCGTACCGGGGAACGGAGCCTCCGCATGACCGACGCAGCCGAACTGCGGGACCGCACCCGGGAGTTGCTGGCGTCGCACCCGCCCGCCGACACGGGCCGCCTGGACTTCCTCAGGGCCCGCTTCGACGCGGGGCTCGCCTGGGTGCACTACCCGGAAGGGCTCGGCGGCCTCGGCGCGCCGCGCTCGCTCCAGGCCGTGGTGGACTCCGAACTGGAGGCCGCGGGCGCGCCCGACAACGACCCCCGTCGTATCGGTATCGGTCTGGGCATGGCCGCGCCGACGATCCTCCGCTACGGCACCGAGGAGCAGAAGCGGCAGTACCTCAGGCCGCTGTGGACGGGCGAGGAGGTGTGGTGCCAGCTGTTCAGCGAACCCGGCGCCGGATCCGACCTCGCCGCGCTCGGCACCCGGGCCGTACGGGACGGCGAGGGGTGGCGGGTCAACGGGCAGAAGGTGTGGACCTCCAGCGCCCATCTCGCCCGCTGGGCCATCCTCATCGCCCGTACCGACCCGGACGTGCCCAAGCACCAGGGCATCACCTACTTCATCTGCGACATGACCGACCCCGGTGTCGAGGTCCGGCCGTTGCGGCAGATCACCGGCGAGGCCGAGTTCAACGAGGTCTTCCTCGCCGACGTCCGCATCCCCGACACCCGGCGCCTCGGGGACGTCGGAGACGGCTGGCGTGTCGCACAGACCACGCTGATGAACGAGCGAGTCTCCATCGGCGGCATGCGCATTCCGCGCGAGGGAGGCATGATCGGCCCGGTCGCGAAGATTTGGCGCGAGCGCCCCGAACTGCGCACCCACGACCTGCACCAGCGGTTGCTGCGGCTCTGGGTGGAGGCCGAGGTCGCCCGGCTCACCGGCGAGCGGCTGCGGCAGCAGCTCGCCGCCGGCCAGCCCGGCCCCGAGGGCTCCGGGATGAAGCTCGCCTTCGCCCGTCTCAACCAGGAGATCAGCGGTCTGGAAGTGGAACTCCTCGGCGAGGAGGGCCTTTTGTACGACGACTGGACCATGCGCCGGCCCGAACTCGTGGACTTCACCGGCCGTGAGGCCGGGTACCGCTACCTCCGCTCCAAGGGCAACAGCATCGAGGGCGGGACCAGCGAGGTCCTGCTGAACATCGTCGCCGAGCGGGTGCTCGGACTGCCCCCCGAGCCGCGCACCGACAAGGACGTCGCCTGGAAGGACCTCGCCCGATGACCGATCTGCTGTACTCGGACGAGGAAGAGGCGCTGCGTTCGGCCGTCCGCGACCTGCTGGCCGATCACTGCGACGCGGCGTCGGTGCTCGCGCGCATCGAGGCGGACACTCCGCACGACCGCTCGCTGTGGAAGCTGCTCACGGAGAGCATGGGCCTGGCCGGACTCCTCGTGCCGGAGTCCCTGGGCGGCCAGGGCGCCACGCACCGTGAAGCCGCCGTCGTGTTGGAGGAGCTGGGGCGCGCGGTGGCTCCGGTGCCCTACCTGACGAGCGCGGTGGTGGCCACCGAGGCCCTGCTCGCCTGTGAGGGGGCGGAGGCCGAGAAGCTGCTGACGGAGCTGGCGTCCGGGCGGACCGTGGCCGCGCTCGCCGTCGGGTTCGCCGCACGGCCGGAGGGCGAACTCGGTGTCGTACGGCAGGAGGGCGGTGCCCTGTCCGGGCAGGTCACCGCAGTCGCGGACGCGGCCGTCGCCGATGTGCTGCTGGTACCGGCCGACGACGGGGGCCTGTACGCGGTGGCCGCGAACGCCGTGACCGTCACCCCGCAGGCCTCCCTCGACCTCACCCGGCCGGTCGCCACCCTCACGTTCGACCGGGCGCCCGCGCGCAGGCTCAGCAACGACGCACCGGCGGCCGTACGACGAGCGCTGCGGGCCGGCGCCGGACTGCTCGCCTCCGAGCAACTCGGCGTCGCCGACTGGTGCCTGACCGAGACCCTGCGCCATCTCAAGGAGCGCAAGCAGTTCAACCGGGTCGTGGGCGGGTTCCAGGCGCTCAAGCACCGCCTCGCCCAGCTGTGGCTGGAGATCGTGAGCCTGCGGGCCGCCGCCAGGAACGCCGCCGACGCGCTCGCCGGGAGCGGTGAGGACACGGACGTCGCCGTCGCGGTCGCCGCGGCCTACGCGGCACCCGTCGCGGTCCACGCGGCCGAGGAGGCCCTCCAGTTGCACGGCGGGATCGGGATGACCTGGGAGCACCCGGTGCATCTCCACCTCAAGCGCGCCAAGGCGGATTCGATCGCGTACGGAACGGCCGGCGCCCATCGCGAGGCACTGGCCCGACTGGCCGACCTGCGGCCGCCGTTGTAGGCCCTTCACGGAGCAGGCCCGCGCCCCGGGGGACGCGGGCCTGCTCCCGGACCGCCGCCCGGACGAAGTGAACGAGCGGCGGCGGTCCGGCCAACTCCTGCCGGGGCGGCGGCAGGTGACCGCGGAAGGGCCGCATACTCCCTGAGGTCCGGTAAGGCCCTACAAGGGAGGCAGAGCATGGCCCTCACCACCCGTCGCAGAGCCCTCACCACCCTCGGCGCCGCCCTCGCGGGCTCGCTCGTCCTGCCCGCCGCGCATGCGTCGGCGGAGGCGGGCAAGCACGGTCCCCGTCCGCTGTGGCGGGCCCACGCGCACAACGACTACGACCACCCGCGTCCCCTCTTCGACGCCCTCGACCACCGCTTCGGCAGCGTCGAGGCCGACATCTACCTGGTCGGCGACCAGCTTCTGGTCGCCCACGACCCCGTCGACCTCGACCCCGAGCGGACCCTGGAGTCGCTCTACCTCGACCCGCTGGCCGCCCTGGTGAAGTCCAACCACGGCTCCGTCCACCGGGGATGGCGGGCACCGCTGCAGCTCCTGATCGACATCAAGACGGAGGGCGCCTCGACGTATCTCGAACTCGACCGTCACCTCAGGCGCTATCGGAACCTGTTCACGACCTGTGCGCACGGTCGTGTGCACCCGGGCCCGGTCACCGCGGTCGTCTCCGGTGACGGGGCGGCCCGCGCCCCGATGGAGGCGCAGACCGTGCGGCGCGCCTTCTACGACGGACGTCTCAGCGACCTCGGCACCTCCGCCCCCGCCTCCTTCATTCCGCTGATCAGCGACAACTGGACGCTCAACTTCAGCTGGACGGGCGACGGTCCGTTCCCCGCCGACGAGCGGCAGAAGCTGCGCGACATCCTCGCCGGGGCGCACGGCCGCGGACAGAAGGTGCGCTTCTGGGCGACACCCGACGCCGCGGGACCGGCCCGGGACGCGTTGTGGAGCGCGCTCTTCGACGCCGGGGCCGACTACTTCAACACGGACGACCTCGCCGGCCTGGAGTCGTTCCTCGACTCTCACCGACGGCCGTAGAACCACACGATCGGGGGACATGTCAGCCGCCCGAAGGGACCCTCCGCTACGCCACACTTGCGGCCGAAAGCCGCGTAATGACGTGGCGGAGGAGGCTGAGGGTGGCTATTTCCATCTCTGTGGTGCTGTTGCTCCTGATCATCATGGTGATCTACATGCGCAACGGCGCGCTGAAGATCACACACGCCATCGTCTGCCTGCTACTGGGCTTCTTCCTGGCGAGCTCGAGCATGGCTCCGACCATCCACCAGGGACTGGCGGCGACGGCGCAGATCGTCGGCAGCCTGCGCCCCTGACGCTCACGAGCCGGAGAAGACCCCGACCCCGTCCGCGACCGGCCGCTCGGCGCCCCCGCTGGGGTGGTTGCGCACCGTCACCGTGCGTGCGCCCGGTGCCCGGGTGACCAGCGTCGTGGAGCCTCCACCATCCAGGTTGAAGCCGTCCGTCGCGCCCGATGCCCGCAGGACCGCGGCGATTTCGGCGACGGTGAGGCCGCTGCGGTAGGCGGCCCCGCCGTCCGTGGCGAGCAGCAGCAGTTGCCGGCCGCCGTCCGCGATGCCCACCGCGGTACGCACCGCGGACGTCTCGTCGTCGAGTCCGGGCAGCGGCGTGCCGTGCCGCAGCACGGGGAACCCGCCGATCGCGAAGAGAAAGGGGACGCCGGACGAAGCGGCCACCAGGCGGTGCTGCACCTGGACCGGCTCACCCTCGAACAGCTTGCGCAGGTGCTGGGCCCCCGCCTCACGGCCGACCAGCACCGTGGTCCCGCGGGGAATGGAACCCCTGCCGGGCGCGTCGGCAGCGGCGACGACCCGTCCGTTCCTGATCGTCACCTCGTAGGTGTCGTCGCTGCACGGTGCGCCGCGGTTCGTGTCGGTGCCGCAGGTCGCCCGCACCCGGGACGCGCTGCCCCAGTCCGAGGTGTACGCCCCGATCGAACCCTGCGGCAGCGCGTACTGGTTGAGCCCGCGCAGGGGCAGCTGTTCTTCGGGGGTGGTCATGGAACCGGTGAGGGACAGCCGGTCCAGGCGGGCCTTGCGGTCGGTGCCCACCCCCAGCACGTCCTCTGTCGTCGTACCGGCAGGCAGACCGGGACCGAAGCGCTGGCCGCGCGGCACGGCGGCCTTCAGCGCACGTCCGTTCGCGACGGCGGGGCCCACGGCCGAGCCCGTGGCCTCGACCCCAGGGTGCTGTGTCTCGGAGATGTTGAAGAAGTCGCCGTTGATCCCCGCCACGGCCCGCTGGGCGTCGGCGAGGTGTGACACGACGTCCCGCGCCGCGACGACGCCGGGGTGCAACAGGCCCACGCGCACATGGGGGTTGCCCAGGTCGACGGTGACGAGGTGTGCATGGGTCACCCCGTGCGCGGCGGAGATGTCGAACTGGCTGTACCGGACTCCCGGTGCGACCGTCCGGAACCGGGCCGCGGCACCGGCCGGACCGGCCGTCACCAGAGCCGCGCCGGTCAGCGCGCTCCATGCCACGAGTACCGTCAGTGCTGTTCTGAACCGTCCGACGCGACGCGTCACAACTCCCCCTGATGTCTCGTCACCTCTCGGGATTCAGGGGAAGTGCACCAGACCGGGGGGTCCCGCGCGGTGTTCAGGCGTCGACGACGCGGGAACGGATGAGAAAACGCACTCCTTCGGGTGCTTCCAGGGAGAAGCCGCTGCCGCGGCCCGGGACGACGTCGACGATCAGCCGGGTGTGGCTCCACACCTCGTACTGGCTGCGGGACATCCAGAAGCCCACCGGTTCGCCCACACCGTCGACGTCGAGCTCGGCGAGCAGCACGTCCGCTCCACCGGTGCGGAACTCGCCGCGGGGATAGCACATGGGGGCGCTGCCGTCGCAGCAGCCGCCGGACTGGTGGAACATCAGCGGTCCGTGGACCTCGCGCAGCTTCCGCACCAGCTCGGCGGCCGCGGGGGTGAGCTCCACGCGCGGAGTCATGTCCGTCGTCACGGGCCCCATTCCAGCGCGGAGCACGTTGCAACGACGTTGCACCCGCGGGACGTCCACGGTCCTCGCTCAGCCTCGGTAACCGCGCAGCTTCCGATAGAGCGTCGCCCGGCCGATCCCCAACGCCGCCGCCGTACGCGCCTTGTTGCCGCCGTGGCGGCGCAACGCCTCGAGGATCGTGGTGCGTTCGGCGTGCTCCATCGGGCTGAGGGGCCGGGCCGCGGGGCCCTCGCGCACGGGGTCGGGCAGCTCGGCCCGGTGGACCGGTCCCGACGCCCGTCGGTCCTCGGCCAAGGCCCGTACGACATGGGCGAGTTCGGTGACGTTGCCGGGCCAGGGATACCGCTCCAGCGCCCGTAGGGCGTCCAGTGTCCAGGTCAGCGGAGGCTGCCCCGGGGCCGGCCGAGGGGCAAGGACGGGCAGCAGGTCCCGTATGTCCTCGGGGCGTTCCCTCAGCGCGGGGAGGGTCACCGAGCGGGCGGCGAGCGTGTCGAGGAGCCGCTGGAGACAGGGGCCGGCCGGCGCTCCGGGGGTGTAGGTCATGAGCAGCCGCGCGTCGGGGTGCTTGTCGAGCAGGGAGTTGAGGGCGGCGACGCCGGACTGGGCCAGCCGCTCGGCGTGACGGAGCAGGAGAGGGCGGCCGGCCGCCAGTTCGGCCAGGGCGGGCCCGAGTTCGCTGTCCTGCGCGGCGTCGGCCACCCGGGCGGACCGCTCACCGAGCAGTTCCCGGGCCAGCGCCGTCTTGCCCGTCCCCCGCTCACCGGTCAGCAGCAGCGGCTCGGGGACGCGGGCCAGGGCGACGGCCTGACCGGTGGCATGCCGCCACGGGACCGAGGAGCCGATCAATGCGACGGACCGCCGTGGCGGGGACGCCACCGCGCCGTCCAGCGGCTCCACTACCGCCACGACGCCGACGGCCGCTCCCTCATGGCGCACCGGGGTGATCCGGGCGGTGCACCCCGCCTCCGCGGGCAGGTCCGGGTCGACGGGAACGCCCTTCTGTCGTACGGCGATCGCCGTACGCTCCAGAGCATCCAGGGCCTGCGGCGACAGCATCCGCTCGGCCGCCGCGCTGACCAGGCGATTGCGCCCGTCCAGCACGGCCACCGCAACTCCACGACCCTGTGCGGACCGCAGATAGGCGTCGAGCAGCACCCGTTCGGTCCGCCGCGCCCCGGCGAGGAGTTCGGCCTCCACCGCCGCCGCTGCGGCCTCGGCGAGCGCCGCGCCCGGATGCGGTCCCGCTCCGGACCACAGCGGGGACACGACGGTCACCGTGCCGAGCGCCTGCCCCGTCTCCGGCGCCGTCACCGGAACGCTGACGGCCGACACGTCCTGCCAGCGGTCGAGGAAGTGCTCGGGACCGTGTACCTCTGCCCGGCGACGGCTGCGCAGCGCGAGGGCCGCGCTGTTGGGACCCACCGTCCGCTCCGAAAGGTCGGCCCACTGCTCGGGTCCCGCTGCGCTGCCCGCGCTCCACAGCACCCGGGGCCGCTCGTCGGTGAGGAGGAGGACGCAGCGACCGTTGCCGAGGGCGGGCGCGATCCGCTCCAGCACGGGGCGGGCGGTGCCGAGCAGGGCCGCCCCGGTCGGCCGCAGGGGGCCGGCGGTGCCCTTCTGGAGGTCGTGCGGCACTCCGAAGAACCGCGCCCGCCGCCATGAGGCGACAACTTCCTCCGGTACGTCCTCGGGCAGTGGGCGCCCGGACAGGAACCGTTCGCGGGCCCGGCGCAGCGGAGTGAGGGAGGTGCCGGCGGGGGAGTGCTCAGTGGTGGTCACGACACTCCCACCGTATCGCCCTCCGTTGAAGGGACAACAATCACGGGTCCCGTGGCCGTCGTCGCCGGCCGTGCGGAGCTGTCTCGTATTGAGACACCCACGACCCCGTGGGCCGCTCCATGATCTTGAATGCCTGGTGTCCGTTCCCACCGTCAGGAGCGTCCCGTGTCCACCGTCGTCGAGACCGACGTCCTCATCGTCGGCAGCGGCCCGGCCGGTGCCTCGGCCGCGCTCGCCCTGAGTACCTACGGTGTGCCCAACATCGTCGTGACCCGCTACGCGAGCCTGGCGGACACGCCCCGCGCGCACATCACCAACCAGCGCACCATGGAGGTGCTGCGCGACCTCGGCGTCGAACAGGACGTCATCGCGCACGCCACCCCGCAGCACCTGATGGGTGACACGACCTTCTGCACCAGCCTGGCCGGTGAGGAACTGGGCCGGGTGCGCTCCTGGGGCAACGACCCGCTCGTCCAGGCGGAACACGAACTCGCCAGTCCCACCCGCATGTGCGACATGCCGCAGCACCTGATGGAGCCGGTCCTCGTGAACGCGGCCGTCGCCCGCGGCACCAGCCTGCGCTTCCGGACCGAGTACCTCTCCCACACCCAGGACGCCGACGGGGTGACCGCCACCGTGCGGGACCGGCTGCGCGGGGACACCTACGAGATCCGCGCCCGGTACCTGATCGGCGCGGACGGAGGCCGTTCGAAGGTCGCCGAGGACGCCGGTCTGCCCATGGGCGGTCAGATGGGCGTCGCCGGCAGCATCAACATCGTCTTCGACGCGGATCTGAGCAGGTACACGGCGCACCGCCCGTCCACCCTCTACTGGGTGCTCGCGCCCGGCGCGACCGTCGGCGGTATAGGCGCGGGGCTGGTGCGCTGTGTGCGGCCGTGGAACCAGTGGCTCATCGTCTGGGGGTACGACGTCGAGGCCGGCGCCCCCGATCTGACCACCGAGTACGCCGAGTCGATCGTCCGGCAACTGATCGGCGACGACGAGATCCCGGTGACCGTCAGGTCGTCCTCGGCCTGGACGGTCAACGAGATGTACGCCGAGACCTACTCCGCCGGCCGTGTCTTCTGCGCCGGTGACGCCGTGCACCGGCATCCGCCGTCCAACGGCCTCGGCTCCAACACCTCGATCCAGGACTCGTACAACCTGGCCTGGAAGCTGAAGCTGGTGCTCGACGGCGTCGCGGATCCGAAGCTGCTTGAGACCTACACCGCTGAGCGCGCGCCGGTCGGCCGGCAGATCGTCACCCGCGCCAACCAGTCGATCCGCGAGACCGCCCCCATATTCGAGGCCCTCGACGGGCTCTCCCCGCAGACCCCCGAGCAGCTGTGGGCCAACATCGCGGCACGCAAGGACGCGACGGACGCCGCCGAGACCCAGCGGACGGCACTGCGCGAGGCGATCGCCTTCAAGGTCTACGAGTTCAACGCCCACGGCGTCGACCTCAACCAGCGGTACGCCTCGGACGGGATCGTGCCGGACGGCACCCCCGACCCCGGCTTCACGCGCGACCCCGAACTGCACCACCAGCCCTCCTCGCGTCCGGGCGCCAGGCTTCCGCACGCCTGGATCACCTCGGGCACCCGCACCCTGTCCACGCTCGACACGGTGGGCAAGGGGCGCTTCACCCTGCTGACCGGCATCGGCGGCGAGCGCTGGGTGCGGGCGGCCGAGGCGCAGGCGGTCGAGATCGCCACCGTGGTCGTCGGGCCCGGCCGGGAGTACGAGGACCCCTACGGCGACTGGGCCCGGCTGCGGGAGGTGTCCGACTCGGGAGCGCTGCTGGTGCGGCCCGACGGGTTCGTCGCCTTCCGGCACGCGTCGGCCGCCGAGGACGCGGCCGCACTGCTCACGGACGCGCTGGAGCGGATCCTGGGCCGCGCCTGAGCGCGCGACCATGGAGTGAGCGGGACTCGCAGAGGAACGAGGAGCCGGGATGACCGCGGACGCCACCGAGACCACCGTCACCGAGGAGGTCGTCGCAGCCCTGCGCGCGACCGCGGACCCGCGGCTGCACGAGCTGATCGAAGGCCTCGTCCGCCATCTGCACGACTTCGTGCGCGAGACCCGGCTCACCCGCGAGGAGTGGGATAAGGCCGTCGGTTTCCTCACGGAGACCGGGCAGACCTGTACGGACACCCGGCAGGAGTTCATCCTGCTGTCGGACGTGCTCGGCGTCTCCATGCTGGTCGAGACCGTCAACGGTCACCACACGGCGGGCGTCACCCGGTCCACCGTCCTCGGCCCCTTCCACATGAGCGCGTCCCCGGTACGTGAACTCGGGGACTCCATCGACCTGGTGGGCGACGGCGAGCCCTGCGTGGTCAGCGGCCGGGTCCTGGACGAGGACGGAACGCCACTGCCCGGCGCGGTCCTCGACGTCTGGCAGGCGGACGCCGAGGGGTACTACGACGTGCAGCGGCCGGACCTGCGGCCCGCGGGCAACGGGCGCGGACTGTTCACGGCCGACTCCGAAGGCCGCTTCCGGTTCCGCACCTGCGTACCGGCGCCGTATCCGATCCCCACCGACGGCCCGGTCGGTGAACTCCTGCGCGCCACCGGCCGGCAACCCCACCGCCCCGCCCACATCCACTTCATCGCTACGGCCGACGGCCACGAGCCCGTCACCACGCACATCTTCGTGGGCGGCAGCGACCATCTCGACTCGGACGCCGTGTTCGCGGTGAAACGGAGCCTGGTGAAGGACTTCGCTCCGACCGACGATCCGTCCCTGGCCCGTGAGTTCGGCGTCCCGAACCCGTTCCGGCACGCCCGCTTCGATCTCGTGCTGGAGCGTTCGGCATGACCGTGCCCGCCGACTTCTCCTACGAGACCCGGCCCGTGCGGGTCGTCTTCCGTCCGGGTGCCGTCGTGACCGCGACCCCGGACGAGGCCGGACGCCTCGGTCTGCGGCGGCTGCTGGTCGTCTGCGGCGGCCGGGGCGAGCCCATCGCGCGCACGGTCGCGCAGGCGCTGGGCGACGCCTGTGCGGGAGTGCACGCCGAGGCCCGTATGCACGTACCCGCCGACGTCGCCGACCGGGCCGTGGACGTCGCGCGGGCCGCGGGGGCCGACGGATGCGTCGCGGTCGGCGGCGGTTCGGCGATCGGGCTGGGCAAGGCGATCGCGCTGCGCACCCGGCTGCCGCTGATCGCCGTGCCGTCGACCTACTCGGGTTCGGAGATGACCCCGGTGTGGGGCCTGACCGAGCATGGCGTCAAGCGCACCGGCCGCGACCCCGTCGTCCAGCCCCGCAGCGTCGTCTACGACCCCGAACTCACCCTCTCCCTCCCGGTGCCGCTCACGGTGACCAGCGGCTTCAACGCCGTCGCCCACGCGGTGGAGGCGCTGTACGCACCGGACGCTTCCCCGCTGGTCTCGCTCATGGCGCAGGAAGGCGTACGGGCGATGGCCGGGGCGCTTCCGTCGGTGGCCGCAGATCCCGGGGACCTCGACGTGCGCGGCAGGGCCCTGTACGGGGCGTGGCTGTGCGGCGCGTGCCTCGGCGCGACCACCATGGGGCTGCACCACAAGCTGTGCCACGTGCTGGGCGGCACGTTCGGACTGCCGCACGCGGCGACGCACACGGTGGTGCTCCCCCACGTCCTCGCCCACAACGCGCTCGCGGCGCCCGCGGCGGTGGCCGCGCTGAGCGGGGCCCTCGGCGCGCGGGACGTACCGCGCGCCCTGTGGGAACTGGCGGGTCGCCTCGGCGGGCCGCGCTCGCTCGCCGAACTCGGCCTCGAGCGCGAGGATCTGGCGGTCGCCGCCGCCCAGGTCGCGGGTCTGCCGTACGCCAACCCGCGTCCCGTGACGGCGGACGGGGTGCTGGGTGTGCTGACGGCCGCCTACGAGGGGCGGGAGCCGGACTCCGCCGGGGCGGCGGGATAGGACGCCGGGTGTCTCGTAATGAGACACCCGCCGCGGGGCGGTGTGCCACAAGATCGAGAAGGGCGGATCGTTTGCAGGCGCGGCTGCTTCGGCGTACCCACGACCGCCGCTCGCGCGGCTGCGCGCCCCGAAGAAAGGTGAACATCATGGCCCTCGCACTGCTCCGGCGCCGGCGGCCCAAGGGTGCCTCTGCCGCGGCGGGCCTTTCGCTCCCCCTCCCGCAGGGCGCGGGCGCCGTCGCCCGTGAGGTCGTCGACCCCATGGGCTCGCCGATGGCGGGCGCCGACGTCACGGTCACCGCGCTCGATACACACCGTGTCGCCGCCCGCGGCACGACCGACCCGTACGGATTCTTCCTCGCGGCGCTGCCGCCCGGCCACTACAGTCTCCTGGTCGCCGCGGAAGGGCTGCACCCCCACCGCGAGACGCTGGAGATCGCGGCGGGCACGACGCTGGCCGGCGAGCGGATCTGGCTGCAGCCGGCCGAGAGCCAGCAGCTACCGGTGCCCGGCACCTGGCTCTTCGACCCCCCGCACACGGCGATCCGGTTCATCGCCAAGCATGTCGGCATGGCGCACGTCCACGGCCGCTTCGAACGCTTCGACGGCGGCATCCAGGTCGCCCAGGACATGACGCAGTCCCGTGTCCACGTGCGTATCCACGCGTCGAGCATCACCACCGGCAACAACACCCGCGACAACCATCTGCGCTCGGCGGACTTCCTGGACGTCGAACGGTTCCCGTACATCGACTTCGCGAGCACCCGGTTCGTCTACCGGGGCGGCAGCAAGTGGGGCCTGCAGGGTTCCCTGACGATGCACGGAGTGAGCCGGTCGGTGTCCCTGGACACGACGTACCTCGGCACCGTGAACGGCGGCTACGGCGAGGAACTGCGCTGTGCGGCCCTGGCCAAGGCGGAGCTGCACCGCGAGGACTACACGCTCAACTGGCGTTCGATGCTGGCCCGCGGGATCGCGGTGGTGGGACCGACGGTGCAGCTGGAGCTGGACGTCCAGGCCATGTACCGCACCCACGACACGCCGACGCCGCCGGAATAGGACCTCGGAAGGCCGGGCCGTACCCCCAGCTCGGAGGGGGCGCGGCCCGGCCTCCGGTCGTCTGTGCCCGTGACCATGACCTCTCCCGCCGGGCGCGCCGGACGACGCCGGTGCGGGGCGGGCGCACCGAGCCGGGGCCGCCGAGGGCGGGGCACCCTTCCGTTGCGGCTTCGTGGGCATGGGGCGAAGCTCAAAGGGGATTGTCCGGCTAACGAGCTGGGGTGTTGCGGTGGGTGCCATGACTCCTTCGACGTCCGGCGGCCACCGGGAGCCTTCCCCCGGGCCCTTCGCCCCGAACGGGGACCCCGTCCTCGCCGCGCGGTTCAGCGTGCCCCTGACCCCGGACACCTTCGTGCGCCGGCCCCGTCTGACGGAGCGGCTCAGCGAGGGCGTCCAGGGCCCGCTGACCCTGGTCAACGGGCCCGCCGGAGCCGGCAAGACGCTGCTCGTCGCCGACTGGATCGCCACCGAAGGGGCACGGGGCCGGGCGGCCTGGCTGACGGTGGCGCCCGAGGACAACGGTCCCGGCGTCTTCTGGACCTATGTGCTGGAGTCGCTGCGACGGCACGGGCTCGCGGCCGGGGACGACATCGGCAGCCCCGCACGCCCCGGCGAGGTGGACCACTCCCTGCTGACCAGGCTCGCGGCGCAGCTGAGCCGGCATGAGGGGCCGCTGCTCCTGGTCCTCGACGAGTTCGACCGGGTGGGCCAGTCGGCGGAGGTCGCCGACGAACTGCAGTTCGTGCTCAGGCACGCCGGTGACGGACTGCGTCTGCTGATCATCAGCCGTACCGAGCCGCTGCTCCCGCTGCACCGGTACCGCGCCGCCGGCGAGGTCACCGACATCCGCGCCGCCGATCTGGCCTTCCGTCCGGAGGAGACGGCCGAGTTGCTGCGCCGGCACGGTATGCACCTGTCGGACGACGCCGTCACGGCACTGACCGACCGCACCGGCGGCTGGGCGGCGGGACTGCGGCTGTGCACTCTGGCGGCACAGGGAGCCGAGGACCCGGAGACCTTCCTGAAGGACTTCGAGGCCGGCCGGAGCACGCTCGCCGACTTCCTGCTGGCCGAGGTGCTGGACGCCCAGCCGGTCGAGACGCAGGACCTGCTGCTGCGCACCAGCGTCCTGGAACAGATCCACCCGGACCTCGCCAACGCGCTCACCGGGCGGGACGACGCGGAGGCGATCCTCGCCGGGCTGCAACGCGCGAACGCCTTCGTCGAGGTCATCGGGCACGAGTGGTACCGGCTCCACCCCCTGTTCGCCGAGATCCTCCGGGTGCATCTGCGGGTACGGCACCCGGGGCTCGAGTGCGAACTCCATCGCAGGGCGGCGCACTGGCTGAGCGAGGCCGGCCTGCTCACCGAGGCCCTGCCGCACGCGGCGGATGCGGGCGACTGGGAACTGGCCGCCACCCGATTCGTCGACGAGCTGTCGATCGGCCGGCTGCTGACCGGGCTGGACTCCGACCAACTGGACGCGCTCTTCTCCCGGATGCCCCCCGACGCCACGGGCCCGGCGGCGGACCTGGTGCGCGCCGCCCGCGAACTCGCCCACCACGACATCGACCGCGGTGTCGAACATCTCCACCGCGCCGAACAGCACCTCCCGGCCGACGGGGACCCCCGCTCACCGGCCCTGCGTCTGAGCTGCGCCCTGCTGCGCGTCCTCGCCGCCAGGATGACCGGCTCGGCCGATCGTGCCGAGGCGGCCGCCGCCGACGTGGAGACCGCGGAGCGAGCCGTCCCCGCCGAGTCCCTGGCCCGGCACCCGGAGGTTCCCGCCCTGATGCTCACGGACCTGGGCTCGGCCCAGCTGTGGGCGGGGCGGTTCGAGGCGGCCCAGGCCTCGCTGTCCGCGGCCGCCGAGGTGGACACGGGACCGGAGACCGCGTTGCCGCGGCACGAGTGCCTCGGCCGGCTGGCCCTGATCGACTTCCTGAACGGCTGGCCGGGCCGCGCGGAGGCGCACGCCCGCGAAGCGGTGGCCGAGGCCGAGCGGTCGGGGCTGCCGCCCGAGGCGTGCACCGGCATCGCCCAGCTGGTGCTGGGCGCCGTCGCCATCGACCGCGACGACCTCGACACGGCACGGACCCACCTGGACCACGCCGCCTCCTCCACGCTTCCGCGCGACCCCCTCGTCAGCGCGGGGCTGGCGCTGCTGCGGTCCCGCCTGCTGCTCGCCAAGGGCCATCCGCAGGCGGCACTGCGCCTGCTGGAGGAGCACCGGCGGCCGGCGGACTTCCTCGAGCCCTCGCCCTGGGTGAACGACCGAACCGCCCTGACGATCGCGGGTGCCTACCTCGCCGAGGGCCGTCCGCAGGCCGCACAGGAGGTGCTCGAGGAGGAGGGCGCCGAGGGACCGGAGAGCGTGGTCGCCGCGGCCCGTGCCCGGCTCGCCACCGGAGACGGCACGGCGGCACACGATCTGCTCGAGGGCCTTCCCACGGGAAACGGGGAGGGGCCGGCCATCACGGTACGAGCGCTGCTGGCACGCGCCCAGGCGGCGGACGCGGCAGGCGACGGGAGCGAGGCCCAGCGCCTGGTCGCACGCGCTCTGAGCGTGGCCAGACCGGAGCGACTGCGACGGCCGTTCCTGGAGGCCGGACCCTGGCTGCGGCGGCTGGCGCGCCGCCGGCCGGACCTCGCGCAGGGCCACGAATGGCTGTCGGCCTCGCTCGTCGGGCACGTCCCGGCGGCGGACGCGCCCGATCCCGGACCGGCACCGGTGACCGAGCCGCTCAGCGAGCGCGAGCACGAGGTGCTGGAGCGGCTGGCGCAGATGATGTCGACGGAGGAGATCGCCGCCGACCTCTATCTGTCGGTGAACACCGTGAAGACGCATCTGAAGAGCCTCTACCGCAAACTCGCCGCGACCAGGCGGGGCGAGGCGGTGCGCCGGGCCCGGGAGCTGCACCTGCTGTGAGCGCGCTGCCCGGTCCGCGGTGCGGCTGCCGCACGGAACCACCCGGGACGGGCCCGTGTCACTCGGGAAGGCGCCGCATCTCCACGACGTGCAGTCCGAGCGACTGACAGCGGGCCAGCAGGCCGTAGAGGTGCTCCTCGTCGACGACCTGGCCGAAGAGCATGGTCTGGTCCGGACCGACGACGCTCTCCAACTCCGGGAACGCCTTGGTCAGCACGTCCGACATCTGGCCGTCGACGCGGAACTCGTATCGCATGACAACGCTTTCCGCGGCCGCTCAGTGGACGAGCACCTTGGCCTTGGCCGCCTCGTACTCGGCGTCGGTGAGGTGCCCGTGGTCGTGCAGGCCGGCCAGTTCGGCCAACTCGTCGGCACTGCTCGTACCGGTCTCGGGGGCGGACGCGGCCGCCTCCCGCACGTAGGCGCGGAAGGCCCGTTCCCGGGCCTCCGCACGCCGCACGGCACGTCTCGCCCATGGACCTCCCCCTGGCGATCAGGTACACGAGGACACCGGCGAACGGCAGCACGCACACGAACAGCATCCAGCTGGCCTTGGCCCATCCACTGAGGCCGTCGTCGTCGAAGACGTCCCTGACGACGCGGAACAGCAGCATGAACCACATGACCCACAGGAAGAACCACAACATGGTGAGGAACGCGCTGAGCAGCGGGTAATCGCTCACGATGACCTCCGGTGCCGGCCCGCCCCTCGGCACGCGCGGCGGGCTGTGACTCCTGACGCAGTCCACGGTGGGCGCGGGTGCGGGTTCCCGGGATCACCCGGAGCGGGTGGCGTCGCAGGGGGACCGGGAACCGTCTGCGCGCCCGGGCCACCCCCGCTCGACCCGCGGGCTCACGCGGTGGGCGGCCGTACAGGCGGAACCCGGCGGCGCCTACCGCTCGGGGGCGTCCTTCGGCGCCACGCACAGCGCCCAGATGATGAACCCGTACAGCGCGATCAGCGTGAGCGACCAGACGGGGTAGTACGGGATCGACAGGAAGTTGGTGATGATCAGCAACGACGCGATCGCCACGCCGAGGACCCTCGCCCAGGTGGCCATCATGAAAAGGCCGATGCTCACGATCATGGCGAGCGCCCCGAGGACCAGGTGGACCCAGCCCCAGCCCATCAGGTCGAACCGGAAGACGTATTGGGGGGTGGAGACGAAGACCGCGTCCTGGGCGATCGCCATGATGCCCCGGAAGACATCGAGGACGCCGGAGACGAGAAGCATCACGGCGGCGAAGAGCGTCAGACCTGTCGCGGCCGCCATGGTGCCGGCCGAGCGCTGGTGCGACGGGGTGGTGGCCATGTGGGGGACCTCCGTTCGTTGCCCGGCTGCTGCTCACAGCCTCATCTGTGAGCGTGCGCCCGGCGCGCGCCCTGTTCCTCACCCGGAAGGGGTGAGGGCCCAAACACTCGCACGTGTGATCGATCATGGTTCCCGCCGGCGGCGACGGTGCCGCTGCCTTGGTGCAGGTGCAGCGACTCGGCCCGGCGCCGGTGTAAAACGCCCTCAGGGGCGTGCGGTAGGGTTTACGTGCGTGATCACGCGGAATGCCGCGGAGGACGCACCGGGACGTGGCGCAGCTTGGTAGCGCACTTGACTGGGGGTCAAGGGGTCGCAGGTTCAAATCCTGTCGTCCCGACGGTGCAGTACGTTTCGTCGCAGTTCAGAGGCCGTCTTCGGACGGCCTCCGCTGTGTCCGGCCCGCTCACAGCCAATCGCGACGTGCCGCGTGCCAGGCGAGTTGCATACGGGTGGCGGCGCCGGCGAGTTCCATCATGTGCTGGATACGGCGCTGCACGGTACGCCGGCTGAGGGCCATCTGGGTCGCGATCGCCTTGTCGGTCACTCCGGCCACCAGCAGGGCGAGCAGCCGCCGGTCGGTGGCGGAGAGCGGGTCCGGTCCGTTCGTGCCGTCGGCACCCGACAGCGCTCCGGTGTCGTCGGCGCCCAGCGGTACCGCGTCCTCCCAGTAGCGTTCGAAGAGGGCGATCAGGGCGGCCAGCAGATTGCTGTCGCGCACCAGTGCGGTGGTGGGTTCGTCCGGGCTGCCGTTGGGGCCTCCGGGTACGAGCGGGAAGATCGCGATCGAGCGGTCGGCTATCGCGAGGCGCAGCGGCAGATGCGGCACGGCGCGCGCGATCTCCCCGGCGCGTACGCCCGCCACCACATTGTCCACGGCGCCCTCGTCGTCGAAGAAGGCCTTCTCGTACAGCACGCGGTACTGCACTCCGCGTTCCAGGGCCTCGAACTCCGCCGTGTTGCTGCCCGAGGGCATGGCCACGTACTGGGCCTTGCAGAACCAGAGCATCTCGTCGTGCGCACTCGCCTGGATCTGCCGCAGGTGCTGGCGCAGCGCCTCCGCGCCGGTGATGACCTCGATCAGCTGGCCGGCGTCCTGCCTGCGCACGGTGTCCCGGTAGACCTCGAGCAGGCTGGTGGCCTCCGCCCGGGCCAGGTCCAGCGCGTCGGCGCTGCGCTTGAGCAGGGGCAGCAGCGCCACGTCGGGGGGAGTCGCCCGGAAGTACCGGGGGATGCCGTCCGTGTGGTTCGCCATGCCCTTGGACGTGAGCATGTACAGGATGCGGGCGCACTCGGCCTCGTTCAGCCCGGTCCTGCGCGCGACGTCGACGGCGGTCGCCCGGCCCGTGTTCACCAGCACCCGGTACACGGACTCCTCGACATCCGAGACCCCAGCCGCCTCCAGCGTCACGGCGCCCTCCCCGAGACCTCCGGTCTTCAACGGTTGGACACCGTACTGCATGGAGCGCGTAAAGCGGAGGCGATCATGCCGGATCGGTGTCCCCTACGGTTACGCAGGGCTCTTTTCGTATCATCGATACGATAACGGTGCAGTCGCTGATTACATGAGCTGTTATCGTCGACCACATGGACACGAAACAGGCGATAATCGAGGCCGCGGCCGAGCTGCTGGCGCGGTCACCGAGCGGTGACGTGTCCACCCGTGGGGTGTGCGAGGCGGCCGGGGTGCAGCAGCCGGTGCTCTACCGTCTGTTCGGCGACAAGGAAGGTCTCCTCGCGGCCACGGTCGACCACGTCTGGGACCAGTACCTGGGTACCAAGCGCGTGGCCGAGAAGTCCGCCGACCCGCTGGAGGACCTGCGTGCCGGGTGGGACAGCCACACCGCGTTCGCGCTGGCCCACCCCAACGCCTACAAACTGATGTTCGCCCCGACCCTCCGCTCCGCACCCGAGGCGGCCCGGGAGGCGATGCGCATCCTGCGGGAGGTCCTCGAACGGCTTGCCGCGCAGGGCCGTCTCCGGGTCCCGGCCGATGACGCGGCCCGCATGGTCATGTCGGCCAACACCGGGGTCGCCCTGTCCCTGATCACCCGGCCCGCTTTGTACCCGGACGCCGGCCTGTCGACCCTCGTCCGTGACGCGATCCACCACGCCATTCTGGTCGAAGGGGGCGTGGACACCTCGGCCAGGGACGCCCGGGTGGCCGCCGCCTCCACCCTGCTCGCCTCGCTGGACGGGCTCACCCCCGCCCCCTTCACCCCCGCCGAGTCGGGCCTCCTCGAGGAGTGGCTCGAACGAATCCCCGCCGACGGTCCGTCCGACTGAGGGCCGCGGTCGGGTGCGGAAGCCGGCCTCACGGCATCGGCTCAGGTCGAAGACGGCGCCGTTTCAGCGCAGTGCGGCGACCGCGGTGCGCAGGAGGAGGGTCTCCGCGCGGCCCCACGAGGAGCCGTTCTCCACCACGTGCGTCCGCCAGCCCGACGGGCCGAACCAGAACCACAGCAGGTCCGCGGTCTCCCCTACGGAGTACGGGGGTGCCGGGGTGAGCGTGTGCAGATGACGGGCGGCGGCGCGGAGCGCGTCCCGGTAGGCCGTGGTGTAGCGCTCCCACAGTGCCTCGCCGTGCTCGTGCACGGGCAGCGCCTTGCGGATGGCCTCGTGCACCAGGAACTGGCTCTCGTTGCCGAACCGCGTACCGCGGGCCAGCGCCTCGAGGACCGACTCCGGTGTCCGCAGGTCGAGCAGCGCGGCCAGGGCTTGCTCGTAGTCGGACTCCCGCACTCCCTGCTCCACGATCCGGTCCAGGATGTCGCCCTTGCTCCCGACACTCGCGAAGACCGTCTTGGCGGCGACCCCGGCCGCGGAGGCGATGTCCGCGACGGTCACCCGGGCATAGCCGCGGTCGGCGAAGAGTTCCGTCGCCCGCTGCAGGATCAGCGAACGCGTGCGTGCGGCGGCCTGCTCGCGCAACGGCGAGACATACGGGCGAGGAGTGGGCATGGGCGCCATCCTAGTGAACGTCATCACATGGTTGCCCTATTCATTAGGCGGGCTATAACCTCAATTTGCGCAGGCCGCAGGGCCCGGCGTGTTCAGGGCTGCCGTGGCCGTCGCATCGTCGTGCGGTAACGGAGTCGCACGACTGCTGAGAGGCATGAACGTCATGGGTATGGACGCCACGGAACTGGCCGAGGGGCTCTTCCGGGTCCTCGCCACGGGGGATCCGGCTTTGGCCGTCGACGTGGTGCACGAGGACTTCCGCAACCGGGAGGCGGCCGTGGCACCCGCGGCCTGCGCCCTGCCGGGACCGGCGGGGACCCTCGCATCGGGGGCGTGGATGCGCTTCGCCTTCAGCGGCCTGCGCTTCCCCGTCCTCGCCGTCGCCCGCAACGACGAACAGATCTGGGTACGGTTGCGTATGCAGGGCCGCCACACCGGCGCGTTCGTCCGCTACCGGGACGGCGCGCTCGACCAGGCCATCCCGCCGACCGGCCGTGAGATCGACTTCGAGCAGATCCATGTGCTCGAGCTCCGCGACGGCAAGGTGATCGGACACGAAGCGGTCCGGGACGACATCACGATGCTCGGCCAGCTCGGGGTCTTTCCCCCGGCCCCGCCCACCGCTCTGCGTATGGTCGCCTGGCGGGTCACCGGACGGGCCTCCCGCGCCGCGGCCCAGGTCACGGCCGAGGCGGCCCGGGCGGCCGCCTCGCTGGGCGCCTGACGCGCGGTTGTCCCCGACGGCGGGCGGCGCGCGACACGGACCGCGCCCCCCACCTGAGGCTCAGTCCTTGGCCGCCCACATGCCTCGCACATGGCCGAGGTGGCGGGTCATCACCTTCCGTACGGCCTCCTCGTCCCGCTCCAGCAGAGCGTCCAGAAGCTCCAGGTGCTCCTGGGCGGAGGCGAGGAGCCGGCCGGCCGCGACCAGGGCGGTCAGCCCGTACAGACGGGACCGCTTGCGCAGGTCGCCGACGACCTCGACCAGATGCGCGTTCCCGGCGAGAGCGAGCAGTCCGAGGTGGAAGCGGGTGTCGGCCTCGACGTAGGCGATCAGATCGCCGGCCGCCGCCGCGGCGACGATCTCCCGTGCTGCCGGTCGAAGGGCCTCGAGCGAGACCCGGTCCGCGGTCCCGGCCAGACGAACGGTGGTGGGGATCTCGATGAGTGAGCGCAGATGTCCGTATTCGTCGAGCTGCTTCTCCGACACGTCCGTGACCCGGAAGCCCTTGTTCGGGACGGTGGCGACGAGACCCTCCTTGGCCAGGTCGAGCATGGCCTCCCGCACCGGCGTGGCCGAGACGCCGAATCGCGCGGCGAGCGCCGGTGCGGAGTACACCTCACCGGGACGCAGCTCGCCCGCGATCAACGCCGCCCGCAGGGCGTCGGCGACCTTCTCGCGGTAGCTGCTCTTCTTGCCGCCCAGCGTGGGCAGCGAGGGAGCGGCGGGGGGCGAGCTGGGGCGCGGGGCGGGCATGGGGTCTCCTCGAACGGGCATGTGCGGTGTGGCGGGCCTGACATCACACGGTCCCCACCATGTGAGGGTGCAATGTCACGCACCACCAGTATCCCGTGTACGGGCGCGGTGGTGTGCCGCTACAGGACGAAGCCCGCGGGGAAGGGGTCCTCCGGGTCCAGAAGGTACTGAGCGGTTCCGGTCACCCACGCCCGCCCGGTGAAACTGGGCAGTACCGCGGGGACGCCGGCGACCTGCGTCGTGTCGAGCAGCCGGCCGGTGAAGCGCGTACCGATGAAGGACTCGTTCACGAATTCGGTGTGCAGGGGGAGTTCGCCACGGGCGTGCAGCTGGGCCATGCGGGCGCTGGTGCCGGTGCCGCACGGGGAGCGGTCGAACCAGCCGGGATGGATGGCCATCGCGTGCCGGGACAGCCGCGCGGTGGACCCGGGCGCGTACAGATGGACGTGGTGACAGCCGCGGATGGTCGGGTCCTCGGGGTGGACCGGCTCCTCCTCGGCGTTGATGGCGTCCATCAGCGACAGCCCCGCGGCGAGGATGTCGTCCTTGCGGGCGCGGTCGAAGGGCAGCCCGAACTCCTCCAGCGGCAGGATCGCGTAGAAGTTGCCGCCGTACGCGAGGTCGTACGTCACCGTCCGCCCGTCCGGCAGGGTGGCCTTGCGGTCGAGGCCGACCGAGAAGGACGGCACGTTCTTGAGGGTGACCGCCTTCGCGGCCCCGCCCTCGACGGCGACCTCGGCGACGACGAGTCCCGCCGGGGTGTCCAGGCGAATGGTGGTGACCGGTTCGACGACCTCCACCATGCCCGTCTCCACGAGTACGGTCGCCACCCCGATCGTGCCGTGCCCGCACATCGGCAGATAGCCCGAGACCTCGATGTAGACGACCCCCCAGTCGCAGTCGGGACGGGTGGGCGGCTGAAGGATCGCGCCGCTCATCGCCGCGTGCCCGCGGGGCTCGTTCATGAGCAACTGCTTGACGTCGTCGCGGTGTTCACGGAACCACAGGCGACGTTCGTTCATGGTGCTGCCGGGGATCGTGCCGATCCCGCCGGTGATCACGCGGGTCGGCATGCCCTCGGTGTGGGAGTCGACGGCGTGCAGGACGAGTTTGCTGCGCATGGCCCTCCAATCATGACGCCCGGTCCGCCTCCGCGGCGCCCGGCCCGAGTCGGGAGACCCACCGTGGTCGGCGTCGCGCGGGCACGGGACCCCGTGCCCGCGCGACGCGTGCGCGAACCGGCGGGTTCACGCACGGTGGTCCGTTTCACGCGAGGCCGGCGGCCACGGCCTTCTCCGTCGCGGCGCGGACCGCGGCCTCCTGCGCCGGCAGCAGCGGGACGCGCGGCGGCCGCACGGGACCGCCGTGCCGGCCGACGATGTCCATCGACAGCTTGATCGCCTGCACGAACTCCACCTGCGAGTCCCAGCGCAGCAGCTGATGCAGCTGACGGTACAGCGGCAACGCGGTGTCGAGGTCGCCGGCGACCGCGGCACGGTACAACTGCACAGACGCCCGGGGCAGGGCGTTGGGGTAACCGGCCACCCAGCCCTTGGCGCCCGCGACCGCGAGTTCCAGCAGGACGTCGTCGGCACCGATCAGCAGGTCCAGTTCCGGGGCGAGCTCGGCGAGCCGGTAGGCGCGCCGCGGGTCTCCGGAGAACTCCTTGACCGCCTGGACGAAGCCCTCGCGGTGCAGCTTGGCGAGCAGTTCGGGGACGAGGTCGACCTTGGTGTCGATCGGGTTGTTGTACGCCACGACCGGCAGGCCCGCCTTCGCGACCTCCTCGAAGTGGGCCAGAACGGACCGCTCGTCGGCGCGGTAGGCGTTCGGCGGCAGCAGCATCACCGAGGCGCAGCCGGCATCACGTGCCTGTTCGGCCCAGCGGCGGGCCTCGGCGGCCCCGTACGCGGAGACCCCGGGCATCACCCGCTCGCCGCCGAGCGCGGACACGGCGGTCTCCACGACCTCGGCGCGCTCCTCGGGAGTGAGCACCTGGTACTCGCCGAGCGAGCCGTTCGGCACGACGCCGTCGCAGCCGTTCTCCACCAGCCAGGTGCAGTGGTCGGCGAACCGGGCGTGGTCGACGGCCAGCTCGGCGGTGAGCGGGAGTGCGGTGGCGACGAGAACGCCGCGCCAGGGGCGGTGCTGCGGGACGGTCATGGGCGATCCCCCATCTCGATGATGTGTGACATGGTACTGACGTAGGCATGGGCCGGCCGGTGGCTCAGCATGGGTCCGGCCCTTCTTCGAGCGGCTCGCGGGCCAGCACGTCCAGCGGTACCGGACGTGCGAACGGACTGCGCGCCGCCGTCGGCGCGCACCCGGCGACCCCGGCGACCCCGGGAGCGCAGATCCGGCCCTGGCACCAGCCCATTCCCGCGCGGGTGAGCAGCTTGACGGTGCGCAGGTCCCCGGCGCCCAACCGGCCGACGGCCTCCCGTACCGACCCGGCGCGCACTTCCTCGCAGCGGCACACCACGGTGTCGTCGTCGACCTGGTCGGCCCAGTGGGCGGGTGGTGCGTAGACGCCGTCGAGCGCGGTGGAGAACCTCCGCAGGGCGGCGCGGCTGCGGGCGGCACGTTCCCACTGCCGGGGATCGGGCGCGGTGCCGGAGAGCCGGGCGGCGATCGAACGACCGGCGATGTGGCCCTCGGCGAGGGCGAGTGCCGCACCGCCGATTCCGGTGGCCTCGCCCGCAGCCCACACCCCGGGAACGTCGGTGCGCTGTTCGGCGTCGACGGCCACGCCCGCCACCCCGTCGATCCGGCAGCCGAGCGTGTCCGCGAGTTCGGTGTGCGGCAGCATGCCGTGCCCGACGGCCAGGGTGTCGCAGGGGATGCGGCGGGCGGTACCGGGCCGCGGACGTCCATCGGAGTCCACGGCGGCCACGGTCACCGCCTCGAGCCGGTCGTCCCCGTGGGCCTCGAGCACCGTGTGCCGGGGGAGGATCCGTACCCCGTGCCGCAGCAGCCCGGCGGTGTACAGCGCCCCCTCGACGGCCTTCCCGGGCTGGGCGGCGAGGGCTCCCGCATGCCGGGCGAAGTCCTCGGGGCCGGCGGACTCCACGAGCGCGGCGACGGCGACCCCCGCCGCCGCGAGCCCGGTCGCCACCGGCAGCAGCAGAGGTCCGGTCCCGGCCACGACCGCCCGGCCGCCCGGCACCACGAGCGTGCCCTTGAGCATGGCCTGCGCCCCGCCGGCGGTGAGGACACCGGGCAGGGTCCAGCCGGGGAAGGGAAGCACACGCTCGTAGCCGCCGGTGGCCAGGAGCACCGCGTCGGCGCGGACGGCGACCGGCTTCTCCTGCTCGGGCCCGGACAGCGCATGCACGGTCAGGCCGGCGCTCGTCCGTTCCACGTTCCAGACATGGTGGTCCGTCAGGTGCGTGACGCGGCCGGCGGCGATGTGCCGGTCGAGTCCTTCACGCAGCCTGGTCCAGGTGCGCCACTGATGGTGCAGGGCCTGTGCGCGCCGGGCGCCGAGTCCGGTCGCGGGCTGCCGGTAGAACTGCCCGCCCGCCGAGGGCGCGGCGTCGACGAGTGTGACGTGGACGCCCCGGGCGGCCGCCGCGATCGACGCGGCGAGCCCGGCCGGACCGGCCCCGATCACCGCCAGGTCAGTCGGCATGCCCCGTTCCCTCCTGTGTGCGGATCACGTCGCCGGGCCGTACCGCTACGAGGCAGGCGCGCTGGTTCGGCCGGTCGTTGACGGTCACGAGGCAGTCGAAGCAGACGCCGATGCCGCAGAAGATCCCGCGCGGCCTGCCGTCCCGCCGGGTGGTGCGCCAGGAGGTGATGCCCGCGGCCCACAGCACCGCGGCGACCGTCCAGCCGGGCAGTGCCTGAAGCTCGCGGTCGTCGAAGGTGACCGTGAAGGCGGGCTCGGGCCTGGCGCCGGCCAGCTCCAGGGGATTCACACGGCCTCCTGTTCGAATCGTTCCGGCCGGAAGGGGGTGAGGTCGAGCTCCGGGCCGCCCCCGCCGAGTATCTGCGCGATCAGGTGGCCCGTTCCGGTGGAGAGCCCGATCCCGGCCCCTTCGTGGCCGCAGGCGTGGTACAGCCCCGGTGCCCGCGGGTCGGGGCCGATGGCGGGCAGGTGGTCCGGCATGTAGGGCCGGAATCCCAGGTAGGTGCGCATCGCCCGCACCTGTTCGAGGAACGGGAACAGCCGGGTCGCGCCCGCTGCCAGCGCCCGTGCCACCGGCAGCGAGAACGAGCGGTCGAATCCGACCCGTTCACGGCTGGCGCCGATGAGGACCGGGCCGGCGGCCGTGCCCTCGACGACCGGGGAGGTCTGGAGGGCCGCCGAGTCGCTGGCCACGTCGGCGACATAGTCGGCGGCGTAGACCTTGTGCCGCACCCGCGGCGGCAGCGGCTCGGTGACGAGGACGAATCCACGGCGGGGGAGCACGGGCAGCGTGACCCCGGCGAGCGCGGCGACTTCGCCGCTCCAGGTCCCGGCCGCGTTCACGACGGCGGGCGCGTGTACGTCGCCGCGGTCGGTGCGCACACCGCGCACGGCCCCCTGACGTGTGCGCAGTACGCCGGTCACCGTCCGCCCGGTCAGCAGCCGGGCGCGCGAGGCCCGCACCAGATGGGCGGCGGCGAGGGCCGGCATCACCTGGCGGTCCTGCGGGTACAGCACACCGCCCGTGAGTCCGGGAGCCAGGTGCGGTTCGAGGTCGTGCAGTCGGTCCGCGGGGACGTCCACCGCCTCGACTCCGGCGGCCCGCTGTCCGGCCGCGAGTCCTTCCAGGGCCGCGAGTCCTTCGGGTGCCGATGCGACGACGACTCCGCCCTTGGGTTCGTACTCGACGGCCGGGCCCAGCTCGTCGGCCAGTTCGTCCCACAACCTCAAGGAGAGCAGGGCCAGTTCGAGTTCCGGACCGGGCTCCTTGTCGGAGACGAGCAGATTCCCCTCACCCGCGCCCGTCGTGCCTCCGGCCACGGGGCCGCGGTCGACGAGCGCCACGTCCAGACCGGCGCGGGCGGCGTAGAGGGCGCATGCCGCGCCCACCATCCCGGCTCCCACGACCACGACGTCGCAGGTCAGTTGCTCGCTCACATCAGTACTATGTCACATGGTTCAAGGGGGGAAGCAAGACCTTCCTTGCATCGTTCGCCAACTCGCCGGGCCGGGCCGGCATTTGTAGGGTGTCGGCCGCCGACGGCAAAACCTCGGAAGCCTCCTGCTTCTTTTATTGACAGCGGAAAAGAACCCACTTAGGTTCCGGGGCCATGCCCTCGAGTCCTCCCACGGAGGCGTTCCCGGCGCACACACCGGCCGCCTCCCAGGTCTTCGTCACCGTGCTCTGCCACGGCCCCCTCACCCGCTCGGACATCGGCGGGCGGGCGGGCCTGTCGGCTGCCGCGGTGACCAAGGCGGTGCGGCCCCTGATCGAGGCCGGCTACCTGGTCGAGGACGTGGGGGAGGAGACCCGCCCGTCCCTGGGCCGGCCCGCCAACCCCGTGCGGGTGGACGGCGGACGTGCACTGTTCATCGGGGTCAAGATCACCGGCGACGAGATCATCGCCGTGCTGACCGACCTGTGCTGCCGGATCCGCGTGGCCCGGCACCTTCCGCTGACCGCCCGCGATCCCGGGGCGGTGCTGACCCTGGCGTCCGAGCTGGTGCGCGAACTGCTCGCGGAGGCCGACGGGTTCGGCGCCCCGGTGCACGGTCTGGGCGTCGCCGTCTCCGGCGACGTGGACCGCGCGGCCGGTGTCGTGCGCTACTCGCCCTTCCTGGAGTGGCACGACGTCCCGCTCGCCGAACTCCTCGGGATGACGACGGGCCTGAGGGTCACCGTCGACAACGACGTGCGCGCGCTGACCGTCGCCGAGCAGTGGTTCGGCGCGGGCGTGGGGCTTTCGGACTTCGCGCTGGTGACCGTCGGCGCCGGTATCGGCTGCGGTCTCGTGGTGCACGGCCGGGTCGTGTCCGGTGCCCACGGCGTGGCCGGCGAGATCGGCCATGTCGTCATCGATCCCGCGGGCCCGCCCTGCCACTGCGGCAACCGCGGCTGCGTCGAGGCCATCGCCGCGGACCCCGCGATCGTCGCCGCGGTGCGCGAGAGAACGGGCGTGGCCGTGACCGACGCCGCCGGAGCCCTGGAGCTGGCCCACCGGGGGGACCAGGGTGCCCGCGACGTCTACACCCGGGCCGGGGACGCCATCGGGCGTGCCATCGGCACCGTGGCCAATCTGTTCGGACCCGAACGCGTGATCATCTCCGGCGAGGGCCTCGCGGCCTACGACCTGTTCGCCGAGCAGATCCGCGACGCCTTCGCCGCGGCGGCCTTCGGCACGGCCGCGCAGTGCGACCTCAAGACCCGCCCGCTGCCCTTCGACGAGTGGGCGCGCGGTGCCGCGGCCACCGCCATCCAGTCCTTCATCCGATCCGAAGCCCGCCACTGACACCCACGGGTGCCCCCAGAACCCGATCGCGGCCCCACCCCGAGGGCCGTGATCCCCACCCATGCAGAGCCGCCCCCGAATCCACAGGAGGTAGGACCCATGCGGTCATCCTCGTCCTTTGTCCTGCCCGTCCGCACCCTCAGAGCCGCGGCCGTGCTGGCCGTCGCCCTGGGGTTCGCGACGGTCGCCCCGATCGCCCACGCGGGCCCGACGACCGGCACCCCGGCCGGGCAAGTCCACCGGGCCGTTGCCGCGGCGGACGCCGCCGGCGGCCAGGAGCAGGCCGCCAAGCCGTACATGGGCTGGTCGAGCTGGAGCATGCAGTCGTCGAAGTACCCGGGCCTCAACCCGGACGGCGACTACAGCTATCTCACCGAGGCCAACGTCCTGAAGCAGACCGACGCCCTCGCCGCCAAGCTCAAGCAGTTCGGCTACGAGTACGTCAACATCGACGCCGGATGGTGGCGCGACAACGCGTGGAAGCCCGAATTCGACGCGTACGCCCGGCAGACGCCCGACCCGGTCCGCTTCCCGAACGGGATGAAGTCGGTCGCCGACCACATCCACGCACGGGGCCTGAAGGCCGGCATCTATCTGCCGGTCGGCCTCGAGAAGGAGGCCTACGGCGACGGCAAGACCCCGATCAAGGACGCTCCAGGGTGCACCACGGCCGACATCGTCTACGGCGACCTGCGCACCACCAACGGCTGGGACAGCGCGTACAAGCTGGACTTCTCCCGCCCCTGCGCGGAGAAGTACATCGACTCGCAGGCCCGGATGCTCGCCGACTGGGGCTATGACTTCCTCAAGCTCGACGGTGTCGGGCCCGGCTCCGGCAAGAGCGGCGACCAGTACGACAACGTGGCCGACGTGGCCGCCTGGCAGAAGGCCATCGCGGCGACCGGACGCCCGATCCACTTCGAGCTGTCCTGGTCCCTGGACCGGGGACACGCGGCGGACTGGAAGAAGTACTCCAACGGCTGGCGCATCGACACCGACGTCGAGTGCTACTGCAACACCCTGGTCAGCTGGGAGAACTCGGTCGACGACCGCTTCGACGACGCTCCCGCCTGGAGCCGCCAGGCAGGTCCCGGCGGCTGGAACGACCTCGACTCCCTCGATGTCGGCAACGGCGCCATGGACGGTCTCACCAAGGCCGAGCGGCAGACCTACGCGACGCTCTGGGCGATCTCCAAGTCCCCGCTCTACACCGGAGACGACCTCACCCGGCTCGACTCCTACGGCCTCTCCCTGCTGACCAACCGCGAGGTCATCGCGGTCGACCAGAACGCCACGCCGGCCGCTCGTCCCGTCACCCCGGCCGACGCCCAGCAGGTGTGGGCGGCCGAGAACGCCGACGGCAGCTACACCGTCGCCCTGTTCAACCTGGCCGACGCGCCCGCCGCCGTCACCGCCGACTGGGCGGCCCTCGGATTCACCGGCCAGGCCTCGGTCCGCGACCTGTGGAACCATGAGAACCTCGGGACATACAAGAACAAGGTGACCGAGGCGCTTCCCGCCCACGGTTCCCGGTTGTTCACGGTCACCCCGCGTGGCGGTGCGCTCACCGCGACCGCCTACGAGGCCGAGGCGCCGGGGAACACGCTCGGCGGCAACGCGTCCACAGCCGACTGCTCCGCCTGCTCGGGCGCCCACAAGGTCGGCAACCTCTACCTCGGCGGCACGTTGCGCTTCAACGACATCGTGGTCCCCAAGGCGGGCACGTACACGGTGAAGATCGCCTACGTCAGCGGTGACGCCCGCTCGGCCGCGGTCTCCGTCAACGGCAGCGGTGCGACCAGCCACAAGTTCCCCTCCACCGGTGACTGGGGAACCGTCGAGACGGTCAGCGTGCCCCTCACCCTCAAGGCGGGTGCCAACACGATCACCTTCGACAGCGGCGAGTCCGGCTACGCCCCGGACATCGACCGGATCGACGTACCGAAGACGTCTTCCTGACCGAGCCCCCACGGAGCCCGACATGTCATTTGATCCGTTCGACCGGCCGTCCAGACGCAGCCTGCTCGCTCTCGCCGCCGCCACCGGGGCGCTCGCGTCCCTTCCCGCCTTCACCGCCACCGCGGCGCCCCGCCGCCCCGACTCCGCGCCCACGATCGACGGAGGTTCCCGCCAGGAGCTCTGGTGGCAGGCCCCCGCCGACGACCACTCGATGATCGAGCAGGGTCTGCCGGTCGGCAACGGCAGGATCGGAGCTCTCGCGAGCAACGACCCCGGCCGTGAACTCCTGCTGATCACCGACGCCACCATGTGGACCGGCGGCCTCAACGACTCCCTCGACGGAGACGGTCAGTTCCCCTACGACCGTGAGCACTTCGGTTCGCTGACCCTTCTCGCCCGGCTCGCGGTCGACATCCCCGACCACGACCTGTCCGCCGTCTCCCGCTACCGGCGCGCACTGGACCTCACCCGGGGCGTGGTGACCACGTCGTACGTCCGCTCGGGGGTGACGTACGAGCGACAGGTCTTCGCCAGCCGTCCGGACGACGCCATCGTGGTGCACTTCACCCAGAGCGGAGGCGGACGCTACACCGGCACCCTCACCCTGGAGGGCACCCACGGGGAAACCACCGCAGGCGCCTCCTCGTTCGGGGGAACCTTCCCCGGCGGGCTGCGCTACGGAGCGGCGGTCGCGGCGTACGGCAGCGGCGGCCGGGTGAGCGTCAGCGGCTCGCGCATATCGTTCACCGACTGCAAGGACCTCACCGTGGTGGTGAGCGGCGGCACCAACTACGCCCCAGACGCCTCCCACCACTACCGCGACCCCTCCCTCGACCCCGAGCAACTGGCCCGCACCAAGGTGCGTGCCGCGGCCTCCCACTCGGCGGACACGCTGCTGCGCAGCCATGTCGCCGACTACCACTCGCTGTTCGGGAAGCTGGACGTATCGCTGGGCACCTCGTCCGGGACACAGCGTTCGCTGGACACCTGGGAGCGGGTCAGGGCCCGCGCCCTGGACAGCGCCCCGGACCCCGAACTCGAGGCCGCCTACCTTCAGTTCGGTCGCTACCTGATGATCTCCGGGTCACGCGGGAGCCTTCCGATGGGGCTCCAGGGGCTGTGGCTGGACGGCAACGACCCCGACTGGATGGGCGACTACCACACCGACATCAACATCCAGATGAACTACTGGATGGCGGATCGGGCCGGACTGTCGCAGTGCTTCGACGCGCTCACCGACTACTGCGTCGCCCAGCTGCCCTCGTGGACCGAGCTGACCCGCACCCTGTTCAACGACTCCCGCAACCGCTACCGCAACTCCTCCGGGAAGATCGCCGGCTGGACCGTCGCCATCTCGACCAACCCCCACGGGGGAGGCGGCTGGTGGTGGCATCCGGCGGGCAACGCCTGGCTCTGCAACACCCTGTGGGAGCACTACGAGTACACGCTCTCCCGCTCCCACCTCGAGAAGATCTATCCGCTCCTCAAGGGCGCCTGTGCGTTCTGGGAGGCCCGGCTCCTGCCGTACACGCTTGCGGACAGCGGGCGCGAGGTGCTCATCACCGACAGCGACTGGTCGCCCGAACAGGGCCCGCTCGACGCGAAGGGCATCACCTACGCGCAGGAGCTGGTGTGGGCGCTGTTCGCCAACTTCCGTACGGCGTCGGCGGAGTTGGGCAAGGACACCGGGTACGCGAAGACGATCGCCGGGCTCCAGGAGCGGCTGTATCTTCCCCAGGTGAGCCCGAAGACGGGCTGGCTGGAGGAGTGGATGTCACCCGACAACCTCGGTGAGACCACACATCGGCATCTGTCGCCGCTGATCGGGCTCTTCCCCGGGGACCGGATCCGGCCCGACGGCTCGACTCCGTCCGACATCGTCGACGGCGCCACCGCGCTGCTCACCGCCCGCGGCATGAACAGCTTCGGCTGGGCGAACGCCTGGCGCAGCCTGTGCTGGTCACGCCTGAAGAACGCGGAGAAGGCGTACCAACTGGTCGCGACGAACCTCCACCCGTCCACGGACGGCAGCAACGGCACGGCCTTCAACCTCTTCGACATCTACGAGGTGGAACAGGGCCGCGGCATCTTCCAGATCGACGCCAACTTCGGCACTCCGGCGGCGATGATCGAGATGCTGCTCTACTCGCGTCCGGGGCATCTGGAACTGCTCCCCGCGCTCCCCGACGCCTGGGCCGAGTCCGGCTCGATCACCGGAGTCGGCGTGCGCGGCGGGTTCGTCGTCGACCTGAGCTGGCGGGACGGAAAGCCCACCGAGGCCCGTGTCCGCAGTGTCGGCGGACGGACCACGACGGTGGAGTTCGCGGGTTCGTCCCGCACGGTGAGCCTGAAGCCCGGAGGGTCGGTCACGCTGAAGGACTTCGCCCGGTGAGGCCCCGGTACGCACACGCGCGCCGTCTGTGCGCGGTGGCGCTGATCACCGCGTGTCTGCAGGCCGCGCCCGCGGCGGCGCAGGCGTCCGGTGGCCGGCACGACGTGATCACCTGGGGAGCGAGTGCCGATCGCCTCGGTGACGCCGTCGCCGACCGGAGCTACCGGCTGGTCGTGCACACCAGCGCGGCCGGGGACGATCTGCGCATCCGGTTGTCCAATGCCTTCGGCGACCGGCCGGTGACGTTCGACAGCGTCTACGCCGGTCTGCGCCGTCAGGGCGCCGAACTGGTGCCCGGCAGCAACCGGCGACTGACGTTCGGCGGTGCGCGGTCCGTGACCGCGCCCGCCGGTGCCACCGTGTACAGCGACCCGCTCCCCGGCAGGCTGGCCGCCGGAACCGACCTGGTCATCAGCCTGCACGTGGCGGACGCGGCGGGGCCGGCGACCGGGCACGGGATGGCGATGCAGACGTCGTACATCGCCCAGGGCGACCGCACCGCCGAGGAGAACGCGGCCGGCTGGACGGGCACGACGGGGTCCTGGTTCTATCTCGACTCCGTGACCGTGCGGACCGGCGCGGCCACGGGAGCCGTGGTCGCGCTCGGTGACTCCATCACGGACGGCTGGGCGTCCTCGTCCGACGCCAACCGGCGCTGGCCCGACTACCTCGCCCGCCGGCTCCAGAAGGCGGACACCGCGGTCAAGGGCGTGGCGGACGAGGGGATCTCGGGCAACAAGGTCCTCGCGGACGGGGCGGGACAGAGCGCTCTGAACCGGCTGGACCGGGACGTCCTCTCCCACCCCGGTGTGCGCACCGTCTTCCTCTTCGAGGGGGTCAACGACATCAAGGCCCACACCGGTGTCACGGCCGAGGACATGATCGACGGCTACCGGCAGATCATCGACCGTGCCCACGCGGCCGGGAAGTGCGTCGTCGGAGCCACCGTCGCGCCCTTCAAGGGCTGGTCGGAGTGGGACCCGGCGGCGGAGGCCGTACGACAGGAGGTCAACACGTTCATCAGGGACAGCGGCGAGTTCGACGGGGTCACCGACTTCGACCGGATACTGCGCAGCCCCTACGACCCCGAACGGGTCATGCCGTTCTTCGACGGCGGCGACCATCTGCACCCCAATGACAAGGGCATGCAGGCGATGGCCGACGCGGTCGACCTCACGAGCCTCGACTGCCGCTCCTAGCGCCGGAGAGGCGGGACGGCCGGACGCCGTCCAGCGCAGGCACCCGGGCCGCCCGGGTGCCTGCGCTCGAGGCCTGGCGGGCATCCGGGACCGTGAAGGAGCTCGGCTCATGACGGCGTTCCCCGTCGGACCGCCCACCGAGCGCTCGCTGCGGACCACCCCGAGGGGCTGCTCCGGGGAGCGGGCGAGCGGTGGGTGCGCGGCCGCAAGGGCGACATCACGGAGCGGCCGGAGAGCGTGTTCAGCGCGTTGCTGTCGTCGGCCCGGCGCCGCGGAGATCGAGGCACCGGGCCCGACACGACGTTCAGGACAGGCAGCCGACGTGCGCGAGGGCCTGCTTGAGCAGGACCCCCTGGCCGCCCGGCATGTCGTTCTGGACCACGGCCGAAGCCGCCTCCTGGGGGCTGAACCACACGAGGTCGAGCGCGTCCTGGCGCGGGCGGCAGTCGCCGGTCACCGGGACGATGTAGGCGAGGGCCACCGCGTGCTGACGGGGGTCGTGGAACGGGGTGATCCCCTGGGTCGGGAAGTACTCGGCGACGGTGAAGGGCTGCAACGAGGGCGGGACGCGCGGCAGCGCCACCGGCCCGAGGTCCTTCTCCAGGTGGCGCAGGAGTGCGTCACGGACCCGCTCGTGGTGCAGGACCCGTCCGGCGACGAGCGTGCGGCTGACGGTCCCGTCGGGCCCGATCCGCAGCAGGAGTCCGATGCTGGTGACTTCACCGCTGTCGTCGACGCGCACGGGCACGGCTTCCACGTACAGGATCGGCATGCGGGCACGTGCCGACTCGAGGTCGTCGGCACTCAGCCAGCCGGGCGTGGTTTCGGTCGTGTCAGGCATTGCCCGATCGTACGGTCCACAACTCGCCTTGTCCGCGTGTCACTCCAGGTCAGACGCAAGTCACACGGACGGTGCTCCTCCCGGCCCACAGCCACCCACCGAGGGGGGATCCGGTCGGCCGGCATCAACCGGGCGTTGGACGGCGCCGACAGCCCTCCGTGGCCACGCTGTCCGGGCCCTGCCGCGGCCTGCGACGGCCGACCGTCGCAGCCGTCAGTTCCCCGCCGGCGCCTGGTCGCGCAGCCTGTCGCGCAGCCGGCGCAGGTCGTCCGCCGGCCGGCCCAGACCGTTCAGGCCGAGCCGGGCAGCCTCGGTCCGGGGGTCCGGGTGCATGGTGAACGCGAGGTTCAGGGCCTGGCGCACCATCCACTGCTGGCAGACGAGCAGCCGGCCCGCGCGGTGCTGGGCCGCGACGAGGTCGGGGTCCGTGAGGGGGAGACTGCGCAGGCGTCCGAGCAGCCGGTGCAGGGCGACGCTCTGCCGGTGGCAGTCCCGGGCGGTCTGGCCGGGCACGGGGCCGGGCTCACCGCAGGCGGCCACGGCACGGTCCGTCATGATCTGGAGCGCGACCGCCTCGTCGAGAATGCAGGTGAGGCCTTTCAACTGGGCGGTGCGCGGGACGAGCTCCACACTGGTGGGGTACCCACTGGGCCGCGGGCTGATCCCCCCGGGACGGCTTTCGTCCGGACCCAGGGCCGTCGGGCACGGCAGCACACAGGGGGATGTGCACCCGGGCGGCGGCTCCGGTGGTCGGGGGCAGCCCCGCCCGGCACCGGGTCCTGGAGGGTCGGTCGCCGGGCCGGCCCGCACAACGGCTGAGGAGACGATGCTGTGAACTCCCTGTCACCCGGTTTCCGCGGGCGCCGCCGTTCCCTGGCCGAGCGGTTGCCACCCGGGCAGTACCCGACCGAGTCCTTTCCCGTGCTGTCCGCGGGACCCACCCCGCGGGTGTCCACCGAGGACTGGGCCTTCACCGTGACCACGGAACGAGGTGACACGCGCACCTGGACGTGGGAGCAGATGACGGCCCTGCCGCAGCAGGGGATCGTGCAGGACATCCACTGCGTGACGCGCTGGTCCAAGTTCGACACCCGGTGGCGCGGGGTTCCCATCGACGCCTTCCTCGAGGACGTGGCGACGGACGCCGGCTTCGCCGTGGTCAGCAGCTACGGCGGCTACACCAGCAACATGCCGCTGGAGGACCTGCTCGACGGCAGGGCGTGGATCGTCCACAGCTACGAGGGGTATCCGTTGTCGCCCGAGCACGGCGGGCCCGCCCGGCTGCTGGTCCCGCATCTGTACCTGTGGAAGTCGGCCAAGTGGGTGCGCGGGCTTCGGCTCGCCATCGAGGACGAGCCCGGGTTCTGGGAGTCGATCGGCTACCACAGCTACGGTGACCCGTGGCGCGAGCAGCGCACCTGGGGCGACTGAGGATGCCCGTGCCCTGGCGCAGGGTCCGGCTGGTCGAGCGCCGCTCCCAGACTCCCAGCGCCCGTTCGCTGGTCTTCGCCGCGCCCGGCTGGCCCGGACATCTGCCCGGCCAACACGTCGATGTGCGGCTCACCGCGGACGACGGCTACCGGGCGGTGCGCAGCTACTCGCTGGCCGCACCCGCCGACGACGAGAGCATCGAGCTGGGAGTGCAGACCGTGCCCGGCGGGGAGGTCTCGCCGTATCTCGCCGACGATCTGCCACTCGGTGCGGACGTAGAGGTGCGCGGGCCGCTCGGCAACTGGTTCGTGTGGCGCACCGAGCAGCCGGAGCCGGTGCTCCTTGTCGCCGGCGGCTCGGGTGTCGTCCCCCTGGCGGCCATGATCCGCGCCCATCACCGCACGCAGTCGCGCAGCACCTTCCAGCTGCTGTACTCGGTGCGCACCCCCGACGACGTCTGGTACCGCGACCACCTGGCCGACGGGGACCCCCGCCACGACGTCCGCATCGTCTACACGCGGCAGGGCCCGCCGGCCGGCGAGCGCGCACCGGGCCGGGTCGGACGGTCCGACCTCGACGGACCCGCGTCCCGTCTGCAACCGGCAAGTCCCGTCTACGTCTGCGGTCCCACCGGCTTCGTCGAGGCCGTCGGCGATCTGCTGACCGACATGGGACGAGATCCCGCCACCATCCGCACCGAGCGCTTCGGGTGACCGGGCGCTTTCGCACCTCGGGAGGTTCCCATGACAGACGGCACCGTCCACCTCGACGGCAACTGCCTTGCCGGCCCGCTGTCCGAGATCCTGGCCGTGGAGCCCACCACGGCCTGGTGGCGTTGCCCGGAGTGCACCCGGTCGGGGCCACTGGCCGGGCTGCATGTCTACGGGCCCGAGCCCGGTCTGACCGTCCGCTGCCCGGGGTGTTCGTACATCGCCCTGCGGCTGGTCAGGGAGGGTGAGCACATCTGGCTGACGGTGGGCGGCGGCTCCGGCGCGTTCCGGTTCAGCACGGCCTGAGGGGCTCCGTCGGGCCCGCCGCGGGGCGGACCGGCGGCAGGGGAGGCGGTTCGCTCAGGCGCCCGCGCCGGCCGTGGCGCCGGCAGCACCCTTTCCCGAGCCGCCGGAGCGGTACTCGGTGGTCCAGTACAGGAGCGCGAGGGCCGGAAGGGCGGTGCCGAGGACGCCGACCGCGCCCCAGCCGCCGTCGCGGTAGGCGATCGAGCCGATCTGGGACCCGAGTGCGCCGCCGACGAAGAAGGTGGCGATGAACGCGGCGTTGAGCCGTGCCCGGGCGTGGGGGTCGAGCCGGTAGATGGTGTGCTGGCCGAGGATCATCGTGGTCTGCACGGCCATGTCCAGCACGACGGCGGCCAGGGCGATCAGCACGATGCTGTGCCCGGCCAGGCCCGCGACGGCGAAGGCCAGTGCGGCGGCGCCGAACGCGATGCCCGTCATGGTGCGGGTGAGCCCCCGGTCGGCCCAGCGTCCGGCGAGCGGGGCCACGGCCGCACCGGCCGCACCGACAAGGGCGAAGAGGCCCACGCCGACCTGTGAGTAGTGGAAGTGCGGGCCGGTGAGGAGGTAGGAGACGGTGGTCCAGAAGGCGCTGAAGGCGGCGAACATCGCCGCCTGGTACAGGCCGCGGCGCACCAGTGCGGGATGGGTGCGCATCAGCGCGAACGTGGAGCGCAGCACTTGGGCGTAGGGCACGGCCGTCGTCGGGGCGTGCCGGGGCAGCGCGGCTCGCAGGGTCAGGGCCAGCAGGGCCATCAGGACGGCCGAGCCGAGGTAGACGACACGCCAGCCGGCGATGTCGGAGACCAGGCTGCTGACCGTCCGGGACAGCAGGATGCCGGTGAGCAGGCCGCTCATCACCCGGCCCACGATCCGGCCGCGCGCATGGTCCGGGGCGAGGCCCGCGGCGAACGGGACCAGGATCTGGGCGACGACCGAGGTGGCACCGCTGATCAGCGAGGCGGCCAGCAGCATGGGGAACCCGGTCGCGAGGCCGGCCGCCACCAGGGCGAGCGTCGTGACGACGAGCAGGGTGGTGATGAGGGTGCGCTTCTCGAGCCGGTCGCCCAGCGGGACCAGGAAGAGCATGCCGATGACATAGCCGACCTGGGTGAGCGTGATCAGCAGGCCCGCGGTGGCCGAGCTGACATGGAAGACGTCGCGCAGCGAGGAGAGCAGGGGCTGTGCGTAGTACAGGTTGGCGACCGTCATGCCGCAGGCGACGGCGAACAGCGCGATCAGCCAGCCGGGTATGCCGTGGTCGGGTTCTGCGCCGGTGCTGTTCCGGCGTGCGGCTCGCAGAGCGGATGACTGAGGCACGAGGACACTTTTCTCGAGAGGCCGGAAACCCGGCGGCGCAGGGACTGCCTGTGGTGGCCGTGCGGCTTCGTCGCTGCGCCCACGGTGAGACAAGCGTCGGGCGCCTTGCTGTGCTTCCTCACCCGCGCTGATGATTCCTGATGGTGCCCATCTCTCACATTGATGGAGCACAGACCCGGGACTGTGGGCCCCGGGCGGAGCGACGGGTCACTGCACGGCGGCTGCCCGTACCGGGTGCCTGCTCAGGATCGAGACCCGGTTGAACGCGTTGATGGTGATCGCCACCCAGATCACGGCGGAGACCTGGTCGTCGGTGAGCACCTCGCGGGCCGCGGTGTAGGCGGACTCCTGAGCGGCGGCGTCGGACGGATCGGTGACCGCCTCCGCGAGGGCGAGCGCCGCGCGTTCCTGCGGGGTGAACACCTCGGTGTCGCGCCAGGCGGCCAGCACGCCCAGCCGCTGGGTGGTCTCGCCCGCGCGCAGGGCCGCCCTGGTGTGGAGGTCGAGGCAGTAGGCGCAGTGGTTGAGCTGCGACACCCGAAGGTTGATCAGCTCCACGAGGGTGCGGTCGAGCCCTGCGTCGGCCGCGGTCGCCCGGACCGTCTCGGACGTCTGGAGCAGCGTGTGATAGGCCTTGGGGCTCTGCTTGTCGATGAAGATCCGCCGGCCGGGGGGCTGGGTCGTGTCCGTGCTCAACCTGGGACTCCTTCGGGGTCGCCGCTCCGGCTCCGCTGGTGTGGGGTGCTCCGGTCGGGTTGTCGTCCTATGATCACGATATACTTGTTGAAAGTAGAACCATCATAGGGGTGGAGGGCGGTGTCCCATGAGTAACGTCGAGGCGGAGTCCGTCGAACTGCGCTGCGGAGCGTCAGTGGACGACCGACGGGAGTCGAAGGTGCCGCAGATCGAGGTGCTCACCCCGCGCGACGTGCCGCTGGGCGGCCCGCGGGCCATGACCGTGCGGCGTACGCTGCCGCAGCGCGCCCGCACCCTGATCGGCGCCTGGTGCTTCGCCGATCACTACGGTCCCGACGATGTCGCCGAGACGGGGGGCACGGATGTCGCGCCGCATCCGCACACCGGTCTGCAGACCGTGAGCTGGCTCTTCAGCGGCGAGATCGAGCACCGCGACAGCCTCGGCAGCCACGCCCTCGTACGCCCCGGCGAGCTGAACCTCATGACGGGCGGCCACGGCATCAGCCACTCGGAGGTCTCGACACCGGGGACCACGGTCCTGCACGGGGTGCAGCTGTGGGTGGCGCTCCCCGCGGAACACCGCCTCACCGAGCGGGACTTCCAGCACTACGTACCCGAGCCGGTGCGGCTCGACGGGGCCGAAGTCCGGGTCTTCCTCGGCTCCCTCGCCGGACACGACTCGCCGGTGCGGACGTTCACGCCCCTGCTGGGCGCTGAGATCGTCCTCGAGCCGGGAGCCACGGTCACACTCGGCGTCGACCCCGCCTTCGAGCACGGTCTCCTCGTCGACCACGGCCGGGTCGGCATGGCCGGCACTCTGCTCGACGCGGCGGAGCTGGGCTACGCGCCCACGGGCAGCGACTCGTTGACGCTCGTGAACGAGTCGCAGGAAAGGGCGCGGACGGTTCTCCTCGGCGGAACCCCGTTCGATGAGGAGATCGTCATGTGGTGGAATTTCATCGGCCGCAGCCATGAAGACATCGTCCGTGCCCGTGAGGACTGGGAGAACTCCTCCGACCGCTTCGGCGTGGTGGAGGGATACCCGGGCGACCGCCTTCCCGCTCCCGCCCTGCCCAACGCCGTCATCATGCCCCGCAGGAACCCACCGCGACGCTGAACCGCAGCTGAAAGGCACTGACATGAGCCAGCCGTCCGCCGAACCGACCGTCGAGCGTGTCGACGCCAAGCACCGTTACGAAATCCTGGTCGACGGCGAGCGCGCCGGTCTGACCGCCTACCGCGACCACGGCGACCAGCGCGTCTTCTACCACACCGAGGTCGACGACGCCTTCGCCGGACAGGGCCTGGCGTCGCGGCTCGTCCAGGAGGCGCTGACCGATGTGCGGGCCTCCGGCAAGCGTGCCGTGCCCGTCTGCCCCTACGTCGCCAAGTTCCTCGGCCGGCACGAGGAGTTCGCCGACATCGCCGACCCGGTCACCCCCGATGTCCTGGAGTGGCTGGACACACAGCTGGGCTGACCGCGCGAAGGGCGGAGCAGAGGCCGGGAGCCCGGCGGCTCGTGGCCGACCCGCGGACCGTCGGGCGGAGGGGGAGCGGTGGCCCGGGGCGACGCACCCGGTTCCGCCCGGACGCGCCCCTCACCCGCAGGGCCGCCGGCGTTGCCGCACCCCTACTCCGCCGCCCCCGGCAGCAGCCCGCGCAGGGTCTCGCACTGCCGGTGGTCGATCATGTGCCGGACGGCCTCGGTGACCGTCTCGGCCAGCGTCGGCGACACCTCGCGCAGCAGTCGGCGCCCCTTCTCGGTGAGGGCCACCTCGATGCCGCGCTTGTCGCCGCACACCGAGCGCCGAGTGACCAGATCCGCGTGGTGCAGACAGGCGATCTGATAGGTGAGGCGTGTCTTGGGCCGGCCCAGCATCTCGGCGATCCGCGACATGCGCAGGGCCGCGCCCGGCTGGTCGGCCAGCAGGCACAGCACGAGGAACTCGTCGTGCGAGACGCCGAGGGTGTCCTTGACCTGGGAGCGCAGTCGCTGTTCGATGGCCCCGGCCGCGGCCAGCAACTGCATCCAGGCCCGCAGTTCGGCCGGCAGCAGCCCGCTCTCGTCCGTCCCGTCGCATGCGGGCTGGTCGGCGGGCGTGGATGAGTGGGCCATGGTCCCTGAGTTTACCGGTTGTCCAGAATTGGATGAGAGATGGAGTTCGTCTCCGGGACCAACACACCCTCGGCTCCTTGGCCCCCTTGCTTCTCACAGTGCGGACGCCCCTCTTGACGCAGGCCGGAGCCGGATCGACACTCGGAGTGAATTTCCTAGTGGATCGGTAGGGAAGTATGGGGCGCCTGGAGCCGGCCATCGGCAGTGTGAGTCGCACACGCCGGCAGTCCCTCCTTCTGACCTCCCGCCGTCACATCGATCTGCTGCGTGTCTGCAGCGCGGCCGGCCCCCTGCGCTGAACCGGCCCGTGCCGGGCCCCGCCGCTCACCCGCGCGCCGCCCGGGCGTCCCGACCGCCCCGTGGCCGCCGTCCTCTGCACCCTCGCGCACCAGTACCCGGGGAGACACATGTCCGCTCATGACCCGACCGCCCTCCCGACGCCCCGGCCCGTCCCGGTCTTCCGGGGCCGTATCGGCCGCGACGCGCGCAGCGGCCACTACGCCGTACCGCGCCGCTACCGCCTCCATCTGTGCCTGTCCTGTCCGCCCTGTCTGCGGACGGCCGTCGTGCACGGCCTGCTCGGCCTGGAGGCCGACTGCCCCGTGACGCTGTTGCCCACGGTCCCCGACGGGCCGGGCGGCGAGCACTCCGCACTGCGGCCGCTCTACGAGGCGAGCGCCCACCACTACCCCGGGGCGGCCGTGGCACCGGTGCTCAGCGACGACTGGTCGGGCCGGATCGTCAGCACACACGCCCCGGACATCATGCGCGATCTGGCCCTGCACTTCGGCACGGGCGCGACGGCGCTGTATCCGCCGGGCGCCGAAGCCGAGATCGAGGGCGTGCGGCGGCTGTGCGAGCTGGGTGTCGACACGGCCGCACAGCGCGCCGGACGGGTCGACGCGGACGCCGAGGAGCGGGCCGCGGCGCTCGGCTCGCTGCTGCGCACTCTCGGTGCGCTGGAGGGCCGGCTGACCGACGCGGACTATCTGCTCGGTGGGCAACTCACCGCGGCCGACGTCGAGTTGTGGGTGAGTCTGGTGCAACTGGACACCGTGCACCGCTGGCACCTCGATGCTGCCGCGGTACACCGCATCGCCGACCATCCACGTCTGTGGGCCTACGCACGCGCGCTGGCCGCCCACCCCGCCTTCGGCGGCCTTCTCGACCTCGACGGCCTCGCCCGCAGGCACCACGCGCACTGCCGGGGACTCGAGGCTGCGGGGGCGGCGGTGCAGATCGTGGACTGGTGCGGGCACTTGCCTGAAACGGCGCGAGCGGTCGCGGACACCCGCCGGTGACACGGCGGGTGGTCCCGGGTCGTCCTCCTGTCCACAGGTGACGGCCTCCGCCGCCTCCCTCCCCGTCACGCCGAACGGTGACACGCGACCGCCCCGGCCGGATTCGATCCGGCCGGGGCGGCTGTCACGCTGAGGCCCGCTGTCTAGGCGAGGGTCGTCAGCGCCTCGTTCCAGGTCGCCGACGGGCGCATGACCGCGGCGGCCTTGGCCGGGTCGGGCTGGTAGTAGCCGCCGATGTCGGCCGGCTTGCCCTGGACGGCGGCCAGCTCCTCGACGATCTTCTGCTCGCTCGCGGCGAGCGTCTCGGCGAGCGGGGCGAACGCCTTGGCCAGCTCCGCGTCGTCGGTCTGCTTGGCCAGCTCCTGCGCCCAGTACAGGGACAGGAAGAAGTGGCTGCCGCGGTTGTCGATGCCGCCGACGCGACGGGTCGGCGACTTGTCCTCGTTGAGGAACGTCGCCGTGGCGCGGTCGAGGGTGTCGGCCAGGACCTGCGCACGCTGGTTGCCGGTGGCCTTCGCGTACTGCTCGAAGGACGGCACGAGCGCGAAGAACTCACCGAGCGAGTCCCAGCGCAGGTAGTTCTCCTTGACCAGCTGCTGGACGTGCTTCGGGGCGGAGCCGCCGGCGCCCGTCTCGAAGAGGCCGCCGCCCGCCATCAGCGGGACGACCGACAGCATCTTGGCGCTGGTGCCCAGCTCCAGGATCGGGAACAGGTCGGTGAGGTAGTCACGCAGCACGTTGCCGGTCACGGAGATGGTGTTCTCACCGCGGCGGATGCGCTCCACGGACAGCTTGGTGGCCTCGACGGGGGCCAGGATGCGGATGTCCAGGCCCTCGGTGTCGTGCTCCGGCAGGTACTGCTCGACCTTGGCGATCAGGTTGGCGTCGTGGGCGCGGGTCGCGTCCAGCCAGAACACGGCCGGGTCGCCGGTGGCACGGGCCCGGGTGACCGCGAGCTTCACCCAGTCCTTGATCGGGGCGTCCTTGGTCTGGCAGGCGCGGTAGATGTCACCCGCGGAGACCGTCTGCTCCAGGACGACGTTCCCGGCCTGGTCGACCAGGCGGACCGTGCCGGTGGTCGGGATCTCGAAGGTCTTGTCGTGGCTGCCGTACTCCTCGGCCTTCTGCGCCATGAGGCCGACGTTCGGGACGGAGCCCATGGTCGCCGGGTCGTATGCGCCGTTGGCGCGGCAGTCGTCGAGCACGGCCTGGTAGACACCCGAGTAGCTGGAGTCCGGCAGCACCGCGAGGGTGTCGTGCTCCTGGCCGTCCGGGCCCCACATGTGGCCGGAGGTGCGGATCATGGCGGGCATGGAGGCGTCGACGATGACGTCGGAGGGGACGTGCAGGTTGGTGATGCCCTTGTCGGAGTCGACCATCGCCAGCTGCGGGCCCTCGGCGAGCTCGGCGTCGAAGGAGGCCTTGATCTCGTCGCCGTTGGGCAGGGCCTCGAGGCCCTTGAAGATGCCGCCGAGACCGTCGTTCGGGGTCAGCCCCGCCGCGGCGAACGTCTCGCCGTACTTCGCGAACGTCTTCGGGAAGAAGGCGCGCACCACGTGACCGAAGACGATCGGGTCGGAGACCTTCATCATCGTGGCCTTGAGGTGCACGGAGAACAGGACGCCCTCCTCCTTGGCGCGGGCGACCTGCGCGGTCAGGAACTCGCGCAGCGCGGCGACGCGCATCACGGAGGCGTCCACGACCTCGCCCGCGAGGACCGGCACGGACTCGCGCAGCACGGTGGTGGAGCCGTCGTCGCCCTTCAGCTCGATGCGCAGCGAACCCGCCTCGGAGATCACCGCGGACTTCTCGGTCGAACGGAAGTCGTCCACGCCCATGGTCGCGACGTTCGTCCTGGACTCGGAGGTCCAGGCGCCCATGCGGTGCGGGTGGGTCTTGGCGTAGTTCTTCACCGAGGCGGGGGCACGGCGGTCGGAGTTGCCCTCACGCAGGACCGGGTTCACGGCGGAGCCCTTGATCTTGTCGTAACGGGCGCGGATCTCCCGCTCCTCGTCGGTCTTCGGCTCGTCCGGGTATTCCGGCAGCGCGAAGCCCTGGCCCTGCAGCTCGGCGACCGCGGCCTTCAGCTGCGGGACGGAGGCCGAGATGTTCGGCAGCTTGATGATGTTGGCCGCGGGGGTCTTGGCCAGCTCACCGAGTTCCGCCAGGTGGTCGCCGATCCGCTGGTCCTCGGTCAGGTACTCGGGGAAGACCGCGAGGATGCGCCCGGCCAGGGAGATGTCACGCGTCTCCACAGTGACACCCGCCTGCGAGGCGTACGCCTGGACCACCGGCAGGAAGGAATATGTCGCCAGGGCCGGGGCCTCGTCAGTGTGTGTGTAGATGATGGTCGAGTCAGTCACCGGGTGCTCCGCTCCACGTCTGCAACATTGCTCGACATCAAGATATCTCGTGAGCGCGCCCGGCTCGACAGGGGTCCGCGCCGGAGGCTCCCCGTCCGCGGCGCCGGACCGGCGGGCCGCGGGCCGGTCTGCGCCCCACGGCCCCGGACCCGCCCGCGGGGCCGGCGAACCGGCCCCCGGACGAGCCTCCATCCGCCCCGGCGGTGTCCCGTACGGCCCGGCGGCCCGGCACCCGGGCCGGGCGCCCCGGACGCCGTCACAGGGGGTCGATGCCGCCTTGGTGGACCACCATGTCGTCGCCACTGCGAGGGTGCGGTATGACGGCCGAACCCTGCTGCAGCGCCACCGTCCGGGTGGGTGCCGGGATGCGGATGCCCTCGGTCCGGTACCGCTGGTGCAGACGCTTGATGAACTCGTGCTTGATCCGGTACTGGTCGCTGAACTCGCCGACGCCCAGGATGACCGTGAAGCCGATCCGCGAGTCGCCGAACGTGTGGAAGCGGACGGCCGGTTCATGGTCGGGGACCGCGCCGGTGATCTCCGCCATCACCTCGGCCACGACCTCGGTGGTGACCTTCTCCACGTGCTCCAGGTCGCTGTCGTAGCCGACGCCCACCTGCACCAGGACGGTCAGCTGCTGCTCGGGGCGGGTGTAGTTGATCATGTTCGTCTTCGCCAGCTGCCCGTTGGGGATGACGACCAGGTTGTTGGAGAGCTGGCGCACGGTGGTCTGACGCCAGTTGATGTCGACGACATAACCCTCCTCCCCGCTGCTCAGCCGGATGTAGTCGCCCGGCTGGACGGTCTTGGAGGCGAGGATGTGGATGCCCGCGAAGAGGTTCGCGAGAGTGTCCTGAAGGGCGAGCGCGACGGCCAGACCTCCCACACCCAGGGCGGTGAGCAGGGGTGCGATCGAGATGCCCAGCGTCTGCAGCATCACCAGGAAGCCCATGGCGAGGACCACGACCCGGGTGATGTTGACGAAGATCGTGGCCGACGCGGCGACCCCGGAGCGGGACTGGGTGACCGTCCGCACCAGGCCGGCGATCACCCGGGCGGCCGTCCCCGTCGCCACGAAGATGAGGAGCACGCTCAGCGTCTGGTCGACGTGGTGCTGCACCGTCGGTGTGAGCGGCAGCAGCGCCGCCGCCGAGGCCGCGCCGCCGGCGATCGCCGCCCAGGGCACCAGCGCGCGCAGGGCGTCCACGATCACGTCGTCGCCGCTCCACCTGGTGCGCCGCGCGTGCCCGCCCAGCCAGCGCATCACGATGCGCAGCAGGAACGCGGCGACCAGACCCGCGACGAGGGCGATTCCGGCGAGTACGAGGTCGTCGAGGGTGAGCGCGCGGTTCACCGCCCACCTCCCGGGGCCAGGAGGTCGCCCGAGGGCCGGATGTGAGGAGTCGTCACCTTGCCACCTGCTCGAATACGGACCGCACGGCCGCGCGCTCACGGAGGCACGACGCGGTGTGGAGGGGATGCACGATCACGCCCGGATCGGGTGTACGCCGTCCGGGGCGAAGGTTCATCCTGCCGTATTCGGGTGTCCGGCCGTCACCGGGCCGATCCCGAACGGCCACTGACGTGTGCTCAGCCACATCCGCCCCGTCGGCCGGGTGCCGGCCGCGGTCGTCGGTTCCCCGGTGCGGACGGGGAGTTCGCCGCTCCTCAGGGCCGCGGTCACAGGTCCGTGAACGACCCGTGCCGCCCGGCCCCCGAGGAGAAGCGGGCCGCTCCCTCCAGGCCCTCCGCCAGCACGTCCATGCCGTAACGCAGTTCACCGCGCATGGCCGCGGTCTCCGCCAGGCCCTCCTGGTCGAGCACGGAGGCGCGGTCGCCCCGCAGGCAGGCCTGCGGGAACCGGGCGATCGAGGCGGCAAGTTCCTCGGCTTCGGCGCGCGAGCGGCCCGTCGGGACGACGCGGTTGGCGAGCCCCATCTCCGCTGCCTCCTGGGCCGTCACGGGACGGCCGGTGAGAATCATGTCCATCGCCCGGCTGGTGCCGATCAGCCGCGGCAGCCGCACCGTCCCGCCGTCGACGAGCGGTACGCCCCAGCGGCGGCAGAAGACCCCGAACACCGCGTCCTGTTCGGCGACCCGCAGATCGCACCAGAGCGCCAGCTCCAGACCGCCCGCCACCGCGTGCCCGGCGACCGCGGCGATCACCGGCTTGGACAGCCTGAGCCGGGTCGGCCCCATCGGGCCGTCGCCGTCCTGGGCCACCCGGTTGCCGCGCCGGGTCCCGACCGCCTTGAGATCGGCGCCCGCGCAGAACGTGCCGCCCTCGCCCCACAGCACCGCGACCCGTGCGGAGGCGTCCGCCTCGAACTCCCGGAAGGCGGCGGTGAGTGCGGCGGCCGTGGGGCCGTCCACCGCGTTCCGGGCCTCGGGGCGGGAGAGCACGACGGTGGTGACGTACCCCTGACGTTCGATCCGGACCGGCATCGGGCTGCCCCTTTCACACGGACGGTAGGGCTGGCCCCGCCGAGGTTACCCGGGAGTACGGTCGCTGTCCGGTCTCAGATCACCTTCAGCCGAACCAACGCGCCCAGGGTCAGCGCGCCGGGCAGCAGGGGCACCCACACCGTGATGATGCGGTACGCGAGGACGACCGCGGTCGCCAGGGCCACCGGGGCGCCCGCCGCCACCAGGGCGACGATCAGCGCCGCCTCCACCGAGCCGATGCCGCCCGGGGTGGGTACGGCGGCGACCGCGATGGTGGCGGCCAGGTACGCCACGGCCATGTGCGCGGGAGGCACCGGGAGCTCCAGCGCCCGACCGACCGCGGCGAGCCCCGCCGCCTGCAGCGCGGGGAAGGCCAGCGATCCGCCCCACAGGGCGAGCGCGCGGGAGGGACGGGTGTGCACCGTCCGTGCCTCGCCGAGCGCCGAGCGCAGGAAGGTGAACACGGCGGTACGCAGCTTCCGGACGGCGAGGACCACCACGGCCGCCACGCACACCACCCCGGCCACGGCGAGCAGCACCGGACCCACCGCCGGGGCGGGCACGAGGCTGTTGAGGCGGAGGGAGTCCGGGAAGGCGATCAGCAGCGCCAGCAGCAGACCGGTCCGGGCGATCGACTCGGCGAGCAGATACAGCGCGACCGCGGCGGAGGAACTGGCCAGCGGCACCCCGCACACCGCCATGAAGCGCAGATTGACCGCGCTCGCGCCGAGCCCCGTCGGCAGGAGGTGGTTGGCCGCGCCCGCCGCGAACTGCGTGGCGAGCAGCCGGCGCACGGGCAGCCGCTGGACCACGGCGCCCTGACGGGTGAAGGCGGCCGCGACCCAGGTCAGACAGGTCGCACCGGCGGCGGCCACCAGCCATGGCCACTCGGCCGAGGCCAGCTGGCCGAATCCCGCCGCGAGCACGGCCCGGTGCTGCACTGCGACCACCAGGACGAGCACGAGCGGGAGCAAGCACAGGATCTGGCGGACCGGAACACGTCTGGGGAATCCCTGGGGGAGACGTACGGCACTCACATCGGCAGAGGTTTTCCGTGCCGCACCAACGTGAGGTTGCGGGCGCGGAGACAGCGGTTGACGTGCTGGGCAAGGCACGGATGCACCGAGGGGCGCAGTTGCCGTCCGTCCCCGCGCGGCGGCACTTCCGCCGGGGCCCATGGCCCGCGTACGTCGTGCATTGACCTCAACATCGCTCGAGGTTCTAACGTCGGTCACATGAGTATGGAGACCACCGCCTGGCAGCAACTGCACAGTGTCATGACCGCGCAACGGGAGCGCCGCCCGTTCGACCGCGCCACTTTGCGCCGCATCGGCGCGTTCGCCCGTCCGCACCGCCGCCGCATCGCGCAGTTCGTCGTGGTCAGCGTGGTGACCGCGCTGCTCGCCGTCGCGACGCCCGTTCTCGCCGGACGCGTCGTCGACGCGATCGTGTCGCACGGCGACGGAGGGAGGGTCGTACGGCTGTCGCTGCTCATCGCCGTCATCGCGCTCGCCGAGGCGGCGCTCGGACTCCTCGCGCGCCGGCTGTCGGCCTCGCTGGGGGAGGGGCTGATCCTCGATCTGCGCACGGCTGTGTTCGATCATGTGCAGCGCATGCCGGTCGCGTTCTTCACACGTACGCGTACGGGTGCGCTCGTCAGTCGTCTCAACAACGACGTCATCGGTGCGCAGCGCGCCTTCAGCAACACGCTCTCGGGAGTCGTCGGCAACTTCGTCACGCTGCTGCTCACACTCGCCGTGATGCTGACGCTGTCCTGGCAGATCACCCTGCTCGCACTGCTGCTGCTGCCGGTCTTCGTGGTTCCGGCCAGACGGACGGGCAGCCGCATGGCACGGCTCCAGCGCGAGGCCGCCGACCTGAACGCGGCGATGGGCACCCGGATGACCGAACGCTTCTCCGCGCCCGGTGCCACGCTCGTGAAGCTCTTCGGACGGCCGGAGGAGGAGTCCGCCGAGTTCGCGGCGCGGGCCCGGCGCGTGCGGGACATCGGGGTGCGCACGGCCATGGCGCAGTCCGCGTTCATCACCGCGCTCACCCTGGTCTCCGCCCTCGCGCTCGCCCTGGTCTACGGACTCGGCGGCTGGTACGCCCTGCGCGGCACCCTGGAGGCGGGATCCGTCGTCTCGCTCGCACTCCTGCTCACCCGGCTCTACGCACCGCTCACCTCGCTCGCGGGTGCGCGGGTCGAGGTCATGAGCGCGCTCGTCAGCTTCGAGCGTGTCTTCGAGGTGCTGGACCTCAAGCCGCTGATCGAGGAGCGGCCCGATGCGCGCGAGATCCCCGAGGGGCCGGTTGCGGTGGAGTTCGACAACGTACGGTTCGCCTATCCCAGCGCCGACAAGGTCTCGCTCGCCTCGCTGGAGGAGGTGGCGGCCCTGGACACACGGGGCGGGACGGAGATCCTGCACGGGGTGTCGTTCCGTGCCGAACCCGGGCAGACGGTCGCGCTGGTGGGATCCTCCGGCGCCGGCAAGTCCACCATCGCCGCGCTCCTGCCTCGGCTGTACGACGTCGACGAGGGCGCGGTGCGGGTGGGCGGCGCCGATGTCCGTGACCTGAGCGCGCGCTCACTGCGCGAGACCCTCGGCATGGTGACCCAGGACGGGCACCTGTTCCACGACACCGTGCGGGCCAACCTGCTCCTGGCCCGCACGGACGCGACCGAGGACGACCTGTGGAACGCGCTGCGCCGGTCCCGGCTCGAGGATCTCGTACGGTCCCTGCCCGACGGTCTCGACACGGTCGTCGGCGAGCGCGGCTACCGCCTGTCAGGCGGCGAGCGGCAACGGCTGACCATCGCACGCCTGCTGCTGGCTCGGCAGCGCGTGGTCATCCTGGACGAGGCCACCGCGCATCTCGACAACACCTCGGAGGCCGCCGTGCAGGAGGCACTGACGGAGGCGCTGGAGGGCCGTACCGCCGTGGTCATCGCCCACCGGCTGTCCACCGTGCGGTCCGCCGACCTGATCCTCGTCGTCGAGGAGGGGCGCATCGTGGAGCGGGGCACGCACAAGGAGCTGCTGGCCGCGGGCGGGCGGTACGCGGAGCTGTACCGGACCCAGTTCGACAAGGCGGCGGTCCGGGGGACCGGCGCCGAGGCGGTGGCCTAGTCGCGGTGGGCGCCCGAGCAGGCCGGACCTTAGCGTGATGGTGGGGAGGCGCTGCCCAGGGAGACGGTGACGATGTCAGGGATGGACTACGCGGCACTGTTCGCCGCCACGCCGAGCCCCTACCTCGTGCTGGCTCCCGACCTGACGATCGTCGAGGTCAACCAGGCCTATCTGGACGCGACCAGACGGACCCGGGACAACCTCATCGGGCTGCACGTCTTCGAGGCCTTCCCCGACAACCCGGCCGACCCCGAGGCCGACGGTGTGCGCAACCTGAGCGCCTCGCTGCACCGGGTCCTGATCTCCCGGCGCCCCGACACGATGGCGCTGCAGAAGTACGACATCCCGATCATCGACCGTCCGGGCGTGTTCGAGGAGCGCTGGTGGTCCCCGATCAACACACCGATCCTCGGTCCGGACGGCGGCGTGACGTGCATCATCCACCGGGCCGAGGACGTGACCTCCTACATCCAGACCCACCTCCGGGGCGGCTGGCCGCAGTCCGAGCGGCCCAGCGCCCGCGAGGCCCTCGAGGCCGAGCTGTACTCCAGGGCGCGCGAGTTGCAGCGGCTGAACGAGGAGCTGCGGCTCGCTCACACCCGGGAGCGGCGGGTGGCCGTGGCGTTGCAGGAGGCCATGCTCCAGTCGCCCGACCTGGCCCGGCACGAGAACGTCGCGGTGCGCTATCTGCCCGCCACCGGCTCATTGAACGTGTGCGGCGACTGGTACGACTTCATCGACCTGTCCGACACGCGCTTCGCGGTGGCCGTCGGCGACGTAGTGGGGCACGGACTGGAGGCCGCCGCCGTCATGGGGATGCTCCGCAGCGCGCTGAGCGCGGCCATCCGTGCGCTGGAGCGGCCCGCCCAGGCGCTGGAGGTCCTGGGTCTGTACGCGCGGTCGGTGGAGGGTGCGCTGAACACCACCGCCGTCAAGGCCATGGTCGACACCCGCAGCCAGCTGATCATCTACAGCAGCGCCGGTCACCCGCCCCCGATCCTCGTCCACGCGGACGGGTCGCACGAGCTGCTCGACCAGGCGACGGACCCGCCGCTCGCGGCCCGGCCGCAGCATCTGCCCCGCCCGCAGGCCGGCCAGACCTACACCCCAGGCGACACCCTCGTGCTCTACACCGACGGCCTGATCGAACGCCGCGGCGAGCACATCGAAGCCGGGCTGGCCCGGCTCACCGACGCGCTGCGCCGGCACTGCGCACTCAGCCCGGAACACCTCGCCGACGTTCTGCTGACGCAACTGGGAGTGGAGGGCGGCGCCCGCGACGACATCGCCCTGGTTGTCGTCCGGCTGTGACGGCACACTGCCGCCGGCCTCGGGCGGACGGGCGATCCGGCCGGCTCAGCGGCCGATGGTGTCGAGCTCGGCGACGGCGTCGGCGGGCAGGACGAGGTCGGCCGCGGCGATGTTCTCCCGGAGATGGGCGGGCGAGGACGTGCCGGGGATGACGACGACGGCGGGTGAACGCTGCAGCAGCCAGGCGAGGGCGATCTGCTGGGGGGAGGCCTCCAGACGGGCCGCGACCTTGTGCAGGGTGTCGGACTGCAGCGGGCTGAATCCGCCGAGCGGGAAGAAGGGTGCGAAGGCGATGCCCTCGGCCGCGCACCGGTCCACCAGGGCGTCGTCCTGCCGGTTGGCGAGGTTGTAGAGGTTCTGCACCGTGACGACGGGCGCGATGGACTGGGCCTCGGTGAGCTGCGTGGCGGAGACGCCGCTGAGCCCGAGGTGACGGACGAGGCCCTGCTGCTGGAGCTCGGCGAGGGCACCGAACTGCTCCGCCAGGGATTCCTCGTCCGGGGCGTCGTGACCGCCGACGCGCAGGTTGACCACGTCCAGGGTGTCCAGTCCCAGGTGTGTGAGGTTCTCCCGCACCTGCGCCTTGAGGTCCGCCGGGTCCAGTGACGGGACCCAGCGCCCGTCGGCGGCCCGGCGGGCGCCGACCTTGGTGACGATGTGCAGGCCGGCGGGGTACGGGTAGAGCGCTTCCTTGATCAGTTCGTTGACCACGGCGGGGCCGTAGAAGTCGGCGGTGTCGATGTGCGTGATGCCCGCCTCGACGACCGCGCGCAGGACCGCGACGGCCTGTTCGCGGTCCCGGGGCGGTCCGAACACGTTCGGGCCCGCGAGCTGCATGGCGCCGTAGCCCATACGCGAGACGGTCATGCCGTCCGCGAGGTCGAACGTGCCGCCGGCAAGGGTGGTGGTCATCGGGGGTTCCTCTCGTTCCATGTCCCGCAGCGGGCCTGTGCCGCTGGGAGACCCGGATGCCGTCGCCGGGTGATCGTCCCGGCGTGCTGTCCATCCTCGAAGCGCGTCGAGGACGACGGCAGTTCCCCGGTGTTCCTGGGACCGACAGGACCAGCCACGGACGCGTACGGGCGGCTTGTCCCCGGCTGCGCCCCGGAGAGCTCGCCTCCGCGTGACCAGGATCTCGTGGCCGGACTGTTCGAAATTCGGGCAAACCCTGCTAGGAATGTGTAATAGTCATCTATTTCCTTCAGGAAAGCCCGCTCATGGCCCACGAGAGCACCCCCGACCATCACATATTCGAGATGGACCTCACCGCGGACGAGGCGCGCCGGCGTACGGAGTTCTTCGCGGCGATGGAGCCCGGCTGGGACCCGGTGGCGGCGATGGCGGCCGAGGACGAGGCGTACCGGATGCTGTACTCCGGCCTCGACGAGCATCAGCAGCGGATCTACGAGCGCCTGGTGGCCGCCGGAGTGCTGCCCCCCGATCTCGGGCAGGGCCGTGCTGCCGATTGACCCCCACGCCGACAGGGCGCGTCGCGCCTGGCTCCCGTGTCCGAACTGCCGGGACCACGAGGACTGCGACAACTGCCTGGCCGGCCGCACCTGCCACGTCCACTGGCGCTATCTGCTGTCCAACTCCGGGCCCGTGGTCCATCTGCAATGCCCGAACTGCACGCATGTGTGGTTCGAGGACACGACCGCCTGACCCCTTCGACCGGCTCCTGCGTATCCGGTGCGGCGGCGGTCCTTTTCCGCTCGCACACCTCAGCCCCCTGGGCTGGCTACCGGCGACCACGCCGTGTTGCGGCTCGTGGACAGCTCCGAGCCGAAGTGTCGGCCCCGCCCAGTGCTACGGCGAGGTGGGCAGGTGTGGGGAGCGGAGGACTAGCAGGGTGATCTCGCTGGGGGCGAAGACGCGGAACGGCGGGCCCCAGAAGCCGGTGCCGCGGCTGGTGTAGAGGAGGGTGCGGGCGCCGTGGTTGCTGAGGCCGGCGAGGGCGGGCTGGTCGATGCGGACCAGGTGGTGGAAGGGCCAGATCTGGCCGCCGTGGGTGTGGCCGGAGAGCTGGAGGTCGATGCCGTCGGCTGCCGCCTGGTCGACGAACTTGGGCTGGTGTGCCAGGAGCAGGACGGGCAGGTCGGGGTCGGCGCCGTTCAAAGCTTCGGCGAGGTCGGCGCCGTGACCTGCCAGGCCGGAGGACTCGGCGGTGACGTCGTCCACGCCGGCGACCACGAGGGTGTCGCCTCCGCGTTCGAGCAGCAGATGGCGGTTGCGCAGCGGCTCCCAGCCCAGCTCGTCCATCAGGTCGACCCAGCCCTGGGCCTCGCTGTAGTACTCGTGGTTGCCGGTGACGTACACACGGGCCCGGGTCGCCCGCACGGTACCGAGCGGGGTGGCCTGGGCGCGTCGGCGTTCGGCCGTGCCGTCCGCGATGTCCCCGGTGTGGCAGACCAGGTCGGCTTCCAGATCGTTCACCGTCTCGCACACCCGTGCCGACCAGCGAGCGCGATCGAGTGGGCCGTAGTGGGTGTCGGTGACGAGGACGACCCGGAGGCCGTCCAACCCGGCACCCAGTCGAGGGAGTTGCACGTCGAGACGGCGCACCCGTGGCACGCGGCGGGCCTCGGCATACCCCCAGCCGAGCAGTACGACGGCTACGCCGAGGACGGCCCAGGTGACGATTCGGGCCCGGTCCTGGCTCCCGCCGACGTCGGCCACGGTCAGGGCGAGCCGCAAGAGGATGCCGAGCAGAACGGACCAGGTGAACACAATCCAGCTGGTGCCCAGCAGGGTGTCACCGATGATCGCCGCCCGGTCCTGCTGGCGCCGGCCGTGGCCGCGCACCATCGTGAGCGGCATAGCGATGAGACCGAGGGCGAACAGGGCGGTGCCGACCAGCGTGACGGGCAGCGGCCAGTGCTGGCCGGTGTACAGGAGCACCCAGCAGGGCACGGTCCAAAGCAGGACGGGGGCGATCAGGGGGATGTAGCGCATCAGGCGGTGCAGCCGACTCCTGCGCGGAGCTTGTGCCTCGCTGTCGGCGGGTCGGGTGTCGCTGGTGTGGGTCATGCTTCCCCTCCCTGACCAGGCTGCCGTCTCGCGTACTGTATCCGGTCGCCCTCGAGCCGGCCGGACCGGCGTTCATGGGCGGGGCCCCTTGGGACGGAGGGTTCTCCCCGTGACGGCAGCGCCGGCCCGCAGACACCTCCGTTTCCCTGATGCGACGTCAGGTATGTCGGTGTTTCATCAGCGGCAGTCCCGCCGCATTCGGCGACGAGCGCCCGGGCAGGCGCATGGCCGGCGATGTCACGACAGCCAGGTTCGCGCGGAAGCCCGGGCCGGAAGCCCTCCTCGTCAGGAGGAGGCGACGTTCCTGATACCCGTCGTGTCCGACGCGTGCCGGTGTAAGGTGAAGAACGCCCTTGACCTGCAAAAACGCAGGCAGGGAGCCTACTTCCGGGAGTTTCCCCATGCTGCGCACCATGTTCAAGTCCAAGATCCACCGTGCCACCGTCACCGAGGCCGACCTGCACTACGTGGGATCCGTGACCATCGACGCGGACCTGCTCGACGCGGCCGATCTGCTGCCCGGTGAACTGGTCCACATCGTCGACGTCACCAACGGCGCCCGGCTGGAGACCTATGTCATCGAGGGCGAGCGCGGTTCCGGCGTCATCGGGATCAACGGTGCCGCGGCCCATCTTGTGCACCCCGGCGACCTGGTGATCGTCATCAGCTACGCCCAGGTCTCCGACGCCGAGGCGCGGGCCCTGCGGCCGAGGGTCGTGCACGTGGACCGCGAGAACCGGATCGTGGCCCAGGGGTCGGACCCGTCCGCCCCCGTACCCGGCTCGGACCAGGAGCGCAGCCCGCAGGCCGTCACGGCCTGACCGAGGGGGAGAACGTGTCCACAGTCGACGGCGGGGGGCGCGGTGCGCTCGCCCTGCTGCACACCTCATCCGCCCATGTCCCCGTCTTCGACGCCCTGCGGGACCGGTTCCATCCCGGGCTCGAACTCAGGCATCTCGTGGCCGAGGAACTGCTCGAACGTGCCCGCGTCCATGGCCCGGACGCCGTGGCAGACGCCGTCCGGCATCTCCTCGACGCGGCGGTCGCGGCGGGCGCCCGCGCCGTGCTGTGCACCTGCTCGACCATCGGTGCGGTCGCCGAGCGCACGGAGGTGGACGTGCCCGTGCTCCGGGTGGACCGGCCGATGGCCGCCGCAGCGGTGGCGACGGGCCCCCGCATCGTCGTGATCGCCACGGTGGAGAGCACCCTGGCGCCCACGGTCGCGTTGATCCGGGAGGAGGCGGCCGGCGGCGACGTCGAGGTGCGCACCGTACTCGTCGAGGGGGCGTGGGAGCGGTTCGAGGCGGGGGACACCGACGGATACGTGCGGGCGGTCGCGGGCAGCGCCGACACGGTCACCGATGCCGACGCGATCGTCCTGGCCCAGGCGTCCATGGCCCCCGCGGGGTACCTGACCTCGACCGACGTCCCGGTCCTCGCCAGCCCCGAACCGGGGCTGGCGGCGGCCGCGGCGGCGCTCCGCGGCGCCGCACGGCCGACCGGGTAGTTTCCGGTCGGTCCGTGGCCCACCCGGTCCTGCCGGTGTCCCGCGACGGGGTGAGTGCCGATCGGTGCCCCGGGTACCCGGGGCACAAGTCCAGGGCCGACGCAGCTAATGGCTGGAGGACACGATGACGCATCCGTTCCCCGATCCCGCACGGCCGGGACCGCCGCCCGGACCGGGACCGACCCCGGGACCGGATCCGACTCCGGAGCCGGGGCCCGCGCCGGGCCCGGAACCCGTGCCGCCCGAACCCGTACCGCCCGGCCCGGCGCCGGTGCCGCCCGTACCCGGCCCCGTTCCGCCCGGTCCGGGTCCCGATCGTCCGCGTCCCGGACCGGAGCCCGTGCCCGACCCGGAACCCCGGCCCACGCCTCAGCCGCCTCCGTCCCCGATCCCGGAGCCACCGGGGCCCGACCCGGTGCCGGAGCCCGAGCCGGGGCCGCCCCTGAAGTAGGCCGGCGCCGCGCGGTGGCCCGGTGCCCGGAGGTCTCCCTCCGGGCACCGGGCCACCGTCATGCGGTGCGTGGGGCGCGCTACGCCCCGACCTCCGTCCGGTCCCCGCCCCACAGCGTGTGGAACGAGCCCTCGCGGTCCGTGCGCCGGTAGGTGTGCGCCCCGAAGAAGTCCCGCTGCCCCTGGGTGAGCGCGGCAGGCAGCCGTTCGGCGCGCAGCGCGTCGTAGTAGGCGAGCGCCGCGGAGAACCCGGGTGCCGGGACACCCTGGCGGGTCGCCGCGACGAGGACCTCGCGCCAGTCGTCCTGCGCCTGCCCGATCTCACGGGCGAAGGTCTCGTCGGAGAGCAGGCTCGGCAGATCGGGGCGGGCGTCGTAGGCGGCGCGGATGCGGTCGAGGAAGGCCGCGCGGATGATGCAGCCGCCACGCCAGATGGAGGCGATGCTGCCGAGGTCGATGTTCCAGTCGTACTCCTCGCTGCCCGAGGCGATCTCGTGGAAGCCCTGGGTGTACGACACGATCTTCGACGCGTACAGCGCCTGCTCCACCCGGTCGGCGAAGGCCCGGGCCTCGTCCTCGGCCAGCGGTGCCGGCTTCGGGCCGGCCAGGCCGCGCGAGGCCTCGCGCAGCGCCGAGTGCCCGGACAGCGAGCGCGCGAACACCGCCTCGGCGATGCCCGACACCGGCACCCCGAGATCGAGGGCGATCTGCACGGTCCAGCGTCCGGTTCCCTTCTGCTCCGCCTGGTCCTGGACCACGTCCACGAACGGCTTGCCCGTCGCCGCGTCCACGTGCGAGAGCACCTCCGCGGTGATCTCGATCAGGTACGAGTCGAGCCGCCCGGTGTTCCAGGTGCGGAAGATCTCGGCGATCTGCGCGGGGGTGTAGCCGGCGACGTCGCGCAGCAGCTGGTACGCCTCGCCGATCAGCTGCATGTCGGCGTACTCGATGCCGTTGTGCACCATCTTCACGAAATGGCCGGCGCCGTCGGGCCCGACGTGGGTCACGCAGGGCGCGCCGTCCTCGGCCTTCGCGGAGATCTTCTCCAGCATCGGGCCGAGGGAGTCGTAGGACTCGGCCGAGCCTCCGGGCATGATGCTCGGGCCGTGCAGTGCGCCCTCCTCACCGCCCGAGATACCGGTGCCGACGAAGTGGATGCCCTGTTCGCGGAGCTCCTTCTCACGTCGGCGGGTGTCCGCGAAATGCGCGTTGCCGCCGTCGATGATCATGTCGCCGGGCTCCAGGAGCGGGGCGAACTCCTGGATCACCGCATCGGTCGGCGCCCCGGCTTTCACCATGATCATCAGACGCCGGGGCCGCTCGAGCGCCGCAACGAAGTCCTTCGCGGTCTCGGTCGCCACGAAGTCGCCCTCGTGGCCGAACTCCTTCACTAGGTCGTGGGTCCGTGCCGCGGTCCGGTTGTGCAGGGCGACCGTATAGCCGTTGCGCGCGAAATTGCGGGCGAGGTTGCGGCCCATGACCGCGAGACCCGTGACGCCGATCTGGGCTGAAGTGCTCATGACGGTTGGCTCCTAGAGGTCCTGGAATCGGCGGTGCCGGTTCGGTCCTGAGGACATCCTCAGGGGGTGGTGCCGGTCGTGTTCGTCAGTATTGCCCGGTGACCATCCTGACGTGCCGGTACGCCCACCGCACATCCGCGTGTCGCGGCGAGGGGCGCGCAGGCGGCAGCCGCACGGGCAGGTCGTCCTCGCCCGTCCGGAAACGGGGGGCGGAACCAGGTCAGTTGGCCCGCCGAAGAGGCCGATTGCCGTCTTGTCATGGCCTGTTCGCAACGCTTACTTTTGCCCCTCCTGACGCATGTCGAGGGGGTTCCCATGGCCGTACGCGGCCGGCACCGCCGGTATCAGCCGACAAGGATCAACCGCGCCTCGCTCACCGTCACGGCGGGCAGTGCGGGGATGGCCATCCCGCTGATCGGTGCCGGGGTCGCGCACGCCGCGGACATGGACACCTGGAACAAGGTCGCCGCCTGCGAGTCGACCGGCAACTGGAGCATCAACACGGGCAACGGCTACTACGGCGGACTGCAGTTCACCCAGTCCACCTGGGAGGCCTACGGCGGTACGGCCTACGCCCGGCGCGCGGATCTCGCCACCAGGGACCAGCAGATCGCGGTGGCCGAGAAGGTCCTCAAGGGACAGGGCCCGGGCGCCTGGCCGGTCTGCTCCGTACGCGCGGGCCTCACCCGCGACGACTCCGGGGCCCGTTCGAGCGGGCCCACCGGCGACACCCCCGGCACCGCCACGCGGGCCGCCGAGCGCTCCGTACGGGATGTGAAACCACAGACCACGCCCCAGTCGCAGGCGGGTACCGCCGAGATGTACACCGTGGTGCGCGGGGACACGCTCTCCGGGATCGCCGACACCCATCATGTCCAGGGTGGTTGGCAGCGGTTGTACGCGGCCAACCGCGAGGCCGTCGGGGCCGACCCGGATCTGATCCTGCCCGGTCAGCGGCTGCAACTGCGCGCCAAGGCCCCGGCGCGCACGGAACCCGCACCCTCCCGGACCCACAAGTCGTCCACCCGCAAGCAGACTTCGGAGCGGACCACCACCCACTCCATGGTCGCCCCGGTGACCGCGGCCACGGGCACGCCCTACCACGCCGCGGGCGGGGCATGGTCGAAGGGCTACCACACGGGCGTCGACTTCCCCGTGCCCACAGGAACCTCCGTGAAGGCGGTGGCCTCGGGGCACGTCGTCGCCGCGGGCTGGGGTGGCTCCTTCGGCTACCAGGTGGTCGTCCGGCACGCCGACGGCCGCTACACGCAGTACGCCCATCTGTCGGCGATCTCCGTGAAGGACGGGCAGAGTGTGGTGGGCGGCCAGCGCATCGGCCGCTCCGGCTCGACCGGCAACAGTACCGGCCCGCATCTGCACTTCGAGGTACGGACGGGGCCCGCGTTCGGCAGCGACATCGATCCGCTCGCCTATCTCCGCGCGGGCGGCGTCAGGCTCTGACGCCCGTCCGAAGCGGTCAGGATTTCACGCGGGCCCGGTGCCGGTCCGGGGCGGGCACGGGCACGAAGGGCCCGCCGTAGAAGGGGGCGTACAACGGGGCCGGCTCCCAGTCGCCGTAGCTGTCCTCCTTGGCCGGCGCCGCCGCGGGCACGTCCTCCTCGGCAGGGACCGGTGCCTGGGTGGGCACCGGGGCGATCACCGTCTGGAGCGGCTCCGGCTCGCAGACGGGTTCCGGGGCGGCCGACGGGGCCGCCGTGCGCTGCTCGCCGCCGATCCGCTCCGTCGTGAGCAGGATGAGACCGCCCGCGGCCACGACACCGCAACCGAGGGCGAGGGCGGTGCCCGTGCTGCCGTAGCGGAAGGTCTCGCCGAACATGGTGATGCCGACCGCCGCCGCGGCCACCGGGTTCACGACCGTGAGCGTGGCGAGCGGGGCCGCGAGGCCCGCACCCCGGTAGGAGGCCTGTGACAGCAGCAGACCGGCCGTCGCGAAGACGCCTATCACCGCGAGGCTCGGCACATCGGCGAGCGCGACCCCGCTCTTCCAGTCCACCGCGACCGTCTTCGTGAACACCGACGACATGCCGAACGCGACACCGGACCCGGTGGCCAGCAGCACACTGCGTATCGCCGGATGCCGGTGTGCCGCGCGGGCCGCCACCATGAGCGCCAGCACGCCGCCCGCGGTGACCAGGGCGACCGTCACACGCTGGGCGCCGCTCAGCGTCTGGGCGTCGGAGGCGCCCACCAGAGACAGCAGACCCGCCAGGCCGACGGTCGCCATGACCGCGCCCCGCCAGGCCGTCGCCCCGGCCCTGCGGCCCACGAACAGGGCGGCCATGGGCAGGGCGAAGACGATGGTCAGCGCGCCGAGCGGCTGGACCAGGCTCAGGGGACCGTAGGCGAGCGCCGCGACGTGCAGCAACCCGCCGAGACCGTTCAGCACGACCGACGCCCACCAGGCCGGCCGGCGCAGCGGCGCGCAGGACTCGTCCGGCGAGGACACGGCGACCCGCTCCTGCACGATCGCTCCACCGGCGTAGGCGACGGCGGAGAACAGTGAAAGGAGCACGGACAACGCGAGGGCGCTCATGAGCGGCTCCTCTGCGGGGGGCCGGAGCGTGATGCCCGGCGCGGCTGACAGTCGGCGTCCATAATCAACACGATGCCGTGCCGAACCCTTCCCGTCGTCGTACCTGAGCACGCATTGGGTCATACTGCCGATGGAGTACGAACACGTTCCCGTCCTCCCCTGGAGGGGTGACCACGGATGGATCCCCCCTGCTGAGAGGCAGTGCGGGCCTTGGTACTACTGGCCTTCGTGGACCTCGACCCCGAACTCGCGGCGCTCGGCTCCCTGGGCGGCTTCTTCGTACTACGCACCGGAGTACCCCGGCGCGGGGCTCTGCCGGACCTCGCGCACGCGTACACGGCCGCCCCGTCCGACGGCCCCGAGGATGTTTACCGGGATCCGCTGACTTTCCGCGTCCGCAAGGTCGCACGGAGTCTCCACGCCCCCGAGGCCCGGGTCGCCGCCTCCATCGCCCACCAGGGCCTGGCGGCCCGGCTCTGGTCCGTCGCGCTCGGGTGCGCCGTGCTGTACGGAAGGGTTCCAGACCTCGACCCGGGGCGGCTGTCCTGGGACCCGGACGGCAGCGCGCCCGAGGACCTGTGGCTGGACGAGGTGCGCGCGCTGCCCGTCGACGCGCTCGACGCCGTCGTGCGCGAGGCCCATCTCGTCCCGCTGACCACCGCCCTGGCCTCTCGCCACGGAGTCTCCGAACGGCTGCTGTGGGGCAACGCCGGCTCCGCTCTCGCGGGCGCCGTGCGCATGATCGGCCACTGGGCCCGGACGGAGGGCCGCGCGGACGTCGCCGAGCGGGCCCGCGGGCTGGCCGCCGGGTTGTTCGCGCATCCCGACCTGTCCGGCACCCTCGATCCCACGACCGGCCGGCGCCGCAGTTGCTGCCTCTACTACCGGCTGCCCGGCGGCGGTGTGTGCGGCGACTGCTGCTTCGACCGCCCACCGGGCCGGGACTGACACCCGTGTGGTCTTCCGCAACCGCGGTATCTGGGTGACCATGTGGGAACCAGCCGCTGAGACAGGGGGTTCCGGGTGCGTGTGGGCCTGCTGACCCGGGAGTACCCGCCGGACGTGTACGGCGGCGCGGGTGTTCATGTCGAGTTCCTCGCACGGGAGTTGCGCTCCCTCACCGACCTCGACGTGCACTGCTGGGGCGAGGGCGGTGCCGGGGGCGTCGTACGCCATCGGTCGTGGCCGGCCCTGGACACCGCCAACGACGCGTTGCGCACCTTCTCCGTGGACCTCTCCATCGCCGCCGTCCTCCAGGACCGCGAACTGGTCCACTCCCACACCTGGTACGCCAACCTCGCAGGGCACCTGGCCAAACTGCTGTACGGCATCCCGCATGTGATGACCGCCCACTCGCTCGAGCCGCTGCGCCCCTGGAAGGCCGAGCAGCTCGGCGGCGGGTACGCCCTCTCCAGCTGGGCCGAACGGACCGCCGTCGAGGCGGCGGACGCCGTGATCGCCGTCTCCGGCGCCATGCGCGACGACATCCTCGGCTGCTACCCGGACCTCGATCCCGCCCGGGTCCACGTCGTGCACAACGGCATCGACACCTCGCTCTACCGGCCCGACCCCGGCACGGACGTCCTCGCCCGCCTCGGCCTCGACCCGGGCCGCCCGTACGTCCTGTTCGTCGGCCGCATCACACGCCAGAAGGGCGTGCCGCATCTGCTGCGCGCGGTCCGGCACATCGCCCCCGACACCCAGGTCGTGCTGTGCGCCGGCGCCCCCGACACGCCGGAGATCGACCGCGAGTTCCGGGACCTGTTCGAGGAGTTGAGCAGGAGTCGCGAGGGCGTCCACTGGATCCCCAAGATGCTGCCGCGTCCGGACGTGATCCAGCTCCTCACGCACGCGACCGTGTTCGTCTGCCCGTCGGTGTACGAGCCGCTCGGCATCGTCAACCTCGAGGCCATGGCGTGCGGTACGGCGGTCGTGGCCTCGCGCACCGGGGGCATCCCGGAGGTCGTCGACGACGGTCGCACCGGTCTGCTGGTCGACGTGGACGACGACTTCGAGGAGCACCTCGCCCGCGCCCTGGACTCGGTCCTCGCCGACCCGGTGGCGGCCGAGCGCCTCGGGGAGGCCGGCCGGGAGCGGGCGGTGAAGCAGTTCGGCTGGGACACGGTGGCCCGCCGCACGGTTCGCCTGTACGAGGAACTCCTCGAACAGGGGTAGTCAGTGAACAGAGAGCGGCACAACCGGGCTTAGAGGGGCGGCGGCATGCGGCGCGGTGGACCTTCGGTGCTGGGAATCGTACTGGCCGGCGGGGAGGGGAAGCGGTTGATGCCGCTGACCACCGACCGCGCGAAACCGGCCGTGACCTTCGGCGGAACCTACCGCCTCGTCGACTTCGTCCTGTCCAACCTCGTGAACGGCGACATCCTGCGCATCTGCGTGCTGACGCAGTACAAGTCGCACTCGCTGGACCGGCACATCACCACCACCTGGCGGATGTCCAGTCTGCTCGGCAACTACGTCACCCCCGTCCCGGCCCAGCAGCGGCTCGGTCCGCGCTGGTACCTGGGCAGCGCGGACGCCATCCTGCAGTCGCTGAACCTGATATACGACGAACAGCCCGAGTACGTGGCGGTGTTCGGGGCCGATCACGTCTACCGGATGGACCCGCGGCAGATGCTCGCCCGGCACATCGACAGCGGAGCGGGCGTGACCGTCGCGGGGATACGGGTGCCGCGCGCCGAGTCCCCCTCCTTCGGCGTGATCAGCCCGGGCTCGGACGGCCTGACCGTGGAGCGCTTCCTGGAGAAGCCCGCCGACCCGCCCGGGCTGCCGGACGACCCCGAGTGCGTCTTCGCCTCGATGGGCAACTACATCTTCACCACCAAAGCACTGATCGAGGCGTTGCAGCGGGACGCCGAGGACCCGAACTCCGTACACGACATGGGGGGTTCGATCCTGCCGGCCCTCACCGACCGCGGTGAGGCGCAGCTGTACGACTTCAGCGCCAACCACGTGCCGGGCGAGACCAGCCGCGACCGGGGGTACTGGCGGGACGTCGGCACGCTGGACGCGTACTACGACGCCCATATGGACCTGATCGCGGAGCGGCCGGCCTTCAATCTCTACAACCGCAGCTGGCCGATCTACACACACTCCGGCCAGCTGTCGCCCGCCCGCTTCAACGCCGGCGGCATCGCCAGCGAGTCGATCATCAGCGCGGGGTGCCTGATCCGGGGGCAGGTGACGCAGTCGGTGCTGTCTCCGGGCGTTGTCGTGGACCCCGGTGCCGTCGTGCAGGGTTCGGTCCTGCACGACAACGTCCATGTGGGACGGGGCGCGATCGTGCGCGGAGCCATCCTCGACAAGAACGTCGAAGTACCGCCGGGCGCGACGATCGGCGTCAACCCGGACCGGGACACGGAGCTGTACACGGTGTCGAAGGGCGGGGTGATCGCACTGGGGAAGGGGCAGCACGTGCCGTAGGCGGTCCGGCGCGTGTGCCCCCGCGGCGGCCGGGGCACACGGTCCGGCCACCCGAATGACGCACCGGAGGGGCCCTCGGCAGGCAGTGCCCGTCACCGGCCGCCTATCGTCGCCCATGAGCACTTGCCGTCGGCCCGGGAGCGCGGGGACGCTCCCGCAACGGGCCCGGGCACATGGCGGGGGACGACGAAAGCGAGGTCGGACATGACCGACGCAGGCGTGCACCCGCCTCCCCGCGGGCGAGTGTGTCCCCGAACGCGCTCCTCGCGCGCGGCCCCCACGACGCCGTCGGCGGCGCCGTCCCGTCCCGGACCCCGAACGGTCCACCTGTCCTGACATCCCCACGGCGGCCCCGCAACCGATCCGGCCCGCCCCGGACTGCTCCCCGCCGCGGGACGGGACATCCGGACCCCGGACGGTGAACTCCGCCCGGTTCCTCGGGCGTTCCACGGCGGCAGACCGTCCGTCCTTCGCCGACTCCCCGCACCCGTGCGGCCCCGCTGCCGGGCACCGGACTTCCGCGACGCGCCCCAGGTCAACCGCTTCGGATGCTCCGGAATCCGACACGGCGCCACCACCATGTGGGCAACGATGTCGATCCCCCGGAGGTCTTCCCAGATGAGATGGACCCGGCGCCTGCGCCTCGCCGCCGTGGGCGCGGTCGCGGCCTCTGCCCTGTGCTCCCCGCCGGCCACCCCGGCCGCCGATCCGCCCGACGGCAGACTCACCGACCTGGTCAACCCTTTCATCGGCACGCAGAACGAAGGCAACACCTTCCCCGGTGCCGCCGTTCCCTTCGGCATGGTCCAGCTCTCCCCGGACACCGGGCACAGAACCGGCTACGACTACACCCAGCGACGGATCCGCGGCTTCTCCCTCGTCCACCTCTCCGGCGTCGGCTGCGCCATCGGCGGGGATCTGCCCGTGCTGCCGACGACCGGTGACGTCACGGAGACCGACTACGCCAAGTACGCGGCCACGTTCAGCCACGCCGACGAGCAGGCGAGCCCCGGCTACTACCGGGTCCGACTCGGCGACGGCATCCAGGCCGAACTGACGGCGACCGCACGCACCGGAGTGCAGCGGTACACGTTCCCGGCCACCGGCAAGGCCAATGTGCTGCTCAACGCGGGCCAGGCGCTGCACAAGAACATCTCCTCCAACGTGGAGATCCTCGACGACCGCACCGTGCGCACCACGATCACGGGCAGCGGCTTCTGCCGCTCCACGCGCCCGTACACGGTCTACACGGTCACCCGCTTCAGCCGCCCCTTCACGGCACACGGAACCTGGTACCAGGACTCGATCACCCCGAAGGCGACGAAGTCCTCGGGCCCCGGGCGCAACGGCGCCTACGTCACGTTCGACACCACCAGGGACCGGACGGTGGAGGCGAGGACCGCGCTGTCGTATGTGGACGCGCGCGGCGCCGAGGCCAATCTCGCGGCCGCGCAGCCCGGTTCGTTCGACGAGGTCCGGGAGGCAGCCCGTCGCGCCTGGGAGGACCGCCTCGACGACGTCCGGGTACAGGGGGGCGACCGCACCCTGCGGACCACCTTCTACGCGTCCCTTTACCGGTCGTTCCTCGCGCCGAACATCGGCAGTGACGCCGACGGCCGCTACAGAGGCTGGGACCAGCGGATCCACCGCACCAACGGGTTCACGTACTACCAGAACTGGTCCCTGTGGGACACCTACCGCACACAGGCCCAGCTGCTGTCCCTGCTCGCCCCGCGCGAGGCCCGCGACATGGCGCTCTCCGTGCTCGAGATCGACGCGCAGGGCGGCTGGCTGCCCAAGTGGGGCTACGGCACGGTCGAGACGAACATCATGAGCGGCGACCCGGTGACCCCGTTCCTCACCCACGCCTACCAGCAGGGGCTCCTGAAGGGACACGAGGAGCGGGCCTACCGTGCGCTGAAGAAGAACGCGGACGGCGTTCCCCCCGCCAACACCATGTACGTGGGCCGGGAGTCGAACCGCGAGTACATCGCGAACGGCTTCGCGCCCTACATCAAGAACCGTCCGTACTCCAAGCCGGGTGACTCCGACTACCACTACGGCGCCTCGGTGACCCTGGAGTACGCGCTGTCCGACGCGATGCTCGCCCAGATGGCACGCGACCTGGGCCATGACGCGGACGCGGCGCGCTATGCCGCCCGCTCGCGGAACTACCGCAACGTCTTCGATCGCTCGACCGGCTTCTTCCGCGCCCGGGACGCGTCCGGCGCCTTCGCGGGGCCGGCGGACCCGGCCAAGAGCGTGGGCTTCCACGAGGGCACCGCCTGGCAGTACCAGTGGCTCGTGCCGCAGGACCTGCGCGGCATGGTCGGTCTCATCGGGGGCGACCGCGCGGCCAACGACCGGCTCGACGCCTTCTTCGCCTACGACCGGCTGCTCAAGGACCCCGTGGGGACCGCGCGCGATGTCTGGGTGAACGGGCCGTACGCCTACTACAACGCGGACAAGTACAACCCGCAGAACGAGCCCGACCTCATCGCCCCGTACACGTACCTCTCCACCGGCCAGCCCTGGAAGACGACCGACGTGGTGCACGCGGCGCTGACCCTGTTCACCGACGGGCCGACGGGCATGACCGGCAACGACGACCTCGGCACCATGTCCGCCTGGAACGTGCTCTCGTCGATCGGGATCTTCCCCGTGCAGCCCGGATACCGCACCTGGGGACTGACCACGCCCGTGTTCGACCGGGTCGACCTGGCGCTGGACCGGGCGTACTACCCGGGAGGTCGACTGACCGTCACCGCGCCCGGCACGTCCGGCAGTCAGCGGTACATCCAGGGGGTGCGCGTCGACGGAAAGGCCTACGAACGGACGTACATCACCACCGACACATTGCGCCGTCCGAGCACGCTGGAGTTCACGGTCGGCGCGCGGCCGTCCGGGTGGGGCACGGCACCGAAGGCTGCACCACCCGCGCTGAAGTGACCTCACACGTCTCATAAAGTCCCGCCTCTCTCGGAGAGGCGGGACTTTATCTGCTGTTAACTGAGCGTAGCCTGATCGTACTTGACCGTAATCGCCAGTCGGAGGTTGACTTCGTGTTCTCCCATCGTCGACGCGAGGCAAGCCATTGACTTCCGACCTGCTCGCACCACTCGACCTGGCGTTCTGGAACATCGAATCCGCCCGCCATCCGATGCACCTGGGCGCCCTCGGGGTGTTCGCGTGCAACTCGCCCACCGCGGGTGCCCACGCCGCCGACCTGCTGGCGGGTCGTGCCGCCGCGGTGCCCGGGCTGCGCATGCGGATCCGCGACGTGTGGCTCCCGGACGGACTGCTGAGGCGGGCCCTCCCCGCGGCGCGCCTCCCGCTCGCCCTGGGCGGCGCGGCCCGCGAGCCCGCACCCGACTTCGACCCCCTCGACCATGTACGGCTGCAGGCGCCCACCGCCGACTTCCACGCCGCCGCCGGACGGCTCATGGAGCGCCCGCTGGAGCGCGGCCGACCGCCATGGGAGGCGCATGTGCTGCCGGGGGAGTCCGGCACCTCCTTCGCCGTCCTGTTCAAGTTCCACCACGCGCTCGCCGACGGACTGCGCGCCCTCACGCTGGCCGCCGCGGTCATGGACCCGATGGACATGCCCGCGCCCCGGCCGCGCCCCCAGGCTCCTGCCCGCGGCCTTCTGCCGGACATGCGCAGACTGCCGGGTCTGCTGCGCGGCACGCTCGCCGACGTGGGCCGCGCCCTCGACATCGGCGCCTCCGTCGCCGTGTCGACGCTCGGGACGCGCTCGTCGTCCGCGCTCATCTCCGAGCCCAGCGGCACCCGCCGCACCGCGGGCGTCGCCGTCGACCTCGACGACGTGCACCGGGTGCGCAAGTCGGCGGGCGGAACCGTCAACGACGTCCTGATCGCGGTCGTCGCGGGCGCACTGCGCCGATGGCTCGACGAGCGCGGCGACGGCAGCGCCGGCGTCGAGCCCCGAGCCCTGATCCCGGTCTCCAACCGCCGCCCGCGCACCGCGCAGCCGCAGGGCAACCGGCTCTCGGGCTATCTGATACGGCTTCCGGTGGGCGACCCGGACCCGTTGCAGCGGCTGCGGACGGTCCGTACGGCCATGGACCGCAACAAGGACGCCGGGCCCAACCGGGGCGCGGGTGCCGTCGCGCTGCTCGCCGACCATGTGCCCGCGCTGGGCCACCGGCTGGGCGGACCGCTCGTCAGCCAGGCCGCCCGGCTGTGGTTCGACATCCTGGTCACCAGCGTCCCGCTGCCGAGTCTCGGCCTGAAGCTCGGCGGCAACCCGCTCGCCGAGATCTATCCGCTCGCCCCGCTGGCGCGTGGTCAGTCCCTGGCGGTGGCGATCTCGACCTACCGCGGCCGGGTCCACTACGGGTTCGTCGCGGACGCGCGCGCGGTGCCGGACCTGGCGCGCCTGGCGCGCGCGGTGCCGGACGAGGTGGAGACGCTGCTGGCGGCCTGCCGCGTCTGAGCGGTTCGTCACACCCGTCGAGGGCGGCCGTGCCGGTGCGCGGCCGCCCTCGACGCTGTCCGGCCGCGGGGCGTGCGCCGATGGGGAGAGCTCCCGCGCCCCCGACCGGACCTGCCGCTGTTCGCCGATGATCACGGGTTTGGAGACCCGGCCGCGCGCTCCGTAAAATTCGCTGTTCGAAAGCGAGCGCGGTCGGAGCGCTGCGCGGGAGCGAGGAACGGCAGCGCGATGACGGTGACAGAGGACGGCCTGGCAGCCGCCGGCCCGGCGGCCATGGACGACACGGCGTACGGGCCCGGCATCGACCCGGAGCGACTGGCCGTCTGCCTCGGCGTGCTCGCGGAACTCGACGACCTCGACGTGGACCACCCGGACGCGGTCAAGGTGCGCCGGGCCACCTCGAGCATCTACCGCTCGGTCAAGCAGCGCCGCCGCCAGGAACGCCGTGCCGCCAAGACCGCCCACGACAAGGCGGTCACCGAGGCGACGGCGACCGGGTCCGCGCAGCGCATCGACGACGAGACCGAGGGCATTCTGCCGTCCTCCGTCACCGAGTCCGGCCAGATCGCCGGCATACTTCAGCGCCCGCGTTCCTGCTATGTGTGCAAGTCCCGCTATGTCGAGGTCGACTACTTCTACCACCAGCTCTGCCCGAACTGCGCCGACGAGAACCGGTCCCGCCGCGAGGCCCGCGCCGACCTCACCGGCAAGCGCGCCCTGCTGACCGGCGGCCGCGCCAAGATCGGCATGTACATCGCGCTGCGGCTGCTGCGGGACGGCGCCCACACCACCATCACCACACGCTTCCCGAACGACGCGATCCGCCGCTTCAAGGCGCAGCCGGACAGCGACGAGTGGATCCACCGGCTGAAGATCGTCGGTATCGACCTGCGCGACCCGGCCCAGGTGGTGGCGCTGGCCGACTCGGTGGCCGCCGAGGGCCCCCTGGACATCCTGATCAACAATGCGGCGCAAACCGTGCGCCGCTCCCCGCAGGCCTACAGCGAACTGGTCGCCGCCGAGTCCGCCCCGCTGCCCGCGGGCGAACTGCCGTCCGCCGAGGTCATCGGCGCCTTCGGCTCCGGAGCCGTGGCAGCGCTGCCGGTGGCCGGCGGCGCACTGACCGCGCAGGACGTCACGGGCCTCGCCCTGGTCTCGGGTTCCGCCTCCCTGGAGCGGATCGCCGCCGGCACGGCGATCGACGCGGGCGGGCTCGTACCCGACCTGCACGACACCAACAGCTGGATCCAGGCGGTCGAGGAGGTCACACCGGTCGAGCTGCTCGAGGTGCAACTGTGCAACTCGACGGCGCCGTTCATCCTGATCAGCCGACTGCGGGCGGCGCTGGCCGGCTCCGCGGCCCGGCGGACCTACATCGTGAACGTCTCCGCCATGGAGGGTGTCTTCAGCCGTGGCTACAAGGGCGCCGGCCACCCGCACACCAACATGGCCAAGGCCGCTCTGAACATGCTCACGCGCACGAGCGCCCAGGAGATGTTCGAGAAGGACCACATCCTGATGACCGCCGTCGACACCGGCTGGATCACCGACGAGCGCCCGCATCCGGACAAGGTGCGGCTGGCGCAGGAGGGTTTCCACGCTCCGCTGGACCTCGTCGACGGAGCGGCCCGGGTATACGATCCGATTGTGCGCGGCGAGCAGGGCGAAGACCTGTACGGCGTCTTCCTGAAGGACTACGCCCCCGGGAAGTGGTGATCCGGAAGCGGTCCGCGGGGCGGCGACGCGCCGCCCCCGGCGTGTGGCCCGCCGCCAAGTGGGAACTCGACCTGCCGTGAGTACCGCGCAAGGAGTTCTCATGGCCATTCCACACGAGATCGATCCACGCGCCACCGGCGATCCGCGAAACGTCTACACGAGCGACGAGCAGTTCTACCGGTCCGACCGTCCGGAGCAGCCCGTCCTGCCCGAGGACCGGCCGCGTGGTGGCAGGCCGGCCGACCCGGTGAGGCACCGCAGCACCTGGGCGACCGTGGCGCTGGTCGCAGGGATCATCCTCCTGGTCCTCGTCGGGATCGCACTGTTCCCGTGAGCGATCGGCCACCCTTCGAGTCAGTCGTCCCGAACGAGGTGACGCCCGTGACATCAGATCTGATGCGGCGCACATGAGCGCAATCGATGCTGGATGGCGTACGTCCCGGAGGCGGAGGACTCCGGGACGTACGCGGGTCCGACCCGGGTTCCGCCGTCGACCAGCAGGTCCGCGCCGGTGATCCAGCCCGCCGCGTCCGACGCCGGCCAGAGCACGGCGCGCGCGATGTCCTAGACCTCGCCGATGCGGCCCAGCGGCAGCCCCGCGGCGACGGCGTCCTCGCCGCTCTCCCAGACGAATCGGGCCGTCTCCGTGCGGACGAGCCCGGGCGAGACGGAGTTGACCGCACCTTCGGCGCGAGTTCGCCGGCGAGCTGCCGTGTGAGGTGCAGCAGGGCGGCCCTGCTGGTTCCGTAGGCGCCGACGTTCGGGCCGACATGCCCGGCACCCTCGGTACAGATGTTGACCACGGTGCCGCCGTGCTCGCCCATCCAGGCCCGCCAGACGCACTGGACGAGCCGCAGCGGTGCCTCCACGTTGACGGTGAACGCCTCCCGCCAGCGCCCCGGTTCGGCCTCGACGAGGGGGCCGTAGGGCTGGTTGGTGGCGGCGTTGTTGACGAGGACGTCGATCCGGCCGAAGGTGCGGAGGGCGAACGCGGTGAGTTCCTGCAGATGGGCGGGTCGGCGACGTCACCCGCGAGTCCGGCACCGCCGAGTTCGTCGGCGGTGCGCCGCACCGCCCGCGTGTCCCGCGCGGTGACGCACACCTGGGCGCCGGCCGCCGCGAGAGCTCCCGCCACGGCCCTGCCGATCCCGCGTGACCCACCGGTGACGACGGCCACCCTGCCCTGGAGCCCGTACGGCGACGTCATCCACGTACCGTCGCATGATGCTCCGTCAGATGACGGACCGGCGAGGTACGTCAGTACGAAATTCGCTGGCCGTTCCGGTGGGCGGCCGCCTAGCCTCACGCGCAGTCCTCGCTCCGCCGCGCCGGCCCGGACCGCCGCCCGTACCGTTCGACCCCGAGGAAGGCCGCGGACCGTGAACGTCCCTCACATCCTGCTGTCCGGCATCGTCGGCTCGACGGCGTACGGGCTCGCGCACGCCGGTTCCGACGTGGACCGGCTCGGCGTCTTCGCCGTGCCCACGCAGAAGCTGCACGGCCTGCACCCGCCGAAGGAGTCCCTCGTCGGTACCGATCCCGACCGGACCTTCCACGAGGCCGCGAAATGGTGCCGGCTCGCGCTCGGCGGCAACCCCAGCGTGACGGAACTGGTGTGGCTGGCGGACGAGTTGTACGAGGTCCGCACCCCGCTCGGCGACGAGCTGATCGGCATCCGCGCGTCGTTCCTGTCCGCCCCGCGCGTCCGGGCCGCCTATCTCGGCTACGCCACCCAGCAGGTCAGGAGGCTGGAGTCGAAGGGTGACCGGGACCCGTCGGCGGACGTGCGCAGGCGCACCGCCAAACACGCCCGCCACCTGAAGCGGCTGTGCCACCAGGGGCTGGAGCTCTACTCCACCGGACAGCTGACCGTGCGTCTGGAGGACCCGCAGGACTACCGCGCGTTCGGCGAGCACGTGGCCGAGGACGCCACGGTCGCGCGGTCCTTGCTCCGGCACTACGAGAACGCCTTCGACGAGGCGCGCTGCGTGCTGCCGCAGGAACCGGACGAGGCGGCCGCCGAGTCCTGGCTGCACCGGGTCCGTGCCCACTTCTACGCACCGGAGGCCGCCCCCACCCGCTGAAGCGCGGGCCGGTCGGCCGCCGTCCGTCCCGAGGCGGCGACGGCGACCAGGGACAGCACGGCACAGGCGGCATAGGCCGTGCCCGGCCACGCCAGCGGAGCCGGGTACGGCGTGGGGTGCGGCAGCCCGTCCTCCATGCGGATCAGGAACGGCACCAGGCGGGTGGCCGTGGCGGCGAGCCAGGCCGCGGTCACCACCCGGCCGAGCAGCCGATGGCGCTCCGGCCCGTGGGCCGCCCACATCATGGCCGGCAGGCACCAGACCCAGTGATGGCTCCACGAAATGGGAGACACCAGCAGCCCGTACAGCTCGGCGGTGACCAGGACACCCAGCGGGTCCCGGCGCCGTACCGCGTTCCACAGTGCGCACGAGGCCAGTGCGGTGGCCAGCGCCAGGGCCGTGCACCAGGCGAGTGTGACCGGGGCGTCCGGTCCGAGGAGCCTGCCGGCCGCGCCGAGCAGGGACTGGTTGCGCACGGACCACGAAGGTCCGATGCGCTGGGTCTGGGTCACCAGGCCGGACCAGTAGCGCGCCGACTCCAGCGGGGCGACCGTCCAGGCCAGGGCCGTGGCCAGGGCCGCGGCCGTGACAGCCCAGACGGTCGCCCGCCATTGCCGGGTCGCCAGCAGATACAGCGCGCCGAAGGCCGGAGTGAGTTTCACCGCGGCCGCCAGACCGAGGGCCGCGCCCCGGGCGGCCGCGGGGCGCGGCACCGCCACCGCCGCGAGGACCAGGGCCGCGAGGAGCAGGTTGACCTGGCCCTGGTCCAGGGTGTGCCGTACGGGCTCGAGCCACAGGCCCCCCGCCGTCCAGAGCATGACACGGGACATCCGGGGACGGCCGCGCCCGGCGGACCGCAGCCGCTCGGCGCAGTGGACGATCACCCCCAGGGCCGCCACGGAGGCCGCCTGCCACAGGACGACCACGACCGTCCAGGGCAGGTGCGACAGCGGCAGGAAGACCAGCGCGGCGAACGGGGGGTAGGTGAAGGGCAGCAGCGGGATGGGCGGGCCGGTGTGCAGCCGGTAGTCGTAGAGGTGACCGGAGAGCACCAGTGGCGAGGCGTCCCGGTAGACGCGCAGATCCAGCGGCCCGGGGGAGAAGCAGACGGCAGCCAGTACGTGAAGGGCCACGGACGCGGCCAGGCACCAGCCGGCATGGCCGGCCATCCACTTTCCGATCACGCGGAGCCGTGCCGGGGCGATTCCGTGTCGGCGGCACACTTCGCAGAGTCTGTCGTCGCCGGATCGTCCTGCTCGGCCATTACGCCGACGGTGGCATGTCGCAGCCGACCGGGAGGCGGAGACGCTTTCCTCAACGGGGGCCGTCCGGGCCCGCCGTCACACGGCAACGGCCGTCGGTCCCGCGTCGACGCGGGACCGGGCGCCTGGGGGCAGAACCGCTACGGTCGTGGAACGGCCCGCGGAGACGTCAGTCCATGACCCCCAGCCGGACGCGTCCGGCCGCCACCAGCTCCAGAACCGTGCGCCAGTCCTCCAGCACACCGGCGTTGAGCCCCATGACCTTGGCCGCGTCATCCGCCTGACGTAGCGTGACCGCGTCCTCGGCCAACGGGTCCCGCTCGAACGCGAGGACTTCTCGATGCGTCATGGGCCCGCCCTGACGGCGCAGGGTGAGCGCGCTCTGCGGGGAGAGCCCGCGCTCCGGGGACACCGCGGCCAGATAGCGCTTGGCGGCCACGTGCAGGCGCACGAGGCGGGAGACCCGCTCGCCGAGCAACGGCCGTACCGCGTCGGCCGCGAGGTCGGCGTGTCCGGCGTCGTCGCCCGGCCGCAGCAGATGGCCGATGTCGTGGACCAGTCCGGCCACCTGGAGTTCCTTGTCCGCAGGGCGACTTCGGCGCAGCAGCGCGGCGGTCTGCAGGGCGTGGTCGTGCAGATCGACCGGGTCGCCGCTGCGATCCGGGGTGTCCCATGCGCCCCGGCAGGCGTGCAGCAGATCCATCAGCTCCTCGACGCTGCGCAGCTCCATGCGTCAGTCCTCTCGCGAGAAAAGCCGTTGCCGAGTGTCAGCAGATCATGGCGAGCTTGCGACTCGGCCAACGGGACTTGAACTGAGCACGAGCCGGACCGCGCCGGGTAGAGCCACGCCGAGGAACGCTGATCCGTACATGTGAGGGGGCGATGAGCAGTTCGACGATTGCGCCGAACGGGTGTACCGAAACGGGATGACAGGCAACAAATTGGTTAATAATGCATGCGAATGGGTGCCCGACGACTCAAGACAGTTACCTGGTTGTTTCAGCCCCATCGAGCGGCAGCCCGCTCATTTGGTTACCCTGGACCGAGCGGACAGCCATTGGGGTCCCACCCACACCCACGGTCCGTCCCGGGACAAGCCGCTTACCACGGCCTGCTCTCGTACGAGTTGCCGGCGCCACCGCGTCCGAACAGATTTCGACCCAGACCCGAGCGGACGCGCGGGGCCACGGCAGCAGGCCGGGGCGGCACGTCCCGAGGGTTACCCGACACATAAGGAGTGCGCGGTGACACCGGAGAAGACGCATCACGATGACCGCCCCAAGGAACGCGTGGAGCGCGGCGGCCTGCGGACGGAGAAGAAGCTCGGCAGTCTGGACGTCTGGGCACACTCGGCCCCGATCCGTCTGGCGGGCTACGAGGACGACCTTGCCGAACCCCACATCCTGCCGAGCGTCGACTGACCCTGCAGGATCCGTCGTGATCGCCTGCGGCATGGGCGTGTCGGACACGCGCCCATGCTGATCAGGGAAGCCGCGGCCGGCGACTGGCCGCGCATCTGGCCCTTCTGGCACCGGATCGTCGCCGCCGGCGAGACCTACACCTGGGACCCGGACACCGACGAGGAGGCGGCCCGCGCCCTGTGGATGGCGCCGGCCAAGCGTGTGTACGTGGCCGAGGACGACTCCGGAGCGATCGTCGGTTCCGCCTTCGTCACCCCGAACTACGGCGGCCCCGCCGCCCGTATCGCGAACGCCGGCTTCATGGTCGACCCGGACCGGGCCGGACGCGGTGTCGGGCGTGCCCTCGCCGAACACATCCTGGCCTCGGCCGAGGCCGAGGGCTATCGCGGAATGGTCTTCAACGCGGTCGTCGAGACCAACCCCGCGGTCCGGCTGTGGACGTCCCTGGGCTTCACGATCGTCGGCACGATCCCCGAGGCGTACGAGCATCCACGGTTCGGTTCGGTGGGGCTGCATGTCATGTACCGGGCACTGTGAGGGTGCGTGGGCGGCACAGGGAGGAATCGGGGGCCCCGGCGGTAGCGTGGCCGACGATCGTCGTCGCCGCGCTCTCCTCGCGCTCGGTGGTATGCGGTGTTCCGGAGATTCCGGTCACCCGGGGCCCGAGAACGCGGACCGCTGTCGGCTCATGGCCGCGCGCCGGTCCCGGCGCGGGCGCACACGATGCACAGCTCCGTGTGCGGCACCGCCAGCAGCCGGTCCCGGCCGATCACATCGCCGCACACCGTGCACCGGCCGAATCCCGGCGTCCCCACCCGGGGCAGGGTGGCGACCACCCGGTCCAGCAGAATCCGTGCGCGATCGGCGTCGGCGCGCAGGGCGGCGAGCGCGCTCACCCGGGCACCCACGTCGGCGGGGTCGAGGTCGCAGTCCGCGTAAAGGGCGGGCATCTTCGACTCGGCGTCCGCGAGTTCCTCGCGCAGTACGTCGGCCTCGACGGTGAGCCGATCCGTGATCGCCTTCAGATCGTCGGCCGACAGTGTCGTGGGCATGAAAACTCCAGATCGATCGGTGGACAGCGGGGTCTCAGGGCTCGAGGAGGGTCTTGATCATTCCGTCCTCCTTGGCCTGGAACATCGCGTAGGCCTTGGGACCGTCCTCCAGCGGCACGGCGTGGGTCTTGAAGCCGTCGACGCCGAGCGGATCCTCGTCCGTGAGCAGGGGGAGGATGTCCTCCACCCAGCGCCACACGTTCGCCTGCCCCATCCGCACCTGGATCTGCTTGTCGAACATCGTGAGCAGGGGCATGGGGCTCGCCGTCCCCCCGTAGACCCCGGAAACGGACAGTGTGCCGCCTCGCCGCACCAGGTCGATGCCCGAGTGCAGAGCCCCGAGGCGGTCCACTCCGGCGTGTTCCATCAGGGGCTGCGCCACGGCGTCGGGCAGATGGCCGGTGACCCACTGCGCCGCCTTGGCGAACGGCGCTCCGTGCGACTCCATGCCCACGGCGTCGATCACGGCGTCCGGTCCCCGTCCGTCGGTCAGGTCCCGCACGGTCTCGGTCAGATCCCTGCCGTGCCGGCGGAGGTCGAAGCAGGTGAAGCCGTTCGCCGCTGCCCGCTCCAGGCGCTCGTCCACCAGATCCACGCCGATGACCAGTCCGGCGCCGCGGTGACGGGCGATGCGGGCGGACATGTCGCCGATGGGGCCGAGCCCCAGTACGGCCACGCTCCCGCCCTGCGGAACGGCCGCGTACTCGACGGCCTGCCATGCGGTGGGCAGCACATCGCTCAGATATATGTAACGGTCGTCCGGTGGGCCCTCGGGCACCTTGATGGGCAGCTTGTTGCCGAACGGGACCCGCAGGAACTCGGCCTGTCCACCCGGCACCTGTCCGTACAGCTTGGTGTAGCCGAACAGCGCGGCGCCGGATCCCCGCTCCTCCACCTGGGTCGTCTCGCACTGCGAATGCAGGCCCTGGTCGCACATGAAGCAGTCGCGGCAGGAGACGTTGAACGGTATGACCACGCGGTCCCCCGGCGAGAGGGTGTGCACCTGGGGGCCGACCTCCTGCACGATGCCCATCGGCTCATGGCCCAGGATGTCGCCGGGGTCGAGATAGGGGCCGAAGAGTTCGTACAGATGAAGATCCGAACCGCAGATCCCGGTGGACGTGATCCGCACGATGATGTCGTCGGGCTTCTCGATCCGGGGGTCGGGGACGGTCTCCACACGGACATCCCGCCGGCCCTGCCAGGTGAGTGCTCGCATCGTCTCGCTCCTCGGTCTCGCAGGGATCGGGCCGTTCTTCCGAGTCCCCTGCGGGGCTCGCCTCGACACACCCGTTCCCCGGGCGAGCAGGCATCCGTCACGGAGCGTGGCGGATCGGTCTCGCGGCGGTCGCCGCCCGACCGTCGTCCCGGTACCGCCCCTGCCGCGGACGCCCAGTAGTGCCGGGCGGCCCGTGGCGGCATCAGCGGCACGAACAAGCCCGCCGGGCCGCGGCTCACAGGCGCTCGAGGCACGTCCGCAGTTCGTGCGACGGCCGCGGCGTTCCGCCGTCGGCCGCATCGATGTGTTGTGCCCGGGCGGACCGCATGGTCGCGGGGCGCGCCGCGCAACGACGGGCACACTGGCCCCCCTGGCACACTCTCCCGATTCACGTCCTGTTCGGCGTTGCCGGCCGGTGGTCTGCGCCGTCGTCAGTCCTCGTCTCTGTCGTCAGTCCTCGCCTCTGACGATGTTCGACTCCGGTCCACGGCACGTCCTCGGGACCGTCCGGTCCTCGACGGCCGGTATGCAGGTACGCAGGGTGTTCTCACTTGGGATCCGGGACTGGTCCCGGCCCGGCTGAGGCGGGCGGACGACGGGTGTCTCGCTCGGGTGTGCGGTCACAACGCTTCATCTTCCTTCTGCATCCGATGGCGGCGAGGGCTCTCCCCACTCCGGCCGCTCGGCGCCAGTCGGTCGGGTCCCCACCGACGGCTGACCCAAACCACCATCGCGCCGGTCGACGTCGTACCGTGGCGCGGCCGTCACCGTCCGTGCGCGCCGCTCGGACGTATCCACCCGGACCGGTGAGTGCGGGGAAAGCGGTCGTCACAGCCACTCGTCGACGGCCGCGACCGCACTGTCGCCTTCTGGGGACGGCGGGTTCGCCGTAGTGTGTGGCGACCGGGGATTTGTCGGACCCGGCCTCCCCATCTGGTGCTGCGTGTCGTACGGATGGCCCCAGCAGCGGTCCAGGGTCACGGCCGCATTGGGGTCGACCGGTCGCTCCTCCACGTCGGTGGCCACCTCCAGATGGAAGGTGCCGCCCGCCAGAGCCATCCCGGTCGTCAGCTGGTCGATGCGCGTGGGCTGCGGCCGGACGGTCGGGTTGCGCGGAACGGTGACGTCGAGTTTCCACGGCTTGATGGGGATCGCGGCGGCGTTGGGGTACCCGTGCGCCGGAATCTCCGCGTAGTACTTGTAAGCCGGGGTGCCTTGCTGGACGGGAAAGCGCCCGGCGTCCGGGACACCCTTCAGCCCAGGGGTGCCGTACGCCGCCAGGGCTGCAGTGACTCCAGCCTGCCCGCCACATCCAGCAGAGCCGCCTCCGAGCCGGGCCGTCCGACCAGTTGCACCGCGCAGGGCGCACCGTTGGGGAACGTGCCGAAGGGGACCGACATCGCGGGCCAGCCCGTCAGGTTCCATGGCGGGGTCATGGGGGAGTAGTTGGTGTTGACCAGGATGTTGCGCAGCCAGCCGCGCTCGTGCCACGGCTCCGCGGCCGGACTGCGGCGGGCGAGCGCCGGCGTCAGCAGGATGTCGTGCTCGGAGAAGAACGGCTCCAGGATCCGGCGCAACTGCTCGCGGCGGGCGCCGGAGCGTGCGCCATGGACGAAGCGGCGGCCCACCGAAGCGTGCACCCGGGTACGGCGCGCCAGTCGTCCCGTGTCCAGGCCCTCGGCGTCGACCGCCGTACCGGCCGTCCAGTGCGCAAGGGAGGTCGTGCCCAGCCACCACGGGTAGGGCGGGTCGGCCGGGTGTACGTCATGACCCGCCTCGGCGAGCACGGTTGCCGCGGATCGGGCCGCCTCCGCGTACGGACGGCTCACCCGCACGCCGAGCACGGGGCTGCGCAGGGAGAGCGCGATCGTGAGTGCGGCGGGCTGCTTCGTGCTCGTCTCCCTTCGGCCGGCCAGGACTTGGAGCATCAGCCGGGCATCCTCGACGGTCGTCGCGAGCGGCCCGTTCTCGGACATGCCGAACCAGTCGCCGTTGCCGATGCCCGCGGGGACCGTGCCGTGTCCCGGCTTGATGGTGACGAGCCCGCAGTTGGCGGCGGGGATGCGCAGTGAGCCCATTCCGTCGTTGCCGAGCGCGATCGGCACCAGCCCGGCGGCCACCGCCGCCGCACTGCCCCCGGAGGAGCCGCCTGCCGTGCGCGAGGTGTCCCATGGGTTGCGGGCGGCCCCGAACACCCCCTCGGTGGTGCCGAAGACACACAGCTCGGGCACGTTCGTGAGCCCGACGACGACCGCCCCCGCCGCGCGCAGCCGGGCCACCGTGACATGGTCGTGGTCGGCAGGCGTGTCCGGTGTCGCGGCCGAGCCGTTGCGGGTGGACTCCCCGCGTACGGCCAGATTGTCCTTGACTGCCACCGGGACGCCGGCGAGGGGGAGTTCGGCCAGATCGGTACGGTCCGCGACCTCGTCGGCCTCGGCCGGTGCGGCGTCCGCGCGCACTCGGCGGAAGGCGCCGACGCGACCGTCGAGTTGCTCGATACGCGCGAGGTGTTCGGCCACGACCTCGCGCGGGGTGGTCCGCTTCTCGCGTACGGCGGCGGCGATCTCTGCGGCGGTACGGCCGACCCAGCTGGTCACGGGCGCTCCCTGTCGGTGCTCGGCGCGGTCGAGGCGTGCACGTACTGGCGAGTACGTGCAGAACTGTGCCCTGTCGAGGGCGCCACGTCGAGGGTCTGGCCGCGCCCTTGCCGCACGCGCTCCCCGGGTCATCGCCGGGGTGGCCGACTCCATGCACCCGGGACGGAAAGGTCATCCGATCACTGGCTCAAGTCCTATCGTTACGCGCCCCATTGACAGTCTCCCGGAGACAGCTCAATCATCAGACCTCCGATGAATTGGAGGTGCTCATGAACGCGTATCCAAGACGTCAGGTTCTCGGAGCCGCCGCGGTGGTGGCCGCGGGGGCGACGCTCCCCCTCGCCGTCCCGGCCTCGGCCGGGTCCGCCGGCTCACCCGGCGCGGACGCCCACTGGGTTCCGGTTCCCGATCCCGTTCCCGTCGCCCTCGACGGCTACTTCGACAACGATGCCATCGACACCGCCTCTGCCCGCGGCGGCAACTTCGACGGTTCCGGCTACACCTTCCCGGGTGAGGAACTGCCCGCAGGGCGCGTGGTCGTCGACGGCATCCTCTTCGACTTCCCGTCCTCCGCTGCGGGAGCCGCCAACAACATCGTGGCCCTCGGACAGCGCGTCGACCTGCCCAAGGGGCGTTACCTCTCCGCCCTGTTCCTCACCTCGGGCAGCTACGGCAACGCCTCCGGTCGGGCCACCGTGCACTACGCGGACGGGACGACGACGACCGGCGGGCTCGGCGGGTCCGACTGGTACGCGGCGGGCGGTTCGCTGTCGGCCCCGTACCGCTATGCACCGGACGGCAGCAAGGACGAGCACACCGTCGGCATCGGCACGGCCGAGATCTGGATCGATCCCGGGCGCGAGGCGGTCGGCCTCACCCTGCCGACCACCAACCCGGCCGAGGAGGGCAAGGCGTCCCTGCACGTCTTCGCGCTCTCCCTGCAGCCGGTCGCCGAGGGACGGGCGCTGGCGCTGCGCGACGCGCACTCCACGTTCTCCCTTCTCGAGGCCGGCGGTGCCCAGAGCGTGGAGGCGACCGTGGTCAACGCGGGCACGGTCGCCGTACTGGCCGCCGACGAGGTGGCCGTGAGCGTCGACGTCCCCGGTGCCCGTACCGTCGAACCGGGCCGGGTCAGCCGTCTCGACCCCGGTGAACAGGCCCGGGTACGGATCGGTATCCGCAACCGCGGAGGCACGACCCCCGGCACGGTGCGGTCCGGCACGGTCGCCGTCCACAGCGGCCGCCGCCAGGTCGGCGCCCGGACGGCGGACCTCACCCTCGGCGTGCCCGACTACCGGCCCACCGACGCCTCGCTCGCCGGGCACCAGGCGCCCTACTGGTTCCACCGTGCGAAGTTCGGCATCTTCATCCACTGGGGTGTCTACTCCGTGCCCGCCTGGTCACCGGTCGGCCAGCAGTACGCCGAGTGGTACTGGAACAACCTGCAGAGCGCGGACAACGCGGTGTACGCCTACCACGCGCAGACCTACGGCGAGGACTTCGCCTACGACGACTTCATCCCGATGTTCACCGCGGCCAGGTTCGACCCGCGGGCCTGGGTGGAACTGTTCCGGGACGCGGGCGCCCAGTACCACGTGCTCACCTCCAAGCACCATGAGGGCTTCGCCCTGTGGGACACCAAGCTCTCCGACCGCAACGCGGTGAAGATGGGCCCGAAGCGCGATCTGATCCGGGAACTCTTCGACGCCTCAGCGAAGTTCGCACCGGAGCTGCACCGGGGCCTCTACTTCTCGATGCCCGAGTGGTTCAACCCCGACAACCCGTGGATGGGTCACGCGCCGCGCAATCCGTACACCCTGGAGCCGGTCCCGTACACCGGATACACGGCGGGCAAGGACTATGTGAAGGACTACCAGGCCCCCCAGATGCTGGAGCTGATCCACCGGTACGACCCGGCCGTCCTGTGGTGCGACATCGGCGGTGCCAACGACAGCCTCGACGTCGTCGCCGAGTATTTCAACCACGGCAAGAACCGGCCGAAGCCGTACGAGGTGGCCGTCAACGACCGCTCGGGCATCGCCTTCCACGACTTCACGACCCCCGAGTACACGACGTACGACAACACCGTCGTCGCCAAGTGGGAGGCGAGCCGGGGTCTCGACCCGTTCAGCTACGGCTACAACCGGGCGACCCCGGACGACCGTTACATGACGACCGAGGAAGTCGTGCACAGTCTGGTCGACATCGTGTCGAAGAACGGCAACTTCCTCCTGGACATCGGTCCTCGCGCCGACGGCACCATCCCGGAGATCATGCAGACCCGGTTGCGTGAGACCGGCGACTGGCTGAAGACCAACGGCGAGGCGATCTACGACACGACGTACTGGTCCCGTATGGCGCAACTCGGGGAGGACCTCCGCTTCACGGTCCGGCAGAACGAGGCGTTCTACATCCACTCGCTGACACAGCCGGGCAGCACCCTGACGGTGGAGGCGCCCGTGCCGATCCGCGGCGGGGACAAGGTGACGATGCTCGGCCACGACCGGCCACTGACCTGGCGGGTGCGCAACGGCTCGCTCGTGATCGACGTGCCCCAGGCGGCGCGCAGGGCGGGCCGCCACGTCTGGGTGTTCAAGGTGGAGTGGCACAGCTGAGCGAGAAGGGCCGTCGGCGGCGAACCCCCCGGGCGTCGTGCCCGGGGCGGAGCCGGTTCGTCGCCGACGGTCCGGGAGGGGGCGCGGGAGTCCGGTCGTCGTCAGGCCGGGGTGATCCCCGCCGCCTCCCGCATGTCCACCGCACTTCTCACCCGGGGGACTCGCTCCCCCGGGGCCGGGGCTGAGAGTCGAGCGCCGCCCCGGTGCTCTCCCGCTCGATCAGCCGCGGCACGGGTACCTGCACCGTGCGGGCCGGGCCACCGTCCAGCAGCGCCGTCAGCTCTTCCGCCGCCTTGCGGCCGAACTCCACCGTGTCACGGGAGAGTGCGGACAGCCACGGCTTGACCATGCGGCACAGCGCAGAGTCCTCCCACGAGATCACCGAGACGTCGGCCGGTACCGCGAAGCCCAGCTCGGCCGCCGCCGTGACGCCGGCGAGCGCCATCACGTCGTTGTCGTAGACCAGCGCGGTCGGCGGTGCGTCCTCGGCCAGCACGCGGCGGGTGACGGCGGCGCCCTCCGCGTCCGAGTAGTCGGTGGTCACCGACCGCACTTCGTGAAGGCCCCGCCGTTCGGCCTCCGTGCGCAGCGTACGGATGCGGCGCTCGGTGTGCGCGAGGCCCGGAAGTCCCGCGATGTGCACGATCCTGCGGTGGCCCAGCGCATACAACTGGCCGACCACCGCCGTCATCGCGCCCGCGTCGTCGGCCCAGACCGTGGACAGTCCGGGATGGCGCGCGTCCGGCACCCCGCCGATCACCACCGCGGGCAGGCCCAGTTCGTCGAGCAGATCGGGGCGCGGATCGTCCGTACGCGGATCGACCACCAGCACGCCGTCCACCCGGTGCTCGGCCCACCAGCGACGGTAGACGCCGCATTCCGCGTCCACATCCTCCACCACCTGGAAGAGCAGGCCCAGGTGACGTTCCGCCAGTACCTCCTGGATGCCGGAGATGAGCTGGAGGAAGAAGGAGTCCACGCCCAGCGTGTCCGCCGGACGCGCCACGACCAGGCCGACCGTGGCCGCGCCCTCCCCGGAGAGCTGGCGCGCCGCGGTGCTCGGCCGCCAGCCCAGCTGCTCGGCGACCCGGCGCACCCGGTCGCGGGTGATCTCGGAGACACCCGGCCGCCCGTTGAGCGCGAAGGAGACGGCGCTCTCGGAGACCCCGGCGCGCCGGGCGATGTCCTTCATGGTCGGACGGCGTGCGGGGGACCGCTTGGCGGGCACGGCGGCCCCTTTCTTTGAGCGGACTAATGCGCTTGAGTGCCTAGACCCTAAAGCGCATTAGTGGGAGCGTGCAAGTACTCCTCGAGGGGTGCTCTGAACTGGACTAATGAGCTAGGTATTTCATTAGCTGAGGCGAATCCATTGACTTCTCTCGAACGTGCCGTGCATGGTCGCTGGCGACACCAGCCGCCGACGCCGCAAGGGAGCCGTGTCACCGTGCCCACTCCATCCCGCAGAACATTCGCCGTCGCTGCCCTCGCCGCCCTCGTCCTGCCGCTGAGCGCCTGCGGTTCCTCGGACGACGGCAGTGGATCCACCGACGCGTCCGGCAAGGTCGAGGGGGACATCACCTTCCAGACCTGGAACCTGCGCGCCAACTTCAAGCCGTACTTCGACGGCCTGATCGCCGACTTCGAGAAGAAGTACCCCGGCACCCACGTGAAGTGGATCGACCAGCCCGCCGAGGGCTACGCCGACAAGCTCAGCGCGGACGCGGCGGGCGGGACCCTGCCCGACGTGGTCAACGTCTCGCCCGACCTGCTCGCCCCCCTGGTCAAGGCGGGGCTCGCCCTCGACCTCGACAAGGCGGCGGCCAAGTACCGGCCCGAGTACCTCGACGGTGCCTGGACGGGGCAGCAGACACCGGGCGTCGGCGGTACCTACGCCTTCCCCTGGTACCTGAACACCGGCCCGATGTTCTACAACAAGGGCCTGTTCAAGAAGGCCGGACTCGACCCGGACTCGCCCCCGAAGACGTACGACGAACTCTTCACCGACGCCCTGCAGATGGCGCAGAAGAGCAACGGCAAGGTCGCCACCCTCGCCAATGTGCCCACCGTCGAGGACTTCGGCCGCTACGGCGTCGAGCTGATGAACAAGCAGGGCACCGGCTTCGCCTTCAACGACGCGAAGGGCGTCGAGCTCCTCACCAAGTACAAGGAGCTGTACGACGCCAAGGCGCTCGACCCGCAGGCCCTGACCGCCACGCCCGAGTCCTCCGGGAAGAAGTTCCTCACCGAGGCCGTCGCCATGAACCCGGGCAGCGCGCTGGACCTGGAGAACTTCAAGAAGCAGGCGCCGAACCTGTACAAGAACATCGGGATCACCGACCAGATCACCAGCACCGGTCACGTCAACATGTACGTGATGGGCGTGATGGTCAACTCCCGTACCAAGCACACCCCGGCGGCCGTCGCCTTCGCGCACTACGTGACCGACGCGCAGAACCAGATGTCGTTCGCGAAGCAGGTGGCCATCTTCCCGAGCACCGCCGGCTCGCTCGACGACCCGTACTTCACCAAGGAGGACGGCACGGACGAGACGCGGGTGCGGATCGCGGCCGCCAAGTCCCTGAAGAACGCTGTCAACTACACGCCCGTACTCTTCAGCGACCAGATGAAGACAGCGCTGCGCAACGAGGTCGCCAAGGCGCTCCAGGGCAAGGAGAGCCCCAAGGCGGCACTCGACAACGCTGTCAAGGCCTGCGACCAGCTTCTCCAGCAGCAGGGCTGAACCATCATGGCCACATCCACCGTGTCGCGGGTGCGGCGCCAACTCCCCACCAGTCCCTGGCTCTTCGCCGTGCCGGGGCTGGTGGTGACCGGCGTCTTCATCCTCTATCCGTTCGTCTCCACCGTGGTGAACGCCTTCACCGACCGCCGCACCCTGATCCCGGGCAGGTTCGTCGGGCTCGCCAACTTCCGCGAGCTGCTCCATGACGACATGTTCTGGATCGGCCTGCGCAACAGCGCGCTCTACGTCCTCGGGGTGGTCCCCGCGCTCGTCCTGCTGCCTCTGCTGCTCGCCCTGCTGGTGCAGAAGAACATCCCCGGTATCGCGTTCTTCCGCTCCGCCTTCTACACCCCGGTGGTCGCCTCCATCGTCGTCGTGGGGCTGATCTGGGTGTGGCTGCTGGACGAGCGCGGTCTGGTGAACTCGCTGCTGGAGACGATCGGAGTCGGCCGGGTCGGCTTCCTCAGCGACCAGTGGCTGCTCCTGCTGAGCGCCATGGCCGTCACGGTCTGGAAGGGCCTCGGCTACTACATGATCATCTACTTGGCCGCTCTCGCCCATGTCCCCCGTGAACTGCACGAGGCCGCGGCCGTGGACGGCGCGGGTGCCGTGCGTCGCTTTCTGACGGTCACCGTGCCCGCGCTCCGCTCCACCATGGTGCTGGTCGCCGCGCTCTCCTCGGTCGCCGCGTTCAAGGTGTTCTCCGAGGTGTATCTGATGGCCGGTCCCACCGGTGGCCCGGCCGGGGAGGACACGACCCTGGTCATGCTCGTCCAGCGCACCGGCACGGGCCTGACCGGCCGGGTCGGCTACGCCTCGGCGATCTCGCTCGTCGTGTTCGTCGTCACCGTGGCGCTGATGCTGCTCGTCCTGCGCGCGGACCGGAGGGAGGACGCATGAGTGTCGTGGAGAAGGCGCCGCCGGCTCCCGCGCCGGCCGTCGTGCACCGCGGACCGGTCACCGACGAGCACGGCCGCCGCATCCGGGTGTGGGAACTGGTCCTGAGGTACGTGCTGCTGCTGTTCGTGCTGGCGCTGACGGTGGGCCCGTTCCTGTGGCAGCTGTCCACCTCCCTCAAGGGCCCGACCGAGGACATCTTCAGCTCCCCGCCCTCCTTCCTGCCCGCCCACCCGACGCTGCACAACTACGCGCGCGTGTCGGACACCATCCCCGTGTGGGACTACGCCCTCAACTCGCTGAAGGTCGCCACCGCCAACGTCGTGACCAACTGCGTCGGCTCGGCCCTCGCGGGCTACGCGCTGGCCCGGCTGCGCTACCGGGGCCGCAGGGTCGCCACCCTCGTCTTCATCCTGGCGATGCTGGTCCCCGCGGAGAGCATCATCATCGCCCAGTTCACCACCATGCGGGAGCTCGGCCTCAACAACTCGCTGGTCGGCGTCGTCCTGCCGGGCAGCGTCGGCGCCATGAACGTGCTGCTGATGCGCAACGCCTTCCTCAACCTCCCCTTCGAGATAGAGGAGGCCGCGTTCGTCGACGGCGCCAACGTCTGGCAGCGGTTCGCCAGGATCGCGCTGCCGTCGGTCAAGGGCACCCTCGCCGTCGTCGCGATCTTCGCGTTCATGTTCTCGTGGGACGACTTCCTGTGGCCGCTGATCGTGCTGAGCGACCCGTCGAAGTTCACCCTGACCATCGGACTCAACTATCTGCACGGCACCTTCGCCAACGACGAGCGCCTCGTCGCCGCGGGCACCGTCATCGCGGTGGCGCCGCTCATGGTCCTCTTCGCCTGCCTGCAGCGGTACTTCTTCCGCGGCGTGGGCGAGGGCGCCGTCAAGGGCTGAACCTCCGTACGTGCACCACTGTCTGAAGGAATCCGCATGCCGCCTGCCGTGCGCTTCGGCGTCAACTACACCCCGAGCGAGGGGTGGTTCCATCACTGGCTCGACTTCGACCTGGACTCCGTACGCGCCGACCTCGACTCGATCGCCGCGCTGGGCCTCGACCACATCAGGGTCTTCGCGCTGTGGCCCTACTTCCAGCCCAACCGCACCATGATCCGCCCGCGCGCGGTCGAGCAGCTCCTCTCGCTCGCCGACGCGGCGGCCGAACGCGGACTGGACGTCAATGTGGACGGTCTGCAGGGACATCTGTCGAGCTTCGACTTCCTCCCCGCCTGGACGCAGACCTGGCACCGGCGCAACATCTTCACCGATCCGCAGGTCGTCGAGGGCGAGGCCGCATACCTGCGGACGCTCGCCGCAGCGCTCGCCGACCGGCCGAACTTCATCGGCATGACGATCGGCAACGAGGTCAACCAGTTCGCCGCAGGACCGCATCCGGACCCGGACCGCATCACCCCGGAGCAGGCCGGGCGGTGGCTGACCCGGTTGCTCGCCGCGTGCGCCGAGGGCGCCCCCGGCAGACTGCATCTGCACGCCTCCTACGACGCCGCCTGGTACCAGGACGACCAGCCCTTCACCCCCGAGCACTCGGCCCGCCTCGGCGATCTCACCGCCGTGCATTCCTGGGTGTTCAACGGCACCGCCCAGCGCCACGGCCGCACCGGGACCGCCACCGAGCACCACGCGGCCTACCTCGTCGAGCTCTCCAAGGCCTGGGCGGACGACCCGCACCGCCCCGTATGGCTCCAGGAGGTCGGTGCGCCCGCCCCGCTGATCCCCCCGGAGCACGCCGCGGCCTTCACCGAGGCGACCGTCACCAACGCGCTCGACTGCCCGGACCTGTGGGGCGTGACCTGGTGGTGCTCGCACGACGTCAGCCGCGATCTTGGCGACTTCCCCGAACTCGAATACGGGCTCGGCCTCTTGACCAACGACCGGCGGCCCAAACCCGCGGCCGCGGCGCTCGCGCGGATCGCCGGTGCACGGCGGGCGGCCGAGCCGGCACCCCGCACCACCGCACTGGCCGTCGACACAACGGCCGGACGCTCCGTCTGCGCTCCCGGCGGCGCCGTCTTCGAGGCCTTCGCCCGGCTGACCGCCGACGGGGCCCGGCCCACCACAGTTCTCGCGAGCCGCGCCGACGACAAGGAGCACCTCGCGGCCCGTGGCATCACCGAAGTCGTCACCCCCGATCAGGTCACCGAGTAGCCCGTCCCCACTCCGTCCCCACGACGAAACGGAGCACACAGTGAACCTCAGCAGACGCGCCGTCCTGCTCGCCGGAGCGGCAACCGCGCTCACCCCCGTGCTGCCCACGTCCGGCGCCTCGGCGGCGACCCGCGACCTCCAGCCGTACGCCTCCTACTGGTACCCCGACTCCCTGCCCTCCGGCACCCCGGGCACCGGCATCACCTGGCGCAGCCTGAAGACCTGGACCGCCGCCGCCGACACGGACCTGGCCTTCAACGCCGCCTCCGTGCCGCTCGCCGCCCGCTTCACCCCCACCCCCGCGAACACCACCGCACGCTCCGGGCAGGCCCGCGTCCAGTCGCTGGTCTCGTTCGGGCCCACTTCGGCCAACCCCTCCCAGGGCGCGCCCACCGCCGACTACTACGCCCCGACCCACTGGGCGTATGTCGACGAACTCGTCTTCTGGGGCGGTTCGGCCGGCGAGGGACTGGTCCTCGCGCCCAACGCCCCGATCGTGGACGCGGCCCACCGGCACGGCGTACCCGTCCTCGGCAACATCTTCCTGCCGCCCGTGGCCTTCGGCGGACAGCTCCAGTGGACTCGTGACCTCGTCCAGAAGGACGTCTCGGGGCATTTTCCGCTCGCCCGGCAGCTCGTCGCGGTCGCGCAGGCGTACGGCTTCGACGGCTGGTTCGTCAACGCCGAGACCGGTGGCGGGGACAGCGCGCTCGGCGCCGACATGCTCGGGTTCGTCAAGGAGCTGAAGGCGCTCAGCGCGGCGAAAGGGCTGCGCGTCACCTGGTACGACGCGATGACCGTGAACGGCACGGTTTCGTGGCAGGGCGCACTCGACAGCCAGAACCAGGCGTTCTTCCAGTGGGCGGACACCATGTTCGTCGACTTCAGATGGTCGAAGAGCTCGCTGGCGTCCTCGGGCACGCTGGCCGGGCAGCTCGGGCGCAACCGCTATGAGCTGTGGGCCGGCGTCGACGTGGAGTCGGGCGGCACCGGCACCTCGGTGAACTGGGACGCGATCGTGCCGGCCACCGCCGCGCACGTGACGTCGATCGGCTTCTACCGGCCGGAGTGGACCCGTAACCACCTGCCCGCGAACCGCACGCCCGGCGACTTCCACGCGGCCGACGACCTGTTCTGGACCGGTGCGTCGCTCGACCCGTCCCGGCCCGACACCACGGCGGGCTGGCGCGCCCCGGCCCTGTCTGTCGCCGACCGGTCCACCGTCGACGCGCTCCCGTTCGCGACCGTCTTCAACACCGGGCACGGACTGAAGTGGTACGAGGACGGCGAGGCCACCTCTGCCACCCCCTGGAACCACCTCGGCCTGCAGGACCGGCTGCCCTCCCGCCGGTGGGTCGTCCGCACCAGCGGCACCCGCCCCTCGGTCGCCTTCGACTTCGCGGACGCCTGGCGCGGCGGCAGCAGCCTGCTGGTCTCCGGGGCCCTCGACGCACCGGCCACCCTGGAGCTGTACGCGACCCGGCTGCCGATCGGCCCGAAGACGGTCGTGGAGGTGACCCACCGGGCCGACGCGGGCGACGTCCGCGCGGAGCTGGCTGTCGCCACCACGGAGCCGGGCGCCGCGGGCCAGGCGCCCTCGTACGCCTTGTTCCCGCTGTCGGGCGGCGCCGGCTGGCAGACCACGACCGTGCCGCTGACGGGCCTGTCCGGCACGGTCCGCAGGCTGGCCGTGCGACTCACCGGCAGTGGCGGCGAGGTGCGCTGGCGCCTCGGGCGGCTCGCCGTCCGCGACGCGGTGACCGCTCCGGCCGCCCCGGCCGGGCTGCGCGTCATCGACGCCGAGGGCGGCGATCTGCGGTTCGCCTGGCAGGCGGCCCCCGCCGCCCACAGGGCCGGGGCCCCCGGTGTACGGCACTACGAGCTGTACCGGATCCTGTCCGACGGGACGCGCCGTTTCCTCGGCGGCACCTGCCAGTCGGCTTACTACGCCGGGGGGCTCACGGCGGAGCAGGGCGAGAATGCCGCACGGTTCGAACTGCGCGCTGTCGGGGAGCTCTACAACGTCTCGACTCCGGCCACGACGACCCACCGCTGGTAACACCCGCACCCACACCCCACGGAGCACCCCATGCATGACGACCGCACCCTGGTCGAAGCCCGCCTGCGCCGCGTCCTCGACGAGCGCATCCGCCCCGCCGTGTATCCCGAGTCCGTGCCGCTCCAGGTCGCTGTGTGGCACGCACCCGGGGAGCCGGTACCGGTCGCCGAGGGGCTCGCCGCTCCCGTCGAACCGATCGCGGTGGGCGCTCGCTGGGGCGCCCCGTGGGGCACCAGCTGGTTCCGGGTGACCGGGACCGTGCCCGAGGCCTGGGCGGGCAGGACCGTCGAGGCCCTGCTGGACCTCGGGTTCGACGAGAACATGCCCGGCTTCCAGTGCGAAGGCCTCGTCTACCGGCCCGACGGCACCCCGGTGAAGGGGCTCAACCCGCGCAACCAGTGGGTGCGGATCGGGTCCCCGGCCGAGGGCGGCGAGCAGGTCGAGCTGTGCATCGAGGCCGCCTCGAATCCAGTCATCCTGGACTACCACCCCTTCCGGCCCACGCAGCTCGGCGACAAGGAGACGGCGGGCGCCGAACCGCAGTACCGGCTGGAGCGCATGGACCTCGCGGTGTTCGACGAGCCCGTCTGGCAGCTGGTCCTCGATCTCGAGGTACTCGGTGAGCTGATGGCCGAACTGCCGGTCGACTCGGCGCGGCGCTCGGAGATCCTGCGCGCGGTGGACCGGGCGCTGGACGCCGTGGACCTCCAGGACGTCAACGGCACTGCGGAACGCGCTCGTTCGCAGCTCACCGAGGTCCTGGCGGCCCCCGCCGCGCCCTCCGCCCACCGCATCAGTGCCGTCGGGCATGCGCACATCGACTCGGCGTGGCTGTGGCCGCTGCGTGAGACGGTGCGCAAGGTGGCCCGTACGACGTCCAACATGACCGCGCTCATCGAGGACGAGCCGGAGTTCGTCTTCGCCATGTCCCAGGCCCAGCAGTGGGCGTGGGTCAAGGAGCACCGGCCCGAGGTGTGGGCGCGGGTGAAGAAGGCCGTGGCGGAGGGCCGGTTCGTGCCGGCGGGCGGCATGTGGGTGGAGTCGGACACCAACATGCCGGGCTCGGAGGCGATGGCCCGTCAGTTCGTGCACGGCAAGCGGTTCTTCCTGGACGAGTTCGGCATCGAGAACGACGAGGCGTGGCTGCCCGACACCTTCGGGTTCGCGGCAGGACTTCCGCAGATCATCAAGGCGGCCGGGTCCAAGTGGCTGCTCACGCAGAAGATCTCGTGGTCGCAGACCAACAAGTTCCCGCACCACACGTTCCTGTGGGAGGGCATCGACGGGACCCGGATCTTCACCCACTTCCCTCCCGTCGACACCTACAACTGCTCGATGAAGGGCAGCGAGATCGCCCACGCCGCACGGAACTTCAAGGACAAGGGGGTCGCCAGGCACTCGCTGGCGCCGACCGGCTGGGGTGACGGCGGCGGTGGCACGACGCGGGAGATGATCGCGAAGGCGGCACGTCTGCGGGATCTCGAGGGCTCGGCGACGGTGGTGTGGGAAACGCCGGAGAAGTTCTTCGAGAAGGCGGAGCGGGAGTACGCCCATCCGCCCGTCTGGGTGGGCGAGCTGTACCTGGAACTGCACCGCGCCACGCTGACCAGCCAGGCCAGGACCAAGCAGGGCAACCGGCGCAGCGAACACCTGCTGAGGGAGGCCGAGTTGTGGGCGGCCACGGCGGCCGTGCGGTCTGGATTCCGCTACCCGGCCGAGGACCTGGACCGCATCTGGAAGACGGTCCTGCTCCACCAGTTCCACGACATCCTGCCCGGCTCCTCGATCGCCTGGGTGCATCGCGAGGCGCGGGCCACCTACGAGCGGATCGCCGGCGAACTGAACGGGATCATCGAGGCGGCGCAGCGGACGCTGGCCGGTGAGGGGTCGGTGCCGCTGGTGTTCAACGCGGCCCCGCACTCCCGGTCCGGGGTCCCCGCCGGCGGGGCGGGCGAGCCGGCAGTCGGGGGCGAGGTGTCGCTGACGGCACGCTCCGACGGCGGCTTCGTCCTGCACAACGGGCTGCTGCGCACGGAGATCGACGCCCGGGGGCTGGTCGTCTCCGTGTACGACCTCCGGGCCGAGCGTGAGACGGTCGCACCCGGGTGCGCCGCCAACCTCCTCCAGCTCCACCCCGATTTCCCCAATATGTGGGACGCCTGGGACGTGGACGCGTTTTACCGCAACTCGGTCACCGATCTGGTCGAGGCCGACGAGGTCGGGCCGGGCGAGGACGGCGTGTCGGTGCGCGTCGTGCGGTCCTTCGGCGACTCACGGGTCACCCAGGTGCTGTCGCTCGCGCCGGGCGAGCGGCGGCTGGAGATCGACACGGAGGTCGACTGGCACGAGACGGAGAAGTTCCTGAAGCTGGCGTTCCCCCTGGACGTGCATGCCGAACGGTACGCGTCCGAGACCCAGTTCGGGCACTTCCACCGCCCCACCCACACCAACACCTCCTGGGAGGCGGCGAAGTTCGAGGCCTGCAACCACCGGTTCGTGCATCTGGAGGAGCCCGGCTGGGGTGTCGCGGTGGTGAACGACTCCACCTACGGCCACGACGTGACCCGCACGGTGCGGGACACCGACTCCGGTACGACCACCACCGTCCGGGCCTCGCTGCTGCGGGCCCCGCGCTTCCCCGACCCGGAGACCGACCAGGGTGTCCACCGTTTCCGGCACGCGCTGACGCCGGGAGCCACGATCGGGGACGCGGTGCGCGAGGGCTGGCGGATCAACCTGCCGGAACGGCGGGCGGACGGTGAGCGCGCGGTTGAGCCACTGGTGACGGTGGCGCAGGACGCGGTCGTGGTCACGGCGGTCAAGCTGGCCGACGACGGCAGCGGTGACGTCGTCGTGCGCTTCCACGAGTCCCGCGGCGGTCGCACCGAGGCCACGCTCACCGCGGGGTTCGAGGTGGCGGCGGTGGTGCCGACGGACCTCTTGGAGCGCCCGCTCGGCGATGCGCCCGCACCGCACCGCGAGGGCGGCCGGATCACGCTGCGGCTGCGTCCGTTCGAGCTGGTGACCCTGCGGTTGAAGCGGGCCTGAGGCGGGCGCGGGGCATCGCGCGTTCGGCGCGCGGTGCCCCGCCGGGAGCCCGCCGGGGCTTGTGCCCCTTGATCACAGGACGGCGGTGGGCGCGGGCATTCGATGGTGCTCGTCCCGGGGACGGCCGCCTATGGGGTGAGCTGCGCCCGCAGCCACTGCTCCACCTCGCCCACGTGCGCGGCGGCCGCCGCCCGGGCCGCCTCCGGATCGTGGGCGACCAGGGCCCGGTGGATCGCAGCGTGTTCGCGGCGGGTGCGGGCGAAGGCGCCCTCCTCCTGGTAGCCGCGCCAGACGCGGGCCCGGAAGGTGCGTGAGGACAGGCCCTCCAGTATCGCGGCCATGGTCTCGTTGCCGGCGGCTGCGGCGATCTCGCGGTGGAAGGCGAGGTCGTGCGCGAGGATCTCCTCCGGGTCCTCCGTCGCGTTCATCGCGGTCAAGTGCTTCTCGACCTCGGCGAGTTGATCGTCCGTGATCCGGGCGGCCGCGAGGGCCGTGGCCGTCGACTCCAGGATGCGCCGGACCTCGAGCAGCTCGACCAGGCGCGGTCCGCGCGAGAGATCCGCCACCACGCCGAACGTCTCCAGGAGGTCGCCCGCCTCCAGCAGGGTCACATAGATGCCCGAGCCGTGCCGCGCCTCCAGTACGCCGAGGACCGTGAGCGCACGGATCGCCTCCCGCATCGAGCTGCGCGAGATGCCCAGCTGGACCGCGAGATCCCGTTCCGTCGGCAGCCGCTGGCCGGGCTCCAGCCGGCCCTCGGCGATCATCGCCTTGATCTGCTCGATGGCGCGCTGCGTCACCGTCCCCTTCTGCGGAGCGTTCGCAGTCCTCTCCGGCTCCGTCCCCTCGGTCGGTGTCTCGTCCACGCCACTTCCTCCCGTTGCCGTGTGCGGCAGTCTAATCACTGATGTGGTCCGACCACTACGGTCGGATTACCGGAAATCTTGCCGCCGAAGGGTGTTGTGTGGGCCGAGTGGTCTGATAAGTATGCGGGCAACTGGTCGATCACGCTCGATGAGGAGCCGACAGATGGCCCGCAGGACAGTGCGGTACGGACGGCAAGGCAGGCGAATCTCCTCGTGGGCGGTGCGCGCGACGGCCGCGGCCGCTTGCGGCACCTTGGCGCTCACGGCATGCGGCAGCACGAAGGACGCCGGACCGGCCAGCGCCGGAGGCGACGGCACCGGGAAGGTCGGGGTGATCCTGCCCCTGCTGACCTCGCCGTTCTGGCAGTCCTACAACGACTACGTGCCCAAGATGGCGAAGTCGGAGGGCGTCGACGCCCTGAAGACGGTCAACTCCAACAGTGACCCGTCCCAGCAGATCACCGACATCAACAACGAGCTCAATCAGGGCGTGAAGGGGCTGGTCGTCGCCCCGCTGGACAGCGCCGCCATCGAGGCCGGGCTCGACCAGGCCGAACGCAAGGGCGTCCCGGTGGTCGCCGTCGACGTCGCGCCCGACAAGGGCAAGGTGGCGATGGTGGTGCGTGCCAACAACGTCGCCTACGGCGAGAAGGCCTGCGACTACCTCGGTCAGCACGTCACCACCGGCAAGGTCGTGCAGATCATGGGCGACCTCGCCTCGGTCAACGGCCGGGACCGCTCGGAGGCGTTCCGCGACTGCGTCAAGAAGAAGTACCCCAAGCTGAAGGTCCTGGAGATCCCCGCCAAGTGGGAGTCCGACACCGCGGCCTCCAAGCTCGACACGCTCCTGAACGCCAACCCCGACATCAAGGGCATCTACATGCAGGCCGGCGGCGTCTACCTCGCGCCCACGCTGCAGACCCTCAAGTCCAAGAACATGCTGAAGACGGCGGGCCAGAAGGGCCACATCGCCATCGTCTCCAACGACGGCATCCCGCAGGAGTTCGACGCGATCCGCAAGGGCGAGATCGACGCCACCGTCTCGCAGCCGGCGGACTCCTACGCCAAGTACGGCATGTACTACATCAAGGCCGCCATGCAGGGGAAGACGTTCAAGCCCGGCCCCACCGACCACGACTCCGAGATCGTCAAGCTGCCCAGCGGCATCCTTGAGGACCAGCTGCCGGCCCCGCTGGTCACCAAGGACAACGTCGACGACCCCAAGCTCTGGGGCAACACGGTCAAATGAGCACACCAGTCGTCACCCCCCTGGTGGAGGCGCGGGGGATCGTCAAGCGGTACGGCCCCACGGTCGCCCTGAGGGAGGGGCAACTCACCGTGCTCCCGGGTGAGTCCCATGCCCTCGTCGGTCGCAACGGCGCCGGCAAGTCCACCCTCGTCAACGTCCTCACCGGGCTGCAGGCCGCCGACGAGGGCACGATCCGCTTCGACGGCGAGCCCGCGCCCCCGCTCGCCGACCGCGACGCATGGCGGCGCAAGGTCGCCTGCGTCTACCAGAAGCCCACGGTCGTACCGGAGTTGTCGGTCGCCGAGAACCTGCTGATCAACAGGCAGCCGACCGGTCGTGGCGGACTCATCAGCTGGCGCAGGCTCAAGGCCGAGGCGGCCGAGGTCCTCGCCACCTGGGACGTGCACGTCGATCCGGACGCCCGCACGGCCGACCTCAAGGTCGAGGACCGCCAGATGGTGGAGATCGCCCGGGCGCTGAGCTTCGGCGCCCGCTTCATCATCCTCGACGAGCCGACCGCGCAGCTCGACAACCGGGAGATCGAGCGTCTCTTCACCCGCATGCGGGCGCTGCAGGAATCCGGTGTCACCTTCCTGTTCATCTCGCATCACCTCCAGGAGGTGTACGAGGTCTGCCAGACCGTCACGGTGCTGCGCGACGCGCGGTGGATCACCACCGCCCCCGTCGCGGATCTCTCCCGCGCGGCCCTGGTGGAGGCCATGGCGGGCGAGATCGTCGCCGAGCGCGCCGCGTCGGCGCGGGACGCCGTGGCGGACGACGCCCCGGTGGCCCTCGAGGCGCGGGGGCTGACCTCCGAGTCGTACGACGGCATCGACCTCTCCGTGCGCCACGGAGAGGTCGTGGGCCTCGCCGGTTCCAGCGGCAGCGGGAAGATCGAACTCGCGGAGACGTTCGCGGGACTGCGCACCCCGACCGGTGGCACGGCCCGGCTCGACGGCAGGCCGCTGCCGTTCGGCGATGTGCAGGCCGCGCTCGGGGCGGGCGTCGGCTGCGTGCCCCGGGACCGGCACGAACAGGGGCTCGTCGCCGGGATGACCGTCGGCGACAACGCCACCATGAGTGTCCTGGGCCGCCTCGGCAGGTACGGGTTCATCGGAACCCGGCGCAAACGCGTCTTCGCCGCCGATCTCATCCGGCGTCTCGACATCCATGCCGAGGGCCCGGACCAGCCGGTCTCCGACCTGTCCGGCGGCAATGCGCAGAAGGTCGTCATGGCCCGCGCCCTGGCCTCCGATCCGCGTCTGCTGGTCCTCATCAACCCCACGGCGGGCGTCGATGTGAAGTCCAAGGAGTCGCTGCTGGCCCGGATGGACAGCGCCCGTGAGGACGGCACCGCCGTGCTCGTCGTCTCCGACGAGCTCGACGACCTGCGGCGCTGCGACCGCGTCCTCGTTCTCTTCCACGGCCGGATCGTCGCCGAGCACCCGGCGGGCTGGCACGACCACGAGCTGATCGCTTCCATCGAAGGAGTGGACCATGGCTGACACCAAGGCCCAGCCGCTCACGCCCGTCCCGGTCCCCGAGGCGCGTTCGGCCAGGTCCGTGCTGCTCCGCCGGGCCCGCGAACTCGCCCTTCTCCCCGCACTGTTGCTGCTCATGGTGCTGGGCGCGTTCGTGAACGACTCGTTCCTCACCGAGCGGAACATCATCTCGATCCTGGGTGCCTCGGCGGCCCTCGCGATGGTCGTACTGGCCGAGTCGCTCGTGCTGATCACCGGCAAGTTCGACCTGTCCCTGGAGTCGGTCGTCGGTATCGCTCCGGCGGTGGGCGCTCTGCTCGTCCTGCCCGCCGCCCAGTCCGGCTGGGGCACCGAGTGGCCCGCCGGACTCGCTCTCGTCGCGATCCTCGTCGTCGGCGCGGCGATCGGCGCCTTCAACGGCATCCTCGTGGTGAAGTTCAAGCTCAACGCGTTCATCGTCACCCTCGCCATGCTGATCGTCCTGCGCGGTCTGCTGGTCGGTGCGACCAAGGGCAAGACGCTGTTCGGGATGCCCGACGCGTTCTTCACCCTGGCCACCACGACGTTCCTACGCGTCCCGATGTCCGTGTGGCTGGCCGCCGTCGCCTTCGCGATTGCCGGTCTCGTCCTGCGCTACCACCGCGTGGGCCGCGCCCTGTACGCCATCGGCGGCAACGCGGACGCCGCCCGGGCCGCCGGGATCCGGGTGGAGCGGGTGATGCTCGGCGTGTTCGTCGTCGCCGGCTGCCTCGCCTCGATCGGCGGGATCATGCAGACCGGGTACGTGGGCGCGATCAGCGCCAACCAGGGCAACAACATGATCTTCACGGTGTTCGCGGCGGCGGTCATCGGCGGGATCAGCCTCGACGGCGGCAAGGGCACCATGCTCGGCGCGCTGACCGGTGTGCTCCTGCTGGGCGTCGTGCAGAACCTGCTGACCCTCGCCCAGGTGCCGTCGTTCTGGATCCAGGCCATCTACGGCGGAATCATCCTGGTCGCTCTCATGATCGCTCGTGTGACGACGGGCCGTGCCCAGGACTGACCTCCCTCGTTGGCGTAGATCGCCGTACGACGTACGACCTCGCACGACCTCGTGCCCCGGACCGAAAGGCCTCTCGTGTCCCCAACTGCCGCCCGTATCACCGCGGTCGACACCTTCGACATCCGTTTCCCCACCTCCCGCGAGCTCGACGGCTCCGACGCGATGAATCCGGACCCCGACTACTCGGCCGCCTACCTCGTGTTGCGCACGGACGCCGCCGACGGTCTCGAGGGGCACGGATTCACGTTCACCATCGGGCGGGGCAACGAGGTACAGGTCGCGGCGATCGAGGCGCTGCGCGGACACGTCGTCGGAAGGGACGTGGACGAACTGTGCGCGGACCCCGGCTCGCTCTTCCGCGCCCTGATCGCCGACAGCCAACTGCGGTGGCTGGGGCCGGAGAAGGGCGTGATGCACATGGCGATCGGCGCGGTCGTGAACGCCGTGTGGGACATGGCCGCCACCCGTGCGGGCAAGCCCCTGTGGCGGCTGCTCGCCGAGGCCGAACCGGAGTGGCTCGTCCGCCAGATCGACTTCCGCTACATCACCGACGCGCTCACCCCCGAGGAGGCCCTGGACCTCCTGCGGCGCGGCAGGCAGGGCACCGAGGAGCGCACCGCTCGGCTGCTGGCGGAGGGCTACCCGGCCTACACGACCTCCGCGGGGTGGCTCGGCTACAGCGACGAGAAGCTCACCCGGCTGGCCGCGCAGGCGGTCACCGACGGCTTCCGGCAGATCAAGCTGAAGGTGGGCGCGGACCTCGCGGACGACGTGCGTCGGTGCCGGGTGGCCCGTTCCGTCGTGGGACCGGACGTCCGCATCGCCATCGACGCCAACCAGCGCTGGAACGTGGACGAGGCGATCACCTGGACCCGGGAGCTCGCCGAGTTCGACCCGTACTGGATCGAGGAGCCGACGAGTCCGGACGACGTGCTCGGTCACGCCGCGATCCGCAAGGCCGTCACGCCGGTGAAGGTCGCGACCGGCGAACACGTGCAGAACCGTATCGTCTTCAAGCAGATGCTCCAGGCTGGCGCCATCGACGTCCTCCAGATCGACGCGGCCCGCGTCGCCGGCGTCAACGAGAACCTGGCGATCCTGCTGCTGGCCGCGAAGTACGGGGTGCCGGTCTGCCCGCACGCGGGCGGGGTCGGGCTGTGCGAACTGGTCCAGCACTTGTCGATGTTCGACCTGGTCGCGCTCTCGGGCACGACCGACGACCGGGTCATCGAGTACGTCGACCACCTCCACGAGCACTTCATCGACCCGGTGGTGATCAGGGAAGGCCGCTACTCGGCGCCCACCTCGCCGGGCTTCTCCGCGGCGATGCGGCCCGAGTCCATCGCTCAGTACACCTTCCCCGGCGGTACCTTCTGGGCCGCCGACCTCGAACAGAAGAAGGGGCACGCGGCATGAGCGACTTCGAGGGCCTCAAGGCACTGGTGACCGGCGGGGCCTCCGGGATCGGCCGGGCCACCGCCGAGCTGCTGGCGGTGCGCGGTGCCGAGGTGGCCGTACTGGACCTCGACCCCTCGTCGGTGGACAAGCCGCTGCTCGCCCATCGGGCCGATGTGACCGACGATGCGTCCGTCCGCGCGGCCCTGTCCGCCGCGGTCACCGATCTCGGCGGCCTGGACGTGCTGATCAACAACGCTGGTATCGGCGCCCAGGGAACCGTCGAGGACAACGACGACGAGCAGTGGTGGCGGGTGCTCGACGTCAACGTCCTGGGCATGGTGCGCACGACCCGCGCCGCGCTGCCGCATCTGCGGGAGTCGGCGCACGCGGCGATCGTGAACACATGCTCCATCGCCGCGACGGCCGGGCTCCCGCAGCGGGCCCTGTACAGCGCCAGCAAGGGCGCCGTCCTCTCGCTGACCCTCGCCATGGCCGCCGATCACGTCCGCGAGGGCATCCGGGTGAACTGCGTCAACCCCGGCACGGTGGACACCCCTTGGGTCGCCCGCCTCCTCGACGCCGCCCCCGACCCGGCGGCCGAACGCGCCGCGCTCCAGGCCCGCCAGCCCGCCGGCCGCCTGGTGACGGCAGCCGAGGTGGCCGGTGCCATCGCCTACCTGGCGAGCCCTCTGTCGGGCTCCACCACCGGCACCGCCCTCGCGGTCGACGGCGGCATGCAGGGCCTTCGGCTGCGGCCGGTGGGCCAGTGAGCACCCTCGGCGGCAGCGGCGTCGAGGTCGGTCCACTGGCCTTCGGCGCCGCCGGCATCGGCAACCTCTACACCGAGGTCGGCGAGGAACGGGCGTACGAGGCGGTCCAGGCCGCCTGGGACAGCGGGATCCGCTACTTCGACACGGCCCCGCACTACGGACTCGGCCTGTCCGAACGCCGCCTCGGTGCGGCCCTGCGCGAGCACCCCCGCGCCGCCTACACCGTCTCGACCAAGGTCGGCCGTCTGCTGGAGCCCGCGGGCACCGGCGGCGACGACCTGGCGAACGGCTTCGCCGTACCGGCCACCCACCGCCGCGTCTGGGACTTCAGCGCGGACGGCGTGCGGCGCAGCCTGGAGGACAGCCTCGAGCGGCTCGGCCTCGACCGCGTCGACGTGGTCTATCTGCACGACCCGGACGACCATGCCGAACAGGCGCTGCGGGAGGCCGCTCCGGCGCTGGAGAAACTCCGCTCACAGGGCGTGGTCGGCGCGATCGGCGCCGGCATGAACCAGGCAGGGATGCTGACCCGGTTCGTCCGTGAGACGGATGTGGACGTGGTGCTGTGCGCGGGCCGGTACACCCTGCTCGACCAGCGGGCACTGGACGAACTGCTCCCGGCAGCCGCCGACCGCGGCGTCTCCGTGGTCGTCGGCGGCGCGTTCAACTCCGGTCTGCTGGCCGACCCGAGGCCCGACGCCACCTACGACTACGCGGCGGCACCGGCCGAACTGCTGGACCGTGCACTGCGGATGAAGGCGCTCGCGGAACGGCACGGCACCACGCTGCGGGCCGCGGCGCTGGCGTTCTGCGGCGCCCACCCGGCCGTGGCGAGCGTGCTCGTCGGCGCGCGCTCGGCGGCCGAGGTCCGCGACTGCGCCGAGCAGTTCGCGGCGACCGTCCCGCCCGCGTTCTGGCAGCAGTTGAAGGATGCGGACCTGCTGCCGGCCCATGCCCCCGTCCCCGTCGAGGAGCCGTCATGAGAGTCGCCCTGCACACCAGGGTCCGCGCCGATCGCATCGAGGCGTACGAGGCCGCCCACCGGGACGTGCCCGAGGAGCTCACCCGGGCGATCAGGGCGGCCGGTGCCACCTCGTGGACCATCTGGCGCAGCGGGACGGACCTCTTCCATCTGCTGGAGTGCGAGAACTACCCGCGGCTACTGGCCGAGCTGGAGGCTCTCCCGGTCAACGTGGCCTGGCAGGCTCGGATGGCGGAGCTGCTCGACGTCGTGCACGACTACTCACAAGAGGGCACGGACGCCGGCCTTCCCGTCGTATGGGAGCTGCCGTGACCGTCGACGCCCATCACCACGTCTGGGACCTGTCCGTCCGGGACCAGGACTGGATCACCGGACCCGCGCTTCGGCCCCTGCGGCGGAACTTCACCATGGCGGACCTCGCGCCCGAGGCACGCGCGGCCGGTGTCGACCGGACCGTGCTGGTGCAGACGGTCACGGTGGCGGAGGAGACCCCGGAGTTCCTGGCGCTGGCGCAGGACGACGACCTCGTCGCCGGGGTCGTCGGCTGGACCGATCTGACCGCACCCGATGTCAAGGACACCCTGGACCGGCTGCGCGAACTGCCCGGCGGCCCGTACCTCCGCGGGATCCGGCACCAGGTCCAGGGGGAGCCGGACCCCGAGTGGCTGCTGCGCTCCGACGTACGGCGGGGCCTGGAGGCGGTCGCGGCGGCGGGTCTGGTGTACGACCTGGTGGTCCTGCCCCGCCAGCTCCCGGCGTGCGTCCGGGTGGCCGCCGATCTTCCCCAGCTGACCTTCGTCCTGGATCACCTGGGCAAGCCGCCCATCGCCTCCGGGGAACTCGAACCCTGGGCGTCCCGCGTGCGGTCGCTCGCCGCCCTGCCGAACACGGTGTGCAAGCTGTCGGGGATGGTGACCGAGGCCGACCATCAGGCCTGGAGCCCGGCGGATCTGCGACCGTACGCCGACACCGTGCTGAACGCCTTCGGCCCCGACCGGCTGATGTTCGGCTCGGACTGGCCGGTGTGCACGCTGGCGGCCACCTATGCCGAGGTGTCGGAGGCTGCCGGCGAGCTCACTCGGGGTCTCGGGGATCCCGAGCGCGCCCAGATCTTCGAGAAGACCGCCGCCCGGGTCTACCGGCTCTGAGCCGCCTGGGCCGCCAACCGTGTGGGCGGCAGGAACTCGCGGACATAGGTGCGCTCCCAGCATGCTCCCGTGCTGCGCAGTTCCTGCCAGGTCGTGTACCGGTAGCGGAAGAGCCGTGCCCGGACGAAGCGCGGTGGGGCGTCCGGCGGAAACGGGGAGCGGCGCAGGAGCCGCAGTGTGTCGCGGTCGTTCTCCAGCAGGCGTTCGACCAGCCCGCCGAACCAGGATCCCGCGTAGGCGGGGGAGAGCGCCGCGAACCACATCAGCCAGTCCAGCCGCAGATGGTACGGCGCGAACTGGCGCGGCCAGCGCCGAGGATCACCCGGTTTGCCCTTGAACTCGTACTCCCGCCAGTCGGAGTCCTCACGCGGCAGTGCCTCCGCCGTGCCCTCGATCACCACCTCGTACCGGATCCGGCTGACGCTGCCGAACGCCCCGTAGGTGTTGACGAGATGCAGCGGATCGAAGGAGCGGTTCATGACCTGGCCCCGGGAGACCATGTTGCGCACGGGGTGGTAGCTGAGGACGATCAGGCCCGCCGCGACGGTCAGCACCACGATCTCGTACCACAGCGGCGGCGCGGCCACCCCGGGAGCGGCGGTCGGGAACCGGACCGCCGACAGGGCGAGCACGATGGTGATCCAGTTCAGCCAGGCGAAGTTGCCGGACAGGACCAGCCACAGCTGGGTCACGATCATCAGGGACGCGGCCACCGTGGCGATCGGCTGCGGGGTGAACAGCAGGACGGGGACGAGCAGCTGTGTGACGTGATTGGCCGCCACCTCGACCCGGTGCAGCGGCCTGGGAAGACGGTGGAAGAACCAGCTCAGCGGGCCCGGCATCGGCTGCGTCTCGTGGTGGTAGTCGAGGCAGGTCAGCTTCCGCCAGCAGGCGTCCCCGCGGATCTTGATGAGACCGGCGCCGAACTCGACCCGGAAGAGGATCCAGCGCAGCAGGAACAGCACGACGACCGGCGGGGCCACCTTGTCGTTGCCCAGGAAAGCGGCCAGGAAGCCCACCTCGAGGAGAAGTGACTCCCAGCCGAACGAGTACCACGTCTGACCGACGTTGACGATCGACAGATACATGGCCCACAGGGCCAGCCACAGCACCATGCCCGCCCAGAGCGGCAGTTGGGAGTCGAGCCCGGCGACCAGAGCCACCGAGACCGCGCACCCCGCCCATGACCAGGCGGCGAAGAACCGGTCCGAGTAGTGGAGGTGGAAGACACTCGGGGCGTGCTTGAAGGGCATCCGGGCCAGATGGCGCGGCACGGGCAGGATGCCGCGCTCCCCGATCAGCGCGCGGAACTGAAGAGCGGCGGAGAGAAAGGCGAAGAGGTACACGACGGCAAGGGCCCGCTGGAACACCAGCCGGCCGAGCCAGTACTCGGGTGCCACGAACCAGTCCACGGTGACCGCTCCTCTCCCCCCAGTGTGACCCGGTACCCCGGTCCGGGCCGAGGGCCCCGTGACTCTCCGTGCCGATCCGCTCCGCTTGCGCGACTCGAGCGAGTGAAGCAGACATGTAGTGACGAATCGTCCTGGACGAAGCGGAGAACGCGGTGAAGACGCCCACCCGGTCGCTGAAGGCCCCCCTCAGGACACCCCATCCCGCCATCACAAGGATGAAGGCGCCCGCCAGGGCCCTGGCAGCCGCCTGCACGCTGTCGGCCGCGACCCTACTGTGCGCCGGATGCGGCGGGAAGGGACTCATACCGGGTCCCCCAGCCGGGGGTGAGGTCTTCCTCCAGTCGGCCGCGGCCCCCGGACCCGACCCCTTCACCGACTCGACGGTCCGCTCCGGCGTGTCGCCCACGTCCGTCACCCGGGCGCCGCAACCGGTGGCGTACAGGACAGGAGGGGCCGCACGGTCCGTTTCCGGCGCCACGCCCGGCCTGTACGCCGGCACCCGCTCCGTCGGCAGCTGCGACGTGGAACGGCAGGTCGCCTATCTGACCGCCGACGGGGTGAAGGCCCGCGCCTTCGCACAGGCCTCCGGCATCCACCAGGCGTCCGTCCCCGCCTATCTGCGCGGCCTGACATCGGTCGTCCTGCGCGCCGACACACGCGTCACCGACCACGGTTTCCGCGACGGACGCGTCGCCGGCCGCCAGTCCGTCCTGGAAGCGGGCACATCCGTCCTGGTCGACAACCGCGGCGTGCCCCGGGTGCGCTGCGCCTCCGGCAACCCGATCGGCGAGCCCACGTCACTGAGGGGCACCCCGACGACCCACGGCCGGCCCTGGTCCGCCTACCGGCCCGCCCAGGTCGTCGTCGTCACCCCGGCTCCGCAGACCATCGCCAACATCACGCTCATCGACATCGACAACACGAACGCGTGGATAGAGCGAAGGACGGGGGACGACGGGCGCCAGGACATCGACGTCCGGCCGCCCCAGGCCGATGTGCGGCCTCCGCAGGTCGAGGTACGGCCCCCGCGCGCCGACGTACGGCCGCCGAGGTCCGATGGGCAGGGCGCCGCGCCGAGGCAGTTCGGGACCTCCTTGCTGCAGCCCGCGCCGATCCCGAGCGGCATCCCTGCCCTCGAGAACCCGGACCCGGACAGGAGCGACGCCCCGCACGAGAAGAACCTGACGCTGCGGCGGCCCGGAGCCGACTGCGTGCTGCCCAGCGTGACCGTCACCACCGCGCCGTTGACGACGCGCGAGACCCGGGTGCCGGGGGATGTCCCGCCCGGGGACGTCGACTGTCCCACCGCTTCCATCGCCGCCGCCGCCACCGCTGCGCCGGCCACGCCCGGGGCGGTCACGCCGTCCGCTCGGCCGTCCGCGCCGAAGCCCGACGCTTCCGACGGCGGCCGTCCGGTCCCCGGCGACACGAGCACGGAGAGCCCGCTGTTCGACAGCCCGGCCGACGCGGTCGGCCACTGAACCCTCCGGGGCGGCCGCGGCCCCGGGGACCACCGGGCAGAAGTCGAAGATTCCGGCAAATCCTGGCATCGTGGGCCCATGGCTGATCGGGCAGCGAGCGCCCTGTCACGGCCGCAGGGTCGGCCCGCCCCACCGGATCCGATCCTGGCGCTCAACCGCATGGGCAGCTTCGACTGGGACCTGGACACCGGGCTGTTCCACATGGACGCCCAGGCCTACGACATCCTCGATCTGTGCCCCGACGAATACGACGGCCGCCGCGAGAGCCTCTCGCTGCGCATACCGCCGACCGAGGGCAGGCGCCTCGACGCCGTCGTCGCCCGTTCGATCGAGGACGGCAGCGCGAACTACGGAACCTACTTCCGCATCCGCCGCCGGGACGGCACCCTGCGCTGGACGCACAGCCAGGGCTATATCCATCGCGACGAGACGGGCAGGGCGCACCGGATCATCGGCATCCTCCGCGACGCCACCCAGGAGCTGCGGGACGGCCGGACCCGCGGCGAACAGAGGTCCCAGGACGAGGCGCTGCGCCGGCAGACGGACGTCGTCCAGATCACCACCGCGGCCCTGGCCCACGCCCGCACCGTGCAGGACGTCATCGACGTCCTCAAGGACAGCCGGGGCCTGACCCACCTCGGGGCGATGTCCCTCGTGGTGGGGATGGTGGAGAGCAGCCGCATCAAGATCGTCGCCGAGGGCCCCGAAGGCCGCTCCCTCCCCGGAGCCGGCGTCACGCGCATCGACGAGCCGTATCCGATGGGCGAGGCGATCCGGAGCCTTTCACCGCAGTTCATCGAGTCACCGGAGGAGTTCGCGGAGCGCTACCCGATCCTGTGGCCGTACCTCGGGCACCTGGGCATCACCTCGGCCGCCTATCTGCCGCTGATCGCGCATGCGCGCCCCATCGGCGCCGTGGGTCTGCTCTACGACGACCGGTACGGATTCACCACCGAGGACCGCAACGTCCTCGTCGCGCTGGGCAGCAGCATCGCGCAGAGCCTTCAGCGCGCCATGTTCTACGAGCAGGACAAGGACCTCGCCCAGAGCCTGCAACAGGCGATGCTGCCGCGTTCCATACCCAGCGTGCCCGGCGCCGACATCGCCGTCCGCTACCGTTCGGCCTCCCTCGGCCGGGACATCGGCGGCGACTGGTACGACGTGATCCCGCTTCCCGGCGGCCGGGTCGGCGCCGTCATCGGCGACGTACAGGGCCACGACACACACGCCGCCGCCGTCATGGGCCAGCTGAGGATCGTCCTGCGCGCCTACGCCGCCGAGGGCCACACGCCGGCCACCGTGGTGGCCCGCGCCTCGGTCTTCCTCAAGGAGCTCGACACCGAGCGCTTCGCGACCTGTCTGTACGTCGAGGCCGACCTGTCCAGCGGGGTGGTGCAGCTGGTCCGCGCCGGCCATGTCGATCCACTGCTGCGGACGACCGAGGACTGCTGCAGGCGGCTGTCCGTCGAGGGCGGGCTCCCGCTCGGGCTGTCCGCGGAGTTCGGCCGTCTCGAGTACCCGGTGACCACCGTCGAGCTGGACCCCGGCCAGACCCTGCTGCTGTGCACCGACGGACTGATCGAACAGCCCGGCACCGATCTCGACGACGGCATGCGGACTCTGCGGGACCTCGTCTGCACCGGCCCGGGCGATGTGAGCGACCTGGCCGACCGGCTCATCGCATCGGCCGAGGATCGGGGTGGCCACGACGACGTGGCACTGCTGCTCCTCCGGCGCCGGGGCCTGGCCCAGCGGTCCGGCGGCCGGCTCCAGCACCACGTCGGGCCCGGTGACCCGCAGGCGCTCGGTGATGCCCGCCGCATGATCCGCGCCGCGGTCCGCGCCTGGGGCGTGGGGGAGCGCTCCTACGAGATCGAACTGGTCGCCGACGAACTGATCACCAACGTGCTCCTGCACACCGAGGGATCCGCGGTCGTCACACTTCGGGTCCTCGCCGGCCACGACCGCAGGCTGCGGGTGGAGGTCGAGGACTCCTCCAGCGCCCTGCCCCGCCGCCGGGAAGCGGGCGAGTCCGGTGTCTCGGGCCGCGGGCTGCTGCTCGTCGACCGGCTCACGGACGTGTGGGGAGTGGAGGCGCGCGGCGGCGGCAAGGTCGTGTGGTGCGAATTCATGGTTCCGCGACGCGGGTGAGACGCCTCGCCGGTCGCGAAGCCGGGCAGGGTGGCACTCTGGTACACATGCCGGAACTGCCCGAGGTCGAAGCGCTCAAGGATTTCCTGTCCGAGCATCTCGTCGGCCACGAGATGGTGCGCGTGCTGCCCGTCGCGATCAGCGTCCTGAAGACGTACGACCCCCCGGTCACCGCCTTCGAGGGCCGCGCGGTCACAGCGGTGCACCGGTACGGCAAGTTCCTCGACGTGGAGGCCGTCGGACTGCACTTCGTCACCCATCTGGCCCGAGCGGGCTGGCTCCAGTGGAAGGACCGCCTCCCCGACGGCGTGCCGCGGCCCGGCAAGGGTCCGCTCGCCCTGCGGGTCGCGCTGGAGACGGGGGAGGGTTTCGACCTGACGGAGGCGGGCACCCAGAAACGGCTCTCCGTCTACGTCGTCCACGATCCGCAGGACGTGCCCGGCGTCGCCCGGCTGGGCCCCGATCCGCTGGCCGCCGACTTCGACGAGCAGCGCCTCGCGAAGCTCCTCGAGGGGGAGCGCCGCCAGATCAAGGGCGCACTGCGCGACCAGAGCCTGATCGCCGGTGTCGGCAACGCCTACAGCGACGAGATCCTGCACGCCGCGAAGATGTCCCCGTTCAAACTGGCCGCGTCGCTCTCCCCGGCGGAGACGGGACGTCTGTACGAGGCTCTGCGCAGCACGCTCACGGAGGCGGTCGAGCGCTCCCGGGGTCTCGCGGCCGGCCGCCTGAAGTCGGAGAAGAAGGGCGGCCTGAGGGTCCACGGCCGGACCGGCGAGCCCTGCCCGGTGTGCGGCGACACGATCCGCGAGGTGTCCTTCAGCGACTCCTCGCTGCAGTACTGCCCGACCTGCCAGACGGGCGGCAAACCGCTGGCGGACCGCAGGTTGTCACGGTTGCTCAAGTAGGCCCCGCGCCCGACGCGGACGAACGGCCGGAACCGTGCCCCCCCGCCTGCCGACTGCTGCCCGGCGGACACCCGCGCAAGATCCCGACCTCTCACGACGCCGACCGGAAGCGGCCTGCGTCCTTCCGACCCGGCCGAGGCCAACGGGCGTATCCGGCCCGTGTCGTCGGTGCCAAGAAGGCGTCAGTGGGACTTCAGCGTGACCAGGTGCTGCCCGTCCCTGGTACGCACCTCGAAGTGGTCGATCTGCCGGGACGGGAGCGCGGCGCCTCCGTGCACGGTGGTCGCATCCCCGTCCTCCGCGGGCACCATCCAGCTCGTCACCGTCTGCTCCGAGCCGTCCTTGCCCACCGCGACGAGCCGGCACGGGTGCGGCCCGGACCTGTCCTTGACCGTCACATCCACCTGGCTGCCCCACACCCGGTCCTGCGTGCTGATCTCCGCCCAGACGCCGGTGTCCGGGTCGGTCGCGCTCATGGCGGTCGTGTCCGAAGACCCGCCGTGCCCGGAGACGAGCGCCAGCGACGGGCCGCCGACCGCGAACAGCACGGCGGCCGCGACCGCGTAGAGCAGGCGTTGTCGCCCGCTGCGACGTTTGGCCGTCACCTCGTCGAGCACCCGCTCCAACAGGCGGGGCCCAGGGGCCGCGAAGGGACTCACCGACCGCGGGGTCGCGTTGCGGTACAGCATCAGCTGTCGTGCGGCGGGACGGAACTCGCTCACGTGCGCCTTACAACTGGCGCATTCCATGAGGTGGTCCTCGAAGCGAAAGGATTCCGTCTCATCCAGAACGCCGAGCGCGTAGGCGCCGACGTCGCGATGGCGTTCCAGGGACCTCATACCAAATCCTCATGACCGGTGAGCGGGGTGGGGGTGGTGCTGCTGTTGCCCACCGGTACGGACCAGACAGCCGAATCACTCAAGGCCGTTACCGAATCGCGGCCAAGACATTCGGAGCCGTCGGCCCGGCGGATTGGTCCCGGTTCAAAAAAGATGGATGGCGAGGTGCCCGAGGGGAAGTCCCAGCTGCCAGGCCGGAGTCCAGACCTTGGGGCCGTCCTCCTCGCCCACGGGGACCCCGTCGGGCACCGCGTCCAGATCGGGGGCGAGCAGCTCGGTCTCCTCCAGCCAGCGCCAGGCCGCCGACGCGAGCTCCAGGTCCGGGGCGGGCCCGCCGCACTCGATCGCCTCGGCGGCCAGCTGGGCCATGCGCCCACGCACCCAGTCCTGCCAGGGCTGGTCGTACGCCGTCAGCGAGAGCCAGGTCTCCAGCTGTGAGACCACACGGATCCCGGACAGCTCGCCGCCGGTGTCGGACAGGAAGATGGTCAGTGCCAGGGCGTCGCGCCCGGCACGGAACTCGAAGGACGTCGGCGGCATGAGGTCGCCCGTGCGGAGCAGTTCGTCCGCGATGTACTCGGCATACAGCCACGCCATGGGGACGGCCAGTTCACCGCCTCCGGTGCCGTCCGTGCTCTCTTGGCCTCTGTGCAGCATCCCTTCCTGCCTTCCTCCGGTACGTGCGCGTCGCCCGAACCCGGGCCCCGGTCCGGAACACGGATGAAGCAAGCTGATTGCTCAACCATGGTCGGCAGCAAGGCGCTTTACGGAGGCTTGACTCGGCCTACGGTTTCACCGCAGGTCGGCCGCGTATCCCGGCAAAACTCGGCGCAGGGCGCGCAATGCGTAGTACGCGCGAGACTTCACCGTACCGGGCGGAATTCCCAGGGCCTCGGCGGCCTCCGCCACACTGGCCCCTCGGAAATACACCTGCACCAGTACGTCCCGGTGCTCGGGAGTGAGTGTCTTCACAGCCTCGCGTACGTCGAGCATCGCGGCGGATCGTTCCGCATGGTCGGCGATCACCCTCGCGTTCTCCAGCACGGCGTCCCCGACCTCGGCAGGTCTCGCCTGACGGGCCCGCCGCGCGTCGATCGCGAGCCGCCGGCCGACGGTCAGCAACCAGGGGCGCACGGAGTCGAAATCATGCGCGCGAAGCGCTTCGGGGTGTTGCCAGGCGCGTACGAACGTCTCCTGCAACAGATCCTCGGCGCGCTGCCGGTCGCCGTCCGAGAGCCTGAGCAGCAGGGCGAAGAGGGGGCGGCCGTGCTCGCGCTGCAGCTCGGCCAGCTCGTGCTCGGCGGTCGTCCCGGTCGGGGTGGTGGTTACGGCCGTCATGGGCGTATGGCAACGCGGGCCGCGCCCTCCGCACAGGTCCGGGACCGGGCCGTGCGGTGGGCGGTCGCTGTTCGTCGGTGAACGGTTCGGCGAGCGGTCGACCGCCCACCGCACGGGCCCGGCTCCGCTCTCGCCGAACTGCGGGAGGGGTGGCGGGGCCCGGGCGGCGTCAGGAAGATCCGACGGTCCTGGCCAGCTTGGAGCGCTTGTACGAGTACCCGAAGTAGACGACCTGGCCGATCGCGAACCACACCGCGAACCGCACCCACGTCTGCCACTGGAGAAACGTGATCAGCCAGATCGAGAAGACCACGCCGAGTGCGGGTACGAACGGCATCCACGGTGTGCGGAAGGAGCGTGGCAGATCCGGTTGCCGGTAGCGCAGGACGATCACCGCGGCGCACACCACCACGAAAGCCAACAGGATGCCGATATTGGTCAGTTCGGCGGCCTCGCCGATGGGCAGGAACCCGGCGATGGCGGCGGAGGCGATCCCGACGATCCAGGTGACGCGGGTGGGGACGTGACGCGTGGGATGCGTCTTCGCGAACCATCCGGGCAGCAGTCCGTCCCGGGACATCGAGAACCACACCCGGGTGACGCCCAGCATGAAGGTGAACATCACCGTGAGGATGCCGACGATGGCCCCGACCGCGATCACGTCCGCCAGCCCGCCGAGCCCCACGGCCTTGAACGCGCTCGAGAACCCGCTCTCCTTGTCGATGTCCTTGTAGTCCTGCATGCCCGTCAGCACCAGGCAGGCCGCCACGTACAGGACCATGGAGATCCCCAGCGAGTACAGGATCGCCTTCGGCATGTGCCGCTGCGCGTCCCTGGACTCCTCGGCCGCGGTCGACATGGCGTCGTACCCGAAGACGGCGAAGAAGACCGTCGCGGCCCCGGTGAACGCTCCGCCGACGCCGTAGGGGAAGAAGGGGTGGTAGTGGCCGGTGTCGATGTGGAAGACGCCGACACCGATCACCAGCAGAACCACAAGGATCTTGAGAGCCACCACCGTCGTCTCGAACCGGGCCGCGTTGCGGATACCGAGGTTGAGCAGCCACGCGATCAGCAGGCACAGGACGACCGCGAACAGATCGACCCGGTGGCCCGCACCCGTGCCCGGCGCGCCCAGCATCCAGGCCGGCAGATGCGCGCCCGTCTCGCCGACGAGGAAGCCGAAGTAGCCCGAGATGCCGATCGCGACCACGGCCACGATCGCCGTGTACTCCAGCAGCAGATCCCAGCCGATGAACCAGCCCGCGTACTCGCCGAGCACCGCGTACCCGTAGGTGTACGCCGAACCGGCCTTCGGGATGAGTCCCGCGAACTCCGCGTAGGACAGTGCCGCGCATGCGCTCGCCACCCCCGCGACGAGGAACGAGACAAGGACCGCGGGTCCCGCCGTGCCGTTGGCGACGGTGCCGGCCAGGGTGAAGATGCCCGCGCCGATGATCCCGCCCACACCGATCGCGGTGAGCTGCCACAGTCCGAGCGAACGGTCGAGCCGTGTGCCGTCGTGGACTTCCGTCTCTTCGATGCGTTCGATGGGTTTGCGGCGGAGAATCCCCTCACCCATCCTGAGCCCGGCCATGAGCCTCACCCCTTCGCATACGGCAATGGGCTGACGGCGGATCATGATGGCGCAGGGGACGGCAGGGACGGAAGACCGCATGCGTGCCCGGCAGGGACGATCGCCCGCCGGGCGCGGTCGGGGCCGGCACCGCGGGTGCCGGCGGCGCCGCTACGGAACGACCGTGACCGGCCAGCGCCCCGCCTTGACCAGCCGGATCGCCACCGAACCGATGATGCGGTGGCCGGCCTGCTCGGAGGCGCCCACCACCACCGCGTCAGCCTTCAGCTCGTCGGCCGCCTTGACCAGCCCGTTGTAGGGGTCGCCGCGGAAGGTGTGGAACTCCCAGCGCACCTCGAATATCCCTCTGACGCGCTCGGTGGCCTCGCGGATGTACTTGACCAGGTCCTCCGCGATCGCGTCGGTGGTGTCGGCCACCGGGACCCCGAGCGCCGCCCCCGCCGCCATCACAGGCTGCACGTAGACGACGGCCAGCAGCGCCCGCTGCCGACGGGCGAGACCGCCGGCGTAGGCGGCCGCCCGGAGCGAGGAATCGGAGCCGTCGACGCCGACGACGATGACTTTGGGCCCGTCCGTTCCTCGCTCGAACTGATGCGAGTGCTGTTCCGTCACGGCGGTGAGGCTATCGGAAACCGCAGGTCCGGGGCCCGTTCGGGCGCCGGGGAATTCCACGCGGGTCGGCGGGACACGGTGGCTTGCGCCGATCCGTCCCGGGCTGTCCGCCGTCCGCTCCGATCGCACTCACCGCACTTCGACCATGCGGGCGAACACCACCACGTTCCCCGCGTAACCGTGTTCCTCGGAAAAACCTCCTCCGCAGGTGATGACCCGCAGCTCCGGGGCGCCCTTGTTCCCGTAGACGCGGCCGCCGGGGAAGTTCTTCTTGTCGAAGACCTCGTTGCCGTAGACCTCGAACACGGCCGTCTTGCCGTCCAGGCGCCGTACCTCGACACGGTCGCGCTGCTTCAGGGCGCCCAGTCCGTAGAACACCGCCGGGCCCACGTCGTTGTCGACGTGGCCCACGATCACCGCCGTGCCCTTCTCACCGGGAGAGACCCCGCCGGTGAACCAGCCCGCGAGGTTCGTGTCCTCGGGCGGTGGCGCGCTCACCCAGCCGGAGGCGTCGAGGCCGACCGGTACGACGGGCGCGTCGACCTGGATCGCCGGGATACGGACGCGGCTGACCACGGAGTACTGCAGCGCGGCGGGCGTACCGGCGTGGCTCAGGGCGCCGGTGGTGCCCGGGGCCGCCGCCGAGGCCGGCTGCGGCGGGCCCACGTCGACGTGACCGGAACCATTGCGGACGAGGGCGAGGCCCGTCAGCAGGGCGATCGCCATCATGCCCCACGGGGCCCGCTTCTTCTGCCGGTCCTCCGTGCCGGCCGACCCGGACGCAGACATTCGCCAATCCCCTCTCGACGCGGCCGTCACCACGTCGGTCACGATCAACAGCACGCCGAGCGCACCGGAATGAGTGAGCGACGGGGAGGCGGCGAACGGGTGTCGGCCGTCGGGGGTGCGACGGCCGGGATCCTTCCGACGGATCGTGACCTGTGGTGTGTCTCCCGGGCGGGAACGCCCTCGCCCCGGATCCGTTCGGGACCCGGGGCGAGGAGATCCGGCTTTCAGTCCCGGGGAGGGGTGCGCCGGCGTGCCATGCGCCAGGCCGTGCCGACCGCACCGATGATCAAGGCGGCGCCTAGGCCGACCTCCTTGAGATGGAATCCGCGGACGCTGCCGCCGACACCGGCCTGCACGCCGTGCTGCTCGTACCCGCCTCCGCCGCCGCCTTCACCCTTTCCATAACCTCCGCCGCCTCCACCGTTTCCGTACCCTCCGCCGCCGATGCCTCCGCCGTACCCTCCGCGCCCGATGCCTCCGCCGTACCCTCCGTCCCCGATGCCTCCGCCGTATGCACCGCCGCCGATGCCTCCGCCGTACGCTCCGCCGCCGATGCCTCCGCCGTACGCTCCGCCGCCGATGCCTCCGCCGTACGCTCCGCCGCCGATGCCTCCGCCGTATCCACCGCCGCCGATCCCGCCGCCCCCGTAGCCGCCTTCGCCGCCTCCGCTGTCCGGCGCACCCCCGCTGCCGCTCTGCTTGGATCCCGCGGTCTCGCTGTGAGCGGCACCGATGGTGAGCTTGCGGTGGCCGTATTCATGACCGCACCGGAAGGCCACGTCGTAGGAGGTACCGGGGCGTGCGTTCCGGTCGATCACCGCCGTGGCCGAGGTCCCGCCCTTGGGGACGGTGACCGTCTGGAAGACGCCGGAGGTGACCGTGGCCTCCTCCTTGCAGCCCTGTACGGGCAGCGAGAGCCGGCCGCCGGGAGCGACCGTCTCCGGCTGGAGGTTGTAGCCGAAGCCCGGGTTGCCGACGTCGTCGCCGGCGGTGGCAGAGGTGCATGCGGTGAGGGCGAGGGCGCCAAGGCCCAGCATTGCGGCCGAGAGTGCGCGTATCGCGGGCATGGAAGCCTCCAGGTCCCCGAGGAGCCTTGCCGCGGACGGATTCCGCTTGCGCCTGAAATGCACCTCGATGATCGAAACAGTAGGAAGGCCGCTTCGGGGGCGCGATCTCAGTCGTGCGAATGGGGCAAGTGCATGGGCCGCACAGGGGACCCCGGCCGTGAAAGGGGGCGGGGCGGGCCGGTGCGGCGGGAGGGAGCGCACGGGAGGTGGCAGGGGCGGGAGTCCTGTGACGTTCCGCCCCCGCCACCGGTGCGCGACGGCGCCGGGGCCGTCACCCGTGTACGTGCGGGAACAGTGTCAGGAAGGGCTCCGCGGACGCCGCGATGCCCCGGCTGTAGGGCGTGTCGAAGTCCCAGATGAGGAAGAGGAGGAAGGCGATGAGTGCGGAGAACAGCCCGGCGAGGACCAACTCGCGTGGCGTACGCCGGATCTGGAGTGCGAACACCATGCCGATCGTGATCACCGCACCGCCGATCAGCCCGAACCAGACCACCGTGGGCATGGTCGCACCCGTGGAGTCGGCCCGGGCCGCCCGTGCTGTGTCGACCGCGGCCACCTGGTCGAGGAGCGGTTGGTAGGACTGGGCCTGGAAGTCCGTCTTCGGCTGATAGTCGGTGACGTCCTGACGGATCCGCTGGAGCAGTTGCGCACCACGAGGGGTCACCTTGCCGTGATCCGTCATGGCCTTCCACTCGGCGGTCACGACATGGCCGACATATGCGTCGATGTCGTCGCGGACGCGGTCGCGGACGTCGGGCGGATAGACCCGGACGCGCTCCGAGATCTCGTGCAGTGCCTGAGCCTCGGCCTGCACATGGTCCTGGGCGGCGCTGCGGGCTTCCCAGACACCGGCGATGGCGAGTCCCAGCACGATGGCGTACACGACGCCGATCCACATCGTCATGTACTCGATCACATCCGGTGTCTCGGACGGATCGTCGTCCTCGGCGGCGGTGCGATGCCGAAGCAGGGTCACCGCGACCACGACGGCGCAGGCGGCCGCCATCGCGAGGGCGAGAACAAGCCATTCCGACAAGAAGTGCCTCCAGGGGTCAGCGCGGACGCAGCGCGGCGACGGCGAATACCGCGGGCGCGGCGATCAGCAGGGTGAACATCAGCGGTGAGGGAGCGTCGCGCGGAGGGCGCGGCCGGGACACCGAGTGGTAGCGGGGGTAGTGCACGGGAGTCGCCGACGGGCGTGGGCGCGGTTGCTGCGTGGGGGGCGGGGCCACCGGTGGCGGGGGCGGCGGGGGCACCCGGACCAGTACCGGTCGTGGTGGCGGGGCCACGGGGGGCGGTGGCGGAGGGGGCGGTACGGGTCTCGGTGTCGGCCGTGGTTGGGGTGGCGGTGTGGGGGTCGGCGTCGGTGTGGGGCTCGGTGTCGGTGTCGGTGTTGGTGTCGGGGTCGGGGTGAAACACGGGGAAAGTGGCCAGTGGTCGCCGCCCGCGACCGCCACCGCGTCCGTGCCACCGGGGCCCGTCGAGGCGTAGGCGCACGCGTCGGCCGACGCCGCTCCGGCAGGGGCGCCCGCAAGGATCCAGACCATCGCCACCAGGGCCAACGCCCTTGGAACGAGGGTGGATCGGGGCCGTTCGGGTCGTTGCACGACCGAGATCATCGGCGCGCGTGGGTCCCTCTACGCACACGCACCGGCGAATTGCCCTGAAGGGGGGAGATCCATCATTCGGTGGTTTCGTCGGCCATGTCCGTCGTGACCCCGGTTGCGTACATGTGCGCGAGGGGGCCCGGGTGCGGCCGGGGCGGGTGACGGACGACGGGTCACAGGTTCCGGAAAGAAATCTCTGGACCGATTGAACACATCAGGCAGTCCCGTCCGTACCTAGGGCCAGACGCGGCGAGGAGCACAGGAAGCCGCAACACCCAAGCGGATAGCGGGAGTTGAGAATGAAGACATCCTGGCGGAGCGCCTCCCTCGTGGCGACAGCTGCGGCCGTGCTGGCGCTCACGACGGCGTGCGGTCAGGAGAACGGCGCCCAGTCGACGGGGAGCCAGAACGTGGGCGCGACCACGGCCGCAGGCGGCTATACGGACCCCGGAAACGGCTACGGTGCCGACTCCACCACGGCGCCGAGCGCCGCGGCCGCCGCGGGGCAGTCCGCGGGCCAACTTGCCGTCGCCGAGGACGCGAAGCTCGGCAAGATCGTCACCGACAGCGCCGGATTCACCCTTTACCGCTTCGACCAGGACACGGCCTCGCCGCCGAAGTCCTCCTGTGACGGGGACTGCGCGACGACGTGGCCGCCGGTGCCCGCCGACGGCGCCTCGGTGGCCTCCGGCATCGACCGGTCACTGCTCGGCGAGGTCACCCGTTCGGACGGCACCAAGCAGCTGACCGTCGCCGGTTGGCCGATGTACCGCTACGTGAAGGACACCAAGGCCGGTGACACCAACGGCCAGGGCGTGAAGGGTACCTGGTTCGCGACCGCGCCCACCGGCAAGAAGGCCGGCACGGCACTGCCCGGCCTGTCCGTCCGCAACGACCCCAAGCTGGGCCAGATCGTCGTGGACAAGAACGGCATGACGGTCTACCGCTTCATGAAGGACAAGGCGTGGCCCAAGTCCGTGTCCAACTGCACGGGCGCCTGCATCGAGAAGTGGCCGGCCGTCGCCCCGGTCGCGGCCAACGACACCAAGGGCGTGCAGAAGAAGGGGCTGATGGGCTTCACCCGCCCCGACGGCACCAAGCAGATGACCGTCAACTGCTGGCCGATCTACACCTTCTCCGGTGACACGGCACCCGGTGACACCAACGGCCAGGGCGTGGGCGGCACGTGGTACGCCGTCGCGCCCGACGGAAAGCCGGTCGGCGCGCCCAAGTAGGGATCACCCCTCCCCAGGTTCGATCCATCACCCCGCCCGGTCGGTCGCACGACGCCGAAGGGAGTGGACACCCGGAGCAACAGAGTCGGCCGAACGGGACACCGGCGCGCAGGACCAGGCCCGCCCCCTCTCCACCGCACGGAGGGGGCGGGCCGCTTCGGCATGTGTGGGGAAGGCCTGCGCCAGTGCGCGTGAGGCCTCGACGAGCGATCCGGTCCCACTGCGGCGGACCACCGGAAACGGCGCGCTGACCGGGAACGGATGGTCAATTTCCGTTTTTACTCGCTCCGTTGGCGGACGATCAGTAGCCTCTGCTCGAACACCGGATCGGCCACACTGTCGTCTACGCCTAGGAGAGCTGCATGGAGCGTCCCGCCTGGGCCCCCCGGAGCATCGACATCTCCGTGCCGAGCGTGTCCCGCATGTACGACTTCTACCTGGGCGGCTCGCACAACTTCGAGGTCGACCGGGTGGCGGCGCGCAGGGCGATGGAGTTCATGCCGGGCCTCCCCAAGATCATGCAGGCGAACCGGGCGTTCATGCGCCGGGCGGTCCGCTACGCCGTCGAGGAGGGCATCACCCAGTTCCTCGACATCGGCTCGGGCATCCCGACCTTCGGGAACGTCCACGAAGTGGCGCAGCAGGCGCACCCCGGCGCCCGTGTCGTGTACGTCGACCACGACCCGGTGGCCGTCGCCCACAGCCAAGCCGTTCTCGAGGGGAACGACGACGCGGACGTCGTCGCGGCCGATCTCCGCAAGCCCGAAGGGATCCTGTCGAGCCCTCAAGTGGAGCGCCTGATCGACCGGAACCGGCCAGTCGCGCTCCTTCTCGTTGCCATACTGCACTTCGTGGAGGACACGGACGACCCGTACAGTGCGGTGGCCGAACTGCGTGACGCGCTCGCGCCGGGCAGCCTGCTCGTCGTCACGCACGCGTCGTACGACGGGATCCCGTTGCCGCAGGAGCGGGCCGAGGGCACGGTCGACGTGTACAGGAACATCCGCAATCCGCTGATCATGCGCTCGCGCGACGAGATCGCGCGGTTCTTCGAGGGGTACGACATGGTGGAACCCGGGCTGGTGCCGATGCCGAAGTGGCGGCCCGACACGGCATCCGAGGACGAGGATCCGTATTCCTTCGCGGGGTTCGCCGGCGTGGGGCGCTCGGCGTGACCGCCGAGCCGGGGGGACCGGAGGACAGACTGCGCAGGTTCGCGACGATCTGGAGCCGGGCGGTCTTCCCGGTCACCTCCACGTCGCTGACCCGACCCGATTTCGAGGAACTGCTGCTGCCGCTGGCCTGCCGGCTGCGCGACGCGCTGCGGGCCAGGGCCTTCGACGCCGCCACGGCCAAGGGGATCGGCGCCGCGCTGATCGAGGCGCACTGCACCGACCCGGAAGCGCTCAGCCGCACGCTGGACTGCGTCGACGCGTACCTGGTGCTCTACTGCGGTGATCCGGACGCCCCCGCCGAGGCGCAGGAGGCGCTGCGCACCCGCTGCTCGCGGTTGCAGCACGCGATGGCCGCCGGGTTCGCCGAGGCCCTGAGGGAACGCACCCTGGCCGAGCAGGAGACCATCTCGCAGGCCGCCCTCACCGCCCAGGGCGCCGTGGCGCACGCGCTGCACACCAGCGAGGCGCGCTTCCGCGCGGTGTTCGAGGGCGCGGCGATAGGCATCTGCATCTCCGACCTCGACGGCAACGTCCTTCAGGTCAACGGCGCATTGCTCCGTATGTTCGGCGGGTCCGAGAACCTGGTGCGCGGGCGCAACGTCGTGGAGTGGACCCACCCCGACGACGCTCCGCAGGTCTGGCGGCTGTACGACGAACTCGTCCGCGGCCAGCGGGAGCACTACCACGTCGAGAAGGCCTTCTACCGGCCCGACGGAACGGTGCTGTGGACCAATCTGACGGTCTCCCTGCTGCGGGACGCGGACGGGCGCCCGCAGTACCAGCTCGCGCTGATGGAGGACACCACCGAGCGGCGCCTGCTGAATCTGCGGCTGCGCTACGAGGCCACGCACGACGCCCTCACCGGACTGCCGAACCGCACCCTGTTCTTCGAGCGCCTGGAGAAGGCGCTCGCGGCGGGCGAGGGGCAGCGGTTCGGCCTGTGCTACCTGGACCTCGACGGCTTCAAGACCATCAACGACAGCCTCGGGCATGCGGCGGGCGACCGGCTGCTGGTCGAGGTGGCCGACCGTCTGCAGTCCTGCGCCACCGCGCCCGGTGAGATGGTCGCCCGTCTGGGCGGCGACGAGTTCGTGGCGCTGACCACCGGGCCCGACACCGAGCGCAAGGTCGACGAGCTCGCGGGGCGGATCATGAACGCGCTGGTCACCCCGATCAGCGTCGACGGCCGGGAACTGACCGTGCGCGGCAGCATCGGCGTCGTCGAGGGACCGGTGGGCGAGCGCGGTCCGGCGGAGGTGCTGCGCAGCGCCGACATCACCATGTACCGGGCCAAGTCCGCGGGCGGCAACCGCTTCGAGCTTGCCGACCCCGAGGCCGACGCCCGCGCCATCACCCGGCACGGGCTGACCACCGCGCTGCCGACGGCTCTGGACCGCGGTGAGTTCTTCATCGAGTACCAGCCGTTGGTCCACCTCGGCGACGGCACCGTGCACGGTGCCGAGGCGCTGGTGCGCTGGCTGCATCCGCAGCACGGTGTGCTCGGCCCCGACCGGTTCATCCCGCTCGCCGAGCGCACCGGGCTGATCGTGCCGCTGGGGCGCTGGGTCCTCGAAGAGGCGGTGCGGCAGGCCCGTTCCTGGCAGGAGAGACACGACCGCTCGGGTCCGCTGCGCATCAACGTCAATCTGTCTCCGTGCCAGCTCACCCACCCCGGTCTTGTGGCCGACACCGTGGCCATCCTGGAGCAGGCTGGACTCGAACCGGACGCGCTCTGCCTGGAGGTGACGGAGTCGGCGCTCATCGGCGCGGACGACAGCCTCCTCAAGCCGCTGCGGCGCCTGGCCGAGATGGGGGTGGACATCGCACTCGACGACTTCGGCACGGGCTACTCCAACCTCGCCAACCTGCGGCGGCTGCCGGTGCGGGTCCTGAAGCTCGACCGCTCCTTCACCCAGAGCATGCAGCAGTACCCGGCCGATCCCGTCGACCTCAAGATCGTCGAAGGGATCGTCTCCCTCGCGCACAGCCTTGACCTCGCGGTCACGGTCGAGGGCGTGGAGACCGGCGCCCAGGCCGAACAACTGCGCATCCTGGGCTGCGACACGGCGCAGGGGTGGTACTACGCCCGCCCCGGTCCACCGGAGCGCCTGCACGAACTGTCGCTGCTGGACGCGACGGGCTGATCCAGGGTCGCCCGGAGTCCCGGGGAACGCCCCGACGGGCACGTCCGGGAAGCACTCGTGCGCCCGCTCAATCGGCGGGCGCCGGGGCCTGCGCCCGGGTCGCGTAGCGGCTGCGCATGACGGGGCTCGCCGCGGGGCCCGCGGCGAAGACATAGGCGTCGCTGTCGTCCAGCCGGCGACCCGTCCTGGCGTCCACGACCACGGGTTCGACCTCCTCGCCGCTGTTCGCGTCGACGAGGATCATGCTGCGCTGCTCGGGTGCGAGGCGGGCGTTGCCCCACGCGGCCAGCGCGACGATCACCGGGCGCAGCGAGCGGCCCAGTTCGGTGAGCACGTACTCGTACCGGACGGGATGGCTCTGGTACGGCCGCCGCTCCAGCAGTCCGTCCGCGACGAGGGTCTTCAGACGCGTGGTGAGCATGCTGGAGGAGATGCCCAGGTTCTCCTCGAACTGGTCGAAGCGGGTGTAGCCGTCGAAGGCGTCGTGGAGGATCAGCAGCGTCCACCACTCGCCGACGTGCTCCACCGTCGTGGACAGCGGGCACTCCCTGTCCTCCAGCCTGATGCGACTTGCCAAGGTGGCCATCTCCCCAGTCACTGCTAAAGTCGAAGTTACTTGGTGCTATTTTAGCAGTAAGTCGTCGGCGGTGGCCTTCCGCCGTCGGATCTCCCTACGGAAGGCTTGTTTGCCATGCCCATCAGCGACTCCCTCGACGGCAGGCGCGCGCTGGTCACCGGCGGTACCAGGGGCACCGGTGCCGCCGTTGCCGAACGCCTCCGGCAGGCCGGGGCAACCGTGCTCGTCACCGCCCGCACCCCCACCGAGGACGTCGAGGAGAAGACGTTCATCGCCGCCGACCTCTCGACCCCCGAGGGTGTCGCGCAGGTCGTCGCGGAGGTGAACGCCCGCCTGGACGGAGTCGACATCCTCGTCCACAACCTAGGCGGATCGCAGGCTCCGGCGGGAGGCTACGCGGCGCTCGGCGAGGACGACTGGGCGCGGGAGCTGAACACCAACCTGCTGGCCGCCGTCCGCCTCGACCGGGCTCTGCTCCCCGGCATGATCCAAGCCCGCTCGGGCGCGGTCGTGCACGTCACCTCGATCCAGCGGCGCATGCCGCTGTGGAACGGCACGCTCGCCTACGCGGCCGCGAAGGCCGCGCTGAGCACCTACAGCAAGGGCCTGGCCAACGAGGTCGCGCCGCACGGGGTGCGCGTCAACGCGGTCTCGCCCGGCTTCATCCTGACCGGCGCCGCGGACGACCTGGTCGGACGCATCGCGAAGGAGGCGGACATCACCCAGAAGGCCGCTCTGGAGCGGCTCATGGACTCCCTGGGCGGCATCCCCCTCGGCCGCCCCAACCGGCCGGAGGAGGTCGCCGAACTCATCGCCTTCCTGGTCTGCGACCGCGCCTCGTCCATCGTCGGTGCCGAGTACGTCATCGACGGCGGCACCACCCCCACCGTCTGAACACCCATCTTTGAGAGGACCCTCATGACCGACGACCAGCTCCGTGCCATCGCCCCCGACTCGCTGCCCGCGGTGGTCCTGCGCTACCTCGAGGCCCACCGCGTACGCGACACCGCCACCGCGATCGCCACGTTCACCGACGACGCCACCGTGATCGACGACGGCGCCACCCATCGGGGGCGCGCCGCCGTGGAGCAGTGGCTCGACCGGGCCGCCTCCGAGTTCACCTACACCACCGAACTCGTCGGGGCCCAGCAGGCGGGCGACGCGCACTATGTCGCGACACAGCATCTCGAGGGCGACTTCCCCGGCGGCACCGTCGACCTGCACTACCGCTTCACCCTCGGCTCGGGTCTGATCGAGCGGCTCGTCATCGAGCCCTGAGGCCGGACGCGGCCCGCCCGGCTCACCGCTCCAGCAGCATCCGCTGCAGCTCACGCGCCGCCCGCGGCGGCGCCACGTCGCTGCGGTGGGCCAGGGCGATCGTCCGGTACAGGCCGGGACGGGCCAGCGGGGTCACCCGCAGGCCGCGTCCGCTACGGGTGGCGATCATGCGCGGGACGACAGCGACGCCCAGTCCCGCCCGTACGAAGCCGAGCACCGCGTCCATCTCGCCGCCCTCCACCGCGAAATCCGGCTCGAACCCCTCGGCTCGGCATGCGGCCACCGTCAGCTCCCGCAGGTCGTAGCCGTGCCGGAACATCACCAGGCGCTCGCTCTCCAGATCGGCGATGCGGACCGTGCGCCGGCCGCCGCCCGGCCGCGGGGCGTCCGGGGAGGACACCACCACCAGGTCCTCACGCAACAGCTCCACCGTGGTCAGCGCGGGGGAGGGGGTGGGCAGGGGCAGCACCACGAGGGCGAGGTCGAGGGCGCCGCGCGCCAGCTCCCGGACCAGGTCGTGGGAGCCGCCCTCCTCGATGAGGAGCTGAATGCCGGGATAGCGGTCGTGGAAGGCGCGCAGCACGTCCGGCAGCAGGCCGGTGCACACACTCGGTGTCGCGCCGAGGCGGACCCGGCCCCGGCGAAGCTGTGCCAGCTCCTGCACCTCGTACCGGGCCGTGTCCGCGTCGGCGAGGATGCGGCGGGCCAGCGGCAGCAGCGACTCGCCCGCGTCCGTGAGGGTGATGTTGCCGCGGGCCCGCAGGAACAGGTCGGCGCCCAGCTCCCGCTCCAGCGCCTTGATCTGCTGAGACAGCGACGGCTGTGCCACATGGACGAGGTCGGCGGCCCTGGTGAAGTGTCGGGTCTCGGCGACCGCCACGAAGTACTGGAGCTGCTGGAACTGCATGGTGCAAGCATAGGGCTTGGCTATCGAAACGAACCGGACCATGTCTTGGACCGATAAGGACCTTCGGCCCTAGCGTTCCTGAACATGGCTCTGGCAACGCGGACGGACCGACGGACGTCCATGGCGCGCACCGTGTGGGACTCGACAGTCGGCAAGAAGACAGTGATGGCGATCAGCGGCCTGATCATGCTGCTCTACCTGGTCGCCCACATGATCGGCAATCTGAAGATCTACTTCGGGGCGGGGGAGTTCAACCACTACGCCCACTGGCTGCGCACCGTCGGCGAGCCCTTCATGCACTACGGGTGGACGCTGTGGCTGATCCGCGTGGTGCTGGTGGTCGCCGTCGTGGCCCACATCGTCTCCGCGTACCAGCTCAGCCGCCGCGACATCAAGGCACGTCCGAACAAGTACGTGCACAAGAAGCCGCAGGCCAGCTACGCCACGCGCACGATGCGCTGGGGCGGGATCATCCTCGCCCTGTTCGTCGTCTGGCACCTCCTCGACCTGACGACCGGCACCGTGCACTCCGGTGGCTTCCAGGAAGGCCACCCGTACCAGAACGTCGTGGACACCTTCTCCACCTGGTACGGCAACGTCATCTACATCGTCGCGATGCTCGCCCTCGGGCTGCACATCCGGCACGGCTTCTGGAGCGCGGCGCAGACCCTCGGCGTCGGCAGCCGTACCCGCGACCGCGCCCTGAAGACCACCGCCAATGCCCTAGCGCTGCTGCTCACGGCCGGATTCATCGCCGTTCCCGTGGGCGTCATGACCGGAGTGGTGAGCTGACATGACTGCCTCCGCCGAATACACCGACTACGCGACCGGTGCGCCGGTCGCCGACACCAAGGCGCCCGAGGGCCCCATCAACGAGCGCTGGGACACGCGCCGGTTCGAGGCCAAACTGGTCAACCCGGCCAACCGGCGCAAGCACCGGATCATCGTCGTCGGAACCGGCCTCGCCGGCGGCTCCGCGGGCGCCACCCTGGCCGAACAGGGCTACCACGTGGTCCAGTTCTGCTACCAGGACTCCCCGCGCCGTGCCCACTCGATCGCCGCGCAGGGCGGCATCAACGCCGCGAAGAACTACCGCAACGACGGCGACTCCATCCACCGCCTCTTCTACGACACGGTCAAGGGCGGCGACTTCCGGGCCCGCGAGTCCAATGTGCACCGGCTGGCGCAGATCTCCGTCGAGATCATCGACCAGTGCGTGGCGCAGGGTGTCCCGTTCGCCCGCGAGTACGGCGGCCTGCTCGACACCCGCTCCTTCGGCGGCGTCCAGGTCTCCCGCACCTTCTACGCCCGCGGCCAGACGGGACAGCAGCTCCTGCTCGGCGCCTACCAGGCGCTCTCGCGGCAGATCGCGGCCGGCAATGTCGAGATGCACCCGCGCAGCGAGATGCTCGACCTGATCGTCATCGACGGCAGGGCACGTGGGATCGTCGCCCGCGACCTGGTCACCGGCAGGATCGAGACGTACTTCGCCGACGCCGTCGTGCTGGCCTCCGGCGGTTACGGCAACGTCTTCTACCTGTCGACCAACGCCATGAACTCCAACGCGACCGCCATCTGGCGGGCGCACCGGCGCGGTGCCTACTTCGCCAACCCCTGCTTCACACAGATCCACCCGACCTGCATCCCGCGCACGGGCGACCACCAGTCCAAGCTCACCCTGATGAGCGAGTCGCTGCGCAACGACGGCCGGATCTGGGTGCCGAAGGCCAAGGGCGACACCCGGCCGCCGAACCAGATCCCCGAGGACGAGCGCGACTACTACCTGGAGCGCATCTACCCCTCCTTCGGCAACCTCGTCCCGCGCGACATCGCCTCCCGGGCGGCCAAGAACGTCTGCGACGAGGGCCGCGGCGTCGGGCCCGGCGGCCAGGGCGTGTACCTCGACTTCGCGGACGCGATCAGTCGTATGGGCCGCAAGAAGGTCGAGGAGAAGTACGGCAACCTCTTCGACATGTACGAGCGGATCACCGCGGAGAACCCCTACGAGGTGCCGATGCGGATCTACCCCGCCGTGCACTACACGATGGGCGGCCTGTGGGTCGACTACGACCTGCAGACCACGGTCCCGGGCCTGTTCGCCGTCGGTGAGGCCAACTTCTCCGACCACGGAGCCAACCGCCTCGGCGCCTCGGCGCTGATGCAGGGACTCGCGGACGGCTACTTCGTCCTCCCGTCCACGATCAACGACTACCTCGCCCGCAACCCGCACCAGGACCAGGTGACGGACGAGCACCCCGCCGTGCAGGAGGTGTTGGCCGAGACCGAGGACCGGCTGAACCTGCTGCTGTCCGTCGACGGCGACCGTACCCCCGACTCCTTCCACCGCGAGCTCGGTGAGCTCATGTGGGAGTTCTGCGGCATGGCGCGTACCGACGCGGGTCTGCGCAAGGCCCTGGAGCGCATCCCGCAGATCCGAGAGGAGTTCTGGCGGCGGATCAAGGTCCCCGGCACCGGCGAGGAGTTCAACCAGTCGCTGGAGAAGGCCAACCGCATCGTGGACTACCTGGAGCTCGCCGAGCTGATGTGCCTCGACGCGCTGCATCGCAACGAGTCCTGCGGCGGTCACTTCCGCGAGGAGTCCCAGACCCCCGACGGCGAGGCCGCCCGCAAGGACGACGAGTTCGCCTACGCGGCCGCCTGGGAGTTCACCGGCACCGGCGACGCGCCGGTCCTGCACAAGGAAGACCTGGTCTTCCAGTACGTCCACCCCACTCAGCGGAGCTACGCATGAAGCTCACCCTGCGCGTCTGGCGGCAGCAGAACGCCGACGCCGAAGGCGCCATGTCCACATACGAGGTGGACAAGATCTCGGCCGACATGTCCTTCCTGGAGATGCTCGACACCCTCAACGAGGAGCTCATCCTCAAGGGCGAGGAGCCCGTGGCGTTCGACCACGACTGCCGTGAGGGCATCTGCGGCGCCTGCTCGCTCGTCATCAACGGCGACGCGCACGGCCCCGAGCGCACCACCACCTGCCAGTTGCACATGCGGTCCTTCAAGGACGGCGACACGATCGACATCGAGCCCTGGCGGGCCTCGGCCTTCCCGGTGATCAAGGACCTGGTCGTGGACCGTTCGGCCTTCGACCGGATCATCCAGGCGGGCGGCTACATCTCGGCCCCGACCGGCTCGGCACCCGAGGCCCATGCCACGCCGGTGCCGAAGGCGGACGCCGACTTCGCCTTCGAGCACGCCGAGTGCATCGGCTGCGGCGCCTGCGTCGCCGCCTGCCCGAACGGCGCGGCGATGCTGTTCACCTCGGCGAAGATCAACCATCTGAACGTGCTGCCGCAGGGCGCACCCGAACGCGAGACCCGGGTGCTGGACATGGTGGCGCAGATGGACGCGGAGGGCTTCGGCGGCTGCACGCTCACCGGCGAGTGCGCCACGGCCTGCCCGAAGGGCATCCCGCTCGTGTCCATCACCAGCATGAACAAGGAGTGGCTGCGCGCGAGCCGCAAGGCGGGTCGCCGTTAGCACACAAGCAGGTCGGCGCTGCTCGGGACGGGGCGGCGCCGACCGTCGACGTTCGCCGTCGGAGTGCGGACGGGCGGGACCGGGGGTGGTGCTCCCCCGGTCCCGTCAGGCATCCCCGCATCGGTAGGGTTCGCGCATGATCTTCGGACGTCGTGGCAAGGACCGGCTGCTCGAGGCCGTCGCCGGGTTCGAGGCCGCCGTACGCGACCGGGACGGCGCTCGGTCGGAGCGCGGAATACGGGAGATGCACCGGCACTTCGCCGATGCGGCGGACCACGAGGTGGCCCAGGCCGGGCCGCGGCTGACGGCCCTGTTGCCGCAGGTGCCCGTGGAGCCCCGCGGCCTGATCGCCGTGATCGTCGGTGCCTGCGTCGAGCGTGGAGCGCAGGCGCGGCAGTGTGCCCCGGACGTCTTCGACGGACTCGCCGAGGCGCTCGCGAGCGCGGGCGAGTTCTGCGCCCGCTGGGAGGCGACGGGAGGCGGAGACCTCCCCGAGCCGCGACCCGGCGATCCCGATCCGGCGGTCGCAGCGCGGGCCGGACGGGAGGCGGCCGCCGGCTGGTGGACGCTGCCCCAGTGGGAGATGGCTTCCGTTGCGATGCTCAACGACCCGTCGGTGCGCACCGGCATGGACGACGGCCGCCGTACGGAGCTGCTTGCGGCCGTGCGGTCGGTGCGGGACGCCTCCGGGCACGACGTCAAATGCCTGGAGTACGCGCTGCTGGTGCTGGACGACGAGCCGCTCGTGGTGCTGCACCGCCCGAGCGGCACCGGCTACGCGCTGCGGATGAGCGGCATCGGCGACAACTTCCAGTTGCACACCCTGCTCGCCGACGTCCTGGTCGGCGGCGGTCATGTGCCCGGACGCGCTCCGTCCGCGCGGGAGGCCGCGGTGTGCCGGGATGCACCGGGCCAGGTGCCGACGACCGGTGCCTTCAACCTGGTGACACCCGCTGGTCAGTGGGTGTGGAACGAGGGGACACCCACCGACATCCCCGTCGTCGAGGGTTCCCGGCTGCTGGTCCTCGACCCGCCGCCGTACGAGCGGGGCTGGCCGGCCGGGCGGTTCTTCCCCGGCATGTCGGCAGACGTGGTCCTGGAACGTGTGATGGACGAGGACGAGGCCCGGGGATGGTTCGCGCACTGCGTGGACGCGAGATGAACAGTAGGTCCCGGACCGGGTTGCCGCCGGCGGCTGAGCGAGCCGTTCAACTAGCCCACACCCGCTCTCCCTGCTCCGGTTACGCGTAGGTCAGCCGGCATCGGAAGAACAGGGGCGGCAGATCGCATCCCCACGGTCTGCTAGCCGCTTCGCCGAACCGGCCCGTGACCAGGAGAGAGCCATGACCGGCGTTTCCACCCTCGCCAGCCCCCCACAGCCCGTGGCACCGACGCGCTACACCGTCACCCTCGCTCGTGACGAGGCGGACGTGCAGGCTGCCCAGCGGCTGCGCCACGACGTCTTCGCCGGGGAGATGGGTGCCCTCCTGTCCTCCCCGCAGCCGGGTCTCGACGTCGACCCCTTCGACGCGTACTGCGACCACCTGCTGGTCCGTGACACGGTGACCGACGAGGTCGTGGGCACCTACCGCCTGCTGCCGCCGGACCGGGCCGCGGTCGCGGGGCGCCTGTACTCGGAGGGCGAGTTCGACCTCGACCCGCTGGCCGGCATCCGCTCCGGGCTTGTCGAGGTCGGACGCTCCTGCGTCCACCCGGACCACCGCGACGGCGCGGTCATCGGCCTGATCTGGGCCGGGATAGCGCGCTACATGGTCGACGGCGGGCACGAGTGGCTGGCAGGCTGCTGCTCCCTGCCGCTCGCCGACGGCGGCAAGCTCGCCGCCGGCACCTGGGAGCGGGTGCGCACCAAGTACATGGCACCCGAGGAGTACCGCGTACGGCCGCTGCTGCCCTGGCGCCCCGAGGTGGAGGCTCCGGCCGGGCACACCGAGCTGCCCCCGCTGCTGCGCGGCTACCTCCGCCTGGGCGCCTGGGTCTGCGGCGAGCCCGCTCACGACCCGGAGTTCGGCGTCGCCGACCTGTACGTCCTGCTGTCGATGCGCCGGGTCAACCCGCGCTACCTGCGGCACTTCCTCTCGCTCGTCCCGGCGTGATGAACACGACCCGGACCCGTGTGACGAACGTGTCCCGTACCGTCGTGACCTGGCGCCCGCGCCGCACCGCAGTGCTCGCGGGCCCGGGTGCGGCCGCGATCCAGGCCACCGCCACGATCACCGAGCCGCGGCGCGGGAGCACGGCGCCCGAGGCGGCCGCACCGACGAGCGCCTGGCTGCCGAGCGCACCCTGCACCCCGCGCTCGTGCGTGGACGCGACCCCTTCGGCGGCGTCCACACCGCGCGCCGTTCTTCGGCTGGCGGCCGTGCTGGGCGTACTGATCCCGGGGATCCTCGTGTTCCCGCTGGTCCGCCGTCTGCCCGTCGCATCCAGGGGGCGGATCGTCAGGGCCTGGTGCCGGACCCTTGTGCGGGCGGCGGGCGTCCGGGTGCGGCTCTCCGGGGCCGCCCCGCAGCAAGGCGGTCTGCTGATGGTCGCCAACCACATCTCGTGGCTCGACATCCCGCTCCTCGCGGCCGTCCGCCCCGGCCGGATGCTCGCGAAGACCGAGATCCGGCAGTGGCCGGTGGCGGGTGCCCTCACCGCGACCAGCGGTGCTCTCTTCATCGACCGTGACCGGCTGCGGGCCCTGCCCGAGACGGTGGCCCGGATCGCGGGCGCGATGCGCGCCGGGTCCGCGGTCGTGGTCTTCCCCGAGGGGAGCACCTGGTGCGGCCGGGCACAGGGGCGCTTCCGCCGGGCCGCGTTCCAGGCGGCACTGGACGCGGGTGTCCCCGTCCAGCCGGTGCGACTGCTCTACCGGTTCGACGAGGGTACGGCCAGTACGGCGCCCGCGTTCGTGGGGAGCGATTCCCTGCTGACGTCGGTGTGGCGGGTCGTCTCGGCGCGCCGGCTCGTCGCGGAGGTGCGGGTCACGCCGGTGCTCGCACCGGAAGGGACCGACCGGCGTGCCATGGCCGCCGCCGCCCAGCTGGCCCTGGGGCTGCCGACGGCCGAGCACCCGGATCCGGCGGCGCGCTCCTGACGCACCACCACCGGGCCGGGGCGGATCGCCCCGGCCCGGTGACCCGGGCTCTGCCCCGGAACGGCAACCCCCTTGTCCGTACGCCGTCTTGCGCATTGCTACGGTGCACCGGTGTCCGAATCTTCACGCGATACCGCCGAGGGTGCCGGCTGGGGCGACGCACAGCCCGGTGACTACCGCGCACTGATGCCGTCCCAGGTCGAGAAGCTCTCCTGGCTCAATCCGAAGACCCTATGGGCGGCGCGCAACGGCGTGCTGGCCTCGTGGTTCGGAGATCCCACGGGGCAGACCCGGAGCCGTTGGGCGCACCAGCAGCAGGCGGCGGGCGCTCCCGCCGACAGGGTGATCAGGCGCGACGGTCCGGACCGCTTCTCCTTCATGGTCATCGGAGACACCGGCGAGGGGGACGACCCTCAATACGCCGTGGTTCCCGGCTTCCTGAAGACCGGTCAGGACACCGACTTCGCCGTACTGGCCAGTGACGTCATATACCCGGTGGGGGCCACCGCCGACTACGGGACGAAGTTCTTCCGTCCCTACCGCGACTACCGGGCCCCGATCTACGCGATACCCGGCAACCATGACTGGTACGAGGACCTTCAGGGCTTCATGAAGGTCTTCTGCGATGCCGCACCCCTCGCCCCGGCCCCGGCTCCGCGCCCACTGACGGGCGCCTGGCTGCGCTCGCTGCTGTGGCACAGGCCGGGCAAGCCGGACGAGCAACGCCTCGGCGAGGCACGGAAGTTGCGGTCCACCCCTGCTCAGCAGGCGGTCCAGCCGGGCCCGTACTGGGCGATCGACGCCGGACGCGTACGCATCATCGGCATCGACACGGGTCTGCTCGGCACCATCGACGCCGAACAGGGCCGCTGGCTGCGGGAGGTCTCGCAAGGGCCCCGGCCCAAGATCCTCGTGACCGGTTCGCCGTTGTACGTGGACGGCGAACACCACCCCTGCCCCATCGAGGGCGGAGGCACGGTCGACGACATCGTCCGCGACCCCGGCCACCACTACGTCGCGGCGATAGGCGGCGACATCCACAACTACCAGCGCTATCCGGTGGACGTGGACGGCCGCACCATCCAGTACGTGGTCTCCGGCGGCGGCGGCGCCTTCATGCACGCCACCCACACCATTCCGCGCGTGTCCGTCGCGAACGTCGGCGAGCAGGACTTCCGCTGCTATCCGCTGCGGGGCGACTCCCTTGCCTTCTACAGCAGGCTCTACGGGCGCCGACTGCGACTGCGGCGCTTCTTCACCCTCACCGAGGCGGAGGCGACCGCCGTCGTCGCCGAGCGCCTCGGCATTCCCGTGACCCGCGCGCAGGGCACACCGGCGCGGGTCACCCGGCGCATCCGGCTCGTCGCCCGTCTGCTGGGCGCCGGTGGCCGCCCGGACCGGACGGCGCGTTTCCGTCTGCCCGTGCGCAAGCTCTACACCCGGCTCTTCTCGCCGGGTTCGGCCACCTACAGCCCGCCCTTCTTCAAGAGCTTCCTGCGTCTGGACGTCACCGAGGAGGCGGTGCGGCTGCGCTGTTTCGCGGCGACGGGCAACCTGCGTCAGGAACTCGACCCGCCCGTCGAGGACGAGGTGACCATCCCGCTGGTGTGACGCACCGACAAGAACGCCTCACAGAAAGGTCCTTGAGGTCAGGAATCGATCTCCCAGTGGAGGGCGCCGGCCCGGGCAAGGGGTTCCAACGTCTCGATGAAGGGCGCCTCAACCGCGCCGGGCGCGAGATCCACGGCAAGGTAGGTGCCCCGAAGCCACTCATGCGGCAGACCGGTGTGGACCGCCTTGCCGTGCAGGAGTTCGTGTATCTGGTCCCGGTCCGGGTGTTCCACGACGAGTGCGACGCGAAGGGTCCGGTGGCCGGACTTTCGTACGACCCTGGTCACCAGGTGATTGCTGTTGATGGTCACCACGTCGCGGTGGCAGATTCCGTAGGTGAAGAACGGCAGACAAGCCACCTCGAACGTGTCCTCGGTGAGCCGGCGGGTCCACAACTGCTCGCGCCAGCCGTCCTGTCGATCCGACAGATCGGCGTGGATCATGTAGTTGGTGCGACCCCGGCCGATCGGGTCCTCGTGCGCGATGATGGTGATGGGGTGCCTCCTGAAACTGGGTCCCGACAGTGCCGCAGGTGATCTGTGCCGCTCAGGCTTCGGTGCCTGCGCACGTCATATCGGTCGCGTGCGCAGCCGAGACGGACCGGCGGTTCTGTCGGATGACCATCAGGATCCAGCCGGCGGCCATCAGGGTGCCTGCTGTGCCTGCCACCACGATCAGGCCTTCGGCAGGAATCATGTCGTCGCCGCCCGGATACCTCTGGCCGCACAGCCGTACCGTCTCCGGGTGTTCGGCCGAGGCTTCGAGGCACACGGTGGTACCCACCGTGGGGATCGCGGGCTCGGCCACTTGGCCCACCGGCAAGTCCTCGGTGGCGAACCCCCGACCTTCGACTCGGTACGAGACCCTGAACGTCGTCCCCCCTTTGACCGGCACCGCCCGGTCGACGACACCGTGGACCCGCACGGGTGAAGCGTCGATACGACGGGCGTCCGACGTCTCGCCGACCAGCGAACAGCCTCCCGCCAATGCCACTCCCAGGGACCCCACCGCAATCGCCAGTGGCGCCCTCGTCCCCCGCCCGAACACACCCCACCGCATGCCGACAGTGTCACACGTGTACGCAGCCCTGATTCCGGGACATCCCTCAAGAACTGTGCCGTCATTGAACTCCGGCCCGGCAATCATTTACGGGACGGAGAGGCCACCCCGATCGGACGCTCCCACCGCACGGCGGAACGGTGGGGTATGAGGCCCGGACCCGGGGGAATGCTGAGCGATTCGCCTGCGTCGGAGGGGTCGTTCAGCCTGTGTCGCCGCCGAAGCTGATCTCGTTGCCATCCGCGTCTCGGTAGCTCACCTTGGTCACACCACCTTCGTATGTCTCACGCTTCGTGGGCTCGATGCTCCGCCGAGCGATCTCGGCGACTCGGCTGTCGAGATCGTCGACGAACAACAGCACCAGGGCGTTCCCCGCCCGCTCCGGGTCCTCCACGATGTAGACGTAGCGATGCTCGGCGACCTCCCACACCGCTTCGATGGAGTTCGGCAGGAACGAGGGCTGCCTGCCGAAGAGCCGCTCGTACCAGGGCCGCGCCGCGGCGTAGTCGGTGACGGGGATGCCTGCGAAGAGGTCCAGAGCCATGCCGTCCTCCGTGTGGAGTCGATGTGTCGTCCGTACTGACTTCGGCCGCCTCGAAAGGTCATCCCTGTCCGCCTCGTCATGACCACAGGGTCCTACTGAGGCAAGGTGACCGACCAGCGAACCAGGCAGTCCACCTCGACCAGCCCGGAGCCCGGCAGTTCGACGGTGCCGCGGAAGGGACCGTTGCTGCGGTGCAGCTCCTTCTCACCCTCACCTCTGAGCGAGCGGTGTGTGAGGGCAACGTATCCCTTGCTCACTTCCAGCCTCAGCGTGGTGCGTGCACCGGCATACCGGAGGACGTTCGGATGGCCGCCCTCGGCGCTCTTCACCAGTTCGGGCAGTGAGTCGGAGGCACGGAAGCCGAGCTTCCAGCGGGGGAACAGTGAACCGTGTGAGGGTCTTCTGACAATGAGGTGCGTGTACTTCCTGGGAACGACGGCCCGCGTGCGGTGGCCACCGTAGTTGTGCGTCACGATCATCCGGCCCCGTTCGAGCTTGTCGGGAGTGTCGATCAGCCCGTAGACGTAGAAGGCCGAGAGGGCCCCGCCCTTGATCTCCACGACCGTGGCCGTACTGTTCGGAGCATGGCTGACAGGGACCGTGCCGTTCCCTCGGCCCGTGTGGGGCAGACGTATGTTCTCCATGTTGTGCAGTTTGGCAGGATAGGCACTTCGTTCCCGCGATCTGTGCTGCTTCTCGGGTACCGGAGCGTCACCTAGATCGTCACCCTTGTGGCCACCACCCGTTGTAACATCACGCACCGCAAGGACGTGGCGACCGATGCTCGGCCGCCCCTACGACGCACCGCTCTCTGCGGAAGGCCACTGTGTGGAGACCACGAAGCGGCGCCCACCAGTGGGGAAGAAGGCCGAGTACAGCGCGGCCGCCTGGGTGATCGGGTGGGTGGTGTTCCTTGGCTCCGGGTACATGGCCTCGTTGGTGTTGATCAGTACCTGGGCGAACTGCGACATCGGCACCGACGGCTCCTATCAGATCGTTGCATGGGTGGCCGCGTCGACCGGCGCGGCGACGGTGTCCACCGTGCTGTGGGCTGTGATGCGCAAACTGACCGGCCGTCGACGCATCCTGCTGCCGCTGGTGTTGACGATTCTTGCCACTGTGATCTTGCTCTGGCCGGAGTTGGCAGTGTGGTACGTGTCGCCCGGCCACCCGGACAGCATGTGCGAACCGGGCGGCAAGCCCGTGGGGTGGCCCAATTGGCTGCCTTTGTGAGGCGGCCAAGCGGCAGAGCGGCCTGAAGTTCGGCTGACGGGGCTCAACGGGAAGGCCTTTGGTCCGCATGAGTCAACCCTCACGCCCGGTTGGTTCGTGCGGAACTACACCTGCAACCTTGACTTGTCAGGTTGCCCCCGAGCGATCATGCTCCATGACCCGTGCATTATCGACGCCGCCGGTGGTCCGCTCGGGACCGCGCTGATCTTCACGTCCCGGTGCCAGGATCACAGAAGTCAAGGGCGGTCGTAGATCACTCGGGGCACTTCACCGAGCTGCTCAAGGGGCCCTGGGTCAAGTCGCCAGTGGGGAACGGACGACGAGTTCTTTTTCTACGACACCACCGCGATGTTCACCAATGGTGCAGCGAGCGGAGGGCGAACGGTCCCTGGCCGCGCCCAGCCGTCACGTCCCGGGCTGGTTGTCGTACCTGAGATCTAGAGTCCTGCACATGTCCCGTCACACACCCAGCCGTCCGGTCGACGTGGAAAGCCTCTTTCCTGAGCTGCTGCCCTTCCGTCGTGAGTCCGTCCGCCTGCACCCGCGTCCTGGTTCTCCGACCCACGAGGACAGTTCCGTAGGAGGTCCCTTGCTCTGGCCTGTTGCGGAGCCCTGGCCCGTTTGCAGGGAGGAGCACTACGACCCGGACGGCACGAATCGGCCCGCCTCCTTGGTACCTATGGTTCCCATCGTGCAGGTTCGTCGTGTCGACGCCCCATCCGTACCCTTCCCCGAGGGCACAGACCTGTTGCAGGTCCTGTGGTGCCCCTACGAGCACGGCGAATTCTGCTACCCCCTGCCCCAGGTCCACTGGCGGGACTCAGGTGCCGTCGGCGACGTGCTGACCCCTCCGGCGCCGGCCGCTGAACTTCCTGAGGACTGGTACCCGGATCGCTGTGTCGTGCACCCCGAGCAGGTGACCGAGTACCCGAGCCGGGACCTACCCGACGATGTTCACGACGCCCTCAAGGGCCGCTTCGACGAACTGCTCGCCGAAACCGGCCTGCTGTACTCGTACCACCTGGCGGAGGCCCCGGGAATCAAGCTCGGCGGCTACCCGGGCTGGACGCAGGAACCGGTATGGCCCGACTGCGAAGGGTGTGGCAACCGGATGGAGCACCTCCTGACTGTGTCCAGTTGGGAATTCGACGGTGAGTCCTGGCGCACGTGGCTTCCCGAGGAGGACCGAGCCGACGAGAACGAATCGGGCGGTCGGCGATGGAAGGACGACGCGCACAACCCCGCCGGGCTGTGCCTCGGCGACGCCGGAGGCGTCTACGTCTTCGAATGCCGTACCTGCCCCGATCGCCCCATCGGGCATTGGTTCGACTGCTCGTGACTATGGGGCGCCGTCACCTGCCCGCTGCGTAAGCAGGCACACCACGAAGCGAAGTGAAAGGGGCACAGGGCGCGGGCCGCGGTACGCCGGATGGTGTGGGGATGATCGAGGGCATGACGTTGGACTGGTCCCGTCTGGAGCACGCCTACGGATTCGCATCCGACCTACCGTGGCTCTTCGACGAACTCGGTGATGCCGAGCCGGCATCCGAAGCGTGGGAGGAGCTGTGGGCCTCTCTCTGCCATCAGGGGTCGGTGTACACGGCCGGCTTTGCGGCCCTGCCCGTTCTGGCAGACATCGCCACTGGTACGTAAGCCGGTCGGTCGTCGGCAGGCCCTTGGGCCGGCCGACCGCATCGTCGTCGAGGAACAGCAGCTTCACGAGTCAGTCGCGGCCGACCATCTGGCCCATCTGTTCGGCCGCACGACCTGTCCGGACTGTGCGTCAGGGCTGAGACGCCGTCGACCGGGGTTTCGGTCGACCTGGGACCGCTGTGCGGGGGCTTCCGTAAGTCGTCCGGCACCCCTCGCCTTGCGCGAGAATCACCGTTCTCGTACTGTGGTCGCCAAGGGGAGAACGAGCGTTCTCTGGACGGAGATGACATGACGACCGATGCACGCCCCCCGTTCCCGCCCTTCACCCGGGAGACGGCCGCGCAGAAGGTGCGCCAGGCCGAGGACGGGTGGAACTCCCGTGACCCGGAGAAGGTCGCCCTCGCCTACTCGGTCGACTCGCGCTGGCGCAACCGTGCCGAATTCATCGACGGGCGAGAGGAGATCGTCGCCTTCCTGACCCGCAAGTGGCGGCGTGAGCTGGAGTACCGCCTCATCAAGGAGCTGTGGGCCTTCGACGGCAACCGCATCGCCGTGCGCTTCGCCTACGAGTCCCACGACGACTCGGGCAACTGGTTCCGTTCCTACGGCAACGAGAACTGGGAGTTCGACGACGACGGCCTGATGCGCAAGCGGTACGCGTGCATCAACGACCTTCCCATCAAGGAGTCGGAGCGTCTGTACCACTGGCCGCTCGGACGTCGGCCCGACGACCACCCGAGTCTGAGCGACCTCGGCCTCTGACCGCCCGGCGAAAACGGGGGCGGGGGCGCGTGGCGGGAAGCCGTCCTCCCTATGCCGGTGTCTGCCCGGCGATCCGCGCGAGTCGACCATAGGAGTCCACCAGCGCCGCACGGTCGTACGTGCTCGTCGTGACGAGCACCTCCTGTGCACCGGTCTCCTTGAGCAACCCCTCCAGTTCGTGCGCCACCTCGTCCTCGGTGCCCGCGATGTGGCCGATGAGCCCCGCCTCGTAGAAGCCGCGCTCCTTGTCCGTCATCGGCAGGGACTCCACGCGCTCGGCCGACGGCAGCGGCGGGAAGGTGCCGCGGGTCCGTGCGTGCGCCATCGACCACGCCTCGGACAGCAGGATGCGGTGGGCGTCCTGCGGCGTCCGCGCCACCGCGATCGTGCCGGAGACGACGACATACGGCTCGCTCGCCCACACGGAGGGCCGGAAGGTCTCCCGGTAGAGCTCGATACCGCGCAGCATCCTCTCCCGGTTCCTCAGGTCCCCGATGACCATGGGTAGCCCGGCGCGGGCGGCGATCGCGGAGCCCTCGCCCATGGCCAGTACGAAGGGCGGCACGGTCAGGCCCTCCGTGGGCCGTGCATGGACCCCGGTGGCGGAAGTGCCGCGGAACCATCCAAGCAGCTCGTCGAGTTGGCCGGCGAAATCGTCGGCGTCGTCCTTGTCCCGGCCGAGCGCCTTGCGCACCCCGTCGGTGAAGCCGACGGAGCGGCCGAGGCCCATGTCGATCCGACCGGGGAAGAGGGCCTCCAGCACGCCGAACTGCTCGGCCACGACGAGCGGCCGGTGGTTGGGCAGCATCACGCCGCCGGTCCCCACCCGGATGGTCCGGGTGGCGGCCGCGACGGCAGAGGCCAGCACCGTGGGCGCCGAGCCGGCGACACCGGGCACTCCGTGGTGCTCGGAGACCCAGAACCGGTGGTAGCCGAGCCGCTCCATCTCCTGTGCCAGCCCCACGGTCTCCCGCAAGGCCTCGGCGCCGTCGTGCCCCTCGCGCGTGCGCGAGCGGTCGAGCACGGAGAAGCGGGTTTCTGCGATCGCTGAACTCACGGAAGGTTCAACGTCCTGAGCGATGTGGGATTCCCGGGCGGCGCGGCGGCCACTCGCCGCGGGGTGCGGGCTTGGCGTCGAGGTATGACGCGATATAGCGTCAGTGCAGGGACGAGGTGTCCGTCCGGATCGAGGTGAAGGTATGTCGGGAGAGCGCTCGCACTTCGAGGAGTCCGCGGGCCCGATTGCGCCGAGCCGGCTGCGGGCCTCGCACGCGGACCGCGACCGGGTCGTCGACGTGCTGCGGATCGCGGCGGGAGACGGACGGCTGACCTCGGACGAACTGGACGATCGCCTGGAGGCGGCCCTCACCGCGCGCACGATGGGGGAGTTGGCCGTCCTCACGGCCGATCTGCCTGCCGTGGCGCGGACGGTGGGCGGGACACCGGCCGAGGTCAAGGACGTCATCCGGATCGAGCAGCAGGGCAGTTCGGCCAGACGCGACGGCCGCTGGGTGGTACCACGGCAGATGGAGGTCTTCTCGTCCTGGGGCGAGGTGACGCTCGACTTCAGCCAGGCGGTGATCACCCGGAGCACCCTGCGCATCGACCTCGACTTGCGCGGCAGCGCCCTGAACCTGCTGACCCGCCCGGGAATCGTGGTGGACACCGACGCGCCGGCCACGGGATACGCCAAGATCAAGACGCAGAAGGTCACCGACGCCGGTGCGCCGGTGACCTTGCGCATCGAGCTGGTCGGCCAGGTCAACTACGCGCGGGTGCTGGTCCGCCCCCAGCGGCGCAGCTTCCGGCAGTGGCTGCTTCGTGAGCGTGCAGCCCACCCGTCGCGGACCGGCTGATCGGTCTTCCCGGGAGTTCGGTCCGCGAGCTTCACTCCTCCGGGAAACCGACCCGCCGTCACGGCTCAGCCGACGTGGACGCGGGGCCGGCGCTTGCGGTCCGGCTCGGCCTCGCGCAGCACCTCGCGGGTCACCGGTGCCACCTCGCCCTGCCCGAAGAGGAAGAAGCGGAGGAAGTTGCGGAAGGGATCGCCCTCGGTCCACTCGAAGTAGATGTGCGGGATGCAGTCGGTCGTGTCGCGGACGTACAGCATGAGGGCGGCGAGGGCGTTCGGGATCGAGGACGACTCGAGGGTCAGTACGCGGTAGCGGCCGTGCAGCACCTCACCGCGCACGGTCAGCCCCGCCTCGAACTCGGAGGGGTCGCCCACGGTGACCTCGACGAAGACGAAGTCCTCCTGAGGCGTTATGTCGTTGTCGACCCGGATCTGCTCGATCTTGTCGCGGTACTCGGCGGCGTCCCTGCTGTCGGGCTCGTTGGCGATGAACCGGATCTTGCGGCTGGCGATGTCGCGGACGAACCGCTCCGCCATGGTGTCCAGGCTCACGCTGGTCACCCGCAGCTCGAAGGCACGGGCCAGCCGGGACAGCAATGACACCAGGATGATTCCGGCGATGAAACAGGCGCCGATCTTCACACCGTCCGGCCGCTCGATGACGTTGACGACGGTGGTGTAGAGGAAGACAGCCGAGATCACCGCGAAGCCGACGGTCCAGTTGCGCTGGCCGGCCTTGCGGGCGGCGATGGTCACCGCGATCGCGGCGGAGCTGATCAGCACCAGCACACCGGTGGCGTAGGCGCCGCCCTGCGCGTCCACGTCGGCGTCGAAGATCCAGGTGACCAGGAAGGCGACCAGGATGAAGACGATGACCATCGGCCGCACGGCGCGCGCCCAGTGCGGGGCCATGCCGTAGCGAGGCAGATAGCGGGGCATCAGGTTGAGCAGCCCGGCCATCGCGGAGGCGCCCGCGAACCACAGGATGGCGATGGTCGAGGCGTCGTAGACGGTGCCGAAGGCGTTGCCCAGATACTCGTGCGCCAGATAGGCCAGCGCACGGCCGTTGGCGGCACCTCCCGACCGGAACTCCTTCTCCGGGATCAGCAGGGTCGTGATGAAGCTGGTGGTGATGAGGAAGCCGCTCATGACCAGCGCGGCGGTCGTGAGGAGTTTCTTCGTGTCGCGGATGCGGCCGGTGGGTTTTTCCTCGGTGTCCTCGGGGTCGCCCTGGACGTGGGGCATGACGGCGACGCCGGTCTCGAAGCCGGACAGGCCGAGGGCGAGTTTGGGGAAGACGATCAGTGCGAGGCCGACCATGACGAAGACGTTGCCGTGTTCGGTGGTCAGTGCGCCGGTCCAGTCGGTGACGACGTGGCCGGCGGTGGCGACGTGCCACAGGCCGACGGCGACGACCACGGCGTTGAGTGCCAGGTAGATGCCGACCAGGGTGAAGGCGACGCCGATGGCTTCCAGGAAGCCTTTGAGGAAGACCGCGCCCAGGAGGGCGATCAGGAGCAGGGTGATGACCATCTGGTGGCCGTGGAGGGTGCTGGTGAGGTGGGGGTTCTCGATGAGGTGGGTGGAGGCGTCGGCTGCCGAGAGGGTGATGGTGATCAGGAAGTCGGTGGCGGCGAAGCCGAGCAGGGTCAGGACGAAGAGCTTGCCCTTCCAGAAGGAGAGCAGTCGTTCGAGCATGGCGATGGAGCCCTGGCCGTGGGGGCTTTCCTTGGCGACGCGTCGGTAGACGGGGAGGGCGCCGGCGAGGGTGACGATCACCAGGACGATGGTGGCGATGGGGGAGAGGAGTCCGGCGGCGAGGGCGGCGATGCCGGGCTGGTAGCCGAGGGTGGAGAAGTAGTCGACGCCGGTCAGGCACATCACCCGCCACCAGGGCTGGCCCTTGTGCGGGGGTTCGGGCTCGGTGGGGGGCTGCTGTGCGGAGCCCCTGCCCATGTCGGACAGCCCCTCCAGCATCCACGCCCGCAGCCGGCTCGCGGGTGGTGGGTGTTCGGTGGTGGCCATCGGCGCGCTCTCCTGTGTACGGCTCGGTGCGGGAATCGGCCATCACACGGACGGCCGCACCAGCGTATGCAGAGAGTGACGCGCGGGCCCACGGATGGCGGAGCCGCAGGCGTCAAGCTTCCGTTAAGAACGACCGTGTCGGCATCAATGTCGCATCAAACCGGCATCAATGGCCCATCAAAAGGCCAGGAAGCCGACGCACACGGGAGCAGAGCCGGTGAGCACGGCCGCCCGACCCGAGGCGAACACACAGCGTCACACCGCGAATCAGGGGCCCGCCTCCGGTGAGGAAGCGGGCCCCGGTCAGCAAGCGCCCTGCGCGGCTGTGCTCTTCCCGGAGGGTCGCCCGCCGGGCGTGGGGAGCCCGTTCCGGATGGGGCTTCCGGCCGCGTGATGCACGTATTCGCGTACCAGCCGGAAGCCGGCCGTCCAAGCCAGCAGCCTGCTGGCGCGGTTCAGCGTCGAGCAGTTCCAGCTCGGCCGGTGGCCGCGCGCGGTGATGTCCGCGCACAGGGCGGTGACACAGGCCAGGCCGAGGTGGAGTCGGCGGTGGTCGGGGCGGGTGAAGACGGACACGTCCTCGTAGCGGGTGCCGCGGAAGTGTGTGCTCGCGACCGCCAGCAGATCACCGGCGCGGTCCACCGCCGCCCAGCCGTGACCGGAGGAGGCGAGTCCCGCCGGGCCGCCCCAGGCGGCGTGGATCCACGCCGCGTCCGAGTCGAGCGCCGCCAGGGCCCGGGTGTCGCGCGGCCCGAGACGACGCACGGTCAGGCCCCGCGGGGTGGGCGTGGGGTGGGGCTCGTCCTGCAGGGTCCACACCATGCGCTCCCACGGCGTGAGCCGGTCGAAGGCCGAGTGCAGAGTGGGCAGGAAACGGGCGGGGGCATCGATGTAGTGGTGCGCCAGGGGCGCCAGGGCCTCCGGGGTGAGCGCGTCCGGCGTTCCGCGCAGGACGGCGTATCCCGCGCACGACACGGCAATCGCGCGTGGGCGGTCCGCTCGGTCCGCCCACCAGTGGCCGATGCCGATGCCCAGTACGTGTTCGCCGACTACGGCCGGGCCCGGGGCGCCGGTGGGCAGCCAGCGGATGAGTGCCGGAAGCCGGTCGGATGCGAGTTCGATCATTTTGACGCCTCCACGTCGGACGGTGAAGACGCTTCGACGGTCGCGGAGCCTTGACGGTGAAGACGCTTCGACGGTGAGTGAGGACACCGGAAACGGGGGAGCGTCCGTCTGGGGACGCCCGCCCCGCCCTCCGGCCGGTGTTACGCCTGGCCGGCCTTGGTGCCGTGGTTCGCCTTCTTCCTGCGACGGGCCCTCTTCTTGCGGGCACGCTTGGACATGCGGGTCAACTCCCTTTCTTCACGGGTGGTTCAGGCGGCCCGGCCGACCAGCAGGTCCGCCAGCTTGTTGAGTCGCTTGACCGTGCGCTCCTCCTGAGCGGCCGGCGCCGGGTCGACGCGTTCGGCGCGGTCGTAGTAGGCGCCGTTGACGATTTCCACCGCCGGGTCGCACAGCCGGACGATGTGGGTGGCGCCCTCGGCTGGTTCGGCACCCTCGAGCGCGTAGAGCGGCAGAAGAGCCGTGTCGCAGACGCCCGGGTGCACGGAGACCGCGGTGACGCGCGGGTCGGCCGCGAAGACGGTGAGGGCGAGCTGGGACTGGGCATAGGCGGCGAGCCGCGAGTAGCGGCGGGCACGGTTGGGGTCCGCCCACTGGATCGACGCCGTGCGGTGCAGGGTGGACGAGACGTTGACGACACGGCCCCCGGGATCGCTGGTGAGCGCCGGCTCCAGCAGACAGGTCAGCAGATAGTGCGCGAGGAAGTTGACCTGGAAGGCGATCTCGTTGCCGTCCGCGGTGACGGTGTGGCGTTCCGGTGCCGCCATCCCGGCGTTGTTCACCAGCACGTCCAGGTGCGGGTGTTCCCGCACGACGTGCTCCGCCAGGGCCTCCACCTCCTCGAGGCGGGTGAAGTCGGCGGCGCAGGGCCGCAGTCGGGACTCGTCGATCCCGCTCATGGCGACGAGACGGTCGACGGCCGCCCGCGTCTCCTCGGCGGTGCGTCCGTGCAGCAGCACGGTGGCGCCGCGCTCGGCGAGCAGTCGCGCGGTCTCCAGTCCGATGCCGGAGGTTGCTCCGGTGACGAGGACGGTACGGGACGAAAGGTCGGGCATGGTCCATCCAGGGATGCGGGCACGCCGGCTCGGCCCGTGCAGGGCGGCCGGTGATGTGCGAACACGAGAAGGGGCGCCGGACGTCGGTCACGGCGCCCCGAGGGCTACGGAAGACGCGTCGACGTCAGAAGGCGGACGCGGGCGATTCCTGGCAGCGAGGCGCACGACGGGTCGCGCCGGGACTCGGCGGCCGGTCGAAGAGGAGCCATGCGCTGTTCACGTGGTCCATGGAAGTCGTTCCGCGGTCCCGGAACAAGACCGCCACACGATCCCATACGCCACTCTGACGTGCGCATACGTGTTCATGACGGTGTGTCGGGCACGGCGGGGTCCGGTTCAGCCGAGGCCGGGCACCGCCGAGATCACCATGTCGATCAACTTGATGCCGACGAAGGGCAGTACCAGCCCGCCGAGCCCGTACAGCAGCAGGTTGCGGCGCAGCAGGTCGTGGGCCGACGCAGGCGTGTAGCGCACGCCGCGCAGGGCCAACGGGATCAGCGCCACGATGATCAGCGCATTGAAGACGATGGCCGAGGTGATCGCTGACTTCGGGCTGTGCAGGCCCATGATGTTCAGGGACTCCAGACCCGGGTACGCACCCGCGAACATCGCCGGGATGATCGCGAAGTACTTCGCCACGTCGTTGGTGATGGAGAACGTGGTGAGTGAGCCGCGGGTGATGAGGAGTTGTTTGCCGATCTCGACGATGTCGATGAGCTTGGTCGGGTTGGAGTCGAGGTCGACCATGTTGCCGGCCTCCTTCGCGGCCGATGTGCCCGTGTTCATCGCCACGCCGACGTCGGCCTGTGCCAGGGCGGGGGCGTCGTTGGTGCCGTCACCGGTCATCGCGACGAGCTTGCCTCCCGCCTGCTCCCGATGGATCAGGGCGAGTTTGTCCTCCGGCGTCGCCTCGGCCAGATAGTCGTCGACGCCCGCCTCCTCGGCGATCGCCCGTGCGGTGAGCGGGTTGTCGCCGGTCACCATGACGGTGCGGATGCCCATCCGGCGCAGCTCGGCGAAGCGTTCGCGGATCCCGTCCTTGACGACGTCCTTGAGGTGGACAAGACCGAGGACGCGTGGGCCGTCCCAGTCGTACACGGCCACCAGCAGCGGGGTGCCGCCCGAGGCGGCCACCGACTCCGCGAGGCTTCGGGCCTCGGGCGGAACCGCTCCTCCGTACATCCGCACCCATTCCAGGACCTGTGTCGCGGCGCCCTTGCGGATCGACTGGACCGCTCCGTTGTCCCAGCGCAGATCGACGCCGCTCATCCGGGTCCGGGCGCTGAACGCGACCCATCGCGCCTGACTCAACTCGCCCTCGGCGGGGGCCCGCAATCCGTGCCGCTCCTTGGCGAGGACGACCACCGAACGGCCTTCGGGCGTCTCGTCGGCGAGTGAAGACAGTTGTGCTGCCCGGGCCAGGTGGCTCTCGGGGACGCCGGGCAGCGGCACGAACTGCGTGGCTTCGCGGTTCCCCAGAGTGATGGTGCCGGTCTTGTCCAGGAGCAGCGTGTTCACATCGCCGGCGGCCTCGACGGCACGTCCCGACATGGCGAGGACGTTGCGCTGCACCAGCCGGTCCATGCCCGCGATGCCGATCGCGGACAGCAGGGCGCCGATCGTGGTCGGGATCAGCGTGACCAGCAACGCGACCAGAACGGTCGTCGACTGGGCGGCCTTCGCATACTCGGCCATCGGCTGGAGGGTGACCACGACCAGAAGGAAGATGACGGTGAGCGAGGCCAGCAGGATGTTCAGGGCGATCTCGTTCGGCGTCTTCTGCCGGGACGCGCCCTCGACCAGCGCGATCATCCGGTCGAGGAAGCTGTGCCCGGGGCGGGCGCTCACCCGTACGACGATCCGGTCGGAGAGCACGGTCGTACCGCCGGTGACACCGCATCGGTCGCCACCCGACTCACGGACCACGGGGGCGGATTCACCGGTGACCGCGGACTCGTCGACCGCCGCGACCCCGTCGATCACATCGCCGTCGGACGGGATGGTCTCGCCCGCCCCGACCAGAACGACGTCGAGCGGCCGCAGAGCGGTGGCCGGGACGGGTTCCGTGCGTGCCAGACGCGGATCGGTGCCGTAGCGCCAGTCGAGCAGCCGCATCGCCACCGTGTCCGTGCGTGCCCTGCGCAGCGAAGCGGCCTGTGCCTTGCCGCGGCCCTCGGCGACCGCCTCCGCGAGATTGGCGAAGACCACCGTCAGCCACAGCCACACGCTGATGACCCAGGTGAAGACGGTCGGGTGCAGGACGGAGGAGAGGGTGGTGAGCGCCGCGCCGACCGAGACCACGAACATCACGGGGTTCCTGACCAGCACCCGCGGATGCAGCTTGCGCAGGGCGTCCGGGAACGAGCGGGCGAGCTGGGCCGGTTCGAACAGCCCGCTCGGGGCGCGGCCCCCGGCGGGCGGTGCCGCTGCGCCCTGCGCGGAGCGGGAGGTCGGGACCTGCGGAGGAGCGGCGGGGAGCATGGCCACCTTCGTGCCTTGGTGGAAAGCGGAGTCCACGCACCTGGGCACGCGGACGTACCGTTCGGGCTGACAGAAACGGGCTGGTCGCGGGGCGCGTGCGGGGCCGGACATGGGACGACGGGGCACGCGCGCTCGGCCGACCCGAGGCGCCTTGGAATGCAGCTTCCGCCGGCGGGACGTCATGCCAGTGACGTCCGCGGGCCTCTTGGTCGGACCGCTGGAGACCCTAACCGCGTCCGGCAGTCGAACTGCCCGGATGGCCGGGAATTTGCGGCACTCATACGGGGCGCTCGCGAGGGCCGTAAAGGTCCCGTCAATGCCGCCTGAGAACGCATCAGGGGCGCGTCAACGCAGACCGTGCGTGGCCGGAACCGGTCGCAGACTGAGCGGCAACGGGGGACGGGCGACCGTCCGTGGTCAGACGTTGGAGGGACCGTGACGATCACGGCCGGAACAACACGCGCCCCGAAGGGGGTGGGCGCGGAGCCACGGCAACCGGCGGTCGTCCCGCCCGAGGGGGACAACGGCTCGCGGCCGAGAGGGGGACCGCGGCCGAGTGGGCGGAGGCGTCACCTCCGCCGCGAGACCGTGGCCGCGCGGGCCGCTCTGCGCCGTCGCTACTGGGCCACGTTGCCCGCGCGTCTGCGCTTCCTGCGCGCGGTCACGGTCTCGCTCACCGCCGCACTGGCGCTGCTGCTCCTGCTGGCCGGTCAGGCCGCCACCGGCACCTGGGACTCCGTCGCCGACCGCGACGCGCCGCGCACCACGAGCGCCGCGGACCTGAACCTCGCCCTGAACGACATGGACGCCCAGGCCGCCAACATCCTGCTGTCCAGCGGGAACGCCGGCCAGGGACGCCTGGTGACGCCCTACGACAAGGCCATCGGCTTCTACGGGGCCGCACGCCGCGAGATCGGTCACGATCTGCGGGCCCTCGCCGTCGCCGCCCAGGGGGATCGGGCCGACGAGCGGACCGTCGAGTCGCTGACCGACGGCTTCGCCGAATACCAGGAGCTGCTCGGCCGCGCGTTGGAGAACGACGGTCACAACGGCGGCAAGGCGGCCGCGCTGGCCGACTACCGCCGGGCGACGGATCTGCTCCAGCAGCACCTGCTGCCCGATGCGCGAGCCCTGGTGGAGTCCAACGACAGGGCGTTCGACGGGCAGTACGCCCGCGCCCGCTCGGGCCTGTCCGCGCAGCTCGTCGCCGTACTCGCCCTCGGCGCGCTGCTCCTCGCCGTGCTGGGCCTGCTCCAGTGGTGTCTGGCCCGCCGCTTCCACCGGGTCCTCAACCCCGGTGTGCTCGCGGCCACCGTCTGCACCCTGGTGGCGGTGGTCCTCGGAGCTCAGCTGCTCTCCTCCTCCGCCGCAGATCTGCGGGTCGCCCGCCGGGACGCCTTCGACTCCGTCGTCGCCCTCTCCCGAGCCCGCGCCGTCGCCTACGACGCCAACGCCGACGAGAGCCGCTACCTGCTCGACCCCGAGCGCCGCGACCGGTACGCGCGCTCCTTCCTCGCCAAGTCCCAGCAGCTGTACGGCGTCAAGGGCGCCACTCCGGGGACGTACTACGACGGGCTCGCCGCCACCTGGAAGGCTTACCGTGACGACCGGAACGACCTGCGCTTCACGGGCGAGTTCCGGCGCGAACTGGACAACATCACCTTCCCCGGTGAACGGGCCGCGGCCGAGAAGACCGTCGATGCCTTCGCCGTCTACCAGCGCGACGACCGCACCATTCGCGCTCTCCTCGCGGCCGGCAAGGAGCACGAGGCGGCCGAGTTCTGCATGGGGTGGGAGCCCGGCACGTCCAACGCCCACTTCGGGGAGTGGATGGCCGCGCTGGACCAGGTGACGGGCGTCAACCAGGCCCACTTCGACTCCTCGGTGCGGCAAGGGCGCTCGGCCTTGGGCGTACTGCTGCCGTGGGCGGGCGGCCTGCTGCTCGCCGCGGCCGCCCTCACCGCCCTCGGGCTGCGGCCCCGGCTCGCCGAGTTCCGCTGAGCCGCGCGCTCACGTGTCGGCCAGCCGCGCCTCTTCCAGGTCAAGGGAGCGCTGGAGGCGTCTGCGGGTCGTGTCGCTGATGGCATGGTCGTCGTACAGGCGCCGCAGCTCCACCGACTCCACCGCTATCAGGTCGCGGCGCAGCTGGCGGTAGACCAGGTCGGCGGATTCCTGTGGCATCCCGCCGTTGGTGTCCGTGAGCCGGTCGCGGGCGTCCTCGAGGCGGGCGTTCAGACCCCGGCGGAGCCGGTCGATGACCACGTCGGGCGCTGCCTCGAGTTCTGCCAGCTCGTCCAGACGCCGGATCCCGGCCCCCGCCAGGCTGCACCGGGCCGCGGCCTCCTCGCGCTCGGTGTGGTCGGGCTCAAGGGCGATGCCGGAGCGCCGGACGACCGGGGCCAGGGTGAAGCCCTGGACGACAAGGGTGACGACGACGACCGAGGTGGTCAGGACGAGCACGAGGGGCCGCTGTGTGAGCGCGGCGCCGTCCGCCGTGGCGACAGGGATCGACAGGGCCGCCGCCAGCGGGACGACCCCCCGGGTGCCCGCCCAGGTCAGGACCATCGGCACCCGCCAGTTCATGCGCTGGATCCCGCCCTTGCGCTGTACGACCGCGGACAGGGGCGCGAGCCACAGCAGGCGCACGGCGATCAGCGTCCCGGCGACGGCCAGGGCGTACAGCGGCCAGATCCGGTCACCGTCGGACAGCGCCCGCACCTGTGCGGGCAGGGCCAGGCCTATCAGGCTGAAGACGACGCTCTCGAGCAGGAACACCACCGTGCCGTACACCGCGTGCAACTGGAGCCTGATGCGGGCGTTGGTGAGCCGGTCGCCCCGCCCGCCGAGGACCACCCCGGCGACGACGACGGACGTGACGCCGGAGGTGTGTGCGGCCTCCGCGAGGACGTAGGCCGCATAGGGTGTGACCAGTGAGATCACGGTCTCCAGGATGGGGTCCTCGGTACGCCGCCGGATGAGCGCGACCACTCCGGCCAGCGCGGCTCCGATGAGCGTGCCACCGCCGGCGAGCACCATGAACTCGCCGCCCGCCGAACCCCAGTCGGCGGCCGCGGACGCAACGGCGACCCCCACCGCCACCCGGAACAGCACCAGCGAGGTCGCGTCGTTGAACAGGCTCTCCGCCTGGACCAGCACCTGGACCTTGGGCGGCAGCGCGAGCCGCCTCCCGAGCGCCGTGACCGCCACGGGGTCCGTACTCGCCAGCACGGCACCCAGCACGAGCGCCATCTGCCACGGCAGGGGCGTCACCAGCGAGGCCACCGCCGCCACCGCGGCCGCCGAGGCGAGGACCAGGCCGACGGCGAGTACCCCGACCGGCTTCCACACCGCGCGCAGCTCTCGCCAGGACATCTCCTCGGCACTCGCATACAGCAGGGGCGGCAGCACGACGAGCCCGATGACGTCCGGGCTGATCTGGATCTGCGGGGTTCCGGGCAGCAGTGCGACGGCGAGGCCGGCGACCACGAGCAGTGAGGGCGCGGGGATACGCCATCGGCGGGCGAAGGTGGCCACGACGGTGGCCAGTACGACGAGTGACAGAACCGTCCCTACGCTGCGCATGCCGTCCCCTGGGCTCGAGCGGAGCCGCCTTGGCTCCTCGCCGACCAGACTTCCCGGCACACCGCCTTCACCCTATCGGGTTCGGGCCACGTCAAGACAGTGTCAAGGTCCACGTGAGCGCCGCCAAGGATCCGCTAACGGCCGCGCGGACGGGCCCGGGAAGGGCTTCCGTGGGAGCAGTGAGTACGAGAAGTGACCCGTCCCTGTGTGGGAGTTGAGCCAGTGAGCGGAGCGCCTCGGCTGCGATGAATGACGTACGGCCAGGACGACTCAAGGTGTACCTCGGGGCCGCCCCGGGAGTCGGCAAGACCTATCGGATGCTCGACGAGGGGCGGCGCCGGGCCGCCCGGGGCTCGGACGTGGTGGTCGGGTTCGCGGAGAGCCACGGTCGTGAGCAGACCGAGAAGATGCTGGAGGGGCTGGAGATCGTGCCCCGCGCGCGGTGCGAGTACCGCGAGGGGGTGTTCCCCGAGATGGATCTGGACGCGGTGCTGGCGCGCCGGCCCGACGTGGCGCTGGTCGACGAACTGGCGCACACGAACGTGCCCGGCGGCGGTCGCAATCCGAAGCGCTGGCAGGACATCGAACGGCTTCTCGCGGCAGGCGTCGACGTCATCACCGCCGTCAACATCCAGCACCTGGAGTCCCTGAAGGACGTCGCCGAGAAGATCACCGGGGTGCCGCAGCACGAGACGGTGCCCGACGAGGTCGTACGGCGCGCCCATCAGATGGAACTGGTGGACATTCCTCCCGAAGGGCTGCGCCGGCGCATGGCGCACGGCAACATCTACGCACCCGAGAAGATCGACGCCGCCCTCGCCAACTACTTCCGGACCGGGAACCTGACCGCGCTGCGTCAGCTGGCGCTGCTGTGGGTCGCCGACCGGGTCGACGAGGCACTTCACACATACCGGGCCGAACACGCCATAGGCCGGGTGTGGGAGACCCGCGAACGCGTGGTCGTCGCGCTGACCGGCGGGCCCGAGGGGGACACCTTGATCCGCCGGGCCGCACGGATCGCGGCCCGGTCCGCCGGAGGCGATCTGCTCGCCGTGCACGTGGCCCGCAGCGACGGGCTCGCCGCGGGCGTGTCGCACGCCTCCCTCGCACGGCAGCGCCGGCTGGTCGAGGACCTCGGTGGCAGCTACCACTCGATCGTCGGCAATGACGTCACCACCACTCTGGTGGACTTCGCCCGGGCCGAGAACGCCACCCAGCTCGTTCTCGGCACGAGCCGCCGGGGCCGCCTGGAGCGGTTCCTCACGGGCCCGGGAACCGGGGAAAGCGTGACGGCCCTCTCCGGTGACATCGACGTCCACATGGTCACGCACGAACGCGCGGGACGGGGCACACTGCTGCCCTCACGGCGCCGCACGCTGTCGACGGCCCGGATGATCGCCGGACCCGTGGCGGGACTGGTGCTGCCGGTGCTGCTCACCGTCGTCCTCGCCCAGGTGCGCGGCACCCTCAACCTCACCAGCGAGGCCCTGCTCTTCCTGCTCGCCGTGGTGGGTGTGGCGTGCATCGGCGGGGTCGCCTCGGCGGTCATCGCCTCCGTGACGGCGTCCCTGCTGCTCAACTACTGGTTCATCCCGCCCATAGGGCAGTTCACCCTGAACGATCCGAACGCGCTGCTCGCCCTCGCCGTCTTCGCGGTGGTCGCCGCCGTCGTGGCCGCCGTCGTCGACCGTTCTCTGCGCCTGTCCAGGCGTTCGGCGCGCGCCGCGGCCGAGGCGGAGACCATGTCCTCACTGGCGGGCAGCATCGTGCGCGGGGGCCAGACGATCCCCGCCCTGCTCGAGCGGACCCGGGAGACGTTCGGCATGGAGTCGGCCGAACTGGTGGACGAACCACCGGATGCCGAGGGCGTCACCGCCGTCCCCGCGGGCCCCGGCGCCTTCCTGGCGCTGCGCGGCCGCAGCCTGTCGTCTTCCGAGCGGCGTGTGCTCGCCGCCTTCGCCGCGCATGTGGGATCCGCGGTCGAGCGGGCCAGGCTCGCCGAGGCCGCGGCCGAGGTCGAACCGGTCAAGGCCGCCGACCGGATGCGTACGGCGCTGCTGCGGGCCGTCGGCCACGACCTGCGCACCCCGCTCGCGGCCGGGTGGGCCGCCGTCACCTCGCTGCGCAGCCGCGATGTGCAGTTCTCGGCCGAGGACCAGGACGAACTGCTGGCGACCGCCGACGAGTCCATGGCGAAGCTCAACCGGCTGGTGGAGAACCTTCTCGACCTCAGCCGCCTGGAGGCGGGAGTCCTCACGCTGAAACTGAGGGCGACCGCGCTGGAGGAGGTGCTTCCGACGGCACTGGCGGATTTCCCGGAGGCCGAGGCGGGGAACCTGGAGGACATCCCCGTGCTGCTGGTGGATCCGCCTCTGCTCGAACGAGTGATCGCCAACCTGGTCGGCAACGCCGTCCGCCACACCCCATCCGGGTCCAAGGTGCTGGTGACCGCCAGCGCGCTGGCCGGACGGGTCGAGGTACGGGTTGTGGACCGCGGACCCGGTCTTCCGCCGACCGGCCGTGACCGGCTCTTCGAGCCGTTCCAGCGGCTCGGCGACACCGACAACACCACAGGTCTCGGCCTCGGTCTAGCCCTGTCCAAGGGACTGGCCGAAGCGATGAACGGAACCCTCACCCCCGAGGACACGCCCGGCGGCGGACTGACCATGGTGCTGTCGCTGCCCGTCGCCGAGGCGGCCGGGCATGTGTATCCGCAGAGTGCACACAGCGTAGGAGGTGCGTCATGAGCACCGAGACCGGTATCCGGAGGCTGCACCACGCGGCGGGCCCCGGTGGTTCGATCGCAGCATGGTCCGTGCGCGAAGGGCCGGCGGTCGCCGCGGGCCTCATGGCCCCCTTCGTGGTGGCAGTGGCCCTCGTCCCGTTCCGCACGGACCTCTCGCACACCGATTCCGCCCTGGTCTTCGTCGTGGTGGTCGTGGCGATCGCCTCGCTCGGCAGCCGTGCGGCGGGCGTGCTCGCCGCCCTGTCGGCGGCGGCCTGGTTCGACTACTTCCTCACCCGGCCGTACTGGACCTTCGGCATCACCGACTCCTCCGACCTCGGGACGGCGCTGCTCCTGCTGGTCGTCGGGCTGATCGTGTCCCACCTCGCGGTACGGACCCGGCGCCTGGAGGCGATCACGGATACGGACGCCGCGTACATCGCCCGTATGCACGCCACGGCCGTCCTCGCCCAGTCCGCCGGATCCGCGGACGTCGTGGTCGCCCACGTCAACGGCGAACTGACGGAACTGCTGGGCTTGCGTGACTGCCGTTTCGAGTCCGGCACGCTGCTGGGCCAGCCACCGCGGCTGCGACGGGACGGGAGCCTGACGTACGGCGGGCGCCGCCGTGACCTCGATGCGGACGGCTGGCCCGAGGGAGAGATCGAACTGCGCGTCTACGGCAACGGCCGCTATCAGGGGCGGTTCATGCTCACCCCCGGCTCGGGGCCCGTACCCCCGCTCCTGGCCCGTCTGGTCGCGGTGACCCTGGCCGGCGAGACGAGGGCGGTACTCGACGCGGCGGGGCCGGCCCGCGAGGGCTGACCCGATCGCTCGGGCGCCGTGGACATGACCGGCCACCGCGAGCCGGGGTGTCGCATTGCGTACGAGGTGTTCCGGAAGAACGGGTGGAGGCTGCCCGCCGCAGCGGTGCGGACGCAGCCGGCATGGTGGGACACCTTCGCCGGGCCCGGTCCGGCGCGGCCCGGCTTCGACCGGCGTCCGCAGTGGGGGAGTGAGCGTCCTGCGAGCCGGGGACCGGGTGGTCCTGGCGACACGCGGCGGGGCCGCGACAACGGGACGCCCGCTTCAGCTGGAGGCAGGCGGCCGGAGGGACCGGGTCCGGCGGGGCTGTGGAGGCGTCATTCCATTCCGGACATCTTGAACACCGTGTGGGCGGTCTCGCGTTCGATCCGTTCCTGGATGCGGCGCAGCGCGGTCGCCCCGCACAGCAGGGAGCCGAGCTCGGCGGACCTGCGCACGTCCTCGTGGAGGCGGTACCAGAGGTCGGGGTTGTTCACCAGCACCTGGGGATCGAGCTCGACGCGGTCGCCGAACGCGTCCCGCAGAACCAGCCGCTGGGAGACGCCCTCCAGGCTGCGCAGCGACACCAGCATGTCGGTGCGGACCCGCTGTGTGCCGATCAGTCCGCGCGAGGCCAGCCAGCCCTCGCCCGCCGACACCCGCCGTGGGTGGAGCACCAGGAAGAGCAGTACCGACAGCGCGAGCCACAGTGCGGTCCGCCACCACGTCGGGTGGCCGGAGCCCCAGTCGATCAGCAGCAGCATGCCGAAGAGCAGGGCCGCGCAGCGGATCGAGCTGTGCAGGTCCCCGGTCCAGCGCCGGTCGTACACCGCGCGGCCGGCCTCCTGCGTGTGCGCGTCCACCGTGTCGTCTCGCGCGTCGTCGCGGCGTCCCATACCGCTGACGATATGGACCGGGTGAGCCCGGGCAACGCACCTTGACACGACTCTGACGAGGCATCGGCCGTTCTTGACGCGGTCGCAGCGGCGCGCGCGGGCTGCCCACGTCACATGTGCGTCAAGGCGCTGTCAAGGTCGGCCGGTTCGGCGCGAAGAACGCACAAGGAGCGGTCGGTCACGACGGCCCCCGCACACAACCATGGCTGCACCGCGTGTCGTGCATCGTCGTCACGGTGAGCAAGTTCGCGGACGGCGCCTGGCTGACAGTACTCGCGCTTCCGCTGCTGATGCCGGTGCACCGTGCCCACAGCCGGATCGGTGAGCGCCTGCGCCTGGGCCGGATCCCCGAGCCCCCGCACCGCAATCGCTCGGTCGTCATCGTCCCCGTCTCCTCGGTGTCCCGGCTGACCTCCGAGGCCCTGACGGCCGCCGCCTCGCTGGGCGACGAGGTCCGTGCCGTCACCGTCTGCCACCCCGGCCCCGAGGACCGCGCCCGGACGCACGCCCTGGAGCACGCGTGGGCCGAATGGGACCCCGGTGTGCCCCCGGTCCGGCTCGGCGAGGAGCGCCGCTCCCTCGGCCGCCCCATCGCCGCCTACGTCCGCAAGGTCGGCGTGAACGAGCCGGCGACCCGGGTGACCGTCCTGATCCCGGAGACCGAACCCGAGCGGCTCCGGCAACGCCTGCTGCAGAACCAGCGCGGTGCCGTGGTGGCCCACGCGGTGCGGCGGGAGACCGACGCGGTGATCTGCAGACTGCACTTCCGGCTGTTCTGACGAAAATCCGGACCCGACGGCCATGCCTCCCCGCAGGTCCTCCAGGGGGCCGTAAGAGTCCCGTCAAAGGGGCGCAGCGTGCCGTAAGGGAGCCGTCAACGAGCGTCGAATCCGGACAGGAAGGCTGTTTCTCTTAACCGTCCTTGTTCCAACCGAACCTCATTCCAGGAGCTCACGATGGCCGATCTGGCCTTCGTCGTCACCACGATCGCGTGCTTCGCGCTGGTGATCTTCGTCGCCAAGGGGGTGACGAAGCTGTGACCGCCGAAAACATCGTCGGCCTGGTCGTGGCCGTCGCCCTGCTGGGCTATCTCGTCCTCGCCCTGATCTTCCCGGAGAGGTTCTGAGACACGACATGGGTCCCGTACTTGCAGGCGTGCTCCAGCTGCTCGCCCTGATCGCCGCTCTGGCGCTCTGCTACGTCCCCCTCGGCAACTACATGGCCAAGGTCTATACCTCCGACAAGCACTGGCGTGTCGAGAAGTGGATCTACAAGGGCATCGGTGCCAACCCGGACACGGAGATGCGCTGGCCCGCGTACCTGCGCGGTGTGCTCGCCTTCTCCGCGGCCGGCATCCTCTTCCTCTACCTGCTGCAGCGGCTCCAGGGCGTTCTGCCCGGCTCGCTCGGCTTCCAGGCCATCGACCCGGACCAGGCGTTCAACACCGCCGTGTCCTTCGTGACCAACACCAACTGGCAGTCGTACTACGGCGAGCAGGCCATGGGCCACGTCGTGCAGACCGCCGGTCTTGCCGTCCAGAACTTCGTCTCCGCGGCCGTCGGCATCGCCGTCGCCGTGGCGCTGGTGCGCGGTTTTGCGCGCTCGCGCACCGGTGACCTCGGCAACTTCTGGGCCGACCTGGTGCGCGGCACGATCCGCATCCTGGTGCCGCTCGCCGCGGTCGCCGCGATCGTCCTGGTCGCCCTGGGCGCCATCCAGAACTTCTCCGGCATCCACGAGGTCGGCCAGTTCATGGGCGGATCGCAGCAGTGGAACGGCGGAGCGGTCGCCTCGCAGGAGGCCATCAAGGAGCTGGGCACCAACGGCGGCGGCTACTTCAACGCCAACAGCGCCCACCCCTTCGAGAACCCGTCCCCGTTCTCGAACCTGCTCGAGATCTTCCTGATCCTGCTGATCCCGTTCGCGCTGACCCGCACGTTCGGCGTCATGGTCGGCTCGGTCAAGCAGGGCTACGCGATCCTCGCGACCATGGGCACCATCTGGGTCGGCTTCGTCGCCCTGATGATGTGGACCGAGTTCGCCCACCACGGCCCGGCCTTCCAGATCGCCGGCGGCGCCATGGAGGGCAAGGAGGTCCGCTTCGGTGTCGGCGGTTCGTCGATCTTCGCGGTGTCGACCACCCTCACCTCGACCGGTGCGGTGGACTCCTTCCACTCCTCGTTCACCGGCCTCGGCGGCGGCATCACCATGCTCAGCATGATGCTGGGCGAGATCGCCCCCGGTGGTACGGGCTCCGGTCTGTACGGCATCCTGATTCTCGCGATCATCGCGGTGTTCATCGCCGGTCTGATGGTCGGCCGTACGCCCGAGTACCTGGGCAAGAAGATCGGCTCGCGCGAGATCAAGCTCGCGGCCATATACATCCTGATCACCCCGGCGCTGGTCCTGGTGTTCACCGCGTTCGCGATGGCCCTGCCCACACCCGGCAACTCGATGACCAACAGCGGGGCGCACGGATTCTCCGAGATCCTCTACGCCTACACGTCCGCCGCCAACAACAACGGCTCGGCCTTCGCCGGCCTGAACGCGGACACCCAGTGGTTCAACACCACCCTGGGCCTCGCGATGCTGTTCGGTCGCTTCCTGCCGATGGTGTTCGTCCTGGCGCTGGCCGGCTCGCTCGCCGAGCAGAAGCCGGTCCCGGTCACCGCGGGCACCCTGCGCACCGAGAAGCCGCTGTTCACCGGTCTGCTGGTGGGCGCGATCCTCATCATCACCGGTCTGACGTACTTCCCGGCCCTGGCGCTGGGCCCGCTGGCCGAGGGGCTGGCGTCATGACCACTCGCACAGAGAAGCAAGAGGACACAGTGTCCACAGCCACTCCGACCCGGGCGCCGCACAGCGACGTACCCTCCGGGCACAAGACCGCAGAGGGCCGTGTCGGCGCGGGCCTCTTCGACCCGAAGCAGCTGATCAAGTCACTGCCGGACGCCTGCCGCAAGCTCGACCCGCGGGTGATGATCAAGTCCCCCGTGATGTTCGTGGTGTGGGTCGGCTCCATCCTGACCACGGTGTTCTCCTTCAAGGACCCGAGCGACTGGTTCGGCTGGGCGATCAGCGCCTGGCTGTGGCTGACCGTCATCTTCGCCAACCTGGCCGAGGCCGTCGCCGAGGGCCGCGGCAAGGCGCAGGCCGACACCCTGCGCAAGGCCAAGACCGACACGGTGGCGCGCCGACTGCTGCAGGACGGCAAGTCCGAGGAGCGCGTTCCGGGTACCGACCTGAGGATCGGCGATCTGGTCGTCTGCGAGGCCGGGGACGTCATCCCCGGTGACGGCGACGTCATCGAGGGCGTCGCGTCCGTCGACGAGTCGGCGATCACCGGTGAGTCGGCGCCCGTCATCCGTGAGTCCGGTGGTGACCGCTCCGCGGTGACCGGCGGTACGAAGGTGCTCTCCGACCGCATCGTCATCAAGATCACGACGAAGCCCGGCGAGACCTTCATCGACCGGATGATCAGCCTCGTGGAGGGCGCGTCCCGGCAGAAGACGCCGAACGAGATCGCGCTGAACATCCTCCTGGCGTCGCTGACGATCGTCTTCCTGCTGGCGTGTGCCACGCTGCCGCCGCTCGCCGACTACGCGGGCACGCACCTGACGATGGTCGTGCTGGTGGCCCTGCTGGTCTGTCTGATCCCGACCACCATCGGCGCACTGCTGTCGGCGATCGGTATCGCGGGCATGGACCGCCTGGTCCAGCGCAACGTCCTCGCCATGTCGGGCCGCGCGGTCGAAGCCGCCGGAGACGTCTCCACGCTGCTGCTCGACAAGACCGGCACCATCACGCTCGGCAACCGCCAGGCCGCCGAGTTCCTGCCCGTCAAGGGCACCACCGAGGCCGAGGTCGCGGACGCCGCCCAGCTCTCCTCGCTGGCCGACGAGACCCCCGAGGGCCGCTCCGTCGTCGTCCTGGCGAAGGAGAAGTACGGTCTGCGCGAGCGCCACCAGGGCGAGCTGACGCACGCCGAGTGGATCGCCTTCACCGCCCAGACCCGTATGTCGGGTGTGGACGTCGACGGCAGGAAGATCCGCAAGGGCGCGTCCGGTTCGGTCATCGCCTGGGTGCAGGAGCAGGGCGGCACGGTCGCCGAGGACGCCGACTCGATCGCCAACGGGATCTCCGAGGCGGGCGGCACCCCACTGCTGGTCGCCGTCAAGGACGAGCAGGGTGCCCGTGTCCTGGGCGTCATCCACCTGAAGGACGTCGTCAAGGAGGGCATGCGCGAGCGGTTCGACGAGCTGCGCCGTATGGGCATCAAGACCGTCATGATCACGGGTGACAACCCGCTGACGGCCAAGGCGATCGCCCAGGAGGCGGGTGTCGACGACTTCCTCGCGGAGGCCACTCCCGAGGACAAGATGGCGCTGATCAAGCGGGAGCAGGCGGGCGGCAAGCTCGTCGCGATGACCGGTGACGGCACCAACGACGCCCCGGCCCTGGCGCAGGCGGACGTCGGCGTGGCGATGAACACGGGTACGTCGGCCGCCAAGGAGGCCGGCAACATGGTCGACCTCGACTCCAACCCGACCAAGCTCATCGAGATCGTGGAGATCGGCAAGCAGTTGCTGATCACCCGTGGTGCGCTGACGACGTTCTCCATCGCCAACGACGTCGCGAAGTACTTCGCGATCATCCCGGCGCTGTTCGCGGCCGTCTACCCCGGCCTGGACAAGCTGAACGTCATGCACCTGGCCTCGCCGGACTCCGCGATCCTGTCCGCGGTCATCTTCAACGCGCTCATCATCGTGGCTCTGGTACCGCTGTCCCTGAGGGGCGTGCAGTACCGGCCCGTGAGCGCGGACAAGCTGCTCCGCCGCAACCTCGGGATCTACGGTCTCGGCGGCCTCATCGCCCCCTTCATCGGTATCAAGATCATCGACATGATCATCTCCCTCATCCCCGGGATCGGCTGATCGCCATGAACAACTCCGTTTCGACCACCGCCCGGTTGCTCGGGGCGGGCCTGCGGGCCCTCCTCGTGCTGACCCTGGTGACCGGTGTCATCTACCCGCTGGTCGTCACCGGCATCACCCAGGGCCTGTTCAACGACAAGGCGAACGGTTCCGAGATCAAGGCGGACGGGAAGGTCGTCGGCTCCTCTCTCATCGGCCAGGCCTACAACCTGCCGCTGAAGAAGGGTCAGGAGACCCCCGACCCCGACCTGAAGTGGTTCCAGGGCCGTCCCCAGAACGGCCTCGGCTCCAACAGCGTCAACACCCAGTACAAGCTGATCCTGTCCGGCGCCACCAACCGTTCCGGTGACAACGCCGACCTGATCAAGTGGGTCAAGGACGCCAAGGCCGCGGTCGTCAAGGACAATTCGGTCGCCGGCTACACCGTCAAGCCGTCCGACGTCCCCGCCGACGCGGTGACGTCCTCCGGCTCCGGTCTGGACCCGGACATCTCCCCGCAGTACGCGGACATCCAGGTCCACCGGGTCGCCGACAAGAACGGCCTGCCCGTCGCCCAGGTGGAGAAGCTCGTCAAGGACCACACCACGAGCCGTACCCTCGGCTTCATCGGTGAGCCCCGCGTCAACGTCCTCGAGCTCAACATCGCGCTCAAGGGACTCGTGACCAAGAGCTGAGGCACCACGCGATTCGAGCGGGAGTCGGCGGTCCGGGAGGCAATCCGGACCCGCCGACTCCCGTCGCCATGAGGCCGGTTGCGCCGCCTGCGGCGCCCACGGCCCACGCACGACACGAAAGGCGCACACCCATGACCAGGGTGCTGGTGGTGGAGGACGACCCCCAACTCGTACGGGCCCTCGTGATCAACCTGCAGGCCCGCCGCTACGGAGTGGACGCGGCACCCGACGGTGCCACGGCCCTGCGCCTGGCGGCCTCACGCCAGCCCGACGTGGTGATACTGGATCTCGGCCTGCCCGACATGGACGGGGTGGACGTCCTGAAGGCCCTGAGGGGCTGGACCCGCGTACCGGTCATGGTGCTGTCGGCCCGTCAGGCGTCCGACGAGAAGGTCGCCGCCCTGGACGCCGGCGCCGACGACTACGTCACCAAGCCGTTCAGCATGGACGAACTCATGGCCCGGCTGCGGGCAGCGGTGCGCCGTACCGAGGACGTGCCGCTGGCGCCCGAGACGACGCAGGTGGAGACGGGCGAGTTCACCATCGACCTCCTCGCCAAGAGGGTCGTCAGACACGGTCGGGACGTGCGGCTCACGCCGACCGAATGGCACCTGCTGGAGATCCTGGTCACCAACCCCGGCCGGCTCGTGACGCAGAAGTACCTGCTTCAGGAGGTGTGGGGGGTGTCCCAGAGCAACAAGACGAACTACCTGCGGGTCTACATGGCCCAGTTGCGCCGCAAACTGGAGGCCGACCCCTCACACCCCCGCTATCTGATCACCGAACCCGGCATGGGTTACCGATTCGAGGGATGAACATGGCTCGCGGCAAGCTTCGGATCTACCTCGGTGCGGCACCGGGTGTCGGCAAGACCTACGCGATGCTGTCCGAGGCGCACCGGCGCGTCGAGCGTGGCACCGACTGCGTGGTCGCCTTCGTCGAACACCACAATCGGCCGCGCACCGAGGTGATGCTGCGCGGGCTCGAGGAGATACCGCGCAAGGAACTCGAGTACCGGGGCAGCGTCTTCACCGAGATGGACATCGACGCCGTCCTGGCGCGCCGCCCCCAGGTGGCCCTGGTCGACGAGCTGCCCCATACGAACATCCCGGGGTCCCGCAACGCCAAGCGCTGGCAGGACGTCGAGGAGTTGCTCGCCGCGGGGATCGACGTCGTCTCGACCGTCAACATCCAGCACCTGGAGTCCCTCGGCGACGTCGTCGAGTCGATCACCGGCATCCGGCAGCAGGAGACGGTGCCGGACGAGGTGGTGCGCCGCGCCGACCAGATCGAGCTGGTCGACATGTCGCCCCAGGCGCTGCGCAGACGGATGGCGCACGGCAACATCTACAAGTCGGACAAGGTCGACGCGGCCCTGTCCAACTACTTCCGGCCCGGAAACCTGACCGCCCTGCGGGAGCTGGCCCTGCTGTGGGTGGCGGACCGGGTCGACGAGTACCTCAACGAGTACCGCAGCGAGCACCGGGTGTCGAAGATCTGGGGTTCGCGTGAGCGGATCGTCGTCGGTCTGACCGGTGGCCCCGAGGGGCGCACGCTGATCCGCCGGGCCGCGCGCCTCGCGGAGAAGGGCGCCGGCGGTGAGGTGCTGGCCGTCTACATCTCCCGCAGCGACGGCCTGACTTCCGGCTCGCCCAAGGAACTCGCCGTCCAGCGCACCCTGGTCGAGGATCTGGGCGGCACCTTCCACCATGTCGTCGGGGACGACATCCCGGCGTCGTTGCTGGACTTCGCACGCGGTGTCAACGCCACACAGATCGTGCTGGGCGTCTCCCGTCGCAAGCCCTGGCAGTACGTCTTCGGGCCCGGCGTCGGTGCGACGGTCGCCCGGGAGTCGGGGCCCGACCTCGACGTCCACCTGATCACCCATGCCGAGGCGGGCAAGGGGCGCGGGCTGCCGGTGCCCCGTACGGCGCGGCTGGGGCGCGTCCGGATCATCTGGGGCTGGCTCGTCGGCGTGCTCGGCCCCGCGCTGCTCACCTTCTTCCTGACCGGTCTTTCGCCCGAAGTCGGCCTCGCCAACGACATGTTGCTGTTCCTGGCGCTGACGGTGGCCGCGGCGCTGCTCGGCGGGCTCGTGCCCTCGCTTGCTTCGGCGGTGGTGGGTTCGCTGCTGCTGAACTGGTTCTTCACCCCGCCGGTCCACACGCTGACCATCGCCGACCCCGAGAACATCGTCGCGATCGTGATTTTTGTCGGGGTCGCGCTGTCGGTGGCCTCGGTGGTGGACCTCGCCGCCCGGCGCACCCATCAAGCGGCCCGGTTGCGCGCCGAGTCGGAGATCCTCTCGTTCCTCGCGGGCAGCGTCCTGCGCGGCGAGACCAGTCTGGAGGCCCTGCTGGAGCGGGTGCGCGAGACGTTCGGCATGGAGTCGGTGGCGTTGCTGGAGCGGGAGAGCGACGTGGCGCCGTGGACCTGTGCGGGAAGCGTGGGGCCGCGGCCTTCGGAGTGCCCGGAGGACGCGGATGTCGACATGCCGGTCGGGGACCATATGGCCCTCGCCCTGACGGGCCGTGTGCTGCCCGCCGAGGACCGCCGGGTGCTGGCCGCCTTCGCCGCGCAGGCCGCGGTCGTGCTGGACCGGCGACGTCTGCAGGAGGAGGCCGAGCAGGCCCGGACGCTGGCCGAGGGCAACCGTATCCGTACCGCGCTGCTGGCCGCCGTCAGCCATGACCTGCGTACTCCGCTGGCGGGCATCAAGGCGTCGGTCTCCTCGTTGCGTTCGGACGACGTCGAGTGGTCGGATCAGGATCGGGCGGAGCTGCTCGAGGCGATCGAGGAGGGTGCGGACCGTCTGGACCACGTGGTCGGCAATCTCCTGGACATGTCGCGCCTGCAGACCGGCACGGTCACCCCGATCGTCCGGGAGATCGATCTCGACGAGGTGGTGCCCATGGCGCTGGGCGGGGTGCCGGAGGACAGCGTCGAGCTCGACATTCCGGAGACGCTGCCGATGGTCCTGGTGGACAAGGGCCTGCTGGAGCGAGTCGTCGCCAACCTCGTCGAGAACGCCGTGAATTACAGCCCGCAGGACCAGCCGGTGCTGGTGTCCGCGAGTGCCCTCGGAGACCGTGTCGAGCTTCGTGTCGTGGATAGGGGACCCGGGGTGCCGGACGAGGGGAAGGAGCGCATCTTCGAACCCTTCCAGCGCTACGGGGACGCCCCGCGTGGTGCCGGAGTGGGGCTCGGCCTCGCGGTGGCCCGTGGCTTCACGGAGGCGGTAGGTGGCACGCTCAACGCGGAGGACACCCCGGGCGGCGGCCTGACCATGGTGGTCACCCTGCGGGTGGGCGAGGAACGGGCGGTGCGGCCCGTGCCCTCCACGATCGCCATGACATAGGACCGTGGGGCGACTTCGTCCACGGGATGGGGTCGCGCATGCGCTTCTCCGGCCGGCCTTCCGTGCGACGGGCGGCCGGCCGCGGACCCGCACGCTGCCTACGAGCCCCTCTCGGCGCCTGATGCGGTTTCCTCCTTCAACTGCCCGACGTCCAGCCGCTTCCGACGGAAGCGGTGGCGCCGCGCCGTGGCCAGTGCGGCCTCGAGCTCGGAGGGCGGCACGGCGAGGACGGGACAGCCGGCGTGGGCGAAACAGTAGCGGCTCACCGGGCGGCCCAGGGCGCGGCGCAGACGGCCGCGGCGTCCGGCGCCGACGACGAGCACATCGCTGTCGCTATCGGCGACCTGTACCAGGACCCGGCCGGCCGGCCCGCGGCCGGCCACCAGATGGACGGGTACGCCCGGGCCGTCGTCGCCGAAGAGCCGGTCGATGACGTCGAAGAGTTCCAGGAAGGCGCGTTGCTCGCGCTGTTCGACCAGGAGGGGCGGGGCGGGGTTGTCCTGCGCCGTGACGTCACCGCCCGGTACGTTCCAGGCGGACACCGCCCACAACTCCGCGCCGGTGCGTCGCGCCTCGTGGACCGCCCTGCGCAGGGCGGTGATGCTGCCCGGTGAGCCGCTCACGCCGACAACCACCCGCGGGCGGCGGGGTGGTGGGGCGGAGGCCGAATGCTCCATGGCTGCTGTCGTCTCCTCACACGGTACGGAGTCCGCACCTCCCATCTCACTCCTGGTCCGGGTTCCGCGGGCACCCCGGGAGCGCATCTTGGCGTTCCTCTGACGTGCCGGGGGACCGTCCGTCACGAGTGAGCCGTGTCGGGGGTGTCCTTCAGGGTTCGTCCGGGTGGGGTTTCACCGGCAGCCGGTTCCCGGGCCCGTTGGTCGCCGCTTTGCGGTGAGGGAGTCCCCGCGCCGCGGTCGCGGGAGCGGGCGGCGACGGCCGGGCCGCGGGCGGCCGGGTATTCAGGAGTCAGACCGCTCCTGCGTGACCCGGAACACCTCCTGGTCCAGGCAGCCCGTGTCCAGGCCGAGTCCCAGGACGTTGCGACGGTGGGCCGCTGCGAGTTCGGCCTCCAGGGGCGACGGAGGCACCGCGAAGACCGGGCAGGTGGCATGCGTCAGGCAGTAACGGCTCACGGAGCGGGAGCAGGCGCGGTGCCAGAGGCTGCGCCGTCCGGCCCCGACGACCAGCACATCGCTGTCGCGGTCGGCGATCTCCACCAGTGCCGGCCCGGGGGTGCCCCGTGTGACGAGAGCATGCATGGCCACACCGGGTCCGGCCTTGCCGAAGACGTCGGCGAGGGCGGTGAGCATCTTCTCCCGGGCCAGGTTCTGCCAGGTCTCGACCATCACGGTCGTGCCGGGGCCGTGGCGGGATACGAGGTCGCCCCCGGGCGGCTCCCAGGCCAGCACCGGCCACAGCTCGGCCTCCCGCCGGCGGGCCTCGTCAGCGGCCCGGCGCAGGGCGGTGAGACTGCCCAGGGAGCCGCTCACGCCCACCACGACGCGAGCAGGGGTTGTGGGGGCGGCGCCGGTACCGGGCATGACTCCACCGTTCCTCGTACGCGCCCGCGGGCGTGTCCCGTGGGCCGCCCTTGAGTGGGCCTCTCCATCACACCCCTGGTCCCGGGCCTGCGAACAGCCTGTGGGCGGATTTCTTGGCGTCGCCTTGATGAGCTGCCCGAAGGGCGTTCCGCCCTCGTGTCAGCATCCCGTCAGCGTCATCCCGATTGCCGTCAGCATCGCGTCATGAAACCTCCGAACCCCCGGGTGGCGGGGCATAGCGTCTTGTGCAAGCCCCGGTACGCCTCCCCGCTGTCGGGGCCACCCCCCCACTGACGAAGCACCCGGATCCTCCAGGAGGCATCCCATGACAGACATCCTGAGCGGTGAAGACCCGGAACCTTGTGAACGGTTCCCGGCCGGACCCTTGTTCGTCCCGGTCCGGTCGGGTCCGGTCGGGTGTGCGGCCCGCATCTTCCGCACCCCCCTCGGCGACCGTACGGCCGTCGGCTTCACCTCCGAGGAACGCCTGATCGCGACGCTCGGCTCCGACCAGCAGTGGATCCGGCTGGCCGAGCCCGCACTGCGCGCGCTCACCACGCCGCTGGGTGTCACCACCGTCACGGTGGACCCCCAGTTCTCCGCACCGGCCCCCACCCCGACCCGGGCCGCGGAGCTGCCCCGGGTGCCGGAGAAGCCCCCTGTGAGGAATTCACGCACGAGCATCTGGGATCCGCAGGCCGTCGGTGTGCTGCGGGTGACCGGTGCCGCCGCGCTGGTCTCGGCGCTGGCGCTCTGGATAGGTTGAGAGGGGAAGGCATCATGACCACCGTCCGCGAACCCGCGGTCACCACTTCCGAAGAGCTGTCGGTCTGGCCGGCCTCGACCGCCGAGCACCACCGCGGTGACCTCGCGGTGGGCGGCGTCCCGCTGACCGAGGTCGCCGAGCGCTTCGGGACCCCTGTCTACGTCATGGACGAGGCCGAGGTGCGCGAGCGCTGCCGCACCTATCGGGACGCCTTCCCGGAGGCCGAAGTCCTCTACGCGGCCAAGGCGTTCCTGTGCCGGGCCATGGTCCACTGGATGGCCGAGGAGGGCCTCGGCCTGGATGTCTGCTCGGCCGGCGAGCTGGAGCTCGCGGTCACGACCGGATTCCCGGCCGAGCGGATCGTGCTGCACGGTAACGCCAAGTCCCCGCGCGATCTGGAGACCGCGCTGCGCCTCGGTGTCGGCCGTATCGTGATCGACAGCCCGTCGGAGATCGCGCGGCTGGCCGCCGCCGTCGGACCCGCGGGGCACCAGAAGGTGATGGTCCGGGTGGTCCCCGGCATCAGCGCCGGCGGTCACGAGAAGATCCGTACCGGCACGGCGGACCAGAAGTTCGGTCTGTCCATCGCGGACGGTTACGCGCAGCACGCCATCGGCCGCATTCTGGACCAGCCGCAGCTCGAACTGACCGGTCTGCACTGCCACCTGGGCTCGCAGATCACCAGTGTCAAGCCGTATCTGCTCGCGGTGCGCCGCATGGTGGGGCTGATGGCCCGGCTGCACGAGCAGCACGGGCTGGTCCTGCCCGAGCTCAACCTGGGCGGCGGTCACGGCGTGGCCTACCGTCCTGGTGAGCAGGCGCTGGACCTCACCGCGCTGGCGCGCAAGGTCCGTGCGGAGCTTAGCGAGGCGTGTGCCGCCGCCGGGCTTCCCGTGCCGCGTCTGATCATCGAGCCGGGGCGCGCCATCGCGGGCCCGTCGGGGATCGCGCTGTACCACGTGCTGTCGGTCAAGCGCACCGGCGACCACACGTTCGTGGCGGTCGACGGCGGCATGAGCGACAACCCTCGGCCCGCGCTCTACGGTGTGCGCTACGCGCTGCGGCTCATCGGCCGCCAGAGCACCGCGCCGACGGCGCCGGTGACCGTCGTGGGCCGCCACTGCGAGGCGGGCGACGTCATTGCCGCCGACGTGCAGCTCCCCGACGACGTCCACCCCGGGGACCTGCTGGCCGTCCCGGTCGCGGGCGCGTACCACGTGTCGATGGCCTCCGGTTACAACATGGTCGGCCGGCCACCGGTGGTTGCCGTGCGCGACGGTCACGCCCGTCTCCTGGTGCGCCGGGAGTCCCTGGACGACATCCGCAGCCGGGACGTCGGGTTGTAGTCGCCCCGTCCCCATTCGATCCACCTCCGGGCGAGTCGACGGCCCGGCCCTCGCCCGGAGGTGCTCCCAACCCTGTCCGAACTACGAGTGAGGTCCTTGTGACGGCCGAGAACATCGTGGGGCTGATCGTCGCGATCGCCCTGCTGGCCTACCTGGTGGTGGCCCTGATCAAGCCGGAGCGCTTCTGATGGCCGCCCCCGCCCCCGTGAGGGAGAAACCCGCGGAAAGCATGCCGGCAGGCGCCCCGGGCCCCTCGCGCCGCATCGGCGCCGGGCTTCTCGACCCTCAACAGCTGTGGTTGGCCCTGCCGGCCGCGTTGCTCAAGCTCAACCCGGTGACGCTGGCCCGCAACCCGGTCATGTTCGTCACCGAGATCGGTGCGGCCCTGACGACGGGCCTCGCCATCGCCCATGCGTCTTTGTTCGGATGGCTGATCACCGCCTGGCTGTGGCTGACGGTCGTCTTCGCGAACCTCGCGGAGGCCGTGGCCGAAAGCCGTGGCCGGGCCCAGGCCGACACCCTGCGCGGGATGCGCCGTCAGACCGTCGCCCGTCGTCTCGTCGGATGGCAGCCAGGCGCCGGCTCCGGCTCGTACATCGAGGAGAGCGTCGGCGCGGGGGAGCTGCGGCGCGATGACCTCGTGGTCGTCGAGGCCGGTGAACTCGTCCCCGGCGACGGTGACGTCATCGAAGGCGTCGCCAGCATCGACGAGTCCGCCATCACCGGCGAGTCCGCGCCGGTGATCCGCGAGGCGGGCGGTGACCGCTCGGCCGTCACCGGTGGCACGCGTGTGCTGTCGGACCGGATCGTCGTCCGCGTCACCCAGGAGCCGGGCGCGTCCTTCCTGGACCGGATGATCTCCCTGGTCGAGGGCGCCAACCGGCAGAAGACGCCGAACGAACTCGCGCTCAACCTGCTGCTGGTCATGATGACGTTCGTCTTCCTGGTGGCGGTCCTCACGCTCCAGCCGATGGCGATCTTCTCCAAGGCCTTCATGGCCGCCGCGCCCGACAGTCAGGCCCTCACCGCCGACGGCGTCACCGGCATCGTCCTGGTCTCGCTGCTCGTCTGCCTGATTCCGACGACCATCGGCGGACTGCTGTCCGCTATCGGTATCGCGGGCATGGACCGGTTGGTGCAGCGCAACGTGCTCGCCATGTCGGGCCGCGCGGTCGAGGCCGCCGGCGACGTCAACACCCTGCTGCTCGACAAGACCGGCACCATCACCTACGGCAACCGGCGTGCGAGCGACCTGCTCACGGTCGACTCCGTGACGGGTCGTCGGCTCGCGGACGCCGCGGCCCTTTCCAGCCTCGCCGACGAGACGCCCGAGGGCCGCTCCATCGTCGCGTACGTGCGTGACAAGTTCGGCCTGGAGGCCACCGTGCCCGGGGACGCCGCTTGGGTGCCCTTCAGTGCCACCACCCGGATGTCCGGAGTGGACCTGGCCGCGGACGCCTCCCGGGCGGACGGGGGAGCGCGACGGCTGCGCAAGGGTGCGGCGTCCGCGGTCGCGGCGTGGGTTCAGGAGAACGGCGGCACCGTGCCCGCGGCGCTGGACGTATGCGTGAAGCAGGTCTCGGCCTCCGGTGGCACCCCGCTCGCGGTCGCCGAGCAGCCGGCGGACGGCCCCGCGAGGGTGCTGGGTGTCGTCCACCTCAAGGACGTGGTGAAGCCCGGCCTCAGGGAACGCTTCGCCGAACTGCGCCGGATGGGCATCCGCACCGTCATGGTCACCGGTGACAACCCCGTCACCGCGAAGGCCATCGCGGACGAGGCGGGCGTCGACGACTTCCTCGCCGAGGCCACGCCCGAGGACAAGCTCGCGCTCATCAAGAAGGAGCAGGCGGGCGGCCACCTGGTCGCCATGACCGGCGACGGCACCAACGACGCCCCCGCGCTCGCACAGGCGGACGTCGGCGTGGCGATGAACACGGGCACGTCGGCCGCCAAGGAGGCCGGCAACATGGTCGACCTCGACTCCGACCCCACGAAGATCATCGACATCGTGGAGATCGGCAAGCAACTCCTCATCACCCGGGGCGCGTTGACCGCGTTCTCGATCGCCAACGACATCGCCAAGTACTTCGCGATCCTCCCGGCCATGTTCGGCGGGGTCTACCCGGCGCTCGACGCGATCAACATCATGCGGCTCCACTCACCGACGTCGGCGATCCTGTCCGCGGTCATCTTCAACGCGGTGATCATTGCCGTGCTGATCCCGCTGGCCCTGCGCGGAGTGCGCTACCGGCCGAGCAGCGCGGACTCCCTGCTGACCCGCAACCTGTGGATCTACGGCATGGGCGGGCTCATCCTGCCCTTCCTCGCCATCAAGTTCATCGACGTCGCCGTCGTCCAGTTCATCCCCGGGATCTGACCATGACCTTCTTCTCCAGGATGCCCGCCTGGATCGGCCACCATGTGGCGGCGATCCGGGTGGTCATCGTGCTCACCCTGCTCGTGGGCCTCGCTTACCCCCTGGGCATGACCGCGATCGCCCAGATCCCGGGGCTGCGCCAGGCTGCGCAGGGCTCCCCGCTCACCGGTGCCGGCGGCAAGCAGGCCGGCAGCGAACTGATCGGGCAGTCCTTCCTCGACAAGAAGGGCAACCCGATCCCCTACTACTTCCAGCCCCGGCCCTCCAACGCGGGCACCGGATACGACGCCTCGGCCTCGGCTGCCGGCAACCTCGGCCCCGAGTCGACCGTCGACGTCCTGCCCGTCAAGGGGCAGCCGGACTCCGGCAAGCAGAGCCTGCTCACCCAGGTCTGCGCCCGCAGCAAGGCGGTCGGCGAACTGGAGCACGTCGACGGCTCCCGCCCGTACTGCACGGCCGACGGTGTCGGCGCCGTGCTCGGTGTCTTCCGCGACGGCGGTACCACGGGCAGGGCGACTCGTGTGGTCAGCGTCAACCAGGCCTGTCCCGCGAAGCCGTTCGTCGCCACCTACGAGAGTGTGACGGTCACGTGCGCCACGCCGGGGGAGGACTACGGCAAGGCCGTGGTCACCCCGGTCCGCGGTGACGCGCCCGCCCACCCCGAGGTCCCGGCCGACGCGGTCACCGCGAGCGCCAGCGGACTCGACCCCCAGATCAGTCCGGCCTACGCCGAGCTCCAGGGCCCGCGTGTCGCCCGTGAGCGCGGTATGGGCGAGGACTCCCTGCGCAAGCTGATCGACCGGTACACCAGCGGCCGGGGACTCGGAGTGCTCGGCGCACCGGCAGTGAACGTCGTCCAGTTGAACGCGGCGCTCGACCGCACGCATCCCGTGAAGGGGGCCTGACATGTACGCCTGGCTCCAGGCCACCCTCATCCTCGCGGTCGTCGTCGCACTGCACGTACCGCTCGGCGACTACATGGCGAAAGCCCTCGACGGCGGCCCGCACAGGCGGGCCGAGCGCGTCCTGTACAAGGTGTGCGGGGTCGACCCGGACCGTGAACAGGACTGGCGGCACTACCTGTTCGCCCTGCTCGCCTTCAGCCTGATGAGCATCGCGGCGCTCTTCGCCCTGTTCACGCTTCAGGGCAGGCTGCCCTGGTCCACCGGACACGAGGGGATGCCCTGGCGGCTCGCCCTGCACACCGCGGTCAGCTTCACCACCAACACCAGCTGGCAGAACTACGCGGGCGAGTCCACCACCGGTCACCTCGCGGTGATGGCCGGCCTCGGCGTCCAGGCCTTCGCCTCGGCGGCCGTCGGCATCTGCGCCGCGCTCGCCCTCATCCGGGGCCTCGTGCGCCGGGACACCGCCCAACTGGGCAACTTCTGGGTCGACCTGAACCGTACGATCTTCCGGGTCATCGTGCCCCTGTCGATCGTCTCCGGGATCATCCTGATCGCCCTGGGCGTCCCCCAGAACCTGGGCGGCGCGCACACCGTCACCACGGTCGCGGGCGGACAGCAGACCCTGCTCGGCGGTCCGGTCGGCTCCTGGGAGCCGCTGAAACTGATGTCCGGCGACGGCGGCGGTGTCTTCAACGCCAGCAGCGCGCACCCCTTCGAGAACCCGTCGGCGTACACCAACGCCATCGAGATCGTGCTGATGCTGCTGATCCCGACCGCCTTCATCCGCACCTACGGCCGGATGATCGGTTCGCTGCGGCAGAGCTGGACGCTGCTCGCGGTCGTCGGCATCCTCTTCGGACTGCTGCTCGCGGCCGGCAGCCTCGCGCAGAACGCCCACTCCGGCACCGTGACGGCGGCGGTCGGCGGGCAGTACGAGGGGACCGAGACCCGTGTCGGCATTCCCGGCTCCACGCTCTTCGGCGTGGCGGCCACCGGTTCGGCGGACGGCGCGGCCAACTCCGCCTACGACAGCTTCTCCAGCTTCGGCGGAGGGGTGCTGCTGTCGGCGATGATGCTCGGCGAGATCGCCCCTGGCGGCACCGGCAGCGGACTGTACGGTCTGGTCATCGCGGTGATGATCGCCGTGTTCATCGGCGGCCTGATGGTCGGCCGGACGCCCGAGTACTTGCGCAAGCGGATCGGGTTCCCGGAGATGCGTTACGTCGTCCTGTACGCGCTGGTCGCGCCGACGGCCATCCTGGGCTGCTCGGCCCTCGCCGTCGCGCTGGGGCAGGGCCAGTCGTCCATGGGCAACCCGGGACCGCACGGCCTGACCGAGCTGGTGTACGCCTACACCTCCAACGTCAACAGCAACGGAAGTGCCATGGCGGGCTTCAACGGTGCCACCGACTTCCACAACCTGCTGATGAGCGCGGCCATGCTGATCGGGCGCTATGTGCCGATGGTGTTCCTGCTCGCCCTCGCCGGGCGGCTGGCCCGTCAGCAGCCCGGCGTGGTCACCGTCGGCACCCTCCAGGCCCGTGGCGTCAACTTCATCGCTCTGGCCACCGGTGCCGCCCTCATCCTGGCGCTGCTCAACTTCCTGCCGGCCCTCTCGCTCGGGCCGCTGGCGGAGGGGCTCCTCTGATTTCCATGAACCCCGGGCGGGCCAGTGCTCCTCACCACTGGCCCGCCCGGCCGTATCCCCCGGGACGCGCCCCAGGACACCGCAGAGGAGACTGTGGGGGACCGTCCGACCGGCCGTGGTGAGGTCCCGATGGCGTATGGCCTGGCACGTCGTGAGCTGAGACCGAAAGTCCCGCTGCGTCCGGGCGAGGGCGAGAAGCATCATCTGACAAGCCTGGAGGGCCTGGCCGCGCTCTCCCTGGACGCGCTCAGCTCGGTGGCCTACGGACCCGAGGCGATCGTGCTGGCTCTGGTCGTGGCCGGGACCGGGGCGTTGACCGCCACCCTGCCCATCACCCTCGCGATCACCTTCCTGCTCGCGGCACTCGTGGTGTCCTACGGCCAGGTCATCGCGGTACACCCGGATGGCGGAGGGGCCTACGCCGTCGCCAAGAAGGACCTCGGACGGACCACCAGCCTGCTCGCGGCGGCGAGTCTGGTCGTCGACTACGTGCTCACCGTCGCCGTCAGCCTCGCGGCGGGGGCCGACGCCTTCGCGTCCGCGTTCCCGGCGCTCGCCGACGACAAGCTCGTCATCTGCCTCATCGGACTCGCAGTTCTCACCGCGGTGAATCTGCGCGGAGTCACCGACAGCGCCCGCGTTCTCATGCTGCCCACCGTGCTGTTCGTCGTGGCCATCCTGGGCATCGTCGTCCTCGGTCTGATCCGCTCCCATCCGGTGGCCGTCGTCGGCACCCAGCAGTCCTTCCCGGCCCACGAGTCGCTGGGGCTGCTGCTCGTCCTGAAGGCCTTCTCGTCCGGTTGCTCCGCCCTGACGGGTGTGGAGGCCATCGCCAACGCCGTACCGACCTTCCGCACCCCGCGCGTCAAGCGGGCCCAGCGCACCGAACTCATGCTGGGCGCGCTGCTCGGGATCATGCTCATCGGTCTCGCCCTGCTCATCCGCCGCGACCATGTCGCCCCGCGTGGAAACGTGACCGTGCTCGCCCAGCTCGCGGCAGGCGCCTACGGCACCGGCTGGGCTTATTACGCCACCAATCTGATCGTCACTCTGGTTCTGCTTCTCGCGGCGAACACCAGTTTCGGCGGACTGCCCGTGCTGATGAGCCTGCTCGCCCGCGACCACCGCCTGCCCCATCTGTTCGGGCTCCGTGCCGAACGGCCGGTCTACCGCTACGGCGTGCTGGCCCTGGCCCTGCTGGCCGCCGTGCTGCTCATCGCCGTCGATGCCGACACGCACCGGCTGATCCCGCTCTTCGCGATCGGTGTCTTCATCGGCTTCACGCTCAGCCAGATCGGTCTCGTGCGGCACTGGACGACCCAGCGCCCCGCCCGGTGGCTGCACCGGGCCCTGATCAACGGCACCGGCGCCGTGCTGACCACGCTGGCCGGAGTGATCCTCCTCGGCACGAAGTTCCTGGAGGGCGCCTGGGTGGTCGTCATCGCGGTCCCGCTGATGATGCTGCTGTTCGCCCGTGTGGAGCGTTACTACACGGAAGTGGGGGAGGAACTGGGACTCGGCCGCATCCCGGATCCCCCGGACAGGTGGACCGGAAGTCTGGTGATCGTTCCGCTCGGCGAGGTCAGCAAGCTCGCCCGGCACGCCGTCAGCGCCGCCCTCGCCCTCGGCGACGAGGTGGTCGCGGTGGCCGTCCATGCGGACCCGGAGAAGACCCGCGCCCTTCAGGAGGCTTGGGACCGCTGGAATCCGGGCGTGCGGCTGGATGTGATCGACAGCCCGCACCGCTCACTGGTGATGCCGATCGTCGAGTACGTGCAGCGCATGTCCGGCGACGGACGGCAGATCGCCGTGCTGATCCCCGAGGTGGAACCCCGTCACCGCCGCTACGAGATCCTCCAGAATCAGCGCGGCCTGCTGCTCGCCACCGTGCTGCGGGCCCGCACCGACGTCGTGGTCTGCATGCTGCCGTACCGGTTGACCTTGTGAGCCCGGCTGTTGCGACCCCCGCGCCGCCGACCGGGTGACCCGTCCGGTCGACTCCGTCAACCTCACGTCCCGGTTACAGAACCCTCAACCTCTGGTGTCGAGGCAGTAAGGGGACGACGATGGGGGCATGACTCCGGCCCAGCGTGCCCTCCACAGACTCGACGCCTGGCCCGACCTGTCCACAGGTCCGGCGAGTTGCGGCGTCGGGCGGGCGCTCCGCTCGCCGCACAGCGAGATCGTCCACTTCCACAGCGACCACGAGGCGGACCTCCATCTCACCACCAGGGCCATCCAGCGCATCTCCGGCGACCTCGCCGGATCGACCGCCATCCGCATGATGCCCGGATCGCGCTGGGTGACCGTGCACCTCGACTGCAACGCCGACGTGGACCTGCTGTTGAGCCTGGTCAGCGTGGCGCTCCAGGCGCACCAGACGCGTCCGCCGTCCGGTGGCGCGCCCGAGGCGTGCAACTTCCGTCGTGTGACCGTGCTTCCGCGCGACCGCCAGGGCGCCTGCCGCTGAGGGGCGATGGGGCCTTCGCCCCGCCGTCATGGGTGTCCGGTTCCGCCGCCGCCGAGCCGCCGTGTCCGCGGGACCGATACGCCGTTCTGTGATCAGCCCTGCCCGGTGTCGGTCCGGTCCGCGGGCCCCGACACCGCGATCGTGCCCTGGGCGACCGCGCACAGCGTCTCCACGCCCGCTTCGTCCACGGCGAACAGATCGCACCGGCACACGACACGCGTGCGGCCGGCCCGGACCACCTGTGCGCGGGCGCGCAGGATCACACCCGTGACCGGACGCAGATAGTCGATGGTGAAGCCCGACGTGATCACCCCGCCGCCGGCCGCACTCCCCGCAGCGAAGGTCAGCGCGTTGTCGGCCGCGTAGCCGAGGACCCCGCCGTGGACGAAGCCGTACTGCTGGCGCAGTTCCTCGCGGATGTCCAGCTCGAGCGTCGCCTCGCCACCGCCGAAGGCCACCAGCCGGGCGCCGACCAACACACTGAAGGGCTGCGCCTGAAGCACCTTCCGGGCCAGCTCCAAGTTCAGGACGTCGGTCACCTGCACCTCACTTCGCCAGTGAAGTGAGAATGGCGCCCGTCGCGAGCGTCTGTCAACATCGGGCCATGGCCGAGCCGGACGACCGTCTGTTCTTCCTCCTGCAGCGCGCGGCGCACCAGCTGCGCACCACCGCGGACCGGCGGCTGCTGACCGCCGCCGGGATCACGACCGCGCAGCTCGGCGCCCTGTTCGCCGTCCGCGACCAGCCGGGCCTCACCCAGCAGGAGCTCGCCCGGGTCCTCGGGTTGCGCGAGTCGGCGGTCACCGGGCTCGTCGGACGGCTCACCGCGGCGGGACTCGTCTCCAGGGGAGCGCATCCGCGTGAACACCGCGCGGTGGTCCTGGAGTTGACCGAGGCGGGGAGCGGAGCGCTGCGGGCGGCCCGGCCGGAGATCGACCGTTTCAACGCGGAACTGCGCACCGTGCTCGGCGCCGAAGGGTTCACCAGGACCGCGGCGGCGCTGCACGATCTGGCCCACTGGCGGCCATGAGCCCGTCCGGGCGTCCGCAGGTGCCGTAGGCGCGGGGCCCGAGCCCTCCCGTCGCCCACTGCTCCGGGTGCCCGCTCCCGGCAGTGGGTGAGACGGTGTAGAGAGGTCGATACCGGGTACCCGCCAGCGCCTGGCAGGACAGAGCGCCTGGCAGGACGGACACCGGACGGGAGCGGACACGGCGCCGACGTCATCGACCCGGGAGGAGGGCCGGCAGTGCCGCGGATGGCAGAGGACGAGGCACGGCGGCGGTTCGCCGGGTCCCCGGTCGCACGGCTGGCCACCGTCGATCCGCAGGGGCACCCCCATCTCGTACCCGTCGTGTTCGCCGTCCACGGCGACGCCGTCGTGACAGCCGTGGACCGGAAGCCGAAGAGCTCCCCGCGGCTGCAACGGCTGCACAACATCGCCGCCCGTCCGGCCGTGTGCCTGCTGGTGGACGTCTACGACGAGGACTGGGGCCGGCTGTGGTGGGTACGGGCCGACGGCGACGCCCACACCGTGCTGCCCGACGCCCCCGGGGAGCGGGACCGAGACGAGTACCGCAGTGCGCTCGCGCTGTTGACGCGCAAGTACCCCCAGTACCGGGACTGGCCGCCGGACGGACCGGTGATCGTGGTCGCCGTCCACCGCTGGAGCGGCTGGGAAGCGGCGTCCGGCCGCCGGGCGCAGGGGTGACGGGGCCGGACGACAGCCTGACAGGACGATTCCGGGAGGATCCCATGAGCAGGATGGTTCGTGATGTGATGTCCCTCGACGCGATCGCCGTCGAGCCGATGACCTCCGTGGCGAGGGCGGCCCACTTGATGCGCGACCAGGACGTCGGCGGTGTGCTGGTGAGCTACGACCGCGATCTGTTCGGGATGCTCACCGACCGGGACATCGTGATCCGCACCGTCGCCGAGGACCGCGATCCGCACACCACACGCGTGGGTTCGGTGTGCACCCGTCCTCCCGTGGTGACCCTGGCGCCCGAGGACACCACCGACCACGCGGCCGAGCTGATGCGCCGCTACGCCGTGCGCAGGCTTCCCGTCGTCGAGGGGGACGGCAGCCCGGTCGGCATCGTCAGTCTGAGCGATCTGGCCGCCGCGGAGGAGCCCGATTCGCCTCTCGCCGACATCGGCAGGGCTTCCCCGGACCGCTGAGCCGGGTCACCTCCCCCGGCGTCCGCGTGTGTGTGTCGCCTAGCTCTCCGACCGGTTCTGCCGAAGTCGCGGACGCCGTGATCAACAGACGGCACAATGGCGGCGAACGGGCACTGCGACGGTCCGGACACCGGGGGCGGCTGCCCCGGCGCACGAAGAAGGGGAGAGCGACGTGAGCGAGCACCAGCGTCCGTCGGGGGCGGCGCCCCGGCTGAACACCGGGGTGGCGCACAACGCGCGGGTGTGGAACTACTGGATCGGCGGTCGGGACAACTACGAGGTCGACCAGCAGGTCGGCGACCAGGTCGCGGGGATGTTCCCGGTGATCCGGGACGTGGCCCGCGCGGACCGTGAGTTCCTCGGGCGAGCCGTGCGGTTCCTGGTCGCCGATTGCGGCGTGCGGCAGTTCCTGGACGTGGGCACCGGGCTGCCGACGTTCGACAACACCCATGAGATAGCGCAGCGCATCGCGCCCGACTCCCGGATCGTGTACGTCGACAACGACCCCATCGTGCTCGCCCACGCCCGCTCGCTGCTGACCAGTGCGCCCGAGGGGGCGACCGACTACATCGACGCCGATGTCCACGACCCGGAGACCGTCGTGCGCGGCGCGGCGGACACCCTGGACCTGAAGCAGCCGGTCGCGGTGATGATGCTCGGCATCCTCAACTTCGTCCTCGACATGGACCGGGCCCAGGAGATCGCTCGTACCCTCATGTCGACGGTGCCCTCCGGCAGTTACCTCGTGCTCACCCACCCCACCACCGATGCCGACCTCGGCGGCCAGGGCAACGTCGAGGCCATGCGGTTCTGGAACGACAACGCGACACCGCCGATCACCGCCCGCACCCGCGAGGAGATCTCGACCTTCCTCGACGGCCTGGAGATCCTGCCCCCCGGCCTTGTCTCATGTGCGCAGTGGCGGCCCGACTCCGACTCCGCGGTCACGGTTCCGCAGTTCGGTGTGGTCGCCGTGAAGCCCTGAGGGACGTCCCTGGCCGGCCGCGCGCTCACAACGGCGTGCGGCTGGCCGTCAGCAGATAGGACCCGTAGGCCAGCGAGAGCACGGCAAGGACGGTACCGATCAGCAACACGTGTTTCGGGCGCACCCGCCAGCTGCGTGCGAAGGCGAGCGCGATCGGGAACAGCAGGGGAAAAGCGGGCACCAGGAAGCGCGGTTTCGACGCGTACGGTCCCGAGCCGCCGACCGTGATCAGTACGAGCATCCCGGCGTAGACGATGAGCGCCAGTGGGGCGCGGTCGAAGCACAGCAGGCAGAACAGCACGACGGCCGCCACGACGAGCACCAGTGCCAGCGGATAGACGACACGGCCCCCGTACAGCAGCAGTGCCTTGAGGAAGCGCACCGACCCGGCGCCGAAGTCGAAGCGGGAGTCCCAGGCGTGCTGCACCTTGAAGTAGCCGTCCAGCAGATCGCCCGTGCGGTGGCCGACCCACAGCACGAAGCCCGCCCAGCCCAGCGGGGCGATCGCGGTGCCGATCCACAGCGCCGGTGGAACGCGTCCGCGCCGGACGACGATCTCCCGCACCGCCACGGCGGCCACCGCCGCGGCCACGGCGAACCCGGTGGGCCTGGCCAGACCCGCGAGGGCCGCCAGCACCCCCGCCCACATCCACCGGCCGGTCATCACGGCGTACAGGGACCAGGCGGCGAGGGCGGTGAGCAGCGACTCCGTGTAGGCGATGTCGAGGACCACGGCATGCGGCAGGGCGGCCCACACACCTACGAGCGCGGTCGCGACGGCCCGTCCGTACACATGGTGGCCGATGGCGTAGATGCCGTACGCGGCCACGACGGCGGCGCTCCAGGCGACCAGCAGGGCGACGACGTTCCAGGAGACGGGCAGCACCGTGTGGACGGCGCGGATCAGCCCCGGGTAGAGCGGGAAGAAGGCCCAGTCCCGTTGGACGGCACCGGTGGTGGCCAGCACATGCACGCGGGTGCCGTAGCCGTGCTCGGCGATGTGCAGATACCAGCGGGAGTCCCACGAGGTTGCCAGGCCCTTGAGCAGCGCGTGGCGGTCGAGGTGGTTCGCCAGGGCGATCGCGCCGATGCCGGCGAGGCGGATGGACAGGAACAGGGCGAGCGCGGGCGCGGCGCCGGGCAGAAGCCGTCTGCCGAAGGGGAGGCGGACGCGACGGGCGGCGCCCCCGGCGCGTTCGGGGACGGCTGTGGGCGTGGACGTGCCCACACCGTGCCCCTGCGGCACCGAAGCACGTTCCGCAACGTGAAGTTTGGCCATGATTGGGTCATATACCACCGCTGTACGAGAATCTTCCGTGAGTCGGTGCCGAACTCGGTGAATCGCGCCCGCCGCACGGGCGAGAACGGGCGCGGGGTGGGTGAACAGCGCGTAGAACACCGCCACTCCAAGGGGCTCGCTCAGGAGGCGGAACAGGTTGACACTTCGCCGGGAGCATCGATGGGACCGCCGTCCGCGGCGCCGTCCCTAGAGTGGGCGGGTGACGAACAGCAGCCGGCCGCTCGCCGTATTCGATCTGGACAACACCCTTGCCGACACCGCGCACCGGCAGCACTTCCTGGAGGCCCGATCGCGTGACTGGGGCGCCTTCTTCGCGGCCGCGCCGCAGGATCCGCCGCTGGCGGAGGGGGTCGCGCTCGCACTGAAGAGCGCCGAGGAATGCGAGGTCGTCTATCTCACCGGGCGGCCCGCACGCTGCCGCCGGGACACCGTCGACTGGCTCGCCGCCCATGGGCTGCCCCAGGGGCGTGTGTACATGCGCGCGAGCGGGGACTACAGGCCGGCCCGTTCCACCAAGCTGGAGATCCTGCGCGAGCTGGCCCGCGGCAGGCAGATCCGCATGCTCGTCGACGACGACGAACTGGTCTGCCAGGACGCCCGACGGGCGGGGTTCCGGGTCGTGCACGCCGATTGGGCGACGCCCTCGGCCGCACTGAAGGACGCGCAGGAGCGGGAGGGTCGGACCTGAGAGGATCCGGCCACCCCACTAGTCCAGCCGGAAGCCCACCTTCAGGCCGACCTGGTAGTGCTCGATCTGCCCGTTCTCGATGTGACCCCTGACCTGTGTGACCTCGAACCAGTCCAGATTGTGCAGGGTCTGCGAGGCGCGGTCGATGCCATTGCGGATCGCCTGGTCGATGCCCTCGGTCGAGCTGCCGACGATCTCGGTGACCCGGTAGGTGTGGTCGGTCATGCGGGTGCTCCTCTCCGCGTGGCGGCTGTGTCGCACGTCACTCCACGGTGCCGTATCGTGCGCCGGACCGCGAGACGTGGAATCACCCCCTTGACCCGAGCATTGGTCCATACCAAAATCCCGGAACACCCGTACGAGCCTCACGCTCGCCCCCCACGTCGGGCCCCGTCCCCTGTCCGCAAGACAGAACAGGAGCCACCGTGAGACGCCGTCTGCTCGCCCTCGGCTGTGTATGTGCCTGCCTTCTGACCGCGTGCGGAGTGCTGCCCGGTGGAGGCGGAACCGAGCGGCGGACCGTGACCGTGTGGCTGATGAAGGACAGCGCCTCTCCCGCGTTCCTCGAGCGCTTCACCCGGGCGTTCGAACAGACCCACGACGACCTGCGGCTCGACATCCGCATCCAGCAGTGGACCGGGATCGGCACGAAGGTGCAGTCGGCGCTCGGGCGGACCGACGGCGGCGGCCCGGACGTCATCGAGGTGGGCAACACCCAGGTCGCCCAGTACGTCGACGGCGGTGGGCTGCTCGATCTGACGCTGGAGTCGATGCGTGACTGGGGCATGGACCACTGGCTGCCCGGCCTCGCCCAGCCGGGCAGGTTCGGTGGACACCAGTACGGCATCCCGTGGTACGCGGCCAACCGCGTGGTGATCTACCGCAAGGACCTCTTCGCCAGGGCCGGCATCACCGAACCGCCGAAGACCCGTGAACAGTGGCTCGCCGGCACCGCCGAACTCGACTCCCGAGGCACCCAGGGCATCTACCTGCCAGGTCAGGACTGGTACACGCTCTCCGGATTCATCTGGGACGAGGGCGGCGACCTCGCCGAACAGGCGTCGGCGGGCAGGTGGGAGGGCACACTGCAGACGCCCGCGGCGCTGCGCGGCATGGCGTTCTACCGGCGGCTCCAGGCCCTCGGTTCCGGGCCCGTCGACGCCGACGAGGAACACCCCCCGCAGGCCGGGGTCTTCACCGAGGGGCAGGTCGCACAGATCGTGGCCGTACCGGGGCTCGCGCAGGCCGTCACGGAGAAGAACCCCGAGCTGGAGGGGAAGTTGGGGTACTTCCCCGTACCGGGCAGGACGGCGGCCCACCCCGGGGCGGTCTTCACCGGCGGCTCCGACCTGGTCGTCCCCAAGAACACCGACGACCGCCCCGGTGCGACCGCGGTCGTCGCCGCACTCGCGGGCACCACCTGGCAGACCGATCTGGCCCGCACCATGAACTACGTGCCCAACAAGACCACCCTCGCCCGGGCGGTGGCCGACGAGGAGGGCGCCGCGGCGATGGCGGCGGGCGCCGCACGGGGCCGGGCGACGCCCGCCGCTCCGGCCTGGGCGGCGGTCGAGGCGGACAACCCCATCAAGACCTATATGACCAAGGTGCTGGAGGGCGCGGACCCGGCCACCGAGGCGGCCCGTGCCTCACGCAGCATCACCCGGGCACTGGCCGACGGCTGACAGCGGGCCCCACCAGGGTGCCCGCTGCCGGCCCGGCCTCACCGGGGTGCCGTCACCGCGCCATGCTCAGGGACAGCGCGAACCTCGCCTCCTCGTCCGTCCACCAGTGCGCCAAGGCCATACCGGCCGCGGCCAGTTCACGCCGTACACCGTCCTCGCGGAACTTCGCCGACACCTCCGTGCGCAGTTCCTCGCCCTCCGCGAAGTGGACCGCCAGATCGAGCGCGGGAATCTTCACGGTCTGCTCTCTGCGCGCCCGCAGCCGCATCTCGATCCACTCGTTCTCGGCGTCCCACAGGGCCACATGAGTGAACGCGTCCGGGTCGAAGTCGGCGCCCAGTTCGCGATTGACGACCGTGAGCACGTTCTTGTCGAACTCGGCCGTCACACCGGCCTTGTCGTCGTACGCCGCCACGAGCACCGACTCGTCCTTCACCAGGTCGGTGCCGAGCAGCAGCGCGTCGCCCGGTGCCAGCAGGGAACGCACGGACGCGAGGAACTCCGCACGCTCGGCGGGCAGCAGATTGCCGATCGTGCCGCCGAGGAACGCCACGAGCCGCGGCCCCGGCGTGTCCGGCAGGGTGAGACCGGCGGTGAAGTCCGCGACGAGCGCGTGGACGTCGAGCCCCGGCCGCTCGGCGATCAGCGCCTGTCCCGCCTGGGTGAGCGCGCTCTCGCTCACATCGACCGGTACGTAGGTGCGCAGGCCGGTCAGCGCGTCCAGCAGGTACCGGGTCTTCTCGGACGATCCGGAGCCCAGCTCGATCAGGGTGCGGGCGCCGGTCGCCGCCGCGATCTCCCCTGAGCGCGCGATCAGGATCTCCCGTTCGGCGCGCGTCGGGTAGTACTCGGGCAGCTCGGTGATCTTCTCGAACAGGTCGCTGCCGTGGGCGTCGTAGAACCACTTGGGCGGCAGCGTCTTGAGTGCCGGGGTGCCCTCCGCCCGGGAGGCGTCGGGACCTTGGGACAGGCCGAGGCCGCGCAGCACATCGGCGCGCAGCGCCGCGTCCGCGGCGTCCTCGGCAAGGGTGCGGGTCAGATGGAACGGGCTCACGTGCTGGGCTCCTCGTGGGGTGCGGATGCCAGGTCGTCGTGAAGGTCCTTGAGCGGGGTCAGCAGGACGTCGGTGGGCGTGGCCGCGAGCAGCGTGCGGTCCGGTACCTCCTGCCACTGCGGGTCGTCGTCGTACGGCTCGGAGGCCACGACGGTGTACCGGCCGGGCTGGGAGAGATACCAGAGCGTGTCGCCCCATGCCGTCGCGGTGATCGTCCTGCCGTCGGTGAGCAGCAGGTTGAGCCGCGAGTCGGGGGCCGCCGCGGCGACCTCCAGCACGGTGTCGGCCAGCGCCTGGGCCCCTTCGTCACCGGCCCGCAGCCGGTTGAGTACCAGTGCCCAGACGATCGCCGAGTCGGTGCGCGCCTCCAGCGACAGCAGTTCGGCGGGCGGCAGGGCACGGGCGAGCTCGGCGACCGAGCGGGGCCACCCCGCCACGGCGCCGTTGTGGCTGAACAGCCACCGGCCCGCCGCGAACGGCGCCGCGGACGCCTCGCCGGCGGCACATCCCTCGGTCGCGTCGCGCACGGCGGCCAGAAGCGCGCCCGAGCGCACGACCCGCGCCAGATCGGCGAAGGACGGGTCGGCCCAGATGGGGCCCATCCGGCGGTACCGCGCCGGCACCGGATCCGCCTCCGCGTACCAACCGACCCCGAAGCCGTCGGCGTTGACCGTGCCGTACCGCTGTCTGCGGGGTGCCCACGACTGCCGGTACAGACTGTGGCCGGGCTCCAGGAGGAGCCGGCCGAGCGGCTCCTCGGGGCCCAGATAGGCCAGGTGGCGGCACATCAGGCGTCCCTCGCGGTGCGGAAGCCGGAGAAGATCTGGCGCCGGATCGGATAGTCCCAGTTGCGGAACGTGCCCCGGCAGGCCACCGGGTCCACGGCGAACGAACCGCCGCGCAGGACCTTGTGCTCCGACCCGAAGAACACCTCCGAGTACTCCTTGTACGGGAAGGCCGTGAAACCCGGATACGGCAGGAAGTCGCTGGCCGTCCACTCCCACACGTCACCGATCAACTGCCGTACCCCGAGCGGCGAGGCGCCCGCCGGGTAGCTACCGGCCGGTGCGGGCCGCAGATGCCGCTGGCCCAGGTTGGCGTGCTCGGGCCCCGGGTCGGCGTCACCCCAGGGGTAGCGCCGGGAGCGGCCGGTCTCCGGGTCGTGGCGCGCCGCCTTCTCCCACTCGGTCTCGGTGGGCAGCCGGCGCCCCGCCCAGCGGGCGTACGCGTCAGCCTCGTACCAGCACACGTGCAGGACGGGCTCGTCGGGCGGTACGACCTCGGTGACACCGAAGCGCCGCCGCAGCCACTGCCCGCCGTCCCGGTGCCAGTACAGCGGGGCCTCGAGACCGTGGGTGCGGATGTGCTCCCAGCCCCCGGGGGTCCACCAGCGCTCGTCGCCGTAGCCGCCGTCCTCGATGAAGGCCTGATAGGCGGCGTTAGTCACCGGAACGGCGTCGATGCGGAACGCGGGCACCAGACGCTCGTGCGCGGGCCGTTCGTTGTCCAGCGCCCACGGCTCGGTCGAGGTGCCCATGGTGAACGGACCGCCGGGGACCAGGATCTCGGACGGCCCCGCGTACGGCGGCACGGGCTCCGGATCGGGGGCGGTGAGCGCCTGCGGCCCCCTGCGGAGCTGGTGAGTGATCAGCATCGTCTCGTCGTGCTGCTGTTCGTGCTGGGCGATCATGCCGAAGGCGAAGCCCGCCTGCGTCAGCCGCCGGCCCTCGAACCGCGTGTTCTCCAGCACGTCCAGGGCCCGGCCGCGCACCTCGGCGGCGTAGCGGCGCGCCTCCTCCGGCGCCAGCAGCGGCAGTGTGGGTCGCTCGGAGCGGGGGTGCTCGAAGGCGTCGTAAATGCCGTCGATCTCGGGCCGCATCGCGTCGCGGCCCGCGACCGTGCGCAGCAGCCACAGTTCTTCCTGATTGCCGATGTGCGCGAGGTCCCACACCAGCGGCGACATCAGCGGGGAGTGCTGCGCCATGAGGTCGGGCTCTTCGACACACGTGGTCAGCAGCGCGGTGCGGTCGCGGGCCGTGGTCAGAGCGTCCAGCGCGCGCTCCTTGAGCCGGTCGGGGTCTATCGGTGACCGCTCGTCGGTCATGTGTGGATGTCCTTCCCGTGGAACCGGGTGTCCTGCCCGCCGGAACGGGTGTCCTTCCCGTGGAACTGGAGCAGCAGATCGTCGGCGGGGCAGCGGCCCCGGGCCACGTAACGTTCGGTGAACCGGGCGACGGCACTTCGGACTTCGTCCGTGGCGCCGAGCCGGGGCAGTGCCTCGGCCGCGGCCGCGAAACAGGCGGTGGCGGCCTCGCGCAGTTCGGGGTCGGTGAGACCGTCGCGAGTGGCGGCGATCCACAGCTCATTGCACGGAGCCGGCTGCGAACCCGCCCGCTCGGCGAGGGGTTTCACCGTCCGGTAGGCGGTCTCGGCGGCCTGGGGGTCGTCGAAGAGCGCGGTCGTCACGGCGAGCGGCACGATCCACCCGTCGTCGCCCGGCTGGGCGTCGATCATGCGGAGTTCGAGATGGCCGCGTGGCCGTATCGGCGGGAACAGAGTGGTGAGGTGGTAGTCGAGATCACCGCGGTCCGGCGGATCGGCGGATCTGGCCCAGTCCCGGAAGGTCATGCCGGTCGGCACGCGCCAGGGACCCTTCTCGGCCCGGATGCACATCACGGGCGCGTCCATCACATGCCGGGCCCATGCGACGCGCGGGTCGCCGTCGAGCGGCGGAGCGCTGCTGCGTCCCGGCTCCATGGCGGCCCAGAAGGACTGCCGCGTCGAGCGCCAGCCGGTGGGCCGGCCCCGGGACAAGGGCGAGTTGGCGAACGCGGCCAGCAGTACCGCGCCGAGGTGATGTGCCAGCCACCAGCGCCGGCCGTGCCCCAGCGGGCCCGGCTCCTCGTATCCGGCGTCCAGGCACACCTGGACCGACGCGGACGAGCACATCATGGAACGGCCCTCGGGGCCGGTGCGGTCGAGATAGCTCTCCATCGCGTCGTAACGCGGTTCATGGAGGTAACGACGCGGAGGGTTCCAGGGATCGTGGCCGATGCCGCTGATGCCGATGTCCATCTCGCGCAGAACTGCGCGGACCGCGTCGAGGTCGGCCGAGACGGCCCCTATGCACTCCATCAGGGAGGCGGCCGGAGCGGAGCTGAGCTCCAGCTGGCCACCTGGTTCGACCGTGAGGGCCGATCCCAGGGGCAGGGACCGCAGTGCTGCGTAGGCCTTTCGGAGACGTTCGGGTGGTACCGGGAGCCACGGTTCGCGCAGCTCGTGGACGAGCCATTCCACCTCGACACCGAGTGTGCGGGGCGGTCCGGTCTTGAAGCAGATGCCGCGGACCAGTGCCTCCACCTCGGCGTCGGTGACGGCGGAGCGCTGCTCCGGACAGTCACTCACCGAATCTGACATGTCGGGATCCTCCTGAGATTCCACCATGCCGCCGACCGGGCCCCGGTTGGGTCAGGTCGGCACACACTCGTCCCACCCAAGACCCTCGCGCCGATTCGCACAAGAGTGCACTGTGGTGCTTTTACGGCTTCTTGCTCGCCGTTCCTCGGTGGGAAATCAGTTGTTCTCGGGGCCGGGAAACTCTGTTGCGGCTCACGACCAGCATCGCTCAGGATGCGTCCATGAGCACGACGGGGGAATCCGGCGCCACGCCGGGGGAGGCCGTGCGCCGCGCGCTCACGGCGCCCACGGGGGTGGCGCCGTGAGCGCGCGTCTGCGCCGCATCGCGCAGCAGACGGAGTCGATCGTCGCCGCGGGGGGCTATGACACTTCCAGCGGGCGTACGGCGTCCATCGCCGCGGCCGTCGACGCCGCGCGCATGGGAACCCGGATGTTCGGACCGGACCCGGTGCGGACGCCGCAGGTCGCCGCGGTCAGCACGCGGTTCGAGGTCACCGGGGAGAGCAGTCTGGAGGCAGCCCGGCGACTGGTGGGCCGATCGGGTGATCCGGTGGCCGTGCTGAACTTCGCCTCCGCGCGCAACCCGGGAGGCGGCTTCCTGAACGGCGCCCAGGCCCAGGAGGAGGCCCTGTGCCGGTCCTCGGCGTTGTACGCCTGCCTCCGTGAGGTGAAGGAGTTCTACGATCACCACCGGGCGCACCGCGATCCGTTCTACTCGGACCGTGTGATCCACTCACCCGGCGTGCCGGTGTTCCGCGACGACCGCGGCCGCCTGCTCGACGAGCCGTACACGGTCGGCTTCCTGACCTCCCCGGCACCGAACGCCGGCGTCGTGCTGCGCAGGACACCGGAGCGCGCGGGCGAGCTGCCGGGCGCCTTGGTGGCCCGGGCCGAACGGGTCCTCGAGACGGCGGTCGCCAGTGGCTACCGGCGCCTGGTCCTGGGCGCCTGGGGCTGCGGTGTGTTCCGCAACGACCCGGCGCAGGTGGCCGGCGCCTTCCGCGCACTGCTGGTCGGGGGGCGCTTCGAGGGACACTTCGGCGACATCGTGTTCGCCGTGCTGGACCGCACTCCGGAGGCGACGACGCGAGCGGCGTTCACCGAGGCTTTTGCGGACGTGTGCGCTGCGTGATTTCGTCGGCGGTTTTTGGCCTGGCGCCCGGGCGGTCGGGGTTGCTTGATCATGCCTGGACGGCTGCGGCCCCGGGCGAGCTGCCCCTCTGTTCGGCGGGTACGCGTCGTCGGCGGTGTGGTCACACGTACGCCCCGGCCCCGTACGACGAGGCCGTACGGGGCCGGGGCGGCGGTCGGTCCGGTCAGCCGGTCACCGGCTCGGCGGCCGTGGCGACGGGCGCCTTGTCCGCGTCCGTGCCCGAGCCGCCGGTGAAGCCGCGCAGCGGCACGTGGCGGATGAACAGGGCGATCACGATGCCGAGGACGGCCGCGGAGGCGCCCCAGGTGAAGGCGGTGTCGATGCCGTCGCTGACGGCCTTCGCGAAGGCGTGCCGGACGGTCTCGGGCAGGGCGCGCAGGGCCTCGGGCGTCATCTGCGCCACCGTGCCACCGGTCTTCCCGGCGTCGGTGGCGGGGCCGGCCGCCGAGGTGAAGGAGTCGGCGAGGGTGTGGGTGTAGAGGGCGCCCAGCACCGAGACACCGAGGGAACCGCCCATGTTCCGCAGGAAGGTGGCCGCACCGGTGGCGGCGCCCATGTCCCGCAGCGGCGCGCTGTTCTGGGCGATGAGCATGGTGGTCTGCATCAGGCAGCCCATACCCGCACCGAGTACGACCATGTAGAGCGCGGTGATGGTGCGGGAGGTGTCCGGGCCCATGGTGGCGAAGAGGGCGAGCCCGACCGCCATCAGGAGGCTGCCCGCGATCGGCAGGGCACGGTAGCGGCCCGTCCGGCTGATCACGGCACCGCCCGCGAGGGAGAGCGCCATCGCGGCGATCATCATGGGCATGAGCAGCAGTCCGCTGTTGGTGGCGGAGGAGCCCTGGACGTACTGCTGGAACTGGGGGAGCAGCGTCACTCCGCCGAACATGGCGAAGCCGACGACGAGGCTGAGGGCGCCCGCGAGGGTGAAGTTGCGGTTGGCGAAGACCGACAGCGGCATGATCGGCTCCGCGGCGCGGCGCTCCACCATGACGAAGGCGGCGAAGGCGACGACGGTGATCACGGCCAGACCGATGATCATGGCCGACCCCCAGTCGTACTCGGTGCCGCCCCAGCTGGTGATCAGGACCAGCGTGGTGATCCAGACGGTCAGCAGCGCGGCACCGGTCCAGTCGATGCGCACCTGACCGGAGCTGCGCGGCAGCTTCGCGAGGACGAACCAGCAGACCGTCAGGGCCACGACGCCCAGCGGGAGGTTGACGTAGAAGGCCCAGCGCCAGGAGAGGTGATCGGTGATGAAGCCGCCGGCCAGCGGACCGCCGATCATGGCGACGGGCATGACCGCCATCATCACGCCCTGGTACTTGCCACGGTCGCGGGGCGGGACGATCTCGGCCAGTACCGACATGACACCCACCATCAGGCCGCCCGCGCCCAGGCCCTGCATCGCGCGGAACCCGATCAGCTCGCCCATGTTCTGCGACATACCGCACAGCGCGGAGCCGATCAGGAAGATCGCGATGGAGGACAGGAAGGTGATCCGGCGGCCGATGAGGTCGCCGAGCTTGCCCCAGATCGGAGTGGCGGCGGTCGAGGCCAGGATGTAACCGGTGGTGACCCACGCCAGGTGGTTCAGGCCGCCGAGATCGCCCACGATCGTGGGCAGCGCGGGCGCCACGATCATGTTGTCCAGCATGGCGAGCAGCATGGCGATGACCAGGCCGCTCATCGTCACCATGATCTCGCGGTGGGTGAAGCGAGCCGGCGGGGCCGTCTCGGCGCCGGCCGAGGCCGGTGCTGTCTGCGTCACGGGCGGATGCCTTTCAGCGGAGTAGGCGGAACGTTCGGATGCGCGAAAGACCGAGGAGTGAAGGAGGCGGGACGGTTGCGGTGAGAGCCGCGTCCCCGCGATGCCTCATCCAGGGGAGAGGCGAATCACTTACCGGCCGGTTAGTAGATTACTTGCCGACCGGTAAGTTGGCAAGGGAGGGCCACCATGGCCACGATCGAGCCAGGCACTCGAGTGCGGGAGCGCCGCATGCGAAGGGAAGACATGGCGATGGCAGGGGCAGGGCACCGGCGGGGCAGCGACACAAAGGCCCAGATCCGCAAGGTGGCCATCGAGCTGTTCACCGAGCAGGGCTACGAGGCGACCTCGCTACGGGAGATCGCCGAACGCCTCGGCATCACCAAGGCCGCCCTCTACTACCACTTCAGCAGCAAGGAGGACATCGTCCGCTCGCTCTTCACCGAGCATCTGGACGCCCTGGACGCCCTGGTCGCCTGGGCCCGGGAGCAGCCTCCCGGGCCGGACCTGCGCACCCGCGCCGTGGACCGCATGGTCGACATGGTCACCGGCAGCGGTATGTCGGTGATGCGGTTCGCCCTGGCCAACCAGCGTGTCGTGCGCGACCTCCACCCCGGCCGGGAGAACGCCTTCGAGCGACTCACCGAACTCTTCGAGATCGTCGCCGGACCCGACGCCTCGGTGGAGGAGCAACTGCGGCTGCGGGCCGCACTGCTCAGCGTCAACACCGTGCTGCTGGCCGCACAGGGACTGAAGGTCTCCGACCAGCGTGTCGCCGCGGTGGCCCGCGACATCGCACACCAACTCGTACCGCCGGTCACCGATGACGCTTCGGCCGAATCAGGACCCTGACGTGACGTCGGACCTCTTGTTCGCGTTCTCGCGCACGGGTGCGGCTTCCGGGACGCGGGAATGGGCCGCCGCGATGCCGGTCGGCGGGGTGTGATGGGTCGGGCGGGTGTGATGTGGCGGGCGTGTTCGGTCAGGTGCGGGGGTGATGACGTGTCCGGGACTGATCCGCCGGGCTTCGTCTCCGGTCCGGCCCGCTGCGGGCGTCGTCGGTGACGGGGGCGATGAGCGACAAATGGACCGGCAAGAGGACGGAGAAGGGACGATGATCCAGCGGGACCCCATGTCGGCCCGCCGACTCCGCCGGCTTTCGGGCCAGCTCACCCGGCACTGGGAGCACCAGCTGCGTCCCCGGCTGTCCGGGCTCGAGGACGCCGAGTACCTCTGGGAGCCGACCGACAACTGCTGGTCCCTCCGCGCCCGGCGTGACGGCAGGATCGCGCCGGACTGGGCGTTTCCTGCGCCGGAACCGCCGCCGTTCACCACCATCGCCTGGCGCATGGCACACATCGGCCAGACCCTCGCCCAGCGCGCCGACTTCCACTTCGGCGACCGGACGTTGACCCTCGATCGAGTCCCATGGCCCGGGTTGACCGCGGCCGAGGGCCTGGCCTGGATCGACAGGGGATATGCGGACTGGTGCGCCGGTCTGGACTCCGCCGACGACACCCTGCTGAGCAGATACAGCGAGGGCCCGCCGGGCACGCTCGACGGCAGCTACCCGTTCGCCGACGTGATCCTGCACATCAACCGTGAGGTCATCCATCACGGGGCCGAGGTGGCCCTGCTCCGCGACCTCTACCGGAGCCACAGACAGTGACAAAGCGTCATGCGGAAGGAACCGGAACACGCTGCCTCCGCCCGCTGACGGATGTTCGGAACTCGTCACTGGGCCTGCGACGGCATACGCGGTCCGCTTGCTCCATAGGGCCGACGCCGCGGCGGTGACCGTCCACTCGGACGGGGCAAAATGTTGGCCGGAAGGCCCGCCCCTGCTGCACACTGGCCGCCATGTCGGCCCGCTGGGTAGGAACCGCGCATGCCTGAAGACCTGACCGTCGAACACGAACGCGCCTACAAGGGGCTCGAGGCCCTCGCGCGCCTGGTCGAGGACTCCAGCGGAGCACTGCAGCCCGCGGGTGAGGACGTGCGCCCGTTCTTTGTGGCATGGGGCATGCTGGCCAACGTCCACCGTCAGGCGGCGGCTGTTGTCCTCCTCCATCGCCAGGGCTTCGGCCATGAGACCGCCCCCAACCGGCGCAGCATGCTCGAACACGCGGCTCAGGTCTGGTGGCTGGCCGAGGACGGGCCGGACGCGGTGGACAGCATGAACCACGCGCTCCAGTACAAGCAGAGGAAGCTGCGGGAGGCGACCGACAGCGCGGGCATCACCTACGACACGACCATCGCCGACGCGGCCGTGGTCCTGCCTCGGAGCCGGGCGCAGACGTACAACAACATGGGGCACCTGCTGCAACGCATCGGAGCACCCCTTCACGCCATCTACGCTGGGGAGAGCCTGCTCTCCCACGCCACGCTCACGTCCGCGGAGCGCTTCTACGCGGGCGTCGACGCCGAGACCGTACATCTGCTGAGCGAACCTCAGTACCCACAGCACGCCCCGAGCCCGGACGGCCGGGCGCCGTACATCGCCCTCGTGCTCACCTGGTTTGCGATGTCCTGCTTCAACCAGCTGCTGGCCGGCCAGCCATGGAGCGCCGAGCTGCAACTCGTCGCCCGGGAGACCGGCATCGAGGACATCGCGGCGCACACGAACGGCGCCCACTGACCGGGTACGACGGGGACCGTGACCGTGCCGGGCGTGACGACGGAATGCTCGGAGCACGGTGATAGCCGCGGGTCCCCCGCCAGGACGAGCCCTATGCCGTCAAGTAGCGCGCGAACACCATCCCGCCCGGCTCAGGGGACCAGCACGATCCTGCCGAACACCCTGCCCGCGTCCATCTCTCGGTGGGCCGTCGCGGCCTGGTCCAGTGGCAACACCTGGTGCACGACCGTGCGCAAGTCCCCACGCGCTGCCTGCGCGAACTGGGCCGACCGTACGGCCTGCCGGTCCGGGACGGGCACGGTGTCCAGGCTGAACGTGGCGAACGACAGCGACTTGCGGAAGGCTTCCATGAGCCGCATCCCGAAGTCCGCCGGTGGGTGCCCGCCGACCACGCCGACGGCCACGAACCGGCCGTTGGAGTTCAACCTGTCCAGCACAAGGGGAAGCTGGGGACCGCCCACCACGTCGATGACCACGTCGAAGCCGGACGGGGCGTCCGGGCCGCCGCCATCGCCGGAGCGGTCGAGGACATGGGTCGCTCCCAGGTCCCTCATGCGGGCTCCGCGCTCCTCCGACGAGGTGGTGACCACCACGGCACCCGCGCCGGCCCTGGCGGCGAGCTGGACCGCCGTGATCCCGATGCTGCCCGCCGCACCGCGTACGAGCACCGTCTCCCCCGGCGTGAAACGGGCGCGCTCCAGGGCGAAGTGTGCGACCACGCCGGAGCTGCCGAGAGCCACCGCCTCGGCCCCGGTCAGCCCATCGGGCAGCGCAATGACATCCTCGACCGCCGCGACGGCCTGCTCGGCGTAGCCACCGGACAGGCCGGTGAACGCCCATACCCGCCTGCCAATCCATGTGTCGTCGACACCCGCTCCCACCGCGGTGATGTTTCCCGCGACCTCGCTGCCGAGGAGATGGCCTTCCTTGAAACCGTGGGTGGCGAGCGTTCCCCGGCGGATCACGGCGTCCACGCCCCCTACGCCGATCGCTTCCGGGGTGATCAGCACCTGCCCCGGTGCAGGGGCGGGAACGGGCAGGTCGATAACCTCCAGGCCGTCGGGGTCTCCGAACGTCCTGATCACTACGGCTTTCATCTCGGTTCCTCGAGTCAATGGAAGGATGGGACACAGCGGCGGGGCCGCGGGCGGCGAGCCGGCCCCTGAGCCGAGGCGTCACCGGCAGAGTGCCGGTGCGGGGCGGCGCCACCGCCATCGGAACGTAACGGACGCACCCGTCCGCTTGGCTGAAGTGAGAAACGATGACCGACCATTTGCCTCACGTCGCTCGCTCCGACGCCCGCGACAATCGGGCCCGCATCCTGGAAGCTGCCCGCGCGGTGTTCGGCGAGGAAGGTCTGAGTGTGCCCATGCGAGAGATCGCCCGGCACGCGGGGGTCGGCCCCGCCACGCTCTACCGGCACTTTCCGACCAAGCGGGACCTGATCGGGGAGACCTTCGCCGAGCAGCGGCGAGCCTGCCATGCCATCGTCCGCGATGCCCTCGCCGACTCGGACCCCTGGCACGGGTTCCGGAGCCTCGTCGAGCAGATCTGCGAACTCCACGCTCACAGCCGGGGATTCGCCGACGCCTTCATGACGGCCTACCCCGAGGCCATGGACTTCGCCGCCGACCGTGAGCCGGTTCTGCGCGCGGTCACCGAGCTGGCCCGCCGGGCGAAAGCGACCGGTCGGCTACGCTCCGGCTTCGTCGTCGACGACCTGATCCTGATGCTCATGGCCCATCGAGGCGTCCAGGACGCGCCACGTGACGCCCGCCTGGCCGCCTCCCGCCGCTTCGCCGCCTACGTGATCGAGGCGTTCCGAGCCGTCCCGGGGACTGCGCCGTCCGCGCCGCTGCCGCAGGCTCCACATCTGCGGCTCGCGTACTCGCCCGTCACGCCCTGAGCGCGTCAGCAGGAGGCGGGTCACATCGGCAGTCAGACGAGCCGGCCCAGGAGCGGCGCGAGGCTGCTGGAATGTCGGGCAACGGCGCCGACCTCTACGTCCTTGCACCCTTCAGAGTGGGCGCGCGCCACCGCTAGGAGACGCTCGGACAGCACGGCCCGTTGCACCGAGCGGATGTCCCCCCCGGGCGCTAACGGGCAGGTCCACAGGTCTGCCCGATCGCGGGCCGGTGCAAAAGGCCGTGATCACTCGCGTCAAAGCAACCGCCGGCCAAGTTCGTTACGCCTCCCGCCCTGTAGCCTGCCGCGCCATGAAGGGCGTGGTATCGGGTTGCGATCATGTCGGTTGTGGATGAGATCCTTGATGTTCTGCGAAGCGAAGAGTATGCGCGGCCTGCCCGAACGCTGCGGGGCTGTCTGAGATCACGGCCGTGCCGAGTCAACGTGACTCGACGCCGGCTTGACCTGGCGGGTCGGTGACAGGGCCTTTGGCGTGGTGATCGCGGATGGTGTCCAAGACCTCGGGGAGCCGGCCGCGGGCCGCAGCCGAGCGCAAGTGGTCCAGGTAGTCGCGGGATTCGACGATCTTCCCGTTCCTGACACGCATGATGAAGACGCCCGGGATGGTGAAGGGTTCGCCTGTCTCCACCACGATGCCCTCGTACTGGAACTCAGCCACGATGACCTCGGGGTCGACGGTCTCATGAACGTTGATCCGGGTCGGCCGGCGCCTGAGGGTCGGACCCTCGTGCGACTGCGGTCCGCCGCCGAAGTGGGTTCGCAGTGCCTCGTGGGAGAGAAGCGGCGGTGCCCCCAGCGGATGGAACGGGTGCGAGACGTCGGTCTGCTCCGCGTAGAGGTCCACCACGTCCGTCCATCGCTCTTCACAGACGCCGTGCACGAGTTTGAGGAAGACTTCGCGAGGAGTGTCGGTCACCAACTCACCCTAGAAGACTCATGAAGATCTTGGTGGGGCTGTCTGGTTTCTGGGCCGGGTGGCCCCTTGGTCTATGCGGTGGCGGGGTTGATCGTCCAGGTGTTGCCTGTGCGGGTGAGTCCGAGGTTGATCAGTCGGCGGAGGTTGAGGGCGGCGGCTCGGGTGTGGAGCCAGGTGTCGTTGGCGATGGTGCCGCGGTAGCGGAGTCTGCGGTTGCCGTGGTGGACGAGCCAGGCGACGGCGCGTTCGACCGGTGGTCTCCAGCGGCGGTAGTCGGCTTGCCAGTCAGGGTCGGCGGTGGCCTGGCGGCGGGCGGCCGCGAGCAGGTCGTGGTGGGGACGGATGGTCAGGATGCGGCCGGCCTTGGCTTTGGTGCACCGCTCACGTAGGGGGCATCCGGTGCACAGGTTCCCGAAGGCAGCCTTGCGCTGGTTGTTCTGCCCGCCGGGGTCCGACAGGGGGACGGTGTGTCCAGCGGGGCAGCTCACCGTGGCGGCGGCGGTGTCGATACGGAAGTCGTCCAGGGTGAAACCGCCGGGGACGGCAGGCCGTAGCGGGGCGGGTTTGAAAAACAGCCGGTGGCCTGCTGCTTCGAGGGCCTGGCGGGCCTCGCCGGTGGAGTAGGCGGTGTCGCCGAAGGCGTCCACCGGCCCGTCTTCCTCGGCGAGCAGGTCCACGCCGATGGTGGCCTCGTGGTGCTCGGGCCCGACACCGGGGGTGAGGGTCACAGCGGTGTATAACGCGGTCTCCGGCTCGATGGCCAGGTGGGCTTTGTATCCGTCCTGCTGGTGGGTGCGTGTCTTGTGGATGTGCCGGGCTTCGCCATCGACGGTGGAGACCATCCGGTCGTAGGCGGTGCCCCGAGTGATGCGCCAGCGCCCGTCACGGCCGTCGGAGTCCTCGGCGGGTTCGACGTCCTGTCCGGCGACCAGGGCCAGCAGGCCCACCGCGTTCGCAGCCTTCTCACCGAGCTGCTGGTCAGGCAGGTGGCCCAGCAGCCTGAGCGCGTCACCGACGAGGGAGTCGACGAGGTCGGCGCGGGCCTGCTCATCGTTCCAGGCGATGCGGGGTTTGCCGGGATCGGTGTAGTCGTGCGCGGTGCACTGCACGGCCGCGATCTGGTCGGCGCCGGGAACCTCGCGGATCACCGCGCGGATGGCGGCGATGATCTGGGTGACGGTGTCCTGGGTGGCGACCGCGTCGTCCAGCACGGTGGAGTCCAAAGCCCGCCGGTGCTTGCCCTTGAGGACACCGGTCGCCTTCACCACCTCCCGCACCGCCTCGAAGACCCGATTCGGCCGGGCCGACCGGGAAAGGCGGCGGCGGAAGTAGGCCAGCAGCGACGGATCGAACGCCATGTCGTGCAGGCCGAGTCCGCAGGCGGCCTTCCACCGCAGGTCGCACCGCAGTTCCTGGACCGTCTCGAAGTCCGACAGCCCGTGCAGGGCCTGCAGCGTGACCGCCGAGGCCAGGATCTGCGGCGGCATGCTGGGCCGTCCGTTCCCCGAGGGGTACATGTCCGCGAACATCTCCGCCGGGAACAGCGCACCGCGGTCCTCGGCCAGGAACGCGAACACACTCCCTACCGGGATCAACTCCCGGCAGGTCTCCCACACATCCGGCCCGACCGTCTCCCCGACCCATTCCCCCATCACCACACAACGAGTCTGGCCCCACCGCTCACACGGTGGGGCCAGAACCCCAAGATCTTCATGAGTCTTCTAGTCCGCCCCGTTCTTGTAAAGCCCACACCTTGACGCCGGTTCTCAGCTGGAACGGGCGACGATCTGCTCGACGACGGACAAGCGTCGCCCGCACTCCGGGCAGGTCGCCTCACCGAAGGCATGAGTCAGGGCGTGCGCGACCTCCTCATGGCCGTCGGTCACGGCGAGGTCGTAGAGGCGCCGGCCGAGACCTTGCAGGTCGCCGGGATCGGCGGGATGGAGCGGGAAGGTCTCGACGTCGTCCTCGGAGAGTGCGTAGTCCTCCGCCGTACTGAAGAAGCCCCGCTCTCCGAGGATCACCCACAGCGACGTGCATCCGTCGGGATCGGGGCACTCGAGCTCGTACTCCTCGCTGACGACGCCGAAGAGCAAGTCCTCCGCCCAGTGGATGTCGCCCTCGAGGTTCAGGATCGCCTCGACCAGATAGCAGTAGTCCCTATGGTGGGCGGTGACCTGCCGCCACTGGTTTGCGGCGCCCAGTAGGCGCCTGACTTCCGGCGCGTACTGGGGGCGCAGGTTTCGGGTCTCGTACCGCTGGTCGGCTTGGACGAGGAGCGCGCCGGCCAGGTGGAGCGCCGAAGCTGCCACGTCGGCTTTGCCGGACTCCGCCATGTCGGCCAGCGTGGGCAGCACGAGCGGATGAGCGGCATCCAGAGTGCCGTTGTGGTACAGCTCCGTCCAAAGGTCGCTCCAGGCCTGACTGTCCTGGCCCGTGGCAGCACGTTCCAACAGGGCCTTCAGGCGGTCGACAGCGGCGTCGTCTGAACGGGGAACAGCGGAACTCGTCGTCATCAGCGGCATCCAAGCAGACTGTCGAAGATTCCTCGCCGGCAGATCATGCCTGGTACTCGGTGAGATCGATGGCGTGAACGCGTAGTGGGTAGCCGTACACCGGGTGTGCCGTCTCCCGCTCAGACACCATGCCGAGCTTGCGGCTGACGTTCTCGGAGGCGTTGTCACCCACCCGGTTGATGCTGATGACCCGGTCAAGGCCACGGTCCTGGAGTGCGAACTCCAGCGTGGCGTGTGCGGCCTCGGACGCGTATCCCTGGCCCCAGAACTGTGAGCCGATCCGCCAGCTGATCGCCACGGCGGGCATCACCTCCGGCAGGAACTCGGGCACGGACAGTCCCGTGAACCCGATCAGTTCGCCCGAGGCCAGCAGTTCGATGGCGAAGAGCCCGAAGCCCTCCTCGTCCCACTCCTCCTCCCACCGCTCGATGTCCTCGGCCGTTTGGTCCAGGTCGCGCACCGAGCCGTCGTCGATCCAGTGCATGACCCGTGGGTCCGCGTTGATGTCCGCCATCGGCGCGAGGTCGTCGTCGTGCCAGCTGCGGAGGAGGAGGCGGGGTGTGCGGATCTCGATCATGCGCCCATCCTGCCCAAGGCAAGGGCCTCATCGGTAATCCGGCACTCGTCGGCGCTGCCGCCGCGGAACCACGAGGCGTCAAGCCGCCCGCACCACACAGCGTGTCGGGTGGAACAGCGGACGGCCGGACGGACGACATGCCACTTCGGCAGCGCGGCACGAGAGGTGGGACCGATTCGGCGGCAGCCTCCCGCGGCAGCGAGATCATGTGCGGAATCGCGGTCAGAGCCACTTGGGCTCTGACCGGACCCGCAGGCACGCTCTTTCACATGTATATGTACGGCTCTATGTGTACGGCGGCCGACACTCAGCGCCAGCCTAGTTCCGGTGCCACGTGGGTGAGGATGCTCTCCAGCACATGGGTGTTGTAGTCGACCCCGAGCTGGTTGGGGATGGTCAGCAGCAGGGTGTCCGCGGCCTGGATCGCCTCGTCATCCCGCAGCAGCTTCACCAGCTCCTCCGGCTCCGCGGCGTAGGAGCGGCCGAAGATGGCCCGGGTCGTGTCGTCGATCATGCCGACCTGGTCCCGGGAGTTGCGGTCGCGGCCGAAGTAGGCGCGGTCGAGGTCGTCGGTCAGGGCGAAGATGCTGCGGCTGACCGAAACCCGGGGCTCCCGTGTGTGGCCCGCCTTCTTGTACGCCTCGCGGTACGCCTCGATCTGCTTGCGCTGCTGGATGTGCAGCGGCTCGCCCGTCTCGTCGTCCTTCAGCGTCGAGCTCTGGAGGTTCATCCCCAGTTCGGCGGCCCAGACGGCGGTCGCGTTGGACGCGGAGCCCCACCAGATCCGGTCGCGCAGCCCTTCGGAGTGCGGTTCGATCCGCAGCAGGCCGGGCGGGTTGGGGAACATGGGCCGCGGGTTGGGCTGGGCGAATCCCTCGCCGTCGAGGACCTTGAGGAATTCCTCGGTGTGGCGGCGGGCCATGCCGGCGGCCGTCTCGCCCGGCGCAGGGTTGTAGCCGAACAGCCGCCACCCGTCGATCACCTGTTCCGGTGAGCCGCGGCTGATGCCCAGTTGCAGCCGACCGGCCGAGATGAGGTCGGCGGCACCGGCGTCCTCGGCCATGTACAGCGGGTTCTCGTAGCGCATGTCGATCACGCCGGTCCCGATCTCGATCTTCGAGGTGCGCGCACCGATCGCCGCCAGCAGCGGGAACGGGCTGGCCGCCTGCTGGGCGAAGTGGTGCACCCGGAAGTAGGCGCCGTCCACGCCGAGCTCCTCGGCCGCGACCGCAAGGTCGATGGACTGGTGCAGGACGTCCGCAGCCGACCGGGCCTGGGAATGCGGGCTGGGCGACCAGTGGCCGAAGGAGAGGAATCCGATTTTCTTCACCTGGTGCCAAGCGTTCGAAGGTCGCGTTTGATTCCCCGCAGTCAATCGTGACCATGCGCCGGCGCCGCTCATTCCTCCAGGTCGGGAGCAGCACGGGCCCGGAAGCGGTCAGCACCTCGGTGACGGCGGGCGCGTCCCCCCGCGGCATCAGGCAGGGGTGCTCGCCGGGACTGCGTCATGGCCGGACGTGAGGAGCCCCCGCCGTGCTCTGGTGGAGCCGTCTCGTCACTGTGGACCGGGCGACTCCTCCCGGATCTCCTGCAGTGCCTCGTCGAACAATCCTCGGGCCCGGGTCAACCAGTCCGTCAGCACCGCGATCTCGTCGGCCTCGTAGTCGGCGAAGAGGGCGGTCAGACGTTGGTACACGGGGCCGTACACCGCCAGGATGCGTTCCTGAGCCGTTTCCTCCATGATCACGACCACCCGTCGGCGGTCGCCCGGATCCGGGGCGCGGCGGATGTAGTCGGCCTTCTCCAGCCGGTTCAGTACACCCGTCACCGCCCCCGTCGTCAGCCTCGCCCGCTCCGCCAGGTCACCGGCGACCAGGGACTCGCCTGCCATGGAGGCCTCGATGAGAAAGCCCAGGCAGGTGAGGTCCGTGACGTTGAGGCCGAGTCGGCGCGCGATGTCCTGCTGGCCGAACTGCGCCGTCGCGATCATCCGGTCCATGGCGTAGAGCGCCTGGTCGCTCGTCGCGGCAGGACGTGCCTTGCGGTGCCCCACAAATTCCCCTTAGCATCTAAGTAACTTAGCTCGTGAGATAATCTATCTCTCGTGAGCGGCTCATGGCCGTCACCATTCCCTCATCCTCACAGCTCTCAAGGAGCACGATCATGTCCATTCACGGGGACGACGCATACGACCTGGGGCATACGGCCGCCGGCTGGACCGGAACGGCGGTGGCGACGCTGGGCTCCGGATTGTGCGCTCTCGGCGTGATCACGACATGGAAAGCGCTCGTATTCGCGGGCTCCGGCGTTCTCGTCCTGGCACTCCTGATCACCTGGGCGCTCCACCTGGCCGGCTGGGGCAAGCCGAGCGGGCCGCGTCCCGTCGAGCAGTGGTACTGGCGTGTCCGGGACACGAGCGCGAGGGAGGGGCACCCCGACTGCCTGGGGTGCCGCCTGGCGGGACGGCGGGGAGCACGGCGCACACACCCCATGGCTGCCGTGGAACCAGCCGAGTGCGACTTCCAGGTCACCGACTCGACCCCCGCCTGACCGCCGACTGCACCGGTCACGGCCCGCGCGAACCGGCCCACAGCCGAATCCGCTCTAGTCGCCGCGATACTCCTCATGAAGCGATCGGTCAGGCGTGTGTGGCTGACCATGGCACGCCACTTCCTAGTGCTGCTGCACCACCGTGAAGTGCCGTTCGACGCCCGGGGTTTCGAGTTCGTCCAGTACGGCTACGGCCAAGTCCTCCGCGCTGATGCGGGATTCCCCGTCCGGGCCGAGCAGCAAGGTGTCCGTGCCGCGCCGGTACCGGCCGGTGCGGGCGCCGGGTTCCAGACGGGCAGGCGGGCTCAGGTAGACCCAGTCGGCACCGGAGTGGGTCCCGCAGGTCCGCAGCTGGGCGATTCCGACGGCCGCCACGTCGCGGTATTCGGCAGGCACGTACACGGGGTTGTCGGCGACCGGCAGATCCGGGGTGCCGGGGCTGCGCAGGGCGCCGGCGCCGCCGACCACGAGGACGCGGATCCCGAGCCTGGCCGCGGCGTCCAGCACCGTACGGGTGGCGGCGACCAGGAACTCCTCGTCGGCCGGGAAGGTCCGCACGGTCAGGACCACGGCGTCCGCTGCTGCACCGGCCAGTGACTCGCCCACCGCGGCCACGTCATTCACGTCCACCGCGACCGGCGTCACGCCCGGATCCTCATTCGCCGGCTTCCGGGACAACGCCAGCACCCGGTGTCCGCGCCGGCTCGCCTCGGCGACCACCCTGCAACCCACCATCCCGGTGGCCCCGAGCACGGCGACCGTCATGCGCTGCGTCATCGAACGTCTTCTCCTTCGTCGCGGTGTTCTTCCGTGCGGCCGGACCGAGTTGTGCGGCCACCAACGCGGTCAGCGCCAGCGCGAAGCCCAGGGCCTGCGGCGGGCTCAGAGACTCTCCCTGCGCGATCCCGATGACTGTCGCGACCAGCGGAGACAGCAGTACCAGGGGTGCGGACGCGGCGACCGTCAGCCTGCCGATCCCGCGGAACCACAGTGCGTACGCGATCAGTCCGCCCATGCTCCCGAGCCACAGGTAGCCTCCGGCGGCGCCCGCGTCGATCCGTTGCGGCACCCCTTCGACGGCCAGGGTGAGGGGCAGCAACAGGAGGCCGCCGACGGTCAGTTGCCAGCCGGCCAGGGTCAGCGGTCCGGCACCTGCGGGCCGGCCCCAGCGTTTGGTGAGGACGACCCCGCCGGCCATGGTGGTCGTATGGCCCAGGCCGGCGAGCACACCGACCGCGTCCAGCCGGGCCTGCGGTCCCAGCACGACCAGGCCGACGCCGAGCACACCCAGCACGCTCCAGGCCAGCCGCCAGAGCGTGGGCCGGTCGTGGAGCACCGCGAGGCCGAGTCCGGCGACCAGCAGCGGCTGGGCGGCGCCCAGGGTGGCGGCGACTCCCCCGGGGAGTCGTTCGGCGGCCACGAACAGCAGCGGCATGGCACCGATGTTGAGGACGCCAAGAACCGCGGTCTTCCACCACCACTCACCGCGCGGCAGCACTCGGGTGATGACCAGCGCGAGCAGCCCGGCGGGCAGGGCCCGCATCAGGCCCGCGAACAGCGGATGCCCGGGCGGGAGCAGCCGTGTGGTCACCACATAGGTGGTGCCCCAGGATGCGGGGGCGAGCGCGGTCAGCAGGACGGTCGTCGCCTGCGTCTTGTTCCGATGCATGAGGGGAGTCTCGGCCGGACATACCAATGATTCCAAAGCATGGTTGTCATCACAGCCATGAATGAACATGATGGATGCGTGGACCTTCAGCAACTGCGCTACGTCGTCGCCGTCGCCGACACCCTCAACTTCACGCGTGCCGCGGAGCGCTGTCAGGTGGTGCAGTCGGCGCTGAGCCACCGGATCGCCGCGCTGGAGCGGGAGGTGGGGGTCCGGCTGTTCGCACGCTCGAGCCGCCGGGTCGAACTGACCGGCGCGGGCGCCGCGTTTCTCGTGGGCGCGCGCGAATGCCTGGCCGCCGCCGACCGTGCGGTGGCCGACGCCGCGGCCGCGGCCGGTGTGGTGCGTGGGCGGCTCGCCGTCGGCGTGATCGTGACCACGGCCGCCGTCGACGTGCCGGAGGTGCTGCAGCGGTACCGCGCCCGGCATCCGGACGTCCGTGTCGTCCTCCGCTCCGGGCGCAGCGACGACTTGGCGGCGGCGATCCGGGCCGGGGAACTGGACATCGCCTTTCTCGGCCTGCCGGAAGGTGAGCGGCCGGCCGGACTGGAGACCGTCGTCCTCGATCACGACCGGCATGTGCTGGTGGTGGAGGCCGGGCACCGGCTGGCGGGCGCCTCCGGAGTCGCGCTGACGGAGATCACCGACGAGACGTTCGTGGACTTCGTGGCCGGGACGCCCGCCCGCGCCCAGTCCGACCGGGCCTTCGCGACCGCCGGTCTGGTCCGCGATGTGGCATACGAGGCGGGTATGGTCGAGCTGATCATCCGGCTGGTCGCGCGAGGACTCGGCGTCGCGCTGCTGCCGCAGGCGTTCATCCGACCGCTCGCCGAGGACGATCCCCGACTGGCCCTGATCCCGGTGGCCGATGGGCCGCGCCGCCTGGAGTACCTGGCCTGGAGCCGCTTCAACCCCAGCCCGGCCACCCGTGCGATGCTCGACGTCCTCGGCGTGAGGCCGTCATCGCCACGGTCCTAGTCGACCGCTGAACACACTTGTTCGTTCTGCCTCCCGGCGACAAGCGTCCGGGCCTGCATGGGAAGACCTCTGCTCACCCCCGAGAACCGCCCCGGGCATTGACCGAACCACCCCTGCGGACCCTCCGGTTGCGCCACCACGTCACCACCCACAGGACGTTCACCCCGCCCAGCGTGACCAGGACGGCCACCGAGTCCGCCCGGACCGCGAGACCGTGTCCCGGCCCGAGTCCCCTCACCGCGTGGGCCAGGAGGGTGAGGTCGGCGGGGAGGGTGACGGCGGCCATGAACGCCAGGCAGAGCACCGTGCCGATCACGAGGACGACGCTGTAGACACGGACGGCCCGGCGCTCGTGCGCGGGCAGCCGGCGGCTTGGATCACCGTCCCCGGTCCCATCGGAAGGGAGTGCTCGCGTGATCCTTCGGGCCGCGTACCGCGCGTAGGCGCGTCCGTCTCTGTAGAGGTTCCGGCAGCCGGTGAGGTCCTGAAGGACGAAGTAGAGGTCCGTGCGGGTGAACACCATGAGCTGGAAGGGCAGCGGCATCAGCGCCAGGAGCAGAGCGGCGGCGAGCAGTCGGTGAGCTGTCGTATCGGGGGCTGTCGCGGTGAGGAGCAGGACGACGGTCGAGGCGACGGACAGGTTCAGGGCGATCCCGGCCAGGTAGGCAGTCAACCGGTGGCGTCGGGGGGCGAGTTCGATGCCGCTGATGTCGGTCTGCATCACAAGGAACTGAAGCCGTGTGCCCAGCCGAATGCGCCCCGGCACACCCGCCGCGCGCGCGGTGGCCAAGTGCGCCAGCTCGTGGGCCAGTACGAGCGCCCACCCGGCTGCCGCCCCGCTCAGCAGCACCAGGCTCCCGTGCGGGCTCCACAGCAAATCCCGGTAATTCGGCAGTAGTTCGGGACGTCGGACCAGGACCACCACGGCAGCGGCAAGCAGCGCTACGACGGCGAAGGCGAGCACCGGGTGCAGGGTGAAGCGGACGTGTCGCGGGTGGAGCCACGGCAGCGAAGGGCGCGGTGGCGCACCGTTGGCAAGCGTACGGTCCCCGATCCGCGCCACGAACCCCAGCGCGGCCAGATCCCCTACGAAGTCCGCGATCGCGAAGTCCTCACCCGTCTCCTCGTGCAAGGTCCGTGCCGTACGGCCTACGCTCAGCCCCGCACCGAGCAGTTCGACGGCTCGCGCCCCGACGTCCGGAAGAGCGACGAAGGTCCGAGTCGCCATCCGGCCGACGATCCACTCGTCCCGGTCCCGCCGCACCGCGAGGTCGTGCAACACCACGCGTGCCGACGGCTCGACGAGGGGAGCGTCGTCAGCCACCGCATCGCTCACGAGGGTTTCACGACAGGCGAGTCGGCACCGGACTTCGTACCGCATGCGGGGCAGTCGGGACGTGGATCCGAGCGTTGCATGATCGGATCACCGGGGACCATGAGGTTGAGGCCGAACCGGTAACCGGGGTCGGTCGGCGGGATGCCGCACAGCAGCGCGATGGCCGCGTGCGCCAGCAGACCGCCCGACAGCCCCGCCGTCACGGCGTTGACCGGGTTCCAGGGCATACGGGGCGACGCCGCGTCCTCGTCCTGACCGGGCCCGAGCCGCAGATCCCGCCGCTCGGCCTCCGCGATGCGCAGGCACTCCCAGCACGCGCCCCGGCCCGGTGCGAAGACCCCGACGCTCACCAGCGGACCCCGGTAACCGGCCTCCGCCCACGGCATCCCGGCGTCCAGACAGACCGCATTGGCCCACCTGCGGATCACGGCGGGCCGGTCGGCGGCGAGCAGGAGCAGGTCGTACGCGTCCCCGGACGGCCTCCCGTCTCCATCCACCTCGCCCGACAGCAACCCTGCCAAGTCCCTGGGCCCGCGTACTTCGCGCCGCTCACCGGTGACCGTGACCGTCGAGTTGAGTGCCCGCAGCGCTCCAAGTGCGGCGTCGATCTTGGGCGTTCCGAGGTCGTGCTCGCCGTACAGGGTCTGCCGGTTGAGGTTGGACAGCTCTACGACGTCCGGGTCCACGCAGTGCAGTGCGCCGACGCCCGAGGCCACGAGGTCTCGTGCCGCGGCTCCGCCGGTGCCGCCGACGCCGATCAGCAGAACGCGGGCGCGACGCAGCCGAGCCTGCGGATCCCAGGAGCTCTTCCTCGGCCGCAGGTCCATCCAGCGGAGCAGCGTCATTCCTCTGCTGTACCGTTCCCGTTCCGGGGCGGACAGCCCGGGTGGCGGCGCGGCACCGGCGTCCTCCACGAACCCGGCCTCGGTCAGATCGGCCATCGTCTGGCGGATGTCCGCGGCCGACACTTCCAACTCGGCGTGCTGTACGGAGACTTCGGTGACGATCTCCGATGGGTCCCGCGTGCCGTCCATCGCCTCGACCAGGGTCCATACCCACCCGTCGGGGTCCGTGACCTCGGAACCGATGCCGTAGACGACGCTTCCGATCCTGATGTGACCGTCCACCGTGCGGTAGGGCCGGTGCTCCGGCTTGATCCGGGGCCGCCGCATCACTAGCACCGTCATCTTCCCGCCAATCTCGTCAACACCGGCTTCTCCAGCGGCAACAGCGATTGACAACGGTGACGCCTGACGCGAACTCTGGCAAGAGCACGTCGACCCTGTGCGCCCATGCGGACCCCGCGCACACCGACCGGCCTCACGGAGGGACACGACATGGCGAAGAGCAAGATCGAGATCAGGCCGCTGGACAAGAAGGAGACCACCGGCGAGAGCGGCGGTAACGGCGGCTCCTGATCGGACACGCACTGAACGACCGTTACCTCACGGTCGCGGAAGTCACCGATTCGGCGCGGAAGTTGGTTTCACGGTTCCCCGGAACCGCCCGACTGCGCCGGATCGGGACGTCCCGTGAGGGCCGCCCGCTTCTGATGCTGTCCGCCGGACACGGCCCTCACAAGGCCTTGGTGGTCGCCGGACCGCACCCGGACGAGCGGGCGGCGGGCGGCACGGCCCTCGCGCTGGCGGAGTTGGCGGCACGAGGCGACCGGCAGTCCCCTGCAACCGACCCGACCCTCGTCACCTGGAACATCATCCTGTGCCTTGACCCGGACGGCGCCGCCCTCGCCGAGGCGGCAGACGACGCCGGCCCTGTTCTCGGACGCGGCTTCGATCCCGTGTCCGTGTCCGTACCCGACCTCGGAAACGCTGCCGGCCCCGGATTCGGCCCGGATCTCGGCCCGATTCCCGCCAAAAGACCTCTCAGCCTTGCACGTTACTACCGCACGGCCTACCGCCCCATGGCCGCCGAGCAACCCGAATGGGCCCCCGTCGCGGACCGCCCGATCCCGGAGACCCTCGCCCTCCTCCGCGTGATCGACGAACTGCGCCCGTTCATCCAGTGCTCCCTGCACAGCACAGATGTGGGTGGAAGCTGGATCCAGTTGACCCGCGACCTCCCCGATCTGGCCGTACCCTTCCGTGAGTCCGCCGAGGCGATCGGCATCCCCCTCCAGCAGGGCACCTACGACGCGCTGTACTGGGAGAACCCCAGTCCCGCGATCTACGTCCTGCCCCCGCCGGACAGCGCAGCCCGCCTGGCGGCCGGGTCGGAGGACATCGCCCGCTCCACCTGGTGCGCGCCCCGGCACTATGGCGGCGTCACCGCCATCATCGAAGTGCCCATTTGGGCCGCCCCCATGGTCGCGGACACCACCCCGGAACCGGAGGCCGTCCGCCTTCTGAGCAACCTGGCCGACCTGGTGCGCGACGGCGGCCGACAGGTCACCGAGGTCCTCTCCAAGACCCGCGGCTTCCTGCCCCCACCCGAGACTGACCCCCTCCGCCGCGTACTGGAGTGGATGGCCGCCGGCCTCTACGACCTGGTCGCCGCGTCTTGGCAACCCCTGGCGCAGCAGGCCGCCGCCGCGAACACCCCCGAGGACCCCCGCCACCTGACAACGGCCCAGGTCGCCGCCCTGGACATCGTGGCCCGCCGCCAACCCCTGAGGGCAGCGGGCCTGCTGCTGCGCCTGCTCGAAGCGTCGGCCAACGCCGCCGCCCCCGCGCTCCACGACGAACTGAGCGACCTCTTCACCACCTGGTGCGCGGACTTCGAGACCGCCCTGCACACACGCCCCGTCCCGGTCCACGCCCAGGTGGCCCACCAGACCCGTACGGCAGTGGCAGCGGCGGAGTGCGCGCTGAGAGCCCTCGGCCAAGGGTGAGCACCGCGGGCCGAACAAGCCTGAGAACTCCCGGTGGGTCATCAAGTGGGTTGTCGAGCCCGGTGAGGACGGCCTGAAGTGCTCCGTCAGTGTGGCTGTCATCCGCCACGGGTCCACACTGGCGATCTACAAGAACATTTCCGACACCCTTGGGGAGTCGGCGAGCATCCCGAGCGATCTCGTCAACGCTCAGTCGAAGGTGCTGGACGCCGCCGTTCACACCACTCCGTAGTCGCGCCCGTCCGTGTCCGTTCGCGGGAAACGACGGGAAATGCAGCTAGCAGGAGGCATTGCGCAGAGCCCGCGGTGGCGGTCGGGCGAGATGGGAGCCACCGGCGCCATGGGACGGAGCGTTCGATCGTCACCCCAGCCGCGGAACGTTCCTGAATCGTCAGCTACGTCGGCGAAGTTCACGTTGGCGATGCTCGGATTGGCGGAAATCTCGGGGTACCAGCGGGCCAGGACCCGAACGTCCGTCCCGGTTCGTCATAGAGGTCGATGGCCAAGAGCGGAGATGAAGCGTCGGTCATGGTGGTCGCATCCGCGAGGAACACGTGGGTGAGTTTGTCGTCAGCGAAGATCACTGACGTACGTGGCGGCGGCTTGACACCGCCTATTGAGACGCCACCGACGTTCACCGCGCCACAATGCAACGCTCAAAAGATACCGTGCCGTTGGTAGACCGGACGGGGAGGCAGCTTGGACGCGGGGAGCGAGACCGGCGACTCGACCGAGGCGGCGTGGGACTTTCGGGCTCGTGCGGCCGAAGCCTGGGATGAGCGGTCCCGAACCGCCACCACTTCGTGGGTTCCGCCCATCCTGGCGGCATTGGTCGACAGGGCGCGGAACAGCGCGCTGGGGCGGTTCTACCCCTTCACCAGCCATACAGCGCTTGCGTTCAGCACGGGACCGCGTCACTGGCTTGGCGAGGGTGAGGTTCTGCCGGTGGCCATCGCGCTCGCTCCTGAAGGCTTCTATGCCGTGCGTACCCGCTCTGGCACGGTGCTCGAGACGGTCAGTGCTGATGAGGCAGTGACCGAAGCGGAGCGGTTGGTCGAGCGTCTGATGGACGTCGGCCAGGCGCCGAGTCGGGCCGTCCCGGGACCGTCCGACGGCGACCAACGATGACCACACGGACAGCCGTTGACGGCTGGGCCGCAAAGCAATCCGAATGCAGTCGGCCTGGCCGAGATCACCGCCATGCCTCACCACATGGAGCTACCCGCCGTGGGCGCTGCCGTCGCCGGTGAGGTGATCTCCCCTCATTTAGGTCAGAATCTGACCTCTACGACCTCTAGCGTCCTCCTTGCCCGGCGGAACACGAACCACGGAAGGCAGCGACCATGAGCGATATCGTGACTGTCAACGAACTGGCCACCCACGACCCGGCCGATGCGCCAACAGCCACCGGCGAGCGCGCCGACTTGCTGGAGGTACTGGCCAAGCATCGGGACTTCCTGCGTTTCACCACCCGCGACCTCACCGACGAGCAGGTCGGGCGCCGGACCACCGCCAGCCAGCTCTGCTTGGGCGGCCTGATCAAGCATGTCGCTGCGGTCGAGCGGACCTGGGTGCAGTTCATCCTGGACGGCCCGTCGTCGATGGGCGACTTCACCACCATGACCGAGGCCGACTGGTCCCGACGGGCCGACGAGTTCCGGATGCTGCCCGGCGAGACGCTGGCCGGCGTGCTCGCCGACTACGCCGGGGTAGCCCGTCGGACCGACGAGCTGGTCGTCACCCTGCCCGACCTGGACGCCACACAACCGCTGCCGAAGGCCCCGTGGTTCGAGTCCAGCGCGCGGTGGTCGGCCCGCCGGGTGCTGATGCACATCATCGCCGAGACCGCCCAGCACGCCGGCCACGCCGACATCATCCGCGAGTCCCTGGACGGCGCCAAGACCATGGGTTAGCCGGCAGCGCGGTAGGACGTATCGCCCTCGCACGGTCGGGGGCGATACGTCCTGCGACCTCCGTCCAGGCCGCCGTGATCGACTCGATCGGCCGGCACCTGACCACCCAGGCCGTTCGCACCACGCCCGACGGCTGTCACCGGCTCCTGGACTGGCTTCGCTCCCACGGCGACCTCATCGCCGTCGGCGTCGAGGGCACCGGAGCCTATGGCTCCGGATTCGCCCGGCACTTGCACTCCGACTCCTTGCAGCTCGCCCCCGCCTGCCGCAGGCGGTGCCGGCACAGGGGGCGATGCAGAGTGCGGGCAGCGGGACGGCGCGACGGTAGCGGCACTTGGGGGTCGTCGTCGTAGAGGACGCCATGTCGGCGTTGGGTAGAAGACGCGATTGTCGAGGTCAAGCACCCGATGCACGCGGCCATGGGTCACAAGCGATGCTTCGGGCGGGGGCACGGCCGGCACCGGAGTGGAGGGAGCGCCGTTCTCGGCCGCGGGCATCGTGGCGAGCTTGGTTGGGCTCCCATCCCGTCCACGTGTTCGGGTCGACGGCGACGCGATGGGAGCAGGGGTGAATGATGGGTTGTGGTCTGCGCAGGATGAAGAAAAGCCCTGGTGAGCGCAGATGACTCGGCGAACAATGGCGGCATGACATTGACGATCTGGGTCGATGACTGGCAGATCCAGTGCTGTGGCGAGAACTTCACGCCAGGGGCTGTTGTCTCATGGCAGTTGCTGGAGATCGATCCGGAGGATTACGCCGATGTCGTCGGGAGCGAACGGGCGGCAGCGATCAACTTCCGCGAGGAGCATCACGGCCAGGAGGAAGGGAAGGCGTCTTCGACTCCGCTAAGGGTGCTGACCATCACGGAGGTGCACTGCCGGTACGAGGTCCCGTCCGACAGCACGTCCAACGTGCAGCACGCGGTGGCGGGGACGACCGTATTGGTTCCGGTCAGGGAGGCGGACGGGTGGGCAGACGCTCGCCCAGGCCTCAGCTTCGCCGGGTACCTCGTGACTGCCGAGCGGCCAACCAGCAAGCAAGGAGGACCGGTTCCTCATGGGCGATGAGCGAGCTGAGGACTCTAGACTCCTGGCGAACTTCCGAGTCAACCTTGTTCCGGCGGTCCTGGCTTTGGCCAATCCTCCCTGGCAACGGGATGTGTGGCTTGACCCGTCAACGTTCGAGAACCTGGACCATATCTTCCACACGCTCTTCGACGACTTCTGCGACGCGGACGAACCCGAGCGTTTCCTCGGCACAAGTCTGCGAACGGAGGAGGAGGTCGCCCTCATGCGGGAGCTTGGTGAAGCACTCAACGCGGCCGCAGACGAGGCGCCCAACGACACCGATGCGGAGTATCTCCAGGCAGCCTCTTGGCCAGAGGTCGTAGCCGTCGCCGGACGACTCGCTCAAGTCATGGTCGGTAACGATCTGAGTGAACTCGTCGCACTGCACGAATCCGAGGATGGGAATTAGCCGACCGATCAGGCGTGCATGGGGGAAGCGCGCTGAGTGTCCGGCTGCGTGACAACCACGACGCACAGTGGCGAACAACCGTGGACGTCAGCGGATCAACAGCGCAGATGAAGGGCGCACCAGTCCAAAGCGAGCGAGCATCCGTTCCGGATGGGACAAAGTTCACCCCGCTCGTCGATGCCGCTGTCCGTGAACAACTGCCATTCCTCAGGCTCTGGGGATTCAACGCCCTCGGACGTGTGGTCGGCGACTTGGGTTCGGACCAGGTGGGGGAAGTGGTGGGTTGAGCTCCATGGGCAACTTTGCGGCCCAGCTCATCAAGCAGGTGAAGTGCCATCATCAGGTCATGACGACTCCGCAACTACCGCCAGGCTGGACGATTCGGCGAATCCGTGAGGTATCCGGCGACAGCGAAGCCCAGGCGCTCAGTATCAATCGCACCGTGAAGTACGTGCGCCATCCCGCCGCCGGGATGGAAGACGAGCTGCTCCACCCGGAATTCATTTTGGGATTCGGGGATCTCTGTCTCGTCAAGGCGGTGAGCGAGGAGGACTGGCTGATGGGTAGTTTGTACCCCGATGGGAGTGTCGACTGTTGGGGGAACTACGGGGCTTTGGCGCAAGCGCTCCGGGGCCTGTAGTCACACACCACACACCACCACGTAGGAACAGTTCTTCGTGATGAGCGGCCGTCCCTGCGGTCCTCAACGACCGCCACGCCCATAGTTGGCATCGACGGGCCCAGGGCACGGCGGCCGTGCCACTCTAGTGCCAGAACGGACGGCGACTCACGGGGAACCGAGATTCGCAGGGATGAGTTCGGCCGGTGTCCACCCAAGGTAGGGAATCCGCAGATCACGCACATGATTGCCCCACCCGGCTCGTAAGAGGGCCCGTAGGAAGCCGTGAACTGTCTGTTGTCAGCCTGTGGTCGTCCATGCGTCCGGGCGGGGTACCAGCACTGCGGAGACCACCGCATGGGACGACGTCATGACATCGCCCACGAATCGCAGGCGCCCAATGCCGAGCCGGCGCAGTGCCGGACCATGGTCGGCGGCGACTACGAGCGAGACCACAAGAAGCAGAAGCCGCCACAGGACCATCACCGGGCGCCGCATTGCGCGGGGCAACTCCGCAAGCGAGGCGTGCAGCCGCTCGCAGTGGAACGGGACGTGGCGCTGCTCGTCGGACAAGATCCGCCCTGCCACATCCGAGGTGAGCGCGTCTTCGGTGCCATCGCGGAGGGCCCGGTAGTAACGCAGCGCCACGACTTCCGCGATCATCAGTACCAGCAGTTCCATGCGCAGGCCCATGAGACGCCGCAACCGCACGAAGACCGTGTCGCTCCAGTGCCCGGGCAACGTCGGCATGCTTCCCGCAGCAAGCAGACGAGCAAGCAGACGAGCGTGGTTCTGTTCCTCGGCGATGAAGAGCCGGACCGCCTGCACGTAGTCGGCGTCGCCCGCCTGGTCCGCCTTGCCGACGAGATTGGCACCGTCACCGTCCTCGCCGACCTGGAAGCGCTGGATGCTGGCCCAGACCGCCGGATGCAGCGTCGCGCTTTGCCCCCAGTCCGGATCGCCCTTGGCACGTCTGCGCTCGCGCTCGTCCTCGAACCGACTTGTCCACTTGGCGAAGCCGCCCGTATGCACCCGGTCTCCCCTTTCCTGGGGACAGCCACCCTGCCCCGGAAAGGCACGACGCAAGCGGACACCAAACCGTTCCACGACTGCCAGACTTCCACAGTCCACGGATTCAGATGCGGGTGCCGGGCGAGCGGCGGCTTGCAGAGCCCCGGCGGGCCGCCGCAGGAACGAGATGCCACGGCATGCCGCATCTTCGACCAGTACCTCTCGGCGCGGCCTGGGACTCCAGCAGTTCCGCTGCCGTAGTCCCAGGACTTGCGCATCCGGCGACTACTTGAGCGCTACTGCGTCACCGGCCGACACGATCCGGGCCGTTGTCGTCGTGCCGGGGAAGTACCAGCGCCAACTCCCCGCCGAAGTGACGGTCATCTTGGTGCTGAGCTGCCCGGAGCTGCCCGTCTTCACAGTTTTGACCGTGCTGTAGTGCGCCGCGCCGGCCTTGCGGTACTGGAGTTTGACGACCTGTCCGGTGAACCCCTGGTACTTCAGGGTCTCCCAGTTCGCCCGCGACAGTTTGCCGGTGATCGTGAGCTTCGCGCCCTTGGCGACCGGCTCGGGGGCTGCGTCCGTTGTCAGCCTCGAGGCGCGCTTCACCTTGTACTGGGCAATGGAATCGGAGATCCAGTAGTCGCCGTCGTTGGCCTTGACCGTGGCGTTCACCGTCCATAGGCCGGCGACCTTGTTGGAATCTATGTCGTCGCTGGCCCTGATCCAGGCCGGGTCAACCGTCATGGTTGCTGTGCACACCGACGTGGTCGAGGTCTTCTTCCGGCACGTCGTGCCCGTCCAGTCGAAGAAGCCGTACCCGTTGGAGCGGTTGAAGGTACTGACGCTGGTGAGCCCCTTCACCCCTGAGTTGTCCCTGACGGTGATGGCGATCGGGAAGGTCACCTTCTTCGTCGTGCCGATCGTGACGTTGGCCCCGCCGTTGACGACGGCCGACACCACTCGGACGTCCCCCCGTCCCTCGGCGTGGGCACTCGTCGCCGCCAGCAGCACCAGGGCGATTGCCCCTCCTGCCGCCACCCAGTCGGTTCTTCGCCTGGCGCGTGTTGTGCCTTTCATGGTCCTCCCCTTATGAACCGATCATGAAGTCGATCAGTCGGAGAGGTTACACACAAGGTCTGGCGCTACGCGTGTGCGTTGTCGTGACGTTGTGCGTCACCGCACGCTCGGACGCTCCCGATGGTCTGAGCAGGAAGGTCCATCCGGCCGGCGACAGCCAGGCGCGACCTCTCGCCATCCGCGTCACCGCAGGGCAGGCCGGTGACGCGCCGGCCGTCGAGGCGGTCATGGCGAGGATCCGGATTTCGCGAATCGGACTCGGAAGGCCGAGAACCCACCCTGTGGTCGTCCTTGTGGATCGGGCTCACTCTTCTCGCGCGATCCGGGGGCACCTCCGTCGGCGGGCATCCGGCCGATATCCCTCAGGCCGCCGATCAGATCGGCCTCCGTCTGCGGTGACGCCGCGTCGGAAGACCCCACGCCACCAGGCCGGATCCATAAGGAAATAGCGGCGCGGTACGCCGTGGTGAAGAAGGAACCCGTGACAACGGCCGAAGTACCGCAGCCGCACCGTAGCGACAGCCTGCGCATGGTTGGAGGGGAGCGAGGCGCAGTTTCACCGACCCTGGGAGCAGTAAGTGGGCAACTCGGTGCCCTTGGCGAGGGAGTTCGTCCACTCACGTTCGTGCGGAAGACGCAGGCCGTAGAGTCCGATGACGGAGCAGGCCCCGGGGACCGTTCGTCAGGATGTGCGGCGCAGGGTCAGGACGTTGTCGGTCACGGTGGCCCTCTGCCCTGCGGGTCCGGTGGCGGTGCGTTGGGGGGCGTGGCAGCGCTCGGGCGTCCAGGAATCGTCCAATTCGAGTGAGGCGAGGATCTCGTCGGGGTGGGGGAAGTGGACGTCGTTTCCGGTTTGCCAGGACCAAGGGGCGATGGAGGCGTGTTCCACGATGATCAGCAGTCCGCCAGGGGTGACGGCGGCCGCCGCGCGGCGCAGCACCTTCGTACGAGGGATGTCGAGGGGAGTGTGGAAGTAGCTGGCGTTGACCAGGTCGAAGCGGCCTTCGGGAAAGTCGTGGGCGAGATCGTGGCGGGCGGGGTGCACACGATTACTCACGCCGCCGGCGCGGGCACCGGTGGCCACGCGCTGCAGGGCGGTGGGGGAGACGTCGACAGCGGTGACGTCCCAGCCTCGGGTGGCGAGCCAGATGACGTCGCCGTGGCCGCAGCCCAGGTCCAGTGCTGTGCCAGGGGTGGGGGCGAAGGTGGTGACGAGGTCTGCGAAGACGGCGTTGGGTTTCATGCCCCACTGATCGTCCAGGGCCGCGTAGTGCTGTTCCCAGAAGGCTGCGGAGTCGCTGCCGGTGGTCATTGAGTGCTCTCTTTCGTCAAAGGCAGCTGGGTCAGATGGCGTGGGCAGGGGTGTGGGCGGGAACGTCGGTGTGCTCGTGCTTCTTGATCAGCAGAACGATCGCGGCGAGCGCAAGAGCGAACGCGACGGCGCCGGCGATGAACGCCAGGCGGTAGCCGTGGATGTAGCCGTCCAGGCGTACTGCCTGGGTGATCTCGCCGTCGTGGTCGTTGAGGAAGCCGGAGAGGGCGGAGATGTAGAGGGTGTTGAGCAGGGCGGGGCCGATGGCACCGCCGATCTGCTGGGTGGTGCTGATCATGGCGCTGGCCACGCCGGTGTCGGAGGGATCGATGCCCGTGAGTGCGGTGTTGGGCAGGGCGACGAAGAAGACGCCCAGGCCGAGGCCGGTGAGGATCATGGCGGGGAGGACGACGGGCAGGTAGCCGCTGGTGGCCTCGACCATGACGAGCCACAGGGCATCGAGCAGGGTGACGGCGAGTCCTGCCGCCATCAGCCGCTTGGGGCCGGTCCTGGCGACGAGCGGAGCGCCGAGGGTGGCGGCAGCGATGATGCCGACGCTGAAGGGGAGGAAGGCCAGTCCGGCGTGGAGGGGCTGGTAGCCGAGGTTGACCTGCAGGTAGTAGGTCAGGAACAGCATCAGACCGAACATGCCGGCGCTGGTGAGCAGGGAGGCCAGGAACGCGCCGCCGCGGTCACGGTCCAGGACGACGTGCAGGGGCAGCAGCGGGTGGTCGGTGCGGCCTTCGACGGCGACGAACGCGATCAGCAGGATCGCTCCGACGGCCAGCAGGATCCAGGTCGATCCGCTGGACCAGCCGTCTTCGGTGGCGTGCGTGAAGCCCCGGACCAGGGCGACCAGGCCGGTGGTGACCAGCACGGCTTCGGGGATGTCGTAGCGGCGCGTCCCCTCGGCGCGGCTCTCTCGGACGGTGGGGATCGCGGCCACGGCGGCGAGCGCGATGGGGGTGTTGACAAACAGGCACCAGCGCCAGTTCGCCTACTCGGTGAGCACACCACCGGCGATGAGTCCGACGGCGCCTCCGGCGCCTTGCAGGGCGCCGTAGACGCCGAATGCCTTGGCGCGCTCGCGGCCGTCGGTGAAGGTGACCGCGATCAGCGACAGGGCGGCCGGCGCGAGGAGCGCGGCGAAGGCGCCCTGCAGCGCGCGTCCGGCGAACAACGCCGCACCGTTGGATGCGACACCGGCGACCATGGAGGCGAGGGCGAAGCCGACCAGTCCGATCATGAAGACGCGCTTGCGGCCCACGAAGTCGACGACGCGACCGCCCAGCAACAGCAGACCGCCGAACGCCAGCGCGTAGGCGGTCACCGCCCACTGTCGGTCGGCGTCACTGATCTGCAGATCGGCCTGAGCCCGGGGCAGCGCTATGTTGATGATGGAGGCATCGAGTACCACCATCAGCGTCGCCACCGAGATCACGGTCAGTGCCGGCCAGCGCCGCGGGTCGAGCGCGATGCCCGGGCTCGTCGTATCGGTCGCTGCAGTCATCACTGTCCAATCAAGGTGTGAGCTGGTCCAAGGGGGAGCGGTCCGGCGGGACCGCGCTCGCGACAATGCACGCGCGCCTGCCAAAGTTGCAAAGCTCGATGCCGTTTCGGCAACCTGGATCCATGGATGAACAGAGGCGTCACGATGTGCTGGCAGCCGTCGGCCCCCGGCTGCGGAAACTGCGGCGCAGCAAGTCACTGACTCTGGCTGATGTGGCGGCACAGACGGGGGTCAACGAGAGCACGCTCTCGCGCCTGGAGAGCGGGGCGCGCAAACCGACCCTGGAACTCCTGCTCCCGCTCGCCGAGCTCTACGACGTTCCCCTGGACCAGCTCGTCGGCGCGCCCCGCACCGGCGACCCGCGCATCCATCTGCGCCCGGTGAGCCGCGACGGCATGACCTATGTGCCGTTGAGTCATCCCGGCGGCGTTCAGGCACACAAGCTGCTCATCTCGCCGAGGCCGGAACGTGAGCCGGAGCTGCGCACCCATGAGGGATTCGAGTGGCTGTATGTGCTGGCCGGGCGGCTGCGCCTGATGCTGGGCGATCAGACCCTGGTACTCAAGCCCGGGGAAGCTGCCGAGTTCGACACCCACGTGCCGCACTGGCTCGGTCCGGACGACGACCAAGTCGTGGAACTGCTCGTGCTGTTCGGGCAACAGGGGGAGCGGGCTCACCTCAGGGCACGCACCACCTGATCCGGCTTTGGCAGTACCACGATCGGGCGCCGGGGCGGGATCAGGCGCCCGAGTCGATGTCGAGACCGTGCACGCGCGTGCCGAGGACACCCGGCATCCCTGACCTCTACGCCTTCGTGCGGTCACGCCGGACACGGCGGGCCGTCGAGGCCTGAGCACCTCTGCTCGCCCCGTTCCCTCAAGCGGTGTGCAGCGCGTCGGCCGGGTAGGCGTGGTTATGCCGCCAGCTGTTGGGCCCCGTACTGCTTTCACGAGGCCGCTTCGTTCTACCGACGACATCCTTCGAATCACGACGGCGAGGTGAGCCGGAAGAAGCGCCTACGAGTCGTTCCGAATCCCGGTGGATTCTGCTCTGCGGGCGAGGCACAATCCCCAAAGACGGGCGGCGAGGGGGAGCTTGCTTGGACGTGTTCGCGTGTGCCGGGTGCGGCACGGAGCTGACGGCACCGGTGTCCCGGGTCGCCCTGCCCGTTCACACCCACCACGGGAGGTGGGAGGAACTCCACCCGCCGTTGATGAAGCCCGCGACGTACGCCGTCGACCCCCAGCCCACTGGACCGCCCTGGCGGCTGTGGAAGGAGGTCGGACCGGACGCGGCTGCTCGACAGGGTGTGTTCGCCCCGGTGTACTCCGTCTCCTTCGGCGCGCGGAACAGGATCGTCATCGCCCCCGGCGACTCCCGGTCCATGACCCTGATCCCCGACAAGTGCGAAGGCTACTGCCGCGGTGTGGACGGCCGGACCGGCCCAAACCTGGCGTGCGAGGGGTGCGGGCGGCACGTGGCAACCCGCATGGACGACTGCGGAATGTGGCAGACGGTGTGGCTCGAACCCGACGCGGTCGTACCCCGCTCCTCGGGGCTGCCGGCCGGTCCGCCTCCCGACTGGGACGATCTGGAACGCGCTGACCATCGCGTCCCACCCGTCGAACCCGACGGGTCGTGGTGCCGTCGCTGGGAGGCGGCAGTCGGAGTCGCGCTGGCCCATCTCGTGGCGGTCACCGAGGATCGTCCGGTCAGCCTCCCGGTCGGACCCGTCGCCGAGTTGCTCGGCCACGCAGTCGGCCGGTATCTCCCCGCCGGACCCGGGGCCCGGTCCGTGGGGCTGGCCGGCCCTGGGATCCACCTGCCGCGGCCCCGTCCCGACGTCCTCCTCGTCCCCCGCCACCCCCTCACGGGGGCGCCCTGGCGTCCGCCAGGCATTGAGGAAGCCGTGGTGCCGCTGGACAGCGGGGTCTGGGCGTACCTCGCCCACCCGGGCGAGACCTCGCCGATGCCCGCGACCGGGGTCCTCCCGGAGGGCGTCCTGCGTGACGACTACGCCCTGCCGCCGCGCCCCTGGCACCTGCTGACGCCCGACCACGGCGCCTTCGACTACACCCTGGTCCGGCTACCTGCCGTACGCACCCACGGGCTGCGCAGGTATCGCGACGCGTACCGCCAGGCCGTTTCCTCTGCATCAGCGGGCTGACCCGAGGAAGCGGCACGGAGAAGCGGGAGCATCGTTTTCGTCGAGGTGCACGGATTATTTAGCCGGCACAAGTACACATGAGCGATCTTGGCCGTCATGGCGAGGCTTTGCAGTCCAGGTTCTGCGCCGTTGTGTCAGGGACACCCAATTTTGGCTTGCCGCTGTCTTTGACCTCGTCGTTCATCGGGCTGTCATCGCGATCGGGGCTGGCGGTCATGCGGAGTTGGCCGCTGATGGACCGATCCCAGATCAGTCCATTGACGTCTGTGATGACCGTCGACACGAACCAGAGAAAGCCCTCTTGGCATGTACGGCTCGGTCCCTACACTCGCCGAATGAACAACTACACGTGCACGCAGTGCGGCACCGTTGGTCTGGCGGAGGGTTTCATCGAGGACGCCGGTGAGCATTCGCGCGGGTACGCGCGCTGGATCGAGGGCGCGTTGGAACGGGGGTTCTTCGGCGGCGCCAAGCGGCTGGGTCGGCCCCGCCGGCAGATTGAGGCGTACCGCTGTCCCAAGTGCGGACACCTTGAACTGTTCGCAGCCGCCGAGGTGTAGCGGGCTCCCGGTGTCCCGCCCGCGTGCCCGTCCGCCTGGCAGGCACGCGGGCGTTTTCGCGTACCGTCCATTGCCACACGCGTAACAGGCTGATGTGAGACGGCGTGCTGTCGAGCCCGACTCCGTTGCCTGCCTACGGCCTCACTCGTCCGCGCTGCTCGGCATGCACAACCGGGGCGTAGTTCATAGGGTGCCAGTGCCCGGCTTGGACGGCAGGGCTTGGCGGTCCCGCGCTACCTCGCACGCCGCGCGGGACTGCCGCACCTTCTCGGTGACCATCCTGTAGCGGCGTACTTCCGGGGCGGTATGGCCCTCCTGCGGCGTGACCCCGCGTACGGCGCACTGATGACTGATGTCACTGTGGAGAACACCGCGGGGGCCGCCGTTGCCCATCCGATCACGTGGTTGGCAGAGGATCCGCGGCTGACGTCAGCCGGATCGCGACGGATACCTGACCAGCTGGGGCGTGCGTGAGCCCGGGGTGGTTCGGCACTGCGGATCTCGGAGGCAGCCAGCGCTGGTGAGCGCAGTCAACCACCGTGGAGACCCCACGCGTCGAGGCCACCGTACACATGGGCCTCGAGGCATTGAGGTGCCTCAAGGCCAACGGCCTCGCCTCGGTAGAGGGCGATGAGCGAGTCCTTGCCGCGCCACCAGGTGTCGGTTACTCCCAGCACTTCGGGTATCGGCTCGTACTCGCGGAGCTCAAGGGACTGAACCGCCTCGCCGGTGATCTTCGTGACGGTCTTGGCACAGCGACCGGCATGGTCGGCGAGCGCCAAGGATTCCACCCATCCGTCCGTGCTGGCATGCAGGGGCGTCCAGCGATCGGCGTCGATCCCGAAGGCGCCTTCGGGACCGATCATGAATCCGTAGGCCATTGATACCCGGCAGGTCCCGGCCGGGAACGACCAGCCTTCTGCCGCCGAGCCCTCGGGAAAGTCGGCGCCCAGGATGCGGGGGCCGCCCTCGTAAAAGGGCGCCGGCGGCAAGGCGAGGCCGCCCCATCGCTCCTGGAAGTCCGTGGCCCGGTCGACCTCCGCAGCGGGAACCCCATGCCCGATCCACGCGTCGCGGTGGTGCCGGACGCTCTGCTGAGGGACATGGATGCCGTTCACCTCGATGAACCTCTCGGCGCGGCGGCTCAGGCCAGTTGGCGCGACCGGGATCAGCGACGTGGAGGTGTCGGCCCTCATGGCTGCTCGCTGCCGCTGGGGTGGAGCACGGCCCCCGCGATCTCCCGCACGCGGTCCATGGTGATTCCCGTGCGCTGTTCGACGGCGAGAGGATGTTCGGTGGGCTCGAGCTCGACGTAGGGGCGCTCACCAATCGGGCGGGTGTGGACATGCGTCTTCAGGTTGAGGGTCGTGGTCGAGTAGACCTGCAGTTCGGTGGTGAGCCAGCCGAAATACGGTTTCTCAGCCTTGCGGCCCAGCCTGTCCCACGGATCCGCAGCCCGGGAGAAGTTCTCATGACTGAGCGAGACCCAGACGCCCCAGGAGAACACGTCGTCGGTGTCGATAACCGGTATCTCGATCAAGCCCTTGACGAAGTAGTGCTGTCCAAGGATCACGCACTGGTCCGACGAGAGCATGCAGTCGTCGGCGCCGACGAAGGCCGGATCCCACACGGCCGGGGCCTCGGCTGTGTAGTTCATCGGCAGTTCAGGGTGATGGGCCCCGCAACATGTGCAGGTGAATCCGAGATCACTGGTCATGGTGCTGGAGCCTAGTGACGGGCTCCGGTACCACCCCGGTCGGGAGCTCCATAAACGGAGCCTGTACGGCCGCGCATCCGCCCCACTCCTCCGAGCGCGGATTCTCACCCCACGTGATGTGGACCTCCGTGCCGGAACTCAGCTCGGGTTGGGAGGAAGTTCGTTGCGTAGCCTCCAGATTTCCTTCCACCGCCGGGCGTGATCGGTCGCCAACAGCGGGTCGGGCGCGTCGGCCCGATGCACGGCAAGGCTGACCCCGCACTCCCCGCACAGCAGATGGATCCGGTAGACGCCGTCGTGCCAGGTGTTGGTGTTGTCCCGGTTTTCGCATACACGGCACGTCAGTGCAGGAGCTTTATCGGGCGGGACCGACGAACGGAGCACCCGCTCGACGACCACTGGCAGCGGCTCGTCGGGATGAATCGTCGGCTCGGGACAGTAGGCGATGTTCCCCCACCCACGCTGCCGGCTCCGCCAGGACTCGTCTGCTTTCACCTGCCGAAAGCCACATGCCTTGGCCGCTCGGCGACTGTTGGCACAGGTACGTTCGTCAGCCAGCCAGAGCTGTCGGGCCTGGTGCAGCTCCTCGACGGCGCGTATCAGGGAGCTTGGATCCTTCTCCAGATCCTTGGGAATCCGCGCACTGAGGCAGAGGTGGTGATACGTGGCTCGGAAGCCATAGGGCGCGAAGTGGACGAGGCAAGACCGTAGATTTGTATGCCGGACGCGTGCCGGAAGGCCCTCGTCGTGGACCCGTCTCAGGTGTGTGTTGAAGCTGCTCATCCCAGGACGCTACGGCCTGCCGAGCACGGATCGCACTCCACTTTGGCACCCCAAGGTCCGGGGGCACTTTGCTGCATCGAGGTAGAAGTCGCACAGGGCGTCGAAGTGGATCAGCAGGTACTCGCGCGGGCCGCCGATGATGTGGTTGGCTCCGTGGGCGATCAGGTGTCCGGCTTCGAGCTCGTCGGTGGGCAGGGCGGCCAGGAGGGAGGGCACGTCGACCTGGTCGAGCAACTACCCGGGCGAAGTACCGCACCTGGAACCAGTGACGCGGCTACCGCACGGTCGGGACCCGCACCGGAACCGTCCCGGAGAAGATCACGCTGGCGAAGGTACAAGCGACGTCCATAGATCATGACAACTCCAGCAGGCACTGACAGCATGTGACAGTGCCTGCTTCCTTCGAACTTCCCGACATCACACAACGAGCCTGGGAAGTGCTGCTGCGTGGTCTGGCCGGCAACCCGTCGGCCCCTGCGGAGATCCTGATTCGTCTGACGGCGGCGAACATAGATCGGTCCGGGCTGGCCCGGCGCCGCGACCTTCCCGCGGAGGCTGCGGCGGCGCTTGCCACCGACTCCGATGTAGACGTGCGGTTGGGTCTCGCGTCGAATCCGAACCTCCCGCCTACGGTTCAGGTCGTCCTTGCCGACGATGCTGACCCACAGGTCCGGGGTCGGCTGGCTGAAGGAGCGGAGTACTTCACCACCTCCGGCGTGCACGGGCGCCGAATCCCCGGCCCACTGTCTCGCGAGGTCTACGAAGTACTGGCCCGCGACCCGGAGCCGAAGGTCCGCCGCTCACTGGGCTTCAACCGTCATCTGCCAGACGACGTACGGGCCGTGATGCTCAATGACTCGGACCCACGAACGGCCGCCATTGCCGCTGCGGAATGGCCTTCGGCCCCGACCGATCGGATCGGAGATCTCCTGGCGCGGGTGACCGGTGCCTTCGGCCGGCAGATGCTCCTGCTCCGCCTGGACGGCCCGCTTCCCGCAGAGGCAGCACACGCCATGCTTGCCGACCTCGACTCCGCCGCAGCCAACGAGTACAGCATGGCTCTGCTGGGACAGATCGCCGAAGTGGTCGACCTTGACGCTGGTCTGACCGACCGATTCATGGCCAGTCCGGACTTTCGCGCGGCGGTGGCGGCCAACCCGACGCTGTCAGCCGAGTATGTCGCGGACTTGGCGCACGATCCGGACAACCAGGTTCGCGCGGCTGTTGTCGCACGGCGCGGCCTCGATCCGGCGTTGCGCGAGTCGATACCGGTCGACTACAACGACCGGAGCAGCGAAACCGTCGGCTGGCTGCTCACTGAGAACCTGTTCGAGCAAGAACAACTTGCGTTCGCCCGAAGCCGTCACCAGATCTTCCGTAAGACCCTGGCCCTGCGGGCCGATCTATCGGAGGAGGTTGTCGAGATCCTCGCCCGGGACGAAAGCTTCGCGGTTCGACTGTTCGTGTGTGAGCGACAGTCGAACGCCCCCGGCTGGCTGTTGACCCAGATCGTCGAACAGTGGACCAGCTACAGTCGATGGGACATGCTCCGCCACAAGAACTTCCCCGCTGATGCCGCCACTCGCCTGGCCTGTTCCGATAAGCCCCACGATCGTGCGGTTGCCGCAGCGCATCCCGGTTTGTCGGCCGACACGCTCGAGACCCTGCTGGCCGACGACGATGACACAGTTCGAGGTCGTGCTGCGACCAATCCTGCCGTTCCAGCCGACCGGCTGATCGAATTGCTCGGCTCTGCCGACTGCGTCATTGCCGCAGGTGCTGCCGCGAACCGGGTGCTTTCCGTGGTCACGATGCGCCAGTTGGTTGATCAAGCAGGTCTGTGACACACGGCGCGATCACCGCCCTGGTCGACATACTCGATGACCTGTGCTTCGTCCACGCTTCGAGTCGGTGATCGCGCCGCCAGCTGGTCAGATATGCAACTCCGCATGGCTTCGATCCCGTCGGCCGGTAGCGCTCGGACAGCGGCGGGGCTCGCCGCTTTCCCTGATCAGCGATTGGTAGGGCTCACCTCCGAGGTAACGGTCGGGGCGAAGTTCTTCTATACCGTGACAGCGACCCGATGAAGGCGAGTCAACGCTCCGGCCTCTGTTGGGAAGTGCAATGCTGAGAAGTATGGCTCCATGGTTCCGGCCCCGCCGGAACTCGGCTGCCGAGACCTGCTCGCACAGCTCCTCAAAGTCAACGGCAGCACTCTCGGCAGGGCCGTTCGACACGTCGCCCTCCTGGCCAACCTCGGCTGCATGATTCCACCCTCGACAGCCAGATTCCGGATCCTCGCTGACCTCACTGTCTTCCTCGCGAACAACAACCTCACGGAGATCAAATCAACATGCTGATTCTCCGCGAGCCCCTATTGGGCGGGGATGGCATGGCACGTAGAAGTGGCCGACGGGCCCCCGCCGCAACACCTCGCACCACGTCTTGGGCTACCCCTCTTGTCCGTCCTGCTCTCCCTCCGCGCGGTTCACGGGTGAGCTATCCTGCGCGCATGCGCGGACAGTTCACCGGCTGGCCGGAGCAGGCCATGGACGTGTTGTGGCAGCTCCAGGGCGAACCGACCCACGCGACTCGCGAGCGCTGCCGCGCGGACCGTGAACGCCTCGTCCGGCAGCCGATGATCGCCCTGCTGAACGAGGTCGCGGACACCGACCCCCGGTACGAGGATTTCTCCGTCTGGCACTACCGCACCAACTCCTGGTGGTGGCAGCACCAGGGCGCGGTGATCCGACTCGGCCGCAAGATCGAGATCGGTCTCCGGTTCGACCTGGACGGCCTGCGGATCCAGGGCGCCTGGTGGTACCCCGATCCCGGCCAGGTGGACATGTTCCGCAAAGCTGTCGCCTCCGAGGGGAGTGGCCGCGAGCTGTCCGCCATCGTCGAGGACGTGCAGAAGAAGGGCTACGACATCTCCGGGGACGTGATGAAACGCCCCCCGCTCGGCTATCCGACGGACCACTCCCGTATGAATCTGCTGCGCCACCGTTCGTTGATTGCTGCCCGTCTCCTCGGCTCCGAGGAGTGGCTGCACACCCCCGAGGCGGTCGACAGGGTCCTGTCGGCAGCCGCCGACCTGGACGCCCTGCTGATGTGGCTGGTCCGCCACGTGAAGCGTGCCGCCTGAGAGGGCGGAAGGCGACAACGCGGAGCACCGCCGGGTCCGTGCCCGCGTCGAGCATGCGATCGGCCGGCTGAAGGACTACGAGATCCTTCGCGACTGCCGACAGCACGGTGACGGCCTTCACCACGCAGCCCAAGCCGTCGCACACATGCACAACCTCGCCCTGGGCACGTGATCAGAACAGCCGTGGCTGCCATGTGTCCTGCAAAATCACAGCCTTTTGCAACACCCTTCAGCCCGCGCCGGATGTGGACGCCTGTACGTCGTGCGCTCGTGCTTCTTGCGTGCAGCCGGTCAGAGCGTCCCTCGGCGACACGCCGCTGCAGTGGGCTTCTCCGCGCGCGAGTCGACGCCGCCCGAGCGCTTCTGGGAACCACGAAGCTATCGGTCGATCAGATCGCCGTGCGCGTCGGATTGGGGACCGGATCCAACCTCCGCCTGCATTTTCGGAGAATCCTCGACGTGTCGCCGTCCGAGTATCGGGCCGCGTTCTCCGGCCGGACGATTCTTACTCCGGGACCGGGAGTGCCTGGCGCTCTGCGGGTGCCGTCGTAATGGCGCACACAGTCAGGGGTGTCGGCCCGGACCAAGGGGGCTCGATGGAAGGCAGCGGGCAGATCGCCGGAACGGTTGCCGCTTCGTGAGCCATGAGTAGTGCCGCTCGCGTCGGCGACCTGCCATCAACGCCGAAGCCGGCTGCGGCCGCCGCCGATGCCGTGGACCGCGTCGGCTCCAGCGCGACAGTGCCTCCGGTCGCCAAGCGGTGGGTGCGCATCCGCTCCGTCTTCCCTCCGCTGCCCGTTGCCTAGCGCAGTCCCTCATGACAGGAGGTCGTGACCGCGTGCGGATGGAGACTTGGCTTGCAGTTAGACTGTAAGCAGCTTCTATGAAGAGGCACGCACGAAGGGTCGAATCGGATGCACGAACTCGCAGGGCGGCCGGCACTTGTAGGCCGTCGCCCTCTTCTCCGCCGGATCTGGGCCTATGTGGAGCTCACGAAACCGCGCGTCTTGGAGCTGCTGCTCCTGACGACAGCTCCCGTGATGGTGCTCGCGCAGCGAGGCGTTCCCGATCTGTGGCTGATTGCCGCGACCGTGACCGGCGGGATACTCAGCGGAGGGTCGGCTGCGGCGTTCAACATGTATCTCGACCGGGACGTGGACGCGCGGATGAGTCGGACGGCGAAGCGCCCTCTCGTGACCGGTGAGGTATCGCCTCGCGCCGGGCTTACCTTCGCGTGGGCTCTGGCCGTCGCATCGACTGCGTGGTTCCTCATCACGGTCAATCTGCTGTCGGCTGCGTTGTCTGGGTTCGCGATCTTCTTCTATGTGGTGGTGTACACGGTTCTGCTCAAGCGCCGGACGGAGCAGAACATCGTCTGGGGAGGGATCGCGGGCTGCTTTCCTGTGCTCATCGGGTGGAGTGCGGTGACCGACGCCCTCTCCTGGTCGGCGGTGGTGCTCTTCGTGTTGGTCTTTCTTTGGACGCCCGCCCACTACTGGCCGCTCTCGGTGAACTACCGCGACGACTATCGCGCCGCGAACATACCGATGCTCGGAGCTACGCGGGGCGCACGCCACGTGGCCGCCCGGGTGGCCATTTATGCGTTCGCGACAGTGCTGTGCTCGATGGTGCTCATCCCGGTCGCCGGGATGGGACTGCTGTATTCGATGGTCATCGTCGCGTCGGGTAGCTGGTTCCTCTACGACGCCTCCCGCTTCTACTGGCAAACCCGGATATCCGACGCGGCGGGTGACGTGCCCATGCGCGTATTCCGCAGCTCGATCACCTATCTCGCCCTCGTCTTCGTCGCGGTCGCCATAGATCCCCTGCTCCATCTGACGCTCTGAGCCGAGGCATCCAGTGGCGAGGGGCCGCCGGCCTCGGTCGACGGGCTCCGATCCGTGGTGCCGATGCGGACCATCAACGCCGGGCCGATCGCCGAAGTACCGCCACTTCGAGTGCGGCATCACCTGTGCTCAACGCCGTGAACGACCAGGTCGCCGGCATCGAGCAGGTCTCGCGTGCCGAGTTCGCGCTGTTACTGACCTTTTCGGAGTGTTGTCGGGGGTGACGATTGGTCAGTTTGGCGATAGGCCAGTGATATGCGGTATGCGCAAGGGGGCGGGCTCCAGCCTCACGAGCAGGTGGCACGGGAGCGGATTCGGATGCTGGCTGCTGATGCGTTCGAACGCGGTGAGGACAACCCCGTCATCGCCAAAGACCTGCGTGTCAGCCGCCGATCGGTGGAACGCTGGAGGCGGTCCTGGCGGGACAGCGGCAGAGACGGCCTGCTCTGTTCCGGGCCGGCCAAAGCCCGAAAGGTGAGTGAGGAAGACTTCGCCGCACTCGAGGAGGAGTTGCTCAAAGGGGCAGTCCTCCACGGGTGGCCGGACGAGCGGTGGACGCTGTCACGCATTCAGTTGCTTCTCGCGCAGGTGACAAGAATCCAGCTGTCCATCCGTGGAGTGTGGGAACTACTGCGTTGTCACGGTTGGTCATGCCGCCAGCCGGCACGGCGGGCTGTCGAACGCAACGAAGCGGCAGTCGCGGGATGGATCAAGGAGACGTGGCCGTCGGCAAAGCCACTGCCGCGGCGCTCGGGGCCTGGCTCGTCTTCGAGGACGAGGCCGCCGTCTCGATGACGTCGCACCGCAGTCGCACATGGGCCCCGCGCGGGCCCACTCCCACAGTCCAGTTCAACGGCGGCTCCCGTGGACGTGTCACGCTCGCCGCTCTTGCCTGCTACAAGACCGGCGAACGCAGTCGGCTGATCTACCGGCCGCGCGTCCAGGGACATCTGCGAGGCGATCACCGGGGCTTCACCTGGCAGGACTACCGCGACCTGATCGTACGGGCCCACCTCCAACTCGGCGGCCCCATCATGGTGATCTGGGACAATCTCAATGTCCATCGCAGCACGGCGTTACGGCAGTGGGCGGCCGGACAGGACTGGCTCACCATCGTCCAGCTGCCCACCTACGCTCCCGACCTCAACCCGGTCGAAGGTATCTGGTCACTGCTGCGACGCTCCACCACCGCCAACATCGTCTTCACCGATAGAGACCACTTGGTCAGGGCCGTCCGTTCCGGCATGCGCCACATCCAACACAGACCCCAACTCATCGACGGCTGTCTCACCGGAACTGGACTGCCACAATGAATGCGACAACACTCCGAAAAGGTCAGTAGGGCAAGTCGGTCAGGGTCTGCTCGGCGGCGGTCGGCTTGCCCTTTGTCCCCGCGCCGCGAGCACGGAAGCGTTCGCCGCCGCGTTGCTTGAGTCGTCCTTGCTCGCGTAACTCGTCAATCTACGGGGCCAGTTGGTCGATGACCTCGTCCAGCGCTGGTTCGGACATGCCGGTCAGCTCCGGGTTGTGTATCCAATGGGGGGTGCGGGGATGGTCGGGGGTGCTTGAGGGCTCCAAGAGGCGCGAGCGTGCAAGCCTTCAGCGCCGTGCCGTCGCTTGGTCAGCCGCGCCCCGAGTCTTCGAGGGCCTGCGGGAGCGGATCGCTGTTGGACGCCTCGGCCGTGGGGGCGGGGGCCTGGTGTACCCAGGTCGTGGCGGATCCGCCCAGCGCGCCGAGCGTCGTTTGGATGAGGAGGTCGACCTTCGACTCTGTCTCGTCGGTGGTCGATGAGGCCAGGCTGGGGGAGTCCGCGGGCAGGTCATGGACCTCGTGGAGAAGGGCCAGATAGACCTGCCGACACCAGGCGGCGTCCGCGGCGGTGATTGCCCCGGCATCTCGCAGGCGAGCGAAGAGCAGGTCAAGGCCGTCCAGGACGGCCGGTGTAAGTGCGGCGGTGAGCTGGATGGCGAAGCGATGGCTGAGTTTGAGTGAGAAGACGATCTGCGTCAGCCGGTAGAGCGCGATGAGGGGCGGCGCGGTTTTCACCCGCGCTTCTGCCAGTCCGAGCAGGTAGCGCTGAGTGAGCCGCTCCGCCAGGGCGTCCAGCAGTGCGGTGCGGGAAGGGAAACGGCGGTGAACGGTGGCTCGGCCGAGTCCAGCGGCGTCGGCGATCCGCTCCAGGGATGCGTTGGGTTCCAGGGCGAGCACCGCCTCCGCTGCATCCAGGATGCGGGCCATGTTGCGTTCAGCGTCAGCGCGTATCCGCCGGGAAGGACCCATGCCGCCTTCTCCTTTCTCGTCCTCGCGGTCACCCTACCCTTGACCTCGATAAATGAGACATTGGAATCTCACTTATTGACCAAGTGAGGCGATGGTGTTTCACTTAGGACGCTTGAGTCTTCTCACCAGGGAGTGCGTGATGGATCTTCAGCTCGTCGGCAAGCGCGTACTGGTCACAGGCGCCAGCAAGGGCATAGGTCTCGCGATCGTCCGGGCGTTTCAGGAGGAGGGTGCAAGGGTCATCGCGACGGCGCGGAGTGTCACGCCGGAGCTCACTGCTACTGGAGCCACTTTCGTTCCCGCCGACCTCTCCACGGCTGACGGCCCACAGCGGATGATCGAGGCCGTCCTGGCCGACGTTCCCAGGCTCGATGTCCTGGTCAACAATGCAGGCGGCGGCGTTGTGCCGGACGAGGCGTTCGGCGATCCGCTCGACGGCGGGGACGACGTCTGGGCAGCAGGGTTCGGTCTCAATCTCCACGCGGCAGTTCGGACCATCCGAGCTGCCCTGCCCTCGCTCATCGAAGCCAGGGGCGCCGTGGTCAACATCAGCTCCGACAGCGCCCGTCGGCCGGGCGGGGAGCCCATGCCCTACAGCGTTGCCAAGGCGGCCCTCAACGCCTTCACCAGGCAGCTCGCCGAGCGTGTGGCGCCCTCCGGAGTACGCATCAATACCGTGTCGCCGTCAGCGACGCGCACGAATCTGGTGACGGGCAAGGACGGATACATCGCACAGGTGGCCGCCAAGGTGGGCATCGATCACGACACGCTGGTGGCGAGTCTGCCGAAGCAGAACGGGATGCTCACCGGGACTCTGATCGACCCCGCCGAGATCGCACGGACCGTGCTGCTACTGGCATCTCCGACCATGCCGAGCGCGATCGGCGTGAACTGGCTCGTCGATGCGGGAGCAACCAAGGCCGTCTGAGCGCGCTCCTTAACCGCCTCAGCGAGCAGTTGGAGCGCTCGAGGCTGCCGAAGCCAGCTCGACGACCAGGCGGCCATGAGCCCAAGAAGCATCCGGCGCCATCCCGTACTGCCGAGCATGCGGCACTCGGCCAACAGGCAGTCACCGACGCCATGGCAGCGCGATCCCGGTCGCTACGGCTCGATCCCATACGTGTTTCGCAGCGTCGGGCCCAATGGCCTGAGGGATGAACAGGACGACCGCGGGACGTCGGGCGATGTGCCAGGATCCACGTGCGCACCGAGGCTCCCCGCTCGTTTCTTTGCTGGAGCCTCGGTGCGCACGTACACGTCCGATGACCAGTGTGCGACGCTGCGCATCAGTCCCTCAAGGTCGTGTTTGGCGGCCGGCGTTTGCGCCTCGTAGTGCAGGCCCCCGCTGATGAACTGTTGAGCGACGGGCAGACTGACCTGAGAAGCCCAAGCGTCGTTCTCACGGAGGAGTCCTTCCGTGAGGTCGTCGGCAGGCGGCGAGCGCTCGGCTGCTTCGATGGCGCCGTCGGGCAGCGCGGCGAAAATTCGGCGGACGCGGTCGACGTACTCGTCAAGCTCGGATGGCGCCACAAGCTGGGCGCGGGGGGCTGGTTGCCGGGCAGTCTATGCAGGCCGCCATGCTGCATCAGCGGCGCCACGGTGTCGTGGCCGACATGGATGCTCAGGCCCAGACCGAGCCCGGTGTGCACCCGGGGGAGCCGTGGGTGCTGCCGGAGGCGGTGTTGATGCCCACGACGGCCTCGGTCGGCCAGGGTGCTTGACCAGACGGTTCGACGGCGGTCGATCCTGCCAGGCGTAGTACCCGGACGCTGCGGCATGCAGCGCCCGGCGGGCCGGCCGCACCGGCAGGTTCTTGCGGGCCCTCACGCGGATGGCTTCGAATCGCTTGTTGGGGGCGTCACTTCGGCCGGCGGTTCGGCAGCCCGCCGGTGGATGGGCAACTCGGCCTATCTCTCGGCGATGCGTTCGCGAGCCCGCAGGGAACTCGGACAGGTGACTGCTGTTCGTGTCGCCGCAACTGTGCCGTATCGATGGGGTGTTGGTGAGTTCGTGGTGGGACCTCCAGTGCGACCAAGGGGGACGTTGCCGCACTGGAGGCCGTTTTTGGGGCTTCCCGGCCGGGTGAGGAGTCTCGGTTGTGCCGGCATTCTGCTCGGGACCTCAGTGTCGCTTCCCGCGTGTCTTTGGTCGGAGGACGACGCAGGGGTCGAGGTACATGGACTGCATGGTGTGTTTTTTGCGCAGTGAGGTCAGGCTTGCGCAGGCGGTGCCGGTTCTTCGTTGGCGGAGGCGAGTTGGCGCAGGGCGAGGGTGGCTCCAGCGCCTGGGATCAGGGCCAGGGCGATGGTTGTGCCTCGTTTCATTGGGTCGCGTAGGACGCTGACGACGGCGACGAGGTATGCGCAGCCGTGGATGGGGCCGGTCAGCGAGGCAACGGTGGGATCGTGCAGGGTGGCCAGGTTGATCAGGAGGGCGGCCAGGGAGACGAGTTCGACCGCGGCCGCGAATTTTAGATGAGGGTGGTTGCGGCCCATGGTCATGCTCCGGTGGTGGAGCCGGGGCGAACGATCATAAGGACGGTGACAACCGCCCACAACAGGTTGAAGAAGCCGGTGAACATGGCCAGTTGAGCCGTGCGGGATTGTTCGACGGCGTTGTGGTTGGTGATGTCGTCGAGGAGTTTGTCCTGGCGGGGCAGGACGAAGGCGACGAGGATGCCGGCCGCGGCTGCGGTCAGGAAGATGGACGTGATCAGCCATCCGCTACCCAGGACGTTCATGTAGGAGGCGGTGGCGAAGCCGAAGACGGGTACGGCCAGGCCGATGCCGGCATAAACGCGGCAGATGCGGTGCAAGAGCTGAACGGTTGCGGTCCCGGACGGATCTGGGTCGTTGGCTACGGCGCGGCGAGCGGCTGGCGGGAACATGCTGGCAGCGATGCTGACAGGGCCGATCGCAATGATGGCCGCCAGGACATGGAGAGAGAGGAGGACCTTGGTCATGGCAGGTTGCGCTTCGCGGTGTTGAGGGCGTGGATGTCTTCGGCGGACATCGAGGTTCCTTGGTGCAGGTGTGTGGACGTGCCTCAGACGGCAATGGAAGGGCACCACTCGGTGTCCCGCGTTTGCGTTCAAGGACATCAGCGGGAAGCCCGTCGCGGTTACCCAGCGATGCCATCGCCATCTCTACTTGCAGGGCGACTGAAACTTAGCATGACTCGGCGGCACGAGGCCCGGCGGGGGCTGGAGCCGGGTGTTACTTCCAGCCTTGCTGCAGGTTGGTGCGAACGCGTGGGTGAATGAAGCCCTGGGTCGCCGACAACATCGTGTCCTTCAGTGCCATCGATCCCGCGGACGTGCAGCTCGGGCAGGCGTGGCGACAAGACGCTGCCGTACCGGCGCAAATGGATGGCTCGTGACCGAATTCGGCGAGCGGCCCAACGTGATCGTGGCCGGAGCGAGCGCTGGCAGCACACTGATCACGGCTCAGCCCTGCGAGATGGCGATACGTCGCCGGATCCCTGGATCTGGTCCTGATCAACTCGACCCCAAAGCCGGCGAGAGCACGGGGGAGACGTGTGCGGTGCCTGCCCCTTCTTCAGGGAGCCGCTACCAGTGCATCAAGCAGAGACCCGCGGTCTTCCGGACGGTGATGGGTGAAACCGGCGAGCGCAACAACGAGGCCGAGCGGGATGCTGGAGGAGAGTCAACAGCCGGAGACAGTATACAGTCTACCTGCAGGTTCTGGCGGGGTGGGGCCAGGGAGGCCGCAAGGAGGAGTGAATGGCAGAAGCGAGAGACAGCGGCTCGGTGCGGTATCCGACGAGTCCAACGATGATTATGATCCTTCAGGCGCGATCTTTGGAAGCGCGAGTCGAGGACGGACTGAAGGCGATGGGCCTGTCCCTGCGCCGACTGGGTCTCCTTGGGCATCTGCGGGCGGATCCAGGAATTTCGTTCAGCGCGCTGGCGCGGCGGGCAGGGATCAAGGTGCAGAGCCTGCACCCGATCATCGAAGCGCTGATCGCCGAAGGCTATGTCGACACGGTCGGTGGCGTGGGCCAAGGCCGTGCGGCGGTGATCGAGTTGACGGACCAGGGCATCGAAGCGATAGAGCGCGCGAACCAGCTCCTCGCCGAGTACGACCGTGACGTGTTTGCCGAGGACGAGTGGAAGGATCTCGGTGGTGCGCTCACTCGGCTTGGAGAGGCGCTGTGGCGTCAGCGCGTTGATTCGTCTCGCTCAGGCAAGAAGTAGGCATCACCTGCACCAGGGTCGAGGTCGTTGGGGGACCGCGAGCCTGCGGGTCGTCGCGATTGAGTCGCTTTCATCCCGTCTCTGATCAGAGGGTTGGCCGTAGGCACTGTGCGTCCCCACCCAAAGATGTTGTTGTCCCGGGCGATCGTGTTTGGTTCGTGCCAAAGGGGGTGGCGGCGGGCCGTGGCCTTGAGTGGGTTCGCACCGTGGTCACCGAGCTCTCCCAAGACGCGAATCCAGAGCTGGTGTCAGCAAGAACGGACCGAGTGACGCTCCGCGTGCTCACCGGAGGCGGAACCCGCCACATGAACCCGGTAGTGGTCACTGTCGAAGTGGCTCGCCGCGGCGAGCGGACCACCGTCTTGCATGTGCGGGCGGTTGCGAAGGAAGGTCTGGTCAAGCGGCTTGCAGGTGGGAAGACAAGGCTTCTCCGGCGTCGGCGCCCTGGCTGCTGCGGTGGAAGTGACTTCGGGTGCCGTGTGCTCGAACTTCGGCAGCAAGGAAGCGTTGCTGGAGAAGGTGGTGGGCACATGGCTCGGTGCCGAGTTCGCCGATGTCGTCGCCGATCCGGCCGAACGTCGTGCCCGGCGGCCCCAAGGGGTGCTGGCCGTCTACCTGAGCGAACAGTATCGTGCCGGCATCGCCGACGGGTGCGTCATGCCGTCGCTCAGTGCTGATCCGGCACGAGCGGGCGACTCGGTGCGCGACGTTTACGGCCGCCGGATGGTGGACCTGTTCGACGTTCTCGCCCCGCCCTGCCCGTTACGACGGGGGAGCGGAATAGGCAGGTGTCGCAGGTGGTGAGTTCCATTGTGGGAGCCGTGACCGTCGCCCGCGCCCTGCCCGAGGGCGACGAGCAGGCTGGCGCGGTCCTGGGCGCCGTGCGCGAGCGGGTCATTTGGACGATCGACGAAGCCGCTGTGAGTCGAAGACCGGCCCCTGGATCGCTGCCCGCAACCGGCTGCAGGGTCGGCAGTACGGACGCGACGGGGCCGTGATCGGTCGTCAGTGCTGGACGGTGAGGACGATCTTGCCGAACTGGGCGCTGGACTCCATGTAGCGGTGGGCCTCGGTGTATTCGGACAAGTCGAAGGTGCGGTCGATGACCGGTTTGAACGTGCCGTCGGCGATGCTCGCGTCGATGAACTTGATCGCGGCCTCGCGGCGCTCAGGGTCGGTGGTGACGGGGAACAGCGTGTACAGGCCCAGCTCGATACCCGGAGCGTCCGGCAGTCCCTTGGACAGGTCATTGCGCGGGTCGAGCAGACCGAAGGCGAGTAGACGGCCGCCCGGAGCCATGCTGCCGATGGTCTCGACGATGCCGGGACCGCCGACCGGGTCCATCGCGGTGACCACACCGCGCCCGCCGGTGATCTCGCGGACCCGCTCGGAGAGGTTCTCTTCGCCAGTGACGATCACGTGCGTGGCGCCGGCGTCCAGAAGGCGCTGCTCCTTGTCGGCGGAGCGGGTCGTGGCGATCGGGATCGCGCCGATCCGGTTCGCCACGTCGATGGCGGCAAGGCCAACACCGCCGCTGGCCGCGAGCAGCAGCACGTGATCCCCGGCGGCCACGGGGTTTCCTTCGACCAGTGCGCCGTAGGCGGTGATGTACGCCATCCAGGCCGCCGCGGCCTGGATGGGGTCGCTGTCGGCCGCGCGATGCACCAGAGCGGACGCGGGGACGATCGCCCGCTCCGCGTAGGTGCCGTAGTCCGTGAGCTGGAAGGCCGGGATGACGGCCACGCTGTCGCCGACGGCGACGTCCGTCACGCCCTCACCGATCGCCTCGACGACACCCGCCGCCTCGTACCCCAGTGTCGAGGGGAGCTGTGGGGAGTAGAAGTAGCGGCCCTCGCGGAACATCGCGTCCGACCGGTTGACGCCGATGGCGTCCACCCGGATCAGGGCCTCACCTGCACCGGGCGCCCCCAGCTCGACCTCACGCAGGCGCAGGACCTCAGGACCGCCGGTCTCGGCGAAGAAGATCTGTCGGGTCATTTTCGTAGGTGCCTTTCGGAAAGAGCGATGGCTCACGGTGCCGGCGCGAGTACAGCAACGTCGGAGAGGAAACAGATCTGTTTCCCTGTCAGCGTCACGGTACACCAATCTGTTTCTTCGGCGATGCGGTGCGGGTTAGACTGGCGCACATGGCGACATCTGCGGGGACTTCGGACAGCGTCCGCGAGAGAGTGCTGGCCGCCGCGTGCGACCTGTTCACGACGCGAGGGATCAACACCACTGGTGTCGATCTGATCGCGGCGGCGGCCGGGGTCTCCAAACGCTCCCTCTATCAGCGCTTTGCGAGCAAGGACGACTTGATCGCCGCCTACCTTCCGGTGGCCACGGACAAGTTCCTGGACCTGGTGCTCGCCCCTGCGGAGGCGTGTGCGTCTCCGGCGGACGCCATCCTCGAAGTGTTCGCCGCGTCTCAGCGCGCGGCGGCGGAACCTGGCTTTCGCGGCTGCCCGGTGCTCAACGCGAGCGCCGAGATTTGCGACCCGGCTCACCCCGTGCGCGCGGCAGCGGTCGCCTACAAGGACCAGCTGCACGCGTACTTCGCCACCTACGCGGAGGCCGCCGGTGCCGAAAACCCCGCCCTGCTTGCGGAGCAACTGGTCATGCTGTTTGACGGCGCGATGACCCACACCACGGTGCGGGGTGTGCCGTTCCCGGACAGCGTCCATACGACCGCCCGGATGCTGATCGGCGCACAAGGCGTCAGGGTCCTCGACCGGCAGGTCGTTGCGGCGCGCTGATGTCATCTCGCGTGTGAAGGCTCGGCCGGCCTGAGTTGTGCCCTGTTTCCGCGGGGCCGGCCGGAAGGAGGCATCATGCACGGAACCACTCTCGCGGGCCGCCACCGGCTGGTCGGCATCCGACGTCGGGGCGTGGCTCGTGCCGATGGCCGCCGTAGGGTTCGGGCCTGACCGATCCCGCCTCGCTCACCCAGGGCCAGACAGACCGCCTCGTGACTGCGCTCCGCACCGGTCAGGCGCTGGACGACGCGGCCGCCGCGCCTTGACTTGTTCCGCGGTATGGACCACGGTGCGGACGAACACCAGGTTAACGACCGCCCTGGCTGGCCGGGACCCCGGCGCAGCTGAAAGCGCGCACGGATCGCATGGATCGCGCGGGCCGGCTACCTGCGGCTCCTGGTTCTCGGGGTGCTCGAGCCGGGCCGAACTCATTCTCGGAGCAGGCTCTACGCGGCACCGGTCTGGACGCCGATACGGCCCGCCTGATCGTCAACGAGCCCACTACCAGGGAGCCGGGAATTCGCTCTGATCTGACCTGGCATGCCTGGCTTCGGTGCGCGGCCGCCGAAGTGATGCGGCACGCGCGCGACGGCCCGACCATGCCTACGCCTGGTCCCGCACGATGATCTTTCCGGTGTTCTTGCCGTGCAGCATGCCCAGGAATGCGTCCACGATGTGCTCGAATCCGTCCACCACTGTCTGGTCCAGCGCTAGCCGGCCGCTCTGCAGATGGGGGACCGCGAACTCGTACAGCTCGTCCTGCAGGTCGCGGTAGTTGCTGACCAGGAAGCCCTCCATGCGGAGGCTCTTCTCCACGATGTCCGAGTAGTTGAAGTGCGGCGGGCGCGCGTCCGGGGTGTTGTACCGACTGATGGTGCCGATCCGGACGATGCGCCCGAACTCGCGCAGTGCGCCCACCGCAGCAGCCAGTTGCTCGCCGCCGACGTTGTCGACGAAGACGTCGATGCCGTCCGGTGCAGCCTTGGCGAGTAGTTCAGCGGCGGGGCCGTCGCGGTAGTCGAACGCCGCGTCGTAGCCCACTTCACGGGTCAGGTGGTGGACCTTGGCCGCCGAGCCCGCGCTGCCCACGAGTCGGCCGGCGCCCAGCAGCCGGGCGAACCGTCCGGTGGCCGTGCCGACTCCGCCAGCTGCGGCGGAGACGAAGAGGTCGTCGCCCTCGCGGAGTCGGGCGATGCGGGTGAGGCCCACGTAGGCGGTCAGTCCGGTGCCGCCGAGGACGCTCAGGTAGGCCGTCAGGGGAACCCCGTCGAAGCGGGGGAGTTTGCGGATCTCCTCGGCTCGGACCACGGAATGCGTGCGCCAGCCCTGCCGGTGGAACACGATCTCGCCCTCGGGCAGCTCCGGCGTCCGCGAGGCGACGACGCGCCCGAGCGTCCGGCCCTCGAGCGGTGTGTGGAGCGCGAATCCGCCGGGCACGTCGTCCATCATCTCGCGGTGATACGGGTCGACGGACCAGTAGAGGTTCTCCACGAGCGCGTTGCCGACCGCAGGATCGGGAATCGCGGACTCGACGAAGACGAAATCCTTGGTGGTGGGGAAACCGTGGGGGCGGGCGGTCTGCAGGACGGTGATCGCGTTCTCGGTCATGACGGGACCGTAGGACGGGAATGGAGCCCTCGGGCAGGCGGTTGGGCTCATATGACGCCCGGTTCCATGAGCAGTTCTCATACCTCGAGGTGAGCGCCCTGTGGCCCGCACGACCGACACCGATCTCGCTCCGCACGAACTGCGCATCCTGGTGGCGGTTGCGGACGCTGGCGGCTTCTCGGCCGGGGCCGAGGCACTCGGCCTGACACAGTCCGCAGTCTCCCACTCGGTGCGCTGCAGCGAGCGCAAGATCGGCGCCGTTCTGTTCGAACGCGGCCGCAGCGGTGCGAGACCCACTCCGGCGGGGGAGAAGGCTGTGGCGCATGCGCGCCGTACCCTGCGGCTGCTGGACGTGCTCGTCGCCGAGGCGCGGCAAGCCGCCCGGTCCGAGGCGACGCCGGGGCCGGAGGGCCCGCTGCGGATCGCGGCCTTCCGCAGCACCGCGCTGCACCTGCTGCCGCCGGTCCTGCAGCGGCTGCGCGCGCGGTATCCCGGGATCGAGCCGCAGGTGCGGATCGTCCGCGAACTCGGGCGCGGCACGGCGGGCGAGGTGGCCGACGGGCGGTCGGATCTCGCCATTGCCACCTTGGACGGAGCGCAGCTGCCGGCGGGACTGGTCGCGAGCGGACTCTTCGAAGAGAGCTACTCCCTGGTGCATCCGGCCGGACACCCGGCTCCGCGCTCGCTGCCGCTGGTCGACTGGGCCGAGAACTGCGGCTCGTACACCCGCGGATGGTGGGGCGCGCAGGACTGGATCCCGAGGGCCATGATCGAGGCCGAGGACGACGGAGCAGTGCTCTCGCTCGTGAGCGGGGGGCACGGAATGGCGATTATGCCCGCGCTCTCCCTGGTCGGAGCAACGGACTCGATCGAGATCACCGATCTCGGTCCGGAGCGCCCGACGCGCCGTGTCGGCTATGTGACCACCCCGGAGCTCGCCGGCTCCACCGTCGTGCGCGCTCTGGTGCGGGAGCTGCGAGCCGCCGGCTCCACCATCTGACGGGCGGCGGGCAGCTAGTGCCGCATCAGGCGACGTTCGCCCTGGTGAGGAACCAAGCCAACACAGCCACGCCGACGGGCAACGCTACAAGGTAGCCGACGAGGATACCGACGCCCGGATCAGCCAGTGCAGGAAAGGCCCAGTTCACTGCTGCAGCCACGAGTAGTCGCACCGTTGCCAGCGCAAGGAGAGCGGCGACAACAGCAAGCCGACGCGGCGGGCCCGCCCCGCGGTACAACGCAGCCGCGGGCCCGATCGCGATCAGGCCCGTCACGAGGAGGACGAATCCAGTGTCGGGCAGCCACCCGAACGGCCACCCCACCAGAGCGACCAACCCGGAGACAGCAAGGCCGCCCAGTTCCAGCGCGACAGTGGAGACTACCGGGTGGTCCCACGAGGGGCGTCGGATCGAGCCGCTCCCACTGTCCTCTTCATCGGCCACGTCGTCAGAGTAGCCATCGGCAGGGCGAACGTTGCTTGATGCGGCACGAGGTCAAGGCACTGCTGTCAAATCTGACCGCGGTCAGCGAGGCGTTCAACCACCACAGCCTGCCCCTTGACCTCGTCAAACCGCTGGCAGCTGTCATGCCGTCGATGAAACCGAACTCTCAGGCACGCGAACTAGATCCTCGGGACCACGCACGACCCCAAGGCCCTCCCGGCGATCGAGCCCTCCTCAACCACCCCCGACCAGGCCGCGTGCGAGGAAGCACGCCTCGCCGCAGCCGAGATCACCGCATCAAACCCAGAAGACACCATCCACAAGTCTTGACGATTACTCGCACCGGCCGTGGTGGGATGCGCGGGGTGAGCGACTCGCTGCGTGCTCGTATCGAGCAGTACTGCGCCTCCGTGCCGCTGCTGTTCGCCGATGCCGAAGAGTTCGGCCCGCTACGGCTGTTCGCACGAAAGGAACCCAGAACCCCGTGCTACGGCGGCCCGAGCTATGCGCAGCCCACCGCGAAGAGCGCCGGGAGCGTTGCCGCAGCTGACATCGCACGGGTGCGTGCTCGGCAGTGCGAACTCGGCGTGCCGGAAGCTTTCGAGTGGCTCGCCGAGGCAGCCCCGGCTCTACGCGCCCGTATTGAGGCCGTGGGCCTGCCGGTGGCAGAACGTCCGCTCATGGTCCTCGACCCGCACCTCTCCATCCCTCTGCAGCCGCTGCCGGACGACGTCACCATCCGTGTACTGACGGCCGACGACCCAGCTCTGCCTGCAGCCCCTGCTCTGCCTCGACTGGCCTTCGCTACGGAGGGCACTGCGGTGGGTGCCGCAGGCCGTGCGGAACTGTCGGCAGCGGCTGAGGAAGCGACCGTGGACGGCACAGTCGAGAGCTTCCGTTCCACTGTCCGCGCCGGGTACAAGACACCCATTGCTCCTCTCGAGTCGGACTGCGCCCCGCTTGCCGTAGTCCTTCTCGTCTACGCGGAGGAGAGCGCCGCTCGTATGTACTGCCGCCTGGACTTCTTCCCTGCCGATGTCACTCTGCTGATCGCCAACCAACCCGCACGGTCGTAGATTCGCGGCCCGTAATGATGGGAAGGCCCGTCTGCCAGGTTCTGGAACTCAGTGGGCGTTTGCACGTCTCCTTCTGCATGGGCAGTCCAGGTGAGCCCAAGGTTTCGACTGGCGAGTCCGTGCCCTCATCTCGCGCCTACGTGACGGGAATTGGGCGGCGGTAGGTACGCTCGCGCCATTGCTTTACCTCCGGATCCCACGTGAAGGCGACGCGGTACCCGTCTTCACGTACCGTCGCGGCGATCCAGTAGCCGTCGTGGTCCCAGCGGATCGTCGCGGTCGTGCCGGGGCGCCGATCGGACTCGCTGAGCGGTGCATCCGCGGCACACAGCTCTGGAAGCTGAGCAAGCGCCTCGGGTTCGACGGCTACCTTCATCTCCACCAGCCACCCGTCCTCGGTACGCAGATGGATGAGATCCACCACGTCGGCAGGATCGTCGAGACTCGCTCGCGCCTGTCGACGAATGAACCGGTGCATGATTTCGCGCGTCCCCGAGCCCATCCCCTTGGCCAGAGCGTTCCCGAAGTAGGTGGAGATCGCCTGCAGGAACGGCGTTGCTGTCATCGTCGCTACGACGAGTAAGACGTCTGACAACTCGGCGGCAGGTGATGCGGCTTGGTCGCTGCCGGGTCGGTCCTCGGGAAGTTCTCGTGGCCCGTAGGTGCGTTCGCTGCTCATGATCCCCTGCTTTATCGCCGGTACTTGTCACTCGTTGAGCACCCAGGGTATTGAGGGCCGTCTCCGTTGACTCGTATTCGCGCGCAGCCCTTGTCGGCGCCCCATAGGGCGGCCGCCATGGTGATCAGCGAGTCTGCTTCGGACGGCGCCTGTGGTCAGCTGCGCTCGGTCCATTCCTTGAGTGCAGCGGCCAAGGGACGCGCGTCCACATCGCCAGCCGATACCTGGGCGGCGAGGTCGGCGGCTTCCTTGGCGGTGAGCCGTACGGGCAGGCCGTTGGCCTATAAATTGTCGACCGCGACCGCCGCGGCGAAGAGTTCGTCAGCGACTGTTGGCGTGCTCGTGAACGTGCTCGATGAAGTCGAAGCCGAGTCACATCGACGACTTCGGCGAAGCGCTCCTCGCCTGTCGCCGCTGCGTGTTCCCTACCCCTAGAAGCGGCCCAGCGGGTCGACGCATCGGGCCCCTCCGCCGAGCAGCAATCACGTTTCCTGCTTGACGTGGCGCGCAGTTGGGCGGTGAGCAGACCTGGGTGGAGATCTTTCAAGCCGGCGCGGTCGGACTACTGCTCGGCTCCCTCCTCGCCGGACGTGCCCACCCCCGCCGGCCGATCTTCGTGGCCAACCTGGGCCTCGCGACGTACGCTCTGCCGCTCGCCCTCTTCGCGGCCGCGCTCCAGCCGTCGCCGTTATCGTCGCCTACGGCCTCGCCCTCGCTGGCCTCGGCTTCCTCAACCCCGTTTGGCAGACCTCCGTCCAGGCCGCCATCCCGCCCGGTGTGCCGGCCCGCGTCACTTCGTACGACTGGCTCCTGTCCCTGGGCGCCATGCCCCTCGGCTACGTTCTCACCCCGCTCGCGGCGAGCGCCTGGGGCCCGCAGGCGCCGCTGTGGGGCCGCGGCCGCGGTGGGCGTGGCCTGCGCCGGAACTGCAGGCATGCCGGGCGTCCGCCGCTTCCCGGCCACGGACGACGTGGCCAGCTCCCTCACACCGGCGACCATCGTCAGTAGCCAACACAGGGACGCGCACACGGCCGAACCGGCGCGCACATCAACCGATCGTTGGAAGGCGCACCAAGCGGAGGTACCAGGCAGGGCACGATGCCCCTGCGCGGCAGCTGCCAGAGCAACTGCGCGCCGTCGGACATGGTTGCCATCTCCTGCTCCGGCGGCTGCATGAGCAACGGCCCCCTTGCATCAGGCCTGCGTGCCCGTACTCTCGTCGGCGGGGACTGATGATGTTTGGGGGCAACGGGGGCATGGACGAATTCGGGGCTGCGGCGGGGGTCGTGCCTGGCGGGGTGGTGAGCGGGAAGCGCGTGCTGAGTCCGGCTCGCAAGGCGGTCAACTCGTTGAAGTGGGCCGTGGCCGTTCCGGTGCTGCTGCTGTTCGGAGCAGGGGTGGCGCAGTGGGTGACGTTGCTCGGGGTGGTGGTCGTGCTGGCCGTCGTCGCGGTCGCGACGTGTCTGGTCGGCGGAGTGTGGCATCGGGCCGGGGCGGCCACGCTGGCGGCTGTGGCCGGGTTCGCGCTGACGCTATTCGCGGGGCCGGCGGTGTACGAAGGGTACATGCGGACTGTCGGAGAGCCGGCGGATGTGGTCGTCGTGGACGTCGTCGACCTGCACCGCAAGCATGGCGCCGACATGATGTGCTCGATCCGCGAACTGGGCGGTGAGCAGCGCACCTTCGAGGTCTCCCAAATGCAGAACTGCTTCGGCCAGGCCAAGAAGGGCGACCAGATCGTGGTACGCGAGGACCCGCTGGGGTTGCTCGATCCATGGCTGCCGTACGGATCCGAGGATCAGCACACCAGTGAGATCACCGTTGTGACGACCATCGGGCTGACTCTGGGCGTCGGGGCGTCCGTCTTCTATGGAGGACAGCGGCGGCGCGACGGTTAGAGCGCGGTTTCCCCGCCACCAGCTTTGCGTCACCTCATGAGCCGCACTTCGTCCCTAAGCTGGTGCCGAGCTCGTCCAGCACGGCCAAGTGCAGTCGCCGCCACAGTCCCGTCTTGGTCCACGCCGAGAACCGGCGATGTGCGGTGGCCGGCGAGACGCCGAAAGTCTCGGGTAGATGCCGCCATGCACAACCACTGAATCAGCACGTAGACCCACGGCCGTGCAGGGCCAACTCGTCGACCGGAGCGGTCCCTCCTCCCTGCGGACGTGCGGAGAACGAGGGCAGCAACGGGCCAACCGGGGGCCAGAGTTCGTCAGCCTTCCGCCAACGGTGAACGGAGGCCCTGTACGGAAGGAGGACATCAGCGTGCCGAAGGCAGACCTCTGGGGCTTGCCACCGCCATTGCTCGTTGTACGTGACTGTCTGGGCCAGCAGCACTCTGTCTTCGCGGTCGCGGTCGCTGGCCACGCGGAGATGGCCAGAGGCCGACCCTTCAAGCAGCTCAGGACAACAGTCGGCCCCCGGTCCCTTGACGACGACACCACCCTCCCGCGCCCCGGGGGTTGAGCCTGCGCGAGTGGCCAGGCCTGGGGCCCGTCACCGACAAACGTGGCTCAGCAACACTGGGTGCTCTCATGATCGTCACTCTCTGGCGAGGGATTGTTCCAGCAGGTAGCTTTGGCTGCGATCGTGGTTCGCAGTACTACCCGCGCGCTTCCGTATGGACGTTTTGCTGTGCAGTGCCTGAGGACCAGGGCGATCACCTCCCGGGCCCGTGCAGTACGGGTCCGATATCGACTGAGAGGCACCAACATGGCCAGTGGAACCGTCAAGTGGTTCAACGCGGAAAAGGGCTTCGGCTTCATCGCGCAGGACGGGGGCGGCCCCGATGTTTTCGCGCACTACTCCAACATCAACGCGTCCGGCTTCCGCGAGCTCCAGGAAGGCCAGGCTGTCACCTTCGACATCACACAGGGCCAGAAGGGCCCGCAGGCGGAGAACATCACCCCCGCCTGAGCAGGCACTGCGAACGCCAGGCCTCCTGGAGTTGGGCTGTAGGAGGCCTGGCGTATTGCGCTCAACCGTGGGGAACTTGGCAAGTGACTGACGTCGCCGGCCGGGCCATTGATTCGTCGTTGCGGAGGCCATCGGTCCCGTCCATGGCGTCGGGTTTGAGGGCGCGAACCTCTGGTCGGCGTCGCCAAGCTTGCCCAGATCCTGATCGCCCTCCGCAGGGCGTCAGCCTCGCCTTCCAGGCAGCACGGGCATCACGGCCTGCGGGCAACGCCGGTTGCGTATCGTCGGCCCCGCATCTCGTCTTCAAGACGGGAGGGGCCTTCAACGAGGGCTACTTCACAGCAGCCCGGCGTGAGTGGGGCCAAGCCTTCGGCTACGAGGTTCTGACCACCGCGATCCTCGACCGCCTTCTGCACCACTGCGAGGTCGTCCCGATCAACGACAACAGCTACCGGCTCAAGAACCGCCTCCGGCCATCGAACGGGACACCGCCATGGCCTGAGTAGTGGTGCACAGAACTGCGAATCGGTGCTGCACTCAAGCGAATACGCCCGAAACCCCCGGCCAGCGGCTGACCACCGCGGGCGACAACGAGGCCCGTGCCCTGCCCAACCGCCAGGTTGGCGCGCTCGTCGGCTGCACACCGCTTCCCATCCCGGGCGACGGCCTGTATGTGACCGTCTGCTGCGACGAGCCACGGGCAGTGATTGAGGCGGCCTTCCACCGCCTGGCCGGCAAGGAGTCGGTCACTCCACAAAGCTTCGCCGACGCGCCTCTCGTGGCCTGCGCCGGTATGGCCGCGCTGCGGACCGGTTTCTCGCGGCTCGATCCCAGTCCGGACGGCAGGCCGGGCTGCGATCGGTCCGATGCTCATCCCGCCCACAGAGGAAGCATCCGCGCGCTGGCCGCAGCCAAGCACAAGCCGGTCGTTGCCATCCGCGGTGCCTGCAAGAGCGTCCCACTCACGGTGAACACCACTGCGCTTCAATCCCTCATCGCCGTCAGCACTCGCTTCTGATCGTGTGGCACATGCTCACCCTCGACACCGCCTACCACGCGAGGTCGGCCGGTGACCCCGGAAGCCGAGAGGCGTTCGGTCTTGGAGGTGCCAATCAGGGCCCCCGTCCAGAAGCACGGCGATAGCAGGATCCCCAACGCATGGGGCGAGTGATGGACTGCTTCTCGGGAGGGCCGGTCGCCCTCGACGACGTGACGGGGCCACCAGTGCCGCCACGCCCGCGGCCTCATTTCCTCCTGCCGTCTGTGATGCAGCCGTTTCCTTTGGCGCGCTTACGCGGCGTCGCTTGTTCGAGCAGCGGCGCTACGGCGACGGGCGGATTTCCCAAAGGCCGGGACAGCGATAAGAACCTCCGTTCTTAAGTAGTGTACGTTTGTTCCTATGGATGACAGGGGAACCCGCAACGGGCGAAAGGCGGCAGGCCACGAGGAGCGTCGGGCGCGGCGGCACGATCCGCAGCGCAGGGAGCGGATCCTGGACGCCGCGCTGGACGTACTCGTCGCGGACGGGGTGGCCGGCCTGACGCACCGGAAGGTGGCCTCCCGCGCGGACGCGCCGCTGGGCTCGGTCACCTACCACTTCGCGAGCCTGGCCGATCTGCGGGCCCAGGCCTTCGCCTGGTACGTCGAACAACGAAGCGCCGAGTACGAAGCCCTCTTCACCGAGGTCGCGACGCGCGAGGACCTGGTCGATGTCTTGGCGGACATGGTCGAGGGAGGACCGTCCCGGCACCGCAGCGCGGTCCTCGGCTTCGAACTGCACCTGGCCGCACTGCGCGACCCGGCGCTGCGCGCACTGACACAGCAGTGGACCAGGGCCAGTCGCGCTGTCCTGGCCCGCTTCACCGGACCGGAGACCGCCGCCCGCCTGGATGCCCTGCTGGAGGGGATGATCATGCATGCGCTGCTTTCGGCCGACCGGGAACCGCGTGAGGAGACGCGGGCGGCCATCGCGCAGACCCTCGGCCCGGCCATCGGGTCGGAGACGTGAACGCCCGGGCCGACGGCCCGTGTTCACATGAGACCGCGATGGCCGTACGGTCGACGTATCTGGTCTTCGCCGCCCTGGGTCTGGCCGGCGCGACCTGGGTGTCCCGTTTGCCGCAGATCCGCGAGCGAATGGACCTGGACGCCGCATCGGTGGGCCTTCTTCTGCTGCTGATCGCGGTCGGCGGTGTGATGGTGCTGCCTCTGGCCGGAACCGTCGTCACACGTCGCGGGCCGCGGCGGACTGTCAGTGCGGTGGCCGTGCTCGTCGGCATCGGTCTCGGCGCGGTGGCGCTCGGCTTCGCCTTGTGGCCGCCGCTGCTCTTCACCGGGCTCTTCCTGCTGGGCACGGCCACGGGCTTCTGGGACGTCGCGGTGACCGTGCACGCCGCAGCCGTCGAACGGCGGCTCGGCCGGGTCCTCATGTCCCGTTTCTTCGCCGGGTTCAGTCTCGGCACGGTCACCGGTGCCTGTCTCGGCGCGCTCATGAGTGCCCTGCGCGTACCGGTCGGCCTCCACATCGGCGCGGTGGCCATCATCGTCACGCTACTTACGCCCTGGGCTGCTCGCTCCTTCCTCTCCGAGCCCGGCTCCACGGCACGGTCACCGAGGGTGAACATGCCGGGGGCGGTCCCGGGCGCGTGGCGGGAGCCCCGCATGGTGCTCATCGGTCTGGTCGCACTGGCCTTCGCGCTTGCGGAAGGCGCGGGGAGCAACTGGATCAGCCTCGCCGTCATCGACCGTCACCACACCACGGCAGCCGTCGGCACCCTCGCCTATGCCGCGTTCCTCACGGCGGTCACGCTGGGGCGCTGGCTCGGGCCGGTTATCGTCGACCGCCTCGGGCGGCCCGCCACGCTGCGCGCGGCGGCCTGTTCGGCCTCCCTCGGTGTCGTCCTGTTCGCGTGCGGCCCCGGCCTTTGGACCGGCTTCGCCGGAGCACTGCTATGGGGAGCGGGTTCGGCGCTCGGATTCCCCGTCGGCCTGAGCGCAGGTTCGGACGATCCCACCCGCGCCGCCGCGCGCGTCGGAGTGATCACCTCGATCGGGTACTGCGGCTTCGTCGGCGGCCCGCCGCTGATTGGATTCCTCGCCGAACGGACCGCCCTCGCACCGGCGTTGCTGGTGGTCGCGGCTCTCATGGCCTCCTCCGTCGCCCTGGCGGGCGCCGTCCGTGCCACCCCGCCGACCGCACACGAACAAGCGGCCGACACCGCATCCGCCGCGCCCGCACACTCAGCACACAGAGGAGAACGCCATGCCGACCGGTTCACCCGTGATCAAGGTCAGTGACGCCGAACTGGATGACCTGCGTACCCGGCTGCGCGCCACCAGGTGGCCCGCGCCCTGGCCGGTCGACGGCTGGGAGGCCGGCACCGACTCCACCGAGCTCGGTCGCCTCGTCACCTACTGGGCCTCCGGCTACGACTGGCGGACCCACGAGGCCGCCATCAACGCACTGCCGTCGCACTTCGCCGACCTCGACGGCACCCCCGTGCACTATCTCCGCTACGACGGCGAACACCCGGACGCCCTGCCCATCGTGCTCACCCATGGCTGGCCCAGCACCTTCCTGGAACTCACCAGCCTCGCCGAGCGACTGGCCACGCCTTCCCGGTACGGCGGGCGGACGGAGGACGCCTTCACCGTGATCGTCCCCTCACTGCCCGGCTTCGCCTTCTCACCCCAGCGGCCCACCCTCTCCGGAGCCGAACAGACCCACGAGCTCTGGCACCGGCTGATGCACGACCACCTCGCCTTTCGGCACTACGCGGCACACGGCGGAGACCTGGGCGCCGGCATCACCTCACGGCTCGCCGAAGCCCACCCCGAGGCAGTGGTGGGCATCCACCTGCTCGCCGCCGCGGCCCCGGCCGCCCACGACCCGGCCGGACTCACCCCCGAGGAGGACGCCTACCTCGCCTCCGTCGCCGCCTGGCAGGCACAGGAAGGCGGCTACATGCACCAGCAGAACACCCGCCCGCTCACCCTCGCCCCCGCGCTGACCGACTCACCCGCAGGCCTGCTGGCCTGGATCATGGAGAAGTACCGCGCATGGAGCGACTGCGGAGGCGACCTGTCCACGCGCTTCAGCGACGACTTCCTGCTCACCCAGACATCCCTCTACTGGTTCACGGGCACGATCTCCACCTCGTTCCGGCCCTACTACGAGTACGCGCAGCACCTGACGCGACGGGTGCACCGGGTGGACGTCCCCACCGCTCTGGCCCTGTTCCCCGCCGACCTGAGTCAACCACCACGAAGCTGGGCCGAGCGCACCTACAACCTCACGCGCTACACGCACATGCGCCACGGCGGACACTTCGCCGCCCACGAGGAACCCGGCCTGCTGGCGCACGACATCACCGAGTTCTTCCGCGACCACCGCTCACCACTGCCTCCCGTCCCGCGGCCTGCCACGTAACAGGCTGAGTCACGCAACGACGTCCCCCGACAGCACGGCGATCGGCCAGGTCCGCGCCTTGCCGAGGGGTGCATCATCAGCGACCGCCGGCGTACTCGTGAACTGCTCGGCGAAGTCGACGCCGAGTCACGCCGACGGACCCTGGCCAAGGGGCTCCTCGCCGGCTGCTCCACCGATCGGCCGCTCGCGTCCCCAAGTGGCCAGCGGCTGGAGTGCGACGTTGAGGCGCATGCCGTCCTCGGTCAGCGAGTACTCGACGCGGGGCGGTACCTCATCGTAGGAGACGCGGTGCACGATGCCGTCCGCTTCCATCTCACGTAGGTGAGAGGCAAGCACCTTCTCGGTGATGCCCGGAAGCAGTCGACGCAACTCGCCGAAGCGGCGGTGCGGGTGCTCGTGGAGCGCCCAGAGGATCAGCACTTTCCACTTGCCGCCGATCACCTCCATCGCAGTGTCGATCCCGCAGGCGTGTCCGTCTGGTGTGCCCGGCCGGTTCAGCGTCGTCATGCCCACCCCTCCGACGTGCTCGCTCACCCCGGGGTAACCACCCACTCCAAAGTAGGTACTTGATCGCCTCCGGGCTTGTGACCAGCCTAATCGGCATGGAACAGAACACCGTAGAGAAGACCTCCGTCACGCTGCTGGGCCTCGGTGCGATGGGCACCGCACTGGCCCGTACCTGGCTGGCCACCGGCCATCCGCTCACCGTCTGGAACCGCACCCCGGCCCGCGTCGCGGCGCTCGCCGCCGAGGGAGCGAGCGCCGCGGACAGCGCCGCCGAGGCGGTCGCAGCGAACACCCTGATCGTTGTTTGCCTGTTGGACGACGCCTCGGTCGACGAGGCGCTGGCCGGTACCGACCTGGCCGACAAGGACCTGGTCAACCTGACCACCAGCACCCCTGCCCAGGCCCGCGCCCGCGCCGAGTGGGCGCGCGAACGCGGCGCCCGCTACGCGGCATCATGGCTGTCCCTCCGATGATCGGCGTCCCGGAAGCCGGCGGCTACGTCTTCTACAGCGGCTCGCGGGAGCTGTTCGAGCGGCACAAAGAGACCCTGGGCATCCCGGCCGCCACTACCTACGTCGGCGAGGACGCGGGCTTCGCAGCCCTGCACGACGTGGCCCTGCTCAGCGCCATGTACGGGATGTTCGCCGGGACCGCGCACGCCTTCGCCCTGATCCGCAACGAGGACATCGACCCCGCGTCGCTCGCCCCACTGCTTGCCGACTGGCTCGTGGCGATGGCCCCGGCGGTTCACCAGACCGCCGACCATCTGCGGAGCGGCGACTTCACCACTGGTGTCGTATCCAATCTCGCCATGCAGGTGGCCGGCACGCCGACCTTCCTGAGCACCGCCGAGCAGCAGGGCGTCAGCCCGGAACTGCTCAGCCCCTACTTCGAGCTGATGCGCCGCCGCCTGACCGAGGACAACGGCGAGGAGGGCCTGACGGGCGTGATCGACCTGCTCGTGCAGTGACCGGCCACTTGCCCCGGAAGCCACCGCGTTTGCCGTCACTCCGGGTGTAGTGCCGGCGGCTCCTACGGGTGGCGGCTCCTCAGTTCCGCGGGGAGGCGCCAGTGCACGGTGGCGTCGCTGCGGTGAGCCCGATGGCCGAGGCTTTGAGGAGGCTGTCGAGCTTGGGCAGGAAGTCGAGTGCGGCATGGCCCCAGCGCGGCTCCTGCTCGTAGAGCGAGGCGAGGGTGGGAGTCGGATGGGACGCCTGCCACAGTCCAGCGGCCACCAGCACCGCCATCGCCAGCAGGCTCTCGAGTTGACTGCTCGTCATGTCCGTGGCGTGATCGAGTGTTCTCACGATCTCGTCATGGGCGGCAAAGGCATTGGCCTTGTACCGGCGGGCACGTTCGATGTCGACGTCGCCCTCAAGGTGCAACGAGGCATGAGTCAGCAGGTCGCAGAAGACCGGCAGGGACGCGAGGGTGGTACTGACCACTGCTGCGGTCTGCACGGGGTCAAGGCCGGTGCGGTCGCCGACGTCGGCCAGGACCGCGTCGCGCCACTGGCCCCAGCCGCGTTCGGCAAGTTCGAGCAGCAGTTCCTCCTTGCTGGAGTAGTACCGCCGAACCCCGGTGCGGTGGAGTCCGGCTCGCTCGGTGACCGCGGCCAAGGTGACGGGGGGGATGGCGGACCGACGCCCCCTGCTGCTTTGGCCTCAACAACGAACTGTCCGGCAAGACCGGATACCTGCTTGCGACCGATTACACCGCCCTGAGCCAGGTTGGCCAGCTTCAGCTGGGTACGGCGACGGGTACGGAGCGGGTCTTCGTCACTGACACGCACGAGAAGGGGACAGGCCGGCTGCTCAACGGCGCAGTGGACGATCTGACCCGCGGCGCTGTCCAGAACCTCAACTACGGCTACGACCGGGGCGGCAACGGCACGCCGATTTCCGACGCCTCCAACATCGGCGCTGGTGTTCATGGGCAGCATGAGTCGTCCCAACACATCAACGGTGACGCAGGAGTGGGGCCCACAGGTAGCCGAGGGAGGACGGCAGCTGATCTGTGGCAGGATTTTGGTGACTTCCTGCGTCAACAGGCCGAACAGGCCGGGATGTGTGCGGGCATCGCCCTGCCATGTTGGCGTGCCTGCATGTGGTTTCACGCGCTGGCTGGCAGTTGCTGGTCCACCCAAATGAGTTTGCCGTCCGGGATATGGCGGGTTCCCCATCGGCGGGACAGTTGAGTGACGAGAAAGAGGCCGCGGCCGTGTTCGTCGGCGCAGCGGGGGTGTCGCAGAAGCGGGTGGCAGTGACTGGCGTCGGAGACTTCGCAGGTCAGCATCTCGTGCCGGATGATGCGTAGGCCGATCGTGCGGTCGGTGTTGCTGTGGATGATGGCGTTGGTGAACAGTTCGCTGACGATCAGCTCTGTGGAGTCGGCCAGGTATTCCAGTCCCCACTGGGTCAGCTGCCTGGTTGCGAGAGTTCGGGCGCGGCTGACGACTGCGGGATCGCTGGGGAACTGCCAAGAGGCAACGTGGTCCGTGCTCAGCGAGCAGGTCTGTGCGAGGAGCAGAGTGACATCGTCGGTCGGCGGCTTGGCCCGCAGTGTGTTCACCGTGGACGAGCACAGATCGTCCAGTGTGAGGTGGGGCTGCGCGAGGGCCGCGCGCAATCGGTTCATGCCGGCGCTGATGTCCTGGTCGCGGGCCTCGATCAGACCGTCGGTGTAGAGGGCAAGCACGCTTCCTTCGGCGAGTTCCAAGGTTATGGACTCGAAGGGGACCAGTCCGAGGCCGAGCGGTGCTCCGGTGGGCAGGTCGGGGAAGGTGACGTGGCCGTGCGGGTCGATGACCGCGGGCGGTGGGTGTCCGGCCCGTGCCATGGTGCAGGTGCGGGTGATCGGGTCGTAGACGGCGTACAGGCATGTGGCGGCCATCGTGGTGCTGTCCGGGTGCCCGGGGTCGGCTTCCGTCTCGGTGAGGCAGATGACCTGCGCGTCGAGGCGGGACAGTACTTCGTCGGGAGGCATGTCCATGTCCGCGAGGGTGTGCATGGCGGTGCGGAGTTGGCCCATCTGCGCCGCCGCGTTGATGCCGTGTCCCACCACGTCGCCGATGACCAGGGCGACGCGGGCGCCGGAGAGGGGGATCACGTCGAACCAGTCACCCCCGATGCCGTGGTGGCTGTCGGTCGGCAGGTAGCGCCAGGCTACATCAGCGGCGGAGCCGCCGGTGGGGCGGTGGGGGTGCAGCAGGCGCTGCAGGGCGAGAGCCGCGCTGCGTTCGCGCACGTATTGGCGGGCGTTGTCCAGGGCCAGCGCTGCCCAGCTGACGAGTTCCTCGGCCAGGAGCAGGTCGTCCTCCTCGAACGGCCTGGGGTTCTTCGTCCGCATGAAGACCGCCACGCCCAGCACTGCGCCGCGGGCGTGGATCGGGACGACCATCAAGGAGTGCATGGCGTGCTCGCGGATCTTCTCCGCCAGCGCGCCGTAGTGGTCCAGCCATGTACCCGGGGTTGTGTCCAGTATCGGCTCGAAGTGGGATTTCCCGGAGCGCAGGACATCGGTGAAGGGCGAAGCGGACGGGACGAAGACCGGCTCTCCGCGAGCGAACAGGGACTCCGGTGTTCCCGGGTGGATCGAGGCCAGGCCCGCACGGCGGAAGAAGGGGATGTGTCCGTCGTGTGGGCAGAGATGGGCCAAGGGCTCCTCGCTGAGTGGGACGGACTCCGCCAGGTTGACGGTGGTGTAGTCCGCGAGGAACGGCACGGCGAGGTCGGCCAGTTCCTGCGCTGTCTGCATGACGTCCAACGTGGTGCCGATGCGCCTGCTGGCCTCGCCGAGGATTGCCAGACGCTCTCGCGCACGTCGGGTGTCGGTGACGTCCACGCTCACGGCGCACACGCCCAGCGCGCGACCCTGCGCGTCGTCGAGGCGGACGAAGGACGCCGTCAATATGCGGTTGCTTCGCATATTCACCGGCAGCAAGGCCTGGTAGTCCATGTTGATCACCGGGTCCCCGCTTGCCAGCACCTGGTGCATCACTGCCTCCAGGGTTTCGGCCTCCGTCCCGGGTGCCGCCTCCGTCAGCCTGCGGCCCAGCCGCTTGGGGAGAGGGATGCCGTCCTTGGAGCCTTGGGTGTCGTTCACCCGGATGCAGCGCAGGTGCGTGTCCCGTATGACGACACCGATCGGCAGGCAGCTCGGCAGCGGCAGCGTAGCGAGGAACGGCTCCGCCACTGTGGCCTCGGCCGGCCACGCGGGCAGCGAGGCCTTGTTGGTCGCCGAGACCACCCACCAGTCCCGGCCGTCCTGCCCGGACAGTGATGACACGCACAGGCGCACATCGATGCTGCGGCCGTCGTGGTGGCGGACGTGCGCGAGGTGGGACCAGCGGTCCCAGAGGGCGCTCCTTTGTGCGGCCTGTGAAGCCCTTACTCGGTCTTCCGCGGCCACCAGCAGGACGCCGGCGGACCGTCCCACCACCTCCGCGGCCGAGTAGCCCAGGAGCTGCTGAGCGGCCTGCGACCATCCGACGACCGTTCCCTGCGCGTCGAGGAGAGCTATAGCTGGGCTGAATGTCTCGAAAGCCGACTGAGCGGAGACGGCTGTCTCTGTGGAACTGCCCATTGCTTTTCCCTTTCTGTGTCCCCCGGTGATGCGGTCCTCAACTGCTCTGTTGTCGGGTGGATGGATAGCTCCAGGGCAGGTCGTGATCGACTACCAGGTACTGCAGGGCACAGCCCATTCGCACTGCCCGATGGTGGCTGCGGCGGTGGTCACGGCCCGTCAGACGTGCTCCGCGAGACCGATGTCGGGGCCGGGGTTGCGGCCAACGGGCCGTGGGCTGACGCTGAGGTCAGCCACACTGCGGCCCGGCGACGCTGCTTGCTCGGACCCCGCCTCACGCGTCAGTCGCCGACCGCTGAGAATGCGGTGCAGCCGGGCCCTTAGGGTCGCTCGCAGAATCGGAGTGAACCAGACAGACCCACAAATCGGTGGTCGGCTCAAGGAGGGTGCGGGGGCGAGCGCGGCGTAGCCGGCCGACGGGCATGAGCCACAGGGAGACCGTCAGGCGTGTCCAGGCGGCTTATGGCCTGCCTCCCGGGCAAGCTTCGCCCGGTCCAGACGGGGCGTGCGCTCGGGTAGGCGTTCCAGGCTTACGTGCGCTTTGTTCGTGTTCATGCTTGCAAGCTACTGACCCGTTTGTGCCGAAATGTGGTCCATTTCCATAACAGATTCCCAGACCAATTCTGCGGGCACGGCAAGATCGCGATCTAGGGAGCTGGAGTACTCACCCACTCCCGATCATGGCTACCCGAGCATGCGACGCGGCGCTCCGGCTTCGCGGTGCGTTGGTCCAACTGGCGGCACTCGGTGCCCCGCGTGACCGTTCGGCGCCAAGTGGTCTGCTCTTCCGCTCGGAAATTGGTCCCCACACCTGGACAGTGACGCGCATACGGTCCCGTTATGACTGCCGCGGCGCCCACCGGGAGTGAACATCGGTGACTTCCCCTCTTTCCCCAGTCCTGACCTTGATTTCGGGGGGACGCGATCAGTACACCCCCCACTTCGCTGATCACCGCGGGCGACGGCGCCAGCCTCCTGCGTCGGCCTCACCCCGACCACGAAGTCGTCCGGAACGTCGATCCAGGGCGAGCACTTACGTAAAGCGGGCGCCGATGCGGTGGCGGCCAGGCTGTGGGGCCCTGGGTCTGCGTCTTCACTCGGACCCGGCATTTGTCGTAGTAGGTGCAGGGGCAGGACCTCGGCAGGAGGGATGACTGGTGCGTGGTCAGGCGTTGCTGCGAGGGGGACGAGTACGGGAGCACATTGTGAGCGCTGTGATCGGCATCAGATCGGTGGCCGAGGGTCTTAAAGCGTGGCTTCGGGCCGCGCCGCATCCTATGTGGCTGCTCGGCCCGCTGGCAGTGATCGTTGCGGTCCCGGTGGCCGACGGTTTCCTGCCGCCGGACATCCACCTTGCGCACGTGCTGGACGTCGCCGTGGCAGTGGTCGCACTCGGCGCCGGTCCACGCCTCACCGCACTCATCGGCTCACTCAGCGTGCTCGCCCTGATCATGGCAGGTGCGGAGCGTCGCATTCTGGGCACAGAGAGCGTCGTCGTCGAACTCGGCACCCTCGTTGCACTATGCGCTTTCCTCGTGTTCTTCACGCACCTGCGGGACCGGGGCCGGCAGAAGCTCGTACAGGTCCGCTCCATCTCCGACGCGACACAGCGGGTCGTACTGCGCCCCCTGCCCGAGCGGGCCGGCCCGGTCGAGCTCGCCTCGCGGTACCGCGGCGCGGAGGCCGATGCGTGCATCGGCGGTGACCTGTACGCGGTGGCCCGCATCTCCGGTTCCACCCGGCTGCTCATCGGGGACGTCCGCGGCAAGGGCCTGGCCTCGATCAGTGACACCGCAGTCGTGCTGGGTGCCTTCCGAGCCGCGTCCCACCGCCAGATCCCTTTGCCTCAACTGGTCGGCCACATGGAAGATGCCATCCGCTGGGGCCTCGCGGAATTCTCCAGGTCCGAGGACGACGCCGCTGAACGATTCGTCACTGCCGCCATCGTGGATATCCCGGACAACGAGCCGGTCGTGCACCTGGTCAGTTGTGGGCACCCTCCGCCCCTCCTGCTGCACCGGGACACCCGCGCCGCGACCGCGCTCGTGGTGCCCGAGCCGGCGCCGCCCCTCGGCCTCGGCGCAATCTCCGGCAGCCTGTATCTCCCGGCCACCTTCCCGTTCGGCGAAGGCGATCGGCTGATGCTGTACACCGACGGTGTCAGCGAAGCCCGCGACCGAAGCGGCGTCTTCTACCCGCTGACCGAGCGGGTCACCAGATGGGCCGATCAGGAACCCGAAACGCTGCTCCACAGAGTCGTCACCGACCTGCAGGAGTACACCGATGGCCACCTGGACGACGACATGGCCATCGTCGTCGCCCGACGGGACGGCAAGGCCGCAGTCGCTTAGCTGCTCGTTTCGGAATGAGTTGAGCTGCATGAATTGTGTTTCATGATCTTGGTCGGCAGGGTGTCCGGCGTGCTTGCTGAGCTTGTTTCTGACGACCTGTGGAAGCGGGTGACCCCGTCGCTGTCGCCTGCTCCCGAACCGAACGGCGCCGTCGCCATCCGGGGCGGCTGTGTGCTCCCGCCCGAGTGGCACTCGCCGGTGTGATGTATGCACCGCGGACCGGGGTCGCATCGCGTGCTGTCCCCGCGGAGAAGGTGGGCTGCTCCGGGGTGCTGACGCTCGGGAAGGCAGGGCCCTGCATCATGTCGTTCACCTGCTCGGGCTGGGCGACGCCGCTGCGGCAGACGCTGCACGCGAAGTGGAGCTGCGGCCGGAGCGCCGGCTGAAGGTGATGTTCCCCGATCAGGGCATCCTGTTGAAGTCTGTTCGGTACGACTGATTCATGCGCGAGCGTTCCGGCGCTTACGGCCCGGCGTTCACGGCGCTACGCACGGGTACCCGTGTTCCGCGGGATTTTCGGGGCGCAGGACTTCCATGCGCCGGTGGGCGTGCCACTGCGGCAGGTCGCGCAGTGCCTGGTCGGCCGCGTCACGTACCGCAGGGGGCCAGGAGCTTTTGCGCTGAGTGTTGACCGATCAAGACATCCGACGTTTACTCTTCTTTGACGCGACCATGCCGATATCGTGGTGTACCCGCACGCCGTACCTCCGCTTGCCGTAGGCACTTCGAGAACGACTGATCTCATGTGCCTTGTTCTGGTCGTTCTTTTCCATGTCCCGATCGGCGCAGTGCTTCTCCGTGCCCTCGTACGGTACTGGGAAGCGAGTCCGTCGAAGAAGCAGTCCGGCCGAGTCATCGGATTAATCAAGCCCGATGTCGATCGGCCATGTTCAGACCCCGCGCTGTCCGGCACCGGTCGTCACCCCCATGACCAGCAGGGAGGGCATTCGATGAGACTGCGCAGACTTGTGCGAGGCGCGCTCGCAGCCGTCTGCATCATGACCGCCACCGCCGTCGGCCTCACGGCTCCGGCCACGGCGGCACCGACGGACGCCGCGTTCGACTCCGCCACCGGGGCTCTGAACGTGGATCGCGCCGCCTACCTGTCCAAACACGACCTCGTCTACAACCGGCCCACCACCAACCCGCTGCACGGGCTGACGGTCGGCAACGGCCGTACAGGAGCGATGGCCTGGCAGGCCAACGGGCTGACCATGCAGGTGTCCGGCGTGGACAGTTCGCAGCAGACCGCGTTCGGCGCAGGACTGCTCAACCTGTCCACCACCCCGCAACTGGAGAGCGGCTACAGCACCTATCAACAACGTTTGTCGCTCTACGACGGCACCCTGACCACCAAGTACGACGCCAACCGCACGGTGACGGTGATGGGCGTGCCGAACTCCGAGGTGATGGGCGTGCACGTCGAGGACTCGCGCTCCGGGGTCTCCGCGGTCAACCTCGACCTGAGCCTGTGGGACACCTCCCAACTGGGCAACAGCGGTGACGTGCCCAACCTCGACACCTGGAAGACGGTCTCGACGTACGCCGACTCCACAGGCGCCGGACTCAGCCGTGGCCAGTCCGACCCGCAGAACTTCGGGTACACCCTGGCAGCCACGGTCGAGGGAGCGGCCTACAGCGCTCGCGTCGTCGACGGCCGAACCGTCCGGCTGTCGATCACCCCTTCACGCAGCTACACCATCTGGTTCACCGCCAGCAGTCGGCTCAACGCGCCCTCCCACGACTCGGTGACCGAGGCGAAGCGCGCTCTGGCATCGGCCAAGAGCCGCGGCTACAGCGCGAACCTCAACGACTTCCGGTCCTGGTGGCACGATTTCTGGGGCAAGTCGTTCGTGCAGTACTCAGGGCTGTCCGGGGACGCGGACTACCTGGAGAACGTCTACTACCTGAGTACATACATGATCGCCGCCGGCGGATACGGAACCAATCCATTCCACTTCATCAACGGCGTTTTCCGGGCCACACGTGACCAGACCAAGTGGAGCAACGCCTATTGGTTCTGGAACCAACGTGACATCTACAACTCCTTCCTCGCCTCCAACCACGTCGACCTGCTGGCCGGCTTCAACCGCCTCTACAGTCGCAACTCGACGGCGCTGAAGTCGTACACCCGCACCCGCTACAACGTCGACGGGCTGTGGGTGCCGGAGACCATGGGCTGGGACGGCAACGCCCGGGGCACCGTCAACAGCGACTTCACCAACAACATCTGGTCGACGGGCACCGAGGCCGCGTACAACATGTACCTCCAGTACGCCTACACCAACGACTCCGCCTACCTGCGGAACACCGCCTACCCCTTCATGCGGGACGTGGTGAAGTTCTACGCCGCGAAGCTGTCCTACGACTCCGCGTCCGGCAAGTACTTCGTGGCCAGTTCGAACGCGCACGAGACGTACTGGAACGTACCGAACGCCATCACCGACCTCGCGGCGGTGCGCACCCTGTTCCCCCTCACGATCCGCGCTTCCGAGTCCCTGGGACTGGACGCCGAACTGGGACCGCAGTGGCAGCGGATCGTGGACAACCTGATCGCCTATCCGTCCACGGCAGACGTCTATCTGCCACACATCCCACCGCTCGCGCAGACCCGCAACGGGGAGAACGTGGCGGCCGAGATCATCTGGCCCTACGACCGGACCGGCATCGGCTATCCGGACCAGCAGAAGGCCGTGAACACCTTCAACGCACGCCCCTTCCCGTATGGCAACGTGTGGGCCAACGACGCGGTACAGGCAGCCCGGTTGGGACTGGGCGACCAGGCCTACCAGGGCATGAAGACAATGCTCCGCAAGTACCAGACCTATCCCAACGGCATGACGGACAACACCAACGGCGTCTTCGAATACCTCGGAGTGCACCTCGCTGCTCTCAACGAGTCGCTGCTCCAGTCCTACAACGACAAGATCCGCGTCTTCCCCGCGGTACCGAGCGACTCCTCGTTCGTAGGACGGTTCACCCTGCTGGCCAAGGGCGGCTTCACGGTCAGTTCGGAGCGTGAGACCGGCGAGGTGAAGTACGTCGGCATCAAGAGTCTGTACGGCAACGCAACGCGGGTCGTGAACCCCTGGGGAAGTCAGCAGTTGAGGGTCCGCGACGTCTCCAGCGGCACCACCGTACTCACCACGAGCGCCGCCGAGTTCGACCTCCCGACGTCCGCCGGAAAGGTGTACGTGGTGGAACGCACGGCCAAGCCGTTGTCCACCTACGGTTCCGTACGGCTGACCGGATCCGCGAACGAGGGCGAGAAGACCCTGAGCGGTACCACCTCCACGCTGGGCATGGCCCGGACCCCCAACCCCATGGTGAACAACACGCAGTTGACCTACGACAGCAACTGGCACGCCACCAGCGGGCGCGGATACGGCGACTACAACGACGACACCCATCACAGTACGACGCTGAACGCCGTGGCCCAGTACACCTTCACCGGAACAGGAGTTGCCTACATCTCCGAACGCAACGGCGACATGGGAACGGTCGACGTATATCTCGACAACGTCTTCCAGGCGACCGTGGACCTACGGGTGTCCGGTGCGAGACAGGTGCAGCAGACCGTATGGCAGCGCACCGGGCTGACCCAGGGCACGCACACCATCCGCATCGTCAACCGAAGTACCTCGGTAGGGATGGTGGACGCTCTGCGCATCAATCCGTAGGGCCTCCGAGGACCGAGAGACGGTCATGTCAGCGTTCGGCTTCCGTGGCCCGGCCGATATCCGGCCGGGCCCATGGAACCGCAAGGCTCTCACGTCATGAGGCCCTCCGCCCCTCCCCGGGCGAATGGGAAGACGGGCATCTTCGGACGGTGTGGGCCTTCCGCGGCTCACCGTGGGGACAGGGTCCGATGAGTTTTGGACGGGGAAGGGGTCTACACCGTCGTGACTACTCATCTGCTCAAGACTCCCGAGGTTGACCTCGCCTACGACGTCCACGGCCCGTTGCCGGCCGCCGATGGACACCCACCGCTGGTCATGATCGGCCAGCCGATGGATGCCGGTGGCTTCAGCACGCTGGCGTCGTACTTCCCCGACCGCACGGTGGTGACCTACGACCCGCGTGGCCTTGGCCGTAGCGCCCGCAAGGACGGCCGGGTCGACCATGCGCCCGGGATCCAGGCTGCCGACGTGCACGCCGTCATCCAGGCGCTGGGCGCGGGCCCGGTCGAGATGTTCGCGAGCAGCGGCGGCGCGGTGACCGCGTTCGCCCTTGTGGCGGCATACCCCGACGACGTGACCACTCTGGTGGCGCACGAGCCGCCGATCATTCCGGTGCTCCCCGACGCCCGGGCTGCCGAGGACGCTCGGGCCGGCGTCCGGGACGCGTACGAGCGCGGGGGCTGGGGTGCCGGTATGGCGACCTTCATCGTGATGACGTCGTGGCGGGGCGAATTCACCGACGACTACTTCGCCCAGCCTGCGCCGGATCCCGCCGCGTTCGGCATGCCCACCGACGATGACGGCTCCCGGGTCGACCCGCTGCTCTCCGACCGGTCGTGGGCGGTCAGCAGTTACCGGCCCGACATCGATGCTCTTGGCGCGGCGCGGACGCGGGTCATTGTCGCAGTGGGCGAGGAGTCCCGGGACACCTTCACCGGACGCACGTCGGTGGCGACGGCCGAACTGCTCGGCCAGGAGGCGACGGTGTTTCCGAGCCACCACGGCGGCTTCCTCGGCGGCGAGTCCGGCTATGCCGGGCAGCCCGAGGCCTTCGCGCACAAGCTGCGCGAGGTCCTCGACGATGCGCGCTGACGGTGGCCCTGCGCGGTTATGACGGGCGTGTCGGGCACGGGGTGCTCCTTGTCGGTGGCGGGGAGGGGCAGGACCAGGGCGGTGTAGACCTCGTGCTCTGCGGCGGCGACCCCATGGCACGGGCTGACGGCGTGTGGGAGGCCGACCGTGTCCATGGGGTACAGTCACCCGCTTTGCACGGTCCAGTCGCACACACGGGGTGGGGGCTCGGCTGCCGTGGTGACTGCCGGACCGCCGACCGGTCCAGGGCGGCAGGTCTGTCGGTGGTGAGGGTGATCGGGCTGTCGGGAGGGGTGGCGGCCTGGGCGCTTCGCCCCGGGGTGACCGGGTCGTCACGTGCTGGGTGGCGAGGCTTTGGTTGGTGGACCCGGGGCGGATCTGTGGGTATCGGTGTTGCGGCAGCGGCCCGTACCCCGGTTCTGTCGTCAGGGTGACGGATGCGTTTGTCCGGATCGTCCGTGACGTTCAGGAGGGTCTTGCCCGCCGCCTTGTGGAGGTCCGGCTGCTCGGTGGACGGGCGTCCGCGGCTGACTCCGGGCAGCGCCGGTGTCGTGTTGCGCGCTGTGTCCCGGAGTTTCTCGCCGTGATGGGCATGACGAAGGTCAGGCGTGGCGGCCGTAGGTGCGTGGATCCACGGGCTGCTTGGACTTGGGAAGGCCGCCGACCACGAGTCGGTAGGAGTCGGTGACGAGTTCCTTCACGAGGTTCTCGTTGATGGTGTCTCCGCCTTCCACGCTGATCCAGTGTGTTTTGTTCATGTGGTAGCCGGGAGTGATGCCTGTGTATTGCTCGCGCAGGGCCGCGGCGTCGTCGGGATCGGCCTTCAGGATGACGACGGGGCGTCCCGGCATGTCGGTCATGAGCATGTAGACCTTGCCCTGCACCTTGTAGAGGTCCCAGTTGGGGCCGGAACGGTGCTCGTGGTCGGTGCCGGGCAGGTCCGTGGTGAAGGCGTCTGCGATCTTCTGCAGTTCTTGCCCGTTCATGGTGATCAACTCCTGTGTCGATCCGGGTGTTTGGTGTGTGTGGCGGTTTGGGTGCTTGTGCCGGCCGATGGCCGTGGCGTGGATCGGGCCTGTGGCTGGCCGGTGCGGGCTGTGGCCGTCCGCCGCCTACGGGAGTACGCGGATGACGGTCTTCCCGCGGCGTCGCGTGGTCGGGTTGAGGGCAGCGATCGCATCGTCGACGCTCGCGATGTCACCGATGTTTGTCTGCAGCCGTCCGTCCCGCACTCGCTGCACGATCTCACCGAGTTCGGCGCGATCGGCTTCGACGACGAAGTCCACTGCCAGGCCGTGAGTGGGCCGTGCTTCGACCGGGCCGACGACGGACACCAGTGTTCCTCCGGGCTTGATCAGGGCGGCGGACTGCTCTTGGATGTCGCCGCCGATGACATCGAAGACCAGGTCGACGCTCCCGATGTCTTTGAGGGTGTCGTTCTCGAGGTCGACGAACTCGTGGGCGCCGAAGTCGAGTGCCTTCTCGCGGTCGGCGGCGCGTCCGGTGCCGATGACGTAGGCGCCCGCCTCACGTGCGAGTTGGGTCACCATCGTTCCGACTGCCCCGGCTGCGCCATGGGCGAGGACGGTCTGGCCGGCCTGGAGGCGGCCGTGCTGGAACAGCCCCTGCCACGCGGTCAGGCCGGAGATGGGCAGGGACGCGCCTACCGTGAAGTCGACGTCGCCGGGCAGCGGTGCGAGGTTGCGTGCTTCGATCGCCACGTACTGGGCGAGGGTGCCGTCGCGGTGCCAGTCGGCGAGGCCGAACACCCGCTGCCCGACCGACAGCCCCGTCGTGCCGTAGCCGAGGGCGGTGACCACTCCGGCCAGCTCGTGGCCGGGGATCGACGGTGTCCTGTCACGGCCGGCGCGATCGGCCCAGGTCGATGGCCACTCCATCTCGGTCGGGACGAAGCCCGATGCGTGAATCCGAACGATGACGTCGTTGATCGCCGCGATTGGCTCGGGCCGCTCCGTCAGTGTCATTCCGGCTGTTCCCGCGGCCTGGTCGGTGACCACAATGGCTTTCATCGAAATCGTCCCTTTCTCGTATGTGTGGTGCGTTTTTGGCTTCCGGCTGGGTTTTCAGATGAAGGTGAAGAGCTGGTCGGTGTCGAAGCGGGAGATGGGGGTGGTGTACACCTTCTGCGGGTCGGGGTAGCCGAGGGCCAGCAGCACCGTCGTGGTGTGTCCGCTCTCGCGGATCTTGAAGGCCTTGTCGACACTGGTCGGGTCGAACCCCTCCAGCGGCGTGGCATCGACGCCGAGCTCGGCGGCCGCCATCATCGTCAGACCCACCGCCATGTAGGTCTGCTTCTCCATCCAGTGGTTCAGGTCCTTGTAGCCGTAGTTGCGCAGGTTGAGGAAGTCCCGGGTCATCGATTCCCACAGCTGCTGCTTCGACGGGTCAGGGAACCGGCCGTCGGCCCTCTCCTTTGCGAACACCGCCTCGAGGTGGCTGTCGGGCAGATCCGCCCGGGTGGTGAGGATGATGGTGTGCGACGCGTTCAGGATCTTCTCGGCGTTGTCCTGGAACCGTTCGCCCAGGTTGTTGGCGAGGTGTTCCTTGCCTTCGGGCGTGGCGAGGACGTAGAAGTGGTTGGGCTGTACGTTCACCGATGACGGCGTGGAGCGCAGGAACCGCAGCAGCTGCTGCAGGGTGTCCTCCGGAATGGTCTTGCTGGGGTCGAAATACCTGGTGAGGTGCTTGCTCATGAGCTTGTCGAGGTTCATGTCGATCTGCTTCCTTCTTGCGATGAGTGGGTGGGGAGCGGTGGTGCGCAGGGCTTGGAACTAGTTCGTGCCGCGGGCGAGTAGCTCGCCGATGCGGTCGAAGCCGATTCCTGTCGTCGCGGTGGTGAGGTCACCCGCGACGAGGGCCTGGGTGGCCTGGTGGAGTGCCTGCATGGCGTGGGTGTAGAGCGCTGGACCCAGGCTGATGCGCTTGACCCCGGTCTTTTGCAGTTCGGCGACGGTCAGCACCTTGTCCGCCGGCGAGATGAGGACGTTGACCGGTGTCGGTGCGACGGCGGTGACGATCGCGCGGAGTGCGTCGAGGTCGGGTGGGTAGGGGGCGTAGAGCACATCCGCGCCGACCTCGGCGAAGGCCGTCAGACGCCGGATGGTGTCGTCGAGATCGGGCCGCCCCTGGATGAAGTTGTCGGTGCGGCCGGTGACGACGATGCGTCCCTTGGCCGCGTTGACGGCGCTGCGCATGCGGTTGACGGCGTCGTCGAAGTCGCGGATCGGCCGATCGGGATTGCCCGAGGTGTCCTCGATCCCGATACCGGCCAGGCCGGACGCCACGGCGGCTTCCACGGTGGCCGCGACGTCTTCCGGCGTGTCGCCGTAGCCGTCCTCGAAGTCTCCGTTGACCGGCAGCCCGGTGAGCCGGCCGAGCAGCCGCGCATGCTCGAGGTGCTCACCACGGGTGACGTTGTGACGTCCGTCCAACCGGCCGAGCGTGGCAGCGAGCGCCGCCGACGATGTCGCGATCGCCTCGAAGCCGGCATCGGCCAGCATCAGCGCCGAGAGGCCGTCCCATGCGTTCGGCATGACGAAACCACCGTCGCGGGTGTGCAGCGCCATGAATTTTTCATAGAGGTCGGAGCCTGCCATATCGAACCTTTCCCGAGTAATCGTTACAGATAGTGACGGATCGAGCGGTTAGGTGCGCCACCTCGACGAAGACGTCGGCGCTTATCCCGGCAAACCGGCCGGGCTGACGGCGGGGATGTCGATGTCGGTCCGGTTGACGTTGTTGATGAAGTTGGTCAGCAGGATCTGCACCGTCACCGTGACAATCGCCAGGATCTGCGGGTCGGTGTAACCGGCGCCTCGCACAGCCGCCAGGTCGGCATCGCTCACCTGACCGCGGCTGGCCACCACCTGCTGGGCGAAACGGGCGACCGCGGCGCGCTGGGGATCGATCGAGCTCCCGGCCCGGGCCAAGTCGATGTCATCGCTCGACATGCCACCGAGTTCGGACGACACGTACGTGTGCACCGCCAGGCAGTAGTCGCAGCCGTTGGCCTGCGACACGGCGAGCGCGATGGTGTGCCGCGTCTTCGCGTCCAGAACCCGGCTCAAGGTGCCCTGCAGTGTCATGACGACGTCGAGGACGGTCGGGTTCGACGCGAGAGTCATGAACATGTTCGGGACGAAGCCGAACTGTGCGCCGATGTTGTCGAGGATGCCCTGCGTCGTCTCGGGGACGCCGTCGGGAGAGGGTGCGTTCAGTCGTGACATGGCAGATCAGCCTCCGGTGAGTGGATGTCGGGTTACGTTCGAGATTTTGGGCTGTTCGGCCCAGTCCTGAGTGAACACTGCCCGCTATTGGGCTGTCAAGCCCAATCGAGGTATCCTCGGAACCATGACAGCGACCACGGGAGCCCGGGACGCCCACAAGCTCACCGGCAAGGGGCAGGCGACGCGGGCGCGCATCCTGGAGCACGCCGCGCAGCTCATCTACGCCAAAGGCGTCCACGCGACGAACAACGAACAGCTCCGCCGCGCCGCCGGCGTCAGCGGATCCCAGCTCAACCACTACTTCCCGACCAAGGAGAGCCTCGTCCTGGCCGTGATCGCCTGGCAGGCCGAGAGCGTCCTCACGTTCCACCGCAGCGAGCAATTCGCCCGCTTCGAGAGCCTCGATGCGTTCCGGGCATGGGCGGACTTCTACATCGGATACGAGCACGCCTACCAGGAAGGCTGCAGCCTCGGCTCCCTGGCGAGCGAGATCATCAAGACGGACCTCGACGTCCACGACGAGCTTGCAAGCGCGTTCGACCAGTGGAGGGACACCTTCCGCGAGGGAATCGAGCGCATGCAGCAACACGGCCGCATCAGCGCCGAGGCAGACCCGGCCCGGCTGGCGACTCTGCTCCTTGCCGCCTTCCAGGGCGGCACGCTCCTCGCCCAGGTCGCACGGAACATCGGTCCACTGAAAGATGCGCTGCAGACGGCCATCGACTACGTGCAGACCTTCGCGACGTCTCCCGACGCCGGCGTCACTGCACCGGAGGTCGGCAGTGGCGTGCACGAGGCCGGAGGGCGTCTCGATGGTGCGGACGCCAGCGGTGGGCAGGGGCGACTCCTCGCGCGGTAGGACAGACGGCGGGGTCGCGGTGCCGACCAGGACTGGGTCCGCCCCGGCAGGGGGGACGGTGTCGCCTCGTTACTCCTGCGGCTGCCTGTGGCGGCAGAGGTCACGCCGGTCGGTTAGGGAGGTCTCCTGCCGCACAAGCACTTCCTGTGCCAGACCGACGAGCGTGGCGCAAAAGCCACCGTGTCCCGCGTCTCCGGATGGACGCGTGAGCACCTGCAACGGTTGGTGAAGAGCGCCGGGGAGTAGACCACATGACGCATCGCCCCTACCGGAACGCCGACCGCGCCCTGCACCGACTCAGCCGCAGCGACGATGAGACCAGACCGCGTGCCGAGCCCAGGCCGATGACACGGTTTGAGCAGCGCCTCGCCGGGCAGACGGCGGCGATGACGCAGGCAGCGCAACTTGGCGGCTCCACGCCGGCAGTCCGATTGCGGACCGTATTCAAGCCGCTTACGACAGTCAGCGATGAGAGGACCACATGAGCCATCAGCCCGGCGAACCTGAGCCGGAGCCGATCATCGTCGAGCTCCACGTGGACGCGATCCGTCTCCCGCGTGCCCTGCAGAGCGGGCACTCGCGCCTGTTCTTCATGACGCATCCGGACCTCAACGGCCGTGGCTGGGGGCGCCCGGACGAGGAGCCCACGACGTGAGCAACGTCGGCGAACTGCTGCCGCTCAACCGCGACGTTGCCAGGACCCAGGCTCAGCCGAACGCCCCGAACGCCCCGAACGCCCCGAACGCCCCGAACGCCCCGAACGGTCTTGGGCGTTCTGGGGGCATAGGGCAGCCTGAGCGGCGCAGGCAGGCATTGGGCCTAGAGCTGCGAAGCCCCTCCGTCAACAGGGAACTCTGTTCCCGTCGAGAAGGTCGCACCGAACGCCAAGTACGCGACCGCGGCGGCCACTTCCTCGGGTGTCCCCAGCCGCTGCATCGGGTTGGTGCTCCGGTAGGTGTCCTTCATCGCCTCGACGACGTCGGCGGACAGCAAGGAGCGGTCCAGGATGCCCGAGTCGACAGGGCCGGGGCTCACGGCATTGACGCGCACCTTGCGCGGAAGCAGCTCGCGGGCCAGGGTGCGCGTCATCGACCGCAGGGCTGCTTTGCTCGCCGAGTAGACACTGAGCGCGTCGAGGCCCAGGACGTTCACCACCGACGTGGTGAGGACCACGGCGCTTCCCTCGCGCAACAGCGGTGCCAATGCCTGCACTGTGAAGTACGGGCCCTTGGCGTTGATGCCGAACAGCTCGTCGTACATCTCCTCCGTCGTCGAGTCGAACGGCGCGGACGCCGTGACGCCGGCGTTGACGAACAGCGCGTCCACCGCGCCGAACCGCTCCTGGACCGTGCCAGCCAGCGCCTTGATGTCTTTCAGGGACGCGACGTCGCTAGGGACGGCAATCGCCTTGTTCCCCAACTGCTCCAACGCGGCGTCCAGGGTGGATCGGGTGCGGCCGGTGATCAGTACGTGCGCCCCGCCGTCCGCGAACAACCGGGCCGTAGCCAGGCCAATACCGCTGCTTCCGCCCGTGATCACGATCTTCTTGCCGTCATAAGTGGTCATGCCCTCCAGCCAAATATCCAACCGCACACCATGTCCAAGTCCTGTTCCGTATGCCGTCATGTCCCAGGCGTATGGCGACGTGCGACGTAGGCTGGGCGGATGGACGTCGATCTGCGGCTGGTGCGCTATTTCACGGTCGTGGCGGAGTACGGCAACATCGGCCGGGCCGCCACCAGTCTGCATCTGGCGCAGCCGTCGCTGAGCCGCCAGATCCAGCGACTGGAGGCTCAGCTCGGTGTCCGGCTGTTCGACCGCTCGCCACAGGGCACCAGCCTCACCGACGCCGGGCAGGCATTCCTTCCCAGGGCCCGGACGCTGCTGCGCGAGGCCGAACAAGCTGCTCGCGCGGCCAGAGCCGCTGTCCAGCCCCATGCCGTCACCGTCGGCTGCGCCGAAGGACTGATCATCACCGCCTGTATGCAGGAACTGCGCCGCCGGCACCCTGAAGGTCAGCTCCGCACCCGGCACCTCGACTGGCGGGACACGCGCGCTCTCGCCGAGGGGCGGGTCGACGCCCTCGTCGCGTACAGGCCCCTGCCCTTCACCACGGACGGCTTCCGGGTGACCAAGCTTCATGAGGAACCGCGGGTGCTCGTCACATCAGTGAGTCATCCTCTGGCGAACGAGGAAGCAGTCAGCCTGCGGGCTCTGTCGGACGAGGAACTGGTGGCCTGCGTCAGCACTCCGGTCATCTGGAGCACGCCCAAGCCGGTTGGCGACCGCCCGGCACCACTTCGGCCCGCCATCGACGACAGCTACGAGGACAAGCTGGAGCTCGTCGCCACCGGCCACTGTGTCGCGATCTTCCCTGCCGGCGATCGACGCGCCGCTGTACGCGAGGACATCGCCCTGGTGCCCGTCATCGACACCGATTCCTGCGAGGTCGTACTCGTCACGCGCGCCGACGACCCGAACCCGCTGCTCAGATCACTGGAAGATGTCGCACGTACAGTGCTCGGCACAGCCTCCAGGCGGGAGAACAGCGCGTTGCCGGTCAGCTGACCCCCAGGCGGTGTCTTCAAACGATCTTGCATCGTGGATCATGGTCGGGTGACATGAACTGTCGGATGTCTGGGCCCGGTAAGGCGGTGGGTGGGTTTTCCAGTGGTGAGGTCGGTGAGGTCCCACAGCCACATGGACGGGTCGGTGCCGGGGCCCAGTTGGCCAAGGCGGCGATCTCGGGTGGCAATCCGGTCGAACTGCGGCCTGAGCTGTTCCTGACCATTGGCTCGCCGCTAGCTCTGCCGCGCGCCGTCTTCGAGCGGCTACTCCCCTCGCCCCAGGGCTCTGCACCGGCACTGCGGGGAGCCCGTCCACCGGGCGTGACGCGCTGGGTCAACATCGCCGATCCTGGCGACCCCGTGGCCATTCCGCCAGGTCTCGGCGGATTCCTCGGACGGCGTCGCCCTGGACCACACGACCGTCGTCGGGTTCCACTACCTGCGGTCGTCAACCACTGCGGCCACCCTTGCCCCTTACCTCGGCTGAACCATGGGCGAGGTCGGCGCGATTCCGGCAGCGCCTACGCCCCGGGGGGTTTCGCGCGGTACGCGTCGAGACCGTCGGAGTCGACCCCATAAGGGCGCAGAGCGAAGCGGGTCACCTTGGTCCACATCTCGCGCTCGTCTGCGAGCTTCTCCGGAAGGACCAGTCCCAAAGACTCCGCGAGCGGCTTACGGCCCAGGTTCACAAGGGCACGGACCGCGGCCGCCCAATCGTCGGTGGCCGCGATCGCGCACCGATACCAGACAGGTGCCAGGACCGCGAGTCCCAAACCGGTGACGAGCAACAGGGCCGTCTCCCCGGAAGCAGCGAACAGCGTGCCGAACGCCGCCGCTGCCACGAGGAGATGTCCGTAGAGAAGGGCAACGAAGAAGTCGACGCTTGTCCGCGCCGTCTCCGTCTGCCGCCGCACGGCATCGGGCACGACGCCGATCAACTCGTCCCACAGCACCTGGCTGTCGAGGCCGAAGCGGTTGTACCCGTACTCCTCGAACCGCCGGATGGCGTTGCCGAGCAGCGTAGGCGTGACCTGCTCATCGTCGACCGGGTAGCGCCGCAACCGCTCGCCCAGCAGCGCCCGGCGCACCATGTTGCGTCGCTCGTCGTCGGCGCGACGACGCCGGATCTGCGGGTCGGACCGTAGCGAGGCGAGCCGGGTCTGGTCCGTGGGAGACAGCGCCGTCCCGTGGCGTTCGCGGTTGGCCAGCAGAATGAGGTTGCGTCGCTTCTTCAGCACCTCTTTGGCGCGGATGTGCCGTCCGGAGCTCCACGCTGCAAGCCGGCTCGGCCACAGCAAAAGCCGCTGGGAGCCTCCGTGCAGCCCTTGCCCAGTGCGCCGCGGAAAACGACCTGGACGTGGGTGAGGTTCGGTCCTCGTCTGACGGTTCGTCGCTCATCCACGCAGGGATCACCAGCCGCAACCCACGGCTGGACCGATTCAGTGTGAACCTCGGATCCGCGCAGCGGGTGTTCCTCATTGCTGCGTGGGGTCAAGGCGTGAATCTCACAAACGGCTCAGGGTGTGACGGGTGGGAATTTCGGTGAGTGGGCAGCAGTCCCGGTGTCAGGTTCGGGGCATGTCCTCAACCGGCCTTTTGCGCTCGGCGTAGGTCTCTGACGGTTTCGCCGAACTCGTGTTTCAGCGCTCGGCTGAGGTGCTTGGGGTCCACTATTCCCCACCGAGCCGCGATCGCGGCTGTGGAACGACCTGCGAAGGCGGGATTGAGCAGGTCGCGGCGGATACGCAGCAGGCGTTCATGCCGCACCCATGCGGCGAAGGTCAGGTCAGCGCCTCGGAAAAGCGCGTGGAGGTGACGGACTGAGATGTGGTGCTGGCGCGCGACTTGTTCAGCCTTGAGTAAGGGGTCACCGAGGCTGGCGAGCGTGTAGACGCGGATGCGGTCGACTAGGGCGCTGGCGACGGAGGCACGCTCGGGGGTGGTGTCGGCGAAAGTGGCGAGCAGGAGCGCGGTGAGTGCGTCAGCCAGGTGGCTGCGTGCCACCTCCTGGCCGGGGAGATCATCCTCCAGTGCGGACAGTGTGTGGCTGAGCAGTCTGCCGGTCCCGCCTTGAGAGGATATGGGGAGTGCCGTTCGGCGGCTGATGGCGTCCGCATACCTGCCCAGACTTGAACGGGGAAGGCAGAGCACGGTCATGTCACTGGGCCCGCCGCCGATGATCCGGTAGGGCTGAGTGTTGTCGCAGGCGAACAGCTCGCCGGGTTTGAGCGCCGAGGTCCGATCGCCCTGGGTCACTGTGACCCGGCCGCGGTGGTGCAGTGTGAGGTGCATCCACTCCATGTCGGTGGAGGTGATGCTTTTGCTGTCCCGCAGCACCGTTGCAGGAGTGGCTTGGATGCGGGCGACGACCGCTGACCCGATGGCCGTGTGGTCGACCATGGCTCGGAACGCCGACGGCTCTGGATCCGTCACCCGTAGCGGAGCGAACAAGGGGGAGACCGCCGCTTCGAACGAGGCTGTTCCCGATAATCGTTCCGTTCCAGTCAAACCGGAACCCCCGCGTCCATCGCGCCGATGTATCCCAGCTCATAGCTGTACAGCAGTGTACTGCTGCGTCGTGCATGATCTGGGGAGTCGCGGTGCACGTATTGGTGCCTGCGCGTCCGGGATCGCTCCTACTGTCATCGCCCAGAGTGCGGAATCGACGCATTCCACCAAGAGAGTCATTGTCTTTCTGGTTGGAGGTAGCGGATTCATGACCTTCTTCTCGGGGCGTCAGCATCATGCCGGGCAGTGCCCGTGATTATCGGCGACCAGGTAGACCTCGAGGCGGGGACGAAACGGCACGCTCGGCGAAATGTTCGTAGCGGACCGGGCCGTGGGACGTCGGGGAGTTGCCTGGCCCCTGTTTCACCGCCCTTCACGTACGTGTCGTCGTGTGCGATCGGCATGACAGTCCCTTCGGCGATCGGACGCCGTGCGGAGCATCTTCTTGAGTCTAAGAAACCTCGGCACGTGCCTTCCGTCGAGTCCTGCATTGAGGCGCCCTGAGTCGGCATGAGCGACTGGAGCCGGCCTTGTGTTCCGGTGCGAAGCACCTGGAAAGACCGTGTCCGGGGAGCCTGTTGGCCCAGCAAGACGGTGCCCACCCTTCATGAGAGGAGTAAGGCGATTGACTGGTGGAATGAGCTCCCGCCTGGCCCTGGGGACCCGTGTTTCGGTGGCCTGCGTCGCTTCGGTCTTCTTCATGACCTCGTGCCAGTTCGGCAGCCGTGCAGCCGTAACCCATGCCGGACAGACCTACGTTATGCCTGCAACGCAAGCGGAAACGCTCGATCTCGCGAAGCAGATCCTCATAGGACACTGCATGAGAAGGCACGGCTTCCGCTTCTGGGTCGTCCCAAAACATGTGGAAAAGACGCAACGGGACTTTCCCTACGTGATCGAGGACATCGACTGGGCCAAGCTGCACGGTTACGGCAAGGACATTCAGAAGAAACGAGAGAATGCGGAAAAACGTGATCCGAACCAGAGGTATTTTTCATCGCTTTCCGCCCCCCGCAGGGCTGCCGCCCTGAGATCCATGAACGGTCCCGCCCCTGTGGGGATGTCAGTACGTCTTCCAAACGGAATCCTGGTCAGCCACAGCAAGGGGGGCTGCGACACGGAATCCGACGAGAAACTGTACGGGGACGCCTACGCCTGGTTCCGGGCTTCCCGAATCACTGACAGCCTTGCAGGACTGCGCATCGGCCAAGTGACTTCCGACCCGCAGTTCGATGCCGCGGTACAGGCATGGAGCCGATGCATGCTCCGCAGCGGCTATCGCTACCGGACACCAACCCAGTCCAGGATGGCAGCCAACGACACGAAGTCGCTCCTGCCACGTGACCGGGAGATTGCCACCGCCGTTGCCGAGGCGACGTGTGCAACTCAGTCCCAACTGAGCTCTGTTGCCAAACGACTCGACTCAAAGTGCAGACACAAACAGGAACTGCGATACCCCCGAGAGACCTCAGACCGACAGCGACTGGCACGCACGGCCTTGCCGAGAGCCCGCGCTGTAATCACTCGGGGCTGAACCCCCAGACACTGTCAACCTACAAAGTGAGGACCACTATGTCATTGAGCAGATTTGCCATCGCAGGAGCCGTTTTGTGCAGTCTGGTGGCATTCTCGCCCACCGCCGCTCACGCTCAACCACCCAACCTGCCTGACTCCGCCAACGCCGACGGATATCTGTACGCCTACAACGACCCCGAGTTGGAAGGAACGCGGTGCCGTTGGGCCGGCAGCGCCGGCACGTGGGGATCCTGTGAGAACGAGGCTTCCTCACTCTGGAACAACGGTTACTACGGCATCGACGCTGTAGACCTGTACTGGGGGGAATTCCACACCGGTGCTCATGCATGCATTAGCCGAGGCGACATCTGGGGGGACCTCAGTGGCGGGCAGTATCACTTTACTTATGGCCAGGGTCTCAGTGGCTTCGGTGACAACGTCAACGACAATATCGCCTCGCACCAATGGGTAGAGTACTGCAGCCAGGGCTGACTCCCCACGGCGGCGACAGCACCTGAGGCGACGCTGCCGGCAGATTGCGCCGCATCAAGGGCTGTCCCACGAGTGGTTCACGGGACAGCCCTTGATGAAGGGAGTCCGCCGGATGTCCGCGGGCACGCCCGCTTACCGCGCGCTTTTGGTGAGATGCTCCGGACGGATGCGAGGCTGGCCGTTCCATTGCGGAGCACCCGAGTCCATTCCGGCAGAGCCCTGCCGCAGACAGGCCGCGCCGGGACCGGGGCGGTGCTGCTGGTCGGGTAGGTACAGAACGCCTACCGGCTTGGCGCGCCAGGTGCCAACTGGCGGATCAAGCCGGTGTCGTAGGGGTCGTGGCCTTCTGATGCGCGTGAGGCCGCAGACCGCATTATTGATCGCCTCGGTTCGCTGTTGGCGCTCCGGCAGCGGAGCAGATTCCGCAGGGACACCGTCCTCATCGTCGACGGCACCCTGGTGCCCGCGCGCGACCACTCGGTGGCCGAGCAGTCAAAGAACTATCGATACTCCACGGCCCATCAGGTCGTGATCGATGCCGATACCCGCCGGGTCGTGGTCGTCGGCCGGCCCCTGCCGGGTAGCCGGCACGACTCACGAGGCTGGGAGGAGTCCGGCGCCAAAGCCGCCGTCGGGAAGACGATGACGATTGCCGATGGCGGCTATCAGGGCACTGGCCTGGTCATCCCTCACCGCCGCCGTACCGGCGAAGAACTGCCCTCCTGGAAGGAGCAACACAACCGAGCGCACAAGCAGGTCAGGGCTCGTGTTGAGCACGTCTTCGCACGCATGAAGAGCTGGAAGATCCTTCGTGACTGCCGCCTCAGAGGCGACGGCGTCCCGCGTGACGCCGACGCACCTGGTGCTCTTCCTTACCGTCCAGCGGTCGCCCCTGGTGCACGGCGACCATGTTCGTCTTCTGCAGTCCGCGTTCGACCACCCACTCAGGCGGAGGCGGCCGCATCTCGTCGCCGCGGCGGCGCTCCGCCCCCCGCCGCTCCTCGACCGCGATCCAGCCGTCGATCTGCGCCAGAGAAGCCGTCGCCTGCTGGACGACGACGCGCCACGCAAACCGCAGCAGCTCAAGACGGGACGGGGAATCGTGCACACATTCGAATATATAGCAGTGCGCACCGCCGAGGTATACGGACAGGAACCACCATCTTCTAGACCAACAACCCAAACCGCTGCTGAGGATCAGCGGTGCCGTGGCCAGGCTCCGGCGAGGGGATCGAGGGGCCGAGGTGTCCTGTTCGTTCGGGCCGGAGGGGCACGACGGTGGATTGGTCCCGTTAAAGGTAATAAGAGAGGCAAGAGTGGATTGCCTCTATTGTCTTGAATGACTCAAGACTCTAGAGTGAATGGAAACAAGCCGAACGGCCCAATGTGTCCCCGGGGGCAAGACGCCTCCGAGATCACGACCTCGCGACTTTGAGCGGCTTCGAAGCCGGTGCGGAGAGGCCGTCGGGCTCGTAACTCACCCAGAAGAGGAACGATGGCCAAGTTTCGAGCAAGCTCGGGTCTTGTGCATCAGGGCGCCCATCGGGCCGGGACAGCAGGCAAGGATCGAGATGTGCACGACCCCATGGCTCGAGCCGCGGCGCGCTTGCGTGAGACGCAGCTTCGGGTGACCGTGCAGCGCATGGCGGTGCTCACCGCCATCGAGGAATTGGGCGGCCACCCCGATGCCGAGGCAGTCCGGGGTCGGGCGCAAGAGGTCACAGGCGGGCTGTCCCTGCAGGCCACCTACAACGTCTTGCGCGTTCTCACGGATGTCGGCCTGGTCCGCTGTACACAGATCACCGGCCAGCAGGCCCGGTACGAGGCCGAGCGGCACGACAATCATCACCACTTCGTGTGCCGGTTTTGTGGCGACATCATCAATGTGGATTGCGTTATCGGCGAGGCTCCGTGTCTTGTGGCCGACCTGTCCGAGTCCTATCGGGTGGACGAGGCTGCGGTGACCTTCTGGGGCGCGTGCCCGCGCTGCGCCCCCGCCGAGCACGGCTGATCGTTTCGCGACACGGCGCCCATCCAGCCTCGCGACGTTCAGGCTCAGAGATTGCCCCTGCGATAGGACCATCACCGTGATTGCCCGCAGCCCTTCAGAACTGGAGAATTTGGCGAGCGACACTGGCACGGACATGTTCCGCACTGCCGAGAATCTCGCCGAGGCCGCAGTGCCCGAGCTGGGCGACATCGTCACCGTGGAGCTGCTGGAGCTGACCCTGCGTGGCGAGGTGCCCCCACCCGGTGCCCTTTGCGGAAGTACGCCGTTGCGGCGCGCCGCCTTCCGGTCTCTGCGGGGAGCCAGTGGCGCCCGGCCCGCGTATGCGGTCGGTGACATGATCCCGAATCCACCGACGACCCCCTACCGGCAGACCCTTGCCCATCTGCGCCCACGTCTCATCCGCGAGCTGAACGACGACAGCCTGTGGCTCGCCCGCGATTCAGCGCGCGCCCGCGTGATGCGGGAGGCGCGGGTGCGCTCCCTCGTGGTGGTGCCCCTCGTTGTGCAAGGCGCCGTCCTCGGCCTGGTTGCCTTGTGTCGGCAGGCCGACTCGGCTCCCTACGACGCGGGCGACCTTCAAGCGGCCGCCACCTTCGCGGAACGTGCTGCGTTGTGTATCGACCTCGTCCGCCGCCGCATCCAAGAGCGGGCCCGCGCCCGGCTCCTGCAACGGGCCCTGCTTCCTGAGGCGCTTCCATCCCTCAGTGCACTTGAGGCTGCCCGTAGTCACGTCCCGGTGGAAGGCTCCGGCGGCGAGTGGTTCGACATCATCCCTCTGTCCGGCGCGCGGGTGGCTCTGGTGGTAGGCGCAACGGAAGGGGAGGGCGCCGACACCGCGGTGGGCATGAGCCAGCTGAGAGCCATGATCCTCACGCTCGCCCTGCAAGACCTGGCGCCCGACGAAATACTCTCGTCCCTGGACGAGGTGGCGAGCCGCCTGGACCGAGAACACGAGGCTCACCTTCAGCACCCCTTCGGCCTGAAGTACGTCGGTTCCAGCTGCATATGCGTGGTCTACGACCCCGTCACCGCGCACTGCTCCCTGTCCCGGGCGGGTGATGCCGACATCGTGGTCGTCCATCCGGACGGCACCGTCAACTTCCCCGTCCTGGCCTCCCATCCACCGCTGGGCGCCGGTGGCCAGCCCTTCGAGGCCACCGAGATCGACGTATACTCGGGCAGCATCCTGCTCTTGAACAGCGGCGGTGACAACGCCCCGCTTTCCGATGCACAGACGACGGCAGAACGTCTCCACGAGATGTTGAGCCGACCCGGACCAGATGCACAGGAGATCCTTGAGGCTGTCCGTTGGGACGTGTCTCCCGGACACGAGCCGGCTGTGCTGGTGACCCGCACTCGCGCGTTGGACACCGACAATGTAGCGACCCGGAGCCTGCCGCCTCACGCCGCCGCTGTCGCCGCCGCCCGCAGGTGGACCGGCCGGCAGTTGGCGAGGTGGATGCTCGACGAACTCGCTTACCCCACCGCCTTGATCGTCAGCGAACTCGTGACCAACGCCATTCGCTACTCCACGGGGCCGGTGGAACTCCGCCTGATCAATGACGACCGCACACTCATCTGCGAGGTCTCCGACACCAGCAGCACGGCTCCCCATCTCCGAGAGCCGGAGCGCTGCGATGAGAGCGGCCGCGGCCTGTTCATCGTGGCGCAGCTCGCACAGCATCAGGGGACTCGCTACACCGCTTCCGGCAAGACCGTCTGGACTGAACAAGACCTTCCGACATGAGCCGCCATCCCGAAAGCCGCCACCCCCTTCAAGAGCCCGTCGGCCGCCGGCCGCAGCGGGCGTCGAAGTCGGGCCCACCGCGGTACGACATGTACTCGCTCCACGGACACGCGCATGTACATCCCATTCCCGTCCCAGGAGCCCAGGCATGAGTGCGCGGCTCAAGGAGCCCACGGCATCCCGGAGGATCCCCCTTCGGCCCCTGCGGCAGCGCATCGGCCCGAACCGGCACCTCCGGCGGATTCGGCAAGTGGACCAGCCGTTCGAGTGGATCCGCCTTGCCCCACTGCTGTTGATAGCGCTGACCGTGGTGGTGGATACCCTCACGCCCCACCTGCAGTTCAACCGATTGCTGGGGGCGGCGCCGGCATTGGCCGCCGCCACCTGGCCACTGGCCGGCACGCTGATCATCGGACTGCTGGCCATCGTCGCCGCCATCGGGCTCGCGGCCACCTACAACCACGACCTGGGCGGGACATCCAGCCTGTTCACGGTGCTGGCGATCACGGCCATCACCCTGGCCGCCGCCTACGCCAGCCGGGTACGCCAGCACCGGGAGCGCACCCTCGCCGACGTCCGCACCGTAGCGGAGACCGCGCAGCAGGTGCTGCTACGTCCGCTACCGCCCCATCTCGGGCACGTCGACATCGAACTCCTCTACCAGGCCGCTGCCCCGCACGCCCGGATCGGCGGAGACTTCTACGAAGCGCGCCAGACCCAGCACGGGGTGCGGCTGATCATCGGCGACGTGCGCGGCAGGGGACTTCCAGCCGTCGAGGCCGCCGCCGTGGTGCTCAGCTCGTTCCGGGTGAACGTGCGCGACGCACCTGATCTGGCGGACCTGGCAGCCCGGCTGGAGACCAGCATGAACGAATACTGCGAGGACCTTCCCAGTGAGGACGCGATGGAGTGCTTCGTCACCACCCTGCTGGTCGAGATCCCCGCTGGGCAGTCCATCGCGCGCCTGGTCACCTGTGGGCACCCCCCTCCGCTGCTGCTGCACGAAGGAGAAGTGCGCGAGGTGGAACCCAGCGCGCCGTCACCGCCCGTCAACATGGCTGCCCTGCTCGGCGCCCAGTACCAGATCGACGTCATCCCCTTCACCGTTGGCGATCGGCTGCTGCTCTACACCGACGGCGTCAGTGAGAGTCGCGACCTCACCGGGACCTTCTATCCCCTCAGCCAGCGCATCCGCCGATGGTCCCTGGCGACTCCCCGCCAGCTACTCGCCCACCTCCACCAAGACTTGAGCGCCTACGTCTCAGGCGCCCTCGACGACGACCTCACGGCCCTGGTCGCCCATCGTGCCGCACCGGACACCTGAGGCTCGCGAGCTGCCAGGACGGTGGCGAACCTGGAGTGCGGGCGCCGAAGGCCATCCAGGACACGGTGGCCGCGCGACCCAGCGCGGGCAGTCCACTCGTGCACGCATCGGAGCAGAAGGCCGGAACCGGCCCGTTTCCGGCGTCATCCCTCAGGGATGAGGCTAACCCCTCGTGGGGCGGCGTCTACAGCCATCTCTGAGTAGGCCATGGCCGCCGGAGTCATCTCCCACTGCGGTCACCGGGCAGGGGCATGCCGATTCGGCGTATCTCCCGGCTGACTGTGGACGGGCTGCGGCCCAGTTCGGCGGCGATGGCCCGGACCGTCGCTTTCTCCCGGAACCGGTCGGCGATGTGGATCCGCTCGTCTTCCGTCAGGTACCGGATGGCCCCGAGGCCACCCGCATAGCATTTGGGAGTGGCCTCGGACGCTTCTTCCGTCCCTCGGGCCGGCCGTTGCGCCACTCACGGCCGGTCCGAGGGTTGACCCCGACTCGTCTGGACGCCTCAAGATTGCCGAACCCAAGCTTCATGAGCCGGAAGTATTCCTCCCGCTCCCGCTCCCGTTGCAGCTCGCGAAGTCCTTGCTCCTTGCGGCTCTTCCGGATCTCGAAGTCCATCGCACCCCCTGAACTGGGGTGTTGCGACGACCACTAGAACCAACGATTCCCGGGCGGGGCATGGCACGGCCGGACCACATCACGGTCCGCGATAATCGACGGTTACCGCGTTGCGGCGGCCAGTGCCGCGCGGATGGCGTCCTCGCCGACCGGCTGGCCCTTCTCGTTCGAGTACGGCCCGTACGGTGTTCCCCACACTGGCGTGCCCGTCGCCTGCCGCCAGCTGTCGGTCAGCGTTCCCGCGTCTACCACGTTGTAGCCGATGGCGTCGATGAATTCGGTCACTGCCGCCTTCGCCGGTGCGGAGTCCCCGGCGACCGGCAGGTAGGAGCGATCGGCCGCTCCTGCCGGGCGGGCGAGTGACAGCAGGTGCTTGAAGAAGATGTTGTTGAACGCTTTTACGAGCAGGGCGTCCGGGATGTACTGCAGGAGCAGCTCGCTTGAGGTGAGGGACTTACTGTCGAGCTCGGGGATGTGCCCGTCACGCTCGGGTCCGTAGTTGCAGGTGTCGATGACCGTCTTCCCGGCGAGCGGCGCGGCGGTCACGTGGGGGAAGGCACTGACCGGCACCGTGACCACGACAATGTCACCAGCCGCTGCGGCCTCTTCGTTCGTGGCCGCGGACGCCCGCGGCCCCAGTTCCTCGGCCGTGTCCGCGAGCGTTTCGGGACCGCGCGAGTTGCTGAGCACTACCTGGTGTCCGACCCCGACAGCGAGTCGCGCAAGGGTCCTGCCGATGTTTCCGCTTCCGATGAATCCCACAGTCGTCATAATCTCAATGTCCTTCAGAAAAGCCGAACTTGCCGGTTGCCGGGCTCGTTTCGATTCCGGTTCCCGCCGTCAGCCGGCGGGGAAATAGTGGCCGTTGTCCAGATCGGCGAGCAGGCCGGGCTGGGCGGGTTCCCAGCCGAGGGTCCGGCGGGTGATGAGGTTGGACGCCGGGTAGCTCTGCGTGACGATATTCGTGAGGAACCCGAAGTACCCCGGCGTCATCAAGGCATCGTTGGGAACGCTCACGGCGGGCAGGCCCAGACGGTTGGCGATGGCCTCGGCGATCTCGCGGAACGGGATGGCCCCGTCCCCAACCGCGTGCCAGTAGCTGCCAGCCGGCCCCTTCTCCAGCGCCAGGCGGAACAAGGTGGCGGCATCGCGGATGTGCACGGCGTTCCACAGGTTCGCGCCGTCGCCGTGGTAGCCGACGAACCTCTTTTCCTTCGCGAGCGCGATCAGTGTGGGGAGGAAGCCGGCACGATCGGTTGTGCTGTGCGCGATGTTGGCGATCCGAACGACCGAAGATCGCACCCCCAGCTTGGCGAGGTCGACTACAGCCCTTTCCACGACGTTGCGGATCCGCAGGCTGCTTTTGTGTTCCTCGCCGGCGGGGAGGGCCGGGTCCTCCTCGGTGGCCGGCCGGCCCAGTTGCTGCCCGGGGGAGCCAATACTCCCCGCCGTGACCAGCGGCTTTCCGGTTCCCGCCAGGGCCTCGCCGTACGCGAGCATGATCGGGAGCTCCGCAGCGGCCACGGCGTCCATCCCACCGGAGGGCAGCAGATCCTGCCTGTGGGCCACGTGGATGACGCCGTCGGATTCCGAGGCTGCCTCCTTGAGCCCGTCGAGATCCTGGACGTCGCCGCGACGCACCTTCGCGCCGAGTGCGGACAGGGCCGCTGCGGAAGCGTCCGACCGGGCCAGGCCGGTGACCTCGTGACCGGCGGCGATGAGCTCGGGGATGATGTACGAACCGGAATGGCCGGTCCCCCCAGCGACGAATACGCGCATCTGACTGTCCTTGTGAGGGTAGGTTCAGGGTCTTTTCGTGCGGAAAGCGAACTGGCGTAACGCGGCACGAAAGGTAGGGGTAATGGGTGTGCTCAGCTGAGAAGGGTGATGCCGAGGGAGAAATTGGTGTGCTTGACGGAGTGGTTCATGAGGCCCAGTTCCAGCAGGCCGACGTTCTCCAGTGCCCGCGCCATGGACAGCTCCCCGGTGTCCCAGGGGCGCAGCCCCAGGGTCTCGACGAACGCCGACACGCGTGCCTTCGCCTGCGCGTTGTCGCCGGCGATGAACACGTCCAGAGGGCGGCCTTCGGCCGGGCCGGCCGACAGAACGTGGGAGAACACAGTGTTGAACGCCTTGACGACATGCGCGTCGTCGGGAGCCGCCTTGGCGATCTCCTGTGCGCCGGAACTGTCGTCGGGGACGACGAAGCCCTGCAGGTCGGGGGCGACGGGGTTGGTGATGTCGACGATGACCTTGCCGCGCAGTGCGTCCCCATACTCCCTCACCACCGCCGTCGCGCCGACGTACGGCACGGCGAGGACAACGATGTCCCCGGCCGGGACGGTGCCGGCCGTCCCGACAGTGGCGCCACCCAGCGCAGCAGCCAATTCCTTGGCCTTGGCCGGGTCGCGTCCGATGATCTCGACTGCGTTGTCGCCTTCGAGCGCCCGGGCGGCCAGGGCGCGGGCCACATTCCCCAAGCCGATGATGCTGATGCTGCTCATGGAGTTTCTGCTTTCTGGAGCTGAATAGGATGCCATGCTCACGCCGTCGTTATTAACGGTTGTGTCGTCGACGCCATCGAATGACGCGATGGGAGGGGGTGCTCAATTCCTGATGTGCTCATTCTGAGCCCAGGCCCTCCGATGCCGAATCCTTGTGCCGGATTCACTCGGACTATCAGGTACCTATTCAGGTTGCCATTGGCCTGAGTAGGCCGTCCAAGACTTCTTTCAGCCCTGGTGATACCTTGGCGGCATCACCGACTGGGAGACGCGATGGATCTGGACCTGCGCAAACTGCGTTACTTCGTCGCTGTGGCCGACCAGTTGCACTTCGGCCGCGCCGCCGATGAGCTGCACATCGCACAGCCGGCGCTCAGCCGGCAGATCCGCGCGCTCGAACAGGATCTCGGCGCCTCGCTGTTCATCAGGGATCGCCACGGCGTAGAGCTGACAGACGCGGGCCGGCAACTGCTGGCCGACGCCGGTCCGCTGCTCGCCTCGACCCAAGCGGTCCGCCGCCGGGTGTCCGCGGCCGCCGGCGGCAAGCGGCGGCTGATGGTCGGTTTCCGGGCTGGCGTTGCAGTCACCCCGGCAGCCCGTGCGTTCGAGGACCGGCACCCGGACGTGGTCGTGGACGTGCAGCGGATCGAAGGGGACGACCAGGCAGCGATGCTGCTCGACGGCCGCATCGACGTCGGCTACGTGCGGCTGCCCATCGACGAGGCCGGCCTGCGCCTCACCCCGCTGTACACCGAGCCGCGGGTAGCGGTACTGCCCGTCGGACACCGGTTTGCCGGCAAGGAGGAGGTCACCGAGGCCGACCTGGCCGGCGAACCGCTGGTCTGGCACGGTGACCCGAGCACGCAGCCCACCAAGCGCCCGCTCCCCAATGCCGGGTACCCGGTGCGCGGGGTGGACGAGACGCTCGAGCATGTCGCGGCCGGCCGGGGCATCTCCTTCCTGGCTCGTTCGGCGTCCGTGTTCTACTCGCATCCGGACGTCGTCTATGTGCCCATCCCGGAACTGGCGCCCGAACGGGTGTGCCTCGCGGTAGCGGCATCTCAGACCTCGCCGGTAGTACTTGACTTCGTCACTGCGGCTCAGTCGACGGCCGAGATCACGGCAGAATGTGGGAACTACGAGATGTGGCAGCTGGGAGGCGATGTCGTCTCAAGGCACGCTTGAGTAGTTCGACTGACCCCCGTTCGTCATGCGCTGAAGAGTGAAATGGCCTGGCCAAGTGGTGCTGTTGCGGCTGACGTCTGAGCCGGTTCCGTTCTTCGGCCAGTAGCTGTCTGAGGGAGCTCCGAAGCACCTGAGACCCACTGGAAGTACGTGCTGCCGGTGCGGCTCAAGTCGGCTGAGCGTCCTGTCGTCGGAGCGGAGCCGTTCACCGACGGTCTGCCGTTCGTAGCGTCGGGAGTCGGCCCCTGGGATCCAGAATCCGACGGCGGCGCGGGCTCCAGCCGGACGTGTTGGCTGTCCGCCTGTTTGGCCTTCGTTGCGAGCTGGCGTGGTCACGGTGCACCCGTTCACCAGGGGTCTTCCAGTCCGAGAGGCCACCCTTCGGTCAACGGCGCACGCGGTGCCGCTCGTCACGAAAGGTGGCCCCTTGCAGTTTTCACCGGCCCAGGAAGGGGCTTGGCGGGGCGGGGTTCAGGAGACGGCAGAAGTCAGGTACGTCAGGTACACCCCTTCCTCGCAGTCGGACATCTTCCGCAGGCTCCAGCGGCCCTGGACGGTCGTGGAGGAGAAGTTCGACTCGGCGTCGTCCCTCTCCACTTCGCCCTCCTTGGGGATGTAGCCGGCCTTGGGGAGCCGCTTGTGCAGGAACGCCAAGGTGGTGTCGAAGCCGCCCCGTACGACGGTGTCGACGACGAGCCGCCCGCCAGTGCGATGCTCCACCGAGGTCACGACCGTGCCGTCGGGCACCGGCAGGTTCTCCGGGAAGTCCTTGGGGAGCGGCAGTGAGGCGGCAGTGGGACAGCCGCCGGGCGCGGCAACGGCTGCAGTCCCGGCCGGCGGATCGGTTGCCTGCTCCGCCGCGTACGTCGCCCCCGGATGCTCGGCGTGCTCGTTCGCCGCCGAGCATCCAGTGATCGCGGCCAGGCTGAGGACGGCTCCCACCAGTACGGCAGCCGAGGGTGATGGCTTCATCTGGTGGCTTCCTTAGGGCTTTTTGTGCTTGCCGCGGACCACGGCGTCGTACACGCCGTACAGCGTGTTGCCGGAGGACTGGCGGGCGATGGATGCCAGCGCGTCGTAGTTCTGCGCACCGCCGCTCGCGCAGGTGCCGGTGCAGCCGTCGGCGTAGGCGACGAGCACGCGACCCTGGGAGTCGGTGGTGACGTCGATGAAGTCCAGGAGGTTGCGGTCATTGCCGCATGTGGTGCCGCCCGTACAGATCGACCCCTTCTGAACCGGGTCGGTTGGGGTGGCGTCGACGGTGACCCAAGACTGGCCGCCGTCGTAGGTGGTGGCCACGTACAGGTGCCAGACGCCCGCGAAGTTGTCCGCGTCCTGATAGTTGCCGCCGGTGGTGGTGCCCAGGAAGGCGAACACGGCGCGATTGTCGTCGCCCGCGGTCACGGCCGGGAAGACGATGTTCTTGATGCCGAGGGCCGCGCCGACGTTCTGGTCGTACAGCCACGTCTTGCCCTTGTCGTGGCTGACAGCGATACGCGCCGTGCCGTCGCTGTTCTGGTAGCCCATGTAGACGGTTCCGCCGGCCCCGATCCCCACGCTCGGGTCCGACTCACCGGGGGTGCTGGACGGGTTGTGACGGACGGTCCATGTCAGCCCGTTGTCCTCGGAGACAGCCACGGCCTGATTGCCACCGCAGCCCTTGTTGGGCACGTACACCGTGCCGTCCGGGGCGACCTTCACATGCCCGTGCAGACCGCCGCAGTCCAGCAGCGAGTACATCGGAACGGCGGGCCCGTACGTCAGACCGCCGTCCCGGCTGACCGCGCAGGAGGCATCGGCGATGTCCTGGGAACAGTAGTAGACGGCGTTCGGGTACGACGTGACGGCACCCGGCACGCCTGGGGCGAAGGGGCCGCCACCGATGGTCTGGTGGTCCACACCGGAGTTGATGCCCGAGCCTCCCGTCGGCGTCCACGTGTCACCGTCGTCGTCGGTGTAGCAGGTCAGGGCGGTCTTGCCGGCGAGCTGCGACTCGAAGGTGCGGTGGGTGACCGGGTCGGTGAACAGGATCGGGTCGAGGCTGGTGGTGCTGCCCTGGGGGCAGCCGTTGGCCGCAGTCGCGCTTTTGTCCTGCCATATGGCGGTACCGGCGCTGTCGTAGGTGACCTTGAGCGTCGACGTGTACGCCTGGAACATCGCGGCGCCACTCGCACGGTCGACGCCGATCGAGGGTTCACCGGCGTTGTGCGCGTCCGCGATGCCGTCGGGGGCCCAGGAGTTCGCGTAGGTCGGCGGTGTGGCCGAACTCGGCGGCGGATCGACCGGAGCGGTGATCAGACTCGCGGAGCCGGTGAAGCTGTCGCCGAGCGGCGCGTACGGCACCACGCGCACGGTGTACGACGCCGGCACCGCCGGGAGCAGCACGGTCTCGGGGTCGCTGGAAGAGGCCGAGGTGGCCACCTCTCGGCCGTCCGCGTCGAGGACGTACAGGTCGAAGTCGGCGGCGGAGTCCGGCCATCTGACGTCGATGCGCAGGCTGTGACCGGCGTCGTAGCCCGCGGGCACCGACACCTTCAGGGCGTAGTCGTCGCAGGGTTGCGCATTCCCGCAGCTCACCGTCCCGGTAGTGCCGGAGACATTCGGGACGGTGGAGGGGTCGGCGCTCCACGTGGTCGTGGGCGCGGCGTTGCTGACCGATCCGGAGGGCGGGGTGGCGGCATCGGCAGTCACAGGCAGGGTTGCGGCGACGAGTGCCAGCAACCCGACGGCGAGACGCCCCCGCGACCGCGGATGGTGGTGAAGCCGGAGTGCGGAGAAGAGAGCCACAGGTACCTCGTGGGTTCGCGAGTCGGACGAAGTGGCGGTACGGGTGATGCCTTCGTCTGCTCTACGGGGAGGCAGGCGGCGTCCGTCGCGAGAAACCGAACTCTTTTCGAAACGGGCCGGACGGGTGCTCAGGGGGTCGGCAGGAGGGTGACGTAGTTTGCTCGGGGGTGGCGTAGCCCCGGCGAAAAAGTGCCCCCGCGCGCCTGCGCGAGGGCACTTACGCCATGCTTGTCAGAGGGCGTCGACGCCGCTCACCTTCCAGCCGTCGGAGGTGCGGGTGAGCGTCATACGCACCCGGTTCAGATCCAGCCGGGGCTCTGGGACCTGAGTGCTCTGGGTGACCTGGTTGACGAAGAGCAGGACGACGGCCCGGTCCGGTGTGGCCGACACAACGGAGACCGCGGGGGCGCCGCCGTCGGCGGGGGTGGCCACGGTCGCCTTCACCACACCGTGGTACTTCGTCGCGGTCGGCGCGACCACCGCCTTCGTGGTCTTGCCGTACTGGTCGCGGAAGTGCCCGGTCAGCAGGGCGCGGGCCCGGGAGAAGTCCCGGTCCAAGTGCCGATAGTCGTACGACAGCACGACCGGCGCCGCCTTCCGCGCAGCCGCGAGGGCCTCGTCGCGGGCCTGCTCCGCCTGCCGCCCCTGCTGGTACTGCCAGCCGAGCACGGCGGCCGCGACCAGGGCCGCGACGAGGACGACGCCCAGCACCGCGGTGAGCACGCTCCGCCCGGCCTTGCGGAGGGGCGTGCCGTCGTCCGGCTCCTCCTCGAACGACTCGGGCTCCGGCGGGTCCTCCCAGCCGTTCGCCGGGGGTTCGACGAGCAGGGTGCGCCCGGAGCGGGTCTGCTCTTCCTGGCGGGCACCGCGCTCGGGGGGCGCGGGCCGCCCGGCGCGCTTGGCTGCCGCGCGGGCGGCCGCGGTCATGGTGCGGCGGGCCGGTGAGCCGGTGCCGCGGGTGCGGGAGGGCGGGTTCGCCACGGTGTCTCTCCTCATCGATGGCCTCACGGCTGGGTCAGCCCACGAACGCGACGTCGGAGGTCAGCCAGCGGCCGGCCACGCGCGTGAGGTCGAGCTGGAGCCGGTAGGCGCGCGCCTGGCCCTCGGGCGCGGCGGTGTTGGTCACCTTGCTGTCGGCCACGACCAGGACCCGGGCCGAGTGCGCGTCGGATCGCACGATGCCCGCTTCCAGGACCTGCCCCTCGGACACCGACTTGTTCTGCGCGACCAGCTTCGTCAGTTGTGCGGTCTGCGCGGCGAACTCCTTCTTGAACTCGCCGGTGGCGCCCTTGAGTACATTGCTGCTGTCCCGGTCGTAGTGCCGGTAGTCGAGCGAGGTGAAGCTCAGTGCCGACTGGCGGGCCGCCGCCAGGATGTCCTGACGGCGCTGCTCCTTCGCGTGCTGGTCGGACAGCTTCCAGCCCAGCCAGACACACAGCACGGTCGTCAACACGGTCGCGGCGATCAGCCCCGCCGACAGCAGCCTCATGCGTCCGCCTCTCACGCCATCGGTCCCACGAGCAGCCATTGCCACGACTCCTTTCCGAACACGGTCTGTTCCCCGCCCGTCGAGCCGATCGCGAGGGGCGTTCCGTCCGGTCCGGTCACGGTGCCGGTCTCCGGGTCGTAGGGGGCCACGAACGCGGCCTGGCCGGCGCTGTACCGGCCGGGTTTCGCGCCGGGCGCGTTCTGTGCTCCGCGCACCGAGGTCTTGCTGCCGCGCGGCAGGGTGCAGCGCGCGTCGGTGTTCGCCGGGCGTGTGCCGGTGTCGGCGGGGTCGCGCCGCTGGGTGTTGTAGCCCTGGGTGCACGCGGGAGGGTCGTCGGCGTTCACGGTCAGCCCGAAGTGGGTGGTGCCGTCGCCGGGGATGACCGTGTAGCTGCCCGCGACAGTGAGCGGGAGCGTGACCAGAGCCTGTTCGACGCCGGGCAGCCGGGCCACGGTGATCTGGCCGCCGCTGATGAGGTTGGTCAGCAGGACCGGCACGTGCGGCCGCGTGGACTTCAGCAGGGAGTCGACCTCCTGCGCGGCGGGCCCAGTGGAGCCGATCAGCCGGCGCAGATCGCCGTCGCTCGACTTCAGCTGCTGGGTGAGCGTGGCGAGATCGCGGGAGAACGACTTGATGGCCGAGCCCTGGTCGGCCTGTGTCTTGAGCACCTTCCGCGAGTCCTCGATCAGCGACACCGTTTGGGGGAGCGACCCGGATGCCGACTCCACCAGCGCGTCACCGGAGTCCACCAGCCGGCTCAGGTTCGGTCCGGTGCCGGCGAACGCCTTGCCCAGCTCGTCGACGGTGACCCGCAGATCGTCCTTGCCGACCGAGTTGACCAGCCGGTCGAGGCTGAGGACCAGGTCGGTGACCGGCAGCGGGGTCCGGGTGCGGCTGCGCGGGATCGGGCTGCCGTCCGTGAGGTACGGCCCGCCCGACCGCTGTGGCTGGAGGTCGACGTACTGCTCGCCCACCGCCGAACGGTCGGCGACCACCGCGAGCGTGTCGGCCGGGATCTTCGGGGCACCGTCCTCGATCTTCAGCGCCACCGAGATGCCGGACCCGGTCAGCTGCAGATCGCCCACGCGGCCCACCGGCACCCCCCGATAGGTGACCTCGGCGCCCGGGAAGACGCCCCCGGACTCGGCGAAGTCGGCGCGCACGGTGTACCCGCGGTGCAAAACATCGTCCACCAGGCCCGTGTACCGGGCGCCGACGTAGGACACACCGAGGGCGGTGACCGTCGCGAAGGCGAGCAGCTGCGCCCTGACCGTACGTGTGATCACGGCAGTATCCCCTTCAGCATCAGCTCGGCGAGGCGAGGATCGACCCCCGGCGGGAGGCGACGCGAGCCGCCCTCAGTGCCGTAGGCGGCGGTGCACATCGGCGGGCACAGCAGGGTGCTGCCGTCGGGAGGCGTCGAGGGCACGGCGGGCGCGGAGGGTACGGGCGGCACGCCGGGCACGGACGGGGTGCCCGGCAGGGATGGGACAGACGGGAGAGGGGCGGGAGTGGGGACGCCGGGAAGATGCGGTGGCCCGGGGGCCGGGGACTTCCCGCCCTTGCCAGGTCGGCCGGTGACGTTGCCGTAGAGGCCGGCCAGGTCGAGGTCGGCGGTGATCTTCAGGTTGACGTAGTCGCCCTTGACGGCGTCCGTCGCGTTGCGCGGGAACGGGTACGTGGTGAGGAGTTCGAGGGAGTTGGGCAGGTCGTCGCCCGCCTTGTTCAGCTCCTGCAGGATGGGCTGGAGCTTCTTCAGGTTGGCGACGGTGTCATCGTGGGAGGCGTTGACCACCTTGGTGCCGGTCTTGCCGAGCCTGGACAGGGCGGTGAGCATCTTCGTCAGGTCCTTGCGCTGGTCGGCGAGGGCCTTCAGGGCGGGCGGCATGGTGTCGACGGCCAGGGTGATCGTCTTCTTCTCCTTCTTCAGCCGCTTTGCGAGCCGGTCGACGCCCTGCAGCGCGCGCACGATGTCCGCCCGCTGGTCATCCAGGCCGCCGAGGAAGGTGTCGAGCTGCTTCAGCAGGGACCTGACCTGGTCCTCGCGGCCGCTGATGGCCTTGTTCAACTCGACGGTGATCGTCTTCAGCTGTGCCACCCCGCCGCCGTTGAGCAGCGCGGACAGGGCCGACAGCACCTCCTCGACCTCCGGGTTGCGGCCGCTGCGGGACAGCGGGATGCGATCGCCGTCGCGGAGCCGTCCGACGGGCCGCGTGTCGGCCGGCGCGGACAGGGCGACGTACTTCTCGCCGAGCATGCTGGTCTGCCTCAGATCGGCGACCGCGTTGCCGGGCAGTTTCACCGAGTCGGCGATCCTGAGCCGCACGCGGGCGTGCCAGCCGTCCAAGTCCATCTTCTCGACCGTGCCGACGGTGACGTTGTTGACCTTGACCGCCGACTGCGGCACCAGGTCCAGGACGTCCCGGAAGTCGACGGTGACGTGGTAGGCGTGACCGTCCGAGGCGGCGCCGCCGGGCAGCGAGACGTCGTACCAGCCGTTGAAGTCGCAGCCGGTCAGCAGCAGCGAGCCGACCGTCGTCCAGGCGGCCACCCGCCCCTTGCGCCGCACGCTCATGCCGGTGCCCCCAGAATTCCGCCGAGGGTCTTGTCGACCGTGCCCGGCGACGTCGGCGCCGAGGGAATCTTGGGCAGGGTGCCGAAGAGCTTCTTCAGCCGGGCACAGTTGTCGTGGTCGTCGCCGGTCGTCTTCAGGATCGAACAGAGAAGGGAGGACGGATCCTGCGGGGCTTGCGCGTTGTTGCGGGTGTCGAGGGTGCCGGCGGCGGGATTGTAGGCGTTCTGCAGGTTCGACAGGCCCGTGGGGGCGACGCTCAGCAACTCCTCCAGAGCGGCCCGTTGGGTGATCAGGACCTTGGTGACCTTGGCCAGGCCCTTCACATCTGAGGTCAGCTCCTTCTTGTTGCCCTTCACGAAGCCGGACACGTCGCCGAGTGCGGCCGCCAGGTATTTCAGCGCGGCCGCGAGATCTTTACGCTCCCCGGCGAGCTGCCCGGCCACGTCGGCGAGGTCGGTGTTGAACGACCGCACGCTGGTGTCGTCCGCCGCCAGCGCGGCCGTGAACACCTGAAGGTTCCGCACGGTCGCGAACAGGTCACCCCGCCCGTCGGACAGCGTGGTGACCGCCTGGGACAGGTCCTGCACCGTCTGGTTCAGGTTCGCGCCCTGTCCCTTGAGGTTGTCCGCGCTCACTGCGAGCAGCCGGGACAGGGCACCCTGCTTGTTGGCACCGTTCGGGCCGAGTGCCTCGGCGGTGGTGTGCAGGCTGTCGAAGATCCGGTCCAGCTCGACGGGAACAGCCGTACGGGACTCGGGGATGACGTCTCCGTCCCGCAGCACCGCGCCCTTGCGGTACACCGGCAGCAGCTGCACGTACCGGTCGCTGACCACCGAGGAGTTGACGATGGCGGCCTGGGCGTCGGCGGGGACGTTGCGGCCCCGGTCGTATTCCAGCTCCACCCGTACTCGGCCGCCCTCAGGCGTGATCTTCTTGACCTCGCCGATGCGGACGCCGAGGACGCGGACGTCAGAGCCGGGGTAGATGCCGACGGTGCGCGGGAAGTACGCCGTGACGCGGACGGGACCGGGGCCCGGCCACAGGACGACGGCGACGCCGACGACGATCGCGAGCGCGGTGAACAGGGCCAGGAGTCTGCGGGTCATCGGGTGCCTCCCGTCCGTGGCGTGACCGGGGCGGCGACCATGTTCTGGATGTAGGAGTCGAACCAGCGGCCGTTGCCGAGGGTGTTGGTGAAGAGCCGCACGTAGGGGGCGAGCAGCCGGACGCTGCGGTCCAGGCTCGCCTGGTTGCGGTCGAGCATCGTCACGAAGGTGTTGAGGTTCCTCAGTGCGGGCCCGATCTCCTTGCTGTTGTCGTCGACCAGGCCGGACAGCTCGATGCCCAGCAGCGCGGAGCTCTTGAGCAGCTTGTGGATCGCCGTGCGCCGCTTGTTGATCTCCATGAACAAGGCGTCACCGTCCTTCACCAGCGCGGAGAAGTCCTTCGTGTGACCGGCCAGCACCTCGGTGACTCCGTTCGCATGGTCGAGGAGACCGTGCAGCGCCTTGTCACGGGCGGCGACGGTCCGGGAGATCCGCGACAGCCCCTTGATCGACACCCGCACCTCCTCGGGGGAGTCCTGGAAGGTGACGGAGATCGTGTCCAGTGCCTTCGCGAGCCGGCCGGTGTCGATCTCCTCGGTGGTGGTCGTCAGGTCGCTGAAGGCCTGGACGACGTCGTACGCCGACACGGTCCGCCGAAGCGGGATCTCGCTGCCCGGCTTCAACTGGCCGGGCCCCTTCGGGTACAGGGCCAGGTACTTCGCGCCGAGGATCGTCTTGACCCGGATCGAGGCACCCGTGTCGGTGCCGAACGCCGGGCGGCCTTTCACTTTGAAGGTCACCTTGACGTGGTCGCCGTCCAGGTCGACGCCCTTGACCTTGCCGACCTTGACCCCGGCGATCCGTACCTCGTCGCCCGGCTTGAGCCCGCCGGCTTCGGAGAAGGCCGCGCTGTAGGTGTCGCCGCCGCCGATCAGTGGCAGGCTGTCGGCGTTGAAGGCGGCAACGGTGAGCAGCGCGAGGACGGTGAGGCCGACAGCACCGACGACGACCGGGTTGCGTTCGCGGAAGGACTTCAGGCGTGGGCGCTTGAGCCGGATCCTGGGCAGCTTGGGCGGCAGGACGCGCACCTTCACCAGGGGTGCGGGGCGGGGTGTGCGCTTGGGCAGCAACCTGGGCAGCTTCGGCGCCAGGACCCGGACTTTGATCAGCGGCTCGGGGCGGCGGACAGTGCGCCGCCTGATGCGCAGGCTCATCCGCCACACCTCGCCCGCGCCACATGCAGCTCTGGGTTGATCACTTGCTTGGTCTTCGGCAGCACGATCCGGCCGTCGAAGTCGCAGAGGTAGAAGTTGAACCACGAGCCGTACGAGGCGGTCCCTGTCAGCTTCTCGAGCTTGTTCGGAAGCCGCTTCAGGAGACCCTCCACGGTGTTCTCGTTCTCATTCAGCGTTCCGGTCAGATCGCCGAGCCCGGTGATGTCGTCCTTCAGCGGTGGGCGCGCGTCCTTCAGCAGCCCCGACGTGACGTCCGTGAGGTTGCCGATGCTCACCAGCGACTCCCCGATGGGCCGGCGGTCGGCGGACAGCCCCGCAACCACCCGGCGCAGCTGCGTGAGTAGCGCGGAGAAGCGGGAGCCGCGCTTGTCGAGCGTCTCCAGGACGGTGTTCAGGTTGTCGATGACCGATCCGATCAGCTTGTCGCGGTCGGCGAGGGTGCTGGTGAGCGACGCCGTGTGTGCGAGCAGGCTGTTCACCGTGCCGCCCTCGCCCTGCAGGGTCTGAACGATCTCGGTGGCGAGCTGGTTGACGTCGCTCGGGTTGAGCGCGGCGAACAGCGGCTTGAAGCCGTTCAGCAGGGCGTTGAGGTCCAGCGCGGGCTGGGTCCGCGACAGCGGGATGGTGCCGCCCGGCCGCAGTAGGGCGGTGACGTCGCCGGTGCCCTCAGTGAGTGCGATGTACCGCTGCCCGACCAGGTTGCGGTAGCGGACGACCGCGTGGGTCCCGGCGAGCAGCGGACGGCCGGCGCTGACGGTGAACGTGACCTCCGCCAGGGTCCGGTCCTTGATGCGGATGCCCTCGACCTGTCCCACCTGCACTCCGGCCACCCGAATGTCATCGCCGCTCTCCAGCCCGGTGACGTCGGTGAACACCGCGTGATAGGTGTCCTTGGGGGTGAAGGAGACGTTGACGATGGTGGCGGCGAGCAGCGCCGTCGCCGCGATCGTGACCAGGGCGAAGAGACTGAACTTGACCAGCGGGGCGACGGTCTGCTGGGCTCCTGAGCTGCTCATGCGACACTCACCGCCGTTCCCCGCGCGAGCGGCCCGAACAGCAGGGTCGCCACGGGTGGCACCTGGTCCGCAGCCACGCCCATGACGGGGGCCACGAGTGAGTCGACGGCCCGCTGCTCGGCCCGGGTGGCGGACACGCCGACACCTCCAGGAAGTGCGTCGCCGGAATCCCCGGCCGACGTACCGTCGTCGAGATGGGGCTTCGGCCCGGGCATCTGCGGATGCGGCAGGCCGCGGCAGTTCGGGCCGGATCGCTCGCCGTACACCGGCTCCTCACCGAGCCGGTAGGCCCCCTGCGGCCGGACGACCTCGAGGGTGATCCGCATCTCGCCACCCCGGAACGCGTCCTCGGACGCCTTCTCCTGCCGGACCAGGCCCTTAAACAGGCACGGGTACTCGGGGGAGTAGCGGGCGAACAGCTCCAGCGTGGGGCGCGAGACCCGGCCCAGGGTGATCAGCCGGCTGCCGTTCTCGGAAAGGAAGTCGTTCGCCGTGCCCGCCATGGAGGCGGTCGCGCGCAGAGCCGACGCCAACTGGTCCTTCTTCTCGACGATCGTTCGGCTGGTGGTGACCGTGTTGCGCAGGATCCGCATCAGGTCGGGCGCGGCGTCGCCGTACACCTCGGCGACGTCCGCGAACCGTGTGATGTCCTCCTTGAGGGAGGGCATGTGCGGGTTGAGGCGGCGCAGATAGCCCTCGACCCGGGTGAGGTTGTCGCCGATCCGGTCGCCGCGGCCCTCCAGCGCGGTCGCGAACGCCGACAGTGTGGCGTTGAGTTCACCCGGCTGGACCGTGCGCAGCAGCGGCAGCAGGTCGTTCATCAGCTGCTGCACTTCGATGCCGACCTTCGTGCGGTCCTGGGTGATGACGTCGCCCGCCTGGATGGGCCGAGCAGCGTCGGCGGGGGCGACCAGGTCGACGTACTTCTCGCCGAACAGCGTCTTGGGCAGCAGCCGCGCGTGCACGTCGGAGGGGATGTCCGGCACGTACTGCGGGTTGAGCGCGATGTCGAGGATCGCTTTCGTGCCGTCGGCGTGCACCTCGCGTACCTCGCCGACCAGCAGTCCGCGCAGCTTGACGTCGGCGCGTGGATCGAGCTGGTTGCCGAGGGTGTCGGCCTCCAGGGTGATGGGCACCACGGAGGTGAACGCCTGCTGGTAGACGGCCACCGCGAGTGACAGCAGCAGCGCGAGCACGGCGAGGAACGCGAGCCCGTACAGCCTGAGTCTCATCGTGTGCATGCGCACCGCTCTCACCCCGCAATCCGTACTGTCGTGTTGGCGCCCCAGATCGCCAGGCTGAGGAAGAAGTCCAGGACGTTGATGGCGACGATCGAGGTCCGCACCGCCCGGCCCACCGCGACGCCGACACCGGCCGGGCCGCCGCTTGCGTGGTAGCCGTAGTAGCAGTGCACCAGGATGATCAGCAGGGCGAAGACGATCACCTTGCCGAAGGACCAGAACACGTCGACAGGCGGCAGGTACTGGTGGAAGTAGTGGTCGTACGTGCCGGTCGACTGCCCGTAGTAGCCGGTGGTGATGGTGCGGGCGGCCAGGTACGAAGACAGCAGCCCGATCACGTACAGCGGGATCACCGCGACGAAGCCGGCCATCATCCGCGTCGTCACCAGGAACGGCAGCGACGGCACGCCCATCACCTCCAGCGCGTCGGTCTCCTCGCTGATCCGCATAGCGCCGAGCTGCGCGGTGAACCCGGCGCCGACCGTCGCGGACAGGGCGAGCCCGGCCACCAGCGGGGCGATCTCCCGGGTGTTGAAGTACGCCGACAAGAACGCCACGAAGTTGGAGGTGCCGAGCTGGTTGAGGGCCGCGTAGCCCTGGAGGCCGACCTCGGTGCCGGTGAAGAAGGACAGGAACGCGATCACGCCGACCGTGCCACCGACGACGGCGAGCGCGCCACGCCCGAAGCTCACCTCGGCGAGCAGCCGCAGGATCTCCTTCTTGTAGCGGCGCAGGGTGTGACCCGTCCAAGCCAAGGAGCGACCGTAGAAGGACAGCTGGGCGCCGAGCTCTTCGAGTGAACGCAAGGGGCGATCGAGGAGTTGTCGCGGTCTCATCGGCTAACCCCTCTGCGGGACGACCTGGAAGTACACGGCAGTCATCACGAAGTTCGTCACGAACAGCAACATGAAAGTGATCACCACGGACTGGTTGACGGCATCGCCCACACCTTTCGGACCGCCCTGCGCCGTCAGCCCCTTGTACGAGGCGACGATCGCCGCGATGGCCCCGAACACCAGCGCCTTGATCTCCGCCGCCCACAAATCTGACAGCTGCGCGAGGGTGGTGAAGGACGCCATGTAGGCGCCGGGCGTGCCGTGCTGGAGGATGACGTTGAAGAAGTAGCCGCCCGCGACACCGACCACCGAGACCAGGCCGTTGAGCAGCACGGCCACGACCATCGACGCCAGCACCCGCGGTACGACGAGCCGGTGGATCGGATCGATGCCGAGCACCTGCATCGCGTCGATCTCGTCCCGGATCTTGCGCGCCCCAAGATCCGCGCAGATCGCCGTGCCGCCCGCGCCCGCGATCAGCAGCGCGGTGACGATCGGCGAGGCCTCTCGCAGCACGGCGAGCACGGACGCGGCACCGGAGAAGGACTGCGCGCCCAACTGCCGGGTCAGGCTGCCGATCTGCAGCGCGATGACCGCCCCGAAGGGAATCGACACCAAAGCCGTGGGCAGGATCGTGACGCTCGCGACGAACCACGCCTGCTGGATGAACTCCCTCGCCTGGAAGGGCCGGCGGGGCAGGGACCGGACGACGTCCAGCGCCATCGCGAAGAGGCTGCCCGAGTGCCGCAGCGCGCCCGTCGGGGAGAGCCTCATGCGTCCGCCACCCCCGTCCCGTGCAGCTTGTCCTCGCGTCTCGCGATCGCCTCCCAGCGCGGCGGGCGGGTGATGCCGGGGCCGGGAAGCAGGCGGGGAGCCAGCGCATCGGCCGGGCCGCCCTCGTCGATCTGAGCCAGCTCCTGCTCGAGCTGGGCCGCGTCCTTCTCCTCCGCCATGCCGATCGGCCCCTGCATCCGGCCGTTCAAAAACTGCCGTACGACGGGCTCGTCACTGGCCAGCAGCTCCTCGCGGGGCCCGAACATCACCAGCTCGCGCCGGAACAGCAGCCCGATGTTGTCCGGGACCTGGCGGGCCGAGGCGATGTCGTGGGTGACGATCAGGAAGGTCGCGTCGATCTGTGCGTTGAGGTCGACGATGAGCTGGTTGAGGTAGGCCACGCGGACCGGGTCCAGACCCGAGTCCGGCTCGTCGAACAGGATGATCTCCGGGTCGAGGACCAGGGCACGGGCGAGCCCGGCCCGCTTGCGCATACCGCCGGAGATCTCACCAGGCAGTTTTCCCTCGGCGCCGATCAGCCCGACCATGTCCATTTTTTCAAGGACGATCCGCTTGATCTCGCTCTCGGACTTGCGGGTGTGCTCGCGCAGCGGGAAGGCGATGTTGTCGTACAGGTTCATCGAGCCGAACAGCGCGCCGTCCTGGAACAGCACGCCGAACAGCTTCCGCACCTCGTACAGGTCGTGCTCACGCAGGCGGGTGATGTCCCGGCCCGCGACCTTCACCGAGCCCTGCTCCGGCTTCAGCAGCCCCACGAGCGTCTTGAGGAACACCGACTTGCCCGTCCCCGAGGGGCCGAGCATCACCGAGACCTCCCCGGCGGGCAGCGTCAGCGAGACGTCCTGCCAGATGACCTGGCGGCCGAAGGACTTGGTCAGCCCTTCCACACAGATCTCGACACCCATCCGGTTCCATCCTTCGCCCGTGGAGCAGCTCCGACATCTGCTCTACGGGGAGGACAGGGGCGTCCGTCGCGGCGGAGAAAGATTTTTCCGCGGACGCGTGTACGAGGCGCTACGGCAGCTTCGGCAACGGCGTGCGTGAAGGCGTCCTCGGGGTGGGGACGAACAGCGGAGCGGCCGGCACCACCGAGGCCGGGGGAAGCGACGGGACCGACGAGGCCGCCGACCCCCTCGGCAGGCCGGCCACGGCAGTCGGCAAGTCCGGCACCTCGGGCACCTGCGGAACCTGCGGCACCGACAACCCCGAGAGCGTCGACGCGGATACCTCCGGCGGGGACGGCACCGACACCCTCAGCGGCACGGATGTTCCCTCAGTGGGTGAGAGCGTCCGGCCCCAAGCCCCGGACGCCGAGGGCGAGGGGGCGGGCGTCGCGGAGTTGCGCCCCCGGCCCGCGGCCTCGCCGTCCAGGAACTGCGCGTCGCTGGACACGGCGGGCCGCGGCACCGGACCGTTTCCGTCTCCGCCCCCGTCGAGCGCGTACGGCAGCACCAACCCCGCCACCACCAGGGTCGCCGCCGTCGAAGTGACCACGACCGCCTGCACATTGCCGCCCCCGCGCAGCCGCCCGCGCCCGACCAAGAACAGCACCAGCCCGAGCGTCCCGGCCAGCGAGGCGCGCAACGTCCGCCGAGCCCGGGCCAGCAGCGACTCGACAGTCCGGTAGCTGAGTCCCATCCGCACCGCGACCTGACTCACGTCCAAGTCCTCGGACCTCAGCCGAAGCGCCTCCGCCTGCCGGACGGGCAACTCACCGCTGCGCACAGCAAGCCACTTCGCCTCGGCCCGGTCGCACACCGCCTCCTCGACGGGTACCGGGCCCGGCGCGACGAGTGTGGGCAGGCGGCCCACCTCGGCCTCGCGGTTGACCTGCCGGTACCGGTCGACACACAGCCGCATCGTCACCGTCGTCAACCAGGCGCCCAGCCGCTCGTCGTCAAGGTCCGGGCGCTCCGCGGCGCGCAGCATCGCCTCGTGAACGGCGTCCTCAGCGTCCTCCTGGCTCATGGATCGCCGCCGAGCCACCTTGAGCAGCTGCTCGCGATGGCTCCACATGCGCTGCCAACGCGCGTCTGCGGCCGCTGTGTCCGCAGGCATGTCCGTCGCCATGAGAGCCCCTTCGCACTCACCCGCCGGTCCTGTGCTTCCGACGGTGGCGACATTACCGCCGAGTAGTGGCAGTTGTGGAGGGGGAGTCGCCCATCGTGTTCAGCCGTTGCCGGTGGTCAGCGCCCCCGCGTCGGGCAGCACACCGCCGCCGGGCAGCGTGAGGGTCGGCTCGGGGACCGGAACCAGCGGCGTCCCGGACTTCTTCGGGACGCCGGCCTTGGGGGACGGGCTGGGAGATGGTGAGGTGGGCGACGTCAACGGCGTGCTCGAAGGACCAGAGCCCGGCTTCCGCTCGTCCGACGGCTTCGACGGCGAGGGCTTCGGCCTCTTCGGGCGGGACGGCTCCGGCCGGGCCGACCGGGATCCGTCGGACACGTCCGGCACCACGCGGTGTCCGGTCAGGTAGTACGCGTACCACGCCTTGACGGTGCGTAGATAGGCGTCCGAGTGGTTGTAGCCCAGGATCGCCCGGTCCAGGTCGACCGGGGTCGACAGGTCCCGGCCGCCCGCGCACAGGTAGCGGCCGGCGGCGAGCGCCGCGTCGTAGACGTTGTTCGGATCCATCCGGCCATCGCCGTTGCCGTCCGCTCCCCAGCGGGCCCAGGTGGACGGGATGAACTGCATCGGGCCGACCGCGCGGTCGTACACCGCATCCCCGTCGTACGCGCCGCCGTCGGTATCCGCCACGACAGCGAAGGCACCGCCGGTCAGCCGCGGACCGAGGACGGGCGTCACGGTCGTACCGTCCCGGGTCACCCGGCCGCCCCGCGCCTGCCCGGACTCCACCTGGCCGATCGCGGCCAACAGCTGCCAACGCAGCCGGCAGCGTGGCGCGCTCCGAGCCAGCTCCTCCTCGGCACGCCGGTACGCGGCGAACACGCTCGCGGGCAGGGCGCCGCCGCCCGTCATTCCCTGTGCCGAGCCCTTCTTCCGCGTCCGCAGCGGGGGAAGATCGGTGCGGTACGGGGTGTTGCCGGACACGCTGAGGCCGTGCTCGGGGGGTGCCGCCCTCCGCGCGGGCTCCGCGGCCTCGGCCGAGGCCGCCCTCGGCGCCTGCGACGCGGTCAGCACGGCCATCGCCGCCGCCGCGATCGCCGTACCCCTGGCACCCCTCAGTGCCCCCTTGAGTGCACGCGCTGTCATCGTGCGGTCCCCTCCGTGGGTGAATCCGTCATCTGCTCTACGCGGCCGGAGGGCAGGTCCGTCGTACGGAACCGGGGGATCGGCGGACGCCTCTACGGGAGCGGCGTACGCATGCGTGCCCGTCAAGGGAGGTAAGGGGGCCGTGGTCGGCTCGGCGGCAGCGGCCTGGGAGCCGCTGCCGCCGGTCATGCTCCAGCAGGTGACGGGCTTAAGACCTGCCTTACGCCTCGGCTAGGACTTGTCCGTTCGAACATGTGAGTACCGCTTGTCCAACAACGACGGCGGGAGAAACACCACCGCCACGCAATACGACGCGCTCGGCCGTCCGGTGTCCGGGCCGAAGCGACGATCGTGTCGGCGGAACAGGCGCGCTCGCGCGACCGCCTACTGCCGTCGGGCGGCTCACCCGCTATTGGCCTGGGTGGACGGCTTGAACGCCGGTGCCTGCGTATGCCTTAGGGGTGAGGGTGAGTAGGAACCGGCCGGTGGGGTGGGTGGCGGAGGGGCGGGCGGCGTGGATGGCGTGGACGGCGGCCCAGGAGTGTCCGAAGCGCAGTAGTTCGGTGGCGGTGACCGCGGCGTCGGTGTCGAAGGCCTCGATGTGGATGAACCGCAGGCCCTTGATGTAGCTGAGCAAGCCGGGCCGCTCGGCGTCGCCGGCCGTCAGTGACAGCACCGGCGCATACACATCACCGAGTCCGCCCGAGGTCTGGACGTAGAACGCGGCGACCGCCTCGTTGAACGGACCCTTCGGGTCGTACAGCGCCGCGGCGGTCGTGTGGTCCAGGACGACCGCGATCGCCGCCACTATGCGGCCGCCCGCGGACCGTGCGAGGCGGCGCCCAGGCGCTCCAGTAGAGCTCGGGCTTTCGCCTCTGCCTCCGGACTCGGCGCGCTACCCAGGGCGGAGACGAGCTCGGCGCGGGCCAGCTCGGCACGCTCGACGTATTCGGCCTGCGTCGGCGTGCTCTGCGCCAGGTCCTCGACCAGGCCGCGAATGGTCGTGCCGTGCTCGGCCGCCAGCTGGGCCAACCGGTCCCGCGCGGCCACGCTCACCTTGATGCTCGTCTCGTCCGCTGCCATGTCCCGACTCTCCCGCGTTCCTCTACTGGCGGTAGAGGAACGCGGACATGCCGCCTGGGAGTCACTGTCAGCGGCCCGGGCTGGCTGCGGTGCGCCACCTGCAGCCGAGGATCACCACCCACCGGCTCGCCCGGGGCGACTTCCTCGACGTGGCCGACGTGCGCGGACAGCTCGCGGCCGCCCGGGACGTGTGGGAGCGCACACTCCAGCAGAGCTCGGGCCGCCGGCAGGGGCCGCTATGGGATGCCTGTCGTCCCTGCCGCTGCCGGTCAGCCCGGCGGGCGAGGAGCCACTTGTGGTTTGGGCAGGCTTCGTCTTCGGTCCTATGTTCAACGTGGGTCAGAGACGTCCGTCGCCGAGGTCATCGACCGAGTGCGTTCTTCAGCTGCTGCTTGGTCATGGAGGAGCGGCCGTCGATGTTGCGCTTCTTGGCCTCTTCGTACAGCTGGTCCTTGGTGGGGCCCTCCGCCCCACTGTGGGAGCGCTGCCCTCCGCGCTGTGAAGCCGACTTCGGGTCACGGGTGGAGGTCTTGCTGGCGGTCTTTGACTCGCCGGAGCGCGCCCGCTCCTTGTTCACGGTCCGCGCGGCGATCTCCTTGGCGCGCCTGGTCGACTCACCGCGGTCCTCAGCGCTTTCTTTGATGTGCTCGTACTGTCGCTCCCGCTTGGAGCTCGATCCGGCCGGCATAATGGCGCCTCCCTTGCTGACAGAGGTCGTGTCGGATTCCGGGACTGAGTGTTTCCTCGCGTCACGGATGGTCAGGCTGCTGCTCCGGCGGCACGCCGCCGCCCTTTCCTCCGCCCTTGCTGCCCTTGTCCGTGCCATGCGCGCGGGCGTGGCCGCTCTTGGTATCGGCCTCCCGGGCTTCCCGCGCCTTCAGTTCAGCGGCTGGGCTGCGGTGTCGCGCCGCCCTTACTGCTGCGGCGCTGTTCGGGTTGCTGTGGGTTCGACATCTGCGGCACCCCGCTCTGTCGGCGTTCTTCTTTCACAGCCACAAGTACCCCAGGCGGCCGTCTCACGCACGCCGGGATCTGCCACTCGCCCGGAGGGTTCACAGGACATGTCGGCCGCGGTTTCAGGAACGCGTCATCCGTGGGTCTGAACCATGATGAGGCTCCGGTCCTCGATGCCCTCGCCCGGTACCACGACGCTGAGGAGCGGGGATTCACGCCGCCCGGACACAAGCAGGCCCGTGGGGCGGACCCCCGCGCGCAAGGTGCTGGGGGATGCCGTGTTCTTCGGTGATGTGCTGGCCAACGGTGGTCTCGACGACCGGGTGGCCCTGTTGCCAAGGCGGAGCGTCGGACTCGGCACCCAGGACGCAGCGGCATCCGGACCGGGTGGTGTTCCCCACGGAGTGCCCAGGCAACACTGCAGACCCGTGAGTCGGGCGGCCCTTGTCGGGCGACCGCTGCCGACTTCGCCCGATCAAGTTCAGTGGCGACTCGCGGCGGCCTTGGGCTGGCGGTCCGTGATGCCCAGCGCGGCAACACTGCTGAGAGCCATGACACCGGCCGAGACCCACCACGCGACGGAGAAGGCGTGTATGGGGCCACCCGATCCAGCAGCTGCCAGGATGATGACCAGGAGGCTGACGCCGAGCACGGTGCCGACTTGTTGGGACATGGTGACGATGGCACTGCCAGAGGCCCCTCGGTTCTGAGGCAGGCCGGAGGTGGCGGAAGAGACCAGCGTCGGCACAGCGAGGCCCACGCCTACACCGGCGATCATCCACCCAGGGAGGATGGCGGCTGCGTAGTTCGGCGTGCTGCTGATGTTCAGGACGATCCAGGCAATCCCGAGGGTGACGAGCAGGGAGCCCGTCGCCCCAACGATGCCGATCGAGATCCGGCGGGCTAGACGCTGAGCGAGCAGTGTGCTCGCGAACACCATGGCCGGGCCGGGCGCGATACCGAGGCCGGTCTTGATCGCTGACCAGTGCCAGGTCTGCTGGAGCCACAGGGTGAGTCCGAGCAGTTGGCCGGCGAATGCGGTGTAGAAGAGCAGGATGGCAGCGTTTGCCCAGCCGAATACGCGGTTGCGTAGAAGGCTCAGGTCGACCACGGGCACCGAGTGACGTGCCGATCGCACTACACACAGAGTCAGTGCGGCGAGGGCGGTCACGAAGCTTCCGATGGTCCAACCGCTGGCCCAGCCCCACTCCGGAGCCTGGACCAGCCCAAAAGCGAGCGCTCCTATCCCGGCGACCAGCAGCGCTCCACCAACCAGATCGGGTATGCGCTTGTCATCGCCCCGGCGTCCGGCCGGCAGCAGTCGCTGCGCCATGAACAGCGCGAGGATCCCGATCGGTAGGTTGAGCAGGAAAATCCACTGCCATGAGACCTGGACGAGCAGCCCGCCGACCACGGGGCCGGCCGCGGCGGCGAGGGAACCGCTAGCGGCCCAAATCTGGACGTATTTGCCGACCTTGCTCGGCGGGGCTGTGGTGAGCACGAGGCCGAGACTCGACGGGGTGAGGATGGCTGCGCCGACCGCCTGGAGGAAACGGAAGGCAACCAGGACCCAGAGGTTGCCGCTCAGTGCAGCGCCCAGGCTGGCCGCGGTGAAGACGCCGAGGCCCAGTAGGAAGCCCGCTTTGCGGCCGTAGCGGTCGACCAGACGGCCGGCCGGAACCAGGAACGCCGCGTAGACGATGGCGTAGGCGTTGAGAATCCAGCTCAGGTGGGACAGCGAAGCTTCCCCCAGACCCCGTCCTATGGGGGCCAGGGCGACGTTGACGACGAACGAGTCCAGTGCGGACAGGAACATCGACGTGGCCAGCACGGTCAGCACGAGTGCCGGATGCGGTTTGATGCGCCCGGTGCGGCCCCCTTCGGGGGCCTGCGGCCGCACCGCGGCTGTATCGCCGAGAATGGAATCCACAGGGGATTGCGACATGGATCTTCCTTCAGGATCTGGCATGTGGGTTCGTCAGGTGGGCGCAGCCGTGAGCGGCCATGGGGACTCCAAGGGCCGGCCTGGTGTGCCAGTCACGACCGGATACGACGGTCTCGGTGGCGAGAGGAGTGCTTCCCTGACGCTGTGTCAGGCCATGCTGCCGTCGCGCAAGACTCTTGGGGTAATCGGCACGGCGGGCCGCACGCTTCCGGCAGTGTCGCACTCTCCGTGACCAGTTTGTGAAACATGTACCCCTCCTCGGGCCGCCGCCCGATCCCGTGGGGGGAGCCCGCTTGATGGTCGGGTTGCGCGCTGGTCTTGGGGCCGGTTCGTGGACGGCTGGCTAGACATCGGTCTGGCTGCAACGCTGCCGGCCCGGGGCTCTTCTCAGTCGTGGTCTGTGCTGAGGGCTACGTGGCGCCAGGCGTTCATCTCTTCGCGGACTCGGGTGAGTTTGGCCTCGTAGGCCTGATGGGTGTCGGCACCCAACTGCAGGCGCAGAGGGGGTTCAGGCGCCTGGACGATGTCGACGATGGCGCGGGCGCCTTTGACCGGGTCACCTGGCTGGGAATGGTTGAGGTCTGACATGGCGTTGCGCACCGCGCCAGCGGTGGGCGCGTAGTCCTCGATGATCTCGACGTTGCTGTGCAGGCTGACCGGGTCAAGGAAGTCGGTGCGGAAGAAGCCTGGTTCCACGAGTGTCACGCGCACTCCCAGGGGAGCAAGCTCGGCGGCGAGTGTCTCGCCGATCGCTTCGACGGCGAACTTCGTCGAGGCGTAGATCCCCCAGCCCGGTGAGGTGGCGAAGCCCACGATCGAGCTTATGTTGATCACGTGTCCGGAGCGCTGGCGCCGCAGGACCGGCAGTACCGCGCGCTGAACGGCGAGAAGGCCGAATACGTTGGTCTCGTACATCCGCCGTACTGCTGCGTCGTCGGATTCCTCGATGGCTGCCAGCAGGCCCGTTCCGGCGTTGTTGACCAGGACGTCGATCCGTCCGAACCGGTGCACGGCCGCGTCCACGGCCGCCTGGATGCTGTGGGGGTCGGTGACGTCCAAAGGGACGGCCAGCAGCGCGTCTGCGGCATCGGGAAATTGTTCGCGGAGGGCTTCGGCCTTTCGGGCTGTTGCCACAACCTGGTGTCCTGCTGCGAGCGCCGCGCGCGTGATTTCCAAGCCGAGACCGCGGGACGAGCCTGTGATGAACCAAATACTCATTGCGTTCTCCTGTGGGTCAGGCCGTGTGGGCGTCGTAGAAGGCCCGGTTGCGGGCGACGAAGGATTCGACGTCGAGTGGCTCGATGCCGCCGATGCTCTTCACTAGGTCGTTGGTTCCGGCGAAGATGCCGTTGCGGTAGTCGACGGCGGCGGCGAGGAGGTGCTGGATCATGTGCGGCGACATGTCGCGCTTCTTGAGGATGTCCTCGAATTCGTCGAGTTCGATGGGTACGTAGGTGACCTGCCGGCCCAGCGTCCGCGTCATCCTCTCGGCGATCTCGTGGTGGTTGAGCTCGACCGGTCCGTACAGGGGGTAGATCTTGCCGGCGTGCGGGGTGGGCTCCTCGAGGATGGCCGCGATCACGCGCGCCTGGTCGCTGGCTGCGATGGGGGCATGACGTCCATCGGCGAAGGGGAACCGCAGCTCGCCGCTCCCGTCCCACATGTTGACCAGCCATTCGGCAAAGAACGTGGGGTGCAGGTGGGTTGCTGCGAAGGGTGAGCGGTCCAGGAGGCGTTCGGCGACCCAATGCTGGCGGGCCGCGTTGCTGGCGCTCTCGCGGCGGGCGGACTTCTGGGACATGTTCACGATCGCCTTGACACCGTTGTCCTCAGCGGCCTGGGCCACGTTCGCGGTGGCGTCCATCAGGCCGGGGAGGATGGGGTAGGTGAAGTAAAGGGCGTCGATCCCCTGAGTCGCGCGATCCAGGGAGTGCAGGTCCTGGACGTCGCCTTCCACGATCTCGGCTCCCAGCTCGGCCAGTCGCGCGGCGGCGTCGTCCCTGCGGCGCACGAGTGTGCGCACGTGGTGACCGCGTTCAAGGAGTAGGCGGGCGGTGTGGCCACCGGTCTGGCCGGTGGCTCCGATCACGAGGAGGTTCCGTTGCATGATGGGTTCCTTTTCCGTGGAGAAGTGACGGGTGTTTTCGTCCCGAGGTTTGCCAGGAGATGGTTGTCGCGCCTGGCTGTCACGTCGCCGAGCGGGAGCGGACGGCGAGCATCGCAGGCAGCCCCCTCGGCCCCGCGTGCTGCGACGCCGACACGGCGGCCTGCGCTGACGGCTGACTGGACACCGCTTCACTTGAGCAAGAAATGGGGTTCCAACCCCTCTTTCGACCTGAAGGCATGGAACACCCAAAAAAAGGGGGTGTCAACCCCACTTTCTGTGTTAGGGTGACCCCATGACCACCACCAGCGAGAGGCGGCCCCCGAAACTGACCGCAAAGGGCCGGGCGACTCGGGAGCGCATCGTCAGCGCAGCCGCAGACCTGATCTACGAACACGGCGTGCACAACACCAACGACGAGAAGATCCGCGCGATCGCCGGCGTCAGTGGCTCCCAGATGACCCGTCACTTCCCCACCAAGGAGTCCTTGGTCCGCGCGGTACTCCAGTGGCAGGCCGAGCAGATCGTCACCGATCCGCGCATACCCGAGGGCAGGCTCGACAGCCTCGCCGCCCTCCGTCTATGGGCCGACACCTTCGTCGCAGCCCGGGAAGCACTGCATGGCGGATGCACATTCGGCTCGCTGGCCGCCGAGCTGATCAAAGGACAGCCCTCCCACCGGAGTGCAATCGCTGACGGCTTCGAGAGGTGGCAGGAGCTGTTCCTCCGTGGACTGACCGCCATGCGTGAGCGGGGCGAACTGCGCGCCGAGGCCGACCCTGCTGCGCTGACCCATCTGCTGGCGGCGGCCTTCCAGGGCGGGATGCTCCTGGACCAGGCGGCCGGGAACACCACGCCGCTGCGCGACGCCCTTCACGGCGCCCTGGACTATGTCGAATCCTTCACCCCGCAGCCCTAGGAGCTCCCCCGCGCCGGGTGCGGGAGTTTGGCAACTGCCAGCCCACCGAGGCCCCGGGCATCCACACCATCCACCGCACCGATGCGGTCGCGACGGTCGCGGAGCTGGGCGCCCTGCTCGACTGGACCACACCGGCGACCTGACTACGGGGCCGCCACGTCGTAGTCGGCCGGAGCAAGAAGGCACAGCGCGGCTCTCCAGCAATGCGCGCAACGAGGCCCCGACTCCTTACCTTCGGCGTCGCGAATCTGACGTGCGCCGGCCCGTGATGGTGGGGCCGGAGCAGGCGGGGCGGGGTGTCAGCAGGTCGCCTGTGCGGTTGTCCTCGAGGGGGGCGGGTGGTGACGTCCGGATGGTCTGCCACGCGGCGGCCTTTGCCGGATGGATGAAGGGGGCGACGTCGAAGGATTGCTGAGTGGACTGCAGAAGCCGGAAAGCCGCTGTGGACAGGTCGGCGGCGAAGGCGGCCTGGCCGTCCTTGCTCAGGTACAGGTCGGTTCCAGTGGTGCCGTCGGGCTTCGTGCAGGGGACCGGCACGCTCACGAGCAGGGCCTCGCAGCCTGGGAACTTGTCGACGAGTTCCCCCTGGGCCTCGCCCACGTCGGGCTCAGGCCAGACCACCTGGTGTGACGCGGGTCGTACCGGCGACCCATCCCACTCCAGCCCCGAAGGGGGCGAGGCGGGCGCGGAGCCCGTGTCCTGTGCCGGCGCAGGCCGTGCCGGCGGGGTCACGACCCCTCCCTGAGAAGCGAACCCGTCAGACAGTCGAGTCGATGTGCGCTTCCATTACTGCGCCGGGGGCCGCCAGCGTCCCGGAACGCATTGGGACAGGGCCTGGGCCAGCGCAGGGTGCACTTCAGGCGTGGTGCCGATCACCCACAGCGGGATCCAGCCATCGGATCCGACCGCCGTCTGTGCGTGGTGGCCGGTCAACGGCGCCCCGGGGCGCAGGCGGACGTGGACGGCGTAATAGGGGCTGGACCGCCACTCCTGGCGCAGGCGTACGCGCAGCGGGCGCACGGTCAACTCGGCGGCGTCGTCGGTTCGGTAGCGGAACGGACGCTGAGTGGTGCCGCCCTCGACCACCTCCGCGGTGATCCGCACGTTGTTCCTCCACCTGGGCACCTTCAGGCGGAGGAACGCAGCAAGGGCTGCCACCCCGAGCGGATAGAGGCCCTCGATCTGCAACACCGTGGTCAGGCCAACCCCGACAGCCCAGGCCATCGCGATGGCGGCGGCGTCGAGGAGGAGCATGCCGGGCGGGAACCTCTTGCGCAGGAACGGGCCGAGCGGAGGCCGCGTCATTGCCGTGACCTGTAGTTTCTCGCCGTCCCACCGCACGCCCGCCCGAAGCACCGGGGCGTGCTGGTCGGCTGGCACGAGGCGCTCCCGCAGCCGGGCGTGGCGGAACTGGTAAGCCCCCGCCGACGCCGCGGACAGAGCCGCCCGGGAGATCATGTCGCCTCACGGTGCCGTGGGCGTGTGCTGCTGGCCGCCTCGACGGCGGTCCATGAGGTCCTCCAGAGGCCGGTACGACCGCCAAGTACAACAGTGGTCTTCTGCTTGGGGTGACGAAGATGGGTCCAGTAGGGGGAGTTGAGCCAGTCGGCCGGTGGCACCGCGATCAGGTCGTGCGCGAGTCGATGACTCCGGACTCGCTGTTGAACACCGACCCGGTCGACGCCGACACGATCAGCGGCAGCAGCTCCACGGCCGCCTGCTTGCGGGCTGGCACCTCGGCGTCCTCTTGACGCTCGCGTCCGCGGTCTGAGGTCTCAACCTCGTTTGACACGCCCGTGAATGGCCAGGCCTGCGAGGACGAGCAAGAGGGGTTCGGTGAAGCGGCTCGCCATTTCGACGTAAGTCCCCCATGTAGTGAGGTTCTGACCACTGGAGCGGAATACCACCGAATTAAGTACTACTTTGAGGGCGGAGTTTGCCCGTTTTTTGGTGAACCGGCTACGAATGGGAACCGTCAGCTTGGCGTCGGGGGTTTTAACCTGGAGCTCGACCTGTCCGCCAGCCGGCGGCATGTTGCCGGTCACTGTCTGATCGGGATCGGCATTGGGGAGACCTACGCCCATCATCAGGATGATCGTCGCGGTGATGGCCGTGAGGAGCCACCCGAGTGCGCGCATGGCGCGCAAGCCGTACCCCGACATCAGCCAGTAGGAGTGCAGGATCCAGCGCTCGGTAGTGGTCGTGTGCCTCGCGCCGCGACGGCGGCGCATCTCCATTTCGCCGTAGTAGAAACCGCTGGCACCGGCCTCGTCCTTTCCGTCCTCACGCCCTTTTCGTAGCTGCCGGTACAGGGAGGCAACAGTGCTGCGGCCGACCTCCGGTGAGCGTTCGTCAGCAAGAACGTCCCGCCGCACGGGACGTATGGGTATCACGCCCATGGCCCAGGACAGCCGGGGTGGTTTCTCGAACTCGCAACCGGAATGGTAGAGCTGATCAAGGTTGCGGGCATCGGCGAAGTGACAGCTGCCCAGATCGAGATCAATCAGCATGAGATGTGAGGTATCGACGTGCCGTAGTCCGGTCAGTTTCGGCTTGGCGAGCCCTCGGGGCATGGGAAGGCTGCGGGGTAGTTGCAACCGTTTTTCGTCGTAGACGACTGACGACTTGGCGCTCAGCGTGGCATCGTTGAGCAGCAGTCGCGCGTTGCGTAGCTGCAGCGCCATTTGGCCGCCGAATGTGACGGCCTGGCAGTCGACCTCGGCTGCATCAAGCTCCAGCTTCACGCTCTTGGTCAGAGTGGCCTTACGCAATAGCATCGAGCCGCCGCACCACGCCGTTCCGCTCAGGCTTCCCTCGATCTCCGCGCCCGTGAGGATCCAGTTCTGGGCTACCCAGAGCTTTTGGAATGAGGCCTCGCCTTTGCACTTGATTCGTGTGAAGTCGGCCGACTTCGCTTGGGGGTCGACGGTGTGGCTGGGAAAGGTCGCGCCGTTCCAGGAGAAGGCGGCACCATCGAAGATGCAAGCGTCCTCGAACTGGGCTCCCTCGAAGGACACTTCGCCGCCTCTGAAGCGAGTACCACTGAAGTCGGCTACACCGCCGAAGCGCGCCCTCTTGAAGGACGTAGCGCCCATGAACTCGAAGCGGCTGAAGTCAGCGCCGGCGTCGAAGACGGCCTCCTCGAACTGTGCCGCTTCCAGCGAGAGCCGTGACGCGCTGCGCACAGCCGCGAACAGGTCGGCGGTGAACTTCACTCCGCTGAAGTCATGGATGAAGCCCATGGTGATCGCGGTCATCGCGAAGTTTCGCTCGCTGTCCGTTGCGTGTTCCAGACAGTGGAGGCGGGCCGGGATCACCGCTCCTTCGCAGAAGGGATGGGTACATCCACGGGGGCCAGGCGGGTTGATCGTCACGGAAACGATCTTCCCTTCCCCTGTCCGTCGCTGCAGCAGTTTCAACGCAACACACTGAGGTAAAGGGCACTACGCGGCACGCGCAACGCCTGGACGGGTCCCGCAGTTGACGAGGTGCTCGGAGTCGGTCTCTCGCTCACCCTGCACAAGGAGCTCGTCCCGCCGCTCGGCGTAGGTGTACGCCAGCAGGGGTGCGGGATGGGTGAGGGGGTCGGTGAGCGTGGTGAGCAGGCAGAACAGCTCGCGGTCGGTCGCGTTGCCGCGGTCTTCGACCTTGTACTCCACCATCCGTACCAGCCGGGCCTGTTCGGGGTCGGGTTTCCGTCCGGCGCGGGCGGCCTGAAGCAGGCGCGCGCGGGCGGCGGTCTTGACCGACGGGGGCGCCCTCCGCGCATTCGTCACACCGGCCGCTGCAAAGCCCCCCCGGCACGCGATGGCTGTCGAACCGTCAGGTTTAATTTAAGTTTCATCAACCTCTCCTCGGGTGGTCGATCAGCTGATCAGCAGCACTCCGGCGGCCGTTTGCGCCCGATTCCCGCACGTTTCCGGCGGCGCCGATTTTCACGCCCGCGACACCCGCGCGAAATAAAGTGCCCAACTGCATTCACGGTGCATCAAACTCCAGGTCAGACGGCTTCCGCGCACCATATTCGCGACCTAAAGTCTCCTCGCGGGACGCGAGTACTTCGCGCTGGTCCTTTCTTTCTCCACCGCAGAGGACAGGAAAGCTGTACATGACGGCAGATCGTTCCATGCCTACCCGTAACCCGCGCACCACCGATTCCTCCCTCGCTGAATCCGCTCCCGCAGGCGGTATGAGCCGGCGCGCCGTGCTCGGCGGCGCCGCCGCCATGACGGGTGCCGTCGCGGTCTCCGCGGCCGTCGCCACCCCGGCCTCGGCGACCTCCGGCGGCGCCGCCTCATCGACCGCCCGGCTTATCGCCGCCCTCCCGGCGGCCTCCGGCATCAAGAAGCGCTCCCGGCTCGTCGACTACGAAGTGGTCGAGCTCGCCTCGCTGTTGCGGGCCGGCAAGGTCACCGCCACCCAGGTGACCAAGGCGTACCTGGACCGTATCGACCGTTTCAACGGTCCCTTCGAGACCTACGGCGACAACGGCCTCTACAACGCCTTCGTCCGGATCGACCGGGCGGGCGCGCTCGCCGCGGCGGCCGCCGCCGACACACGGTTCGCCCGCGCCCGGCACACCCACGAGGAACTGCCGCCGCTGCTGGGCATCCCGTTCGGCATCAAGGACTCCGTCGCCGTCAAGGGCCTCGACGCCAAGGACGGCAGCCACGCCTTCGACGGCAACACCGCGCTGCGGGACGCCACCGTGGTGCACCGGCTGCGTGAGGCGGGCGCGGTGATCCTTGGCCATACCGTCGCCTCGGCCTTCTCCGGCTCCATCACCGGCACGTTCGCCGGCAACGCCTGGAACAAGGACTACGTGCCCGGCGGTTCGAGCCAGGGCTCGGGCGTCGCGCCGGTCGCCCGGCTCGCGGCGGCGTGCATCGGCGAGGAGACCGGCGGCTCCATCATGATGCCGTCGGCGGCCAACGGTGCGAGCGGCATCAAGCCGTCGCTGGGCACCACGTCGGTCGCCGGCCTGATGCCACTCTCTCCCGGCTACGACGTGCTCGGCCCCATCTGCCGCTCGGTGCGCGACGCTTCGCTGGTGCTGTCGATCGTCCTCGGCCCCGACCCGGCGAACGACCCGCTGACGCTGTCAGCGCCCGAACCGTTCCCGACGATGCCGCTGAGCGCCCGCAAGGGCCGCCGCCCGCTGGCCGGTGTCACCATCGGCATCCCGCAGACCGACTGGATGCGCACCAGCCGCGGCATCCAGGCCGGCACCTCCCCGCAAGGCACCTACGACGCCGACCACCTGGCCGCCTTCAACCGGCTCAAGCAGCAGCTGGCGTCGCTGGGCGCCACGGTCAAGGAGTTCACGGGCCTGGACGTCACCGACCCGGCCAACGACCCGTACTTCTCCAGCAGCGACGTGCTGGCGACCGTCGACGGCTCCAACATCTCCCCGTCGTCGGCGGTGCTCAGCCCCAACCGCTACGAGATCCGCTACTGGGACGCGGTCAAGGACTTCGCTGCCACCCGCCCCGCCGACCAGGCCGCCGTGCTGCTGGCGCAGTACGGCCGCAAGGCGCCCGGCGAGACGTCGGCGTCCTTCGAGTCGGCCACCCGCCTGGGCGGGATGATCCCGGCGTCGGTGCGCGTCGAGGGCGAGAAGCGGCGCCGGCAGCTCCAGGCCAACTACCAGGCGGCGCTGGACAAGGCGGGCGTGGACTTCATGCTTGTCTTCTCGCTCGGCGCGCAGATCGGCCTGCGGACCGGCGGCGGCTTCCCGGTCTACCGGGCCTACTACCAGCTGCCCAACGCCCTCGCCTGGCCGATGGTCTCCTTCCCGGTCGGCTACGACAGCACCGTCGGGCTGCCGATCGCCGCGCAGTTCTGGGGCCCGCGGTTCAGCGAGCCGGAGATCGTGCAGGCCGCGATCGACTACCAGGAGCACTTCCCGCAGTACCACAACGCCGCGCCGCCGGACCCGGTGGCCGACACGCCCAAGGTAGCGCCGCGCGTGCTGCGTTCGGTCGAGCCGGCCACGCCGCCGGAGCTGTCCAACGACCCGCTGGTGGCCGAGGAGGCGCTGCGATGAGCTTCCTGACCGTGGGCTGGCAGCCGGTAATCAACGCCGGGCTCCCGCCGCAGCACCCGGGGGACGACGCGTCGCCGGTGGCGACGGTGGGCTGGCTGCCGAAGCTCGGTACCGCCTTCTACCCCTATCCCGACGACGATCCCGAAGCCGAGGAAGGGATGGTACGGCCGTGAGCGCGCGAACACGCGTACGCACAGGTATGCGCATACCCAGACCCGTGGTCGCGCTGGCCGCGGCCGGCGCCCTGGTGACGGCGGTGCTCGGCGCCGCGGGACCGGCGTCCGCCGCGTCGCCGGGCACGGAGACGGCCTCCGCCCAGGTGGCGTCGGGCGAGGGCTGGACGGTGACGCGCGGCGCCGCCGGCTACACCGTCTCGCTGCGGCTCGGCAGCCCGCTGCCGATACGCGACGACATGCCCGAACTCGTCGCGGACGGGCTCGACCTGGGCCCCGCCGCGGAGTCCGCCGACGGCCGCACGCTGACCGCGACCACCACCGATCCGGCCGTCGCCAAGGCGTCGTCGATCGCGTGGCAGTGGTCCACCGGCGGTTCGAGCACCGCCACCGGCCCCGCCTCGCTGCCCTCCGCCGCCGACCAGCTCGCGGCCCAGCGCCGCACCCTGGCCAAGGGCGGCAAGGACGGCCACCCGTCGCCGTACCACCCCGGCGGCAACGGCAACACGCCCGCCGACCCGACGACGGTGGGCCCCGGCTCCTACACCGTCGCCGACTACGACTTCGGCGCGCAGTCCATCGCGCTGGCCGACATCGGCGGGATCCGCGGGGAGTTGGAGGGGCGCATCTACGTCCCCACCGACCACCGCCCGCACCCGCTGGTGATCTTCCTGCACGGCCGGCACAGCTCCTGCTACAACACCACCACGCTCAAGGGCGCCAGCGGCTGGCCCTGCCCGGCCGGCACCACGCCCATCCTCAGCTACGCCGGTTACGACGGCGCCGGCGAGGCGCTCGCCGCGGCGGGCTACACGGTGGTGTCGATCTCGGCGAACGCGATCAACGCGAACGACAACCAGCGCTCCCCCGACGACGGAGCCGGCACCCGCGGCAAGCTCGTGCTGGACACGCTGACGATGCTCAAGGCGGTCAACGCCGGCCACTCCGTCAGCTACCACGACGACGTCACGGGTCAGGACGTCGACTTCGACCAGGCGCTGGCGGCGGGACGCTCGACGTACCCCGAAGGCACGATGACCGCACGGCAGTTCGCCGGCTCGTTGGACTTCAACAGCATCGGGCTGATGGGCCACTCGCGCGGCGGCGAGGGCGTGGTCACCGCGGCCACGCTCAACGAGGGCCTGCCGCACCCGTGGGCCATCAAGTCGGTCTTCGCGCTCGCGCCGATCGACTTCACCCGCGTCACGCTGCCGGACGTCATCACCACCACGCTGCTGCCGTACTGCGATGGCGACGTGTCCGACCAGCAGGGCCAGCACTTCTACGCCGACTCGCGCGACGGTACGTTCGCCGACGACGTGCAGCGGTCCGACATCTGGGTGATGGGCACCGACCACGACTTCTACAACACCTCGTGGACACCGCCGTATCCGGGCGCATCCGACGACTGGTCGCAGGCCGACGACCCGGTGTGCGGCACCAGCGCCACGGCGCTGGCCTCGGGCCAGAACATCCGGCTGACGGCCGCGCAGCAGTACCAGGTCGGATCCGCCTACATCGCCGGCTTCTTCGAGTCCTCGCTGGGCCACCAGGCCTCCTTCCAGGGCATGTTCGACGGTTCGGGCACCGAACCGCCGTCCGTGGCGGGCTACGCGGACGTCCGTACGGTCGCGCAGCAGCCGGCCTCCACCCGCAGCGACATCACGACCTTCCAGTCCGCCTCACCGCAGGTCACCGCCACCGGTGACGTCACGGCGACGGTGTGCGCGAACAAGTACGGGCGCACGGTGCCGGAGCCGCTGCCGGACTGCACCCTCCCGGGCAGCACGCTGACGAACCAGCAGGTGCCGTACTGGACCCCGGCGAACTACGCGCCCAACGTGCCGCTCAACCCGATGACGCACGTGACGTGGACCGGGACCGGCGGCGGGGTCGCCGTCTCCGTGCCGGCCCGTCAGCGGGACGTGTCACGCTACGACGAGATGACCTTCGACATGTCACCGGACGAGAGCGTCGCCTCGGCCACCGACATGACGCTCACCGTCACCGACACGTCGGGCCGGCACTGGAGCCAGCCGGTCTCCGCCCTCAACCCGTGGGCGGTCACCCGGATGCCGGCCAGCACGTCCAACAGGCTGGGCAAGATCGTGCTCCAGCAGGTGCACGTCCCGACCTCCACGCTGCGCCGCGCGGGCCTCGACCTGCACCGGCTGGCGTCTGTCCGCTTCACGCCCGTCGGGGCGGCCGGCGGCACGTACCTGTCGGACCTGTCCTTCGACACCCCGTCGATGGGCACCCCGCACTCCCACTCCCGCCCCACGGTGAACGTCGACTCGACGTCGGCGGAGGAGGGTTCGGGTCCGTCCACGGCAAAGGTCGCGGTCTACCTGTCCCGGCCGAGCACGGTGCCGGTCACGACCTACCTGACCGTGCTGGGCGCCACGACCGGCGCGCTGGGCCCGGTGATGTCCCAGGTCACCTTCCATCCGGGCAGCACCTGTGTGGCGGTGCCGTTCCCGATCACCGGCGACACCCTCCCCGGCGCCGCCCCGAGCACCGCCTTCAAGACGGCGGTCTCCGTCTCGACCAATGCGGTCCTCGGCGCGAACGACTTCGCGACGATCACCGTACGCGAGGACGACGGCATGACCGGCACGACTCCGCCGATCCCTCCGGTCGGCCCGCAGGGTGACGTCTGCGCCCCCCACCGCATCCCGACCCATCACTGAGCCCCTGACCCACTGACCTTCTGCCCCTACGACACCGACGCCGCCCCGCCCAGCCGGCGGGGCGGCATTGCGTCCGCTGCTCGGCCGGCCTCGCGTCCGTACAGGCCACCAGGCCTCTTTGGGCGTGGTCGGGGGCGTGACATCCGGGGGTTGATGCCTCGTCACCGGATGTCGGGTGCGGAGGCTGCTTGCCGGAGGACCGGCGATCCCCGGAGTGCGCCTCGGGTGGGGCGGCGACGGTCTTGTGGTCCCTGGAGCGTCAGCCGGTTTCCTCGGCCGTGCCGCACCAGTGACGGGGCGTCAGGTGGTGAATTCCTGGGTGCCGAGTACGCCGAGGAAGGCGAAGCTCTCCGCGGTGGTGGACCCGGGTTGCGGGCGAAAGATCACCATCCGGTGGCCCGTGGTGTTGCTGAGGACGACGTCGCACTGCACATCCAGCGTGCCGACGTCCGGGTGGTTGAGCTGTTTGCGGGTGGACTGGAGCGGCTCGACGGCCATGTCGTTCCAGTAGTGGGTGAACTCCTCGCTGCCGCGCAGCAGGTCACTCACCAGGCGCGCGGCATTGGGGTCCTCGCCGCGGCGGCCGGTGCTCGCCCGGAGGTCGGCCGCGTAGCCGCGGCCGATCGCCTCGTGTTCCCCGGGGGCGTTGAGCGAACGGGAGGCGGGGTCGGTGAACCATCGCCAGGTGACGTTTCCGTCCCTGTCGTCGCCCGTCTCCCAGGAGCCGACCAGGGCCCGGCTGAGCCGGTTCTGCGCCAGCATGGTGTTGAGGTCGTCGGTGACGTGTGCGGGCACCCCGGTCAAGGAGTCCAGCAGAAACATCATCGCCGGATCGACGTAGCCGCTTCCCGCTCCGCGTGCAGGGGGTGCGTACCCGGCGAGCCGGTACAGGTGGTCCCGTTCGTCCACCGACAGGCGCAGTGCCCGGGCGAGGGAGCCGACCATCGACTCGGAGGGGTGCGCGTTGCGCCCCTGCTCCAGGCGCTCGTAGTAATCCGTCGAGACGTCGGCCAGCAGCGCGACCTCAGTCCGCCGAAGACCCCTGGCGCGGCGCCGGCCACCGGCGACGAGCCCGACGTCGGCCGGCAGGAGCGCCTCCCGCCGGGCCCGCAGGAAGCGGCCCAGTTCACCCTGGTTCATCGGATCGTCACTCCTGGACGGCCTGCATGGCCTGCGGGACGTAGCGTGCGCCGGCCACCTCGTCGGCCGGGATGGCCTCGTTGAGCAAAGCCAGCGTAGCGTCGTCCAGGACGATCGTTGCGGCAGCGGCGTTCTCCTCAAGGTAGGGGCGCCGCTTGGTGCCGGGGATTGCGGTGGCGCCCTGGGCGAGCACCCAGGCCAGGGCCAGCTGTCCGGGGGTGACACCGGCCTTTTCGGCGATGGCGCGGACGCGGTCGGCCAGGACGAGGTTGTGGTTGAAGTGCTCCTCGCTGAAGCGGGGAGCGGTGCGGCGGAAATCGTCCGCAGGCAGGTCGGCCACCGAGCGCAGGGTGCCGGTCAGCATCCCGCGGCCCAGAGGCGAGTATCCGACGAAGCCGATGCCCAGCTCGCGCACCGTATCGAGCACACCGTTGGTCTCCACGGTCCGGGTGAACAGCGAGTATTCGGTCTGCACCGCGGACAGCGGGGCCGCGGCGTGGGCCGCCCGGATGGTCTCGGCGGACGCCTCGCTGATGCCCAGGTAGCGCACCTTGCCCTCGGCAACGAGCTCGCCCAGGGCGCCGAAGGTCTCCGCCGCGGGCACGTCGGGGTCGACGCGGTGCTGGTAGTAAAGGTCGATGCGGTCCGTGCCGAGCCTGCGCAGCGACCCCTCCAGCGAACGCCGGATGTAGTCGGGTCTGCCGTTCGGTCCGCCGACGATGTTCCCGTCGTCGTCCAGGGTGACCCCGCCGAACTTCGTGGCCAGCACGATCTGGTCCCGGTACGGCGCCAGGGCACGCCCGACCAGTTCCTCACCGGTGAAGGGACCGTAGAAGTCCGAGGTGTCGAACAGTGTGACACCGAGTTCGACCGCCCGGTGCAGGGTCTTCGTCGACTCCTCGTCGTCCCGGGTGCCGTACATCGCCGTCATGCCCATGGTGCCCAGACCCTCGACCGAGGTCACGAGGCCCTGGTTGCCGACCGCGTGCTTGTTCATGCTCATGTAGTTCTCCTGCCGTGATCGGCCGACGTCGTTCGGCGGCCTTGAGAAGAGGGTCTGCCAGTTCTGCGTGAGTTCCCTCGTCCTGCCAGGACGACCCTGCAGACACCTCACGCACCGTCTGCCGGACCGGCCGTGCCGGGCGACGCAAACCCGCGCACGCTCTGCTGTTCCACCACATCCGCGAACACCTTCTTGCACATCGCGTGGAAGTGTGGCGGTGCTCGCGCCGGAGGAGCAGCGACAGCCGTCCGAGGGCGTTCCCTGGTACCGGGCTCACCGCCCGGTGAGCGCCGCGGGGCTGGTCAGCGGTGGCTGTTGGGGACGAGAAGGTCGCCCAGGCCGGAGTTGGCGAGGAATTCGGCGCGGATACGGTCTCCGACGGCCCAGACGACCTCGCTGCCGTCGTGGCTAGGGTCGATGTGGACCCGCCAGGGGCGGGCACCTGGGGGTGCGGCGACGGCCTTGACGATGGCGTCGGCGACCTCCTGGACGGAGGCGTCCTTGGGGAGGAGCGCGGCCAGGCGGTCGGGAACGGTTCGGATGGCCTCACCGTAGAGGTCCTCGTAGTCGGCCGCGCTTTCGGTGTCGGCGGGCGTAGCAGCGTGGGTGGAAGCGGTTGGTGCCCGACGGGTAGGCGCCGGGCACCACGATCGTGGTGTCGATCCCGAAACGGATCAGCTCGGCCCGTCGGTGGGCCCGAGGAAGGTGTGGGCGCCGAAGCCGGCGTTGTTGACCAAGATGTCGAAGCTCTCCGGGTTCCATTCCTCCCGCAGTGTCGAACGCAGGGTGGCGTGAAGTCGGCGAAGGCGGTGATCTCGGTGGTGTCGAGCCGCAGAGCCCTCGCGTGACGGCCGCGGGCGGCCACGGCTTCTACGACCTCCTTCGCCTCCTTCTCGGGGGAGCGGTATGTGAAGACCACATCGACGCCGTCGTCCGCGAGGGCCTCGACGATCGAGCGGCCCAGACCGCGGTTCCCACCGGTGACGGGAGCGAGCTGGATCTCTCACGGGTTGGGAGTCCTCGGCGCCGTGTGGGTTATCGGCCGGCCCCGGAGTTCTTGATCGCGAAGGCCAGGGCGTCGTTGAGCGAGGTGCTTCCGCGGCGGACGTCCGCTCCGGCCGGCGGCTCGACGAGCCCTTTGTTGTGGGCGTCGAAGAATTCCGCGTTCAGCTTGGCGAACGCCGGTGCCGCACCTGCCGCGGTTACGGTGGGTTCCCACTCCTCGCGCGGGAGCTCCAGGGTGGTGATGTCGGTGCCGGTGGCCGCGGCCAGCGCGTCGGCGACCTCCCGCGCGGTGTAGCGGCGCGGCCCCTCCACATGGACGACTCGCCGCGATCCGGCCTGCGGCGGAGCTGAGAGCAGGATGTCGGCGGTGATCGTGCCGACATCCGCGGCGTGGACCATCGGCAACGGCCTGTCCAGCGGCTGGTGCGGGCTCGCGAGCGTCCCCGTCTTCAGCGCCACCGGCACCTGGCGTGCCCAGTTGTGCATGTGCTCGGCCGAACGCACGAACGTCAGCGGGTTCGGCAGCTCGCTCAGGCGCACCTCGATCTGATGGAAGAGGGCCGGGATGCCGGTGCCGGAGGGGGTCTGGGCTCCGTAGTCCGAGATGACCAGGACCGGGAGCGAGGGGAAGGCAGACAGGCCCTGGACCAGCGACTCGGCGAGGGCCGCTGTCACCCCGTCCGGGTCCTCCGCGACCGGGGACAAGGGGAAGATCACCTGCACGCTGTCACATCCCTCGACGGCGGCGGCGATGGCTTGGGGATCGAGCAGATCGGCCCGCACCACGGCGGCCGCTCCCTCGATCCGCGTGTCAGCGGGCGTTCGCCACACCACCGCCCGCACAGTCGCGCCCGACTCGCCGAGGCGACGGACGGTGGCAGACCCGATGTGACCCGTGGCTCCGAAAACCGTGATGGTATCCATGCTTGTACGGTAAGCAGAAGCACATCATCCGTCAAGCAGACGGTCTATGGATGCTGCTCATAGTGGCGGCATGCCGGGCGTGCGCGGCTTTGATGAGATGAGGGCGTCGCGCGCGGCGCCACACGCAGGCCCGGACTCACTGGGGTGTCCGTATCGACCCGGCCTGCACGGCGCCCCGCCGCCCGTTGCGGCAGTCGCCCTTCGCGGCGCCCGGGGTCGAGCTCCCTGGCGGGCGTCAACTCCCGCGTCGGCGGCACATCCCGCGCGAGTGCTTCAGTCGTTCCGGCGACGGGGATACCTGGATAGTAAGGACCGTCAGATCATCTACATCAGAGATAATCTCAAGCAGCGGTACACTCGCTGCATGTCAGATTCAGATCGCGCAGATTTGGGTGCGCTGTTCGCCTGGGTCACTGACCGATTGGTTGAGGCGGAGGCGCCACTGCTGGCCGCAAACGAGCTGACGATGTGGGAGTACATCGTCCTCGACCGACTCTCCCGCGGCGCCGCGCCGAACCAGCTGACGCTGGCGCGTGAGATCAAGCACGACAAAACGCGACTGATCACGCTGCTCGACCGGCTCCAGAAGCGTGAGCTGATCGTCCGGAAGCGCGACGCGGCGGACCGCCGGTCCCAGACGGTCTCGATCACCGACCAGGGCCGCGTACTCCACGCGACAACTCAGGCGGCGATCCGTGAGATGGAGGACGAATTCCTCTCCGTCCTCGCCCCGGCCGAGCGGCAGTCGCTGCTTGCAATTCTGCCCAGACTCGTTCCCGAAAAGGGCCTCTGACCCCCTCATCGGCGTCTGCCGTCCGGATGCTGGGGATGAAGGAGGACAGTGGCCCCTCGGACGGACGCGGGCATGCACGCCGATTGGCAGGCATTTCTTCGTCTCCTGCTCGTCGACAGCGACGGAGGACTCAGCCTCCGCAATAGCGAACTCCATGATCTGTCTGACACGGAGACGGCCCCTCAGACGGTGGCACTTGTGCTCCTGGCCGCGCTGTATGTGACAGCACACGCTCACCAGGCGGCTGCACCTGCCTCCGGGATCTGAAAGGAGCAGTGGCGAGGCTGATGCTGTGGACGGCAACGCTTCAGGCCAGTGCAGCGAGTGGAAGTCGGCAGCGCCACCATGTTCCGGGCCACTGCGGCCCAGCCGGTTCCAGGCCGCGTCGTGGGCGGGACTGGCTGGGCGGCGGCATCAGCTCCGCTGAGCGTGCTTGTTCTTCCAGTCGACGAGTTTGGCGTGGACCATCTGCGCGTGTCCGAGGCTCCCCTTGAAGGCTCCGGACCGCAGGAGCGGCCAGTCGTCGGTCAGTTCCTTTCCGATGGAGCCGGCCAGGCCGTCGTCATCCCACCCCCAGGTGGACCCGACCTCGCGATGCCGCTCCGAGAATAGTGTGATTCAGAGGTGTTCGCCTACGCCCAGGCCGAAGGCGTCGAGCTGCGCCTGGACGCCACCGAGATCCAGGTCCGCAGGCCGCCGGCCGGCCGCGGCGGACGGCGGGCGTTCGTCCCCGGCAAGAAGAAGGCGACCAGGCAGTGCTCCGGGTCGCGACTTTCTCGGCGGGGTGATGGCCTGGCCGGGCAAGTTCAAGAAGAACGCCCCGGACTGGTACGAGGAGATCTACGAACGCCAGCGCAAAGCGCACTCCTCACGCCGCATCCGCGTCGAGCACGGCATCGCCCACCTGAAAAACTGGCGCGCCCTGGCCCGCCACCTCGGCCGCCGCGAACACATCAGCGACACCGTCCAAGCCATCGCCGGCCTGCTGTCCCACCAACAGATCACGGACCCCAAATCCGCACGGCAGATGTGAACCCCGAGCCCCACAGAAGTCCTCGACGTCTCACTGCCTACCGTGCACGAGCTCGTTAATGGCACGCTGAACTCACCGTCTCCAGGGATGACGCGGCATGCGACTCGTGGCCGTCATTCGGGTGGCGAGGGTGTGGCTTGACTAAGTGGTTGGCTCCGGAAGTCCTTCGGGGTTGACGCGGAGGTTGGTTTCGTGACCAAGGCGCGCAGGTGTGCCGACCGCTGGTGGGATGCAGCCCTTACGGACTTTGAGTAGCCCACGGCCCTCACCCAGCCCCCTTCCATCATCACCAACCAACGATGAGCACCTAGGTGCAACCCTTGGGTTGCACTTCAAGGATGGGATGTGCAACTCTGAAGTTGCACTCAATGGCAATAGCAGAGGAGTCCCCTCATGAGCGAGGACCGGATCGAACGCGAGACCCTGATCGCGGCATCCCTGGAGCGGGTCTGGTCGCTGGTGGCCCAACCCGGGTTTTGGGTGGCCGACAAAGCAAGCCTGCCCGGCACAGTGGCCAGGGAAGGCGAGTCGATGACGGCGAAGAACGCCGAGCACGGCGACTTCCCGGTGCGCGTGGAGAAGATCGAGCCGCCCACGTACCTGGCGTACCGCTGGACCAGCGCGTTCCCTGGAGAAGAGCTGCGCGAGGACAACAGCACCCTCGTGGAGTTCACGTTGACCCCGGAAGGCGACCAGACGCGGCTGCGCGTCGTCGAGAGCGGGTTTGCGGCGCTGGCCGGGTCCGAGGAGCTGCGCAGTCAGAATCTGAAGGACCACAGCGAAGGCTGGCCCCTGGAGCTCGACGCGCTCAAGACGCGCGCCGAACAGCCCTCCACGTGACGGAAGAACGTCCCGGCGCCGCCGAGGTCGTCGACAGTGTCCTCGGTGCGCTGGCCGACCCGACGCGACGTCAACTGCTTGACCTGCTCGCCGCTCAGGGCGAGGCCACCGCGACGGCGCTGGCCGAACACCTTCCCGTTTCGCGGCAGGCGGTGGTCAAGCACCTTGCCGTTCTGGACGCAGCCGGGCTGGTTTTCGGCAGCCGGGTCGGGCGCGAGGTGCGTTACGCGGTGCGGCCCGCGGCGCTGGACACGACGGCACGCTGGATGGCCTCGCTCGCGGCCGACTGGGACCGTCGGTTGGCGCACATCAAACGCGTCGCTGAGGCAGCGGAGCGGGATTCGAGTTCAACACGCCCCGACTGAAGGAAAGCAGGCTATGGACACGACAGTACTTCGCAGCGCCTACGAAAGGTTGCTCGATGCGGCGGCCATCCCCGACCTCGGCGACGCGGACGATGGAGGATGGAATGCCGACCAGATATTGGCCCATCTCCTTAGCATCGATGCCTCGATCGCAGCGGTTGCTCTGGGCGTCGTCGCCGGCTCGCGGCCCACCTTCGACAATCGGATCTCCCTCGACACCTGGAATCTTGACCGGATCATCACCGGGCACTCAGGCCGGGCGGACCTGATTGATCACGTCCGGAGCCAGGCTACGGTCCTGTGCGACATCGCCGATCAACTCAACGAAGAAGCCGCCTCGGTTGCGGTGCCGTCGCTCCTCCTGTCCAATGACGCACTCGTGCTGGACCAGCCAGTTCCGCTGGCAAGCCTCATCGATGGCCTCGCCGAAAACCACGTGCCCGTGCATACGCAACAGCTCCTCGATCTTCGCGTCGCCGTCCCTGGGCACGTCTGAAAGGCGGCGCCTGAGTCGAACATCGGGCGCGTGATCCCCCCGTCTCCCTTCGAGGACCGACTGCGTGGACCGGGCGGCTCCGCCGCCGTACTGCGCCCTACAGGCATATGTCGGCGCTTACGTCTCGCAGAAATAGGTAGTTCCGCCAGGCCACGACCAGCGGTCGAGAGGTGTCCGTGCCTGTTGCCACCGCATGCCCTATAGCCCTGGCGGCCAGCGAGCGGTACCGGCTGACGAAGATGGCCTGGGGCCACAAGACCGAGTATCGGCCGCGCCTCGCGCACAAATCGTCCTGCACGCGGCACGTGGGCTGGCCTTCGCGGTCTGGGACGACGGCAAGCTCGTCCGCTCACTCAGTCTGTCTCCGGACAGCGGCATCATCGAGGATATCGGCGAACGGCTGCCGTTCGAGCTGCCGTACTGGGAGGGCCGACAACCGGTGGAGCCCTTTCCGCCCTTCGAGGACGAGGTTCCGTACCCGCTGCCGTTCCATCCGCTGGGGTTGGGCGAGCGAGCGCTGCTGGAGTTCTTCGGCTTCTATGTCGAAGGCTTCTCCGACGAGGATGACGCCCCCGAGCCGGTGGTGGACATCTGGGACGTTGAACTGCATGGCTTCCGCGTGACAGCGACACGGCAGGACGGGGCCACGGACTGAACAAGGCAGTCCTTGAGGCTCAGCGCCAGTGGCGCCCAGGCAGCCATCGATCACCGTCGGCCGGTACTGCAGCATCTTCAGCCGGCGCTTCGCCACCCGCGTGATCTCCGCGAGACCGGCCGCGGCGAGGTTACCCATGTCGCGCTTGACCAGTGACCAGCGGCGACAGGGTGGGGTGTGCTGATGGAGTCGGCCACCTGCCTCGAACTCGACCGATGCGGCGCTGAATCATTGGTCATCAGCGGCTGGTTCTGCGTCGTAGGGCTCGAATTCGATGTAGTCGAGAGGGTCCTCGTCGCGGCGTCCGAGCGGGGGCAGGCCCTCGGTCGCGTACCGGCCGCGCAACCACTCCAGCAGGGTTTTGGTGAGGTCGGTGTTGAGCGGTGGTCCTTGGTCGGCATGGCGCGGTACGACGATCAATGGCCAGTCGTCCGGCGTGGCACCTTCGGTCAGCCAGCACAGTTGGTCGCCGTCGATAGAGTCGGCGAAGGGCAGGAATCCTCCGGGCTCGGGATAGACAGCCAGGGGATGATACTCAGGGAACTCGGCTCGCTGCCCCTGGTAAGTCTCCGTGTACCACTCGGCCCACGGTGCGAGCGCGTACTGGCCTTCGCCGAAGGGGATGTTGAAGCGCAGCCAGCCGCACCAGGAGCCGGCCCCGTACCGCTCCATCAGTCGTACGTACTCGCCGGGCAGACGTGTATCCAGCCTTTCGTACAGCCAGTCCCAGTTGTGCTTACCGAGCGCGGGTGTCTCCGGCGGCGGGACGAGTGCGATCAAAGTCTCCAGCCCGCTGCCTGTGGTGAGCGCCGCCCGCTGCTGAGCGGTTGGCTCCGGTCGCCGAGGCGGCGGTGTCCACGGGGTTCGCTCCAAGTCGGTTTGCATGCCACTTCGGGCGGCCACCGGGCGCATGCCGTCGGCCACGAGCCTGGCCAGCGTCGGCACGAGCGGGGTCGCGAAGCGCCGCCAGGGGTCGCGGCCCGCGTTCTCGTCGTCCTGACAGTGCATGACGACCGGCCATTGGTCGGGGTCGTCGGATGCGGTGGTGTCCCAGTAGAGGGTATCGGCGGTACGGGTGGCGCCGAAGGGAAGGACGCCGGGGGCGTTACGCCGAGTCTGCTGGACCCAGGTTCCATAGTCGAACCAACCGCGGTTGACGCATGGCATGTGAAGCCAGAGCCAGGCGCCGATGTCGAGTGGGCCGTACGCGGCGGCAATGGCCTTGTAGTCGGCGGGCAGGCGCATCCCCAACCAGGACTCGACTGCCGCCCAGTCGACAGGGACGGCGAAGTCGGCCGGCGGATCGCCGAAGATCTCGGCGAAGGCTTTGACGTGCGGGTCTGAAGCATTCACGGGTCTATCGACCTTTATCGGGAGCGAACGGGTGTTGCCCGGGAGGGCGGGGAAGCACATGAGCTCGTTCCAACCTGCCGCAAGGACAGGGTGGTTGGGCTGACAATGTGGTGAAGCTCCTGGTAGATGGGTTTTCGACCAAGAGAACCGTCTCCACCGGAGGCTTCGCACGCTTGTCTACCCGTCGGGCGTCGACGTGTCCAGTTCTGCCCTATGCTTCCTGTCCACCCGTCTGCGGCAGCACCGTAGCGCGATCGGCTGCCACTGGCGGAGTCTGAGCGCTGGTCGGCAGGTGGTCTCATCTTTGCCGGAATCAACACCCACGCTCTGTTCCCTCGGACAGACTGGCGGGTGTTCTCAGCCACGCGCAGGCGCCCCCCAGCGCTTCGTTGTGCTCACCCAACCGATCCTGCGCATGGCGATGCAACCGTAGCGGGCGGCCAGCTGCGCCGGCCGCGCCCGCCTCGATCGACAAGCTTGCCTGGATCTGGACCTGGCAAAGCCCCTGAAATCACGTCAGGAGTCCTCGGCCGAACCGTCATCACGAATGGCTTGAGAATGGGGCCCACCGCACTGGGCGAGAAGGCGGTGCGGGGCGAGCGTACGCCCGCCCCGCACCGCCGGATGGTCGATGGCAGGTCACGCTTGGTGCTCTGGTCCTCTCATGCGCTCGCCGCCAGAATCCGTGATTCTGGGCGGTCAGTCTGCCGGCGAGCTCCAGGTCACCTTGCCGCGCCTACCGTCGACCCACCGTGAGCGGCACCTATGGCGCCGTCACAGCGGTGACGGCGCCGGAGTCGAACTGGTTGATCGCTGACTGTGCGGCGTCGTGGGAGGTGGAGAAGATGCCCGCGTCCTGCTTCGCTGCGGCCGAGGCCAACGTCACGGGCTGACCGATCGGAACATAGTTGGCGCCGTCGTAGGAGTACGAGGCGCTGAACGAGGTGCCCGATCGGGTGAGCTTCACCCAGATGGGGCGGTAGATGTCGACGCCGGCCCGGGCGTCGGTGTCCAGGTATCCGTCACCGTTGGCGTCCCACTCGAACACGACGCCGTTGCGGGCGGTGACCGCGACGACGGCGTACCCGGCCGAACTTCCCGCCTTGGTCATGTCGTTGCGGACCATGACCCCGGACTTGGCCCAGGCGTTGGCATCGTTGACCGACACGACCCGTGTGGACACGCTCGAGTCGGCCCCCAACGAGCCGGCCCGGTAGATCGAGCCGAACTGGTCGTCGTGCTGACCGCCGGCGCCCCACACGTCGGCGCCCGCCGCCGCGATCCCGAATCCATCGCCGCTCTGGCCGAAGTACGAGCTGACGGCCGAAGCTCCGGAAGTGCGGAGGCCGGGTGCGACCGGTGCACCGACCGCGCACCCGCTGAAGCCGAACTGGTTCGCGTTGAGCGACGTCCGGTACTGCGGCGCGACACCCGCCTGGCAGATCACGTCTCGCGCGCCCTGGGGCCAGTTGGCACCGGTGACCTTCACGTTGTTGATCAGCTGGTTGTTGTGCGCCCCGGCGTTCGGCGTCGAGGCCCCGCCCGAGTTGTACCAGTTGTTCTGGATGACGTTGTCGCTGGTGTTGTTGCGGAGGCTGTATGCATTGGTGAAGAGGAAGGAACCGCCCTGGACCACGTTGTTCTCGTAGGTCATCGAGCGCGAGCCCTCGTCGAGGTAGAGGCCGACTCCAGAGATGTTGAACAGGTAGTTCTTGGCGACCACGCTTCCCGGGCTGGCGGAGAGGTTGTAGACCGATCCGCCGTCGGCGAAGCGTGCCTTCGTGTTGTGTACGAGGTTGCCCTCGACGCGGTTGTCCTTGAGCGTCGTCGGCGTCGTGTACAGCGTGTTCCACTTGTAGTAGCCGCGGTCGACGTAGTCGTTCGAGCCCCCGGCGTCGTTGATGCCCCAGCCGTAGCCGGTGTCGATGCCGTCATAGGGGACGTTGGAGACCTCGTTGTGCAGGATGCGGGCGCCTGTGACGTAGGTGCTGAGGATTCCGCTGTTGTCCTTGTAGTCCACCGCCACGCGATTGATCGTGTTGTTGGCGATCTGGATGTTCTTGTTGGTCATCCTCGGGTCGCTGGGGTGGTGCGCGTCAGGCAGTACACCGCCGACCGCGACGCCGTGCCCGCTGTTCTCCATGAACCGGTTGCCGACCACGTCGATGTCGCCGGCGCCCAGCCCGATTCCGGTCCTTGTGGCGTTGGCGTCGTTTCCGATACCCAGCGCCGACTGGCCGAGGTTGGTGAATGTGTTGCCGGTGAACGAGATGCGGCTGGCGGCGGAGACCTGTACGGCGGCGGGCTCCTGGTACCAGCTGGTGCGCGCTCGCTCGAACATCTCGCAGCCGCGCGAGCAGCTGGTGAAGGCGTCGGCGGGGCGGTAGTCGTAGGCGCCCTTGATGAAGAGGCCGTTCTGCTGGTCCGCGTACCCGTCGGTCGAGGGGCCGAGCCAGGAGGTTCCGGAGAACTGGATGCCCTCGAAGGCAAGACCGGTTACGGGCGCGTCATACGTCCCGCCGATGCTGACCAGTGTCTGCAGGCGGGGCAGCTCGATGTCGAGCTGGTTGGGGTCGACCCCGTCCGCCGGCTTGTAGTAGAGCTTCCCGGCGCCCGGAGCTATGTACCACTGGCCGATCTGGGTGAGGAAGCTCAGTGAGTTGTCGAGGTACCAGCTCGGACCGGCCAGGAACGAGTTCTGGACGGTGTCCCAGCCCCACGTGTTGTTGTCCCAAGCGGGCTGCGCCATCGTGATCTCGGTGGCACTGATGCTCTGGACCGGCGAGTAGCGGTTCGTGAAGTCGCCGAGGGACTCGAACTCGATGCGCCTCTGGTCGGGGAGCGTGGCGAGGTAGCTCAGGGCCGGGTTCTTGATGGTGAGACCGGTCGCGGTGGGAGTGACGTCCGCGTTGGCCAGGCGGATGGCGGCGCGAGGGGCGATCACGCCGTTCACGTAGAGCTGGCGGGTGTCGAGGCCGTTGGGGGTGTCCGCCTCCCAGATGCCCGACCCTGCCTCGGACTTGGACCAGCCGGTGACCTTCGAGGCGCCTGTGATGACCGGGTGGGCGCCCGGGGCGGCGGTCCAGTGGACGGTGTGGTCGCCGCCGTCGTCGCCGGGTCCGAACCGCAGGGGCTCGGAAAGGCGGTAGGTGCCGTCGGCAAGCTGGACGGTCACGTCACCATGCTTGGTGGCCGGACCGACAACATGCTGCGCCCGCTCCAGCGAGCACGGCTGCGACTGGCTGCAGTGTCCGGCGTCCTTGCCGTCCGGTGCTGCGAAGTACTCCGTCCTGGGGGCGGCTTGCGCCTGAAGAGGAATGAGCGCTGATGCGATGACGGCGCAGGCGCCGAGCGCCGCGAGGGTGCCCACCCTGCGCCTCCATCGTCTGCTCACCGAGCGTGTCGAGTCTGACGTCGATGTCATGTTCGATCGCTTCCTGTGATAGGGGCGTTGATGCCCGACACAGAGTTAGCATACGTATGATGTTTGTGACAAGATTCATATGACGTATGACCCGGAACCCTGGAGGATCAGCGTGTCCGGATCGGGTCCGGGGCGAGCCCTGTGAAGTGCAGTTCCTCCCACAGCGCCTCCGGGATCACCGCCCGATACCGCGCGACATTGCCTCGCACGTGTTCCTGAGTGCGCATCCCTGTCACCACCGAGGCAACTGCGGGATGACGCAACGGGTATTGGATGGCGGCCGCGGGAAGCTCCACGCCGTGGCGCTCGCAGACGGCGGCGATGCGGGCGGCACGCTCGACGACGTCCCGCGGCGCTGCCCCGTAGTCGTAGGTCGCCGAGCTGTCCACGGCCGTACTGCTCAGCAGTCCGGAGTTGTAGACCGCCGCGGCGACGACGCCGACGCCGCGGGCGCCGGCGACGGGCAACAGGTCGTCCAGTGCCGATTGATCGAGAAGGGTGAACCGCCCGGCGACCATCACCACATCGACGTCGGTCTGCCTCACGAACTCGGCCAGCAACGCCGCCTGGTTCATGCCGGCGCCGATGGCACCGACGACGCCCTGGTCCCGGAGCTCGGCCAGGGCGGCGATCCCGCTCGACGATGCCGGCCCCCAGTGGTCGTCCGGATCGTGCAGATAGGCGATGTCGAGCCGGTCCGTCCCCAGCCGTGCCAGTGACTCCTCCACGGAACGAAGGATCCCGTCGCGGCTGAAGTCCCAGACCCGCTTCTTCGTCGCCGGCACGATGAACCCGTCGTCGTCGAGCCGGTGGGTCGTGTCCGGGCTGTCCACGAGCAGGCGCCCGACCTTCGAGGAGATGACCACACCTCGCCGAGTGGCCGCGTTCAGGGCGTCCCCCAGGCGGCGTTCGGACAGTCCGAGGCCGTAATGCGGCGCGGTGTCGATGTAGCGGATCCCTTCCTCGGCTGCGGCTCTGACGGCGCGCTGGGACTCGTCGTCGGTCGTCTCGGTGAACAGGTTGCCGAACTGGGCTGTGCCCAGGCCCAACTCCGTGAGCTGGTGCCCGGTTCGCAGGCCTCGGGTCGGGAGCGTCTGTTCCATGGATGCGTGGTCGCGCGGCGGTGGCTTGCTGGTCACGAGGTCGACTATAGGACAGCATACGTATTATGTTTCCTGCTATGTTGCGCACGGCTTTGGGCCGTTGCGGCCCCGGACATAGCGAGGAGGAGCCGATCAGCATGTTGGCGGCAAGTTACGTAGGCGCGCGCACGATGAGGGTCGAGGAGCGGGAACCGGCCGAGCCGCGTGCGGGGGAGGTCCGAGTCGCCGTGGCTTACGTCGGAATCTGCGGCACGGACCTCCATGTCTTCCACGGGGACATGGACGGTCGGGTCAGCAAGCCGGCGACGATCGGACACGAGATGTCAGGCACGGTCGTCGCCCTCGGTGCCGGCGTGGAGGGCTGGTCGGTGGGTGATGCGGTGACTGTCATGCCGCTGGCCTGGGACGGCACTTGCCCGGCCTGCCGTGCGGGGAACGAGCACATCTGCCAGAACCTGGACTTCATCGGCATCGACAGCCCCGGAGCCCTTCAGGAGTACTGGAACGTACCGGTGTCGGCACTCGTGCGGCTGCCCTCCGAGATCTCGTTGCGAGACGCCGCGCTTGTGGAGCCCGTCGCGGTGGCAGTGCACGACGTACGACGCTCCGAACTCGTCGTAGGCGACAAGGCGGTCGTTATCGGTGCGGGCCCGATCGGCGTTCTGATCGCGGTCGTCGCTGCCGCGTTCGGTGCCGAGGTCGTGATTGCCGAGATCGACCCGACCCGGCGGGCCGCCGCCGAGGAGATGGGGCTGACGACGCTGGACCCCTCGTCGGTCGATCAGGTCGCCTGGGTGGAGGAGTGGACGGACGGAGCCGGAGCGGACGTCGTGTTCGAGGTCTCCGGCTCGGCCGCCGCCGTGCTCGGCGCCACGAGCTTGGCGAAGGTCCGTGGCACGCTCGTTGTGGTGGCCATCCACTCGCAACCGCGGCCCATCGACCTGCACCGCGTGTTCTGGCGGGAGCTGAGGTTGCTCGGTGCACGGGTCTACCAGCGCCACGACTTCGAGCGCGCCGTCGAGCTCGTGGCCGAGGGCGCCATCCCGGCCGAGAAGCTCATCACGGGCATCGTGCCCCTGAGCGAGGTCGAATCGGCCTTCGGTGTCCTCGAGGCCGGGCAGGCGATGAAGCTGCTCGTCGAGGTGAGCGTGTCATGAACCCCTTCGACCTGACCGGCCGCCTCGCTGTCGTGACCGGGGCCAAGCGCGGAATTGGGTTCGCCATCGCCGAGGCTCTGGCCGCTGCCGGTGCCGACATCGTCGGACTCTCCGCCACCCTCGATCCGGCATCATCGGCAATCGGCGACCGCGTGCGCGGGCTCGGCCGCGAGTTCTCGGGACACCGCGTCGACTTCGCAGACCGACGGCAGGTGACCCGGTTCGCCGAGGAACTCGCCGCAGGCGAGCGCCCGGTTGACATCCTGGTCAACAACGCCGGGACCATCCGCCGCGCTCCCGCCGCCGAGCATCCCCTGGACTGGTTCGACGAGGTGCTCGAAGTCGATCTCACGAGCACATTCGTGCTCAGCCAGGTTCTCGGGCGGAGGATGCTGGATGCGCAACACGGGCGCATCGTCTTCACCGCCTCCCTGCTCTCGTTCCAGGGCGGGATCAACGTGCCGGGCTATGCGGCCGCCAAGTCCGGCATGGCGGGACTGATCCGGGCGCTATCGAACGAGTGGGCTGGATGCGGTGTGACCGTCAACGGCATCGCCCCGGGCTACATCGCGACCGACAACACCCAAGCGCTTCAGGACGACCCTGACCGGTCCCGCGCGATCCTCGAGCGGATACCGGCGGGGCGGTGGGGAACGGCGGAGGACATCGCAGGCGCTGCTGTGTTCTTGGCGTCGGACGCAGCGCGCTACATCTCCGGGACGATCCTGCCGGTCGACGGTGGCTGGCTTGGCCGATGAGGCTCTTCGAACGCCCAGGTGGCGACAACGCTCCGGGCGGAAGCGGTGAGGGGAGCCTGATGGGTGGTCACGTGCTGACCTTCGGGGAGACGATGGGGCTGTTCCGCGCCGCCGACGTCGGCGACCTCGCGGAGGTGGCCGACGCCCGCATCGCGACGGGAGGTGCGGACAGCAACGTTGCCATAGGCCTCAGCCGGCTCGGCATTGACGCGGTCTGGGTGGGCCGAGTCGGAGCCGACCCCCTCGGTCGGCGGGTCGTTCGCGACATCCGAGGCCAAGGTGTCGACGCAAGAGTCATCGTCGATCCCGACGCGCCGACCGGCCTGATGATCAAGGAGAAGCGCACCCCTCACACCACGAGAGTGTGGTTCTACCGCTCTGGAAGCGCCGGCAGCCGCCTGACCGTGGACGACATCGACCCCCACCTGGTGGAGAGCGCCGCCCTCATTCACGTCACCGGGATAACCGCTTCGATTTCCGACTCGGCCCGCGAGACCGTCCACGAGGTGGTGCGGCTGGCGCGGCGGTCCGGAGTGCGCGTCTCCTTTGACGTCAACCATCGGCGCTCGCTGTGGAGGACAGGGGACCCCGCGCCGGTGTACCGAGAGGTGGCGGCCGCCGCGGACCTCGTGTTCGCAGGCGAGGACGAGGCCGCCCTGCTCACCGGCACCCGGACGAGCGACCCTGCGGAACTCGTCGCCGCGCTCGCGCACCTGGGTCCGTCGACGGCGGTGGTCAAGCGGGGTGCGGCCGGCAGCATCGGCTACCACGACGGAGCTGTGCTCGAGCGTGCCGCCATCGCGGTCCCGGTCGTGGACTCGGTGGGCGCCGGCGACGCCTTCGTCGCCGGCTTCCTTGCCGGCTACACCCGAGCAGCCGACATGGCGGCCTGCCTCGACCTTGCGACGATCGCCGGCGCCTTCGCGTGTATGGGCCCCGGCGACTGGGAGGGCGCGCCGACTCTGGACGATCTCACACTGCTGGAGAACGACGATCCAGTATCAAGATAATATGAATGACAAACATCATACGTATGCTCTATAGTCCTGCCGGAGTCGTCAACGAAGTCGACAGGACAAGGACATCTCATGGTCGGAATCCACACTCTGGTGCGTTCGCGCCGTAAGGCGTCGACCGTCGCCGTGATGTGCGCCGCAACTGCGCTCCTGACCCTTGCTGGTTGCGGCGGCCAAGGCAGCTCGGCGAACGGGCCGCATGGTTTTCCCGAAGCCAAGCAGGAAGCCTCCTCGACGATCACCGTCTGGGTGGACGCGGACCGACAGGCTGCCGCGAAGGCGTTCCAGGCGGCGAACCCGGACACCAAGATCAAGGTCGTCACCTATGACGGGTCCGCCAACGGGTCCAATTCCTTCCGGACGAAGGTGCAGCTCTTCGACCGCGCCGGCAGTGGCTGGCCCGATGTCGTCTTCTCCAGTCAGAACAACGACGCGGCGTGGGCCAGCCAGAAGAGCGGTGGCAAGCAGGCGTTCGCGGCCGTGTTGGACAAGGGTCTGGTCCCGAAGGACACGCTCAGCAACTTCACCGGAGGCTCGCTCAACCCCTGCACGGTGGACGGCCGCGTGTACTGCCTGCGCAACGACCTCGCCCAGGCGGTGCTCTGGTACGACAAGTCCCTGCTGGAGCAGTTCGGCTACGCCGTCCCGACCACGTGGGAGGAGTACCAGGCGCTGGGCGAGAAGGTCGCCAAGGAGCACCCCGGTTACATCATCGGGACGGCCGGAGATGCCTGGACGCCCGAGGTGTTCATGTGGGCGAGCAAGTGCCAGGCCAATGACGTGACCGGTCCCAAGTCCCTCTCCGTGAAGACCGACTCGACCGAGTGCAAGCGGGCGGCCTCGATGCTCGACGCCCTCCGCAACAACGGGACCGTGCCGGTGGTCAGCGTTTTCACTCCCGAGTTCTTGAAGAAGTACTCGGGCAAGGTGCTGATGATGCCGGGTCCGGCCTGGTACGCCGGCGCGATCTTCAACAACCCTCAGTCGCTCAACGTGCCGGCCGGACGGCTCGGCGTCGCCGCGCCGTTGCCGTGGAAGGGCGAGGACGAGGCTGCGACGGGCAACGTGGGTGGCGGAACCTGGTTCGTCTCCAGCCATTCGAAGAACCTGAAGGCCGCTGAGAAGTTTGTCCAGTTCGTCACCACGGCCGACGACTATCAGGTCGACGTCGCACCGGGTTACCCGGCGTACGCGCCCGCCGCACAGAAGTGGATCGCGAAGCAGGAGGCGAGCAAGTACTACGCCACCCCGCTGCAGCCGGTGGTGAGCGCAGCGTCGCGGGTCTGGGACGGCTGGGGTTACCCCACATTCAGCCAGGAGGCGATATGGGCGAAGACGATGACCCCGGGGATCACAGGCGGCAAGTCGATCGTGGACCTGCTGCCGACCTGGCAGAAGGCGATCGAGAACCAAGCCAAGGTCAACGGATACGTGGTGAAGTGACATGACCCTCGCTCCTCCGAGTGACCAGCTGACCGTTGACGCCTCACGGCGTCGGCGGTCACGCCGGGGTAGCGGCCGGCCGGCCGGTAGCGCCTTCGCTCGCAGCCCGATCGGCTATCTCTTCGTCTCGCCCTACGCGTTGCTCACCATCGCCTTCGGGATCATCCCTTCGCTCTACGCAGTAGTCCTGGCCTTCACGAACGCAGACGGCGGATTCGCAGGCTTCGACAACTTCACCAAGGTCGTCGGCGATTTCCGGTTCTGGCCGGCCGTGTTGCACGTGACCACCTATCTCCTCATCTGGCTCCTCGCGCTGGTGGTCTTCGTCGTCGGCCTGGCGTTGGTGGTCCACGCCGTCAGTGTGCGGTGGGTGAGCGCGACCCTGCGCTTCGTCTACTACCTGCCCGGCGCGCTCGCGGGCGCGTCCAGCGTCCTGTTGTGGCTCTTCGTCCTCGATCCGACGGCGAGCCCGGTCAGCGGTCTGCTCAGCGCGCTGGGGTTCGACAGCTTCGTGCAGGTGATCCAACCCGGCCACCTTCCGGTGATCTTCGCAATCATCGCGTTCTGGACCGGAGCCGGCGGGTGGATCATCATCATGTACGGCGCCCTCAACAACATCAGCACCGAGGTGATCGAGGCCGCCCGCATCGACGGCGCGAACGCCGTCCAGATCGCGTTGCGGATCCAACTTCCGATGCTGCGCAAGTGGGTTGCGTACATGGGCGTCATGTCACTCGCGGCCGGCACCCAGTTGTTCGTCGAGCCGCAACTGCTCAGTCAGGCCAGCAATGCGGTGGTGCCCAACGACTACTCGCTCAACCAGCTGGCCTACCAGTACGCGTTCCAGCAGAACGACTTCAACGGCGCGGCCGCGATCTCGCTGATCCTGCTGGTCGTCGCGCTCCTGCTGTCCTGGGTGTTCGTGACCCGCGGTGGCCTCTTCGAGAAGGAATGACCATGAGAGCACTCTCCGCCGAACGCCGCCGGCCGAGCCTCAGCGGGTGGAGCGGGCGGTCCATCGCCGGCGTCCTGCTCGTCGTCTTCGTCCTGTTCTTCGCCGTCCCGATCCTCTGGCTGCTCCTCGCGGTCACGAAGTCCTCAAAGGCGCTCGTCGTCGCCAACCCGTTCTCGCTCGGGTCGCGGTCGGACTTCGTCGCCAACTGGCATCAGCTGTTCGACTTCCAGGACGGTGCGGTGACGACCTGGATCGGCAACTCCGCGCTGTATGCGATCGGCGCCCTGGTGATCACGCTCCTCGTGAGCATCCCCGCAGGCTACGCGCTCGCGCTCACGGAGTTCAGGCTTCGGCAGGCGCTGCTCGTGCTGACACTCGTGGTCATGCTGATCCCCAGCACCGCACTGGTGCTGCCCATCTTCCTCGAGCTGAACAGTGTCGGTCTGATCGGGAGCCCGCTGTCGGTGATCCTGCCCATGTCGTTCTTCCCGTTCGGCGTCTATCTCACCTACATCTACTTTTCGACGAGCATCCCTCGTGACATCCTCGCCGCCGCGCGCATCGACGGCTGCAACGGGTTCCAGGTCTTCACCCGGGTCGCCCTTCCGCTGGCCGCCCCGATCGTCGCCCTGGTGGCGTTCTTCAGCTTTGTTCAGAACTGGAATAACTTCTTCCTCCCGTTCGTGATGCTGCCCTCGAGCGACGGATACCCGATCCAGGTCGGGCTCACCTCGCTTCTGGCGTCAACCCCGGCTTTCAATCCCAGCTCCGCGGGATCCGACTCCGTCCAGCTGCCCACCTTGGCGCTGGGGACGATCGTGTCGATCCTGCCCGTCCTGGTCGTCTTCCTGTTCTCCCAGCGATTCCTGGTCGCGGGCATGACAGCTGGAGGAACCAAGGAATGACCGCTCGCACATGCAAGGAGAACCACCGCCGATGAAGATCACCGGGTACCGCAGCCTGAACACCGTTCACGACTGGGGCAGAATCACCGGGGACGTCAACGGTGTCCAGCCCGGCCACGCCACGCCGGTCCCCGTCCTCATCATCGAGACCGACACCGGCATCGAGGGAGTAGGCCTCGGGTCCCACGCCGACATCGCCCGTGTCTTCCCCGCGATCGAGGGCGATGACCCGCGGTCGGTCGTGGCGCTCTACGACCGAATGCTCGACTGGGTGTTCAAGGCCGGTCACTCAGGATCCACCTTCGGAACCATCGGGGCCGTCGACATGGCCCTCTGGGACATCAAGGCCAAGGCCGCCGACGAGCCGCTATGGCGGACCCTCGGGGCCCGCGAGCGCTTCGTCCCCGGGTACGCGTCCGGTCTCGAGTACGGCCTGACCGAGGACGAACTCTCCGACCTCTACGGCCGGTTCGCGGACCGTGGGTTCAAGGCCGGCAAGCTCAAGGGCGGCCGCGACCTCGACCGCGACCTGCCCCGGCTGGAGATCATGCGTGACATTCTCAGCCGCAACTCCCGCCGGCCGGCGCTCATGTTCGACGCCAACGAGTCGTGGAACCACGCCCAGGCGGCCCGGTATGTCGCGGCCATCGAGCAGCGCATGGACCTCACCTGGGTTGAGGAACCGCTGCGCCGGTGGGATGCGGCCGGCATGGCCGCGCTGCGCGGGAAGGTGCGTGCGGCGATCGCAAGCGGCGAGAACCTGACCGGGCTGGAGCAGTACCGCCCGCTGCTGGACGCCAACGCGGTCGACATCGTGCAGGTCGGCAACGTATGGGGGATCACCCACTTCCTCCGCGTCGCGACGCTCGCACACGCCCACGATCTGCCGGTGAGTCCCGTCGCGTACAACGCGAACCCGGTGGCGCACGCCGCCGCCGCCGTGCCGAACCATCTGGCCTTCGAAGTCCAGGATCTTCTCTTTCCCGTCGGTCTCGACGTCGACCAGCAGTTCGACGACGGAGGCATCGTCCTGGGCGATCGCCCAGGCATCGGGATCGTGGTCGACGAGTCCCAGATGTCCCCGGCCGGCGCTGCGACGCCCCGGCCCGCGGCGACCGGACCGCACATTCGGCCCGAACGCGCTGCCTTGCGACTGGTGGCCGAGCCGGACGTGATGGATGACCCGACGCACCGCGGAGGCCGATCCTCGTGACCCGTCAACCTGAGCGCAGGGCCTTCGTCGTGGGTGTACGGCCCGAGAAGCGCGACGAATACCTGACGCTGCACCGTGCCGTGTGGCCGAGCGTCGAGCGAAAGCTCACCGAATGCAACGTGCGCAACTACAGCATCTTCATCTTCGGCGACATCCTGTTCGCCTACTACGAGTACGTCGGCGAGGACCACGAGGCGGACATGCAAAGGATCGCCGAGGACCCGGCTTCGCAGGAATGGTGGACGCATACCGACCCGTGCCAGGTGAGGATCGCGGAGGAACGTGATCCCGGGGCGCTGTGGCAGCCTGTCGAGGAAGTGTGGCATCTCGCATGACTGCCGGCATCGACGCCCATGTGCACCTGTGGGACCGGGCGGTGGACCCGCAGGACTGGATCGACGCGGAGACCATGGCGCCGATCGCCCGCGACTTCGGCGCCTCAGATCTGAGCGAGATGCTCGCCTCGACCGGACTCGATGGCGCCGTGGTCGTGCAGTCGAGCAACAGCCTCGAGGAGAGCATCCGGCTCGCCAAGCTGGACTCATCAGCCATCGCCGGCCTCGTCGCGTGGGTCGACCTCGCGGCGGAGGTCGGACCTCAGCTCGACCGGATCCGCAAGGACGCCGCTGTCCCCGTCGTCGGGGTGCGGCATCTGGCCCACATCGACCCGGACCCGCAGTGGATGATGCGCGAGGAGGTCGGCGCGGGCCTCGCCGTACTCGAGCGTGAGGGCCTCTGCTTCGACCTCGTCGTGCGTGAGTGGCAGCTCCCTCAGGCAACCCGCCTGGCAGCGCGCCACGGCGGACTCCGCTTCGTGCTCGATCACCTGGGCGGTCCGCCCGAGCCCGGGCAGGACAGGAGTATGTGGGCGTCGCGGCTGCGGGATCTAGCGCGGCAACCGAACGTCGTCGCGAAGGTCTCGGGACTCACGTCGGGCCTCGCCCCTGGATCATGGCGTGCAGCCGATCTCGCCGCCCCGGTGACGATCGCCCTGGGATCCTTCGGCCCCGGGCGTCTGCTCTACGGCTCCGATTGGCCGCTGGCTGAGCTCGGCGGGGGTGCGGCGCCCTGGAAGTCCGCTCTGGAAGCCCTGCTCGACGGGCTTTCCGTCTCGGAACGCGCGGGTGTATTCGGCGGCAACGCTGCCGACGTCTACTCGCTCTTCTGATTGAGCGCTCGACCACGCGCCCGTGGCGCGTGGTCGGGCAGCCGACGACGCTCCCACGAGATGTGGATGTGATCGTGCATCGCCTTCTGGGCCGCGGCGACATCCTTCCTCGAGATGGCATCGACGATCGCCGCGTGTTCCTTCAGCGTCAGTGTGAACGCATCAGGCGGGTCGATGCCCTGGTAGCGGCTGGACTCCGTGGCTCGCTTGTACAGATGCTTGGCGATGTTCTCCGCCAGCCGGTTGCCGGAGATCTCCATGAGCGCGTAGTGGAACACCACATCCGCCTGCCGGAAAGAGTCCGCCTCGGACTGGCTTTCCCGCATCGTGGTCAAAGCGTTCTCCAGCCTCCGCAACCCATCTGCGCTGCGAGAACCGGCAACCGCGCCCGCCATCGCCGACTCGAGGCTCGCCCGCACGATCGTCAGCTCGTCGAGGACGCCGAGCGTCTCGTCGTTGTCGATCAACGCGGACAGCACCACCGGATCGAGCATGTTCCAGTAGCCCGGCGCCCGCACCTGGGTGCCGCGCCCCTGGGAAACGATCACCAGGCCCTTCTCCTCCAGCCGCTTCACCGATTCACGCAGCACCGTGCGACTCACGCCGAAGTGTTCGCTCAGCGGACCCTCCGGAGGCAGCAGCTCGCCTTCCTTCAACTGGCCCGTCACGATGAGGTCGACGAGCTCGGAAACAACTGCAACGCCCAAGCGGCCCGCGGGCAGGCGTCGCGGGATCAGACGGGTTGCGGGCTGCGGCTCGGTTGGCATACGTATGACCTTATCGCTCAATCAATCTGCGGTCGACGAGGATCCTGGTCCACAACATGTCGTCGACGTTCCGCGACGTACCACCTCGAAGTCGTCGGCGGCAGCATTGTCGAGTCAGGGCTTGGATCACGGCGGCCGCCGAAGTCACCGACTGTAACCTCGCGAGCGGGCCGCAGTCGGTGCGGGCCAGACTGCGAGCCAGGTGCGGGCCCTGGTTGACGGGCACCGGGCTCCGCCGGGCCTGCGCCCCTTGGTGGCCCAGGGCCGGCGCGGTGTCCACTCGGTCGGGACGTGGTGGTCAGGAAGGCCGAGGATACGACCGGCGCAGGCTGCGCACCGGTGGTGGGCCAGCCGCTCGTTGACCAGCCAAGCGGCAGGATCTGGTCATGTCCCGTGTCGGCGGCGTAATCACGTCGGGTGGATCTTCGGTCGTGGGATCGATCGAGTCCATGTCGCCCTTTGGGAAGTAGCTGTGGGGGAGGCGATCCATTTGTCGTGCACGCCGCGCCCTACCTTGTTGGTTGGCCCCCGCAGGTGGCTTCGGGGCTCTCGCAGAGACCGAGGTCGGCGAACCGGTCGGCGCGGGCCTGGGCGCGATACCGGCCCGAGGATGAGCCCAGGTACGGCTTCGTCGCCCCGGACGTCCCCCAGCTGACCCTTGACGCACCGCCCGGGCACCGTGGTCGCGGGCGCGGCCGGGCGCCCATGGAGGCGCTGATCCGGGTAGCCGCCGAGAGGCCCAGCCGCTCGGCTCAGCCTGAGTGTCGAGGACGGCAACTCTGCTGTGCTCCTCTACACCTCCCTCGGCTTCATCGTCGGCAGCCAATCCTTCGATCACGTCCTGGAGATGGGCCAGGCTCAAGTGAATCTGGACCGGTCCTGGGAGTGCCTCAGCCGCATCGCCATGGGCTGACCGGTTCGCGCCCCGACATGCGACGGCGTGGCCACGGTGCCCCGGCTCGGGCTGCGATCGGTTGCCTGGACATCATCGACAAGCTCGCACGAGTAGGCGCCTGCAGCGTGAACGCTGCTTTGGAATACGAACGCTGATCGAATGCCCCTGTTCCTGGCCGCCAGCCGGCGGTGCAAGAGCGTGGGTAGGGGCACGGCTCCCATCTTTCGGGCGAACAGGCAGACAGGGGGAGGCTTTGGGTCGGCGGAGTCTGCCAACTCGTGGTCGTCTTCATGCTGGGCGAGGGTGCGGGGAAGCGCGGTCTGCCAGATGCGATCGGTGGCGGGCAGGGTTGCGTGGTGAGACGAGCCAGGGTGCCGTCCTGCAGCCAGAGCTGGTTGCGGCGGTGGCAGCTGGGCCAGGGACCGTAGCAGAAGGGCTGCCGGGTGCAGGTGAGCGACGGGAAGCCGTCCAGGAGTGCTTCACTTCCAGGAGGTACGGATTCCTGGGGTTCGGCGGATCAGCCCTGGTCGTTCTCCGCGTCGTACCGCTCCTGCGCCCCGTGGACCTCTTCGATGTGGGTCTCCGCCCACCGCTTCACGGACATCATCAGCTCGGAGAGGCTGCGGCCCAGGTCAGTCAGTTCGTAGTCGACGCGGACCGGGACGGACGGGGTGACCGTGCGCGTGAGGAGTCCGTCGCGCTCCAGTGACCGCAGTGTCTGCGTCAGCATCTTGGGGCTCACCCCGGCCATGGTGCGGGCGATGTCGCTGTAGCGCCGGGGACCCTCGCTCAGTGCGGCGATGGTGAGACAGGCCCACTTCTCGCTGATGCGGCCGACTAGCTGGTGGGTGGGGCAGGCCTTGATGAATGCGTCGTACTCGATGCGGGCCTGCTCGCGCCGCTGCGCGGCCGTCACGGTCGCCATGGCTCACCTCCACGGAACGTAGGCACCTTCAGGTAACTACTTACCAAGAGATAGTAGCTCTTCCTAGGGTTGTTGACGGCTGGGGAGATACCAAAGCCGACAGTGATAACCGGGAGATTTCAGTCATGCGTGCAGCTGTGGTGAGGGCCTTCGGCGGGCCCGAGAAGGTGGAGATCGTGGAGACCGAGGTACCCGAGCCGGGGGTGCGGCAGGTGCGGATCAAGGTGTCGGCGGCCGGGCTGAACCCGGTGGACGGGGCAGTGCGGTCCGGAGCCTTCGGAGGGGAGGGACAGCAGCTCGGGTTCGGCTTCGACGTCGCCGGGACGGTGGATGCCACCGGGGCCGAGAGCACGTGGCACGTCGGCGACGCGGTGGTGGCTGTCGCCCACGGCCTGGTCAGGCCGCTGGGCACGCACGCCGAGTACGTCGTTGTCGAGACGGACGCGGCGGCGGCCGCTCCGACGTCGGTCGACGCGGTTGCGGCGGCGACGCTGCCTCTGAACGCGCTGACCGCCGCACAGGCCCTGGATCTGCTGGAGCTGGAGTCCGGGCAGTCCCTCCTGGTCACCGGTGCGGCGGGCGCGGTCGGCGGCTACGCGGTGCAGCTCGCCGCGCGCCGCGGTATCGCGGTGACCGCGCTGGCCCGGGAGGGCGACGAGGAGTTTGTACGGTCCGTGGGGGCGTCGTCCTTCACGAGCGGCGCCGTCGCGGCCGGCAGCTTCGACGCTGTGCTGGACGCGGGGGTCCTCGGCCCGACGACCCTGGAGTGGGTGCGCGACGGCGGCGCCTTCGTCGCCCTCATCCCGGGCACTGCCCCGGATCCGGCCCGCGGTGTGCGGACGGCGGCCGTCGAGTCGAGCGCAGACGGCTCACGCCTGGCCGAGCTCGTCCGCTTGGTGGACGAGGGTGCCCTGACCCTCCGCGTGGCTGCGCGGTACCCACTGGTGGAAGTCGCAAAGGCCCATGCGCATTTGGAGGAGGGCGGGGTTCGGGGGCGGATCGTGCTGGTTCCCTAGCGAACCGGCCTTGAGTGCCGCAGCCCGCCACCCGTCCCAGGCCTGCGACGCTACGAACCGAGTTCCTGGCGCAGGTCCAGGTAGCAGCATGGCCGCACGCTGGGTTCGCCGGTCTCCCGCCTGCACAATCGGTGGTTGGAGCCCCGGTCTGCCACTGCCTATCGGGGCCTTGCAGCGGCGGGGGATTGGCACGTGGTGACGCTGGCCGAAGCCGGCGCGCAACTGGCCGCCGGCTCGGGTCTGGGCTCGGGGCGGTCCTCGTTCGGGCGGTAGTCGGGGAGTGCGCCGCCGACGGCGGCTCGCACACGCCTTCGTCCGCCGGGCCGATGTCATACTTTGCCGATGTGAGCGATGACCTGGGCACGGTGTTCGACCTGCTGGAAGTCAACGGCGTGATCTCGGCGGGATTCGCGGCAGGAGGCAGGTGGCGCACCGGGTTTCGACCGGACGTGCGGCTGAAGCTGCTCACCGTTGCCCGGGGAGGGGTCCGGGTCTCGGCGGACGGCGCCGACGCTCAGGTCATGAGTGTGGGCGATGTTGTGGTGCTCAATGGCTGCAAGTTCGTGGGCATCGAGGACGCCTTGGAGACGGGCGGGCTGCAAACGACGTTCACGCATCCCCCCGATCGGGCCTTCTACGAGGCCGGCGGTGGTGACGACACCGTGGTCGTCGGGGGGCACATCGACCTGTCGGAAGGAGCCGATGCGCTCGTCGGGGCCTGAGTGGGCCCTTGTTGTATCTGCCCGCAGGCCGTGACACCGAGAGGCTGGCGAGGACGCTGAACCATCTCGTCGACGAGGCGATGTCGACGCGGGTCGCCTCAGAACCGGCTGGCCGGCTTCACGCACGCCTGGTGATTCTCGAAGTGCTCCGGGCCGCGGTCCGAGACGGGGAGTCCGTGTCCATCGGATGGGCACGCGGCCTACTCGACGAGGCCCTTCGCCCGGCGCTGCGGGCGATACACGCCGATCCCGGACGCTCGTGGCGCGTGGAGGAACTCGCCCGACACTCGGCCATGTCCCGCACCGTGTTCGCCGAACGGTTCGCCACCGTGGTCGGGAAACCGCCCCTGGCCTACTTGACCGGCTGGCGCATGTACGCGGCTCGGCGTGCCCTCAGAGGCGAGGACGTGCGCGTCGACGAACTGGCCATGCGCCTCGGCTACTCAACGGCCAGTGCCTTCAGCACCGCCTTCCGCCGCGAAGTGGGCGAGTCCCCCCGCGCATACCGAACCCGCTTTACCGGGCACGAGGCCGTGCCCGCCGCCGGCTGAGAGCGCGCCACCGCGGAATCCCGACAAGGGTGTACCGCAGTGGTGGAACGACCTTAGTCATGCACGGGGCGCGGCCCTGTGAGGTGGCCCCCCGAAAACCGGGGTCTAGCGGATTCCGGTTCCGGGCACGAGGCGCTCGCTGAGGTCCCAGAGCCGGTCGGCGACGTCGGGGTCGAGAGCGTGGGGAACAACGCCCACCGAGGTTTTGCCTGCGACGGCGAGGGCCTGCAGATCGTCGGGCTCAGGGAGCGCGACGAGAGGGGAGACCTCGTTGTTCTCACCGTAGACGCCGCCGAGACCGGTCAGGCGCGGGTCGGTGGCCATCCAGGTCTGGGTGGAGGCGCCCTGCTGTGGGGTCTTCTTGCCGGCCTCGGGGTCGATGACCCAGTTCCCTTCCTCGTCCATGAGGTCCATGGCGCGGAGGATGTCCCGGGTCGCCCACGGGGACAGGTCGGTGCTCGGGATCGCTCCAGGGTGGACGGCGAACGCTTCGATGCCGTCGTCGGCGCCCCGGGCCGTGATTCCGACGGCGTGCAGGATGTTGGCGGTCTTGGACTGTCCGTAGGCGAGGATCCATTCGTAGCCGCGGTGCTCGAACATCGGGTCGTCGAAGACGATCGGGGACATCCGGTGGGCCCAGGCGGCAACGTTCACCACTCGCGCGCCGCCGGCGGCGGCCAGCGCCGGCCACAGTTGCCGGACGAGTTGGAAGTGGCCGAGGTGGTTGGTGGCGAAGTGCGCCTCGTAGCCGCGGTTGTCGCGGGTCAGGGGCACTCCCATGATCCCGGCGCTGTTGACGAGGATGTGCAGCGGCCGGCCCGAGGCGACGAAGCGTGCGGCGAAGTCGTCCACGGAGGCAGGCTCGGCGAGGTCCACCCGGGCGACCTCGATGTTGTCTCCGGCGCCTGCCAGCCGGGCCCGGTCCTTGGCGGGGTCACGGACGGGCACCACGACCTGGGCACCTGCCGCACTCAGAGCGCGGGTGGTCTCCAACCCGACACCGGAGTGGCCGCCGGTCACCACCGCGGTCTTACCCGTGAGATCGACGCCTGCGACGACCTCCAGCGCGGTGTTCGCCGCGGTGAAGCCGGAGCCGATCGGCTGCTGAACGGGAGAGTGCATGGTCTGGCCTTTCGGGGGCCCTCGGGGCCCATAAGTGCAGCGTGCGCGGCGTCTCCGCGCACTGCTCACACTAGGTTTGGGCCGTCCAAGGGGTGATCTTCCTGCGTTCGGATTTCTTTCGCCGTCGTCCGGAAACCGCAGCCGCCGCCTTCGTCCCACCTCAGGTCGCCAGCCCGAGTCACGTGCGCGGCCCACTGACATCGAGGACAGGCGCGGCACAGGTAGTGGGCTGCGCCGTGCAGATCACGTAGGAAATCCGGTGCCGCCTTGCCGCTTTGCTGCGATGGAAGGCGCCACGGATGGTTGAGCGTCTGGTCGAGGAAATCGTTGCGTGCTCGACGCGCAGACCGTGGTTGTCCCCGGCGCCAACGCTGCCGCACTGATCATCCCCAGCCTCGTTTCCGCGCTCGGTTCCGTCTCTGAGCAGTGATGCAGTCACGCCAGCGGCAGCAGCACCCTTGCCCTCTTCCATAAGTCGTCCGGAACGATCCTCCCTACCGTCCCTCAACATGCCGAGCACAACTGCCGACTGACCCCGCCCGGCCGCGCCTGAACGGCACTGTCCGCGAAGCATCGACGTCCTCGAGACCTTCCGTCGGACGGCTCCGACGCCGCGATCACTCCACCCATGGCGTGATCATTTCGTGGGGCTCGCATCTCGTCTCAGGTCCGCGGCCTCGGCGGGCCATGCCGATCTGCTTCGCCCGGCGGCCTACTCGCCGACCGCCCCGTCGACCGACTCGCGCAGCAGGTCAGCGTCGCCGTTGTGACGTGCGTACTCCTCGATCATGTGCGTAAGGACGTAGCGCAGCGAGATGACCTCGCCTCGGAACTGCACTGTGTCATCAAGGGACTTGAAGGCGTCGGTGACAGCGCGGGAGCCCTCACATGCTTCACGCCAGAGCGTGAACGCCTCGTCCACGTCGGCGTCGTCCACATGGAACTCGCCGAAGACACCATCGACCGCGGGCCACAGGGCCGCGCCCTGTTCTCCGCTCAGCACCGTACGGAACCAACTGCGCTCGACCTCGGCCGCGTGTCTGACAAGGCCGAGCAAGGACAGGCCTGAAGTCGGCACCGCCCTTTCCTTCAGCTGTTCAGCGGTCAGCCCCTCGCACTTCATGGCCAAGGTGGCGCGCTGATAGTCCAGGAACGAGGTTAGCGACACACGGTCGTCGGCCACCTTGGAAGGTGTCGTGCGCTGGTCATCACTCATCCGGCGATCATGACAAGGCATGGGCCCACCAGGCCACCTCGATGCGTGGACTTCAGCAGCTTGCGGAGTTTCTTCCGATTCTGCTGCACGGTCACGATGCAGTGCGCATCGTTGAGCAGGTACGCGCATGCTCGCGCTGGGCGTGCATCGTGTTGCCGGCCACGACCACGCCCGCCAGATCATCGATGGTCTCCGGCAGCGGCTGGAAGCACATGATCCCGTTGGTCCTCTCGGCCACGTCGAGCTGGGCCAAGGCTGAGCTGAAATGCCTGGTCAGCCGCGATGGCGTGAAGATTTGGATCTGGCGCTCGAGAGCGTGCCCGAACAGAAGGTCCTAAGTCCGGCGTAGGGGCGGGTCTGGATCCCTGGACCGATGATGGTGCGTCATCGCGTGGCTACAGTCAGATCGCATGGGAAACGACGGCACGCTCGACGAGGCCTACGAACGGCTACATGGGACCGGACCGGAATTTGAAGGCTGGCTGACCAATCACGGTCCCATGGCAGTGGAATCCATGGTCAGACGTGGACACGCGCGAGAGGTCCACCGCTGGTTGGACCTCTACATGAGTCGGCTGGACGATCGCCCCCGCGGCGCCTCGCCCATCACCGCCGCCGAATGGCGCACAGCGCTCGGGGACCCGCATCGTCTCGGTGACTGGCTTGCGTTCTTCGAACGAGAGATGACCGAACGGCCCTGGCGCGAGGTACTGGAGACGTGGTGGCCACGGCTTTTGCCCGGTATCGCGGCCGGTGCCACCCACGGGGTGATCCGTACTGGCCACGCCGTCCACGCCCTGCTGGACCACGAGGACGGACCGCGCTTGGCCGAGCTCGGCCAAGCCCTCGGCTACTGGGCGGCGCGCTGGCAGCGGGTGCCATCCCCCACCCCTTCCGGAACCGCCGACGCGGCGTCCGCTCTTGCGGGCGTTCCGCGCGTTCCCGACCAGACCGGGGGCATCAACCACCGGCTCGACCAGCTCACCAGCCTGACCGGCTGGCCAAGCGCGCTGGCCGCGCTGAGACCCGCCGAGGACGCCGGGGCGGCCCGGGACCTGCTGGCCGAACTGACGACGGCTGGTGCCCTGCACTACCTCCCGAACGCGCACGGCTCGCCCGTCATGCTGGTTCACGCGGCAACCGCACCCATGGCTGTGCTGCGTACCTTGCCCGCACTGCCCAGCGCCCAATGGGTCATGAGCCTGCACGCGGCCTGGGGGGCGAGCGCGGCCGTCGCCGCGGCCTACACCCCTGACGCACCCGCACCTCGACACACACTCCCCGCCGCACCCCAGTCAGCAGAAGAGACATTCGCCCTGGCCGTCCGCCACCAGGACGAACACGTCATCAAGCTCGCCGACACCTGTCTCGATGTTCACCAACGCACAGGGCGCCCGGATGCTCTCAGCGCGGTTATTCGTGCGACCGAACTGATCGACGAGCCCTGATGCCACCCCTTTCGGCTCTGTTCCCAGGTAGTTCCTCCGAGCCTCAGACCAACTCCACTTCTCGTCCTTGGTCGTTGCCGCTGGATTCCGGGCCGCACTTCTCCCGGCGTGGCAACGACCAGTTGTGGACGTACGCCACGGTCCTACTGGGTGAGGTCGGACGCTGACCGGACCGCCAGGCGGATGAAGGACGAGGGGATCGGGGTATGACGCAGGGTTTCGTCTGCGCGGGAGGCGATATGAAAGGTGTGGGACTCGCCTGGAAGGAGAGTGACCATGGAGGTGTCGACCATCAGGGTTTGCGGAGGAACGCCGAGGGGCGTGGCGAGGCGATCGGGGAAGACGCAGATGTCGCGTGTGACTGTCCGGGCCGTCACCGTCAGGTGAAGGACGCCGTCGGCGAAGGTATCGGTCACCTCGAGGACGGGCTGCGGGGCTGTCAGGGTGCGGTCGGTGCGGTAGGCCCATGTCGTGCGTACGCCATCCGCGTCCACGATCAGGAGCTCGGCGTGCGGGTCCGTCGGAGAGGCCACTGCCTTGTCCAGGGGAAGAGTGACTAGGGCGCCGGCCGGGCAGGACACTTCGAGGCGGGTACGGGCCAACTCGCGGCCGTCCAGGCCGATTCGTAGGACGTCGACCGTCGGGGCCCATTCTGCTGCCGTGTCGTTGACCAGCGTGAATGCCAATCCCTTTCTGCCTGTCGGGTCGTGCGTCGGACCGGGGGCGATGGGTTGCACGGTGGCCAGGCGCGGGGCGAAGGAATGGCGCAGAGCGTGCCAGAGCGGTTTCTCGATGCCGGCGACATCAATTGCGGACCAACTGATTGCCGGCCAGCAGTCGTTGAGTTGCCAGACGATTGCCCCTCCGCAGCGTTCCCGCGAGCGCAGCCATTCCACTCCGGCAGCGACAGCGCGGGCTTGCACCAGTTGAGTGGCGAAGTGCCAGTCCGCGCCCTCGGCGGGCGTGGGCATGTGCGGCTGGAGGCCGCGGGTCAGCTTGTGCATTCCGTCGATGGCCCGCAGGTGGTGGCGGGTCAGTGGGGAGGCGGGGCCGCGGGTCTCGCCGCCGAGCACCCGCTCCAGGGTGGTCCAGGCGGCGGGCCCGCACCAGCCCATCTCGGCGACGAACGACGGGTCGTGGTCCCGGTAGTGGGCGTAGTCCGCCTCGTTCCAGGCGTCCCAGAGGTGGCTGGGGCCGTGCGTGTCGGCCGCCGGGTCGGTGTCGAGGGCGCCGGATCGGTGTCGAGGGCGCCGGACCATGGGGAGTTGGGCACGTACGGGCGGGTCGGGTCGAGACGGGCCAGTACGTCGAGGTAGTGACGTGCGCCCCACCCTCGCTCGCCGATCTGGCCGCCCCATCCCCAGTGGTGTCGGCCCAGTACTGTCTCGTTGCCGCCGCACCACACCACCAGGCTGGGGTGCGGCGACATGCGGGCGACGGCCTGCTCGGCCTCGGCAGCGACCAGTGCCGCTGACGGCCTGCTCGGCCTCGGCAGCGACCAGTGCCGCGGTGGTTTCGTCCTCGCAGTAAGCGGCGCAGGCGAAGAGGAAGTCGTGCCAGACCAGGATGCCCCGGTCGTCGCAGGCGTTCAGGAACTCCTCGGTGGCGAAGTGGCCGCCTCCCCAGACCCGCAGCAGGTTGGCATTGCCGGCTACGGCCTGGTCGATGCGTTCGGTGATGCGTGTTGCGGTGGCGCGGCTGGTCAGGGTGTCGGGGCCGGCCAGTTCGACTAGGACGCGGGAGCCGGTGGGCGCGTCGACGCTGATGTGCACGGTGACCTCTGCACTGCGGTGGTCGTCGGCAAGCCGGATGAGCGGTCGGATGTGGTCGATCCGGCCGACGTACGTCTCCAGTCTGATATCGCGCCAGATGCCGGCGGTGACGTAGTGCGGCCCCCAGTCCCAGCCGAAGTTGGCCGCCGTCTTGCGGATGTGCGGGTACGGCTCGTCGTAGGGGGAAGGCAGCGGGCCGTGGTCGCGCTCGTGTGCGAGGGCCGCGTCCCAGGCGGAAGTGAAACGCACCTCGATCGTGTTGTTGCCGGGCACCAGCGCCTGGTCGACCGGCCACCGGTAGGCGAGGTGCTGGTCGCGGGTGGCGCCGACGTGGTGCCCGTTGACATACACCTCGGTTATGGTGTCGAGACCGTCTGCGACCAGGTCGGTGCGGGTGCCGCGGGTCGGTTTCCATGGGAAGGAACGGCGGTACGACCACTGGGAGCGGCCCACCCAGTCCTGTTCCAGCTCGCCGAGTCCCACGTCGGGGTCGGCCAGGTGGCCGACGTTGAGCAGTGCGGTGTGCACCTCGCCAGGCACCTGGGCGGGCAAGGAGGCCCTGCGGACCGTGGCCGGTGTGGTGTCCGGCCCGTCCAGCCAGCGGAGTTCCCATTCGCCGCCGAGGTCGTGGCGGGACGCCTTTCTCCGAGTACCACTGCTGGCCGGCCTTCCTCACCCGCCGCATCTATTCAATCGAGGCGTTTGACAGCGACCCCAGTCGTTGAGGCTTCCTTGTCAGCGAACCTGGTCGCTCTTCGGCCCGATGCCGTTGATCCTGGTCAAAGTTCCGTCCGGGGTGAACGAGTGGTGGAAGGTGAAGGCGTGCGGCGCGGAGCCGTGGTCGTGGAGGTGCTCCAGCCTGGAGACCCCGTCCCGCCAGGTGGGTGTCACGCCGTCGGAGACCCACCAGCACACGTAATTCGGGTGCTCTGTCCTCTCGAACCAGTCGTAACGCCTGTTCAGCGCCTCACGGTGCAGACCCGTGTAGACGGCGTCGAAGGCGGGGCGCAGGTCGGTCCAGAGTGAGAGTGTCGCGGCCAGGGCGGTGGTTTGCACCGTACGGCCCTTGCCGTACCAGGTCGGTACGGCGAACTCTCCCCATGCACCCCAGTCCGCCTCGAAGAGCATGCCCCGGTCACCGTCTGCCGCTTCAGCACGAGCGAGGTACCCGGGGTGCTGACTGACCTTCCGGTAGACGGCCTCACCACTTTCGTAGAACTCGCGCGTGAGAGGTGCGGGATCGGCGAGAGGCGACTTCAGGATGCCGAATGTGTACAGCGCAAGATGGGGCATACGTCTCTCCTTGGTTGGGGGTGCCTGGTGTGGACCCGCTTCGGTGGCTTACGCATGGGGACGAGGATTCGTGGAGGGCGACCAACTCATTCCGTCGCGGGTGGCTCGGCCTCAAGGAACTCCCGTGCGACCCTGGGCGATCGCCGAAGACCAGGTGAAGGTAGCTGCCTCCGCGGGCCATGTCGAAGTTGCGTTTTCCCTGTCCACGTGGCCTCTTCACCGGTCATTGCGGAGGCTGGGGCGGTGCTGGGCGGGGCAGGCTGCGAGGTACCAGTGATCCACTTCGGCCAATCGTTTCGCCCGCCATGCCCGTCCGCACCCCTTGTCCGACAGCGGCGAGTGCCGCCGAACGGGCGCGGTTGAAGAAGATGGCCTACGGTCACAGGACCGAGCACCGGGTGCGGGTGCGTGCGCGGGTGGTGCTGTACGCCGCGCGTGGACGCTCCCACGATGCATCGCCCGGGAGACGGGGCTGCATTTGGACACTATGTGCCGCCGGCTTGGCGGGTTCGTCGGGCCTGCCCGGGCTCGAAGACCGTAAACGCTGTGGCTGCCCCGCCTCGTTCGGCACCAACGCCCGCGTACGGGCCGCACTCGCGACCGTGCAATCCACTACGTGCTGGCCATCCGCGCGGACATCACCGCCCACCCATTCGACGCCCAACCGGTAGCCTCGAAGCGCCCGGGACCTGTCGATACCTGGCCTCGGCCCCGCTACCGTCAGCCCGCGCCCTCCGTTGCAGCCCTGGCCACCGAGACCGGACAGGAAGCATTCACTTCCTTCACCTGGTGGCTGGGTGCGCGAGGCGAGTTGGGCCCCCGCCGCCCTCTGTCGGCGACGGCTGAATTGTGAGCCGCTGCCCCTTCAGCCGTGCGACACCGCGCTTGACCGGTGCCCAGCACTTCGGCGTAGTCGCGCGACGTCCGGATTGTGATCAGCCGAGGTCGAGGAGTGAGAGGGGGCGGCGGGGCGCGAGCGTTGCGGCGGAGGCCGGCCGCGATGTTCTTCACGCTCGCCAGCTTGAGAGCGCCGATGTCGAGATTGCGCCAACTGGCCGGCATTCTGGGGCGTTGCCGGTCCGCAGCTGAGAGGCGTCCTCGGCGAAGGTGGTGTCACGTACGTGGTGCAGGGCCTCGACCTGCCAGTGGTCTTTGACCAGCTTGGCGAGCTGGGCGAGCGTGGCCTGTTCGGCGGTCAGACTGGTCACCGCGTAGACGGTCTTGATGGTGGTCCTGTCGGTCTTGCGGCAGGTGCGGCGGCGCTTGACCTGGATGACCTGCCGAGCTCCGGGGAAGTGGTGGTTGTTCACGGTGGCGACCTTGATGCGGCGGATTTCGGCACGACCGTGGCTGACGCCCCTGACCCGCTCCTGGAGAGGGACGTCGTTCCAGGGCACGGACTTGAGCTGCTTGTGGAGGTTCTTCTGGTTGCCCTTTACGAACACCATGTAGTGGGCCTCACGGGCCAGGAGGTAGTCGGCGTGCTCGCGCTGGGTGTGCAGGGCGTCGCTGGTAACCACCGTGTCGGCGAGGTCCGTGACGGCGCCCAGCAGTGGCTGGAAGCAGGTGATCTCGTTGGTTTTCTCGCCGACGTCGAGCTGGGCCAGGACCAGGCCACTGGCGTGGTCACGGGCGGCGAGCAGGTGAATCTTCCGACCGTGGGCCTTACTGATCGTTTCAGAATGCCATCCTGCGGAGATGCAGGCGGCCTCATGGAACAATCCCATCAGCCACGGGCTCAGGGGGGATGACGCCGTATGGAGCGTGTTGGGGCTGCACGGGACCTTGTGCTCGGCTACGTCCACGATCTAAACGCGATCAACGAGGCCATGAGGGTGGCGATTCCCTCGCTGGAGCGACTGGCAGATTTCCTCGGCCTGGCCCGTTCGCGCCGGATCAGCCGGAGTGGCCACGTCGGCACCTACTCCTACTCGGTTCATGGGGCAGGGTGCCGCTTCGAGTGCGACAACGGCGCTGAAGTCGATGTGGACTTCGCAGCCGACGGGAGCGAAGTCTTCGACCTTTGGCGGCTGCGCTGGTACGGGCAGAGCCTGCCGGAGCCTCTTGACGTCACGGATCAGGACCTGCAGGCCGCAGTGCGGTCCCTACAACCGCTTCTGACCGAGGTGCAGCCCGGGTGGTTCAGCGTGGCCAACTGATCGCTTCAGGATGAGGTTCGCAAGCGGCGCAGGCATATGAGGCTGCAGGCCAGTTCGAGCAGGCCCTGATGGAGATCGGCCCGTCGCTCGTAGCGGGTGCGGAGCCGTTTGAACTGGTGCAGCCAGGCGAAGGCTCGCTCGACGACCCAGCGCACCTTGCCCAGCCCGGAACCGTGGCCGACGCCGCGTCGCGCGATCAACGGCTTGATGCCCCGCTTCCACAGCAGGCGGCGGTACTTGTCAAAGTCGTAGCCCCGGTCCGCATACAGGCGCCGGGGCTTGCGGCGGGGACGTCCCCGGAGACCCCGGATCGACGGAACGGCGTCCAGTAGCGGCAGGAGCTGGGTGACGTCGTGCCGATTGCCGCCGGTGAGCGTGACGGCGAGCGGGGTTCCGTGACGGTCGACAATCAGGTGGTGCTTGGATCCGGGGCGGGCACGGTCGACGGGCGAAGGGCCGACATGATCCCCCCTTTGAGAGCCCGGACGTGCGACCCGTCCACGGCGCAGTCGTCCAGGTTCAGCAGACCGGCGCGGCGCAGCTCGGTCAGCAAGGCAGCATGCAGGCGCGGCCACACGCCGGCCTCGGTCCAATCCCGCAGCCGCCGCCAGGCCGTCACACCGGAACAGCCCACCGTCTCCGCGGGAACATCACGCCACGCGATACCCGTTCGCAGCACGAACAGGACTCCGGCGAGGGCCACTCGGTCAGGAACACGCAACCGCCCGGGATAGCGACGGCGCCGCTCAGGAGCGGACGGCAGCAGCGGGGCCACCCGCTCCCACAGGTCGTCCGGAACAAGATCAGCACGCACCCCAGACACCCTGCCGACCAAGATCCTCGAGCACAAGACCCGCAGCTCAACTCATTCTGAAACGATCAGTTAGTCGCGCCGCGCAGGCTCTTGCCGTCCACGGCCAGACCACGAAGCCCGGCATTCCCGGTCGCCTTCGGACGACGATCTGCCGGCCAGCGTCCGACGGCTCGGTCGCGCGCATCGGCGTCGACACGGGCCAACAGACGGCGAACCGTCGTCTCGGCGGGCAGAGCACGCTGGGGACGCCGAGCAGTCGGAGCACGAGTGCCGGGGCATCGGCAATCCACTCGCCGACCGTCAGCAGCGAGGTCGCTCCGGACAACACGGCACACGCAGCGAGCGCGAGCACGACGGCCAGCGGGTGACGTACCCCGCGCGCATCCCGCGGATCCGGCACCTCGGCCAGCCGCTCCAACAGGCCCGGAACCTCTGTGGATACGACCTCGGGCTGCTCGCGGAGCTGGTCGAGCGCAGGCGGGATCCGCGATGAAGTGTCGGCAGGCATGATCTTCCACTCGGATCACGAGGGCGTAGAGAACTCTTCACCGACTGCGGGAGCAACAGAGTGCTGTCACCTATCGAAGGAACGCCGCGGTGGTGGCCACGAACCGGTCCGCGTCGTCGAGCCAGGGGAAGTGGCCAGCTCCGGGCTGGACAATGAGCCGGGCGTTCGGGAACAGCCTGGCGAGTTCGGCCAGGGCGCGCGGCGGGGCACCGAGGTCGACCTCACCGGCCAGCACGAGCACCGGCGGTGCGAACCGGGCGAGAGAGGCACGAGTCGTGTCCGGGTCGAAAGCGCCTTCGGCGCCGAAGGCCGCTATGACGTCCATGTCCTGCTGCTCCTGGTCGGCCGCCTGATGTGCCCGTGCCGCCGCGTCCCAGCGCCCGTAGGAGAACGGCGCGATGGCCTGCCAATTCTCGACAGCGGCCTGGCCCGCCATGATTGCCTCCAGGGCCGCGAACGCCGCCGGGAACCACGGCTCGTCCCGGCGTAGCTGCGCGGTCTCACACCGGAGTTCGCCCGGGATCGCGACACCCACTGCCCGGACGCTCGCTGTGATCAGCGAAAGCGTGCGGACGTGGTCCGCATGGCGGGCCGCGTACAGCGCGGCCAAATTCGCACCGGCGCAGTGCGCGAGCAGGTCCATCCGCTCCAGGCCCAGGTGCGCACGCAGGGCCTCCACGTCATCGACCAGGCGATCGCAGCGGTAGCTGGCGGCGTCCTTGGGCACCGCGGACTGACCGGTGCCGCGCAGATCCAGCCTGATCAACTGCCGGTGCGCGGACAGCCCGCCGAGGTCGCCGAGGTATGCGGAGGCCGTCGGCCCTCCGGGCAGACAAACCACGGGCGACCCGTCGCCGACTACGTGGTAGGCGAGTTTGGTGCCGTCGTACGCGGTGAAGAAGTCCATGCCCGGCAGCCTGAAGGTGACGGTGAGCGTTGGCTATCGTTTAGCCACAGCTACACGATGGGGGCGGCCGGATGGCGGTCGAGATCAGGTTCACCGCGGCGTCGGTCGCCAAGGTGCGGTTCGCCATTTCGCCGCTGGGAGAGACGGTGCTGGCACTGCGGATCCTGCTGGGCACCGGCGGGCACGTCGTGCACCAGCCGTGGGTGCGCCAGGCGCGGCCGCTGCTTGCGGCCGAACGGGAGCTGCCGCTGCTGCGTGCACTGATCGCGGGACCGATGCCGTCGTTTCTCTTCCCGGTACCGGGAGAGCGGCTTCCGTCGATGGCAGCGGAGTTGGACCTGCTGCGGGCCACGGAGGAGGACTTCTTCCGGCGAGAGTACGGCGCGGTCCTGCGCGTACCGGCCGAGGAGGCCCCCGAGCCGGCGGCGGTGCTGCCGCAGCTGGCGGAGGCGCTCCTCCGCTGCTACGAGCTGGTGATCGCTCCGTACTGGGGTCGGATGTGCACGGTGCTGGAGGCCGACATCGGCAGGCGGGCGCTGACCCTGGTGGACGGCGGGGTGCAGGCCCTGTTCGGGGAGTTGCACCGGGACATCGCCTGGGACGGTGGCCAGCTGGTGGTGCACGGCCGACGGGCCCCGCACTCCGTCTCCACGGTGGACACCGGCGGACACGGCCTCGTCGTGCTGCCCAGCGTCTTCAACTGGCCGAACGTAGGCGTCGACAAGTCCCCGGTCACCGCCGCGTCGATCCGCTATCCGGCCATGGGCGTCGGCCTCCTGTGGGAGCCGTCCCCACCCACACTGGCAGGCCTGGCCCCAGTGCTGGGCCACACGAGGACGGCGCTGCTGGCCGCCTTGGCCGAACCCCTGACGACCCCGGCCCTGGCCACACGCTTGGGCGTCACCCCCAGCGCGGTCTCTCAACACCTGGGCGCGCTACGAGGGGCGGGCCTGGTAGCGACACACCGCAACGGCCGCACCGCGCTCCATCTGCGCACGGAACGAGCGACCCATCTGTTGGGCATCACCTCTCCCTAGGGCCGCTGGCTGCGCCGCCGCCCCGCCACGGGATCGCCCGGCCAGCCAGGTACCGATCGCGGCATCCAACGCATCGCCATCAATCCTCTGGAGCACGCTCCGCACGGTGGCCTCGGCCGGGGCTGCCGGCCCGGTGTCTGGTTCCCGGCCCGACCCGCCAAGCCGGATCAGCAGGTCGGGCGGGGCGTCAGCGGCCCACTCCGCGATCGCAGCGAGCGAGCAGGCGCCGGCCAGGACCGCACATGCGGCCAAGGCCACGACGAACACCAGCGGATGGCGACACCCCCGGCGGCAGTGCGGGTCGGGCACGGCGGCCAGAAGAGCAAACAGTCCGGCAATCTCCCCGGACGAAGGCGGGGCGACACCGACGAGTTGGCCCAGGCCGGGCGGGATGGGCGAAGATGAGCAGGCAGGCACAGGTGGGCCGGGGTGTAGGGCTGTGCGTGCAGCGGGAGTCCGTCGACCGTCGTCGGCGACCGGATCGAGGTGACGCGGTGACTGTCGCCGGCGCGGCGCTACAAGCGTCGCTGAACTGTCATTCTTTCGCGGTCGCGAAGAAATCGAGGTAGCAGCGCCCGAGTTCGCCTGGTGCCTCCAACGGGTTGTTGTGCCCCGCCTGCTCGATCACCACAGGTGTGACGTGCATTGCGACTTGAGCCATCTGCTCCCCAGGCTCCGCGGCGAGGTAGGCGCGCCCCCCGACGGCCAGTACCGGGCATTCCAGCGGGACGGCGAACTGCGGTCGGTTCTGATCGGCGTCGGTCTCGGTCGCCCGGTACAGCTCGAACACCGCGTGGTTGCCGCCCGGTTCTTCGAGACCTCGGGTGTATTCGTCCTCGTCGACGTCCGTGTACGCACTCGGGTCCCACATGATCCGCCGCATGAAGTACGTCCAGAAGGCGCGTTCCCGGCCGGCGATCAGCAATTCGGGGTAGTGCGGCAGGCTGAAGAACGAGCGATGCCAGCCGGTGCGGGGGCCTGAAACGCGAAGGTCATCGCAGGACGTTCCTCAGTGGCGGGCGGGGTCGAAGCCGTCCGGGGCGCGGTCGAGGAACCCCGTGACCGACACGATGCGTCCATCGCCGACGATGGTGAGTACGTCGGTGCCTTCGGCGAACGACTCCTCGCCGACCCGGATCTCCCACTGCAGCCGGGCACGGTCGTGGTGGACATCGGGCTCGGTTCGGGCGCGGAAAGCGTACGTGCCGACGTTGGCGGTGAACTGCTCGGTGAAGCCGATCAGCGCCTCGATGCCGCTCATCACGCCAATCGGTGTGACCGACGTGACGTCCTCGGTGAAGATCTCGCTGCCGACCCGGCGCTGCTCGGACGGGTCGGTGTTCCAGAACCGCAGGTAGTGCTCGACAGCATCGGCGGTCAGCGGCGTGGCGGCGTCGGTCATGTGCTGCTCCTGGGTGTTCGACAAAATCGGGAATCCTCAGGAGCGTGACACCGATACCGCGGCCCGTCGATTACCTCGGAGGTAGTTGTCTGCCCGGGCCCGGTCAGGCAGCCTGCACCCATGACCGTCACTCAAGAGCCGGTCGGGGATCTGGTTCGTCAGTGGCGCGAGCGCCGCCGCCGTTCACAACTCGACGTCTCGATCGCCGCGGAGCTGTCGGCTCGACACCTGAGCTTCATCGAGACCGGTCGGGCCAGCCCGAGCCGGGACATGATCGAACGGCTCTGTGAGGAGCTCGACGTACCCTTGCGCCACCGCAACGAGCTCTACCTCGCCGCCGGCTTTGCTCCCAAGTACGCCGAACGACCACTCGCAGACCTCGGTGTTGCGCAGGCCGCTGTCGACGCGGTGTTAACCGGGCACGAACCAAACCCGGCGATGGCGATCAACGTTCGGTGGGAGCTGCTGGCCGCCAACCACGCGATGCAGGTCTTCCTCGGAGGTCTGGACGGGCGGTTCCTCGATTCCCCTGCCAACGTGCTCCGTGCCATGCTGCACCCGGACGGGATGGCCGCCCGTATCCGCAACTACAGCCAATGGCGAGCCGCGACCCTCCGCCGCGTGCGTCGTCAACTGGAGCGCACCGCCGCCGAAGGCTTGGCCGAGATACTCCAGGAGCTCGAGTCCTACCCGACGCCGCCGGGTCAACCCGACCACGGTGTCACGATCCCCGACAACGACCTCGTGACGCCGACCGTGCTTGCGACCGAGCACGGCGATCTCTCCCTGCACCATGCGCTGACTGTCTTCGGCGCCGCCCGCGACGTGACCCTCGACGAGATTGCGATCGAGACGTTCTTCCCCGCTGACGCGCAGAGCGCGACGCTGCTGAGAACCCTCACAGCTCGGGTAACCCGCGGGACAACCTGATTGCCGGTGTCACCAAGGTTCCGCCCCGCAACAACTAGTGGCTCGTCACGCAGCCTTGGCCGGGTATTGGGTCCACTGTCGGATCGGTGAGTCGGGGGCGAAGTTGGTCTTCGGTTCCGCGTGAGTGTTGCGCCAGCGCACGTAGGCGGCGATGGCGGCGTTCTGCTCGTCGTGGCTGCGGTGGTCGGTGGCGTTGAGTGCGAAGTAGCGCAGGGCCGCGAACTCGGCCTCGATCCAGTTCAGCCAGGATCCGTAGGTCGGCAGGAAGACCAGCTCGACCTCGTGGTCGGCCGCCCAGGTACGGACCTTGGCGTGCTTGTGCGGGGAGAAGTTGTCCAGCACCACATACAGCTTCTGGCCGGGCCAGCGGGCCCGCAGGGCCTTGAGCAGGCCGAGGAACTCCCGCCAGCGCTTGCGTGGGCGGATGCGGTAGTACAGCTTGCCGGTGGCCAGATCGAGGGCGGCGAGCATGTGCCTCACACCGCCGTAACGGTTGTAGGTGGCCCGTAACCGGCGCGGACGCCTCACCGGACCCCATGCCTTGCCCTTGCGCGGCATCAGGTTGAGCGGGCCGAACTCGTCGACGCATATCACCCGCCCGTCCGCCGGTGGGGTGTCGTAGAGGGCCAGGATGCGGTGCATCTTGGCGATGAACTCCGGGTCCGTGGACGCCTTCCACGTGGTGGTGGTCTTCCAGGAGACCTTGCCACCGCGCAGGATCCGGCGCAGGGTCTCCCGGCTGATGGCCGCGGTCACCTTCTGCCTGACCAGATGGTCGGCGAGCTTGCTCAGGCTCCAGGTGGAGAACGCGGTGATCTTCCAGTCGGCGGGGGACGTCCGGGCGATCAGGCAGATGTGCTCGCGCACCTCGTCATTGATCGTCTTAGGGCATCCCCCGCTCCAATTTGGGTCCAGCGCGTCGAACCCCCGCTCGTTGAAGGCGTGGATGACCTCACGGACGTAGTCCTCGCCGACCTGCATCAGCGTGGTGATGTCCTTGACCGTCTGGCCCTGCGCGGACATCAGCACCACGATCGCCCGGCGGAGTTTCACCGGGTCCTTCGCGGTGCGGCTGATCCGCTGCAGCCGGCGGCCCTCCTCCATACTCACCGGCCGGACGAACACACTCGGCGGGCGTCCCACAACCACCTCCAAGATCAGGTCTTGGAGACAGTCTGCTGGCTCACGAGCAGCGGGTCGATTACCCGGCCAAGGCTGCGTGACGAGCCACTAGAAGTTCGGGTCGCGATGGGGGCACTTCGCGTGGTGCTCCTCGGAGACCCAGGCGGTCGTCGTCACGGGCGCACCGCAGTCGGGGCACTCCTCGCTGAGGATGCCCGCCTTGAGGAACGCCTTCACCAAGGTCAGGACGCGTTTGTCCCCGACGCGTGCCCGCACCCGCTCCATCAGGGCGGTGTGTGAGATCTCGTCGAAGCAAGCTTTGATATCGCCTTCCACGATCCACTCGTACTTCTTGGACGTGAGCAGGCGTACCTCGGCCATCGCGTCATGAGCCCGGCGGTTCGGGCGGAACCCGTAGGAGCACGGGAGGAAATCCGCCTCGAAGATCAGCTCCAGCACCAGCTTCAAGGATGCCTGCACCACCCGGTCGGTGATCGTCGCGATCCCAAGTCGGCGCAGCTTGCCACCCGACTTGGGAACCATCCGCTCCCGCACCGGCATGGGCTGGAAACTGCGGTCCTTAATCTGCGACCGCAGCGCGTCGAGGAACTCCTCGACACCGACCCACAGCGCGATGGACGACGCCGTGCGTCCGTCCACCCCGGCCGTGCGTGCACCCTTGTTGCCCCGCACCCGATCCCAGGCCACCAGCAGGAAGCCGGGATCGGCAACGAGGTTGAACAGGTCGTCGAACCTGCGATGAGGATCATCACGAGCCCAAGGGTTCAGCCTGGTCCGGATCTTCAGTACCCGGCGCTCCGCCTCATACAAGGCGCGCTCCAGCTCGTCGGTGTTCACCGGCGACCCTCCCGACATTCCAGTACTTCAGCCACTGACTTGCTGGCCCCCTTGGCCCTGCGACCGGCTTTCCCGGTCTCCACGACGGGTCGTTACTCCCGCGACTACTACGGGGCCTCCGCCCCACCCACGGCCATCAGTCGGCAACGGACCTGCCCACCACCGAACTGGCTGCCCGGCGGCTCGGGCGACCGCGGATGGTTCCCACGTTCACCACGCAATCGATCGGTCAGGGAGGTGCCCAGCTCTACTCCGGCAACATCGCCACGCCTATGCCGCAGGCTTTCAGCGTGGCCTCCCCACCGGAACAGGAAATCCGGCTTCGGAGTTGACCCGCCCGTCCGAGGACGAGCACGTCACGCGATGCCCACCGGCCCGCATCCACCAGGTTTGAGCCGGCTCACTGCTTACGGAGCTTCAACTACTGGTTCGCTCTCGCTACACCTTCTGACCTCGCTAGACGGACCCGCACCGTCCGGTAGTCCCGGCACGTCCCGCCGTTGTCGGGGCCGCTTGCCACCCTCCCCGGCGTTCCCCAGATCAGGCTGCCCCCAGCTTCATCAAGCCGCTGCGACGGCCCGGCGGTGTCGGCCTTCCACCTCCACTCGATTACGCGGTACTTCGTGGCGCACTCCTGTGTCAGGGAAGGTTGAGCATTCTCACCGAAGTCTGAGTGGTGGCTGAATTACAGGGCAGGGGCTTGAGGCCCTGCCGGTGAGGCCGAGACGACTGTGCACGAGGGGGTGGGGAGGACCACTCGAACACTCTCAATCTCGGGATCCCGCCGTCCGACCGGACGGTCACTTGATCGCCTTCACCGTCTCGGAACGGACCTGGAGCGTGGTCCTGGCCGCCGACTTCAGGTCCAGATCAGCGTTCGCGGTACCGAAGGTCATCTCGGCCACCAACGCCGAGGTGTTGCCATCCGCCCAGGCGCAGACCGGGTGGGTGATTGTCAGGGAGGGCTGCTTCCGGCTGAGCACCTCGCAGCTGATCCTGACGGCCGCCCCCGGCGGGGTGACGTCCTTCGGCGGTACGGCCACTGTCACACCGGCGGCCTAGCCGTCGCGCTTCAGCGCGTTGAAGCGGGTCTCGTCCATGTTCTTGAGCCGGCCGTAGAGGCCCGAGATCAGCAACGCGCCCCTGGTCGGGTCGCCGCCCAAGCTGTACCGCCCTACGACGCCGTGGGTGATCTTGGCGTCCCAGATGCCCTTTGAATCCTTCTCGATCTTCCGGCCGAGGGAATCGGAGAGGTCCTTGGTGAGCTCGTAGCGGCCGTCGAGTAGCGTCCTGGGCAGCGTGAGGGCGAAGTTGGCCTCTGGAAAACCGCTTTCGGTTTTCACTCCGATCATGACGAGCGTCAGCAGGATCGCCAGGATGACCACGAACACCCCGCCCGCGATCCCGATCACCAGGCCGACCCGGCTTTTCTTCGGGGGCGGCAGGACCATGGGCGCCCCGTCGCGCCCGTAGTCGCCGACTGTCGCGAAGAACTTCTTGCGGCCCGTGGCCTCGCGCCCCCACCAGCCGTTCATCACCCGGCGGCCGTCGAGAAGCAGGGTGAGGCGGTAGCGGCCGGCGTCATCCATGAACGGCACCCGTTCTGCCGAGCACGGTCGGCGCGGCCAGTTCGGACAGTACGCCGGGAGTGTGGCCTCGGCAGAGACCGACCCACCGGGGGTCGGCCGTCGTGCCGACCACCCAGGCGCTAAGGCAGGTGTCGCCGCAGATCGCGCAGCCGGTCAGGAGCGCGAGGTGGTCCCGCATTTCCTTCCATGAGGGGGAGGCCGGCGCAGGGTCGAGGCGGCCGGTGTCGATGTCGAGGCGCTGCAGCAGCTCGTTCACGTCCATGACGTCTCCTTCCGTTGCCCCGAGGTGGCAGTGGAAAGCCTACGCCGTAATATCGAACACGTGAACGATCGCGCACCGTCGAGACTCGATCTTCTGCACTTCGCACGCCGCGTCGTCGTCCAGCAAGCCACGGCTGCCCTCGCGCAGATCGACACCTGGATCGCACAGGAACAGGAGCGCGAGACGCGCCAACAGCAAGCCGCCGAGATGAGGCCCTCCCCCGGAGTGGGTGGTGGAGCGCGGCCTGCAGAAGACGAACCTGGTCGCGGTACACACGGGCGACTGCTGGACCGTACGGAAGAGCAGCCGATGCATCGGAGTCTCGCGGTCTCAGGCATTGGATGCGCTGCGTCGACAGGTTCCGGCGTGCACACACTGCCGGCCGGACACCGCGCTGGGAATTCTCGACTGAACATGCCGCCAGGGGCAGGTGCCCCCCGCGCGCGTGGCATCACGGGGGGGGCAGTACGTTGCGCCGACATCGAGGGCGTAGCCGGCAGCCGGGAGAGCATGGAACACCCGCGGCCAGCGGGCTACGTTCGGCGCAACTTTTAATTGTCGGCGCGGGTCAGTGAACCCGCTACGGCGACACCCCAGAACGGTCAGGTGGCCTGGAAGCCCCAGCCGTCCTGGGGCGACCTTCCGCTACATCAAGCGTGACGCCGACCACGTGCCGTCGCATCTCGATTCTGGGAGCACGTCTCCCACCCCATTCGGTGTGGCGGGACGAAGGGTGGGATGCGTGCTCTGCCTCGACTTCCACCCTGTCTGACCTGGAAGGACCCACCAGGCCGCGTGGAGTCGAGCCCATCTTGACCCGGCAGTGTCGGGCCTCCAGACGGCTGACTCGTACGCCCGTGATCGTCCGAGACCACCTCCTGTCCGCTTTCGGGTACACGACAGCAAGAGCCAGGCTCGCTCGCGCAACCTCGCCTTCTCAAACGTCGCGGCTAGTGCGCGAGGATGGCAGAAGAGGCAGTTTTCGCTATGGCCAGGGAGCCACGGATGGACGCCTCAGACGAACTCCTTAGAAAGCATGACCCGGCGGCCCTTCTGACGCTGGACGGTGTCATAAGCGATCTCAACGCCGCGATGGCCTCGGTGCTGGATAGGCCAGCGGAGCAATGTCTGGGATGTCGCTTCGGTGATCTGTTGCCCGCGAGCCAGCGGATGTCGGCCGAGAGTCTCGTGGGTCATGCCGTCAGGGCGAAGACGGTCGCCATGCGGGTGCTGGATTTCCCCGGGCCGGGCAGAGCATCCGTTGCATGTTTGATCGAGGCTCGGCAAGTGAAGGATGCCGCGACTGGCGAGCATCTGGTGTGGGTGCATTCGCTGGACGCGCGAAACGACCTGACCAGTCTGTTGATCCCGTTCCGGATGGCTACCACGGCCGGCGACCTCGGTCTGTGGATGTACTCGTCCCGTGAGCACAGTCTGGAGTGGCTCGGTGGCGCACCTGCCGTGGCCGACCTCTTCCCAGATCCCACTGCGCCCCTGTCCCGCGTGATGCCGTCAGTCCATCCTGATGACCGGGGAGCCTTGCAGCAGCTGGTGAGCTCGGTCTCCGCACGATCCCCCTGGACCAGGCTGCGCTACCTAACCGAGCACGATGGCTGGCACGAACTGGCCGCCCAGACCCTTCGGATCCAGTTGGGGTATGGCGGCCCTGAGCGGATCTTCGGGGTGGTCCGCGACGACACTAAGTACGAGAAGCGGAAGAAGAGGGCGCGGGCAGCGCTGGCTGCCGAGCGACAGCGCGCCAAAGACACGGCCGACTTCTCCTCCGCTCTGATCACCGCGGCCACCGAGCAGGAACTGCAGCAGGTCGTCCTGACCCGGCTCGCCGCAACCTTTGGCGCCTGTGGAGCCTTGCTCGCACTCGTCGACAACGGCCGACTGCGCGTCTCTACTGATGCCGGGATAGCCCTATGGGAGGTCGCGACCACGCACGGCCTGCCGCTTAACCATCCCAGCCCTATCCCTGAGGCGATCCGCACCGGCAAGCCCCAGTTCATCCTAGGCCGAGAGGACTACATGAGCCGTTGGCCACACGGGGCCGGATTCCCGCGGATCGGCCGACTTGGCTGCGACTACGCTGGCACGATCACCCCGCTCAGCGAGGCAGGCAATCCACCACTCGGAGCCTGGGCAATGGCCTACGGCAACGGTTACCAGCCGTCCTTGGACGAGCAGACCCTCATGAGTACTCTGGCCGACCTGGCAGGCCAAGCACTGAAGCGCATCAGGTCACAGCAGGCACGAGTCGAGCTGGCCACGGCACTGCAGCAGACCATGCTCCCCACGCTGCCCCAGCACCTTCCGGGGCTGGAGGTCGCCGCCCGCTACCGGCCCTGCCACGGCGGGCTGGACATCGGCGGAGACTGGTACGACGCTTTCGTGATGCCCGGCGGCAGCATCGCCCTGGAGATTGGCGACGCCCAAGGCCACGACGTGAACGCCGCCGCCCTCATGGGACAGGTGCGCCTGTTCATGCGCGCAATCGCCGACGAGGAACGGAATCCCGCAACCGTGCTGACGCGCACCAACGAGCTGGTCCTCACGACCGCTCCGGCACGGTTCGCCAGCTGCAGCCTGCTGCACATCGACCCGCGAAACGGACAGGTCACCGGCGCCAGCGCTGGGCACGTGCCGATCCTCTGTGCACGCAGGGACGGCAGCCACACCGTCCGCCAGCTGCCAGGCGGACCGGTGCTAGGAGTTGTGCCTGACGCCGATTACCGCGAGGAGACCTTCACCCTGGACAAGGACATCGCACTGGTCTTGGTCACCGACGGAGTGGTCGAAGGACCGGGCCTGACGCTGGAAGCCGGACTGGAACGAGTCGGAACACTGGCCGGCGCGGCCATCCGCGACGGACTGAATGCCGAGGAGACCGCCGACCGCATCCTCGACTCCGCGGTCGCAGTTGACCACCTCGACGACGTGGCCGTGCTGGTCATCCGACGTACGTGACTGAAGGTGTCGCCACCCCGACGCGCCCCCCGTATGAGCGGGGCTTGATCAAGTTCCGTAGGTGCCCCGTTAGTTGGTGATGCCCAGGGGGCGTGCTCGTTGGGATTCGTCGCGGAGTCGCCCGGGTGGTCTTGGTGGGTGCTACCAACGATGGCCGGAGCAGTCCGCCGCGACCACCCGCTGTCCGGCCCGCCGTCGGCCGCTCCCGGCTCCTGCGCACAGGGGACCAGGCGGGGCGCTGGCCGCCGGAAGCGCAGGGAGTACCCGCGCGACAACGCCGCCCATACAAGCGAGAACGACTTCGGTCACCCGACGCTGATGACCGTCTCCCGGCTGAGGGACCGGCGACTCATGCACCGGCATCTGAGTGTCCCGGGTCGCGTGGGTCAGCCCGCGGCCGCGGTGTTGGCCCGGGTGGCGGGGTCCGCCCTTTCCGTCTGTCCCTCGGGATGCGGCTGCTGCAGCCGTGCTGTCCAACTGGCGAGGAGTTTGAGGCGGTCCTCCGAGAGGGTGCCCGGCTCGGCCGTGTAGATGATCAGGTCGTGGACGGCCCGTTGAGGCAGGGGCAGGTTCAGGTGGCGGAAGGTCATCTCCAGACGGCCGACTTCGGGATGGTTCAGCCGCTTGGTGCCTTCGTGACGGATTCGGACGTCGTGACTGGCCCACATGGTGCGGAAGTCGGGGCTGAGCGTGGACAGTTCGCCGACGAGTTCACGCAGGGCCCGGTCGTGAGGTTCACGTCCGGCTTCGGCGCGGAGCACCGCGACCGTAGCCCTGGCGCCTTCCTCCCAGTCGACGAAGAAGTCGGGGGAGCCGGGGTCGAGGAAGAAGTAGCGGGGGAAATTGGCGCAGCCCCGGTCGCTGGTGGTGTCGCTGTCGAACATCGGTGAGTACAGGGCCCTGCACAGCGCGTTGCTCGCGACGATGTCCAAACGGCCGCTGCGTACGAAGGCAGGGGCCATGGTCATGGAGTCCACCATCCATTGGACGGGAGACGGGATCTTGACGTCCTTGCGGCGGGGCGACCTGCGGCGGGCGGGACGAGCGGCTCTGGCCAGATCGAGCAGGTAGGTGCGCTCGTCCTCGTCGAGGAGCAATGCCTTCGCGACCGCTTCCAGCACCTCCTCGGAGACGCCACCGATGTGGCCCTTCTCCAGCCGCGTGTACCACTCGGTGCTCACGCCTGCGAGGGCCGCGACCTCCTCGCGGCGTAGCCCCGGAACCCGGCGGCGCCGACTGGTGGGCAGTCCGACCCGCTCCGGGGCGAGCTTGGCGCGTCGGCTGACGAGGAAGTCGCGGATCTCCGAGCGGTTGTCGGTGGGATCACCGGTGCGGTTTTCGGACCGAAGTTCCATTCGTCCACGGTACCCGTGGCCCGGCGGATAGAGAGAGGTTGTGTTTATACCCCCCATAAACGCGACCTTGCCCGCCTTTGACGGTGCCGGTTTCGTGAGGTCGGCGGACTTGAACGGCACTCCTTCATCGCGGGCCGCCGTCCGCCGCCCCCTCATCCACACCTCAGGAGCATGACCATGGCCAGCAAGACCGTACTGATCACCGGCGCGACCAGCGGCATCGGCGCCCACACCGCGAGGTTGCTCCTCGACCGCGGCCACCGTGTGGCCGTCACCGGCCGCAACGAGAGCAAACTGAAGGCGTTCCTCGACGAGGCCGGCCACCCTGACCGGCTGCTGGGCCTGGTCGCGGATGCGGCGGACTGGCAGGCCACCGAGTCGGTCGTGACCCGCACCGTGGAGCATTTCGGTGCCCTTGACGCGGCGGTGGCCAACGCCGGCTTCATGTCCGGTGACTCCATCGGGGCCGGCGACCCGACACTGTGGTCGCCCATGGTCCTCACCAACGTTCTCGGCCCCGCCCTGCTGGCCCATGCCACCCTGCCCCACCTTGAGGCCACTGGCGGACGGCTGGTGCTCATCGGCAGCGTCGCCGGGCTGAAGAACTCTCCCGCCAATCTCTACTCGGCCACCAAGTGGGCTACCACCGGACTCGCTGAGAACCTGCGTCTGCACGCCACGACCCGCGGCATCGGTGTCACTCTTGTCAACCCGGGCATGATCGACACACCCTTCTGGCAAGGAGCCGACGTTCCCCCCTTCGCCCTGCCTCCCCAGCCCATAGCCGAGGCCATTTGCTTCGCCCTCGAGCAGCCGGCGGGCGTCGACCTCAACACCCTGACCATCCGGCCCATGGGCCAGCCCGTCTGACCACGCTCGTTTGTCACACCACGTCGGGCCGTCACAGCGGTCAGCTCACCACCGACCTGTGGTCTTCGGTGTAACTCCCGATCACGGAAGTAGCGCCTGATGAGCGACGTGACTGCCTCGACTGAGGCGGTTGAAGAGGTCCGTCCGGCTGCGCTGGCGGCGGATCTGCTGGATGACCGTGGGCCATGTGTGGGCCAAAGTGCCAGCGGGTTGAGACGGTTAACGCATCGACACAGGTCGGAGTGGGTCCGCGCTGTGATAGCGCGACGCTCTTGAAAAGAGTCGGGGCGGTGCCGGCGTGCACACACTGCCGACCGGACACCGAGCTTGAATGACGTGAGCCTCCGCACGGCTCTGTGCGAAGGCTCACGGTGTCAATCTGGGCGCAGGTCAGGTCGAGCCATTCAGCCTGCTCGCCAGCTCCTCACGAATGTCTGAGGCAAGCTTGCCGGTCACACCCCATGTGACGACCAGCTCGGCTACGTGCCGCAGTTTGATGTTGGTGGACATGGACGTCTCACGGAGCAGATCCCAGGCCTGACCTAGCGTCAGGCGTCCGACGGCGACGATGACGCCGATTGCCTGGTCGATCGCGGCGTGTGAATCCACGGCTTTCTCAAGTTGAGCGACCTTGCTCCGAAGTTCGTTGACCTGATCATCAGCGTGGTTTTCCGGCTCCGGGACCGCGCCAGGGAGCTCATTCGCGTGGCTCTCCACGTTGCCTCCGCGGAAGGGGGGCGGCATTTCACGAATAGTCTGTCCGTCTTTGGGCCAAGCAAGCACATGGTCACACCGAGAGTGGGTGCGGGAAAATGAGCCGCGCAGGGCGTCCCGAGTCGACCTCGGCGCCGAATACGCGGTCTCCACCGCGGTACTCAACTGGGAGGCCGCCTACGGGAAGGCCTACAGGATCCAGGTCTCCGACTACTCCACGCACTGGACCGACGCCTACTCCACGACCACCGGACAGGGCGGCACCGAGACAGTGAGCGTCAACAAGAACGCACGTTACGTGCGGATGCAGGGCGTCACACCCGCCACCCAGTACGGCTACTCCCTCTGGGAGTTCGAGATCTACGGCACCGCCCTCGCAGGCCCGGGTACCGGCGGGGCGACCGTCTACGGCGACGCCGGATACGGCGGCCCGTCGGCGACGTTCGGCGCCGGAAGCTACGACCTGCCCGCACTCCAGGCCAAGGGCATCGCCAACGACAGCATCTCCTCGCTCCGCGTCCCCGCCGGCTACACCGTGACCGGCTACGCCGACGCGGGCTTCTCCGGCACCGCCTGGACCTACAGCAGCGACACCACCGAGCTGACGGCCGGCGGCAGCAACGACATGATCTCGTCCCTGCGCGTCACCTCCGGCAGCTGAGGAGCGAGCCCCATGAAACCCACACCTGCACAAACCCTCACCCGTGGAAGACGACCGCTCGGCGCAGCCGTGACCTTCTTCCTGCTGCTTGTGACGGCGCTCGCAGCGCCTCCCGTCTCGCATGCCGCAGACACCACGGTCAACCTGGCCCGCAACTCCGGTGCCGCGGCCGTCGCCTCCTACGAGGACGGCACCGTCACGGATGGTGCCGGCACCGAGGCCATCGGCTCGCCGACCGTGGCACCGTCCACCACGTACCCGACGACATACAGCGACTGGCAGAACGGTCTGCTGGCCGGCAACGGCAAGCAAGGCGTCATCGTGTTCGGCAACCCACGCAACGACACCGTCGTCTTCGACGACAAAGACTTCTTCATGGTGCGGACGGAGGCCCGTCCGCACCGCACCTTCAACACCGTCAGCCAGGACAACATCAACAAGATCCGCGACGAGCTGATCGCCGGTCAGTACCAGCAGGCCAACCAGCTCGCGGCGGACGTGCAGGGCTACCAGGGCGGTGGCGAGGGCAGCAAGCACCCCGGCTACAAGATGACCCTCCAGATGCCCGACGCCGGCACGGTCAGCAACTACGTCCGCTTCACCGACTACGCGGCAGGCGTGCTGAAGGTCAACTGGAGTGACGACAAAGGATCATGGGAACGCGACTCGTTCGTCTCCCGCACCGACGGCGCCACCGTCCAGTACCAGGCCGCGCCACCCGGCCAGAAGCAGACCGTCACCCTCGGACTGTCCATCGACCCGGGCATGAACCTGCTGAACAAGGGCGTCACCTACACCACCAACAACACCACCGACTATCTGAACCTGCGAGCGAAGTACCCCAACGGCAGCTACAACGCCGGCTACGAGGGCGTCACCCGCATCGTCACCGACGGCACAAAGACGCTCAGCAACGGCCAGGTCACCGTCTCCAACGCCAGCTACGTCCTGCTCCTTTCACTGACCCAGCGCTACAACGGCACCTACAACGGCGGCGTCCCCGCCGAGCAGGAGTGGAACAAGAACCTGCTCCAGCAGAAGCTCGCCGGACTGAGCACCAACTACCAGACGCTGCTCAACCGGCACGTCGCCAAGCACAGCGCGATCTTCAACCGGGTCTCCTTCGACCTCGGCGCCACCCCGGCGGACCGCGCCAAGTCCACCGAGCAGTTGCTCGCCGAGCAGAAGTCCTCCTCGACGCCCGTTCCCGCTCTCTACGAGCGGATGTTCTACGCCAGCCGCTACCACCTGCTCGGCTCAAGCAACGAGACGGCCGCACCCGACCTGCTCGGCAACTGGACCGGTGACAGCAACGTCGGCTGGGACGGCTACTACCACCTGGACGCCAACCTCAACCTGCAGATCTCCAGCGGCAACATAGGCAGCATGCCGGAGGCCATGGCCGGCTACTTCTGGCTCAACCAGCAGTGGCAGAAGGACTTCGAGACCAACGCGAAGAAGCTGTTCGGCACCCGCGGCATGCTGACCGGCGGGAACACCCCCAACGCCGAGGGCCTGATCTCCAACATCAACTACGACTACCCCTACCAGTGCGTCACCGGCGGGGAGTTCTGGCTGCTCTACCCGTTCTGGGAGTACTACGAGACCACCGGGGACAGGACGCGGGCGAAGCGCGTTCGGCGATCTTCGGAACCCCTGCATCATTGAAGTGGTGAGTTCTGACTGTCAGGTCAGTTCACCCTGCTGGAATCTCCGCAGATATGCAGCAGGGGAGTCTCCATAAGATGATTTGAACTGTCTGATGAAATGACTCGCGTCTGAAAAGTGCCAGCGCGCTGCGATCTCTGAAACGCCGACCGCTGAACCTGTTTTCAGCAGATCGTCGTGGGCTTCTTGCAGGCGCCGGCGGCGAACCAGTGCCATCACGGAGTCTTCCGTTTCCGCAAAAGATCGGTGAAGCGTTCTGACGGAAACGCCCAGGGCCTGGGCGATCATGGGCGGCGCTAGATCAACGGTGTCGATGTTCTTTGCGATGAAGCTCTTTGCGGCCTCAACCGTGACATTGGGGAATGCCGTCATATCGTTGGGTCGGCCGGACAGCATTCTCGCCAGGACCGCTGCGCATGCGTCGCTCGCCATGCCCTGCGCAGGCGTTGAGCGGTCCAAGGCCTCGCTGCTCCGTTCGATCGCCTCAAGGAAATTCAGCAGGAACCGAACTTCGGGCGTTCCCGCGTCCGCAACGAAGGACGTATTGAGTGCCTGGCCTGATCTGAGATGCGCCAACAGGGACTGACGAGGAATCGTGACGACATGGAGGCGCGCCTCTGGCCCACAGGAAAACTCCCAGGGAGCACTGGTGTCCCGGATACAGAGTTGGCCAGTGTCGACTCTGCTCGTTCCGTTTTTTCCGGTGAATTCGAGCCATCCGGCGGAAACGAAGTCTGCCACAATCGGATCTTGCTCGTTTTGCTTTCCGGAAATGCCCGTCAGTGCATCACAATAAACCTTTGCAGACATCAGCTCGCCGAACGACTGACCACTGGCTGCGAACTTAAATCCGTTGCCGATGGCGAGATGCGGTATGGAGACTTTCGTCAGATGTGCAAACGGGCCGCCCTCCCACTCTTGAAAAATATTCTTTTCGCGTTGAATCTGACAAGCCGTCAGATTCATAGCCGTCTTGAAGCCCGTTCTCTCTCCGGAGCTCGACAGACCATCTCGCACCCTCATTACTTTTCGATCGCTCATCTCTGCTCTACTTATTGTTGTCGTAATGGGCGATTTCATTCAATGTCCTGAATCACCAGGAAAGCCTTCTATTGGCTGCTCGGCCGTCGGACTCGCGAGGAAGTCACGACGGCGTTCCAGTTCTCGCCCAAGGCAGTGGACAAAATGGGCGAAGTGGCTGGCAGGCGGCCGCGAGGCTCGTGGCCCAGCGGCGTGGGCGCCGGCTCGGCGAACACCGGGTCCTCGACCCGGTCGAGCAGCAGTCGGTCCAGCAGGCCGTACTGGACCGCCACCCCAGTAACCACGGGCTGACCGGCAGCTGCGGACGACGTGCTCTTCACCGACGCGGTCGGCATCCGCTCCGGCCAGGCCACCGTGCACACCCGGGGCGGCAAGGGATACATCCCGGGCGGCCGCCACCCGGAATTGTCGACGCGATGCCCGCGACCTGAACCAAGGGCCAGACGCAGCTCCTCCTCTGATCCCCTTGCATGTTTACCTCCGGGCTCCAGTAGCACGGCGTCCCCCAGCACGACCGCCCGACCATCGGCTCCCCAGCCACTCACTCACATCTCCTTCGACACCATCCAGCGGCAGGCTCGCCAAAGGGAGCCCGCCCGCGCTCCGACGACGGCCACGCGCGAATCCGACCGCATCTGTACGCCTCTGCTCGCGAGCGCGGAGTGCCACCCTGAGAGGACTTCCATCCCCCGCACAAGCGTCGTTGCTGTTTCTGGGAATAGAAGTGAGCGACTACCCTGATGAGGCGTGGAAGGTTCTGAAACGATCAGCCGGGCACTGGCTGAGATAGGCCCGCAACTGAAGCGGCACCGCGTGCGCAGTGGCGTGACACTTACCGCGCTCGCCAAAGCGACCGGCATCTCCAAGAGCACCTTGTCCCGGCTGGAGTCCGGTCAGCGACGTCCCAGCCTGGAACTCATGCTGCCGATCATCCAGGCCCTGCGCATCAGCCTCAATGACGTAGTCCAGGTAGAACCGCACGAAGGCCAGTTCAACCCGCTGGCACCCCATCCCTGGAACGGCATGGTGCGTCTGTCACTCACACAGGAGATCGGCCCCATCCAGCCTTGGAAGCTGGTCATCCCGCCGCGCCGGACCCAACCGGACCCACAGGCCCACGAAGGACACATGTGGATGTATGTCCTGTCCGGACGTCTGTTCCTCGTGCTCGGAGAAGAAGAGCTGCACCTCAAGGTCGGAGAATCAGCGGAATTCAGTACACGCGTACCACATTGGTTCGGCAACAGCGGGCAGGAACCAGCCGAGGTCCTCTGTCTCTACGGGCGGCAGGGAGAACAGGTACGACCCCGTGTGGTGCCATCAACCCCGAGCGCCGGAGCCTAGCCAGCACCTCGACAGTCACGGCCTCGTTCACGACTCCTCCTAGGCTTCTCCCGCACCTGCGGACGCCATGACCGCCACGAACGACTGGGCGCCACGGCACGCCTCTCGGGGAGAGCCTCGGGCGGCGCTCCGTGGGCAAGGCGAGGTTCCGGGCCGACTTCGTCGACCTCGGGTCTTGCTTTACCCATTCCAGCCTGCTCTCTCGGGCGTACGACGGCAGCTGGGGCGTCAGGTGGGCCGAGCCACTCCCTCGCGAGTAGCCTCGTAAATCGGCTTGGAATCTGCGTGCCCGTTTTTTGTCGATTCCGGCTTGCATCGCCAGGCGAGCGCGTGACCTTTTCTATCCGTCAGCGGGTTGAGTGTCGACAATTCGAAAGGATGCGATGCAGCCTCGCATCGATCTCGCATCGATGGGTCCAGCCGATATCCCGACCGGGATTTCGGTGCACCGGGTCGAGGGGCTCAGGGACATCGCAGCCTGGGTGCGTGCCTACACGCCAAGTTTCGGCCTGTCACCCGATGTCGCCGACGCCGTCATCGAGCGTTACCGCGTTCGTCCCGAGGCGCCCGGCGTCCTCGAACGCTTCGAAGCCCGCGACGGCGAGCGTATCGTCGGCACCTCAGTACTGCTGGACCGGGACGGTGTGGCTGGAGTTTACGTGGTGACCACGGCGGAGGAATATCGGGGGAGAGGCCTAGGGACGGCCCTGACGAGGGCGCGGGAAAAGGGATTGCGAGTCGGCACCCTTCAGACCAGCACCGCCAGGTCGATGTACCAACGCATGGGGTTTCAAGCAGTAGCGGAATACAAAGTGTTCACCGGCTTGGGGGCTGCCGGAAGGTAACCGCCCGGCTGTTCCCCGTATGACCGCCGGACCGCGTGCCGATCGCGTCTTGTCGCCGTCTGTGACGAGGTACGGAGCGGAACACGGGCCGGAACTCACAGGCCAGGGATTCTGTCATCGCTTTCTCCTTTGGTATGTCTCAACAGTGAGCCCGAGCAAAGGGTTGACGACCAGCCGACATGCGAACGTCCTCCTCCGACTGTTCGGAGGAGGACGTCATGTCATATGCCTTGTTCACTCGCAACGACAGCCGGGCAGAACGGTGTCCGCTACTCGACGAAGATGTCGACCGACGGGCGCATCTCGGAGCAGACGCGAAGGACGTCGTGAATGACGTGCTTCTCGAAGGCGTCGAAGGGGGCCGGCTCGACCCTGTCCCCGTCGACAGCCGGGTACGCCACCTGAGTCAGCAGGTAGTCGAACCGCGGCGCCCACTTGCGGGCTCCCAGGCGCGCGGTCGTGGAGCAGTTGTCCACCATGTGGGCCACGCCGCGTGCGTGCATGTAGGGGTTGAGCGAGTCGACTGCCTCGATGACGGACTCATTGGCGATCTCGGAGTAAGGGTGGCCCTGTTCCAGGAGAAGATCCACCTGCGCCATCATGATGCCGCAGAAGACGCCGGCCGTGAACGGGTTGAGGGTGACGTCATCGCGGTCTGCGCGCTCCGCCCGGACCTTCTGCCCAGTGACCCACATTTCCGCCTCGTCGATCTTCCCCATGGGGAAGCGCGGCATTCGCTGTCCGGCGAGGATGACGCTGCGGATCTCGTTACCCGACTTGACCTCGTCGTATATCTCCGCAGTCAACTCGAGTCCGACCGGGTACGCCGCCGCATAGGCCCTCGCGAAGACTTCCTTGTCGCCGTCGGCCAACTCGTCGTAGACCCCGGTGAGGCCCCTCGATGAGATGATGCGGGAGATCGGCCCGGTGACGCATTCCACCGAGTTGAGGAACGCCGCGCGCGGTCATGCCCTGGTCACGGTATCGGCGGTACAGGCTTTCGACGATGCCGTGCACTCCCGCCAGGAGCATCGATCGCTCCCCCGTCAAGTCGGACAGGTACTCGGACTCCAGCGTCGTCTGGAAGGTGAAGGGCGCGCCCAACGCGACCGACCAGCCCAGCGCGCGGTCCACGGCGCGGCCGCTCACGTCCTGGTGCACCGCGAAACTCGCGTTGATGCCGGCGCCGTTCACTGTGGCACCCTGCACGTACAGTGCGCGTACCGACGGCCCCATTCCCTTGGGGCACACGGCGATGACGTCGATACCGGAGGGGAACTCCTGTCCGACGCCGGACAGGTGGCCCAGCAGGAAGCCGTGGGACAGCCCCAAGGTCGCACCCGGGCGCAACGCCTTGAACACCTGCGGGAAGAGTTCGGCCTGTGCGGCATCCGAGATGAGCAGCAGCACCACGTCCGAGTCCGAGATGACCTGGAACATCTCGCCGAGAGTGCCGTCCTCCGCGGTAAATCCCGCGGCGCGGGCCGCCGGCGCGGACGACGAGGACTCACGCAGGCCCACGACGACCTTGACCGCACCCTGCAGGGAGTCGCGGAGGTTCTGTGCCTGCGCCGGCCCCTGGGATCCCCAGCCGATGACCGCTATCTGGTTGACGCCCTCGAAGGCGGCGGGCAGCCGGTCGAAGAGGTGCCGCCCGCCCCGCACGATCGCCTCGCGGCGGCCGCCCAGAGTGACGTATTCCTTGTCGAAAATCGCCGTCTCGAAGTCAAGCGACGTGGGTTCCATGATGAATCTTTTCCTTACCTTCCGAACACCGGCGGGCCTAGATTGAAACCGGATATCCGGTCTGCTCAGCTGAAATATGGGCTCGTCTGGCGAATGAGAGCCGCCTGTCCATGGATCACGTCGTCGTCGACGATATTCCAAATGCTGACATCCTCGATCCAGAAGAGTCGCCCTTGGAGAGTTCTTCGGACCCCTCGGTATCCGGCCCGGTAGCCGTTTTTCAGGACATCCTCCATAACGGTTTCGCGGGCCTCCCGATTCATTTCGGGCGCCGACAGTCGCGAATGCATTCCGACGATCTCGTGCCAGTTACATTCGAAAAACGATTGAGCGGCCTGATTTGCGTGGACGAATCGAGGTTCCGCCGAAGCGTCCTGGGCGAGGAGTCCGAACGGCGCGTTTCGGTAGAGCCAGTCCATCATATTTGCGATGGCCTCATACCCCTCCGGCGCAATGGATTCACCCGTCAGCTTGAGATGGCTACCGGCGAGCAATGAGAGGAATCGGCCGTCGTGTGAGCCGAGCAGAGATGCCAAGAAAACCCCCGAAGCGGAAAACGCCGCATCATCGGGGAGATACGGCCCTCCGCTCCTCATCGGTCGAAGAGTACTTCATTCGCAAAATTCTCGCGGAAACGAAAACTAGGTCCAACGCTAGCTTGTTCTGTCTCCACATCATTGAACGCGTGTGCCAAATTCCGTGGCGCACCGGTGCTGTTCAGTCGCGGCTGCCTCCACTATGGCCGACAAACGCCACCCGGTCGGTCCGACACTGAATGTCACGATCCACGCGGCGGCCAGGTCTTGGGCGAGGCGGAGTCTTCCGCTTCTCGTGGACGCGATCAGTGTCATGAATAAAGAGGGAACATCAGACGTCACCGGGAGAGTTCCTCACCGTGGAAGCCGGGTCAAGGAATGACCACCGACGGCTCTCTCATCGTCTGCTCAACCTAATTGTGGCGTACATCGTGATGTCACGAGCCCCGCCGGTTCCCCCGGAGCCGGGATGGAGCAGGTGAGTGGGCGTCCAGAAATCGGCATCTGCGCGCCATTTTTCAAGGCGGAGATATGGCACAATCATCCTATTCACGGACGGGTGCTGCGGCGAACACTGTGCAGAAGCATCGATCGGTCCGTGGACGACCGTGGGAACGAATGTCGGTCCGTCCACGCCATTGAGGAACACACCCTTTCGGCTCGCTGCCGGAGGACCCGTACAAAGGACACACCGTGGGGAACTGGGGAACAGATGGTTGGGCGGTCGCGCCGGGTGGAGGCGTGCGCGTGGATCCGGGAGGCAAGCACTGGCTCGAGGTGATGGTCCAGGGCAAGGACGTCGACGGCGCACTGGGCGCGTTCGTCTTCACTCATGACGTGATCACCGAGAACCCTCCGCACGCCCACCACGACTTCATGAAAATCGTCTACGTGCTTGAAGGTCACTACGACTTCCGCGTCGGGGATGCAACCTTCTGCGGAGGACCGGGCACCATAGTCGTGGTACCCAAGGGGAGTCAGCACACCTTCACCACCTCCACTGGTGGACGGGCGCTGTTCGTCTGTTCGCCGGCCGGTAACGAGGAGCTCTTCCTCGACATGAGCCTGCTCGGCCCGCACCCCACCGCGGAACAGCTGGCGGACCTCAACGCCCGGTTCCACACGACGGGACTGGAGAGCGGAGAGGCATCCTGGCGCCAGATGCACGGCGAAGACCAGCCGACGGTGACGGTCAGCGCGGTGCGCTGAGACGGTTCCACACCGGAGGCCCGTTCGGCGCCAATCCCCGGCAGTCCGCACACGCGGGCCGGTGAACAGAACCACATTGCTGGAAAAACCAAAGGCGATAGGCCGCGCGGCCTTCGCTCTCGGACAGTGAAGGACGTCTGGCTGAACCCCGGCCGCAGGCCCAGCATCCCAGTCACTTCACCGACGTGTTGCGTCGGACTTCACTTCCGGGCACCTCAAGAAGGGCTTTCTTACATCATGCTCGACATTACCGTGGCACTGCTCGAAAAGGCAGAGGCCGAGGAAATGTACGAATTCGAGGAAGGGGTTTCCGAGCCCGACCGGTCCACGTACGGGCTGGATTCCATGCGGTTGGGCGGCGGAGTCGTCCTGGCCATGCGGGACGACCCCAGCGACTACTGGAGCAAAGCCCTAGGCTTCGGTTTCGACGAGCCAGTCACGCTCTCGCTGATGGAGCAGGTCATCGCTTTCTACCGGGAGCGGAACATCCGGATGGCCACCATTCAACTGGCGCCGTCGACCATCCCGGAGGACTGGCCGGCCATCTGCGAGAAGCTCGGTATCGAGCGCGGAGAAATCATCCGCAAGCTGGCCACTGACATTGACACCGCCGTAAAAGCCAGTTCAGGTGCCACGCTTGACGACGGCCTGACCGTCGGCCCGGTCGCACTCGACGAGGCCGCCGAGTGGGCCGCAGTGGTACCACCGGCGATGGGGATGCCGGCCCGAGGCATGGAGAAGATGGCGGCCGCCTCGGTCGGCCTCCCCGGCTGGCACCCCTTCGCCGTCCGCGAAGCCGGCGCCATCGTCGCCACCGCAACTTTGCGCACGCGGCAGAAGGTGGGCAGCCTGTTCGCCGGATGCACCCTGCCTGCGGCCCGCGGACGCGGTGCGCAGTCGGCGCTGATCGCCGCCCGTATCCGCGCGGCCCGGGACGCAGGGTGCCGCTTGCTTGTGGTGGAGACCTTCGACGAGCCTGCGGGTACGCACAACTCCTCGTACCACAACCTGGTCCGCGCGGGATTCACCCTGCGCTACTCCCGCCAGAACTGGGTTTGGCGCAATCCTGAAACACTCTCCGCCTAGAGGCGCGCCGCCGCTCCCGCCCGGTGTCGTGATCGGCACCGGGCTGCGGTACTCAAGGACTGGCTTTGTCGATGAGACAGAACACCACATCTCGATGAGTCCTGGCAGCGGTTCCTGTTCCGTGAGGCGGAGAATGTCGGTGAGTTTTGACACCGCCTTGGGGGCAGGGCGATTGCAAAGTCCGATGATCCGGGGTTGATGCTGGTCAGCTGAGTCCGAGGAGGGTCAGCGGTCGCTCGAAGGGTCGGAGGGCCATCTCCCGCAGTCCGGCCGCGATGTTGGTGTGGCCGGCGGCACGGAGCTGGTTGATGGCGAAGCTACGGAGGGCGGCCATGTTCTCTGGGCCGTGTCCGGTACGGATCTTGGAAGCGTCCTCGCGGTAGGTGGTGTCGCGTACAAAGTGGAGCCGGTTTTCGATCACCCACTGTGATCTGACGATCTTCGCGATCCGTTCCGGGGAGGCTTGCCTGCTGCTCAGATCGGTGATGAGGTAGACGGTCTCGCGGCTGCGTTTGGCGGTCGTGACGCTGGTGCGGTGCCGCACGATCTTCGCGACCTGGACGGCGTGCGGAAAGTCCACGCCGAGCTCGGTGACGGTCAGCGCCTGCACCACCCGGGTCTCCAGGCGTCCGTGTCCTGTGGTCCGGTCGTAGAACTTCGCGGTCGCCTCCTGCCAGGGCAGGGTGCGCAACTGCTCGTACAAGCCCTTCTGGTTCTTCTTCACGGTGAACGCGTAGTGGGCCCTCTTGCCCTCCACCAAGAATCGGGCGTGATCACGCTGGGTGTGCAGGGCGTCTGCAGTCACGGTGATGCCGGTCAGGTCGAAGGGTTCCAACAGGGCGGCGAAGCAGGTGATTTCGTTTGTCTTGTCCGGCACTCGCAGCTGGGTGACGGTCTGCCCGCCGCCGGTCATCGCAGCCAGCAGGTGGGCGGCCGGGGTGGTGCCACGGCGCGAGCCGCGGGCGCTCTTGCCGTCCACAGCCAACGTCTCGCTCCCATCCGGCTCGCATCCCAGCAGGTCGGCCAAGCCTCCGGGGCAGGTGTGCAGAATGACCCGGCGGATCGTCGCTCCACTCGGTGCCACCCGCACACCGAGCGCGGTGGCAGTGCGGGCCGCGAGCCGGGTCAGGACGTCCTGCGGCGCGTTCTTGGCCCACTGCCCGATGGCCGCGAAAGACTGTGCTCCGGCGGTCACTGCCGAGCAGGCCACCAGCAGCACCGCCACGAACGGGTGACGCTTCCCGCGCCGCGAGCGGGGATCAGCCAGCGTCTGCAGCCGCAGCGCCAGCGGACCGATCGACCGATGCTGACGGCTGGGCGACTTGGTCAGGCAGACGGTGGCAGACTGGCGGCACATCGAAGCTCCGTTGGGCGAAGGCGACTTGGGAAGGTCACCTCCACAACGGAGCTTCGTTGCGTTGCGTCGCGCACCGTAACCTGCACACTTACAAGATCACTCAGACTTTGAAATCGCCCTGCTGACGTTTATCTTCTCTGACCATGTCGCTCTGGTCCACAGCTGCTCAAGCCGCTGCTGCCTAGGCTTGGATAGTCCAGCTGGGTCTGGGCCTTTTGCGCCTGATGCACATGAAAGTGGGAGAACCGTGGACCAGATCAGACCGCGCCGCGTTGCAATCATCACAGGCGCCGGAAGCGGTATAGGGGCAGCCTCTGCACGACGATTCGCCGCTGATGGGTACATCGTCGCGTTGGTGGGTCGGACTCTTGAGACTCTTCAGCGCACCATTCGGGAGTGCCCTGCCGGTGCGGACGTGCATGCCTGGGCCGCTGACGTCTCCGACGTGGCTTCCATCACCGCGGTCGTCAGCGAGGTGGCGGAACGGTTCGGGAGCGTCGACGTCCTGGTCAATAACGCGGGTGTCGCAATGCCTGGCGCAGTAGACGAAGTGGACTTGGAGAGTTACCAGTCCATGATGCGTACTAATGTCGACGGTGTTTTCTTTGCATCAAGGGCGGCACTGCCACACCTGGTCAGGGCACGCGGATGTATCGTCAATGTGGGAGCGGTTTCGGGGCTCGGGGGCGACTGGGGGCAGGCCGTCTATAACATGACCAAGGGTGCAGTAAGGAACCTCACTAACGTGATGGCGCTTGATCATGGCCGTCAGATCAGGGTCAATGCCGTTCATCCTGGGGTGACACTCACGAGACAATATTACCGCGACGCGCTGGCTGACGGAACTTCACTGCAAAAGCGTTTCATCGATCGCGTACCGATGGGCCGTCCTGCTGAACCGGAGGAGGCGGCAGCTGTCATCGCGTTCCTCGCTGGTTCTGATGCAAGCTATCTCAATGGCGTGCACATACCCGTCGACGGAGGCCTTACCGCATCAAACGGCCAGACCAATCTGTACAGAAGCGACGACTGATGCATCGACTCGCAACGAGTGCGAGAGCAAGGCCATGGCCTTGTCGAGCTGCTGTGCCCCACGTGTCCGCGTACTTCTCTGTGGGCACCGCCCGGTACAGAGATATGTGCACCGCAGCAGCTCCCGTTCTGTGGCGTGCCTCAGTCCCGTAACCTCTGCTCGCCCAGGTGTTGGAGTGCGGAAAGGGGATCTCTTGGGGGAGAACGAAGCACGGAGACGCGCGGAGGAGTTCGGCCGGACCCTGACCGACCACTGGGAGGAGTGGGCCTTCGAAATCGGCCTGTGGGCGACTCCAGCTGTCACGGGCATCTATGGTTTCGCCTGGTATCCCATGGCGAAGGACGAAGAGTGGCGCCAGATCCGGGTCCGGGGGAAACTGGCCCATCCTCGTCGACCAGGACACCGGGGCATGCCGGCTCGTGCGCGGGCCGAAGGAGATGGCTGCGCTCAGAGGCTCGTCAGCCGTCCGCACCGCGCGTTGGCGTAACGCCACTGCTCGTCGGCTGCCCCGCCGCGAGCGCTAGCTCGTCAGGCGAGTGGGACGAAGGCGCCGTGGAGGTCGTCGAGGCGTCATTCCCGGCTGACGGCGAGGTACTTGAACTGGTGGAGTGGGGCAGAGGTCTGCTCCATGACGGAGCGGACCTGGCGAGGCCGATGGTATCCGGGGCGGAGCGCAGGTTCATGGGAAGATCGGCACTGTGAGGTCCAGCGAGACGGGTGCCGCATCCACGCGAAAAGCAGGTATCGGTGCGGGAGAGGTGGTTGCTCGCCCGGCGCTGGTCGGGCGACTGGGCGGGGCGGCCCGGGTGACGGTGGTGTCGGCGTCGGCGGGGAGCGGCAAAACGATGCTGCTGCGATCATGGCTGTCCGAGGCGGGCCTGGCCGAATACGCGGCGTGGGTGTCGGTGGGGCGGGATGAGCGGGATCCGCAGCTCTTCTGGCTTGGCGTCGTGGATGCGCTGCGCCGGACTAGGGCGGGCTCGGCGCTGGTCGGGACCCTCACGGCGGCTCCGGACCTGGACGGGTGGACGGTCGTGGAACGGCTGATCGCGGACCTGGCCCCGCTGCAGGACCGGAACTACCTGGTGATCGACGACGTGCACGAGCTGGACCCGGAGGCGCTGCAACAACTGCAACTGCTCATCATGCGGGCGTCGCCTCAGCTGCGTTTCGTGTTGGCCACGCGGCACGACGTGCGCCTGGGCCTGCACCGACTGCGGCTGGAAGGCGAACTCGCCGAGATCCGCGATCCGGATCTGCGGTTCACCCTGGCAGAAACCGAGGAGCTGTTCAGAGCGGCGGGGTTGGTGCTGCGCGGGCCTGCGGTTGCAGTGCTGCACGAGCGGACCGAGGGCTGGGCAGCGGGGCTGCGGCTGGCCGCGCTGTCCCTGGCAGGGCACGCGGACCCGGACCAGCGGCTGGCGGCCGAGTTCTCCGGCAGTGAACGGACGGTGGCCGAGTACCTGTTGGCCGAGGTGCTGGATCGGCAGAGCGAGCAGGTGCGGGAGCTGCTGCTGCGCACCAGCATCCTGGAGCGGGTCAACGGCGAGCTCGCGGACCTGCTGACCGGGGGCGAGGGCGGAGAGCGGGTGCTGCAGGACCTGGAGGCCGCGAACGCGTTCGTGGTCTCGCTGGACACCTCGCGGACCTGGTTCCGCTATCACCAGCTGTTCGCGGACCTGCTGCGGCTACAACTGCGGCGCACCCGCCCCGGCGAGGTCGTGGCACTGCACCGCACCGCCGCCGACTGGCTGGCGGGCCGGGGCATGGCGGTGGAGGCGATTCGGCACGCCCAGGCCGCGCGGGACTGGGGGCTGGCTGCCGGGCTGCTCGCCGACCAGTGGCCCGGCCTGTACCTGGACGGGAAGACCGCCGTCATCCACGGGCTTCTCGCCGGATTCCCCACCGAGTACCGCACGGCGGACGCGGAGCTGGCGGCGGTGGCCGCGGCCGACGAGCTGGCCGGCGGGTCGCCGGCGGCGGCGAAACGTTACCTGTGCCTGGCGGAGCGGGCGTTGGCGTCGGAGGGTCGGCTGGGGCAGGCGCAGCTGCTGGTGGGGATCGTCCGGCTGCTGATCGCCCGCTGGCACGGGAGCCTGGCGGCGGTGACCGAGCAGGCGCAGCGGCTGCAGGACGCGGCGGAGGCGGCCGAGACGGCGCAGCCCGGCCTGGGCGAGGAATTGCGCGCGCTGGCGCTGATCAGCCTGGGCAGCACCGAGTTCTGGATGGCCAGGTTCCAGGAGGCCGTGCGGCACCTGGAGCCGGGCGTCGCGCTCGCGCGCCGGATCGGACGGCCTTACCTGGAGTTCACCGGCCTTGTTTACCAGGCGGCTCTCGAGTTCTTCCGATCGGTCCCGTCGGCACTGGAGCACAGCAGGCAGGCGGCCGAGCTGGCCGAACGGCACGGCTGGGCCGAGGGGCCGGCCTTCGGCCTGGCGAGCATGAACGTCGGGACCATCCTGGCCTGGCAGGGGCGGCCGGAGGAGGGCGAACCTTGGATGCAGCAGTCCGAGCGCACCCTCCGGGCGGAGACCGAGCCCGCGGACGCGCTGGCGATCCGCTCCCTGCGCGGAGTGCTGGCGCTGGCGCGCGGCCGGGACGCCGACGCGCTTGCCGCCTTCCAAGCCGCCGACCAGGTGGCCGAGCGCCTGACCGAACCGAACCTGATGGTCCACGGGAACCGGTCCTTCCTCGTGCAGACCCTTGTCCGCCTCGGTGAGACCGACCGCGCCGAGCAAATCCTGGCCGGTCTCTCCGACCAGGACCGCGATGGCGGGCAGATGCGTCTGGGCCTGGCAACCCTGCGGCTCGCCCAAGACGATCCGCAGGCGGCGGTCGCCGCGCTCGCGCCGGTGCTCGACGGCTCCGCGCAGCTGCCCTGGCCGGGCTGGTTGGCCCAGGCGTTCCTGCTGGAGGCGATCGCCCGTGCTGCGCTCGGTGATCCCCGCGCCGCCGGCGGAGCCTTGGAGCGCGCGCTGGACCTGGCCGAACCGGACGGAGTGCTGCTGTGGTTCCTGCTGCACCCGGTGCCGGATCTGCTGGAGAGCCTCCCCGGGCACCGCACCGCCCACGCCGCCCTGATCGCCGAGATCCTCGGCCTGCTCGCCGGTCGCCAGCCCGCGCCGTCGACCGCCGGGCCCTGGCCGCTCGCCGAGCCGCTGAGCCGAAGCGAGGTGCGGGTACTGCGCTACCTGCCGACCAACCTGACCACGCCGGAAATCGCCGGCCAGCTCAATGTCTCGCCCAACACCGTCAAAGTGCACGTGCGCCACCTGTACGCCAAGCTCGGCGCCCACCGCCGCGCCGAGGCCGTCGCCCGAGCCCGCGACCTGGGCCTGCTTGCGCCCGGCACCCGCTGAGCGGTTCTCAAAGACGCACCCCGTCGGCGCGCTATCACCCGGATCGGGTGACGCTCGATAACCCGACCGGACCGTAATTTGCGGTGAGGCGAGCGCACCATCCCCATCGACACCGGAGCGCCTCGGGTAGCGCACGCCGTTCCCCTGCCCAGGGTGCCCGTCGTAAGAGATAGAGAGTCTGACTTGACTGCCAGCAAGCCCACGCAGACCTTCGTCCTCGTTCCCGGCGCATGGCTGGGGGACTGGAGCTGGTACCCGGTGGCTCGCCAACTCACCGAGCGCGGCTACCCGACTCTGGCGCTGAGCATGCCCGGACTGACCTACAACGGCTCGCCAGCCGGGCTCAGGCTGGCCGACGCGGTCGACCACGTGGTGAGCGAAGTCGAGAGCCGCGATCTCACCGATGTTGTCCTGGTCGGCCACAGCTGGGGCGGATACCCGGTCACCGGCGCGGCCCACCGGCTCGCGGGCCGCGTCGCAAAGGTGATCTACTTCGCCGCGGTGGTCCCCGAGCAGGGCATGCCGATGATCGATGAGAACGAGCAGTACGCCGCGATGATTCGGCAGGCTATCGCAGCGACTCCCGACGGCACCGTCCCCGTCGGCCTCGACGCGGTCGAGGGCGTGCTCATGCCCGGAGACCCCACGCCGCTCCAGAAGCTTGTCAGCCAACTGCTGCTGCCGCAGCCGGGCGGTTATATGACGGACAGCCTCGACGTGCCCCCGGTCACGAAGATCGGGCTGGACGCGGCTTATGTACAGTGCGCCGACGACATTGCCCTGGCCCGGCCCGGCACCGAGTTCGCGGCTCGGCTCGGCGTCGAGCCCGCGGTCATCCCGGGCAATCACATGACGCTGCTGACTGATCCGGCCATCGTGGCCGACGCCCTCATCAGCGCTCTGGAATCTCGCCAGTGAGCAGTACCGGCTGACGGAGCTCACCCGAAGGCGATGTCGTCATGACACAGCGGTCAGCCGCAAGGTTCTCCGATCTCTCCCAACGCGCTGGGCCGGCTGCTCCTGCCCGGTGATCCGGATGGGGACACTGCCCGGCGGACAGGGAACTTGCGTGCCAGAGCAGCGGCTGGCCGGCGCCGTGGAGTCCCCGGGGCCGACGACATCGCCACGACGGCAGCGCTCGCCTCCCGCCACGAGCTGCGGATCACGGCGCAGTGCACCGGGCACAGCGCACGCTCTCGAACCGCCCGGCACGCCGCGGTTCCTCGCCGACCTCATCTCCCCCCTCCCGCAACACAGTTACGGCCCCGCTGCTGCCGCGCCTCCTGCCCGCCGGGCCCTGTGCCGCGCGGCGTGCCATGCGCCCCGCCCCGGCGGCCCCGGTGTCGCCGCCTTCCTCCCGCCAGCCTGCGCTGTTCGAGATCCGCACGGTCAGTTTCCCCACAGGCAGCTCCGGTACCGACATGCAACAGACCGCAGTGCCCCTGGTCGTTCCAGCGGAAGGGCGCCGACTGCGGCGTGTCCCTCACGCCGTGGATCCGCAAGGCGACGGCAGTCCGTGAGCACCGGGGCGGGGGCGCTCACGGGTGCATGGCGACCTTTCCCACGTGAGTCCTGCGGGAGAGTTCCTCCTGCGCCTCGGCGGCTCGCTCCAGCGGGAAGACCGCGGCGACGACAGGCCGGACCTCGGCGCGGCAAGCCATGTCCGTCAAGCGGTCGAACTTCCTTAGAGGTCAGATGCTGACCTAAATAAGGGGAGGGGCGAGATTTGCGTTTGAGCTGCTCAGTCACGCCAGACGGAGACCAGGCGCGCCGCCACAGCCAGCAACAGCCCGGCCGTGAGGAGGTACAGGCCAAGACGGTCTTCGGGCACTGCCGGTGACCAGACCCGCCAGGCCGACGGGGTATAGCTGTCGGCCGCCAGGAAGGACCCGTACGATCTGGAGGAGAGACTGATGGGCGTGCTGGCCTGGCTGCGCACCCACAGCAGTGCGCCTACGGCGGCACAGGTCGCGGCTATCGCGTACAAGGCTGTGGCGCTGCGCGGGGCCGGTCTCGTCACGGCGTCTCTCCCTCGTCTTCGTCGTTGTGGTGTATGGATTCTTGCTGCCCGTACCGGTTCGCGTTCGCGCCGGGGTCGTCACGTCCCTGCCTGAACCGGACAGCAGCCCCCGGTGAACGGCCGGGTGCCAGCCGACCTCGGGCGCAGCTTCTTCAAACGGTGGTTCCAACGCCCACCCGCTGGAACACGATGGCTGACGCTTGACCAGGCCCCGCGAGATTTGCCAAGCGCTTGGAAGGCGCTGAGTTCTTCGACGGTTAATCGCCCCCTGACCTGGGCAGAGAATGTGGCTGCCGGAGAAGCTGCTGGGAGCGTCGATACGCATTCGACGGGCGCCCTACCTGCCTTGCAGCGCCATCCGGCATACACCAGTGGCTTGACGGCGGATCTCTCGGCTGGTTCCGGTGATCGTGACGACGTCGAAGTTGCCGGAGCACGACACCCGCTTTAGGAGTTCGATCCGGAGGGCCGAAACTCCTTCGGTAGGCCCACCTGGCTTGGGGGTACTGGCCGTCCACGTGCGTCTACCTCTGCCGCTGTCCGCCGCCGTTGATGTCGGCGGTGGATGTCAACTCCTGGGTAGGGGCACGTCCATGCGGGACCTCAGCGGGGCGAGATGCTCGGTGATGCTCTGTCCAGGCAGTTGTCGTATGCGGCTTTCATGGAGGGGTACGACGCGCTCAGAGCTATCCGACTGCCCGGAGCGTCGTCTTCGCAGACATATCCCCCTGGGCCCGAAGCTGTCTCGACGTGCAGCATTACTTCGTATGAGGAGATGTGCACGGTGCGATGTGCCCTCGCTGGGATGACTCCTAAGCTGTGCTCCTCCGCGCATTCGTTGTCCCCGTCGTCGGCACACCAGAAGACGCGCACTGGGTTCGATGTGCTGTTCACCAGAGAGATCGGATCGACGTTCTCGGGGTCGGTCGGATCAGGGTTGCAACCGGCGATAGCGAGTGCAGCCAAGCCCAGCAGGATCATGGTCGCAAAGCGGGCAACACGGCTGTTCAGCAGATCCACTTGTTCTCCGAGGGGGCGTCATATGAAGCCCGCACCGTATCGCAAGACCGTCACCCCAGAACCTCAGCTTGGGAAGCTGGGGCTCTCTGGACCTTGTTGAGGCGCTGATCTGGGCGAACAGCTAAGCCGTGGCCTCCTCGGGCTCGGCTGTTGTTACCGTGATTCCCTGCTGTTCCCCGCTCGATTTGGTGCGCTTGTGGTCCGCGTCATCGCCATCCACTGCTCGGCGACACTTACCGCTTCTGCGCCTTGCAGTGCTTCAGCAGCGTAGTGATCCGTGTTGGGTCCGCCTGGCCGTTGAGTTCGGCGAGGAGACCGTCAGGGCACAACTCGTAGAGGTCGCCCCGCTCCCTTCGCCCGTTCCCTCGGATCAGGTAGACGACCAGCGGTGTGAGACCCCGAGTGAGGGGGTGATCAGGAACACGGCGAGCGTCGTGGTCCGCTGCGGCACAGGGATCCCAGCTGAGCTGATCGAAGCGCTGCGGCGATCGTCAGGGGGCGTTGCTGAGGTTGGCTACCCACCGCGCCATGGCCCGCCACTGTGACGTTTCCGTCCCGTGCAGCGCTGGATGAGCATGGACATGAAAATCGAACGTATGCCCGATGCTGCGCGTCGCCTCGCCCTCGTCCTCGCCGTTGCCGCCGTACCCGTCATCACCGTTCCCACGGTCGCCCATGCCGGGGACGCCGGGCCGGCAGAGCTCGTGCTGGCCGCGCCAGACAGATACGCGCCGGTGCAGGATGCACTGTACGCCTCCGGAGACACCGGCTATCTGCACCGCCGGGAGACGAGCGATGGCTCCACCGCGCCGTACCAGTGGCGCGGTTACGACGGCACCGAGCGAACGGTCGAGAACTTCACCGGCAAACTGCCGGGCCAGCAGGGCTACTACGGGGCGGGTACGGACATCCTGCCGGTACCCATCGACGCGAGCGGAGTCGTGCAGCTGCGGGACCCCGCGACCGCGGAGTCGACGCCGCTCACCGTTCCGGACGGTCAGTACACCGTCGGCTCCTTCGGGCAGACCGTGCTGACGATCTCATACAACGACGTATGGCAGGTGGACAAGCTGCATATTCTCCACCTCCAGGACGGCGTGACCACCGACACGCCGGTCGACCCGCCCTCGGGGCTGAGGTTCGACCGGTACCCGGTCGCGGCTGGCGACGGACGGCTGGCCGTCGTGAAGTTCACTCACGGGCACACGCTCGGTCTCGTCGACCTGACCACCGGCGCCCTCACGCCCGTGACCGCCAACGTCGCCGTCGACAACCCAGCGACCATCCAGGCCACCGTCTCACCCACCCACATCGCCTGGTACCAGAAGGGCATGAGCCAGGCCCGGGTGGTCCTCCGCGACGACCCCTCCGGGACCCAGACCTCCGTCGCCGTACCGCCCTCCGCGGAGGGCACCCCCGTCATCGGACTGGCGGGCGACTGGCTGCTCACAAGCTACCGACCGTCGGCCCCCACCGAGCCGAACCCGCCACTGACCGGCGGCGGTCCTCTCAAGGCCACCCCGCTCGACGGTGGATCGCCGGTCACCCTGCTGGCCGCCGCCCAGCCCGACCTGACCCAGATCCCCGGCGGAGGGGCGATCACGGTCGGCGGCGCGAACGCCGGAGACTGGGCGGTGCGCCGGATCGAGGTCGCGGCGGACGGCGGTCTGACCGTACGTACGCTCTCCGAGGTGCCCGCCAGACCGGCTGCGGTGCGCGGCATCGCGCTCGCCGGCGGCCAGTTGGTCACCAAGGAGGAGGACAGCGCGCCGCGTCCCTCGTACCAGACGCGCAAGGTGACGCTCACCGGGACGCCGTCGGCGGGGGAGCGCTCCGAGGTCACCACCGCGCCCCTCGGCGACAGTTACGGTCAGCCGCTGGGCGCCGGGGACGGGTCCGTCGTGCACGTCCGCCACGACGACGTCACCCAGCGGGACGTCCTCGTGCGCGCGACCGCGGCTGGCGCACGCACCGAGGTCGTACCGTTCGACCGCACCACCCCGGCGACCTCCGGCCTCGGCCTGCGCGACGCCGCCGGGCAGTACGCGGTGTACGGCAGCGGCGACGAGCGGCTGGTCGTCGACTTCGAGGCGTCCGGCGGCGGGGCGGTGGTGCAGCAGCTGAACACCCCGGCGGCCGCGCTGTGGGGCTCCAAGCTGTGGACCACGGACGGCACCGCCGGCGAGATCGAAGCGCGGGATCTGGTGTCCGGCACGGTCACCCCGTACACGGTCGGTGCCTCCTGCGGGATCCGGGACATCCAGACCGTCGGGCGTTGGGTGTACTGGGACTGCCTGGGGCAAGACATCATCGGCGGCGACCAGTCCACCCCGTTCGGCGTGTACGACCTGCAGACCGGTGAGAACATCAGCCTGCCCGAGCGCGGGAAGCTCGGCGACGGCTTCGTTCTCAATCAGGACACGACCGCGGGCAAGCTGCTGCTCACCGACTTCCATACCGGAACCGCGGCCGCGCCCCGGGTGCTCACCGACCTGCCCGCCGTGTCCGGCTGGAAGAACTACGACGTGGACAAGTTCGGCGGCGGCGTAGCCTGGCTGGATGCCGCCGGGGCAGCACACGTCGTACCCAGCGGCGTGCCCGCCCAGGCGCTCGCCGTGACCGCCACCCGAACCGACACCGTCTGCACCCCGACGGCCGGCGCCGCCTGGAACCCGTTGTGGCAGTTGTCCAAGCCAGCCACCGGCGCTCAGGTGGTGATCAAGCGCAAGGCGAAGATCGTGCGCACGCTTGACGCCACCGCACTCGGCGCCGCCCTGACGGCCCGATGGGACGGCACGCTCGCGGACGGTAAGCCTGCCGCCACCGGCACCTACACCTGGGAGCTCACCGCCGAACCTGAGGACGGCACCGGCGCCGCGCTCACGCTGACCGGCACCCTAACCGTCACTGACGGCTCCTGACGGGACAACTGATGGCGGATCCCCCAACCCGGCGCATCTTCGCCAGGTTGGGGGATCCGTCTTCAGCACATGTCCAGACCTGGCCCGAATCTGGCACAGACCTCTTCGTCCTGAAGCAACTCGCGTGGGCGCTCGGCCATGGGCTGGTGCTCCGCTCACCTGCTGCGATGGTCCCCAGGAGTGCGGGCTTGTCCGCCGCTGCATCTCGGCGTTGTCACGCAGTTAGACACTCATCTCCACAACGCTTAAGGATGCGGCCAGGCGCTTAGAAGATGCGGTCAAGCCCCTGGTGGTTCCGTTCGATGCCACCGTGTCGCAACAGCTCAAGGCCGCCGTGTCCCGTTGTCGTCCGCCGCCGTTGCCGTCAGCGTTGCCGTCACTGCCGTCGACTGCTGGTTGCCCAGAAAAGCACGACTACGCAAGCGTTTGAACACTGCAGGACGTAGATGCGCCACCGTACATCGCTAGTGCAGAACCCTCACTTGTACAAACTGATGTCGCCCTCGGATGACCCTGTGGCGAACAGCATGCTGCCGTCGGCACGCGCGAGTACTTCGACGGCCCTTCCAGCCCACGGAATCCCGATCAACTCGCCGGTTGCTGCATCCCACTCACGGACCATGTTGTCGGTCCCCGAGGTGAACAGCCGCGCACCACCGTCCACCACAGCCGAAGCCACTATTCGGTACTCCGAACCCAGAGACATCGGCTCCCCAACCGATTCACCCGTTGAAGCATCCCAGCGCCACAAAGTGCTGTCGAAGTCGGTGGCGATGAGGAGGGTGGAGCCAGTGAGAAGAAACAGCTAGGTGATCTGCATGATCCGGGCGCGGGATCCAGCGATGGGATCCCCGGTCCGATCGCCGGTCTTGGGGTCCCATCGCAGGATGACTCCGTTCTCGTCACCTGCGGCGATCAACGCAGTGCCGTTCCGTCCTGGGACGGCCGTGACGGCCATGACCAAACCTCGATGCCCCGTCAGCGGTGCACCCAGCGGGTCGCCGCTCACAGCGTCCCAACGGAAGACGTCGCTGCCGGCACCGACGAAGAAGTGGCGCCCACCGGGCAACACGCCTGCGTCGACGTCCCAGACGGTGCTCACCTCTTCCATGTACGGGCTGGACAGTTCCTCGCCGGTCAAGGCGTCCAGGCGCCAGACACCCACCTCATTTGCTGAGGCCAGTACTGCACCGCCGCCAGACGGGCACGCGACAGCCTTGCCCGGGCCGCCGCCCGCGTAGAACTTGACGGACCACATTTCGCGGCCAGTCGCTGGATCCCACCGATAACAGCGGTCTCCGCCGTGGGAGGACGACAACACCACCAGTTGACCGTCGGCAGTTTCGGCGAGCAGGGGCCGGGCCCCGTAGGCCCTACCAGTTCTGATGACCTGTATTTGCGATGTACGGATCGGCTGTGGCTTCACGCCCCAACCGTAGATCCCTCGTGCAGATCGCAGACTTCAATCGTGTCGACGCCTGATAGCGAGCGGCTGGCCTCCCGCGCTGCGGCCAACGCCCCGTACGCTGGGTGGATTCTGACACTCGCTTTACAAGTTCGATCTCACCCCGCCGTGGTCGCGTTCCACCGCGTCCACCGGGGCCGCACGTGGCTGCCGGTTGTTGCCGCTGTTCGTGGTCATTGATGTCAGCGTTGGATGTCAGCGGAAGCTGTGGCTGCTGTGATCCATAACCTGGCAGCAAGAAACACCCCATCTTGCCTGACCGCCACCCCTTGAAGGAAACCCGTTCGGTCAGGGGCCCGTGACCCGGCCTTTCACCGGCGACGCCGGGAGCTGACGTGTCACTGGTTGTCGCCGTCGGTCGCTGTCGAGCGCCCTCGCACGGCCCAGGGACGGCCCAGGAGACCGCTCACCATTGCCCACATGACGCTGGCCGCGCACGCCCAGGGCCATCACTCGAGCAACTGGGGGGCCACCGGGAGCTGTTCGCTGTAGAGCCAGGTGAAGGTGCGGTCTGGTTCGAGATGGGCGTCTCCCCAGTGGATGACGTGGATGCCGTTCTCCGGGTCAGCCGTGAAGAACAGACAGACGAGCTCGGTGGAGGCGCCGAGTGCTTCGAACGTCTCGTGCAGCTCCGCGTACTCCTCTGTCGTCAGGTCGTCGTCGAGCGGGAACAGCCCGTCCTGCGGCTGCGGACCGTGCCCCAGGAGCATCCGGCGGCGCGTAGGGGAAGCGTTGGAAGCCAACCGGGCACGATCAAGCGGCCTCGGACGGTCGGCGTACTTGAAGGGGAAGAGCGCGTGGTCGTTGATAACGGCGTACTCGTACCCACGTACGTCCCGCACGGCTTCGTCCAGCTCCCGCGCCGTATCCGCCAGGTTCTCCCGCACCGCCTCCGCCAGCGTGGCGCCATAGGGACTGCGCTTCTTCAACCGGGCCGCCAGATGCACGGCGTGAGCTCGCGCGTGGGCCCTGGCCAGTTGCACCGGAACCGCGGCAGCGAGCCCGCCGGCACGCTGCCCGAACCGCTCTACCGCCCAATCCGACGGCACAACCCGAGCCCCACCTACCGCAGACACGCAGCGTCCCCTCTCCCCGGTCACCCCGCCCCCAACTGTTTGACACGTACACGAAGTGCATACAAGGGAGCGATCTGGCCACATAGGACAGAAGGGCCTGCTGCTCACTAGGCAGCAGTCAGTCAGCATGGTCAGACGTAGACCGAGACCTGGAGGCCATGGCTCGCCTTTTTGACGTGCGACAAAGCCGGTGGCGGTGCACACTTCTTCGCCGTGGACATCATCAAGGGCGAGCTGCGGCGTCTTCAGTCCGGCCTCGGGGCCGATGACGGTCGACAGCAGCCGTTTCTCGTGCGGGTCCGGTTCATTGCCGAGGATCCGGCGCGGATCATCGCGAATGCCCGTGCCGTACTGGCGTGCGTGGTCCAGCGAACGGGAAACTGGCCAGCTTTCGGGCAATGGTCGGAGCTGCTGCCGGCGGAGTTCATACATCAGTGCGCGCCGGAGCCGGAGCCCGACCCGTCATTCGATGCTCAGGCCTGGCTGCAGACATGGCAGGCGATGACGCCCGAGCAGAAATCAGCCTTCAACCAAGAGCCTTGGACGCTGTCGGACTGGCTCTACTACTTCGACCCGACCGAGGACGGCATGGGCGACGATCGCAGCTGGTGGTGGTGGGACGCGGGGTCCGGTCAGCCAGGCAGCGGCTGGGTTGAGGTGGCGACGACCGGCTGGCCGTTCGGCAGCGGCTCACTGTCCTGGCTGATCAAGGCCAGTGGTGGCAGGGATCTCGATTACCGAGACTGATCTACAGCTGGAGCATTCGCCGACATCCGCTTTGTAGGTTCGATCGCAGCGCGGTGTGGACTGCCGAAACGGAGCTTGCGGCTCGCTCCCCGATCTGGCTTCAGTCACTGCGGTGTGCCATCGATCGCCGCCGTTGATGTCAACTCGTGATGTCAGCCCGAGCGGCTATGCGCTGACGGGCAACTCCAGTGCACGCTGTTTGACGGGATCAATGCGCTCACTCACGACATCATCGGCAGGTTTCCATGGCGCAGCACGACGCGCGCCAGCCGAAACGCGAGGGCACGCAAGCCGGGCTCCATGACCCGGTACAGGGCTTTCGCGTCAGTCCTGTAGGCGAAGATCACGACCTCGCCGCCGCCGAACTCGTTGCCGTCGACTTCACCGAGACCCGCTGCTTCGACCGCGGCCGCCATCGTCCGCTCGGCTTCGAAGACCAGCGCCCATTGATCGGACTCACCGAGGCCGCCGCCCAGGTGGAACCGGGCGATCACGGCATGCTCCGGAGGTGTCTCCGGCAGATCAAAGAATGCCTGGGCCGCGACAGCTTCCGTGCCGCCGTCCCCGCTGGCGGTGGTCTGCACCCGCTGACGGACCCGGCCACCCGCGAGGACGACGAGAAGCCGTGAGCGTTGGCATCCGGACGGGCCGTGACGTGCCCGGCAGGAGCCGTTACCGGGTGGGCAGCCGGATACGACGCAGCCATGCCTCAACTTCGGTGTCGGCGTCCTTGACCTCTTCGCCGCGTACCGCAAGGCCCTCGGCGATGGTCGCGCCGGGACAGGAGGCGGCGTAGTCGCGTTCGGTGGTGCCCAGGCCGCTCACGGCGTATGTGGTGACCGGGTGGACGGTCTTGCCTCGGAAGTCGAGGGCTTCGATGAACGTCGTCATGATCATGGGTGCTCGGACGTTCCAAATGGGGCTGGCCAGGAGGATGGTGTCGTAGCCGTCGAGGGAGGGCAGGCGACCTTCGATGGCCGGGCGGGCGTCGGTGTCCTGCTCGCGGACGTTGCGCTTTACGGTCGCGTCGTAGTCGTGCGAGTAGGGGTCGGCGGCCAGGATGCGGTAGGTGTCACAGCTGATGCGGCCGCCGATCTTGTCAGCGAGCACCTCGGTGTTGCCGACCTTCAGGTCGATACGGCCGCCGTTGTAGTGGTTCTCGCCCGGTCGCGAGAAGTAGGCCAGCAGAACTCGTTTCACGTTGCTTCCGGTCGTCGCGGCGGAACGGGAGGAGGCCCTGGAGTGCTGTGAGGACGGTGAACAACCCGCCAGGTGGGTTGCGCCCAGAGCGGCGGTTGCGGTCGCTAGCGCGCTGCGCAGAATGGTGCGCCGGCTCGGCAGAACGGTGTGCGTGATCACGATGGACTGCTCCGGTGAACCGTTAGCGGAGTGGAGGCCCGGGCAGGCGCCCCGGACGTTGGCTTCGGGGCACCCGCGGCCGGTAAGGAGCGCCGTTCAGCTGTCCAGACGGCGTCCTGCGAGCCAGGTGACCATCTCGGGGTCGTGGTGGTCGAAGAAGAGGGAGCTGCCGGTGTCGAGGGTGGCGATCTGGGCCATCTGCTCGTCGGTGAGCTGGAAGTCGAAGACGTCAATATTCTCGGCCATGCGCTCGGCGCGCACGGACTTGGGGATGGCGATGACGCCGCGCTGGGTGAGCCAGCGCAGGACGACCTGGGCGACAGACTTGTCGTGTTCCTTGCCGATCTCGGCGAGCAGGGGGTTGGTGAACAGGTTGTTCTTGCCTTCGGCGAAGCCGCCCCAGGACTGGATCTGCACGCCGTGCTCACGCATGAGGTCCTGGTAGTCGGCGCGCTGGAAGAAGGGGTGGGTCTCGATCTGGTTGACCTGCGGGGTGATCTCGTTGTTGATGATCAGGTCGATCAAGCGGTCGGGGTAGAAGTTGGCGACGCCGATCGCCTTCGCCGCGCCCTCGCGATTGAGCGCCTCCATGGCACGCCACTGGCCGTAGACATCGCCGAAGGGCTGGTGCATCAGGTACAGGTCGAGGTGGTCCAGGCCCAGCTTGGTCAGCGACGTCTCGAACGCGCGGCGCGTGTTGTCGTGGGCGGGGGCGTCCTGAACCCACAGCTTGGTGGTGACGAAAAGCTCCTCGCGCGCGATGCCGCTGGACTTGATGGCGCTGCCGACGGCTTCTTCGTTGCCGTAGGCGGCGGCGGTGTCCAGCAGGCGGTAGCCGGCGGCCAGGGCCTCGGAGACGGCGCGCTCGGTGTCCTCGGCGGGGATCTGGTAGACGCCGAAGCCGAGGATCGGCATCTCGACGCCGTTGTTGAGGGTGACGGTCTGCATGAGCGGGATGTCCTTCGCTGTGCGGGAGAGAGCGGGTGGTCAGAGGCGGATGAGGGCCTTGAGGACCTGGCGGTCGGCCATCGCCCGGTAGGCGTCCGGTGCCTGGTAGAGGGAGAAGGTCTGGTCGAAGGCACGGCCGGGGGCGATCGTCCCGTCCAGGACGTCGGGCAGCAGCTGCTCGATGTAGGCGCGGGCGGGGCTGGCGCCGCCGGTCAGGGTGACGTTCCGCATGAACTCCGCCGGGCCTATCGGACCCTGCTCGTACTGGGGAACGCCCAGGCGGCTGATGGTGCCGCCGTCCAAGACCGCGCCCAGTGCGGTGTCGAGGGCCTGGCGGGTGCCGACGGCCTCGATGACCTTGTCCATGCCGCCGGTCAGCTCGCGGATCCGGGCGATGCCCTCCTCGCCGCGCTCGGCGACCACGTCCGTGGCGCCGAACTCGCGGCCCAGGCCGGTGCGGGCTTCGTGGCGGCCGGCGAGCACGATCCGCTCGGCACCGAGCCGCTTGGCGGCGATCACGGCGCACAGGCCGACCGCGCCGTCCCCGACCACCAGCACCGCATCACCGCGGCCGACGCCGGCGGTGACGGCGCCGTGGTGGCCAGTGGTCATCACATCGGACAGCGCCAGCAGCGACGGCAGCAGCGCGGAGTCGGCGGCCACCGGCAGCTTCACCAAGGTGCCGTCCGCGTACGGGACGCGAACGGCTTCGCCCTGGCCGCCATCAACACCGTCGAAGCCGTACCGGCCGCCGTTGCGGCACGAGATGTGCAGGCCCTTGGCGCAGTAGTCGCAGGTGTTGTCGCTGTAGGTGAACGGGGCGACGACCAGATCACCGGCCTTCAGGGCGGTCACGTCCGCGCCGGTCTCCTCGATGACTCCGAGGAACTCGTGGCCCATGGGGCGACCTGTGTCGGTGGCGGGCATGGAGGTGTAGGGCCACAGGTCGCTGCCGCACACGCACGCGGCCAGCGTGCGCACCACCGCGTCGGTCGGCTGGGCGATCTTCGGGTCGGGCCGGTTCTCGACGCGGACGTCGCCGGCTCCGTACATCACTGCTGCACGCACGAGGGTGCTACTCCAAACGAGGATGGTGCTGAGGTCGGGACGACGAAGTTCAGCGTTCGAGCATGCGGGCCTGGGCCTTGGTGTGGGTGTCGCCGGCGGCGGGCGGCAGGCTGGAGAGCCGGTCGAGCTGCTCGGCGGTGAGCGTGACCGTGTCGGCTGCGGTGTTCTCCTCGACCCGGCTGACGCGCTTGGTGCCGGGGATCGGGGCGATGTCGTCGCCTTGGGCGAGCAGCCAGGCCAGCGCCACCTGACCGGGCGTGGCACCAGCCCCGTCGGCCAGGGCCTTGACCTCGTCGACCAGTGCCAGGTTGCGCTGGAAGTTCTCGCCCGTGAAGCGCGGGTTGTCGCGGCGGAAGTCGTTTTCGTCGAACTGGTCGGTGGAGTGCACGGTTCCGGTCAGGAAGCCGCGGCCCAGCGGGGAGAACGGCACCAGGCCGATGTTCAGCTCCCGCAGGACGGGCAGCACGCGTTCCTCGATCCCGCGAGTGAACAGGGAGTACTCGGACTGGACCGCGGTAACGGGCTGGACGGCATGGGCGCGGCGGATGGTGTCCGGACCGGCCTCGGAGAGCCCGAAGGCTCGGACCTTGCCCTCAGCGATCAGTTCGCCAACGGCGCCGGCGGTCTCTTCGATCGGCGTGTTCGGATCGACGCGGTGCTGGTAGTAGAGGTCGATGTGGTCGGTGCCCAGCCGCTTCAGGGAGCCCTCGACCGCGGTGCGGATGTTGGCCGGGCTGGAGTCCAGGTTCCACGCGCCTTCGCCGGCGTGCGAGACCAGGCCGAACTTGGTGGCCAGCACCACCTGGTCCCGGCGGCCCTTCAGCGCCCGGCCAAGCAGCTCCTCGTTGGTGTAGGGGCCGTAGATCTCGGCGGTGTCGACCAGCGTTACGCCGAGGTCCAGGGCTCGGTGCACGGTCCTGATCGACTCCGCGTCATCGGTGCCTGAACCGGTGTAGCCGTGGGACATGCCCATCGCGCCCAGCCCGATCCGGGAAACCTCCAGGTCACGCAGCTTGATGTACCGCATCTCGCCCTCTTCCGATCATGGTGTCGCCGGGTCTCTCGCTCTTGCCCGGTCCGGCAGGTCGTGCCGGTTGAAGTCCGGGCGGCGAAGGGGTCCGGTGTCTTTCTCATTCACCTTCGCCCGGATTGCTCGGGTGTGGCAGGGCGGGCTCTTCAGGGGTAATGACAGGGCCCCCCTCCCGTCTGCGGCGCGGCTGCCTACCGGGTGAGACTGGAGTCATGGCATCCCAGAGCGCGAACAGCGAGGGCGCCGAGCTGGGCCGCTTCCTGCGCGCCCGCCGCACCCAGACCAATCCCGAACACGTCGGCCTCACCGTCGGCGCCGGCATCCGCCGCACTCCCGGCTTGCGCCGCGAGGAGCTGGCCACCCTCGCCGGCATCAGCATCGACTACTACGTACGCCTGGAACGCGGCAGGGAGACCCGCCCCAGCCCCGCCGTCCTCGACTCCCTCGCCCGCGCCCTGCACATGGACGACCAGGAACACCAGCACGTGCGTGAGCTTGCCGCCCGCGCCGCCCGCTACGCCCCCGAACCACCCCCGGCCCCCAGCCGCACCGTGCGCCCCCATTTGAAACTGCTGCTGGAATCACTGCGCCCGAACCCCGCCTACGTCATCAGCCGCAGCATGGACATGCTGGCCTGGAACCCCGGCGGCCTCGCTCTGTACGCGGGCCTGGAGGACTGGCCGACCAAGCATCGCAACCTGGCCCGCTACCTCTTCCTCCACCCGGCCGCGCGGGATCTCTTCGGCGACTGGGACCGTCAGATCACCGGCTGCGTCGCCCGGCTGCGCGCTGTCGCCGGCACCGCTCCCGACGCTCCGGACCTGACCAACCTCGTCGGCGAGCTCCTGCTCAAGAGCCCCGACTTCGCCCGGCTATGGGAACGCTACGAGGTCACCGGCCGCAAGCCCGCGCAGAAGACCTTCCAGCACCCCCGCGTCGGCACCGTCACGCTCACCTCCCAGTCCATGCAGCTGGAAGGCACCCTCGGCCAGCGCATCGGCGTCTACACCGCCGACCCCGGCACACCCGACCACGACGCCATGCTGCTGCTCGACATGACCGTGCCCGTAGCCGCGCCCCACCAGGAAATCCCGCACACGTCACCCTGACCGGCGACAGGCGAGAAACGCGGGGGTCCGCTGCGCTCATCGAGAGCGAGGAGCGTGTCCGAAACGAGCAGTACAACACGGCCATGGACGCCGTCCGCAGCTGACCACCACTCGTCGTCCTGATGTCGATGAATTGGAGCGGGGACAGGATGCACGCCCGCGCCGCTTCGTGACCTTCACATCCGGGCAGGGTAGCGACTTTCCAGGTAGTCGGACCAAATCTCAGCGGTCAAGGCTGCGAAGCATTCCGCTGTTCTCGGCTGGATGTCGATCAGGTCAGAGATCAGCACCGGTGGCCGGCCTTTGCGGGCCACTCGGGCGCTGACCTGGGCGAACAAAGGAGAGCGGCAGCTCAGGGCATGGATGTGGCGTCCACGCTGGAGTCGGCGCGGTCGTCGTCGAGTTCCCGGACGAGGCCGCGCAGGACGGGCCCGTACTCAGGGTGGGCGAGGGCGAAGGCCATCTGGGCGACGAGGTAGTCGGCCGGGTTGCCGGTGTCGTACCAGCGGCCTTGGATGACTTGCCCGTACACCGCCCGGGTAGAAGCGTAGGCGTTGATGGCGTCGGTCAGGTACACCTCGCCGGTCTTGTGCTCGTACCAGCGGCGTGTCTGTTCGCGCAGCTCGTCAACGATGCCGGGAGTGATCACATAGCCGCCGATGGCCGCGTACGGGGATGGCGCATCAGCCGGTTTCGGCTTCTCGATCAGGCCGGTGATGCGCAACTGGCCGTCACCGAGGTCTTCCTTGACAACGGGCACGCCGTAGCGCTGGGACTCGGCGGGGTCCACCGGCATCAGAGCCAGGACGGGGCAGCCTGTCTGTTCGTAGGCGCGGACCAGTTGCTGGGCTCGCGGGACCTCGGCCACGAACACGTCGTCCGGCCACAGCACCAGTACCGGTTCGTCGCCGAAGGAGCGGGCGGCGTTCAGCACAGGCGTACCGTTGCCGTACGGGCCGTGCTGGTCGAGGTAGGTGATGTGGCCCTTGCGGGCTAGCTCGGCGACCTCCTCCACCGCGGCCGCGTACGCCGTCTTCCCATCACGGCGCAGCTGTTCTACGAGGGCGGGGTTGGGCCGGAAGTGATCCTGGATCAAGCTCTTGCCGCCGGAGACGACGATGGTGATGTCGGTGATGCCGGAGTCCACCAGCTCGCGCACGGTGTGCTCGATCACCGGTTTGTCGCCGACCGGCAGCATTTCCTTCGGCGTGGCTTTGGTCAGCGGCAGCAGCCGGGAGCCGAGTCCGGCGGCGGGGATCACGGCCCTGCGGATCGTCGGGGACATCAGGTCTCTCTCGGTCGGACGGCACGCCGTACCGGTCGGCACGGCACACGCCGACGCTAGCAATGGATCCTGCACCATTTGGGCGACAACCCGTTCTTCCATCCTTGATGATCAACGGCACAGGAAGCTTCCGGTGTACTTCGTCACCGCCAAGTACCCGTTCGCTTCGATCGTCTGGATGACCTGGGTGCGGACACGATTGCGCAGCTCGTGGAAGAAGTCCTCCCGAGGCGGTCGTCGGGCTCGGAGGAGGCGCAACACTGGTTGTGGCCGGGCTGGTAGAAGAGCATGAAGGGCTCGGGGTCCGTGAAGCGCAACTGGTCCTGCCACGTCACGGTGTCCACCTGTTCAAAGTGTGCGCCGAGCAGATCGCTACCGTTGGCCGGCGACAGCCGACCCTTGGGGGTCGCCTTGAACAGGTCATCGGGCGGGCTCGGGAATCGTGCTGACGCGCACCAACGAGCTGCTTATCACGATGAACGCGGCACGGTTCGCCAGCTGCACGATGCTGTACATCGATCCACGCGACGGACAGGTCACCGGTGCCAGCGCGGGGCATGTGCCGTTGCTGTGCGCACGCGAGGACGACAGCAGTGACATCCGCGAGCTGCTGGGCGGTCCGGTGCTGGGAGTCCTGACAGGCACCGACTACCTCGAGGAGACCTTCACGCTGGACGAAGGCAGCGCTCTGGTCATGCTGACCGATGGTGTGGTCGAGGGGCCGGCCAGACGCTCGAAGCCGGACTGGAGCGGGCCGGAATACTGGCCGGCCAAGCTCTCCGTGACGGACTGAACGCCGAGGCGATCGCTGACCGAATCCTCGGCGCCGCGGTCGCGGTAGACCACCTGACGACGTGGCCGTGCTGGTCGTCAAGCGCGCATAACGGCATCTCTCGCTTCGTGCTGCAGGACTACTCAAGCTACGGATCAGTAGTTGCCCGCGCCCCGTCCGTGCCCGATCCCACGAGGGAACCCCGGGGAACTCCGGTGTGGAGCGGCCACAGCACAACGCAACGGCCCCTGATCGATTCGCCTGGTCAGGGCTCGTTCACCCGCGCGGTGGGTGTGGGATTTGAACCCACGGTGGCTCGCGCCATGACGGTTTTCAAGAGCATCCCGGTATCACAGCCCAGACCCACTCTGACCTGCGTCGATGTGTTACTGACTTCGGCGTCGTAGGGTCAGTCCGGTCTGTCGAGAGTGAGGCCCGTTCCGGCGAGGAATCCGTCAAGGATGGCGTGCCGGTACTGCAGTGCCTTGAGCCGTCTGCGGAGCAGGGTCTCGAGGTTGGTGAGGGGGCGGGCGGCCAGGTTGGCCAGGCTCCGTTTGATGTGTGCCCAGATGCCCTCGACCGGATTGAGCTCGGGCGCGTATCCGGGCAGCAGCACCACCGTCAGCCACTCGCGCTGCGCCACGAGCGCCTGCATCGCCTTGGAGATGTGAGTGTTCAGCCGGTCCCACACCACGATCAGCGGGGCTTTGAGCAGGTGGTGGGCGCCGTCGAGTAGGTGGATGTAGTCGCTCTCGCCCAGCGAGCGGCGCTCGTCCTTGCGGCCGGTGTGCCGGCGTAGCCGGTAGCACAGGCGGGCGGGAAGGCCCGGCTTGAAGCACAGCAGCCCGGCCACCGACAGGCGGCCACGGCTGCGCCCGGCAACGCGCACCGTCGGGGTGATCCCGCGTCGGCCCCAGGTGCGGCCCTTGGGCGGCCGGCCGGTCACGCCTGCTTCGTCCTCGAAGCAGATGAACGCGCCGGTCGCCGCCCGGAAGGTTTTACCTCCTGCCAGGTCGCCTCCCGCCATGCGGTGATCGCGTCCTCGTCGCGCTCGGCGGCGGGCCGGGCAGGCATCTGCACGCTGTAGCCCATCCGGTGCAGCAGCCGGGTCACCCCGGAGACGCTGTAGGAGATGTGGAACTTCCGCCCGATCAGTGTGCGTACCCGGGCGGCGGTCCACACCTGGTCGTCCGTCCAGCCGTGTGCGGCCGGTCCTTCGTCCAGCCAGGCGGCGAGTCTGGCCTGAAGGTGGGGGCCGAGCCGACAGTCGTAGCCCGGGGCCCCCTTGGACCGCAGGGCTTCCCGCCCGCCTGCCTTCCAGGCACGGCGCCATTGGTAGACGGACTTCTCGCTCACCCGTAACTCCCGGGCGATGCGCGGGACTTTCACACGCTCCTCGAAGAGGTCGACGGCCTGCATCCTTATCTCTTCGCGGCGCTTGCGCTGCTCGGCGGTCAGCCCGCCCCCATCTGCGTACCGCATACCTCCGGGGTACCAGGCAAAGCGGACGCCGTCACCAGGCCCGACGAAGACCCAGACCCTACGACGCCGAAGTCAGTAACCGTCTCAACCCGCCGGCACCTGGCCCACGGGGCCCCGAGTCAAGCACGGGGCCACGCTTGGCGTGCCCTGTTGAAGCCAATGGTCCACCGTGCCGGACCCGAGGACTGATCGGCGATCGCTCTTCTTCGGAGGACTGAGTCTCACGGCAGCTTGTGGGTCAGTGACGATGCTCCTCGTCTGGCAGGGCTCCAAAGGAGACAATGCCGAGGCGCGAGGCGCGGTCACGTTCGCGGCGGTGGGAGTGCCGGTGGCACTTCTCTGAACTAAGAGGTTGTCTCACGTGGCAAGTTCCACGACTCCTTGTAGTGGCTCAGGGCGGCGGCCATGGCCAGGCTTCGGCTCTGCTGGTCGTTGCGGTCCACGTACGGGATCTTGAGGCCGCGAGCAGCCCATGGCAGGCTCCTGTCGCATGATCGGTGAATTCGCGAAGGACAACCTGCACGGGAGACTGCGGCGGGACCGCAAGGCGCTGCTCTGGAAGCTCGACGGCCTGTCCGAATACGACGCCCGCCGGCCTTTGACAGTGACCGGGACCAACCTCCTCGGCTTGGTCAAACACGTGGCCAGCGTCGAGGCCAGGTACTTGGGCGAGGTCTTCGACCGGCCGTCCCCGGAACCGCTGCCCCGGTGGCAGGACCACGACGGCAGCGATCTGTGGGCGACTGAGGACGAGGCGCGTGATCAGATCATCGAGTCCTACCGGCGTACGTGGGAACACTCAGACGCGACGATAGGCGAGCTTGCCCTCGATGCCCCGGGCCACGTGCCGTGGTGGCCGGAGCCTTATAACAACACGAACCTGTTCGCCATCCTGGTCCATGTCCTCGGCGAGACCAACCGGCATGCCGGGCACGCCGACATCCTGCGCGAAGGCGTCGACGGCCGAACCGGAATGCGCCCCGAACACGAGTTGCAGATCGATGAGGAAGCCCGCGCCGCCTACTGCGCGAAGATCGAGCAGGCCGCCAGATCGGCCGCATCAGTCAAGGCATAAAACGCTGTGCCACATGACTTGATGTTCGGGCGGCATGATGCCGGCCGTGAGTGCTGATCTGTCGAAGCGTCTGGTTCCTGACGAGTTCTGGGAGCTGGTCGCCCGTTACTGCCGTCGTTCGCGGCTCGACCGCAAGGTGGCGGGACCGCTCCGCGTGACGAGCGGGCCGTGTTCACTGCAGTGGTGTACGTGCTGACCAGCGGCTGTGCCTGGCGGCATCTGCCGCCGACGTTCGGCACGTCCTCCGCCACCGCGCTTCGCCGCTTCACGATATGGACTGGGGTCGGCCTCTGGCGTCGGCTGCATCGGGCGGTGCTGGACGAACTCGGGGCCCGGGGCGAAGTGGACTGGACCTCGGCGATCGTCGACGCGGCCTCCGTCCGCGCCAACAGGGGGGCTTACTGACGGGGCCGAACCCGGTCGATCGCGGCAAGAAGGGCAGCAAGCTGCACGTGCTGTCCGACGCCCAGGGCGTCCCGCTCGCCGTCGCCGTATCAGGTGCAAACATGCACGACAGTCTCGCCCTCAAGCCGCTCATCCTCGGCATCCCCGCCGTCCGGTCCCGCCGGGGACCACGGCGGCGCCGACCCGTCAAACTCCGTGCGGACAAGGCGTACTTCTCCGCCGAGCACATCAGCTGGCTGCGCGAGCGTGGGCTAGTCCAGACCTAGCCCCAATGCCGTTGCTTTTACGGGTTCGCCGGTTGGGGTCTTATGACGAGAACGGCTTGCGTGCCGGTGCGGGTCGGCTGCGGCCAGGCACGATGCTCGGCTCGTCTGAGGTGGTAGTTGGACATCTTGCGTTTCACGACGCGGGGCTGGCTGCGGAGCCGTCTGACAGGCAGGAGTCGTTCCAGGAGGTCCTGCTCGAGCATCACCAGTGCTCTGACCAGGAGGTCAGGGGGAAAAACTGCCCGGCGTGACGGTCACGCTGCGCCGGGCAGAGCGCAGGGTCTCGGTGAAGGAAACCCGATCAGGGTCCAGGCCACGGGTGGCAGCCGTTCTCAGCATGAGCTCGCGCAGTGCGTGGTGGACCAGGAGGTGTGCCCAGATCTGCTGACGGACACCTTCGGGTGTCTTGCTGCTGAGGACGACGCGTGCGCCGCGCTGGTGTGTCTTGATCTCGGCGAAGACGGACTCGATCTCCCAGCGCTCGCGGTAGAGCGCGGCCAGTTGCCGGGCCGGATACCGTCGGGCGTCCAGCAAAGTGGTGACCAGGCGGTATCCGTCACCCCCGTCCGCGCCAGCCTGTTCTTTGACCCGGTAGGCCAGGACACGCACCACGACCGGCTGATCCCGGGCGGGGCCACTGCTCGCCCGGATATGAGAGAGCCACGACCCGTCACGGAACTGCCTGATCACCGGCAGGACGCGGTTGGCGGGCACTCGCCACAGCAGGTCGGCGCCGGTCGCGGTGAACGCCTGCCACAACGGGACTCCGAGGAACTCACGATCGGCCAGGACGAGCTGACCCGGGCCGACCGACCGGGGCAGGCGGGCGACCAGGGTGACTTCCCCGGTGCGGCAGCCGGCGAGTTCCGCATCCAGCACCGCATGACTGCCCACCTCCACCAACGCCGCCATCCGCACCTGCGGGAACGCACTCCTGCCCGACCCACGGCCACTGCCGGGACGTCCGAAAGCGGCTTCGTTCGCCTCGCTGTCCGCGACGTCCCAGCAGGTTCCGTCGACGGCCAGCAGCCGTAAGTCCCGCCAGAACGCACCGGGAGTCGCCTCAGTGGCCATCGGCTTCGCGGTCGCGGCGAACAGCACCCGCAAAGGCTCGGATCCCAGCCGCTCCCGAGCCCTGAACAGCGAGGACTTCGCCGGAACACGCCAGGTACCCAGCAGGCCCACACCCCGCAGTCCCTCGACGAGGTGCCGCATCACTTCCAGATACGGAGCAGGCGAGAACAGGGCCAGCCCCAGCACGAAGTACACCACCAACCGGGCGGGAAGCAGCCGCTGACGCTGCTCAGAACGCCCACACGCGGCCACCACCCGATCCACCAAACCTGGCGGATACACCCAGGTCAACAAGCCAAGACCCGATAAGTCAGACACACTCGCAGCCACCCGAACCACCCCCGAGACCCACTGCCAAGCAGACTACGCCCACAGCAAAGGCAACGGCATTGGACCTAGCCCCTATTTCCTGCACGCTTTCCAACTGTCTGCGTCCCCGGTCGGTGGCGTTCGTATGCGTTCGCGCCGCAGCTCAGACGGAGTGCGCGCATAGCATTGAACGCCAACGGCCATCCGCGCACTGGACAAAGATCAGGACAACGAGGGCCTTCGCGGGGGTACGCAATCGGGCCCGGGCTGCGCCTGCACTCCGCTGCCCCGTTCCCCGCTCCGCCCGGGCTGACATTCGCCTTACAAGTTCGATCACAGATCTGGATTGCTGCTGTACCGCCATGCGGTGGGCGGTCCTTCCACTCCACGGCTGGATACCACGATCCAGGGATGCGCCATTGTGACTGGTATTCCTTGAACGTTCGGCCAGGCCGTCGGGCTGCTCTCGCGTGTCGAAGAACGTGCCCAGGAGCCGACGAACAGGGGGAAGATTTCAGGCAGACCCGAACGTGCGCTCGTATTCGCTGTGGTCAGTCGGTGCGGCAGCGCGGCGGGAGCGGGCCAGAGCCAGCCCGCCGAGGGCCATGGCGACCAGGCCCAGCACCAAGGCCAGGGCGCCACCGACTACTCCGTTGCCGGTGCCGGGACCACCGTCGGCGACGGCCAGATTCAGCGCACCGTTGAGCACGGCGATCAACCCGGACACCAGGGCCACGACAGCCCCCCTTTTCCCGCTGTTGCCGATACGGCGGGCGGAACGTGCCAGCGCCAACCCGCCGATGACCGCGCCGGCCAGCCCCAGCAGCGCGGCCGAGGAGGCCCACAATCGCGCGGCGGTCAGGGTGTATGAATCGACGTGGGCCGACTGGGCGAAGGCGTGCCCTGCCGTTGCTGCGGCAAGCGTAAATCCGTCTGCCATGAGGTACTCCTTCTCGTCCTGCGGCTGGTCAGGGCCTGAGCATGTCCGACGGACCCACCGCCGGTCGTTCCGCAGACGCAGACACTTTGTGCTGCCGCCGCTGCGGCAGGCGCCGCGAAGCTACCGCGTGGGCGGTAGCCTGCCGCTCGTCCACGAGGGGGACTCGCCCGCCGCGTCATCCGGCTAGGGTGCGCGCATGGTCAAAGGACGGATCCGTGTCCCGGCCGGTGTCGCAGACTGGGCGATCGCCGCCGGAGTGGCGGCGCTGCTGCTGGGCACAGGGTGGTCCGGAGAGCACCCCGGCACGGGACCCGATCTGATCGGCTACGCGCTGCTGGCGGCCGGCGGACTGGCGCTGGCCGCGCTCCGCCGGGCTCCCCTTGTTGTCCTGGCCGTCACCGGGCTGTGCGCGGTGGGGTATCAGGCGGCCGGTTTCGACGTGCTCGCCGTGTCGTACCTGGTCGCGGTCTACGGCGCGGTGCGGGCCGGGCACCGTGCCATCACGGTGGCGGCGTCCGTGACCATGCTGGTCGCTCTGAACCTGACGGCACTGGTTTTCCACGACGGGCCCGTGGGCGAGGCGCTCGCTCGACCCCGCGGCGTCCTGGAGTTGGCCTGGCTGATCGCCGCCTTTGCCGCAGGGGAGGCTGTGCGGCAGGCCGAGCGGCGGGCGGACGAAGCCGAGCGCACCCGTGAGGAGACCGCGCGACGCCGGGCCGATGAGGAACGGCTGCACATCGCACGTGAGTTGCATGATTCGCTCACCCACCAGATCTCGATCATCAAGGTGCAGTCCGAAGTTGCCGTTCACCTGGCCCGTCGGCGCGGCGAGCAGGTGCCGCACACCCTGCTGGCGATCCAGGAAGCCGGACGTGAGGCGACTCGCGAACTGCGCGCGACCCTTCAAGCGCTGCGCGACGACGACACCGCACCGCCCCGTGGGCTCGACCACATCCCCGAGCTGGTGGAACGGGCCGGCAGCACCGGTCTGAAGACGACGCTGACCATCAAGGGACAGAGGCCCGATGTGTCGACCGCGGTGGGCCGGACCGCCTACCGGATCGTTCAGGAGTCGCTGACCAACATCGCCCGCCACGCCGCCGCCGCCACCGCGTCGGTCCGGATCGACTACCGGCCCGACGCCCTCGCGATACGCATCGACGACGACGGCAAGGCCACGCCGGACACCGCGCCAACGCTCGGCCTCGGGCTGCTCGGCATGCGCGAACGCGTCACCGCTCTCGGCGGCCGACTGCGCGCCGAACCGCGCGGCGAGCGCGGTTTCACCGTCCAGGCCGAACTCCCCGTGGAGCAGACGTCGTGATCCGCGTCCTGCTGATCGACGACCAGCCACTCATTCGCAGCGGATTCCGCGCACTCCTCGACCTCGAAGACGACATCGAGGTGGTGGCCGAGGCCGCCGACGGGAACGAGGGCCTGGCGCTGGTCAAGGAACACCTGCCCGACATCGTGCTCATCGACATCCAGATGCCGGTCGTCGACGGCATCGAGGCCACGCGGCTCATCGCCGCAGACCCGGCCCTGGCCCAGGTGCACGTCGTCATCCTGACCAACTACGGTATGGACGAATACATCTTTAACGCGCTGCGCGCCGGCGCCGCCGGATTCCTCGTCAAGGACATCCTGCCGGAAGACCTCCTGCACGCCGTACGCGTCGCCTCCCGCGGCGACGCCCTTCTCGCACCGTCCATCACCCGAAAGCTGATCAACCGGTACGTCGCCCAGCCGCTCAACACCACTGCCGGCACTGGACTGGAAGAGCTGACCAACCGCGAACGCGAGGCCGTCGCACTGGTCGCGCAGGGACTGTCCAACGACGAGATCGCCGACCACATGGTGATCAGCCCGATGACCGCGAAAACCCACATCAACCGGGCCATGACCAAGGTCCACGCCCGTGACCGCGCTCAGCTCGTCGTCCTCGCCTACGAATCCGGCCTGGTAGCCCCACGCAACTCCTGACATCCACGACCCGGGTGCAGGCCTGCCCGCCGATGATTCTCCGGGGAAACGCGCGAGCTCACGGCCAAAGTCACGGCGACTATGGACCTGCGGGCCGCATCCACGACGGCGACGGTACGATGCACGGTCCCCGTCGGCCTTTTCCTCCCGGCGATGTCGCCAGCCCGGACTCTTTCCAACTGTCCGCGTGGCTTTTCGGGGGCGTCCGGGGGGCACACTGCAGGTCCGACGCGATGAGCGGACGGCGACGAACTGCGATGCCCGCCGGTGAACCGGACAAAGACCAGGACAACGAGCGGCACTCGGTGAGGCGGGTCGGTGGTAGCGATCGTGACCTACTGACACCAGCGCTGGCGGTGGAGGCGCACGCATTCCACATCGATCCTGTGCTGCGAGTGGGCCCGAGCGCCCTGCCGCTCCAGCAGACGGGACGCCAGGATTCACGTCATCCGGCGTGGGCGTCAGGTTCCGTGGGCGAGTACAAGCATCACTGCAGTCTCCGCAGCCTTCACGCCCAGGAACCGGCGGCCGTCCCCTTGAGAGCCGCGGCATCCATTCCGTTGTCCAGCAGGAAGCCGACCGGGTCGGGCTGCGCCATGTCGAAGGGGTAGTCGCTGTCGCAAGGGATCCCCTCGGGTGATGCGGGCGCAGCAGCGTCAGCACCTGCGGATCGTAGGTGATCGTGTCGCCAAGGATTCGCCGCCGTGACCCTGACCAGCGCCCTGTTCATCACTCTGCCGATCGCCGCCGTCGTCACAGTCGCCACCGCCATCGGTCGCGCGCTTGATCCAGGCCACCCACACCGAAGCCCACCACCACTACACCAGTCACGTCACCCAGCAGAACGCCAACCTCAACGCTCCCACTCCAAAACTGACGATCATCGTTGACACCTGGGTTTCCGGTCACTACGGAGACCCACATGCCGAAGTCCACGCCCCTCACTCCGCCGCTTGAGCGTGAGGCCAAGCGGTGCCTGGCCGGTGCCTGGCCGTCATACGCCGCGTCGGAGAGGTCACCGGGAACGTCGCCATGCCCTGCCGGTGCTTCGGGATCCGCTGGCAGGCCTGCTACACCTGGTACCACTGTTACCAGGGCGAGGCGTCGAGGGCCTGCGTACGCGGTGGGCCAGAAACCTGCTGTGGTCCTGAGGAGTTGTCAGCCCTTCGTGGTGGCGTCCCCGAACTCATGCGTCGCGAAGTCGGCCACCGGCTGGTAGCCGAGCCGCTGGTAGAGGCCGTTGCTCGTAGGGTTGGCCAGGTCGGTGAAGAGCAGGACCTCCTTGGCCCCCGAGTCGAGCGCGGCTTGGCTGGCCTCGGCGGTGGCGCCCCCTGCGTAGCCGCGGCCGCGCAGCGGGGCGGGGGTGTAGACGGTGGTGACGCGGACCTGCGCGGCGACCTCGGGGGAGGCGCTCGCCATGGAGACAGGTGTGCCGTCGGGGGTCTCCCACAGCACGACCCCGCCCTGGGCGAGTCGGCTCTCGGCCCAGCTCCCCGGGTCGGGCCGGGTCTCCTCGCCTATGTCCGTGCAGAACTCGTCATACCACTGTGCGAGCAGTTGGCGGTCGTCCGTCACGGCGGCGCGGGCGCGCCCAGGGGGCGCGGGCTCAGGCGGGGTGAGAGTGCCGAGACGGTAGAGGCGCTGGCTCATCGCGAGCCGGGCGGTGGCCTTGGTGCGTCGCTCCCAGGCGGCCGCGAACTCGGCAGCCGCTTCCGACGGAGCGAAGACCGACGGAACCGCCCGGCCGTCCTTGACGAGCAGTACGGCCAGTGCGTCAGCCGCCCCGTAGGGGAGAGCGGTGAGCTGGAGCTGGAACGGGGGCGTGCGCATGACGGTGGCGCGCACGGTACCGTCATCGCCCACGAGCCGGCCGAAGTAGGGCGCATCCTCGCCGTACGCGGTGATCCCGTTCGTCCGCACCATCTCGCTGACCGTCAGCTGGACGGTGTGCAACGCGGGCTCGGACCAGAGGAACTCCCCGGCTCGGTCGAGGAGCTCCTCGACGTCCTGCGTGAAGTGCCAGCTGTATGCGTCTGTGGCCATGCACCACGATCTCGTGAACGCGGCGCTGGCGCATGTGTTTTACACGGCCACCTGTCTTTGGCTGCGGCAGGGCCGGCTCCCGGTTGCTTGCGCTGGTGACCGTGAGTTCGGTGCCGAGGGGGAGCTGGGGGGCCGGGCGGGCGCACATCGTGGCACCGCGAGGGTCCTGGACGGTCGCGCTGACAGGTTTGAAGACGACGAGCTCGTCGGGCCGGACGCCCCTGCGCCCGACCGGAGATGACCCTCGTGCACGTGCTGGGCACTTCAAGCCGTGGCCTTCAGACCGCTCCCGGCCTCGCCTGGCGTACAAGCGGACTTGACCGCCGTCTCACGGAAGACGCTCGGAGGGTTGATTCCGGCCAGGCCCGCGCGTATAAATAAGCAACTTTCTTTCTTACAGGGCGCTGATGGCGAGATGAGGGCACCGTGACCCGCCGTTATCCAGCAGGTCCGCAGCGGTTGCTGCGTTCGTTGAACGGTCGTGCCGTCCTTGAGGCGATCGACGAGGCGGGCCCGGTCACGACCACCGACCTGGCCGGGCGGATCCCGCTCTCCCGGCCGACCGTGGCCGCCGCGGTCGGACTGCTGCTGGAGCGCGGGGTGATCACCGAGGTCGGCCCGGCGACCGGCCGCAAGGGACCGGCCCCCGCGCAGTACCGGGTGAACGCCGACTGCGCCTTCGGGATCGGTGTCGACGTCGGGCACCGGCGGATCCGCGCCGCGGTCGCCGACGTCACCGGCCGGATCCGGGCGCGGGCGGAGACCGGCCAGCACGGTGAGCGGGGTGCCGACGCCCTCGTCGGACAGGTCCTGGACATGTGCGCGGGCCTCGCCGGGCAAGTCGGCCGGGAGCTGCAGGAGATCACCCAGGTCGTTGCGGGCCTGCCTGCCGCGGTCGGGCCCGATGGGCGCCGGCTGTCGTACGCGGCGGGGCTGCCGGACGCCGGGAAGGGGCTTGGCGAGGCGCTCGGCCGGGCGGTCCCGGTGCCGCTCGTCCTGGAGAACGATGTGAACCTCGCGGCGCTGGCCGAGCGCACGCACGGTCTGGGCACCGAGACCGACGACTTCGTGTTGGTGAGCCTCGGTGTCGGGCTCGGCCTCGGACTGGTAGTGGACGGGCGGGTCCGGCGCGGCGCCACCGGGGTCGCCGGTGAAGCCGGCTACCTGCCCAGCGACCGCATGATCGCACCGGTCGGGCAGCGCCGGGATCTGGTGCAGGAACACCTGGGCGCCCGCTACATCAGCGCCGAGGCGCGACGGCTGGGCCTGCCCGGTGATGGCAGCCCGCGCGCCGTCTTCGACCTGGCCCGCGCCGGTGATCCCGGCGCGCTGGCGATCGTCGACGACACCGCCCGCAGCGTCGCCTACGTGGTGGCCTGCGTCGTCCCCCTCATCGACCCGGCGCTCATCGTGCTGGGCGGCGCCATCGGCGCCAACGGCGATCTGCTGCTCGAGCCGGTCGCCCGTCATCTGGCCGATTTCACTACCTTCCGGCCGCCCATCGTCGCCTCGGGGCTGGGTCAGGACGCCGTGCTCAACGGAGCCACGACCATGTCGGCGAAGCTGGCCCGCGAGGCTGCCTTCGCCGCCGCCACCACTCCCGTGCCGCAGGCTGAGCCATCGACTCCGTCCTGAGAAACATCGCGGCGACGCTGTCTTGCCGGACAGCATCGCCGCTACTGGTCACCGGGCGTTGCCGCGCCCGTCGACCGACGACCGATCCGGCACCCAGGAAATCCCGTCTCCGAGGAAGGACGATCAGTGTTCAAACCTATCACCGGGGCTGCGGCCGTCACGGCCGCCGGAGTCCTGCTGCTGGCAGGCTGCACCTCCACCGGGCCCTCCGACTCCCAGCCCCAGTCCGCCATATCCCCAGGCGCCTCGCACACGGCCACCACGGTCACCGTCTGGACGTTCAACCACCTGCCCAACGAGGTGGCCGCGTTCAAGGCGACCCTGAACCAGCTGCACAGCAAGTACCCCTGGCTGACCGTGAAGTTCGTGCCCAACAAGGACGACGCCGCCTACGCCAAGGCCGTCGCCGCGGGTGACCCGCCCGACGTCTTCATCAGCTCCGTGCCCGACAACGTGGCGAAGTTCTGTTATAACGGCACGGTCGCCGACGTCGGCCCCTATCTGACCTCGGCCAAGATCGACGCAGCGAAGACCTTCCCGGCCGCGACCCTGGCCTACACCCGCTACCAGGGCAAGCAGTGCGCGCTGCCGCTGCTGACCGACGCCTTCGCGCTCTACTACAACAAGCAGATGTTCAAGGCGGCCGGCATCACCGAGCCGCCGAAGACACTCGCCGAACTGACCGCCGATGCAAAGAAACTGACGGCCAAGAACTCCGACGGCTCCATCAAGACATACGGCTTCGTGCCGCGCTCCGACTACGACGTCAACCGCTACCTCTTCACCGGTGCGCACAGCGGCACCGACTTCTACGCCGGCAACGGGAAGACCACCTTCGCCTCCGACCCCAAGTGGCAGCAACTGCTGAAGTGGGACCAGGAGCTGATCGACTACTACGGCGAGGCGAACGTGCAGAAGTTCGTCGGCCGTTACCAGCCGCACGCCGACGACGCCGGCAACCCGCTGCTGACCGGCGCCGCCGCCATGGAGCTCGACGGCGAGTGGCACGTCGGCGAGATCGCCTCGGAGAAGAAGGACTTCGACTACGGCGTGGTGCCGATGCCGGTCCTGGACGGATCGTCGGGCACCTACGGCGCGGGCAGCACCCTCGGCACCGTCGCCTACCTGTCGGCCGGCTCGCAGCACAAGCAGGAGGCATTCTTCGCGCTCCAGCAGCTCACCACCGACACCGCGTTCCTCAACACCCTCGCCGACACCGTCTACAACGTCCCGACCACGTTCGCCGCGCTCAAGGCCTGGGACAAGCGCGACGACCCGCACTGGAAGCCGTTCGTCGACATCTTCGAGAACAAGCACTCCTCCTACAAGACGCTCACCCCGGCCGGCATCGAGGACCTCGACGCCTGGCGGGCGTTCCTGCTCGACTACGAACAGGGCAAGGTCAAGGACGTGGCGAGCGGTCTCGCCGAGGTCGGCAAGAAGATCGACGACCTCAACTCCCAGAGCGGGCAGTAGCGATGACGACCCTTCTCGCCCCCGTCGGCGACGCCCCGGGCACGGCGCACCAGCGCACCGCCCGGGGCGGGCGGCGCCGACCGAGCCGAGCCCGCTGGTGGGTCGTACTGGCCTTCCTGTCCCCGTTCATCATCGGGTTCTGCGTCTTCGTGCTGTACCCGGTGATCGCCACGCTCTACTACTCGCTCACCGACTTCCAGGCCGGCTCCTACCGGCCGGTCCAGTTCGTAGGACTGCGCAACTACCACGCCCTGTTCACCCAGTCCGACACCTTCTGGGTGTCCGTGCGCAACACCCTGTGGATGGTCCTCGTCATGGTGCCGCTGCGCACCGCCTGGGCCATGTTCACCGCCTGGGTGATCATCCGGGTCAAGCGCGGCCGGGCCGTGTACCGCACACTGTTCTTCCTGCCGTCGATGGTGCCGGTCGTGGCCGCAGCCCTGTCGTTCATCGTTCTGCTCAACCCGGTCGGCCCCCTCAACCGGCTGCTGAACCTCTTCGGCGTCGACGGACCCGGGTGGTTCTCCGACCCCGCCTGGTCCAAGCCCAGCCTCGTCCTGATGGCGCTGTGGGCGAGCGGCAACGTGATGGTCATCTTCTCCGCCGCCATGCTCGACGTGCCCCGCGAGCTGTACGAGGCGGCCGAACTCGACGGCGCGGGCACCTGGCAGAAGTTCCGCAGCGTCACCCTCCCGGCGATCTCCCCGGTCATCTTCTTCGCCCTGCTCACCGGGATGATCTACACGTTCCAGTACTTCACCGAGGCGTTCGTCGCCTCCAGCTCCGCGAACGCCACCTCATCCAGCAACGACCTGATCGGCTACCCCGCCAACTCGCTGCTCTTCTACTCGACCGAGCTGTACCGGCAGGGCTTCGGGTACTTCAAGACCGGCTACGCCTCGGCCATGGCCTGGCTGCTGTTCCTCGTCATCTTCGCGGCGACCGTCGTCTTCATCCGCGCATCGCGCCGCTTCGTGCACTACTCGGGCGGTGGCCGATGAGCACTCTTCAACTCACCAAGCAGCGTACCGGGCGCCGTGCGCTGTACGTAGTCGCCGAGCACGCGCCCGCCATCGCCGTCGCACTGTGCTTCCTACTGCCGCTGACCGTCTGCGTGCTCACCGCGTTCATGACCCAGCACCAGGCCGGCACCGGCTCCCTGTGGCCCTCACCCTGGGAGTTCGGCAACTTCGGCGAAGTCTTCAAGGCCATGCCGTTCGGCCGCGACCTGCTCAACACCATGCTCTACGCCGGACTCTCCACCATCGGCGTCGTCGTCTCCTCGGTGCCCGTGGCCTACGCACTGGCCCGGCTGCGGTGGCGCGGCCGGGAGGCGGTCTTCCTGGTCGTCCTGGCCGCAATGATGATCCCGGCCCAGGTCACCAGCCTGCCGCTGTACGTCATGTACGCCCACGCCGGCTGGGTGGGCACGCTCAAGCCGCTCATCGTGCCGTCGTTCTTCGGCGACGCGTTCAGCATCTTTCTGCTGCGCCAGTTCTTCCTCACGATCCCGGACGAGTTCACCGAGGCGGCTCGCGTGGACGGTGCGGGCGAACTGCGCATCCTGTGGCGGGTGCTCATCCCGATGGCCCGCCCGGCCATCGCGGCAGTCGGCCTGTTCGCCTTCCTCTACGCGTGGAACGACTTCTACAACCCGCTGCTCTACACGGGCAATAGCGACACCGGGCAGACCCTGGCCGTCGCCCTCAGCCAGCTCGCCAAGAACGGACACCAGAACGCCTACCAACTGCAGATGGCGGCCTCGCTGCTGTTCCTGCTGCCCGTCCTGGTGTTGTTCTTCCTCGCGCAGAAGGTCTTCGTCGAGGGCATCGCACTGACCGGCGTCAAGGGCTGACCCGCCACATCTCACCTGGGAGCACGAGTGAAAATCACCGTTGTCGGCGGTGGCAGCACCTACACACCCGAACTGATCGAGGGCTTCGCCCGGCGCGCCGACGTGCTGCCGGTCGACGAACTCGTCCTGCACGACATCAACACCGAACGCCTGGACGTCATCGGCGGCCTGGCCCGCCGCATCCTCGCCCGGCACGGCTACCCCGGCCGGCTGACCACCACAACCGACCTGGCCCAAGCGGTGGACGGCGCGGCCGCCGTCCTCGTCCAACTGCGCGTGGGCGGCCAAGCGGCCCGGCTGGTCGACGAGACCCTGCCGAACGACTTCGGCCTGCTCGGCCAGGAGACCACCGGCCCCGGCGGCTTCGCCAAGGCCCTGCGCACCGTGCCGGTGGTACTCGACATAGCCGAGGAGGTACGGCGCCGGGCCCAGCCCGGCGCCTGGATCGTCGACTTCACCAACCCCGTGGGCATCGTCACCCGCGCCCTGGTGGACGCCGCACACCGCGCCGTCGGCCTGTGCAACGTGGCGATCAAGTTCCAACGGCAGCTGGCCGCCCTGCTGGGCACCGACCCCGACCGGGTACGCCTCGGCCACGCAGGCCTCAACCACCTGTCCTGGATCCGCTCGGTCACCGTGGACGGCCTGGACCGGCTGCACGACCTGCTGACCGGCGGGACACTCGACGAACTCGCTGCACAAGTCCGGCTCCCCGCAGGCGCACTACGCGACCTGGGCGCCATCCCCTCCTACTACCTCCACTACTTCTACTGCACACAGGAGGAGATCCGGACCCAACAGGCCGGCGCACATCGCGCCGAACAGGTCCTCGCCATCGAGAAGGAACTGCTCACGCTCTACGCGGACCCCGCCCTCGACAGCAAACCCGACCTGCTGGAGCAGCGGGGTGGGGCCTACTACAGCGAAGCCGCCGCAGCCCTGGTCACCAGCCTGCTGACCGGCGACGGCGCCCATCACTACGTCAACATCCGCAACGACGGGCTACTGGCCGGCCTGCCGGACGAAGCGGTGGTCGAAGTGGCGGCCGACGTCGACACAGCAGGGCCTCGTCCAGTGCCCGTGCCACCGCTGCCACCCGAGATGCTGGGTCTCGTCCAGGCAGTGACCGCCTACGAGACCCTCACCGTGAAAGCGGCCCTGACCGGCGACCGCACGGTCGCACGGCGAGCCCTCATGGCCAACCCGCTTGTACGCGAATGGGGTGTCGCCGCCACTCTGCTCGACGCCCTGCTTGAGGCCAACCGCCGCCATCTGCCCCGGTTCTTCGCGAGCGAGGCCGCCGATGCCTGATCTCGTCGTGGGAGTCGACGGCGGGAACTCCAAGACCGACCTCGTCCTCGCGGACACCGACGGGCGACTGCTGTCCTGGGTACGCGGCGCGGGCACCCGCCCGCACACGGAGGGCATGGAGGCCACCACCGAACGACTCGCCCGCCTCGGCCGGCAAGCGCTGGCCGAGGCCGGCCTGCCCGAAACGACTCCGGTGACGGCCGGCGCATACTTCCTCGCCAACGTCGACCGGCGGGCCCAGGAACGGCTGGCCCAGCGACAGCTGACACAGCTGGGTGTGGCCGAGCGAACCGTCGTGCATAACGACACCCTCGCCGTCCTGCGGGCCGGCGCGCCGGACGGCTGGGGGGTGGCCGTGGTGTCCGGCGCCGGCATCAACGCCGCCGCTCTCCATCCGGGCGGCCGCTCGGCCCGGTTCCTCTCCCTGGGGGACATCACCGGGGACTGGGGCGGCGGACTCGCGGTGGCCCGGGCCGGCCTGGGCGCCGCCGTCCGCGCGGGCGACGGGCGGGGACCGGCGACCCGACTGCGCCGGGAGCTGCCCGCGCACTTCGGGCTCGACAGCGTGGAAGCCGTCGCGCTGGCCGTCAGCGCCGGGGAGATCCAGGTCACCGCGCTGCACGGCCTGGCACCGCTGGTCTTCGCGGCCGCCGAGAGCGGGGACGCGGTGGCCCGCAGCATTGTGGAACGCCTCGGGGACGAGATCGTCACCATGGTTGTCGCCCTGCTGCGCCGACTGCGTCTGCTGCGCACCACGACCCCGGTGGTCCTGGGCGGCGGCACCCTCCAGAACGACCAACAGATGCTACGGGACCACATCGGCGCCCGCCTGGCCGCCGAGGCACCGCTGGCCCTTCCGCGGGTCCTGGACGTGGCACCGGTCGCAGGCGCGACAGCAGAGGCACTGGTGACCGCGGGCGCCCCAGCCCAAGCGCAGGAGCGGCTCCGGGAGACCATCGCCACCAGGAAACCACCGGACGCGTCCGCCGACTGCGCACCCGGCTCGGGACCGCGCTAGGACGCTGCTGGACGAGCCCGGTTCTGGCCCGGTGCGTGGGTGCCGTCCACAGCGGCGTGTGGGTCCGCGCAGCTCACGCAGTCAGTCCCGACCGGCCCGGACAACCACCAGGAAGCCACCGGCATCGGGTCCTACGGCGGCGTCGCCGGCCGACTCGCGAACAACGTACTGCCCGGCGAGATGGTCAGGGCTCGGGGCAGCTGCTACAAGCGTTGGACAGTCGGGTGTCCGACGGTAAGGCTGGGTCGGCGGGAGTCACGCCCTCGTCCTCGCCGACGGTGGCTCGCTCAGGTGGAGCCTTGGCACCCCACACCTCACGCATGAGGAGCGCTGATGACACCTACCTTCGACGCGGTCGTGATCGGGTCCGGCGTCAACGGCTTGGTTGCCGCCGCCGAGCTGGCCAAGGACGGCTGGTCGGTGGCCCTCGTAGAAAGAAGCGACCGGCTGGGCGGCTTTATCGCCACCGAGGAGCGGACTCTGCCCGGCTACCTGCACGACACGTACTCCTCGTGGCACCCGCTGTTCGTGTCCGGCGGGGCCTACGCCGCCCTCGGTGAGGACCTGCACCGTCACGGTCTGGAGTACCGCAACACCGACGGACTGATCACGGGCACCGTCACCGACGAAGGCCGCGTGGTCCTCGCCCACCGGGACGCCGCAGCCACTACGGAGATGTTCCGCCACTCCGAGGACCGAATCGCCTACCTCACCACGCTGCAGAGGTTCCTCGACAACGCCGACGCGCTGGGCGGCATCCTGGGTGGTGAGCCACGCTCGCCCCGTGTGCTCCGGCATGTGCTCAAACTGCTGCGCCGCGAGCGTTTCAGTGGCACCGAGGAGTGGTTGCGCGCCGCCGTGACCAGCGGCCGCTCCTACTGCCGCGGCACCTTCCGCGGCGACGAGCCTGATGTGCTGTGGACACCCTGGCTGCTGCACGCCGGACTGTCTCCGGACCACGCCCTGGGCGGGCTGATGCTGCCTGTCATGGCCGCGACCCTGCATGGTTTCGGCGTGCCCGTGGTGGCGGGCGGCGCCCGGAACTTCGTCCAGGCCTTCGAGGCGCTGCTCGGCGAGCTCGGAGTGCACGTCTTCACGGGACAGTCGGCGGAGCGGCTGCTCCTCACGGGCGGCCGGGTCACGGGTGTCGCCACCGACGGCGAAACCGTCCGGGCCCGCCACGCCGTCCTGGCCTCGGTGACCCCGACCGCGCTGTATGGGGAGCTTCTGCCACAGGACGCGCCCGTCCCGCCCGCCATCCGTGACGAGGCCCAGCGCTACCGGTACGGACGCGCCGCGATGCAGCTCCATGTCGCCCTCTCCGCCCCGCTCGGCTGGCGTGATGCACGCCTGGCCGACATTCCGCTGGTCCATCTCAGCGACGGGTCCGCGAGCACCGCGATCGCGTGCGCGGAGGCCGAGGCGGGGCTGTTGCCGCGCAGGCCCACGCTGGTCGTCGGCCAGCAGTATGTCCTGGACCCTTCACGCGTGCCGGAAGGCGCGGCGACCTTGTGGATCCAGCTCCAGGAACTGCCCTACAAGCCGACCGGCGACGCGGCGGGCGAACTGGACGCCCAGGGCCGCTGGACGAAGGAGCTGACCGAGGGATACGTCCAACGAGTCCTGGCCAGGATCGCACTTCACGCGCCCGACCTGCCGGAGAAGCTGCTCGCCTGGGACGCCGTCACACCGTCGGACCTGCTGGCGCACAATCCGAACGCGGTCGACGGCGACCCCTACGGCGGCTCGGCCGAACTCGACCAGGCCCTGCTGTGGCGCCCCCTACCCAGCGCGGCCCGGCACGCCACACCTGTACCCGGCTTGTGGCACATCGGCGCCTCGACCCACCCCGGCCCCGGCCTCGGCGCCGGGTCGGGACACCTCGTGGCCCAGCACCTCGTCCGCGGCAGGCGCCGGAGCAGGCGCCGCTGACACGCGGTGAGGTGGGCGTCTGCCCTGCCACCTGGTGCTGTGACCGCATGGGTTCACTGGGTTTGCGGGTCATGCTGCGACCACGAGGGAGCGTCCTCCCCAGCGCATGCCCTTCTCGCTGCGCATTCGGCTGCCCACTCGTCGCATCGGCGGCGGCGAACCGTTGGGTACTCGACGTACCCCGCCCCATGCCGAGGTCAACGACGCGTCAGGACGTATGACATGGCCTGAGCAGGATCCCACGGTCGTGGTTCACGGGGCCGTGACGTCGAGCACGAGCTTGCCGGTGGTAGCGCCCGATTCGATGCGTTGGTGGGCTTGGGCGGCTTGCTCCAGTGGCAGGGCCTCGACCTGCACCCTCAGGTCCCCTGCCGCTGCGGCCGCCACCGCGCGGCGCACGGCCCGACCGGTCTCCTCGGGGAAGGCGGCGGCGAAGGCGGCCAGGTTGAATCCGGAGACGGTCCTGTTGGTGAACCACAGTTCGTTGGCTGGAATACCGACGTCGACGGCACCGGAGGCGTTGCCCATCACCACCAGTCGCCCCATCGGAGCGAGCCGGTCCAGGCTGGTGTGGCGGACCGGACCACCCACCATGTCCACCACGATGTCGAACTCGCCGGCGTCGGCCATCTGATCGCGCAGAATCACCTCGTCGTAGCCGAAGCTCCGGGCGGTCTTGATCTTGGCCGCGCTGCCGACGGTGCCGACCACCCGGCCGGCACCCAGTAGCCTGGCCGCTTGGCCGAGTTGGCTGCCCACGCCGCCGGCAGCCGCGTGGACCAGGACGCTCTCGCCGGGCTCGATGCGGGCCACCCGGTCCAGCACGAGGAACGCGGTGGTGCCGTTGGACGGCAGCGCCGCGGCGACATCCATCCCGATGCCTTGGCCGTCCAACGGCGCGACCAGGTCCGCGGAGGTGACCACCACCTCGGCATAGCCGCCGCTGTCGACGATCGTGAGCGCCGCCACCGGCTGCCCGACGACCAGGTTCTCAACGCCCCGGCCCACCGCACGGATCCGGCCCGCCACCTCGATGCCGGGCACAAAGGGCAGCGGTACGTCGACCACACCGCGCCGGTAGAGGACCTCGGCGAAGTTGGCGCCCGCGTAGGCCACGTCGATGGCGACCTGGCCCGGTCCGGGCTGGGGAACCGCCACGGTGGCGACACGGAGCACCTCGGCCTCGCCGAACTCAGGGATGATCACTGCCTTGATCTGCGTCTCGCTGCTGTTCATGGCAATGATCCTGCGGGCGCGTCGGCGTCGTGGGCAGTGTCCGCTTATCCGGGGTGTGGCACCACCAGGCTGGGCTGCCGCATCAGGGCCTCCACACGGAGCTGGGTGTCGGTTCCGGAACGGGGGTTGTGCAGGATCAGGTGGTGGCCGGGGTGTTCGGGCAGCGGCAGCAGCGTGGCATCGAAGACCAGCGTCCCGGCCTCCGGATGATCGACCGCCTTCACCGCGTGGGTGTGCTCGGCCGCATCGTGGCGCTCCCACAGCTCGGCGAATTCGGGGCTGACGGCCGCCAGGTCGGCGGCGATGCGCTCGAACTCCCCATCGTCGGGGTAGCGCGCACCGTCGGCTCGGAATGCGGCGGCCACGTCGGCAGCGGTCTCGGCCCAGTGACGATGCAGCACCCGGTAGCGGGCGTTGGTGAAGAAGGAGACGAGGCAGTTGTGGTCGTCGTCGCCGTAGCCGAACACCACGCGCGCCGCGTCGTTGACAGCAGTGAAGTTCCAATGGCGGTCGCGGACATACCCCGGCCGCGGCGACCAGGAATCCAACAACCGCTGCACTTCGGGCGAGGGCGCCACCGAGGGCCGGGCGGAAATCTCAGGCGCGTTCAACCCGGCCAGCCGGTAGAGATGGGCATGCTCGGCGACATCCAGCAGCAGCACCCGCGCGATCGCGTCGAGGACCTCCTCGGACACCTTGATGTCCCGCCCCTGTTCCAGCCACGTGTACCACGACACCCCGACCCCTGCCAGGACCGCGACCTCCTCGCGGCGCAGCCCCGGCGTACGTCGCCGTCCGCCCGCCGGCATCCCGACATCAGCGGGCGAGACCCGGGCGCGGCGGCTGCGCAGGAACTCCCGCAACTCGATGCGGCGGCTGTCGCGGGACACTGAGGAATCACCACTAGCCATGGATCGCACCCTAGTTGGGCTTGGCGGGGTCTGCATGCGGCGGTGCTGAACAACCTGGTGAGAGCCGCGTGGGCCAGCCCGCTGCAAAGCTGCCGGCCACCCTTGCGAGGCGGGGACAGCGAGTGTCGACCTGCTGAAGCGATTGGGTCGGCCGGCAGCGTGATCCGCGTACCGTTGCCACACCAAGGCGTTGTAGTGGGGGAGGCGATGCCGGGCGAGTCCAGTGTCGCTGATCCTTGACACGTCCGACCGGCCGGTACTCCTTCGAGCTCCCCGACGTGCCCGACGGCCCGCGTCCGCTTCACGACCAGGAGGCGACCGACGAGAAGGGACAGGCCCCGGCCCGAACGGCCGGACGGGACGCCCCCGGTGTACAACCAGAGGGAAGGTTCGGCGGTGCAGCCGCCGCGACGCCCGTTGCCCTAGGCCAGCAGGCGGTCGCGCCGGTACTGCTCGGCGGCCTGCCGAGTCGGACGACGCTGCGAAGGCGGTGGTCGCCCGCGTCCTGATGGACGGAAGCCGCTCAGCGCAGTACGGCCGACAGCAAGTCGGTGCCCAACGCCGCCAGATCGGACAGCTTGAGGGTGTACCGGACGTAACGACCGTGCCGCCGAGCTGTGAGCAGGCCTGCGCGGCGCAGTACGGCAAGGTGGCGGGACACCTCCGGAGGTGAGAGTTCCCAGAAGTGGGCCAGCTCGGCGGTGGTGTGCGGGCCGCGGGCCAAAGTGCGTAGCAGCCGCAGCCGTATCGGATGCGCGAGCGCCTCCAGCCGGAGGGTGACCGTCTCCAGAGAGACCGGCTCAGCCGGACCCGGCTCGGCGACGGGGTACTGCACCACCGGATGCCACCTGGGCGCGTGGACCGCCACCAGGTGCGGGCGGCCGAAGACGCTGGGGATGAAAGTGACCCCGGCGCCACGGGCGGCGGTCGCCTTGTCCTGCACCTTGTCCACGATGATGCAGTCGCCGTCCGGTGCCAGGGTGACCGCGCCGGAGACCGAGGCGAGAGCCGCCCCGACGCCCTGGCGCCTGAGCAGTTCGTTCTTCAGTCGCAGATCGGTTGCGAGCTGCACCGCGACGCCCGCCCAGGCGCCGTCGAAGAAGGCTCCGGCGCACTCTTCGAGGGTGTGGCGCACCCGCGTTCGTACCGCGGCCGGGTCCGCGAGCAGCCGTTCCGCGAAGGCCTCCTGCAGCGCGCCGCGAGCCTGGGCCACGTCCAGGGCCCGCTCGCGTGCTGTCGAGTCGGTCAGCGGCGACGCCCCCGCGAAATGGACCCGGTTGCTGCCGCACGTGGTGACGAGCGCGGCGGTCACATACCTCTCGTCGTCGATCCGGTCCACGTCGTCCAACTCCTCGGCGAGGGTCGGCCGGGGTCGCGCGGGGATCAGGAAGTCGGCCTGTGAGGAACGCCAGAGGAACTCCGCCTCCCTGAGCCGCTCGGCCAGCTCCGGCCGCAGCCCGGCCCAGACGTCCGCGGCCCAGTCGGCGAACTGCGGATGGTGACCGGGTTCGAACAGCACGTGCAGCATCGCGGTCAGCTCGGCCAGCGGGGAGGCGGCGAACCGCACTCGCTCGGACGGCAGACCGCTGATGTCGATCCTCAGCGTCATCCCCCCATCATCACCGCCCGGACAACCCGGCGACGGCGTCGATTGACGATGTGCGTCAACCGACGTGCCCTGCCCCAGCGGCCGAACGCACCGTCTGACGCCATGGCAACCATCACCGGAATCCAGCCCCGCGTCCTCGTCCGCGCCTCAGGAGGCCCCCGCTATGTCGTCGCCCTGGCCGTGGACGCGCTGGGCACCGGCCTGCTGCGGCCCACTCTCCTTCTCTATGGCGTGACGGTCCTGAGGCTGTCCGCTCCGGTCACCGGCACCGCCATGACGGTCGGCATCGTCGCGGGTCTGGTGTGCATGCCCTCAGTGGGCCGATGGCTGGACCGCGGCGCACGGAGCACGGTCGTGGCCGCGTCGATGCTGGTGCGAGTGCTGGGCGTGGCCTTGCTGCTGGCCGCCCCGGAGGGGCACATCTGGCTTTTCGCGACGGCATCGCTCTTCCTCGGTATCGGCAACCAGGCATGGCCGGCCGCCCACGCCGCGCTCGTGGCCACGGTCGCCCACGGCCGGGAACGGGACACCGCCCTCGCAGGGGCTCGCGCCCTGCGCAACGCCGCCCTGGGCGTCGGAGCACTCCTTGCCACCGCATGCATGGCGGGCGGCACCACCGCACTGCGGGCGCTGGCAGCTGTCACCGCGCTCGCCTACCTCGCCGCAGCCGCCTTGGCGTGGTCGGTCCACGTGCATGCACATCCAGCGGAGGCCGCCCCGGCCAAGGACCGGGACGACGAGCCCGCACCCCGGATGCTCGCGCTGCTTGCCGCCAATGTGATCTACGTCTTCTGCCTCAACGTCCCCGAGATCGCGCTCCCTCTGGTCCTGGTGACGCAACTCCACGCGTCCCCGGTGTGGCCGGCAGTCGTCTTCGTCTCCAACACGGCGCTGGTCGTCACCCTGCAGGTGCCGGTCACCGTCCTCATGTCCCCCTTCTCCCGGCGGACCGTGCTGGCCCTCTCCGGCGTGGTGCTGGCCGCGTCCTACCTCGGCTTCCTAGCGGCCACCTCACTGGGACACGGCTGGGCCACCGCGGCCGTTGCCGCCGTGTCCGTGGTCTGCACGATCGGCGAGATCATCTACGCCGGCAGCGCCACCGCGCTCGTCACCGCAATCGCCCCGACCCACGTGCTGGGACGCGCCCTCGCCCGCTTCCAACTCTCCACGGGCTTCGGCCTCGCCGTCTCCCCGGCGGTCATCACCACGCTCGCACCCCACGGCCCGGCCGCCCTCTGGGGCAGCCTCGCCGCCGCGACACTCCTCTCCGCCTCCGCCGTTGCCACCGAGAAGGATCAAGCAACGCGGTTCAGCGGTTGCCGCCCCCGGGCGCGAGCAGGCCTGTGAGCTGGGCAATCGCCTCTGGTGACGGTTGGAAGTAGCGGCGGACGCTTTGTCCACTTCCTTGTGCCGTGACTTCGCCCTCAGCATCAACAGGGACGCGTTCTGCTCGCCGAGGTTGGTCAGCGAGGACTGGCACAACTGGGGCACGGAGAACCACGTGGCGTCCAGGACGCGCACGTCCCCGAGGTTGCCCGCCTCGCCGCGCATCACGTCCGGCAGCAGAACGACCGGCTTGCGCCACGGGCCCCGAGCAACCCGGACAGCTGGGGCAGCGAAGCGGCGTCAAAGCGCGACGACGTCGAGCGGACCAGCAAGAGGCTCAAACCCTCGACCCTCCCTTTTCCCCATGATCACGGCTTGCCTGATCAGGCCCACGAGACCTACAGTGAATGCGCTTTCATTTTTCTTTCGGGGCGCCGTGACGATGGTGTTGTCGGCATGGGCGGCCCCGACCGGTGAACGGAACCGCATCGTGACAGCCGCGCCTACCGTGTACGACGTGGCGGAGCGCGCGGGCGTCTCCATCGCCACTGTCTCCCGGGTCTACCGCACTCCCGATTCGGTCCGCGCCTCCACCCGTGAACGGGTGCTCGCTGCAGCCCGCGAACTCGGCTATGTCCCGAGCGGGAACGCCCGCGGTCTGGCGAGCCGTTCCACCGGAGTGATCGGCCTGTGTTTCCCCGACTACGGCGACCCCGCGGCCGATACCGAGGACGACGACACGGCCATGCTCTACTCGGATCAGATCATCCGGGGCATGGAACGCGCCGCCCGCCGTCACGGCTACGCCCTCCTCATCGCCGCCTCGCTGAAGGGTGGCGCCGCAGGGTTGGTCGCCAAGGTCGCTGGACGCGTCGACGGCTTCGCGGTGATGGCCCGCACGGTGCCCACCGAGGAACTCGAAGTGATCTCCCGGCGCATGCCGGTCGTGATGCTTGCGGGCCCTCGTGAAGGCACTGCGTTCCTGGATCATCTCGACCACATCGAGGTGGCAAACGAGGACGGTCAGCACGAGCTGACCCGTCACCTCCTGGTCGATCACGGCGTCCGGCGCCCCGCCTACATCGGCACCATCGAGCAGTCGCCGGACGTTGAGGCCCGCTTCGACGGCTTCCGGCTCGCCTGCCGGGAGGCGGGCGTCGAGACGGGCGACGAACCCGCGCTCCGCCTCGGCCGGTTGACGCAGGAAGAGGGCGCTCGTGCGGCCGCGTGGTTGTGCGAGAGTCCCGGAGAGCTGCCGGACGCGTTCGTCTTCGCCAACGACCAGACGGCCGTGGGCGCCCTGCGTGAGCTGGAACGCCGTGGCCTGTCGGTCCCGGACGACGTGATCGTCACGGGCTTCGACGGCATCCCGCTGAGCCGCTTGGTACGGCCCGCCCTCACCACCGTGCGCCAGCCCATGGTGCGCATGGGTGAGGAGGCGACCGAACTCCTGGTGCGCCGCCTCAGCAGCAAGGGCGAGGGTGAACCCGTCTCCCGCGTGCTCCCGGTCAGCGTGGCCCGACGCGCCAGCTGCGGCTGCACGGAGACGACCCCCACGCTCTGAAAGCGCCCGGTGCAGAGGGAGGGTCGGGACAGGCGCGGGTGTGGGCGGGGCTGAGTTCAGGGCGTGGCACGACGGTCGCTGGATGGTCCCGTGTGCTGTTCTCCTACAGAGGCGGCAGAGGCGGCAGAGGCGGCAGAGGCGGCACCCGCGGTGCCATGGAAACGGCGCATGCGGGGATCCAGGTGGGGCGGTCACCCTGGCATCCGCTCACGAACTCAAGCAGCGCCGGTCGTGCAATCAGTAGGCCACAGCCAGGTACCCCTCCGTCCGCCACCCCGAAGCCTGCCGTAGGTTCACCGCCCGCTTCGGGATACCGGTCAAACGTCATGCGGCCGGCCCGGACAGGCTCCGCGAGATGCCGGAGGGTGATTGCGCATGCGAAGCAATCGCGAGTGGGCGGGAGTCGGCGGGGTACCCTGGCCGGGCCTGGGTCGCGGGACTTGGGGCGGCCTGTTTGGGCCAGCTCAGCCGGGTACATTGAGGTGCCGTGCAAGGGGAACACCGTATGGCGGGCTCTTCGGGACGTGAGGTGAAATCCCCCACACAGCTGCTTTATTCTTGCAAATTTCCGAATCGGCAATGCTCCGATTCGTAAGGGTCCCGTGCATGCGGACCTTGCCGTGTCTCGCGCCCTCATGAGAAGCACCCGCTGATGTCTGGGCCGTTACGCGAGTGTGACCAAGGCCCCTCTTGTCAGTTCGGGACTGGCTGGAACAGAGTGATGTATGCGCTTACAGGCAGCGCATACATGCATCAAGCTCGAGGAGGAGCCGTCCAATGAACCGCGCCGCCGCAATCGGTTCGATCACCCTCACGCTGGCGTCCGTGCTGGCCCTGACCGCTTGTGGTGGCTCGGGTGGCGCTGGTGTCGCCGCCGGCGCCAAGCAGACGCTCACGGTCTGGGCCATGGGCACCGAGGGTGAGAAGCTCGGGGACGTCGCCAAGGTGTACGAGAAGGCCCACCCGAACGTCACCATCAAGGTCACGCCCGTGGGCTGGGACGTCGCGCACCAGAAGCTGGTCGCCGCGGCCGCCGCCGGCAAGCTCCCCGACGTGGTGCAGATGGGCGGGAGCTACCTCGGTGAGTTCGCCGACATGGGCGCACTGGAGCCGGTCGACACCACGACCTTCAAGCAGGGCGACTACTTCCCCGCAGCCTGGCAGCAGGGCCAATACGACGGCAAGACGTACGGCGTCCCGTGGTACGTGGACACCCGCGTCCTGTACTACCGCACCGACCTCGCGAAGACGGCCGGCATCGCTCAGGCCCCCGCCACCATGGCCGACCTGCAGAAGGACGCCGCGGCATACCAGTCCAAGGCGCACACCAAGTACGGCCTGTACATCCAGTCGGCCGGCCTCGACACAGTGCAGAGCTTCTACCCGTTCCTCTACTCGGCCGGCGGCGCGATCCTCGACGACACGGGCAAGCCCGTCGTCAACTCACCCGAGGCGGTCAAGGCCCTCGACTACTACAGCAGTTACATCAAGAAGGGCCTGACCCAGAAGTCCGTCCCGCCGGGCTACGATGTCACCAAGGACTTCAACACCGGCGCAGCGCCGATGTTCATCGGCGGCCCCTGGATGTCCGGCCTTATCGCCGAGAACTACCCCGACCTCAAGGGGAAATGGGCCATCGCCCCGCTCCCGGCCGACACCAAGGGCTCGGTGTCGATGGCCGGCGGCTCCAGCCTCGCGATCTCCGCGGACAGCCAGCACAAGGCCGCCGCGAATGACTTCATCAAGTACCTGACCGACCCGGCGGGCCAGGCCGACTGGTTCACACGCACCAACGACCTGCCGGCCGCCCGCGCTGCCTGGAACACCGGCAAGCTCGCCACCGACCCCGACCTGAAGATCTGGAAGCAGCAGGTCGAGACGTCGAAGACCATCCCGTCCGAGCCGAAGCTGACGGAGATCACCTCCAAGGTCGACACCGCCATCGGCGCCGTCACCCAGGGCAGCTCATCCGCCAAGTCCGCGCTGGACCAGGCCCAGTCCCAGATCGAAGGGCTCGTCAAGTAACCGTCATGTCTTCCACGACAGGACAGGCCGCGTCGGATGCGGCCGTGACGAAGAAGCGGCAGTCCGCGAGGACTCCCGCCTCCCGGCCGGCCCGGCGCTCGCTCGGCCGGCACAACCTGCACGGATGGCTGTTCTCCGCCCCGTTCCTGGTGCTGTTCGGCGTCTTCATGCTCTTCCCGATCGTCGCGACGCTCCTGATGAGCTTCACCGACTTCGGCGCGCGCAACGTCACGCACCCCGGTGACGCGAACTTCATCGGCGTCGACAACTACACGCAACTGTTCCAGGACGACACGTTCCTCACGGCGTTGTTCAACACGGCGTACTTCGTGGTCGTCGGCGTGCCGCTGACCATCGTGCTCGGCCTGCTGGTCGCGCTCCTGCTGAACAACGGCATCGACCGGGCCCGCACCTTCTTCCGCATCGGCTTCTACGCCCCGGTGGTCACCACCATCGTCGCCGTGGCCGTCGTCTGGAGGTTCGTGCTCGACCCGTCGGACGGACTGATCGCCGGCCTGTGCTCGGTGCTCGGCGTGCACACCCCGGACCTGCTCGGCTCGCGGACCTGGGCGATGCCGGCCCTGATCGCGATGGCCGTGTGGCGCAACATGGGAACCGTGATGGTGCTGTTCATCGCCGGTCTCCAGGCCATCCCCACCGAGGTCCGCGAGGCGGCCCGTCTCGACGGCGCGGGCGCCTTCCAGGAACTGCGCCGCATCACCGTCCCGTTGCTGCGGCCCACCCTGCTCTACGCCACCGTGATCACCACCATCGGCTATCTCAACGTGTTCGAGGAGCCGTTCGTCATGACCCAGGGCGGTCCCACCAACGCGACTCTCACGGTGTCGCTGAACATGTACCAGCAGGGCTTCAACTTCTTCCATATGGGCTATGCCAGCGCCATGGCGTACGTCCTGTTCGTCGTGATCATGGGCATCACGGTGCTCCAGCTCCGACTCATGAAGGACAACACCCGATGAGCGCGCCGACGGCACCCGCGCCGAACCACCGCCCGCGGGAAGCGGCGCTGCGCAAGCCGCTGCTCTACCTGATCGCCTGCGCGGGTCTGCTCGTGATGGCCACGCCGTTTTTGTGGATGGCGCTGTCCGCCTTCAAGACGAAGAAGGACCTCACCGCCAGCCCGCCGGTGTGGATCCCGAGCCACTGGACGCTCGGCAACTTCACCGAGCTGCTCGACCAGCTCGACATGCCGCGGTTCTTCCTGAACTCGCTGATCGTCGCCGTCCTCGTGACGGTCTGCAATCTGCTGTTCTGCTCGATGCTCGGCTACGCCCTCGCCAAGCTGCGCTTCTCCGGACGCTCCAAGATCTTCGGTGTCGTCCTGGCCGCGCTGATGGTCCCGGGCAACCTCATGGTCCTCCCGCTGTACGTGCTGATGAACCAGATCGGTCTCATCGACACCTACGCCGGTCTGGTCCTGCCTTTCGCGGCGAGCGCCTTCGGGGTCTTCCTGATGCGGCAGTTCATGCAGGGCGTCCCGGACGAGCTGCTGGAGGCGGCGCGGATGGACGGTGCGGGGGAGTGGTACATCTTCTTCCGCATCGTGCTCCCGCTGGTGAAGCCCGCCCTCGCCACGCTGACGATCTTCACGTTCCTCGGCTCCTGGAACAACTTCATCTGGCCGCTGATCGCGACCAACGACCCCGGCAAGTACACGTTGCCGGTGGCCCTCGCGACCTTCGCCAACGACCCCAACCGCACCGTCGCGGGCGGCAACGGCATGCTGATGGCCGGCTCCCTGCTGGTCGTCGTCCCCGTGCTGCTCGTCTTCGCCGTACTGCAGCGGCACTTCACCCAGGGCATCGCGACCGCCGGGCTCAAGTGACCCCGGCACGCCCGCGGCCGGGCCCAGCCCCACGAGGGGTTCGGCCCGGGTCCCGCCCGCGGCGTGCACGCCCGACGCCCCCCCCCACACGCACCAGAAAGACAGAACGGACGATGACGCACACCTCGACCAGCTTCCCCGACGGCTTCCTGTGGGGCGCCTCCACCGCGGCCCACCAGATCGAGGGGAACAACGTCAACAGCGACTGGTGGCGCAAGGAGCACGACCCTGCCGCCGGCATCGCCGAGCCGAGCCTGGACGCCTGCGACAGCTACCACCGCTGGGAGCAGGACATGGACCTGCTCGCCTCGCTCGGCTTCACCGACTACCGATTCAGCGTCGAGTGGGCCCGCATCGAGCCGGTGCGCGGCACCTTCTCCCGCGCCGAGATCGCCCACTACCGCCGCATGGTCGAGGGCGCCCTCGCCCGCGGTCTGCGCCCGATGGTCACCCTGCACCACTTCACCGTGCCGCAGTGGTTCGAGGACCTCGGCGGCTGGACCACCGACGGTGCCACGGACCTGTTCGCCCGCTACGTCGAGCAGTGCGCGCCGATCATCGGCGAGGGCGTCGCCCACGTCTGCACCATCAACGAGCCGAACATGATCGCCGTGATGGCCGGTCTCGCCAAGTCCGGTGAGAAGGGCTTCCCGCCCGCGGGCCTGCCCACGCCCGACGAGGAGACCACCCACGCGATCATCGCCGCCCACCATGCAGCCATGAAGGCCGTCCGAGCGATCAACCCGGACATCAAGGCCGGCTGGACCATCGCCAACCAGGTCTACCAGGCGCTGCCCGGCGCGGACGACGTCGCCGTCGCCTACCGCCACCCCCGCGAGGACGTCTTCATCGAGGCCGCCCGCGGCGACGACTGGATCGGCGTCCAGTCGTACACGCGCACCAAGATCGGCGCCGACGGTCCCGTCCCGGCCCCCGAGAACGCCGAGCGCACCCTGACACAGTGGGAGTACTACCCCCGCGCCGTCGGCCACGCCCTACGCCACACCGCCGAGATCATCGGGCGCGACATGCCGCTGATCGTCACCGAGAACGGCATCGCCACCGCCGACGACAACCGCCGCGCCGACTACTACGCCGGCGCCCTCGACGAGGTCGCGGCCGGTATCGAGGACGGCCTGAACATCCAGGGGTACCTCGCCTGGAGCGCCCTGGACAACTACGAGTGGGGCTCCTTCAAACCGACCTTCGGCCTGATCGCGGTCGACCCGGAGACGTTCGAGCGCACCGCGAAGCCGTCCGCCGTCTGGCTCGGCGGCCTCGGCCGCACCCGCGAACTGCCGCGCACGTCCGCCTGACGCGCCGGCCCCCGGCCCGGGAGCCGGTGGCGGCCTGACCCCCGCCGGCTCCCGGCCGACCATGCCCGTACGACCCGCACTGCCCGAAGGACCACGTTCCACCAGCACCACGACAGATGCCTTGTTCCCGTCCTACCTCGTCACAGGAGTCGGACCGCATGAACCGTCGTCGTTTCCTCACCGCCGCGGGCACCACGCTCGCCGCCACGTCCCTCACCGGCACCGCGGCCCACGCGGCCCCTCGCCCCGCCCCGCCCGTGCCGGGCGAGCGTTCGGCCGCCGAGCTGCGGGAGTGGTTCGCCGCCACCTATCGGTCTGTCATGGCCATGACCAGCGACTTCGGCTTGGCCGCCGACAAGATCGACGTCAGCGCAACCGGCACGCCCACGCCCTCCGTGCAGACCTCGCCCACCAACATTGGCTGCGGCCTGTGGTCGACGGCCGCCGCCGGCGGCCTCGGCGTCATCCCGGCCGCCACCATGCGCGAGCGCCTGGCCCGCACCGTCTCCGCCGTCGAGCGCCTGGAGCGCGCGCACGGCTGGTGGTTCAACTGGTACGACGCGCACGACGGTTCGGTGCTCACCACCTGGCCGGAATCCGGCGACCCGGTGCGCCCGTTCCTCTCCACAGTCGATAACGCCTGGCTCGTCACGGGCCTCAGGATCGCCGCCCACGCCTCACCGGAACTGCGCCCCCGTGTCGCGGCCCTGCTCGCCGACGCCGACTGGTCGTATTACTACACCCCCTACGACCCGAACGACCCGGTCGCCGGCCCGGGACAGCTGCGAGGCGGCTTTTGGCCGGACAAGCCGGGCAAGGGCGAGCCCACCGGCCACCACTACGGCGCCCTCAACACCGAACCGCGCATGGCCAGTTACCTCGGCATCGCGGACGGCTCGCTGCCGGGCGAGCACTACTGGCACCTCTTCCGCACGTTGCTGCCCGGCATGGGCCAGGAGCAGACACCCGAGGGCGCGTACCGGACGATCGACGGGGTGAACGTCTGGGAGGGCCACTACACCTACCGCGGCCGCAAACTCGTGCCCACCTGGGGCGGTTCGATGTTCGAGGCGCTGATGGTGCCGCTGTTCGTTCCGGAGCCCGAATGGTCCCCGCGCTCCTGGGGCCTGAACCACCGGCGCTACGTCCGCAGCCAGATCGAGGCCGGCCTCGTCCAGGAGAAGTACGGCTACTGGGGCTTCTCCCCGGCCGGCATCCCCGAGGGCGGGTACGACGTATTCGGAGTCGACGAGATCGGCATGCAGGAGGACGGCTACTTCCCACGTGCCGTCGTCACCCCGCACGCCTCCTTCCTCGCCCTGCCGCAGGCTCCGGTCGAGGCGCTCGCCAACCTCCGCGCCCTCGACCAGGACTTCGGCGCCTATGATGACCGCTACGGCTTCCGCGACTCGGTGAACGTGGAGACCGGCCGCGTCAGCGACTTCGTGCTCGCACTGGACCAGGGCATGATCGCGGCAGCCCTCGCTCAGCATCTGTACCCCGGTCTCCTCCAGGGCCCCTTCCGCACCGGCGGCTTCCAGACCAAGGTCCGCCCGCTGCTGGAGAAGGAACGCTTCTCGATCTGAACCTGGACCCCACGCGGGCAACCAACGGGATCGAGGCGGGCGGCCTCGCAGCCCAGTGCCTTCCCCTGATGGTGAAGACCGGCAACAGCCCGGAGGCTGCTGCTCGTACCCTAAGAGATCGTCTCAACTGGCTTGATCACTAGGCTGGCGGCCGTGAAGGCGATGGTGGAGCGGCTGGTGCCGGACGGATTGTGTGAGTTGTTCCAGCAAGTGGTCCCGGCTGCTCCGGTACGGCCCCAAGGTGGTGGTCGGCGCAGGTATGGAGACCGGCAGGTGCTGGCGGTCATCGTGTTCGTGGCCACGACAGGCTGTACGTGGCGCCAGCTGCCGTCGGGCTTCGGCCCGTCCGGACCAACCGCGCACCGGCGGTTCACCGAGTGGAGCCGGGCTCGGGTGTGGGGCAAGCTCCACCGCCTGGTCCTGGATGAACTCGGAGCCCGAGGCGCCTTGGGCTGGTCGCGGTGCGCGATCGACTCGGTGAACATGCGGGCGACGAAAGGGGGGACCTGACGGGTCCGAATCCCGTAGATCGCGGCAAGAAGGGATCAAAGATCCACTTGATCACGGAGCGGACCGGTCTGCCTCTCTCCATTGGCATCTCCGCCGCCAATACCCACGACAGCCAGGGACTCGAACCCCTTGTCCGTGGCATCCCGCCCATCCGCTCCCGCCGCGGCCCGCGTCGCCGACGGCCCGCCAAGCTCCACGGCGACAAGGGCTACGACTACGACCACCTGCGCCGGTGGCTTCGGTCCCGGAACATCACACCGCGCATTGCGCGCCGGGGCATCGAGTCCTCCCAGCGGCTGGGCCGCCACCGCTGGACCGTGGAGCGAACGGTGTCCTGGCTTGCCGGGTGTCGCCGTCTGCACCGTCGCTACGAGCGCAAGGCCGAACACTTTCTGGCCTTCGCCGGCATCGCCGCCGCCCTCATCTGTTTCCGGCGCTTCTAGGGTTGATGTGTGCCCGTAGCAGGCGCACCGCCAGGTCATGGCCGTAGCGAGTCGCCAGGTCCATAGGGCTGTCTCCGTCTGGGCCTGCCAGTTCCGGGTCGGCTCCGAATGCCAGGAGCACGGCCGTGGTGTGTACGGTCAACGGCTCGCCTGTCTGGAGAGCTCCATCTGCTTCGGCATCGATGGCGTGGGTCAGCAGCGTCATATTGCCGAAGACCTCGTTGGGATCCGCACCATCGGCCAGCAGCCTGGCCAAGGTTTCCGCGTCCTCGTGCTCAACGGCCAGGTGTGCAGGTGTCCAGTAGTCACTCACCCCGACATTGAACCGTCGCACTGACGGCATTCACCAGCAGCTATCTCCCGGTGATCACCAATCGAGACGATCTCTAAGAACACCAACAGAGATGCTCCCAGCGTCGACCTGTCCGAGATCACGCGCCCTCGTGTGCACCGGCCCGCACAGCCACGTCCTTTGCGTACAACGCTGCTACCGACGACTTCATCGCATACGGGCCCACCGAGCGCACCGCGGTGCCGGCCGAGCTCAACACGTTCCTCGCCGGCCTCGTGGTCCAACAGGACTGTGGCCCGGGGACGGCTTGGCCGTCCCGCTCACCGGACCCGCCTGAAACAGACCCGAGTCGGTTCGGCTGCCGAACTGGGGCGGTGCCTCCAGCGCAGTGTCCGCTCCAGCGACCAGGAGGGTGCGACGTAGCAGTACAGCGTGATGCGGCCGATGCCTGCTGCAGCCGCGAACTCTGACATGCCGGCACTCTCCCGCTGGGCGAGAACTACGGCGGCGGCATCGAGGACGACGGCTGTGACCTGATCGCGCAGGGTCGCATTTCTTGCCACCACCCGGACCCCCTGTCCACCGCAGGTGGTACGGTCCGGTCCTGTTCTGTAACGGTTCACCAGTATTCCGAACCATCATGTCGTTTGGTGTGAGGGTGGGGCTCGTCGGTCGAATTCAGGTCGGCCTGCACGAGGCGGAAGCCGCCCGCTTGAGCGAGGCACCATGACGGCCGCCTCCATCCGGCAGCCCCAGGAAGTGGGCGGGCCACCGAACGCGGGTGGTTCTTTTTCCCAGGAAAGGCTGAGAATTGACCACATCGCACCAGAGAGAGAGCAGCGCTCCTCTCGACAAGTCCGCCGACCGGCTGGACAAGGGGGTTCTCCTCGTAGCCGGCGTGATCGTGCTGGGCGGGATCATGTCGATCCTCGACATCACGGTGGTGTCGGTCGGGCTACGGACGTTCCAGAAGGAGTTCGACGCGACCTCGGCCCAGGTGGCCTGGACGATGACGGGCTACACGCTGGCTCTGGCCAGTGTCATCCCGCTCACCGGCTGGGCCGCAGACAGGTTCGGCACCAAACGCCTGTATCTCCTTGCGGTCACCCTGTTCGCCGCCGGCTCCGCGCTGTGCGCGGCCGCCACCTCTTTGGAGATGCTGGTCGCGTTCCGGGTCGTCCAGGGACTTGGCGGCGGCATGCTGATGCCGCTGGGCATGACGATCCTGACGCGTGCTGCCGGCCCCGAGCGGGTCGGGCGGGTCATGGCGGTGCTGGGTATCCCCATGCTGCTCGGACCGATCTTCGGCCCCATCCTCGGCGGCTGGCTGATTGATGCCGCCTCGTGGCACTGGATCTTTCTGATCAACGTGCCGATCGGCGTGATCGCGCTGGTCTACGCGGCGAAGGTCCTGCCCAAGGACCACGTAGAACCGTCGGAGACCTTCGACTGGCTGGGCATGGTGATGCTCTCGCCGGGACTGGCGACCTTCCTGTACGGCGTCTCGTCCATCCCTGAGACCGGCACGATCTGGGATGCCAAGGTGCTCATACCGGCCGTCATCGGGCTGGTGCTCATCGTCGCGTTCGTGCCGTGGGCATTGCACCGGCGCAACCTCCACCCGCTGGTGGACCTGCGCCTGTTCCTCAACCGAGACATGAGCATCGCGGTGATCGCGATGTCGCTGTTCGCCGTCGCGTTCTTCGGCGCCAGCCTGCTGTTCCCGCTCTACTTCCAACAGGTGCGCGGCGAGTCCGCGCTCGATTCCGGGCTCCTGCTCGCCCCGCAGGGCATCGGCGCGATGATTACGATGCCGATCGCCGGGATGCTCGCCGACAAGATCGGCCCCGGCAAAATCGTGCTGACGGGCATAGCAGTGATCACTGTCGGCATGGGCATGTTCACACAACTGACCGCCGACACCTCATACGCCTACATCATCGTTGCGCTCTTCGTGATGGGCCTCGGGATGGGCGCGTCGATGATGCCGATCATGGCATCGGCGCTGGCGACCCTGAGGGAACACACCGTAGCCCGGGGCTCGACGCTGATGAACATTGTCCAACAGGTGGCGGCCTCGATCGGCACCGCTCTGTTCTCGGTGCTGCTCACCAACGGCCTCAAGGACATCACCGCGACCTCTCCCGCCGAGGTGCGCGACCAGATGGGCGACGCCTTCGCCTCGGTGTTCCTGGTGGCAGCCATCCTTATCGCCGTCTGCCTCATTCCCGCCGCCCTGCTGCCGCGCAAGAAGGTCAAGGCCGCCGACCCCACGGTGATGGCGGGCCATTGAGTTTCCCCATCTGCCGGTCGGGGTCGGACACGAGGGGGTAGGGGCCTATCACTGATCTCTGCGTTCGGAGCTGGCCGTAGCAGCGGGCGTGGTGATCTCCGAGGCTGTGGGAGATCGCGAAGCCGTTGATCCCGCCGTCGAAGGTGCGGCCGCAGGGCGGTGGAACGCAGCACACCCCTGATGAGGCGATGTTTGTGGCCATCGTCTACGTGCTGCTCAGCGGCTGCGCCTGGCGCGTATTGCCGCCTTGCTTCGGCCTATCGAAGTCGACCGCCCCTCGTCGGTTCCTGATCTGATCGAGAGCCGGCGTATGGGGCGGCCTCCATGAGGAGGTGCTGCACCAACTCGCTGACGCCGACCTGATCGATGTCACCCGTGTCGTTCTCGACACCGCCCACGTCAGGGCTAAAACGGGGGCGAACTCACAGGCCCGAGCCGCGTAGACCGGGGCAAGCCGGGTTCCAAGATGCACGTCCTGTCGGACGCGAACGCACTGCCCCTTCTCGTCGACGTCTCTACCGCCAACACCAACGACAGTTAAGGACTGAAGCCCATGGTCGGGGGTCACCAAACGAGTCACGACCCTCATCAAGGCCGGTACTTCAAGCCCCAACGCCTCCACGCGGACAAAGCCTACGACCCCCGACTTGCTTAGATGGCTGCGATGGAAGCGCATCGGCGTGCGCATCGCCCGCAAAGGCATCGAGTCTGTTGAGGAATTTCTACTGCCGACGCTGTCGGCCGTACGGGGCGGTGGGGACGCCCCGTATCTGCTGCGGCTCGTCGACACGATGGCGACACAATGCCACCGGGCCCGGCTGCTGCGCTCGTGCGCTCAGCCGTTAGCCTTCTCGTAGGCCTCGCGGATGCTCGCGGAGACGCGGCCGCGGTCGTTGACCTCGAGGCCGTTCTCCTTCGCCCAGGCACGGATCTGCGCGGTGTCCTGGCCGCCATCGGCAGCTGCGGCGCGGGCCTTGCCGCGTCCGCCCGACGCACGGCCTCCGGTACGACGGCCACCCTTCACATAGGGGTCGAGAAGGCCACGGAGCTTGTCCGCGTTGGAGGTGGTGAGATCGATCTCGTACGTCTTGCCGTCCACCGCGAACGTGACGGTCTCGTCCGCCTCGCCACCGTCGAGGTCGTCGACAAGAAGGACCTGAACCTTCTGTGCCACCGGATTTCCTTTCATCGATAACTTCAGGGCCGAGGATGCACGGCATGTGCCGCCTGAATCGCGTCCCCTGTTATATGCGGTACTGCAGTACGTCGGAAAGCAAACCGCTTTTGCTGGAAAAACACAAACCCTAAGGGAGAGCCCGACAGCACGCTCCGAAGACGGAAAGATACGCATTTCGGGCATAGGGAACCCGAGCAAGGTCGTCGGGTTGCAGCATGGCTGAATAGTTGAAGGCGATCACAGATGCAGAAGCATCCGGCTGTTGCCCAAGGTGTTCGGTTTCACTCGTTCGAGACCGAGGAACTCCGCCACGCCCTCGTCATAGGAACGCATCAGCTCCGCGTACACATCGGTGCCCACGGGCGTCTCACCGATCATCAGGAAGCCGTGCTTCCCGAAGAAGTCCACTTCGAAGGTGAGACAGAAAACGCGGCGAACGCCGAGCCGGCAGGCAGTTTGCAGTCCGGGCTCCCCTCAGGCTTCTCGCCCTCGTTCCCCCAGAAGGAGGCGGGGATTTGGGGGATCCAGCCTCAGCGGCGGCCGTTTCGGTACTCGGATCCACTTATGGAAGCGGACCAGGCTGATGAGATCACGTGGTGCCGGGCTGCTGCACAGTTCCGCCAACTGTATCTGCTGGTGGTTACTTTGCAGGGTTGCGCGGAATAATGCCGGAACCTGCATACAGCCGGCGACCGAGTGAGAGGACGGTGACGGGATCTCCCGCTTTCGCGGCCGGCCAGGCGGTTGCCGCACAGTATGCCACCAGCCACTCGGTGTTCGGCCACGACCCGGAGCGCATCACGCCGCTGACCAAGTCCTACATCCTTGGCCGTGACTACGCAGCCCGAGACCCATGTCGCCGGCCTGCGCCAGCACAGCGGCTCGGCGGTGGTGGGCGTGCTGCGCAGCCAGGGCGCCTGCTCGACGCGGTCTCCTACAAGGAGACGGAGGCGTTCGAGACCGGCTCACTCATGCTGCGCCACGAGGGCATTCTCATCTTTGAGCGGCAAACCGGCCTCGCCCGCGGGGCAGTCGGTTTCCAGCGAGCCACAAACCGCGGATGTCGACTGACACGACGCCGACCCGATACGGTGCCCGGCGCCGCCCCGAGGGCTGTGCCCGGGCACGTTCCGGGCCCTATCGCCCCTTCACGAACCGTGCCCGCTCGGCCGGCGCGAGCCGCTCCGTCGCATAGCGCACGGTGATGCGCGGCAGCTCGTCGAGATGCCGGTCGAGGAAGGCCATCATCAGCGGCTCGTCCCGACGGCCGATCTCCCGCAGCATCCAGCCGAGCGCCTTGTGGATCAACGGCTCAGGATCCTGGCGCAGCGTCAGCACCAAGCGGAACGTCGGCTCGAAGCGTCCCTCGCGGATCAGTGCCAGCGTGGCGAGCACCGCGATCCGGCGGTCCCACAGCCACGAAGACGCGGCCAGTTCGTCCAGGACCCGCAGATCCCCATCCAGCAGCCATGGCCCGAGTACGACGTGCGCGGAACCGTCGACCAGGTCCCAGTTGTCCACGCAGTCGGTACGGCTCAGATAGAAGTCGACCAACGTCTTTCGGTCTGTGCCGCGCGTCGTGCGCACTTGCTCGGCCAGGATCAGCAGCCCGGCGAACCGCTCCTCGTGGACGCGGCTGCCCAGCAGGACGTCCACATCGTCGAGGGACAAGCCGTGGTAGGTACGCGCCAGCTTGCGCAGCACCGGCACGCGTACGCCGAGCAGTTCGTCGTCCTCCGCACGGCTGAGGACCCGTTCCTGTTGCGCCCGCACAGCCGGTTCCGCCAGCTCTTGCAACTCGGCCCGTAATTCCTTGAGCGAAACGATCGTCATGACGGTGGACGCTAGCGTGGAGTGCCCCCGCCCGCCGCCGAGACTCCCTCGAGGGAGCGGCTGGTCCACTTCGTCGCGGTCCACGCCCCCGTCGTTGACCGTCGCGCAGATCCTCGCCGCCCCGGCTGTTGCCCACGCGCCGGACGGCCACATCGTGTGCACGACTGTACAGACCTTTCGGTCGAGGCCGTGTCGATTCGAGCGCGTTTGCGGGTCGTCAGCCCCGCAGCGAGTCCGTCTAGCTGACCTGCTGCCCTGGATCGGTCACGGGCCGCCAGACGGGCGCTGAGGGGCCGCTTCGGAGAAGGTCGTTCAGCGGGGCGGCCAGCATGGGCACGCGGCGCAGGAAGTCGATGTGTGCGAACTTGGCGCCCGCCTGGAGGGCACTGATGCTGTTGTCGATGCCGGTGGGTCCAGTGCCGTCAAGGACAAACAGTACCCGCGGGAACACGGGATACCGACGCCGCCATTCCTCCACCGGTAGCTCGCTGCCGGGCCGGGGTCGGCCGACAACCGCGGGGACGTGCCGGTACAGCCGCTCGTAGGCGCTGATTGTTGCGGCGAGGCGCTCGGGCTCCATGGTGGCCCGGTCGACCTCCACGAACGCCCGCAGCATTGACCACCCATCCCTGTCCTTGGCCTGGCGGCGGTAGTACAGCAGGGCATCGGGTATGAGGGCCTCGCCGCTCCCGAGTGAGTGGTGAGTGGTAGACCTCGGGGATCCAGTCCAGCGGCTGGCACACATCCCCGTGGCGTCGTGCGTCCTGCACGAACGCGAGGGCGGTCTCCGTCACCACCAGGGCGTGCCCCACACGCAGCCGGGCAGCGGTTCGATCCGCCGCCAGCCTCGGCGGCCGCCAGTCCCGCAACTCCGGCCATCCCGAGGCGACCTCGGCCCCGTAGTGGGTGACGAACCACACCCGCGTCCGGCCGGCCTGCGGCAGTGTCACACGGTCGATCAAGCCCTCAGTGCGTAGCTTCACCAGCCGCCGCCTGGTCTGCTCGATCCGCACAGTGGGCGAGATCATGAGGTGCACCTGCTGTGTGGTGGCCATCCGGTGCTGCGCCAGGACCGCCAGTGCCAGCCGGTCCCCACCGCCGGCATCCCCGTTCACCATCGCTGTGTCCCTTCCCTACCGTGCGACGCCACCCCTTGGGCGCCGCGTGTATGGCCACAGCAGCAGCCGGCCCCGACCAAGACCTCGACCATCCGGGCCCGACCAGCGTCACGATGCGATAACCCCGCCCCCGACCCCGCCCCAAACGCCGTGGTAGACCCCGCCGACATCCCCGCCCACAACCAGCCGCACCCATTAGGCGCCTGACGGAGTATCCGCAGGCCACCAGGACATTCGAGCATGGTCGGCAGCCCGACATCCCCCTATGCACCTCTCGCAGCCGACCCCAGAACAGACAAAGGGAAGTGAGGCGGGCTGTGGCTGGCGGTCGGCACGGCGGGGGATCGGGGCGCCTCGGTGTCTCGTTGCGCGTCGGCGGGGCCTTCGCGCTCGTCGCCGGGCAGTGCTCGGCGACACAGGGGACGGTGAGACCGGTTGGCGGTGAACCGCCGGCAACGCGAGGTGTCAGAACTGCCCTGCAGGCACAGCTTGGGCCTCAACCGTCGGACCGAGTCGATAGTCCGTCGAATCCGAGTGGAAGTCCGCGTTGCGGGGTTTCCGGTTGAACAACAGGCGTAGGTCCACACGGGGATGAGTCCCAGCCCACGACGCGCCTTGCCTTGTCGGCACCGGGCCAGACAAGGCAGGCCACAGCCCTGCCGCGAGACGCGATCAGCCGTGGCTTGTCAAAGTAGAAAGCGTCGGAGAACCGCGGACTCTCCGGCGCAGGGGTGACCTGCACAACGGGCACCTCCCGTACGCACGGAGCCGCGCCGTACGCGAAGCGGGTGCGTCGTCTTCGCGGCTACCGGCACGCACGTACTGTACGAACGCTGTTGGCCTGCTGTATGCCTTCTCCATGTGTCATGTCGGACGGTTGTGAACGCGGCGGGTGCGAACCCGTGTGTCCATTGCCGACTCAGTCTGGGTTGCACGCCCGGCGGCCGGGCTGACAACGTTGTCTTCTGGTGAGGCCGGACCGTGCGTGCGTATCGCGACGCTGGAGAGGTTACGTGCCCATCAGATCTCATCCCCCCTTGCCCCGCGGGATCCTTCCGAGACCCGCCCGCCGGCATCGCCGGCCACTCCGCGCGGCGGTGGCCGCGCTGCTGACCGGAGCGCTCGGTGTTGCCGCGCTGGCGGGTGGTGGCGCGGCCGTGGCACTGCCCGCCGCGACCTCGTCCGCGGGGTCCGCAGAGACATCCGGCGGCACGGACTACACCAAGCTCGTCGACCCGTTCGTGTCGACCGCAGGCGACGACGGCAACGACCTGCCGGGCGCTCAGGCGCCCCACGGCCTGGCCAAGGTCAACCCGTTGACCACGCCGAACCGCAACCACACCGGGTACGACTACAACGAGGACCACATCGCCGGGTTCACCGCGACGAACCTCGACGGCGTCGGCGGCTCCGGGGGCGGTGGCGACCTGCTGGTCGTCCCGACGTCCGTGCAGTACGACAGCCGGCCCGCCGCCGGCACGTACGCCCACGCGTACAGCCACGACGACGAGAGCGCGACGCCCGGCTCCTATCAGGTGGGCCTCGGGGCGATCTCCGGAACCGCGTCGTCGGTGAAGCAGGACTCCGGCACCATCAAGGCCGAGATGACCGCGACGACGCGCACGGCGCTCGAGCGGTACAGCTTCCCCGCCGGGTCGAACCCCGAGCTCGTCCTGGACCTCGCGAACAACTTCACCAGCCGCACCCGCTCGACCATGAAGGCGACGACGCTCCCCGACGGGACCACCTCGATCGCCGGACTCATCGCGGGCTCGTTCAACGGCGCCTCGTACAAGCTGTACTACAACGCCACCACGAACGTCCCCGTCACCTCGCTGAAGAGCTGGGGCAACGACGGCAAGCTGAGCGAGGCGACCACGCAGGACGGGTCCGACACCGGCGCGGTCCTCGGGTTCGACAAGTCCGCCGGGGACGACATCGAACTGCGCATCACGCTGTCGCCGATCAGCGCCGAACAGGCCGCGACCGACCAGCGCAACGAGGTGGGCCACCTCACCTTCGACCAGGCGCGCGCGCAGTCGAAGGCGGACTGGAACAGCGCGCTCGGCGCGGTCGACGTGCACTCCTCTGCGAAGTCCGACCCCGGGTCGACGCTCACCAAGGAGTTCTACACGCACCTGTACCGCATGTACGCGCTGCCGGTGAACGCCACCAGCACCAGCGGAACGTACCGCGGCGCGGACGGAGCCGTGCACAAGGCCAACGGCTTCACGTACTACGACGGCTGGTCCACCTGGGACGACTTCCGCAAGTACTCCGTCGAGGCCTACATCGACCCGGCCACCTACCGGGACATGATGCAGTCGCTCATCGAGCTCTTCGCCGACGTGCACACCTCCGGCAAGAGCCTCGGCAGCCTCACCCACTCGGTCCCCACCGTGCGCTGGGAGCGGTCGGCCGTGCTGGTCGCCGATGCGCTGTCGAAGGGCTACAAGAACTTCGACCGGCTCGACGAGGCCTACCCGGCGCTGCTGTCGTACAGCGGCTTCTACACGGGCGCGCAGCTGCGGCAGGGATACGTCGCGGGTGATCCCGGTACGACAGTTCAGCGCGGCTACGACCAGTGGGCGCTCTCCATCATCGCCGACGCGCTCGGCAAGAGGGACGACGCGAAGAAGCTGCGCACCCAGTCGACGATGGCGATCGACAACCTCGTGAAGTCCGGCGCCTGGACCGCCGCCGACGGCACCAAGGTCGGTCTGCTCACCCCGCGTGCCGCGGGCGGCGACTGGCAGAGCGCCGACTACGAGAAGTTCGAGGCGGCCGGCCTCTACCAGGGCACGCTGTGGCAGTACCACTGGTACGACGCGTACGACATGGGCGGCCTCATCAAGGCGATGGGCGGCGAGAAGGCCGGCAAGGCCGCGATCGAGCACATGTTCGGCGAGGACTCGAGTGTCGACGACGGCTCGACCATGCTGCACTCCAACGCGAACGAGATCGACCTGCAGGCCCCCTACCTCTTCAACTACGTCGGTGAGCCGAGCCTGACGCAGAAGTGGGTGCGGTCGATCTACACCGGCACGACCTGGAACCGCTACATCGCGACGGGCTCCACGAACGAAGCCCCCAGCTCCGGCGGCCAGTTCACCCCGCCGATCAAGACCCAGGTCTACAAGCTGTCGCCGAACGGCTTCCTGCCGACCATGGACAACGACGCCGGCACCATGTCGACCATGTTCGTCGGCGCCGCCCTGGGCCTGTTCCCGGTGACCGCCGGCTCCAGTCAGTTCCAGATCGGCAGCCCGTTCTTCGACTCCACGACGATCACCTACGCCAACGGCAGCCGGTTCACGGTGAAGGCCGACGGCGTGTCGCCGAGCAACTACTACGTGCAGAGCGCGACCCTCAACGGCGAGCGGTTCGACAACACGTGGCTCGACTACTCCCAGATCATCGCCGGCGGAACCCTGGACTTCACCATGGGTTCCAAGCCTTCCCAGTGGGGCGCCCACACCAAGCCCGCGTACTCGCTGGACACGGACTCGGGCGACACGGGCGACGGCGGCACGGACAAGGGCGACACCGTCGTCTCCGCCCAACCGGGCACCGTCGACACCGCCGCGGACGGCACCGTCGACGGCAGCGTGAAGCTCACCCTGTCCGGACCGGCGTCGTTCGCCGCTCACAAGGGAACCAGCCTCACCAAGACCGGTGCGGCGAGCGTGACCGGACTGCCGAAGGGCGTCACGGCGGACCTGCGCGTCAGCGACAAGCGGACGGCGACGCTGTCGCTCACCGGCACCACTGACGTCGACGCGCGCTTCGGCATCACATTCCGCGACGCGGCCTTCGCCCATGGCGTGCGGGCCGCGACGGTGAGCGGCACCGGGATATCCCCGACCGACCCGCTGCTCATCTCCGCCGCCGCGGTGCACCGCAAGGCCCTCGGCACACTGGTCGACCAGGCCTTGCTGGTGCGCAGCGGCAACTACTCCGACGGTTCCTGGAATGTGTTCCGGTCGGCGCTCGAACGCGCTCGGACCGTCCTCGCGGACACCACCTCCGCGACGGGCACGATCATGGCCGCGGACGACGCGCTGCACTCCGCGATCGACGCGCTCACCATCGACGAGGGCGGCTACGCCGTCCTGCAGGCCGAGGCCCCCGACCAGATGGAGGGCCCCAGCCTGGTGAAGGAGGCGTACTACTCGGACGGCGACCTCGGCGGCGTCACCGAGGGAGCGTGGGAGCGGTACGCCAAGCTGGACTTCGGGGGGGTCGCCCCGCGGAGCATCTCGGTCCGCTACGCGAACTCGCAGCCGACGGACGCCAAGCCGAGCAGCGTCGACATCCACGCGGGCGCCGCGGACGGTCCTGTCGTCGCCACCGCCTCCCTCCCCGGAACGGGCGGCTGGCAGTACTACACCACGGTGCAGGCGGCCATCACCGACCCGGACGCCCTGCTGGGCGCGAAGAGCGCGACGTTCGTGTTCCACGCCCCGTCCGGACAGCAGTGGGTGTCGAACTTCGACTGGTACCAGTTCTCGCCGAACGAGGTCTCCTCGTCGCCGTCGACCACGCTCGCCACGCTGACCGCGGTGAACAGCACCACGACCGGCGACGGCTCGCTCCCGCTCAACCTCTCGAACGGCATCTTCGAGAACGTGACGAACGGCGCGTGGGCGCAGTGGAAGGACACGAACCTGCGCGACGGCGCGGACACCGTCACGGTCCGCTATGACAAGCCCCAGTCGCGCGCGGCGTCGGACTCGCACATCGAACTGCACCTCGGTTCGAAGGACGGCCCCAAGCGCGTCGACATCCCCCTCGAGTACAGCGGATCGGGCTGGGGAACCATCGCCACCACGACCGTGCAGCTGGACCCGAGCGTGTTCACCGACGTCCAGGACGTGTACGCGGCCTTCGTCTCCAGCACGCAGACCAGCGCGCAGCCCTACGTGGGCAACATCTACTCGCTGACCCTGGCTCAGGACGCCGACGCCCCTGTGGGCTTCGACGCCACCGCCTGGCACTCCAACAGCGGCGGCGGGCTCAAGAGCGAGCCGGTCGGCTGGACCGGCGCGGGTTCCGCCACCGACCTCGGCGGCACCTACAACGGAGCCTGGCTCGACTACGGCGACATCGACTTCGGCAACTCCCCGAAGAGCACCGTCACGATCACCTACGTCAACAACTCCGCCCGCTGCGGCACCGGTTCTGCCGTCCAGCTCTACCTGGACTCCTTCGACGCGGCCAACCCCGGCACGCCGTACGCGACCGTGCCGCTGCCCGTCACGGGAGCCGCGTGGTCGTCAGGAGGGACGACGAGCCTGACGCTGCCCAAGGCGATCACCGGTTCGCACACCGTCTACCTGCGGCTGACGACGACCCCGGACTCCTCGCACCCGTACGTCGCGAACCTGGGCCGGATCACCTTCAGCCACGTGGACACGCCCGCCGTCACGGACAAGTCCGCCCTGCGGAAGGCGATCGACCAGTACGAGGGACTCTCCGGCGACGCGGAGCGCTACAACGCGATCGACTTCGGTGTGTACCTGCGCGAACTCGCGGCCGCACGCGCCCTCGTCGACGCCGACGACGCGACGCAGGCCGAGGTCGACGCACAGACGCGCAGCCTCACCCTTGCCGCCAACCAGCTGATACCCCTGCCGAGGCTCAAGCTGGAGGACCTGGTCGCGACCGCGTCGGCCCTCGACGACAACCGCTACACGGACGCGTCCTGGAAGGCGTTCACCGACGCACTCGCCGCGGCGAGGACCGCGGTCGCGGACGACACGTCCACGGACGCGACCCTCACCGCACGGTACGACGCCCTTCGCCATGCACAGTCCGCACTCACCACGAAGCCCAAGACGGTGCCGGCCACGCCCGACGCGGTGTCGGCGACGTCGTCCGGCACGAGCGTGACGGTCGCCTGGTCCGCACCCGAGGACGACGGCGGCTCTCCGGTCACCGGCTACAAGGTCACCCTCGACGACGGCCACCAGGTCGAGATCGACGATCCGGACAGTCGGAGCACCACGTTCACCTGGCTGCGATCCGGCAGGTCGTACGCGGCACGCGTCCAGGCGGTGAACAAGTTCGGCGCCTCGCGCCCGAGCGCCGCCACGGCACCCGCGGTGGCCGACGGCGGCAGGCCGCAGACGCCCACCGTGACGGGTGTGATCACCGACGGCAAGCAGGTCCGGGTGACCTGGCGCGCCGCCGGCGACGGGGGATTCCCGATCATCGGCTACACCGTGGCCCTCGGTGACGGAACCACCGCGCACCTTCCCGCGACGGCGGACGCGGCGCTGCTGACGACCGCGGGCAAGGCCAAGGCGCACACGGCCACCGTCACCGCCGTCACCCTGGCCGGCACTTCGGGCGACTCCCCGGCGACCGCGCCGGCGACCGTTTCGGCGACTGCCTCGGCGGACGCCGCCGACCCGGCGTACGAGCCGTCCCCATTCCCGGACGAGACGCTCAAGGCGAACTACGCCTCGGACACCTGGCCGGGGACCGGCGACGGGACCGACTACTTCTACGGCCTGCTCAACGGTTTCCGGGACCTCGGCTCCGACATCCTCGGCGCCAACACCAAGGTGCCCTCCGGTACCCCGCTCACCGCTGAGAACGACCAGATCGCCGTGCGCATCAACAACGCGGCGACGCAGAAGGAGGTGGACCGGGCCGAGGTCGACGCGACGAACAGCTCCACCGTCACGATGGCCGACGGACTCGGATCCCGGCTCGGCAAGATCTACCTCGACGCCCTGAACGGCGGCCAACTGCCCAAGACCGGCGCCCTGTTCGGCCGCGTCACGCAGGGCCTCGACAAGGGTGGGGCGGCCAAGGACCACTTCGGCTACCTGCGTCCGTACGTGCGGCTCGGGTTCGTCGGCGACGGCGGGGACATCTACGAGTCGCAGGACGGCTCGTACGGCAGCCTCACCACCAGCGGCTCGTACCCGAGCGGTCACACCTACGGCGGCTACGAGGCGGGGACCATCCTCGCCACGCTCCTGCCGGAGCTGGCACCGTCGATCCTGGCGCGCACCTCCGAGTACGGGAACAACCGCATCGTCCTCGGGTTCCACTACCCGCTCGACGTCATGGGCGGCCGCATCACCGGCCAGGCCACCGTGGCGCACCGGTGGGCCGACCCCGACTTCGCGAAGCTGCTGATGCAGGCCCACACCGAGATGGAGAACGTACTTCTCGCCACTTGTGAAAAGGAGGGCTACGGCGACACGCTCGCGGCCTGCGCGGGCGACCCCTACGCCGGCTTGAGCACGACGCAGGACGTCGACCTGTACACGCAGCGCCTGACCTACGGCTTCTCCCAGGTGGGCAAGTCCGGGCAGACCCTCAAGACACCGTCCGACGCGGCGGCGCTCCTGATCACGGCCTTCCCGAACCTCACCGCCGAGCAGCGCACTCAGGTCCTCGAGCAGACCGCGACGGACTCGGGCTACCCGCTCGACCTCACCGCCGACGGCGAGGCGAGCTGGCAGCGGATCAACCTGGCGGCGGCGATGGCGGCGAAGGTGGTCGTGGGCGCCGACGGGTCCGTCAAGGTGACGAACCACTCGGACGCCACGAAGGCCAGCGTCGCCGACGCCAAGGCGATCACCGTCGCAGGCGTCGCGATCGACGGGTTCGATCCGGACGTGTCCACGTACGTCGTCGACTGGCCGAAGAACAAGGGGATCCCGGCCGTCACCGCCCTACCGGCCCAGTCCGGTGCACGGGTGAAGGTCACCGACGGCAGTTCGGTCCTCTCGTCGACCGAGTCCCGGTTCACCACCCGCACCATCAAGGTGACCTCGGCCAACGGTTCGGTCACCCGGACCTACACGGTCGGGTTCCAGCGTACGGATCGCGATCACCGGCCGACCGCGGCCGGAGGTCACGGCGGTGACGGAGGTTCGGGCCATTGGCCCCTGTCCGGCACGTGGAGCCAGGGTGACAACGGAGCCGGCCTCGTCGGCGGCGGACTCTGGTCGTCGTTGACGGATTGGGCGAAGCCCATGTGGATCCCTCGGACGCAGCGCACGACATGACCGACGGACCTGCCGTGCCCGGTGAGGGCACGGCAGGATCCTGCTGATCCTTCGAGAGACAGGACCGCAGACGACGGCCCCTCCAGGTGAACCTGTTGTGTTCACCTGGAGGGGCCGTCGGCATGACGGCACGGCTGCTCGGGGCGCGGTGGTGCGGTGGTTCACGGCGGGGCGTCGGGGAGCCCGGCCCCGACGCCACCGCATCCGCCGACCGTCCGACGAGGTACTCGGAACCCGCGTAATCAGTGTGACGCTTCAAGGCAAGCTCCGTATCTTGGCGCTGTGACGGACGAAGAAGGGCCCAGGCTCTACGTGAACCGCTGGGGCGATACCCCAGGTTGGGCCCCAGGTGTGAGCGGGTCCTGCAGCGTGGACACATGCTCGTGCTTCGACCGGTACAGGCCGCATCCGCAAGCCCGAGTCGGCTTCCACCCCGAACGTCAGGACACCTCCGCCCCGGGCTGGCGGCACCTGTTGGAGTTGGTCGACGAGGCCGCGGACGACGGGCGCGAAGAGTTCCGTCCCCTGCTCGAACTCAGCCCGGAGGAGCGGCGGCAAGTCATCACCCTGCCGCCGAGCATCGCCAGGCTGACCGCGGTCAAGCACCTCGTGCTCTACGGCAGCAACCTGGTCCGGATTCCGCCTGAGATCGGGGCCATGACCAGCCTCGAGGAGTTCAGCCCCTACACCTCCTACCGGCTGCACTGGTTCCCCTACGAGATCACTCGCTGCCGGAAGCTGACCCGCAGCACCGTGAGCACGCGTGCATTGTTCGGCAACTACAAGCTGCGACCTCCATTCCCGCGGCTCCAACCTTCCCTGGAATCCGTCGCGGACCTGGACCTGGCAAACCTGGATCCTCGGCGCTGGGGGGCGACCGCCGTGCACAAGTGCAGTGTCTGCGACCGTGAGATCGAACAGAACGCACTCCATCAGGTATGGATCTCACTGCGTGTGGCCACAGACGTATTGCCCCTGCTGGTCAGCGCCTGCTCACCGGTCTGTGTTGCCGCACTGCCCAGCGGCGCTCGTGACTACATTCCTTCACCGCACAAGGGTGGCAAAATCGAGCAGCCGGCATCTGACTGGGACTGACCAGCCGAGGAACCTCTCGGCGCTCCCCGGAGTAGCGAGTACGGCCGAGCGTGATCTTGCGCGGTGGGTGACCGTCGCACGCGGCTGACTGCGACATGTACCGCCGTCCCAGCCGCGGTCTGGCATGGCCCGGGGCGTCCGTGCGTGCGCGAGCCGCTCCGTGGCGGCGGGCGAAGGTCATCGACGAGACGTCTACGCGGGTGGCGGAGCACAGGATCGGCACATGTTTGCCGGATGAAAGTTGATCATCTTCGGCATGAACGTCCGCCCCTGCAGAGATGTCTCACGGGTTAAATGCGGAGGCCGCTCCCTCTCTTTCGCCGATGTGACGGGCGCCACCGTTCCCGGTCTTTGCCGGAATGGGGTTGATCTTCATTGGTGCCGCCTGTCCGACATTCAAACGGAGGTGTGGGTTCCTCTCTTGATGCGACGTGACGAAATGGTTCGTCCGATTCGGTACGCATGACGGGAGAGGAGGGTATTCGGATGTATCTCTCACGCTTCCTTCCGCCCAATTGCCAGTCAACTCCGCGCAAAAATTAGTCAGTTGACGCCCCCTCGGGGTGCGGCTTTCCTGTGCTGAGTTTTCTTCGGCGCCGCCGTCACGAGCCCCGACCGGGTCCTTCGTGCGGCGCCCGGGCCGACGGACCAGGGAAATGGCGGGGTGGGGCATACCGATGGGCATCAGCACACGACACAGACCGAGAATGCGCACGACGGTGGCGGGGGCACTGTCGGGACTGCTGCTCGGCGGACTTCCCGTCCTGCCGCTGGCTCCCGCCGCCGCGGCGCCGAGCCAGGCTGCCTCCGCAGCGTCCGCTGCAACGCAGGCGTCCGCGCAGGCGGTGGCCACCGGGAAGCCGGTCGAGGTGGTCTCCGAGCGCACCGAGTACTCGACCACGTACGCCAATCCGGACGGCAGCACCTTCAACCTCAAGCAGTCGGCCGTCCCTGTCCGGGTGGCACAGCCCGGTGGCGCCTGGGCGACGCCCGACGCCACCCTGACCCGCCGTGAAGACCACCGGATCGCCCCGAAGGCGGCTGTCGCCGGTGTGTCGTTCTCCGACGGCGGCGACGGCACGGACCTGGTGAGCATCACCGAGGACGGCCACACCCTGACGGCGGGCTGGCCCGGTTCACTGCCCACTCCCACGCTGGACGGCGACTCGGCCGTCTACGCGAACGTCCTGCCGGACGTGGACCTGCGGATGACGGCGACCACCGAGGGCTATCGCGAAGTACTCGTGGTCAAGACGGCTCAGGCCGCCGCGAACCCGGCACTGACCGCGCTGCATCTGCCGGTGCGGGCAGACGGCCTGGTGCTGAGGGAGGGCGCGGGCCAGTCCTTGCAGGCGGTGGACGACAACGGCACCACCGTCTTCCGGGCCCCGACGGCCCGCCAGTGGGACTCCACGGGCCATGACGGCACCACCGCCCCCGCCGCTCAGACCAAGCCCTCGGGCTCCTCCTCGGCCAAGACGGCCTCGGCTCCGTCCACGAACGCTGCGGGGCAGACCGGCGACAGCCAGGCGGCCGGCTCCGCGGCCGAGGGCGACGAGTCGGGTGTCACCGACCCGGCTGAGGGCCCCGGCGACGGTGCCACCGCTGTTCCGCTGGACATGTCGCTCACCCAGAGCGCCATCACCGTCGTCCCCGACGCCGGTGAGCTCAAGGACGAGGACACCGTCTACCCGCTCTACATCGACCCGGACGTCTCCTGGTCGGAGTCCGAGCGCACGGTGCTCTCCTCCGACGGCGACACCTTCTACAACTTCTCCGGTGGCGACGAGGGCAAGGGGGTGGGCCTGTGCTCGATCTACTACACCGGCGGCTTCGGCTACCCCTGTACCACCGGAACCCCGTACAAGCAGCGCATGTACTTCGAGTTCGCGCCGTCCGCGCTCAAGGGCAAGCGGGTGCTCGACGCCACCTTCCGGGTGACCGAGCGCTGGTCGATGTCCTGCACGGCGACCGTGGTGCAGCTGGTGCGCACCGGTGACATCTCCTCCTCCACCCGCTGGCCCGGCCCCACCGCCAACTGGGACGTGATGGGCGACCGTACGGTCTCGGCGGGCCGTGGCTCCGACTGCTCCCCGAGCCAGCCCGCGAAGCCGATCGAGTTCAACGACGACCCCAGCCAGTCGTACGAGAACCTGACCAAGACGGTGCAGTCCTTCGCAGCCGGTGACATGTCCCGGCTGACCCTGATGATCAAGGCCGGTGACGAGGGCGACCCCAACGGCTGGAAGCGCTTCGACGACGACGCGGTCCTCGACGTCAACTACGTCGGTGTCCCGGCGCCGCCCACCGGTCCCGGCGTCCTCTCCGGCAGCGGCACAACCTGTGAGACCGCCGAGTCGGACCCGGCGATCATCTCCGACCCGACCCCCGACTTCCTCACCACCGTCCAGACGGAGTCCGGCGGCGAGAGCGGTGCGACCCTGCGCGCCCACTTCGTGGTGCAGAAGAAGAACTCCGACGGCAGCTGGACCACCGCCACCGAACCGGTGCGCCCCTCAAGCGGGTTCGTCACCGACAACGCCAAGGTACAGGTGACCTCGCCGGTGACCTTCGCGGACGGGACCCTGGCCCGGATGTCGTCGTGGACCCGGTCGTACTGGAGCGGTGACGACCACATGATCGAGTCGACGCACAGCTCGGTGACGACCAAGGGCTGGTGCTACTTCAAGGTCGACACCACCGCCCCGAAGGCGCCTACGGTCACCACCGACGGGACGTACAGCCTGTGCACGGCCAACGCCTGTGCCGCCGGCGGCGGACCGGGCCAGGGCGGCAACTTCTACTTCAAACCCGCCACGGGTGACACCAACATCGCCGGTTACGAGTACCGGCTGCCGACGTGGCCCACCTGGCACTCCGTCACGGGCTCGGCGCCCACGAAGCTGATCACTCCGGAGCTGCCCGGCACGCAGACCCTCCAGGTCCGTGCCAAGGACAACGTCGGCTCCGGGCGCCCCGGCGCGACCACCAGCTTCCTGTTCAAGGTCGCGGAGGGCGAAGGAGCCTCCGGACGCTGGCACTTCGACGACGCGGCGCCCGGCTCCGGAGTGGTCACGGCCGCCGACTCCGCCACCACGGCCGGCACCCGCCACCCCCTGATCTTCCACACCGCCGGCGCGGGCTTTTCCAGCCTGGCACGCCGTGGCGAGCAGGACCGGTCCTTCTGGCTGGACTCCAACGTGACCGCCAACCAGACCGCCTGGGCCGACACCACGTCACCCGCGATCAACACTCAGGCCTCCTTCTCCGTTTCGACCTGGGCCTATCTGACGGAGGACACCGACTTCCACTGCATCGCCTCCCAGCAGAACTCGGACAACACCGGCTGGTCGCTGTACTACTCCTCGGGCGTCCAGCGCTGGGTGTTCCTGTGGTCCTGGTACGAGAACGGCGCGCGGAAGTACATCGGCGCCAACGCCTCGGCCCAGGGCGTACCCCTGAAGGCATGGACGCACGTCGGCGGGGTCTACAACGCCACCGACCGCACCATCACCCTCTACGTCAACGGCCGCCCGCAGGGCGCACCGGCGGCGTTGGGGACCTCGGGCAAGCCGACCACCAGCGACGGTGCCCTCCAGATCGGACGAGCGGGTTACAGCGGCGGGTTCAACAACTACTGGCGCGGGCGCATCGACGAAGTTGCGGTGTTCCAGCGGGCCCTGTCCGACAGCGAGATGGCGCAAGAGGCCGGCCTGATCGACCCGGACACCGGAAGCACAGCTGTGGAACTGGTCGGCGCGTGGGACCCGGACGGCGCCACAGGAAGCACCCTTGCCGACTCGGTCAGCGGCTACAGCCGGACCATGGCCCTCAGCGGCGGCGCCACACTCGACGGCGAGGCCGTCTCACTGGACGGCGTCGACGACGCGGCCACCGTATCCGGCCCCGTCGTGGACGACACCGGCTCCTTCACCGTCACCACCGAGGTGGAACTCGACGGCGCCGCCCTGGCGGGCAAGAGCGCCGGATACAGCGGACAGGTCGTCGGCCAGCGCACGGCCGACGGGTCCGCCTGGGGCCTGTGGTTCAACCAGACCGGTACCGAACAGGTCCCGCAGGACGACGGAACCCTCAAGGACGTACCCGTCGGGTACTGGCGCTTCGGACGCCTCGCGGCCGACGGCAGGACCTACACCGCCGTCAGCTCCGAAAGCACCGCCCTGACCGACGAACGCGTCCGGCTGACCGGCGCCTACAACGCCCAGGACGGGACGATCAGCCTGTATCTCGACGCCACACCCAACGACGTGCCGACCGCCTTCACCGCGGTCGCCGGAAACGGGGACTTCTCCGCCGGCCGGGCCTACGTCAACAAGGCGTGGGGCAACTACCTGCCCGAGAAGATCAGCGATCTGCGGATCTGGGTCGGGGCACCTGCCAACGACATGCAGGTGGAGAACATGATCGGCGGCTAGCCGCCGACGGGGCCCGGCCGCGAGGGCCGGGCCCCGACCAACCACCGGGCCGGGCCGCGTCGCGCCGCGACCCGGCCCTCCGGCGTCCCGCGGACTCGACGTCCAGCGGACCCGGCGTCCTCATGCAACATCCGTGCACGAACGCCAAGGGGTGGGACCACACCATGCTCTTCCGTCCGCGAAGACGACGGAACGGCCGCCCGGCCACCGTCAGCCGCACGCTTCGCCTGACCGTAGGCTCACTCGTTCTCGCTCTGAGCGTGCCGATCGGCCTGGCCCCGGTCGCCCAGGCCGCCGACGCGCTCGGCAGACCCGGCACACCGAAGACCCGTAGCGCCAAGATGATCCCCGCCGACCCCGCCACGGCGAAGGCGGCCCGGGACCGCCTGGCCAAGGCCCAGGCGGAGAACCGCGCGCAGGGCGCCAAGGCACTGGCCGCGCAGCACGCCACCTGGCCCGCCGCCGCCCGCGCCGAACTCGTCCGCGGCAAGCGCGCCGAGGTGGGCGGCCTGCCCGTCACCCTCACCGCGCCCGCGGCACGGTCGGCCACGTCCGCGACCGCGGCGACCGTACAGGTGCTGGGCCGCAAGGAGGCGACCGCCGCCGGGATCAAGGGCGTTCTGCTGTCGCTGACCTCACAGCAGGCCGGTACCACCGGACTTGACGTGGACTACTCGTCGTTCGCCTCGGCCTACGGCGGCGACTGGGCGGGCCGGCTGCGCCTGGTGCAGCTGCCCGCGTGTGCGCTGACCACGCCGGAGAAGGCGTCCTGTCGCGTTGAGACACCGCTGGCCGGCACGCACAACGACGTGAGCGAGCAGACCGTGTCCGCGCAGGTGGCGGTGTCGGCCCGCGCGGCGGCGGCACCGGCCACCGCCGTGGTGGCGCTCACCGCGGGCGCCGGCGAGTCGGCGTCCGGGTCGGGCGCCTACACCGCCACCCCGCTGAGCGCGTCGTCGTCCTGGCAGGCCGGCGGCTCCGCGGGGTCCTTCACCTGGTCGTACCCCATGACCCCGCCCGCTCCGGCGGCCGGCCCCACCCCGTCGGTCACGCTGTCCTACGACTCCGGTTCCATCGACGGCCGCACCGCCAACACCAACAACCAGGGCAGCGTCGTCGGTGAGGGATTCGACCTGTCGTCCTCCTCGTACGTGGAGCGCTCGTACGGCTCCTGCGACGACGACGGCCAGGACGACAAGTACGACATGTGCTGGAAGTACGACAACGCCTCCCTCGTGCTCAACGGCAAGTCCACCACCCTGGTGAAGGACGACACCACCGGCACCTGGCGGCTGAAGGACGACGACGCCTCCACCGTCACCCACGGCACCGGCGCCGACAACGGCGACGACGACGGCGAATACTGGACGGTGACCACAGGCAACGGCACCAAGTACGTCTTCGGCCAGAACAAGCTGGACGGCGCGGGCACCGAGCGCACCAACTCCACCTGGACCGTGCCCGTCTTCGGTGACGACTCCGGTGAGCCGGGCTACAGCAAGGGCACCGCATTCGCCGACCGCGCGGTGACGCAGGCGTGGCGGTGGAACCTCGACTATGTCGAGGACCTGCACGGCAACGCGATGTCGTACTGGTACACCGCCGAGACCAACTCCTACGCCAAGAACAAGGCGGACACCGCCACCGCCACCTACACCCGCGGCGGCTACCTGACCAAGATCCTCTACGGTCAGCGCAAGGACGCCCTGTTCTCCGGCACCGCCTCGCACAAGGTGACCTTCGACTACACCGAGCGCTGCACCGCCTCGGACTGCTCGGACCTCAAGGAATCCACCGCCGACAACTGGCCCGACGTGCCCTTCGACACCATCTGCAAGAGCGGTGACGACTGCGACGCCGAGAGCCCCTCCTTCTTCACCCGCAAGCGGCTGACGGGCATCAACTCCTTCTCCTGGGACGCGGCCGCCAACACCTACGACGCCGTCGACTCCTGGGATCTCGCCCAGCACTTCTTCGACGGCGGCGACCTGGGGGACACCTCCGACCAGGTCCTGGTGCTCGACTCGATCAAGCACACCGGCAAGTCGGGCGCCGCGATCGCCCTGCCGCCGGTGACGTTCACCTACGACAAGCGACCCAACCGGGTCGACGGCACCGACGACATCGTGCCGCTCTACCGACCCCGCATCCGCACCCTCATCTCGGAGACCGGTGCGGTGACCACCGTGACCCTCTCCGACCCGGAGTGCGTGCGCGGCAACACCCCTGACGAGGACGACGACCACACCTCGTGCTACCCGGTGTACTGGCACATCAACGGCGCCGAGGAAGCCGGCCTCGACTGGTTCCACAAGTACCGCGTCCTCGCGGTGACCAGCACCGACCCCACCGGCAAGAACGCCACGACCGAGACCGACTACACCTACGCCGACCCCGCCTGGCACTACGACGAGAACCCGCTGACGCCGCAGGCCGAGCGAACCTGGTCGCAGTGGCGCGGCTACGGCAAGGTCACCACCGTCAAGGGCACGGACGCCACCAAGTCCAAGACGGTGACCCTCTACATGCAGGGCATGGACGGGGACCGGGTACAGGGCTCGGACGGCAAGCTGGACCCCACCGCCCGCAAGGACGTCAGCGTGAACGCACTCGCCGTCCCCGGACTGACCATCGCGGACCAGACCGACAGTGAGCAGTACACCGGCTTCACCCGGCAGCAGGTGACCTACGACGGCAGCCAGGCCATCGCGGTGACCGTCAACGACCCGTGGTCGAAGAGGACCGCCACCCAGCACGAGTCCTACGCGGACACCGAGGCGTACTTCGTCCGCACGGCCGGGACCGCCACATCGACCTATCTGACGGTCAAGGACTCCTGGCGCACGCACACCACCTCCACCACCTTCGACTCCTACGGCATGAAGGCCACCGAGGAGGACGCCGGCGACGTCGCCAAGAGCGGCGACGAGACCTGCACCCGCACCTGGTACGCCCGCAACGCCGCCAAGGGCATCTCCGACCTCGTCTCCCGCAGCCGCACCGTCTCCCGCACCTGCGCCACCGGCGAGGACCAGCTCGACCTGCCCGCCGAGGTCGCCGACCGCGGAGACGTGCTCTCCGACAAGGCCACCGTCTTCGACAACACCGCCGCCACCACCTGGACCGCGAACCAGACGCCCACCCTGGGCGACGCCTCCTGGACCGGACGGGCAGCCGCCTACCCCGCGACCTCCAGCGCAGGGGAGCGCAACCCCACCACCTGGCAGACCACGGCCAAGACCGTCCACGACACCCTCGGCCGCCCCACCACCGTCACCGACGCCGCCGGCAACGCCACCACCACGGCCTACACACCCGCCTCCGGCGGCCCGCTGACCATGGCCATCACGACCAACGCGGCCACCCAGAAGACGTTCACCTACTACGACCCGGCGCGCGGCAACGTCATGCGCTCGTTCGACATCAACAACAAGCAGACCCAGTACACCTACGACGCCCTCGGCCGGGTCACGGCCCTGTGGCTGCCCAACCGCACCAGTGACCTGCCCGCCAGCTACGTCTTCGGCTACAGCGTCAGCAACACCGCCGCGTCCTGGACCTCCACGGGCGCCATCAAGGCGGACGGCGACACCTACGAGACGGCCTACTCCATCTACGACGCCCAACTGCGGCCCATCCAGACCCAGAAGCGCAGCGCCGAGGGCGGCCGGATCCTGACCGACACCCGATACGACAGCCGCGGCCTGGCCTACGAGACCTACGCCGACGTCTACGACAGCAAGAACGCGCCCTCGGGCACCTACAGCCGCGCCGAGTACGGAGGCACCGCCAAGCAGACCTCGGTCACCTTCGACGGGGCCGAACGCCCGGAGACCAGCACCCTCTACACCTACGGTGTCAAACGCTGGTCCACGACCACCAGTTACACCGGCGACTCCACGGCCACCTCCGGCGTGCAGGGCGCTTCGGCGAAGCGCACGATCACCGACGCGCTCGGCCGCACGGTCGAGACCCGCCAGTACGCCTCCCCGTCCCCCGACGACGCGGCCTACGGCGGCGGCACCGGCACCCTCTACACCTCGACGAAGTTCGCGTACACCCTGGACGACAAGCAGGCGAAGGTCACCGGCCCGGACAACAGCTCCTGGACCTGGGTCTACGACCTGTTCGGCCGTCAGGTCAAAAGCACCGACCCGGACAAGGGCACCGAGACCACCGGCTACGACAGCCGGGACCTGCCCTCGTGGACCAAGGACGGCGCCGGCCGGGTGGTCATCACCGCCTACGACAAGCTGCGCCGCCCCACCGCCACCTACAAGGCGGCCACCGACGCCGACCTGACCTCCACCACCGAGGAACAGATCCCGGCCAACCAGCTCACCGCCCTCACCTACGACGCCACCGGCTACAAGGGTCAGCTGGCCACGTCGACCCGCTACACCAACGGCGCCACCGACACCGCCCACGCCTACACGCGCAAGGTCACCAGCTACGACAGCCTTTACCACGCGCTGGACTCCACTCTGACGCTGCCCGCCGACGATCCGCTGGTGACCTCCGGTGCCGTACCGTCCGCGACACTGTCCTTCAGCGCCCACTACGACATCACCGGCGCCCAGGACCAGGACGTCCAGCCCGCGGTCGCCGGACTGCCCAAGGAGATCATCGACACCGGCTACAACGACTACGGCCTCCCCACCACCCTCAGCGGCACCCAGAGCTACGTCCTCGCAAGCGACTTCACCGCCACGGACAAGGTCCAGCAGCTGACCCTCGGCGTCTCCGACGCCGCCGGAGTCAAGAAGGCCTACCTGACCAACACCTGGGACGAGGGCACGGACCGCCTGACCCAGTCCGTGGTCACCGACGACACCCACCCCTGGCAACTCCAGCAGCTCAACTACGCGTACGACCAGGCGGGCAACGTCACCTCGCTCACCGACCCCACCGCCCTGGGCGGTACGAGCACCGACGACAACCAGTGCTTCGCCTACGACGGCTACCAGCGTCTGACCGAGGCCTGGACACCCAAGACGGCGGACTGCGCCGCCTCCGGCCGCACCGCCGCCAACCTCGGCGGTCCCGCCCCCTACTGGAACAGCTACACCTACGACAGCGCCGGGCAGCGCGCCACCGAGACCAACCACAGCACCTCCGGCAGCACCACCTCACGCACGTACTGCTACAACAACACCGCCCAGCCGCACATCCTGACCGCCACTCCTTCCGGAACCGCCGCCGGTGCCTGCACCGGGGTCACCGCCGCCTACGGCTACGACGCCGCCGGTGACACCACCACGCGCCCCGACGGAACGGCGACCCAAGCCTTGACCTGGGACAGCGAGGGCCGGCTCGGCAGCCTGAAGGAGACGGCCGGCTCCGCCACCAGCACGACCGGATACGTCTACGACACCGACGGCAGCCTCCTCGTCCGCCGCAACACCGGCGGAGAGACCGTCCTCTACCTCGGTGCCACCGAGGTCCACTACAACACCACGACTGGCAAGAAGTGGGCCCAGCGCACCTACACCCTCGGCGGCACCGCGGTGGCGGTGCGCACCAACCAAAGCGGCACCTCCACCCTCACCTGGCTCGCCGCCGACCGGCACAACACCGCGAGCCTCGCCCTCGCCGCCACCGACCAGGCCATCACCAAGCGCTACACCACCCCCTTCGGCGCCGACCGCGGCACCGCGGTGACCAACTGGCCCGACGACAAGAAGTTCCTCGGCAAGCCCGCCGACCCCGCCACCGGCCTCACCCACGTCGGCGCCCGCGAATACGATCCGCTGCTCGGCCAGTTCCTCAGCGTCGACCCCCTGCTGGACACCTCCGACGCCCAGTCGCTGAACGGATACGCCTACGCCGACAACAGCCCGTTGATGGGCTGGGATCCGACGGGCGAGGACAACTGGTGGGCCGACCCCACCATGAACAAGCCCGTGGACAAGGGCGGGACGCCCATCAGCCAGGACCTCGCCAACGAGCAGGGATTCGGCTCCCTGTGCAACCCGCACAACTGCTCAGGCTTCGACCCGAAGAAGATGCCGGCCGGCGGCCCGGCCTACGAGTACCCCCCGGTCCAGGCCGAGGACGCCAACCGTCCGGGGTGGGGCACCCTGAAGACGGACGCGCACGACAAGAGCGTGTTCTTCCTGGCCGGCTCCATGGCCCTGTCCTACGTCGCGATGAGAGGGTGGCAGCGCGGCTTCGACCTCATGGAACACTGGATGGAGAACGGCGGCGAGACGGTCGAGGTCAGCGTCGCGGACATGATGAACAGCCCCTCCTACATGCGGAAAGAGGTCGGTCAGCAGATCAAGCCGGGTCATTTCGACAGCGGTTGGCACGGCAGCAGCGTCGCCAGGGGGCGTGAGCACGGAATGAACAAAGGCGCCGACGCCGACGACTACTACTTCGCGCTCAACGGCTACCAGTACCGGGTGCGCGGAGACACGGTCATGAAGAGGGGCCAGCTCACGGGTACCGTCACCGTGGATGTCTACAAGCGGTACAACTGGGGGAACATCGGAGGCGGCAAGCCTCGGGGCGACCTCGGTGTGGGGCCCTTCAAGCCGCTGCGGCAGAACGACATGGCTCATCTGAACTCGGTCGGGCTGGCTCATGACTTCGACGTCGTCGGCCACCAGACGTTCAACGTCGGCTAGGAGAAATCGTGTTCCACCGCCTGACCCGGATGTCGGCGTTGTTCGTCGGTGCGCTGCTGGCCGGGGGTCTTGCCGCCTGTGATCCGGACGGCCTGCACTCCGCCGAGCGCGCCGGGCCGTTCCCGCACGAGTCTCCGTCGGACGCCGCCGACGTCAGCCTCGACCAGGCCCTGTCCGACTACGGTGTCCGCCTGCCCAAGGGGGCCGAGGACATCGCTTACGGTGCCCTCAAGGCTTTGGACGGATACCCGTTCAACGTCCAGTTCTCCATGCCGTGCGACGGTGTACCGGCGTTCGTCCAGGACAACCGGCTCGCCTCCGCGGGGAAGAAGACCCCCGACGAAGTACTGACAGACGTCGTCGACGCGGGGTTCACGCCGGATTCCGGCCCGGCCTACACCCGCGCGAAGGGAACGAAGCTGCCCAAGGTCGTTGGAGCGGTCTTCGAACGATCGGGGACGTGCAGGATGTTCCTCGGCGCCTGAACCGATCGGAAGTCCGTCGCATCACCGGCGCCACCCCGGGCCGGGCAGGTGACGGCCTGGCGAAGGGCACTCGCCGAAGCAGGGCCGGAAGCCGGTACCTCCCTACAAGGAGGTGCCGGCTTCCGGCCTGTCGTCCGGCTCCTGGGTCTAGGCCTTACACGCAAGGAGCTGGATCTCCTGGAACTGCCGCCGGTCGGTGGGCTTGGGCTCGATCACCAAGCGGGCCGACTGTGCCAACCCGTGATCGGCCAGAAGCTCCGCGAAGCGGTCGGGGGACCAGCGGTAGGCCGTCACCACCGTGTGGTCATAGGCCTGCGTCTCCTCGTGGGGGCCGTCGGTGGCGGGGAAGTCGATCAGCAGGTGCCCGCCGGGAGCCAGGACCCGGGCGATCTCGGCCAGGATGGCGGGCAGGTCCAGCGGCGGGGTGTGGATGACGGACCACCGAGAGAGCACCCCGCCCAGCGCACCGTCCTCGATGTTCAGCGCGGCCATCGAGCCGACCTCGAACCGCAGTCCGGGGTTGGCTTCGCGAGCGAGCTCGACCATCACGGGGGAGGCGTCGACGCCGAAAGCGTGCAAGCCCAGTCCGTGGAGGTGAGCCGTCAGGTGACCCGGTCCGCAGCCGAGGTCGGCAGCTCTGCCGTCGCCGACCGTCCGCACCAGCTCCGCGAAGGCGCTCAGGAGGGCGCGCTCCAGAAGGCGGTCGTGCAGGGGGTCGTGGAACAGCTCGGCGTAGGTGGGGGCGATGGCGTCGTAGGCCTTGCGGGTGGTGTGCAAGGTGTCGAGTTCGGTCACCCGGAGACGGTAGCGGCAGGAGAGGCCCTGCGTTTCAAGAACACCTGCCGAGCGGCTGTGTGACCGATCATGTGCGGGAGCCGGCTGCCGAGTGAAATTGGGTCAGGTGGGACAAGGGGCAAGGTCTCCTGGGGCGAGACACTCGCCGAGCAGGGGCAATACCCGTTGAGCCGCCCACCCTTGTGTCCTGGCGCGAACAATCGGACCCTTTCCGCCGTCCGCTCGCCCCCGCACCTAAATTACCTTTCGTGCGCTGTCGGGCGGGAGCTAGTGTCTGAGCAGCGAGTGACTCACGAGGAGCGAAGACATGGTCGGTCGTCCGAGCACGCGTTGACGTTTGCGGCCGTCATCGCGTGCCGCCCTTGATGCGCGGCACAGCGAGCCGTCCTTTCCCGCTGTCTGACACGGTCGGTGCACCTGTCGTGCGCCGGCTGGTGGGTTTCGTCTTCGGTCTACCGAGAGGTCCCCTTGCCGTCCCCGTCCTCCGCTGTATCCGATTCCGGTCGACTCGATCCGTCACGCTTGTGGCGGGACGGCGACTTCCGCAGGCTCTGGGTGGGCCAGACTGCCTCCCAACTGGGCGAACACACAAGCCTGGTGATTCTGCCGCTCTTCGCCGTCCTGACGCTCCACGCCGGTGCCGGGCAGTTGGGCGTCCTGCGCGCCGTGGGACAGGCGCCGATCCTGCTGCTGTCGCTCTTCGTCGGCGCATGGGTGGACAGATGGCGGATCCGCACACTGATGGTGCTGGCGGACGCCGGTCGTGCCCTGGCTCTCGGCGCCGCCGCCGTGACCGGTCTCCTTGCTGGACTCGGCCTGCCCGCGCTGCTCGTGCTCGCCTTCGCGGTCGGGGCTCTGTCCGTGTTCTTCGACGTGGCATACCAGGCATCCTTGGTACGGATGGTGGAACGCGATCAGTTGGTGCGAGGGAACAGCGCGCTCGAGGGCAGCCGGTCCGCTGCGCAGATCGGCGGGCCTGCCCTCGGCGGTGTCTTGGTGTCCGTGCTGTCGGCGCCGATCGCTGTCGCATCCAGTGCAGTGTTTTTCGTGCTGTCGTTCCTGTCGATCCGGCGGATCGACCGCCGCGAATCCATCCCGGAACGCTCGGAACGTTCTCCTCGGGTCTGGCGGCGGATCCTAGAGGGCCTCCGCTTTGTCGCCGGCGACGCCTCGCTGCGGACTGTGTGCCTGGCATCAGCCGCCTTCCAGTTCTTCTTCGCGGCTGTGATGACCGTCTATCTGCTGTTCCTGCCACGGGACCTGCACCTGTCGGGCACCGCCGTCGGGCTGGCGCTCGCGGCGACGGGGCCGGGCGCGCTCCTGGGCTCGCTGCTGGCAGCCCGCCTACCAAGTCGCTTCGGATACGGCGCGGTGCTCGTGTCCGCGGCAGCACTCGGCGACGGCGTTTTCCTGTTCGTGCCCGCACTGCACGGCAGCTCCCAGGTGACGGTTCCCGCGCTCCTTACGGTCAACTTCGTCTTCGGAACGTTCAGCCAGCTGGTGAATGTCACCGTCATGGCCGTCCGGCAGACCGTGACTCCGGACACGATGCAAGGCCGCGCGGCCGCGACGATCAACTTTGTCGGGATGGGGCTGACCCCGCTCGGCTCGCTCCTCGGCGGCCTTCTCGCGGAAGCGTGGGGGACGCGGACCAGTCTCCTGGTGACAGCCCTGGGCATGCTGGTGTCGCCGGCGCTGATGACCCTGTCACCACTCGCCCGCCTGGGACGAACTCTGTCGGCTTCGCCGGGAACTGCGGTCCCGTCGGCGTGAGGGTCTTTGCCGCCCCTACGACGACGAGGCGCGGACCACGCAACCATGGGGGCATCTCCACCATGACGACGTTCGATCCGGCCCCAGCCGCCCGCCACCACCCGACCGGCAACAACACCCCCGACCCGAACCCGCTCCGACTCAGGCCCTGCCGCATTGGCCCCGCCGTTCCGCTCGCCCGTCTCAGGTGATGTTGATGTTGACGTTCCAGCCCATCCTCCTCAGGCGCTGCTGAGTCTCCAGCGTCAATTGGTGGTGGATGCCGAGGGTGCGTACGTAGTGCCGCAGGATGTCGACGAGCAGCAGTCCGGCCTCGTGCCGCTGTCCCAGGGTGTACAGCGCGGCCACCAGGTTGCCGCCCACGGCGAGCGTCTGGAGGTCGTCCGGGCCAAGGGCCTGCTGGTAGCCGGTGTACGCGCGGTTGAGCAGCTCGTAACCCCTTTGCTGGTCACCCGCCTTGAACAGCACGGAGCCCAGGAGCGAGGCAGTGTCGAGGGAGTCCGGGTGGCCGGGGCCCAGAACCGCGTCGCGGCCTTCCAGCGTCCGTCCGATGAGGGCGAGCCCCTCTTCCCACTCATCGCCCATCACCAGCGCGGCCCCGAGATTGTGTGCGTAGGCGAGCGTGTCCGGGGCGTCGGCCCCGAAGAGGCGTGCCGAGCGTTCGTGGGCTTCGCGGTGCATGGCCTCCGCTTCGGGCAGCAGCCCACGCTGGTAAAGGGCGTGCCCCAGCGCGTCGTACAGCTCGACCGTCATCGGGTGATCGGAGCCGAGGAGGCGTTCGTAGTCGGTGAGCAGATCCCGCATCACCGGCTCCGCCGCCTCGTACAGCTCGCGGTCGAACAACTGCTGGGCGAGTTCCTGTCGTTCGGCGGTCTCGGGTGGCAGATCCGGAGTGTGCTCGCCGTAGGGATCCCCGTCCGGTGATACGTAGTCCTGCCTGGACTGTGCCGTCCCTCGGTGTTCCGGGTGCATGGTCGATGTTCCTCCCGTCGCGGTGGTGGATCAGATCCCCGAATGCACGAACGGCGCCCAGACACGGGGCGGGTGGCCGGCTCTCCTCAATTCCCGGACCGCTTCGTACAGGGCCTGCGCCGCCTCGCCGGTGTCCAGGGTCCCGTCGGAGGCGAGCGCGTCGTAGAAGCCGGCGGTCACCTCGGCGGCCGTGGTGGCGCCGACCGACCACAGCGTGCCGACGACCTGCCGCCACCCGGTGTAATGGAGGGCACTGGTGACGGCCATGGCCTCGTCGGGGGCCCCGGCTCCACCGAGGGCGGTCTGGCATGCGGAGAGGAAGACGAAATCGCCTTGGGCGAAGTGGTCGGACCGCAGGTCGGCCACGGTCAGCATCGCGTCGTGCAGAACCACCCCACCTTGCGAGGGCCGTGTCAGGTCCTGGCCGCCGTGGCAGCTCAGATGCGCCCAGCGGTGTGTGCGCAGGCCGTCCCGTACGGCCTGGCGGGTCGCGCGTTCGCCACGGAGCACTGTCGATGTGGGGAACGCCGTTCGCAGTACGGCCAGTTCGTCCTCGACCTGAGGCAGGGGGCCGTAGCCGGGGGTCGACGGCAGTCCCACCGCCAGCATTCCGTCCCCCGGCACGGTGGAACGGGCGTCGGCGCGGCTGTCGAGCAGGGCGCGCAGGGTGGGCGTGTACGAGGGCGTGACCCGGTCCTGGACGCATTCCCCGTCCTGAGCGCCGGTATCGGTGTCGGAGTCCGGGAGCCCGGCGGCGTGCAGGGGCAGTAGCGCCAGTAGACCGGTGGGGCACCACCACAGGCGGGGGAGGCGCGTGCCCTCGGGCGGTGAGGTGGTCAATTCCAGTGCCCGCAAGGAGGGTTCGGCGATGTCCCGCCACAGCCATTCCAGCGTACGGGTGAGGATGAGATTGAGCGTGACCTGGGCCAGTGCGTCGCGCGGTCCGGTCTCGTACCGCTGGAGTGCCATCAGGTAGCGCTCGGCCCTGGCCAGAAGCTCCGGATGGTCTACATCGAGCGGGACCGTCCGGGTGGCGGACGTGGTGACGATCAGTGCGTCGGTGCGCCACTGGCTCGACACCACCAGCACGACGGGACCGTCTGTGGCGGCCCGGCGCAGCTCCTCGATGTCTGCCGGGCGGCGGAAGTCCTCGAAGCCGGTCAACGTCCTGATATGGGCGACGAGGTCCTCACGTTCGGCGGCCAGCGTCAGTCGCCGGTCGGCGATCCGGCCCCACCACGGCTGGGAGGCGCCCGCTTCGGGCGTTGTGTTCAACTCCCTCTCGACGACGGTCAGCCGCTCGGCCAGCTCCGCCTCCACGGCCTGCAGGGCGCCCAGTTCCGTACGTGAGTCGAGCAGCTGGGACCACAGGACGCCTCGCCCCTGTTCCAGCAACTCCACCGCCCGATCCGGGTCGCCGGCGGCGATCGCGCAACTCGCGGCCTCCCCGGCCAGTCCGCTCCAGAGGGTGAGCAACTCCTCCTGTGCACGCGTGTCCTGGGCGGGCGTCACCAGCGACGGCAGCACGTCGAGCGCCTGGGCGTACAGCTCGACGGCCGCGGCCCAGGCACCTCGCCGGCACCGTGCCCGCGCCGCGTATGCGGCGGCCGAGGCGCGGGACGACGGCTGTACCGAGGGGTCGCTGACGAGCCCGTCCCACAGAGACAGGGCCCGGTCGTTCTCGGCTACCCCGCCCAGCTCGGCCAGCAGAAAGGCAAGGAGCAGTACCGCATGGGCCCGCTGGGGATGCCGCGGCGGAGTCACCCGTACGGCGCGCTCACCGAGTTCGAGCGCCCGGTCGGCGTCGCCACGCCGGTTGTGCAGGCGGTAGAGGCTGTACGAGAGGGAGCTCAGGCCGCGGAGACGGCCGCCGAGGTCCGGATGGTGCGGGCCGGTCTGCTCGACGGCACGCAGCAGGCACTCGTACGCCTCACTGACGTCCTCGATCTCTGCGGGTTCCAGCACCGCCCCGGACGCCTTCCTGCGCTCCCACTCGAGCTGTGCCGTCTCGTGGACGAGGTCGGTGAGGCCGAAGGGCGTGACCTGCCCGAGTAATCCGAAGTTCCGGGCCATGAGCGCCTCGCCGAGACTTGCGTGATGGGCCGGTGCCCTCGGGTGGCCCGACAGGTCTGCATCCGCCGTCCCGGTGCGGACCGCCTCACGGAACGCCTGGACGGCCCGGTCGAGAAAGGACCGGTCGTGGGTGTACTCGGACGCGGCGAACAACGCCTGCCCGAAGGTGTGCAGGTGATCCGCACGGCGTGCGAGGGCGGCCGTGCCCGCTTCCTCGTCCGGGCCCTCCTTCAAGGCTCTTTCACCCGCAGCGAGAGCGTCGTCCAGGTCGTGGGCGTCGCCGGTCTCCTCGAATCGGCTGAGCAGGGCCTTGCTCAGGCCGGCCAGAGACGCCGCCCGGTCGGGCGATCCGAGCGGCGTGGCGTCGGCACCCTGCGTCAGCAACTCGATGGCTCGGTGCAGCGGGCGTGGGTCCCGGGTGAGGAGATACCGCGAATGGTATGCGCCTCCGAGACGGCTCCTCCGGGTGGCGAGTTCTCTGTCGTTCTCGGGAGTCCGCGCCACCGTGTGCTCCAACTCCTCGATTCCTTGGTCCAGTTCACTCTGGTCGCCGGTCAGTTCATACCGCCCGATGCGCGCACAGGCGTGCCTCACCTCGAACATCGCACGCAAGTGGTGCTCCGGCGGTGTCGTTCGCACAGCGCGGGCACTGAGTCGGACCGACTCGGCCCAGGCGACGGCGTCACCCGTGAGTTCGGCCCGGTACTGGAGCACAGCGCTGAGATTGTCGAGGCGGAGTGGCAGTTTGGGGTCCCATGGCTCGGTGCCGCGCACCGCGTCTCGTGCTGCCCGCTCAGCGCGCTCGAGATCCGCCGGGTCACCGCGCCGGTAGTAGCGCATGTGCAGGGCCAGGCTCAGGTTCGACAGGTCCCCGGCCCAGTACTCATGGTCGGGCGTGTATGCCTCGACCGTGCCGTTGAACAGCTCGATCACCTCGTCGAGCTTGTCCAGGTCCTCGTCGACCTGCACCTCTTTCAGCAGGTGGATCGCCCGACGCCCCCAATGCTCCGGGCCGACGAAGGAAAGGTCGTAGTTCGACGGGTTTCGGGACAGCAGGGCTCGCACCTCGTCGGGCAGCTCGACCGACTCCGCGCCGTCGACCGCCCCGTACAGCACGAGCGCACCCCAAAGGTCATCGATGGGGCTGTCCTGGCCCAGCGCCACCGTGCGCGCCCAGTGCAGCCCGGCCAGTGCGTACACGGCCTCGACGGTGGCTCCCTGCCCGGTCAGGACGGTCCGCCAGATCCGCCCCGCCGGGGCCAGCACACCAGGCCCCGTCACGGCATCCGGGTCGCCGCCGTGCTCCCACCGGCTCACCCGTTGCCGTACCGCCTCCACGGCTTCGTCCAAGTCCACGCAACTGTCCCCCGTAGCGATGCGTCCACAACTACCGTAGGAGATCAGGACCTTTGTGACCACGACAGGAAGGAAAGGCCGCATTGCCTACCGCCGAGGATCGAGCCCTGGCCGGGTGGCTGTGCGCCGTCGCGCCGGAGTTGCGCGCGGGCGCACTCGGCGACGAGGAGGTGCTGGCCTGGATCGACGCGGCGCTCGCCGCGGTACGGAACGGGGAGCCCGCTGCCCCGGTGTGCCGTCGCCTGGGCTATCCGTCCCGGGCGGAACCGGACAAGCACACGGGTGATCTGACCGTTCTCGACGACTTCGGCTTCGATCCGGTGGTCGTCCGGGGCGAGTACCGATGCCCGACGGGACGCTGCTCGCGCAGGTCGCAGGCGGACGAGTCCGGCCGGGAGCCGCGCTGCCAGGTCGACGACGCGCCGATGATCCTGCGTGCGAAGCCCTGACGATGAACACTGTCCTGGCGGAGCTGGGCAAGAAGCTCGCCGACCGCTGGATGGGCGCCCTGCTGCTGCCCGGTCTGCTCTTCGTCGCCACCGCCGTGTGCGGAGTGCTGCTCGGGCAGGGATCGGCACTGGATTCGGCGCACCTCGCCGACGAACTCACACGACTCGGCGAACGGATGACGACCGGTCCGGCGACGACGGCCCTCACGGTCGCCGGAGCCCTGCTGGCCGCCACCGTGTCGGGACTGGTCGTGCAGGGGCTCGCAGCTGCCGTACGGCGAGTGCGGGTCGCCCGCCGCCCGCGGCGCTGGGTGAGATGGCGGCGGGGGAGGGCCCGCGCCGCACGAGAGCGGGACGGCGGCTCCAGCCCGGACCGGTACCTCCCCGCGCGGATCACGGACATCGGGGACCGTTTCCGCCTGGTCGACGAACGGGTGGACGTCCAGTACGGGATTTCGGCGGCCCTGGCGTGGCCCCGGCTGTGGCTCCTCCTGCCGGACAGCGCCCGTCCGCTGATCGGCTCCGCGTACTCCCGCTACCAGAGTTCGTCGGAAACCAGCGCCTGGGGGCTCCTGACCATGTGCCTCGGGCTGTTCTGGTGGCCGGCGCTGCCGGCGGGCGCGATCATGGGCCTCGTCGGCCGGCACAGGGGCCGAGCCTCGGGCGCAGCCCTCGCGGACCTGGTCGAGGCCTCCGTCGACCTCCATCAGCGGCAGCTGGCCGAGGCACTGGGCGTCGCCCTTCCACACGGCCGGATCACCCCCACCGAGGGGCTGCAGATCAACGACATGCTCAACAAGAGGGCGTGAGCGGGGGAGCCGGGTCAGGTGCGGGCGGCCCACAAGATCGCACAGTTCCCGCGGTTGGAGTGGGCGCTGAAGAGAGCCACCTGCGGGGGCGGCCGCCTTGTCCGGATCGACCGCACTCTCATTCACTGAAGCGGGTTTCCTGGCCAGGAGCAGCGGCCGGAACAGGGGTCTACAGCAGCATTGTGAAGACGGTGCGCCTGGACGAAGCGTTGCCAGTATGTATTCCTAATTTAATAGAAGCAAGGTGTGTGCGATGTCTTGACAGTCGGGTTGCGTGGCGGCAGTGTTCGGCAGCGTGTCGCGGGTGGCAACGTTGTCATCCTGGTCCCTCAGTCCCCCATTCCTTGGTTTTCCCTGATCGGAGCCCCATGTCGGATCAGTCCACCGTGCCCTCCCGTCGTGCCGTACTGTCGGCGGGGTCAACCCTGTTGGCAGGGTTCGGTCTTGGCATGGGGCCGCTCGCCTCCGCCGCCACGGCTGGAGCCGGACACCCCGACCGGGACACCCCGTCGGGCGAACTCGCCGCCTACCGGCCGGTTTCGGTGTCCTCGACCGACTACGCCCCCACGCCCGCGGAGTTCGCGGTGGACGGCCTCGCGGTGCGCGGGGTCAGGGGCAGCGGCTGGCGCGCGGCGGCGGGCGATCCGCAGTGGATCAAGGTGGATCTTCAGGCGCTGTGCGAAGTCACCTCCGTGCGGCTGGTGTTCGAGGCCACCTCGGACGATCCGCCGTTCAAGGAGTCCCCGACCGGCAGCCCCCGTGACAACACCACCGGGCAGGAGATCCTGTCCAGTTGCGCCGTGGACTTCGCCATCGAGACCTCGCGTGACGGCAAGACCTGGACGGCGGTGTATCACACCGACTCCGGCAAGGGCGGCGAGATGGAGATCGACCTGCCCAAGGCGGTCACCGCACGCTGGGTCCGCATGACGGTCGACAAGCGCTCCAACGCCAACCCGCTCGGCCTCAACGGACTCCAGGTCTACGGCACCTGCAGCACCCGGCGCCCGGAGGTCACCGGCTGGACCGACTGGGGCGTGCGGGAGCGGCACCCCGAGCCGCTGAAGGTGGCCGGCGACGGCACCGTCCCGCTGGAGTCCGGCTGGGACCTGACCATGGACGACTGGGCCGGCGCCGACGGTGCCGCCCTGTCCCGCACCATGTACGACACGAGCCGCTGGCTCCCGGCGACCGTCCCCGGCACCGTGCTGACCTCGTTGGTGGACCAGGGGCATCTGCCCGACCCGGTGACCGGGTTCAACAATCTGCACGTGCCCGAGGCCCTGTCCCGGCACTCCTGGTGGTACCGGCGCGAGTTCGCGCTGCCCAGGGGACTGCAGACCGGCTCGGGACGGCACCTCTGGCTGGAGTTCGACGGCGTCAACCACGAGGCCGAGGTCTGGTTCAACGGCACGAAGGCCGGCTCCTTCACCAACCCGTTCTCGCGTGCCTCCTACGACGTGACCCAGTTGCTGACGTCCGACCGCCAGGCGCTCGCGGTGAAGATCACCCCGATGCCGTTCCCGGGCAGTCCGACGGACAAGGGCCCGGCGGGCCTCGCGTTCGTGGACGCGGGCGCCAACATGATGAACCGCAACTCGCCCACCTATCTGGCCTCCTCGGGCTGGGACTGGATGCCCGCGGTGCGCGACCGTGCGGCCGGCATCTGGAACCACGTCCGGCTGCGCTCCACCGGCGCGGCCGTCATCGGCGACCCGCGGGTGGACACGCTACTGCCCGACCTGCCCGACACCGGCACCGCGGAGCTGACCGTGGTGGTCCCGGTGCGCAACGCCGACTCCGGCGACAAGCGCGTCACCGTGACCGCGGCGTTCGGCCGGGTGCGGGTCAGCCGGACCGTGACGGTGGCCGGCGGCGCGAGCACGGACGTCACCTTCGCCCCCGCCGACTTCCCGCAACTTCGCCTGCACGACCCCGAGTTGTGGTGGCCCAACGGCTACGGCGAGCCGAACCTGCACGATCTCACCCTGACCGCGTCCGTGGACGGCCGGGAGAGCGACCGCCGCACCAGCCACTTCGGCATACGCCAGTTCGGCTACGAGTACGGCGCGGTGCCGATGACGTTCCGGTGGAGCAGCGACATCTTCACCCAGACCGTGGACATCCCCCGGCAGAAGGCACGTTACGTCCGCATCCTGTGCCACACCCGCGCCACCCAGTGGGGCTCCTCGATGTGGAGCCTGTCGATCCTGAACAGCGCCACGCCCGGCGACGACCTGGCCCTCGGCAAGAAGGCGACCGCGTCCTCCACCGACGACCCCTCGCGCGGGGCGGGCAACGTCACCGACGGCGACGGCGACACCCGCTGGTCGTCCTCCTTCGACGACGAGCAGTGGGTCCAGGTCGACCTCGGCTCCTCTGTCGCCTTCGACCGGATCGCCGTCAACTGGGAGCAGGCGTACGCCAAGACGTACACCGTCCAGGTCTCCGACGACGGCTCCGCATGGACCGACGTGCGCGACGTCGACAACGTCGCCGCTCCGCTGCCGTTCAACACCTCCGGCTCGGCAAGCATGCAGAACGTCGAGTTCGACGCCGTCACCGCCCGCTACATGCGGGTGTTCTGCCGGACCCGCGCCACCGGCTGGGGCTTCTCGATGTGGGACCTGGCCGTCGTGGACAGCGCCAGACCGGGCACCAACCTGGCGCTGCGCAAGCCCGCGACCGCCTCCTCCGAAGGCGAGGGCACGGTCGCGGCCAACGCGGTGGACGGCGACGTCAACACCCGCTGGACCTCGATCTACGAGGACGACAGCTGGATCCGGTTCGACCTCGGCGCCCCGGAGCGTTTCGACCGGGTGGCGATCACCTGGGAGCAGGCGTACGCGCGGACGTACACGATCCAGGTCTCCGACAACGGCACGGACTGGAAGGACGTCAAGTCCGTCGACAACTCGATCGCGCCGCTGAAGATCAGTGTCAACGGTGTGCGGGTGTTCTGCCGGGGCGGCAACTGGGGCTGGGACGAGTTGCTGCGCCGGATGCCGGCCGAGCGCATGGACACGGCGGTGCGGATGCACCGCGACATGAACTTCACGATGATCCGCAACTGGGTGGGCAGCAGCAACCGCGAGGAGTTCTACACCAGTTGCGACCAGCACGGTCTGCTCGTGTGGAACGACTTCCCCAACGCCTGGGCGATGGACCCCCCGGACCACGACGCGTTCAACAGCACGGCTCGGGACGTCGTGCTCCGCTACCGCATCCACCCGAGCGTCGTCGTGTGGTGCGGGGCCAACGAGGGCAACCCGCCCGCCGCGATCGACGACGGCATGCGCGACGCGGTCCACTCCGGGGCGCCCGGCGTGCTGTACCAGAACAACTCGGCCGACGGCATCGTCACCGGTGGCGGTCCCTACGGCTGGGTGGAGCCGGAGAAGTACTTCTCCGCCACGACCTACGGCAGCAAGAACTACGGCTTCCACACCGAGATCGGCATGCCGGTCGTCTCCACGGCGGAGACCGTACGCCGCCTGGTCGGCGACGAGCCCGAATGGCCCATCGGCGGCGCCTGGTACTACCACGACTGGAGCACGAAGGGGAACCAGGCCCCGCAGAACTACCGCGCGGCCATCGAGTCCCGGCTCGGCACCGCGAAGGACCTGGACGACTTCTGCCGCAAGGCACAGTTCCTCAACTACGAGAACCACCGCGCCATGTTCGAGGCGTGGAACGCCAGGCTGTGGGACGACGCCAGCGCCCTGCTGCTGTGGATGTCCCACCCCGCCTGGTACAGCACGGTCTGGCAGACCTACGACTACGACTTCGACGTCAACGGCGCCTACTACGGCTCCCGCAAGGCCTCCGAGCCCGTCCACGTGCAGGCGAGCCCGGTCGACGGGCAGGTCATCGCCGTCAACCACACCCCGCGCGCCATCAGTCAGGCCACCGTGACGGCCCGCTGGTACGACCTCGACGGCCGCCAGGTGGCCGCCGAGCAGAAGGCGACCGTGGACGTCGCACCGTCCGCGACGGCGAAAGCGTTCACCGCCGACCCGAACGGCTCCCTGCCCGGCCTGTACCTGCTGCAGTTGCGGCTCACGGACGAGCACGGCAAGACGCTCGCGGAGAACACATACTGGCGGTACAAGACCCCCGAGGCCATGCAGGCGCTGAACAAGGCACGGCAGACCAGGGTCGCGGTGGACGCCACCGGCTCGCGCAGCGGGTCCGACGGACGGCGCGAGCTGACCGCGCGAGTGACCAACCGGGGTTCGTCGGTCGCGGCCATGGTGCGCGTCTCACTGGTGGACGGCCCGTCCGGCCACCGGGTGCTGCCCGCCGAGTACAGCGACAACTACCTGTGGCTCCTGCCAGGGGAATCCCGCACGATCACCGCCAGTTGGCCCGCGCATGTGGAGGCAGCGCGGCCGAGGCTCCGGATCGAGGGCTACAACGTGCCCGAGGTGGCGAGCGGGTCGTAGCGGGGGCCGGTTGCGATTGAGCGGCCCCCGTTGCCTCGGCATCGGGGGCCGCTTATCGGCCTTCCGTTCGCTCGAACTGGTCGTAGTCCTAGCCAGCGCCGATCCCGCTCCTAATGGTGCTTTTCTCGGTGCTCACCACGTCGAGGGCCCACCGGGCTGTCCTGACCCAGCTCAATCACCCACACGGTTGCCGCAGCGATGACCCCCCAGAGCCTTGGCGGCCTACGCCTACTGCACACACCGAAGGGGCAGATTACGGCCCAGTCCGGTAGTCGGCGCTTGATGCCGGGGGTGGGAGGCTCGGAGCGGCCCCGCTTGGTGCAGTTCCATGGCCAGGGCTATGTCGTTACCGGGGTGCAGAGAGCACAGAAAGTCACGAGATATTCGACGGCGGAACCTGGTGTAGCGGGCGCCGGGTGGGCCGCCGGGCCTGGCAAATGTCCCTTGGTTTGCCAACCTGCCGCCTCAGACGCGACGTATACACCCTGGCTCCGCACAAGGGCCGGCCACCCGCTACAGCGCTGTAGCACGGGAGCCCGACCCATTGCCACTAGACCGATCGCACAACAGTTCCCGCGAGGCATCAGCCGGGTCCGCCCAGCACGATCTTCCACACCCGGGTCGCCACTTGGAGGTTTAGCCGATCCTCCACGTTAGCGAGGTCTTTGCCGCTGATGTCACGGATGCGCTGGAGCCGATAGCGCAGCGTGCTGCGATGGATCGCGAGGGATTCGGCCGTCTCGTCGTAATTACCGCCGCAGTCGAAGTACCGGGACAGAGTCTCCACCATGGCCGTGTGATGCCGGGAGTCGTAGTCGATGAGCTGTCCGAGCCACTCGTGGACGAACGTCTCCAGTTCCTGGTAGTCGTTGCCAGGTCCCAGGATGCGGTAGAGGCCGAGTTCGTCGAAGAACGTCGTGCCGTAGCACTCGCAGGAGTAGCGGCGCACTTCCAGGGCGCGCTGGGCCTCCTGGTAGCGGTGAGGGATGTCGTCCAGGCAGTTACAAGGGGCGCTCACTCCGATCGCCCCGGACCGTGTCCCGGTCTCCCGGGCGAGTGCCTCGTACAGTGCGCGGGCGTGCGGCCTGTCGTCGGCGACCAGGACCACGTGGTCGGAACGTCGGGTCAGCAGCGAGCGCATGCCCACGTTGGAGGCCGCCCGACCCACGGTCTGCGCGAAGGAATCGTCCGCAGTCCGGTTCGACCACTGCACCACGACGACGTAGTGGCTACGGTGCAGGTCGTGTCCGACTGCCTCGGAGCGGGCGTAGGCGCTCGCCTCGTCCGTCCCTGCCAGGAGGTCGTCGACCAACTCGCGGTGGAGCCTCAGCTCCAATTCGGCCAGATTACGCAGGTGCGCTAGCTCCGGGGCGAGCGCCGTGGCGGCGTGTTCCATCGCGAGCACGGTGTGCTCGTCGGCATCGTCCCCTGGATCGACCAGGGCGAGCACGCCCAGGATCTTGCCATGCGGGCGGATCAGGGTGATCAGCCGATCCTTCATCCGAGCCGGCCCGGCCTCCCGGGCGACGGCGTGCAGCATTTCGTCCTGGCGCACGGGGTCCGGCTCCGGATAGGGGTCGGGGCGGTTGGGGCCGGTCCAGGACCTCAGCCGACCGAAGCGGTCCTCGACCACCGCGGAGAGCCCAGTGAGCCCATGCAGTGCGCGGGTGATGGCTTCTTCACCGCCGCCCGAGGCAGCGACGTCGGCCATGAGCGCGTGAACGGCCCGCTGGTACCCCAGCTCGGCCACGACGGAGATCAGCTGCCGCTGGAGGGCTGTGCGTTCCCCCCTGAGCCTGTGCAGCGTCAGCGCGTCCTCTTGCCGGCGGCGGTGTGCGAAGGCGACTGACAGAGCAGCAGCGGTGTGCCGGACGAGCGTGACGAGCAGGGAGCGTTCAGCCTCGGTGGGCTGGGAGCGCGATGTAACCACGAGGTAACCGTGGAGTCCCTCATGTCCGCGCAACCCCAAGGCCCAGCCCCAGGGACTGCCGGATACGGTCACAGGGCCGTCCCGCCCGGCCAGCTCCCGCACCCTCCGGTCCACGGCCAAGGCGTGGATCCGCCCGTTCCTCGCGCTGGGGACCAGGTCGCCGTCCACTCTGAGGTATCCGGCCTCGGCGCTGTATCGCCCTGCGGTGGCTATATGGTCCATGGCCAGGCGCAAAATCTCGCCTTCGTCCAGGGTGTCGAACAGGGCCTTGGAGAGCACCATCAGTTCGTGGAGGGCATGGTCGGCCGGGGTTGACACGCGCGGACCGGGCCCTCTCCGCCCGGCCATGTGGGGCCGCCCGACGCCGCCCCACGAGAGACCCGCCTCCCGGTCAGAGCGACGGGACAGGCTGTATACCCGACTGCCGGACATGGGATCACTCCGTTCTCCCGAGCCATTAGGGAGGCGAGCGGTGTTCCGGGTACCCGCTCTCGGGCAGGCTCATCCGAGATGTGGGGATTCTTCCTCTAGTACTCGTGGGGCGACCCGACCCGCGCATTTCTGACTCGCCAGGCGCAGGCGTGGAGCCAATCGGCTCGCCACCCTGGGGAGTGTTCGAACCCCTCCGTGCGCACCGGCAGGAAGGGCTGGGCGATGACCGAGCAGCATGGCAGGCCGGTGGCCTCGTACAAGACGTACTGGGAAGCCGAACGCGCCGTTGACCACCTCCCTGACCATGGGTTTCCCGCCTGGTCGAGCAGGTGATTGGCCGGATGGACTACGGCAGGGTCGCCCTTCACGGGGCGGCGAGCGGTGCGCTCCCAGGCGTCCTGACCGGACGCCTGTTCGGCCTCGTGAACTGGCTCGACCCCGTCGTCTCCGGCTCTTCGCTCTGCGCGGGCTGATCTTCGGAGCTGTCGTCGGCGCGCCTTTTGGCATGTCGCTGCAGGGCCGTCGCCAGGCTTTCTCCTCGCTCCGTTCGATGCAGCCGAGCCGGTAGGAGGTCGTCGTGGTGCTGACGAGGCTGTGCAGCTGATCAGCGCACTACAGACCACCGGCGGAGGTCCCATCCACACCTGAACGAACGTGATTCGGAGAGTCGGCGCAGGCCGCCGCACCAGGAGGAGATCTTCATGGCCAAGGCAGTGGGCATCGACCTGGGCACCACTAACTCGGTGATCGCCGTGTGGGAGGGCGGCGAGCCGTCCGTCGTGCCCAACAGCGAGGGCAACCGCACGACACCGTCCGTGGTGGCCTTCACCGACACCGGGGAGCGACTGGTGGGCCAGCTGGCCCGGCGCCAGGCGATCCTCAACCCGAAGGGCACCATCTACTCGGCCAAGCGGTTCATCGGCCGGCACTTCGACGAGATCTCCGACGAGGCCAAGGCGGTGGCGTACGACGTCGTCGAGGGCGACGGCGGGGCGGCCCGCTTCAAGGTGCGCGACAAGCTGTACGCGCCTGAGGAGATCAGCGCTCAGGTGCTGCGCAAACTCGCCGACGACGCTTCCAAGCAGCTGGGGGAGCGGGTCACGGAGGCGGTCATCACGGTGCCTGCCTACTTCAATGACGCTCAGCGCACCGCCACCAAGGACGCCGGACGGATCGCGGGACTGGAGGTGTTGCGGATCATCAACGAGCCGACCGCAGCGGCCCTCGCGTACGGCATGGACAAGAAGCAGCACGAGACCGTCCTTGTCTTTGACCTGGGCGGCGGCACCTTCGACGTGAGCATCCTCGACGTCGGCGACGGCGTGGTGGAGGTGCGCTCCACCGCCGGCGACAGTCACCTGGGCGGCGACGACTTCGACCGCCGTCTGGTGGATTACCTCGCGGACGACTTCCAGAAGGAGAACGGCATCGACCTGCGCAAGGACCCGCAGGCGCTGCAACGCCTGTTCGAGGCGGCGGAGAAGGCCAAGACCGAGCTCAGTTCGGTGACGCAGACGCAGGTGAGCCTGCCGTTCATCACCGCCGACGCCTCGGGCCCCAAGCATCTCACCGACTCGATCATGCGGTCCACGTTCGAGCAGATCACCAGCGACCTGGTGGAGCGGTGCCTGGGACCGGTCCAGCAGGCCATGGCCGACGCCAAGGTCGGCGAGAGCGACATCGACGAGGTCATCCTCGTCGGCGGTTCCACACGCATCCCGGCGGTCCAGACCCTCGTGCGTCGGCTGACCGGCGGCAAGGAACCCAACATGACCGTCAACCCCGACGAGGTCGTCGCCCTGGGCGCCGCGATCCAGGCCGGGGTGCTCAAGGGCGAGGTCAAGGACGTCCTGCTGCTCGACGTCACCCCCCTGTCGCTGGGTGTCGAGACGCGCGGTGGCGTGATGACGAAGATCATCGAGCGGAACACCACCATCCCCGTCCGTCGCACCGAAACCTTCTCCACCGCCGAGGACAACCAGCCCGCCGTCGACATCGTCGTCCTCCAGGGCGAGCGCGAACGGGCCGCCGACAACCGGGTGCTCGGCCGGTTCCAGCTCACCGACATCCGCCCGGCGCCGCGGGGCGAACCGCAGATCGAGGTCACCTTCGACATCGACGCCAACGGCATCCTCAACGTCAAGGCACGTGACCGGGACACCGGCAAGGAACAGGGCATCACCATCAGCGAGAGCTCCAACCTGGACCGCAGTGAGGTCGAACGCATGGTCCAGGAGGCCGAGCGCAACCGGGGCCAGGACCAGGCACTCCGCGAGGCCGTCGACGCCCGCAACGAGCTCGACGCCGTCGCCTACCAGGTCGAGAAGCGCCTCGCCGAACTGGGCGACGCAGCGCCCGCGCACGAGAAGGCACGCGCCGAGATGCTCGTGTCCGACGCCCGCGCGGCGGTCAAGGAAGAGGCGGGTGTGGAGCGCGTGCGGCCCCTGACCTCCGAACTCCAGCAGGTGCTCGCCGGGCTGGCGGCCCATCAGGGCGCCACTACCACCGGCGGTCCCGGCCAGGACACCCCCGGGGGCGGCGCGACCGGTGGCCCGGGCGGCGGTGGCGGTGACGACGACGTCATCGATGCCGAGTTCGACAAGGACTGAGGCGCGCCATGCCCAGCCGTCCCCAGGAACCCGACCGGGCCGCGTCGGAGCCGGTCGAACCGGTCCCGGAAATCACCGAACGCCCTCCTCGCGGGGATTTGCCCCAACCGGGCCCGCCCCGGCCCAAAGCGGCGAACGACGAACCGGGACCCGACGCCGCCGGCCCCACGCCGGCCGAGGACGAGTACACGACCGCAATCCAGGAACTGGAGGACCGCTGGCGGCGCGCACTCGCCGACCTCGACAACCTTCGCAAGCGCCACGCCAGGGAACTGGAGCGCGAACGGGCGGTCGAGCGATCCCGCACGGCGGCCGCCTTCCTGCCCGTCCTCGACAACCTCGAACTCGCCTTGACCCACGCCGGTGCCGATCCGGGCGCGATCGTGGAGGGCATCCGGGCCGTACGCGACCAGGCGGTGAACGTCCTCGAACTGCTCGGCTACCCGCGGCATGCGGAGACCGGCGTCGCCTTCGATCCGGCCCGGCACGAGGTGGTCGGTGTCGTCCAGGACCCCGACGCCCCACCGGGCACAGTCGTCGAGGTGCTGCGCCCCGGCTACGGGGACGGCGAACGGCAGCTCAGGCCCGCCGCCGTGACGGTCGCGAAGCGGGAGTGACCGGTCATGGCACGGGACTTCTACCAGGTGCTGGGCGTGTCACGGACCGCGAGCCAGGACGAGATCCAGCAGGCATATCGCAAACTCGCCCGCAGGTACCACCCAGACGTCAACAAGGACCCCGGGGCGGAGGAGCGATTCAAGGACCTCAACGAGGCATACAGCGTCCTGTCCGATCCCAAGACCCGAGCCCGCTACGACCGCTTCGGCGAGGATTTCCGTAAGATCCCGGAAGACTTCGACGAACGGGTCGCGGCGGGAGCGGGCGGCGGCTTCCGCGGACGGAGGACCGCAGGCGGTGGCGGTCCTCGCGTCCGGTACACCACCGGCTTCGGCGACGACTTCGGCGCGGAGGGCATCGACATCGAGGACCTGCTCGGCTCCATGTTCGGAGCCGGCGCCGCCCGAGGCGGCGTCCCCGGAGCGGACCAGGAGGCGGAACTGCCGCTCACCGTCGAGGAGGCGTACCGAGGCGGCCGTCGCACCGTCACACTCGCCGGTCCCACCGGGCAGCCGCGGCGGTACGAGGTCGAGGTGCCGCCGGGTGTCACCGACGGGCAGAGGATCCGGCTGGCGGGTGAGGGCGGCCGGGGCAACGGTGACGCCGTCGCGGGCGACCTTTACCTGCGGGTGCGTATCCAGCCCCACCCCCGGTTCCGGCTGGACGGCCATGACGTGCACGTCCAGGTCCCGGTCGCCCCATGGGAGGCGGCCCTGGGTGCGACCGTGCCGGTGCCCACGCCCGGCGGCGGCACGGCCAAGGTCACGGTGCCCGCCGGCTCGTCCAGCGGCCGGCGGCTGCGGCTGCGCGGTGAGGGCATGCCGAACCCGCGGGGCGCGAACGGCGACCTGTACGCCGAGCTCCGGATCATGGTGCCGTCCAGGCTCAGCGACCGGGAGCGCGAACTGTTCGAGGAGCTCGCCGCCACTTCCTCGTTCGACCCCAGGAGGACGCGATGAACGACCGACCCGCGGGAGCGGGAGGCATCGGCCGGGCCGGCGTGGGCGCCCGTCCGGTACGAACGGGCGCCGACACCACCGCCTCGACGGCTGTACGGTACGCGCTCGTCCCCGTCCCCAGGCTCTCCCTGGCCGCCGTGGCCCTTCGCTCGGGGCTCCACCCCGAGCTGATCCGCCGGTTCGTCGCTCTCGGCCTGGTCGACGCGGAGCGCGACTCCGCGGGGCGACTGGTGTTCGACGCCACGGCCCCGGTAACTCTCGCCCGTATTCAGCGGCTGCGCACCGGGCTGTGCCTCAACTACGCATCCATAGGCCTGGTGCTCGACCTGCTGGACCGCATCAGCATGCTCGAAGCCGCCCTGCGCCGCGCCGGTACGAGGAGTGAAACACCCCCATGGACATGAACCGTCTCACCCAGAAGTCCCAACAAGCCCTCCAGGAGGCCCAGAGCGCGGCCGTCGAGATGGGGCAGACCGAGGTCGACGGGGAACACCTGCTGCTCGCGCTTCTCGATCAGGAGGACGGTCTGATCCCACGGTTGCTGCGACAGGCCGGCACCGAGCCGAAGGAACTGCGCGCGGCCGTGCGCGAGGAACTCTCCCGCCGCCCGAAGGTCACCGGTCCCGGCGCGGCACCCGGCCAGGTCTTCGTCACCCAGCGCCTGTCCCGCCTGCTCGATGCCGCCGAGCGGGAGGCCAAACGCCTCAAGGACGAGTACGTGTCCGTGGAGCACCTCCTGCTCGCCCTGGCCGAGGAAGGCCCGGCGACCGCCGCCGGACGCCTGCTCAAGGAGCACGGCGTGACCCGGGATTCGTTCCTGAGCGCGCTGACCCAGGTCCGCGGCAACCAGCGCGTCACCTCCGCCAACCCCGAAGTGGCCTATGAGGCTTTGGAGAAGTACGGCCGCGACCTGGTCCTCGAGGCCCGGTCCGGGCGGCTGGACCCGGTCATCGGCCGTGATGCGGAGATCCGCCGCGTCACCCAGATCCTCAGCCGCAAGACCAAGAACAACCCCGTCCTCATCGGCGATCCCGGGGTCGGCAAGACCGCCATCGTGGAGGGCCTGGCCCAGCGCATCGTTCGCGGCGACGTCCCCGAGGGCCTGCGCGACAAGACCGTGTTCGCTCTCGACATGGGCTCCCTGGTCGCCGGCGCCAAGTACCGCGGCGAGTTCGAGGAACGCCTCAAGGCCGTGCTCTCCGAGGTGAAGGCCGCCCAGGGGCGCATCCTGCTCTTCGTCGACGAACTCCATACCGTCGTAGGTGCCGGCGCCGCGGAAGGGGCCATGGACGCGGGCAACATGCTCAAGCCGATGCTCGCCCGCGGCGAACTCCACATGATCGGCGCCACCACCCTCGACGAGTACCGCAAGCACATCGAGAAGGACGCCGCCCTCGAACGCCGTTTCCAGCAGGTGCTGGTCGACGAGCCGAGCGTGGAGGACACCATCTCCATCCTGCGCGGACTGCGCGAACGCCTGGAGGTCTTCCACGGCGTGAAGATCCAGGACACCGCGCTGGTCTCCGCGGCCACCCTCAGCCACCGCTACATCACCGACCGGTTCCTGCCCGACAAGGCCATCGACCTCGTCGACGAGGCGTGCGCCCGGCTGCGTACCGAGATCGACTCGATGCCCGCCGAACTCGACGAGCTCACCCGCCGCGTCACCCGCCTGGAGATCGAGGAGGCGGCCCTGTCCAAGGAGAGCGATCCCGCCAGCAAAGCCCGCCTGGAGGAGCTGCGCAGGGAACTGGCCGACCTGCGCGGTCAGGCCGACGCCAAACACGCCCAGTGGGAGGCCGAACGGCAGGCGATCCGCCGCGTGCAGGACCTGCGCCAGGAACTGGAGCAGGTCCGCCACGAGGCGGAGGAGGCCGAACGCGCATACGACCTCAACCGCGCCGCCGAACTCCGCTACGGCCGCCTCCAGGACCTGGAGCGCCGACTCGCCGCAGAGGAGGAGCAACTGGCCGCCAAACAAGGGCAGAACCGGCTGCTACGCGAGGTCGTCACCGAGGAGGAGATCGCCGAGATCGTCGCCGCCTGGACCGGCATCCCCGTCGCCCGCCTCCAGGAGGGCGAACGCGAGAAGCTGCTGCGCCTCGACGAGATCCTGCGCGAGCGCGTCATCGGCCAGGACGAGGCCGTCAAACTCGTCGCCGACGCCATCATCCGCGCCCGCTCCGGCGTCCGCGACCCGCGCCGCCCCATCGGCTCGTTCATCTTCCTCGGCCCCACCGGCGTCGGGAAGACCGAGCTGGCCAAGACCCTCGCTGCGGCACTGTTCGACTCCCAGGAGAACATGGTCCGCCTCGACATGAGCGAGTACCAGGAGCGGCACACCGTCAGCCGGCTCATGGGCGCACCGCCCGGATACATCGGCTACGAGGAAGGCGGCCAGCTCACCGAGGCGGTACGCCGCAAGCCGTACTCGGTTGTGCTGTTCGACGAGATCGAGAAGGCCCACACCGATGTCTTCAACACCCTGCTGCAGATCCTCGATGACGGCCGCATCACCGATGCTCAGGGCCGCACCGTCGACTTCCGCAACACCGTCATCATCATGACGTCCAACATCGGCTCCGAGCACCTCCTCGACGGCGCCACCGCCGAAGGCGAGATCAAGCCCGACGCCCGCGCCCTGGTGATGGGTGAGCTGCGCGGGCACTTCCGCCCGGAGTTCCTCAACCGCGTCGACGACATCGTGCTGTTCAAACCGCTCGGCGAGCGGCAGATCGAGCGGATCGTGGAGCTGCAGTTCGACGAACTGCGGCAGCGGCTCGCCGAACGCCGCATCACCGTCGAACTCACCGACGCTGCCCGGGAAGTGATCGCCCACCAAGGTTATGACCCGGTGTACGGGGCCCGGCCGCTGCGCCGCTACATCTCCCACGAGGTCGAAACCCTCGTCGGACGCGCCCTGCTGCGCGGCGACGTCCAGGACGGCGCCACCGTCCGCGTCGACGCCGAACACGGAGAGCTGGTCGTCACCTACGACCAGCCCGACGACGTGAAGGGAGCGCGGGCGGCATGAGCACGATGCAGGCGCAGACCGTCAGCTGCCCTCACTGCGGGCGCACCAACCGCGTGCCCGTGGCCGCAGAGGGCCGCCCCAAGTGCGGTCACTGCAAGCAGCCCCTGCCCTGGATCGTCGACGCGGGGGACAACGACTTCACGGACGTGGTCGAGAAGGCCTCCGTGCCCGTCGTGGTCGACCTGTGGGCGACCTGGTGCGGCCCCTGCCGGATGGTCACCCCCGCCCTCGAACAAGTTGCCCGGGAGCTCGCCGGACGGATCAAGCTCGTCAAGGTCGACGTCGACAAGAACCCCCGGGTCAGCGGGCGGTTCCAGGTGCAGGCGGTGCCGACTCTGCTCGTCCTCGACCATGGCGAGTCGGTCGCCCGGCAGACCGGCGCAGCACCCGCGCACGTCCTGCGCTCGTGGGTTGAGCAGGCGGTGGCGGGCCGGCAAACCACTGCAGGAGGATGAACACGATGGGCCAGCCACCTCGGGAGCCCCACGGAAATGCAGTCCCGGAGAGTCTGATCTTGTACGGGGTCTATCCCCGGCTGACGGCCGAACAGATCGGCCTCCTCGCCTGTCATGGCCGCCACCAGGCAATTCACGCCGGTCAGATCCTGATCCGCTCCCAGGCCCTCGCCGAGCGCGGCCCGCTAGTCGCGAAGATCGAGCGGACCGTGGGGGAGGACGGGCACGGGGCGTTGGACGCTTCCGTAAGGCACTGCGAGGCGGTCCGCGAATCGCGTGCGCAGAGCCTGCCCGATGACGTCAATGCTCCGCCCAGCCGGTCCGCCGTGCCGGGCGAAGAAGGTTGTACGGCCGCGAACCCACGAGAAGACGGAGGTGATGGGCGATGACCTTGCCCGTTCGGCGCCACCGCGGTGGCGGAACGACGGAGCGGCCCGTCGGGTGGGCCCGCAATCCGCTGATGGAATTCGACGAGCTGCTCAACCAGATGAGCGGATTGCTCGAATCCACGGTGGGCGGCGCCGCGCCCGCGGCCGCGTGGACCCCCCTCGCGGACGTCATGGAGACCGATGACGCCTTCGAGGTCGAGATCGAACTCCCTGGCGTCAAGAGCAAGGACATCGACGTCGAGGCCCACGGACAGGAACTGGTGGTCACCGGAGAGATCAAGGAGAAGGAGCGCAAGGGCGTCCTGCGACGTGGTACCCGCCGGACCGGTGTCTTCGAGTACCGGCTGCGGTTGCCCGGAGAGGTGGACGCCGAAAAGGTCACGGCGGAGATGTCGGGCGGTGTGCTTACGGTCACCGTTCCCAAGGCGGAGGTCGCCAAGCCCCGTCACGTCCAGATCACCGAGACCGGCGAGCGCGGCGAGAGCGGCGGTCGTTGAGCCGAGGAGCTCGGCGGTGCGGGACAACGGTCCGGCGCCGCCGAGCGCTCCGGGAGCGAAAGGGGCTTTGAGATGACCGAAACGGGATTCTCCTCATTCGACACCATGGTGGATAGGGCTAACCGGCTCCTCAGGGAAATCGAGCAGGCCAACGGATGGCCCAAGGACCGCCGGAAGCAGTCGTACGCCGCACTACGCGCAGTCCTGCACCTGCTACGGGACCGGCTCTCCGTCGACGGGGCTGCGCACTTCGGGGCGCAGCTTCCGACCCTGATCCGCGGCATCTACTACGACGGATGGAGGCCGTCCGAGACTCCAGTGAAACTGAGCGGCGAGGAATTCCTCCAGCGTGTCCGGAACGACTTTCCCTACGCGGTCGACGGCGGTATCGAACGAGTCGTGCACACCGTGCTGGAGGCTCTGGAACGCCACGTCAGCGAAGGCGAGTGGGACCACCTCAAATCCAGTCTGCCGAAATCACTGGCATCCGTACTTCTGTAGCCGCTCGGCAACCGAACCGCCCGGCCAGGAACGGTGGGACGGCACGGTGCGCAAGGCCGGCCAGCACGAACAAAGATACCAAAAATGGCCACACCCGCGGGTATCACACGCCCGTCCAATTACCCGGGCAATGGGACGCCTGGGCCTGGCAGGTTAATTCAGGAAGGCTTATTGGTCCCGACATGCGCATGCGTTCCCGCGCCCCGTCGGCCAGGCTGACTGGGAAGCCCAGGCGCCGGGAGCCAACCCGGCGCCCGCAACCGGAGGTTGCCGTCATGACCGTGATGTCCATCGCCAGGTTCGAAAGATTCTTCCGCGCGGCCGCGGGCCTGGACGTCGACAAGAACGATCTCAAGCGCTATAGCGACTTCGTCGACGCCAAGCTCTACGATCTGCTGACTGTCGCCCAGGCCACTGCCAAGGCCAACGGGCGCGACATCATCCGGACCTGTGACCTACCGATCACGAAAGGCTTGCAGGAGAGCATTCACCACTTCCAGAAGATCGACCAGGAAGTAGAACTCAAGCCGATCCTGGAACAACTCGCCACCCACCCCGCTCTGGACCGGACGCCCGACGAGGAGACCGAGGCGGCCTATCCGGACGTCATCGGCGGACTCAGCCTGGCCCTTGCCCAGACCTTCAAGATCCTCCACCCCGACCTGAAGAACCCCCAGACTCAGCACTGGGACGAGGCCCGAGCCCTCTTCGACCTGCTGTTGTGAGTGGCAACCGGACCCGGCGGCGCAGGCCACCGCTAAACAGCGTCACCGCTATGCCTCCTCGGCTGCCGCAATGATCCTGCCGGCCTGCTCCAGGACCTCTCCACGTGCAGGGCGCTGCGCCGCCAAAGTTCCACCAGCAGCGCCAGGCGGCCCGGGGCCCCGCTGGAGTGCCGCGTCCGCGGTCGAACTCCTCCGAGTCTCGGTTGGGCAGGGGGCCGCTTCTACGCGGCGGTTGTCACCTGCCTGTCGCCGAGTGCCCGACCGGAACGGCGCGCCGCGCGGGCCGGCGTCTTGCGTCGACCCTGCTCGTCGCCTTCCGTCTTCAGCGATGGCCTGGTCGATGTGCGGTCCACGGGGAGCCACAGCAACCTGTGCGGCGAAGGCTCCGGACGGCGCCTGGTGGACCACCCGCCGACAAGTTCCAGCAGGAGAACGGCAACGAGCTGCGCAAGGCCCCCACCCGCGCTGCAGCGGTTGTTCGAGGCTGTGGAATGAGCCAGGCCCGAGCTGAACTCGGGCACCGGCCTGTCGAGTTCAAGGTCGTCAAAAGGTCGATATCGACCGGTCGCCGGCGCTCGCGCAGCGGTTCCAAGTCGTGGCGGTGCCGACCCTGGCCCTGCTCGATACGGGAGTGGGGATGTCCGGCCGGGCGTCCTCGCCCCGGAGCTGAGCCGCTGAGTGGAGGAGACCATCGCGGGCGCCGCGGCCGAGCGGTCCCGCCCACGGAAGGAGCACCCTCATGGTCACGATTCCCGACCCACACCTGGCGATGGTGCGCCCAGTGACTCCTCGTACCCCGGAGGGCTGCGAGGAGTGCCTGATGGAGCATTCCCCTTGGGTGCACCTGCGGCTCTGCCTCACCTGCGGCCACGTCGGCTGCTGCGACTCCTCGCCCCTCAAGCACGCCAGGCGGCACGCGGACAGCGCCGGTCACCCGGTTGTGCAGTCCTTCCAGCCGGGAGAGGACTGGCGCTGGTGCTACGTTCACGAGGCCATGGTCTGATGAGCACGGCCGAGCACAAACATGGTGAGGTCCGCGAGACACCGGACCGGCACGGGGCTTTCCCGCGCTTGGCGCCGGAGCAACTGGAGGACCTGACTGCGCACGGTGAGCGCCGCAGGACCGCCGAGGGCGAGGTGCTGTACCGCGAGGGCGAGCCGTTCCGGGAGTTCCTCGCGATCCTCAGCGGGAGCGTCGAGATCCTCGAAGACCACGGGGGGCCCGAGGAGCGCACGGTGGCGGTGCACGGACCCGGCAGGTTCCTGGGTGAACTCGGGCTGCTGGAGGGTCAGGCGGCGTTCGATACCGCCGTGGTGCGCGAGGCGGGCGAGATCCTGGCCGTACCGGTGGAGCGGCAACGTGCCCTGGTCGGCCGAGATCCCGTCCTCGGCGACCTGATCCTCCGCGCTTACCTGGGCCGCCGGTATCTGCTTATTGGCCTCGGTGTCGGCTTTCGGATTCTGGGGTCGTGTTATTCACCGGACACGCTGCGGCTGCGTGAGTTCGCCGCCCGCAACCGGCTGCCCCACCGTTGGGTGGATCTGGAGAAGGACAAGGAGGCGGAAGCGCTGCTGCGTCGGTTCTCCATCCGTCCTGAGGAGACTCCGGTGGTCATCTGGAAGGGCGAGCGGGTGTTGCGCAATCCGAGCAACGCCGATCTCGCCAGGCTCATCGGGCTGCCCGCCCCCTCGCCGGAGACCGGGCAGTGCGACGTGGTGGTGGTCGGTGCGGGCCCCGCGGGACTGGCCGCCGCCGTGTACGGTGCCTCCGACGGCCTCACCACGGTGACCGTCGACGCTGTGGCCACTGGAGGCCAGGCCGGTACTACGTCTCGCATCGAGAACTACCTCGGCTTCCCGTCGGGCATTTCCGGTGGCGAGCTCATCGAACGCGCGGTCCTCCAGGCCCGCAAGTTCGGTGCCCGAATCATGGTGCCGGCCCAGGTCAACGGGCTCACCCCGCAGGACGATGAGTACGTCGTCACCTTCACGGACGGCTCTCGGACCCGGGCGAGCGCCGTGGTTCTCGCCTCAGGAGTGCGGTACCGCAGGCTCGAGATACCCGGCATGGACCGCCTGGAGGGCATCAGCGTCTACTACGCGGCGACCGTCCACGAGGCCAGTCTCTGCCAGGCGGATCCAGTCGCCGTGGTCGGCGGCGGAAACTCCGCCGGGCAGGCGGCGCTGTTCCTCGCGAACCATGCGTCCAAAGTCCACCTCCTCGTCCGGGGCGGCAACCTCAACGCGGACATGTCGCGCTACCTGGTCGACCAGGTGGAGCGGCACCCGAAGATCGAGGTACGGCTCCACACCGAAGTCCGGGGCCTCTCCGGGGAGGAGAAACTGGAGACGCTTACGGTCGAGGACAACGCCAGCCGTGAGCGCGGGGAGTTGCGGGCCGCTGCGCTGTTCGTGTTCATCGGGGCCCGGCCGCGCACGGAATGGCTCAGGGGCGTGCTTGCCCTGGACGAGAAGGGCTTCGTCCTCACCGGCGCCGACGCCCAGGGCGTGGCCGACGCGACCCGGTGGGCCGCACTCGGACGTGGTCCGTTGCTGCTGGAGACCACGCTTCCCGGAGTCTTCGCCGCCGGCGACGTCAGGAGCGGCTCGGTCAAGCGGGTGGCCTCAGCGACCGGTGAGGGTGCCATGGCGATCCGCCTCGTGCACGAGCACCGGGAAAAGGCGGGCAACCTGGTCCGCACCACAGGCCCCGACGGGGGTTGGCCGGTGGCGGGTCGGCCCGTGTCCCGGCGCTCACCCTCCCTGTGACGGACCCCGTAGGCGGCCCGGACCACCCACTGCCGTCCCACCTGCGCCCATAGCGCGGCCGCCGGTTCCCATGGACGTGATGAACCGGGCGGAGGCAGAGGTGATAACCGGCATCGGGCTGGTGCCCGACGACCGGGCGCAACGATTCCGGTGCGACCAGGAACACCCGGTGATATGGACGAGCACGAACAGCGTGGCGTACAGGCAGCCGATGGCCAGCCAGCCGTCGCGGAGCGGCACCACGTCAAGGTGACACGCAAGATGTCGCTGTTGATGGGCCGAACGCCGCGGGGTGACCACGTCGGCGAGCGCGTTCGCGGCGGCGCACGGGACCGTGGCCCGGTGGTGGGAGCAGGCGTCCTGTACGAAGAGGACGAGGAGATCATGCCGTACCGCCTGTGCCTGCTGGCGGGGGCCAGCGTGTCACGCGGCGTCGTCCTTACCTCGCGGGCATCCTGTGGGCACTTGCGATCGCGGGGGCAGCCGACGAGAAGGAGTCATGCGGGTGTCGTCTCAGGGCGTTACGGTCGTGGCTCTCCTGGCGGATCCGGACGCGCCGACCGAGATCGCGCAGCGCATGGCCCAGACACTTCCTACTCGGCTCGCTGACAAGTCAGGCCAGGGGCGACGGTTCGACGTCGAGGTGATCAGTGAGCCATTCACCGCAGGAACCGAGGACCCGCCCACCCTGATGCGCCGGATCATGGACCGCGGAAGAGCGGAGAACTGGGACATCGTCGTGGCCCTCACCGATCTTCCGCTGCACTCACACGGGCGCAAGCTCGTTGTGGATCTGAGTCACGAACACGGCTTGGCGCTGCTGTCTCTTCCTCCGCTGGGGGGCTTGCGTCTGCAGACGAGGGCCCGGCGGGCGGTGGAGGAAGCCGTGCTTGGCTTGGCGGGCCCGCGGGCCACTGGGGCTGAAGGACCTCCGCAGAGTCAGCCGCTTCTGAGGCCCTTCGCCAGTCGTCTCGCGCCTATTCACCCGGGCCCGGTCGGTGAGGAGGAGACCGCTGATTTTCGGTACGTCGTCAGCGGGCCGCGCGGTTACCTGAGGGTGCTCTTCGGTATGGTCCGCGCCAACCGGCCGTGGCGATTGGTACCGGGCTTGTCGAAAGCCCTGGCAGCCGCACTCGCCACGGGAGCGGTCGCCACCGTGAACTCCACCATCTGGAGCCTGGCCGAGACCCTGAGCATGCCACGCCTCGTGATCGCCACGGTCGGCTCTATCGGGCTCATGATCGGCTGGCTGATCGTAGACGCGCAGCTATGGCATCGACCAACAGAGGTCTCGCGGGAGGCGAGGAAGAGGGCGGGGCTCTACAACGCCTCGACCGTACTGACCGTGGGCCTCGGGGTGCTTGTCTGCTACGGCGGTTTGATCGTTATCAACTTGGTGTGGGCTCTGTTCATCATCAACGGCCGAGTGTTCGCTTCTGTGACACGAACCCCGCTGCACGCCACGGAATACTTGACGTTGTCATGGTTCGTCGCTTCGGTCGCCACCGTGGGCGGCGCGCTGGGATCCGGTTTGGAGAGCGATGAGGCGATCCGGGCAGCTGCCTACTCCAAACGCGAACAGGAACGTCGCCACATGCTCCAGAACGGTCACAGTGACCAGCTGTGACCTGGGCAGGTTGGGCGGTGGTCGTCCGGGTCCGAAGATTCCGGGTCGGTCGGTGCGTGGCCGTTTCGCGTCGGGAGTCGAGGGGGACCCGGAAGGCACGCCGCCGCAGCGCCGAAGCCTCGCCTGGCAGGCCGGCGGCGGCACCACCGTTCCACCTGAACCGGGTGAACGGCCCACAGAGGCATGGCGGAGCCATGGACCCCGTCGCACCAACTTTCGGGAGTCTGGCTCTTTACGCCGTCCCCATCACCGCCGTGCTGCGCTCATGCCGCGGCAACGAAGGAAGCCATCATGAAAGCAGCGGTATACGAAGGCCCGCGAACGGTCACGGTGAAGGACGTACCGGACGCGAAGATCGAACACCCCTGCGACATCATCGTCAAGATCACCACCACCAACATCTGCGGTTCGGACCTGCACATGTACGAGGGCCGCACGTCGTTCGAGTCTGGCCGCACCCTGGGACACGAGAACATGGGCCAGGTCGTCGAGGTCGGCTCGGCCGTCCGCAAGGTCCAGGTCGGCCAGTATGTGGTCCTGCCCTTCAACATCGCCTGCGGCTTCTGCAAGCAGTGTGAGCGGGGTCTGACCAACTACTGCCTGACCATGCAGCCGGAACCGGCCCTCGCTGGAGCCGCCTACGGATTCGCCGACATGGGCCCGTACCAGGGCGGCCAGGCGGAACTGCTGCGCGTGCCCTACGGCGACTTCAACGCGCTGCGCCTGGGTGAGGACGCCGCCGAGCGGCAGACCGACTATGTGATGCTCGCCGACATCTTCCCCACCGGCTATCACGCCACCGAGATGGCCCACGTCAAACCGGGTGACCAGACGATCGTCTTCGGGGCCGGTCCCGTTGGGCTGATGGCGACCTACTCCGCCCTCCTCAAGGGCGCCGGCCGCGTCTGGGTGGCCGACCACCAGCCCGACCGGCTGCGCAAGGCGGAGGAGATCGGGGCCATCCCGATCAACACCGCCGAGCAGAACCCGGCGGAGGTCGTCAAGGAGGCCACCATCGGTCTGGGCGCCGACAATGGCTGTGAGTGCGTCGGCTACCAGGCACACGACCCCGAGGGACACGAGGACGCCAGCCTCACGCTCAACGGACTGATCGACTCGGTCAGGTTCACGGGCGACATCGGCGTGGTGGGCGTGTTCCTGCCCGAGGACCCCGGCGGCGCCGAGGCCCAGGGGGAGCTGGAGGCGCAGGGCAAGGTCCCGATCGACTTCGGCTTGATGTGGTTCAAGGGCCAGCACATGGGCACCGGGCAGGCGCCGGTGAAGAAGTACAACCGCGCGCTGCGGGATCTGATCGCCGGCGGGAAGGCAAAGCCGAGCTTCATCGTCTCCCACGAACTGAGCCTGGACGAGGCCCCCATCGCCTACGAGCACTTCGACGCCCGTGACGAGGGCTGGACCAAGGTGGTCCTGCATCCCAACGGACACGGCAACGGCCAGAAACGGTAAGGGACCCGAGGGCCGCCGTCCGCCTGCTCCCCCTCCGGACCGGTCCGGCAGACGGGCGGCGATCGCCGCGGCACCGGCCGAGGCAGACAGGCGGCGATCGCCCGGACCCGGTCGGACCTGAACCAGCGCACACGATCGTGGAGTCAACGGAGACGGCCAAGTTGAGGCCCTCGTTGGCGCAGGCCCGGGCCAAACGCCCGTAGTAGAGCCTTGCAAGTTGCCGGATTTCTCGGGCAGGTGCACCCCCGTATCGGTCGGTGGAAGACGCGCCTCAGGCTGAGCAAGGGCAGCGGCAGCGCGATGTGCTCCGGCGCGTGATCATGGCGCTGACGGGACGGGTGTTGTCCGGGCAGGGCAGCTCCGACGCCGGGACTGAACAGGCGAAGCTAGGGGTGTGGTCACCCTGTACGCGCGGATGCCGGTTTGTGAGTGCACGTCGGCCCTGGGCCACACGCACGCCGGGCACAGCGCAGCCAAGGAGGCGGCGCGGCCAACGCGACCCGGCAGGGGGTCCCGGCTAGGCTCACACCCGTGACGTGGCTGCGGGCCTTCGCGGAGGTCGCGCGATCCGGGCTCACGATCGAGGAGACGCGGCTGGAGCCCTTGCTCGCGCTGCGCACGGCCGCCGGAGTGGCGATCGTCATCGGGCCGGCGCTGTGGCTGGTCTCCCCTGCATACGCCGCGTCCGCTGCCCTCGGTGCCTACTCCGCTGGTGGGGCCACCTTCCAACGCACCTGGCGTCCACGCAAGGTGATCGCGCTCGGCGCGGGGGCGGGTCTGGCGCTCAGCACCCTCGTGGGCTACCTCGCGGCAGGGCGACTCGTGACGTTCCTCCCTCTGCTGGCCGTATGGGCCTTCCTCGCGGGCATGGCGTGGGCCGTGGGATCGACCGCCGGGATCGTCGCAGCGACGACGGTCGGCAGCATGCTTGTGACCATCACTCTGCCCACGAGCGGCGGCGGAGCCCTGGAGCATGCCGGGGTCATCGCGCTCGGAGGCGTGGCGCAGGCCCTGCTGATCTTGCTGTTCCCGATCCGCCGTTGGGGGGCACATCGTGACGCGCTCGCTGACGCCCTGGGCGCTGTGGCGGATTACGCCCGCCGGCTGCGGCACGACCCGACCGCCCCGTTCGACCCGGAGCCGTTGATGACAGCCCGGGACGCGGCCGCCGTGACGCCGTCGCAAGCCCGCACCCGTCCCCCCGTCCTCCACGGCCCCCGGGGCCTCGCCGAGCGCATTCGGCCGGTCGTCGCCGCGCTCGCCGACCCGGACGTCGGCGCCCCGGCGGAGGGACCCGGACGGGACCGCGCGCGGGAGCTGCTCAAAGCGGCCGCCGACGTCCTGGACGCGGCCGCCCGTTCGATTCGCCGCGGCACCCCCGCCAGCGTGCCGCCCGAAAGCGCGGACGTTCTGCGCGTGGACGGGGAGCACGAAGTACTGGAGGGGCCCGCCCGGCAGGCCGCCGAGCGGCTCGTGGAACTGCTCTGCGAGGCGATGGAGGTCGCCAGGAGCGGCGGTGCCTCCCGGAAGACGCCCCCGCCGCCCGGTCCCGCGACCGCCCAGTTCCTTATGCGCCCGACAATGTTCCGTCTACTCCCAGTCGTCGTCCGGGCGGTGCGACGTGAGCTCCGCCGGGACTCACCCGTGTTCCGGCACGCCGTCCGCCTCGCGGCGGTGGCCACGCTCGGCTATGTGATCGCCGCCCGGCTACCCCTGGGCCACGGCTACTGGGCGCCCATCGCCTCGGTGATGGTGATGCGACCGGACTTCCACCGGACCTACGCGCGTGCGGTGGCCCGTTTCGCCGGGACCCTGGCGGGGGTCGCCCTCGCCACCGGGATCGTGCGGGCCCTGGGCCCGGACGCCCATGTGTTCGGGGCGCTAGCGGTGGTCTCGGCGGGCCTGTCGTACACGCTGGTCCGTACCGGCTACGCCTACTCCCAGTGCTTCACCGCCGCGTACGTCGTCTTCCTGCTCGGCATGGGCGGCCAGGCGTGGGAGCAGACGGTCCCAGAGCGAATGATTCTCACCCTTCTCGGCGGGGCCTTGGCGATGCTGGCGTACGTGGTGTTTCCCGCATGGGAGACGCCGCGGCTGCCGAGCCGACTTGCGGACTGGCTCGCCGCCAACGGCCGCTACGCGGCCGCGGTGCTCCGCAGCTATGCCGAGCCGTCCCGCGAGCATCGTGCCGACATACGCAAGGCCCTGCTGGCGAGCAGGGAGGCACGTGCCGCCTGGCAGGAAGCCTTCGACCGCGCAAGGCAGGAACCGGTCCGCCCCAGGGGCCTGACGTCGCGCGAGGCGGAGGAGGCGCAGGAGGCGCTCAAGCGGTTCGGCCGGGCGGCGATGCTCATGGAGAGCCATGTCCCGCGAGCCGACAGCCATTTCGCCCCCAAGGCGGAGCGCTTTGCCGAGGCCCTGGAGGCGGACACCGCGCAGGCGGCAGCCGACGTACGCGAGCACAGGAATCCCGACTGGGGGCGCGTGGAGGAGGCACTCCACGCGTGGGAGGGCGCTGCCGCCGAGGACCGGAGCCCGGTGGTGCGGCGCGAGGCGGAACTGCAGAAGCAGGCCTTGGAGGACCTCGCGACGGCCGTGAGCCGCACACCCCTGGAACAGGACGTCGGCTCTGCTCGCGAGGAGCAACGGGTGCGGGCGGCCGTGGCGGCGGAAGGTCTGAAGGATCAAGACCCGCGCACCGGGGAAGGCGACGAAGTCGGCGACGGGGAGCGCCCCGCGTCCTTGAGCGGGAAGTAGTCTCCCGGCCGCGTGGAGCGCCGCCACACGTACACCGCCGTCGCCATCACGAGGATCAGTCCCGCCAGAATGAGCAGTTCGATCCCTTCGACGTTCCACCGGAAGGACTTCTCCGCCTCGGCCGTCACGATGAGCACCTTGCGGATGCCGGCAATCAAGCCGACGACGAGGAACGGCTCCGCGTCGAGGGTCTGGTTCCTGATGGTGAGGCGGACGGTGTGGAGCAGTTCGGCCACGATGAACAGCACAAGGCCGTTGTCCAGGGCGGAGAGAACGACTGTCTCCTCGCGGTACGGCCCCTGGATCGACCTGATGACGTCGCGGACGACCCCGACGCTCAGGAGCCCCGCGAGCAGTACGAGGAACGCCGCGACGACGAGGTGGATGCCGTCCTCGATGAGCTGCAGGAGGCCCTGTACCCGGCCGCCCTCGATCTTCGGGAGAATGGGTCGCACAGTCAGCATGCTAGGGGTGCCCCGGCCCGCAGGCACGGCGTGCTGCCGAACGGGTGGACCAGGGGACCCCTCTCTGCGACCGCGCAGGGGCCCGCCCGCCAGCACCGGTGGCACACGCCGACGAAGAGCGCGGCATGCGTACGCTGATGTCCTCGTTCAACGGCCAACTGCGGACCATTCAGGTCCGCGGGCCGCCGCCTCAGACGTCCCTGTCACCGAGAAGGCGACCCGTCCGACCCGGGGCACGTGGCGGCGCCATTCGCGGGGGTGGTGACCCCTGGCGGTCGCCGAGAGCGATGAGGTGGACGCCGAGGCGACCGTGGCCACCATCGAGGCCATGAAGATGGAGGCGGCAAACACTACGCCGAAGGAGGGCGGGTCTTGCGCCGCGCCATCAACCGCATCCACCAAGCGGAGGGCGGCGACCTGCCCGTCGAACTGGCCTGACAGACACCGGCGGGCCAGTCGCTCGACGTGAACGGCCAGCCCGCCGTCTCATACCGCCAGGTGGGTCCACCGCCCCCGCCGTGCATCGTCGCGCGCACCGGCACCTCAAGCTGAGCTCACCCCACCGCCAGCGCCTGTCTCGCTCAAACGTCCCTACCTATGGGATCCCAGAATGGGTGCCGGTCCCGATTGCGGTCGCTGCGAAACACGGGAGATCGTGGAAGCAAGGATGCCGTTCCGGCTCGCTGATCATTGAGAGGAGGAACTGTGGCGTATATCGATGACAGGCAGCTGAAGGATTTCGAAGAGCAGCCTGAGCAGGGGAACCCACGACTCACCCAGACCCTGGATCCTGGGCGCACACGCCGGCGGGGAGAGTACGGGCACGCACCCGTCTGGCGGGCCGTGGCCCCGCATCGGCGGCCAACGGGTGACCGTCCGCCTATTCGCGCACCCGCACCAGCCAAAAGAGGCACGCAATGGATCCATGGCTGATCTGGTTGATCGCTGCAGCTGCGCTGGCAATGGCGGAGATCTTCACGCTCACTGCTGCACTCGGAATGCTGGGTGCGGCCGCGTTGGTCACGGCGGGATTCGCTGCGGTCGGACTGCCGTTGCCTCTCCAATTCTTGGTGTTCACCGTCGTCGCCGTAGCTGGTGTGGTGTTCCTGCGTCCCATTGCGTTGCGACACCTGCTCCACCCCCAAGTGGAGCGGTTCGGCATAGACGCATTGGTCGGCAGGACTGCCTATGCCGTTTCGGAGGTGACGGGCCTGGGCGGCAGGGTCCGCATCGACGGCGAGGAATGGACAGCCCGCACCTACGACGAGACGCTGGTGATTCCTCCCGGAACGACCGTTGACGTCATCGAGATCAGCGGCACCACCGCACTCGTCTACCCCCGGGAGTGAAACGATGGATGCGCTCCTCATCGCCGGCGTGATCGTCGCGCTCATCGCGGTGTTCACCGTGATGCGGGCAGTCCGTATCGTGCCCCAGGCACGCGCTCGTAACGTCGAGCGACTCGGCCGCTACCAACGGACATTGAAACCCGGTCTCAACCTCGTCATCCCCTACATTGACCGCGTTCATCCGGTGATCGACCTACGGGAACAAGTCGTCTCCTTCAAGCCGCAACCGGTCATCACCGAGGACAATCTGGTCGTCGAGATCGACACCGTCCTTTATTTCCAGGTCACCGACCCACGAGCGGCCTTCTACGAGATCGCCAATTTCCTCCAGGCGGTCGAGCAGTTGACCGTCACCACCTTGCGGAACGTCGTGGGGTCCATGGACCTGGAAAAGACCCTCACCTCCCGCGACGCCATCAACAGCCAACTCCGGGGCGTGCTGGACGAGGCCACGGGTAAGTGGGGACTCAGGGTCAACCGGGTCGAGATCAAGGCCATCGACCCCCCGCAGTCCATCAAGGACGCGATGCAGAAGCAGATGCGGGCCGAGCGGGACAAGCGGGCCGCGATTCTCGGGGCCGAAGGTCAACGCCAGTCGCAGATTCTCACCGCTGAAGGCGACTAACAGGCTGCTGTCCTTCGCGCGGAGGGCAATCGTAGCGCTGCGATCCTCCAGGCCGAGGGTCAGTCCCGGGCCATCGACGAGGTGTTCCAGGCCGTGCACCGTAACGACCCCGATCCGAAGCTGCTCGCCTACCAGTACCTTCAGATGCTGCCGCAACTGGCGCAAGGCTCGGGCAGCACCTTCTGGATGATCCCCAGCGAGGTCACCTCCGCACTCCAGGGCGTATCCCGCGCCTTCAGCGAGGTGCTTCCCCTGTCACCGGCCACCCGCGAGAAGTCTTCGGACGACATGGCTTCGAAAGCCGCCAACGACGCGGCGCAGGCCGCTGAAGCCGCGGCCGAGGCCGTCGCCGACGCAGCCAAGGCCGACAGCGTCGACGTCACCGATCCCTCCCGGCACCGACAGACTGAGCACTACCGCTAAGTCCAGTCAAGCAGGATTGACTCATCGGCGCCTCCGTCAGCCCTGGGCGGAAGCGCCGTTCGGCTGTCGACGCCCCTGCACACCACGGACGGGGCCTCGCCACGTCAGCCGACGTACTCGACGTCGATACCCTTCAGGTAGGCGGCGAACGCCACCCACGACCGTGCCCCGAACCACAGTGCCGCATCCCAGCCGCCTTGGCCGTGGCCACATATCGGGCCAGAAACCAGCACCGCGGTGCACGGGCATCAGGGCCAGTCGTATCGCGGGCCGGACCACCATCCCGCGAGGTCTTTTAGTCTCGATGGAAACGCCACCGGCCCTCAGTTACGACATCGACCTCGTCGTCGTGGACGCGGACGGCCGTCTCGTCGTCGATGAAGTAGACCGGGAAGCCGGCCCGCTCGACGATCCGATCGGCCCAGGCGTCGTTCCGCTCCGGGAAGTGCGGTGAGTACAGGTGGGGTTTGAGATACCAGTCGAAGAGTCCGAACGGCGGCCGCACCGTCGTTGCGCCGAGCGCGTGCAGGTCTGCGGTGTCGCCGATGACATCGGCCGAGTGTTCGCTGAGATGCTGGCTGAAGATCATCGATCCGGCGCTCACGCCGACGTAGACCCGGTCCTGCAACACATCGAGGAACGCGTCGGCCAGGCCGTTGCCGGTGATGCTGCGTGCGAGGTGGTAGGGGTTGCCACCATGGACGTAAATGACGTCTGCGTGCGAGAGCCGGTCCACGACCATTCCCCGGGGCAGACCGTTGAGTTCCAGGAGGTCGAGTTCCCGCCAGCCAAGGCTGTGCAAGTGGCTGAGATCTTCCACGAACCATCCGTGATCGCCTGGCTCGGCGACGGACGCGGTGGGGATGCAGACAAGCTTCGCCGACGTGAACGGCTTTCCCAGCATGTCCCGGAGCGCGATGCGCTGCGTCTCGTTGCGCAGACCGCTCGCCGTCAGCAGAAACTTCATCGGCCGAGTCAATCACTGGCAGCGCGTGCGATCAACACGCCGGGAACCGTCCCGCACTCAAGGGTTTCTGGGGGCGGCTTCGAGGGCTGACCCTAGCCGTTCGAAGGGCGGATCGCCCAGGTGACCTCGAGTGCGAGGATGTCCGCAATGAGGTTCAGCGGCTCCGGCTCGTCGTCCGACGCGAGAGGGAGATCGTTGTCCTCACTGGTGACGATCAGGCAGTGTTGGTAGTCCCCTGCATGGGTGCTCGACCAACTGAGGGCCGTCATACGCGCCGATGGTGCTGAGGGCCACGTCGGCACCGGAACCGGAGATGGTGGGTCAGGCCTTGGCTCGCATGTGCTTCTGTGCCCATACCTCGAAGCTGGTGAGGGGGATTCCGAGGTCCCTGGCGTACTGCGGGCGGCCCGGCTGGGCGGCCACGTTGAGCCACTCGTGGGTAGCGCCCATGGCTGGCATACCGGCGGTGAGAGCCTCCTCCTCAGTCATGTTCGGTGCGGTCAGTGGCATGTCCAGGGCGCGGGAGAGCGTCTCGGCGATGTCCGTCATCGACAGGTAGTCGCCGGCCAGTTCCAGCTCGATTCCGTCGAATCGCTCCGGCGCGGCGATGGCGGCGGCCGCTGCCTTGCCGATGTCATCCACCGCGATCAGGGACAGGTGGGTCCCGGGGTTCAGGACGCTGACGAGGCCGCCCTTGATGCCGCGCGGGAAGAGGAACGCCATGGACGGGAGGAAGTTCTCCATGAAGAAGCCCGGCTTGAGGAGCGTCCAGTGGGGGAAGCCGGCCGCGCGGAGCCGGTCTTGGATGGCGGTTTTGGCGCCCAGGGTGGGTTCCATCGAAGCCCAGCGGCCTTCGGCCCACCCGGGGGTTTCGGTGTGTTCACCCGCTCCGGTGACCGACGTGTGCACGAACTGCGGCACCCCGGCGGCCATGGCGCCCTCGATGAGGTTGACGCCCTGGGCCACCTCGCCGTCGAAATCGAAGCCTTCCGCGGTCACAGCGGGCATTTGCACGGAGAAGACGGCGCGAGCACCCTCGGCGGCGCGTATCACCGAATCGCGGTCGTGAAGATCGCCGGTGGCCAGTTCGACGCCGAGCGCTTCGACGGCCTTGGCCTGGTTGGTACCGGGGTCGCGCACCAGGGCGCGGACGGGAACGCCCGCTGCCCGCAGCGCGCGGGTGGTGGCCCCACCCTGTCGGCCGGTGGCGCCGGTGACCAGGACAGGCGCGGAATCTGCGGACATGGTGCTCCTCGGATACTCGACACAAAAACGGCGGGGTCCGCCGTTTTCGTGTCGGCTAGAATATGGCGGGCCCCGCCGCTTATCAATCCCTGGAGGTAACGCCATGCCCGAGGGGTTGCGCGCTGACGCCCGGCGCAACTACGCGCGCATCCTCGCCGTGGCCGAGGAGGAGGTCGCCGCCCATGGAGCCGGCGCCTCACTGGAACAGATCGCCCGCACCGCGGGAGTCGGCTCAGCGACCGTGCGCCGGCACTTCCCCACCCGCCAGGCACTGCTGGAGGCGGTCTCCCGGAAGCGGATCGAAGCCCTGTGTAATCGCGCCCGCGACCTGGCCGGCAGCGGCGACAGCCGCGACGCGATGCTGGAATGGCTGAGTGACGTCGTCGCCTACTGCGTCTCCGCCCGGGGACTGGCGGCCGCGCTGTCCTATGACGGCAACAGGGCGGACCCGGCGCACGAGAACGTCTGCTCGGCGGCGCTGGAAGAAGCGGGAGACCCTCTGCTGCGGCGCGCCGTGGAGGATGGCGCGGTGGCGAAAGGCGTCACTGTGGCAGACCTGATCACGTTGATCGTCGGCATTGTCCTGGCCACGGAGTCCTACCCCGACCCCGCCGGCCGGGCGGACCGGTTGTTCCGGCTCGCCGTGGCGGGATTGAGCCCGCAGAGCTGAACAAGGCGTAGAGACTGCAAAGCCGAGAACGGGCCTGCGCCTTTCGTGGCACGCTCATCACCGCGACTCGTTCGCAGCGTCCGCCGGCCACGACCCGTCGGGCGGGGTCTTGCCCAATGCTGTGAGTTGGTTGGTGATGTCGGCGCGTCACCCGATCGCTGTGCACGTGATGTTGACGTGGGTGGTCCGGCGTAGCGTTTCGGTTTCGATGTTGAGCCAGTGCCGCGTGAGGGTGACTTCGGTGCCGGCGGGGATCGCTGCTCCGGCCCTTGCGTGCGGTCCGTTGATGCATCAGAGGCAGCTCGCACAGCTGCGCGCCGACAGATCATGGACACATGGGTGTAACCTACACAAGATATGGTTGCTTAGGTATACTACCTAATTCGCTTCGTTACCGCCCCGTACGCGAGCGGCGGACGATTCGGAGGAACGGACAAGCCGTGTCCCTACCTGACCAGGCACCTGTAGCTGCCTCCCCGCCGCTCGAGCGGGGCAGTCACTACAAGTGGATCGCGCTGTCTAACACCACGCTCGGCGTGCTGATGGTGATGATCAACCAGTCCATCGTGCTGATCGCCCTTCCGGACATCTTCCGGGGCATCCACCTCAACCCGCTGGACCCCTCCAACACCAGCTATCTGCTGTGGATGCTCATGGGCTTCATGGTGGTCACAGCGGTGCTGGTGGTGACCTTCGGCCGGCTGGGCGACATGTTCGGCAGGGTGCGCATGTACAACATGGGCTTCGCCGTCTTCACCCTGTGCTCGATCCTGCTCTCCGTTACCTGGCTGCACGGCAGTGCCGGGGCTCTGTGGCTGATCGGCTGGCGCATCGTCCAGGGGATCGGAGGGGCGCTGCTCTTCGCCAACTCCACGGCCATCCTCACCGACGCCTTCCCGGTCGAGCAGCGCGGTACCGCACTGGGCATCAACTCCTTGGCTGCGATCGCTGGTTCGTTCCTCGGGTTGGTCCTCGGTGGCGTACTGGCCCCGATCGACTGGAAGATGATCTTCCTGGTGTCGGTGCCCTTCGGCGTCTTCGGCACCGTCTGGGCGTACCTCAAGCTGCGCGACACCGGGGTGCGGCAGCGGGCCCGGATGGACTGGTGGGGCAATGTCACCTTCGCCGTCGGCCTCATCTCCATCCTCGTCGGCATCACGTACGGCATCCAGCCGTACGGCTCCAGCACCATGGGCTGGGGAAACCCGTGGGTGCTCACCGCGCTGATCGGGGGCGCCGTGGTGCTCGCCGTCTTCGTGCGCATCGAGACGGTCGTCGCCGATCCACTCTTCCGTCTCTCGCTCTTCCGGCTACGCGCCTTCACCGCGGGCAATATCGCCAGCCTGCTGACCGCGCTCGGTCGAGGCGGCCTGCAGTTCATGCTGATCATCTGGCTGCAGGGCATCTGGCTGCCGCTGCACGGCTACAGCTTCGAACGGACACCGCTGTGGGCGGGCATCTACATGATCCCGCTGACCATCGGGTTCCTGTTCTCCGCGCCGGCCTCGGGCTGGCTCTCCGACCGTTTCGGTGCCCGCATCTTCACCGTCGTCGGCACCCTCGTCACCGCGGGCAGCTTCCTGGCGCTGATGACCCTGCCCACCGACTTCAACTACTGGCTCTTCGCCCTCCTCCTGCTCGTCAACGGCCTGGGGTCGGGTCTGTTCGCCTCCCCCAACCGAGCGGAGATCATGAACTCGGTGCCCGCCGAATCCCGGGGCGCGGGTGCCGGAATGACCGCGACCTTCCAGAACTCCGCGATGGTGCTCTCCATCGGCATCTTCTTCAGCCTGATGATCGCGGGCCTCTCCCACACCCTGCCGGGGGCCATGCACGACGGGCTGGTGCAGCAGGGCGTGCCGGAGGGACAGGCGCAGCAGATCTCCCATCTGCCGCCGATCGGGGTGCTCTTCGCGGCCTTCCTCGGCTACAACCCGTTCCAGCAGTTGCTCGGCGGCCACCTCGCCGGCCTTCCGGACGGCGGCGCCACCCTCACCAGCAAGGAGTTCTTCCCTCACCTCATCTCCGCGCCCTTCCACCGGGGCCTTGTGGTGGCCTTCTGGTTCGCGGTGGTCGCCTGCCTCATCGCCGCCATCTCGTCATTGCTGACCGAACGGGTCGACCGAAGGCGCCGGGTGGAGGCCCCCGAGTCACTCGGTGCCGAATTGGCGGCCGTGTCCGGCGAGGCCGGTCTCGCCCCAAGCGAGCTGGTGGTGCCGAGCGAGGACACCCCGGCGACCGGTGCGGTCGAGGCCCCGGGAAGCGGGACGCCGACGGGTCGGCAGCCACGCTGAGACGCGGTCCGGGACGGTGAGGTCTCCTCAGCGGTGATCACCTGCGGGTCCCGTCCCGACCCACTCGTTGCCGGTGGGTCCACTCTCACCGGTTCACGACGGGGGTGAACGGTATGCCTGTGCGGCACGGTGTCAGGGGCCGTGCCGCACAGGCAGTCAGTGGCCCGTTCGTACCATCTCGTGTGTGCGATCGGGCCGCGTGCGCAGGATTCCGGCGGTCCCAGCGGTGATCACGCACAGGACGGTCAGCAGCAGGAACGTGTGGTTCAGCGCCGCGAGATGGGTCATCCAACCGATGATCGCGGGGCCGGCGAGCATGCCGAGGTAACCGAGCCCGGCGACGCGGGAGACGTTGGCGCCGGCAGCGGCGGGGTCGGCGTGCCCCGCCGCGCTGAACAGCTGGGGCACGCAGCCTGACAGTCCCAGGCCGAACAGCGCCCAACCGGCGAACGCCGCCCATATCCACGGGGAGACGGCAACGATCGTGATACCGGCCGCGGCCATGGCCGAGCCGTAGCGAAGAACGGCCATCGGCCCGAACCGTGCGGAGAAGCGGTCGGCGAGCAGCCGGCCGGTGGTCATCGTCGCCGCGTAGGTGCCGTAACCGAAGGCGGCGGTACTCGCAGGCGCGTCGAGGATGTTCTTCAGATGCAGGGCGCTCCAGTCGTTGGCGGCTCCCTCGCACAGCATGACCATCCAAGCCAGGGCGGCAAGCATCCAGATGCGCCCCGGCGCGGTGTGCTGCTTCGCTGCCGGTGCTCCCTCGATCTGCGCGGTGTCGGTGGCGGATGCCGCCGCGGAGGGCAGGAGACCGCGTGCCGAGACCAACGCGGTCACGACGCCCACGGCTCCCACTGCGCCGAGCGTCGCGGCCGGACTCAGGCCGGTGCTCGCGGCGCCCGCTCCCACGAGGGCGGCAACGACGCCACCGACGGAGAACGTGGCGTGGAAGGCCGACATGACCGGCCGGTCGTACGCCTTCTCCACGTGTACGGCGTGGGCGTTCATGCTCACGTCGAGACAGCCGTTGCCGAAGCCGAAGATCAGCAGCGCGCCTGCCAGGGGCCAGGGCTCCCGGGCAAGGCCCGGCAGTACGAGAGTCGCAGCACAGAGCACGCCGGTGGCGGGGACCACGGTCCGTGTCCCGAAACGGTCGGCCAGTCGGCCGGCCACCTGCATACCGACGAAGGCACCGAGGCCCAGCAGCACCAGAAGGCCGCCCAGCGTGGCGTGGCTGATGCCCACGCGTTCCTCGACGGCGGGAATCTGCACCACCCACATGCCCACCAGGGTGCCGTTGAGGATGAAGTAGACGAAGGTCGCCACTCGGGCGGCTCGCAGCGAACGTTCCATGCCGGTGACCATAACGAACATCAGACACGTTTGAAATACCCATCTTCGAACATCTTGAATGTTCGTTCTGTGTGGTGTTCAATCACTGCATGAGCAACGCGGAGCGTCATCGGCTGATCGTGCAGGCCATCAAGGAATCGGGCAGTGCCACGGTTTCGGAGCTCGCCGGCCTGACTGATGCCTCGGAGATGACCATCAGGCGCGACCTCGACACCCTGGCCGCGCAAGGCGTCCTCGAACGCGTCCGCGGCGGTGCGCGCACCCTGCTGCTCAGGGGCGAGGAACCCCCCTTCGCGCTGCGCGCCCACGAGTCCATCGACGCCAAGCGCCGGATCGCGTCCGAGGTGTCCTCACTCATCGCCGACGGCGAGACCGTCCTCCTCGACAGCGGCACCACCTGCCTGGAAGTCGCCCGCCTGCTGCGTGGACGGCAGGTCACCGTGATGCCCCTGTCGCTGCAGGCCATCCACGTACTCAGCGACCCTCCGAGCGCGACCACGCTGCTGGTGCCGGGCGGACAGCCCCGTGCCGCCGAGGGCGCCCTCACCGGCCCCCTCACGCTCGCCTCCCTGTCCGCACTGCGCTTCGACACCGCGGTCGTCGGCTGCTGCGGCCTGAGCGCCGCCGAAGGCCTGACCGCTTACGACCTCGACGACGCGGCAGTAAAAAAGGCGATCATCACCTCCGCACGCCGCATCGTCGCCGCCGCCGACGGCAGCAAGCTCGGCCACACCGCCCACGCCTACGTCGGCCCCTCCGCCCTCCTCCACACGCTCGTCACCGACACCACCGCCCCCGCCGACGAAGTAGCCGCACTCGATGGCGCCGGCACCCTCGTCAAGACCGTCTGACAAGGTCGCCGCGCGGGTCCACGTACTGCGATCCAAGTCCGCGGCCGGCTCCGGGTGGTAGAAGTTCCGCATTGCCGTCATGGGCCACATCGCCGAGGCCGGGTTCGACCATGCCGATCGCAGGTTGTCCTGCGGAGTCGCCGTTACGGCCAAGTGGTGAGTTCAGGGCCGATGCCGCACGAACCCTGCGTAGACGAACCCCTCGCCCGCGCGTGGCGCCCGGGTCCACGACCGGGTGGTGAAGGTGCTGAGCCTGCCTCGGGTCAGCGCGAAGCGGGGGAGCGAGAGCCCGAGCTCGGTGTGCATGGCCTCCAACAAACGCAGTTCACAGGCCGCTTCACTGTCCTCGGGACGGAACAGCCGTGCGGGGTCCAGGGCCTTGGGTATCGCGCCGGAGCGCTGGATCTCCGCACCCCGCAGGGTGAACGCGTAGAGCTCCTTGCCCTGTTCGGCCACCGACAGGTGAAAGGCGGGCGGGTGTTGGCCCGGAGACGAGCGTCCTGGGTCACGCCACACCACCACCGCACGTCCGGACGATGAGGCTGCCGGAGCGGGGGACAGGAACCTCTCGTCGAGACGGCGATGGGAGTTGCCGTCGAAGGCGAAGGCCCACGCTTCGGCGGTCCGGCCGACGGAGACCACGGCCCGGTCCTCCCACAGTTCGACGCCTTCCCGCTCGTGCGGGTTGGGCGCCCGCCAGGGCATCATGCGCCGATGTGCGGGCGCGCTCAGTTCGGCTCCTTCCTCGCCGATGAGGGCAGGCAGGCGAGCGGGGCCGACTCCCTCGACCCAGACACAGCGGTACCCGTCGAACCGCTGCCCGTTCGCCGCAGGCTCCGTCAGCCAGGCAAGGCCTGGCGGATCGAGATCGGGCGCAGGCTCAGGAGCGGGTCCCGTCTCCCCGGCCCGCGGTGTCGCGAGGATTTCCCGCCCACGCTCCGGAGTGATCAGCGGACCCAGGACCGGATCGGCGAGCAGACCGATCGGAGCGATCAGCAAGGGGCCGGGCGCCTCCCACAGCGCAAGCGCGTCGCGCAGCACCCGCCACGCGGCATCGGTCGCCCCCCATCGGGCCGACTCCCGGGCCTCGGCGACGGCCCGGCCCCACGGACCCGGAGGCGCGTAGGAGTGGGTGCCGTCCCGCATCGCGCTCAGCACGGCCTCGGCGGTGCCCCGGTCGACCCCACGGGCGGTCATCATCCTGAGCCAGTGGTCGTCACCGCCCAGCCGCCATTCGCCGCGTGCGGGTGCCATGGCCTCCAACGGCAGAATCTCGGGCAGGTAGCGCGCGTCGGCAACCAGGTCGCCGTATCCCTGAGCGCTGTGCGGAGCCAGCAGCTGCCGGAGCTGGTTCACCAGCGTCGCGCTCCGTGGCCGACCGAAGGACAGCGCCTCCTCGAGCAGGGGCAGGGCCTCCTCGTACCGTCCGCGCAGGGCCAGCAGCCGCCCCTCATCCACATGGGCGTCCTGGACGCGAGTGGTCGCGTTCACGAAGCCGGGTCTCCCCGCCCGGTCGGATTGGAAGCCGCGGTACTTGGCCTCCATATACGCGCGGAACGACGGGTAACGGTCCGGCAGCTCACCGCTCCATCCCCGGTAGACGTAGAGCGCCCACTCGCCGTCCCGGTCGCTGTCGCCCGGGTCGAGCAGGGCGTACGACATGTCGGAGTCCGTTTCCAGCTGCAGCGCCCGTTGCCACATCCCGGCCAGCAGGACGTCCTCCTCGCGCGGGTCGTCGCCCAGATTCTGCTGATACAGCGGGGTCATGCCGTGTGGATCCCGGAACCAGCCGATGTCCTCGACACCGCCGAGCTGATAGACCCCGGCCGTCTCGTCCACGTGCCATCCGTCGCTCACGGCCAGGAACTCCCGGTACGAGGGCGGCAGCCGCCGCCCCAGCCGCTCCTCCGCCGCGACGATCGCTGCTTCGCCCGCCCCGGGCCTGCCCAAGGGGACGGCGCTCTGCCCGCCGTCCTCGTCCTCGCCCGGTATCCACTCCTCCTGCCAACGCCCGAGGAACTCATGCCAGTTGAACGACTCGCCACTCATGGCCGAATGGTGTCATCAGCCACCGACAACGGTGCCGGCCTTGCTCCCGTACAGCCGCGGCCAAGGGACGTCCGTAGCCATCCGCCCTGATCAGCGGCCTGGGTCACCCCAGCCGGGGCGACGGGCGCGTGCCCCTGTTCGCAGCAGCGGACGGTGGGCGAGCATCAACAACAGCATGAGACCGTACACGACTGCCGCTGCCCACAAGCCGTAGATCGCAGACTGCGGCATGTCCGGCATCAGCTGGGGCTGCGGCTGTCCGTTGCGGCGGGCGGCGCTGTAGCGGTGGATCGTGATCGAGCCCGCGGCACACAGCAGCACGGATGCAAGAGCGGCGGATACGGTCAGAGTCGTCTTCAAACCGGCCATGGCACGGGCGGCGCGCGGTCTTCCGTCCACCCGGGCCGCGTGTGCCGCCTGGGTGCAGTTCAAGGCTTGGGTCGCCCACCCCGCCGCAAACTGCTCCGCGGGCAGGGTGGCCTGGGCCCGGTGTAGGTCGCGACGATCGGAGAGCACTTCACTGACGTCGTCGATCTCCGCACGGATGTCGGCTTGTGACTCCGCTGCTGGCTGCGCGTACTGGCTCTCCCGCCTCGCGTGGTTCTGGATCTCCCGTGTGATGATCCGGAAGAGGTATGCCTGGGGCTGCTCAATGGGGGAGGGGTTTCGGAGTGCCTTGGCGAAGGCGTCCTGCACGATGTCCTCGGGGCTGACGAAAGTCTCGGGCACGTGCATTTCGCGCAGCTTCTTCCGGGCGAACCTCGTCATCTTGCCGTAGCGGCGGGCGTAGATCTCCTCCACGGAGAGCTCTACCTCTTGGCCGACCTCATACATTGCGTCGCCCCGTCCCACCTCCCGAGAAGAGGCGAGTGGCTCGTCTCCGATGATTTCGTCCCTCCCGCTTGCGCAGTAGTTTCCGCCGCGCTGTTGACCGGTCCGGTGAGGCTTGGCACCAGAGCAGGCGATGCGATGAGCACCACGTGCTGGAGTTCCGTTCATCTCCTTTGGCCGGCAGCCTTGTTGTCCCACCCGAGAGCGGCCGGACCTGAGAAGAGAGTCGAACCTCGGACTTGCTCTACACGACGCCGGAGCCTACCCGCAGGAAGCCCGTATCGGCCGTGAAAGAGCGGTCAGGACTGCACGGCGAAGCTGATCGCCTTGGAGAGTGGCCCGGCCATGACTTCGCACCGCGCCATGGACGTCTTTCGCCCGAGGCCGGTCACACCTGGTGAGCTTCATCGAGTGCCGATTGCGTCATCCGTGGCCGGTTCCCGTACCCGCGTGCCGTCGAGAATCCGGTGCAGCACCATCACGGCCTGCCGGAACACGCCGAGCATCCGGGCGCCGCGCGACACCGCGCCGTGTACCGATCCGATCACGGTCAGCTGCGCCCCGGTCCGTAGCCGAGCCCAACCGGTACAGCGAGAAGGCACCACGTTCACGGGGTGGAGGGGCCGCCGTTTGCGACGGTCGTCGGCCGAGGCTCGTGCCGTAACCGAGTCGGATGCAGAGCCGGCCACGGTCAGCGAAGGATATCCAGGGTTCATTTTCACTTGAAACCCCTGGTCAGCGGCATGATCCGGTTGTTCTCGACCGGATCTGTGCCGCCGGCCACAGCGAATCGAAGGCGCGGAGGCGCATACTGAACCATGACAAAGCCTGCTGCGCCCAAGCGTCATCTGCCTACCAGCCCGTTCAAGGCCCCCGTCCCCCCGGCTCCCAAGCACTTCGCCGTGGGCGACCAGGTCACACATGACATGTACGGCCTCGGCCGGGTGATCGGCATCGAGGAGGGAACCGCAGCGCTCGTGGACTTCGGCTCGGCGCAAATGCGGATCTTGAGCCCGTACGCCAAGATGACCAAGCTGTAGGACCGCGTGCCGGTCACGGCACACCCAGGCCCCGTCAGGGGACCTGTAACGAAAGAGGGACCACTCATCGATCTGACGTCGCTGTTTTCCGCCGTGGAGACGCAGCCCTGCAGCCCCACCGCAGTATCGCCACTTCCGACGACCAACCCCTTCCAGGCCCCTGACTTCGGGGAAGAGGAGACCTCCCCTCTCAAGGACGCACAAGAGTCCGCCTCGGACAAAGGTGCAGCGCGACCCAAGGCAAGTTAGGGCTGTCCGCGTCGCGCCCTCTCAGGGGACATGTGGGGGACGATCCGAGCTTCACGCTCCTCTCGTCGACCACGGCCACAGCTCTGGCCGGTTCATCCCGAAGCAACTCGGCCGGGCGTTTGACCTTGACGGCGCCGCGTGCCACAGCCAGCCGGTGTCTTCGGGTACTTCAGGCGTCGTTCCGGCGTCCCGCCGAAGACGCGTACCTCGCCGGGGAAGTGCCTATGCATGCGGTGAAGTCGCGGGTGAAGTGCGCTTGATCGGCGTAGCCCAACTCCGCCGCGAGAGCGGACCAGTCCTGCGGCTCGGTGGCCGCACGTGCGGCGGCTTCCTGCATGCGGGCTCGCCGGATCACCCACTTGGGTCCGATGCCGACGTATTCGGCGAACTGCCTCTGCAACTGGCGCACGCTCATGTGGGCGATCGCGGCCAGCTGGGACACCCGTAGAACAGCAGGGTCGCTGCTGATCGTTTCGACCAGCCTGGAGACATTGTCGATGGCAGGGTCGGGCGCAGGCCGGAAGTCGCGCAGGAGCGCGGCTGCGAGGTGGAGCGCGGTGGGCACGCGGGGTTCGGTGATGATGGCGTCTGCTGCTGCGCGCGCTTCGGGGCCGAAGATCTCTTCGATGTCCAGGACTCGGTCGGTGAGGGTGGACACCGGGGCGGTGAGGAAGGGGCGGAAGCCGCCGGGTCGGAATCGCAGGCCGAGTGCCCGGCCGGTGCCGGAGATCTCTCGGGTGAACGTGTCGCTGACGATGCCTGTGATCTGGGCCTGCCCACCGGTGGTGAAGGTGAGGTGGACCACCGGGTGAGTGAGGACTTGCTGCCGGTGGGGTTCGGCGAGGTCCCAGTGGAGGATCCAGTACCCATCCACGAACGGGGTCAGATCCGCCGGGGCCGGCTCGTGGTCGAGTCGGAACCGCTCGGCTGCGGTGCGCGGGTCGAGGATGGCCCGCTGTCGCGTTTGTTCAATACCCGTCATCGTCACCCTGTCTACCGTGCCTGACGGCAAGCGGGAAGGGATGACGTGGAGACGAGATCTGTGATGGCCCGAGCCGCCGAATCGGCGGTGGACATCGTCCGAGGGATCGGGCCGGACGCGTTCGACGAGTGCACGCCGTGTCCGGAGCTGAAGGTCGGGGCACTCCTGAATCACCTGATCTTCTTGACCGGTGTGCGAGGGCACGCCGCGGGACTGAAGCAGCCCCCGCAGGCACAGAACGAAGTGGCTGAGGGACACGCCTTCATCGCGGAGCCGGATTGGGCCGAGGCCTACGCCGCCCGGTCGGCGGCGACCGCCGCCGTCTGGAGCGCTCCGGAGGCATGGGTCGGCGAGACGGCGCTGACCGGGAGCGGGCGGATGCCGGCACCCTTCATCGGTACGATCGTGCTGGGCGAATGGCTGCTGCATGGCTGGGACCTGGCGGTGGCCACCGGGCAGAAACTGAACGTGGACGACGAACTCGCCGCAGTGCTGTACAAGGACATCGCCGGCAAGGCCGACATGGCTAGGCAGTACGGGGTGTTCGGCCCTGAGGTCAGCGTGTCGCCCACGGCGCCGTTGTTTGACCGGGCGCTGGGAATGGCGGGCCGTGACCCGTCATGGAAGCGCCCGGCTGCGTAAGTGAAGGGGGCGCAAGCAATCCCCTGAGGTGCGGACCGCAATCCACGGGCCCTGTGAAGTAGGGCAAGTTTTACGCCGCCCGGCTGGTCCGTTTCCCCACGAGCCGTGTCGCGCGCCCGGAGGGGGCAGTCGAAGTACCCAAGCGCCGTGTCCGGGCGAGGGTGAGGCACGCTCGGACCTGTTGGCGCAGCGCGTCGAGCGCTTGGTCCCCGGTGAAGGGAACACAGTTCGAGTGGACGGGGCACGCACGCCGCCGAACAGGCGGGATAGCCCGCCGTGGCGCACGTCCAGCACGTCGATGCCGTCCGCGCCGGCCACTTTCCCGTCCACGATCGACAGGGCCGACAAGCGACGCCCCTACCATCGCGCAGGGGCGTCGCTCAAGACGGTCTGTTTCAGGATGCCTTCTTGTCGGCGGGCTTCTCGATCTCCGTGACCACCCGTGCCCCTCGGAAGAGCACCGGGAGCCACAGGAGACATGCCAGCAGGGGGACCGCGGCGTAGGCGGCCATGCCCACACTGGAGCCCAGTCCGTCCATGAGCACGCCGAGGACGAGATAGCCAGTGCCGATGAGCGCCGACTCCACGAATGCGATCATCGACAGCAGGCTCGCCCGGTGGCGCGACGGCACGGCCTCGTTGAACACGTTGTCCACGATCACGGCGGTGATCTCGGGAATCCCGACCAGGACCAGGAACGCGGCGATGGTGACCCAGACAAGGCCGAGGCCGCTCAGGCCGAGCGCCACGGCGAGCGTCAGGAGAGACACCGGGACGATGACCCGATACCCGATGCTCCGGTCCGCGCGGTCAGACAGCAGCGGAATGAGCCCGCCGGCGAAGAATCCCGCCGAGACGACCACGCTGACCAATGCGGTGCCCGCTCCCTGATCGGAGAGGGTCTTCTGAGTAAAAATGATGTACGGCGTCAAAGTCGCATGCATCAGGCCGGACACCACGACAAGCGTCACGAGCGCCGGCGTGGCGACCCGAAGCATCGCCCGCCATGCTGTGGCATCGCCGTGCTGATCCTCGGCCCCGTCCTGCTCGTCCACCGCGTCCGCGCCGCGGATCTCGGGCACCCGCGACATGAGCACCACCACGGCCAGGACGAGGCACGCCGCCGAACCGACGTAGACGACCCCCCAGGAAATCTGCTGCAGTTGGCCGCCGAGGACGATGGCGGCCCCTGAGGTGACCGTCCCGAGCATGGTGAATCGGGACTTGATCTTGACGTAGCCGGCCGTTGCACCACGACGCACGAGCAGGTCGTACAGCAGGGCGGTGTCCGAACCGGACACACACGCCATGCCCACGCCCTGCCCGATGAACAGCGCCAGGAACACCCAGTAGTTGGTGAATGCCACCTGACCGAGCAGACATCCGGCTATCAGCACCTGGCCGACCACGATGCTGGCACGCCTGCCGATCCGGTCGGCGATGACCCCCGTCGGCAACTCCGCAAGTCCGCTGACCAGGTAGAGCAGCGTCTGCAGTAAGGCCACTTGCCCGGCGGAGAAGCCTCGCTGCTGAAGAAAGAGGACGAATACGCCGCGCTGGAACAGCGTGTTGGCGAGCACGGCGTATACGTAGAACGGGCGCGTGACACTTCGTGCTGCACTGTCGAGCGCAGCCGACCCGCCAAGGGCCTCCGTGGTGCCGGTCATGCTGCGGGCTCCCCCTGGTGACTCCGGTGATCATCAGTGTTGGGCCTCCGCCGCCGACCGGAACCTCCAACCATTACTCGCGCAGGATATTGGGCCGCCCGTCCGGGAACCGTTGCCCGCACCGGCGAGCTTCACCTTCTCGGCGACCAGCGAGGACAGACCGCACCGCTCGGCCAGCCGGATCGTGGGAACCAGCCCGGCATGCGCGACCAGGTCGGGGGCGTCGAACGCGGCGCACAGCTCCGTGGGCCTGTGCGAGACTTTCAATTCGCAGGTGCCTTGTTTCGTGGGACCGGTGTGGGCGTAGGAACTCCCATCATCCCAGGCCAGCCGGCACCGCTTCCTGTTTCTCCGTCCACGAGCCGTCCTTCACCCGATGGATCGAGGGTCAGAACGGCACGATGTGCCCGTTTTCGGGATCGTTCTCACGCCCCAGCTCAACTGCGTGCTCCAGGTGGATCACTTGGTGGCGTAGATGGCCGTGTATCCGCCGATGAGGGGTCGAGAGTTGACCTTGGAGAAGCCGGCTTCTGCCAGCCAGTCGGTCGCATCCGCGACGGTGTACTCGGATCCGCCTTCTGTGTCGATGAGCATGTTCAGCGAGAGCATGAAGCCATAGGTGTTGTGGCGTCGGTCGTCGTCGATCATGGCGTCGTAGACGATCAGTGTGCCCCCGTCGGGCAGGGCGTCATAGGCCTTGCGGAGCAGGAACTGGCGCTGCTCGAGATTCCAGTCGTGGAGAATCTGCCCCATGACGTAGACGTCGGCAGAAGGAAGGGGGTCGGAGAAGAAGTCGCCGCCGTGGAAGAAGAGGCGGTCGGACAGGCCGTGCCTGGCGACGAATTCCTCGAACACGGGGCGTACCGGTGGCAGTTCGAGGACGGTTCCGGTCATCTCGGGGTGGGATTGCAGCACTGCTGCGGGTACGGCCCCCAGAGCACCACCGAGATCGACCACGTGCTGTCGGCCGCTCCAGTCGAAGTCGGAGGCGAGTGCTCCGGCCAGGGGAGTGCTGACACCGTTCATGCCGTTGAGGAAGTTGCGCCACGCGAGGGGGTCTTGGCTGAGCGTCGCGAAGAACGGGGCCCCGGTGTGGGTGACTTCGTTCTGCTGGGTGCCGGTTCGCAGGGCATCGGTGAGGTTGTCCCAGAAGCCAAACAGACGGGCGTTGGCCATTTCCAGGATTCCGCCGACGTAGGAGGGCTTGGCCCGGTCCAGGAAAATCTCGGCCGTGGGGCTGTTGCGGTAGATGCCTTCATCGTCGCGGTTCAGCAGGTTCAGCGACACCAGGGCGTCGAGGAAGTCTGCGGAAGATCTTGGGGTGGAGACCCACTTCGGCGGCGATGGATGCACGATCTCGACCGCCGCGAGCGAGGACGGTGAAAATGTTCAACTCCACCGCGCTCAGCAGTGTCTTGGAAGCCATGAATCCCAGACCCAGACGAAGGATCGGCTCGGGGGTGATCGATTCGTTTACGGACATGCTTGTCTCCAGTTGCTGAATGGCAGTTGTCAGGTTCATCGGTGGTTGCGGCCTTGCATCGCTGCATGTGGCACGTGTGCGCCATGCATGGACCGGAGTGGGGCGAGCCGCGCCGCGGGAGTTGCCGACGATTTCGTCGACCGGGTCAGAGGGTCTTGATCTGGCCGCCGTCGATGACCACCTCGGCTCCGTTGATGTTTCCTGCCACCGGTGAGGCCAGGAAGAGGGTGAGGTCGGCGACCTCCTGCGGCTCGGTGATACGGCCCGAGGTGATGCCCATGCTCTGGGGCACCACAACGTCCAGCGCCTCTTGCGCCGTGGTGCCGGCTGCTGCTGCCGTGGCGTCCGCAAAAGCACCCGGAGCCGTCCAGAACGGTGTGCGCACGGGGCCGGGAGAGATCGCGTTGACGCGGATGCCCCTCGGCGCGAACTCCTCGGACAGCGACTTGCTCAGGTTGGTCAGCGCGGCTTTGGCTGCCGAGTAGTCCACGACCATCGGGAAAGGTGCCCGCGCGTTGATGGAGCCGATGTTGACGATTGCCGCGCCTTCGGCCTCGGCCAGGTGGGGGAGCGCGGCGCGACTGGCACGCACGGCGCTGAAGAAGGTCACGTCGAAGATCCGCTGCCAGTCGGCGTCGCTGACCTCGAGGAATCCGTTGCGGGGTTCGGCAGCGCCGACGTTGTTGACGAGGATGTCGATCCGGCCGTGGCGCTCCGCCGCCTGTCGGACCAGGGTCTCGGCCCCCTCCGGGTTTGCCAGGTCGACGGGCACGACCGTGACGTCGTAGGTCTTGGCCAGTGCATCGAGTTCGGGTGTGGAGCGGCGGCTGCCGGCGACGACGTGGACGCCTTCGCGGGCCATCGCCTCGACTACGGCCAGGCCGATGCCCTTGCTGGCTCCGGTGACAACGGCGACCTTGTCCTTGAGATGCAGTTCCATGATGAGCATTCCTTTGTGGATTGATTGATACACAATTTTGGCAAGCGGCGGCCCGGCTCACGGGATTGTGAGTCGGGGCGCGCCCGTGGTCAGTCCAGGGCGCGCATCGCCACGGTGAGGGCGTCCTCGGTGAAGGTGCGGCCAAGACGCGCCTGGCCGACGACTCGGAGGCCCTGGACGAATGTGGTCAGGAAGCGTGCCAGCTCGACCGGGTTCTTGTCCGCCGACAATTCGCCCCGCGACTTCGCCCGCTCCAGGGCTCCTGCAAGTGACGACTCGACGTGTCTCATCGCTGCGGCAACGCGTTCGGCGGCCGGAGGTTGGTTGCCGCACTCGGTGGCGGTGTTGACCACGAGGCATCCGCGCGTGGGGTCGGCCAGATCGGCCTCGATCATGGCGCCGAGGATCTGTCGTACCGCGGGCCGGATCTCGGTCGCCTGCTCGAGGATCTCCACCAGGTCGTCCGCCTGGAGAGCGGAGTAGCGATCGAGGGCGCGAAGGTAGAGCTGTTCCTTCGAGCCGAAGGCCGCGTAAAAGCTGCCGCTCCCGATGGACAGTTCTTTGAGCAGATCCTGCAGGGACGTCTCGGCGTAGCCGCGACGCCAGAACAGGTCCATCGCGCGGTCGACCGCCTGGTCGACGTCAAACTCCCTGATCCGTGCCATGCCGGGAAGCCTAGCACCCTTTCTGGATTGGTCAATACAGAAAGAGGGCGTCGTGATCATCTGCCCCGCACCCGCGAGGCGTGTTCCCCCTGAGCTGCAACGATTGAGTCGCCCGGTGAACTGCGCCCGGCGCAGGCCACGACAGATGGCGGGCGATGGCCACGGTTGCCGCGTGGGCGACTGCCGGCGCAGCGCCTTGTGGAGGCGTGCGGAATCCTCACTGTCAGACCCCCACGCAAGGATCAACGCATGACGACAGCCGCACCTGCCCTTTCGCTGACCGACCGTGCCGCCTACGACCACGCGGTCGAGCAGGCCCTTGCCGCAAGCGCGGCGTACTACCAGGACGGGAACACCACTCTCGACGACGCCTCCTACGACGCCCTTGCCCGCGGGATCGCCGCCTACGAGGAGGCGTACCCCGACCACGTCCGGGCCGACTCCCCCACCGGGAAGGTCGGCGGTGGCGTGGCCCCGGTCGGCGATGTGGCGCACACCGTGGCCATGCTCTCCCTCGACAACGTCTTCGACGCCGAGGGCCTGACGAAGTGGGACGCGTCCCTGGCCAGACGGATCGACCACCCGGTGGAGGGCGGCTACGCGGTCGAGCCGAAGCTGGACGGAGCCGCGATGGCGGCCCGCTACCGTGAAGGGCGCCTGGTGCAGCTCGTCGGACGTGGAAACGGCACCCATGGCGAGGACCTCAGCCACGCGATCGGCTCCATCGTCGGCCTGCCCACGCAGGTCCCCGGCGGCGCCACCGTGGAGATCCGGGGTGAGGTACTGCTGACCCGGGACCAGTTCGAGAAGGCGAACGAGATCCGCTCCGCGCACAACGCGAAGGTCTTCTCCAACCCGCGCAACGGCACGGCCGGAACCTTGCGGGCCAAGGACCGGCCGTACACCATCGAAACCACCTTCTTCGCCTACGGAGCGGTGGCGCTGGACGGCGTCGACTTCCTGACCGGCACCGGCCACGAGGCCGTCATGGACCAGGTCGCCGCGCTGGGCGTGCAGACCACCTCCGCCACCGATGTCGGGCTGCGCGTGTATGGCACTCTCGCCCAGGTGCAGGCCCGCGTCGAGGAGATCCAGCAGCTGCGCGCCGAGTTGCCGTTCGGGATCGACGGGGTGGTCATCAAGGCCGACGACTACACCGAGCAGCGGACGGCCGGTTTCGGCACACGCCACCCGCACTGGGCCATCGCCTACAAGCTGCCGCCCGTGGAGGCGCAGACCAAGCTCCTCGCGGTCGAGTGGAACGTCGGCCGCACCGGTCATATAGCCCCGCGCGCCGTGCTGGAGCCGGTGGAGGTCGACGGCAGCACTGTCACCTACGCGACGCTGCACAACCCCGCCTTCATCCGCAACAGCGGCCTGAAGGTGGGCGACACGGTCGTGCTCTACAAGGCGGGAGACATCATCCCCCGCGTCGAGGCGCCCGTGGTGGCGCTGCGTACGGGCGAGGAGACCGACATCCTCCTGCCCGAGGCGTGCCCGGGGTGCGGCGGGGACATCGACAAGTCCGGTGAGCGGTGGGAGTGCGCGGGCGGGGCGAGCGGTGGATGCGGGAAGTTGCCGTCCCTGAAGTACGCCGTCGGTCGCGACCAACTCGACATCGACGGCCTCGGCGTCACCTATCTGGAGACTCTCGTCGACGCGGGTCTGGTCGACGACGCCGCCGATCTCTTCTTCCTGAGTCAGAAGCAGCTTGCCGAGGCGACCGGAAGCGACAAGCGCGCCGACGCGCTGCTGGTCCAGCTCGCCAAGGCCAAGGAGCAGCCGCTGAACAGGGTGTTCTGCGCGCTGGGCGTCGTGCGGACCGGTAGGACGCTCTCGCGGGAGATCGCCCGTCACTTCGGCACGATGGACGCGATCCGGGCTGCCACACCGGATGAGCTGGCGGAGGTCAACAAGCTTCCTGGCGCGAACGCCCCGAAGATCGCGGCTCACATCGCCGCGCTGGGCCCGGTCATCGACAAGCTGGCCAAGGCGGGGGTGAACATGGTGGAGCCCAGCGTCGGCGATACGGAGACGGGAAGTCGGCCGCTGGCCGGCGAGGCGGTCGTCGTCACGGGAGGCATGCACGGGGCGCTGGCCGGCCGCAACCGCAACGAGATGAACGAGCTCATCGAGCGCGCGGGCGGGACGGCTTCCGGCAGCGTGTCGAAGAAGACGACCATCCTCGTCGCAGGGGAGGGAGCCGGGTCCAAGCTGGCCAAGGCCGAGCAGCTCGGCACCAGGGTGCTCACCGAGGACGAGTTCGCCGCGCTGATCGCCGACTACCTTGCCTGAGCACCCCTTCACCGAAGTCAGGTGGCCGTCTGAACCTGCGCCTCCTGACGTTGACGCCGGCCGAGGCGGCATAGGAGCCTCCTTCCGCCTTGCCGAGATCTCCCTACAGTTCCGATCGATGCGCGTATGAGCCGGCGCGCCTCCAGGTCACCTCGCCGCGCCTATTGCCGATCCACCGTGAGCGGCACCTATGGCGCCGTCACAGCCGTGACGGCGCCGGAGTCGAACTGGTTGATCGCTGACTGGGCGGCGTGGTGGGAGGTGGAGAAGATTCCCGCGTCCTGCTTCGCTGCGGCCGAGGCCAACGTCACGGGCTGACCGATCGGGACATAGTTGGCACCGTCGTAGGAGTACAAGGCGCTGAACGAGGTGCCCGATCGAGTGAGCTTTACCCAGATGGGACGGTAGATGTCGACGCCGGCCCGGGCGTCGGTGTCCAGGTATCCGTCGCCGTTGGCGTCCCACTCGAACACGACGCCGTTGCGGGCGGTGACGGCGAACTTCCTGCCTTGGTCATGTCGTTGCGGACCATGACTCCGGACTTGGCTCAGGCGTTGGCGACATCGCGCGCGCCCGCCGCTACATCCAGCAGTTCGCCCTCGCCGCCGAGAAGGCCGCCGGACATCAGGACTTGTCGGAGGCGATGGTCACCCTCTATCCGGACCGGATCAACCGCGGCGTGTTGTTGAACTCGGCGAAATCCGTGATGTTGAAGCGTTCGAAGGCGATTCCCGGGCTGGAGGTATTGCCGTGTGGCGCCTTTCTCTGCGAAGACGAGACCCGTTCTCCCGGCGTTGGCCGTTGAGCGCCTGCAGCTGGCAGTCTTACGGCGCCGTCCAAGCCAGGGCCCGTAGCGAGCTGCCGGGACATGGGTATCGGTGCTGTCCTCGACTCCAGCGCTCTTCGTGCGTTAGCCGCCTCCGTGAGGGCGCCGCCGCGCCCGACTCCATCGACAGGCGCGATGCAGACGGCGCCCCCAAGGTGTCAGAGCGGCGTGATCACATACTCCCGGCCTGCCTTGGCCTCGAACACGGCGACAGTGCTTTCGGGGCGTTTCACCTCAGTGTGAGCGCCGCCCGTGGAGTGCACAGTGACCGGGGCGGTGGTGCGCAGTCGGACGGTGCCGCTCTGACGCGCTGCCAGGTGCGCGTGGGCCAGAGCGCCGTCGCTCCAGGAGAGGTCGACGGTGAGGCCGCCGCGGGCGAGGAGGCCGGTGACCCGGCCTTCGGGGAGCTGCGTAGGCAGGGCGGGCAGCAGGTGGACCTCACCGGTGTGGGACTGAAGCAGCCATTCGGTCACGCCCGCGGTTGCCCCGAAGTTGCCGTCGATCTGGAACGGCGGGTGCAGGTCGAACAGGTTCGGGGCGGTGTGGTCGGGGGTGAGCAGGTCGGTGAGGAGCTTGTAGGAGCGAGCGCCGTCTTCCAAGCGCGCCCAGAAATTGATCTTCCAGGCTAGGGACCAGCCGGTGCCGTCATCCCCACGCATCTCGAGCGTCTTCAGAGCTGCCTTGAAGAGTTCCGGGGTGGTGCGCTTGGTGATCTGGTTGCTGGGGTGCAGGCCGTACAGGTGGGAGACATGGCGGTGCTGCTGCTCGGGCGCGCCCGCGTCCCAGTCCTGCTGCCACTCCTGCAGCTGTCCCAGCGCACCGATCTTCATGGGCGGCAGTTGGGCGCGTGCCTCGCGCACCCGGTCGGCGTACGGGCTCGTCGTGCCGAGCGCCGTGCAGGCGGCGAGGTAGCCGTCGAAGAGGTCGCGCAGGATCTGGTTGTCCATCGTCGGGCCCGCACACGCGGACACGCCGGCGTGGTGCGCGTTCTCGGGCGAGACGGACGGACAGGTCACCAGGTAGCCGGTGGTGGGGTCGGGGACGAGCGCGTCGAGGAAGAAGCGGACCGCTCCCTCGACGACGGGCAGCCGGCGGCGCAGGGCTTCGCTGTCGCCGGTGAAGCGGTAGTGCTCCCATACGGAGGTGGCCAGCCAGGCGCCGCCGGTGGGCCACATGCCCCAGAAGGCACCGTCCACGGGCGCGGTGCCGCGCCAGGCGTCGGTGTTGTGATGGGCGACCCAGCCGTTCGCGCCGTACTGCACCCTGGCGGTCTTCTGTCCGGCCTGGGCGAGGTCGTCGAGAAGGGCGAAGATCGGCTCCCAGCATTCAAGAAGGTTGGTGGTGGGCGCGGGCCAGTAGTTCATCTCCGTGTTGATGTTGATCGTGTACTTGGAATCCCAGGGCGGGGAGAGCTGGTCGTTCCAGATGCCCTGCAGGTTGGCGGGCTGGGTGCCGGGACGGGAGGAGGCGATAAGCAGGTAGCGGCCGAACTGGTAATGCAGGGCGACCAGTTGAGGGTCATCCCCCTGGGTGAACGCGGCCACCCGTTCATCGGTCGGTGCGTCGGCCGCCGCCGTGGCGCCGAGGTCGAGCGTGACCCGGCGGAAGAGGGCGCGGTGGTCGCGCACGTGCCGGGAGCGCAACTGTCCGTACGGGGTGTCGGCGGCGGCGTTCAGAGGGCGCTCGGCGCGGGCGCGGTGGTCGCCGGAGGCGTCCCGGTAGTCGTTGTAGCTGGTGCCGACGGACACCAGCAGGGTCACCGCGTCAGCCCCGTCCACGGTGAGCGTGCCGTTCTCGCTGCGTACGGTGCCCCCTTCGGTGCGGGCTCGGACCAGGGCGCGGAAGCGGACGCGGCCGGTGACCCCCTCACGTGTCTGCGCCGTCCCTTCCAGGGCGGCGGTGATCCGGTCCGGGGACGACGTCTGGGCCTGCTGAGGGCTGTCGAAGGCGGCGGTGAGCGACAGGACACCGGGCGTGCCGGCGGTCAGCCGCACCACGATCACCTGGTCGGCATGGCTGGCGAATACCTCGCGACGGTATGCCACTCCATTGCGGGCGTACGTCGTGGTCGCCACAGCGGTGTCCAGGTCCAACTCACGGCGGTAGGAGCTGACTTCACCAGTGTCCGGAAAGGTCAGGCGCAGGTTGCCGACCGTCTGGTACATCAACTCCCCGACCGGGTTGCCCATGAAGGTGGAGTTGATCAGATCCTGAGCGGAGTTCCACTCGCCGGCGAAGACCCGGCGCTGGATCTCCGGGAGGTTCGCCAGGCCCTTGGGGTTGGCGGGTTCGTAGGGGCCTCCCGCCCACAGGGTGTCCTCGTTGAGCTGGAGCAGTTCGGTGTCGATTCCGCCGAACACCATGGTGCCGAGGCGGCCGTTGCCGAGCGGCAACGCCTCCAGCCACTGGCTTGCGGGCTCGTCGTACCACAAGGCGAGGCGCGAGGCCTCCGGCGTGGCGGCATCCTCCGCTTCTGATGCGGTCTGCGACGCCGTGGACGCCACAGCGGGTGGGAGGCCGACGGCGAGCGCGGCGGAGGTGGCTGCGGAGGTGACGAGAAATTCTCTTCGTTCCATGGGAATGCCTGCCTTTCGATCGCGGGTGGGGCCGGTCATTCGGGTCTGTGTAACTTGGAGGGCAGGGAGCGCGGCTTGACGCGGGCTCGCTGCTGTACGGGTCTTTCCGGCCGGAGTTCGCCTCGCCGGTACGCAGGTCGGCGTGACGGCCGTGGTCGCCGCCGTCTGACGCGGTGTGGTCAGCCGGACGCGGGCGGCGGCGAAGGAGGAGCGAATGCCTGGCGAAGGCGGCGCTGCCTACTCCTGTGCCTTGCCTCCGGTGATGCGGGACAGCGCCAGGGCGATCAGGATGATCGCGCCGTTCAGGGCGCCGATCCACTGCGCGGGGACACCCCCGAGGGTGAGGACGTTCTGGATCAGGAAGAGCAGCAGGATGCCGGTGAACGCGCCGAACACGGTGCCCTTGCCGCCGTTGAGACTGATACCGCCGATGACCGCGGCGGCGAACACGGTGAAGATGTAGCCGTTGCCCTGGGCGGAGGCCACCGAGGCCAGGCGTCCCGAGAGCAGCAGGCCGCTCAGCGCGGCGAGGACGCTCGCGGTCACGATGACGATCCACAGCACCCGGTCGGTGCGGATGCCGGCCGCTTTCGCCGCGTCGACGTTGCCGCCGATCGCGTAGAGGGAGCGACCGAAGCTGGTGAAGCCGAGCACCACGATCCCGATGGCGAACAGGATCAGGCAGGTCCACACCGAGGCGGGCATGCCCAGCCACTGGGCTGTGCCGAGGTAGAGCATCGATGGGGGCAACTGGAAGAAGGTCTGGCCGCCGGAGATGCCCGTCAGGATGCCGCGCAGCACGATCAGCATGCCGAGCGTCACGATGAAGCCGTTGAGCCCGAACCGGATGATGAACAGGGCGTTCACCACACCGATCAGAAGGCCGACCGTCAGGGTGATGGGGATGGACCAGCCGCCGGGCAGGAGCCCGATCCCGTGCGCCGCGCCCGCCGGGATGGTGAGCCAGGCCGCGACACCGGGGGCGAGCCCGACGGTGGACTCCAGGGAGAGGTCCATCTTCTTGACGATCAGCACCAAGGTCTGCGCGAGGACCAGCAGTGCGATCTCGGACATGGTCTGCAGTACGTTGATCAGGTTGTCGGCCTGCAGAAACACCGGATTGACGATCTGGCCGACGATAGCCATGACGATGATCGCGGGAATGAGTGCCAAGTCGCGCAGTCGCGCGAAGGCGATTCTGCGTTCCCCCGTCTTCGCGGCGGCCGGCTGCTCGCTCGCGGTGTCCGGCTGCCCGCCGTTCGGGCTCTTCGCGGCGGCTGCGGTCGCACTGTCAGACATCGAGGTCCACTCCCTCCATTGCGGCCACGAGCTCGTGGTCGTGCCAGCCGCCGGCCTTCTCGGTCACTACACGGCCCTGGAACATCACCAGGACCCGGTCGCACATGCGCAGGTCGTCGAGTTCGTCGGAGGCGATGAGCACCCCGGTGCCGGACTCGGCGATCTCCTCGACCTTGTCGAGGAGGAACTCCTTCGACCGCACGTCGACGCCGGCGGTCGGATTGATCAGCACCAGCACCTTGGGGTCGTTGGCCAGGGCCCGTGCCATGACGACCTTCTGCTGGTTGCCTCCGGAGAGCCCGGAGACGGGCAGCTCCGGCCCAGGCGTCTTGATCGCCAGATTCTCGATCATGGAGCGGGCGAAGGCGTCCCGGCGGCGTCCCTCGATGAAACCGGGCGGACCGAGCCGTTCGGGAATGGTCAGGGTCCCGTTGTCCGCGATGGACATCTCCGGCACGAATCCCTGGTGGTGGCGGTCTTGCGGGACGAAGCCGACCCCGGCTTTCAGCGCCGCGGCCACGCTGCCGGACCGTGGACGAACCCCACCGATCGTCACTGTGCCCCTGTCGGCGGCCCGTAGTCCCACGACCGTCTCCGCCACCTCCGTACGGCCGCTGCTCGCCGCGCCGGCGAGACCGACGATCTCCCCGGCGCGGATGCGGACGGACACGTCCTCGTACGCGCCCTGCACAGCGGCACCTTCCACGGTGAGTACATCCGGGGACGAGGTGTCCGCGGGGCGACGGCGTGCCCTGGCGGTCTCGGTCGCGCCCTCGCCGGTCATGGCGGCGACCAGTTCTGCGCGGGGCAGTGCGGCCACGGGGGCGGTCAGGATGTGCCGGGCGTCGCGGAACACCGTGACCGTGTCGCAGATCTCGTAGATCTCCTGGAGGTGGTGGCTGATGAACAGGAAGGTGACGCCCTGTCGTTGAAGGTCCCGGATCCGGGTGAACAGCCGGTTGATCGCGGCACCGTCCAGCTGCGCGGTGGGTTCGTCGAGGATGATGAAGCGCGCCCCGAACGACAATGCCCGGGCGATCTCGACGAACTGCCGCTGCTCGATGTCGAGTTCTCCCGCGGGGGTGCGCACGTCCACGTCGACCGACCAGGTCCGCAGCAGCTCGCGTGCCTTTCCGCGTACCGTTTGCCAGCTGATGAGGCCGCCGCGGCCGCGGTCGTGCCGGTTGAGGAAGAGGTTCTCGGCGACCGTCAGCCCCGGGATGATGGTGGACTTCTGGTAGACGCAGGCCACACGTTGCCGCCACGCGTCACGGTCCGCGGGTCTGGGGGCCGGCTCGCCGCCGAACGTCACCGTGCCCTCGTCCGGTGCGTGAAGCCCGGTGAGGATGGAGACCAGTGTGGACTTGCCCGCACCGTTGCGCCCGACGAGCGCGTGCGTCTGCCCTGGGGTGATCGTGATTCCGGCGTCGCGCAGCGCCACCGTGGACCCGAACCGCTTGGTGATCCCTGCCGCCTGGGCGACGGGCGGAGCCGTAACCATGTCTGCGTACCGCCTTCCGGTCAGCCGAGGTTGTTGCCCCAGAGGGACTTGTCGTCGCTCTTGAGGCTGGGGACCCCGCCGTAGGTGCCGCCGTCCACCGTCACCAGGGGTGCGGAGAGCTGGTCTTCCAGAAGGCCCTCGCGCACCTTGATGATCGCGCTGTCGTGGTCGGTCTTGCCCGGCTTGAACGTCTTGCCGTCGAGCGCCGCCTTCAGGTAGTAGAGGGCGTACTTCGCGTAGAGGTCGGCCGGCTGGGAGACGGTGGCGTCGATCCGGCCCGCCGCGATGTCCTTGAGCTCCTCGGGAATGCCGTCGTTGGAGACGACGAACACATGCTTCTTGTCTTCAGGACCGACCAGCAGGTTTTTCTGCTTGAGCACCTGGAGCGTGCCAGAGAGCGCGAAACTGGACTGCATGTAAACGCCCTTGATGTCGGGATGCGCGGTCAGGTCGGTCTGGAGCTTCTGCGCCGCGACCGCTCCGTCCCAGTTGGTGGCTTCACCGAAGACCTTGATGGACGGGTAGTTCTTCTTCATGCACGCGTTGAACGCCTCGGTACGGTCGCGGCCGTTGACGGAGGCGAGATCGCCCTGGAGCATGACGACCTTCCCCTTGCCTCCCAGCTTGGTCCCGAGGTACTGGCAGGCCTTCTCGCCGTATGCGCGATTGTCCGCGCGCACGACCATGTACACGTTTCCGGTGTCGGGACGGGTGTCCACCGAGACGACCGGAATCTTCTTCGCCTCCAGCTGCGCGAGGGTGGGCGCGATGGCGGCGGTGTCCTGCGGTGCCATCGCGACGCCTTTGACGCCCTGGCTGATGAACGTCTGGACGTTGGCGGTGAGCTTGGCGACGTCGTTCTGCGAGTTGGTGGTCTTGAGGTCGAGCTTGAGTTCCTTCGCGAACTGCGGGGTGTACTTGATGTAGGAGTTCCAGAAGTCGGTGTCCGAGCGCGGGTAGTCGACCCCGATCACCCCCGAACCACCGCCCTGGCCCGAGGCCGACGCGGATCCGGAACCGCCGCAGGCGGTGAGCGCGGTCACGGTCAGGGTGGCGAGGGCGCCGAAACAGGCGTATCGGGTGGTTCTGAGCTTCATCGCTCGTTCTCCTTGCTGCTGGGTCACGTGGACGGGCTGTGTGCGGAGCCGGCTGCGTGGGGTGCGGATGCTGTGAGTGAGAGCCGAGAGAAAGGGGTGCGGGGTCAGGCGCGCGGGCGAATCCGCAGGCCTTGCATGCCGCCGTCGACGGGGAGGTCGGCGCCGGTGGTCGAGCCGGACAGTGGGCTCGCCAGGTAGGCGATGGCCGTGGCGACTTCCTCGGCGGAGACGAGACGGCCCATGGGCTGGCGGGCGTTGAGGGCGGCGCGTTCGGCCGCTGGGTCGGCGGCCCGGTCCAGGAGACGGCCGATCCACGGGGTGTCGGCCGTGCCCGGGTTGACGCAGTTGACGCGGATGCCGGAGTGCACGAGGTCGGCGGCGGCTGCCCGGGTGAGGGCGAGCACGGCGCCCTTCGTCGCTGAGTAAAGCACCCGGTCGGGCAGTCCCGCGGTGGCGGCGATGGAGCAGGTGTTGACGACGGCCGCGCTGCCGGAACGGTGCAGATGGGGGAGAGCGGCCCGGGTCACCCGGACCATACCGAGGACGTTGACGTCGAAGACCCGGTGCCACTCGTCGTCCGTGTTGTCCTCGATGGTGCCCTGGGCGCCGATCCCGGCGTTGTTGATCAGGATGTCGATGCCTCCGAGCACGCGCGCGGCCTCCTCGACGGCTGCTCGAACGCTCGCATCGTCGGCGACGTCCACGCGGATACCGATGAGGGGTTCGGGAACGTCCTCCGGTTTGAGGTCGAGGCAGGCGACGCGGGCACCACGGACAGCCAGTAGGCGTGCCGTGGCCAGCCCGATGCCGGAGGCGCCGCCGGTCACGAGGGCTGTCAGTCCCGCGAACTCGAGAGCGCTCATCTGTCGGACTCCCCGCTCCACACAGGGCCGTCGGGGTAGCGGTGGTCCGCTAGTGACCGCGGGTGTAGTTGGGCGCTGATGCCGGGGGCGGACGGGGCGAGGTAATGGCCGTCGCGGATGCTGACCGGGGCGGTGAAGTGCTCGTGCAGGTGGTCTACGTACTCGATGACACGGTTCTCGGTGGTGCCGCTGACGGCCACGTAGTCGAACATCGCCAGGTGCTGCACCATCTCGCACAGTCCGACCCCGCCGGCGTGCGGGCAGACCGGGACGCCGAACTTGGCGGCCAGCAGCAGGATGGCGACGTTCTCGGTGACACCGGCGGTGCGGCTGGCGTCGAGCTGCAGGACGTCGAGCGCGCCCGCCTGAAGGAGCTGTTTGAACATCACCTGGTTGTGCGTATGTTCACCCGTGGCCACCTTGATCGGCGCCACCGCCCGGCGGATGGCGGCGTGGCCGAGGATGTCGTCCGGCGAGGTGGGTTCCTCGATCCAGTACGGATCGTAGGGCGCGAGCGACGCCATCCAGTCGATCGCCTGCTGAACTCCCCACGCCTGGTTGGCGTCGACGGCGATCCTGATGTCCGGGCCGACCGCCTCGCGGGCCAGCCGCATGCGGCGCTCGTCCGCCCCGCGGTCGGCGCCGACCTTCAGCTTGATCTGCCCGAAGCCATCGGAGACTGCCTCCTTGGACAGCCGTACCAGCTTCTCGTCGTCGTAGCCGAGCCAGCCGGGGGTGGTGGTGTATGCGGGGTATCCGTGCTTCAGCAGGTCCGCTGTGCGTTGGGCGCGGCCGGGCTCGGCCCGGCGCAGGATGTCAAGGGCTTCGTCTCGGGTGAGGGCGTCCTGGAGGTAGCGGAAGTCGACCAGGTCGACCAACTGCTCCGGGGAGAGCTCGGCCAGCAGCCGCCAGACCGGCTTTCCGCTACGACGCCCGTACAGGTCCCAGACGGCGTTGACGATCGCTGCTGCGGCCATGTGGATGGCGCCCTTCTCCGGGCCCAGCCAGCGGAGTTGGCTGTCGCCGGTCAGCCGCCGGGAGAAGCCGCCGAGATCGGCCAGTACCTCCTCCACCGGCAGCCCTACTATCAGCGGGGCCAGGGCTCGTACGGCGGCGACCTCGACCTCGTTGCCGCGTCCCACGGTGAAGGCGAGTCCGTATCCCTCGTCCCCGACGCTCGTACGGATCGACACATACGCGGCCGAGTAGTCGGGCTCGGGGTTCATGGCGTCGGAACCGTCGAGTTCCCGCGAAGTCGGGAACCGTACGTCGACGGCCTCGACCGCGCTGATCAGCTCACTCATCGGGCCCGGCACCTTCGGCTTGGAGGGTCCGGTGCTGTCTCGGCGCCATGGTGACCACCCATCGTCGTGTGTCAAAAATATGTCCTCTCTGCTAGAGCAGATGCTGGACATGGGATGGATTTATAGAGTCGGCCGGTCCGAGTGTCCATACCCCGGGAGAAAAAGGTATGGATTGACGCGTCCCACCTGTGCTTTTACATCGACGTCATGTGCAGGGTGAGGGTTGTGTCATCCCATCTCTTCCGCAGTGATGGGATGTATTGCTACGCTGCCACCGCCTGGGCGAAGAGCAGGGAGCAGCCGCATGTCATTGACCGACAAGGCCATCGACCGCATCAGGGATCTCATCCAGTCCGGCGAGCTACCGCCAGGCGCGAAACTGCCGCCCGAGCAGCAACTGGCCGCGGAGCTGGGCCTGTCCCGCAATCTGATGCGGGAAGCGGTGAAGGCACTGGTAGTCGCACGGGTGCTGGAGATCCGCCGGGGCGACGGCACGTATGTGACCAGCCTCGAACCGGAGCTGTTGCTGAGCAGCATCGGGTCAGCGGTGGAACTGCTGCGCGGCCACACCCTGCTGGAGCTGACCGAGGTACGCCGCCTCTTCGAACCGGTCGCCACAGGGCTGGCCGCCACCCGGATCTCGGCCGAGGAACTGGCCGAGGTGGAGCGGCACCTGGACGCGATGCGGGCGGCCCGGGACGACGTGGAGCGGCTCAACGAGCACGACGCCGCGTTCCACCGGGCGGTCGTCGCTGCCACCGGCAACGCCACCCTGGCCACCCTGCTGGAAGGGATCTCCAGCCGGACGCTGCGCGCACGCGTATGGCGCGGTCTGGTCGACGACAACGCCGCCGCCCGCACAGTCGCCGAACACGAGGCGATCCACCAGGCGCTGGCTGCCGGCGACGCCCCCCTCGCCCAGGCCGCTGCGCTCCTGCACGTCAGCACCACCGAGCAGTGGCTGCGCGAGCACCTGGAGCCGAACGGCGGCGTCCCGAGGGACGTGGTGAACGTCTAGCAGTTCCTTTCGCACCATGGTCCATCGATTGGTCATCCCCCCCGTGTCCGGGCCCACGGGCCGGACCCGGGCAGGCACGTTCCCTCAGAGAGGAGCACCCCGATGAGATTCCTGCGCGTGGGCCCTGCGGGCTCCGAGCGTCCCGCCGTCCTCGATACCGACGGCGTCGCCTACGACCTGACCCCCCTGAGCGCCGACATCGACGGCGCCTTCCTGGCCGGTGGCGGCGTGGAGCGCGCCCGCACCGCGCTGGCCGAGGGAACTCTGCCGCGGACCGATCTGACCGGACAACGGACCGGCGCTCCGCTGGCGCGCCCGGGCAAGGTCGTGTGCGTCGGGCTGAACTATGTCGATCACGCCGAGGAGACCGCGACCCCGCCCCCGGCCGAGCCGGTGGTCTTCATGAAGGCCGCCAACATGGTAGTCGGACCCGACGACACTGTTCTCATACCGCGCACCAGCATCAAGACGGACTACGAGATCGAACTCGCGGTGATCATCGGCCGCACCGCCCGTTACCTGGACTCGCCGGATGCCGCCGACGAGGCCATCGCGGGCTACGCCATCGCCGACGACGTGAGCGAACGCTCCTTCCAGCACGAGCGCGGCGGGCAGTGGGACAAGGGCAAGTCCTGTGAGACGTTCAACCCGCTCGGGCCCTGGCTGGTGACGCCGGACGAGACCGGGGACCCCCAGGACCTGGCGCTGCGGCTGCGGGTCAACGGTGAGCCACGCCAGGACGGCCACACCAAGAGCATGATCTTCGGTGTACATCACCTTGTCTGGTACCTGAGCCAGTTCATGGTGCTGGACCCCGGCGACGTGATCAACACAGGAACCCCGGCAGGAGTCGCCTTCGGCGCCAACGACTTCCCCTATCTCCGGGCCGGCGACGTGGTCGAGGTGGAGATCGACCGGCTCGGCCGTCAGCGGCACACCGTCGGGCAGGCCTGATGGCCTCCGCGGTTCGCCCCTGGTACGCCGAGCGGGTCCCCCTCGGACGCTCCGGAGTGACGGTCAGCCGCCTCGGGCTGGGCACCGCTCCGCTGGGCGGTCTGTTCTCGGCCGTCGGCGACCGAGAGGCCGCCGCCACGTTGGAGGCCGCTTGGGCGGCCGGGATCCGGTACTTCGACACCGCCCCTCACTACGGTGCCGGGCTCGCCGAGCGGCGGCTCGGAACATTCTTCACCGGCACCGGGCACCCGCGCTCGGAATGCACGGTGTCCACCAAGGTCGGCCGACTGCTCGTGCCGGGCGACCCCATTTTGGGAGAAGAGAACTTCCACGGCGAACCCGGCCTTGTCAGGATCCGCGACTACAGCACCGAAGGCGTCTACCGCTCCCTCGCCGAGAGCCTGGAGCGATCCGGCCTCGACGCCTTCGACATCGTGCTCATCCACGACCCGGACGACAACTGGAAGGAGGCCGTCACCGGCGCTTACCCGGCGCTGGCCCGGCTGCGCGCCGAAGGAGCGGTCCGGGCGATCGGCGTGGGGATGAACCAGACGGCGATGCTCACCCGCTTCGTGACCGAGACGGACCTCGACTGCGTGCTCGTGGCCGGCCGCTACTCCCTGCTGGATCGCAGCGCGGCCGACGAGTTGCTGCCCGCGTGCGCCGAACGCGAGGTGGCCGTCCTGGTCGGCGGTGTCTTCAACAGTGGCATCCTGGCGAATCTGGGAGCCGATGCCACGTACGACTACGCGCCGGCCCCAGAAGCGGTGCGGTGCCACGCCCTCGCTCTCAGCGAGCGCTGCGCGGCCCACGGCGTGGCACTGGCCGCCGCGGCCCTGCAGTTTCCCCTGCGGCACCCCGCTGTCACCGGTGTCGTCGTCGGGGCGCGCAGCGCCCAGGAGATCACCGTGAACGTCGCGCACGCCACCGCGACGATCCCCGAAGAGCTGTGGGCGGCGCTCGATGCCCTCGAACAGGACGGACGATGAGCAGGCTCGACGCACACCACCACGTCCGGCGGCCGGCATCGGCCCCACCGTCCGCCACGGGCCCTGGCCCGCGGCGCCGCGTACACGAGTGGCTCGACGCTCCCGGCATGGCCCCGCTACGGCGGGACTTCACCTTGGCGGACCTGGCGCCGGTAGCCCTGGCCGGGGGCATCGACCGTACGGTACCGGTCCAGGTCCTGCCCGACATCCACGAGACCGCCGAGTTCCTGATGCCGGCCACAGCGGGCGATGTGGTCGCGGGAGTCGTGAGCTGGGCCGACCTCGCCTCGAACGACCTCGCCGGCACCCTGCACGCCCTGCGGGCGGCGCCCGGCGGTGACCATCTGGTGTGCCTGAGACACCTGGTGCAGGGTGAGCCGGACTGGGGCCGGCTGAATCGGCCGACCGTGCGCCGGGAGCTGCGCACGGTCGCGCAGGCCGGCCTCACCTATGACGTGCTCGTCGTCCCGCACCAACTGCTCGCCGTCGTCACCGCCGTCAGGGAACTGCCGGAGCTCACGTTCGTCCTCGATCATCTGTCCAAGCCGCCCATCGCCAGGGGCGAACTGCAGCCCTGGGCCTCGTTGATCCGTGAACTGGCGGCGCTGACCAATGTTTTCTGCAAGCTGTCCGGCATGGTCACCGAGGCCGAATGGCACCGGTGGAGCGTGGCCGCCCTGCGTCCCTACGCCGACGTGTTGCTCGACGCCTTCGGCCCGGAGCGGGTGATGTTCGGCTCGGACTGGCTGGTCTGCCCGCTGGCCGCCTCCTACGAGGAGGTCGTCGACGTGGCGAAGGCACTGCCCGCCGAGCTCACCGCAGCCGAGCGTTCCCACGTCTTTGCCGTGACGGCCGAGCGCGCCTACGGACTGGGCGAGAGGGACGGGCGAGGGCGAGCCGGTGACGGAGGTCCTGTGGGGTTGGACCGGTGAAGGTGCGCCTCGCCTACGGGCGGTCAGGGCTTGACATCGAGGTGGATCCGCGCGCGGCGACGGTCGTCGAACCCGTCCACCACGAAGGGGCCGCGGATCAAGTGGCCGTCCTGCGCGCGGCCCTGCGAGACCCCGTCGCTGGACCGCCGCTGCGCGAGCGGGTGCGCCCGGGGCAGACGGTGGCCATCTCGGCCTGCGACGGCACCCGCCCGCAGCCCCGGCACCTGATGATCCCGGCCGTCCTCGACGAACTCGACGGCGTCGTCCGCCTTGAGGACGTGGTGATCCTCGTCGCGACCGGCACCCACCGCGGCAACGACGACTCCGAGCTACGGGCGATGTTCGGCGACGGGATCGTGGACGCGGTACGGATCGTCAACCACGACGCACGCGATGCCGGGCAGTTGGCGTGGATCGGCACATATGGCAACGGCGTACCAGTGTGGCTCAACCGCGAGTGGTGGGAGGCGGACGTGCGCATCACCACCGGTTTCGTCGAACCCCATTTCTTCGCAGGTTTCTCGGGCGGTCCCAAGCTCGTCGCCCCCGGGCTCGCCGCCCTGGAAACGGTGCTCGTGCTGCATGACGCGGCCCGCATCGGCGACCCGCGGGCCACCTGGGGCATCACGCACGGAAACCCGGTCCACGACGACGTGCGCGCCATCGCCGAAGCCACCGGCGTCACCTTCGCGCTGGACGTGGTGCTCAACCGGGACAAGGACATCGTGGCCGCTTTCGGCGGCGACCTGCTGCCGATGCACACCGCCGCGACGGCCACGGCCAAGCGGATGGCGATGCGCCCGGTCGAGGCGCCGTTCGACGTCGTCGTCACCACCAACTCCGGCTTCCCGCTGGATCAGAACCTGTACCAGGCGGTCAAGGGGATGTCAGCGGCCTACCAGGTGGTTCGGCCCGGAGGGGTGATCGTGTGCGCGGCCGAGTGCCGTGACGGCTTCCCCGACCATGGCGCGTACCGGCGGGTGCTGGCCTCCGCGCCGTCCCCACAGGCGCTGTTCGCCGATATAAGCGCCCGGACCGAAACGATTCCGGACCAGTGGCAGGTGCAGATCCAGGCCCGTATCCAGTCGGGCAGCCAAGTCATCATGCACACCTCCTTCCTCAGCGACGCAGAGCTGGCCACAGCCCATTTGCGGCAGACCCACGACATCTCCGCCACCGTGGCGGAGACGCTGGCCGCCGTGGGCCCGGACGCCCGCCTCTGTGTCCTGCCGGAAGGTCCGCAGACCATTCCGTACATCGAACAGGGGCGGCCGTGAGCGAGGTGCTGGACCTGGGATACGCACGGCTCGATCTCGGCCGTGAGGCGAGGCAGGGGCTGCCCGAGGTCGTCTACGGCCCCGGCAAGAGCGTGGAACAGATAGCCGGAATCGTCACCGGACTCCTGGAACACAACACCGGGCCCGTGCTCGCCACCCGCATCGCCCCCGATGCGGCGGAGGCAGTCCTGGGGCGGGTGGACGGCGGGGTGTATGACGAGAAGGCCCGACTGCTGTCCTGGCGGCCAGCCGCCGCCGGGCACTTCTCCGTCATGGTGGTGGCCGCCGGAACGTCCGACGGTCCGGTGGCCGCCGAAGCCGCTGCTGTGGCCTCGGCCATCGGACTGGACACGACGGTCGTCCACGACGTGGGGGTGGCGGGACTCGACCGCGTCCTGCAGGTGCGCGGCCGGCTCCAGGACGCCGACGCGGTCATCGTGGTGGCCGGCATGGAAGGCGCCCTCGCCAGTGTCGTCGGCGGCCTGGTCCGCGCCCCCGTTGTCGCGGTGCCCGTCTCCACGGGATACGGCGCCTCACTGGAGGGCGTCACCGCACTCCTCGCCATGCACGCCTCCTGCGCCGCCGGGGTGACCGTGGTCAACATCGACTCCGGCTTCTCGGCGGCCATGGCGGTCCACCGCATCGCCCAGACCTGGCTGACAACAGACCACGGAGGCACCGAGTGATCTGCTGGGTCAACCCGTTCACCGGACTGGCCGGGGACATGCTGCTGGCCGCCCTGATCGATGCGGGGGCACCGCTCGACCGGATACGGGCCGCTGTCGCCGCCACCGGCCTGACCGGCTGGGACCTGACCGCCGAACGCATTACCGACCACGGACTGACCGCCACCCGGGTCCGGGTGGAGGTCACCGACCCCTGCACTGAGCGCCGTGCCGCCGAGGTACTGGAGATGGCCTCCCGGGCAGCCCCCCAGCCCGTCGCAGCCCTCGCCGTCGCCGCTGTGTCCGCCGTCGCCCAGGTGGAGGGGCAGCTGCACGATGCCGACCCGACCACCGTCCACCTGCACGAACTCGGCGGCCACGACACCCTCGTCGACATCGTCGGCAGCGCCGCGGCCCTGCACGCCCTCGGCGTCACTGACGTCATCAGCGCACCCCTGCCACTCGGCCGGGGCCGAGTGAAGAGCGCGCACGGCGTCCTGCCCTGCCCCGCGCCGGCCACCCTCGCCCTGCTGACGGGAGCGGCTGTCACGGGCAGCGACCTGCCCGGCGAAACGGTGACACCCACCGGAGCCGCGCTGCTCCACGCTGCCGGAGCCCGTTACGGCCCACCGCCGCCCATGACACTGTGCGCCACCGGCTACGGCGCAGGCACTCGCCGCCTACCCGACCGGCCCAACGTCGTTTCCGTCAGCCTCGGTGCCCCCCTTCCATCCGCACCGGACGAGGACGTGGTCGTTCTGGAGACCAACCTTGACGACGTCACCGGGGAACTACTCGGGCACGTCATCACAAGGGCGATGGACGCCGGTGCCCTCGACGCTTGGACGACCCCTGCGGTGATGAAGAAGGGCAGACCCGCACAGATCCTGCACGTCCTCACCACCCCGCACCACGAACGACGGCTGCGGGATCTGGTCTTGGCCGAGACCGGCGCCCTCGGCATCCGGCGCGTCGGCGCAACACGCACCACGCTGCCGCGCGCCTTCGAGACAGTGGAGGTCGCCGGACACGTCGTACGGATCAAACACGGTCCGTACGCGGCCAAGCCCGAGCACGACGACGTAGCGGCCGCAGCGTCGGCCCTGGATCTGCCCTTGCGTGCCGTCGCCGCGCGCGCCCTTCGTCTCAGCCGAGGAAAGACGATGGTGACGAGTCAGGAGGAAGAACGTGCCGAGTGATGACACCTTGGAGCACCGGCTCGAGGACCGTGTGCGTGCGCTCGGGGGCCCCTTCGCCGTCGCCTACTCAGGCGGCGCCGACTCCGCCCTGGTCCTTGCCGCGGCTGTACGTGTGTTGGGGCCCGAGCGAGTCCTGGCCGTCACCGCCGTGTCGGAGAGCCTGGCCGACGGGGAGCTTTCCCACGCCCGGCGCCTCGCCGACGAGCTCGGGGTCACCCATCTCGCGGCGCGCACATATGAGTTGGCGCAACCCGGTTACCGAGCCAACGGTCCCGACCGCTGCTACTTCTGCAAGTCAGAGGTGCTGGACACCATCGCCGCACTTGCCCACCGGCAGGGCCTCGAGATGGTGGCCACCGGCACCAATGTGGACGACGCCGCAGACCCCTACCGGCCGGGCATCCGCGCCGGACGCGAACGCGGCATCCGAACGCCCCTCCTCGACGCCGGCCTGACGAAGGCCGACGTACGCCGACTCAGCAGGCACTGGTCGCTGCCAACCTGGAACAAACCGGCGACTCCTTGTCTTGCCAGCCGCGTTCGCTACGGCATCGAGGTCACCCCTTACCGCCTGGCCCGCGTCGACCGCGCCGAGGCCGCCATACGAGCCTTGCTGGCCGAGGCCGGACTGCAGGTCACGGACCTTCGGGTCCGCGACCTTGGAGACCGGGCCCGCGTCGAGGTGGATCCGGCCTTCGTAACCCGGACCGCGGCATTGCCCTCCCTCGCTGAAGCGCTCGCCGCCGCAGGCTTCGTCGACCTGCCCCACCAGGTCGAACCATTCCGCTCGGGACGGCTCAACATCGATTCCTGATGCCGTTTGTCAAACCGCGAGAGTGCTGGGCGGCGTGAACTTGTAGCACCGTCCGTCTCGTAGAAGCAAGGCTGATGCGGTTCTCAGATTTCAAGATGGAGTAGTTGGATTGTCCTCGACGCCGACGAGACGTTCGCACAGCTCACAGGCGCCGAAGAGGGATCGAACGTTGAACGTCTTCTATTCCAGCACGGTGTTCAACTTCGTCCCTGCCCTCAACAGGGGCGGCGACGTCGACCTGTACGTCAAGCCTGAGCTGTTCCCGCAGATCTTCGCCGCGGGCCTGACCCGCGCAAGACGGCCGTCCTCGCGGCTTCAGTCGCCGGCCCTGGTGACCGCACCGGGGACGGCCTGCGGCGCCCTCGCCCCGTTGTTGGAGCCGAGCCTGCTGCCGCTGCCACGGTTCGGTGCAGTGAGTACGGGCACATTCGTCTTCGGTATCGCATTCGCCGTCGTGCTGCTGTCCAACGTCTTGTGGCGTCAGGATGTTCGGCGCTGGAGCGCTTACATAGGGCCTTGCGCCGGTGCCGGGCGTGACGCCGGGCCCCGGACCGGTTCCCCCTGGCACCCTCGTGACCGCGAGAGTTGTACGACGTGTGGGCCATGGCTGCTCGCCCGGGCGGGTGGCATCCTGTTCGCGACCGGGCAGCTATGGCGCGTCGCGTTCGTCTGCGAGTCCCCGAACTATCTGCGTGACCTGTTGCCAGCAATTTCGCCGGGGTACGGGAGGGGCCGTCAGGGTGGCCCAGCGCGTTGACCCCCCGTCCGCTGGGGGCGGAAACGAAATACCGCAGCATGCCCCAGGACGCGCGACCGGCGAAGTCCTCAAGATGATCGGAGGCGACGACTCCGGCACGCCGAACGCCCAGGAGCGGGGGAGTCCGCGCTGTGGACCGCGCGGACTCCCCAATGCCGGTCAGGTGCCCGGCACCGTGTCCTCGAACGTGGTGCCCGCCGACCGGAAGGCGGACACCTTGTCCGCCACCTGGGCAGGGGTGAGCACCTGATCCTTGACATGCAGGACATAGTCGACCTGCTCGTCGTACGCGCGCGGGCTGGTGCTGCTCTGCCCGCCGAAGTCGATCAGCCACTGATTGAAGTTGATCGACATCGGCCGCTCAGGCAGGTACTGGGCGTCGTGCGTGCCGAACAGCTGGCCGTCGATGTAGTAGCGGATGGAGCTGTTGTTGATGGTGAGCACGAGGTCGTGCCAGCCGGCGTAGCTCTGGCGGCCCTCCGTGTGCTGGTTGACTGCCTGCCACGGGTCCGGGTTGTAGGTCTCCCAGGACGTCGTGTACAGGATGTTCGACGACTCGCCCCAGCCCCCGTTCGGGAGGTACTCGAAGTCGTACTCCGAGTAGTCGTCCGCCATCGGCGCCTTGAGGTCGTTGATGGTGAAGAACGTCTGCACGAGGTGGTCCCCGTCGGGTCCGCTCTTGGGCACGTCGTTGAACTTGACGCGCGCTGCGTAGGTGCCGTTCTTGAACTTCGTTGCCTTGGTGAGGACTTCGGTCTGCTTCGTGCTCCCGCCGGTCCCGGACGTCGATGTCTCCAGGTTCATCACCGAATTGCCGCCCGAGGAGGAGAACGTCACGTTCTCCGGAGCCCAGGTCGCGCCCGGCACGCCCGGACCGCCGGAGTTGGAGCGCACGCTCCAGCCGTTCGCGGAGATCCTCGGGTCGTTGTACGCCGAGTAGTTGAAGTCGTCGAAGAGTGTCGCCCCGTCGGCCGGCGGGTCCGTGGGCGGATCGGTGGGATCGGTCGGGTCGTTCCCCTCGGGCGCCGTGCCCCAGACGAGGCCGCCGTCCACCTGGGCGGTGACCTTGGACCAGTTCGCGTACGACGTCTGCGAGGCGCCGAAGGAGTAGTCGTCACTCTGGTTAAGCGGCTGCCAGTCGGAGCGGTAGAACCGCAGCTGGAGGTCGCCGGTGTCGGCACCGGGCGCGAGGGAGCCGGCGCCCGATGTGAAACCGATCTCCAGATACCGGTCGGCGTTCGAGGTCGGGTGCTCCAGCGTGCCGAACGTGCCGGTGATGTTGGCGCAGCCCTTGACGGCCCAGGAGCAGGCGAAGCGGTAACTCGTGCTTGCCGTGTCGGACTTGAAGTAGTAGCGCAGCTTGACGCTGCTGAGCGGTACCGCGGAGCCGCCGGCGTTCCTGACCTTGAGCCACGGCTCGGCCTGGTCGCTTCCGGTGGACCCGGTGTGATACTGGACGGTGAGGTCTCCCGCCGCCGCGTCCGCGGTCGAGGGCAGTGCGAAGAGGCCCACGGACCCGAGCACGGCGGCGACGGCGCAGGTCAGGGTTCTTCCGATGGTCGTCCTACTCATGACTGTTCCTTTCCGGAACGGTGGGGGATGGGGACGTACGGATGGAGCAGCCCGTGCCGCACACCGAGCGCGGTGAGCCGGGTCGAGTGCGCCCCGAGCCGGCGCTGGAAGTCGGGCCATGACGCGGCGCCGTGCCAGGCCCGGTCGGCGAATGCGCACAGGCGGGGGAAGGCGAGATAGTCGATGTGCCCGGGCGTGGCGGCGAACTCGGTCCACAACTCCGCCTGTATGCCGATGAGGTCGCCCGCGGCGTCCGGCTCTTCGGGCAGGTCGTGGCTGTGGACGGCGCGCAGGTCGACCACGGCGCCGGGCTGCCCTGCCGGCTCGTCCGGGGCGTTCGTCTGGGCGTAGTCCAGATACGCCGCGCGGTGCTGGGCGCTGATGACGGTATGGCCGCGCTTGAGGGCGATCCGGGTGTGCTCGGGCTCGCGCCAGGTCATCACGGCGAACTCCGGCGGCAGCTCCTCGCCGGTCTCCGCCCAGGCCACCGGAGTGCGCCCCCGTTCCAGCAGATGCTCCCCGACCCTGCGCAGGAACCAGCCGTGCAGCGCGTCCGTGCCCGCCAGGCCCTCGGCGGCGGCCCGGGCCCGCGCCACGGGACTCGCCGCCCACTGCGTCGTCGGGCATTCGTCGCCGCCGATGTGCACGTGCGGCGAAGGGAAGACGTCCAGGACCTCGTCTAGAACGGCACGGCAGAAGTCGAACACCGGCTCCTGGACGCCGAGGATCGTGTCGCACACCCCCCAGCGGGTCCACACGTCGACCCGCCTCCCGGGCACGGCGCCGAGCTCGGGGTACGCGGCGATCGCGGCGCGGGCGTGCCCCGGCATCTCGATCTCCGGCACGACCGTGATCCCGCGCTCGGCGGCATAGGCGACCAGATCGGTCAACTCCCGTCGGGAGTAGAAGCCTTCGTGCGGGATCCCGTCGAAGACGGTTGACCCGGCCGGCCCCACCATCGACTCGGCGCGCCGCCCGCCCACCTCGGTGAGCCGGGGGTATGCCGCGACCGGCATCCGCCAGCCCTGGTCGTCGGTGAGATGCAGCTGCAGCACGTTCAGCTTGTGCAGTGCGAGCAGATCGACGTACCGGCGCAGCATCGGCACCGGCTGGAAGTGGCGGGCCACGTCGAGCATGAACCCGCGCCACGGGTGCCGCGGCACGTCGGTGATCTCCACGCACGACAGCCGAAGCTCGGCTGCAGGACGCCTCAACAGGGATGAGGCCGGCAGGAGTTGGCGTACGGTCTGGATGCCGTGCAGCAGCCCCGTGACGTGCGCCGCCCGCAGCAGGACGGCGTCCGGCGAGACGGTCAGGCCGTAGCCTTCGGTGCCGAGCCCGGTCAGCCGCGGGTCGAGCGCGAGAACGAACGGTCCGTCGGCCCGCGGGCCGAGGGGCAGTCCGACGGCCGTCCGCAGCAGGTGTGCGGCGGGTTCGGCACCAGGGGTGATGCGCAGTGACGTGGTGCTGTCGAGTGTGAAGTGGCCCGGGCGGTGAGCGAGGTGGGTGGGCTGGGGGATCAGGGCAGGGCGAGGTGCGGACACTGCGTACCTCCGGGACACGTGGGTGGCGGCGGGTCAGCCCTTGACGGCGCCGGCGGCGAAACCGGACGTGACGTGCCGTTGCAGCAGCAGGAACACCGCGAGCGCGGGCAGGGCGAACAGTGTGGAGGCGGCCATGGTGGCGCCCCAGTCGGTGCCGAACGTGTTGTGGAACGAGGACAGCCACACCGGCAGCGTTCGGTGGTCCTGCTGTTTGATGATGAGGAAGTTGGCGTACGCGAACTCGTTCCATGCCGTGATGTAGCCGAACAGCGACGTCGCCATCAGTCCAGGCGCGAGCAGCGGGAACGCCACATGCCTGAATGCGCCGAACCGGGTGCAGCCGTCGACCTGTGCCGACTCCTCCAGCTCCGCCGGGATCGTCGCGATGAAGCCCCGTAGCACCACGATCGTGAACGGCAGCGTCATCATGAAGTACACCAGCGTCAGCGTCGGCAGCCGGTCCAGCATGTCGGTGTCGCGGGAGATGATGTACACGGGGATGATCAGCGACTCCCACGGGGCCATCTGAGCGACGAACACCATCAGCATGAACTGCCGCCGCCCCCGCCACCGCATTCGCGCCACGGCGAACGACGCACCAAGGGCGACGATCAGAGCGAGCAGCACCGCCCCCAGTGTCACCAGGACGCTGTTGCGCCAGAACAGCCCGAAGCCTTCCGCATCGATCGCCCGCTTGAAGTGGTCGAGTGTCCAGGTCTGCGGGAGAAGTTGAGGGTGCTCGGACTGGATGTCGCGGTTGGGTTTGAAGGACGTCGTGATCATCCAGTAGACGGGGAAGAGGCAGATCACGATGGTGAGGGCCGCGGCCAGGTGCAGAGGGAGGCGGCGCACCGTCCGTCGGGTGCTCACAGCTCGGCCTCCTGACGGAACATCTGCCGGAAGTACACGATCAGAATTCCGGACATGAGCACGACGGTGACCATCGATGCCGCCGAGCCGAGGTCGTAGCGCTGCTGGGCGAGCGCCGTCTGGACCGCGTACACCGGAAGGATCGTCGTGGCGTCGCCGGGGCCGCCGCGGGTCATCACCCAGATCTGCACGAACGCTCTGAACGTCCAGATGACTTCGAGCGAGAGCACCAGCATGAATATGGGTCGCACGATCGGCAGGGTCACCGAGCGGAAGACGCGGAAGCCGGACGCGCCGTCCAGCCGCGCGGCCTCGTACAGCTCGGACGGCACGGTGGTGAGTGCCGAGTACAGGGTGATCGCCGCGAAGGGCACCGACTGCCACACCACGAGCGTCACCAGGATCCCGAACGCCGCGCCCCCGTGCGCCAGCCACGGGTATCCCTCGAACGACGTGAACCCGAGGCCTGTCAGGGCATGGTTGACGATGCCGAACTCCGAGTGGAACAGCCACTGGAACACGGTCGTCGCCGCCACAACCGGCATCGCCCACGTCAGGACGAGCGAGCTCAGCACGGCTGTGCGCCAGCGTCGCCCGAGCCGTTCGATCATCAGTGCCACCAGTGTGGAGAGCACCATGATCAGGGCGACGTTCACTGCCATGAACAGGAACGTGCGGCGCACCACGGTCCAGAAGCGTGGATCCGTCAGCAGGGTCCGGTAGTTGTCGAACCCCACGAAGTGCGCATCGCCGAGGATGAGTTGACGCAGGCCGAAGTCCTGGAAGGAGATCAGGACGGCCCGGGCCAGCGGATAGACCAGCAGATACAGCATGCCGAGGACGGCGGGCGCCACCAGCAGATAGGGCCAGACGCCGGACATGGTGGCGCGGCGGGCCGGCCCCGGTGTGCGCCGGGGCGGCCGGGTCAGGGGGCGGGGCGCGGTCCGCTCATGGACGACCGACACGGCGCACACTCCTTCCTTCGTCACGGGACAGGTCGGGGGTCAGGAACCGGAGTTCATCGCCTGCGTGATGGCCTCGGACGCCTTCGTCGCCTCGGACGCCGCCTCCTTGCCGGTGAGTACGGCCGTCATGTAGTCCTTGATCGGGTTCTTGGCCTCGACCGCGGCCCACCCCGGTGTGTTGGGCGTCGCGTGCCCCTCGGCGGCGCCGACCGCCATCGCCGAAGCACCCGGATCGGCCGCTACAGCACCGGCGAGAGTCGTCCTGTTCGGTACGTAGCTCATGGCGACGGCGAGCTTCTTCTGCCAGGCGTCACCGGTCAGTTCCTTGATGAACGTGTACGCCGCGTCGTGATGCTGCGACACCGCGGGGATCACCAGATCCGATCCGCCCGTGAACACAGCTCCGGGCTTGTCGGCGGTCTTGCCTGGGATCGGGAAGAAGCCCAACTTCCCCTCGAGAGCGGCGTTGTTCTGGACGACGACATTGGCACCGCCGGGCGTGCTGATGACCTGCGCCACCTGCCCCTTCGCCATCACCTCGGCCTGCGGTGGCTGCGCCTCGTCGGAGTCCTTCGGGCCCTTTCCGAGCGCCTGCAGCTTCTTGTAGAACTCCATCGCGTGCAGCGCCTCGGGGGTGTCGAGCGCGCCCTTCCAGCTGCCGCCGGACTGGGTGGCCAGATCGCCGCCCTCGTCCCAGATGAAGCCCGAAAGGGTGTACCAGTTCTGCCCGGGCAGATAAATCCCCTGCTGGGATCCCTTGTCGAGCTTCTGCGTGGCACTGATCCACTGATCCCGGGTCTTGATCTTCGACGCGTCCACGCCGGCCTTTTGGAAGAGGTCCTTGCGGTAGATCACGACGCGGTTCGCCGCGTAATAGGGAATGCCGTACTGCTTGTTCTCGTAGGAGCCCGGTTCGGAGAGCCCTTTGAGCCAGGAACTGCCGCCGAGGTCACCGACCTTGTCACTCAGGTCCAACAGACCGCCGCTCTGGGCGAACTGGGCCACCTGGGTGTTGCCGGTCTCGATCACGTCGGGCGCGTCGTTGCTGGCGAGGGCGGCCGTGACCTTCTCGCCGATCCCGTCCCACTCCTGGATCTGCACCCGCACCTTGATGTCGGGATGCGCGGTTTCGAAGCCCTTGACGAATTCCATCTGGAACGCGGCCGACACGCTGTCGCGCATCAGCCATACGTCGATCGTGGTGCGGCCACCGCCGCCCGACCCCCCGTCGTCGGAGCCGGACGAACTACAGGCACTGAGTCCGGCGGCCGCGACGAGCGCGGACAGGCCGGCGAGCAAGCGGAGCTTCACGGGTCACCTCTGGGAGTCGGACCTGACCAGTTGGCGAACTGGTCAGGTGACCTCTGGTGGTGGAGAAAGGTGGCATAGACCAATGAGCCCGTCAACCCCCCAGGTAAGGCATGCCAGTTGGCTGACCTGTTGTCGATCTCACCCGTGTCGTGGTCAACTGGTCAGGTAACTGGTTCTACAGAGCGAGGAGGCAGAACGTGAGCGCCGAGGGGCACGGGGCGAACGAGGTGAGCACACCGGGATCGGTACTCAAGCGTGAACGGGTGCGTGACCACATCCTCGAACTCATCGAGTCGCAGAACCCCGGCGACCCGATCCCCTCCGAGCGCACGCTCAGTGCCAGCCTCGAAGTCTCACGCCCGACACTGCGCGCCGCCGTGGACGAACTCGTCGCCGCGGGCCTTCTCGTCCGCGAACACGGGCGCGGCATGTTCGTCGCGCCCGAGAAGATCACCCAGGAACTCGTCTCCCGGGAGCAGACGATGTCGCTCCCGCAGGCGGGCGGGACGTGGTCGAGCCGCCTCCTGGAGTTCACCACGATCCAGGCAGGCGCCCGCGTCGGCCGCCGCCTGCGCCTGTCACCCGCAGCGAAGATCGTGTACGTGGCCCGGCTCCGGCTTGTCGACGGGGCGCCGATGGCCATCGAGCACCTGCACATCCGCGCCGACCTCGTACCCGGCCTCAGCGCTCAGGAGTTGGAGGACGGTGACCTCTACGAGCATCTGCGCCGGCATCACGACGTTCACGTCCGCGAAGCCATGCAGACCATCGAGCCGACCGTCGTCACCCGGGCCGAGGCCGACGTCCTCGACGTGCCCGAGCTGTCGCCCGCAATGCTCATAGAGAGGCTCACCAGCGACGCGGCCGGGCGGCCCGTCGAGTACGTGCACTCGCTCTACCGCGGCGACCGCTACCGCATCGTCTCCCGCCTCACCCTCGGCCCCGCCACGACCCCCGCGGAGCCCGTGGCGGACCACCACCCGGGCATCCCGCCAGGCGACTTCGGCCGCCTCGGTACCGTCGCCTCCTCCACCCGGGGTGACGTGCAGCAGGCACCCTGACGCCGCCGCGGCGGCCTGCACGGCCGCGGGCCGCCACATGGCTGTGACGCCGCCGCCACCGTCGACCACCACCGCCATGGCCGCCGTGCGGCGGACCTACGCGGTCACGGCAAGGGGGAGGGTCAGGGCCCCTGCCGACTACCGAGTGTGACATACGGAATCACGACGTTCGGCCGTGCACAGGGCGGACGGTAGGCCTCATGGGGCACGTAGCGGCTCCACTGGCTGCGTGTGATCACGTCGCCGACGGTCGCGCACACCGAGTCGGTGTTGGCGGACGGGTTGACGTTCCATACGTCGATCGAATCGGAGATCGTGGTGGCCAGCAGTACCCCGTCCGTGCTGAAGGCGACGTTTCCTCCACTGATCGCGAAATCGGGCTGGAAGGCCGCAGACGCCTCGAACAGAGGACCGCGTGGGTTGCGGGTGTTCCAGATCTCGAGGTGGGCGCTTCCCTCGCCCTGCCCGATGGGTGTGTCCCTGGGGACGCTGCTCAGCACGAAGGTGTTGCCATCCGGACTGAACGCGGGGGTCTCGCCGGAGTAGCCACTGACGTGGAACGTGGTGGGGTCACCGACGATGCGGTCGTCGGCGATCCGGAAGATGCGGAAGGTGCCGGAGGAGTCACCGACGGCGAGCCAGTGTCCGTCCGGGCGGAAGACGCCGGTCGACACCTGCGTCCCTGGGGTCAGACGGCGGGCGGGACGGGCGACCGGATGGTGTGGATCGGAGATGTTCCAGGAGAGCAGCGCATCGTCGGTGTCGGCGATCAGCAGGCGGCCATTGGGGGAGACGGCGATGCGGAAGGCGTCGGCGGGGACCTGTGCGACTTGCCGTGGGTGGGCGAGGTCGGTGAGGGCGAACAGCTTCACCGTGGGCGCTCGGCCATTGTTCGCACTTCGGTCCTCGTTGTTGTCGTCGACGGCCAGGATGTGGCTGTCCGGGGTGAAGGCGAGGCCGTGCACACCGCGGTCGATGCCGTCGACGGTCGCGATGACAGGAAGGCCGGCCTTGGTGGTGTCCCGGAGCCGCAGGACGAGCCGTGCCTTGCCGTGTCCCTCGGGGATGTGCTCGCTGTCGGCGAGAATCTTGCCGTCCGCGCTGAATGCCGCGGCCTCCGCGCCGATGTAGCCACCGGGGAGATGCGCGATCTCGCGGTGGGGCGGTTGCCCGGTGACGTCGATGACCTTGCCCGAGTCACCGCCCACGACGGCCAGAAGCCGCCTGGGGCCCGGGCTGAAGGCCAGGGCCACGTCGAATCCGTCGGGGTGCGCGCCGTAACTGCCCGCGGCGCCCGGCTGATAGGGGTCGCCGGTGTCCCACTGCTGGACACCCGCGCCCGTCGCGTGCAGCAGCACGCGCCCGCTCGGTGCGAACACCGCGGGCCCGTTGAAGGACTCGTTCACACCGGAGAGCGTGTGTACGGGCGTCACATCCGCCATGGAGTGTGTCTGCCACAACTGGTCGCGCCCCTGGCCGTACGAGTCGCTGCACACCGTCGCCAGGACTCCGTTGTCAGGACTGAAGGAGACGGACAACAGGTTATCGACACACAGGTCGGTGGGGCCCTCGTCACTCGTGGGCGCCGCGAGTTGGCGAGGCCGCTTCCCAGGGGCCGTGCTCCAGAACCTCAGTACGCTGTTGTTCCCGTCCCCGGGCGTCGCGAGGATCGCACCGTCCGAGGTGAAGGCGAGCCTGTGCGCCACGGGGCGGTATGCCGACGAACGCTGCATGTCACCGTGGAAGCCGTCGACCGTGGCCGACGGCTGTCGGCCGGACGCCGACACGTCCCACAACCGGACCTTGTGGTCGGCCCCGGAACTGGCGAGGGTCGGCCGGGTCGGCGAGAAGACGAGCGAGTCGACCTCGCCGCGATGGCCGGGAAGAGCCGCCAGCTGCCGCGGCGCCCGCGGCGCGCTCACGTCCCAGAGTTCGATGGCACCTCTCTTGGTGCCCGCGGCGAGATACCGGCCGTCGGCGCTCGTCGCGAGCGCGGTCACGGCATCCCCGCCGAGGCCGAGTGTGCTGAGCTCGTGAGGGCGTGCCGGGTCGGTGAGGTCCCAGAGCCGTAGTGTGTGGGCCGTCGCACCGGTTGCCGCCGCCAGCACGTGTCCGTTGGGAGTCAGGGCCACTGGGCCGCCCTTCGGCCCAGCGATTCGGGCCAGGGCGTGACCCGACACGCTCCAGACGGCGATGCCGCTGTCCGTGGACATGAGCAGGGTCTGCCCGTCGCGGGATTGCGCCATGTCCGAGACGGCGTCCACGCTGTCGAACACGCCGGGAGCAGCCAGCGCAGCCAGTACGGGTCCCGAGCCGGTATCGGGGTCGAGCCGGTACGAGGTCAGGGCCAGTTGTTTGGCGAGTCCGGGATTCGTGTCGAGCAGACGTTCGGACTCGGCCGCCACCAGGCGGGCGACCGCGCCGCGCCGTTGCGCGACCGCGTTGTCTCGCTCGAACAAGGCGACCACTGCCGTACCGGAGGCGATGAGAGCCAAGGCCACTATGACGGTGATCACCGTGCGCCGCACGCGCAGGCGTCGTGCCGCCGCCCGGCGTGACACGGCAAGGAACGCGGCGATGTCCCCGGGCAAGCCGCGCTGCCGTGACCACTCCACGCCCGCTTCCAGGTCACTTCCGCCGAGGAGGTCGTCGGACCTGCTCGACTCCCGCCAGCGCGCCCACCGTTCGCGCGCGCGGCGCAGCCAGTCCTGGAAGTCGCGGTCCCTGCCCACCCAGGCGCGCAGGGTCCCCCACTCCCGGATGAGCGCTTCATGGATGAGCTCCGCCACCGGCTCACCACCGTCGTCGCGTCGTCCGGGCAGCGGCACGGTGCGGGTGACGACGACGCGGTCGCGCGTGAGCGCGCTGAGGACGTCCTCGGTCTGCTGCTCCCGGGCTTTCGCCGAGAGGCCGTCCGTGGTGTCCTCAGCCAGTTCGCGGAGGACGGCGAGCGGGACCTGTTGCCGGACGGCCGGAATATGGTGGGCCTCGTCGGCGGGCCGTACCAACGCGGTGAGCATCCGCCGTACGGTCGGCCGTGCTTCTTGGGGCAGTTGCCGTACCACGTCGTCGCACCATGTCGCGATGCCGCCGGAGACCTTGCCAAGGGCCTGGTACCCCTGGTGGGTGAGGTGCCCGTCGTTCCTTCGCCGGCGCTGCCACAGTCGGTGGAGGGTCAGTTCGAGCAGCGGCAGTACGGTGACGGGAGCCCGTTGCGCGCCGGCCTCGTCCGGGTCGATCGCCAGGATGTCGGTGACGATCCGGTCGGCCAGCCCCTTCTCCAAGTGTGCTCCCACCGCTTCTGCGGGCCGGGTGACGATCGCGTGCAGGTCTTCCTTGCTCAGCGTGGCCTGCACGCTCATCAGGCCTGGAGCGACGGCGTCCAAGAGGTCCGGGGCCAGAGCGGCCAGCCGGGGGTAGAAGTCGTCGCGCATGACCAGGAGCACCGTCAGGGCCGCGTCGGACGTGACCGCCGCGGCGATCTCCCGCAGGGCCGCACGCTGTGGCTCGGGTGTCTGCCCGTCCGGCGACGTGTGCGACAGCAGCTCCTCGAACTGGTCGACTATCAGCAGGACATGGTTGTGGTCGGGCCACTCGGCGAGCCGCTGCTCCACGGCGGTGGCGATCCCATGCGTGCGAACCCCGCGCAGTCCCGCAACCTCGAGCGCCGACAGCAGATCGTGTTCCGGGCGCACGGACACGGGCAACCAGCGGTCGCTGTCCGGCAGTTGTCCCGAGGCGAGCGCGGGGAGGACTCCCGCCTGGACGAGAGAGGACTTGCCCGCACCGGAGGGCCCGAGGAGCGCGACCGCCCTGCGCCGGCCCGCCAGTGCCTCAACCACGCGCTCTACGGCGGCTTCCCGCCCGTGGAACCATGCGGCGTGCTCCGTGGCGAAGGGCTTCAGTTCCCGATAGGGGCACACATCGTGCAGTTCCAGCGCGGTGCACACCTTGCGCAGCGCTTGGGCGGGCGTGGCGTACGCGATGCCCAGGCCCTTCAGGTAAGTGTCGGGTGCGGCGATCGCCGTGACCATTCCGATGACGAGGCCGGTCATCTCGTCGACGACGGGCGCGCCGCTGAACCCGGTCGTCAGGTCGTTGGCGGCGGTCAGTTGCAGCAATGGGTCGTCGGACCCCTGACCGGTGCCGGGCGGCAGCAGGTCACCGGCGACCGCGAACCCGTGGTGGCCGCCGGGCGGAGCCTGGGCGGGAAACCCGAACGACCTCACACGGTGGCCCTGGCATCCCTCGGCGGAACCCAGCAGCAGTGGCCGGACCCCTGCGAGCGGGGCGTCCAGTTCCACCACGGCGATGTCCAAGGCCTCGGGCGCGCTCCACTGATCTGTCCGCACGTACCCCGCTGCCTCGGGGGCGCCCTGCGCATGGGGGAAGACGAGCCGGATGCGGCCGCCGGGTCCGGACCCGGCCTTGACGACCACATGGGCGCATGTGACGACGGTCCGGTCCGCCACGAGGAAGCCCGCGCCCGCCGTATGCTGTGCGCCGTCGAGCACCTGCACCACCGCGGTGTGGGTTCCGGGCTCCGAATCCTGCAGGGCATCCTGGGCCGGCGCGCTCACGGCGTCACTCCTCCACGGCGTCCCGCTGCCGTTCGGTGTCCTCGTGGCGCCATGTCATCTTGACCTTGAGATGGCAGCCGACGCCGGTCTTCGTGATCACAGCGCCCGCCTCGACGGCGAGATCAACACCGAACTCGACCTCCACCTCATCGGGGCCTGCCTCGCGGAGTCGGCGCAACACGCTGCGTGCCGTGTCGGTCACGGGACCGAGCGCCGCCTCCAGTGTCACGGGCAGGTTCTGGACGGTCTGCGCGACCCGGCCCGCCTTCACCGGCCCGCCTGCTTCGGGTGACGCCTCGATCAGTACCGATCCGCCGCCCTCCAGCTCCAGCCGGGCGAGCCCCTCGACCATGACCCCAACTCTCCTACGGTTTACGGTTGTTACCACCCTCTCACGGGGGCGCGACGTAACACCAGGTGCCCGTGGGAGAGGAGGCGCTCATTGCTTGAGTTTCATTCGCGAGAACAGTCGGGAAGCACCACCCACCAACAAGCCCGACCAACCGCTACGAGGATCCGGCGCCCGCGTCCGGAGCTTCCGGCGGAGGATCCCCGGCGGTGATCTGGGCCAGCAAATCCCGCGCTTCGCGGATGCGGGGATGTGTGGGATGGAGGAACTGCGCACACTTGTCCACCGCCTGACGAGCCATCATCTCGGCCTCGTCGCGGCGGCCCAGACCGTGCAGAGCCGCGGCGACGACCATGGCCGACTGCCCGCTCCCGGCTCGGGACGCGGGCGGCGTCGGCTGTCGGGACTCGGCGAGTGCCTCCTCGTAGCGGCCCTGCCCGTTCAGGCTGCGCACCAGGAGAGACCGCAAGGACGCGGCTCTGTTCCCTGTCGCGCGCGGCAGATTGCCGCGCGCGACGACCTCCGCCTCCTCGAACCGGCCCTGTCCGCACAAGGCTTCCGCCAGGCACGCCAGAGCGGACAGCTCGATGTCCGCCACCCGGGTGAGATGTGCCAGACGGGTCACCTCACGTAGGACGCCGGCGGCCTCGGACTCCGCGTTCGCGTACCGCTCCTGGCCGAGGAGAACGACCGCGCGATTGACCCGCACCACCAGCAGAAGGGTCCGGACGCTGCCGCTCGTCTGCCGCAACGCCGCCGTCAGCGCCTCCAGTTCGGGCAGCACGTGCTCCCTGCGTCCGTACAGCACCGCGGCCGTCAGGGCGAACGTCCTCGCCATCCACACCGGCTCGGGACTTCGGTCCCAGACGCGCCGTGGCCGGGCCGCGAGGGCCTGCGCCCGGGGCTTCGACCTCTTCGTACTCTCCCGTCGCGAGCTGATCCAGGAGACCGCGGAAGACCGTCGCCTGCGCACGGGAGATCCCGCCCGCAGTCCGCCCGAACAGGCCGATGTTCCTCTGTATGAACTCCACGCGGCGGGACCTTACGGGTCCGCCTCGGTCCGTGCCATCGGGGGTCCGGTCGGGGGGCTTCGGTGTCGGGGGTGTTGCGGCGTCGTCCTGTCCGGCAGGGACCGTGAGGCCGGAACGGCGGTCAGGGCACGATGTAGCCGGCGGCGCGGAACAGTTCGTACCATTCTGCACGGGTCAGTGGCACGTCCGATCCGAGGGCGGCGTCCGCGACACGCTGCGGTGTGGTCGTACCGATGACCACCTGCATCCGGGCGGGGTGCCGGGTGATCCAGGCCGTCGCGATCGCCAGGGCCGGCACATCGTACTTCGCCGCCAGGCGGTCGATGACGGCGTTGAGTTCGGGGTGGCTTGCCGAGCCGAGGAACGGGCCGTCGAAGAACCCGGCCTGGAACGGTGACCAGGCCTGCACGGTGATGTCGTGCAGCCGGCAGTAGTCCAGGAGCCCGTCGTCACGGCTGACCGACTGCTCCAGGCCCTGCATATTGGCCGCGACACCCTGCGCGACGAGCGGGGCGTGCGTGATGGACAGCTGGAGCTGGTTCACCACCAGCGGCTGGCTGACGTGGCGGCGCAGCAGGTCGATCTGCCGGGGAGTGTGGTTCGAGACACCGAAGGCACGTACCTTGCCTGCCGTGGCCAGCTGGTCGAAAGCGCGCGCGACCTCTTCCGGCTCGACCAGGGCGTCGGGGCGGTGCAGCAGCAGGATGTCGAGGTAGTCGGTGCCAAGAGCCTTGAGCGAACCGTCCACCGACTCGAGGATGTGCTCGTAGGAGAAGTCGAAGTAAGGGCCTTCGGGGACGATGCCCGCCTTCGACTGGATGATCAGCTTTTCGCGCTGCGAGGCGCTCAGTTGCATCGCCTCGGCGAAGCGCCGCTCGCAGCCGTGCAGCTCGCTGCCGTACACGTCGGCGTGATCGAGGAACGTGATGCCGGCGTCCATCGCAGTGGCGAGGAGTGCGCGCACCTCCTCGTCGCTCTTGTCCTGGATGCGCATCAGGCCGAGCACGATGTTCGGGACGACCATGTCGGTGCCGGGCAGGGTGAAAGTCTTCACGATCGGGTCCTTGTCGGTGTGTGGTGTTCGGTGCCGGTACGGGGCGTCTCAGGCCGCCGTCGGGTGGGACATCTGCTCGGGGGTGAGCGTGACGTCGGTGGCGGCCGCCGAGTCACGGATGCTTCCGGGGCGTGAGGACCCGGGGATCGGGACGACCACGGGCGTGAGGGCAAGCTCCAAGGCCGGGGTCACGCGGTGGACGCCGATCGTGCCTTGCTTCATCCGATATCTGCTCCGGTAGTGGAAAACAGGTGGTCAGAGGTCTTCTCGCACGGAAGACCGGCCCAGCCCGAGCCTAGGAACAACTGATCCAGAAGTCCAACAGCCGTTGGTCATGACATTGAGAAATGGAATGGATAAATGGGTCTGCGGCAGATGCATACGTGCTCGCGCCTGCCGAGGAGCGCCACGTCACTCGAGCAGCGGAACTCGAGGATATGTGGCAGTCGGGTCCATCGGCCGGCGTCTGCGGACTCGGCAATATCGGGCCGTGCTCGGTGACCATCGCGACTTCAGGCCCTGTCACGCACCAAGTAGTAAGTGAGCGGTACGGCGCTCTGTGCGCTGGACCGTGAATGGCTGAGGGCCTCTTGACTCGTGGGTGGGGCTTGCCGTTGCGCAGAGCGTGGTCGCCTACGGCGTCGTGCACGGCGTCGCGGTGGCTCTGACCGCCGTGATCCCGCACGGAAGTGTGGGTGAATTGTCTCCGAACATTGGGGCAACCACGGCCGGCCTCTGAGGGTCTAGGGAGCGTGACACATCATCAGGTTCGCCGGGTAGAGACGGCGGCCCCGACGATCCCGAAGGGGGATTCCATGCGTATCCGCCCGGCCACCGCCGCCATATTCCTTGCCACCGCCCTCTCCGCGACAGTGACTCCGGCAACCGCCCAAGCGGCGGACCGAGCGGCATCGAGCGACACGACGTTCTCGAAGGTCGTCGTCAACGCCGGCGAGGACATCGTGCTCGGCCTGACCACCAGAAAGACCATCACCATCACGTGGACCGTGAAGGACCCCGACGGTGTCGCCGCCTCCTGGGCCTACCTGTGGCACGGCCCCAACACCGACGACGCCGACGGCATCCTGCCGACCTACCCGCCGGCGGGCAAGTGCACGGTGTCGTCCACCGATCGCACCACGTCCATCTGCAAGGTGAGCTTCGCCGTGGACGCCGCGCGGGACCTCGACGACAACGACCTCGCCGGCACCTGGAAGGTGCTCGCCGAAGCGCAGGACGCCAACGACGACTGGACGGCCGTCGACGTCGTCACCACAGTCCGGATCAAGCGGTACGCCAAGGTGACGGTGAACGCCTCGCCCGAGCCGGTGAAGAGGGGCAGGAGCATCACCGTCACCGGCAAGCTGACCCGCGCCAACTGGGAGAGCGGCACCTACACCGGTTACGAAGGTCGGCCGGTCCAGCTGCAGTTCCGGAAAAAGGGCAGCACCACCTACACCACCCTGAAGACCATCACCAGTGGCAGGAAGGGAGCGCTGAAGACCACCACCAAGGCAGGAACTGACGGCTACTTCCGCCTCCGCTTCATCGGCACCACCACAACCGGACCGGCCACGGCAGCCGGCGATTTCGTCGACGTCAGATGACGGTGAAGGACCGGGCGCCGCAACGGCGCCCGGTACGCCGACGCGTGGTGGGGAACGCCGCGACGACGGCACCGTGCAGGAACGAGCCCGGCACGGCCAAACGGTAGGGAAGCGGCAGCAACCACGGCCGGGAGGCCGTCCGTTCCACTCCGCCTTCTTCCACGGGGCGGAGCCTCCATGGCCTCGTTGGTGGCATCGCCTTGCATGTGCCCATCCACGCACGGCATTTCGGCGACCAGTAGGCGACATTCAGCTGGAGTACACCCCGATTCAAGGTCTGATCATCAGAGTTCGACCTCGTGTCTACTTCTCATTCGCGTATCGGCCTTGCCTCCGTATGCGCCGCGTCTTTGACGTTCTCGGGACTTGTCTTCACAGGAATGCTCGCCGCGCAGCCCGCGGCTGCCGCGGACCCTGCCGGATACCAGAATGTTCGGATCAACGAGGTCACCTCGTCGAACAACGACACGGTAGAGCTGTACAACGCCGGATCGGCCGCGGTGAGCATCAGCGGCTGGAAGATGTCCGACGACAGTTTCTCGCCGCAGTCCTTCAGCCCGTCCTCCACCACGATCCCGGCGGGAGGCTTCGTCACCTTCAACTCGCCCAAGGGGCTTGGTGACTCGGACAAGCTGGTGATCTACACGTCCGACGGCACGGTGGTCGACCGCGTCGAGTGGGCCACCGACAAGGCGAAGCCGGCGATGGCGCGCTGCGGTGGCGACGGAGCCGGGGCGTGGGTGACCGTCACCGCGGCGACCACGTTCGGCGCCGCCAACGGCGCCGGCTGCCCGTCGTCGGTTCCGGCGGCGAGCCTGGTGCGGGTCAACGAGGTCACCTCGAACGGCGCGGACACCGTCGAGCTGCACAACGGTGGAGCGAGCGCGGTCAGCATCGGGTCGTGGAAGTACGTCGACAACGACACCAGCCACTCTCCGGCCTCGATCTCGTCCTCCTCACCGAGCGCGACCAGCATCCCCGCCGGTGGCTACGTCACGTTCAACTCCACCATCGGCCTGGGTGACAACGACTCGCTGTTCCTCCTCGACAACAACGGCAACACCATCGACTCGGTGACCTGGGCGACCGATGGCGCCAAGCCGTCCGCCGAGCGGTGTGCCGACGCCACCGGATGGTTCCAGACCTCCACGACCGCCACGCTCGGCAGCGCGAACTTCTGCTCGGGCTCCGGCGGAAACCCCGGCGGAGACCCCGGTGGCGGCACGGGCCACCTGTTGGGCGGCGGTGGCTCCCTCACCAAGAACTGTGCCCCCGAGGCGCCCTCCGGCACAGGTTCCCGCCCGTCGGGCACGCTGGCGTGGCCGGGCGGCCTGGACGTCACGATCGCCGACAACGTCTGCGCGTTCACCACGTCCACGGGCCCGGAGGGCCGTGACCTGAGCGGTCTGGCGTTCGACCCGGCCAACCCGTCGGTGCTGTGGGCCTCCAAGAACAAGAACTGGCTGTACAAGCTGGTCAAGAGCAACGGCAAGTGGATCCCGGACCCCTCGTGGAGCGCGACCGGCAAGCAGATCCGCTTTGCCGGCGGCTCCGGCGAGCCGGACTCCGAGGGCCTGACGGTCGGCGCCAACGGCCACATCTACGTGAGCTCCGAGCGCGACAACACCAAGAACACGGTCCCCAAGGACACGATCATGGAGTTCGACCCGGCATCGACCGGATCGACGCTGACCCCGATTCATCAGTGGGACATGACCTCGCAGTTCCCGCAGCTCAACACCGGCGACAAGGACGACGCCAACCTGGGCTTCGAGGGTGTCGGCTACGTGCCCGACAGCTGGCTGACGACGAACGGCTGGATCGACCCGCTGACCCACGCCGCCTACAACCCGGCGAACTACCCGCTGCACGGGTCGGGCCTGTTCTTCGCCGGCCTGGAGTGGGACGGCACGCTGCACGTCTACGGCCTCAACTCCGACGGAACGTTCACCACGTTCGGCACGATCGCCACCGGCAAGGCCTCGGTGATGGATGTGTCGTTCGACGCAGGAACCCAGCGCCTCATCGCGACCTGCGACAACACCTGCGGTGAGACGCACACGTTCATGAAGATCAACGCCAGCGGCGCGATCGTTCCGGACGTGACCTACACCATCCCCTCCGTCATGCCGACCGACAACCTGGAGGGCTTCGCGATCGCCCCGTCCTCGACCTGCGTCAACGGCTCCCGCGAAGCCGTCTGGACCGACGACGGCATCTACGGCTTCGGCTCCGGAAGCTCCTCCTACGGACACGCCCTCTACAGCGGCACCTTCCCCTGCTGACACCGACCGCACCAGCACGACTGCGCACGAGCCCGCCGGCACCCTGCGGTAATGCGGGGGCCGGCGAGGCGTCCGGCCCGGGCTCGACTGGAACGGCGACGGCGCTGTGCAGTGAGCACGCCACTGCCGCACACGCGGCAAAGGGGCGGCCTCCCCTGGAACCCAAGGCCGGGGAGGCCGCCCCTTCCGCTCCGCCATCTCCTACAGGCCACCCTCACCCATCCCCAGACCCCCGAGCACAGGCGCATGGACTTCGCCGAACGCGACCGCGTCCTGGCCCGCGCCCTGACCGAGCGCGGCCAGGTGCCGGCCCCGGCGTCGTCCGGCTGGGCCCCGGGCCCCCGGCCTGCTGCCGCCCACGAGGGCCCCACACCGGCGTGCCGCCTGGGCCACCACCTGCGCCCAGGTCGAGCTGTGGCCCACCCGGCACGCCATCACCTCCACCACCGGATTGAGGCCGCGCCTCGAAAACGCAGGCCTGGCCGTCGTTTGGGACGCCCTTGACACCCGTGCGCATGGTGTTGCCCGGCTCACCCACCCGCTCCGGGGCCGTAACACCCCGGCCGGGAACGAGACTTCGCTGGACCGGATCGACGAGATCGCTCTGCCCGGCCAGGACGACAGGCGGCCACGATCGACGGCTCTCGGTAAGCGCCGAACCGTCTGAGAACCCGAATCGAAGGTCGTTTCGTCTTCCTGAACGTGAAAGGCATGGCAGACCTCGACGAGGCAGAGCTCGTGCGTCGCGTCGCCGGCGGTGACCGGGCGGCGTTCGACGAGTTGTATCGGCGTACATCACCCTGGTTGGCGGTGCGGCTCCGGCGCCGCTGCGCTGACGACGACGTCGTCGCCGACGTGCTCCAGGAGACCTACCTGGCGGTCTGGCGGGCGGCCGGAAGCTACGCGGGCTCCGCGGCCGTGGGCAGCGCGGTCGGCTGGATCTGGACGATCGCCGCGAACCGTCTCGTCGACGCTTTCCGCCGGCGCGCCCGGCAGGAGCGGCTGCCGACCGTTGCCCCGGTCGAGGAGACCGCGCCGGCCGCCGAGGACGAGGTGCTGGCGAACCGCGTCGACCAGGACCTCGAAGAGGCATTGCTGCGGCTGCCACCGGAGTTGCGGCAGGTGCTGCAGGCGATGGTGCTCGACGACCTGTCGGTCCGGCAGACGGCGGTGCTGCTCAGCATGCCGGAGGGCACGGTGAAGACCCGGGCGCGACGGGCCCGGATCGCGCTGCGGGAGGCGCTGTCATGACTCATCCCACCATCGCGGTTCTGGCCCGCTACGCGGACGGCGGGCGCGGGCTCGGCGACGCCGCGCTCTGGTCGATCGAAGTCCATCTCGACACATGCGCCGAGTGCCGTGAGCAACTGGCCGCACAAGTCACCCCCGCCACCGCGGAGTTGCTCGACCGAGTCGGCGTCTCGCTCGACCGGGCGATCCAGACCAGCCCGCTGCCGGCCCGGCGACGCACCCGTGCAGGAGCCGCGCACCGACGCCTGCTTGCCTGGACGCTGTTGCCCTGGCTCGCGGTGACCGTCGCGGTGCTCGGCTGCGGCGTGCTCCTCAACTCGGCCGAGCCGAACCTGCCGTCGCTCGTGCTGCTGCTGGCCCCGGTGGCTCCGCTGCCCGGTGTGGCGGTGGCCTGGAGTCGGCGGACGGATCCGGTCTGGGAACTGATCGCCACCACGCCCGCAGCCGGCCTGGCCATGGTCTTGCGGCGCACACTCGCGGTGCTCCTCGTGGTGCTTCCGGCGTTGCTGGTGGCGGGCGTGAGCACCGGAACCTCACTGGCCCTCGTCCTGCTGCCGTGCCTGGCGTTCACTGCGGCCACCCTCGTGCTCGGCGCCTTCACCGGCGTGCGGCGCGCGGCGATCGGACTCGGCGTCGCCTGGTCCGCGGGTGTCCTGCTGCCGAGCGTGGCGACCGAATCTTTGTCCCCGGTGCTGCAGTCGGGCAGCAGCGCCCTCTGGGTGGCGACCACCGTGGCCCTTGCCGCGACCACCCCCTTCGCCGCCAATCGCTTCCGCCGCCTGACCAGTGGCAACTGACCCCCCATCACAGGAGAGACCCATGCGACCGGTGAGTGCTGCCGAGACGGCCCCCACCCTTCATCCCTGGCGCGTCCACGTGAGAGAGCTGCGGGTCAGAGCCGGCCGCCACCTGGCCGTCGACGGCCTCGACTTGGCTCTGAAGGCCGGAGTGCACGGTCTGCTAGGCCCGAACGGAGCCGGAAAGACCACGCTGATGCGTGCGCTGTCCACCGTCGTCAAGCCCGCCGGCGGCTCGTTGACACTGCTCGGCGCGCAGGTCGACGGCCGAGCCGACCTGCGTGAGGTGCGTCGCGGACTGGGTTATCTGCCGCAGCAGTTCGGCTTCTATCCGCGGTTCACCGTCCGCGAGTTCGTCGAGTACGTGGCCTGGCTCAAGGAAGTACCGAAAGCCGCGACACCCGACGCCGTACAGCGCGCGATCGATCGGGTGGGTCTCACCGACAAGGCCGACACCAAGATGAAGGCCCTGTCCGGCGGCATGCTGCGTCGGGCCGGAATCGCCCAAGCCATCGTGAACGACCTCGAGTTGCTGCTGCTGGACGAGCCCACCGTGGGGCTCGACCCCGAACAGCGTCTCGACTTCCGCGACCTGCTGCGTGACCTCGGCGCCGACACCTGTGTGCTTGTCTCCACCCATCTCGTCGAGGACGTGGTCGCCGCCTGCACCGACGTCATCCTCATGAACGAAGGCCGACTCCTCTTCCAGAGCACCCCCGACGATCTGATCGCCCGCGGCGGGCAGGGAGACGCGGGCGACAGCCCGGCGGAGCGCGGGTACTCCGCACTCCTGCGTCAGCATCGGAGCAACGCATGATCCGCATCCTCGGCATCGAGCTCCGGCGGTCGGTAGCTCCCGGCGGAGCGCTACTGATCGCCGTCGCCGGCACCTCCGTGCTGCACGCCACCGCGGGGCGATGGTCCACCGGGTGGACGGCGCTGGCCATGACTCAGCGCGAATACCTCGCGGTGATGTCACCCCTCGCGATGGCCGCCGGTGCCTGGCAGTCCTATCGCGAGCACCGGGCGAACGTCGCGGAGCTCTTCGCCTGCGTCCCTCGCCCGCGACCGCAGCACATGATGCCGATCCTCGTCACGACCGGGCTGGCGGTCCTCGTCGCGTACCTGCTCACGCTCCTTTTGCGGCGGCACCACGGATCGCCGACACGGCGCACTACCTGCCGTCGGCCGCGTTCGCCGTCGTGGGCGTCGGACTGGTCGCGATGATCGCCTCGGTGTGGCTCGGGCTGGCCGTCGGACGCCTGGTGCCGGCGCTCGCCACCGCACCCGCACTGGCGGTGATCGGCTACATGCTGCTGATCTTCGCGCCCCACGTCCTGCCGGACGGAGGGCTCATGGCGGCGTTCTCCCCGAGCATGGGGATGAGCATGTTCAGCGACTACGACACCGCCGGCGACGGAGTCAGCATCGCCCAGGCACTCTGGATGGTCGCGGTGGCGATGGCCGGCGTCGTCCTCTTCGCAGTCCGGAAGCGTAAGTTCGTGTTCGCCGCGCTGTTGCCGCTGGCCATCGGGGCGACGGCCACGGCCCTGGTCGCGCCGACCGGCGCCGCCTACGACCGGCAGACGCTCGACCCGGTCGCCCAGGAACTGGTGTGCACCGCGGGCGCCCCGAAGGTCTGCGTCAGCCGGGCGCACGAAGGTGTGCTGCCCGAGGTCGTCCCCAAGGCCCGGCACGCGTTGGAACTTCTGTCGGCAACACCGCTCGTCGAGGCACACGAGGACACCTCCACGATCTTTCCTCCCACCTCACCGAGGCCGAGGGCCGACACCGTGCTGATGGCCATCACGATCGACAAGCACGGTCATCTCGCCGACCCGGACCGGCTCGAACCGAGGATGCTCACCGAAGTGTTCACCGGACCCCTCAACTGCGAAAACACCCGGAACATCGAGGCCGCCACCGCCGCGGCCGCCTGGCTGCTCGACAGGGAGCCGACCACCGGTTCCAACGGCTTCGAATTCGACGTACCGGAGACCGCCAGGCTCTTCAAGGGGCTGACGGCACTGCCGCCCGCCGAGGCCGGTGCTCGGGTGACCGCCCTCTACCAGGCCGCCCGGAAGTGCCGGGCCACCACCGGCCTCCTGACCCGAAGCGCCCGGTGAGAGGGCTGACGCTCTACGTCCGCTCGCGCCGGGTGCCGACGGCGCTCGGCGCGGCGGTCGCAGCCACCGGCACCACACGGCTGCCGGCGACGATCTTCAGCGACACGGGCGAGGTGAGCAGCACCGTACTCGTCCTGACGGTGCTGCTCCTCGTGGCCGCTGTCACCACCACCCTCGGTGGCCCCGACGACACCCTGGACCGCACGGGGGCGAGGCCGTGGGGGTGGCTGCGGTTGTCCCACCTGGCCACGGCCCTGGGATGCATGCTCCTGCTGGCCACGCTGCTCACCGGCCCACGGTTCGGGCCGTTCGGCTCTGTCGTCCGCGACACGGCCGGTCTGCTGGGCCTGACCGCCCTGGGGTCGGCCACGATCGGTACCGCTCGGGCGTGGTTCCTGCCTCTCGGGTGGACGCTCGGTGCGACGGCTTACCCGGGCACGGGCACCGCGGGCGAGGTGCTGACCTGGCAGACGCAGGCGCCCGACAGCCGACCCGCGGCATTGGTCGCCGCAGTGCTCGCCGCCGTCGGAATCGCCGCCTACGTGAGTCGAGGCCCACGCCCCCGAACATCGTCGGAGAACGTCTGACCGGGCCCCGGCCGGTCCTACGGGGATGGCGGAGCCTGTCGGGCCGCACCAACCGGGCGGCTGCAGGGCAGTCCTGGGCGTGTGACACGGAGACCGCAGTGCTCACTGCAGCCTGGTCGTCGAGCATGTCCGTGGCACCCACGGTCTTCGGCCTCATGCCGATCCTGTGCCGGTCCTGGACGGCCCCGTGCAGGCCCGCCCAAGGGCTGCGGCTCCAACGCCACCGGCAGTTGGCTGCGACGGCGCGACATCAGCCACACCATCACCGAACGGGCCGGCCATGTCTGCGACCGGCTCCGGCGCGGCAGCGACGGCGGGGTGACCACCGTCCCTCGACAAGATGCGCACCAAATACGTAACTGAGCACGGGGTGGCTGCGCTGAATCTGCATGTGGCGTCCGGATGGTGCCTTGTTGATCCGGAGTGTCCAGTTCGGAACCACCGTGGCGATATCCGTCGCTTCAGGGCGCCGCGCAGTGTGTAGAGAGTTTGTCCTCGATTCGTGTTCACGTCAGCACGGATGAGCAACCTGTGCGTTTGACTCCAGCGGTGGGAAAGTCGATGGACTGGATGATCGGTGCGCTCCTTGATTTCATCCGTTGTGCCGCCGGGCTCGCGCGAAGATATCCGGGAACCTGTGTCGTGCTCCTGCGGTCGAGGCTCACCCTGTGTTCCCAGTGGGTCCTGCCCCGTTGCGAAACCTCCATGCGAAGGGGATTTTCATCATGAACTCCGTGCGGTGAGCAACCCGGTCGTCCTGGCGCAGGCCGACGCAGTCGAGTACGAGGCCCTGAGTTTCATCGGCCAGTGCCGCCAGGTCGACGTCTTCGCCGCCTTCTGATCGGCAGCCCGACTGCCTACTGCCGAGCTGTCAGAAGTTGTCGACGTTGCTCATCGTTGAGCGCCCGTTCATGGCCCCAAGACGGCCAGGGGGCGCTCATGCATGGGCCGCGTCGCCGTCTTATGCCCGGTCCGGCTGCGGAACAGGTCGGCATAACGACCGTTTTCTCCGTCGCTTGTGCGGAGCAGGTGCGGCAGCGGTTTCGTGAAGGTCGGGTGATGAATCTGAATCGACGCCTCGCAACCAGTGTGAAATTCCTGGACCCAATGGGCGATCCAGAAAGGTCAACGGGGTGATGTCGGGTGAATCCGCTGCAACGGAGGCCGAAATCGCGCGGCTTGTCTTTACCTCGGCGTCTGAGGTAGGCAAGTGGCGTGAACAATCATCCCCATGGCACACAGCCGGCGCATGATCCCTACGGGAGCAACCGTAGCCACGGAGATAACCTTGGCTATCAAGAGAGCTATCCCGGCGGACAGAGCGACTACGCCTACTCGACCCCGACGCCCAGCAGCGCCCCGCGCCGTCAGCGCCGGGAGGGCGAGAGCCGGGACCGCGCGGCGCTCGTCATCCACACGATCGGCGACATCGCCGCCGGCTTCCTCGCTTTGTGGATCTTGCTCTACATGCTGGACGCCAACCAGTCCAACGGCTTCGTTGAGTTTGTCCGCGGCGTGGCCGAGTGGCTGGCCGGCTGGTCGCAGGACATCTTCACCATGGACACCGAGGGCCTTCGTGTACTTCTCAACTACGGCCTGCCCGGGCTGGTTTACCTAGGCGTGGGCCACGGCGTCGCGGCATGGGTGCGCCGACTCTGAGCCGAGGAAGCTGGAGAAGCGGGACGAACGAGAGGACCGTCCGTGACCCGCTCGGCAGGCCGGGCGGAGCGGGCCCATGTTGTGAAGGGGAGCGATCTCCCGCTGAGAGCCATCCGTCGAGTCCGTGCCTGGACCAAGGCACTTGAACGGCGAGCAGGGCAGTGCAGTGGGCGGATCGCGGATTTCCCCACTATGCGCCGCCTCCCGCGCGCCTGCCGTTCGCGGCTTGACCTCACGGCACGAACAGGTTTCCCGCCAACAGTTGTCGTCAGTGCCCGGCCTTGACGTACTCGATCCGCACGTGGCTGATGTACTCAGGTGGAGGTGAGTACCTGACCTCTGGCCGGTGATGGGGTGAGCCGAAACGCTTGGGGCATGCGCCAAGGAATCGTGAAACCCGTTCGCCATCTCCTGCCGATCCCCGCGCTGGCTGGGGTGTCGCTGGTGCTGTGGGCTGCTTGGCTCGGCTGGGACCAGCATCGTGACGTGCAGCCGGATGGCACGACGACCGGCCCGTACGCGGCGTGGCAGGTGATCGGGCTGCTACTGACGCTGCTGGCAGCGGTGTACTGGGCAGCATCCCGGCGCTATGTCGCCGGCGCTGTGATCGGCACCACGGCCGGCCTCACCGTTGCCGCCTATTTCGACTGGTCGGACGACTCCAGTGGCCTCTTCATGGTCGGCGTCGGGATGGTCATGATGGGGAGCCTTATTGCGACGGCCGTTGCTTGCGCCGTGATCGCCTCTGCGAAACGACACGGAAGACGGATCCGAGCTTGACGCACGCCGAGTCGCTCCCGACAGTTACCACCGGTTTCGGTGCGGGACTGCTCAATTGCCGCCAGAGACACGAAACGCCCTGGAGCGAAGATCCCCTGGTGCGCTTTGTCGGTGGCACCCGCCAGAACATCAACCTGCGGTCGAGCGACGTCCAAGCCCTCACCGGCGAGCTGTCTCATCTACCACACTGCTCGTCGGCCGCCGCCTCTTCAGTGGCGCGTCGTGCGGGAGAACAGGGCCCGGTAACGGGCCGGCGCGCGCCGTAGCTCCTCCGGTTCGGCGTCCGGCAGGCTGCCGCCCCGGGCGAAGTTCAACACGTGTTCCGCCACGACGCGCAGCTTCGTGCTCCGCACCTTCGAACTTTCCCGGGCGCCGGACAAACGGCGGCCTTGACGGGCTGCGGGAGGGCTTGCAGCGCGTTGGCGCGTCAACAGGCAGCATGGGATTGGGAGCGGGATGTGTGGGCAAGGTCTGCTTCGACCCAGACGATCTTGCCGTCCTGCGTCTCGCGGGTGCCCCATCTGTCGAACAGCTGGGCGGCCACGGTGAGGTCTCGGCCGTGCTCGTCCACGGTGCGCGCGTTGCACATACACGGGGAGTTGACGTCGGCGTCTATCACTTCGACGGTCAGGGCTTGGTGCCAGATCAGACGCAGGCGAATCGGCCCGTCGCTGCGCCGGACGACGTTGGTGACCAGCTCGCTGACGATCTGCTTCACGCCGTCCACGAGTCCTTCCAAGCCCCATTCGGCCAGCCGACCGGCGGCCAGGGTCCAGGCGTGGCGGACAGCGGTCCGGTCACTGGGCAGCGTCCAGGAGGTGACCTGGGCCGGGCTGAGCGAGCGGGTGCGGACGAGGAGAAGGCTGGCGTCGTCGAACGCCGCCTGATCCTCGACGGACGCCATCGCGCGGGTGCACAGCTCCTCCAGGGACCGACCCGGTTGGGCGAGGACGGTGCCCAGGCGGTGCATGCCCTCCTCGATGTCCTGGCCGCGGGTCTCGATCACGCCGTCGGTGTAGAAGGCGAGGAGAGTGTTCTCGGGCAGTTCCAGTTCCATGGCCTCGAAGCGGGCTCCCAGCCCGATGCCGAGCGGGGCACCGGTGGGAAGGTCGGGGAAGGTCACCTTGCCCTGTGGGTCGATGATCGCGGGCGGCGGGTGCCCGGCCGCGGCCATGGCGCACCGGCGGGTGACCGGGTCGTAGACGGCATACAGACAGGTGGCGCCCACCGCCGCGTAGTTCTGGCCAGGATCGTCGCCGTCTTCTTCAGACACTCGCTGGACCGTGTTGTCGAGGCGGGACAGCAGTTCACCGGGGGGCAGCTCCAGATCGGACATCGCTCGTACCGCGGCGCGGAGCCTGCCCATCCTCGCGGCAGCGCCGATGCCGTGTCCGATCACATCGCCGACGACGAGGGCCACCCGGGCACCGGACAGCGGGATCACATCGAACCAGTCGCCCCCGACGCCCCTGTCGATGTCGGCGGGCTGGTAGCGAGAGGCCGTCTCCACCGCCGCACCGCCGCTCAGACGGCGCGGGAGCAGACTGTGTTGGAGCGCCAGCGCCGCGGTCTGCTCGCGGCAGTACTGGCGAGCGTTGTCCAACGCCACCGCGGCACGCCTGACGAGTTCTTCGGCCAGGAGCACATCGTCCTCCTGGAACGACGTCGGATTCTCGGTGCGGATGAACAGCGCCATGCCCAGCAGGACGCGCCGTACGCCGATGGGTACGAGCATCATGGAGTGCATGCCGTTCTCGCGGATCTTCTGCGCCCGTATCGGATCCTGGTCAATCCATGAGCCCGTAGCGGTGTCCAGGACCGGCTCCAGGTAGGACCTGCCGGTGCGCAGGATCTCGAAGAGGGGAGCGTCAGGCGGTACGGGGACCGCCTCACCGCGTCTCCAAGGGGATTCCGACGCCCCCTGGCGGATCGAGGCCAGACCGGCGCGTCGTAGAACGGGGAGGCGCTCGCTCACCGTGCCGAAGCGGACCGGGGCCCTCTCGCCGAACAAGGCCGACTGCTCCAGGTCCACCGTGACGAAGTCGGCGAACTGAGGCACGGCGAGTTCCGCCAGTTCCTGGGCGGTCTGCATCACATCCAGGGTGCTGCCGAAACGCGGGCCGGCCTCGCCGAGGACGGCGAGGCGCTCGCGCACTCGCCGGCTCTCGGCGACGTCGACGCTGATGATGCATACCCCCAGAGGCTGGCCGTCGGCGCCTTGGAGGCAGGAGAACGACATCCCGAACGGGTGCTCCAGGTCCCGACTCGTCGGAAGCCATGCGCGGTACTCGTGGACCGTGGTGGTGCCGCTTCGGAGCACCTGCCGCATCATCGCCTCGACCGTTGCGGCCTCGACGCCGGACCACCACACATCGGTGGGTCGACATCCCAGCCGACGGGTGGCGGAAATGCCGTCCTGGCTCTCCATCACGTCGTTCACCCAGGCGCCGCGGAGCTCCAGATCACGAACAAAGACGCCGATCGGCGCGCGGTCAAGAAGCGCCCCCCACACCGATCCGCTCGCCGCGTCCGCGGACGGCACGCCGATGTCGGTCAGGGTCGCGAGCCACCGCATTGCTCCGTCCTGCCCCTGCAGAGGTGAGATCCGCAAGCCGACGTCGAGCACCCGGCCGTCCTGGTGGCGCACTGCCGTCGCGCCCGACCAGCCGTTCCGTGCACGGCACTGCTCGACGAACGTGGACATCGCCGACGCTTCACCGAAGAACGGCAGGACGAGTGCGGCGGACCGGCCGACCACCGCGCAGGCGGTGTATCCGACAAGGTGCTGAGCGGTCTGCGTCCACGCGACCACCGTCCCCTGCTCGTCGAGCAGCGCGAACGCCGTGTCGGATATGTCTGACGCACCTATCCGTTTACCGAGTGTCACTCGTGCCGTGCTGGTCGTGGTCATATTCATCAAGCTGTCGTCCTCGGATGGCTTGCACCGTGCGACATGGAACACGGGAGCAGTTTGGTCTTTACGGGGCAATCGACCAGATAGCGCTCCGTCCTGTGACAACATCGCGACCGCGACTGAAACCGGTTCGGTCATGAAAGCCCGCTCCCGCCCGGAGGAGCGAAGCTGCGACCGGTACTCGATGAAGGCTGGGGATGCTCCTGTCCGATGAGTGACGGGGTCGTTGCCGTCAACCACGTCGAACGCCCGGGAAGGGAAGATCCTTCTCGGGCGTTCTTGCTGGTCGCGCTTGGCGCCCCCGGCAGGACTCGAACCTGCGGTCAAACGCTGAGCAGATGCCGACACAGCTTGCTTCTACGGCCGAGCGGGCACGTTCTGGTCGCTCCAGGTCCGAGCCGTTTCCGCGAGCCAGGCTCCATGGGACACCTGCTGTCGCCAGCGGATGCTCCTACCGGGACAAGCCGCCCGCAGTGTGGGAGCTGACCGGAGCCGGGTGCTCGGTGCGGGGTCTGCGGCGCACCGTCCCGAAGGGCTTGACGTAAGAAATCACGACGGTCGCGATCAGTACGCCGCAGGCTGCGGCCGAATCGCGGACCAGCCCGGTGGCGTCGGCGACGGGATGCCGGGCCAGCGCCGCCGAGGCTGCCGTCCCCAGCCCCGGAACCAGCACGAACGTGGCCAGGACGGTGCCTCCTGCCGTCACCGCGAGGCTTATCACCACCCACCAGTGGCGTAGCAGGCCCCAGGGCGTGAGCAGGCCCAGCGCTACGCCGGTGGCCAGGGCCAGCACGGCCAGCGGCAGGAGCAGCAGCTCGCCGATCAGGTGGGCGGCCGGATAGACGGTGACCGGGTCGCTGCCCAGCCGCCCCGCCGAGGCCAGGGTCAGCACGGCGGCGTCGCTGCCCAGCAGCCCGACCGACACCGTCACGTGTGCGGCCCGTAGCGCCTTGCGCCACTGCGGCGGCAACAGCGATCCGCGTCGGCGGGAGCGGCGCTCGTTGTGCGGGTGCGTCGTTCGGGTGGTAGGGGCGAACGGGGCGGGGTTCTGCGACGGGGTGTCCACGGGCCTCGCGTCCTCCGTGTCCGGTGTTTGTCCTGCCGGGGGGCCTACATCGCCTCCGATCCTGGACTCGGGAGGCGCGGACGTCGTCCTCCCCGGGGCGGCACACCGCCTACTACGAGGGAAGTACCGGGGAGTCGTAGGACACCCCGTCAACAGGCCGGGCTTGCTCCGGGGTACCCAAACCGTCTCAACGCCCAGCGGCATGCGAACGAACCATGTCCTGTCGGTGCCGCATGCAAGACAGCCTCGCTGTTGCATCATTGGGGGATCGATGGACGAGACGGGACAAGTAGTCCTTGCCGCCGGGCATCTGGCACTCAAACCGCGAGGCCCTCGGTGGGCGCATACCTCACTGTGTGTGCTGGACGCCGCCTTCTCCCTCGACGCCCACTACGAGCGACACACGGTCCCAACCTGCCACCGCTACGCGGCCTGGGCAGGCATCCCGGTGCCGATGTCAGGTAGCGCGCAGCTCCCTGTCTCCGACGAACTCGAGCAGGTCACGCGCCTGCGCTCGTCCACGTGGTGTCACTCGCCCCCACATGGTCCACGGCCGACAAGGTGGTCATCCGCCAGTCGCCGCCCTTTCGGCCCGGCGCCGCACGTCGCGGAGAAGTCGGATCACCAGTGCGCGATGGATGCGGGAGCCGATGACGATCAAGCGATAGACCCGCCCATGGGGCCAAGGGAACGCCGCATACGTCGAAGCGCTGAGCAGCGTCCCGCCGGGGTGTTCGGCGAGGGTGAGCAGCAGCTCGTAGCGGGAGAAGTGGTGACGTCCGGTCAATCGGAGACGGTGCCCAGGGACGGCTTCGGCTACGCGGAAGCCCGGGAGCGTCGCGCCCTTGGCGATGGGCTCGCCGGAGGCCCGATTCGGTGAAGCACCCAGCAGGCGGACGAACGTTTCGGAACCGGCAAACTGCGGGATCTGTGCGGCCAGAGCACTCCAAACCACGAAAGCCGGAGCAGACACGAGCACCCGATGCTCGTCAACGAACGGCAGTGCTTCGGTCACTCCCTTCACCCCCGTCCGGCTTCACGCGCATCCACCTCCGTCGGGGCGTGGACCGAGCGGTGCAGCTCCTTGGCCGACACGACCAGCCGGCGCGCTCCGGCCAGATTACGCCTGCCGACGGACGATGGCTGGGGTTGCTGTACTTCAGTGCTCTACCGCGCATCCGCGCCAGGAGGTGGCCAGTTGAAGTCAGAAGCTACGGATGATCAACCATCCGGCGGCTCCGAGCACCAGCAGGTATCCACCGACAGAGAGTGTTTTGCCCAAGCCCTCGCGACCAGCGTTCTCGATCCACCGGCCGATGATCCCGACCATCGGTGCCACAAAAATGATCAGAAGGATGCCGATGAAGAAGTCCATGATGCCCCCCGGCTGCGATGACTTCCTGGTGATCCAGGGCGTGATCGTAGGTCACGGGATCTCCCAAGGGGAAGCTCGGATCGGGTTCGTGGCCCGCAGACGGCCCCAGTGCTCCGCCGGGAAATCGCGGAACGCGGGCAACTCGTCGGCGTCGTCGGTGTTCTTCACGACGGCCTCGGGCTACTTGGCGCCGTAAGTGCGGGCGAACGCCTCGATCGCCGACGGCTGCACACCGGCGCCTGCTAGTGCTGTGACCACATAGGTGCACCGGTTTGGGTGCCTTACAGGTTGTTCACATAGAAGCTGGTGAGTCGTTCGACGGCAGCGTTGACGTATTCGGGTTCGTCGTACATCTCGTAGTGGCCGGCGCCGTCGATCACCATGAGGTCGACGGGGTTGGGGGCCAGCTTCCACAGCTGCATGCCGGTGTCGTAGGAGCCGGTGTTGCCGATGCGTCCGGCGAGGATGACCTGGAGCGGCTGGGTCATGAGCCGATCGGCCAAGTGGAACGCGTCGTAGCCCAGCAGGAGGGAGTCGCTGCGCAAGAGGCGCCGGTTCGTGGAGTGTTCGTTGCCGCCGCGCTCGGTGCGGTAGTAGGTGATGGCCTGAGTGGTGTCGATGTCGGTCAGGCCCGCTGGCGTGGCGTCCTCAAGGGTATCGGGCAGCCAGTTCACGCGGGTCGTCTCGCTGGAGCGGGCCTCTTCGGTCCGTGCGTCCGCGAGGGCGTCGAGTGCTGCGGCCGGACCGTCGGGCTGGAAGCCGCGGAACGAGGCGCCGATGTTGACGGGGACGACCGTGCCGACCGCTTTGATGCGGTGGTCCGTGCGCGCGGTGTGCACGGCGTAGCCCCCACCGGCGCAGATGCCGAGGACGCCGATGCGCTGCGGGTCGATGCCGGGGGTCGTGGTGAGCACTTCGATGGCGTAGGAGATGTCCTCGCCTCGGCGGTAGGGGTCTTCGAGGTCGCGGGGTTCGCCCTCGCTCTGGCCCTGATGGGCGGGGTCGAAGACGAGCGCCGCGATGCCGCGGGCGGCGAGACGGGAGGCGTAGTTGGCGCCGATCTGCTCCTTCACGCTGCTGCCTGGGGTGGAGAGCACCACAGCGCGCAGCGGTGCGCTGCTGTCGGCGTTGTCGGGCAGGTGGAGGTCTGCGGCGAGGTTGATGGGACCGCGCGGGATCGTGAGGTGCTGAAGCATGCGTGCCGTCCTTCGTGAGATTGTTGTTCCACAGGAGTCCAGTACAAGACAATGACTAGTACAGTTTGGAACTAATACGAAACTGTACCAGATTGGACGGAGGGTCGCATGTCAGTCGACGGGGCGCAGCTGTGGACGCTGAACCAGCGGCTGCTGGCAGTCGTGATGGATGCCTGCACGCGGGAGCTGGCCGATCTCGGGTTGGAGACGAAGGAGTTTTTCGTCCTGGCCGAGGTGGAGGCATCGCCGTACCCGGCCGAGATCGCGACCGCGCTGCTGCTACCCAAGGCCAGCGTGACGGTCTACGTTCGCAACCTCGTCGCCAAGGGCTTTGTCCGCCGCGAGATCGACGAGGCGGACTTGCGGCGTCATCGGCTCGTACTGACCGCCGAGGGCACGCAAGCACGCGATCGAGCACTTGCAGCCCTCGCGGCGGAGTACGACCGAAGGTTGGCGAAGGTCACCCCCCAGGACCGCGTTGAGCTGCAACGCATCCTCAAAGCGATGCTCGCCTCGCCCGCGTCAGCCCGTATGCGCGAGTGATTCGCCTGTCCGGTGCTCTGCTGCACCTTCGGGCTGCGACCTCATGGATTCGTCAGACCGTTCAGGTGGCGACGGCAAGGGACGTCCGCCCCAGCGGATGCCCTTCTCGCTTCGGATGCGTGCGCGTTCGCGACGCTGCGCCGCGAGGACGTCGGGGTGGCGGGCGTTGGCGTTACGCCAGCGCAGGTAGGCGTGCAGGGCCCGGGTCTGGACGTTGTGGTTGGGGTGGTGGGAGTTGGCGATGGTGAACTGCCGTAGCGATCCGAAGCGGGCTTCGATCGGGTTCGCCCAGGACGCACAGGTCGGGGTGAAGCACAGCTTGACCTTGTTCCTCTTCGCCCAGCGATGCATGTCGGCGCCTTTGTGGGCGGAGGATCACGCGGCCGGTGCACCTTCCGCAGCTAGGCGGCGAGTTTGCGGATTGACCAGCGAGTGAAGGGCTGCCCGAGCTTGGTCGGGCGGGTGGTGGCCGTCTGAACGACGAAGTCCTCGTCGTCAGGACTGAGCAGGCGGGGACGCCCTCCCGCCCACCGAGGGTCCAGGCAGGCCAGACCGATCCCGTCGAACCGGTGGGTCGTGTCGCGGACAGTGTCCTCATCAGCCCGCACCACCTTCGCGATCACCGGGACCCGGTTTCCGCCGGCCGAGGCCACCAGCATCATCGCGCGCCGGTACCGCACCGAACTGGTGCTGCCCCGGCGCACGATCTGCTCCAGCTTCTGCCCCTCGTGGTCGGTCAACCTGCGCACACGGACAGGGCTCAGCCACCCACACCCCCAACGGTCGGATCGGACGGCTCCGGACATCCAACCGCTGGAACTGCCGACCCGGCGAACCTTCCCGGTCAGAGCACTAGCCGTACGTGGCGAAGGCGACTCGGCCCGGCACGCGCATCCCTGCGAATCGGCGAATGCCCTGCTCAGGGGGCACAGAGGTGGGGACAACCCCCCGGGATGGTGGGGGGCCCGGCCCCCACGAGGCCTACGGCTGACAGGCTGGTGACGGTGGGAGGGCCGTAGCCAGACTCGCCTGCATGACGATTTCCTCCGAAGCCACGGTCACAAACGGCCCGGCCGCCGTGCGGCCCAGCCGATCCCGCCCCGACGCCGGCAGCGACTTCGCCCGCCTGTCGCAGCGAATCACCGAGGCGGGTCTACTGCGGCGGCGCCCCGGCTACTACACGGTGCGGCTCGGTCTGGTGATCGGGCTGCTGGCGGGGGGCTGGATGGCCTTCGTCGCGCTGGGCGACACGTGGTGGCAGCTGGCGGTCGCCGCCTTCCTCGCCCTGATCTTCGGCCAAGTCGCCTTGGTGGCACACGACTTGGCCCACCGGCAGGTGTGCCGAAAACGCCGCGCGAGCGCGATCTGGGGCCGGCTCTTCGGCAACCTCGGTATCGGCATGAGTTACGGCTGGTGGATGAACAAGCACACCCGCCACCACGCAAACCCCAACCACGAGGAACTCGACCCCGATGTCGCCCCGGACATCCTGGTGTGGTCCACCGAGCAGGCCCGCAACAGCAGCGGTCTGGCCCGATTCATCGGAGGCCACCAGGCGTTCTTGTTCTTCCCGCTGCTGACGCTGGAGGGCTTCAACCTGCACGTGGCGAGCGCGCGGGCGCTGAGCTCGCCGTCGATGAAGAACCGCCTGCTGGAGGGCACACTGCTCTTCCTGCACATCGCGGCCTACTTGTCCGCGCTGTTCCTGGTGCTCTCTCCCGGCAAGGCAGTGGCGTTCCTCGCCGTGCACCAGTGCCTGTTCGGTGTCTACCTCGGCTGCACGTTCGCCCCAAACCACAAGGGCATGCCCACCTTCACCGGCGAGGACCGCCCCGACTTCCTGCGCCGTCAGGTACTGACCTCCCGCAATGTGCGGGGCGGGCGGTTCACGGACCTGATGCTCGGCGGGCTCAACTACCAGATCGAACATCACCTGTTCCCGAGCATGCCCACTCCTCACCTACGGCGGGCCCAGGTCGTCGTACGCGCGTACTGCACCGAGATCGGTGTGCCCTACCACGAAACCAGGATTCTCCAGTCCTACCGCGAGGCGCTCACCCACCTGCACCGAGTGGGCGAGCCCATCAGGCGTCAACGCAAGGCGTCGTGACGGCAGGGCGACACCCGACGCCGCAGGGGGCGCCGACCTCAATGCTTGGCGTCCTCTTTGGTTGATTTCGCGACCTTCAAATCGGTTGGGCAATCGTTGCGCTTTGTACGAGGTCAGGCGGGAGGCACTGGCTCTGCGAGTTCTGCGGGTGCCGCGACACGGCGGGTACCAGCAGAACGCTGACGAAATGGAATCGGGTGAGGTCCTGGTGCGTGAACGCGTCAGCAGCCTGGGCATCGTGGATGGGTTCCTGCGGGAGGGTGGATGCCGTGGTGGCCCGCTTCCGGTGGGCCGTCGGCGGAGACCCATACGCGGGAACGCCGGAGTTGTCAGGGGCTCCTGGACTTTCGCCGTCTCCAGGCGGGCGGCCCTCAGCAAGTCGGGCAGCAGGTGGACCGACGAGCCGTAATTGATCTTTTTGCTGTGCGGGGCCGTCCTCGGATAACCGGAGTGCTGTCCGCTGGCCCGGAGCCTTCTGCGGTCCGGCCCTCTGTCAGGCGCGCTTCGTCTTCTTCACCGGTGGGGCGGGCTCACCCGGCGCCGCCCAGCAGTCCGGCCCACCACCCTGGCACGGCCAAACTTCCGGACCACCGCCCCGCCACTCGATGAGGTCCGATTCGGCCACGTCCAGCTCATCCCAACCCACCAGCCCGATGCATTGCAGGAACACGGTCAGGTCGTGCAATGAATACGCCGTACCAAGGAACTCGTCACCGAGGTGTATGTTGCGGCCGCCAGATCCGCAGGGCGTCTCCACGATTATGGGACGCTCAATCATGGCCTCACTGTCTCCCAGGCAGAGCCAGACCGCATTCCGAGGCGTCATCTGAGACAGACGGGACTCTTGTCCTGCCGGTGACGCCGACGACCGTCACCGAGGCTTCCGGGTGGTGCCGACGCTGCGAGGGAAGGCCCGGCACATGCGTATCGGGGAGATCGGGCGGGAGGTGTCCGTGTTCTATTACGTGCTCAAGTACGTTCTTCTGGGGCCGTTGCTGCGGTTGCTGTTCCGGGCGCGCGCGGAGGGCCTCGAGCACCTTCCAGTGAAGGGCGCAGCGATCGTTGCCGGGAATCACCTGTCCTTCGCGGACCCACTTCTCATGGCCGCGGTCCTGAAGCGGCGCATCACGTTCCTGGCCAAGGCCGAGTACTTCAGGGCGCGGGGCCTAATGGGCCGACTGATTGCGCTCGTCCTCCGCGGCGCCGGGCAGATCTCGGTGGACAGATCGGGCAGGGCCGCGGCGCAGGCGGCCATCCGGGAAGGGCTGGGTGTACTGATGAAGGGAGACTTGCTCGCGATCTATCCGGAGGGCACGCGTTCCCCGGACGGCCGACTGTACAAGGGCAAGGTTGGGGTGGCCCTAATAGCGTTGGATGTGCATGTTCCGGTGATTCCGTGCGCGATGGTGGGGACCTTCCAGATCTGGCCTCCAGGGCGTGTCCTGCCCAGGCGGCGGCCGATCGTGATCCGTTTCGGGGAACCACTGGACTTCTCACGCTATGCAGGGATGGTGCACCAGAAGGCGGTGCTGCGGGCAGTCACCGACGAGATCACGTACGCGATTTTGCGACTGTCGGGCCAGGAGTACGTGGATCAGTACGCGGCTGACGTGAAGGCCAGACAGACGCAGGGGCGGCGGAGGCGAAGTCCCGCCCCTTCGCCGCGATCCGGTCCAAACGGCCGTCCGCTGTAACCGAGCAGTGTCGGTGTGCGGGTGTCTCGCCGGCGCAGGCACGGGATGCGCTGCGGCAGCAGAATCCGATGTGGCACGCGCTGCCGTGCGGATATCGTCCGCGGCTTCATGGAGCACGCGGCCGGGCGCCGAGTGCGTCAGTCGGGGGACGATCACGTAGAGCATCCCGCAGAATTTACCCAAAACATCTTGACTCACAAAATATGCGGTGCATTGTGGTTATTAGGTCACAACACCGAAAGAGTTTACAAAGCCGGTAAGGACGTCTAGCCGACGGAGTGACTTGGACAGGATGTGGGTTAGGCCCCCGGCAAGCCGGCGCGATACCGAGGCGACAGTGACGACTGAAGCTTCAGGACACGCGCAGCACTACCGGGGACTGCTTTGTCTTGCAGCCTTCGCGCGGGCCGGGCGTCCGATGCGAAGGCTGTGGCGCGCCAACTCTCCAGCGGGACCGAACAGCACTAGATGATCTATTCCAAGGGGTGATGCCGGCGCGTCAGACGGGCGTGTAGCTGTGTGGCTGTTACGCCCCGGGGTGGTATGCCTCCAGGTGGTCGGCCAGTTCCACGGGGTGACCGAGCATGGGGCAGTGGTCACCGGGCAGCTCGTCGGGTGTAATACGCAGGCGTTCCCGCACGATCCGGCGCATGTACTCGGCAGGGAAGAAGCGGTCGTCCCTGGACAAGAGGAACTTCGTGGGCACATCCGGCCACGCGGCCAGTGGCCACGGCTTCATGAACGGCGTGGCCGATTGTGTGCGCGTGTGCTTCTTGGCCTCGGCGGCCAGCGCTGGCGGGGTGTCGTGGTGGAACAGGGCAGTGTCGTCGTCGGGATCCCTGCCGTCGCGTTCGTCTTGTTCACGCCTGGCCTGCTCGTAGCCGGTGTTGGCCCACCACTGGCCCGGGCTCTCGCCCGGTGCTGGGATCTGCGCCTGCAGCATCACCAGCAGGTCCACCGGCACGCGGTCGCACACCAACGGTGCGGTGAACCCGCCGAAGGAATGGGCCACCAAGATCAGGTCGGTGCGATCACCGATCGCATCGACCACAGTGTCGGCGTACTCGGCCAGCCCGGCCGAGTCGTCGTCGCAGGGCAGGTCCACCGCCACCACGTCATGTCCCCGCCCACGCAACTCGGCCTCCAGCAGGTGCCAGTACCACGGGCCGGACGCGGCACCGGGAATCAACACATACGTAGCCATCGTCAGCGACCCCTCGTTAGCGAAGACGGTGCCTCAACGCCGTCGCGCTGCCCATCGAGGCAGGGCGAGCGAACGCCCCACTGCCGGGCCGGAGTTGTCCCGCGTTCGGGAGGAGGTGTTCCACGCGTTGATAAGGCGAGGGCACCCATGATCATTGTGTGACGAACAATCTGGATACCCTCGCGACCGCACTCTATGTGAAGATTGACGACTTGCTGAAGACATCGCCGCATCTGGCCCCGTACCGACCCGACGTCGGCAAAGCGCCGCGGCTGAGCGACGCAGAACTGATCACGCTCTCGGTTATCCAGGCACTGCTCGGCTTCCCCTCCGAGGCCCGCTGGATCCGCTACGCGCGCAGCAACCTGCGTCATCTGTTCCCGTACCTGCCGAAACAGCCCGGCTGCAACAAGCGGCTGCGCAAGGCCGCCGGGCTGATTCAGCAGGTCACACGCCTGCTGGCGGTCGACACCACGCTGTGGAGCGACGACGTCTGGGTGGTCGACTCCACCCCAGTGGAATGCGGGCGCTCCCGCGAGACCGTCAAACGCTCCGACTTGGCCGGATGGGCCGAATACGGCTACTGCGCCAGCCACTCACGCTTCTTTTGGGGGCTGCGGCTGCACCTGGTGTGCACACTGCACGGCCTGCCGGTCGCGTTCGCGTTGACCGGGGCGAAGGCCGACGAGCGCGAGACACTGCTGGCCATGTTCGAGGTCGAGCCCGAGCTGCTCGCAGATCGGCCCGGTCAGACGTTGATCGGCGACAAGAACTACTTCGGGCGAGACTTCGAGGGCCACCTCGAGAGGGACTGTCACATCCAGCTGCTGCGGCCGGCCCGCAAGGGTGAGGCCGAGCGGGCCAGTGCGCAACTGTTCAAGCCGCTGCGGCAGGTAATCGAGTCGGTCAACGAGACCTTCAAGGGCCAGCTCGACCTCGAACGCCACCGGGGCCGCACCCCCGGCGGGGTGATGGTCCGTGTTCTGCAGCGCATCCTCGCACTGACTGCCGCCATCTGGCACAACGACCGCACCGGACAGCCGGTCATGCGGGCGTTGACCGCCTACGACTCCCAATGAAGATGTCAAGCCGCCTCAGCCAGGGGTGGTGTGAGTTGGTAGCACCGTCCGTCACGCAGCAGCGCCCACAGGACATTGACCCGCCGACGCGCCAGGGCCAGTACGGCCTGGACGTGCCGCTTGCCTTCGGCGCGTTTGCGGTCGTAGAAGCGACGGGACTCCTCACAGCAGCGGATGCTGATCAGGGCCGACGTGTAGAAGACGCGTTGAAGCCCGCGGTGGTAACGGGCCGGGCGCTTCAGGTTGCCGCTGATGCGCCCGGAATCGCGGGGAGCCGGGGCCAGGCCGGCGAAGCCCGCGAGGCGGTCAGGAGTACCGAAGCGGGTCATGTCCCCGCTCGTGGCAGCCAGGAACTCAGCGCCGAGCAAGGGGCCGATCCCGGGCAGGCTGGCGATCACCTCGGCCTGGGCATGGCTGCGAAACCGTCCCTCGATGAGCTTGTCGATCTCGTCGACCTTCTCGTTGAGGGCGATCACCTCCTTCGCCAAGCTGTGCACCATCTGCGCGGCCATCGTTTCGCCGGGCAGCGCCGTGTGCTGTCGCTCGGCAGCCTCCACGGCGGCAGCGGCCAGGTCGGCGGAGCTGCGGACCTTGCGGTTGCGCAGCCAGGTCTCCAGTCGTTTGATGCCGATGCGGCGCAGAGCGGCCGGGGTCTGGTAGCCAGTCAGCAACACCAGCGGGCCGCGGTTGCCCATGTCGAGCGCACGCTCCAAAGCCGGGAATATGCCCAGGAGTTGGTCACGCAACCGGTTGACCGTGCGGGTCCGGTCAGCGACCAGATCAGCCCGGCGGGCGGTGAGGATCTTCAGCTCTGCGATGGCTTGCGCATCGGGCCGCACCGGCTCCAGGTCGCGGCGCATACGGGTCTGGTCGGCGATGATCGCCGCGTCGCGGGCATCGGTCTTTCCCTGGCCGCGGTAGCCGGCTGTTGCCCGGTTGACCGCCAGTCCGGGCAGGTAGAAGACGGGCTGGCCATGGTTGGCCAAGAGCCCCAACAGCAGGACAGCACCACCATGTGTGACGTCCACGGCCCAGGTCGTCTCATGGCCGAGGTCCAGGACGGCCGCGATCAGGGCAAGCAGCTCCGACTCGTCGTTGGCCACCCGGCGGGACAGCAGATGCCTGCCCTCCGCGTCGACCACCACGCAGTGGTGGTGGGTCTTGCCGATGTCCACCCCGGCCCATATGCGGCCCATTACCCCTCCGGCGCTCGTGCTCGTCGTGTCCGCAGACGACCTCGCCGGCAGGTCCTTACATAGCGATCTGTTCGCAAATCCCAATCAGCGGCCGAGTCGTCGCGGGGCGTGAGGCGGCCAGTCGTACGAAGCCACGGTCGGCAGACCACTGAAAGCCACACCTCACACCCCCGGATGCCCCAACCCTACGAATGGCTGGACCAAACCGATGACCAAGGTAAGGACCACTGAATCCCCTTGGAATCGATCATCTAGGGCGCGTATTTGGTTGTGATCAAGGGGTGGTTCGTGTGATGTCCTTGATCCAGATCATCGAGGCGCGTAGGTGGAGGCCCGCGAGGTAGCTGTCGGGGGTCTTGCCGTATCGGGTGGCGATGCCTCGCCAGGCCTTGAGCTTGTTGATCAGGCGCTCGACGGTGTTCCTCTCCTTGTACAGGTCGGCGTCGTGCCTGACAGGCCGGCCGCCGCTGCCCTTCTTCTTCCGGTTGGCGGCCGGTCGACCGGTGACCAACGAGCTGTCGCGGGGTAGGAGTTGTCACGCTACTCCGAGGCGTTGCCTCAGGTGCTCCGCGGTGCCGCTGGAGGACGCCGGCCTGGTCTCCGGCCGACCCGTCCGCTCGGTCGGCGTCGCCGGATCGGGCACCATGGCCCGGCGCACCGGCGCCGGCGGGCCGTCTTCCGATGCCGCAGAGTGCTGTCTCGCTCCGGGAAGACGGTCACCGATCGAGGGCCGTCGTTACGACGGCGGCTTTCCTTCGCTCTGTGCGGCCTGCAGGTCGGCGAGGAGTTCGGCCTGGCCGGTCAGCACCCCGGACAGGATGGTGCGGGCCACCCGCAGCAACTCGGCCACGTGAGGGCTGGTCAGCGAGTAGTACACGGTCGAGCCCTCCTTGCGGTTCTTGACCAGGTTCGCGCGCCGCAGCACGGCCAGCTGCTGTGAGAGGTGCGCAGGCTCGATGCCCACCTCGGGGAGCATCTCCGCGACCGCGTGCTCGCGCTCGCTCAGGAGCTCCAGGACCCGGATGCGGGCCGGGTGGCCGAGGGTTTTGAAGAACTCGGCCTTCAGTTGGTACAGCGGTGTGCTCACCGTGCCATCCCCTCACCCAGGAAGCAGCGCGGCGTCATCAGCCGGCTCTCCCCGCATCGCATCCACCCGATCGTCAAGAACATGCGGCCCATCCTCGCCTGCGGCACCGGCCAGGCCGAATCCGCACCCAGGAAGAGGACCGCCGCATCCAGCCGTGATGACCTTGATAATTGCCGATATTAGCAATTGCTGGCCATGTGGGAGCTTTGCCTGAGGATCATTCCGCTGGGCTGGGCTGGGCTGGGCTGGGCTGGGCTGCGCCCCGCCTGGTCGTTGTCGACGAGCTGTCCTTGGCCATCACCACCGCGGAAGGCATGTGTAAGGGCGGTGGCTCCCAGACGTGCTGATCGGTCAGAGGGGAAGGGTGATCCAGATGCTTTTGCCCCGGCCGTCGGCATCCGCACGCACCACCGCTGTGCCGCCCAGGGCGAGGACGAGCTCCATGACGGTGGCGAGACCGCCGCCCGCCGCACCGGTGACTGCTCCGTACAACGGAGGCTGGTAGGGATGGCGGTCGTGGACGGCAATGGCCAGGCAGTCCGGGCTCGCCGCGTAGATCACCGTGACCTGCGGGGACAACGACGCGGCGTGCCTGACGCTGTTGGTGACCAGCTCGCTGAGGATCAGCAGGGCCGGGTCCACGGTGGGATGGCGCAGTCCGATCCTCCATTTGACCAGTGCCTGTTCGGCCGTCTCGCGGGCAATCCGCACGGCCGACGGCTCGGTGGGCAGGGTGAGTACATGCCGGTAGGGCAGGGCTTCCAACTGCGTGGACACGTTTCACGCCTCCGCACGGGTGGGACGGAGACCGGCGAGGGTCTTGGGATGCAGACGTAGCAGGGTGTCGTGCCGGCCGTGCGTCCGGCCCGACAGGGCGCGCCGGTGGTGGGCGGCAGCAGCGGGGTCTGTGATCACCTCGGCCGGTCCGGCGACGGTGACCGTCCAGCCAGTGGCGGGCACGATCCGGATCCCCTCCACGTCGTGGCGCACCGTCGCGGCCGGAGCCGAGGCACGCACGATCATCAGACGGCCGTACTCCCACACATGCCTCGCCGGGCGCACCGTGGTCCGGTCCCGCGGCACGCGAATCAGCCGACCAAGGCAGCTTTCCTTCAGCAGCCACAGAGCCGCTGCGCGGGAGACCTCGATCATGCGAAGGATGATGGGGGAAGCGCTCATCGCAGGCCTTCCTCGCTGGCGAGTCGGGACTGCTCGTGGGCGGGGAGGGCGGGCAGGACTCCGGCCGTCTCCAGGTGGTGCCGCGCGGCCCGGATCGCATCGGGGGTGGTGGCGTACTCCTGGCTCTCGTGGCGCAGCAACTCCAGGGCGCCGACGGAGTCGAGGACCTGGCGCTGGCCCGCTCGTATGCCGGAGGCCAGAACGAGGATGCCGCGACGGTGCAGCTTCTGAACTGCGTCCTTGAGGACCAGGGCACCGGTGGCGTCCATCGTCGACACACGGGACATGCGCAGGATGACGACGCGGACGTCTGCGACCTCGGTCAGCTCCAGCAGGAAGCGGTGTGCGGCGGCGAAGAACAGTGGCCCGTCGATGCGATAGGCGACGATGTGCTCGGCCAGCAACGCGTGCTCCTCCGCACTGTGGTTGCCCCGGTCCAGCGGTACCTGGTCGAAGCGGGCCTGCTTGGCCACGGCGCGCAGGGCGAGGCCGCCCGCGACGACCAGGCCGATGATCACGGCATACACGAGGTCCAGGGCCAGCGTCGCCAGCGCGGTCAGGACAAGGATCAGAGCATCCGAGCGGGTGGCCTTCGCCATGGCCTTGAGCGAGCCGACCTCGACCATCCGGATCGCAGTGGCCAGCAGGACCCCGGCCAGCGCGGCGAGCGGGATCTTCGAGACCAAGGGCGCCGCCGCGAAGACGATGATCGCGAGGACGGCGGCGTGGGTGAGGGAAGCGAGCCGGGAGCTGGCGCCGGTGCGGACGTTGACCGCGGTGCGGGCGATCGCGCCGGTCGCCGGGACCCCACCGAACAGCGGGGCGGCGATGTTCGCCAGACCCTGTCCGAACAACTCCCGGTCCGGGTCGTGCTGCTGGCCGACCGTCATGCCGTCCGCAACCGATGCGGACAGCAGAGACTCCAGGGCGGCCAGGGCGGCGACCGCCACCGCGGGGGCGAGCAAGGTGCCGAGCGAGCCGAGGTCGAGGAAGGACAGCGACGGCAGGGGAAGCCCGGAGGGCAGGTCGCCGATCGGCTTCGCCGCGTCCAGGTGGGTCGACTGCGCCACGACCGTGGCAGCGATCACGGCCAGGATGGAGAAGGGAACGGTCGGCCGCCACCTGGCCCCGACCAGCATGACCGCCGCCACCGCGACCGCGAAGCCGAACGCCGTCCAGTTCGGGGACGTGGCGAACTCCTCGACCGCCCGCCACGTCACCACCAACACCCGGTCGGCCTCAGGCTTGGGCACGCCCAGCGCGTTCGGGACCTGCTGCAGACCGATCACGCAGGCGATACCGAGCGTGAAGCCCTCCACCACGGGGGCCGGGATGTACCGCATGTAACGGCCGGCCTTGAGCGCAGCGAGTGCGACGAGCAGGACTCCCGCCATCAGGCCCACCGTGAGGACGCCCGTTGGCCCGTACTCACCCACGATGGGGACGAGGACGACCGTCATGGCGCCGGTCGGGCCCGACACCTGCAGATTGGAACCACCGAACACAGCGGCGACCGCCCCCGCGACCACGGCGGTCGCCAGGCCTGCTTCGGCGCCCAGCCCGGAGGAGACGCCGAAGCCGAGCGCGAGCGGCAGCGCGACGATCGCCACGGTGAGACCGGCCAGCAGGTCCCGACGTGGATCACGCCGCACCTCCATGAGTTCGGCGCGACCGGGCAGCAACGCCACCATCCGAGCCCACACACGGCTGATCACGGTGCTCATCGGGCGGCGACCTCGGATTCCCGCAGTTCGGCCAGCAGTTCGCCCCGCCCGGCCAGCATCTCGGTCAGGATCCGCCGCGCGGCCCGCATCAGGTCGGCCACATCGCCGCCGGCCAACTCGTAGACCACCGTCGCGCCCTCCCGCACCGACGTGACGATCCCCGAGCGGCGCAACACCGCCAGTTGCTGCGACAGGGCGGAAGGCTCCACCTCGATCGCATTCAGCAGTTCCCGCACCGGCATGGGCCCGTCCTGCAGCAGCTCCAGCACCCGAATCCGTACGGGATGTCCCAGCATCCGGAAGAACTCGGCCTTGGCCTGGTACAGCGGAACGGACATGACCTCTCGGCTTCCCCTACAGGCCCCACCCGGGGCGGACACAAAGGGCTGTGCCCGCGGCTACCTGCGGGCACAGCCAAGACAGCATCTAACCAATTGCGAAATTTTGCAATTCAGCATCAGCCTGCTGCCTGCCTTCCCGCTGGCGAACCGGGGTCGGCGGGCGTCCGGCCGGTCTGGTCGACGACGTCGACGATCTGCTCTTCCTGCGTCGTGGACAGCTCGTCAGGTGACCGGAGGCGACAGGAGAACCGGTTTGCTGCTGGTCCAGCCAGTGCTGTGACCGGAAATGATCACCGGGTGGAGCTGATCGGTCTCAGCGTTGCTGGTGATGCGGGTCGGGCTGATGGATTTGGCGCTGTCGGTCCACAGCTTCCGGGCCGGCCGACCGCTGTGGATCAGCTGCGCACTGCAGTCAGGCACTCGTCGTACAGGTCCATGATGTCGCCCTTGCCGCCGTTGCCGACCCATGTCATCGATGCGGCATCCAGGCACGCGAACGCCGTCGCGATCACCGCGCGGGCCCTCGGATCCGTCCTGCCGGAACCAGAGCCCATACGGGCTTCGATGAACGGCAGCAGGTCCTCCTGGAACCGCAGTCGCTTTTCGAGCCAACCGGCACGCAGCGAGGCGGTGTTATGCAGAAGGCGAAACCGTTCCAGGGCCTGTTCGCGGCTGTCGTGCAAGGCCAGTACGGCAGCGATGCCTGCGCGCAGGGTCTCCCATGCGTCGGCTTCCGGGGGCTGTTCGCTGATCGTGTCCGTCAGGACCTGCCCGAACCGGCCCTGGTCGCCGCCCAGAAGGTCCTCCTTGGTGCCGAAGTAGCGGAAGAGGGTGCGCTGGGAGACGCCGGCCTCCTGGGCGATCTGGGCAATGGTCGTCTCGTCGTAACCCTGCTCGGTGAACAGGCGCAGAGCCGTCTCGAGGATCTCCTGGGAGGCCAGCTGCCGTGTCCGGTCCCACAGCGTGGTCGGCTCGCCCGTTGCCTTCTTGGCCACCTGTTTCATGCCCCCAGGTTAGCCCAGCACTGCCAGTCTGGCAGTAGCATCATATTTGGCAGTCACTGCCAACGTGTCGTACGCTGCCACAAGGTGGTCGTTGCAGCACAGCCCGCCGCTCCACGGGCCGGACCGTTCGCCGACCGCCCCCACCTTCCGGAGCACACAAAGGAACGCATCATGTCTGCATCTGCGGCTTTGATCACCGGTGGAACCAGCGGCATCGGCCGGGCGACCGCCGAATTGCTCCACTCCCGCGGCTACCGCGTCATGGTCACCGGCCTCGGCAATGTCGCCGACGCGGGGCTTCCCGAAGACGTCGTGGTCGTCCGGGCCGACGCACGGTCCCTGCCGGACATCGACCATGCGATTGACCAGGCACGCGACCGATTCGGCTCCCTCGACCTGCTCTTCCTCAACGCGGGCATCTCCCGTCCCGGCTCGATCGACTCAACCGACGAGGACGCCTTCGATGCGCTGTTCGACACCAACGTCAAGGGCAACTTCTTCACCCTGCAAAAGGCGCTCCCGCTCCTCAAGGAAGGTGCCTCGGTCGTGTTCACCGTTGGCGCCGGTGAAGGGGTCGGAGCCGCCATGACGGCCGCCAAGGGCGCCCTGGTGCCCCTCGTACGGTCCCTCGCGCTCGAACTCGCTCCCCGCCGTGTCCGCGTCAACGCCGTCAGCCCAGGACTGATCAACACCCCCGCCTACAGCAAGATGGGTGTCTCCCAGGAGATGATCGACTCCTGGGCCAGGGAGGTTCCGCTCGGCCGTGCCGGCGCTGCTGCCGACATCGCCGAGGCCGTGGCCTTCCTCGCCTCGGACGCCGCCGGCTACATCACCGGCGACAACCTCATCGTCTCTGGAGGTGTGGGTGTTCACGCCCGTCCTTGACGAGCGGATCCGCACTCGGCTCTGACCGGGAACGGTCACCGGTCCGGCGATCGGGCTGCGGCCATTGTGAGCCGACCGCCCCAGCGGATGTTCTTCTCGCCGCGTATGCGTGCGCGCCCCCGGCGCCGGGCGGTGAGAACGTCGGGGAGGCGGGGCATGCGCGATGCGCCGGCACAAATGGCGGCGAGGGCGCGGGGTCTGCACGGTGTGGTACATCGGCTGGTGTCGGCCGGAGTGAACAGGCGAAGCGGCCCGAGGTGCACCTCAGTCGGGAGCGACCGGGAGAAACGGGACGAGGTGAAGCGCAGCTCGATCGCTGCTCACCTCGCCGCGCTGGGCCCGGTCCTGACAAGCGGGCCGAGACCGGGTGCCGAGTAGCGGCACAGGGCCCTCCCTAGAGGCGGCCCGCCTCCACGATCCGGCGCAGGAAGCGCCGGGTGTGCTCCTGCTGTGGGGCGCCGAACACCTCCTGGGCCGTGCCGTGTTCCAGGATCACCCCGTCCCTCAGGAAGCACACCTGGTCGGCGACGTCCCGGGCGAAGCCCATCTCGTGTGTGGCCAGCACCATGGTCATGCCGTCGTCCTTGAGGTCCCGGACGACGGAGAGGACCTCACCGACCAGTTCCGGGTCGAGCGCGGCCGTGATCTCGTCGAGGAGCAGCACCCTGGGGCGCACGGCCAACGCCCTGACGATGGCTGCGCGTTGCTGCTGACCGCCGCTCAACCGGTCGGGGAACTCGGCGGCCTTGGCGCCGAGCCCGAGACGGTCGAGCAGCTCGCGGGCGTACTCCTCCGCCTCCGCCCGGCCCACCTTGTGTACGCGGCGCGGGGCCAGGGTGATGTTGTCGAGCACGCTCATGTGCGGGAAGAGGTTGTAGGCCTGGAAGACCACCCCGATCCGGCGTCGCACGGCGTCCTGGTCGACGCGCGGATCGGTGATCTCCTGCCCGTCCAGCCAGATCGCGCCGTCGTCGATCTCCTCGAGCAGGTTCGCGCACCGCAGCAGCGTCGACTTGCCGGAGCCGGAGGCCCCGATGAGCGCTGTCACGGTGTGCGGGGCGACGGCAAGGTTCACGTCGCGCAGGACGACAGTGCCACCGAAGGTCTTGCGGACGGACTCCATACGCAGGACGGGGGCGGCGTCCGCTCCGGGCCGGGCGTCGCTCACAGCGTGCCTCCTTGGGCCCGGCGGCGGTCCATCCGGGCGGTGACCCAGTCGGTGAAGCGGGTCATCGGGATGGTCAGCGCCACGAAGACGAGCCCCGCGATGATGTAGGGGGTGTAGTTGAGACTGCGGCCCACGATGATGTCGGCGGCGCGCACGGCGTCCACCGCCCCGCCGATCGACACCAGACCCGTGTCCTTCTGGAGGGAGACCAGATCGTTGAGGAGCGGCGGCACCTGGCGGCGTACGGCCTGGGGAAGCACGACATGGCGCAGAGCCTGCCGCTTGGTCAGTCCCAGCGAGCGGGCCGCGGCGCGCTGCGAGGGGTGGACGGACTCGATGCCGGCGCGGAAGACCTCGGCGACGTACGCGGAGTAGGTCAGCGTGAGCGCCGTGCCGCCCAGCAGCACCGGGTCCACGGTCACGCCCTGCAGACGCAGCGCCGGCACACCCAGAACCACGATCATCAAATTGATGATCAGCGGCAGCCCGCGGAAGAAGTCCGTGTAGGCGGCGGCCAGCACCCGCAGCGGGAAGAACACCGGGCCCTTCAGCGTCCGGGCCACGGCGATCAGCATGCCGAGGACGAGGACGGCCGCGCCGCACACGAGTAGCAGCCGGACGTTTAGCCACAGCCCCTCGAGGACCTTCGGCAACGCCTCACGCGCGTACTGCCCGTTGAAGAACGTCTCCTTGGTACGCGGCCAGCCCGGTGCGCCGACGACGATCAGATACAGGACGACGGCGGTGACGAGGGTGGAGAGCGCGGCGATCGCGGTGGCGCGGCGGGCGCGGGCGCGCTTGTAGGCCTCGCGCTCGATCCGCCGCTGCGAGGGGACGTAACCGTCGTCCCCGCGCGGCGTGTCGGCGTCGTCGTCCGGGCCGTCCTGCCCGGACTCCTCCTTGGCGAACGTCACTTGAGTACCGGAGCGTCGACGGCGTCGGACAGCCACTCCTGCTCGATCTTCGCGAGCGTGCCGTCCTCGCGCAGGCTGTCCACGGCCTTCGTCACGCAGGAAGTCAGCGCGCTGCCCTTGTCGAGGACGAGGCCGAACTGCTCGGGCGTACCGCCCTCGTTCTCGAACTGTCCGACGATCTTGGCATCGGTCACCTCGGCTGCGGTGATGTAAAAGGCGGTCGGCAGATCGACCACGATCGCGTCGACCTGACCGTTCTTCAGTGCCGACTTGGCCTGGTCGTTCTTGGCATACACGGCCGGGTCCTGCTTCGGCTTCACCACGTCGTTGATGTAGTCGAGGCTGGTGGTGCCGACTTGGGCGCCCAGCTTCACGTTCCGCAGATCGGCGATACTTGTCGCCTTCGCCGCCTTGGAGTCCTTCAGCGCGATGACAGCCTGCCGGACGTCGTAGTAGCCGGAGGAGAAGTCCACGGCCCTCTTGCGCTCGTTGCTGATCGACACCTGGTTGATGTCGAAATCGAATGTCTTCTCGCCGGGAGCGAAGGCCTTGTTGAAGGGCACCGACTGCCAGACGACGGCGCCCTTGTCGTAGCCCAGTTGCTTAGCCACCGCGTAAGCGACCGCCGATTCGAAGCCCTCGCCACTGGCAGGCTTGTCGTCCTTGAACCACGGCTCATAGGCGGGGGAGTCGGTGGCGATCGTCAGTTTGCCGGCGCTCTTGGTGACCAACTTGCCCTGGGCACAGGTGGTTCCGGCCGACCCGGAGGAGGAGGCGCCGGCCGCCTGGTCCTCCGGCTGCGGGGCGCAGCCCACAGCGAGGGCGAGCAGGACAGCAGCGGCGGCCGCGGGAGCAGTACGACGGATCGCGCGTAGGGCGAGGTGCATGGCGGGAGAGTGGCAGCGCACGCCCCCCTCTGTCGAGCCATATCGGGAACTGTCCGCATAGTGGGAACGGGTGTTGCAATCCCGTGAACAGCCTCCTTGAGCCTGGAGGCCGCGCCTTGCCCGAGAGCCGGTCCGCCCGCGGATCGCGTGGTCCGGGAGCGCTTGGCGCTGAGCACAGTGCCGGTGGACGGGGGAGAGCGGCCGAGGGATGACCTTGTTCCCGGCTCATCTGTAGGTCAGGGAGGCGACCGCCCTCCTTGCGGCAGGCCCATCGCCGACCCCAGGTAACCACAGCCTGCGCGATCGCTCCCTGGGGCCGGGGCGGGACCCGTCGGCTGCGTCGATGAAGTTCTGCGGCGGGGCGGGAACATGTGCCGGGTGCCGGTGGTTATGGAAGGCGTGGTGGTGAAGGGGACAGTGTCCCCGGGCCTCACCTATTGCCCATGAGGACGATCGTTCGGCTGAAGCCTCATGGAGTCTTTCGCCGCGTAGGCGACCGCCCTTCACCACCGCATACGCTCATCAGCCTCCGACCGGCGCCCGTTGCCGGTCGGGGGCTGTCCTTGTCACTGCCGGTGCATGACCAAGGTAAGGCCCACCCGCTTGTCTGGGCGTGCACGCTCACGGCCATCTCGCCCCCGACCACAACGACTTCACTTCGCTCGGGCTCACGCGCCAGGTCCAGCCGTGCGCGGTATCGAGCAGGTCGCACGGGCTGCTGCGGTTGTTGGGGCTGTTGCCGGGGAGGAATTGCCGAGCCGGACGACCGATGGGGGAGGGCGCACTGCCCGCATCCCTGCGAAAGAACCGCCTCTGTTCGAAAGAGCCGTCTACATCGGGGCGGCCGCACCCGAGTGCCGGGTGCGGCCTTACGCGTTCCGATGTCTCAAGCCTTCCCCGCCGTCTTCAGAACGGAATAAAGGCCTCGCAACAAGGATGGCCCCGCGCCCTGCACGGGTGAAACAACGACTCCAGCACCGTTCACCGGCCAACTCGTCGGTGAGGGCTTGCGCGTGGCCAGGGCTCGGCCGCCATGCCGAGCGCTCGTTGTCGCTCCCGGTAGGCAGCGTGTCGGTTCTTGATGTGTGCAGGAGAGGACACGGGCGAGTCAGGAGAGCCAGTCGGCGTAACGGGTGGGAGCGAGGTGGGCGTTCCTGTCGGTGAGGACATCGCCCTTGACGACACCGAACATGCCCGCGGTGGGATCGGTGACGACGGTGCGCTTGTCGCCCTTGTGGGACAGAGTGATCCGGCCGAGTTCGTCCAGCGGGAAGATTTCGGGACCGGCGATGTTGTGGATGCCATTGAGTGGGGCGCCTGCAGCGACCTCTGCCACTGCCGCGGCGACCTCCTTGGCAGCGATCGGCTGGATCGGCGTGGCGGGCAGCCGGACGGTGCTGTCGTCGGCCGTCCAGGACAGGACGTCGTCCATGAATTCCATGAACTGCGTCGCCCGGACGATCGAGTAGGGGATCGGTCCGGCCGCGAGGATCTCCTCCTGGAGCACCTTGGCGCGGTAGTAGTCCAGCTCCGGTACGTGATCCGCGCCGACGATGGAGAGGATGACGGCGTGGCCGACGCCTCCCTTCTTGGCCGAGGCAAGAAGGTTGTCCATCGAGGTCTGGAAGAAGGCCGGCGACGCCTCGTCGAAGGTCGGGGAATTCGTCAGGTTGACGACCACGTCGGCTCCCGCGACCGCCTTGTCCAGACCCTGGCCGCCGATGACGTCGACCCCGGTGGACTTCGAGTGGGGTACCGCCTCGTGGCCGGCGGCAGCCAGATTCCTGACGACCTGCGACCCGATCAGCCCTGTGCCGCCGAAGACAGCGATCTTCATGACAAACCTTTCGTCGAGATTCGTGGGCAATAGGACATGTCAACTATTGGTGGTGTGTCTGGGAGCAGCGCCTTGATCGGTCGGGGAGAGCGACGGTGGAGACCACCGACGAAGGGGACTGTCTCCGCGAGAGGTTCCTACCTCTGCGGACGTACTCCACTGTCACCTCCTTGCCTCGGCCACGATCGAAAGGCCGTAGAAGAGCTCGTCCCGGGGATGGTCTCGTCACCGGCGGTAGCCGTCTTGACGTCGGCCGGCACCTTGAGTCCGACCCCGTTCGCTGTACGTGCGCTCCGGAACTCACCACTGCTTCGCTGTGATGACAAAGCACAGCCCGAATCTGTGACACGCCCTGCATCCGCTGCCGCTCACGGAGATCCGCTCGGCATCCTGTCGGCCGTCCGCGCAAGCCGAGAGACCGGAGCGCCGAGACGCATCGAGGGCAAGTTCCGGTCACCGCGTCACCAGCCTCAGCCTGACGGCCGATCATGAAGGCCGTACCACTGTCGCCACCGGGATGCGAAGTTCATGGCCGGGGATTCCGAGGGCCGGAGAGATCGTTGCAACGAAATAGTTGGTCCATTGGCGAGCAGCCGGGCCGGGGGCCTCGCGAAGAGCTGAATTGGGGCAACGAACCTCACCCGGAGAGGGCTGACTGCAGCCCTGATCACTGATCGGCGACAGGCATCCCCTCAGCCCCGCGGCTGTGGACCCCCAGGCCGCCCCTTGTCTCTGCGAGGCGGCCGGCACACCCTGCTCGTACAACCGGATGTCCAGCAATGGCATCCGCTCGTCCAGGTCGCGGCCGCCCCGGACGCGCGAGGCGCACGGCAACAGGCGTTCGAGGCGGAGTGCGCCGCAGTGTTCAATCAGAAAGACGAGCCGTCCGACCAGGGGCAAGCGCCTGGCCGCAGTCACCGTCGTCAGTAGCAGGCACCGTCCGTCGTATCCGCCTACCGCCCGTGAAGAGCCACCTCGGACGTGTCATGCGCCGGACTCCTTGGGGGCCGACGGGCGAGGGCGCGCAGAAGATCGCCATCAAGAGGAGCTGGCACACGATGACCGTGACCGCCGCTGGGCCACGGCGATCGGGGACTGAGCGGTTCTGCCAGAAGGATGGCTTGATAACGAGCAGTGCGGCCGTCGCGTCCGACCAGGCGCCGCGGCGCGAACGCGAGACGGCCGCCCGTACGATGATCGAGTGACGACCCGCCGCACCCTTGGTACTGGCCCTCAGGACGCGAACAGCATCCGCGCCTCCGAGGCCGACCTTCTTGCTGAGCTCCCCGGAGTCCGCCTTCCCGACGTCGAGGAGTTGCGGGCCCGCGGAGTGCTCGGCGCCCCTCTGGTGACGTCCCCGAGCCCACGCCGCGCTCTGGGTGACGGCGGCCGCTCGGTCGAGGAACCGTCCGGTTGACGCCGCTCGGTGCGAAGCGCTCGCAGGTGGGTGGCCGGACACGAAGGCCCGGCACCTTCACGGTGCCGGGCCTGTGCAGGAGCTGGGTCAGATGACCCGGATGTTCTCCGCCTGGGGGCCCTTCTGGCCCTGGGTGACGTCGAACTCCACGTGCTGGCCCTCCTGCAGCTCACGGAAGCCCTGGGCGGCAATGTTGGAGTAGTGGGCGAAGACGTCCGGGCCGCCGCCCTCCTGCTCGATGAAGCCGAAGCCCTTCTCCGCGTTGAACCACTTCACAGTGCCCTTAGCCATGCCTGTCTCCTTCGAGAGGGTTCGGACCTGCACCTTGCGGGTCCGGAGGTGATCGCCCTGGTCCGGAGTGGGCTGCACAGCAAAAACGCCCGCGGGCAAGGTGTCCACGGGCGCACGACTTCGGAACCACGACTGCTCTAGGACCTACGCTAACGCCTTTGCTGGCGCACCGCTAACCGAAACGCTGCGAGACTCGTCAAGCGCCGATGCTGTTACTGCCGCGGGCCATTGAAGGCGAAGGCCTACTTGCGGCAAGTGTCCTATAAGCGGGAAACGCCATCACGCTCGCGCCGGCCGTACTGCGCCGCCCAGGCACGCAGAGGCAGTACCGGGCTGAACCCGCGTGGCAGGCGAGACCTGCGCCAATAGCAGCCCGCCACGGCCGTGCCGAGCCCACCGTGCGCAGCCCGGGCGCGCCCATCCCGCTTGGCCCGGCGAACCGACAATCCCGACCGCTCCCGAGTCTTCGACCCTATTGTGCCGTCAACGATTCTTGACCGACCGCGTCGACCGTCCAACGACGACCCCGACCACTGGACGCGGCCAGGGAGATCAAGACCCTCCGGCGTCACGTCCGCCATCATCCGTTTCGAGCGTTCCAAGGGCACTGGCCTGCTGTAGACGATATTTTTTTCAGCCGCGCGCACCCCTGGTGCAGCGCGGCCGCGATGTAGACGGCCGGATCAGCCGGAAGGTCCGTGAGCCCGCTTGCGCAGGCCGGGCACGCGGCCAACCAGCGGACAAGCCTGTCACCCGAAAGGATTACGGCCGTAGTGGACGCATTCTCTGTTGCTCCGCACGTGCCGCAACAATTCCGCATGGCGAGAGTTCATGCGGCCCGCCTCGCCACGCTCACCCCTCCGGCGGGTGAGCCGGGCGGAACAAAGCGCGGACGCGCAGTCACACGCCGTGAACACTGTCGGGCGAGATGACTTGGGCGCCGCACCAGGCGCGATACGTCGCCGGGAGTGGGTGGGGGTGCCCGGCGGGCCTGGCCGGCGAGGCGAATCCGACCGATAGGGGATGCTCGTCCTCCCTCAAGGACCGGCAGCCGCGGCCGCGTGTGCGTGCAGCCGTTTCGGCACAGCCTCGTTGTCGTTTGCCAGCAGGCTGCGCTCCTCGCGCCGTTCACGACTTCTGCAGGCATAGGCCTTTCACTGCGGGGAACCTGAGACCTGCTCAGCGTCGCTCGGAGTGGGAAGCGGCGTTGGTGCCCTGCATGAAACCTGTGCCTCGCGGTGGCGTTCGCCCGCCCGACGAGCCGTGCCTTTTTGGGAGAGGAGCCACCATGATCCTTCCGGTGGAGAAAGAACTGCGCGCTGTATTGGCCAGGTTTGCTCATGCGCGCATAGAGCACGACGTGCGCCCCACCGGTCGCACCAGCCGGGACCTCGAGGACGCCACATACACGCTGTGCGTGATGACCGGGACCCGCACCACCGAACAGGCGCTACTCGCCGCAGACACACTGCTGCGTCAACTCAGTGCCGACCGTGAGGGCCCCACCCGAAAGGACGCGACGCTGGCCGCGTAAGCCCAGACTCGCCCAACGACATGATTGAAGGCGTTCCTGGCGACCGCCTCGGTGTGGCGGTTTGGCCCACCGGCTCAGGTGAGTCAGGACCTCACGATTCACGGGGTAAAGGCTTTCGGGGGGCAGGAGTTGGCATGCGGCGCTCAGGGCTCTGGCCTGTAGGTGCACGAGGTAGGTGGGGTCGAGCCGCTGGTGTCGGTGATGGGGGAGATCCACTGGCCGGTGAACCGACACGGCAGCGGCCGCATCCGAGTGCGGGCGCGGCTTTGACGCGTTCCGACGCCTCAACCCCTGCCTGCACACGGCTCACGTCGGCTTGCGCACCATGAACACGTCCACCGGATCCTCGGCCTCGAGGGTGAATCCGTGCCGCTCGTACAGCCGCCGGGCCGGACTGCCCTGCAGGACGTTCAGTCGGACCAGGCTGCCATCGCGGTCGCACTTCCGCAGCAGTCTGCTGAGCACGGCCGCACCGATGCCCCTGCCCTGCAGGTGCGGAGCCAGGTAGAAGTGCTCGAGCCAATGGGCGTCCTCTGCCGGGCGCAGCGACACGCAGCCGGCGAACACGCCGTCCACCTCGATCACCCAGGTGTGCGCAGGCGTGAACCCGTCCCGCAGTCGCTGCCTCACCCGCTGCTCGTCGTACCGCCCGAGCCGTTCCAGATCGGCCCGCAGCACCGTGGCGCGCAACTCGGCCACTACCTCGACGTCCGTCGTGGAAGCCGGCCGAACCTCCCAGTTCGTCATGATCACCAGGCTACTGGTCTGACCGAGAAGGTCTATTGCGTTGGCGGTCCACTCCTCCTCGGAGGCCCCGTAGGCGAGTGCGAGGTCGGCAGCGGTGAGGTGGGGTGCGCGCACTGCATCGCTGTCGAGCCGTATCTCGGTGCCGGGGGTCCGGGCATCCCCGGCGGCCGAATTCCTGGGGCTGACCGAGACGTTGTGACCAGACCCTGTCAGCGGAGGTCCTGACCCGGGAGCCGTGCAGGCACACGTCGCGGCGCAGCGTACCTCGCGGCGGCGATCACACAAGTGCACCCGCGGCCGGTCGACTACGGCAGCATCGCGTACTGGGCCATACACGCCGTCATCCGGGTCGATGCCGCGGGCAACAGGCATCCGGTGCGGTATCGCCGGGAACCGGTCGCAGAGCGCGCGGAGTTGAACGCTGAAGAGGCAGACACCTGCCCGGAGGCCTAGCTGACCCGACGGTTCCACGAGCGGCTGCGGCTCGGCCCGATCCCGTTCACGCTGCGAATTCGGCCGGGTGAGGCGGCGACTCCCCGCATAACCCCACCGTCGCGTGGCCCGAGGAGCGCAAAGAACTGACTGTCGGGCGGCTGGAGCCCGTGCAGCCCCGGACTCTGCACGCCAATCTCCGCCGGCGCAACGCCAACGCCCGCCACCACGACTCCCTGACCGCCGAACGCAAAGAACGCGCCTGCATCCGCAGCCGGCATCCGCTGGGGCGGGCGACCCGCTCTCGCCGCATGACCAGGCAACATGGCAACCGTTCCCGGTCACGGCATCACCTCCGCCGCGGATCTGTCCGGGCTACTTGACCAGCCGAAAGGCGGGGTGCCCAACCCAGGTCCGCAGGAACTCCGCGGTTCCCAGCGCCATCCAGTCGTCGTCCGCGATCCCCAACATCCCCGGAAGGCCGGCGACGACCGACGCCTGTCCGTCGAGCAGCTCCGCTTTGGCCACGCCCCCGATGACGTCCATGACAGCGGCGGTCAGCAGGGCCGTGGCCATGTGGTCGACCTCGCGATTGCAGCAGGCGCTGACATTGACGGCATGGGTCGGCCTGAAGCCGAGGACGGCCTCCACCTCGGGCTCGTCCGCGTGCTCAGCCTCGAAAATGCTCTCATCGCCGACACCCGGCCCCATCAAGTAGACCAGGAAGGGCCGACGCCAGTCCTCGCGCTGCGGGTTGAATCCCACCAGAGCCGTGAGATCCCCGTCCGTGGAGTGGCTGCCGAGGAGCGGAAGTGGGAACGGCTTTCGCCAGTCCTTCTCTCGCCTGTCCTCGACGCCCAGTCGCTCTGCGGGCACATTGACGTCGAAGAACCCGGGCCGCTTCTCAGCGAAGTGGGAGGAGAGCCCCACCATCAACGCGCGGAACTCCCGCAGGGCAGCGGGGGAGAGCGGCTCCGCCAACTCGATCACCAACGTCGGACCAGACATGGCGGGAGCCTAGTTTGATCGGCTCCGCGACCGCTCACATCAGCCCCACACCGAGCCCAGCCGGACCGAGCACCGAAGCCGTCAACCCGGCGAACCTTATGCGGTCAGACCACTGGAAAACCTTTTGCGGCTGAGGCCGGTCGGCTCAACGGCCCCACGGCATGAAGCAGCCAACTCGGCGCAGTCTCCAAGATCATGGTCCCACAGCGGGTTCTGACGGACGGGTCCACAAGCCCGCTCGATTCGCCGTTCGGTGTCAGGGGCCGAGATCCGCTCCGCCACGCCGACTCCAGCTCCCAAGCTGGTCCACCGCGCGCACAAACCGCTCAGCCTGGCTCAAAAATGACGTGCACGCTGGAGTCCGGCAGTGCAGCTCAGGCGCCGGTTGCGGCCGGCGAGCCCGGAACCTGGATCGCCCATAAAATGACATTGAGATGGTCGCGCTCGCGAACCCTGGAGAGCGCGTATGTCACTAGACATTGATTTCACAACCTTCTGCGACGCCGCGCCGAGCCCGTATGTGGTTCTGGACGAGGATCTGGTGATCCGCTACGCCAATCCGGCATGTCTACAGATCATCGGGCGCACCAGGGACGAGCTCATCGGCAAGTATTTCTTCGACGCGCTACCAGGAAACCCCAGCGCCCCCGTGAACGATGCCGACCACCTCAAGGCATCACTGCTGAAAGTCCTGGACACCGGGAAACCGGGCATCCTGACGCTGCAGCGATACGACATTGCCGCCCCCGGTCAGCCGCACAGGTTCGAGGAGCGGTGGTGGTCCGTGGTCCATACTCCGATTCCCGGGCCGGACGGCAACGTGAGGTGGGTCGTCCAACGGGCCGACGACGTCACCGCCTTCGTCCACTCACCCAGGGCACGTCAGCTCACCGAGCACGACAAAGGCATAGCCGCCGAGCTCTACGCGCGAGCGCGGGAGCTGCAGCGGTTGAACCAGGAGCTGCGCCAGGCCCATGCCCGTGAACGCCAGGTCGCCGTCACCTTGCAGGAAGCCATGCTCGACGACCCTGACCTGCTCCGATACGAAAACATCGCCGTGCGGTACCTGCCCGCGGCGACATCACTCAACGTGTGCGGCGACTGGTACGACATCGTCGACCTGCCGCCCGATCTCTACTCTGTGGCGGTCGGAGACGTCGTAGGCCATGGATTGCACGCCGCGGCCGTCATGGGCATGCTTCGCAGCGCCCTGAGCGCAGCCATCCGGGCCCTACCCAGCCCAGCCCAGGCGCTGGAAATCCTCGGTTTGTACGCCCGCTCCATCGAAGGCGCGACGGCCGCAACCGCGGTGAAGGTACTCATCGACCCTCGCACCAGACTGATCATCTACAGCAACGCCGGGCACCCGCCACCCGTCCTGCTTCACCGCGACGGGACGTGCGAGCTGCTGGATCGGGCCACGGATCCGCCGCTCGGCGCCCGCCCGCATCATGTCCCCCGCCCGCAGGCCAGCATGTCCTACACCCGGGGGGACACGCTCGTGCTCTATACCGACGGGCTCATCGAGCGGCGCGACGAGGACATCGACACCGGTCTGGCCCATTTGACCAAAGCCCTGACCCAGGACACCACCCTTGCCCCTGACCAGCTGGCCGACTCGCTGCTGGCCCGCCTCGGTGTCACCAAGGGCGCCAATGACGACATAGCCTTGGTCGTCGTTCGCCTATGACTTTCAGCGACGCGGCTCGCGCGCTACGTCACCGGGCTGTGCTTCGTGCGTGCCCGATCGGGCGGCGAGTGGCCGGTGGGTACCGGGTAACGGGAGCTTCGGGTGTTCAGCCCCGTCGCGCAGCCGATACCAGGACGGGGAGGACGGGAACCGATGGGGCTGACTGCTCGGCCCAGACGATCTTCCCGTTGGGGGTGAAGCGGGTTCCCCATCGCTCGGCGAACTGAGCGACGAGGTAGATTCCGCGACCGCCTTCGTCCGTGTCCGTTGCGTAGCGCAGGTGCGGGGAGGTGCTACTGCCGTCACTGACTTCCATCACCAGTTTGGTATCGCGCAGAAGGCGCAGGTGGACAGGGGGTGCCCCGTAGCGGATGGCGTTGGTGACCAGCTCGCTGAGGATCAGTTCGGTAGCGAACGCCGTCTCTTCCAGGTGCCACTCGACAAGCTTCGCGAACACTTCGGCGCGCAACGCGGGCACCTCAGCGGGAAAGGCGGGGACGTCCCATTCAGCGATGCGTTCACGCGGAAACGCGCGGGTGATGGCGATCAGGAGAGCGGCGTCATCGACCGGACGGGCGGGCAGCACCCTCTCCAGGACCGTCTCACACGTCTCCTCCGGGTCGATCCCCGCGCCGGAGAGCGCTTCGCACAGCACGTTCAGCCCGACCCCGACATCGCGCTGTCGGTTCTCGATGAGCCCGTCGGAGTAGAGAACGAGCTGTGTGCCCTCCGGCAGCCGCCACTCGGCAGCTTCAAAGCGCAGACCACCCAGACCGAGCGGAGGTCCTTCGGGCAGGTCGAGAATCTCCACGCGCCCGTCCGGATGGACGATCGCGGGCGGATAGTGACCGGCTCTTGCCATGCTGCAGCTACAGGAGACCGGATCGTAGATCGCATACAGGCATCTAGCCGCGACGGGCCCATCGGCCCCGACGCCGGCGCCCGCTTCCGCATCCATCTGATTGACCACGTCGTCAAGACGCGCCAGCAGCTCGTCGGGCGGCAGGTCGAGGGTGGAGAAATTGAGGACCGCGGTGCGCAGCCGGCCCATGGTGACGGCTGAGCTCAGGCCATGGCCGACCACGTCCCCGACAACCGGGGCGGTGCGGAAGCCCGGGAGAGGGATCACGTCGAACCAGTCCCCGCCGCCCTCGGCTTCGGCCGGCGCGTACCGGCACGCCGCCCGGACAGCGCTCGTGTCCGGCAGGACCCGGGGCAGCAGACTGCGCTGCAGCGTGGTGGCGATGGCACGCTCGCGGGTGTAGTGGCGAGCCAGCTGAGAGACCGCGAGGCCGACCACGAGCAGCAGCCCTGCCGTGATGATGTCGTCCGCGTTGTTGATGTAGGTGAAGCTGCGGTACGGGGTGGTGAAGAAGAAGACGAACCACCCGGCCGCGGACAAGGCCGTGAGGACCGCGGCGCACCGATAGCCGAGGGCGGCCACCGCCACGACGACCAACGTCAGAATCAGGGCCACGTTGATGTGGGAGAGGGCGCCTCGGACAGGCAACAGAAGCACGCAGACGGCGAACGGGACTGCCACTGCCGCAAGGAGCGCGGTCGGCCCCTTGCCCGGACCACGAGGCATACCACACCTCCCTACCCTCCGGTGTAGCAGCGCGTACGTGACGCTGCCAGTCGATTCGGGCCCGGCCCGAAACCTCACCGGGTGGAAGCCCTCGATGACGTCTGCGGCCCTGCGGAGAAGCGTGGGCATGTAAGAACCAGCCTGCGTCGCTCCCGGTCGATCTCAGTGACGACGACCGTGACCTCGTCGCCGGATTGGACGACATCTGATGGACTTTCCACGGGCGTCGATGTGAGTTCTCGCAGGTGGACCAGACCCTCGATCCCGATGCGCAACACAGGATCTATCAGCTCGACGGACGGTACGTCACCGACCTGCCCGGCTTCCACCTTGCCTTCGGTGAGGTGGTCAACGGCCCGGGCGGATACTACGGCGCCGGCTTCTTCTGGTTCTGGGAGTGCTTCAAGGGCGGCGCCGGCGCGGTTCCGCCGTTCACCGTGGTCTGGAACGAATGGCAGGTCCCGGCGGCGAAGATGAGGTATCCCTACCATCCAGCGGGTGGGTCGCCGAGCGACTGCTTCACGATGATGGTCGACAATCTCGGGAGGTCGGCGTCGAGGTCGTCTTGCCTTGAACCCCGTGAGGGCAACTGCTTGATCCGCCGCCGCGAATGAGACGCCGGCACTGGCGCTCAGCGGAGTTGACCCGGCCTGCTGAGTCGGATGCGCTGGCTTGCGCGGCAAGAACGTATGCCAGGTGTTCGAGGACTCTGCCCGGATTCACCGGGCCGGGTCGCTGCGGACGACCCTCATCTCTCTGCGTACCGGACAGCGTCCTTCTTCACCGATTCCGGGCATGCGCCCATCGAGCGGTTGCAGGTCACCGGGGAATCCGTCGTCCCGATTCGGTGAGGACGAGTGTCAGGCGGCCCAGCCATTCACCGTCACCTGGGTACTCCCAGTTCTCGGCATCCGTCAGCAGGGCAGGAAGTTCCTGCCGCGGGACGGAAGGACCAGGCTGAAGACCTTGGGCCCCATCGGGGGCGGTCCATGGAACGAGGCGGCACACCTCGATCCAACCTTCGTCGACGAGCGGCAGGAGGATGGCGGTAAGACCTGAGGGACCTCCGGACACGAGCGACTCGTCCAGATCACCTCGAACGCCGGGAAGGATGTCGATCTCGGACGCGTTGATCATGAAGGCGCGCTCTGCGGACGACAGTTCGTCTGTAGCGGGATACCTTATGCAGGGATGATAAGGCTGCCACTTGGCAGGCCGTGCCTGGGCTGTCCGAGGCGAACCGGCGTCGACAGGAGATGACAACTTCTACCGGCATCCGTGCAGGTCACAGGGAGCTCCAGTGGGCTGCCGCACCGGAGGAGAGTGGGTCGTCACTTCCGGGAAGACCGATCGTCAGTTGGGCGCGCAGGATCGAAAGAGGCGGAGCAGCTCAAGGCCAGTAGGTCCCTCAGCGTCGAAAGTCTGACCTTCCTGTTCGACCGAGACGTCCGGCCCCCAGATGCGGACCCTGTGGCAGCGGAAGCAGAAGGCGATCTCGAAGAGCAGATCGGTCGAACTGTGAGCTCGGATTCCCCAGCCGGGGACAAAACACCGGTACAGCTCGCTGCCAGGCAGGTCGGCGATCAGTGAGAGGGTCTGCCGTGCTCGTTCTCCCTCCCAGATGGCGACCTCGTCGCCGACCAGGTCCGCCGAGGTGAGATGCCTGATGGGATCGGTGATGTGGACGACTTCGATGACCTGGGTCTTGTGATGGGTTAGGGGCAGCAGCACGCCTGCAGCCTCACGGATCGCTGTATGGCTGACAAGGCAGAACGGAGAACTTGCGCCAACGGCTGTCCCGCTTCTTTTGAACCTCCGCGTCGGGCGCCCGGAGCGAACTCGGTCAGCAGCAGATGGCAGGCTTACGACGTGCTGATTGAGGGATACGAGGGTGGCCCGCTGGTCGCCGGAGAGCCACTGGTAGACCGTCCGGGCTTCTGGTCGAACCACCTGTGGGGCCCGTGTTGCCGTGATGCGGGTGCTGAGCCCGAGTGGTTCGGCGACGACGGAGCTGATGTCGACGCCATGTCCGACCTGCTCATGGACCCGGACCGGTGGCCGGTGTTCCGGATGCCGGTTGAGGGCGGGTACGAGGCCGTGGTCGTCTACCGCAATCTTGTCGGCGACTACGGAGTCGACTACTTGTTCACACATCCGAGCTGGAGCGGTGCCCGGCAAATCGCCGGCTGGGACGGCGACTTGCATGGAGACACGCTGACGTGGCGTGAACTCATCCGCATCGTCGACAGTCCGAGCTCCGAAGCCGAAGGGATCGAGGACCCAGCTGCCCGTCTCCTGCTGCTGCTCCCCTTGCTCACCGAGCACGCCCCATCGGACGGGGCAGTAGCGACGCTCACCGCCGCTCTGATTGCGGTAGGAGCCTCTCAGGACATGGCCCCGACCACTGCACAGCACCTGCTTGAGCACTCAGCCAGGAGCGTATGGCACGACCCCACGTGGGGCTCGCCGTTCAGTGGTAGCTCAGGCCCACCTGGCCCTACCGTAGGCGGGGTCTTGGCGCGCCTGGGTATCACCTGAGAGCACTCGATCCGTTCCCTCACATCTCAAAGGGCAACTCGCCCATAGAGACGGCTCCGCCCTTCTGACGAGCCTCGGCGCTCGGAAGACCGTGTCCGCCCCCTCACGGCGCAGGTCCGTCGCAAGCTTGCCGAAGCAGCGCGGGTTCAGCGAACGGGCCTATCCAGACACCTCAGGCGCGTAAGAGGTCAAGCTCGGTGCTCTCTAGCCGTGTGTAGCCTCTCGACCTGTTCGAAGGGGAGCGAGGGAGACCGGCTGATGTCTGGCGGGCCTTGGACGGGGGACGACCCTGGACACAACGACGGGATTCACGAGCGATGGCTACGTGGGCTGAACAGGCAGACGGGGGCGCCCGACTATAAGGACGAGTGGTACTTCGAGCAGTGCGGCGAGCCACTGTCAAGAATTGTGGATCTCGTGGCGTGAGGGCGGGCCAGGCATTCATAGTGTGCCCTCTCCCGGCTTTCATCCGGGGCTGCCCCCAGCCGGTCATCCCTCGTCGAAGCACAGGCAGAAGGGATGGCCGGCCGGGTCGAAGAGCACCCGGACATTCTCCTGCGGCTGGAACTCCGCCACCGTGGCGCCCAGGGCAACCGCCTCGGTGACCGCCGAGTCCAGATCACCTACCTGGAAGTCGAAGTGCATCATTGGGCGCTGTTCCCCTTCGACCGGAGGCCAGGCAGGCGGTCGATAGCCCTCCGCCGGCTGGAACACGAAGAACGGTCCTTGCGGAGAAGCAGCGACGATGGCTGTGCCCGGCTCTTCGTGCCCGAGGTGCCAACCGAGGAGTTCGGCGTAGAACTTCGCCAACCCGCTGGGGTCCGGCGCCTCGATCGCCGTTCCCCACCACATGCCACCAGTTCGAGATCTCATTCGCGTAGCCTGCCTGATGAGCCCTGCACTTGACCGGGCAATTGTCACAAGCCGCGTGAGGCGGATCAGGCGGCGGCCTCCTCTCGTTCGACCAGGACGCCGTTCTCGCACCGGACGCCCTCGCGCACGATCTCGTCGATCAGGGAGCCGGACTCAGTGGAACCGTCGGCATTGAGCATTGCTCCAGTGCGGCGGGTGCCGGTTCTGGGTCGCGTTGAGCGGCGAGTTGGGGCGGGACTGGGGAGCCTGCACCCATGTTGCGTCGACGTTTGACGGGCAGGTGCGATTCGAGCATGACGGCTGCGCCTCCTTCATGGCCCGCACCGACGCCTCGTTTGGCTGACGTCCTGCGAACTGATGCGCCCGCAATCCTGAACCGGACGTCGAGGCGCCGAACCAGCCGCACGGTAGGGTGCAGCCCACTACTGGCGAGTTGGAGGTAGTGGCTGACGGCCTTGAGCCGGAGTCGCTCCGGGTCGGTGACCGGAATCCACTGATCGTCCCGGAGGTGCCATGCCCCTGCAGATGAAGTTGGTCGCGATAACCCTGGACTGCCCCGATCCGTTGGCTCTGGCCGCGTTCTATCAGGAGGCCACGGGCTTCGAACCCCACCCGAAGTCGGACGCCGACTTCGCGGGTCTCAACCGAGAGGACGGACTGTTCATCGGTTTTCAGCGGGTCGACGACTACCGGGCTCCGCGTTGGCCCGACCAGACCGTTCCCCAGCAGTTGCACCTTTGCTTCGACGTCGTGGATCTGGACGAGGCCGAAGCTCGGTTGCTGGAGTTGGGCGCGGGCAAGCCGGATCACCAGCCCCATGAGGCCGCCAAGGCGCGCGTTCTCACTGATCCGGCTGGACATCCCTTCTGCATCTGCCGACCCTGACCGCTGGGATCAGTACGGCATCGTCCGTACCGTCGCTCCCATAACGGTGCGCAGATGGGCCCCGTCAAGCCCGCATGCGGGGCCCGACACCAACGTGCGCCTTGGGCAGCCGATGCCCGGCAGTCCGTTGGCCGCACTCGACGTCGCTGCCGTCAGCCGGGGAACAGGCAGATCCAAGAGCCGGACAGGGGAGTCCGACTCTCCAGCAACACGTACTCGACTGTCGGACGAACGGGCCGAACCGTCCCGCACCGCCTGGAAGTGCATGCGATACCAGTCCGGCCGGTCGTCATTACGCCTGGGTTACCCGCAGATGCTGTCGTTCCTCCAACTCCTCCGCACTGACCACTGTGAGAACAGGGGTACCGGGAGGCGCGAACATGGTCACCACCAGCTGCGACTGGGCGTCCGAAAGGTTGTTGGCACCCTGGTAGTGGATCACGTCACCTCCGGGCTCGAACAGGGCGTCACCGGCTTTGAGCACGCGAGGCGGCTGTCCCTCCAGTTCGAAGAGGATCTCGCCCTCGGTCACGTAGCCGAAGAGCGGCCCTGGGTGCCGGTGCGGCGGCGCACCGAGATCACCGGGCGGCAGGGTGACCCGGATGGTCCTGGCCTCGGCGTCGGCCGGGATTCGGGCCGTCACCCCCTGCATGGCTGCAATCACCTCGACGCCCGGCGGCAGGTGTGCGTGCTCAGCGCTCATGTATTCCTCCAAACAGGGACTGTTCACAGAGAAGGACAGGACAGCCTCCTCGTTTGTGACAGCCTTGTGCTGCGAGCATGCCGAGAGCCGCGCTCGAGACCCGGTCGAGCTGGTGGATGAGCGTGCTCAGCCCCCTCCAACCCCGTCGCGGGTGTGCAACGCCGTGCCGGCCTTGGCCCGGCCCTTCGACCGGGAGCACGCAAGGGTCCACAGGTGCGCCGCGGACCACTGGGGCACCGTTCGGAGCGACGTCGGGCGGCTGATGGCAGTGGTGTCGTTCCAACGGAGGCGCGCCTCTGGCATCAGTGATGCGTTGCACCGGCGTACGGGAGGCACCGACCAGTAGCAGGAGGCGACAGGACTGTGTCCCGAGGCCTCCCGCGGTCCGGCTCACCGAAGCGTGGCGTCAGGCGATGCCGCCGTTCAACTTCAGATCGATCGCGTTGGCTATGGGGTTCTCGAGCAGGAACAGGCAGCCGTCGACGATGTCCGCCATGGTGGCGAGCCGCCCGGTGAGCGTCATCTTTTGGGCCATGTCGCGGAGTTGCTCGTTGGCTGCGACATGAGGGCTGTCCGTGATGGCCCACGGGTGTATCGAGTTCACCCGCACAGGCGCCAGTTCGACGCTCAGCGTGCGCACCAAACCCTGCACGGCGGCATTGACCGCCGTGAGCGTGGTCGATCCTGGGTACGGAAGGTCCTTGGCCATGCCGCCGAACAGCAACACCGAAGCATCCGAGGCCATCCGAGGATGGAGCGAGGCGACCACGGTCGTGTAGCCGACGATCTTCGTCGTGGCCAGAGTTGTCGCCGCGTCCACGTCATAGGCGCGGGCCGAGTTCATGTCGCGGACCATTCCGACCAGGACCACCCGGTCGACGTGGCGCACCGGTTCGAGCGCGGCAGCGATGTCGGCCGGACGACTGAGGTCGAGCGCAAGCCCTGTGACCGTACCGCCCGTCTCCGCTGCGAGTTCGCCCGCCACCGTCGTGGCGCGCTCCTGGGTGCGTCCGGTGATGAAGACATCCGCGCCTCGCCGCGCGTACTCCGCGGCCAGTGCGCGCCCTGTGCCCTGAGTGGCGCCGACGACAACGACTGTGCTCATGTGTGATTCCTTTGCCGTTCAGTGCGGCTCTCGGGCGTCTCGCGCGGAGAGCCATGAGGCGTGAGGGGGCGTCGGACACGCTCGACGGGGAGTACTTGTTTGTGCCCCCCCAGGCCGACGACTGGCCTGCTCGGGACTGGCGTGACCGTAGTACGCGCGGCGCTGACGGTACAAGCCGTACAAGCCGATCGGCCGCTGGGAGTGCACCTTTGGCCAGATGGCGTCGGCGACGGAGAATTCGGCACCGTGATCGGCCGTCTTCCGTGGCTGGGCCGAGCCGTGCGACCGCGCATCGAGAGTGGTGCGTCGATGTAACGTCCGCCAGTCACAACACAGTTCACGGCGACATAAGTGAAATCGGCGGCATCAGCCTAAGCTTGGCCGGTGATCCGTTCACGCCATCGCCGCTTCGGCCTGCCCGTTCTAGCGGCGGTGCTCGCCGCCGTCTGCTGCTCCTCGAGCGGGGTCGGAGTCACTGCGGCGGTTCCCAGCCCAAACGCAATGGCCACGAAGCTGTGCCGCAACTTGGACAAGGCGCTTCCCCGGACCGTGGACGGACTGGATCGCCAAGATCCCGGGCCTCCCTCCTCCTTGACTGCGGGCTGGGGAGATCCGTTGGTCATACTGCGCTGCGGTGTACCGCAACCGCCCAAGATGATCGCCCCCGAGGTGGCTGAAGGGAAGGACCCCGACGCGGTGGCCGGCGAGGTAGACCGTGTCGACTGGCTGATGGAGAAGGAAGACGACGGTGCGCACCTGTTCACCACAGCCAATCGCGAGGTGTACGTCGAGGTCCAAGTGCCCGGGGGTCGGGACAACTCCGCCGTCCTGATCGACCTGGCCGCGTCCATCACGCGGGCCATACCGGAGGGGATCGGCAACTAGCAGGCTGGTCACGGCCTCTGGAGCTGCGAGTCACTCGTTCGCGAAGCTTCGCCGCCCGCGCTTCACCAAGGGATGCGTATCTCGGAGAGGGACAGCAGGAACCAAATGACCAGTGGCAGAACGAAGACCAGCACGAGGCCGGCCAGCATTTTCGCCCAGGTGGCCGTCTTTCCGCGGTCGTCCTCAGGCGGAGCGTCAAAGCGGTTGCTCACAGTTTTCCTCCCTCGATGCTCGTGCTTCTCCCAACGAGGCGCAATTGAGCAGTGCCCAGCTGGAGGTGTTTCTCAACGCCCTGCTCTGTCCCGGTAGTTGCACGGCCCCTGAGGGGGAATTTCCCTGTCCAGTGCCTTCAGGACACCGTACGCCGACTGGGCGCCCGTTCCCGCCGTCGTGTTGTCAGTCGTGCTTGTGGCCGTCGTCGCGAGCACACAGGGGTTGCCGGTGCGCCACGGGCCGAGTCGGCGAGCAGGACGTTGCCCCAGGCTCGACGGTGACTGTCGCAGACTGGACGGCGGCGACCGCTGCCGCCCGCGGCGCCAACCGCTCCAAACACCCAGCGCCCGAGATCCCGGACCCGTCGGCCCGCACCCGGCACCACCACCTGATCAGCAGTTATTGCGCGATCATTGCAGGCAGGATGTCCCATGCGGCGAGTACCGCCGCGGCATCAGGGAGACCACGTATGGCTGACTACTATCCGTATCGAATCGTGTCCGGGAGATGTGACCTGACTCTGATCTGGCGGCCCGGAGAGGGTGACGCCCCCGACGAGCTCGCCGTTGACGACCGCGGGGTACTGCTTGTGTTCCATGACTTCAAGACGCTGCAGGACCACTGTGTTCGCGACGGCTGGGAGCTCGTCCGGGAGGGCGAAGCCACTCTCGATCTGCGCGTCGTACAACGTTGGGTCGAGCACCCTGACCTTGATTCGGTCTCCGCAGGATTGCTGCTGGAGGCGTGGAACTTCTTCGAAGACCTCTCCCACAGCCTGAAAACCGGCCCTCCTCTTCCCTCGCAAGGTTCTATCCACGACAACGCCTACGAAAAGTTCTTCGGCGGTGACGCTCTCGAGTCGACCGCCGGTGAGGGAGCCTGGACGGACGAGGAGTCCGCGGCCGTGCGTGAACTCCTCCGAGTGGGGCTCGAGCTGTGGGAGCACGCTGTGCGTGGATCCAGCACCAGCTGATCGCATCCACGGGCGCCCGGCAGCTGTAGCGCCAACCGCCCCCACGCTGCTTCGTCAACCCGTCGCGAACCAGCACCAGATCAGTTGTTGGGCGCCTCGGGCGGAGCAGATTTGGTATGACCGCGACGGGCGTACGACGGTGACAGGGCGTCCGGCGGTGAAGGTTCGGCACGTCGTCTCCGGAGCAGAGGCCCGCACTCTGGTGCGGGCCTCTGCCCATGGAACGTGACACCCAGAATGCCGCCCCGGCCGCTGATCCGTTGCCCTCACCCGCCCTGCGGCCGGATCGGCCGGCTGTTGGGCAGGGAAGTGGGCATCTCGCGGGCAGGGTTGCCCGCCCAGTACGCCTGGGGCGGGACTTGCTCGCCCTTCATGAGGAAGGCGTCGGGGGCGAGTGTGGAGGTGTCGCCCATCGTGACGCCGTAGTGGACAAGGCTGTTGACGCCGATGGTGCAACCGTTGCCGAGTGTGGTGCGGTCGGACTTGAAGGTGCCGTCCTCCTGCGAGTGGCACTGGATCCTGCTGCCTTCGTTCAGGGTGCAGTCGTTGCCGATGGTGACGAGGGAGCGTTCGGGGATGAAGCACCCGTCGTCGAATACGTGGCTGCCGATCCGGGTGCCGAGCAGTCGCCAGATGAGGCTCTTGTAGGGGGTGCCGTTGAAGACGGCGATCGCCTCGGTCGGGGTGGTGATCTTCCAATACCGCTCGTGCCTCCAGAAGGGTTGCTCGTAGATCGAGCAATACAGCGGTCGCAGACCGCTACGGCCCGCTGCGGCGCGTTCGGTGAGCAGCATATAGACGATGGCGAACAGCAGAGTCAGGAGACCGGCCAGCACGATCACCGCAGCGCCGAGTGAGTCGTAGAGGTCGACAGCGGCCGACGCGATCACGGTCACGCAGAAGAAGTACAACCACCGCGCGAACAGATGCACGCCCATGGTGAAGGCGTTGTGCTTGGTCTTGGCGGCCAGGCGGCGACGGAAGACCTCACCGTCCTTGAGGTGGTCGAACCTGCTGTCCCGGAGGACCGTGCGCGGGATCTCGAAGCTGGGCGAGCCAAGGAGCCCGACGTTCTCCCGGATCGCTCCGTCGAGCGGGACCATGACCTTGGTCGCCAGCAGGCAGTTGTCGCCGGTCCTGCCCCCCGAGGGGTAGGCGATGTAATTGCCCAGGAAGTTGCGCGGGCCTATGGTCACCGGCGACACGCTGAAGGAGGACGGGGAGAACTCGGCGTTGATGATCGACAGCCCGTCGGCCACCATCGTGCCCTTGCCGACAGAGCTCAGGTAAGGGATGTCGTGCTTGACCGCCATGCCGAAGTTGGAGCCGGTCTGTTCGACGGGGGAGAGCTTGTAGCCCAGGCGTAGCAGGTAGTGGACGATGCCCGAGCTGTCGCCGAACAGGATCGTGAAGAAGCGCCGGTTGGTGAAGAGGACGATGATCCGGTGGACCGCGTACCGCACGCCGTACAAGGGGTAGACGACGTCCGGCTTGAGGGTGAGGTTGAGCGCGCGGGGAACCGTCGCCGTGAGCAGTACACCCAGGACGACGGCCCCGAACACGAAGATCGCCGAGCCGGCCAATGCGTCGGCGTAGAACGTCCAGTCGTCCAGCGCCGTGGGCCCCGGCTCAAGGATCGAGGTCGACTCCGGGACGGCCGCCACCAGGATCACCACACCGGCGACGACCAGTGGGATATAGAGGAACAGGGCCATCAGCACCTGGGTCGTCGAGTACATGGCCCTGCGGGCGCCGCCGCAACGGGCGGGTCCGACCCGGCGGTAGTCCACTTCGGTGGGCTGGGCCGGCGACCCGTGCCAGTGCTCTCCGTCGGGCACCACCTGGCCGGCGTGCAGCGACGAGGTGTGGCCGAGCTGGGTCCTGTCACCCATGGCGGTCTCGATGTCGAGCACCGTCACCTCACCCACGAGGACGTCCGTGCCGAGCGTGATGGGCCCGGTCCGGATCACTCCCGATTCCGCCCGGTAGCAGTTGTAGTAGGTGTCCTTCCGGATCACCGAGCCGTCACCGATGGTGAGCAGGTCCGTGCACACCGGGACGTGCCGGGAGAAGATGCTGACGCGACGTCCGATCTTCGCGCCGAGTGCCCGCAGATAGAGGGGGTAGAGCGGTGAGCCGACGAACAGCACGAGCGGGCTGGTGCGGATGAGCGTCTTGGCGCACCAGAATCGGACGTACGCCAGGCTCCAGAGGCGGATCCGCTGGCGCCGCCATCGGCCGATCAGCACCCACTTGGCCACCACCGGCAGCACGGAGGCGCCGAGGAAGAGCGCTGCACCGAAGATCACCGCTCGTAGGTAGGTGCCCAGAAGGCCGACGCCGTCGGAGATCCACTCCACACCCTGGGCGAGGATCAGGGCCACGACATAGGAGTAGGCCAGGAAGAAGAGCAGTTGCAACGCGCCGCATGCTACGTAGTGCGATGTGCCGGAGACGGGGGGTGGTGGTTGCCTGTGGGGCGCCGCCATCGGCGGAGGGGAGGCCTCGGGCGTCGGCCGCGCGGCATCGGTCAGGGCCGCCGCCAGGCTCCTGACGGTCGGATGGCGATAGACGTCCTTCATCGACACCGACGGCACGTCGTCCCGTTTTCTGAGCCGCGCACAGAAATGGGCCATGACCATGGAGTCCGCGCCCAGGTCACTGAAGAAGTTGCTGTCGACCGAGACCCGGTCGAGCCGTACGATCTGAGCCAGAACCTCGGCAAGGACCTGTTCGGAAGCGGCTGTCGAAGATTCCCCCGGGTCCGGGGTGAGAACATCGACCGGGTTGTCCACCATGTCGGCTCCATGACGCATGCGGCCCGCTCTCGATCCAGCGGGACACGGCGTCCTCGGACCTCGTCCAACGGTCCGAGCGCGCGATCCGCGACCGACGTGCTGCGTCAGTGTGCGGCCGCACCGAAGGGCGCCGCATTGGCATTGTCTGCCCAGGCCCGCGGAATGGCCACTCCTCCGGTGGTTCGCGGAGGCCCTTGCCGCACTGAAGGTTCTCCTTGGTGGTCCATCAGCGTCCGGCGACGCGTACCGGGGTGGGCTGCGATGGCGTCGGTGCTGCCGAGTGGCTGCGGCAGAAGGCGAGTTCGCCGGTGCGCCGGCTGCGGAACCACGCCATGTGCGACGCCGAGTCGCTGCCGTTCCGGCCACGGACGGAATGACCGCTCGGGCGCTCATTCCCCGACGGGCCCGGGCAGCTCGTGCCGGCCGACCCCGCATTCCGCGAGCCCGGGGCTTCGGTACCGCCGGCAGTGGATGTGTGAACGCCGTCGCCCTGTCCAGGCCGTGATGGTCAGTAACCGGTCCGAAGCCGAAGGCGAGCGCTTCCTTGGGCGGGCCGTCGTGCAGGCCGGCCCTTCCGGTGGTGGGCTGCCACGTAGGGCGGTGCCCAGGGTGGCTCGGCCGACCCTGGACGGGGAGTCCGCCTCGGCTGTGGGCTGAGGCGCGTGCGGAGCGCCGAGTCCATGTCGGCGCGCGCGGTCCCGTTCGTGCCGGGACGGCCGGCAAGGCGCTTTGCCGCAGTGGCGACCCCCGTGGGTGCGGTGGCCCAGGGCCCGGAGAGCCGCGGTCCCCCCGGCACCGGGTCGGTTCGACCGCGTATGCAGCCCGCCGCCCCATCCGCCGGTTCGGGAAACTCGACGATCTTCCTTACTCAACGTGACGGAACGCCGCCCCGCCCTCACCCCAGAATCCATGTCTGAACACGTTGTATGGTTTCTCGTGCACGATGTCTTGGCGGAAGCGCTGTGAGCGACCTCGCCGGCCAAGAAGCAACCACTCCTCCTTAAGGCAGGGCACGACTATGTCGCTGACAACCACTACGTTCGGGAAGCGCGCCACCGCCGCCGAGGTACTCGACGGAGTCGATCTGAGCGGGCGCCGGATGATCGTCACCGGAGGTTCCTCAGGCCTCGGCGTCGAGACGGTCCGCGCGCTCGCCGGTGCGGGTGCGCAGGTGACCATCGCGACCCGGAACCCGGCTTCCGCCGAGGCGCTGGTCAAGGAGTTCCCGGGAACGCGGGCCGTCGCACTCGACCTCGCCGACCTGGCTTCCGTCCGTGCCTTCTGCGACGCCTGGGACGGGCCTCTCGACGCCCTCGTCGCCAACGCCGGCATCATGATGCTCCCGACCCGTGAGGTCAACGCACAGGGCTGGGAGATGCAACTCGCCACCAACTACCTCGGCCACTTCGCCCTGGCCGTCGGCCTGCGCCCCGCTCTGCAGGCGGCCGAGAACGCGCGCGTGGCCGTGGTCAGCTCCGGTGCCCAGTTGCGGGCCGGGTTCGACTTCGACGACCCGCAGTTCGAGCGGCGCGCCTACGACTCGTTCGTCGCCTACGCGCAGTCGAAGACCGCCGATGTGCTGCTCGCCGTCGGAATCAGCCGTCGCTGGGCCGAACACGGCATCACCGCCAACGCCTGCGCGCCGGGCGTGATCCACACCAACCTGGCACGCCACCTCGACCAGGCGACCCTGCAGGCCCTCGGTGCCATGGACGCGGACGGCAACCTCGTCATCCCCGACCACTTCAAGACCCCGGCCCAGGGCGCCGCCACCACGGTGCTGCTGGCGGCGTCGCCGCTCCTCGACGGCGTGACCGGGCGGTACTTCGAGGACAACCAGGAATCGGAGGTCGTCGACGGGGGCCCCGACGTGATGGCGGGCGTCGCCAAGTGGTCGATCGACCCCACCGCCGCCGACCGGCTGTGGGACTACGCTCTTCCCGTGGTGCGCTGACCCGCCGGCCCCTGTGCGCCATGGGGGGGCCGACCCGACGGCTGCGCGGAGCCGCCGACGTGTGGCCCATCGTGTACGTGGCCCCGTTCGCCTCCGGGGAGAACTGGGACAGGGGCGCGGCTGTGGCGGAGGCTGCCGCAGCCGGGGTCTTCTTCGCCGAGGGGCGGGGGCGATCCGAGCACAATGACGGACTGGAAGGTGCCTGATGAGACCCGTGACCCGACGCCAAGCCGACCACCATTCCGCGCGGTCGGCCGCGACCCGGGCGCAGGTGATGTCCGCCTTTGAGCGCATGCTCGATTCAGGTGAGGCCTTCTCCGAGATCAGCGTTCAGCGGATCCTGGAGGAGGCGGGGGTGTCCCGGGCCACGTTCTACGCGCACTTCCAGAGCAAGTCGGACATCCTGGTTCGGCTCTCCGACGACCTGCGGGAGTCGCTGCTGGCGCTGGCACGCCAGTGGGACCCGGCCGGCGGGGAGGACGGGGTCGACCGGCTCACCCGGTTCTTCGAGGAAGTGATCAAGATTCACCGCGCCCACCAGAGCGTGATCATCGCGGTCCGGGAGGCGGCGGCCTACGACTCCGCGGTGGGCGATTTCTACACCGCCAACCTCGAAAGCTTCGAGGAGACGTCGCTGCGGACGCTCCTGTCCGATCAGGCCGCCGGCTCGACTCCTGCCGATGTCGATGCCGTCTCCGCCAGCCGGATCATCGTCTGGGGAGGCGCCCAGGCGATCGCGCACCACATCCGAGTCGACGACGGCAGCGGTGACGCCGTCTTCGCCCGCGAACTCGCCCGGATCTGGTGGTACGGCGCCCACCGTCGCCCCGCCGGAACCTGACCAACGCACAGGGCTCGCCCGAGTCTCGGCGCGGGCAGGCCTTCACCGGGTGCACCACAGCTGCCTGGCGGTCCGACCCGTAGTCACAGTCGCTGACTTCGGGTCGGACCGCCGTCCACTATGTTGGCACGGCGGCTGTTTGAGCGCACCGTTTGTGTGCAGGTACCGCGGCCGCGTGTTCGCACCGTCGGCGGCCTCGTCGGCGTCGTCGTCGATGTGACGCATCCCCGTGTCCGGAGGGGGCCGGGCCGCATTCCACAGTCCGTGCCCCGGTGCCGCGCGCCGACGAACCACGCCGATCCCACGCACCGGCACGACGCTCAGCCGTCCGCGGTTCAGGCGCCCTTGGGGAAGGCGTGCTTCCTGCCGCCGATCACCGCCGCCCCGGCCGCGATCACAAGGGCCAACGACGCCCAGGTGATCGACGTCGCGTCCAGATTCGCCAGCAGAAGGCCACCGATGAAGCCGCCGAGCGCGATGGACGCGGAGAAGACCGTGATGGTGATCGACTGAGCGACGTCGGCGGCCGCTCCCGTGGCGTCGATCGCACCGCCGATGAACAGACTGGGGGAGCTGCCGAACGCGAAACCCCAGGCCGCGACTGCGATGTAGACCAGCAGCGGTACACCGGAGAACAGGGCCAGAACGAGCACGCAGATCGCGAACAGCACGGTGCTGCCCACCACGAGCCTGCGCAGGTGTCGGTCGATATGCGTACCGACCACGAGCACGCTCAGGACGGAGGTGACACCGAAGGCGAACAGCACCCAGCCGGTCTGCCCTGCCATGCCCGCGTGCCGGAGGAAGTCGGTGATGTAGGTGTAGAGGATGTTGTGCGCGATCATGTAGGTGGCCAGCGCGAACAGGATCGTGCGCAGCCCGGGTATGACCAGGACCCGGGAGACCGTGAAGCGTCCGTCCACCGGCCCGCCGGGCAGGTTGGGAAGCGTCGGCCGGATCCACGCCATGGTGAGAACGGTCAGGGCGGCGGATGCGTGGAAGGCGACCTGCCAGCCGCCGAGTCCGCTGAGCCAGGTTCCCAGCGGGATGCCCAGGGCCAGACCGATGGGGGTTCCCGCGAGGGCGATGGCGATGGCCCGGCCCTGCCGGCCCTGCGGGGCGAGCCGGGCGGCGTAACCGCCGAGGAGGGGCCAGATCAGACCGGTGCCCAGGCCGGCCACGAACCGGATCACCAGCGTCAGCGCGTAGTCGCCGGACAGCGCGGTGAGCGCGTTGGTGACGGCGACGATGCCCAGGGCGAGTTGCAGGACGTTCTTGCGGTGCCAGGTCGCCGTCGCGCGCGCGAGCGGAATCGCCCCCAGTGCCGTGGCCAGTGCGTAGAGGGTGACGGTCTGGCCGGTGAGCGAGACGCTGGTGTCGAGCGTGCGGCTCATGTCCGGCAGCAGGCCGGCCGGCAGGCACTCGGTGAGGATACTGATGAATCCGGCGAGGAAGAGGCCGAGCAGGGCTTTGCCGGGGAGGCGGTTGCGTCGGGGTGTGGTGGTGGGCCGGGCTGTGCTGGTTGTGTCGGTCATTTTCGCTGTTCCGTGAGCTGGGTGTGATGTGGCGGGGGTGGTTCGCCCCGGCGGGGAGCGGCGGGGCCGCTGGACGGGTCCACCGGTGAGAGGTCAGGGCTTGATGAGGACCTTGAGGCTGTTGCGGTCGGCCATGTCCTGGTAGCCGGCCGGGACGCCGTCGAGGCCGGTGGTGGCGTCGAAGACCTTCCCGGGCTCGATGGCGCCGCTGAGGATGTCGGGCAGGAGCTGCTTGATGGATGCGCGGACCGGCGCCGGTCCGCCGGCCAGCCGGATGTTGTGGCGGAAGAGGCTGCCGAACCCGACCGGTGCCTGTTCGTACTGCGGCAGGCCCACCCGGCTGATGGTGCCGCCCCGGCGGACGACTCCGAGGGCCTGCTCGTAGGCGGGCATGCTGCCTACGGCGTCGATGACCACGTGGGTGCCGTGTCCGCCGGTCAGCTCACGGACCGCCGCGATGCCCTCCGCACCGCGGGCGGAGACGACCTCGGCGGCGCCGAATTCCCGGCCCAGTTCGGTCCGGGTCCCGTGGCGTCCCATGAGGACGATGTGTTCGGCGCCCAGCCGCCTGGCCGCCAGCACGGACAGCAGGCCGACGGCGCCGTCGCCGATCACGGTGACGCCGGTGTGCTCGTCGACGCCTCCCGCCACGGCCGCGTGGTGGCCGGTGCCGAGGACGTCCGCGAGGGTCAGCAGGGAGGGGACGAGGGCCGAGTCCGCGGCCACGGGCAGCTTGACGAGGGTGCCGTCGGCGAGCGGGACGCGGATGGCTTCGGCCTGACCGCCCTCTTCGGCCAGGCCGTCCCAGAGGTCGGCCTGGGGATCGGTGCAGGAGGTGTGCAGGCCCTCGCGGCAGAACGCGCAGGTGTTGTCGGAGACGGAGAAGGGGGCGACGACAAGGTCGCCCCTCCTCAAGGTGGTGACCGCGGAGCCGATGTCCTCCACGACGCCGATGAACTCGTGCCCCATCCGCACGGGACCGTCGTGCGCCGCCATGGTGGCGTAGGGCCACAGGTCGCTGCCGCAGATGCAGGAGGCGGTGATCCGGACGAGCGCATCGGTGGGCTGCTCGATCACGGGGTCCGGGACGTCCTCGATCCGGACGTCACCGGCCTTGTACAGGAGTGTCGCGCGCATCAGAAGTTCTCCGATCAGGTGGGGCTCGTTACTGGTGCCGGGAAGGGGACGCGTCCGCCGGTGAAGGCCGGGCGGTGCCGCCGCCGGCAGGCGGCACCGCGGTGGCACGCGGTGACCCCGGGCCGCCTTCGCGGTCCCCGGCGGAGCACTCAGGCTGCTGTGGCCGCACGGCCCGGGCCAGACACCTGTCCCACCTACGTCTCGTACGACTGCCACCAGCAGGGACAGGCTTGGATCGGGACCCGGCGCGATACTCGAAGCCATGGCTCCCCACCGCATCCCCCGCACCGACCCGCAGGCCGGGCCCGGCTCCGGATCCGACCCGGGACACGCCTTCGAGCAGCGGCTCGACCCGCGTATGGAGCTCGGCGACTTCCTGCGCACCCGCAGGGCCCGTCTGAAGCCGGCCGACGTGGGGCTCGCCGACTACGGCGGACGGCGCCGGGTGCCCGGTCTGCGCCGCGAGGAGCTCGCACAGGTCTCAGGAGTCTCCGCCGCGTACTACACGCGCCTCGAACAGGGCAACGCGCACAACGTGTCACTCGAAGTGCTGGACGCGATCTCGCGTGCGCTCATGCTCTCCGAGGCGGAGCACGTCCATCTGCTGCGCCTCGCCCAGCCGAGGCAGCGCAGGCCGCGCCCCGCGCCGCAGCGCCAGCGGGTGCGGTCCACGCTGGTGGAGTTGCTGTCGGCGATGGAGGGCGTTCCCGCCTATGTGTGGGGCCGGCGCACCGATGTGCTGGCGTGGAACCACACGGCCTCCGCGCTCTTCGGTGACTGGGGCGCGCGTGCTCCTCAGGACCGCAGCTGGGCCAGGATCACCTTTCTCGACCCGGCGGCCAGGCGGCTCTTCGTCGACTGGGAGTCCAAGGCGTACGACGTGGTGGCCCAACTGCGACTTGGCGCCGGCCTGCACGCGGACGATCCGCAGCTCGCGGCCCTGATCGGCGAACTCTCCCTGAAGAGTGAGGACTTCAGGAGGCTCTGGGCGGCCCACGACGTCAAGAAGAAGACGCACGGCGGCATGCGGATGATGCATCCTTTGGTCGGCGAACTGACGCTGCGCTACGAGACGTTCACGCTGCCCGGAGACCAGGAGCAGTCGTTGACGAGCTACCACGCCGAGCCCGGTTCGCCCTCGGAAGAGGCGCTGGGTCTCCTGGCGAGCTGGGGCTCGGACGCCTCCCGGGACTGGCGGGCCGCCACGCGCGATTGACCCCGCCACCCGTCCGGGTCACATCCGGGTGCTGCCTGCGCCGGTGACGGGGACATCGAAGGCCGGGCCCGGCTTCGACGGTGGTCGTACCATCGATGGTCCGACCGCATCGCATGCCATCCCGAGGAGTCACCGTGGCCCGCCCCCGAACCGCCGTCCGGACAGTGGAGCACCCCGACCTGTCGGACGTCTCGCTCCAGCAGGTCCTGGAGGCGCTGGTGGATCCGGTGCGGCGCGGGCTGGTGCTCCAGCTGTCCCAGGCGGGAGAGGACAAGAGCTGCGGCACCTTCGATGCTCCGGTGTCGCCGTCGACGCTCACCCATCACTTCAACGTGCTCCGCGAGGCCGGTGTGATCCGGCAGTACTACCAGGGGACGGCGAAGATGAACACGCTTCGCGCGGACGAGATGGAGCAGCGGTTCCCCGGTCTGCTGTCGTCCGTGATGACCGCCGCCACCCGGTCGGCGGCGGTTGTGGCCTGAGGGCACCCGGTCGTCCCGCGCGCCGGGCGAGGGCGCAGGCGTAGATATATTTCGACAGCGATCAAAGTTTGACGGCTGTCGAACCTTAGGGCAGGGTGGGTGGTGCACGACGCCGATTCGGCGTATGCCTCCCATCCCTGCCTTGAGGACGGTTTCGTCATGGCACGACTCGTACAGTTCGACCGGCTCGGCGGTCCCGAGGTCCTGACCCTGCGCGACGTGGAGGTGGGCACCCCGGGCGCAGGCGAGGTGCGTATCCGGGTCGACGCGATCGGCCTGAACCGGGCCGAGATCATGTACCGCGAGGGCGCCTACTTCGACCGGCCGGCCCTCCCCTCCACGCTGGGCTACGAAGCCACGGGTGTGGTCGAGGCGGTCGGTGAGGGGGTGGACGGTCTCACCGAGGGTGATCCGGTGGCGGTCGTGCCCGCGTTCCTGCAGAGCGAGTACGGCACCTACGGCGACCACGTCATCGTTCCGGCCGCCGCCGTCGTCCCCCGTCCGGCGAATCTCGATCCGGTGCGGGCCGCGGCCGTGTGGATGGCCTACATCACGGCCTACGGCCCGCTCATCGAGTCAGGCCGCGTACGTCCCGGTGACCATGTCCTGATCACCGCAGCCTCCAGCAGCGTCGGACTGGCGGCCATCCAGATCGCCCGTCACATCGGCGCGATCCCGCTCGCCACCACGCGCGGCTCCGGCAAGAGGCAGCGGCTGCTGGACGCCGGTGCGGCCCACGTCATCGTCACCGACGAGGAGGATCTCCCCGCCCGTGCCAAGGAGATCACCGGTGGCGAGGGCGTCCGGCTCGCCTTCGACCCCGTCGCCGGCCCCGGTGTCGAGACCGTCGCCCCGGCCATCGCCCCCGGCGGCAGCCTGGTCGTCTACGGTGCCCTCGACCCCCGCCCCACCCCGCTGCCCAACGCGCACTCCTACCCGGAGCTGACCAGCAGCACCTACACGCTGTTCACGATCACCAAGAACCCCGAACGCCTGCGCCGCGCCGTCGCGTTCATCAACGCGGGCCTGGCCTCGGGATCCTTCAACCCGGTGGTGGACCGCACCTTCGACCTCGCGGACATCGTCGAGGCCCACCGATACATGGCGGCGAACGGCCAGGTCGGCAAGATCGTCGTCACCGTGGACCACGCCGGCTCCTCGTCGTGATCCGGACCGAGTCGATCACCCGGCCGGCCCCGGGAAGCAGGGGCACCCACTTGGCCAACTCCGGCCGCACTCCACGCGGTTCGGGGGCGAGCCCGTCCCTGAGCGCGGGCGGTACCGGGGTTTCCTAAGAGCTATCACGTAATGCGGGCCGGGGCGCACCTCGCCGGGGTGGCTGCTTCGTTTACCGGATATCGAGCTTGAAGTTGTGGAGTGCTGCGACGCCTGCGACTGCGTGGTTAATCGCGTCGCCGCAGCGTCGGCACTGGCGAAGGATCTGGTGGTCTTTGAGTCGGGCGATCGTGTGTTCTGCGATGGCCCGGCGTTTACGGAACCGGCGGTAGCTGCGGTCTTTGATGATGCGGCCGTCTGCTCCGCGTCGTGGGGTGCGGATGCGGTCGCAGCCGCGGTAGCCGCCGTCGCCGGACAGTCGGGGATGGGTAGGCAGTGTTCTGCCGAGGGTTTCCCGGAAGACGGCAACGTCGTTGCGGTTGCCCGGCCATGCCTTGCTGACGGCTAACACCCGGCGGTCGCGGGCGCGGCAGATGACCTGCACGTTGACGCTCCGCCGGTAGTTCTTGCTCTTCGCGGTTAGTTCCTGGTCGTGGACCGGGATCAGGGTGCCGTCGACAACCCACAGTTCCCGCCGGTCAGTAGGTGGTGGTCCGAGGAGTTCGGCGAGCGGCGGGGCGAGGCGTGCGATGACCCGGTGTGCGGCAGCGTGGGAGATGCCGAACAGGGACCCGAGTTGCTGCATCGTGAGATTGGTCCGGTACGCGACGACAATGAGGAGGACCCGGTCGGCGAACGGCAGTGCCCCGGGGCCGTCCCCGGCCGGTGTCCGGCATGATGTCCCACAACTGCCGGACCAGATGGTCCATCTGCGGGCCGGTAAGTCCCGTCCACGCACGAAGTTCGGCGGGCGCGCAGTGGGCGAGACGAAGACGTATGACGGGATCGTAGAGCCGCGGCTTGCTGACAGTGTGTGGGGCGTTGTCAGTGGCGGCATGTAGCTTCGGCGTTGGTTGCCGCGCTGGCCAAGCGGCGGACAGGTGTGGGGGCCATGAGCGGAAAAGGAGGTGGGGTGTCCATGAGCACAGAGCTGCTTGAGGCCGTGCCTGCCCCCGATGTTCCCGCTCGCCGGTTCCGGGGCAAGAACAAGGGGAAACGGTGGACGCGCGGTGAGGACACCGAGCTTGCGGTGATCCGCCTTCCGCTGGACGTCCAGGATCCCGGCGCCCGGCACCGGGTCGAGGGCCTGTTCTCGGCGATGTGGTCCGTCAAGCGCGCGCTGCAGCGTGACGCCCGGGACGCGGTCGACGCGTACTGGGCCGGCGATGTCCGCCGCGAGACGGATGCGAAGGCGAGGCGTCTTGAGCTTGGCCTGTCCCGGGAAGGGATGGAACATCGCGCCTACCGGCACATGAAGATGTCCAAGCATCTCGGGCATCACGTCACCAAAGCGCTCGTCATGCACCAGGCCGACGAGGTCTTCGAAACATCCGTGAGCCGGCACCTGTTCCCGGACTCCTCCGGCCGCAGGCACGGGCGTCCGCAGGTCGGCCGGTGGTGGGATTACACCCGTATCCCAGGCCGGGCCCGCTCGCACACCACTGCACGAAAATGGGAGACCTTCCGCCTGCACGGCACGCTCGCCGGGCACTTAGCCGCCTACCGGCACCGCACTCTTGCCCCCACGGTGGCCACCCCGGAGCAGGCCGCCGCGCTCTCGCCGGGGGCGCAGGTTCTCGAGCAGCCCGGGCGTATGCCCGCACCGGTCCGGCCGTCGGGCCGCATAGCGACCGGCGAGGTGACGGCGAAGGGTAAACCAAAGACGCGCGCCGCCACGTGGTGGGACCACACGGGGGCACTGTCGATCGTGTTCACCGGTGGCGCCGACAGCATCCGCGGCAACCTGGTCCTGCCTGTGCGCCTGCCGTCGGGTTCCGGCCGCTGGCCACGGCTACTGCACTTCCTCAACAACCCGGAAACGTGGCACAAGATTGACCTCGTACGCCGGCGTGACGCGTCCGCCCTGGGCGGCTGGGTGTACGAAGCCCACCTGATGGTCCTCACCGGAGGTTACGCATCCCCCGCCACGAAAGCCCGGCGAGCCGCTGCGGCTGAACTGGAACGCGTCGGTGGGGTTGATGGAAACGTCTCCAACCTCTCCATCGTTTCCTTCCCCTCCGCCTTCGACCCTGCCCAGGGCGACGTCGAGGCAACGAGGATCACGCTTACCGATGACGAACTCGCCGCCCTGGCGAAGGCCCGCCGGAAGGAACGGGGCCGTAAGCGCGCTCTTGACCGCTCCCGCAGGGCGTCGAACCCAGGCCAATACGGGCCGTCGAAGGGGCAGCAGGCCCGAGCTGGGCGGCGTGCTGCTGCCGGCCTACCCGAGCGGGCCGTCGGAGTGCCGAACGGTGCCCGGGCAGCGAACAGGGCCGGGGTGTCCAGGCAGGCGTACCGGCGGGATGCTCTGTCGGGCGGCTACCGCCTCAACCGGGCCCGGCTCGCTGAAGCAGCCGCGACCGAGGCCGCAGCCAAAGACCACCGCGCCAGACGCATAGCCCAAGACATCGTCGCCGTCCACGGCGCGAACCTCACCGTCGAGGATTGCGACATCCGCACGTGGTATCGCCTGTGGGGCAAAGCCTTGCAGGCCACCACGCCAGGCAGACTCATCACCGCCCTCGCCCGCGAGGGTGAGAAGACCGGCGGGCGAATGCTGCGCGCCTCCACCTTCACCACAAGGCTGTCCCAGACATGCTTCTGCGGCGAGAAGGTCGCCAAGACTCTCGCCGACCGGATCCACGCCTGCACCGTGTGCGGGCTCGTCGGCGACCGGGACATGGTCTCCGCCGCCCTGGCCGCACACGTCCACCTCACCAACCCGGACGACCCCAGCACCGCGCGCCTGGACAGTGTCCAGGCGCGCAACACACAGATCATGTTCCATGAAGGGCTGCAAGAGGCCCTGTCGAGTCAACCGCAGCGCGGTACCCGCCCCACCCGGGGCCGCACCCACGCGGCAGCCCACAAGCCGGACACCTCCGGCGGACGTGGGCTTCTGCTCGGTAAAACACCACCGACCGGTACCGGACAAACCCCGAATGAGACCCGACCCGCAATCACGCGGCACAAGGCCCACGTCGGAACAGCCGGCTGTACGGACAAGCGCCCCACAGGCGCGCGAGTTCCGCACAGACACCGTACGGACATCACAGCATTACGTGATGACTCTTAGCGGACGATGCGTGCGACGGCCCCGGCTTCGGGATCGCCGTACGCGGCGATCAACTGCTCGTCCGTCATGCGGTCCACTTCCTCGCTGCGTGCGACGGGAAAGATCACATGGTTGTCCCGGTCCGTCCAGTACTCAACTACGCGGAGCGTGTCGGTGGCGCGGCTCATGCTGTGCTCCCTCGTGATGCGTGGGTGGTTCAGGTTGCGTCTGTGCACGTCGAGGGTCAAGAGGAAGTAGGTCTTCCGTTTTGGTCGAGGGAGGCGTAGGTTCTGCGTACCCCGCGACGGCGCCTCTCCAGGCCCCGGCCCGCAGCCCCGGGGAGAGGCGGGCCACGCGGGGGCCAGTTTCCTGGCCCGGCCCGACGTTGCCCGTCGGCCGGCCACAGGTGCCGCTCACGGAGGGGACGGCCCGGCGACGCGACATGTGCCGGGTTCCGGACTCTCCTCGAGGGGACGGAAGTTCACCGAAGATGGAAGCCGCCTCCGTGGACGCCGGAGGCGGCTTCCGTTCGTGGGGAAACCCGGGCCGGGCGGGTGACGGCTCGCGGCCGGCCCCGCGGCGATCCGGACTCCCTCGGCTTCGCCGTGCGGTCGCACGCTCAACATGGCGAAGCGGGCCGCGTCCACTCACGTTCCTGTGGAGGGGCCCGCCTCAACGGTCATCGCCGCTCAGTTCCAGCCGTACCGCTCCCGCAGCCGGTGCACCACGAGGTTGAACCGCATCCGGTCCAGTGCGCACGCCTCGCGTCGCATACCGTCCTCGTGCAGCCGCAGGACACGATCGACGTCGACCCACGAGTCGCGCCCCGAGCGGTCCCAGGGCCCGCTGCCTATCGGCACCCACTCCCGGTCGCCGTCGTGGCGCTTGCTGGAGAGCTGCACGGCGAGCAGGGTGCCCGTCGCCTCGCGGGCGACCACGAGGACCGGACGGTCCTTGCCGCGCCCGTCGTTCTCCTCGAAGGGCACCCAGGTCCACACGATCTCACCGGGGTCGGGGTCGCCGTCGTGCGCGGGGGAGTACTCCGTACGCACACGCCCGACCCGGCGGGGGTCGGCCTCGGTGGTCGCGGTGGGCCCGTAGCGGCCGGGAACGTCTTCGTCGGCAAAGGCAGTCACGCCGCTCACGTTAGAGCGTCGCCGTGTGCGCCGACCGGGCGGGGTCGCGGCGTGAGACCCCGTCAGTTCACCGGCCCCGCGTCACGGCTGGGGCGGGTTGTCCCGGTCCTGCGGGGACCCCATCTGCTGCCGCAGCGCGTCCGGGCCCTTGTCGACCTGGCCGGCGGGCCTGTCCTGGGTGTTCTCGGCGGCGGTACGGCCGCTGTCGCCCGTGCGTTCCGGGTGCCCTGCCAGCATCCGCTTGAGCTTGTCCATCATGGACATGGCGCCCTCCTTGCGGTGTCTCCTCCCTCCAGCATCGGGGTCCCAGGTCAGAGGTGCATCCGGGACGCGTCGGAGGTGCCGCTTCAGGGCCCGGGCCGGTCAGAAACCGATGTGGTGCAGTCCCGCGATCGGGCCGGTGAGCGCCGCACGGGTCCGCCTGCTGAAACCGTCGACGAGGACTTCGTCCGCGTCGTTCTCCAGGGCCCGCATCGTGTGCTCGGCCACCTCGTTCGCCCCGATCTTGGGGGCGTCGACCGATGCGCTGAGGTCCGTGTCGACGAAACCGCAGTGGACGCCCACCACGAGCGTTCCCTGCTTGCGCAGCCCTTGGCGCAGCGCGTTGGTGAGCGACCACTGCGCGGCCTTGGACGCCGAGTAGCCAGGGGCCGTCTCCATCGCCCACCAGGAGGCCACGGAGAGCACGTTCACCAGGGCGCCGCCGCCGCCCGCCGCGAGGATCGGGGCGAAGGCGCGGGAGACCGACCAGGTGCCGAAGTAGTTGGTCTCCATCGTCCTGCGGGCCACGTCGAGGTCTCCGTCCAGTAGGCGCGTGGCGCCGCTGCCCTGGCCTGCGTTGTTGATCAGGAGCGTGACGTCCTGGGCCACCTCCGCCGCGGCCGCGATGGTCCCCGGGTCCGTGACATCCATCAGCAGCGGGGTGAGCCGGGGGTCGGTCACGGTCTCAGGCCGTCGAACCGCCGCGTAGACCTTCGCGGCGCCCCGGTCGAGCAGCGCTCGGCCCAGTGCCGCGCCGATGCCCCGGTTGGCGCCCGTGATCAGGGCCGTCTGTCCTTCGATGCGCATGGGTCGCCCTCTTTGATCCGGGAGCGGGGCAGGACCCGCTCCAGCTGTATTGGTTTTTCCAAGCTAGCACGTGGATTGGTTTTCCCAAGTCATGTAGTTTGGGTGCATGGCCAGAGCGAAACGACCTGATGTCACGCCGGATCTGCCGGTCTGCTCGATCGAGCGCAGCCTGGCCCTTCTCGGGGACCGCTGGACCCTGCTCATCGTTCGTGAGGCCAGGCGGGGCGCGACCCGGTTCAGTGACTTCCGCGACACCCTCGGTATCGCCACCGATCTGCTCACCCAGCGTCTGGCGTCACTGGTGGACGCCGGTGTCATGGAGCGCCGCACCTATCAGGAGCCGGGCCGGCGAGCACGCTTCGACTACCACCTCACGCGGGCGGGCCGCGACCTGACGCTGGTGCTCGGCGCGCTTCAGCAGTGGGGGGACCGGTATCGCCCGCCCGCCGGCGGGCCGAGCGCCGTGCGCCGCAGCCGTACGACCCGGCAACCCCTGGAGGTCGCGTTCGTGGACGGCAGCGGCTCGGCCGTCGACATCACGGACGTGGAGTTCGTGCTCAATGACGGCGGTTCCGGGACCGCGCCGACCCGGGCGCCCGAGGAGATGTCCGGCTGACGGGAGGCGCCGAGGCGGGAAGGCCGCTTGACGGTTCTAAGTAGACTGGTCATATTGGAATGGTCAGCACGCGAACCGAGGTGGCATCCCATGGCACGGGCCTCCAAGCGCGAGGAGATCGCGCAGGCAGCTCTCGAGCAGTTCCATTCACACGGCTTCCACGCCACCGGCATCAACGACATCACTGCAGCAGCCGGTGCGCCGAAGGGCTCCTTCTACAACCACTTCTCCAGCAAGGAGGAGAGCGCGCTGGAGGCGCTGAGCCGCTACGCCGACAGCCTGCGGTTCGACATCCTCTTCACGCCGGGGCAGCCCGCCCTCGACCGACTGCGGGCCCACTTCGAGTTCCTGAGGCGGATGACGGTCGACAGCGGCTTCGCACGGGGCTGCCTCGTCGGCAACTTCGGGGCCGAGGTCGCCGACCACAACGAAACGATCAGATCCGCGGTCAGGCAGAGCTTCGACCAGTGGGCGGGACTGATCGGCCGGGTGCTGACCGAAGCCCGGGAGGCGGGCGAACTCGGTACGGGCCTCGACGCCGACGAGGCGGCGCGGTTCATTCTCAGCGCCTGGGAGGGCACGCTCATCGTCGCCCGAGCCGACAAGACCTCCGTCCCCTTCGACAGCTTCTTCCACATGGTCTTCGGCGTCGTCCTGCGCTGAGCGCGTCACGCCGGCGGGACAAGGCCCGCACCACCTTCACTCTCCGGCCCACGAGGGCCGGCAACCCACCGAGGAGATCCACCATGTCCACGTATCGCGCCTTCGAGGCCACCGGTGTCCACCAACTGCGACTTGTCGAGCGGGAGTTGGTGGAGCCCGCGCCCGGGCACGTCCGACTGCGAGTGGAGGCCTGCGGCGTCTGTCACACCGACGTCCTGGCCGTGGAGGGACTGCGTGCCGACCCCGCACAGCCGCTCGTACCCGGTCACGAGGTCGTCGGCGTGATCGACGCGGTGGGTGCCGGCGTCACCGCCTGGCAGCCCGGAGACCGCGTGGGTGTCGGATTCCTCGGCGGCCAGTGCTGGGAGTGCGAACCGTGCCGGCGCGGCGACTTCGTCAACTGCCTCGGCCAGCAGCAGACCGGCACCACCGTCGACGGTGGCTACGCCGAGGTGGTCTACGCACGATCGAGCGGACTCGTCCGCATCCCCGACGGCCTGACCGCCGCCGAGGCGGCGCCGCTGCTGTGTGCCGGCCTGACCACGTTCATGGCGCTCCAGCAGGACTCCACACGGGCCGGTTCCCTCGTGGCCGTCCAGGGCATCGGCGGTCTCGGCCACCTGGCCCTCCAGTACGCCCGCAGCCTCGGCCACCGCGTGGTCGCCATCGCCCGGGGGAGCGAGAAGGAGAAGCAGGCGCGTGAGATGGGCGCGCACGAGTACATCAACAGCACGGACCAGGACCCCGCGGCGGCCCTGCGCGACCTCGGCGGTGCGGCGCTCATCGTCGCCACCGCAGCCAGCGGCGCCGCCATGAGCCCTCTGGTCGGCGGTCTGGCCCCGGGCGGAAAGCTCGTCGTGGTCGGCGCGGCCCCCGACCCGATCACGGTGTCCACGGCCGATCTCATCTTCGGCACGCGCACGCTCGCGGGCAGCCTCACCGGTTCGTCCATCCAGAACGAGGACAACCTCGCCTTCGTTCTCGCACACGGCATTCGGCCGGCCGTCGAGGTCCTGCCGTTCGAGCAGGCGATGGACGGCTACGAGCGGATGCTCTCGGGCAAGGCCCGGTTCCGCGTGGTCCTCGACGTCGCCGCCTGAGAGCGCGACACCGAATCCCGAGGCACGCGGTCGCCCGCGGCGAGGCGGTACGGACGGCCGGAACTCCCCGGCCGTCAGCGCCTGTACGGGTCGTCGCCGGGCAGCCAGGCGTCCGGGTCGTGGATGCCGAGGTCGCCGACGTGCCCGGTCAGGGCGTCGACGACGGCCAGGACCGAGGCCCGTTCCTCGTCGCCCCGCCATACCAGCGACCAGGTCCAATAGACCTTGGGCGCGACCAGCGGACGCCGGACCAGGTCGGGCGGTACGACGGTGGTCTGGCCCTTGGGAGAGTTGACCACGGGACGGCGGCAGCGGCGCACATGGTCGAAGAAGGCAGCGCCGGTGACGCCGCCGTCGGTGGTGCGGACCGCCCGGGCACCGGTGCCGTCGGACAACTGCTGGGCGAAGGCGTTCCAGGACGCCCAGGACGTGGCGTCCGCGTCGATGAGCACCGTGGCGTCCCGTGTGCGTACGTCGCTGTCGTCACCGCCGGGGGAGACGGCGTACAGCCGGTCCGCGCCGATGAGCCGCGCCTGGAGGCCCAGGCGCCCGAGCTCCCCGGCGGCGATCCAGCACACCGCGACGTCGAGACTGCCCGCGGCCACCCGGGCGGCCTGGGTGTGCGAAGGGGCCACCCAGGCATCCACATGCACCTGGGCGACCGCGGCGCTACGGGTACTCAGGTCCGGGGGCAGCCAGTTGACGTAACCCAGCCGTACGGGCTCCGACCCGGCGAGACGGCCCGCTCGGCGTCGGAGGTCGTCCGCCCGCTCCACCAGGGCTCGGGTGTGCGGGAGCAGGGCCGCGCCGGCCGGAGTCAGGGACACCGAACGGCGGTCCCGGTCGAACAGCCGCACACCGAGGTCTCGTTCGAGCGCCTTGATCTGCTGCGACAGTGAAGGACCGGCGATCAGCAGCCGCTCGGCGGCGCGACCGAAGTTCAGTTCCTCGGCGACCGCGAGGAAGTACCGCAGCTGGCGTAGTTCCACGTCCGCCATGCTACGTCGCTGGGAGGCTCCGCCTATCAGCAACAAGAGAGCCGGTCCTGGCATTTGCCCAGGTGGCAGGGGAAAGATGGAAGAACGGCGCTGCGTCGGCCCCCGATACCCGCGGGGAGCCCGCCCACCTGGAGAGGGATCATGCGCGAGTTCCTGGTCGAGATCACCACCGCGGTTGCCCGGGGCACCGGCCGGGCAGAGGCGGTCCGCGGTCGCGCAGCCGACGCCGTCCGGGCCGGGGAACCGGCCGCCGCCGACCCGGGCCGCACCGACTCCGCGTCCTGACCCGCAGGGCGCCGGCCCGCCCTCGGCGCCATCCGGTCGCTCCGGTACATCGAGGGCGACGGAGCGCGCCACGCGGGCCTCCGCCCGGACCGACCCTCGGAGGACAACTCCATGCGTGCGCGCACTCAGCGCCCTTCATCCGCCGGCACGACCACCACCCCACCGCATTCCCCCTGGGCCCACGTCGCCCGGGCCGCCGCCGCGCTCGCGGCCGGCATGGGGGTCGGCCGCTTCGTCTACACCCCGATCCTGCCGCTGATGCACGCGCAGGCCGGCCTGTCCGCCGACGCGGGCGCGCACCTGGCCACCGCCAACTACGTCGGATACCTCATCGGCGCCCTCGCGGGCATCCTGGCCCCCGCGCTGGTCCGTTCCCCCGCCGTTCTGCGTGGCTCCCTGGTCGTACTGACCCTCACCCTCGCCGGGATGCCCGCCACCCACAGCACCGCGGCCTGGCTCGTGCTGCGACTGCTGGCCGGGATCGCCAGTGCCCTGATCTTCGTCATCGCGGCCAGTTCCCTCCTCAGCCACCTCAGGGAGCACCCCGCCCATTTGTCCGGCTGGGCCTTCGGCGGGGTAGGCGCCGGAATCGCGCTGTCGGGCCTACTGGTGCTCGTGCTGCGCAACGTCGCCGACTGGCAGGCCGCATGGTGGGCCTCGGCCGGGCTCGCCGCCGTCCTCGCCGCAATCTCCTGGAACCTGCGACCCGAGGAGGCGCCCGCACCCGGCGCGACCGTCACACAGACGGGGCCGAGGCGGCCCACACACCGCTGGTTCGGTGCGCTGTTCGTCAGCTACACCCTGGAGGGCATCGGTTACATCGTCGCCGGTACCTTCCTCGTCGCCGCGATCGGGCAGAACTCCCCGGGCTGGGCCGGCAGCGGCGCCTGGGTGCTCGTCGGTCTCGCGGCGGTGCCGTCCTCGGCACTGTGGGCCCGGCTCGGCCGCCGCTGGTCGCGTCCCGATCTGCTGCTCGCCGCCCTCGCCATCCAGGCGGTCGGGATCGCGCTGCCCGCCCTGTTCGGATCGGTGGCGGCCGCCCTGGTCTCCGCGGTGCTGTTCGGCGCCACCTTCATCGGTGTCAGCACCCTCGCGCTGGCCACCGGCGCCCATCTGCAGTACCCCCGTTCCGTCGCCCTGCTGACCACCGGATACTCCGTGGGCCAGATCGCCGGGCCGCTCGCGGTCGCCCCGCTGCTCCACCACGGCTACCGCCAGGCGCTGCTGCTGGCGGCCGTCGTGGTGCTCGCCGCCGCCCTCGCCGCGGGGCTCGTACGGATCGGATTCCCGCACCACATGGCGCTCGTATGGCACGGCACACCCGGGGACCGGACCGTTCCGGCCGCCGCGGCGGAGACCTCGACCGACCGGAGCTGAACCGACCGCGCTACTGTCGGGCTGACGGGGCGGCCGCTCAGCGATGTCATGCCACCCCCGGCCTGAGACGTGGAGTCACGCATGACCACTGCACGGGATCTGCTCATAGTCGCCCTGGACGCCACCCCCGGCCGTCCCGCCGAACAGGGTGAGCTGTCGCTTTCGCTCGCGGGAGCCGAATTGCTCGACCTTCTCGACGCCCGGGCCGTCTCGCTGGACGGTGACCGCATCGTGCCGGCCGATCCGCCGGTGACGGACGACCGCCTGGTGAAGGACGCCGCGTCGTCCCTCGTGCGGCAGATGCCGCACGAGTCGGTCGAGGACTGGCTGTGGCGCCGGGGGCGGGGTCTGTCGTCGGTCTATTTGACCGTCTTCGAGGAGGAGGGGCGGTTCACGCGGCAGCACCGCCGCTGGCTGCCGTCCTGGACCGGAGTGGCGTCGCTGGTCGACTCGCCCGACCGGCGCCGGGCCACGGACCGGTGGACGTCGGAGGAGCCGGTGCTCGCCACGCTCGCCGCAACCGTCGGCATCCGGGACATGCCGACGGCGGAACTCCCCGACGAGGTCGGCGAGGCGGTGGCGACGGTGCTCGCGGCCGTCGACGACGCGGTGACGGAGCTGACGGCCGTACGGCAGCGGCGGGACATCGAGAAGGCGGCCTTCGACAACATCTGGCGGGGACCCGCCTGAGGCGCCGGGGCGCGAGCCTCAGAGTGCCTCGGCATCCAGGGGGCGACACAGGTTCGCCTTGACCTCGCGTGTGCCTTCGTCGGTGAGGACCTCGACCCTGTCCTCGATCAGGGCGCGCACGGTCTGCTCGGCCACGTCCTCAGGGGTGATCTTCGGGGCGTCCACCCAGGAGGCCAGGTCCGTCTCCACGAAGCCGGCATGCACCCCGACCACCTGGGTCCCCTGGTCGCGCAGGGCCTCCCGCAAGGCACTGGTCAGGGACCACTGCGCGGCCTTGGACGCCGCATAACCCGGCCAGCCGGGCCGGCCGACCCAGGACGCCACCGACAGCATGTTCACCAGGGCGCCGCCGCCGTTCCGGGCGAGCACGGGGGCGAAGGCGCGGGCGACGGCCCAGGTGCCGAAGAGGTTGACCTCCATGGCCTCGTGGGCGCCGTCGAACGAGCCCTCGAGCAGCTTCGTCTCCCAGCCGCCGACACCGGCGTTGTTGATCACAATGGTGACGTCGCCCGCCGCCTCGGCGGCCGCGGCGACCTGCTCATGGTCGGTCACGTCGAGCCGCAACGGTGTGACATCGGTGTCGGTGACACTGTCCGGGTCCCGCACGGCCGCGTAGACCTTGGCCGCGCCGTGGTCGAGCAACGCACGGGTGAACGCCCTGCCTATACCGCGGTTGGCCCCCGTCACGAGGGCCACCGAGCCTTTGATGTCCATCGCTCCTCCTCCGCAGTCCCGCCCTGCGCGGCCATGAAGGGGCCAAGGCCCACCGACTCACCATCGCGCGCGACACGACCGCTCGCACCCGCGGGCCCTGCCGCGCGCCTCCACGCGATTCGTGGGGACACCGGCGGAACCGGGACCCCTGGCCGTTCGGGTCGCCGAAGCCCACGTCCGCGACGCCGGCCGCCCCGTGGCTGCCGGTCTCGTGGGTGCCGGGGCGGTCACGTCGGCACCGTGACCGCCCCCATGGGGGCGAGGAGATGCCCGGCCCGGTGATCCGAAAGTAGACGACCGGTCGTAGACTGACGCCATGGGACGAACCAGTGATGCCAAGGAGCGGATCCTCACGGCCGCTCAGTCGCTGATCGAGCAGCGGGGCTACTCGGCGCTGGGAGTGGCCGAGATCTGCAAGGCGGCAGAAGTGCCGAAGGGTAGCTTCTACTACTTCTTCGACTCCAAGGAGGAGCTCGCCCTCGCGGTGCTCGACGAGCACTGGGCCGGGCAGTACGCCGGGTGGAACCGCATCCTGCGTGGCGATGCCCCGCCGCTCGAACGTCTGCGGCAGCTGTTCGAGGAGACCGAGGCCGAGCAGCGCGCCGGACAGCAGAGCTGCGGCACCGTCTCGGGCTGCCTGTTCGGGAACCTGTCCCTGGAGATGAGCAACCAGACCGAGGCCATCCGCGAACGGCTGCAGCAGATCTTCGAGGCCCAGGTGGACATGGTCGAGGAGGTCGTCGCGCAGGCGCGCGAGGGTGGAGAGGTCACCGTCGCGGACAGCCGCGAGGCCGCCCGATCCGTGGTCGCCCAGCTCGAGGGGCAGGTACTGTTCGCCAAGCTCTACAACAACACGCAGCGCCTCGACGCCCTGTGGGCGAACTGCCTGGCCCTTCTCGGCGCCGCGGCACCCGGTGCGTCGCATCGCGCGGGAGCGTCACTCGTCTGAGGGGTGACGCTGTTGCCGTGACGCATGTCACCTGTCAAAATGGTGACGTGAAACTGGAGCATGCCTTTCCGTGCGGGAGCCCCGCCCTCGACTTCGCCGCGACGCTGCGCGCGCGCCGTTCGGTGCGGTTCGAGATGTTCGTGTCTCCGGACCGGCTGGACGCCTGGTTTGTCGAATCCGGGATCGTCGACGCCGTCACCCCGAGCCGTGAGTCCGACGTGGAGCGGGCCATCGAGGTCCGGGAGGCGATCTACACGCTGGTCGGCGCCCGGATCGCCGGGGAGGAGTTCGACCGGGGGGCGCTCGCCGTCGTGAACGCCGCCGCCCGTATGCAGCCCGCCACGCCCCAGCTGACCCCCACGGGGCGCTGGACGGACGCGACACCCGACGAGGCGCTCTCCGTGGTGGCGCGACATGCCGTCGAACTTCTGAGCGGGCCGGATGTGCCGCTGATGAAGGAGTGCGGCAATCCGCAGTGCACGCGGGTCTATATCGACCGTTCGCGTGGCATGCGCCGGCAGTGGTGCGGCATGGAGTCCTGCGGTAACAAGCTCAAGGCGCAGGCCTACCGCGCCCGCAAGAAGGAAGCCCAGGTGCCCGCCTCCCGCTGACCGGGCGAGCGGCCCCTGCGCGCTGCGACGGGACTCCGAGGGCGACCGACCCGACGCACTCGGCAGGGGATCTTGACCGTGGAGGCAACGGGCCGGCCGGCGCACCGTCCGCTCCGGCGGATCAGCGGCGCCGCAGGGAGTCGGCCTCCACGACCGCTTCGGCGAACGCCTTCGGGGCCTCCTGGGGCACGTTGTGGCCGATGCCCTTCAGGGTCCTGTGCGCATAGGGGCCGGAGAACTTGTCCCGGTACATCGACCCGTCACCGGCGGGCGTGAACGGGTCGACCTCCCCGTCGAGGGTGACGGTCGGAACACCGATGACGGGTCCCTGGGCGAGCCGCTGTTCGAGGGAGTCGTAGCGCGGGTCGCCCGCCGCGAGCCCCAGTCGCCAGCGGTAGTTGTGGATCACGATGGCGACGTAGTCGGGGTTGTCGAACGCTGTTGCGGTGCGCTCGAACGTGGCGTCGTCGAAGTTCCAGGTCGGCGAGTTGAACTTCCAGACGAGCCGGGCCAGTTCGTCCCGGTACTGCGGGTTCTCCAGTCCGAGGCGCCCCCGCTCCGTGGAGAAGTAGTACTGGTACCACCACGCCCACTCGGTCGCGGGGGGCGCCGGCTGCTTGTTGGCCTCACGGTTGGTTATCAGGTAGCCGGTCACGGAGACCAGCGCCTTGCAGCGCTCGGGCCACAGCGCCGCGATGATGTCCGCCGTCCGCGACCCCCAGTCGTAACCGGCGAGGACGGCCTTCTCGATCCGCAGTGCGTCCATCAGGGCGATGATGTCGAGGGCGACCACCGACTGCTGGGCGTTGCGGAAGGTCTTCTCGGACAGGAAACGTGTCGTTCCGTGGCCGCGCAGATAGGGCACGATCACCCGATATCCCCTGGCCGCCAGTAGCGGCGCGACATCGACATAGCTGTGGATGTCGTAGGGCCAGCCGTGCAGGAGGATGACCGCGGGGCCGTGGGCGGGGCCCGCCTCGGCGTAGCCGATGCTGAGCTCACCCGCCTTGATCTGCCGCAGCGGGCCGAACGACGTGTGTCCCCGCCCGGCGTTCGGGCTCCCGGACGTCCGCATCCCGCTCGGCGCGGCTGACGCGGCCCCGGCCGAGCTCGCGCCCCAGCCGATCAGCGACGTCCCGACCGCACCCACACCCGCGACCTTGCCGAAGCTCCGCCTGTTGATCATCCGAGACCTCTCTCCTGAGTCGTACGGCTGTGACGGCCGCTTGCGCATCGTCCGGCCGCGCCCGAATCGCGGGGGACCAGTGATCGCCATAGGCTCGTGGCAAGACCCTTGCATGGCGCTAGTCACCTGTCAAACCGGTGACGAATCTCCATCCTGGGGCATCCCGAGCGTGCGATCTCGTGCCCGTCTGCCTGGGTGAAAGGTTGTGTGGAAGTTCTGCATCACCCTCTTGACGGGTGATGATTGATGCGTGCAGTGTGGTGGCCGGCAACCAGCGGACGGCAGCCGGTCACGGTGGACTCGGCCCCGGCCGCGTTCATCGAGGAGGAGGGCGGGACACGAGTCACCGGGGTCCGCCCCGAGCGGTGGCCGGCCCCCGTCCGTCCGTCGCCGCACGAGGAGTCCGGAACGATGTCCCAAACCCTTAAGATCATGTCGGCGATCGTGGCAACGCTCGTGATCGCCGTCGGCTGCTTCACCCAGGTCTTCTGACGGTCTGCTGAACACCCGGGGGGAAAATCCGGTGGCCCGCTCGATCTGGAGAATCCATGAGTGACAAGATCACCCTGTCGACCTGGCCCACACCGCTGGAACCCCTGCCACGGCTGGCGGCGGCCATCGGGCTGGGCGAGAACGACCTGTGGATCAAGCGGGACGACCTCATCGGCCTCGGTGGCGGCGGAAACAAGGTCCGCAAACTGGAATGGACCGTCGGGGCCGCCCTCGCGGAAGGCGCGGACACCCTGGTCACCACCGGCGCCGCACAGAGCAACCACGCCCGGCTCACCGCGGCCGCCGCAGCGCGCCTGGGACTCGACGTCGTGCTCGTCTTCCCCGGCACACCCGACGGCGCCGCCGGCGGCTCGGGCAACCTGGTGCTCGACGGCCTCTTCGGCGCGAGGATCCACTGGGCCGGGGACGGCACTCCGAGCGAACTCGCCGGCGCCGCCGAGGAGGTCTGCCGGGAACTGGCCCGGGAAGGCGCCCACCCGTACCTGATCCCGTTCGGGGGCTCCAGCCCTCTCGGAGCACGGGGATACGTCGAAGGCGGCGAGGAGCTGCGGACCCAACTGCCCGACGTGGACCACGTCGTGGTCGCCCTGGGCTCCGGCGGCACCATGGCCGGACTGATCGGCGCCCTGGGTGCCGAGCGCGTCCTCGGTGTGCACTGCGGGGCGGTGGCCGAACCGGCCGCGACCGTGGCCGACCTCGCCGGTGCGCTCATGGGCCGCCCTGTCGTCCCCGGGACCCTCCGTGTCCGTACCGACCAGGTGGGCGCCGCATACGGCGTCCTGCACGAGCCGGTTCTGGAGGCGATGCGGACAGCCGCGGCCACCGAGGGCATCGTCCTCGACCCGGTCTACACCGGGCGGGCCATGGCCGGTCTGATCGCCGCCGTCCGGGACGGCGACATCCGCAGGGGACAACGCACCGTGTTCCTCCACACCGGCGGACTCCCCGGGCTGTTCGGACACGCCGAAGCCGTGCATCGTTCCGTCGCGGCACTGCGCTCGCACAGGTCCGGCTGACAGTCCGCCGGTCCGAACGCGCCTCGGGCGTACGGGAGATCTCCCGTACGCCCGAAGTCCCCGTGCTTCAGCGGCTCATCGCCCCGGCCCCCGAACGACTCGGGAAACCGGCGCGTCCGCCCTCACCCCTCGCCCTTCTCCACCGTGACCTTCTCCGGGCGCGGCGGTGTGGAACCGTTGAGCCCGACAGCGCCGTTCGACGCCGTGCCGTTCTGGTTCATCGAGGACAGCAGTTGGCGGGCGAGACCCAGACCGGTACCACCCATCGTCAGCGCCTTGGCGAAGACATCGGCCATTCCGTCGGCGCCGTTGAGCAGCACCATGTTGTCGACGTTGCCGAAGGCGGACGCGCCCGCCTGGACGATCTCCGGCCACTTCTCGGCCAGTTGCTGCGCGACCACGGCCTCCTGGTTCTCCGCGAGGGCCGCGGCGCGCGCCTTGATGGACTCGGCCTCGGCCAGACCCTGGGCCTTGGTCGCCTCGGCCTGCGCCAAGCCCTTGGCCTGGGCCGCGGCCGCCTCCGCCTCACCGGTGGCACGGGTCGCCGCCGCGGCGGCCGCACCCCGCGTCTTGGTCGCCTCGGCCTCGGCGCCCGCGGCCGTCTTGACCCGGGTCGCCTCGGCCGCGGCGGCCAGTTCGGTCTCCTTCGCCTTCGCCTGCGCCGAGGAGATCCGCACATCGCGCTCGGCCTCGGCCAGCGTGCGCTTCTCGTAGGCCTTGGCGTCCGCCGGCTTGCGGACATCCGCCTGGAGTTGCTGTTCGCGCCGGTGCGCCTCGAGTTCGGCGACCCGGGTCTCCTGCACGACGACCTCCTGCCGGGCCGCCGCGTCGGCGAGCGGACCGGCCTGACGCGCCGCGGCGGCCGCCTTGTCACGTTCCGCCTGGTAACCGGCCTGCAGGATCTCGCTGTCCCGTGTCGCCTCCGCCATCCGCGCGAAGGACTGCTGCTCCGCCTCTGTGGCGAGTCGGTTCGCCTCGGCCTGCGCGATACGTGCGTCCCGCTGCACCGCCGCCGCATGCGGCGCGGCGAGGTTGCGGATGTACCCCGTCGGGTCCTCGATCTCGTGGATCTGCAGCGAGTCGACGATCAGACCGAGCTTCTCCATCTCCGTGCCGCACGCCGCCCGAGTCTGCCCGGTGAGCTTGTCCCGGTCGCGGATCATGTCCTCGACCGTCAACCCGCCCACGATGGACCGCAGATGACCCGCGAACACGTTGTGCACGCGCTCCGACATCAGCTTCTGCTGGTCAAGGAAGCGGCGGGCCGCGTTGGCGATCGACACGAAGTCGTCGCCCACCTTGAAGATGACCACGCCCCGCACCCGCAGCGGAATGCCCTGCTGCGTCACGCAGTCCACCTGCAGTTCCGTCTCGTTGAGGTCCAGCGAGAGTTTGCGCACCGCCTGCACACCCGGCATCACCAGCGTGCCGCGCCCTGTGACGATGCGGAATCCCATTCCCTCTTCGAGGCCTTCGGTCCGATGCTTCGAACCGGAGATGATCAGCGCTTCGTTGGGCTCCGCGACACGCCACATGAGCTTGAAGACACCAACGATGCAAACCAGTGCGAGGACAACCGCCCCCGCCACGACGCCGACGACCATCGGCATGCGCCCCCTTTGCCTGGTGCCGGGTCGGCACCGAACGAAGGGAGTGTGCGCCTGTGCAAGCCGGGGGTGAAGACGCTGACGGATCCTTGTCGCCATCTTGACACGAACGGCTCTCACCTGCGACGAGGTGGGCTCAACTGTCGTACACGGTCTCGACGTAGACGGTCCGCGGCGGCAGGTGCTCCACCACCATGACCACCGTGCCCGGCTCGATACGCCCCTTGCCGTCCGCGGGATAGGCGAGGAAGTGCTCGGCGCCGCCGCGCACACGGAGCATCACCTCACCGACCAGCCCGGGCCCCACGGTGCCGGTGACACGCCCCATCAAGCCGACCAACGACGCATCGCCCATGTCCCCAGCGTACGGTCAACGGGCCTACGCCGCCCGGTTGTCCGCCGACATCCCTCGCCCGGGCCGGTGTTCGTACCATCGGAGGTCCGCCTCCAACTGCGCCGCCAGCGACACCAGAGGGGGCTCGCTGTGCGCCGGGCCGAGCAGTTGGGCACCCACCGGCAGCCCGTCGACGAAGCCCGCCGGGACGTTGACGCCGGGCCACCCCAGCACGTTCCACGGCCACGCGTACGGGCAGGCGGCGATCATCGCGCGGTCGGTGTTCCAGCCGCTCATGTTCGCCAGCGTCCCGATGCGCGGCGGGGGAGCGGCCGTTGTCGGGGCGAGCACGACGTCGTACCTCGTGAACAGCGACCCCACCCGGCGGTGCAGCGCCGCCTCCGCGCGCCGCGCCACACGCAGCGGTGCCCCGCCGAGCAGCCGGCCCAGGCGTGCCGCGTCACGGGTGCGCCGGTCCAGCAGGTGGGGCGACGGTACGTCCCGCACCCGCTCGGCGATCCCGGCGGTCGCCCGTGGTACGAAGGCGAGTCCGATCTGCCCGTAGCGCGGTTCCGCCTCCTCCACGACATGCCCGAGCGCGGCCAGCCGCTCGGCGAGCGCGCGGACGCGGTCCCGTATGCGGGGATCGAGGCGCGCGGGCACCGCGGTGAAGGGCGGCTTCAGCGACAGGGCGATCCGCAGCCTGCCGGGATCGCGCCCCACCGCGGCCGAGGCGTCGAGGGCGGTCGGCCGGTGCAGGTCACCGTCGTGGTTGCCGCCGGCCGCGTCCAGGAGCAGGGCCGCGTCCGCCACCGTACGGGCCAGTGTGCCGTTGACGGTGATGCCCTGGAACTACTCGGGGCGCGGCCAGGTCGAGATGCGGCCGCGCTGGGGTTTGATGCCCACCAGATGAGTCCAGCCGGCCGGGATACGGACCGACCCGGCGCCGTCCGAGCCCAACGCCGCCGGAACGAGGCCGGCGGCCACCGCGGCGGCGGACCCACCTGACGAGCCGCCGGGGGTGTGGCCGAGGTTCCACGGGTTGCGGGTCTCACCGAAGGCGGGCCCCTCGGTGAACGGCCACTGCCCCAGTTCGCAGGTGTTGGTCTTGCCGACGATCACTGCACCTGCCGCCCGCAGCCGCCGTACCGCCTCGCCGTCCTCGGCCGCGGGCGGAAACGCCCCCCGACAGCCGAACGCGGTCGGCTCGCCCGCCACGTCCATGTCGTCCTTGACGGCCACCGGCACACCGAGCAGCGGTCGCCGTACCCCGGCCGCGAGCTCGTCGTCGGCCGCCTGCGCCTCGGCGAGGGCGGCCTCGGTGCGCACCAGGCGAAAGGCGTTGACCGAGGACTGCGTCGCCTCGATCCGCGCCAACGCGCGCTCCACGAGGACGCGGGACGTAACCTCGCCCGCGGCGAGCATACGGGCGCAGTCGGCCAGCCCGGGAGTACGGTCGGACGCCATGGGGGACACCTCCGCGAGTCCGTTGTCTACCGAACGGTAACCTGTGGCCGCTCGCCAGACCGTCGATTGCCCGACTTCCCTTGTCACAAGGGTTGTTGAGGAGCCACCTCGCACCCGAAGGCCACCCGCCGTGACCGTTCTGCAAAGATGCGGTGCGTCATGGTGGAGATACCTGAACGGCCCGACCCTGCGTCGTCCGCACCCCCCGCCGTGCCGACGAGTGCCGATGTGGCCCGCCTGGCCGGTGTCTCGCGCGCGACCGTCTCGTACGTCCTGAACAACGCAGGCGCCGTACGCATCAGCGAACCCACGCGCCGCCGCGTCCGCGCGGCCGCCGAGGAGTTGGGGTACGTTCCGCACGCCGCGGCCCGCAGTCTGCGCGCCGGGCACAGCCGCATGGTCCTCATGCCGGCCCCGAACGTGCCGGTGGGTCCGCTGTACGGTCAGTTCATCAACGAACTGCAGTGGGCTCTCAGCCGCCTCGACTACACGGTCGTTCAGCACGCCGGCATGGGTCTGCACGGTGACGAAGCCGCCCGTGCCTGGGCCGAGTTGCGGCCCGTGGCGGTGATCGTCCCCGGCGGCGGCCTCGGCCCGACAGGTGTGCGGATCCTCAAGCGCTCCGGAGCGCGTGCCGTGGTGACCCTCGGCCCAGAGCGTGTCGAGGGCGCGCATGCGCTGGTCACGGACCACTACGGGGTCGGTCACGGCGCGGGAGCGCACCTGCTCGCCAGGGGGCGCCGCCGGATCGGCGTGGTCATTCCTCAGGAGCCCGGCCTGGAGTACTTCTCCAGGCCAAGGCTCGAAGGGGTGCGGTGCGCACTGGAGGACACGGGGGCGGCCGTCACGGAGCTGCCGCTCGCGTACGAGGAGGAGGCCGCCGCCCGGATCGCCCGCCGCTGGCGCTCGCTCGGTCTGGACGCCGTGTTCGCCTACAACGACGAGTACGCGATGCTGCTGATGCGCGCACTGCAGGACGACGGGGTGATGATTCCGGAGGAGACAGCCGTCATCGGCGCCGACGACCTCCTGCTCGGGCGGCTGCTGCGTCCGCGGCTGAGCACCGTGCATATCGAACTGCCGTCCGGACGCTTTCTCGCCGAGCTGGTCGACCGTGTCGTGCGCGATCCTGGAGGTGTGCCGGAGGCGCACAAGGTGCTCGGGGCGCGGGTCGTGCACCGCGAGTCCAGCTGAACGCACGGCGGACGCGGAGCACCCGCCGCTCCCGTCGTCGTCGGCGGTCGGCGCGCCCGGTGGCCGTCCGACCGGCCGCGAACGACACGGGACGTCCGCCTGGGCGGAGGTCCCGTCCGGTGACCGATGGGAGAGCCGTGATGCCGCTCGACCCGACGAAGTGGCGGTCCCGGCCGCTGACCGGCGCCGACTACGCCGTCACCGAGCCCGCCACGGGAGACACACTGACCACCGTCACCCTCGCGTCCGAACAGGACGTGGCGGTGGCGGCCTCGGCCGCGGACGCCGCCCGCCACGCGTGGTCCCGGGCTGCGCACTCCGAACGCGCCGCCGTGCTCCGCAAGGCGGGGGACCTGTTCGCCGCGCACGGGGACGAGCTGCGCGACTGGATCGTCCGCGAGTCCGGGTCGGTCCGGGAGAAGGCCGACCTCGAGTTGCGCGCCGCCGTTCGGCAGTGCTACGAGGCGGCTGCTCTGGCGTCCCGGCCCACCGGCCAGGTCCTGCAGTCGGAGGCGGCCCCGCTGTCGTACACCCGCCGTGTACCCGTCGGCGTGGTGGGCGTGATCGCGCCGTTCTACGCCCCGCTGTTCCTCGCCGTGCGCGCTTCGGCACCGGCACTCGCGCTCGGCAACGCCGTCGTGCTCAAGCCCGATCCGCGCACCGCCGTCTGCGGAGGATTCTGTCCCGCCGCCGTCCTCGCCGAGGCCGGACTGCCGGCCGACCTGCTGCACGTGCTTCCCGCCGAACCCGACGTGGGGCAGGAGATGATCGCCGACCCGAGGATCGCGGTCATCTCCTTCACCGGCTCCACCACCGCCGGCCGTGCGGTCGCCGAGGCCGCCGGACACCATCTCAAGCGGGCCCATGTGGAGCTCGGAGGAAACTCCGCGCTGATCGTCCTTGAGGACGCCGACCTCGACGCAGTGATCCCGGCGGCGGCCTGGGGGTCCTTCTTCCATCAGGGGCAGGTCCGCACGGCCACGGGCCGTCACCTCGTCCACGCCTCGCTGTACGACGAGTACGTCGAGCGCCTGGCGGCCAAGGCCGACGCCCTCACCGTCGGCGATCCTCACCGTGAACAGGTGCACCTCGGGCCCGTCATCGACGCCGCCCAACTCGACCGGATCCACGGACTGGTGGAGGCCAGTACGGCCCGCGGCGCGAAACTCGTGGCGGGCGGCACGTACCGGGAGCTGTTCTACCGGCCGACGGTGCTGGCGGGCGCCGGCGACAGCACACCCGCCTACACGGAGGACGTCTTCGGGCCGGTCGCGCCCGTGCGACCCTTCCATACGGCGCAAGAGGCCGCGACCCTGGCGTCAGCCGGGCCGTACGGCCTCTCGGTCGGGATCGTCACCCGGGACACCGTGCGCGGTCTCGAACTGGCGGCGCGCATCCGTACGGGCATCGCGCACGTCAACGACCAGACCGTGAGCGACGCGGTGCCCTTCGGGGCCGCCGTGTCCTGCGGCACCGCCGCCCGCTTCGGAGATGAGGCCGTGATCGAGGCCTTCACCGACGAACGCTGGACGACGGTGCGCGAGGATGTGGCGATCTACCCCTACTAGGCGTTGCCTGCCGGCGTCACTCGCCGTTCTGGTCGGCGCTGGACTGCTGCTCGGCGACCGCCTTGCGGACCTCGTCCATGTCCAGCTTGCGGGCCTGCCCGATGACGTCGTCGAGGGCCGCCTGCGGCAGGGCGCCCGGCTGCGCGAACACGGCCACGCGGTCACGGACGATCATCAGAGTGGGGATCGACTGAATGCCGAAGGCCGCCGCCAGCTCGGGCTGCGCCTCCGTGTCCACCTTGCCGAACACGAGGTCGGGGTTGTCCTCGGCGGCCTTCTGGTACACGGGGGCGAACTGACGGCACGGCCCGCACCAGGACGCCCAGAAGTCGATCAGGACGAAGTCGTTGTCCTGCACCGTCTGGTCGAAGTTTTCCTTGGTGAGCTCCACGGTGCTGCTCATTGCCTATCCCTCTTCCTGATGTCGGGGCTGAGCCGCTGTCCACAACGGCGACACAGGGGTATGTATTCCGCGCGCGTACCCGTGTGGCCACCGCGCACACCAACAACCAGACTGTCCCCATGACGGAAACGGAATCCATCGCCTACGACGTAGTGGTGCTCGGCGCCGGACCCGTGGGGGAGAACGTCGCCGACCGCACGCGTGCGGCCGGCCTCTCCACCGCGGTCGTGGAGAGCGAACTGGTCGGCGGCGAGTGCTCGTACTGGGCGTGCATGCCCAGCAAGGCCCTGCTGCGGCCGGTGATCGCCCGCGCCGACGCCCGCCGCGTGCCCGGCCTCGCCCAGCTGGCACAGGGCGACCTCGATGTGCCCGCGGTCCTGGCCCACCGCGACTACGAGGTCTCGGACTGGAAGGACGACGGCCAGGTCGCCTGGCTGGACGGCGTCGGGGCCGACCTCTACCGGGGCCAGGGTCGGCTCGCCGGGCCGCGCACGGTCACCGTGACCGGGCCCGACGGAGAACAACGCGTGCTCACCGCGCGGCACGCGGTGGCCGTGTGCACGGGCAGCCGCGCCCTGCTGCCCGGCCTGCCGGGGCTCAGCGAGGTGAAGCCCTGGACGAGCCGCGAGGCGACGAGCGCCAAGGACGCCCCGGGCCGCCTGGTCGTCGTGGGCGGAGGCGTGGTCGCCGTCGAGATGGCCACGGCCTGGCAGGCCCTGGGCTCCCAGGTGACCCTCCTGGTTCGCGGCAAGGGCCTGCTGTCGCGTATGGAGCCCTTCGCCGGGGAACTGGTCGCCGAGGCGCTCACGGAGGCGGGAGCGGACGTACGCACCGGCACTTCGATCGAGTCCGTACGGCGCGAGGGCGGCACGCTCGTGGTCGTCACGGACACCGGTGACCGTATCGAGGCCGACGAGATCCTCTTCGCCACGGGCCGTGCGCCCCGCACCGAGGACATCGGGCTCGAGACCGTCGGCCTGGAGCCGGGTTCCTGGCTCTCGGTCGACGACACACTGAGGGTCACCGACAGCGAATGGCTGTATGCGGTCGGCGACGTCAACCATCGGGCGCTTCTCACCCACCAGGGCAAGTACCAGGCGCGTATCGCGGGAGCGGCGATCGCGGCCCGCGCGGCGGGCGTCCCGCTGCTGGAGACGGACCGCTGGGGAGCCCATGCCGCGACCGCCGACCACGCGGCCGTTCCTCAGGTGGTCTTCACCGACCCGGAGGCGGCGGCCGTGGGGCTCTCCCTCGCCGAGGCGGAGGAGGCGGGCCGCCGTGTGCGGGCCGTCGACGTCGACCTGTCACGGGTGGCGGGGGCCGGTCTGTACGCCGACGGCTACCGCGGCCGTGCCCGCATGGTCGTCGACCTGGACAGCGAGACCCTGCTCGGCGTCACGCTGGTCGGCCCCGGTGTCGGCGAACTGATCCACTCGGCGAGCATCGCGATCGCCGGCGAGGTGCCGATCAACCGTCTGTGGCATGCCGTGCCGTCGTACCCGACGATCAGTGAGGTCTGGCTGCGCCTGCTCGAGGCGTACCGGGGCTGACGACGTCACCGGCGGGGGACAGCCGGGCCCCCGCCCCGCTCCCTGAGGACGGCGGGGCGCCCGCGGAACCCACCGCGGGCGCCCTCCCCGTACGGTCCATGACTCCTGAGCGGCAAACCGACTGCGAGGCGGATTCAGGGCGTTCAGGCCCCACCGCCGCCGCACCGGTCCCCGACTCCGCACGGACCCGGTGCCTGAACCGGATCCGTCGCCTCAGTCGAACTTCACGTACTTGAAGACATGCCCGAACTCTCCGGAACCGATGGTGCTCTGGGCTTCGCCCCGACCCGCCCGCGCACGACTGGCCGACTGGGCCCTGAACACCATGTTCGCCAAGGACGGTGCCTGAGGTGTCGCTGGCCCTCGAACAACCCCCGGCCACAGTCGAAAGACGGACTCCCCACCAGAGAATCGACGCGATCGACGGCCTGCGCGCCGTCGCCGCGGTGATCGCGTTCCACTACGGGGCCGGGCTCGACGGCGGCTCCCTCGGTGTCGATCTCTTCTTCGTCATCTCGGGGTTCGTCATCACCCGGCTGCTCCTGGCGGAACGAGCCCGAACCCCGCGCCCCTCACTGGCCGGCTTCTGGTTCCGGCGAGTCAAGCGGCTCCTGCCCGCCGTCCTGCTGGTGGTCGCAGCCGTCCAAGGGTGGGTGCTCCTGCAGGACCCTCCAGGACTGCGTCCCACTGTCAACGCCCAGACACTGGCCGCCCTCACGTACACGTCCAACTGGTACGCGATCCTTGGACACATCGACTACTGGGACGTGGCGCAGGAGCAGGCGCCGCTGAACCACCTCTGGTCGCTGGCCGTCGAGGAGCAGTTCTACCTCCTGTGGCCCCTCGTGCTGATCGGGCTCACCACCTGGGGAGCCCGACGGATCCGCCATCCCCACCGGCCTCTCCTCGCGACCGCCGCGGTCTGCTACCTGCTGGCACACCTGCTCTACCTCCCCGGCGCCCAGGATCGCGCCTATCTGGGCACCGACACCCGGGCCGGGGCGCTCCTGCTCGGAGCCGCCATCGCCTTCCGCCCGGGCCTGCTCTCCCGGCTGTCCTGGCCGGCGGTAGCGGCCCTCGGCTGGCTGTGGTGCACGGCGGACATCAACACACCTGCGTTCTACGCCTGGCAACTGCCTCTGGCGGGGATCGCGGCGGGCGCCCTCATTGATGCCATCGCGCACGCGGACCGCTTCGGCAACGTACTGTCGTCCCGCCCGCTCCTCTGGCTCGGGCACCGCAGCTACGGGCTCTACCTGTGGCACTGGCCCGTATGGGTCTACCTCGGTGTCAGCCACCCGGAGTGGAACCAGGGCACGAAGGTGCCCGTGGCCCTCAGCATGTCCGTCCTGCTCTCCGCTGCCGGCTACCGGCTGATCGAACGCCCCGTTCGCGCCTCGTCCTGGCGCCCCCGTGCGCTCCTCCCCGTGCTGACCGTCTGCTGCGTCACGCTGGCCCTGGTCACCGCCATCCTCGTCACCCGCCCCGTGGACGCCCGCCACAACGGCCCGATCGTCACCGGACCGAACGTCACCGACGGGAAGGGCAACTAGTACTCCGGCAGCGGTCCGTGTCCTGAGCTGCGTTTTTGGTAGTGACAGCGGCGGGCGACGGCCTGACGGCGTCTTCTCCACGCCGACCATCTCAATGCGTGGGTGACCGGGCCGTGGTCGGCTCGTGGCCGGGGCAGGAGAGCGTCCAGGAGCCGCCGGATCTCCGCCACCGTGAGCGGGACGAGGGCTGATGCGTTTCTGCAGCCCCCTTTGTGTCGCTGCTGGCCGCCTTGACTGCGAATGCGGTCAGGACTGCGTGGGCGGGCATCGAGAGTGTGATGTGTCGGTACCGGCCGAAGTAGCGGCGGACCTCGTACTCGTCCAGGCCGCACTCGTTCTTCGCGGCCTGAAAGCATGCCTCGATCGCCCAGCGGCTGCCGGCGAAGGCGCCCCGCAGCCAAGGCCCCGGGCCCTCCCACTCCTGGACCGGGCGTGAGACCCCTGTTGCCGTAAGCCGCATGGCCCTGCCAAGCCATTCTTCGGCCGGGCATATCAGCAGGTCCGAGTTCACGGTCCGGTCGCCGCGGGATGGTCACTGCCGGTTTCCGCGGCATCCGTCTCGCGGCCGAGGTTCAGCAGCTCATTACTGTAACGGCGGATCGGGGGCGATACTCGGCGGCTGAGTGATGCCTGTTCAACACGAGGGACACGGCGGACTCAGCCTGGAGGGCGAGGCCCTGCACACCACGGTGCACGGAGGCGTCAAGGTGTGGGTGGTCGTGGTCACCGCAGTCCGTGCGCGGGCGCGGGCCGGGTCGGCGTGGCAGGCTTGCAGGGGGGTCCGCGCCGTTCGTCGCAACACAGCAGCGAAGGAGGACGACGCATGGATGAGCAGGAATTCGTCCGTACCGTCGCCGAGCGCACCGGACTGAGCCGGCAGGAGGCGGCGGACCTGACCTGGGCCACGCTCGAGATGCTGGCCCACAGGCTGAGCCCCGGGGAGGCCAGGGACCTGATCACCGAGCTCCCCGAGGGCCTCGCAGAGGCGGTGCGCCGGGGAACCACCGACCGCATCGAGCGCTTCGGCCACTACGACAGCGTGCGGCGCGTGGCCGAACGCACCATGCTCAAGGAGGAGGAAGCCGACCGGGGTGTGCGGACCGTACTGGCCATGCTCCGGGAGGCGATCAGCGAGAAGGAGTTCAACGACCTGATGTCGCAGCTTGGAAAGGACTTCTCCCAGGCCCTCGAATCCCCCGGCTGACCCCGGAGCCTTCGGCGCGGCGCCAGCGGCCCGGACGTTGCGCGTGCGCCGGGACACGGTGGGTGACACCCGCAGACCGCTGGCCCGTGCGGCCGCCATGGCGCGAGGCGCACACGAAGGTGTGGTCATGACAGCTGACGTGCCCGAGACGTCCCCCGGCGGATCCGTGCGCGTCGTACTGGTGGCCGACCCCGGTCTGCCGTCGGAGATCGCCCGGGCTCTCGCCCCCCGGTTGCCCGACCATCTGCGCCGGGCAGTCCGTGCTCGGGTCGGATGGCAGGTCGTCACGATGACCGCCCCGCTCAGCGGGAGCGAACAGGCCGACGTCTCCGACATCGCCGAGGCCGTCAGAAACCACCTGGACGGTGCCGAATGGGACGTAGCGATCTTTCTCACCGACCTTCCGCGGCGGGCCCGGTTCTACCCGATCAGCGTCGAGGTCGACACCGCGCTCCGTGCCGCGCTCATCTCCCTTCCCGCCCTTGGGGCCCGCCGCCTTCGGCGCCGGGTGCGGCAGGCCGTCGTGGATGTCGTCCGAGAGTTGGTCGCGCACGAGGAGACGCCCAGGCACCCGGAGGTGATCGGCCGTCCGCCGCGGGAACCGGTACCGGACACCCGTCCCGGCCCCGAGCAGCCCCAGCGCTACGTCGTGCCCGGCCTGCGCGGCCACGCCCGACTCGTCGCCGGCATGGTGTACGCCAACCGCCCCTGGCGGCTGTTCGGCTCCCTCTCCCGGGCCCTGGCGGGCGTGTTCGCCACGGCTACGGTCCTGTTCATCAACAGCGCCACCTGGAACCTCGCCACCGCACTCGACGCCGTGCAGCATGCCGTCATCACCGCTGCGTCCGCAGTCGCTCTCACCCTGTGGATCATCGTCGACCACCAGCTCTGGGAGCGCAGCACCCACCTCCCTGCACGGCACCACCCTCTATACCCCTACAACCTGGTCACCCTGGTCACCATCGCGCTCGCCGTGATGGTGTTGGCCACGGCCCTGTTCGTGGCTCTGGTCGCCGTCTCCTTCCTGCTGCTGGACGCGTCCGTCCTGCGCAAGTTCATCGGACGGCAGGTCGGCGTCGGCGACTACCTCTTCCTGGCCTGGTTCATCACCGCCATCGCGATGATCGGCGGGGCCTTCGGCACCAGCCTCGAAGGGGACGAGAAGGTGTCCGACGCCGCCTATGGACGACGGCAGCGTGAGCGTCAGCGGATGCTGCGGCAGATTTCGCGGCCGGAGCGAGGAGGACGCAGGGGGCCGGACACCACCGACGGGTGACGGACGCCCAGGCCGCGGTCCGGGCGTCACAGGGCGATGACGTGGAGGTCGACCATGTCGCGCAGCGCCCCCAGGGCCGAGCTGGGCCGCCGGGTCGACGACGTGCCGAGATGCATTGCTCCAGCGGAGCATGGTGCCGTGAACGTCCAGGACGTGCAGGCCTGGGGTGCCTGCAACAGCGAAAGCGGGCAGGAAGGAGATGCCCAGACCGTGCCGGACCACTGTTCCGCCGGTGGCAGCGGAGCGTCACCTGGCAGCGGATCCTCACCCGGCTCCAGGCCCTGGCCGACGCGAAGGGAGCGATCACATGGGACTTGAGCATCGACTCCACGGCCTGCCGCGCCCACCAGCATGCTGCCGGGGCCCGCAATCAGGGTGATCAGCATCGTCGTCATGCTGGCCGGCCTGCGCGCGGAGGACGGCGGGGACGTCCTGCGGGAGATCTCCCCGCACACCGAACTCAAGATGCGCCACGTCGCGGAACTCATCGTGTAGGGGGCCCGGACGGGACACCTCGCGGGCAATATCCGCCACAAGCTGGAACGCAGCATGGCGACGCGCGACCCTGCGCCCCCGAACCCGGCTGACCGGTGCTCAGCCCCTCGCGCTGTCGTCAGGAGCGCGCGAGCCGGGCCGCGAGATAGGGTGCGGTGGCGCTGCGGCGGGCCCTCGCCACCTTGGCCGGCGGGCCTGCCGCGACCACCCGCCCGCCCGCGTCGCCGCCGCCCGGACCGAGGTCGATGACCCAGTCGGCGGCGGCGATTGTATCCAGGTCGTGCTCGACGACGACGACCGTGTTGCCGGCGTCGACGAGCTGGTGCAGCTGTCGCAGCAGCAGCGCGATGTCCGAGGGGTGCAGCCCCGCCGTCGGCTCGTCGAGCAGGTAGAGGGCGTGCCCGCGGCGGGCTCGCTGCAGTTCGGTGGCCAGTTTAATGCGTTGCGCCTCACCGCCGCTGAGTTCCGTCGCGGGCTGGCCCAGCCGCAGGTACCCCAGTCCCACCTCGCGCAACGTCTCCAGACTGCGGGAGGCGGCCGGGACGTCGGACAGGAACTTGGCGGCGGCGTCGACGGACAGCGCCAGTACTTCCGCGATGTTCTTGCCGCGATAGGTGACTTCCAGTGTTTCCGCGTTGTACCGGGCGCCTCCGCAGGTCGGGCACGGCGCGTAGGTGCCGGGCAGGAACAGCAGTTCCACCGCGACGAATCCTTCACCCTGGCAGGTCTCGCACCGCCCTTCGGGCACGTTGAAGGAGAACCGCCCCGCCGAGTAGCCGCGCGCCCTGGCTTCGTCCGTCGCCGTGTACAGCTTGCGCACCGCGTCGAACATCCCGGTATACGTGGCCAGGTTGGACCGGGGTGTTCGGCCGATGGGCCGTTGGTCGACCCGGACCAGCCGGTCGAACGACTCGACCCCCGACGCGTCCTGGACGTCGACCTCCAGCTGCGCCTCGTCGGGTTCCCCGGGTACGAGTCCGAGGTGGCCGCGGACGACCTCGGCGAGCACCTGCGTCACCAGCGTCGACTTTCCGGAACCGGACACGCCCGTCACTGCCGTCAGTACGCAGAGCGGTACGTCGACGGACACGTCGTGCAGATTGTGGCGGGAGACGCCGCTCAGGTGCAGCCAGCCGTGCGGTGTGCGCGGGCGGTGATCGAGCGGCTGGGCGCGCCCGAACAGATACTGGCTCGTGGCCGACTCCCCGACCCGCTCAAGACCGGCGACCGGGCCGCTGTACAGCACGCGTCCGCCGCCCTCGCCCGCACCGGGGCCGATGTCGACCACCCAGTCCGCCCGCCGTACGACGTCCATGTCGTGCTCCACGACGAACAGCGAGTTGCCCGCCGCCTTGAGGCGGTCCAGCACGTTCAGCAGCGGTTCCGCGTCAGCCGGGTGCAGGCCCGCGGAGGGTTCGTCGAGGACGTAGACGACGCCGAACAGCCCCGAGCGCAGCTGGGTGGCGATCCGCAGGCGCTGCGCCTCGCCTGGCGACAGGGTCGTCGAGCGGCGCCCGAGGCTGAGATAGCCGAGGCCCAGGTCGAGCAGTACGTCGACCCGCGCGACCAGATCGCCGCAGATCCGGACCGCGACCTCGGTCGTTTCCCCGGATCGGGCGGTCGACGTGGTGGCGTCGGCCTCGGACCGCCCCGCGACGGGCCTCAGCAGCGCCACGACATCGGTGAGCGGCATCGCGTTGATCTCGGCGATGGAACATCCGGCGAAGGTCACGGCGAGTGCCTCGGGCCGCAGTCCGCTGCCGTGACACTCGGGGCAGGGCACACTCCTGACGAACCGGAGCGCCCGTTCGCGCATCTTCTCGCTCTTGGAGTCGGCGAGGACGTGCATGACGTGCTTGCGGGCGCTCCAGAACTTGCCCTGGTAGCCGTAGTCGACGCGGTCCTCCTCCGGCTCGATGTACACGGAGGGCTGTTCGTCCGTGTACAGCAGCCAGTCCCGGTCCTTCTTCCTGAGCCTGCGCCACGGACGGTCGATGTCGATTCCCAGGCCGCTCACGACACTGCGCAGGTTGGCGCCCTGCCAGGCGCCCGGCCAGGCGGCGATCGCCCCCTCGCGGATGCTCAGCGAGGGGTCCGGGACGAGCAGGTCCTCAGCGACGTCGTGCACGACGCCCAGTCCGTGGCACTCAGGGCAGGCGCCGGCCGCGGTGTTGGGTGAGAACGACTCGGCTTCAAGCCGTGCGGCCCGGGGCGGATAGGTGCCGGCGCGCGAGTACAGCATGCGCAGCAGATTGGACAGCGTGGTGAGGGTGCCGACCGTCGAGCGCGAGCTGGGCGACCCGCGTCGCTGCTGCAGGGCCACGGCCGGTGGCAGTCCGGTGATTTCCTGGACGTGCGGTGCGCCGACCTGTTGCAACAGCCTTCGGGCGTACGGTGCTACGGACTCGAAGTAGCGCCGCTGGGCCTCCGCGTAGAGCGTGCCGAACGCGAGCGAGGACTTGCCCGAACCGGAGATGCCGGTGAAGGCGACCATCGCGTCCCGTGGAACGTCGACATCGATGTTCCGCAGGTTGTTCTCACTGGCGCCCCGGACATGCACGAAGGGGTCGGTCGCGTCCTTGTTCACCGTTCCTGATTACCTGATCGCGCCGGGAACCGCGCGACAGCCGCCGTCACCGGGCCCCCTCACACGAGCGCTCGGAGAAATCCCGGTACGAGACGCTCCCAGGGAGCATTCGAGAGTGCATCACCCATGATCCGTGTGTGGGCGTGAAGAGAACTGTGTCCCCGGGCCTCACCCTTCGCCCATGAGGACGATCGTTCGGCTGAAGCCTTATGGAGCCCCCGCCGCGAGGCGACCGCCCTTCGCGCTCACTTTCGATCGGCATCGGCTGGGGATCCCCCGAACCAGTCGGGGTCTTCGCCTGCCCCCCGCCGGCGCGCTTCGGCGAACCGGTGGTTCGCCCCGGTGGCGCACTCGCCCCGACGGCTCAGCCCCAGGTCGCGAGCATGCGCCCATGGCGGCCATGACCGAGGGCTCGACTCCGTAGTAGACCTACGTGTCGCGCCGCCCGGAGGCGCGCAGCCCGGGCTCCTCGAGCTGCTTCAGATGGTGGGAGAGGGTCGGCTGCGAGACGCCCACATCTGAGGTGTCGCACACGCACGCCTCGCCGCCCTGGTGCGAGGCCACCGCCGAGAACAGGGGCAGCCGGACCGCATCGTCGAGCGCCTTGAACATCGCCGCGGTACGCTCGGCTTCCTCGGCGGTCAGGGGTCGCTCGGTCAAGGGCGGCCAGCACGGCACCACCGCACCGGAGACCTGGGCTCCAGCAGAGGCAGCGCCTTGATGTTCGGCACCTGTCTGTGTTGATACATGTCGCACCACCGCGGCCCGCCCGTGCTGGAGACCACACTTCCACGGGTCTTCGCCGCCGGCGACGTCAGGAGAGGCTCGGTCAAACGGGTGGCCTCGGCGGGGATGCCATGGCGATCCGCCTCGTGCACGAGCACCGGGAAAGCGCTTTGATCGACAGCAGGGTGAACACCGCGTCGCGGAGCGGCCCCACGCAGAGGTGACCGGCAAGATGTCGCTGCTGACGAGGCCGAACGTCGCGGTGGCGAACACGCCGGCGAGCGCTTGGAAGAGGCCCGTGGGCAGCGGCCTGGGCCGGTTTGCGCGGGCCATCCCGCCCAGGTCAGCCGTTTCGTTCGGATCATCCGATCGCTGGTCCGGGCGCGCCGTTGTCCGACGCGCCGTGCGCGCGGATCGAGCCGTTGCTTCTGGGCCGGACATCGAAGCGTGGTGGCCGGTGGCGCGGCGTGCGGTGCGGTCCGCGGTGGTGCCGGAGCGGGTGCCGCCCGCTCATCATCAGACAGCGGCAACGGTTCCAGCTTCGGGCCCCGACGGGGAACTGACGCACCAGCAGAAGTCACACAACTACTAACGATCAACTACTGGCGCAGGACGCCAGAGCGTGTATCAACAGCATCTTCTGGGCGGTTGCAGGGCTGCCGCGCTACTGTGCAGCCATGGCCGACTTCGTACTGGTTGCAGGCGCGCGACTCGGAGCGTGGGCGTGGGACGACGTGGTGCCGTATCTGCGTGCGGCCGGCCATGGCGCCCACCCGTTGACGCTGTCCGGACTTGCGGACAAGCGGGGTGCGCCGGCCGGGCAGCAGACCCACGTCCAGGACGTCGTCGACGAGGTCGACCGCCAGGGTCTTCGCGATGTAGTCCTGGTCGGTCACAGCTACTCGGGGATCCCCGTCGGCCAGGCAGCGGAGAGGATCGGCGAGCGGCTGACACGCGTGGTCTTCGTCGATTCGGCTGTTCCGGCCGACGGCGAGTCGTTCGTCTCCGCGTGGCCGGACGGCGGGGCGACGGTGAAGGCGTCGATCGCCGAGAACGGAGGGTTCTGGCCGCTCGTGACCGCAGCCCACTTCGACGGCCATGGCCTCACCGATGAGCAGATCGCACGGATCGTGGGCGGTTCGACGCCGCACCCGGGCGCTACGCTGACCGAGCCAGCCGTGCTCGCCCGATCGCTCGCCGAACTTCCGGCGACGTACATCCTGTGTCTGCTCGCCGAAGCCGAGCCCGGCGAGGACGTGACCAAGCTGCTGACCAGCGAGCACTGGCGGCTGGTCGAGATGAACACCGGCCACTGGCCGATGTTCTCCCAGCCGCGCGAACTGGCGGACATCCTCCTCGACGCCGCGGGGGAGTGATCGGGGGCCGACGCTTGCGGGCCACGTTCGGGCGTGCATCAGGTGCGCTGGTCCATGTCGGCCACGGGGAACCACTTGTCGGGTGGCGGCCCTCCGAAGGACCGGCGGCCCGACGGCTCCGGTTCATGAGCCGGGCAGCGTGAACCCCAGTTCCGCCGCCGCTCGTTCGGGTGTCGGCTGCGCCCAACGCGCCAACACCGCCTCGTTCGTCGCCAGCGAGCGCAACTCGGCACGGTCCAGATAGAGCACGCCGTCCAGATGGTCCGTCTCGTGCTGGACGATGCGGGCCGGCCAGCCCGCGAACTCCTCGTCCACCACGGTGCCGTGCTCGTCCAGAGCCCGCAGCCGTACCCGCGCATGGCGGGCCACCACCGCCTGCCAGCCCGGCACGCTCAGGCAGCCCTCGAAGAACGCGGCCCGTTCGCCGCCGAGCGCCTCGTACGACGGATTGACCAGCACCCGGAAGGGCTGCGGCAGCCGGCCGCGCGCCACCCTGACCTCCTCGGGAACGGGCGCCGGGTCCTCGATGACCGCGATCCGCAGCGGCACCCCGACCTGTGGGGCCGCGAGTCCCACCCCGGGCGCCGCGTGCATCGTCGTGCGCAGGGCCTCGACGAAGCGGGCCAGCAGCGCGGGCGACAACTGGCCGTCGTACGGCTCGGCTCCACGGCGGAGCACGGGGTGGCCGGCGGCGACGATCGGCAACGGGTCGCCGGCGACGAGGAGTTCTTCGACCAGCTCGGCGATCGGGCGCCCAGTGGGGTTCGTGCGGTCGACTTCGGATGCCATCCGGTCAGCATGACAGCAGAAGCACGAGGCGAGGGCGCTCGCCGGGCGTCGCTGTGGCAGATGTCACCGCACGGGGGACCGATATGTGATGCAGGTCACGAACGGTGCGGGGAACTCGTCCGCACGGCCCTCCGACTACTGGACCGCCACGTCCCGCCTCCCGGTGCGTGGCCCCGAGTCCGTCCCCAGCCCCGGAGAAGCCGCCGATGCCCACCGCTCCCACGACCACGACGGCCGAGCCGAGCCGGCCCGCCGCTCCCGACCCCTCCCGATGGGCGCCGCTGCGCCCGCTGGTGCTGCGCCTGCACTTCTACGCAGGAGTCCTCGTCGCCCCGTTCCTGCTGGTCGCGGCCGTCACCGGATTCCTGTACGCGGCGTCGTTCCAGGCCGAGAGGTTCGTCTATCCGCAGGAGACGACCGTCCCGGCCGGTGACAGCAAACTGCCGATCGGCCGGCAGGTCGCCGCGGCACGCGGGGCACACCCCGAAGGCACGCTGTCGGCGGTACGGCTCTCCGCGGAGGAGGACGCCACAACCAGAGTGCTGCTGTCGGGTGTGCCCGGCGTGGACGAGGACCATGTACTCGCCGTCTTCGTCGACCCGTACACCGGCAGGGTGCGCGGCGCCTTGGAGCAGTACGGCTCCACCGGAGCCCTGCCGCTGCGCACCTGGATCGACGAGTTCCACCGCGATCTGCACCTCGGCGAGCACGGCCGCCTCTACAGCGAACTCGCCGCCAGCTGGCTGTGGGTGATCGCCGGTGGCGGCCTGGTGCTGTGGTGCGCGCGCCGGCGGGCGCAGCGCAAGGTGCGTGGGACGAACGGCCGCCGTCGCACCCTCGGCCTGCACGGCACCGTCGGCGTCTGGACCGCCGTCGGATTCCTCTTCCTCTCCGCCACCGGGCTGACCTGGTCCACCTACGCGGGGGCGAACATCGACGAACTCCGCACCTCGCTGGGCCAGGCGACCCCGTCCATCTCGGTGACCGTGGACGGCGAGCACGCGGGCCACGGTTCGGCGCGTGGGGACGGCCGGCACGGTGTGGGCCTGGACAGGGTGCTCGCCGCCGCGCGCGCCGAGGGCCTCACCGACCCCGTCGAGATCGTCCCGCCCGCCGACGCGTCCTCCGCCTACGTCGTCCGCCAGATCGAACGCGGCTGGCCGGGCAAGCAGGACGCGGTGGCCGTCGAACCCGCCACCGGTGAGGTGCTCGACGTGCTGCGTTTCGCGGACTACCCGGTGCTCGCGAAGTTGACGCGCTGGGGCATCGACCTGCACACCGGTGTCCTGTTCGGACCGGTCAACCAGATCGCCCTGATGGGTCTGGCGCTCTCCCTGGTCCTGCTGATCGTGTGGGGCTATCGCATGTGGTGGCAGCGGGGCCGCGCGGGCATGTTCGGGCGACCCGTGCCACGCGGTGCCTGGCGGCAGGTGCCCCCGCAGATTCTCGTCCCGGGCATGGCGGCGATAGCGGTGCTCGGCTACTTCGTGCCGCTGCTGGGGATCCCGCTGGCGGCGTTCCTGCTGGTGGACATCGTCCTCGGTGAGATCGCCCACCGTCGGGGCAGGGGTTCCCGCGGAGGTCGGACGGCCCGGTCGGGCACGTCGACGCGCACTTAGCGCGGCCATCCGGACGGGCGCCATGGTGCCGCGTGGTCTCTCCCATCGGACTGACCGGTGGTATGGCGCCCTTTGTGCCGCCCTCTTCGCCGGGGGAGCGGGCCCATGGACCCCGCCGGGGCCGCTGCGACCCATGGGGCGGCCCGTGCCCGGAAAAGCCGGGCACGGGCCGTCACCGTCGTCACCTGCGGACCGTCACACCTGCGCGAAGTCGCCCCCGAACGCGGACGCGATCCGCAGATGCGGCTCCGCCTCGCCGTCGCGACCCTGCCGCTGCAGGGTGCGCCCCAGCAGCAGCCGGGCGTAGTGCTCCACCGGGTCGCGTTCCACGATGACATTCAACTCGGCCTCGGCGCGACGCAGTTGGGCCGAGTGGTAGTAGGCGCGGGCCAGCAGCAGCCGCGGTCCGGTCTGCTCCGGTACCTCGTCGACCAGCCCCTCCAGGACCCGCGCCGCCGCGTAGTAGTCCTTGGCGTCGAAGAACATCCGCGCCCGCTCCCAGCGCTCCGCAGGTGCCCCGTGGTCGTAGTACGTCGTTTCCACTCGATACCTCCTTACGGGAGCTCACAACCGACCCGGATTGTTGAATATTCCACGACCGGGACGACCGCGTTCGGGCTGTCCCGGGAGAGGCTATGCGGCCGCCAGCTCGGTGTTCGCACGCTGGAGGACCAGCGCCAGCACCCGCCCGGCAGTCTCCAGGTCCTCCTGGGGGATGCCCGCGTACAACTGGGAGGCGACCTCCTTGCCCCCGTCCTGGATGCCGTCGAGCAGCTCCCGGCCGCGGTCTGTGAAGGACACCCGGTCGTCGGCGGACATGTCCAGCATCCCGTTCGCGACAAGTCCCTCGACGGCCGTGGCGATCTCCGGCTCGTCTGTGGTCCTGAGTGCGTCGCGAACGAGACTCACGAGCGAGCCGCGCTCGAGGACCCCGCCGTGGTCCGCGAGCGTCCGCAGTGCCGAGGACTGGGTGAAGGTGGTGCCGGTGCGAGCAAGGATGCGCTCCAGCAGTGCGCGGCTCGCGTAGTGGGTGAGGCCGATGAGCCGGCCGTTGGCGACGGGAGCGGGGTGGGTCATGACGTCTCCTCCGTGATACCGATGTCGGTGCTTGCGGCCGACGGGTCGAGTGGTGCGTCGAGCAGGGCGCGCAGTTCGTCGGTGAAGGCCTTGGTACGGGAGCTGTCGAGGCCGCCCAGCGGTTCGAGGAACTGCTCGTGGAGCCGCTGGACCACCTGGATCGCCCGCCGCGCGACCTGCTGTCCCTCGGTCGTGAGGGACAGCTGTACGGCGCGGGGGTCCGCCGGGTCGCGCGCCCGGTCCACGAGACCGGCGGTCTCCAGGGTGCGGGCGAGCTTGGAGACATAGAGCGCCTCGAGCCCGGTGTGGTCGGCGAGCTGACGCTGGCTGGGGCGCCGGCCGCTGCGGTGCATACCGAACAGCGTTGCCACCAGTGCGTACTGGGCGTGCGTCAGACCGAGCGGTGCCACTGCGCGATCGACCGCCACGCGCCACTTCGTGGACAGTCGCCAGACGAGGAAGCCGGGGGTCGCGCCTTCGGATGCCGTACTCATGGGAATTACTGTACATGGCCACTATAGCCATGGCTACTATATTTTCCGCTCCATCGGTCCTCCATGAGTGAAGGCCCTCACGGGGGAATCTCGACGTCAGGTTCGATTCAAGAGCGCCGCCGCGGACGCGTGGTTGGCCTGACGCAGGCGTCCGTGCAGGACTAGGTTGTGCGGCATGAGCAATCTGGATCGCGAGGCAGTGCCCGCCGTGTGCGGTGGCCGCGGGTTCGTGGTGGCGGAGCCGGTGCGCGAACTCCTCAGTCCACGCCGTGTCCGGCTCGGCGAGTCGACGGAGGTCCGCCGACTGCTGCCGAACCTGGGGCGTCGCATGGTGGGCGCGTGGTGCTTCGTCGATCACTACGGTCCGGACGACATCGCCGACGAGCCCGGGATGCAGGTCCCGCCGCACCCGCACATGGGCCTTCAGACGGTCAGCTGGCTGCACGAGGGCGAAGTGCTGCACCGTGATTCGACCGGCAGCCTCCAGACCATCCGTCCGCGCCAGTTGGGCCTGATGACATCGGGCGGGGCGATCAGCCACTCCGAGGAGAGCCCGAAGTCGCACGCGCGCTTTCTGCACGGCGCGCAGCTGTGGGTGGCCCTGCCCGACAGCCACCGGCACACCGAGCCGCACTTCGAGTACCACGCGGAACTGCCCGTGGTCACGGCGCCGGGCCTGACGGCCACGCTGATCCTGGGCGGGATCGACGGTGCGACGTCGCCCGGTACGACGTTCACCCCGATCGTGGGCGCCGATCTGTCTCTGACACGCGGATCGGACGTACGACTGCCGCTGGAGGCGGACTTCGAGTACGCGGTGCTGTCGATGTCGGGCGAGGCCCATGTCGACGGCGTGCCGGTCCTGCCGGGTTCGATGCTCTACCTCGGCTGCGGCCGCACCGAACTCCCGCTGCGTGCCGAGTCGGACGCGAGCCTGATGCTCCTCGGCGGTGAACCGTTCGACGAAGAACTGATCATGTGGTGGAACTTCATCGGGCGCACGCAGGCGGACATCACCCAGGCGCGTGCCGAGTGGATGACGGGCTCGCGGTTCGGTGAGGTGAAGGGGTACGACGGTGCTCCGCTGCCCGCGCCCGAACTGCCGCCGGTACCGCTGAAACCGCGCGGGCGGGTGCGCTGACCCGAGGGATGGATGCCGCACGGGAGGGCAGGGTCCGCGTCGGCCCGGGCGGCGACGGACCCCGCGGTCACACGCGGCCCGGGCCGCCGTCCCCGTACTGCTCGATTAACTGGTCGGCGATCGCATCGAGGTCCTGGCCGATGAGATCGGGTTGCGGGCCGACGTCGAGTGGCGCGTTGCCCTCGCGGAGGATGAGTGCCGTCTGCCAGCCGGCCGCCGCGGCGCCGATCGTGTCCCAGACGTGGCAGGCGATCAGACAGATGCCGGCCGGGTCGACGTCGAGTGCGGAGGACACCGATCGGTAGGCCTCCGGGGCGGGCTTGTGGCGGCGGGCGGTCTCGTCGACGCTGAACCGGCGCTCGAACAGGTGGGTGAGACCCGCCCGATCCAGCTGCCGTCCCGAGATGTCGAGCGTGTTGTCGGTGAGCGTGAAGAGCCGGAAGTCGTGGTCGTTAAGGCGTCGCAGGGCGGCGGGGACCTCGGGGTGGGGCGGCATGGCGGCGAACCGGTCGGTGAGTTCGGCGGCGTCGGCGTCGCTGATCGTGATGTCGCGGGTGGCGGCGAGCATCCGGAGCACAGCGCCGCCGATGTCGGTGAAGGGGACGTACACGCCGCTGAGTGTGAGCGCCTCGGAGTAGGTGATCAGGTGGGCGAACCACAGGCGCAGGACTGCGGGATCGTCGAAGATCCGGTCGAAGGTGGGGCGGATCGCGTCCAGGTCGAGCAGGGTCTCGTTGACGTCGAACACTACGATCGGTCGCTCAGGCATGACCGGGCTTCCGTTCATCCGTGGGCCGGCAGACTCGGACCGCCGTCACGACCGCTGGGATGGCCGGTCCGGCCGCCCCTGCGAGGCGCGGACAACCGGAACACTCGGGCAAATCTGTCGACGACGGCATCGACAGTATGAGGCGCGAGTGATGCGGTAGAAGGCCGTACACGGGGCGCCACGCATCTCTTCGCCGTGTCGCTGGCGTGCGCTGGGCCGATCGGGTCATGGCGGCGAGGGTCGGCGTCATCGATCGGCGCGGGCCTCGCTCTTATGACCGACGGCCACATGGCACCCGGGGAGAGGCTGCCCGTGCCCCGCAGCGCCGACACCGCCCCTGCGCTGCCACCGGGCTCGCCGCCGCATAGCACCGAGTGCACGGCGTGCCCTCGTCTGCACTCGAGCGTCAGTCGCCGGGCTGAACGCGGGAAACCCTCGGAGGCGGCGGCATACGAGGTCCGGTTGGCGGTTCCGGGCGTGTGAAGTAAACTGTCCGTACAGTTCACTTCTGGAGGCATGATGAGCGAGATTTCTGCCGGCGCCAGCGGTACCTTCACTCTGGGTGAGCTGACGCTCACCCGTCTCGGCTTCGGCTCGATGCAGTTGACCGGCCCCGGTGTGTGGGGCGAGCCCGCGAACCGGGCGGAGGCCGTCCGGGTCCTACGACGGGCGGTCGAGCTGGGCGTGAACTTCATCGACACGGCCGACTCCTACGGTCCGTTCACCGCCGAGCTCCTGATCAAAGAGGCTCTGCACCCGTACGCCGACGACCTGGTCATCGCCACGAAGGCCGGATTCACCCGGCAGGGACCCGATCAGTGGATCCCGCTCGGCCGGCCGGAATACCTGCGGCAGCAGGCCGAACTCAGTCTGCGCCACCTCGGCGTCGACCGCATCGACCTCTTCCAGCTGCACCGCATCGACCCCGCTGTACCGCTGGAGGACCAGGTCGGCGAGCTGAAGAAGCTCCAGGACGAGGGAAAGATCCGCTACATCGGCCTCAGCGAAGTCACCGTCGACCAGGTCAAGGAGGCCTCACGAATCGCCGACATCACCACGGTTCAGAATCTGTACAACCTCGCCAATCGCTCGGCCGAGGACCTGCTGGACCACGCCACCGAACGGGGCATCGGTTTCATCCCCTGGTTCCCGCTGGCCACCGGTGAACTTGCCGGGCCGGACGGCCCGCTCGCGGCGCTGTCGCGGCAGTACGGAGCCTCCCCGTCCCAGCTCGCACTCGCCTGGCTGCTCAAGCGCTCGCCGGTCATGCTTCCCATCCCGGGCACGTCGAGCGTGGCGCACCTGGAGGACAACATCGGTGCCGCCTCGATCCAGTTGGACGACCAGGCCCTCGAGACCCTGGCCAAGGCGGTCTGACACCTTCTGCCCCGTCTCCGTGTATCAGGACTTCACCGGGGACGGGACGACAGGCCACCACCGGATCGTCGCCCGTCTCGACGGTCCCCGCGCCGAACGCCTTCACAGGAGCAGGACGATGACAACGCGCAAGGCCAAGGCCCCTTCCGTTCCGCGAGAGACATCGGAGGGGATCGTCGCCCACCCCACCGGGCCGCGGAGCGAACGCATCCATGAGACGGTGCTCCTCGCCACGCAGGAGCTGCTGTCCGAGGGCGGATTGCCGGCGGCCACCGTGGACGCGATCGCAGCCCGCTCCCAAGTCAGCAAGGCGACCATCTACAAGCATTGGCCGTCGCGGACCGCGCTGGCCGCGAAGGCGTTCGGCCGCATGATGGCTCAGGCGCTGCCCCTGCCGGACACCGGCTCCGCCGTCGGTGACCTGACCGAGCAAGTGGTGCGGGTCAGCGCCTTCTACGGCAGTGAGCGCGGAGTGGTCTTCGCCCAGCTGCTCGCCGCATGCGTGGACGACCCGGCGGGCGCCGCCTACTTCCGTGAATACTTCCTCGCCGGTCGGCGGGCCGCCATCACCGAACTCTGGCAACGGGCCGTGGACAGAGGCGAGGCGGATCCGTCGATCGCCGTGGACGACGTCATCGACATCCTCTTCGGCCCCTTGATCTTCCGCCGCCTCACGGGCCACCACACCCTCACCGAACACCATGCCCGCGCACTCGCCGGCACAGCGCTCAAGGCGCTGCTGACGGCGGATGCGCTCTCCTCTCGCCATCGCACACCACCGGAAGAGTGACATGTCGAAGACCTTCCTCATCACCGGCGTGAGCACCGGACTGGGCCGCGCCATCGCCACGGAGGCACTCCACGCGGGACACACGGTCGTCGGAACGCTGCGCGATCCTGAGCAGATCAAGGACTTCGAGTCCCTCGCTCCGGGACGGGCACACGGCCGCGTCATGGACGTCACCGACCACGACCAGGTCACCACCGTGGTCGAGGAGGTGACCGAGGCCGTCGCTCCGATCGACGTACTGGTCAACAACGCCGGTTACGGCGTGGAGGGCACCTTGGAGGAGGCCTCCCTGGCCGACGCTCGTGCCCAGTTCGACGTCAATGTGTTCGGCGTCATCGCCGTCACGAAGGCCGTCCTGCCCTCCATGAGGGAACGCCGCATCGGGCACGTCTTCTTCATCACGTCCATGGGCGGACTGCGGGCGTTCGCGGGCCTGTCCCTGTACCACGGCAGCAAATACGCCGTCGAGGGCATCGCCGACAGCCTGCGGCCGGAGGTCGCGCCCTTCGGCATCCGCGTCACCAGCGTCGAGCCGGGATCATTCCGCACCGACTGGGCGGGCCGTTCCATGCACCGCGTCGAGCGCAGCATCCCCGACTACGACGAGGTCTTCGGCCCCATCCGTGAGAACCGCCTGGCCATCAGCGGCAATCAGCTCGGCGATCCCGCCGGGGCCGGGCGGGCACTGCTCGCGGTCCTCGACGCCCCCGACCCACCGGGGCACCTGCTGCTCGGCAGTGACGCCGTCCGCCTGGTCACCCAGGCCCGCACGGCCGTCGACGAGGAGTTCGCCCACTGGCACGAACTCTCGGTGTCCACGGACCTCCCCGACGGCAAGGTCATCGCGTGACGACACCCCCGCACCGCAGTGGGCCGCACACTGCGGCCGAAGACCCCCGGCCCGCAGCCGCAGCGAGAAGCAACAAACGAACAGGAATCGGAACGGACATGACTACGCAGCAGAAGGTGTGGTTCATCACCGGCACCTCGCGCGGATTCGGCCGCGAATGGGCCGAAGCTGCTCTGGAACGCGGCGACAGGGTCGCGGCCACCGCGCGCAATATCGAGAGCCTCAAGGCACTGACCGACAGCTACGGTGACCGTGTCCTGGCCCTGCAACTCGACGTCACCGACAAGGCCGCCGTCGACACCGCCGTCGCGCACGCCCACGAGCACTTCGGACGCTTGGACGTGGTGGTCAACAACGCCGGCTACGGCCTTTTCGGCACCATCGAGGAGGTCTCCGAGGACGAGGCCCGGGCACAGATCGAGACGAACCTGTTCGGCGCGCTGTGGGTGACCAAGGCCGCCCTGCCGATCCTGCGCGCCCAGGGCAGCGGCCACTTCGTGCAGGTGTCCTCCGTCGGCGGGCTCATGGCCTTCCCGAACCTGGGCCTGTACCACGCCTCGAAGTGGGCGGTGGAGGCGTTCAGCCAGTCCCTCGCCCTGGAAGTGGCACCCTTCGGGCTCCACGTCACCATCGTGGAACCGACCGGCTACAGCACGGACTGGAGCGGTGACTCGGCGGTGAACGCCACGCCGATCGACGTGTACGAGCCGGCCCGCGCCGCCCGCGCGGCACGTGTGAAGCCCGGCATGGTGGGTGACCCCAGCGCCACACGCGAGGCGATCCTCGCGATCGTCGACGCGGACGAACCCCCGCTGCGCGTCTTCTTCGGCCGCGGCCAGGTCGAACGCATCGAAGAGGAGTACGGCAAGCGCCTGGACATCTGGCACGCCTGGAAGGACCTGTCCGAGCGGGCACACGAAGCGCGCAGTGGCTCTTCACTCGTGCGGGCCGGGGTTCGTCCGGATGGACCCCGGCCCGTGTGGTGTACGCAGGCTCCCCCGCCGGGCGGCCCGCTCGGCGCGGAGCCGGCCTGCGTCAGGTTGTCGAGGCCCGGCCTGAGCCGATGCACGGCGACCATTACGGGGGATCCGTCCCCAAGGACCCGCTCCAAGGATCCGGCTCCTGGGGTGCCAACGGCCCTTTCCGGGCCCACAACCAGGACCGGCAGCGTGCGATCGCCTCGGAGCCCTCGAAGGCCCCAGACGGCGACGGCAGCGGTCCGGGGCGATCGCGCCACCACCCGCTCACCACCAGCAAGAAGACTCCCGTCCTCCGGCTCCTCACCTGAGGTCATCGAGCCAACCCGAGCCTGTCCGTGATCTCGGATGCGCTGCCGGACCGTGTTTGAGGTCTGCCCTGTCGTGTGGCTGGTGGGGTCGTTGGGGCCGCCTGTGCCCACCGAAGCCCAGGACGGGGACCAACCCCGGCCAGGGCTTCGGTGTCTTCGGTGCGCTGTCGTCAGTTGCGGGTGGTCATCGAGATCCGCGCGAGGACGGCCTTCGCTTGCACTGGGTTGGCGCGGAGCCAGGCGGTCATGTGCTCTCGGACGGCCTCGGCGACGCAGCCGCGGACGGGTCCGTTGCCCAGTCGGCCGCGGGTGGCCCCCTCGAACTCGGGGTGATCGAGCTTCACCGACACGATCGCGGTCAGGCCCGCGCCGAGCTGGGTGGGGGTGAAGTCGGGGTCGGACGGGGTGAGCAGCTGTTGCTCCCGGGCGTAGGCGTTGACCGCGGCCGCCAGGCCGTCGCGGAAGCCGAGCTCGTGTGTGCCGCCGCAGGTGGTCGGCAGGCTGTTGGCGTAGCTTGTGACCCGCTGCTCGTGGGAGTCGCACCAGCGGAGGGCCACCTCGACGGTTCCCTCCATTTCGGAGTACTCGCGCTCGAAACTGATCACTTCCGGGTGGAGGGGAGTGCTCTGCTCCGCGATGTGGTCCCTCGGTCCGCCCGGGAATCGGAAGCGGACGGCGTGGGGCACCGCGGGGTCACGGTCGTCGGTCAGGGTGATGTCCAAGTCCCGGTTCAGGAAGGCCAGTTCCCTGAAGCGCTCCGCCAGCGCGTCGAACGAGAACTCCAGCGTCTCGAAGATCTCGGCGTCGGGCCAGAAGGTGATCGCGGTCCCGCTGCCGTCGGCCGGCCCGGTGTGGGTGGGCGCCGCGACGGCTACGCCGCGCTCGTACTCCAGCACCCAGCGGGCGCCGTCGCGCCGTACCTCGGCCCTCAGACGGCCTGACAGGGCGTTGACGACGGCCAGTCCCGCGCCGAAGTAGCCGACGAACAGCGAGCGCCGGTCGGCAGGCGGTGCCCCGCAGCAGAGCATGGCCAACCGGGTTTCCAGCGGGGGTCCGTCGCTGTGGCCGGCGCGCTCGACCGGGAGGCCCGTGCCGTCATCGACGACGCGGATGCCGCCGTCGGCGGTGAGGGTGATCTCAAGACGGCTGGCGGTGTCGCCCAGGATCTCGTTCAGCGGCTGCTCGGTGACCATGAACACCAGGTGGTGAAGGCCGCGTTCACCGACCGATCCGATGTACATCCCGGGCCGTTTCCGAACGGCTTCCAGGCCCTCCAGAACCACGATCATGCTGGCGTCGTATGTGTTGGATTCCTCGCTCACGATGCCCCCTCCGAGGGTGTCCGACAGAGCGCCCCCAGCCTAGGAGATTTCCTGGAAAACACCAGGTCAGAGCCAGTTTGGCGAGGTCGCTGACGGGCTCCTGAGGGGCGATCGGGAGTGCCCCGTCGGAGGGGTTCGCCCTGCCGCCGCCAATGCCACCGCGGCCCTCTGAGGGTCATCTGAGGCACTGTTTCGGGTGACTGCGGGGCCACGAATTTCCGGACTTTTTTCAGGTCGGCCCGATGTGGTCGTGGATGACGGGTGAAGCGTCCGGCGCCGCGCCCAACTGGCTGCGGAGCCAGAAGGTTTGACTGGTCAGACGGTGCCTGAGATTTCATGGGTCGGTGCGTGTGAGGGATCGTGGGCCTGGTCGTGTGGCGGGTCGGCGTCGCGTGAGTCGGCGGACCAGGATGCCGCTCATTGCCCAGCGGATCATGGTCTCGGAGCGGGCGGTCGGACGTAGCGCGTCCACGATCCGCCGACGTGGAGGCTTCTCCCGGCGGCGCCCTTCGGCCTCATCCGCCCCCGGCGGCAGCAACGGCTCCACCGACGCCCACTGCCCGCCCGTCAGATCCGACGCATACCCACCCCCAAGGACCACGCACACAAGGCCCAACGACCCCCACCAGCTGCGGGGCACGGCAGATCTCAAGCGCGGTCTCAGACACGGCAGCTGCAGTTCCGGCGTCTGTGCTGGCCAGCGGCTTGCGGGGCCGGATAGTCCAGGCAGTCTGCGGCCGAGTGTTCGGGGCAGCGCTGGAGGTGATCGCGGACTGCTTCGCGCGGCCTGAGACGCGCGCGGCGGCGGCGGAGATGATCAGCGGACTGCTGGCAGAGGTAGACACGCGCAACTGCTGGACGTTGGCCCAGGCGCTGGGGCATCCATCCACACCGGCTGCAGCACCTGCTGTGACGCGCGAAGTTCGACCACGGCCCGCCCAGGGAGGAGATCGCCCGTCTTGTCATGCGTGAACTCGCAGGTCAGGATGTGGTGCTGGTCGCGGATGAGACCGGCGACGCCAAGTCCTCCACCGACTGTGTGGGAGCCGGACGCGAGTACTCCGGCTCGCTCAATGGTGTCGGCCTGTGCCAGGTCGCCGTCCACCTCGCCGCCGTCACCGAGACGGTGAGGGTGGTGATCGACCGGGCCCTGTATCTCCCGAAGGACTGGGCCGCGGACGAGGAACGCCGCGACGTGGCCGGTGTGCCGGAGGAGATCATGTTCGCCGCCAAGCCGCAGCAGACCGCCCTCATGGTCGCAGGCGCGCTCCAGTTGGGCATCGACGCACGCTGGTTCGCCTGGCGACGAGGTCTATTCCGGTCGTGAACTCCGCACGCAAATAGGGGCGTTCGGGCTCGGCTATGCAGTCGGCGTGTCCCACACACACGTGGTGACCGACGGAGCGGGCCACAGGTGGCAGACCCGCCAGATAATCAACAAGGTGCTGCCCCAGCGGTGGATGCGCATGCGGGCCGGACACGGCACGAAGGGCACCCGCGAGTACGACTGGGCCTGGCTCGACGTCCGAGCGGACGACAGCCCGGACGGACATCACGAGAACGGCACCAGCATTCTGGCGCCCGCCGGCACCGATACACCGGCGAACTCTCCTTCTTCCGCTGCTGGACGCCGGGCGACGTCACTCTCGCCCAGCTCGTGGACGTGATCTGCCGCAGATGGCGGATCGAGGAGACCTTCCAGCTTGGCAAGACATTCACCGGCCTGGACGAAGGGCAGGTGACCTGCTGGAACTCCTGGATGCGCTGGTCCTTGTTCTCCCTGATCGCCACCGCCGTCCTCACACTCACCGCCGCTGCCGTGACCACAGCCCGCCCTGCCCGAACAACCCAAATCATCCCGCTGACCTGCCCCGAACTCATCTGACTCCTGAGAGCGTTCGTCCTCACACCATCCGTCCGGGAGGCAGAACACGTCGTGTACTGGATGGCCTGGCGCCGCCACCATCAGGCAGTCGCGCAAGCCTGCCACCAGCGCCGACACGAACTCCAGGACCAGCCATGATCGGAACTACAGCTGCCGTGTCTGAGGTGGTCTCCATCATTGTGCCTTCGTCTCACACATAGGCTGGCTCAAATTATTCCGCATTGTGCGCCCATTGGCGTTAGGCGACTCTTGGGTCATGTCCCGCAGCGAGGTGAGATGGCGTCGAGGACGGTTACGGCGACACGCCTGAAGACGTCGCCGCGACCGTTGAGGCCGCCGTGGCGTTTGGTCTGGCCGCTATCGGGGTCGAGGACACCTCGGGCAATCCCGATCAACCGATCCGCGGCTTCGACGAGGCAGTCAATCGCGTACGTGGCGCCGTCGACGCGGCCAAGGGGCGGATCGTCGTTCCCGGCCGCACTGACAACTTCGTCCAGGGGCGACCTCGCCTCGGCGACGACAGGCGTCAGTTTCGAGCGCATCAGCGAACTACTTGCCCGCGGCAAGAACTAGCCCAAACTCGACGAACCACCGCTCCTTACCTGCTGATTACAAGAAGAAGGCAGATTGACGTGAATCTCGACAAGCTCATGAGCAAGCACCTCAGTAGGTATCTCGACCCCAGAAAGACCATTCCCGAGGAAACCCTTCAGCAGCTGCTGAGGTTCCTGCGCTCGACACCCACGTCGACGAACATCCAGCCCAACCATTTTTACGTCCTTGCCACGCCTGAAGGAAAAGAGCGGCTTGCCAACAACCTGGGCGAATTCGACAACGGCGAGAAGATCCTGAACGCGTCGCACGCCATTATCCTCACCACCCGGACAGATCTGCCCGAGAGCCACGTCGAGGCGGTGTTCTCGAAGGAGAGGGCCGATGGCCGGTTCCCAGACCTGGCACAGCAGGGGCTGCGGGAGTCGATGAACCGCGAGTTCCTCAACTTCCTCAGCCTGCCGCGCATGTACGGCGACAAGAACATGAAACACTGGATGGAAAAGCAGACCTACATGGCGCTGGGCATGACCATGATGGCGGCCGCTGAGCTCGGCGTCGAGGCCATGCCACTCGAAGGGTTCGACCCGGGCTGCGTCGACAAGGAGTTCAAGATCCGCGAAACCGGACACACCACGACGGTGCTGATGCTCCTTGGCTACCCCGACCCCGCGAAGGTGTACAGCAACCCGATTTCGCGCTTCGAATCCGACGAGCTGTTCACTTTCCTCTAAACAACCACGGCATCGGGAAGGACCGTGGCTGAAGTACGTCGGCCTCGGACACCTCGGTGCTCGATGTCGGCACACTCCGGACGGCCAGACTGGCGGCAGGCGCCGCCGGTCGGCACGGCCTGCGCGATGTCGCTCGCGGACCGCCGAAGCGTACACGCTGACGCTGACCTTCTCCGCTGGGAGCGCTACCGCAAAGTTTTGGAGCACGACGTTCGAAGCTCCATGTTCACCACTCGTCGACGCAAGATGGCACCTGACCGTGCCCTTCAGTCATTCGTTGACGCCGGCAGCCCTCCCTCCTCACACCCCGTGACACCAGCTGGGCTCGGCGCGATGCCCGTTCAGCTGTCCATCAAGACGAGTGGTCCCGTCAAGCCTTGGCCGGGCAGCTCTACGCTCGCTCGTGCCGCGCACGACTGTGAATACATCGCCGTCGCTCTCGACGTTGCGTTGGAACACGTTCGCACTGACGCCACCGGAAACGACAACCTCACCCCAAGCAGCGAAGACCACGTTACTCAAGGAAATATCAAGAGGAACCCAGTGAACCCCGAGATGAATGTGCAGAAGAACGGCGACAGCGGATCATACGAAGCCGTGATCGACGGACAGGTTGTCGGCATGATCGTCTACCACACACCGCATGGCAATCAACGCGTGACACTCAGCCACACAATCGTTGAGCCTGAGTACCGGGGCCGAGGGATCGCAACCCGGCTTGTCAAACACGCTCTGGACGATCTACGAGCGCAAGACCTGAAGCTCACCAACTACTGCCCCTTCGTGGCGGACTACATTGCCGACCACCCTGAATACAAGGAACTCGTCGACAGTCGCTTCCCGGGCCGCGCGATGGTACCCGACCGCGCACCGCGCGAACGCGCCAACTGACGAACGCCCGGATCGCACCGAAACCTGTGCAATCGCCGACGTCGAGGATGGTTGGCGTCGGCCATGAACCCCATTCCGGACATGGCTGCCATGCAGCATCTGGTTTCCAGGTGGGGCGCAGACGGCGCAACCATCGAGCCGCCACTCGGCCGTTGGAAGGTCACTGATCTCGCCATCGGCCACACCGTCGGCGCGGTTTCATTGCTGCCTTTGCCTCCCGACAACATCGATTTCGAGATCGGCGTCCAGATCGCTCGTGGCTGGTGGGGCAATGGATATGCCGGTGAAGTGCTCTGATCGTTGGTGGCTCGGGCGCCCCAATGGCGTCCGCGGACCTCCTACTCGTCCGGCATCGGGATCCGCCCCGCGCCGTGGGGGCGTTGAGCAGCTCGGCGAGGAACTGCTGGTGGTAGGCGGCATCGCGGTGTTGTCACGTTGTGGGCTATCTAGTGGCTCGTCACGCAGCCTTGGCCGGGTAATCGACCCGCTGCTCGTGAGCCAGCAGACTGTCTCCAAGACCTGATCTTGGAGGTGGTTGTGGGACGCCCGCCGAGTGTGTTCGTCCGGCCGGTGAGTATGGAGGAGGGCCGCCGGCTGCAGCGGATCAGCCGCACCGCGAAGGACCCGGTGAAACTCCGCCGGGCGATCGTGGTGCTGATGTCCGCGCAGGGCCAGACGGTCAAGGACATCACCACGCTGATGCAGGTCGGCGAGGACTACGTCCGTGAGGTCATCCACGCCTTCAACGAGCGGGGGTTCGACGCGCTGGACCCAAATTGGAGCGGGGGACGCCCTAAGACGATCAATGACGAGGTGCGCGAGCACATCTGCCTGATCGCCCGGACGTCCCCCGCCGACTGGAAGATCACCGCGTTCTCCACCTGGAGCCTGAGCAAGCTCGCCGACCATCTGGTCAGGCAGAAGGTGACCGCGGCCATCAGCCGGGAGACCCTGCGCCGGATCCTGCGCGGTGGCAAGGTCTCCTGGAAGACCACCACCACGTGGAAGGCGTCCACGGACCCGGAGTTCATCGCCAAGATGCACCGCATCCTGGCCCTCTACGACACCCCACCGGCGGACGGGCGGGTGATATGCGTCGACGAGTTCGGCCCGCTCAACCTGATGCCGCGCAAGGGCAAGGCATGGGGTCCGGTGAGGCGTCCGCGCCGGTTACGGGCCACCTACAACCGTTACGGCGGTGTGAGGCACATGCTCGCCGCCCTCGATCTGGCCACCGGCAAGCTGTACTACCGCATCCGCCCACGCAAGCGCTGGCGGGAGTTCCTCGGCCTGCTCAAGGCCCTGCGGGCCCGCTGGCCCGGCCAGAAGCTGTATGTGGTGCTGGACAACTTCTCCCCGCACAAGCACGCCAAGGTCCGTACCTGGGCGGCCGACCACGAGGTCGAGCTGGTCTTCCTGCCGACCTACGGATCCTGGCTGAACTGGATCGAGGCCGAGTTCGCGGCCCTGCGCTACTTCGCACTCAACGGCACCGACCACCGCAGCCACGACGAGCAGAACGCCGCCATCGCCGCCTACGTGCGCTGGCGCAACACTCACGCGGAACCGAAGACCAACTTCGCCCCCGACTCACCGATCCGACAGTGGACCCAATACCCGGCCAAGGCTGCGTGACGAGCCACTAGTAGGACTCCGTTAGGTTGCTTTGGATCTTGGGTTCTGGCTGGTGGTGGATGTTGTGGGCAGGGGGCGGTGGCAGGTGGTGCAGGTGCCGGCCCAACAGTTCAGCAGGTCCTGGAGGGTGTCGAGGATCTGGTAGAGGGTGAGTCCGCTGTATCGGCTTTTGGGGCCAGGCGCTGTTCGGTGAGGAATGCGTGGGCGGCGGTGACCAGGGTGACGTGGTGATGCCACCCGGCCCAGGAGCGGCCTTCGAAGTGGTCCAGGCCGAGGCCGTGCTTGAGTTCCCGGTAGTCATGCTCGATCCGCCAGCGGATCTTCGCCAGGCGGACCAGCTCAGTCGGCGGGGTGTCTGCGGGCAGGTTGGACAGCCAGTAGTCGGTGGGTGCTTCGGCTCCGGCGGGCCATTCGACCAGCAACGTGACCTCGGACAGGACACCGTCCCAGGAGCCGTCCCCCGCGGTGGCGGCGGCCTGGGCGAGGCGTCGGGCTCTGACCCCGGCCGGCCGCACCCGCAACGCCAGGAAGTGCGAGCGCATCGGTCCGCGGGAGCCTTCACGCCAGGTCACCTCGGTGAAAGCCTGCCGTCCATAGCCGGCGGCGAGCGCGGCCACCGAAGACGGCTTGTCGCGGTAGCGGGGTTGCGGCTTGCGGCCGTTGCCGGACCAGGTGGGGGCAGCGGGCACTGCATCATGCGGGTGGGCGGTCACATCCGAGCGGATCGCCACTACGTAGCCGATGCTCCGACGCTCCAGCCCGTCGCGGAAGTCGGCGTTCTGCCCGTAGCCGGCGTCGGCCACCACCACCGGTGGGACAAGGCCCCATCCGGCCAGCTCATCGAGGACGTCCAGGGCCAGACGCCACTTCTCCCGGTGCCCGATCTCATCAGGAATCCCCGTCTTGCGCCGACGGAGGGCATCGGCTGCCCACTCCTCGGGCACGAAGAGGCGCCACTGCAGCGGACATGACGCGGTGTCGGAGACCGCGTGCACGCTCACCGTGACCTGGCAGTTGGCCTGCTTGCCCAGGGCTCCGCAGTACTGACGCGCGACCGCCACCGACATCTTCCCGTCCTTGGGAAACGACACGTCATCGACCGCCCAGGCATCCGGGCCCACCAGCGGCACCATCCGCTCCGCAATCCGCCGCCGCACCGGCACCGGATCCCACGTCGACTGGTTCACGAACTGCTGCAGGTTTTGCTCGTTGCCATCCGACAGCCGCTCCGCCATCGGCTGGATCGACTTGCGCCGCCCGTCCAGCATCAGCCCCCGCAGATAGCAGTCACCCTTCGCCCGCTGATCCTTGCGCGGCACCGACGCGAACACGTCGGCCACGAACAACGCCAACTTCGCCCGAGCACGGTTCACTTCATGTGCGTCCACACACCTACCGTGCCCCCAAACAGGACCGCGAGACAGACCTAACGGAGTCCTACTAGATGTCTGACGGTGCGTGAATGCGTGGTGCAGGCGGGTTCTGTTTCGCTACTCAGGCTGTGGTGGGCTGACTAGCGGCGCCGGGCTCTGCCTCGGCCGAGGGGCAGGCCTCGGCGACGACGGGGGAGAGGCCGCGGCCATACAGCACCGCGGCGAGTCATGAACCGGGCCGGGCACCGGGCGCCCCGGACTCGCCACTGGCGCAGCCGCCATCGTGGTGGCCTTCCCGGTCATCCGGCGGCGGCCTGCTCGGCGGCCCCCTGGGGCTGGCGGCTCCTGACCGCCGGGCGTGGTGGGGCTCACCGGATGCGGTGAGCCCCACCACGCCCGCCGCCTGGGCCCGCGATCACTGGACCATCGAGAACTCCGTCCACTGGATCCGCGACGTCGTCTTCGGTGAGGACGCACGATCCGCACCCGCAACGCCCCCGCCATCATGGCCGCCCTGGGCGACATCGTCCGTGGCACTCTGCGGGCCGTTGGACGGTGTCCAGCTGAGCGCAGTACGCATCCTCAGCGATCCGGTGGCACTCGGTCTGCAGATTGAGCAGGCCGGGCACGATTCCGACGTGGTCCGGGAGGCCACATACGGCTGGTACTGGGTGGCTGACGTCCTGCAGGCCGCCGGGGCACGCGTCCGCCTGGCCCACCCACTGGGCGTGAAAGGTTTGGCCTACCGGCGTGTGAAGAACGACGTCTGCCACGCTGCGGACTTGGCGGGCCTGCTGCGGATGGGCCGACTGCCGAAAGCCTGGATCGCGCCACCGAGGTTCGTGAGCTGCGCGAACTCGTGCGCTACGGGGCCAAGCTCGTCGCGCTGCGGTCTGGGCCGAAAGCCCAGGTGCACGCCGTGGTGGCCAAGGCCGGCGCACTCATCCCGACGTCCGACCTGTTCGGCATCGACGGCCGAGCCCGACTGGGGCAGAACGCGCTGGCCGGCCCGTATGCCCAGCGCGTCGCGTCGTTACTGAAGCTGATCGACGGACTCGATACCGAGGAAGGCCTGTTCAACGGCCGCATCGCGGAACGGCTTCGTGACCACAGCGGCTACCGGGCCATCCATCAGATGCCCGGGATCGGCAGCACCCTGGCGGCGGTGCTTGTGGCTGAGATTGGTGACGTGCACCGGTTCGCCTCCGCGGGCCGGCTGTGCTCGTGGGTGGGGCTGACCCCGCGGTACTACGAGTCCGACACCACGGTCCGCCGCGGGCATGTCACCAAACAGGGCAGCAAGCTGGTGCGCTGGGCCGTAGTGGAGGCGATCCAGCGCAAGACCACACCCAAGATCACCGAGGACCGGGCTCGGACCGAGGCCCGCCGCGGCCGAGTCGTGGAGTTCGAGGATCGGTGCGGTATTTCAGAATTCCGCCACTGCCTCCCGCAGGTACATCTCCAGCCGCCTGATCGATGCGGTCACGCCTCTCGTATCGAGCCGGCAGGTGTAGAGACGACGGACGAGTGTGGGTTGCCGCATGGGCAGAGCCACGACGCCCGGCGGGGCGTCCGACAGCAACAGTCGCGGCAGCAGCGCGACGCCGAGACCCGCCGCGACGAGATTGAGCGCGGTGCGGAAGTCCATGCCGTCGAAGTCCAGACGATGTCCGCTTCCCCGGTCGCCTTCGAGGGGTGACGCTGCCAGGTCGCGGGCGTCGACCGCGGTGTTGATCCATGCGTCCGACGGCAGGTCGGCCGGGGTGACACCGTCAGTTCCGGCCAGGGGATGACCGGCGGGAAGGACGACCATGATCGGATCGTCCATGAGGTGCTCTTGTGTGAGCCCGGTGGGCACCGGCCCGGGAGCGTGTTCGTAGTCGAAGGTGACGGCCAGGTCGATCTCTCCCCGGAACAGCAGCGCATGCGTTTCGCGCTGCTCGAGTTCCCGGAGTGTGATGTGAACTGCCGGATGGGTCGCACGCAGGCGTGCGAGCGCGGGAGGGACGATGGAGGCCGCCGCCGAGATGAACGCGCCGAGGCGCACCTCGCCGCCGGTTCCGTCCGCGAGCGCCGCGAGCTCGGTGGCGGCGCGACTCATCGACACGCTGATCGCGGACTCGGTGTCGAGAAGGACCTGCCCGGCCTCGGTCGCCCGGACGGGCCGCCGGACCACGACTCGAGCACCGACCCGTCGTTCCAGTTCCGCGACCTGCTGCGAGACCGCGGACTGGGTGTAGCCCAGCTCCTCTGCGGCAGCGGCGAACGAGCCGTGCCGCACGACAGCCGCAAGGGTCACCAGATGCCGCGGATCGAACAACCAGGACATGAAGTTAAGGATAGCTTATCGACCCAGAAGGGATCATTGCTTGTGCTAATCCGGAGGCGTGGCCGACGCTGGGCGCATGGACTTCACGCAATTCGACACCGCGATCAACAAACTCCCCCGATGCCGGGTCGGGTTCTACCCCACTCCGTTCCACGCCTTGCCCAACCTGTCGGCGGCGTACGGGATCAACCTCTTCATGAAGCGCGAGGATCTGGCCGGACCCAGTGCGATCAGCGGGAGCAAGATGCGCCTGGCCGAGTTCATCCTGGGGCGGGCCCTGGAGAACGGAGTGACACACCTCATCACCCAGGGCGAATACCTGACCAACTCGGGTCTGCAGTTCGCCGCCGCCTGTCTGAACGCAGGAATCACGCCGATCCTGGTGCTGACGCGGAACGTGTCCCGGCATGGTGAGCTCGGCGAGTTCCGCGGCAACTATCTGCTCAACAAGACGATGGGTGTCGAAACCCACGTCATCAACGTCGGCGGCAACGTCTGGCACTCTCCGGACGAGGCCGCGCGGATCACCGACGCCATCGCCATGCGCAAGGCCGAACTCGAAGCGCAGGGGCACGAGGTCCTCGTCGTCGGGACCGGTGGCGCGCACCCCGACGGCTACATCGCGCACGCCCTGACGTTCCGGGAGATGCTTGAACAGTCCGATGCCGCAGGGGTCGAGCTCGACTACGTCTACCACACGATCGGCACCGGGACCGCGCTGCCGGGGATGCTGGCAGCCAAGCTGAGTCTGGGACACCCGGTGAAGTTCCGGTCGATCTCCATCCAGAGGTTCAACGACGGAGACCGGATGAACCCCGGCGTGATCGTCGACCGGACCAAGGCGGTGCTGGCCACCTTGGGCGCGCCCGTACCCGACGATGCGACGATCCGCGCCGAGATCGACATCGACCAGCGCTTCATCGGCGAGGACTACGCCGTCGCGTCCGCCGAAAGCACAGCGGCCATCCGCGAGCTGGCCCGAGCAGAAGGCGTCTTCGTCGGCCCCGTCTACACCGGCAAAGGACTCGCGGGTTTGCTCGACCACGCCCGCAGTGGGCGGATCCCCGTCGACAGCAACGTCGCGTTCCTGCACACCGGGGACACCGGCAACCTGTTCGAAATTCCCCAAGTCGTCGGCCACATCGCCGACTGATCCCCGTATCGCCAAAGCAGGGACTGTCAGTGGACCTCATCGATCTCGACCTCGTGACGGCGGTCGCGGAGACAGGCAGTATCACGCACGGCGCGGCCCGCGCCCGGCTGTCGCTGCCCTCGGCCAGCGGGCGCATCCGCGGCCTGGAGCACACACTAGGCGTGACGCTCTTCGACCGTGGCCGCCGCGGAGTCGCCCTCACGCCGGCAGGACAAGTGCTGCTCCGCCACGCCAGGTCCGTGCGCCACGCGGTCGGCCAGCTGCGCACGGAACTGGACGAGTACGCGCAGGGACACGGCGCCACCGTCCGCGTCCAGGCCAACACCGCCGCCACTGACAGCCTCATGCCCGCCGCCGCCGTCTCGTTTCTCGCCCAGTACCCCCACGCCCGCATCGAACTGGAGGAACGCCCGAGCCACCGCATTATCGCGGCTGTGGCCGAACGCCGCGTCGATATCGGAATCGTCGCCGACTCCGTCGAACTCGGGCAGCTGGAAACCCGGGTGGTCCGCCCGGATCCGCTGATGGTCGTCACCCTCCCTAACGACCCGCTGGCCCGCCTCTCCCAGGTACCGTACGCTGACGTGCTCGGCCGCACGTTCGTCGCCCTGAACGTCGCCAACCCGTTGCAAGAGCACCTGGAGACACACGCCCAGCCGCTGGGTACCCAGCCGAGGTATCGCGTCCGGCTGCCCAGCATCGACGCGGCCTGTCACGCCGTGGCCGGGGGAATCGGCATCGCCATCCTGCCCTGGTACAGCGTGCGGCGTCGGCTCACCAGCGGCACCCTGGCCGCCATCCCCCTGGCCGAACCATGGGCGGACCGGCGGCTGGTCGCCTGCTTCACCAGCGACCGCGATCTCTCGGACACGGCCCGCGCACTCCGCGACCACCTCCTGGCCCACGCCGATGACAAAGACGACATAGACGAACCGCCATCAGGCGGCGAGTAGGGGTAGGAATGCTTGCTCAGATGGGCGCGGCGAACAGGTCGGTGATCATGGCGACTATCCAGTCACCGGCGTCAGTCCATCTGTTGATCTTCGCGATCGGCTGGGCTGTGAAGTACCCCTCGACAGGCTTTCGCAGCTCAGCTGGGCGTAACGACTGGGCTGGCGGAAGGGGTGTTGACGTCGGTCTGGTTGACGGGTCGACCGCGAGACACCGTAGTTCAGCCACGGCAGCTGTAGTTCCGGCGTCTTGGCTGGTCAGCAGCTTGTCGGGGGTGGGGACAGTAGGAGGAAGGCCACCGTGATCATGATGCTTTGTGACGAGTCATCAGGAAAAGGTGGCCGCGGCGGTCACCATAGCCGAGCAGGCATGGGGCCGGGTGTTCGGGACAGTAATGGATGCGATCGCCAGCTGCTTCGTGCGGCGTCGGCCTCGGCGACGAGCTTGTGGCCATCCCCGTGACAGCATCACTGGTGGGCAGGAAGATCTTGTCTCTCGAAGCGGGATCCGTCTACACCTGGGAAACCGCGGAAGGGGCCACCGGAAACATCCTGATCGACTCCGAGGAATCAGTCGCCCGCCTGTGTACATCGGAGGGACTGACTCTCGGCGACATGCTCCTCGACAAAAACGTCGGGAATGTGGAAAACCCCCACCCGGACCCGCAACTCCGCATCGCCTTCCTCGTCGTGGCGGCGGCGATCTTCCAGGAGGCGCAGCGGCAGGGGCGACTGCCTGACAAGATCACGCGCACCTACTGGTAGGCGCCACGTCACAAATGCCTTCGAATTGAGGGATGGGCCTCGAGCGAGCGGCCGAGGCCCGCGCAGCGGAACCGGGCGACGACCCCGACCGGCAAGTCGGACGATCTTCGCGATGTGCAGGGCTCGATGGGCGTGACGGCATCCGAGATCCCGAAAGCCGCGTCGCACACGCCGCCCTGTGCTCCGCTGCAGGCGCCGACGTGTGCTTCCTCGTGTGCGAAATGCCAGGCCGAAACGTCGGCCGTGCCCGCGCTCCGAATGGGCACCGGCGTTGTCCAGTTAACCTGTGCAGGTAAACTGGACAACCTGAGCTGACGATTTTAGGGTGAGGGTCATGAGTGATCACCCTGGACCGTCGCCGTCCGCCGTCCGCGCCTCACAGGAGGTGCGGGGCGTCATCGGGCGTCTGCGGCGTCGCATTCGCGCCGCCGGAGGCGCGGAGGACATCAGCCTCACCCAGGCGTCGGTGCTGGCCCGCCTGATGGACAACGAAGGGCTCACGACCAGCGACCTCGCCTCCGTCGAGGGCATGCGTCACCAGTCGATGGCGAGCACGGTCGCCGCTCTGGCCGGGCTTGGTCTTGTCGAGCGACGCCGCGATCCCGGGGACGGTCGGCGGCTGCTGATCGCTCTCACCGCCGAGGGGCGCCGGCGGGCCGAGGAGGGCAGGCAGGCCCGGGGTGAATGGCTCGCCGCCGAACTGCAGAAGAAGTGCACCGAAGAGGAGCGGCAGACCGTGATCGCGGCCATGGCCGTGCTGGAGCGACTCGTCCATGACTGACCGGACGACCGCGGCGCGCGGCGACACCCGGAAGGCAGGCTTCGACCGCCGGCTCGTCCCCCCGATGATGCTCGGCTCGGTCCTGAACCCGATCAACTCCACCATCGTCGCCGTCGCACTCGTGCCCATCGGTGCCGCCTTCGGGGCGCCGCCGTCGCAGACGGCATGGCTGGTCTCCGCCCTCTACCTGGCCACCGCGCTCGGGCAGCCGATCGTCGGCCGGCTGATCGACATATTCGGCCCGCGCCGCCTCTTCCTCCTCAGCACGAGCCTCGTCGGCGTCGCGGGTGTCGTCGGAACCCTCGCTCCCGACCTCGGGGTCCTGATCGCGGCACGGGTCCTGCTCGGCTTCGGAACGTGCGCCGGCTATCCCGCCGCCATGGCACTGCTGCGCAGTGAGGCCGAGCGGACCGGCCAGGACAGTCCCGCGGGAGTACTGACCGCGCTGGCGGTCGCCAACCAGACCATCGCCGTGATCGGCCCCCTGCTCGGGGGGCTGCTGATCGGGCTGGGCGGTTGGCGGTCCACCTTCGCGCTCAACATCCCCCTGGCCGCGGTCGCGGTCGCTCTCGGCATGCTGCGGCTGCCCAAGCAACCCACCATGGACGCGGCGGCCCGGAGTAGGCCGGCCGCGCGGATCGACCTGCCGGGCATGGGTCTGTTCGCGGCCATGCTGATCTCACTGCTGCTGTTCCTGATGAACTTGCACGCCGCCAGCTGGTACCTCCTGGTGATCACCATCGCCGCCGGAGCAGCCTTCACCGTGCGGGAGTTGCGCGCCGGGACGCCGTTCATCGACCTGAGGGTGCTGGGCGGCAACATCCCGCTGCTGGCCACTTACGGAAGGGCACTGGTGGCCTATGTCGTCTCCTATGCCTTCCTGTACGGCTTCACCCAGTGGACGGAAGAGGGCTACGGGCTCTCGCCCCTTCACGCCGGCCTGGTGCAGATACCGATGTTCCTCGTGGGGATCGCCGTCTCCGTCACCGTCGGCCGGCGCAACGGAGTCCTCGGGAAACTCCTGTTCGGCGCCGTCGGCCAGATCGCCGCCTGTGTCCTGATGCTGACCCTCACCGCGGACAGTCCCGTGTGGATGCTCGTCGCCCTTGCCGTCGTCTTCGGTGTGCCCCAGGGGTCCAACAGCCTGGCCCTGCAGAACTCGGTGTACTTCCAGGCCGATCCGGAGCGCATCGGATCCTCCGCCGGACTGCTGCGGACCTTCGCCTACCTGGGCTCGATGATCGCCTCGTCGGCGACCGCCGCGTCCTTCGGGCGGCACGCGAGCACCTCCGGAATGCACCACCTCGCCTGGGTCATGCTCGGTGCCGGAGTCCTGTATCTCCTCGTCTCCGTTTTCGACCGCAGTCTGAGACGCCTCTCGGCCGACCCGGCCGAAGCCACCGGCAAGGCATAGCCCTTCCGCGCGGTTCGAACCCGTAACGGCCACCCCCGCGCTGGACACGCACCCTTCGGGCCGGATGTTGTCCCCGGCGCCGGGCCCACTCATTACCGCGCCGGGCGGCGTGTGCCTCGAACACCCAACTCGCAAGTCAGCCCCCGTCATTGAAAGGCCGACCATGTCCCGTACCGCCCTGCTGTCCATGGATCTCCAGGTCAACCATCTCGCCCACGTTCCCGCCGACTACCTGCCTACGGCCGTCCGGGCCCTGGAGACGGCCCGCGCCGCGCGGCTCCCCGTCATCCACGTCGTTCTCCAGCTCCGGCCCGGCCATGTCGACGTCCACCCGCGCAACAAGATCTTCGGCTCCCTGCCGACCCATCTGTTCACGGCCGACGACCACGGTGCCGCCATCCACCCCGACGTCGCCCCTCGCGGCGACGAGATCGTGGTGCACAAGAACCGGGTCAGCGCCTTCGCGGGCAACAACCTTCAGCAGATCCTCGCCGCACAGGACATCGATCACCTCGTCCTCGCGGGCATCGCGACCGGCGGCATCGTCCTGTCCACCGCCCTGCAGGCGGCCGACCTGGACCACCGCGTCACCGTCCTGTCGGGCGCCTGTGCCGACCCGGACCCCGACCTGCACGCCAACCTGATGACCAAGGTCTTCAACCGTCGCGGCGATGTCCTCACGACGAAGGAGTGGGCAGACACCCTGACGACCGACGCATAGCGCGGCGTCGGGAACCGAACGCCGTGGAGGGGGAGTTCGTCCGGCAACGGCCACTGCTCCCTCGAGGGGCGGAACTTGGCAGACGGCACCGGTCGAGGCCCTGGACGTAACCAGTGACCGGGGGCCCGCCCGTCGGACGAGCCCCCGGGGCCGGACCCCGTCCTGGCCGTGGAACCGGTGAGTGCGGTGACGCTGGTGTGCCGGCGTCGACCCGGTGAACCTTCGTGGTCGCAGCGCTGGACGCGAGAGACGGGCGCGCCGGTCACCAACTGCTCTTCGTCACCCCGGGGAGTTCGCCCGCGTGTGCCATCTCGCGAAAACGGACGCGGGAGAGACCGAAGGTGCGCAGATGGCCGCGGGGACGGCCGTCGACCGAGTCGCGGTTGCGCAGGCGGGTGGCGCTGGCGTCGCGCGGCTGCCGCCGCAATTCCCGCTGAGCTGCGGCGCGTTCGCCGTCGGACGTTCGTGGGGACATGATGATCGCCTTCAGTACCGCGCGGCGCGCCGCGTAGCGCGCAACGACAAGACGTCGCTGCTCATTTTTCGCGATCTTGCTCTTCTTCGCCATCAGACCTTTCCTCCCCGAGCGCGGATACGGGCCACGGCGGCCTCGATACCGATCGTGTCCACCGTCTTGATGCCCTTGGCCGCCAGGGTGAGCCGGACATGGCGGCCTTCGCTGGGCAGCCAGTAGCGCTTGCGCTGCACGTTGGGGTCGAAGCGGCGCTTGTTGCGCCGGTGCGAGTGCGAGATGTGATGGCCGAAGCCGGGCTGTCGGCCGGTGAGTTGGCAATGTGCGGACATGTCTCCTCCTCATGCACGGCCGTGGCCGTCCGTGCGGTTCTGCGGGTGCCGCGTACTGGGGTTGCCACGTGATGTGGCCGTGACGTGGTGCGCGGCAGCGAGGCGAGCAGAGTAGCAGCAAGATGAAAATGAAAACCAACACCATGTATGGTGCCGTCCATGGCCCGAAACGAACTGCGCCCGATCATCAAGCTGAGATCCACCGCCGGTACCGGTTACACCTACGTGACCCGCAAGAACCGCCGTAACAACCCCGACCGGCTGACGCTGCGCAAGTACGACCCGCTCGTCGGCCGCCACGTCGACTTCCGTGAGGAGCGCTGACAACCGTGAAACCCGGAATCCACCCCGCCTACCGCCCGGTCGTCTTCCGCGACCGCGCCGCCGACTTCGCCTTCCTCACCCGGTCGACGGCCACCAGTGACAAGACGGTCGAATGGGAGGACGGCAACACCTACCCGGTCCTCGACGTCGAGATCTCCTCGGCGAGTCACCCCTTCTACACCGGCACCCAGCGGGTCCTGGACACCGCGGGACGCGTCGAGCGCTTCGAGCGGCGCTACGGACGAGGACGGAGCGAGCGGTGAGCGAGGACCAGGCGCGGCTGCCCGTCGTCATCGTCGCCGGGTTGCACGCCGACGCCCGCCGGGCCGCAGTGGCGGAGATCCTGCGCACGATTCCCGGCTCGGTCGCGCTGCACCACGACCTGACGGCCGCCGTCGACAGCGCGGTGCATCGCAGCGTCCGTGACGCCGTCCGGCTGCTGGACAGCGGGGACACCCCCTTGGTCAACGACTGCCCGTGCTGCGCGCTGCGGGAGGACCTCGTACCCGAACTGCGGCGACTCGCGGAGGAAGGCAGGCACCGGCTGGCGGTCGTGGAACTGTGGGACTCCGTCGAGCCCCAGTCCATGGCCGGGGTCATCGCCGCCGCGGGCGCGCCGCTGGTGCTGACCGGGGTGGCCACCGCCGTCGACCCAGCACTCGTACTGCCGTACTTGTCCAACGGTGACGATCTGGCCGAGGTCGGCCTCGCCGCCGCGCCGAGCGACCGGCGCACGGTTGCCGACACCTTCGCCCGGCAGCTGGAGTACCCCACGGTGATCGCACTCGCCGAGGACGCCCCGCACGGGACGGAGGGACAAGTCGCAGACGACGGTGACCGAGCCCTGCTGGACCAACTGACGCCGGGCGCACGAAAGGTGCGCGTGGGGCGTGGCGCCCTGGGGTTCGCTCTGCTGAGGGGATTCGACGTGGCCGCGGCCGCCGCACGCCAGCACTGTGCGTGCGCGCTGTTGCCCCAGGAGTGCGACGAGCACGGAGTGAGCACCGTCGTCTGGCGGCGCGAACGGCCCCTGCATCCTCAGCGCCTCTACGCGGCACTGGAGGAGCTGACCTGTGCCGCGGCCCGCAGCCGTGGCCGGTTCTGGCTCGCGGACCGTCCCGACGCACTGCTGTCCTGGGACGCCGCGGGCGGTGCGCTGTGCGTGGAGTCGGCGGGGCCCTGGCTGGCCGCCCTGCCCGATGCCGCTTGGGAGTTGGTGCCCGCCGAGCGCCGGCTCGCCGCCTCCCTCGACTGGCACCCCGAGCACGGCGACCGCTGCCAGTACCTGACGTTCACCTCGCCCGGTCTCGACGGGGGAGATCTGCTGGCCCTGCTCGACTCATGCCTGCTCACCGACGACGAGTTCGCGGCGGGCAGAGAGCGCTGGATGCAACTTCCCTCCGCCTTCGACGACTTCCTCGACTCGGTCACCTGAGCCGCGGATCCGCCGGGGCGCCGCAGGACGGGTGATGAGGACGAGCCCTCCATGGCCTTTCCGTGTTCGCGTGCGCGGCGAGGAGGTGACGGCGTCTCCGACCCGCCTGAAGTGGCCCGTCGGTGGTGCCGATGCGGTGTGGAGGGTGCGAACGTGAAGACTGCGCAGGTGCCGAAGGTCGAGGCCGGCACTGGTCGGCCGTGAGGTGTGAGGCTCGGGTGACGGTGGGCAGGGCCCGCCACCCGAGCCGAAACCTCCTTTCGTGCCCCGAAATTGCGGGTCACGGCACTTCGTCCGGACTGAGCCGGTTCGTTCGTCGCGCAAGCCCCACTCGGGGCTGACCGGTCGTGCGCAGACCTTGCCAATGCTTGACGATCCCTTCCGCGAACGTTCAACCGACCATCACTGCTGGACGTTGTGTGCTGCACCTAAGGTCCTTGAGGCTTTCGAAAGAAGGGACTCATGGACACACTCCTCGCGGTCCGGGCTCGCGGGATCGGCAAGTCCTTCGGCGACGTGGTCGCACTCGACGGGATCGATCTGGATGTGACGCAAGGTCAGATCCACGGTCTGGTGGGACCGAACGGCGCCGGCAAGACGACATTGCTCGGCCTCCTGCTGGGTCTGGCCGTCGCTGACAGCGGCCGCCTCGAGATCCTGGGTACACCGGTCGGGCGGGCACTCGACGCCCCTGACGGCGTCGCCGGCTTCGTGGACGGCCCCGGTCTCTACCCCTCGCTCACCGCCCGGCAGAACCTCGCCGCGCTGGCCGCCCTGCGTGGTCGCGACGAAGGGGCGTCGGTGATCGGCGACGCACTCGACCAGGTCGGGCTCACCGACGTCGCCGACGACCGGGTTCGCGGCTTCTCCCTCGGCATGCGCCAGCGGCTGGGGCTCGCCGCCGCCCTGCTCACCAAGCCTCGGTTGCTCGTCCTCGACGAGCCCTCCAACGGCCTCGACCCGGCAGGCAAGAAACACGTGCACGGTGTGCTCTCCCGGCTCGCGGCGGACGGCACCAGCGTCGTGCTCTCGAGCCACCGCATGGACGACCTCGAGGCACTGTGCTCCGAAGTCACCATCATCGCCACCGGACGGGTCGTCTTCACCGGTCCGCTCAGCAAGCTTGCCGCCGAGAACCGAGAACTCGACTACCGGCTGCAGACCTCCGACCCCGAGGGCGCCCGCCGACTGGCAGACGCGACGGCCGGGATCAGCCTCATCGACGGCGCCATGACACGCCAGGACACCGGGATGCTCGTTGTGCGCGCGCTCGTGCCCGCCCTCGACGAACTGGTGTCGGGCCTTGTGCACGCGGGCATCGCGGTGCGCGAGCTCGCCCCGGTGGTGTCGCCGCTCGAGGCCGCGTTCCTCGCCCTGACCGAGCAGCAGGAGGCCGACCGATGACCGCGACCATCGCGGCGGTGGACAACGTTGCCAGTGCACGCCGTGTGTCGGTGCCGCGCGGGTACCGATTCGAGCTGGTCAAGCTGGTTTCGCAATGGCGGATCCGCTTGCTGGTCCTCGCCTGCTGGATCGCGCCGGCGCTCTTCGTCGCCGCCGTCGGCCAGCAGAGCACGCTGCCCGTCGACACCCTCTTCGGTCGATGGATGCTCGCCACGGGCTGGGCCGGGCCCCTGGTCATGCTCGGCTTCGCGGGCACCTGGGCGCTCCCGCTGCTGACCTCCGTGGTCGCCGGCGACGTCTTCGCGTCCGAGGACCGGCTCGGCACCTGGCGCCACCTGCTCGTGGCGGTCCGGTCGCCCCGGCGGATCTTCGTCTCGAAGGCACTGGCGAGCCTCACCGTCATCCTGCTGCTCGTGGCCGGGATGGCCGTCTCCAGCACGGTCGGCGGTCTCCTGGCGGTCGGCAACCAGCCGCTTGTCGGCCTGGACGGCCACCTGCTGGCACCCGGGGACACCAGCGTCAGGGTGCTGCTCGCATGGGTCTGCGCGCTCGCACCCACCCTGGCCCTCGCCGCGATCGGTCTGCTCGGATCGGTCTCGCTGGGGCGTTCCCCGATGGGACTGCTGCTGCCCGCGATCGTCGCGCTCGCGATGCAGCTCGCGCAGATGCTGCCGCTGCCCGTGTCCGTGCGCCTCGCCCTGCCCAGCTACGCCTTCATCTCCTGGAACGGCCTGTTCACCACCCCCGAACAGCTGGGCCCGCTGCTGATCGGTGTTGTGGTCAGCCTGGTGTGGGCCGTGCTCGCCACGGTTCTGGCCTATGTGCTCTTCGTGCGCCGCGACTTCACCAACGTCAACTACGACGGCTCGGGGCGTCGCGCGATCACCATCGGGCTCCTGCCGCTCGTCGGCCTGGTCGTGGTGACGGTGCCGACCGTCGCGGTGTCGACCGGGGCCACGGGTTCCGGGATCGACCAGGACAAGGTGCAGCGCTCGGTCGCCACGGCCTTCGCCCACCTCTATCGCGTCCAGACCAAGCAGCTCAACCGACCCGACGTCACCGAGGCGCAGTTGAAGGCATCGGCGACCTGCGACAAGGGCTCCTCCCGAGTCGCCCCCGAGGGGCCGGGCAACGACTGGCGTTGCGTCGTGTCCTGGCATCTCCCCGGCATCAAGGCCGCAGGGTCGGCCATCTACCAACTCGACATCACCGCGGACGGGCGGTTCATGGCCGATGGCGATGGACCGAAGGAAGTCAACGGCTACTTCCTGGTGCGCACCCCCGAAGGGGATGCGCCGAACCCGCTCTGGCAGTTCGACGGCAATGTCGAACTGCTTCCCACCTCGAAGGGATAACTCGATGCAGGTAACACGGCAGCGTCGGATCAACGAGAAGGCGCAGCTCAGCCTTTTCGGTAGACGCGTCGGTCGCCGTACCTCTCTGGTCACGGTGGGCATCGGCGTCGTTCTCGCCGTCACGGGCACCGCAGTCGCCCAGACGAAGCAGTTCGGCACCGACCAGGTCGGTCAGACCACCGCCAATGGCCAGGTCATCTCAAGCGACCAGTACATCGCCCCGTATGGCAGCCGTACCGTCATCAACGACGGCAAGATCATGTCGTCCTCGGTCAGCCCGGACGGCACCCACCTCGCGGCCGCGGTCACCGACGGCGACGCGGCGCTGGTCATCATGGACCTCGGCACCGGGCAGGTGAAGCAGCGCGTCGGCACCAACGCGGCGGACGACCTGCGCATCTCGAACAGCTCGGTCGGCCAGGAGGGCCCGACGTACTCGCCCGACGGCTCGCAGCTGTGGCTCGGCCAGACCGACGGCTACACCAAGTTCACCGTGAACGCGGACGGCACCCTCTCCGCCCCGAAGACCGTCTCGATCCCGGCCGACGGCTCCAAGCACGCCCTGGTCGGCGCGGCGGTGTTCTCCGCCGACGGCTCCACCGTGTACTCCGCGGTCAACGGCCAGAACCGGGTGGTCGCCATCGACGCGGCCACCGGGACCATCAAGCAGAGCTGGGCGGTGGGCAACGCCCCCCGCGGCATGGCCATGGTCGGCAACAGGCTCTACGTCAGCAACGAGGGTGGACGTCCGGCCAAGGCCGGCGACACCACCATCAACTCCTACGGCACCCAGGTGCCGGCCGACCCGGACACCGGTGCCACCACCACCGGCACGGTCAGCGTCATCGACGTGGCGGACCCGTCCGCCACCGTGGGGAGCATCGGCGTCGGCCTGCACCCGACCGCGGTGTACGCCAAGAACGGCGTGGTGTTCGTCACCAACACCGCCGACAACAACGTGTCGGTCATCGACACCCGCAAGAACAAGGTCGTGCAGACCATCGCCACCCAGCCGTGGCCCGAGGCCTCGGTGGGCTACGAGCCCGACGCGGTGACGCTGACCGACGACGGGCACCTGCTGGTGACGCTCGGCCGCGCCAACGCGGTCGCCGTCTACCGGTACAAGTCGGCGCAGGAGCCCGCCAGTTACGTCGGCCTGCTGCCGACGGACTACTTCCCCTCGGAGATCACCACCGTGGGCAAGAAGGTGGTCGTCTCCAACACCCGCGGCATCGACGCCCTCCGCCCCACCAACAGCGCCGGGCACGGCACCCACGACACCACGTCGAGCCTGACGCAGTTCACGCTGCCCTACGACAGCGTCATCAGGTCACAGACGGCCAAGGTCTTCAAGCAGAACGGCTGGACCGGCGGCTCGGTCACGGTGGCCAAGGGCAAGGGCAACAAGAAGGCGGTGCCGGTGCCCACGCGGCTCGGTGACGCGTCGACGATCAAGCACGTCTTCCTGATCGTCAAGGAGAACCGGACCTACGACCAGGTCTTCGGCGACATGCCGCAGGGCAACGGCGACCCGTCGCTGACGCAGTTCGGCGAGAACGTGACGCCGAACCAGCACGCGCTGGCCGAGCAGTTCGGGCTGTACGACAACACATACGACATCGGCACGAACTCCGCCGAGGGCCACAACTGGCTGATGCAGGCCGACGACCCGGAGTACACCGAGTCCTCGGCGGGCGAGTACCAGCGCAGCTACGACACCGAGAACGACGCTCTCGGTCACCAGAAGTCCGGCTTCATCTGGTCCGGCGCCCAGGCGGCCGGCAAGTCGGTCAAGGACTACGGCGAGTTCCAGTCGATCGAGAGCAAGCCGGCCGGCGCGACCTGGCAGAACCTGTACTGCGACACCAAGAACATGCAGGCGACCGGCCAGAAGACCGCCTACCCCATTGAGACGGGCTCGGCGATCCCGTCGCTCAACAAGGTGTCGGTGCCCGGCTTCCCGCTGTTCGACACCAGCGTCCCGGACATCTACAAGGAGCAGATCTGGGAGCAGGACTTCGAGAAGAACGGTCCTGCGAACCTGAACATGTTCTGGCTGTCCAACGACCACACCGGTGGCCCGGCGAACGCGGCCGCGCAGGTCGCGGACAACGACCTCGCCGTCGGCCGGATGGTCGACAAGATCTCGCACAGCAAGTACTGGAAGGACTCGGCGATCTTCGTCGTCGAGGACGACTCCCAGGCCGGCCTCGACCACGTCGACGGCCACCGTGCCCCGATCCAGATCATCAGCCCCTGGGCACAGCGCGGTACCGTCGACAGCCGGTACTACTCGCAGATCACGATGATCCGCACCATCGAGCAGATCCTCGGGATCCAGCCGATGAACCAGAAGGACAGCGCGGCCACCCCCATGGCCACGGCGTTCACCAAGAAGCCGAACTACACGCCGTTCACCACGCTGCCCAACCGGACCTCGCTGACCCTGGGCCTGAGCACCCAGCCCACCTGTGGCCCGGACACCCCGGCCCCGCAGGACGCCAAGGCTGCGCCCGCACCGACGTCGGCGAAGGTGCCGGCCGACAAGCAGGCGCTCGCGGACAAGTGGGACACCTGGAAGTCCAAGCAGCACCTGACCGGGCCCAACGCCATAGCCGACTACGCCAACCCGGCGCAGATGGACCACTTCACGTGGTACCAGACGCACAACTGGAAGACGCCCTACCCCGGCGAGAACAAGATCTACACGCCGAACGACGTACCGGGCGCCTACATCCCGTCGGCGGAGAACGACGGCTGACGTAGCCCGATCCAGTCAGAGGGTCCCCGACCGGCGTCAGCGCCGGCGGGGACCCTCTGCCGTGGGCGCGCCATTCGGGCCTCCCGCCCGGCCGAGCCTGCGCACGCACGGTGCCGCCCTTGGGCGTCGCCCGCCTCCGTACTCCGGCCCCGGAAGCCGCGGTTGGAAGGACCGGGTCGGCGACCGTGAGGCGGCTGGGCCGCTGGGCTCCATGCGACACGCAGGTGCTCTGACCTGGCCCGGTGCGGCGTCATGCGGCTGTTACCCACTTTCGGGTGACGCCCGGGAAACGGGTGGGGTGGCGGACCCTGGCGGACACATGCGACAAGCCAGTGATTGCAAGGGCGAACGCTCCGGAACGGCGTCAACCCATCGCATTGCGCCGATAAATGGACCATACACACGACAGTCATAGAGACATAGGCATCCCGTAACACGGTTCACGTTTCACACACATCACCCCCACCCCGACGGCACGGTATGAGGGCGCGGCCAACCCGGCCCCGCACCCGCACACCGCACCACCCCGCACCACACACGGGACGGTGCCCGCACCAAGCAGGGGGAACCTGTGACCACTTCCACCACCGCACGCCGCCTGGCCGCCGCCGCCCTCACCGCCGCCGCCCTGGCCGGCGCCGCCACCGTCCCGGCCACCGCCGCCGACCACCGCCCCCACCGGCCGGACGTCCAGATCACCCGCGTGCAGTACGACTCCCCGGGCCGCGAGGACCGCTCCAACCGCTCCCTGAACGCCGAATGGGTGCAGATCACCAACAACACCCGCCGCCCCGTCAACCTCAGCGGATGGACCCTCACCGGCCGCGACCACCGCACCTACACCTTCCACCACTACCGCCTCGCCGGCCGCGCCACCGTCCGCGTCCACACCGGCATCGGCCACGACACCCGCACCGACCTCTACCAGGACCGCCGCAACTACGCCTGGGACAACCACATCGACACCGCCACCCTGCGCAACGACCGCGGCCGCGTCATCGACACCGCCTCCTGGGGCTACCGCAACCACCGCTGACCCCACCCACCGATGACCGACCCCACCCGGGGCCGGTCACCGACACCCCACGGTGCGCCGGGCCCCACAGGCACGGCGCACCGTTCATGACGTCGGGTCGCCCACCAGTGCTGTGACCGCGTAGGTGCGCCGGGTCGGTACGCATGACCCGCCGTGCCCGGATGCGGAGATCAGACAGTGGCCAGGCTCTTCGCCATGACCCGCTCCCTGCCGACGCCATCGGGCAGAAGATCGCCGGGCTCACCCGTGTCCGTGAAACCGTGCCGCTCATAAAGCGCGGTCGCCTTGCGGTTGTCCGGCATGACGGACAACCGCAGCGTCGTGGCACCGCGCTCCGCGGCCCACCGCTCGACCGCCTGGATCAGGTGGTCACCCACGCCCCTGCCCCGAGCCCCGGGGTTGACCCACATCGAGATCAACTCCACGTTCTCTGCTTTCTCGCCCGGCACTCCGCTGGCCATGCCCACCGGGAGGCCGTCGAGGAGCGCGACGAGATCGTGCGCGCCAGGGATCGACAGACGGGCACGCCAACGTTCCTCGCGGTCGCCGGAGCCCTGCCACTGGGCCAGTGTCGATCCGAACGCGTAGGGCGCCTCAGCAAGCGCGGCCAGTCGCAACTCCCGCCAAAGGGGCCAGTCGTCTGAATTCAAGGTGCGTAGTTCAAGCATGATCGAGACCCTGCCCGGCCGCCGGGGCAGGCAGCAAGTTGATTACAGACTGTCTCCTATGCTGATCAGCACGGCCAAGGGGCGGCAGTTGCCGGCACTTGCTTGCTGACTGGTCGGACAGGCCCCAATGCCCGGGTTGTCGAGTCCTGGACCAGCGTGCCGTGGTCCCTGACGCCTCGTACCTCAGTCGACGTGATCGACCGGCCTATGGTTTGCGCATGACGAGCACACTCCGTCTGGAAGAGATCACTCCGGACAACCTCGACGCCGCGATCGGTCTGCGGGTCCATCCGGAACAAGAACACCTGGTCGCGCCGGTCGTGAAGTCTCTGGCCGAGGCATACGTCCATCCCGGCACGGCTTGGCCCCGTCTCATCCTTGACGGTGACACACCCGTCGGCTTCCTCATGGGCTTCTTCGACATCGACTGGCTGGGAGACGGCACGGGCGCCGACATCCGTTCGGGTCTGTGGCGCCTCAACATCGCAGCCGCTGAGCAGGGCCGGGGTTACGGTCGCTTCGCGGTCGAGTCCGTGGCAGTTGAAATCCGCCGTCGCGGCGGCACCCGGCTGACCACCACCTGGCATCCAGGGGCAGACGGCCCCGAAGGCTTCTATCTGGGTCTCGGATTCCGGCCGACAGGCGAAATGAGCGGGGGACAGACGGTGGGCGAGCTGCCGCTGTGACAGCGACCGTTTCTTAGATCCATCCATGAGATCGTCATGGGAACGCCGATTCCAGCACGCCCACCCCGGTCAAAAGCGGTGTACTCGTTGGTGGGCCGGCCGTTGTAGACCACGGCCACAGCTGCCGCCGCCGCAACAGCAACTCGGCGAGGACTCTTCGGGCACGGCGCCGACTCCGGACGTCCGCCAGTGCTGAGGCCCCGGCCCATGAACAGGGCCGGGGCCGGGGTCGTTCGCTGGGCCAAGCCGCCGACGGTGGTGGCCGGCTCAGTCTGCGCTGAGCAGGTGGGCCGGGGCGATCCGGGACAGCCCCCGGATCGGCACCGTCAGAGCCGCCCCCACCAGGACGGTTGCGGCGAGTGTGGCCAGTAGTGGGGCGCCGGCGACCGCGAGGAGGTGACCGTGCAGCACGCCCTGACCGAGTGACAGCACCCCGGCCACACCGGCCACCGCGCCGGACAGGCCACCCAGCAGGGCCAGCCCGATGCCCTCGTAGAGGGTCAGCATGGCCAGTTCGCGGTTGGTCCAGCCGGTTGCCCGCAGTACCGCGAGATCCGTGGCGCGCTCGCGTTGCGAGATGATCAGGACGTCGACGGCGCCGGCGGCGCCCAGCAGCAGGGACAGGGCGACGCTGACGTAGTCGGCGCCGCGCGCCTGTGCCACTACGGCGTTGCCGAGCAGTGATCCGGCGACCTCCCCCTGGAAGCCCAGTGTCAGGGCCAGCAGTACCGTGAAGGCGGCCACGCCCAGTGCGAGCCCTGCCGCACCGAGCAGCGTGCGGCCCCGCATCCGCAGCAGGCCGAGCATGGCGAGACCGGCCACCGAACGCACCGGGCGGGCGCGGCGGGCCGCTGCCACGGGGGGCCGGATGGCTTCCATCGGTCCCAGCCGGGTGGCGAGCCAGGCGGGTATCAGGCCCGCCACGGTGGCCAGGAGGAACGCCACCGGGAGCACAAGCAGCGACTTGGTGCCCGCGTCGGGCTGTCCCAGCAACCGGCCCAGCACATACGCGAGGATCGCCCCGGCGGCGCCGGCGGCCAGGCCGATCGCCGCCAGTTCGCCGAGGACCAGGCGGAGTACTTCGCCGCCGCTCCAGCCAAGGCAGCGCAGTGTGCCGATCTCCGTGCGGCGTGAGCGCACCGAGGCCAGCGCGGCCTGTCCGAGGAAGAGCGCACACACGACGAGGACCAGCACGAAGAGCACCGCGCTCTTGGTGTCCACCGCCCTGAGGATCCGCAGTGCCACGCCCTTGGCGACCCAGGGCTCCGTCACATGCGCCGAGGCATTCAGCGTCACCGTCTGCGGGGCGGGCGAGCTGCCGATGGTGACGTCGACCTGGAGTCGGGGGTAGGCGGCCCGGATCTGCCCGGCCACGGCGTTGACCCGTGCCCGGGAGGCGGCGTCGACGCCGGTCACCCCGGCCACCCGGATCCTGATCGCGCTGACCGGGGCCGTGTCCTGCAGGCTCGGGAACCGGCGGCTCTTGGTGAGCGCGGTGATGGACTTCATCGTCGTCAGCATGGTGGGCGGCGGGCTGACATAGCCGCCCAGGTTGCGGTCGGGCCGCAGCGGCTTGTCGTGGAGTGCTGCGCGGGTGGCGTTGTCCGCGGCGGTGACCTGCGGCGGCTGGTAGGTCTCCAACGGCGCTTGGGACAACGGCGAGAAGCCGGGCAGCTTGCCGGTGTCGTAGCGGCCGACGAGGCGGACGAAGGGACTGGGCAGGCGCCCGGAGTCGATGTTGTCGCAGTAGCCCATTCCGACACATTCCGTGGAGATGTGACTGGTCACCTTCCGGTACTGCCTGCCCTGGTTCTCCTCGGGGACGTTGGGGAACGGCTGCTGGTTCTGGTTGACCCACAGGCCGGGCTTCTGCGGCGGCTGTGCCTGCACGGTGAGGTCGCCGCCCGGCGTGCGGCGATAGGTGACCGGGCCGACCGTCCAGTAGGCATCAGTGGTGAACGCGTCCTCGTCCAGCGCCTTCTGGTAGCCCTTGCTCAGGTCGACGCCGACCCGGCCCACGCGGGTGCCGTGCAGGCCGCGGACGAATCTGTCGGCTGTCGGGTTGCCCAGTTCGGAAGGCAGCTTGGCCGGTTCACCGATGTCGAGGCGTTCCACGGTGGCGCTGAGCGTTCCGGCGGTCAGCGGGTTGTTGCTGAGCAACGCCGGGATGTAGGAGTCGTGCTGCCCGTGGATGCTCTTCGAGCTCGGCAGTGTCCATGGCTTGTCCCGCTCGGTGAGCATCCGGCCCGAGGTGATGGTGCTGCCCAGGCCCACCAGCCGGTTCTCGGCCGCAGGGTCGACGGCGGACAGCAGTACGGGGTAACCGACCGGAACATCGATGGTGGCCTTGCTCCGACCGGACTGACAGTTCATCCGCGAACTCAGGTCCGGGTCGAACGGTGACCTCTCACTGAAGTCCTCGGCAATGATGTTCGGCTTCATCGGCAGTTCCATGTTGAACCGCGTCCGCTCGGTCTTGTCCCCGTTGAAGTAGAAGCAGACGTCGTACTTCCCCTTCAACTGGTAGCGCTGGGTGGCCTTGTCGACCGTGCCCTTCTCCAGGGTGTCGGACTCGAAGAGGTGGTCCGGCGACGACGCCGACGTCAAGGGGCTGCGGGTGAGGTAGACGTACTCGTCGGAGGTGCGGTAGGTGCCCAGTCCGGATGTGAGCGTCGGGTTGATGCGCAGGATCTGCCGGGAGGCCTTGCTGTCCAGGAAGCGGGACACGTCCACGGTGACGGTGCTCGTCACCATCAGGTAGCCGATGTTGGCGACCGGCGCGGCCACGTCGATGCCGGCCATGCCTTCGATACGCCGGTACTGGTTCATGGTGATGCCGCCGAACGTGCCGGACAGGAAGTTCGGTGCGACCAGTCCGCTGCGCCGCTCCACGTCCGTCTGCGAGTTCGGCGGGCGCACCAGGACGTCGTACGCGGACCGCGCGTTCTTCCGTACCGTGCCCACGGTGGTCGCCTTGCTCGTGTCCACCGTCGCGGTCAGCAGGGTGAAGCTGGTCGACGCCACCAGGATCCCGGCGGCCAGGGCCAGCGCACGCCCGCGCCGCCGCCGGAGCTGCTCGAGGATCATCGCTATCACGGGCGCAGGCCCCCCAGCCGGTTCAGCACGTCACCGGACGGCGTGAGCCGCTGGTCCGAGGTGATCCTGCCGTCCTGCAGACGCACCACCCGGTCGCCGTTGGCGGCGACCTCCGCGTCGTGGGTGGCGATCAGCATCGTCATCCCGTACAGCTCGCGCAGTGACATCAGCAGGTCGATGATCTCCCGCCCGATGACGCTGTCCAGGTTGCCCGTCGGTTCGTCGGCAAGCAGCAGCCCCGGCCGGTTGATCAACGCCCGCGCCACGGCGACGCGTTGCTGCTGACCGCCCGACAACTGCGAGGGCAGGGCGTCGGCCCGGTCGTCCAGGCCGACCGCTTCGAGCAGTTCCATGCCGCGTTCACGCCGGTCGAAGCCCACTCTGCGCGGCAGGACGGGGGCGAGCACGTTGTCCAGCACGGTGAGGGCGGGCAGCAGGTGGAAGCGCTGGAAGACGAAGCCGATACGCCGACGGTGGCGGTCCAGGTTCCGGGGCACCAGTTCTGTGCCGTCGATCTCGACGTGCCCCTCGTCGGCCCGGTCCATGCCGCCCGTCACATGCAGCACGGTGGACTTTCCGGCACCGGAAGGTCCGGTCAGCATCACCACCTCGCCGGCTGCGACCTCCAGGTCGACCCCGTCCAGAGCCGTCAGCCCGGGATACCGCCGGCTCACCCCGCACAACGCCACGCTCACAGCCATAGATGCGCCCTCGCCCCTCATACATTGTCGCAATTCAGGGGTATGTTGTCACAATGCAGAAGGGACGTATATGCCGCTCCACCACGCCGTGCTCGCGCTGCTGAACCGGCGACCCAACCACGGATACGAACTCAAGGCCCGGTTCGAGGAGGCCATCGGCCCGCAATGGGGTGGCCTGAACATCGGTCACCTCTACCAGGTCCTCGAACGGTTGGTCCGTGACGGCTATGTCTCACGCTCGCAGGTCACCCAGACCGACCGGCCCGACAAGAACCTCTACACGCTCACCGAGGCCGGCGAGGCCGAGCTGCGCGAGTGGGCGACCACCGCCTGGGTGCGCACCGGCGGCTTTCGCGACGAGCTGTTCCTCAAGCTCCTCGGCGCTGTCGCCCTGGGCCCGCAGGCTCTGACGGCGCTGATCGAATCGCAGCGGCAGACATACCTGTCCGAGCTGGCCGGCCTGGCACAGCAGCGCCGGGCCCACGCCGACGAGCCGTTGGTCGCCATACTGATCGACGCCGCCATCGCGCACACCAAGGCCGACCTCGGGCTGCTGGACAGCGCCGCGCAGCATCTGGGCCCGCTCGCCACAGCGCACGGCGCGCAGACGGGGAGGCAGGCGCAGGGCGACGCCGACGCGGCCGGCGGCAACGAGGCGATGAGAGGGTCCCGCACGGAGTCCGCCTAGCAGCCGGTCGCCCGGGGGAGTCTCTCTTCCGGCCTGCAGTGCCGCAGATGAATCGCGACGGGAGACGCGATCCCCCACACTCGACGAGACACCCGCAGATCCGGCGAGAGCGCCTATATCAAGGCGGTGGGGGAGTAGCTGGGTCTGCCGCTGAGGGTCATGTCTGAAGGGCGAGCCGTAAGAGGAGACGCGGACGGCGAGCGCGGCTCCTGCCACGCCGGCGGCCGTGGCCGGAGACGAGGCCGGGCCGCTGGAAGTCCCGCCGCTCTCTGTCGAGCTGAGATGGGGTCGTCCCGCAAATAAATCCCGGCAGACGTGGCGCGCGTGCCGTAGGCTTCAGTTACCGACGCGGGGTGGAGCAGTTCGGTAGCTCGCTGGGCTCATAACCCAGAGGTCGCGTGGTTCAAATCCCGCCCCCGCTACCAACTCCGGCCCCTTGACCATGTGGCAAGGGGCCGGACTCTTGTCCGCGAGCACATCACTGCCGTGCAGGCTTCTGTCCCGACCAGACCACCTTGCCGCAGCCACTACGAGAGCGGGGGAGCGGCCCGGGATCGCTTTGCCGTTTCGGACGGGCGCCGACTGGGCGGCGCGGATCGATGAGGCGTGTTTCCACGACCACGGCTGCCCTGAGATGCTGACGGTGCATCTGGATTGCCGTCCTGATCTGGCTCATCATCGTGGGATGGCTGAGCAGATGGACCGCGTGCTGTCGGGGTCGTGTTCGACGTAGCGAGGGTTATCTGCAAGGGCACTGAGCCCAAGGCTTGAAAGGTCGAGGTCTCGACGATGGGCATGCCATTCGTGGTGTGCAGTGTGGGGCAAGCCATGTTCGTCGCGACGCTTGATCCTACGTAGTGGACGTCGCATCGGACGCGTTCGCGGATGATCCGAAGCGCTCTTGCGTGAAGCTTCTTGAGCAGACGGAAGCCATGGCTCCCCCTACAACACGATGACGGGGATGATCAGCTCGGCTCCGAAGGCTATGACGACCAGGCCGGCGACGCAGTCCAAGCCGCGTTGGACTCCCGGCTTGTTGAGCCAGTGCCCGAGAGGGCGGACACCGACGATCAGCAGGCTGAACCAGATCAGATCGATGGCATTGTGGATCAAGGCCAAGAGCAGCCCCATCAGGAAGGGAGGTGTGTCGTCAGGGATGAACTGCGGCAACATGGCCATGTAGAACAGTCCGAAGCGTGGATTGAACACGTTCGAGAAGAATCCCCGTGACCAGGAGCGAAGGGGTACTTCCTGTACTGAGGGCGGACTGATGGCTGTGGTATCGGAGGATTGCTCCCGTTGCCCTCGGCCGCGGGCACGGCGGAGCATGCCGATTCCCAGCCAGATCAAATAGGCCGCACCTGCGATGCAGAGCCAGTTGTAGGCGGTCGGCGACGCAGCAAGGATGGCGCCGGCCCCGATAGCCGAGGCCAATCCCCAGCACAGCACTCCTGCACTGATACCGAAAACGGTCGCGTAGGCATTCCGTGTCCCCTGACTTGCTGCCGCGCGGAGGACAAGAGTGGTGTCCAACCCGGGAGTGATCGTCAGGACTGCAGCAACCCCGGCGAATGCGCCGATCTCCGATGCCACGCTCACGAGATCAATTCCTCTGCGGCACGAAAAGGATGTAACTGGCCTGTGTAAGCGCTGTCCCATAAATGATCTACGTGTTCGTTGACCGTCCTCCCCCTTCGTCACCTGGCGAGGGCGAGGTTGTGCAGTCGGGCGATGCCGAGCATCGCGTGGTGGACGCCGTCGCCCTTGAGGCGACGCGGACACCCCCGGCCCGTCGTTCTCCGTCCAGTCCTCCTCACTGAACGTCCGTCCGGTCCGGCCATGGCCGTAGCCCACCGCAGCGAAGGAGGAGGTCAACACCGTGCGCCTGATGCCCGCGTCCCGGGCGGCGCGAAGAACCCGCAAGGCTCCGTCACGGGCGGGGACGATCACCTCGTCCTCGTGTTTCGGCCGCGCTCCGGGAAACGGCGAGGCCACATGCAGGACATGGTCGACTCCCGCCACGGCCCGGTCCCAGCCGCGGTCAGAGGTCAGATCCGCCTCCACATAGGCGATTCCGTCCGCGCTCGAGGCTCCGGCCACGGCGAGCATCCGCTCGACGTCGGACCGCCGTGCCAGGGAGCGCACCGTGGTCGTGACGGTGTGCCCGGCGGTCAGGAGCTGAGCGATCGTGTGGGAACCCAGAAACCCGGTTCCGCCCGTGACGAGTACATGTGCCATATCTTCATGGTCGGTGAACGGATCATCGCGTTCCAGATCTCGCCGATACCAGTACTCCCAGGGACAGGTTCAGCGACGTTGCCCCTTGGGTTTCGATGCACATGCCCAAGGTTCGGTTGCGTCGGACGATGAGCTGAGTTGTCGGCGGGTGATCAGGCAGCAGGCGAGTCTGAGGAACGCTTCGTGAATGTCGGCCCTCGGTCACCACCGGATCCGTAAGCGCCGGAAGCCGTGCAGCCACGCGGGACTCCTCGATCGTGTTCCCCGGAGTACTTCCGTGCCTTCGTAGCCATCGCGACCAGCCTCATCAACTACCGACATCTCGCCAAGAAGGACAGCCCCTCAAACATCAGGGTGGAAAGCGCAGATCACGCGGCCGGGAATCGGTACCATTGTCCCGTGATCGGATTAGATCGCCTGACCGCCTTCGTGGCAGTAGTGGCTGTGTTGATCGCCGTGCCTGGGCCCAGCGTGTTGTTCGTCGTCAGCCGTGGCGTGACGCTCGGGCGGCGGGCCGCGGTGTCCACCGCGATCGGGAACGAGGCCGGGCTGCTCGTTCAGGTGCTGCTCGTGGTATTCGGGCTGGGAAAGGTCATCGAGCACTGTCTTCTGATCTTTTCGATCCTGAAATTCGTAGGTGCCCTATATCTGGTCTACCTGGGCATTCAGGCTTGGCGTCGGCGAAGGTTGCTCGCGTTGCACCTGAAGGAAGCATCTGGAGCCGGAAGACCTGGTCGTGTCCTGCGCGAAGGATTCATCGTAGGCATCAGCAATCCCAAAGGGCTGCTGATCTTCGGTGCGGTGTTGCCGCAGTTCGTGGATCCACACGTGGCGAACGTCCAGGTGCAGTTGCTGCTGCTCGGCCTCATCTGTGTGACGTTCGCGCTGATCTCCGACACGGCGTGGGGGTTGCTCGCTGGGTCGGCGCGCACCTGGCTGGCGAGGTCGCCGCGCCGTCTGTCGTGGATTGGTGGGGCGTCAGGTGCGGTGATGGTCGGCCTGGGGATACGTCTGGCGATTAGCGGTCGGGACTGAGGCGCACCTGGGGTCGAACCGGCGCTGACCGACCCGCCTTCGTCGGCCGTGCTGTGACGTCCGCCTCCCGGTGAGGGCGACTTGGAGGAAGCCGACCGCGAAGGCGATGGCGGTCGTGAGGCGAGGCGCGCGTGCCCGCCACTCCGTCTGCGGCCGGCGATCCTTCAGAAGGAGCGGTAGATCCCCTCGGGATCATCGTGGGCCCACGCCGCGTACTCCTCGAAGCCCATGTTGCCGATGCTCAGGTTCGCGTGGATGTCGTGGACGCCCGCCGGGGCGGTGCGGAACTCGCGGCCGAACTCGGTCAGTTCGTCGTAGTCCTCGTCGTCCTCGCAGTCCTCCCGTGTCAGTGTCGTCACTGCCAGCAGAGGGCGGGTTCCGGCCTGCATGGACATCCGGTCGGCGAGGAAGACGACGGCCAGGTTCTCGTCGGCGCGGACCACGTTCAGCACATCGTCGGCGGTCGCGTCCGCCCACGCCGGATCGTTGACGAAGTGGATCCGTGCCTCGTACAGCCCGTCGCCCCAGGACTGCATCAGCGCCGTCGCCACGTCCTGCCATGCCGCGTCGTCGTGGTAATCGGTTCTCACGACCAACGCATCGAACTCGTCACGACCGGTGACGGTGGGCAACACTCTCACGGAGTCTTCTCCTTGGTGACGATCGGTGAGCATCGGTGGAACTGTCTCATGTGTTGTCCATCGCGCTCCGCCGGGTCGGCCGTCGTCGTCAGCAAGTCCCCTTGCACGGCCGCGCACTGCGTGCATAGTGGTGCGCGGGCGCCCGAGCGTGGGGGAGACGGGTGCGCGGAGGGGGAGTGTCGTGCGCAGGTATGTGCACCATCAACTGTCGGCCGTCATCGAGGCGGTGGGCGCCGCGTGCGTCAGCGCACCCGTTGCGTTCGTTCTCGGTGGCGTTCCCGATGTTCACGTGGCGTTGTGGGCCGTGGTTGTGCTCACCGTACTCACCTTGGTGTTCGGGGCGCTCGCCTGCACCCGGGTGGCGTGGCTGGGCGGTGAGAGGAGGGACTTCGAGACTGCGGTGCCCCTGGCCGATCCCGACAGGGTCCTGCCCGCGCCGTGTGAGTCGCTACGGCGCAGTCTCGATGTGGGTTTTCCGGTCCTCCTCGCGGCGTCGGGCGTGATCGGTGCGCTGCTGTGGGGATCGCCGGCAGGGCTCTGGCCCCTGGTGTTCGTTCCCGATCGGCTCGCCAATGCCGCGTTCGGGACCTACTGGGAGCGCCGTCATGGGGTTGTGCTCTGGTTGGGCAACGTCCCGGAGCAGCCCCTGGCCAAGAACCAGTGGCTCTACTCATCCGTACGGCAGCCCGGACTCTGAGAGCCGGACGCATTCGACTCGTCCCGTGCGGCGCCGGCAGAGACGTTGACGGCGGGGCGGAGCCCCCGACGCCTAGTGGCATGTGCGGGTCCTTTCCAAGTCCCCTTTCGGACACGGCAATCGGGTCCGGCCCGGCCAAAGGGGACGGAGGGCGGGAACTGCGACGTCACGGCGGCCGGACCAGCTCGGCAGGGGTGACGGGACGCCGGTTTCCCGACCTCGGCGTCCGACCCGCACTCTTTCGTTACCTCAGGCACCCTTGACAGCGTGCGTACTGTTTCGCGACGTTTGAGCATTGCCGGATACGCGTGTCGGTCACCGCCGTTCGGGGACCGCGTGTGTGCACGGCGCGGGTCATCGGATGCCCACAGCGGTGGGAGGACGCGCACAGCGCGTCATAGGGGGGAGCGGTCGGCCATGCGATCAATGAGTAGTCGCCAACACGTCTTGTCGTTCCGTGCCGTCATCGGCACGCTTCTCGCGGCGCCTGTGGAAGGGCGGTTGATGTGAGGTGGACATCACCGTTCACAGATTCGACGAACTGACCGACTCGCTGCGCGACGCCTGGCACCAGGCCATGGACGCGTCGCCCGAATACGCCAACCCGTTCCTGGCCCCGGAGTTCGCGATAGGGATAGGCAGGTACCGTGCCGGGGCACGCGTGGCGGTCCTGCGTGAGAACGGGGAGCCGGTCGGCTTCCTGCCGTACGAGCGCAACGCCTTCGGCGTCGGCCGAGCCATCGGTCTGGGCTTGTCCGACTGCCAGGCCCTTGTGCACCGGCCCGGAGTCACCTGGGCCACCCGGGACCTCCTGCGGGCCTGCGGGCTGTCCATCTTCGAGTTCGACCACCTCGTCCAGGAGCAGAAGCCGTTCGGCGCGTACGTCACGGGGACGTTCGCCTCACCGGTGCTCGATGTGAAGCCGGGTGACGGCGACTACGCCCAGTGGCTGCGCAGCGCGTACCCGGGGCTGGCCAAGACGGTGCTGAAGAAGGAACGTCGTCTGGGGCGCGACAAGGGGGACGTGCGCTTCATCTTCGACGAGCGCGATCCGGCGGCGCTGCGCACACTCATGCAGTGGAAGTCCGCCCAGTACCGCAGGACCGGTCGGATGGACCGGTTCTCCCGCCCCTGGATCGTGGATCTGGTGGACTATCTCTCCCGCGTCCGCGAGGAGCACTTCACCGGGGTGCTGTCCGTGCTGTATGCCGGTGACCTGCCCGTGGCGGCGCACTTCGGGCCGCGATCGAGCACGGTGCTCGCAGCCTGGTTCACCGCGTACGACCCCGAGCTCCGCTACTACTCGCCAGGGTTGATGATGCACCTGCGGCTGGCAGAGGCGGCGGCCCGGCACGGCGTGACACTGGTGGACATGGGACGCGGCGACAAGGAGTACAAGGACTGGCTCAAGACCCGGGAACTGCGGGTCGGTGAAGGGTTCGCGAGCAGACCTCACCCGGTCGCGACGGCCCACCGGCTGTGGCGCCGGCCGGTGCGCGGTCTGCGCAACACGGTTCTGGCCCATCCCCAGCTGAGGGGACCGGCCGACCGGTTGCTGAAGACGGTGGGCGGCCTGCGCACATCCAATGGACCGGATTCCGGGAAGGCGGGGCCCCGAACAGGCTGAGCAGGGTTCTCACACTCCCGGCAGGGCGTTCCCGCCGTGCCGGGAGGGGGCGGGATGTGCCACTCGGCGGTGTCGGTCGGCGATGCGTGGTGCCCGTGGGCCGGTTCCGGGGGTGCTGGGGGCGGCGCACGCATCACGGCCGATGTCCGGTTTGTCTCCGTGCCTGGAGCGGCGTCGGTGGGCTCCGGGGCGGACACGGCCTCGTCAAGGGTGGGCCTGCCTCAGGCGGCGGCGCGTCTCGGTCCGGCGCGCGGCCCCCTGGGCCCAGCGGAGGCACAGCGGTGCCGCACGCCGGTCGCGCGCGGTGTCCGGCGTCGGTGGCGGTGGCCGACGCCGAGGGCGGGCGTACCCTCACGCTCGCCGTGTGACCGCTTGCGGCGCCCTGTGCCGGGGCACAGGGCGCTCGCGGATCACTACTCCTGCGCCTCGGGCTCTTCGGGGGCGAGGAGCACGGCCACACGGCTGGCGTGGGCGACCGCGTCGCTGACCCGCGGGTGGAAGAACGCCTCGACGGACCCACGGTGGTGGGGGCTGACCACGATGAGGTCGGCACCCACTTCCTCGGCGGTGTCGGAGATGGTCGGCGCGATCATGGTGGTCAGGGCCTGGGTGACGGTGCCGTCCGCCGCGATGCCCTTCTCGCGCAGTTCCGCGACGGCCTCGTCCAGTACGGCCTTGGCCTCGGAGTCGTCCTCCAGGGGGACGACGGCGCCGAGCGAGGGCGAGGCGGCGGAGGCGGCGATGTGCAGAACGCTGACCTTGGCCTGGGTCAGCCGGGCCATGTCACCGGCCAGTCGCAGCGCGGTGTGGCGTGCGGGGCTCGGATCGATGGCGACCAGGATGTGGTGGAACATGAACGTGTTGACCTTTCCGAGAGGTGCGCAAAAGCGGGCGGACGCTGGGACATCGCGTCTTCGATGGATGAAACCGCGCAGGGTGGCCTGCTGTTCCTTCATGATCGGAAAAAAGTCACATCGGATGTGACGTCCGGCCCCGGGGCGGATCGTCCAGCTCGTCTCGATCCTCACCGGGCGACCGCCGTGTTCGCCGACGGCCTCATGACCGGGAAGGGTCGGTTGTCCCAATTTCCTGCGGACACCGACCGGCGCGCGCAGCGGAGCGGGCGGATCGACGGTGTGGGACGTCGCGCGGCGGATGGACCCTCCGGAGAGCCCTTCGGCCCGGCGCCGGGGCACGGGCGTCAGCCGGGCGTGCCCTCGTCGTTCTCCACGGGAGGGGTGAAGGTACGCAGCCACCGCTCCGTCTGCGCCACGTGGGCCTGGGCGGCCCCGGCGGCCGCCACGGGGTCGCGGTCGGCGATGGCGCCGGCCAGGGCACGGTGGTCCTCGTCGCTCTTGGCGCGCAGTGCGGAGCCCTCGGGCAGCGTGAAGACCTGGTACTTGCGGGAGCGGGCACGGAAAACCGACAAAAGGGAGGCCAGGGTGGGGTTGCCGCCGACCCGCGCGATCTCCGCGTGGAAGCGATGGTCGAGTTCGGAGGCCAGGGCGGGGTCGTCGGCGTTCTCCATCTCCTCGATGAGCGAGAAGAGCGTGCGTACGGTCTCCGGCGTCGAGCGCGCCGCGGCCTGGGCCGCGACGTGGGCCTCCAGCACACGCCGGATCTCGTACACCTCCAGCAGACCAGAGAGGGGGAGGAGTTCGAGGGTCAGCGAGAGACTGCCGATGACGTCCTCGGGCCTGAGCCGGGAGACATAGGTGCCCGAGCCGTGCCGCGGCTCGATCACTCCCAGGGCGGCGAGCATCCGTACGGCCTCGCGCAGCGATCCACGTGAGACACCCAGTTCCTCGCACAGCTCGCCTTCCGGCGGGATGCGCTCACCCGGCCCTAGACGACCCGTGGCGATCATGTGCCGTAGACCGTGGAAAGCCTTCTCGACTGCGGACATCCGACCCCCTCGGTTCTCCCCGGACGGGCTGCGGCGATGGGCGCGCAAGTCCGTCGGCGCGGTGCGGTGGGCCGCCGGACGTCCTGCGCTATCGACGAAAGTCATCTGATGACTCCGCCCTTGTGATCCCTTGCATCCGGAGAAGTTGTCATGTCAACATGCGGAGTCATCATATGTCTCCGGGTGCTGTCCTCTGACTGACCCGGTGGATAGGGAGTCACGTGAGCGAGTCCGAGGTCATCACCGCACCTCACCCCCTGCTGCTGGCCGACGGAGCGCCCGCCGCCCAGGCCTGGTCACTGGACCCCGGCCTGAAGCACCTGAACCACGGTTCCTTCGGCGCGGTCCCCCTCGTGGCCCAGCGGCGCCAGGAGGAGTTGCGTGCGGAGATGGAGCGCGCGCCCGTGGTGTGGTTCCCGACACTGCCGCAGCGGATCGCCGCCACCCGGGTCGAGCTCGCCGCTTACCTCGGAGCCGACGCCGACGACCTCGCGCTGGTCCCGAACGCGAGCGCCGGCGCCAGCGTCGTGTTCGCCGCCCTTGGCCGCCGCCGTGGTGGCGAGATCGTCGTCACCGACCACGGCTACGGGGCCGTCACCATGGGCGCGGAGCGGCTCGCCCGCCGTTGGGGCGGCCAGGTCCGCACCGCTCGGGTGCCGCTGGACGCGGACGAGGAGCAGGCGGCCGCGGCCGTGATCGCCGAGATGGGGGATGACACCGACCTGGTCGTCGTCGACCACATCACCTCGGCCACCGCACGCCGTATGCCGGTGGAGCGGATCGGCGAGGCGGCCCGGAGCCGCGGCATCCCACTGCTCGTGGACGGCGCGCACGCCCCCGGTCTGCTCGCCTCACCCCTCTCCGAGGCGACCTGCGACTTCTGGGTCGGCAATCTGCACAAGTGGGGTTGCGCGCCGCGCGGCACGGCTGCGCTGGTCGCCCGTGGCCCGCTGCGCGACCAGTTGTACCCCCTGATCGACTCGTGGGGGGCGGCCGACCCGTATCCCGACCGCTTCGACCAGCAGGGCACGCTCGACGCGACCGCCTACCTCTCCGCACCTACGGCCCTCGACTTCGTCGAACGCACCTGGGGTTGGGAGAACGCACGCCGCTACATGGACGAGCTGGCCGACTATGCCGCCTACGTGATCGGCGCCGCGATCGCCGATCTGACCGGCACGTCCGGTGACGGCGTCGACGTGGGCATGCCGGTTCCCGGCATGCGGCTGGTACGGCTGCCGGACGGCCTGGGTCCCACCCGCATCGCAGCCGACGCGCTGCGCGACCGCGCGGCCGGGGAACTGGGCGTGGAGGCGGCCTTCACCAGTTTCGACGGCATCGGCTATCTGCGGGTGTCCGCGCATGTCTACAACACCCCCGCCGACTACGAGTACTTCGCCGAGTCCTGTGTCCCCGTCCTCGGCGAATGGGCCCGCGCCGCCCGTCACTGAGGCGAACTCGCACTGCCGGCCGAGCCCCTGCGGTCGCCGACCGGTAGTGCGGGTGTCGGATACGGGCTGATCCACGAACGTCTTCGAGCCGGCCGTCGCCGTCCTCCGCAGCCCGGTCGTCGCCGGACCTTCTTCCGGACGGGATGTCCCAGGGCATCGGTCGGTCCTGCTGCTCGGTGAACCGGATGACGGCGGGTTCCGGTCGGTGATCTCGAAGCGGGCGAAGCCGCACGGCCACCGCGGTAGTCCAACGCGCCGAGCATGGCGGCGAGGTGACAGTAGGGGACCTGGGTGTCCAGGCCGGTGAAGCCGTCCTCGTCGTGGCCCTCGAGCCGGCGGTACCGAACGCCCGCGTCCCGTCTCCGGGGCGGACCACACCGGGAGGACGGGCCCGGCCTGCCCCTGCGCCCGTCGCTTTCCCCGCGATGTGACGTGAGGCTTACGTGGAGATGCGCTCCCGGGATCTTCCGGAGCGCACGTCGGCCGTGCACAGTCGAGAGCCGCCGTGAACGGAACGGTGGCTCCCGTGCCGAGGGGCGCCTCCGTGCCCGCCTCGCGACATGTCCGGGCACACTCCACTTCGTGGTCGGGAGCACAGCCGATGGAATCTCACCACCGCCCGCAGCAGCGCGGGACCGACGTCGAGCCGGACGGCATCGGACGCCGAAGGTTCCTGGGATATGTGGTGGCCGCCTCGACCCTGACCGTGGCGGCCCAGCTGGGTGAGGGCGTCCTGGCTCCCACGGAGGCGGCCGCGGCGGTGCCCTCCCTGCCGGGTCCGGCCGAGATCTACGACCTCAACGACATGCTCACCCATGCCACCCTGCCGACAGCGAACCTGATCACGATCCGGATGGACGCCGACGGCACGGCATCCTTCGCGCTGCCGCGGGCCGAGGTCGGACAGGGCATCACCACATCCAGTGCCATGCTCATCGCGGAGGAACTGGACCTTCCCGTGGACCGGATCCGGGTGTCGCTCGCCGACGCCCGGCCGGAGCTGCTGTTCAACCAGCTCACGGGCGGGTCGAACACCACGATCTCCACCTTCACACCGATCCGCGTCGCGGCCGCCGTCGCCCGCGGGCGGCTGTTGAAGGCGGCGGCCCTCGAACTGGGCGAGGCGGTCGACACCCTGACCGCGAAGGCCGGGGTCATCACCTCCGCGCTGACCGGCAGAAGCCTCGGCTACGGCGAACTGGCCGCCAAGGCAGCATCGATGACAACGGGTCAGGTTTCGGTCGCCCTCAAGGAACCGTCCGACTTCAAGGTCATCGGGACCCCGCAGCGACGCCTCGACGCACTCGAAGCGATCACCGGACGCAAGCGGTTCGCGATGGACCTCCAGGTACCGGGCGCGCTGCCCACGATGGTGTGCCGCCCGCCGACCGTCAACGGCACGGTCCGCTCCGTGGCGAACCTGGCGGAGGTGCGGGCACTGCCGGGCATCACGGACGTCGTCACGGTCTCCACCGGTGTCGCCGTGCGCGGCCGCACCTTCGGGCAGTGCATCGACGCGGTCCGCGCCCTCGAGGTCGACTGGGGGCCGGGCACCGCGGAGGGCAAGTCGGACGACACCGTGCGCGGCGAGCTGCGCAGGGCCGAACTCCCGCTGCCCGCCCTCGATCTGCTCACCAGGTCCGTCGACGCCCGCTTCACCTTCCACTTCGCCAGCAACAGCGCGCTGGAGACCAACTGCGCGGTGGCCGACGTGCGCAAGGACTCCGCCGAGATCTGGGCCAGCCTGAAGTCGCCGATCACCGCGCAGGAGCAGATCGCGCTGGAACTCGGTCTTCCGGCCACCGCGGTCAAGGTCCATGTCACCGAGGGTGGTGGATCCTTCGGGCGCAAGCTGTTCCACGACGCCGCCGCCGAGGCCGCCGAGATCTCCAGGGCCATGGGCAAACCGGTCAAGCTGATGTGGCACCGTACCGACGACTTCCGCCAGGGCCGCACGCACCCCATGTCCACCTCGCGGGTCCGGGCCACCTACGCGCTCGGTCAGGTGCTCACCTACGATCAGCGCCACACATCCGTGTCCACCGACTTCGGTCATGGCGTGGGCGAGATCATCACCTCCGAGGCCGCCCGGCTGCCCGTCGGCGGTCTCGCCTTCTCGGAGACGATCTTCACTCTCACCCAGCAGACCCCCTACAACTTCGGTGTCGTCACCCAGCTGCTCAGCGAGACCGACCAAGGGTTCAACACCGGTTCCATGCGCAACATCTACTCGCCCAACGTGCGCTGCGCGCAGGAGCTCGTGGTGGACGAGCTGGCGAAACGGCTGGGCAAGGACCCCTACGCAGTACGCCGCGCCTTCCTCAAGGACGCCCGGGCGCGGGCCGTTCTGGACAAGGCCGCCGAGGTCGGAGACTGGGGACGCAGCATGCCCTCCGGTACGGCACAGGGCATCGCGATCCACCCCGAGTACCACGCGTACGTCGCCGTCCTCGCCGAGATCGACTGCCGGCCGCAGACCACCGGCCGGAAGATTCGCGACGCCTACACCGGACCCCGTGTCACCAGGGTCGTCTGCGCGGTGGACGTGGGCCTCGCCGTCAACCCGCGTGGCCTCGAAGCCCAGATGATGGGCGGCATCATGGACGGCATCGCGCTCACGCTCAGTTCCGGCCTGCACCTCGACAACGGGTATTTCCTGGAGGGCAGTTGGGACAACTACTTCTACACCCGTCAGTGGAACACGCCGCCGGAGCTGGAGATCGTCGTCATGCCGCCGACGACGGGTCACCCCGGCGGAGCGGGTGAGCTGGCCGTCGCGGGCGCGATGGCAGCCGTGGCCTGCGCCTACGGCCGCGCCACCGGCACGATGCCGACGACCTTCCCGATCAACCACGGCGAACCGCTCGGCTTCGAGCCGCTGCCGACCACGCCGCCCGTCCCCGCGTCGCCCACCGACGGTCTGAGCCGCGCCTTCTAGGAGTCCACGTGCCCCGACACACCTTCATCCTCAACGGCAAACCCGTCACCGTGGACATCGAGGACGACGTGCGACTGCTGTGGGTGCTTCGGGACGTCCTGGGCGTCACCGGGCCGAAGTACGGCTGCGGGCTCGGCGTGTGCCAGGCCTGCACGAGCCACATCAACGGCAAGGCGTTCAACCCCTGTTCGGTACCGGTGAAGGACATCGGGCCGGACGACGAGATCACCACCATCGAGGGCCTGCCCGCCACCGTCGGCAGGGACCTGCACCCGATGCAGGAGGCGTGGCTCGATCACGACGTCGCCCAGTGCGGCTACTGCCAGCCCGGCCAGATCATGGCCGCCGTCGCGAAGGTGCGTCAGGCCCGCGAGGAGGGGCGCGAGATCGGCGAGGCCGAACTCGACGAGATCCGCAACATCTGCCGCTGCGGAACGTATCACCGCATCCGGGAGGCGATCGTGGCCGGGGCGGCGAAGTACTGACGCCAGGAGCGGCGGCCCCCGCCCCGGGGAGGGACGGGGGCCGCTCAGGCGATCAGACCCCTGCCGGGTCCTCGCCCTGCGGTGCGGTCGTCCTCCTCTCGCGCAGGACCCGCGCACGCGAGGCGAGGGGGACCGCGGAGGCGAGCAGTCCGAGCAACGATGCGGCGATGCCCCAGGCGTAGCCGGGAGACCAGCGCAGCCCCAGGGCGGCATCGAGCGACCAGGGACCCGGGCCGGTGAACGCGAGCACCACCGCCGCGGCGCCGTACCAGAACGGGACCTCGCAGCCGCCCCGTTGGGCCCAGAATCCGTTGACCGACGTCGCCACCGCGGCCACCGTCATCGTGCCGACGACGAGTGCGCAGCCGCCGGGTGTCAGCAGGCCCGCCGCGAGCGAGGCGGCGCCCAGGAGTTCCGCCAGTCCGGCCACCAGCACCATCCGGGCACCGGGCAGGAACCCCCACTGTTCGAAGATCGCGCCGGTGGCGGCACGTCCCGAACCGCCGAACCAGCCACGCAGCTTCTGCGTCGCGTGCCCGAACAGCAGCGCGGCGAGCAACACGCGTAGCAGCAGCAGTCCGACGCTCATCGCGGTGACCTCCCGTGTCCCGATCCGGCCCGCGCGCGACTCAGCGCCGGTGCGTCGTGGAGCTGCGGTAGTCGGTGTAGGTGTACGGGTTGTCGAGGACCTTCGTCTCGGGGATGTCGGGGTTCATGCCCTTGTGCCACTCCTCCTCGCCGATCGTCGACCGCAGGTGCTCCACGGTCTGCTCGACCTCGTGCCGCACCGAGCCGAGGTCGACGCCGAGCAGGCGGTGTTCGTGCTTGACCACCTTCCCGTTGACCACCACGGTGTGGACGTCGCCGCGCTGCGCCTGGAACGCCACGTGGCCATAGGGGTTGAGCAGGGGGAACGAGACCGGGGAGTGGTCGTTCTTCAGCAGGACGACGTCGGCCTTCCTGCCCACCTCGAGACTGCCGAGGTCCTTCTCGCGGCCCAGGGCCCTGGCGCCGCCGAGAGTGGCCCACTCCACCACCTGGTCCGCGCGCAGCGCCGAGTGGGTGACGGTCTCGTTCCTGCCGTGCGCATCCAGATGCTGGCGGGCCCGGTCGGCACCCAGTGTGGTGCGCATGGCGGAGAACAGATCGCCGCTCCACCACACACTGGTGTCCATCGACAGCGAGACGGGGATGCCGTGGGACCGTATCGCCCAGGTGGTCGGGTAGCCCTGCCCGGCGCTCTGCTCGCTCTCCGTCGACACCGAGACCGAGCCGCCCGTCGCGGCGATGCGGTGGTAGGAGTCGGCCGACAGCGTCGAGGCGTGCACATAGACCGTCTCGGGTGTCATGAACCCGTGCTCGTGCATCAGCCGGATGCCGTCGTCGTTGGTGGCGCCCCAGACCCCGGCATGGGTGGTCACGGCCATGCCCAGTTCGCGCGCCGCCTCGAAGGCCGGCTTCTCGGGGAACTCCGGATCGCCCGTCACATCGAAGGCGAGCTGGAAGCCGAGCATGTCGTCGTCCGTGATGCGACGGCGCACGAAGTCCCGGAACTCCGGCGCCCGGGTCCATTCCGCCGGAGCCTGCTGGATGTTGCCGTAGGCGAGGACGAACCGTCCGGGGACCGACTGGAGCGCGTCGACCGCCGCGTCGGCGTGGTCGGCTGTCTGGAGCCCGTGCGACCAGTCAACGACGGTGGTCACACCGGCATCGAGCGCCTCCACGGCGGCCAGCCGGTTCCCGGCGTACACGTCCTCGGGCCGGAAGGCCCTGCCGTGCTCGAGGTAGTACCAGACGAAGTACTGGGTGAGCGTCCAGTCGGCCCCGTAGCCGCGCATCGCCGTCTGCCACATGTGCCGGTGCGTGTCGATCATGCCCGGCATGACGATGCCGCCTTCGGCGTCGATCTCGGCCGTCCCGTCCGGCACGGCGAGCCGCGGGCCGACGGCGGCGATGCGGTCGCCGGCCAGGAGCACGTCGGTGCCGGTGAGCACAGAACGGTTCCGGTCCACGGGAAGCACTGTGCCGTTGCGGAAGACGACGGCCCGTCCCGGCTGGAATTCGAGGGGTTGGCTCATCACTGTCTCCCTTTCGGACGAACGTCCGTATGACGGGCAACTGTTGTCGAGGATCGTGGTTCCGCGTCAGGTCGATGTCAATACCGGACGCAGACGAATCCTCGGTGGTCAGAACACCTGCCCCGTGTCCGATGTGCGGACGGCGCGGGTGCCTTGGCGCACTGCTGTGTGTGCCGAAGCCCGGGTCGCTGCATAAAGTGCCTGTGTCAGGCTGTCCGCGAGGCGGACGACCGTTGTCATCGGCAGGAGGAGTTTCCATGCCCCGCGAAGGAACCGGGCCCGACTTCATCGAGGCGCTGGCCCGAGGGCTCGAGGTGATCACCGCCTTCGAGCCGCGCCGGCCGGTGATGTCGCTGACGGACATGGCCCAGGCGACGGGGCTGGCGAGGCCGACCGCCCGCCGGATCCTGCTGACCCTGGCCGAGCTGGGATACGTGCGGCAGCAGGACGGCGGGTTCGCCCTCACCCCTCGGGTGCTCGACCTGGGCATGGCCTATGTGCGCTCGATGGGGCTGTGGGACGTGGCGAGGCCGCACCTGGAGCGTCTGGTCGAGCGCACGAACGAGTCGTGCTCGATCGCCCAGCTCGACGGCTCGGACATCGTCTACGTCGCCCGGGCCTCCGTACCCAAGATCGTCACGCTCGCGGTGCAGATCGGCACCAGGTTCCCGGCGCTGCAGACCTCGTTGGGCAAGGTGCTGCTGGCCGCGCTGCCGCCCGACGAAGCGACCCGGGTCCTCGCCGAGCCGACCCGGTCGGGCCTGGTCCCCGTGTGGCGGCCGGACCGGGCGGAGTGGGAGGCCGAGCTGCGAGAGGTGCGCGCCCGCGGCTGGGCGATGACCGACGAGCAGTTGGCGCGGGGCATCCGGTCGGTGGCCGCGCCGCTGCGCGACGGGTCGGGCCGTGTCGTCGCGAGTGTCAACGTCAACGCGCACGCCGCCGAGACCTCGGTGGAGACCCTGCTCCACGACCACCTGCCGCTCCTGCTGCAGGCCGCGGGCGAGATCAGCGTGGACTTCGCCCGGCTCGACTCCGCGCCGCACCTGACCCGTCCGACAGCTGTGGCGGTGAAACCTTGACGCCTTGACAGTCCGAGGCCCAGAATCGCAAGCCACGGACAGGCGTCCGCTTGGCGGACAGAGAGGCAAGGTCGGTCGATGTCAGAAAGCTCGACGCCCGATCGTCCGTCCGGCGCGGGGCCGCTCTCCGGGGTTCTGGTGGCGGACTTCTCGCGCATCCTGGCCGGTCCGTACGCCACGATGCTGCTCGCCGATCTCGGCGCCGACGTCGTCAAGGTCGAGGGACCGCACGGCGACGACACCCGGTCCTGGATGCCCCCGGTGCGGGGCGATGTCTCGACCTACTACCTCGGGATCAACCGCGGGAAGCGCTCCGTCGCGCTGGACCTGAGGCAGGAGTCCGACGTCGCCATCGCGCGCGAACTCGCCCGCCGCGCGGACGTTTTGATCGAGAACTTCAAACCCGACGGGCTCGCCAAGTACGGTCTGGACTTCGACACGGTGCGCCGCGACAACCCCGGCGTGATCTACACCTCGATCACGGGCTTCGGCTCCGGAGCCGGACGTCATGTGCCCGGATACGACCTGATGGTGCAGGCCATCTCGGGCCTGATGAGCCTTACGGGCGACCCGGACGGGCCGCCCTACCGGGCCGGGATCTCCGTGTTCGACGTCATGGCGGGCAACCACGCCACGATCGGCATCCTGGCGGCGCTGCGCCATCGGGATGCCACCGGCGAGGGCCAGTTGATCGAGGTGAACCTGCTGTCCTCGGCCCTGACCGGTCTGGTCAACCACAGTTCCGCGTACGTCGCGGGCGATACCGTGCCCTACCGGATGGGCAACGCCCACCCCAGCGTGTTCCCCTACGAACCGCTGCCCACGGCCGACAACGACCTCATCGTCACGGCGGCCAACGACGGGCAGTTCCGCAAGCTGTGCGAAGTACTGGGCATAACGGCGATCGCCGACGATCCGCGCTTCGCCCGCAACGCCGACCGCACGGCCAACCGGGAGGAGCTTCGCCCCCTTCTGATCGAGCAGTTGAGGAAGCGCGGAGCCGAGGAATGGTTCGACCTGCTCGTCGAGGCGGGCGTCCCGAGCGGGCCGATCAACACCATCGACGGCGGCTTCGCCATGGCCGAACGGTTCGGTCTCGAACCGGTCGTCAGCGTGGGGGAGGGGGAGCGCGCCGTACCCACCACCCGGCATCCGATCCGCTTCTCCGCAACACCCGCCACCTATCGGCTGCCACCGCCGCAACTGGACGAGCACGGTGACGAACTGCGCAAGTGGCTGTCCGAACCCGAGGAGCAGGGCCGTGTCTGAGCCGACGGCGGACGCCGCGTACCCCACCGCGCTCGGCGCGTCCGACCTGAAGAACATCACCCTCCTCGGCCATGACCTCGCCGAGGACATCATGGGCTCGGTGGGCTTCGGCGAGCTGGCGTTCTGGCTGGCGGTGCAGCGGCGCCCCAGCGCAGGGGAGACACGCGTATTCGAGGCCGTGCTCGCGGCGCTGGCCGACCACGGGTTCACCCCCACCGCCATCGTCACCCGGCTGACCTACCTGTCGGCGCCGGACTCCGTCCAGGGCGCACTCGCCGCCGGTCTGCTCGGAGGCGGCTCGCGTTTCCTCGGAGTCACCGAGGACACCGGCAGGTTCCTGCACGAGGTGCTGGAGTCGCAGGACGGGGCACTGCCGGCCGACGAGGCGGGCTGGGACGCGGTGGCCCTGCGCACGCTGCGGGAGCGGCGTGCGTCCGGCATGTTGGTCCCCGGACTCGGCCACCATGTGCACAAGGAGGGCGACCCCCGCACGCCCAGGCTGATGCGGATCGCGACGGAGGAAGGCCTGTTCGGCCCGCACCTGTCGCTGTTCGCCGCCATCGGCCGGGTCCATCCGACCGTGCTCGGCAAAACGCTCCCCCTGAACGGAGCCGGAGTCTGCGGCGCCGCCCTCGCCGACCTCGGCCTCCCGCTGCCTCTGCTGCGCGGCTTCGCCCTGCTGGCCCGGACGGCCGGACTGATCGGCCAGCTCGCCGAGGAACTCCGTCACCCGGTCGCGCGGGACGTCTTCCTTTCCGTCGACCTCAACAACACCTCCGTCCCGCCGGATCCCTACCTCCCGCAACCGTTCGCCGAAGGCCGGCGCGACGGCTGACCGTGCCGCCGACGGGCCGTCGGGCCGTGGACCGTCGTCACCGCACCCGCAACGCCGACCAAGGAGCCGCAATCGTGTACGTCGACGAGGACAACATCACCGACCTCGCCGCCCGGCGCTGGGCGACCGCCCACTCGCCCCGGCAGGCGGAGCTCATGACCGCCATGATCCGCCATCTGCACGCCTTCGCCCGTGAGGTGCAGCTGACCGAGGACGAGTGGATGGCCGCGATCCAGTGGCTGACCGAGGCCGGCCGGATCAGCGACGACAAGCGCCAGGAACTGATCCTCACCTCCGACGTCCTCGGACTGAGCATGCTCGTCGTGCAGTTGAACAACCGGTTCTCGGCGCAGGCCACGCCCGCCACCGTGCTCGGCCCGTTCCACATCGACGGGTCGCCCGCCGCCCCGTACGGCTTCGACATGTCGGACGGCATCCCAGGAACACCCCTGTTCGTCACCGGCAAGGTCGTCGACGTCGACGGCAAGCCCGTCCCCGCTGCCGTCCTCGACGCATGGCAGGCCGACGCCGACGGCGCCTACGAGGCCCAGATCCCCGAGATCGACGAAGCCCGGCTGCGGGCCAAGTACCAGGCCCGGGAGGACGGCACCTACTGCATCCGCACCATCGCGCCCCGGGGCTACGCCATCCCCATGGACGGACCGGTCGGCGAACTGATCGGCGCGACGGACATCAGCTACTTCCGGCCCGCCCACGTCCACTTCCTCATCGACGAGCCCGGGTACCGCAAGCTCATCACCCACCTGTTCCAGGAGGGCAGCGAGTACCTCGACAGCGACGTGGTCTTCGGCACGAAGGACGCGCTCATCGTGCGGTTCACCGAGAAGCCGGCGGGCACCGCTCCCGACGGCAGCCACATCGAACAGCCGTATCTGCACGCCGAGTACGACTTCGTCCTCCAGCCCGGCTGACGACGACGGGCGGCACGACCGCGCGCACGCCCCGCCGAAAGGGCGAGGAGGCCCGGACGACAGGAAGCCGCCGCCCGACGGGCGACGGCTTCCACCCCCCTCGACCGGACGGCCGGGGTCAGACTCCCCGCGTCTGCGCGGGTTCGAGGATCACGGGAAGCTTCTCGAGTCCCCGGAACGCCGGGAACGGGACCTTGAGCCACGCCGTCTCCGCGGCGGGATCGGCCAGTTCGATGTTCGGGAACCGCTCGAAGAGCGAGGTCAAGGCGATCCGCATCTCCATACGGGCCAGCGGCGCGCCGAGGCAGTAGTGCGCTCCGCTGCCGAAGCCGAGATGGGCGCTCTGCAGGCCCTTCCGCCTGATGTCGAAGGTGTCCGGCGACTCGAACTTCTCCGGGTCACGGTTGGCGGAGGCCACGGCGACCTGGACGAGCGAACCCTTGGGGATGACGGTGTCCCTGATGGTGATGTCCTCGAGCGCGTGACGGAACGTCGCGTTCTCCACCGAGCCCTCGAAGCGGATGATCTCCTCGATCGCGTTCGGCAGGAGCTCGGGGTCCGCCATGACGTCCCGCAGCTGGTCGCGGTGGTTCAACAGGTTGTACACGGCGTTACCGATGAGGTACGCGGTGGTCTTGTGGCCGGCGAAGAGCAGCACCCAGAGGGTCGAGAGCAACTCGCCGTCGTTCATGGCGCCCTGCTCGTCCTGCGTCCGGATCAGATCGCTGAGCAGGTCGTCGGTGGCGTTCTTCCGCTTACGCGCGATGAGTTCGACGAAATAGTCCCGCAAAGCCCCCTCGGCCACCGCGAGTTTCTCTTTGTCCGCCTTGCTGAAACCGGTACGTGCCACCGTCGCACACCGCTTCTGCGCGTCGTCGCGCTCCTCCTCGGGAATACCGATGAGTTCGCAGATGACGATGAGCGGCAGCGGAAATGCGAAGGACGACAGCAGATCGATCGGCGCGGATCCGGAACAACGCGACAGCAGTTCGTCGGTGACCTGCTGAATCCGCGGACGCAGGGACTCGATACGGCGCGGGCTGAACGCGCTGTTCACGATGCGCCGCAGCCGGGTGTGCTTGGGCGGGTCCGAGAAGAGCATGTTGTCGTCGAGCGCGACGGACGAGTCACCGAAAATGGTGTGGTACGCGTCCATGGCCGCGTACATGTCCTTGCTGATGCGCGGATCCGTCAGGGCGGCCTTCGCGTCGTCGTACCGCGTGATCAGATAGGTCTCCACGCCATGCGGAGGGGACAGCCGGCACACCGGCGCCGTGGCGCGCAGGCACCCGTACACCGGGTAGGGGTCGGCGCGGTACGAGGCCTCACCACGTGATGCCGCCGCTGCCGCTCTCTCGGTCGCCTCTGTCATGTCCCGTTCGTCGAGCTGAGTCATTCCCACGGCCTTTCTGAATGTTCCCGCTCGCCCACGGGACAGCGGACATATGACGTTCGACCCAGCATTCCCCGGTGCGATATGGACCGTAAACGCCATTCGCCCGATCGCACGACCCCTGCCTGCGGATACGCACCGCTCCACCTTTGGCGGGGCATTCGTGCGGCTGTGCGGGTGATCGCTGAATATCGCTCGGCGGCGCATGGCAAAGAACTAGAAGCGGGCCGGTGACAACGGCCGTCTCAATCGCAGACGCTGACTCCGGAGGAGAACACGCGATGAACGATCGCGGCAACGACTACGTGCCAGTCCTGGTCGTGGGGGGCTCACTCGTGGGCCTCTCCGCATCCGTTTTCCTCGGCAGACTCGGGGTGCAGCACCGCGTCGTCGAGCGACATTCGGCCACTTCGGCGCATCCCCGGGGCCGGGGCAACAACATGCGCACGATGGAGCTGTTCCGCACCGCGGGCCTCGAGCCCGCGATCCGGCAGGCCGCGGCGACGCTGTCGAGGAACCACGGCATCCTCCAGGTGGACACCCTGCACAGCGGAAACCGCCGCTGGCTGTCCGCACGGCTGACCGGCAGGCCGCCGGAGGACGGCGTGTGCTCGACCGTCCGGTGCGCGTGCAGCCAGAACGACCTGGAGCCGGTACTGCTCCAGGGTGCCCGCAGCCTCGGCGGAGACGTGAGCTTCAGCACCGAGCTGCTGTCCTTCACCCAGGACGCCGACGGGGTGAACGCCGTCCTGCAGGCCCGGGACTCCGGTGAGACCCACACCGTGCGTGCCGACTACCTCCTCGCCGCCGACGGTCCCCGCAGCCCCGTGCGCCAGCGACTCGGCATCGAGCACTCCGGTTCGGGAGACCTGTTCCACAACGTCAGCGTCACCTTCCGCAGCAAGCTCCTCCGCGAGGTGGCGGGCGACGAGCACTTCGTCGTCTGCTACGTCACCGAGCCCTCGGGCGACGGCGTGCTGCTGCCCGTGGACAACGAGGAGCAGTGGGTCTTCCACGTCCCGTGGTTCCCCGAGCGCGGGCAGACGCTCGAGCACTTCACCGACAACCGCATCACCGAGCACATCCGGGCGGCGGTCGGAGTGCGCGATCTGGACGTCGAGATCACCGGAAAGGCCCCTTGGCACGCGGCGGACCGGGTGGCGAACAGCTACCGGGACGGACGGGTGTTCCTCATGGGCGACTCGGTGCACGAGATGCCTCCCACCGGCGCGTTCGGTTCCAACACCGGTATCCAGGACGCGCACAACCTCGCCTGGAAGATCGCGGCGGTGCTGCGCGGCTGGGCGGACCCCAAGCTGCTGGACAGCTACGAGGCCGAGCGCCGCCCCGTGGCCCAGGCCACAAGCGCACGCGCGACGCTGCAGGCGGCCCGTGAGCAGCACCCCGGTTACACCGCCAGGACGGCGACGAGCGACTCCACGGATCTGATGACGGTGGCGCTCGGCTACCGCTACGCCTCCGCGGCGGTCGTCGGCGCGAAGGCGGAGGAGCCCATCATCCCGGACGAACTGTCGCTGTGCGCGGACCCCGGAACGCGTGCACCCCATCTCTGGGTCACTCGCCAGGGTGTCACCCTGTCCACCGTCGACATGTACGAGCGCTCCTTCGTCCTGCTCGGCGGGAACGCGGCATGGCGCACAGCCGGCGAGAACGTGGCCGCCAAACTCAACGTGCCGCTCGAGTCCTGCACGATCGGCGCGGGCGAGGAGTTCGACCTGGACACCGGGGACGGCCCGGACTGGGCGTCGGCGCACGGTACGACCCCTGCGGGCGCGGTGCTCGTGCGGCCTGACGGCTTCGTGGCCTGGCGGGCCGAGGGCGAGCCGCGGGACAAGGAGAAGGAACTGGCCGAGGCGCTCCTTCAGGTCCTGGGGCGCTGACCGAACAACGCCCGGGAACCCCGATTCCTCCGGTGCGACCACAGAAATGGGGCCTGTCCATGACTTCACTGCAGACGGCCGACGGCGCGGCTCAAACCGCCGGCGCCGGGCACGGCGGGTCGGCGGAGGGTGACGCGCGGCGCGCACGGGTGGACGTCCACCACCACTACACCGCGCCGGAGTGGATCGACTGGGCGGAGAAGCAGGACATCGTCGATCGCAAGCACCTGCCGCCCTGGACGCAGTGGGACGTCGACCGCGCTCTGACGTTGATGGACGGGGCGGGAATCCGGACCAGTGTGTTCACCGTCGCGATGCTCGGGCGCCTGCAGGATCCGAAGCTGCGCAAGGAGAGCGCTCGTATCGCCCTGCAGGCCGCCGGAGACCTGGCCGACAGCCATTCGGGCCGCTTCGCGTTCTACACCCCCGTCTTCCTCGACAGCCCCGAACTCTCGACGTGGTCGCTCGGCTACGGGATGGACGACCGAGGGGCCGTCGGGGTCAGCGTGCGGACCAGTATGAAGGGCCTGTACCTCGGGCATCGGTCCCAGGACAGGATCATGGCGGAGCTCAACGAGCGCTCCGCCGTGGTCAGTACGCATCCCATGGAGGTCCCCGGCGGGGAGGGGGACCTGCCGGGTGTCCCGCCGTACCTGTGCGACTTCCTGATGGACACGACGCGTGCCGGGATCAGCCTCATCATGAACGGGACCCTGGACCGCTTCCCGAACATCACCTTCATCCTGCCGCACGGAGGCGGCTTCCTCCCGTACATCGCGAGCCGGCTCGAGGTGTTCGGAGGCCATCTGACACCGAAGGTGGAAGCCGCCCGCGTGCGCGACCATCTGCATCGCTTCTACTACGACACGGCAGGTCCCATGTCGCCCTCTGCGACGCCGAGCCTGCTGTCCGTCGTGGGCTCCTCGCGGATCCTCTACGGCAGTGACTGGCCTCCCACCCCGGCCCACCTGGTGACGGGCGTCACCGCACCCGCGCTCGACAACGACCCCGCCCTGGACGAGGGACAGCGTCGCAGCATCAACCGCGACAACGCCCAGCGCCTGCTGCCCGCACTCGCCGGAGACCGGCAGCACGTCTGACACCGCACGCCCGGCGTCCGCGGATCACAACGCGCGGACACCGGGCGGCAGTTCGCCGGCGCTCAGGACCGCAGGAAGTCGGCGAGGCCCTCCAGCAGCCGGTCGACGTCGGTGGAGTCGTTGTACGGCGCGAGGCCGACCCGGAGCCCGCCGGTGTCCCCGAGGCCCAGCCGGCGGGATGCCTCGAGAGCGTAGAAGGACCCGGAGGGCGCGCTGACACCGCGTTCGGCCAGGAAGCGGTAGGCGTCCACCGTGCTGCGGTCCTCGAAGGTCATCAGCAGGGTCGCAGTACGGTCGGCCGCCCGTGAGTGCACGGTGACCTGCTCGAGCTGGGACAGTCCCTTGTCGAGCTGCGCCCTCAATGTCGCCTCGTGCGCCTCGAGTTGTTCGAAGGACGACGTCAGGCGTGCGCGCCGGGTGCCGGCGGCGTCGGGGTCGAGCCCGGCGAGGAAGTCCACCGCGGCACGAGTGCCGGCGAGCAACTCATAGGGCAGCGTGCCCAGTTCGAAGCGCTCCGGCACGGTGTCGGCGGAGGGCAGTAGCTTATCCGGGTGCAGGGTCTCCAGCAACTCGGGGTCGGCGGCGAGAACGCCGAGGTGCGGACCGAGGAATTTGTACGGCGAGCAGACGACGAAGTCGGCACCGAGCTGTTCGAGGTCCACCAGCGAGTGTGCGGCGTGGTGCACGCCGTCGACGTGGAGCAGGGCCCCGGCCTCGTGCACCAGACGGGAGACGGCGGGGATCGGGGGACGGGTGCCGATCAGGTTGGAGGCCGCGGTGAGGGCGACCAGCCGCGTGCGCTCCGACAGGACGGCGCGGATGTCCTCGGCGGTCAGTTCACCGGTCGTGGGGTCGAAGTCGGCCCAGCGGACGACGGCTCCGGCCCGTTCCGCGGCCTGGACCCAGGGTCGGATGTTGGAGTCGTGGTCGAGGCGGGTGACGACGACCTCGTCCCCGGGCGCCCACCCCTTGGCGAGGCTGCGCGAGAGGTCGTAGATCAGTTGGGTGGCGCTGCGCCCGAAGACGATCCCGGACGCTTCCGCGCCGAGCAGGTCCGCCATGGCGCGGCGGGACTCCGTGACGAGGGTCTCCGCGTTGCGCTCTCCGGCGGTTCCGTGGCCACGGTTCGACAGAGGCCGGGCGAGTGCGTCGGTGATGGCCTGGATCACGGGCTGAGGGGTCTGGGTGCCCCCGGGACCGTCGAAGTGGGCGGTGCCGGCGGCCAGGGCGGGGAACTGCGCGCGGATGCCGGTGATGTCGTAGCGCACGGAGGGCTCCTGTCCAGGGCTGGAAGAGACATGGCTGTGCCGGCGGCGTCCGATGCGGAGCCGCTGCACACATGGCATGAAGGTAGCCCAGGAGGCCGGTGGCACAGGGGGCCGGTGGCCGGGCGCCGCGACCGCCGGGCGGGAGGGCGCGCCGTGAAAGAACCGCGGGGACCGGATGTCAACAGGCAGGTGCATCGACCTCCGTGCCCGTCATCCGCCCTACGAGATCCAGCCAGGTGGCCCGGATACGGTCGGCGGGAATCCCGCGGTCGCGCATCAGACGGTCCCACAGATCGATGTCGGCGAAGGCGAGCAGGGCGAAGGCGAGCATCTCGGGGTCCCCGCCGCCGCCCGCCTCCCGCAGCAGCGCCGTGACATGGCCGTGGAAGGCGTGGTGGATCCGGGAGGCGCTACGGCGTTCGCAGTCCACGTGGCGTACCAGCGCCATGCCCCGGTCCGTGGTGCATGTGGCGCGGTCGAGCAGGGCGCAGCCGAAGGCCGCCAGCCGGTCGGCCGCGGACACTCCCGGTCCCAGCGGGGGAGGGCCCGAGGTGTAGGCCTCCTGGAACGCCTCCTCGGCCTCGTCCAGGAGGGCGAGCAGCAGCCCGTCCCGATCGCCGAACCGCCGGAAGAGTGTGCCCTTTCCGACGCCGGCCGCCTCCGCGACCGCCTGCATCGTCACCTGCCCGGCGCCGCGTTCGGCCACCAGCCGTGCGGCCGCCTCCAGCAGCCGGGCCCGATTGCGTGCCGCATCGGCCCGCTCGGTCGCCGGACCCGGTGAGGGGACGGTCATCGTCCGCTCTCCGGCACCAGCCTCACGTACACCGCGGCGTCCTCGATCCGTACCGGGTACACCGGGACGGCAATCCGCGCGGGCGGGTCGAGGGGCTTGCCGGTCCGCAGATCGAAGCGTGAGGCGTGCAGCCAGCATTCGATCGTGCAGCCGTCGACCTCGCCCTCGGAGAGCGCGACCGCGCTGTGCGAGCACACGTCGCGGATCGCGAAGACCTCCTCCTCGGCATGGACGAGGGCGAAGGGAACGCCGTCCACCTCGAACCGCCGGGGGACGCCGTCCTCCAACTCGTCGAACGGGCAGACGTATGTGTAACCGCTGTTGGGCATGGCTCACCTCGGCCGGGCGATGGCAGTCGATTCGCGACATCCCGTTCACAGGGGTGCATCGAGCGGAATCCCGGCCCGGAGCGGCACATGTGATCGTTGGGCTGGGTCGACCCTAGCGACCTGCTCCGGGTCCGGCCTCCGACCCGGGTCGGGGCCGGCCTCGGTAGTTCGGCCTACGTCCGGTGGCGGCGGCCGGGCCGATGTGCTGTGCGGGCGGCCGGGCTCGCCCGGTGACCCCCGGGTGTCCGCCCTCACAGCACCTTGCGCTGGACGAGGGCCGCGAGGACGAGCGCGCCCGGCAGCAGGGGCAGCCAGACCGTCAGGACGCGATAGCCGATGACGGTGGTCGTCGCCAGGCCCATCGGTGTGCCGTAGGCGACCAGGGTGAACACCATCGCCGCGTCCACGGGGCCGATTCCGCCAGGTGCGGGTACGGCCCCGACCGCGGTGCTGGCGGCGAGGAAGGCGAAGACCACCTGCGTCCAGGACAGCGTCATCCCGAGCGACGTCCCGAGTGCGGCGATCACCGTCGCCTGGAACACCGGTGCGGCGGCCGACCCGCCCCACAGGGCCAGGACCCGGCTGGGCATGGTGTGCAGCAGTCGCGCGTCGGTCAGGGCGGTCTGCACGAGGCCGAGCGCCGGGCGGCGCAACTGCCGTACGACCGTCAGAAGCACGGCGGCGACGACGAGCACGATCGCGGTGACCCCCACCGCGAGCAGCACCATCCGTCCGTCCGGGACGAGTTCACCGAGCCTGAGCATCTCCGGGAAGGCCACGAGGAACACCAGCAGCACCAGTGTCTTCGCGATCGGCTTGACCAGCGAGTACAGGGCGAGCGAGGCGGTGGCCCTGGTGAGGGGTATGCCACGGCCCTGGAGGAAGCGCAGGGTGACGGCATGGGCGCCGATGCTCGCGGGCAGTACGTGGTTGGCGGCGCCCGCGGCGAACTGCGAGGCGAGCAGCAGCCCCGGCGGAAGCCGTTCGGGCACGGCGCCCTGGCGGACGACCGCGGCGGTCAGCCAGCCGAGGCAGGTGAAGACCACCGCGACCAGCAGCCACCAGGGGTCGGCGGAGGCGAGCCGGGCCGCGCCGTCGCGCACCGCACGCCAGTCGGTCGCGGCCCACGCGCCGATCAGCAGGAGCGGAAGCAGACTCAGGGCCCGGCGGGCGAGACGACCAACCGAGGGGGAGCGGAGGGGGGCCGGGAGCGGTCCGGGGACTTCTTCGAGCGGCAGCAGGGACACGGCGCACGTCGTCCTTCCGCGTCGCACCGGCTGATGCGCGGCGGACGGATACAAGGCGAGGCATGGGGACGGCGGAAACCTTCCCTGTGGGCGTGACCGCACGGTGTCCATCAGTCGACGCAGCGTGGGCAGCCGGGCGACGTCGAGCGGCGGCTATCGCAGGTTCCGGTGCGAAACGGCGGGGCGCCGGACGGGCGGGCCGGCCGCGGGCGGCGCCGCGTGGCCGGCCGTGACCGCCTTGCGCTGGATCACGACGAGCGCGGCGTCGTCGCCGAACGTGCCACCGCAGAAGTCGAGGATGTCGCGGCGGACATGGTCGACGAGCCCGGCCGGAGTGCCCGTGTCCGTACAGGCGGCGACGCGGTCGGCGAGAGGGTAGAAGCCGTCGCCCCCGGCACGGGCTTCGGAGACACCGTCGGTGTAGAGCACGAGCATGTCCCCGGGGCGGAAGGCGAAGGTGTCGACGGCACCGTGCGGTGCCCGGGGGAGACACATGCCGATCGGGATCGAGTACCGCCGGGGGCCGAGTACGGTGACCTGCGTGTCGCGCAGCCGCAGCGGCGGCGGGTGCCCGCAGTTGAGGATGTGCACCTCGGGCGCGTCGTCCGGGATGTCGATCAGCACCGCCGTGACGAAGGACTCCTCCGCGTCGGTGCCCTCCTTGACGGGCTGGGACAGACTCCAGCACACCGTCGCCTCGAGTTCGCTCCGCAGGTCGGTGAGGGCCGGCTCGCGATGTGCCGCGGTCCGGAACGCGCCCAGTACGAGAGCCGCGTCCTCGATGGCGGGCAGGCCTTTGCCCCGGACGTCTCCGATGAGCAGGCGCGTGCCGCGCCGGGTGGCCACGGCCGCGTACAGATCACCGCCGATGCGGGCCTGGTCCGTGGCCGCCGCGTAGGCGCTGGCGATGCGCAGAGTGCCCATCCGCTCGGGCAACGGCTGCAGCACGACCTGTTGAGCGGCCTCGGCCACCGACCGCACCTGTCTCAGTTCCGCGGTGTGCCGTTCCCGCAGCCGGCAGAAGATCACGGTGAACGCGCTGATCACGACCAGTGCGATGAGCTGGCTCTCGTGGTTCGAGGTGAAGACGCTGGTGCGTATCGCGGAGAGCAGCACGAGAGCCACGATCGAGAGGGCGCCGATGGCCGCCGTGAGTCTGGAACCGCCGAACGACGCGGTGAGCGCCGGTGCGACCACCAGCAGCGGCCCGAGGTGAATGTTCTGCGGCGAGAGGATGTCCGCGACCGTGATCGCCACGATCAGGGCGAGTGGAATCACCACGAGGCCTCGGTACGACGTCCGGGCCCAGCCGCCACCTTTGTGACGCTGCGATCGCATACTTCATGGATACACCCGGTCGCGGCCACGTGGCATGTGGCTCATTCGGAGTCGGAGGGTGGAGCGAGCGGTCCGTGGTGCCGCAGGAGGGCGTAGCCGACGCCGATGCCCACAGCCAGCGGCCACTCGAGGGCACCGACCACCGCGAGCGCGCCGAGGCCGGCGTACAGCGGCAGGCCGCCCTTGGCGGGGAGAACGCGGCGCACGGCCGTGACGGGAAGGGCCGCGACCTGCTGCACGGCCCGGGTGGCCGTCTCGCCGAGCGGCGGGACGGTGAGAGTGAGGCTGCGCCCCCCGTGTGAAGCCCCGGGGCTTGTCTTCGGCGACGTCGGCCTCGGCCCCGCGGCGGGCCGCTGCGGCGTCTTCGCCCTGGGTGCGGGGCGTGAGGTGCTCTTGCTCCGCGTGGCCGGGCTCTTGCTGCGTGTCGCCGCGCTCTTGCTGCGTGCGGACGGGCGCTTCTCGACGGTCTTCGGCGTGGTCACGGTTCACATCCGTTCGTGGGTCCGGGACTTCGCCCCCCAACGAGGCACAAGCTACCCGCGGGGCAGGGAGCCTGCGAGCCAGGAATCCATTCGGCTCAGCTCGCCGGGCGGTGGCGCGGGAGGCGGGTCAGGATGAGCGGAATTGGACGAGGAACCGGCCCGTCCGGGGAGGTGACACACGATGTCGCTGCTGTCCGGAGTGCGTCTGCCGTTGCCGTTGCCGACCGTGCCACCGCTGCCCTGGGGGTTGGCCGGCGGTCTGGCCGCCGGCGTGCGCGGAGCCGCGGACGTGACCGCGACGCTGCTGGGAATCGAACGGCGGGACGTGTGGTCCCGTCCAGGGCGCTGCCACATCGAGGCGCGCGGGGTACGAGGACCCAGCGGGACCTGGGTCGGCCGCGTCGTGGAGCACGCGCTGGAGCAGCATCCCGGCGTCCTGTGGGCGCGGGTGAACGCGCCGGCCGAGCGGGTCGTCGTCGAACTGGCCTCGCCACCACCACCGCTGCGGGAACTCGTCGAGATCATCGACCACGCGGAGTCCCACGGGGCCGCCGCCATCGGGGGATCGGGCCTGTTCGACGGGTGGTGCCCCGAGCCGCATCACCCGTCGGAGGCGCCCGGCAGACGCCCGGCGCTCCCGGTTCTCGCGGCGGACGTGGCGGGTCTGCTCCTCACGGCAGCCACGCGGCTGTCGCCGTGGACACCTCTGCCCGCCGAGGTGGGGGCGCTCGCCACGGCCGTGCAGCAGCATCCCTGGCTGCGCCGTGCGGTGCTGCCGGGCCTGAACGCGCAGGACAGCCGCGGATCGGTCGTTCCGGTGCTCAATGCCTTCGTCCAGGGTGTGGCCACGCGCGGCGGCGGCCTCGTGCTCGACGTCGCGCAGCGCGTGGCGCAATGGCGCGAGGCGAACGCGGCACTCGACGCATGGGTGGAGGCGGAGCCCCGGCTCGTGCGGGGACCGCAGGACGCACAGGCCGAGCCGATCGTGGTGGAACGGCCGGCGGTGCACGAGGACGTGACCGCACGCTACGCCGAACGGGCCATGGGGGCCGCCGCGGCCGTCGGTGCCCTGGTCATGCCGTACGCGGGCCCCCGGCGGGCGCTCGCGGTGGCGCTGTCGGGCCTGCCGAAGGCGCCGGAGGCCGGGCGTGAGGGCTTCGCCGCCACCCTCGGCCGGTATCTCGCGCTGCGCGGCGTCGTGGCCATGGACCGCAGTGCGCTGCGCCGCCTCGGGCAGGTGGACACCGTGCTTCTCGACGTGGACGTGCTGCGCGGTGGCCGGCACGAACTGACTGAGTTGGGACTACTCGGGGGCACTGAGCCCACGGAGGTCTCCGACCGGCTCTTCAGCCTGTTCGATCCGGCCGCCCCCGGTCGGATCCGGCATGACGAGGACGGCTGGGTGCTCGGTCCGCTCGAGGACCTCGAGCTCACCGGCCGCACCGGGCGGCGGCATGCGGACCGGATACGGAGCCGGGGCGGTGAACTGGTACTGGGCCTGGCCTTCCGGCGCCGTCTGACGGCCGTCGCCGGCGTGGCGGTGCAGACGCTCCCGGGCGCCCAGGCCCTGGCGGCGGCGGCCCGTCGGTCCGGGATCCGGGTGGTCCTCGCAGGCGACCAGCCCTACCCGGAGCTCGGCTTCGTCGACGCGATGGTGCCCGGGGGGAACGATCTGGTGGCGTCGGTCCGCGCGTTGCAGGCGGACGGCGCGGTGGTGCTGCTGGTGTCCGGGAACCGCCGGGCTCTCGGGGCCTCCGACTGCGGCATCGGGGTCCACCGCGAGGGCGAGCCGCCCGCCTGGGGCGCGCACCTGCTGGTCGGCACCGACCTCGACTCGGTCGCGCTGGTCCTGAGCGGTGTCGGTGCGGCCCGGCAGGTCGACCGGGACAGCGCGGTACTGGCCGCGAGCGGCAGCGGAATCGGCGCGGTGGCGGCGATGCGGGCACCGGCCGGCGAGGCGTGCTCGCGCGGTCAGGCGGCGTGCAACACCGCCGGCGGCGTCGCGTTCGGCCTGGGAGTCTGGCGGGCCAGGCAGTTGTGCTCCCACCCCATCACCCCGTCCGTGGAGACCGTGCCCTGGCATCTCATGCCGCCCTCCCGGGTCCTCGACCGGCTGCGCACAAGCGGCGAGGGGCTGTCCGACGAAGAGGCCGCGACACGGGCCAAGGGCGGTTCGGGGTCCGCCACGACACCCGGGACCACACTGCTGTCCGCGTTCGTCGAGGAGCTGGCCAACCCGTTGACACCGGTGCTGGCCGGTGGCGCCGCCCTGGCCGCTGCCGTGGGCTCGCGGGCGGATGCCGCGCTGGTCGCCTCCATCACCGCCACATCGGCGCTGGTCGGCGGGTTCCAGCGAGTGCGGACCGAACGCGCCCTCGCCGAACTGACCGCCCGCTCGGCGGTCGGGGCGCGGGTACGGCGTGGGAGCCGCGAGCAGATGGTCACCGCCGAGGACCTGGTACCCGGCGACATCGTCCTGCTCAGGCCCGAGGACGTCGTGCCGGCCGACTGCCGGCTGCTGGAGGCCGACGGGCTCGAAGTCGACGAGTCGTCGTTGACCGGCGAGGCCCTGCCCGTGCCCAAGAACCCGGCTCCCGTGGTGGCCGCGCATCTCACCGACCGCCGTTCGATGCTCTACGAGGGCACCACCGTCTCCGCGGGGGAGGCGCTCGCGGTGGTCGTGGCCACGGGCGCCGCCACCGAGGTCGGGCGCACCATGGCCACGGCACGGGAGGCGGCACCCGTCACCGGGGTCGAGGCGCGGCTGTCGTCGCTGACCAAGGCGAGTCTGCCGGTGGCGACGGTCTCCGCGCTGGCGGTGGCCGGAGCCGGGATGCTGCACGGCCACCCGCTGGCCCAGAGCCTGGCGTCGGCGGTGAACCTGGCGGTCGCATCCGTCCCCGAGGGGCTGCCGTTCCTCGTCAACGCCGCCCAGCTGGCCTCCGCCCGACGGCTGGCCGACCACGGCGCGCTGGTGCGCAATCCGCGCACGATCGAGGCGCTGGGCCGGGCCGATGTGCTGTGCTTCGACAAGACCGGCACGCTCACCGAGGGGAATCTGCAGCTCGCGGCCCTCAGCGACGGGGACCGTATGCTCCCCGTCGACCGGCTCGGCGCGCCGCACAAGGCGATCCTGGCGGCCGCGCTACGGGCCACGCCCGCCGCCCGGCAGTCCGAGCCGATGGCCCATCAGACCGATCGGGCCGTGGACGCGGGCGCCCGCCGGGCACGGGTGCCGGCCGGCCGCGGCGCGCCCCGCTGGCGGCGCACCGACACCCTTCCGTTCGACCCCTCCCGCGCCTACCACGCCACGGTGGGCCGCACCGAGGACGGCATCCTGCTCAGCGTGAAGGGCGCCCCGGAGACGGTGCTCGAGCGTTGCAGGCTCAGGCGCCTGGACGGCGCCGAGACGTTGCTCGACCGATCCGGACGCGGCGCGCTCACCGCGGCGACCGAGGAACTCGCGGGTGCGGGACGCCGTGTGCTCGCCGTGGCCGAACGCACCATGCGACCCGGTGAGGAGCTCACCGACGACGCGGTACAGGACCTGGTCTTCCTCGGATTCGTGGTGCTGGCCGACCCGGTGCGCCCCGGCGCCGCCTCGGCCACCGCCCGGCTGCGCGCGGCCGGTGTGCACACGGTTCTGCTCACCGGGGACCACGCCGCCACCGCCGAGGCCATCGCGGCCGCGGTCACCGGCGATCCGGACCAGACGGTGTGCACCGGACCGGAGTTGGACGACCTGGACGACGACGCGCTCGACGTGCTGCTGCCCAAGGTGGATGTGATCGCCCGGTGCACCCCGCGCCACAAGGTCCGTATCGTCCAGGCGTTCCAGCGTCTCGGACGGGTCGTGGCGATGACCGGTGACGGCGCGAACGACGCCCCCGCCATCCGTCTCGCCGACGTCGGCATCGCCCTGGGGCGGCGGGGCACGCCCGCGGCCACCGCCGCGGCCGATCTGGTCATCGGTGACGACCGTCTGGAGACGATCGTCACCGCTCTCACCGAGGGCAGGGCGATGTGGGCCTCGGTCAGGACGGCGCTCGCCATCCTGATCGGCGGCAACCTCGGCGAGGTCACCTTCGGAGTGCTCACCTCCGCGATCGCGGGCAGCTCACCGCTGAGCGCACGCCAGATCATGCTGGTCAACCTGCTGACCGATCTCGCTCCCGCGCTGTCCATCGCCGTCCGCACCCCGGCCGAGAGCACGGGCGAGCAACTGCTGGAGGAGGGTCCCCAGCAGTCGCTCGGCACCGCGCTCACCCAGGAGATGCTCCAGCGCGGGCTGACCACCGCCCTCGGCGCGGGGCTCGCCTGGACGGGCGCGCGCTTCACGGGCACACAGCGCCGTGCCGCCACGGTGGCGCTGGCCGCGGTGGTCGGCACCCAGCTCGCACAGACCCTCATCAGCGGCGGTACGGACCGTCAGGTGCTGGCCGCCACCATCGGCTCCGCCGCGGTCCTGGTCGGGATCATCCAGACCCCGGGCATCAGCCAGTTCTTCGGGTCCACCCCGCTCGGGCCGGTGGGCTGGGGCATCGCCCTGACGGCCATCACCGGCGCCATGCTGCTGCATTCGGCGTTGAAGCCGCTCTCGTGCCGCCTGGCCGGAATCGGCCTGCTGAACGCGGAGTCCGCGGAGAGCGACGCCGGCGGCTCCGCACCGCCGCAGTCGGCCGCGACCGCCCTCGCCATGGTCCCCCTGACCTGGCTGGGCGGCGCGCTGTCGCGCCTGGGTGTGTCGGTACCGGGTCTCGGACCGTCGGCCGGCCCGGACACAGATCTGCCGTAGGCCCGCTCGGGCACGACGGCCACCGGTGGTTCGGGAGCGGCCGTGCCACGCAGACGGGAAGCCGCCGTCGGCAGTCGGGGATCCGACTGCCGACGGCGGCTTCCGTCCGGCCCGTTCGCGCGCCCGGCTCAGGCCGGGCTGTTGCGCAGCTCCGTCAGCGTCGCCGCGGTCAGCGGTCGAGGGCTGTGGTCCGGATCGACGAGGACGACGGTGCAGTCGGCCGTGTGGGTGAGGGCGGTGGTGAAGCTGCCGTCGGCGAACTGGGCGAGCGGGCCACGTGGAGAGCGGCCCACGGCGACGGTGCGGGCGTGGACGTCCGAGGCGTGCTGGGCCAGCACGCGACCGGCGGTCGCGTGGTCCCCGACGCTGGTGAGGATCTGGCCGGTGGCGGGGATGCCGTGTGCCGCGAGCCGGTCGAGGTGGACGGTCACCGCGGCGCGCGCCTGCTCGGTGTCCTCGGTGTCGACTGCCTGTTCCTCGACGACGGCGGTCTGCTGCACATGGACGACCTCCAGCGGGCTGCCTGCGTCACGGGCGAGCTGTGCCGCGGCGTCGACGATGACGGCGGCCCGGTCGTGTGCGCCGACGGCGACGATGAGCGGAGGTGTGCCGGGCGCGGCCGCGGCGCCGACCGGGGTGAGCGTCGCGGTGACGGGCGGTCCGTCCACGGTCTGCTGTTCGGCCCGGCGGAGCAGGCCGTGCCCGGTGGCCAGGACGGGGATGGCGAGCACGAACGTCGCGGCGCCGACGTAGAAGGGGACGCTCAGGTCGGTGGCGTCGGCGAGCTTGCCGGCGACGTAGGGGGCGAGGCCGCCGCCGATGAAGCGCAGGAAGCCGTAGGCCGAGGAGGCAACGGGACGCTCGACGGGGGAGACGAGCATGACGGCCTGGGTGGTCAGGGTGTTGTTGATCCCGATGAAGGCGCCGCTGACGATGACCGCCACGATGACCACGCCCGGAGTGCTGACACCGGTGGCGATGACGGCCATCACGATGCCGAGTCCGAGCAGGTTGGCGTACAGGACCGGGGCGGTGCCGTAACGGGCCTGCAGGCGCGGCGCGAAGAAGACGCTGAAGGCCGCGACCAGCAGGCCCCAGCCGGTGAAGACCAGGCCGAGCTGATGCGCGTCCAGCTCCATGGGGTAGGGGGCGTAGCCGAGCATGGTGAAGAAGCCCCAGTTGTACAGCAGGGCCATGATGCCCATGGTCAGCAGTCCGCGGTGGCGCAACGCCTTGAGCGGGGCCAGGGGCGAGGTCCGGTGTTGCGGTTTGGGCAGGGAGGGTACGAAGGCGATGGTCGCGGCCAGGGCGATCGCCATGAGGACGGCGACCCCGAAGAAGGGGCCGCGCCAGCTGATGGCTCCCAACTCGCCGCCCAGCAGCGGGCCCACGGCGATACCGAGGCCCAGGGCCGTTTCGTACAGGATGATCGCGCCGCCGAAGCCGCCACTGGCCGAGGCGACGATGACGGCCAGTGAGGTGGCGATGAAGAGCGCGTTGCCGAGCCCCCATCCGGCGCGGAAGCCGACTATGCCGTTGATGGAGCCGCTGGTTCCGGCCAGTGCGGCGAACACGACGATGATGACCAGGCCTATGACCAGGGTGCGCTTGGCGCCGAAGCGGCTGGAGACCCAGCCGACTATCAGCATCGCCACCGCGGTGACGATCAGGTAGCTGCTGAACAGCAGGGAGACCTGGCTGGGCGTGGCGTGCAGGCTCTCGGCGAGGGCGGGCAGGATCGGGTCGACCAGTCCGATGCCCATGAACGAGATGACGCAGGCGAACGCGACGGCCCAGACGGCCTTGGGTTGTTTGAACGGGCTGGCGGCCGTCCCGTGCGATGCACTCATTGCAGTGTTCTCTTTCGAGCGGAGTCGTTGAGTTCGAGCGGTGTCGGGAGTGCGCGTGATGGGAGTGAAGGAGGCAGGGTTCAGGAGCGGGCTTGGCGCTGCTGGATCGCCCGGGCGAGAGCCGGAAGTGCGGCCTTGACCGCACGCTGCTCGGGACCGGTCAGTTCCTCGACCAGTTCCTGCAGCGCCTCGGCGTGCTCGGTGCGGCGCTGCCGGAAGACCTCGAGGCCGGTCTCGGTGGCCTGGACCAGTACGCCTCGCCCGTCGCTGCTGTCGGCGACGCGCCGCACCAGACCGGCGCGCTCCATACGGGTGACGAGCTGGGTCATGTTCGGCTGGGAGACCCGTTCGGCACGGGCCAGTTCGGTCAGCCGATACGGACCTTCGCGGCTCAGTCGGCCCAGGGCGGACGCTGCCGCGATGCTCAAGCTCGCGGTGGTGGCGCTGGAGCGTACATAACGCACCAACTGCTCCACCGCGATCATCAGGTCCTCGGGTGATGCCGCGGGGGTCTCAGGGTCCATAACCCGATTATGCATAACCGCATTATGCATCTAGGTGTAGTGCGAAACAATAGTTCTGTCGGGTCGGGTCGGGCCGATGGGGCCGTGGCCTGTTCGCCGGCGTCCCGAGGCCGGAGCCGGAGGGGCAGGGGCTTCTGGAATAGACAGACCTGTCTGTTAGTTTGTGCGTGTGCCCGAGCGTTGTCGGGCCCCGCACGGAACGAGGTGGCCGTCATGCCCGCGACAGTGAAGCGACTTCCCGCCCGGGAGCGGATCCTGAGCACGGCCGGTGAACTGTTCGCGGCGCACGGGCTGCGCGGGGTCGGCGTGGACCGCATCATCGCGGACTCGGGCGTCGCCAAGGCCACCCTGTACGCGCACTTCCCGTCCAAGGACGCGTTGGCGGCGGCGTATCTGAGCCGTACCGACGACTCCTGGCGCGGCAAGTTGCGCCGGGCGGCACTCGCCGCGGGAGGCGACCCCCGTGAGCAACTGGTCGGCATGTTCGACGCCGTCGCCGAGTCCTACCGCCGCCACGGATTCCACGGCTGCCCGTTCATCAACGCGGCCGCCGAGAGCGAGCCCGGCAGCGCGCCGTACACCGTGACGGTCGAGCACAAGCGGTCCGTCCGCGACTGGGTGCGCTCCCTGGCCGAGGAGGCCGGCGCCGAGGACCCGGACGAGCTGGCGCTTCAGCTCACGCTGCTCATCGACGGCACGCTGGCGGCGGGCAAGCTCGAGCAGAACCCCGCCATGCCGACGGCCGCCAAGGCCGCGGCGCGCGCCCTGGTCGCCCTGGCCGTACCCGCCGGCCGCTGATCCCCGACCTCGCCCCCGGCCCGGCGCCGGGGGGCGGCCCGACCCCTCGACAAGACAGACCTGTCTGTCCGAAAGGAAAGACCGACCATGACAGTCCGCACCCTGGTCCTGCTCGCCCATCCCGACCTGGGCCGGTCCCGGATCAACTCCGCGCTGGCCGACGCCGTACGGGACCTGGACCATGTGACGCTGCACGACATCCACGCCGCCTACCCCGACCGGGTCATCGATGTGACCGCCGAGCAGCGACTGGTGCGCGAGCACGACGTGATCGTCTTCCAGTTCCCCTTCCACTGGTACTCCGTCCCGGGTTTTCTCAAGCAGTGGCTGGACGAAGTGATGCTGCGCGACTTCGCCTACGACTCCGGGCCGCTGCTCGGGGGCAAGACCCTCCAGCTGGTCACCTCCACCGGAGGTGTGGAGGAGGCCTACCGCCCCGGCGGCTTCCATCGCTTCACCATGGCGGAGCTGCTGCGGCCGCTGGAACAGACGGCGCACCGCATGGGCCTGGCGTACGCGGAACCCCTGGTCCTGCACGATGCGCGCGGCACCGGCGACGAGGAGCTCGCCCTGCACGCCAAGCGCTACCGCGAACTCCTGGCGAGCCTCGGCTGAGCGCCGCCCGCCGCGCCCTCGGTCGCCGAGCCGGGCCGGGGGAGGGGCCCGGATACGCGATCGACGTTCCGCACACGGCCGCACGGACGGGCGTCCGGCCGCCGACGACGGGACGGCGCTCCCACCCCCGCCGCCCGCGCGGCCGGCAGGCAACGAGCCGGGCCGTGCAGTGAAGCTGCACGGCCCGGCCGAAGGCGCCCCGAGGGCGGGTGGTCAGCGGCGGCGCCGGGTGACGCCGGGCAGTCCCACCATCCGCCAGATCCTGACTTCACGCACCAGCCCGGGCATCTCCCTGAGCAGCACGGCGGTCGCCAGGCCTGCCACGAGCAGCGCCTCGGCGATCAGTACTCGCTTGGCCATGTTCGTACTCCTAGGTCGTCGTCCGCGGTCGTGGGTGCCGTGTCACCCCGGGGGGAGATTCGGCATGGTCCTCGCGATCGCGTTGTGCTTCCTCCAGTGGACTCCGGTCGAGCGCCGCGCGTCGGCCGTCCCGTCCTTGTGATGTCCGGTCTGACGGCTGTACGGGCCCAGGTTGCCCTGGTGCAGTCCGGAGACGTGGGTCGGTGTGTCGGGCCGCACGTCCGGCTTGCCCACTCGGATGCTTCCCATCGTCCGCTCCTTGCCGGTCTACGGTTGTTCGGTCAGTTCCGCGAAGAACTGGTCGACGGCCGGCCATACCCGGCTGCCGCCGGACAGGCCCCGCCACTCCCGCCGTACGATCGCGACCACCCGGAAGCAGTCGTCGATCGGGGTGATCCAGTGCTCCCGTGCGGAGTGCGCCGTGTTCACCAGCAGCGCCTCCACGTCGGGCTCCAGAGTGGCGAGCGGCGGGCAGTCCGTGACGACGTCACTCCATGCCTGCGGATCCGCCTCCCAGCGGGTGGCACCCGCCGGGCTCGGATAGTGCGCGGTCACGGTGCCGTCCGCGCGCCGCACGAAGAAGGCGAGCCCCACGGGGACACCCAGCCCCCGAGTACCCACCGGAGGCAGGCGTACCCGCCGCTGCGGCACCAGCCGGTACCGCCCCTCACTCGCTCCCGTCTCGGTGAAGAGCAGGGAGCAGGGCCGGCAGGCGCACAGCACCTCCTCGCCGCCGCCGTCGAGCAGATGGCGGTGTTCGGAGGGGACGTCCGCGCCGCACAGGTCGCAGCGCTCCACGTCCGTGCGCCGGTCGGCGGCGGAGCGGATGACACGGGCGAGCGCGCCGGAGGTCATGACCGGTCTCCGACGGGCGCCGTACGCAGGGTGAGTGCTTCGAGCGGTACGAAGGTGCTCGGCCGGCCCTCGGCCCCCGGCGCACGCTCGACGCCGGAGAGCTCGGGGGCCAGGGTGAGCACGGCCTCGCGGACCGCACTCTCCAGTTCGGTGGTGGAGGACCCGCATCCCTTGGCGGCCAGCCGCACCCGGGCGACGCCCTCGTCCACGCCCATCAGCTCGACGTCCCCGCCCCGTTCGCGCACCGAGGGGCGCAGACCGGCGACGGCGCGCTCGGCCCGGCGCTCGGGCGGTTCGGGGTGGATGCCGTGGAGCACGAGGAGGTGACCGATGAGTTCGTCACCGACCATGCGCTCCACCAGGTGGGGGTGCGCGCCGTCCATGACCCGGGCCAGGGCCTCGCCGTAGACCGCGGCGAGGACCTGCACTGCTTCGATCGCCGCGCCGGTCATGGGGCCGGGAGCGCCTTCGAGCTGTTCGAGCAGCAGGTCGAGCCGCGCCAGTCGCTCCGCGACCGTCGCCTCGTCGAGCCGCGCCAGTCGCTCCGCGACCGTCGCCTCGTCGAGCCGTGCGGTTTCAGGCATGGGCCGCTCCGTACGTGGGCGAATGCAACTTGGTCAGCGTTTGGTTCTTGCCGAGGTACATGTGTACGCCGCAGGGCAGACAGGGGTCGAAGCTGCGGACGGTGCGCATGATGTCGACGCCCTTGAAGTCGTCGGGACCGTTCTCCTCGAAGATCGGCTGGCCCATGACGGCGTCCTCGTACGGGCCGGGAGTGCCGTACATGTCCCTCGGACTGCCGTTCCACGGTGTCGGCGGGTAGGGGTGGTAGTTCGCGATCTTCTTGTCCTTGATCACCAGGTGGTGGGACAGCACACCGCGCACCGCCTCGTGGAAACCGCAGCCGATCGCCTCGTCCGGCACCTCGTAGTTCTCGAAGACCTTGGTCTCGCCGGCGCGGACGAAGCCCATGGCCTTCTCCAGGAAGTAGAAGGCCATGGCGGCGGCATACGCGACGAAGTACGGCCGGGCCCGGTCGCGCTCGATCGTGTTGCTCCACTGGGGGATCTTCCACTCCAGCGTCATCTCGGGCAGTTGCTCGCTCTTGGGCAGCGAGATCTGCACGCTGTGACCGGTGGCCTTGACGTACGGCGTGTCGACCAGGCCGTTCAGCGCCGTCGACCACAGCCGGGCCAGCGGGCCGCCGCCGGTGTCGAGGGCGAGGTGCTCCTCGCTCTTCTTGTCGTACCAGCGTGGGCTCATCACCCAGCTGTAGTTGCCGCTGAAGTCCCGCTTCTGCGGCATGGGTACCGTGGTCTGGTTCCAGGGGTGGCGCATGTCGACGGCGTTGCCCAGCGGATCGTGGGTGACGAACGCCTGCTCGTTGACCCAGTCCTCGTAGTAGGAACTGCCCAGCAGCACCCGGATGCCCAGGTTGATGTCGACGAGGTCGTTGGTGACGAGCTTGCCGTCCACGACGATGCCGGGGGTGACGTACATCGCCTTGCCCCACTCGCTCATCGTCTCGTAGCGGTAGTCGCACACGTCCGGGTTCTGCCAGGCGCCCCAGCAGCCCAGCAGGATGCGGCGGCGGCCGACCTCCTCGTAGCCGGGCAGTGCGTCGTAGAAGAAGTCGAAGACGTCGTCGTTCATCGCGACGGCCTTCTTGACGAAGTCGATCACCCGCACCAGACGGGAGAGGTAGTCGGTGAACGTGGTTGGCTCGGGCATGGTGCCCACGCCGCCCGGATACAGGGTGGACGGGTGCACATGGCGCCCTTCCATCAGGCAGAACATCTCCCTGGTGATCCGGCTGACCTTCAGCGCCTCCTTGTACACCTCGCCCTCGAAGGGGTTGAAGGCGCGCATGATGTCGGCGATCGTCTTGTAGCCGTGGATCGCGCCGTTGCGCGCCTCGGTGCGTTCGGCCCTGGCCAGCACGCTCGGGTTGGTGGACTTGACCATGGCCTCGCAGAAGTCGACGAAGACAAGGTTGTCCTGGAAGATCGTGTGGTCGAAGATGTACTCGGCCGCCTCGCCCAGGTTGACGATGGTGTCGGCGAGCATCGGGGGCTTGACGCCGTAGGCCATCTGCTGGGCGTAGTTGGAACACGTGGTGTGGTTGTCGCCGCAGATCCCGCAGATGCGTGACGTGATGAAGCCCGCGTCGCGCGGGTCCTTGCCCCTCATGAAGACGGAGTAGCCGCGGAAGAGCGACGAAGTGCTGTGGCACTCCACCACCTCCCGGTTAGCAAAGTCGATCTTCGTGTAGATGCCGAGATTGCCGACGATCCGCGTGATCGGATCCCAGGACATGTCCACGATCTGCGCGGGTTTGCGCTTGGCGCCCCGCGCCTCGGTTGCCGTCATGTCCGTGCTTTCCTCGCTCTCTTTCGCTGGGTGTGTCTCAGGGGCGCCAGTGCGCGTCGTAACCGCTCGTCAGCTCGGCCTTGGCGTGACGCCACTTGGGCTCTCGGTTGACGGCCATGTTGGTGATGCCGCGCAGTCGGCGGATGACGGCCCCGTAGGGCCTGATCAGCGCCGCGGAGAAAGTGGCGCCCGTCGGTTCGTCCATGAACGGCATGAAGGCGTCCGGGAAACCGGGCATCGTGCAGCCGATGCAGATCCCACCCACGTTCGGGCAGCCGCCCACGCCCGACATCCAGCCGCGCTTGGGCACGTTGCAGTTGACGACCGGACCCCAGCAGCCCACCTTGACCTGGCACTTGGGGGAGTTGTAGTCCTTGGCGAAGTCGGCCTGCTCGTAGTACGCGGCGCGGTCGCAGCCCTCGTGCACCGTCTTCCCGAACAGCCACTGCGGACGCAGCATGTGGTCCAGCGGGGGCGGCGGTGCCGACCCGGCCGCGTGGTACAGGAGCCATGTCAGCGTCTCCATGAAGTTCTCGGGCTGGATCGGACAGCCCGGAATGTTCACGATCGGCAGGGCACCCTGCGATCTGAAGTCCCAGCCCAGGTAGTCCGCCAGACCCATGGAGCCGGTCGGGTTGCCCGCCATCGCGTGGATCCCGCCGTAGGTGGCACAGGTCCCGACCGCGACGACGGCCCATGCGCGAGGCGCGAGGTGGTCGATCCACCAGTTGAGGGTGAGCGGTTTGCCGGTGTCCGGGTCGTTGCCGAACGACGTCCAGTAGCCGTCCCCCTGAATGATCTTCTGGTTGGGGATCGACCCCTCGATGACCAGGATGAACGGCTCCAACTCGCCCCGTGCCGCGGCGCGGAAGGGCGCGAGGAAGTCCTCTCCGCCCATGGCGGGTGAGAGCACCTTGTTGTGCAGGTTCACCTTGGGCAGGCCCGGCACGAGTCCGAGGACGATGTCCTCGATGGCCGGCTGACCGGCGGCCGTCATCGAGATGGTGTCGCCGTCGCAGCTCATGCCCTCGGAGATCCACAGGACATGGATCTCGTCGAAGCCGCTTCTCTGATCGGCCCTGTCGGGGTGTTGGCTGACCTTCGTGGTCCCGCTCATGTGCTCGGCCTCCCTTGCAGTCGGTCCCGGAGTCGGTCGTAGGCCGCGGCCACCGGTCCGGCGAACGCCAGGGCGGGGGGCTCGACGGGCGCGTTGGGGTGTGGTCGGGTCGGGGCGGTCCGCTTGGCCCGTACGAGGAGCCGCCCCAGTTCGTCGAGTTCTCGCTGGGAGACCGCGTCCCGGAGCATGGGCATCAGCTCGCCCTCCTCCTCGCGCAGATGCTCCTCGATCTCCTGGCGCAGCCGCGCGACGAGTTCGCTCTCGCGTGTGTCGTCCTCGCCGAGCCGGTCGAGGGCCAGAAGGGTCTTCTCCGCCGTGATGTGCTCGGCCAGATGGTCGTCGATCACCTGCTCCGCGTCCGGGAGCACCTCCCTGGCCAGCGGATACACCATCAGTTCCTCGACCGTCGTGTGCCTGGACAGTTCCCGTACGAGGGTCTCGACCACGGCGCGGCGCTGCGGCCCCGAGGCGGCGGCGTGATAGTCGCGGAACAGCTGCTCGACCACTCGGTGGTCGTGCTTCAGCAACTCGATGGCGTCCATGACACCCTTCCCGGTCCAGGACGGTGGTCGTCCGCCGGCCCGGCGGTGCGGTCGGCGGGAGCCAGCGAGCGGATGGCGCCGTGCAGCCGGGCCATCACCTCCGGCGGCATGGCCTCGACCCGGTCCAGGATCAGCGCGGCCCTGGGATCGGTGGCGCGCGCCTCGCGCTTCTCGTCGTCCGTGAGCACCAGCGTCCGCAGGGTCAGGATCTCGTCGATCTCCGCGGCGTCATGGAGGTCGCCCGGGCTCTCGGGCGCCACCCGGGGATGGTCGGGCAGGATGATCGGGGACGACAGCACGAGGTCGTCCGACCCCTCGGCGCCCGCCAGCACCGGGAACGTGTGCAGATTGGCGCAGTCGCGGGTGTGCTCCGCGACCTCCTCCGGAGGATCGATGGAGGAGAAGAAGGCGACTTGCTCGCCGCCGATGAAGGTGTGCGTGGCGATGAGGGCATGAGCCAGGGCCTCGTCGCGTCCGGACTCGGCGGGCACACCGGCGCAGGTGTTCTCGGTGCGCACCCGCAGCCGGTACAGCGCTCCGGGGCCGGGGAGCCGCTCCGCGCGCAGCGTCGTCCTGGCCCGGACCGGACGGCGCCGGCGCACCAGACGTCCGGCACCACCCGGCAGCTCCTCGGTCTCCTCGCCGGCCGGGGCGTCGAAGTCGAACTCCCTTTCCCCGGCCACGAGATCGTGCAGCGGAACGACGAAGTCCCGCTCGCGGGGCACCGCTTCGTCGAAGGCCAGATACACCGCCCCGGAGGCCTCCACGGAGTCCGCCGGTACGCAGTGGCCCTCCTGGTCCCGTCGCTCCACGGCCCTGTGCTGCAGCTGCAGGTAGCGCACGCGTACCCGGACCGCCGCGCCGGGCTCCGCCCGCAGCAGGCACTCGGTCTGCTGCCGCCAGGCCTCCACGGAGCCCGAGATGCTCGGTGCCACCGGACCGTGTGCCTCCGCCCAGGCGCGCGGAGCGAGGATGCCGAACTGCCAGCGCACCCGGTTCTTGGCCGACGACCGCCGGTACGGATAGAGGAGGTAGCCCTCGTAGAGGACGGCGTCGGCGACCGCGCACGCCTCATCGACCGCGGAACCAGCGGCACGCGTGCCTTCGGACGTCCGGTCAGGGTCGCTCACCGTCGCTCCTCACTCACGGCATGTCCATATTGCAGTGATTTACAACGATCACACCATTTTTCGTCGGCGGCGCGTATTGGCGGCGGACGGGTGAGGGACGCTTCGGTCCCGGGCCTGAGCGGGTCGCGGGACCGTCGATCGGTGCCGTGTCGGTGCGGTGTGAGGGGGTACTGCGGGAGTGGACTCCCGGCTGTCGGCCCCGGCGTCGAGAGGCACGGAATGCGATGCGCGAGAAGACGGAGGCGGCGGTGATGGGCATGCAAGGCGACGGCTCGCCGGACCACAGGAGTCCGGTCGGCGATGCGGCGGCCCGCCTGGCCCAGGACACCGCGCAGTTGGCGCGGAACGAGCTGCTCGCGGTCGAGAGCGAGGTCAGGGCCGCGCTCCGGCGCATCGGTGCGGGCGGAGCGCTGTCGGGCGCCGCCGGGGTGTGCGGTGTCCTGGCGCTGTGGTCGGCGCACGAGACGTTGGTGCGGTCGCTGGAGCCGATCCTGCCGGGCGCTCGCGCATCCGCCGTGCTCGGCAGTGCCTACGCCGTGGGAGCCCTGGCCCTCGCCCAGGCCGCCCGCAAGCGCATGTGCGCCGTGCCGGGGCGGCCGGCGGACGCCCTCGACCGGACGGACAGGGCCGCCACACACGCCGAACCGGGACCGGCCCACCGCGGTGACGGCCCCGCGTAGGTGCACCGTCGGCGGGATCAGCCGTCCGACAGCCGCCGTCGGTGCCGGGACCGTCTTCCGGCGAGCGCGAGCGGCCGACCACGCCGCGGCGGCGCGCCGCCCGTTCCGCCAACCGGGTGGTCGCGAGGCGCTGGTCGCGGCGCGTACGAGGGGCGCGGGAGGCGCGAATGCCGTCGCAGTGGCAGTCTGCGGGCGCGGACCGCGACCGCCCCGGCGGGTCACGGCCTTGCCGGGCGGCACCGTGCTCGCGCGCCGCGGGGGCCGTCGGCCGCTTCGGAGCGCGTACGGAAGGAGGGGTGCTCGTGGAGACGATCCCCATCGACTCGGCCCACCCGGCCGGTGCCGGCGGCACGGTCACCGAGTCGGCGTACCGGCGCGTTCGAGCCGCGCAGGGCGGGAGCACCGCGGTCGGTGATGCAAGCGCCTGGGACCTGTTCCGCATGGCCTTCGCCTCCGTCGCCCCGCCCGGGGGCCATCGGCACTCCGCCCCGGGAGGCGGTGGCGCCCATCCGTGATCCCGTCCGGGAGCCGGGTGGTGCCCCACCGTGCGTGGCACAGTGAGCCCATGTGCGGTCGCTATGTGTCCACCCGCAGCCCCGAGGACCTGGTCCGCCGCTTCCACGTCACCGACTGGAACCGGGAGGAGGTCCTGGAGCCGAGCTGGAACGTGGCGCCGACCGACGAGGTGTGGGCCGTGCTGGAACGCGCGCCCCGCGGCGGCGGCACCGTCCGGCGGCAACTACGGCCGTTTCGCTGGGGCCTGGTGCCGTCCTGGGCGAAGGACGCGAAGTCCGGCGCCAGGTTGATCAACGCGCGGGTGGAGACGGTCGCCGAGAAACCGGCATTCCGCAGTGCGTTCGTCAAGCGGCGCTGTCTGCTGCCCGCCGACGGTTTCTACGAGTGGCAGCAGATCAGGGCGAGCGACCGGTCCAAGGTCCGCAAGCAGCCCTACTTCATCAGCCAGGAGGACGGTGAGGTGATGGCCCTCGCGGGGCTGTACGAGTTCTGGCGCGACCCCTCGGTGGCCGAGGACGACGACCCCGCGGCCTGGTGGACGACCTGCACGATCATCACCACGGAGGCCACCGACGCCGCCGGCCGCATCCACCCGCGGATGCCGCTCGCGGTGGCGCCGGACCGGCACGACGCCTGGCTCGCTCCGGAGCACCAGGACCCGGACCGGCTGCGTGCCCTGCTGACCCCTCCGGCAGACGGCCGTCTCGACGTGCGCCCGGTGTCCACGGCCGTCAACGACGTCCACCACAACGGTCCCGGGCTGCTGGAGCCGGCCGCGCCGTAGTCCGCGCCGGCAGAACCGGCGGCAACGATCCCGGTCCGGCGCCGGTCAGCGGCTGCGCGCCGGACGGGGCAGCGAGAAACGCACCGTGCGCACCTGGGGCGAGAAGTGCACCACGGCGGGCCCTGACGGTGGCGGAAGCCCGGCCGCCGTCGTCAGCGTCTGGCGGAGATCCACCACCTCGGCGCGGCACAGCGTCCATGGGTCGTGGTCCACGGTGGTCCGCCACAGCACGGGCCCGATACGGGTGAAGGCGTGCCATCGGGAGGTCAGCCACAGGTCTCTCGCGTCCGGGGTGAAGGGTCCGCCCGGGCGAACGGTCAGGCGGTAGGACGGAAAGCCCCCGCGGCGTACGCCGGCATAGCGCACGGCACCGTCCTCGTGGCGCACCTGGAGAGCGCCGAGGTGACAGGGCGCCCCGATCAGCCACGCCGCCATCATGGCCCGCGTCGTGACCTCGACGGACAGGAACCACACGCCGTCGAGGCCGTCGCGACGGCGCACATAGGTGCGCAGGTTGGTCTCCGCGAAGGACAACGGGGCGGTCGGTAGAACGCCCGGGCGCAGGGCCGCCATCACGAAGGGCGTGAATCCCACCCACGCCGCGTCGTCGTACGTGTCGACCGTCAGACCCGGTGGCAGCAGAGCCTGCACGAACCGCGGTTCGTAGGGCCAGTGGACAAAGGTCTGACTGAGCCACCGCGCCTTGAGCACGGGCAGGACCACATGCCGCCCGGTGGTGCGCGACACCATGTGTCCAGATTACGCACGCCAACGGCCCAGGGCGCGGGACGCGGACGTCGTTCGGGGCGGGCCCGCGTTCGTCTTCCGGCGGCTGGGCCGGGACGGACACCCGGCGGTCCCCGTGACGCGCCTCAGGACCGGTGCCCGCCGGCCGAGGTGACCGGAAGCGGCACGGTGACGACGGGACAACGGGCCTGGCGCAGCACACCCTGGCTCACCGAGCCCAGCAGCATGCCGGTCAAGCCGCCGTGGCCCCGTGTGCCCACCACCAGGGCCAGCGCGTGGGCAGAGGCATCGGCCAGCACGGTCACGGGGTGGCCGTCGACGACCTCGTGGTGCACCTCGACATCCGGGTGGGCGGCGCCGGGACCGGCCATCGTGCCGGACAGCAGCCGGCCGCCCTCCCGCTGCGCCGTGTCCGCGTCGGCCCCCGCCAGCGGCCCGGGATGCCGCACATGGAGTGCCCGCACGGCCGCGCCCCGCAGTGCGGCCTCCTCGAAGGCGAATTCGACGGCCGCCACGGAAGGTGCGCTGCCGTCCACGCCGACGACCACGTACCCGGGCCCCTCGACGGGGTGTGCCGGCTCGGGCACGACGACCACCGGGCAGTGCGCATGGGAGATGACGGGCAGGGCGATGGATTCCGAGCCGAACAGCTCCCGTATCCGGCTCAGACGCCACGAGCCCAGGACGACGGCCGTGGCATCGCGGCTCTCTTCGCGAAGGACGGGCACCGGGTTACCGTCAGCCAGCAGTCCCGACACCCGGACCCGGGGCTGCCGCCGCTCCGCGAAGGCCACGGCAGCCTCCAGCACATGACGGCCGGCCTCCTGGAGCACCCGATCACGCACCTGCCAGGAATGCGGAAGTTCCCACCTTCGGAACTCCGTGGTCGGCACGGTGTCGGCGTGCACCAGACGCAGGGGCACCCGACGGTGCGCGGCCTCGTCGGCGGCCCAGGCCAGCGCCACCCGTTTCCCCGGGTCGGGATCGACACCGACCACGATCGGCCGGCGGTCGTCCGGTCGGGTCATCGCCAGCTCCAGCCGCTCGTACGGGACGCCTGCCTCGCCCGAGGCCCGGCCCCTCTCCACGGGTGCGTACCCGCCGGCTCGGGCCACCGGCGGAGCACCTGCCTTCCCACCAGTCTGGACGGCGACACGTGCGCAGGCATGGGCAGCCGGTACGTCCGGGCGCCGATGCCCGGGGCTCCGCCCGGTGAGCGGACGTCCGTCGAAGGGCGCCCGGCTGTTCCGCATCCCGCTGGGCGGCGTCTTGACCGCGTCCCGTCCGGGCCGTGAGGATTCCCGTGACCCGCACAGGCCGTGTCCGCACGGACACACAGGTGGCTCATGTGCACAGCACCACCGAGTCAGGAGTTGCCGCGCCCAGATGACCCGCTCCCAGCCCGGTCCCGGTCCGCGCCCCCGTGCCGCACTCGCCATGTCCCAGGAGGCCGCCGCGGCCGTGCTCGACCGCGAGTCGCTGGACGCCCTCGCCGCCGTCTGCGACCTGGCACTCCCCGTACTCGACGACCTCACCACACCCGCGGCCGTCGCGGTCCTCGCCGATGTCGACGTGCTGGTGACCGGCTGGGGCTGTCCTCCGCTGGACGAGTCCGTGCTCAGGTCGGCCCCCCGGCTGAAAGCGGTCGTGCACACCGCGGGCAGTGTGCGGCACCACATCACCGAATCCTGCTGGGAGCGCGGCATCGAGGTGTCCTCCGCCGCCGCGGCCAACGCCGTGCCGGTCGCCGAGTACACCCTCGCGATGATCCTGCTCACCGGCAAACACGTCCTCGAACGCGCCCGTGACTACCGCACGTCCCGCAGCCGCGACGAGTGGCTGGGCACCCCGCGCACCGTCGGCAACTTCCGCCGCACGGTGGGCATCCTGTCGGCATCGCTCATCGGGCGCCGTGTCATCGAACTGCTGCGTCCCCACGACCTCGACGTGCTCCTCCACGATCCGTACGTCTCCGAGACCGAGGCGGCCGGACTCGGCGTGACCCCCGTCGGGCTGGACGAACTCTTCGCGCGCAGCGACACGGTCAGCGTGCACACACCGCTGCTCCCCGAGACCCGCGGTCTGGTCGGCCGCCGACTGATCGAGTCGATGCGCCCCGGCGCCGTTCTGATCAACACCGCACGCGGAGCGATCGTCGACCAGGACGCGCTCGCCGAGGCCGCCGCGGCGGGCCGCGTCCGGGCCGTCCTCGACGTCACCGACCCCGAAGTACTGCCTCCGCAGCACCCGTTGTGGGAGTGCGACAACGTGCTCATCACCCCCCACCTGGCAGGTTCCCAGGGCAACGAGTGGCGCCGGCTGGCCGATCTCGCCCTCGCCGAGACCGCCCGATGGGCCTCGGGCGCCGGCTTCCTGCATCCCGTACGACGCGAGAGGGCGGCGATCCAGGCATGAGCACCCCCTTCGAACTGCCGCCGGAGGACCGTGGGTCGAGCCCGTACACCGGGTACACCCGCGCTCACTGGGAGACCGTCGCGGACGGGCTGCTGGCGTCCGCGTGGCGCTGGAGCACACCCGGTGACGCCCTGCTCCACCTGCCCGGACGGCCATCGCGCTCGGGGGTGCGCTCCGACGGTCTGGAAGGCTATGCCCGCACGTTCCTCGCCGCCGCGTTCCGCGTGGCGGGCGCGGACGGGGACGATCCGCACGGATGGCTGGAGCGGTACGCCCGCGGTATCGCGTCCGGTACCTGCACCCCGGGCCGTGACGACACCGAGTCCTGGCCCCTGATCCTGGACCACGATGTGCAGGGCCAGCCGATGGTGGAGTCGGCCTCGGTCGCGCTCGGACTGCGGCTGACCGCCCCCTGGCTGTGGAAGAACCTCGATCCCGGCGTCCAGGACCGGGCGGAGCAATGGCTGCGCGGTGCGCTGCGCCGTTCGCCCGCGCCGAACAACTGGTACCTGTTCCCGTTCACCGTCGCCGGGTTCCTGGAATCGGTGGGCCGCGGGGACGCGGAGACCGCGGCGGCCCGGCAGCGTGCGGTGGACCTGCTGGAGGGCTGGTACCGCGGCGGCGGCTGGTACACGGACGGGGACCACCAGGCGTTCGACCACTACAACGGCTGGGCCCTGCACCTGTATCCGATGCTCGACGCCCACCTGGCCGGGGACGGTGAGCGGTCCGCCCACTACGGCGCCCGGCTGAGCGAGTATCTCGAAGGGTTCTCGCTCATGTTCGGTGCCGATGGCGCACCGCTGCACTTCGGCCGGTCGCTCGTGTACCGGTTCGCCGCCGCGACGGCCGTCGCCCTGGGCGCGGTCACCGGGCACACCCCGCTGACCGCGGGCACCTCCCGCCGGCTGACGAGCGGCACCCTGCGCTACTTCCTGGACCGGGGAGCGCTGACCGGGGACGGTCTGCTCGGCCTCGGCTGGCACGGCCCGCACGAGGCCACGTTGCAGGCGTACTCCGGTCCCGCCTCCCCGTACTGGGCGTCGAAGGCGTTCGTGTCCCTCCTGGCGCCGGCCGGCCATCCGCTGTGGACGGCAAGGGAGGAGCCGGGACCGGTCGAGGAGGCCGACCGGGTCCTCGCTCTGCCCGCACCGGGCCTCCTGGTGCAGTCGACGCGCGCCGACGGGACCGTACGGTTGCACAATCACGGCAGTGACGACGTACGCCATCACGAGGGCGAGTCGGCGGACGGGAACGATCCGCACTACGGGCGGCTCGCGTACTCCACCCGCACCGGGCCCACGGCGCCCGGGAACGTCGCCGACAACCACTTCTCGGTGGAGGTGAACGGCCGGGCAAGCGTCCGGCGCCGCATCCACCCCCTGGGGGCAGGGCACGGTGAGGGATGGGGCTGGGCCGCGTCCTGGCACCGGCCCGTCTTCGTCGCCGGCCCCCCGATGGCGCCGGGCCTTCGGGTGGAGAGCGTCACGGTGGCGCGGGGCCGGTACGAACTGCGCGTCCATCGCGTGGTCGGTGCCCCGGACGGAGCACGGGTGAGTCTCACGGGCTGGGCCACGGGACCCGACGACACCGCGGTCTCGGCCCTGCACGGGCTGCACGGCTGGGACGACGGTCCCGAACCGCTGCGCGCCCCCCAGGGCACGGCCTGGACCCGATGGGCCCGGGTCCCCCGTCTCGGCGGGCGGGCCGGCGGCACCTCGGTGCACGTGTGCCTGGCCACCCTGACCGCCGAAGCCGAACCCACGCCTCTCGTGGACGCCGTCGCCGCCGTGGCGGTCGACGGCGACGGCGTCGAGGTGACGTGGGCCGGCGACGGGGCACGCTCAGTGGTCCGATTCCGGCCGATGAGCGTGTCACTGCTGTGAGCGGACGCCGGGGCGTCAGCCGATGTGGTAGCTGTCTCCGTACACCTTCCAGTCCAGCGGCGGGTTGAGGTTCAGGTTGCCGTTGCGCAGGAAGACACGCTGCTCGGTGTCGACACGGGTGGTGTCACTGTGGGCCTCCTCCTGCTTCATCGCCCACACCCGTGCGTCGAGGAAGGCGTTGAGGTACGCCACCTCGGCGCCGCCCTGCGCCGGGGGCTTCGCCGTACGCAGCGCACGCTTGCGGATGTTGCGGAAGCTCGTGGCGTCGTCACCGTCGCCGTGCATCACGATGGCGTCGTAGTAGGTGAACTGCCCGAGCACTCCCAGGCCGTCGGCCTTGCCCTGCTGGACGGCGGGGTTGAAGTACACACGGTCGCGCTCGTCGTTCTGCGCCTGCTGGAACACCGTGTCCTGCGCCGCCGTGCGCCAGTCCTTGGGGAAGTTCGGGTCGAGTCCGTCGTGGGAGTCGGTGCCGTTCACATCGCGCAGCGCGGGCAGGTACCTGGCGAGGACGTTGCCGGGCTTGCGGTCGGCGTAGAGCTGGACGAGGTCGAGCATGTCGCCGGTGCCGGAGCAGAATCCGATGATGCCGGCGGTGTAACCGCGCCCGTCGCCGATGTCCTCGATGTACTTGTACTGGGCCTTCCAGTCGAGCGAGGAGTTCTCCGCGCTCGAGACCAGCTTCATGGCGATCTCCTTCTTCGCCGGGTCGTCGAGTCCTGTCGCGCGGGCGGCGGTGGGGGCGGCCGCGGCGTTCGCGGCGTCGAGCAGCGGTATCGCCGCGAGAGACGCACCGAACAGGGCGAGTACGGTGCGGCGGGAGGCGTTGCGGGCGCCTGCCGCGTCGGGGGACGGATGCACCACTGGGACTCCAAGTGGGTTCGGGGGGTGGGGGGTTGTACTGATAGGAAGGTTTCCTATCAGATCCCTGGCGTGTTGGGTACCCGTCGAGCAACAGGTTCTCGTGGCGGCGCCGGTCCGAACGATCGGCCTCAGGGCAGCGGCTGTTCGGCCCAGATGACCTTGCCCGTCGGCGTGTAGCGGGTCCCCCAGCGTTCGGCGAGCTGAGCGACCAGGAACAGCCCGCGCCCGCCCTCGTCGGTCATCGCCGCGTACCGCAGATGCGGCGAGGTGCTGCTGGCGTCGAAGACCTCGCAGACGAGAGCGCGGTCGCGCAGCACACGTACGCGGACGGGCGCGCTTCCGTAACGGATCGCGTTGGTCACCAGCTCGCTGAGCACGAGCTCCGTGGTGAACAACAGCTCCTCGAGCCCCCACTCCGTCAACTTCCGTGTCACCGCCGCGCGTACCTCGCCGACGGCCGCGGGATCCTGCGGCACCTCCCACTGGGCGACGTGGGAGGCCGGCAGGGCCCGGGTGCGTGCGACGAGCAGCGCGACGTCGTCGCTCGGACGGTGCGGCAGCCGGGCGTCGAGCACGGCCCGGCAGGTCTCCTCGGGTGAGGGTCCCGATCCGGCCAGGGCGGCGCCGAGCAGCTCGAATCCGGCGTCGATGTCCTGTCCGCGGCCCTCGATGAGCCCATCCGTGTAGAGGACGATACGGCTGCCCTCCTCCAGCTCCAGTTCGGCCGTCTCGAAGGGGAGTCCCCCGAGGCCGAGCGGCGGACCGGCGGGCACCTCTGGGAACTCCACCCGGCCGTCGGGCCGGATCACGGCGGGCGGTGGATGACCGGCGCGGGCGATGGCGCAGCGTCGGGTCACCGGGTCGTAGACCGCGTACAGGCAGGTCGCGCCCGTGACGGGTGCGCCGCCCTCGGCCGCCTCGTCCTGGTCGATCCTGCCCACCAGTTCGTCCAGCAGGCCGAGGAGTTCGTCGGGCGGCAGGTCGAGTGCCGAGAAGTTGTGCACCGCCGTGCGCAGCCGCCCCATCGTGGCCGCCGCGTGCAGCCCGTGGCCCACCACGTCACCGACGACCAGCGCCACCCGGGTGCCGGACAGCGGCAGCACGTCGAACCAGTCACCGCCCACCGCGGCCCGCGCCGGGAGATAGCGGTAGGCGATGTCCAGGGCGCCCTGTTCGGGCAGCTTCCGCGGCAGCAGACTGCGCTGCAGGGTCACCGCGAGACCGTGCTCGCGCGTGTACCGGCGCGCGTTGTCGATCGATACCGCGGCCCGGGCCACCAGCTCCTCCGCCAGAGCCAGCTCCTCCTCGTCGAAGGGGCCGGGCTTCTCGGAACGCCAGAAGTTGGCCACCCCCAGCAGGAGCCCTCCGGCCCGAACCGGCACGGTGATCATCGAGTGGATGCCGTACTCCACGACCTGCGCGGAGCGCTGGAGGTCCTGAGCCAGCCATCCGTGCGCCTCGGCGAGGCATGGCTCGACGGTGGCCGGGCCGCCGGCGAGGGCCTGGGCCTGGGGGGAGGTCTCGACGAAGCGGATCCGCTCGCCCACCGGATACAGGGGCGGATCGTCCCGGATCCCGCTGAACGCCGCGCGACGCAGCCCGCCGGCCGCCTCCGGTTCCCCGCCGTGCAGTACCGCCTCGAACAGGTCCACGGTGGCGAAGTCCGCGAACCGGGGCACGGCCAGCGCGGCCAGCTCCTCGGCGGTGCGGGTCACATCCAGGCTGGTCCCCACGCCCACACCGGCGTCGTACAGCAGGGTGAGGCGCTCCCGTGCCTCCTCCGCCTTGCCGGACAGGGCGCGCAGTTCGGTCGAGTCACGGAGGGTGGCGACATGGCCGGGCGGCCCTCCCTCCAGATCCGTGGGCCGCTGGTTCACGGCCAGCAGCCGGTCCCCGACCAGATGCACCTCGTCCGTGGCGACCCGCCCGGACGCCAGCAGCTCGGCGGTATCGGTGGGAAGGCCGAGTTCGGTCACCTGCCGGCGCTCGGCGTCCGACGGCAGATCGAGCAGACGCTGCGCCTCGTCGTTGGCCAGCAGCAGGTCGCCGTCACCGCTGACGATGATCACCCCCTCCCGGACGGAGTGCAGCACCGCGTCGTGGTGTTCGTACATCCGGGTCATCTCGCGCGGTCCCAGACCGTGCGTCTGGCGCATCAGACGTCTGCTGACGAGCGCCGTCCCCGCCGTGGCGAGTGCGAGTCCCGCGGCGGCCGCGGCCAGCACCAGCGGCAGCTGCCGGTCGGCGACGCCGCCCACGTGTTCGGTGGTGATCCCGGCGGACACCAGGCCCACGACGTCGCCGTCCGGTGCCTTGACCGGTACCACTGCCTGCACCAGCCGGCCGATGGTGCCGTCGATCTCCTCGACCTCGGTGCCACCGGCCAGCGCCGGCGCGATGTTCCCCACGAACTTCTTGCCGATGCGGTCCGGCCGGGGGTGCGTGTAGCGGATCCCCTCGGTGTTCATCACGACGATGAAATCGACCCTCGACCCCTCGCGGGCCGCCTCGGCCCGTGGCTGCAGCACCGCTGTCGGGTCCGGGCCGCTCAGCGCCTCCCGTGTGCCCGGCGCGTTGGCGAAGGACTGGGCGACGGCGAGGGAACGGTTGCGGGCCTCCTGCGTGGTGTCGTGCCGCACCTGCAGCACCAGAGCCAGCACCGCGGACACCACCAGCAACAGAACGATGACCACTTGCAGGAAGAAGACCTGCCCGGCGACGCTGCGTCCGCCCAGTGCCGTCTGCAGTCCGGCGCGGGGGTCCGACCACGGGGGGCGCGACTGCCGCCCGGGGCCAGGGCGTTCCCCCTGCGATGTGTGCCGGGCGTCGTTCTCGGGCGCTCGGGCGGGGCGGTGCGCACGCGGATCGCCGGGACGGGTCGACCGAGTCCCGGTTCGACGCAGGAGCCGGACCATGTGCCATGTCTACACTGCCGGGCCCCGGGAGGCGAGGGGCGTCACATGCGCCGTCGGCCGGTTCCGGCGGCCACGAACGGCGCCAGGGCCGTGCGGGGTTCACGGGCCGGGAGCGAGCGGTCCCTCGACCGTGCGCCACCGGGCCCCTACTCACTCGCACGGGACCTCAGGCCCGAGTGGCGCTTCGAAACCCGCTTTCGGGTGAACCGGCAGCCTTTCTGCGAACGGGGCGCGTGGGTGTGCTACACCATCGCACTCGGCGGGACCACCGCGCCCGCACCGTCGTTCGCCGCACGTCCGTCGGGGGTCTGTCGTGCACATTCTGCTCGTGGCCAGCGCGTTCAACAGCCTGACCCAGCGCGTCCATGCCGAACTGCGTGACCGGGGCCACCTCGTGACGGTGGAACTCGCCCTTCCTGACGGCTCGTTGGCGGACGCCGTACGACGGCACGCGCCGCAGCTCGTCCTCGCTCCGATGCTGAGGACGGCGATCCCCCGCGAGGTGTGGGAGACGTATCCGTGCTTCGTGGTCCACCCGGGCCCGGTGGGGGACCGGGGGCCGTCCTCCCTCGACTGGGCGATCCAGGAGGGCGCGGAGCGCTGGGGCGTGACGGTCCTGCAGGCGGTGGAGGAGATGGACGCCGGTGACGTGTGGGCGTCCGTCGCGTGTCCTCTTCCTCCGGTGCCCAAGAGCGATCTGTACCGCAACGAGATCGCCGACGCGGCACTCGCGGCCGTCCTGCTCGCCGTGGAGCGCTTCGCCTCGGGTACCCACACCCCGGTCCGGCAGGACACCTCTCGGGCCCGGCCGTACCTCGATCAGAGCGTGCGCCGGATCGACTGGCACGCCGACTCCACGGAGACCGTGGTGCGCAAGCTGCGCGCGGCCGACTCGCAGCCCGGTGTGCTCGACACGCTGCTCGGCGAGGAGTGGTACCTGCACGGAGGCCACCCCGAGGACGTCCTGTGCGGTGCACCGGGGGAACTGCTGGCCACCCGCGTCGGGGCGATCTGCCGCGCGACCACGGACGGGGCCGTGTGGATTCCCGAGCTGCGCCGCCGGCGTCGTCCGGGGCAGCCGTCCACGTTCAGACGTCCTGCCGTGAGCGCCCTCGGCGACCTGCTGCCGCCCGTGCCGCGTCTGCCCGCGCTGCCGGAGCCGGGATGGCGCACCTGGACGGACATCCGCTACCGGGAGGAGGGCAGTGTCGGTTTCCTGTCGTTCTCCTTTCCCGGCGGCGCGATGAGCACCACGCAGTGCCGGCGCCTGCTGGACGCGTACCGGGAGGCGTGTACGCGTCCGACGTCGGTGCTTGTGCTGGGCGGGCAACGCGACTTCTTCTGCAACGGGATCCATCTCGGTGTCATCGAGGCCGCCGAGGATCCTGCGGCCGAGTCGTGGGCGAACATCAACGCCATCGACGACCTGGTCGAGGCCGTTCTGAGGACCACGGACCGGCTGGTGGTCTCCGCGCTCGCGGGCAACGCGGCGGCAGGCGGGGTGATGCTCGCCCTGGCCGCGGACGAGGTGTGGTGCCGCGGCGGCTGCGTCCTCAACCCGCACTATCGACTGATGGGCCTGACCGGCTCGGAGTACTGGACCTACACGCTTCCCCGTCGAGTGGGTGCCGCCGCGGCGGACCGACTCCGGCGCGAGGCACTGCCGACGAGCGCCGCCGGCGCCTGCGGACTGGGACTCGTCGACCGGGTCGTCGACTGCCGGCCGCAGGACTTCCAGGCCGAGGTGGGCCGGATGGCGGCGCGACTTGTGTCCCTGCCGGGTACCCGCACGCGTATCGCGGCGAAGAAGGCCGAACTGGACCGGCAGGAGAGCGTCGAGCCGCTGTCCGCCTTCCGGGAACGGGAGCTCGCCGAGATGCACCGGGTCTTCCACGACCCCGCCGCCCCCTATCACGAGTTGAGGCGCGCCTTCGTCCACAAGGAGAAGGCGACGTGTACACCCCCGCACCTCGCCCGCGCGACGGGCGGCCGGACGACGGCGGAACCGTTCCGGTTCGGGAGCGCGGCCACCGGAAGGACCACGCCGTGAGCGTCAGTTCGTTCACCCCCGAGACCGAGGCGCGCTTCGCCCTCGCCCGGCAGGTCGCCGACGCCGTGCTCTTCGAGGGCTCGCCGCTCCACCCGTACCGCGCCTCCGCCGCCAGGAACGGGTTGCGCCGGCAGTTCGGCGTGCTTGTGCCACCGGCCTGGAACGCCGACGACGACGAGTACGACTTCCAGCACACCGAATGCCTGATGGAGCCGGGTACGGGTGCCACCCTGGCGGTCGAGCTGCGCTTCCTGCGCGCCCGGCGTTCCGTTGCGCAACCGACCCGTTCCGACGGCGGTTCGCAGACCGCGCCCGGGCGCGGACCGGGCGGCGAGTCGCCGGCCGCTCCGGCCGGGGGCACCGAGGAACGCGTCGAGGCGGTTGTGGCGGTGGACCGACTCGCCGAGGGCGACGGGATCACGATCCCCTTCGTCCGCGCGGCGGGCGAGGAGAGCGAGCCGATCCGGGACGAGGACGGCCGCGTCGTCGGTCACCGCATCTTCCGGCACGAGGAGATCGGCGGGGTACTGCGGCTCGCGGCACGCCGCATCGAGGGGCCCTACCGGCTGATGCGGCTGACCGCGGTCGTCGAGAACACCGGCTCCTGGACCCCCGAGGAGAACGGCAACACCGACCGCGACGCGGCTCTGCGGCACTCCTTGGTCGCCACCCACCTGCTCATCGGACTCAGCGCCGGGTCGTTCCTGTCGATGACCGAACCGCCCGAGTGGGCGCGAGGCGTGAGCGCGGCCTGCCGCAATCTGCACACCTGGCCGGTGCTCGCCGGTGAACCCGGCCGCGCGGACGTGATGCTGTCCTCCCCGGTCATTCTCGGGGACCACCCGGTGGTGGGTCCGCACACCCGCCGTACGGGGCTCGAGGCCACCGACCTCGACGCGGTCCTCGCCACGACCGACTCAGCGCCCCCCGAATGGCGGGAGCCGGGAGAGGCGACCGGCTCCGGCCCCGCCCCGGCACCCGAGCGGGTTGTGGTGAACGGCCGGCACGTGGTCGCCGGGTGCCGGGTGCTGCTGAACCCGGGCCTGCGGCGCACCGACGCCCAGGACTTCTTCCTGCGGGGCCGCACCGCCACCGTCGAGGCCGTGCTGAACGACGTCGACGGCTCGGTGCACCTGGCGGTGACGGTCGAGGACGACCCCGGTGCCGAGATCCGCAGGGAACAGGGGGTCTTCCTCTACTTCCGGCCCGACGAGGTCACACCACTGGAGGACGACGCATGAGCGTTTGCCCGCACGAGGGCCCGGTCCTCGTCGCCGGTATCGGCAACATCTTCCTCGGGGACGACGGCTTCGGCGTGGAGGCCGTGCGCGCACTGAAGGAGCGCGACCTGCCCGAGGGCGTGGAGCTGCTGGACATCGGGGTGCGGGGGGTGCACCTCGCCTACCAGCTCCTCGACGGCTACGACACCCTGATCCTGGTGGACGCCACCCGGCGCGGCGGGGAGCCCGGCACGGTGTACGTCATCGAGCACGACGTCGCGGAGACGGACGGTGCGCAGCCCGTGCCGCTCGACGGCCATCGGATGACGCCCGACGCCGTACTCGGCCTGCTCGGCGCGCTCTGCGCCGGAACCGGCGCCCGACCGCCACGGCGCACGCTGGTGGTGGGGTGCGAACCCGCCGTTGTGGAGGAGCGCATCGGCCTGAGCCCTTCGGTGTCCGCGGCGGTGCCGGAGGCCGTCCGGGTCATCGAAGAACTGCTGCGCTCCGGAGAGCCCGGGCCACGCCACGCGCCTGCGCCGGGGGCCCTGGAGCGATGAGATGACCCGGCGTACGGCCGGGCGTCGCGGTTGCGGCGAACGGTGTACGCGGCCGGGCGGCCACGGCGTGCCGGTCCGGCGGACCGTGGTGCCTCGCCTCTAATGGAGCCCGGCGGGCCGCGCACGCACGCCTCGCCCCACACGGCGGGAGCCCGGGTTCGCCGGGACGGAGAGCCATGCACGAGATGTCCATCGCGATGGCGGTGATCGGCCAGGTGGAAGAGGCGGCCGAGCGGGCCGGGGACGTCACGGCGGTGCGCTCGGTGCGGCTCCAGGTCGGCGAACTGGCCGGTGTCGTACCCGATGCCCTGTCCTTCTGCTTCGAACTCGCCTGTGCCGGGACGCTGCTGGAGGGCGCCGAGCTGGTGACCGACACGGTGCCCGGACGGGCCCGGTGCACGCCGTGCGCGCACGAATGGGCGGTCGGTATGCCGCCCCTGCTGAGTTGCCCCCTGTGCGACGGCGGAGCCACCGATCTGTTGTCGGGCCGTGAACTGCAGATCGTCGGCGTGCAGTGGGAGGACGGCCGCACGCCCGTTCCCACCGCCCAACCGATCCCAGAGGAGCGCTGAACCATGTGCCGTGTGGTGGACCTGAAGCAGGCCGTGCTCGCCAAGAACGACCGGGCCGCGGACACCCTGCGGGCCGGCCTGGCCGCCCGCGGCACGACCGTCGTCAACCTGCTGTCGAGCCCCGGGAGCGGCAAGACCGCCCTCCTGGAACGGGAGCTGGGTCTGGCGCGGGAACGCTCCGTGCCGGTCGCGGCGCTCACCGCCGACCTCGCCACCGAGAACGACGCGGCGCGGCTCGCACGTTCGGGCGTCCCGGTCAAGCAGATCCTCACCGACGGGCTGTGCCATCTGGAGGCGGGCATGCTGGCCCGGCATCTGGAGGGGTGGCTGCCGGACGCGGCCCGGCTTCTGTTCGTGGAGAACGTGGGCAACCTCGTCTGCCCGGCCTCGTACGACCTGGGGGAGACCCTGCGGGTCGTGCTCGCCTCCGTGACCGAGGGCGAGGACAAGCCGCTCAAGTACCCGACGGCCTTCGGCCTCGCCCACCTGGTGGTGGTGACCAAGACCGACATCGCCGAGGCCGTCGAGTTCGACGAGGCGGAGTTCCGGGCGAACGTCGAGCGGGTCAACCCCGGCGTGGAGGTGGTGCTCACCTCGGCCCGTCGCGGCCTGGGGCTCGGTACGCTGCTCGACCGCGCGCTGGCCGCCGCGGACGGCGCTCCCGTGCACGCGCCCGTCATGGCCCGTGAGCCACACGGCCACGGCCACGGTCACACCCACGACCACGCCGACGGCGCCGGCGTTCTGACGCAGCCCCACTCGTGAGCGGTGTCCCGCCGACGGCCGTCGGCGTCCGCGCGCCGCAGCGCCGCCGGGTCACCGTGCGGGGTGTGGTGCAGGGCGTCGGCTTCCGGCCGTACGTCTACTCCCTGGCCACCGCGCTCCAGCTGTCCGGGCATGTGACCAACACGCCCGAGGGCGTCGTCGCGGAGGTCGAGGGCCCGTCGGAGGCGGTCGTCCGGTTCTGCGAACGCATCGCCGTGGACGTACCGCCCCTGGCCCGCGTGGACGCCGTGGAGCACGAGGAGATGCCCGTCGTCGGCGGGGACACCGGATTCGCCATCCTGGCGTCCCGCACGGACGGTCCCGGAGGCACCCTGATCCCGCCGGACACCGCCACCTGCGCCGCGTGCCTGCGTGAACTGGCCGACCCCGCCGACCGTCGGCACCGTCACCCGTTCGTCAACTGCACCCACTGCGGCCCGCGGTTCACGATCGTCACCGGCCTGCCCTACGACCGGGCGCACACCACCATGGCCGGTTTCCCGATGTGCGCCGACTGCTCCCGCGAGTACGCCGATCCGGCCGACCGCCGTTTCCACGCCCAGCCGGTGGCCTGCCCCGCCTGCGGGCCGCGGCTGCGGCTGCTGGTCCCACCGCCGCAGGGCGACGGGCCACCGTTGCCGTCCGCGGAGACGGACCCCGTCGCGGGGGCACGCGCGCTCCTGGCGAGCGGCGCGGTCCTCGCAGTCAAGGGACTGGGCGGCTACCACCTGGCGTGCGACGCCACCGACCCCGTCGCGGTCGCCCGGCTGCGCCGCCGCAAGGCCCGGGGGGACAAGCCGTTCGCGCTCATGGCCGGGAGCCCCGACGACATCGAGCATGTCGTACGGATCGGCCCCGAGGAGCGCGACCTGCTCACCGGCGGAACCCGTCCCATCGTGCTGCTGCGCCGCCGCACTGACCCGCCGTTCCCGGCACAGGGGCCCCACCCGGTCGACGCTGTGGCACCCGGCAGCCCCGACCTCGGTGTCATGCTGCCCTACACCCCGTTGCACCAACTGCTGTTCGGGCTGCCCGGTGACCCCGCGGGTCCCCGGCTGCTCGTCATGACCAGCGGCAACGTGTCCGGCGAACCCATCGTCACCGACGACGGCGAGGCACTGACACGGCTGGCGCATCTGGCCGACGCCTGGCTCACCCACGACCGGCCGATCCAGGTGCCCTGCGACGACTCCGTGGTGCGCGTGTGCGACGGTCGGCCGCTGGTCGTACGCCGCGCCCGGGGATATGCGCCCCTGCCGATCGCGCTTCCGGTCCCCGTGCGCCCCGCCCTCGCCGTCGGGGGAGACCTCAAGAACGTCTTCTGCCTCGGCGAGGGCCGACGGGCCTGGCTGTCCTCCCACATCGGCGACATGGACGACCTCGCCACCCAGCGGGCCTTCGAACGCGCCGTGGCTCAACTGGAGTCGATCACCCCGGTGCGGCCCGGGCTGCTGGCGGCGGACCCGCATCCCGCCTACCGCTCTGCCCGGTGGGCCGCCCGCAACACGGCGGGCCGGCCCCTCGTCCGCGTCCAGCACCATCACGCGCACATCGCCGCGGCCATGGCCGAGAACGGTCTCGACGGCGGCCGCCCGGTGATCGGGGTCGCCTTCGACGGCACGGGCTACGGCGACGACGGGGCGGTGTGGGGCGGGGAGTTCCTGCTCGCCGACTACGACGGCTTCACCCGGTTCGCGCACCTGGCTTACGTACCGCTGCCCGGCGGCGACGCCGCGGTGCACCGGCCCTACCGGATGGCGCTCGCCCATCTGCGTACGGCCCGGATCGACTGGTCGCCCGAACTGGCCTGCGTGACCGCGTGCCCGCCGGGCGAATTGCGCGTTCTCGAACGCCAGCTGGAGCGCGACCTCAACTGCGTCCCCACCTCGAGCATGGGCCGCCTCTTCGACGCGGTGTCCTCCCTGGCGGGTGTGTGCCATCGGGCGGGGTACGAGGCCCAGGCCGCCGTGGAGCTGGAGGCCGCGGCGCTGCTCGCACCGGACGGGGACCGCACGGCGTACCCGTTCGCCCTTCGCCCACCGGCGGCGGACGGTGGTCCGGTGCTCGCCGACCCGGCCCCCCTGCTGGCCGCGATCGCGGCGGACCTGCGCTCCGGTGTGGGCCCCGCTCCGGTCGCCGCCCGCTTCCACCGGGCCGTCACCGGCCTCGTGCACCAGCTGTGCGTCCTGGCGCGCGAGCGGCACGGTGTGGACACCGTCGCCCTGACGGGCGGTGTGTTCCTCAACTGTCTGCTCTCCTCGGCCTGCGCCGAGGTCCTGCGCGAGGACGGCTTCACGGTGCTGCGCCACCACCAGGTCCCGCCGGGCGACGGCGGACTGGCCCTCGGCCAGCTCGTGGTGGCCGCACGCGCCGCGACGGGATCCGACTGACCGACCGCCCGGGCAGCGCCGGGCTACGCCCCACCACCATCAGCGAGGAGAGGCCCATGTGCCTTGCGGTACCCGGCAGAGTGCTGGACATCCAGGAACGCGACGGCACGCGGATGGCCAGCGTCGACTTCGGCGGCGTGGTCAAGGAGGTGTGCCTGGAGTACCTGCCCGACCTTCAGGTCGGCGAGTACGCCATCGTCCATGTCGGCTTCGCCCTGCAGCGCCTCGACGAGGAGTCGGCCAAGCAGACGCTCGAACTTTTCGAGACCCTCGGCATGCTGCAGGAGGAGTTCGGCGATCCCTGGGACATGGCCGCGGAGGCGGCGGGAACGCCTCCGCCCTCGCACGAGGAGGCGCGGAAGTGAAGTACATCGACGAATTCCAGGACCCGGAGCTGGCCCGACGCCTGCTCGACGAGATCCATGCCACGGTGACCCGACCCTGGGCGCTGATGGAGGTCTGCGGCGGGCAGACGCACTCCATCATCCGTCACGGCATCGACCAACTGCTTCCTGAGCAGGTCGAGTTGATCCATGGGCCGGGCTGCCCGGTGTGCGTGACCCCGCTGGAGGTCATCGACAAGGCGCTGGAGATCGCCTCCCGGCCCGGCGTGATCTTCTGCTCGTTCGGGGACATGCTCCGTGTACCCGGCACCGGACGGGACCTGTTCCAGGTCCGGGGCGAGGGCGGTGACGTACGCGTCGTCTACTCGCCGCTCGACGCGTTGAGGATCGCGCAGCAGAACCCCGACCGGCAGGTGGTGTTCTTCGGCATCGGCTTCGAGACGACGGCGCCGCCCAATGCGATGACGGTGTACCAGGCGCGCAGGCTCGGCATCCCCAACTTCAGCCTGCTGGTCTCCCATGTGCGGGTGCCCCCCGCGATCGAGGCGATCATGCGGTCCCCCAGCTGCCGGGTACAGGGGTTCCTCGCCGCAGGTCACGTGTGCAGCGTGATGGGCGTGGACGAGTACCCGGAGCTGGCGGAGCGCCACCGCGTCCCGATCGTCGTCACCGGATTCGAGCCCCTGGACATCCTCGAAGGCGTACGTCGCACCGTGGCCCAGCTGGAGCGCGGCGAGCACACCGTCGACAACGCCTATCCGCGCGCCGTGCGCCCCGAGGGGAATTTGGCCGCCAAGGCCATGCTGGCGGACGTCTTCGAGGTCACCGACCGCGCCTGGCGGGGCATCGGCGTGATCCCGGCGAGCGGTTGGCGCCTGTCCGCCGAGTACCGCGACTTCGACGCCGAGTTCCGCTTCTCGGTCGAGGACATCAAGACCCGTGAACCGGACGCCTGTCGCAGCGGCGAGGTCCTCCAGGGCCTGATCAAGCCGCACGAGTGCGAGGCGTTCGGCACCCTGTGCACACCCCGCACCCCGCTCGGAGCCACCATGGTCTCCAGCGAGGGCGCCTGCGCCGCGTACTACCTCTACCGGCGCCTGGACCTCACCCCAGCGCCCCGGGAGGCGACCTCCGTTGTCTGACACGATCGACCTGACCACACCGTCCGTGGACCCGGCGGCCTGGACCTGCCCGGCTCCGCTGCGCGACCAGTCCCGCATCGTGATGGGCCACGGCGGGGGCGGGACGCTCTCCGCCGAGCTGGTCCGGCACGTCTTCGCCCCCGCCTTCGGCGGGGACGCGCTCGCCCAGCTCGGCGACTCCGCAGCCCTGTCGCTCGGCGGTGTCCGGCTGGCGTTCTCCACCGACTCCTTCGTCGTGCGACCGATGTTCTTCCCCGGCGGCAGCATCGGCGATCTCGCCGTGAACGGCACGGTCAACGACCTCGCCATGAGCGGTGCCCGCGCGTCCTACCTCTCCTGCGGGTTCATTCTGGAGGAGGGCGTCGAGATGGAACGCGTCGCCCGGGTCGCCGACGCGCTCGGCAGGGCCGCGCGAGTGGCCGGGGTCGAGGTGGCGACGGGCGACACGAAGGTGGTTGAGGCGGGCCACGGCGACGGGATCTTCATCAACACGGCCGGTGTCGGCCTCATCCCCGACGGAGTGGACCTGCGCCCGCAGCGGGTGGTCCCGGGGGACGTGGTGATCGTCAGCGGTCCGATCGGCGTGCACGGTGTGGCCATCCTGAGCGTTCGCGAGGGCCTGGAGTTCGGGGTGGAGATCGAGAGCGACTGCGCGGCCCTCGGCGGACTGGTGGAGACCATGCTCGCCGTCACCCCGGACCTGCACGTGCTTCGCGACCCCACCCGGGGCGGCCTGGCGGCGGCACTGAACGAGATCGCCACGGCCTCGGGCACGGGGGTGGTCGTCACGGAACGCGAGATCCCGGTCCCGCAGGCGGTGGCCGGTGCCTGTGCCGTGCTGGGCCTTGACCCCATGTACGTGGCCAACGAGGGAAAACTGGTGGCGTTCGTCCCGCGCGAGCACGCCGACGCGGTCCTGGAGGCCATGCGCGCCCATCCCCTGGGCCTGGAGTCCAGGATCATCGGCGAGGCGGTGGCGGTCCATCCGGGCATGGTGGTGGCCCGCACCGGCCTCGGCGGTACACGCGTGGTGGACATGCCGATCGGGGAGCAGTTGCCGAGGATCTGCTGATCGGTGTCGGCCGGGGGCCCACAACTCCGCGCGTCCTCCGCGGCGGACGTCATCGCGTATGTGACCGGCCGGCCTCAGCTGGATCGCGGTCCGGCCGCGCGCCGAGGCCGCCCGGCCCAAGGCCTCCCCTGCCGCCTGGCGCAGGCGGCGGGGGAGGGCCGGAGGAGTACCGGTACCGGCCGCTACCCCTTCGGCGCCTGCGGCCGGCACGACCGGATCGGCGCTCGATCCATGGCCGCAAGGGCCCGATGCCGGCTCACGGCTCGTCGCCGACCTCACTCGGCTCCGGAGAAGCGGGCGAGGTGAGGACGAGGTTCGCGGTGCGCAGGCGAAGCCGGAAGCCGAGGGACTCGTACAGGCGGACGGCGTTCTCATTCGACGACAGCACATGGAGAAACGGAGTCTCGCCGCGTTCCCGGATGCCGGCCGCGACGGCCAGGAGAAGACGTGTCCCGAGCCCTCGCCCTCGCCATCCCGCATCGGTGCAGACCCCGCTGATTTCCGTCCAACCCGGCACGTGCAGCCGTTCGCCGGCCATGGCCACCAGTCGACCGCCGTGCCGGATACCCAGATATGTGCCCATCTCGATCGTCCGTGGCAGAAACGGGCCCGGCTCGGTGCGTCGGGCCAGAGCGAGCATCTCGGGAACGTCCGTCCGACGAAGGCGGACCGCCTCCTCGTCCGGTGCGGCGGCGATCCCGTCGTCGACGAACTGCAGCAGGGGGACGAGCGCCCTGACCTCCCAGCCGTCCGGCGGCTGCACGGCAGGGCCGCTCAGCACGACCCGCGCGCCGGGGCCGGTGAGCGCCGCCAGGTCCTTCCAGTCGGCTTCATCGGGGCGGTCCGGCAGCGCCGTGAACGGTGACATGTCGACCGGGTAGCGCAGTGCGTTGCCGCGCCGCTGCGCGAAGTGGGCGTGCGGCCCGCTCAGCGCCGAGTGGATCGAATTGTCCAACGGATGCGAAGGCACTTCGGTGTCCTCACGTGTGACAACGGGTATGGATCGCGCCCCGGCGGTCGTCGCCGTGCGCAGATGACGGGACGGTGTGCCGACCGCGCTCAACGACCGGCATCGGTGCCGCCGCCACGTTCGTCGGCCTGGCGCGTACTCGGGATCGCGATCGGTTCGAGAAGCCGTCGCGACCCGCTGAGCATGGCGGACACGGGATCGAGCGGGGAGTCCCCCGCCTGGTACCCGGGGCCCGGTTCGATGCGGATCTCCGGGACCGGCGCCGCTGCACCGCATTGCTCGCAGCGCCCGTCGTGGTCGAGCAGGCCCCCGTCTCGGTCGTGGCGCAGGTCGCGCTTCGCCCCGGCCGGGGAGTAGAAGGCGTCCCCCCAGGCCATCATGGCGCGCACGATCGGCCACAGGGCGGTGCCCTTGTCGGTCAGCAGGTACTCGACGGTTCCCGCTCCGTCGTCGTCCCGGGTGAGTACTCCCTCCCGGACGAGGAGTTTCAGCCGGTTGGTCAGGACGGCACGAGGGATCCCGAGCTGGGTGGCGAGGTCCCCGAACCGGCGGACCCCGTAGAACGCGTCACGGACGATGAGGAGTGTCCATCGCTCTCCGACGACCTCCAATGTCCGCGCAAGCGAGCAGTTGCGGTCCGGATAGGTGCTGGGGAGGGTCATGCCCCGAAGTTTACCTCGTGCAGTTCACTCACTGAACTGACGGTGTTACGCTGGCCTGGTTCACTGACTGAACTGGCATCCCGGGGGTCGTGGGATCCATGTGGGCGCCTGCGCGTTCAGCGCGCACGCCGACGGCTGCTGCTTCGGGGTTTCCCGCTGGATCACCGGCCGTGCCCCCGGGATCCGACGGGCTCGACATGCGGCTCCGACGTCACCGCGGAGCCGGGCACACAAGCACCGAATCGATCGACGAGGAGAACTCCCATGTCGTCCGTGCTCATCACCGGCGCGTCCAGAGGAATCGGCCGGGCCATCGCCGTCGAACTGGCACATCGTGGTCATCGGGTGATCGCCACCGCTCGCCGGCCCGAAACCCTGGCGGATCTCCCCGTGGACCAGCGTCTGCCCCTCGACGTCACCGATCAGGCAAGCGTCGACCAGGCCGTCAAGGACGCCGGCGAGATCGATGTGCTGATCAGCAACGCCGGTGCGACGGTGCGCGCACCGCTGGAAAGTGTTCCGCTCGCGGAGGTCGAACGGCTCTACCGGCTCAACACCTTGGGCGCGCTGCGAGTGGCGCAGGCTGTGCTGCCGGCGATGCGGGAACGAGGATCCGGCCGCCTCGTTTTCGTCTCCAGCATCCAAGGACGACTGGTGCTGCCGATGATCGGCCCGTACGGCGCCAGCAAGTGGGCGCTGGAGGCAATCGCCGAGACACTCGCCATCGAGACGGGCCGCTTCGGCATCAAGGTGAGCATCGTGCAGCCCGGCGCGGTGTCCACGAACGGCGCCGAGCAGGCTCGGACGTTCGTCGAGCAGGACAGCCCCTACGCCCCGCTGTATCGCCAACTCGCGGCTCTGCGCGGCGAGGTCATCACCTCCGAGCAGGTGGCCGCGGTCGTGGCCGACACGGTCGAACGGCCCGAGCCTCCCCTGCGTGTGCCCGCCGGAATGCCCGCCGAGCGAGCACTGAAGGCGCGCAAGGAGGCGCCCGAGAGCGAGCCGTTCAGGTTGGCCGGGATCGATTGGTAGCGACCGGTCGAGGCCGGGTGCCTCCGGTTCGAGGGGGGGACATCTCACCGGAGGCACCCGGCCGCACGCCGGCGCCACCGCGGTTCTCGACGGGGGATGCGCGGTGGCGAGTCCGGGACGACGTGAGAGGTGCCGGTCCGCGCGTACCGTGCTGTCTCGACGACCGCTTTCATGTGTCGCCGTGCGGCCGGGGCCTGCTCGCGGCGAGCGGGCCGTCGGCTCACTCGAGCGGCAAGGCGCGGGCCGACGCGCCGCTCCCAGCGCTGCTCTGGTCGGTGGCCCATGCGGACAGCACCGTCAGTGCCTCGTCGGAGGGTGAGCCGGGGTCGGCGAGGAACGTGAGCAGGGTCAGGTCCGGGTCGCCGGGGAAGGCCAGTGTTTCGGTGTGGAGGGTGAGACGGCCCACCACCGGGTGGTGGATCTGCTTGGTGTGATGGCTGAACTGCATCACCTTCTGTGCGGCCCACCAGCGGCGGAAGGGATCGCTCTTCATGGACAGCTCGCCCACCAGCTCGGCGGTGCGGGTGTCGTCGGGATGGCGGGCCGCATCCATGCGCAGCGTGCCCACGAACTCGGAGGCGACCCTCTCCCAGCCGTCGGCGAAGAGTGATCGCGCCGCCTCGTCGAGGACCATCCAGCGAGCGGCGTTGCGGTTCCGGACGGGCATCGCGTCGAAGTCGTGGAGCAGGGCACGGGCCATCCGGTTGGTCACCAGGATGTCGGTGCGACGTCCCAGCACGAGGGCCGGGGTGCCCTCGAGCCGAGCCAGGAGCGCGTGGACCCCGGGACGCACCTTCTGCACGGCACGGTGACCACGGTGGCGCCCACCGGGACGCGGGCGCGCCACCGCGTTGAGGTAGCTGCGTTCCGCCGGGTCGAGTCGCAGGGCGTTCGCCAGGGCGTCGAGGACGGAGTCCGAGGGGCTGATGGGCCTGCCCTGTTCGAGACGCGTGTAGTAGTCCACACTGACGCCGGCCAGCGCGGCCAGTTCCTCCCGGCGCAGCCCGGGGACCCGTCGCGGCGCCACATCGCGCAGGCCGAGCTCCTCCGGATCCATCGCCGCGCGCCGGGCGCGCAGGAACTCGCCGAGCCCTTCGTTCCGCTCCATGTCCCCATGGTCCCTCCCGCCGACGCGCATGTGGCGGCGAAGGTGGCCCTCCGGATCCCAGGAAGGGGCGGGCCGGTTCCATGGCCGTCATGGATGTCCGCCGGCGGTTTGCTGGGATGCGGGACGCCCACCTCGCGCTCCCGCATCCCACTTCGCCGTGCGCACCGCACGGCCCTCCACAAGGAGATCCCCTCATGACTTCGACCTGGCTCATCACCGGTGCGACCTCGGGCTTCGGCCGGCTGGTCGCCGAGCGTGCGCTCGCCGCCGGAGCACACGTGATCGCCGTCGGCCGCCGCAGCGACCGGCTCGCCGAACTGGCGGACAGCGCCACCGAGGGGCACGTCACCGAGCTGCCGCTGGACATCACCGCGCCCGACGCGGAACAGGTCCTGGCCGACGCGGTGCAGGCGGCGGGCGGGCTGGACGTCCTGGTGAACAACGCCGGCTACGGGTTGTTCGGACCGGTCGAACAGATCGACGCGGACAAGGCGCGTGCGATCTTCGAGACCAACGTGCTGGCCAACCTCGCCGTCCTGCGCGCCACGCTCCCGGCGCTGCGCGCATCCCGCGGTCGTATCGTCCAGATCTCCTCGCTCAACGGCCAGTTCGCGTGGGCCTCATCGGGTCTGTACTCGGCCTCCAAGGCCGCCGTGGAACTGGCCGGCGAAGCACTCGCGCACGAACTCGCCCCCACGGGTGCGAAGGTGACGATCGTCGAACCCGGCGTCTTCGCCACCGAGTTCGCCGCCCGTGTTGATGTCGTCGCCCCGCACGACGTGTACGCACCGACCGTGGGGAAGTTCCTCGCGGACTTCTCGTCGCTGCCCCCCTCGGCGTTCGGCAACGCCGAGACCGTGGCGGACGCGGTCATGGCGGTCGTGGCGATGGAGGAGCCGCCCCTGCGCCTTGCCGTCGGCGCAGACGCCGTCGAGGGTATCCGGGAGTCGCTGCGCTCCCGCCTCGCCGAGCTCGACCGCTGGGAGTCCTTCGCACCCGCCCCGCTCGGCCGGGCCGTCTGACCGGGCAGCCCTTGTGTTCATGACCGTAAACTGGTCGGTTTCCTCTCGGGCGGTACGGAGTTAGCCTCGGCATATGACCACTGACGTGAAGCAGAGCTCCCGGGAGCGACTGCTGGAAGCGGCGGCCACGCTCACCTATCTGCAGGGTGTCGGCGTCGGTGTCGAGGCACTGTGCAAGGCGGCGGGCGTCTCCAAACGCTCGATGTACCAGCTGTTCGAGAGCAAGGACGAGTTGCTGGCGGCGAGCCTGCAGGAGCGTGCCCCCGCCGCCATGGCGCCGCTCCTGCCCGGCGCGGACCAAGAGCGTTCACCCGGCGAGCGGATCCGGTACGTCTTCGAGCAGGTGGAGTCGCAGGCCGCCCTGCCGGACTATCGCGGCTGCCCGTATCTGGCCGTCCAGGTCGAGCTCAAGGACCCGGACCACCCGGCCAGTCGCGTCGCGAGCCGGATCAAGCAGGAGCTGGCGGAGTTCTTCCGCGCCGAGGCCGAACGGGGCGGGGCCGTCGATCCCGAGCTGCTGGCCCGCCAGCTGGTGCTGGTCTTCGACGGGGCGAGCGCCCGTGCGGGGATTCGCGCCGACTCCCTGGTCGGCCTCGTCGGCCCGATGGTGGACACCCTCCTCGACGCCGCGGGCGTGCGCTGACCCGTCGATGACGGGTGCGAGGGCCGTGAGCGGGACCGGCGGGCAGCCCCGCAGACCTTGGGTTGGAAAAACAAACTAAAAAGCGGGGCCACGTCTTGCATGCGGGAAACCGATCGGTTTACGGTGTCGTGAAACCGATCGGTTTTCTGTCTTGGAGGTAAGAAATGACTGCTCTCAAGGGCGCGGCCGTCCTCGTCACCGGCGGCAACAGGGGCATCGGAAAGTCCCTGGTCGAAGAGCTGTACGCACGCGGCGCGGGCAAGGTCTACGCCACGGCGCGCGACCCCCGCACGGTGACGCATCCCGACGCCGTGCCGTTGGCGCTGGAGGTCACCGACCCCGCCTCCGTGGCGGCCGTGGCCGCTCAGGCCGGGGACGTCACCGTCCTGATCAACAACGCCGGCGCCTCGAGCCACGCCTCGTACCTGGACTCGTCGATCGACGACGTACGCCGCGACATGGAGATCAACTTCTACGGTCCGCTGCTGGTCACACGCGCGTTCGTGCCGATCATCGAGGGCAACGGCGGCGGTCACGTCCTCAACTTCCACTCCGCCCTGTCCTGGCTGGCCGACGGCACCCCCTACAGCGCCTCCAAGGCCGCGCTGTGGTCGCAGACCAACTCCCTGCGCCTGCACCTGAAGCCGCGCGGCATCACGGTCACCGGCCTGCATGTGGCGTATGTCGACACCGACATGGCGGCGCACGTCGACGCCCCCAAGTCCAGCCCCCGCGACGTTGCGGTGGCCGCACTGGACGGCATCGAGGCGGGAGCCCACGAGGTGCTGGTCGACGACGTCACACGCGGTCTCAAGGCGGCACTGGCCGGGGACCTGGAGTCGCTGTACGAGCAGCTCCGGTAGCCCCGAGGGTCGGGCCTCAGGAAGGGTGCGGCCGGGTCATCCAGGGGGCGTGGCTGCCGTGTACAGCCGGACGACCGGTTCCAGGTAGTCCACGTGCGGTCCGGCCAGCCGCGCCAGGTCGGCGGGTGAGCGGACCAGGGCGAACCGGTCCAGCTCCGGTTCGCGGCCCAGCGCCTTCTCCGAGACCACGAGAGCCTGGAAGCGGTCGTGCAGCAAGGACACAGGCCGGCTGGGCGCGGTGAAGAGAGCGCCGACGTTGCCGCCGGCGCCGAGCGTGACACGCCACAGGGTCAGGTCCTCGGCGGGTGTGTCGACCCCGGTCTCCTCGACCAGTTCCCGTGCGGCGTGCCCGCGGAGCGCGGCCAGATCGAGCAGCCCGTCGCCGACCGGAGGCTCCAGGGAACCACCCGGCAACTGCCAGCGGCCGGGTGCGGCCGTGGCCGGTGACATCCTTCCCACCATCAGACGCCCGTCCTCCGTCGGCTGGAGCGCGCTCACGAAGATGGCCGGCAGACGGCGGGCTGTTCCGTTCACCCGCCGCAGGGCGTAGTGCCGGTACGTCGTCCGCGCCCAGGTGATGACCAGGCCGTGCGGGTCCTCGCGCTCCAGCCCGGCGCAGGCCGCCACGGGGCCGTCGAAGAGGTTCGGGTTGGCCTGGACCGCGTCCTCCCAGACGCGGTCCAGGGCCGCCTGTTCCTCGCAGGACAGCCACGGAGCGGCGGTCTCGACGAAGCGGATGCTGCGTACGTCCAGGAGGTCGACGCCGGAGGATCCCGGCGGTGGCTTGATCACCGGCTCATGCTGTCACACCGGACCTCACACCGATCGCCGGTCAGCGCCCCGCGGCTGCGGGCTGACGGCCGTGCCGGCGCGCGAACCGTCCGCCCGCGGCTCCCCGGGCGCCTTCCTCAGCCCGTGCTCCCGTACACCTCGTCCGTGTTCGGCCGCGGAACGGGCCGGTGGCGGGCGGCGGGACCCTCCGCGAAGGCGCGCAGGAGGTTCTCCGTCGTGCGGGTCACGAAGACCCCGGTACGGGCGTCCATGCCGTGGTCGCGACCGCCGTCGGCGGTGCCCGCCATGAGCGCCTCCACCCAGCGCATGGTGCCCGTGGCGAAGACGCCGGCACCGCCCGGGACCGTGTAGTAGGCGGAGTCGCTGTGGCTGCGCAGACCGTTGCACACCAGGGGCGAATGGGCCGTTATCTCCAGCGGTCCGGGCACGTTGGCGCCCGGCGTGACCCGGTCGTACTCGACACCGACCAGGTGGTCGAAGCCGTCGCCGGGACGCACCCCGGTTCCCTCGTACAGCCAGTGGTCCGCCGCGTGGACGACGTACGGCGCGTCCGTCGGGTAGCCCTCGTAGAGCACGCCCGTGAGTGAGGACTCGGGATCGGCCGCCGGGGCCTGGCGGAAGTCGGTGGTCGCGAGGGCCGGCCGGGTGGCGTAGCAGGGGTCGTCCCGGACCGAGGACTTGTAGCAGACCACGGTGCGGTCGGGCAGCGTCTCGCCCCGCTCGATGCGGACCCGGCGGAAGCAGGTGTTGGCGCCGAGGAAGGCGACGTTGGTGCCGGCGTCGCGGGCCAGGGTGACATGCCGGCGCTGCTCGGGGGTCCAGTACTCGTCGTGGCCCAGAGCGATCACGGCCGCCGCGCCGCGCAGAACCTCCGGGTCGCGGTGCACGTCGGTGCCCGTGGTGTACGCCAGCGGTATGCCGAGCCGTTCGGCCAGCACCACCACCGCCCGTTCGTACACCAGGAACTTCTCCGCGCCGTCGGCGTCGTAGGGCCGGTCGAAGGTGACGGCGAGGGAGCGGGTGGCGTAACCGCCGGAGGCGCCGTCGTAGAGGCTGTAGCCGCCCCACCGGTTGTAGGCCTGCCAGGTGGCGGGGGCGTGCATGAGCACCGTCCGCCCCGCGCCCCGGGTGGAACGCACGATCAGCGGCACATGGCGCTGATGGCCGTTGTCCGCGTCCAGGCGCAGCAGATACGCGCCCTCGGGCCAGCCGGTCGTGCTGAAGGTCAGCGTGCGGGGCCAGTCGGCGCGGACCGTGCGGGTCTGCGGCAGCAGGCGCGGCTCGGGCTGGACGCGGCCCGGTACGCGGGGCGAGCGCCAGACGAGGCGGGCCCCGGCCCCGCCGTACCAGCCGACGCGGAAGGCCGAGACTCTGAAGGAGCGCGCGGTGGTCGAGACGTACAGGCCGCACTCCTCGCCCGGCACGACGCTCACCCGGTCGGCGTAGCCGGCCACGGCCGTCGCCGGGCCCTCGCTGCCGATACGCCAGTCGGGTGACCCACGAAGGTCCCGTTCCACCTCCGGGAGGTGGGAGGTCTTCGGGTGCCCACGCGCCGGCGGTGCCGGATCGCAGGCGGCGGCCGTCACCGAGGCGATCCCGGCGGCGGCGCACGCACCGACGAAGCGCCTGCGTCCCAGTGGCCACGGGTGTGGTCGGCCGTCCTCCGGCGTGCCTCGTTCCTCGGGGCCCACATCGCCTCCCGTGCCTCCGGCCGACGCGTCACCGCTCCGAGGCCAGCGTGGCACGGCGCCGCGGGCCGCGCGCCCCGGGCCGCCGGACGCTACGAGGGTGCGGAGCGCAGCGCCTGTATCACCGCCCAGGCGACCGAGACGAAGGGGACGGCCACGACCGCGCCGATCACCCCCGCGACGATGCCGCCCGCGATGACGGACACCGCGACGACGAGCGGGTGCAGGCGAACGGCCCAGCTCATCACCAGGGGATGCAGCAGATGTCCCTCGATCTGCCCGATGACCACGATGAGCAGCAGAACGGCCGCGGCCGTGAGGGGGCCGCGGCCGGCGAGCGCGACGACGGTCGCCACACCGAGGGCGATCGGCGAGCCGACCAGGGGCACGAACGCGGCGAAGAACTCCAGCAGGGTGAGCGGCAGCGCGAGCGGCACCCGGAGCGCGAACAGGGCGATCCCCACGAGAACGGCGTTGGTGGCCGCCACGATGATGATGCCCCGGGTGTACCCGGCGAACGTCCGCCAGGCCGCGTGTCCGGCCCGGTCCCACGTCGGGCGCGCGCCGACGGGCAGGAACGTGTCGCGTGCCCACGACCACAGGCGTTCGCCCGAGTGGATGAAGAACACGGAGGAGAACAGCGCGAGGGCGGCCCCGGTGATCAGTTCTACGACCCTGCCCAGGCCGCTGACGGCTCTGCTGAGCAGGTCGGCGCGGTGGGAGGCGAGGTAGGAGGAGATCTGGTCCTGGAGGCCGGCCAGGGTGCCGCGGTTGACCCGGAACGGCGGCCGTTCGAGCCAGCGTTGGATCTGACGGATGCCGCCGCGGAACTCCCCGGTCAGCCCCGACCATTCGCCCGCCACCGCCTCGCCCACCAGGGAGAGCAGCGCCAGGACCAGGACAAGGCTGCCGACCAGGGAGATCGCCACGCACAGGGGCCGCGGAAGCCACCGGTTCAGCAGGTCGGCGACGGGGTGCAGAACCGAGGTGACGACCAGGGCGAGGAACAGGGACACGGCAACCAGGTGGAAGCGCCCCAGCACGATGAAGACGCCGTAGACGGCGACCCCGACAAGGACGAGGCGCCACGCGTAGGCGGCCGCGACCCGCAGCCAGGGGACCGTGTGTTCGGCCGGGACGACTCGAGGGGCGGCCGGGGCGCGGCGGGTGACACGAACGGAGCGGGGTGGCCGGCTGCCGAGCACCACAGCGCCCTTCCTGCGTTCTCGCCCCGGGTCGCCCGCATCCGCCACCGCGTCTCCCGCGTCCTGACTGTCGGTCACTCCACAGCACAGTAGGGGCAAAGCGGACATGGGGCTGCGTGCAACGCGCCCGCGCACGTCGGGGGAGGCCCTGCGGGAGAGAGCTCCCGCGGCTCGGGCGGCCGGACGGCTGGTCACTCCAGGTGAGCGACGACCCTCGCTCCGGCCCGTCAGCCAGTATCGTAAGGGCCGGGAAGTTGCCGGTGATCCGCACCTTGTCTGAGTGATTCGGTCGGAGGAGAGCGATGAGCGCGGAAGGACGTGGCCCGGCCGAGCAGTATCTGCCCAAGCTGCGGCTGGACGAGTTGCTGGACGAGCTGCAGGCCCGTATCGATGCGGCGCGCGGCACCCAGGACCGGGTGCACCGCCTCCTGGAGGCCGTGCTGTCGGTCGGGCGGGAACTCGATCTGCCGCAGGCGCTGAGGAGCATCGTCGAGGCGGCGGTCGTGCTCGTCGACGCCGAGTACGGCGCCCTGGGCGTCATCGGCGACGACCGCATGCTCTCCGAATTCCTCACCATCGGCGTCGGCGACGAGGAACGGGAGAAGATCGGCGCGCTGCCCAGCGGGCACGGCATCCTCGGTGAGCTGATCCGGCACCCGGAGCCGCTGCGTCTGGCGGAGCTCTCGGACCACCCGGCGTCCTACGGCTTCCCCGACCACCATCCGCCGATGCACTCCTTCCTCGGCGTGCCCATCCGGGTGCGCGACAAGGTCTTCGGAAACCTCTACCTCACGGAGAAGCGCGCCGCCGCGGAGTTCGACGCCGAGGACGAGGCCGTGCTCGCCACCCTGGCGGTGGCGGCCGGCGTCGCCATCGAGAACGCCCGGCTCTACGAGGAGACGCGGCTGCGTGAGCGCCTGCTGCGGGCGAGCTCCCAGGTCACCAGCGCGCTGCTGTCGGGCGCCCCCAGCGCGGACGTGCTGGAACTGATCGTGGAGCAGGCGCGGGGCATCGTCTCCGCCGATGTGGGGATGATCGCCGAGCGGGTCGCCGGGGAGGAGGTGCTGCGGCCGCTGTTCGCCGTCGGTGCCGAAGCCGAGCGGCGCAGGGGTCTGGTGATGTCGGGGCAGGACGGTTTCGTGGAAGCCGCATTCAGCACGGCGGAGCCGGTGATCAGCCCCGATATCCAGCAGGACCCGCGGATCGACCAGGGTTCCGTCCTGTGGGCCGGGCTGGGGTCCGTGGTGGGCGTGCCGCTCGTGGCGAGCGGCAAGTCCATCGGGGTGCTGGTGCTGGGGCGCACCGCGGGGCGAACGCCGTTCACCGACACCGATGCGGGCCCCCTCCTGGGCTTCGCAGGGCAGGCCGCTCTGGCGCTGGAACTGGCCGAGCGGCGCCGGGACGCCGAGCAGATCGCGCTGCTGCAGGACCGCGACCGGATCGCCCGCGATCTGCACGACCTCGCGATCCAGCGGCTGTTCGCGGCCGGGATGACCCTGCAGAGCACCCAGCGTTTCGTGGACCACCCGGAAGCCGCCGAGCGGCTGTCACGGACCGTCGACGACCTGGACGAGACCATCAAGATCATCCGTTCGACGATCTTCGGGCTGCGCGCGCACGGCGGCGGGCCGGAGAAGGCCGGTCTGCGCAGGCGTGTGTCGGAGGCGGTGCAGGTGTCGGCAGGCACGCTCGGTTTCACTCCCGCGCTGCGCATCGAGGGACTGGTGGACACCGATGTCCCCGGCGACGTGGCCGACCATGCGCTCGCCGTACTCGGCGAGGCGTTGAGCAATGCGGCACGGCACTCGGGTGCGAATTCCGTGGACGTCCACCTGCGGTTCGCCGGCGGCGAGTTGACCCTGACGGTGGCCGACGACGGCTGCGGCGTACCGCAGGGCGTGGCCCGCAGCGGGCTGCGGAACCTGGAGGAACGGGCCGACGCGCTGGGCGGCACTCTCACCGTGGGCGACCGTCCCGGCGGCGGCACACGCCTGATGTGGCGGGTGCCGGTGCGCTGAGCCCGCGGCCCGATCGTGCGGCGCCGCAACGCCGCACCCCACGATGAGAGCCCTGTGGCCCCGGACGCCGCGGCTCAGTGGGCGGAGTGGTCCCCGGGCACGGGCCCCTCCAGCTGCGAGGCGAGGACCGCGGCCTGGACCCGGCGCTGCACGCCGAGTTTGGCGAGCAGCCGCGAGATGTGGTTCTTGACGGTCTTCTCCGACAGGTAGAGCTTCTTGCCGATCTCCCGGTTGGTCAGACCGTCACCGATGAGCGCGAGAATGTCCCGCTCGCGGGGCGAAAGACCCGCCAGCTCGGGTGCCACGGCGGGCTGCTCGGCGGGATCGGCGCGGAGCGAGTGCATCAGCCGGGCGGTCGTCGCGGGGTCGAGCATGGACTGCCCGGAGGCGACGGTCCGGACAGCGGAGACCAGGTCGGCCCCCTTGATCTGTTTGAGCACGTAACCCGAGGCTCCCGCCATGATCGCGTCGAGCAGTGCGTCCTCGTCGTCGAACGAGGTCAGCATGAGGCAGGCCAGCTCCGGCATCCGGCTGCGCAGCTCGCGGCACACGGTGATGCCGTCGCCGTCCGGAAGGCGTACGTCCAGGACGGCCACGTGCGGCCGAACCGCCGGGCCGCGGGCGAGCGCGTGCTCGACCGTGTCGGCGTCGCCGACGACGCAGATGTCGGGTTCCGTGTCCAGCAGATCGGCGAGGCCGCGTCGTACGACCTCGTGGTCGTCCAGCAGGAAGACCCGGATCGGATGCTGCTCGCTGAAGGTGCGTGCCTCGGCCATGGGTACCTCTCGTTTCCCGGTGGAGGGCGGACCGCGGACTGCCCGCGCCGACGATCGTCGTCCGGCGGGCACGGTGAGCACTAGGGCCGACCGGCCCCCGGTACCACCATGCTCCCTCACCGGCCCCCTCGTACCGGACCAGCGACTCATGCCGTCGCGCCGCACGGCCGCGCACGGCCGCGCACGGCCGGTCCCGCGCAGGGTGTGTGCGACGGCCGACGTACCGGGGCGACCGCATCCGGCGGACATCGGCACGCCGGATGCGGTGCCGCGCCGCCTACGTCGGAGCGGCCTGAGGTTCCGCGAGCTGGAACTGCACGTCCACGACACCCTCGACGGACCGGGCCAGACGTGCGGCCACCGGCACCAAGGAGGTGTCCCGGATCCGGCCGCCGAGCTTCACCACCCCGTCCTCGACCTCGACGCGCACGGACGAGGCCGGGGGCCGGAAGAGATACGCCACCACCTCGCGCCGGATCTCCTCGGCGATCTCCTCGTCGTCCCGCAGGAACACCTTCAGCAGGTCCGCGCGGCTGACGATGCCCTGGAGGTCGCCCAGCTCGTCGACGACGGGGAGCCTTTTCACCTCGTGGCGCGCCATGGTCCGCGCGGCCTGTGCGAGCGTCGCGTCGGCACGGGTGGTCAGCGGCGGCGAGGTCATCAGCTGCTCGGCCGTCACCGCGTCCGCCTTGGCCGGGTCCGCGGGCCCGTGCAACCGGGTGAACGGGGAACCTCCGGGCGGGCGGTGTCCCGAGGAGCCGTTGTCGCGGAACTCCTCCTTCGCCAGGAGGTCGGCCTCCGACACCACGCCGACGACGCGGCTCTTGCCCTCGAGGACGGGCAGGGCGCTGACCCTCCAGTCGTGCATCATCTGCACGATCTCCTTGAAGGGGGCACGGCGGCCTATCGCGGCGACCGTCTGGGTCATCACATCGCTGACGATGTGAGGGGTGCCGTACATGGCGTCTCCTCCGGTCGGGGGCGGCGGTCGCCGCAGGCTGTCCGGGAGAGCCGGGAGTGCTCCCGGGGTCGTGTTCCAAGCGGGAATCGCACCCCGCGGGTCGTGCGGATCAGGCGCTCGCGGTGCCCGGTGGGCTGCCCGCGGAGCATGCTGGTTGTCGGAGGGTCGTTCACGACGGTCTCCAGGTGCGGGGACCCGTCGACTCCAGCGTCTCTCCGGATCCGGGTGCGGGCCATGGGCCGCCCGGCCCCGGGCCCGGCTGTTCGGCACCGCGGACGGACCTCGCCGCCGCGGACGACGGGCCCGGTCCCGGCGGATCGGGCGTCGACCGGCGCACCGGGCACGGGCCGTACACGCAGGAGGCTCGAGGGCAAGAGCGGAACAACTCGGACGCAGGAGGTGCGGACCATGGTTCGGCACGTCACCGCGGGAGTCGACGAGACCGACGAGAGCCTCGCGGCCGCCCACTGGGCGGCCCGGGAAGCGCTGCGTCGTGGTGCCGCGCTCCGACTCGTGCACGCCGGTGAGTGGCCGGTGTCGCCTGCGCCGTCCGCGGCCGAGGAACCCGGCCCGCGGGATTGGGCGGAGCAGACCCTGGAGCGGGCGGTCCGCAGTGTCCGTGCCGCCCATCCGGGACTGCCGGTGGAGGATCTGCTGGTGCCCGACTCCCCGGTCACGGTGCTGCTCGGGGAGGCCGAGGGCGCGGAGTTGCTCGTACTGGGGTCCCGTGGCCTCGGCCGTGCCGCCGGGTTCGTGATGGGGTCGGTGTCCCAGCGTGTCGTCGCCAGGTCCCCAGGCCCCGTCGTGCTCGTCAGAGCCCTCGAGGCGTGCACCGACGAGCATCTGCCGGCCCTGGACGGCGTCTCCCCCGAGGAGATACCCGAGACCCCGTACCGCGACGTCGTCCTCGGGATGGACACCCGGCACCCCTGCGACGAACTGATCGCGTTCGCCTTCGACGCCGCCCGGCGCCGCGGGGCGTCGCTTCGCGTGGTCCACGCCCTCGGTGCCGCGCTGGACAACGCCGCCGAAGGGCGCTCCGGCGCGGGGCACGACACGGAACTGCTCGCCGACGAGGAGGACCTGATGGCGGCGATGCTCCGCCCCTGGGCGGAGAAGTGCCCGGGTGTCACGATGTCCGAGACCGTCACCGCGGGGCGGCCCGCAGCAGAGCTGGTCCGGGAGTCCGCCCATGCCTCCCTCGTGGTCGTGGGGCGCCGTACTCGGGACACCCGGCTCTGCACGCAGCTCGGTTCCGTGACCCACGCCCTGCTCCATCACGCCCGCTGCCCGGTCGCCGTCGTCCCGCACTCCTGAACCGCGTCCCGGTCCGTACGGACCACCCGCCGCGGTCGCCCGTCCTCGACCCGTACGCCGCCACCGCACGCCGATCGTCCGGGTCCGCCGACGCTGCCGGCAGGACCACCCTCCTCACGTCCGCCTTGCCCGGGGCGGCGGCTCATGGGCCGATCGGCCCCGGTTCGGGACCTGCGGCCCCTGCCCCGCCTTCCCCCGGCGCCATGACGCTGGAATCGGACACCGGGACCGGGAACCACGACCAGGAGGTGGACGCCATGCCCCGCCCGTCGTCGGCCTCGACACAGCGGCCGGGATCCGGCCGGCCGCAGTGGGGGCGCGTACGCCCTCGAGGCGCCGGGGCCGCCGCGAAGGTGAAGTGAGCATCGGGTACCGGAACCGCGGCCCGGACGCGGCACCCGCGGATCCGGCGAAGGCGGCCGAACCGCTGGTTCTCGGCACCGGAACGACGAGCGGCGTCGAGGGCTTCCCGACCGGTCGGGTCGCACGCGCCGCCCCGGCGCACGCGGTGGTACCGGCACACGCCGCGACGCAGGCGCCCGACGAGCACGAACCGGACCCCTCGTGCCCTGCCGGTGCCGCGGCAGCCCCGGTCGCCGTCGTTGCCCGAAGAGCGTGACCGGCAGTGTCCGCAGCAACCCGCACCCACCGTGGCGGACCCGCCGCCCCGATGAGCACCGTCGACGACCCGTGGAGTCACCCATGCCCGAGGCCGCACAGCACCACGGCACCGCACCGACCGACGAGGAACTGCGCGCGCTCGACGCCCACTGGCGGGCCGCCAACTACCTCGCCGCGGGACAGATCTACCTCATGTCCAACCCGTTGCTGACCGAGCCCCTGAAGCCCGAGCACATCAAACCGCGGCTGCTCGGCCACTGGGGCACCTCGCCCGGGCTCAACCTCGTCCACACCCACCTCAACCGGGTCATCAAGGAGCGCGGCATCGACGCCCTGTGCGTATGGGGGCCCGGACACGGCGGGCCCTCGGTACTCGCCAACTCCTGGCTCGAAGGCAGCTACAGCGAGACCTATCCGGACGTGACACGGGACGCCCGTGGGATGGAGAGGCTGTTCCGGCAGTTCTCGTTCCCGGGCGGAGTACCCAGTCATGTCGCTCCGGAGGTGCCCGGCTCGATCCACGAGGGGGGTGAACTCGGCTACTCCCTCGCACACGCCTACGGCGCCGCGTTCGACCATCCGAACCTGCTGGTCGCCTGTGTGATCGGTGACGGAGAGGCGGAGACCGGACCGCTGGCCGCGTCCTGGCACTCCAACAAGTTCCTCGACCCGGTGCACGACGGTGCGGTCCTGCCGATCCTTCACCTCAACGGTTACAAGATCGCGAATCCGACCGTGCTCTCCCGGCTCCCGGAGCCCGAACTCGACGAGCTGCTGCGGGGATACGGGCACGAGCCCATCACCGTCGCCGGTGACGACCCCGTCCAGGTCCATCGCGCGCTGGCGCAGGCCTTCGACGAGGCACTCGACCGCATCGCACTGCTGCAGCGCACGGCGCGCGAGGAGGACGTCACGCAGCGACCCCACTGGCCGATGATCGTGCTGCGCACCCCGAAGGGATGGACCGGGCCGGCCGAGGTGGACGGCGTGCCCGTCGAAAACACCTGGCGGGCGCACCAGGTCCCGCTGGCGGGCGTCCGCGAGAACCCGCAGCACCTGCGGCAGTTGGAGGCCTGGCTGCGGTCGTACCGGCCGGAGGAACTCTTCGACACCGACGGCCGGCCCTGTGCCGAGGTGCTGGCCTGCGTGCCCGACGGAGCGCGGCGGCTGGGCGCCACCCCGTACGCCAACGGCGGGCTGCTCGTACGTGAACTCCCGATCGCCTCCCTGGACGACTTCGCGGTGCCCGTCGACAAGCCCGGCGCGACCCTGCACGAACCCACCCGCGTCCTGGGCGGCCTGCTCGAACAGATCATGAAGGACACCACGGCGCGCCGCGACTTCCGCCTGGTGGGGCCCGACGAGACGGCCTCCAACCGGCTGGATGCCGTCTTCGGCGCCAGCGGCAAGGCATGGCAGGCCGAGGTGCTCCCGGTGGACGAGCACCTGGACCGGCACGGCCGGGTGATGGAGATCCTCTCCGAGCATCTGTGCCAGGGCTGGCTGGAGGGCTATCTGCTCACCGGACGGCACGGCCTGTTCTCCTGCTACGAGGCGTTCGTGCACATCGTCGACTCGATGGTGAACCAGCACATCAAGTGGCTGAAGACATCGCGCGAGCTGAACTGGCGTGCGCCCGTCGCCTCCCTCAACTATCTGCTGACGTCCCATGTGTGGCGCCAGGACCACAACGGCTTCTCCCACCAGGACCCGGGCTTCGTCGACCACGTCCTCAACAAGAGCCCGCAGGTCGTCCGCGTCTATCTCCCGCCGGACGCCAACACCCTTCTGTCGGTGGCGGACCACGCCCTGCGCAGCCGCGACTACGTCAACGTCATCGTGGCGGGCAAGCAGCCGTGCTTCGACTGGCTCTCCATGGACCAGGCCCGCGTCCACTGCGCGCGCGGCGCCGGCATCTGGGAGTGGGCGGGCACCGAGAACGGCTCCGAGCCGGACGTGGTCCTTGCCTGCGCGGGCGACGTACCGACCCAGGAGGTGCTTGCCGCGGCGCAGTTGCTGCGCCGTCACCTTCCCCAGCTGGCCGTGCGCGTCGTCAACGTCGTCGACATGACCCGGCTGCTGCCGCAGGAGGAACACCCGCACGGCATGACGGACTTCGAGTACAACGGCCTCTTCACCGCCGACAAGCCAGTCATCTTCGCCTACCACGGCTATCCGTGGCTGGTTCACCGGCTCGCCTACCGCCGGCACGGCCACGGCAACCTGCATGTGCGTGGGTACCGGGAGTCGGGGACCACGACCACGCCGTTCGACATGGTGGTCCGCAACGACCTGGACCGCTACCGACTGGTCATGGATGTCATCGACCGCGTGCCCGGACTGGCCGTGCGGGCGGCCGGCGTACGTCAGCAGATGGTTGACGTCCGCGCCCGCCACCACGCATGGATCCGCGAACACGGCACGGACCTGCCTGAGGTCGCCGACTGGAGCTGGACGTCCTGACTCCCCCTGCGCGCAGGGGGAGTTCGTGCCGACGAACGGCACGCCCCGGCCCGGACGGACGCGGTCCCCGAGCGGGAGCACCGGGTCCTCACAGTGTGAGACCGAACCACGTCGTCTTGCCCTCGTCCGTGGGGCGCACACCCCAGTCGTGGGCGAGCGCACGTACGAGCAGCGGTCCGCGGCCGGACTCGTCGTCGTCCGCCGCGAGGCGCGGCTGGGGCGCAACGCGTGACGCGCAGCGTCTCGAAGTGACGTCGTGTACGGCGGCGGAGACGAGGAGGCCGTCGGCGGTCTCGAGGGGGCTGAGGCTGATCTCGACTTGGAACTCGGTGCCGTCCTTGCGCAGTCCGTACAGGTCGAGTCCGGCGCCCAGGGGTCGGACCCGCTGCTTGTGGGCGTAGGCGTTGCGGTGTTCGGTGTGGTGGGCGTGGAGGCGGCCGGGGCGAGGAGTTCGACGGGGGTCGTCTCAGCGCAACCGGCGGGGCTTCGCGGCGGCATGTCGCTTGGTGGCCCCACAACGCTCGACATGTCCGCGAGCGGCGACCGGCATGATCGCTCATGGTCCGGGTCCGCCCGGTCGCAGCACACCCGGACGGGCGGCTCGGACGTCGGGGAGACGCCGGAGCCGACCGGAAGCCACCCACCGACGCCCCGGCCCTGAGCCGGCAAGTGCCCCGCCCGGAACGGTCCCGTCCGGCGCCTGATGAGGGCCGACCGGCCCAAGCGGATCCCCGGAGGGCCGGAACAAGCTGGGTCCACTGGGCGACACCGGCGCCGTGCCGGTCGCCCGCGCCGTTCCGGCTTCCGGACAGTCCCCGGGACTGCGACCCGGGGAGAGGAAGGAAGGTTCGACATGAAGGGCTTCGTCTTCCACAGCCCGGGACGTTCCTCCTGGGAGGAGGTTCCGGACCCCGACATCAAGGAGTCGACCGACGCCATCGTCCGCGTCGACACCGCCACCGTCTGCGGCACGGACCTGCACATCCTGAAGGGCGATGTGCCCGAGGTGCGCCCCGGCACGGTCCTCGGGCACGAGGCGGTCGGCGAGATAGTCGAGACGGGTCGTGACGTGCACACCGTGCAGCCCGGGGACCGCGTCCTGGTCTCCTGCATCACCGCCTGCGGCCGGTGCGGTTACTGCTGGGAGAGAACGTACGGCCAGTGCCGCGGCGGCGGAGGCTGGATCCTCGGCCATGTGATCGACGGTACGCAGGCCGAATACGTGCGCGTCCCCTATGCCGACCTGTCGGTGCACGCGCTGCCCGGCACGGTGGACAGCAAGGACGCCGTACTGCTCGCCGACATCTTCCCCACGGCCTACGAGGTCGGTGTCCTGAACGGGCATGTGCGGCCGGGTGACACCGTCGCCGTCGTGGGGGCCGGTCCCGTCGGGCTCGCCGCGATCGCCACGGCCCGGCTGTTCGCCCCCGAACGTGTCATCGCCGTGGACATCGCCGGCACCCGGCTGGAGGCGGCCAAGAGCCTGGGCGCCGATGCCGTGGCGGATCCCGGGGAGGCCCCCGAGCAACTGGTCGCCGACCTCACCGACGGTCTCGGCGCCGACGTGGCCATCGAAGCGGTCGGCGCGCCGGAGAGCTTCGAGCTGTGCACCCGCATGGTGCGGCCCGGCGGACACGTGGCCAACGTCGGTGTGCACGGCAAGCCCGTCACGTTGCACCTCGAGGATCTGTGGATCAGGAACGTGACGATCACCATGGGGGTGGTCGACACCTACTCCACGGCCACCCTGCTGAAGATGGCGGCCGCCGGCCGGCTGCCCACCTCCGCCCTGGTCACGCACACCTTCCCGCTGGACCGGATGGAGGAGGCGTACGACGTCTTCGGCCGGGGCGCCGACACCGGTGCCCTCAAGGTGGTACTGGGCGGTCAGCAGCACGAGGTGGTCGCCGTCCGGGCGGCCGGAGAGAGGATGTGACGGACCATGGCCGCACGGGGACCGTCGGGCGCGGTGGCGGGCCATCCCGCGGGCAACCTCGGACGCCGGATCGCTCTGCGACGCGAAGAACTCGGACTGTCCCTGGAGGAGACCGCCGACCGGGCGGGCATGGCACCCAGCTACCTCCAGTACCTGGAGTCGCAGCCGACCGCAGCGCCGGGCATGAGCAGCCTCCTCAGTCTGGCCGGCGCGCTGGAGACCACCGTGCTCGAACTGACCGGCGGCGACGTCGATCTGCCGCCCGGTCTGGGACAGGCGGGGCGGCACCCGCAGTTCACCGAGCTGACCCCGGAGGAATGTCACGACCTGCTCTCCACACACGGTGTGGGGCGACTCGCGATCGACACGGCCACCGGGCCGGAGATCCTCCCCGTGAACTACGGGGTCGACGCAGGAGCCATCGTCTTCAGAACCGCCCCCGAACACGCCACGTCACGGGTGGCGGGCGCCCGGGTGGCCTTCGAGGTCGACCGGATCGACCCCGCGTTCAGCCAGGGCTGGAGCGTCCTGGTGCGCGGCACCGCCGACACCGTGACCGACCCGGAAGAGATACGGCGCCTGGACGAGCAGGCGTACAGCGCCCCATGGGCGGGCGGAGAGCGTGACCTGTGGATCCGCATCGACCCCGACACCATCACCGGGCGGCGCATCACCGTGACCTGATGCCTCCGAGCAGCGCCGAGGACGAGGTCTCGGCGGCCGCGCCGCCGCCCCAGGCGAAAGACGGACTGACTCATGTATCCGAACGACGGCTTCCGTGAACTCGACCGCCAGGAGTGCCTGCGTCTGCTGGCGAAGGTCCCGGTCGGCCGTATCGTCCACACCCGCCAGGCGCTGCCCGCGGTCCTTCCGCTCAACTTCAGCCTCGACGGTGACGGCGCGGTGCTGCTGCGCACATCGGCGGCCTCGGAGCTCGTCCGCGCGATCGACGGGTCGGTGGTCGCCTTCGAGGCCGACGAGGTCGACGCGGTCGCGCACTCGGGCTGGAGCGTCGTCGTGACCGGGCCGGCCGCGGTGGTCACCGATCCCGTGGAACGCGAGCGACTGACCCGGACGGGACCGCGCTCCTGGGTGACGTCGCCGGAGGAGGTCTTCGTACGCATCGAGCCCGAGCTGGTGACGGGCCGGGCGCTGATGGGCGGGCGCACTCTGCGAGGGCTCGACCCCTCCCACTGAGCGGACCGACGGCACCGCGGCGGCCCTGCGGTGACGCATCCCGGACGCGCCCGGGCCACGGCGGACGCCCACGGACGGTGCCGTCCGCGTCCGTGTCGCGACATCTGGGGCGAGGCGGTGCGGTCACGGCCCCGCGAGATCCTTCGTCAAAGGTGTTCGAACGACCCACGTCACCCCGCTGACCAGGCGTTTCGCGGCGCGATACGCCGATCGAGAGCCGGTCGGGACAGGGTGCAGGGCCACTTGGCCCATGCAGAGTTGCGGCCGGTGATCCACCCTGAAGGTGTCGTAACCCTGTCCCCGCCCAGCAGCATCACCGGAGGACACCATGCACGGCACTCCCCACCTCGTGAGCGATGTGATGACCCAGCGGGTCGTCGCGCTCGGCCGATCCGCCACCTTCAAGGACATCGTCAAGGCGATACGGCAGTGGAACGTCAGCGCGCTGCCGGTCGTGGGGGAGGAGAACCGGGTCGTGGGCGTCGTCTCGGAGGCCGATCTGCTGCGGAAGGAAGAGTTCCGTGGCGGCGATCCGGACCGCTACGACCGCCTCGACCGCCTGTCCGACCTGGTGAAGGCCGGCGCCGTGACCGCGGAGGAGCTGATGACCGCGCCGGCCGTCACCGTCCGTGCCAACGACACCCTGGGTCAGGCCGCCCGCACCATGGCGCGGGCCAAGGTCAAGCGGCTGCCCGTGGTGAGCGACGAGGGCACGCTGCTCGGCATCGTCAGCCGCTCCGATCTGCTCAAGGTGTTCCTTCGGGATGACGAGGACATCGCCGAGGAGATCCGGGACGAGGTCGTCGCCCATCTCTTCCCCGCCCCGCCGGAGCCGGTCCGGGTGGAGGTGCACGACGGCGTGGTACGGCTCACCGGCCGCGTCCGGGACACCACGCTCGTACCCGTCGTCTCCCGGCTCATTCTGGGCATCGAGGGCGTGGTGGACGTGGACTGCGCGCTCGCGGGACCGCCTCGAGTACCGGACCTGGACCCCGACCTCCCCGAGGGCGACACCGCCCGATGGCCCTGGAGAGCCGGAAGCATCACGTGAACCGACGCGCACCGCAGGGGCGTCCTCCGCATTCGGGCGGGAGACGTCACGGTCCGCAGCCGCGGAAGAAGGTGACGACCCATGGCGAGGACACGTCGCAGTTGGAAGGTGAGGGCGAAGGCAAGGTCACGGGCGTGGACATGGCGGTGGCGGCGTAATCCGCTCCGCCGTAGCAGCGACCGTATGGAAGCGTGGATCGTGCTCGCGACCTGGGTGTTCGTCCTGCTGGCCGGAGTGGTGGCGGGACGGACGGCGGCCGCAGCGGCGGATCACGCGGTGGCCGTGCGCAACGCCCATGCGCACCCGGTGCAGGCCGTCCAGGTGGAGGACGCGGCAAGGGCACCGCAGGGGGTCCCCGAGTACAGCGACGGCAGTGTGTGGGCCAAGGTGAGCTGGACCGTCGCCGGAGTCACGCACACCGGTCTGACGAAGGTCGAGCCGGGGCAGCGGGCCGGCACCGCGGTCACGGTGTGGACGAGTCGTGGCGGCGAGTTGGTCGCCAGGCCGGTCGGTGACGATCAGGCCCGTGTGCAGGCCCGACTCGTCGGCTCGCTCGTCGGGGCCTGTGCCGCAGGCGGGATGCTGGTGTGCGGACTGTTCGCGCGCGGACGGCTGGATCGACGGCGGATGGAGGAATGGGACCGGGAGTGGGAGTCCGTCGGCCCCAGGTGGCGCAGGACGATCGGCTGACCGGGCCGGTGATCGGCGCCGGGACGGACCGGGCGTCCGCCCCGGCGCGGGTCATCCCATCTCGCTCCCGGACAGATGGCAGTCCACGTCGACGACTCCCTCGACGGCGCGTGCCAGGCGGACGGCCACCGGTATCAGGGCTGCGTCCGGGACCTTCCCGGTGAGGGTGACGACACCCTCGGTGACCATGACGTGGACGGGCTCGGCCGGAGCCTGGAAGAGGATGTCGACGACATCGCGTCGGACCTCGTCGGCGATGTCGTTGTCCGGTCGCAGGAACACCTTCAGCAGGTCCGCGCGGCTGACGACGCCCTCGAGCATGCCCTCGCCGTCGACGACCGGGAGACGCTTGATCCCGAGCCGGGCCATGATGCGGGCCGCCTGGGCCAGGGTGCTCCCCGGGCGCACGGTGACGGCCGGCGCGCTCATCAGCTCCTCGGCGGTCATCGCTCCGGCCTTGGCCAGGTCGGACAGGCGCTGCCGCTGCGTGTACCGGTCCGGATCGGTGTCGCGGAACTCCTCCTTGGGCAGCAGGTCCGCCTCGGAGACGACACCCACCACGCGTCCCTCGCCCTCCAGCACGGGCAGGGCACTGACCTGCCACTGCTCCATGAGCCTCACGATGTCCTTGAACGGGGCGGCACGGCCGACGGCGACGACGGAGTGGGTCATCACATCGTCCACGTGGTGCGGGCTGCCGGTCACGGTCTCCTCCTCGGGGCGTCGGGTGCGGTCGGGTGGTATCGGTTCTCAGCGGGATCCGCTGCCGTAGGGGGCGTACAGGTCGAGCAGTCTGGTGCGGGCCGCGTGCAGTCGGTGAGCGAGCACCCGGCCGACCCACACCGCGATGGCGCGGCCGAACTCGGCGTCCTCGTCGCACAACGTCCGGACGGTCGCCGCGTCGAACTCGTAGGCGCGCACCGGAGTCATCGCCTCCGCCCCCATCTGCCACACATGGGGGGTGAAGTGCCACGACCACCCGACCAGTTCACCGCGGGCCAGCGACTCGATGACGGCCGAACGACGGCCGGGCACATGCAGGTCGAGCGCCACGGTGCCGGTTCGGACGATCCAGAACCGGTCGGCGTGCCGACCCTCCTCGAACAGCCGCGTCCCCTCGTCGAAGGACACCTCGCGGGCGATCCGCATCAGCCGTTCACGGTAGGCGGCAGGCAGAGCCGCGGTCATGGTGGTGGCAGAGGTCATCGCTCCGTGTCCTTTCGTTCCGGGCGACGCAGCCGGTCGCCGGGCCCACGCGCACAGCGGACCGCCGTCGGGGGGAGCGGACGCCCCTCCCGCGCGGCCACGGGCTCGACCGGGACATCGAGCCCCGTCCGGTCCGGGACGGCGCTCGCAGGACGGCTCGTCATCGTGCCCCTCCGGAATGCCGTGGACTTCCTGACTCCAGCGTGGGCGTCCCACGGTGTACGGCAACACGGGCCGCCCGGTCCCGGCGGGGGGTCTTTCGGCCCCACCTTCGAGGCAGCGCGCCGCCCCGCCCGATGAGCGGGACGAACGGGCCCATCGGGCGCTGTGTCACGACGCCCCCTCCAGGGGGTGCGGGCGATGCCGTCCACGGTCGAGGCCGCCGGAACCGCGAGCGGACGTGATGCCGACGCGGGCTGCGGCCGACGGACGTTCCCGCCGAAGGGGCACACCGGAGTCCTCGAAGGCGGCGGGGCGAGGCGGGAAGGACCCCATCCGGTTCTCCCGGATCCAGATTGCGCGGTGCGCGGCCGTCAGCCGCTTCTCCGCGTCGGTCGCCGGGTCCTTCCCGTCGTCTTCAGGACACCACGTGTGCCGTGGAACCGCCAGGGCCGACCGGCCCCCGTGGCGCTGGGAGCGGCCCTGATGCCGTGCCCGCCGCCTCCTTGCGGCCGCCGGGGCCGAACGTCCCCTCCGAGGGCCGAACCGCCCCTGCAGTGCGCGGGGGCCCGGGTGCGACCGTGAGACGGAGGAGCCCTGTGCTCGCCTCGGCGGCCCGGCGAAAGGCGGTGGAGAGGATGGAGCTGCCCCTGGTCGTGGGCGTCGACGGATCGGACTTCAGCCTGGCGGCCGTCGACTGGGCCGTGGACGAGGCCGTCCGGCGCGGTCTGCCGCTCCGGGTGGTGCACGCGGCCCTCCCGGAACCCGGGGACGGCTCGACGTCGCCCGAAGGCCGGGAGCGGCCTGCCGGGCGGATGATGGCGGAGAACATCATCGGCTCGGCGACTGAGCGCGCTCGCCGGCGGGACCCCCGGGTGCGGGTCACCTCGGAGGTCCAGGCCGAGGGCGCGGTCCACGCCCTCCTGCGCGAGGGCTACCACGCCGTCGCGCTGGTGACCGGATCCCGCGGCCGCAGCGAGTTCAAGGGCCTGCTCCTCGGTTCCGTGAGCCGGGCCGTGGCCGCCAGGGCCCGCTGCCCGGTGATCGTGGTGCGCGGCGACAAGGCCGGCCTGACCGGCGTGCACGAGCGGATCCTGCTCGGGGCCGCGGATCCGGCCGCGATCGGCGAGGCCCTGTCCTTCGCCTTCCGTGAGGCCGAGGCGCGCGGCTGCGTCCTGGACGTCGTTCGGGCCTGGCGCTTCCCGGCCCACGAGAGCACCGACCACCCCCGGCTCACCGAGGCATTCGCACGCCGGTGCGAGCAACGGGCGTCCGCCCTCCTCGACGTCCTGCTCCAGGACGCGATCCGGGACCACCCGCACGTCACGGTACGCCGGGACACGGTCGAGGGCCCGGCCCGCACGGTGCTGCTGAAGCGCTCGGCCGCCGCCGACCTCGTCGTCATAGGCGCTCGGCGACGGCCGGTCCGCTTCGGCCTCCGGCTCGGCAGGGTGGCCCAGACACTGCTGCACCACGCGGACTGCCCGGTCGCGGTCGTGCCGCGACGGGTGTGACGGTCCGAAACGGTCGAGACTGGTGCCGACGGCTTAGTACCCGACCTCGCAGCAGCGCTCGCGGAAGGACCCCGCAGTGACCGGCTGGACCTGGAAGTACGAGGGTTATGACCCTGTGCAGGAACGACTGCGGGAATCCCTGTGCACACTGGGCAACGGCTACTTCGCCACGCGCGGCGCACTGCCCGAATGCGTCGCCGACGATGTGCACTATCCGGGAACCTATGTGGCCGGCTGCTACGACCGGCTCACCTCGGAAGTCGAGGGACGCCGGATCGAGAACGAGGATCTGGTCAACCTTCCCAACTGGCTTCCGCTGCGGTTCCGCCCGGCAGGGGAACAGTGGCTGACGCCGGACAGCGGAACCGTGCTCGGCCACGACCAGACGCTTCATCTGTCCTCGGGCCTGCTGGAGCGCCGGACCCGGTACGGCCACGGCGAGCCGGGCACACTGTCGGTACGCCAGTGGCGTCTTGTGCACATGGCCGACCCTCATCTCGCCGCGCTGCGCACCGAGTTCACCGCCGAAGGCACCGCCGTCGAGCTCGAGGTCGAGGCCGCACTCGACGGCGGCGTCACCAATGCGGGCGTGCCGCGCTACCAGGACCTGGACGGCTGCCATCTGGTCCATGTGCACACCGGCACCGCGGCTCCGGACACGGCGTGGCTGCGCTGCCGCACCCGCACCTCCGACATCCGGGTCGGTCTGGCGGGCCGCCTGACCGTCGACGCCTCCGTCACCACGCGGCACCCCGCCGCCCGTGCCGTGCAGTCCGCACGTCTGCACCTGCCACCCGGACGGACCGTCACCGTCGACAAGACCGTCGCCCTGCACACCTCGCGCGACCGCGCCATCAGCGACCCGCTGGACGCCGCGATCGACCGGGTGGCCGCGGCCCCCGGCTTCGACGAACTGCTCGCCACTCATCTCACCGCCTGGAACCAGCTGTGGCGCCGTGCGGACCTGGACGTGCCCGGGGAGGCCGGACGGGTGCTGCGGCTGCACCTCTTCCACGTCCTGCAGACACTCTCGCCGCACACCGCGGAACTGGACGTGGGGGTACCCGCACGGGGACTGCACGGTGAGGCGTACCGCGGGCACGTCTTCTGGGACGAGCTGTTCGTGCTCCCGTACCTCAACCTGCACTTCCCCGAGGTGTCCCGCGCCCTGCTGAGCTACCGCCACCGGCGTCTGGACCAGGCCCGTGCCGCGGCACGGACCCTCGGCCGTCGCGGGGCGCTCTACCCGTGGCAGAGCGGCAGCGACGGGCGCGAGGAGTCCCAGGAGGTCCACCTCAACCCGCGCTCGGGACGCTGGCTGCCCGACCACACCAGGCTGCAGCGGCACGTCGGCTCGGCCGTGGCGTACAACGTGTGGCAGTACTGCGAGGTGAGTGGCGACGCGGAGTTCCTGCACACCAAGGGTGCCGAGATGCTGCTCGAGATCGCCCGCTTCTGGGCCGACTCGGCGACCTATGACGAGGGCCTCGGCCGGCACCGCATCCTCGGCGTCGTCGGACCCGACGAGTACCACGACGCCTACCCGGACGCGCCCGCCCCCGGCATCGACGACAACACGTACACCAACGTCACCGCCGCATGGGTGCTCACCCGCGCGCTGCAGGTGCTGCGCGAGCTCCCCGAACCGCGCCGGCGGGAACTCGTCGAGCGAGCCCGGCTGGACGCCGGCGAAGCGGACCGCTGGGAGGAGCTGTCCCGCACGCTCCATGTGCCGTTCCACGACGACGTCATCAGCCAGTTCCAGGGCTACGGCGATCTCGCGGAACTCGACTGGGGCGGCTACCGCAAGCGGTACGGCGACATCCGCCGCCTGGACCGGATCCTGGAGGCGGAGGGCGACAGCGCCAACCGCTACCAGGCGTCCAAGCAGGCAGACGTGCTGATGCTCGGCTACCTGTTCGGGCCCGACGAGCTCCGGGAGCTGTTCGCCCGGCTGGGCCATCGGCTCGACGAGGACGTCTGGCGGCGCACCGTCGACTACTACCTGGCCCGCACCAGTCACGGATCCACCCTCAGCGGCCTGGTCCACGGCTGGGTCCTCGCCCGGGCCAGGCGCGCCGACGCATGGTCGTGCTGCCAGGAGGCGCTGCTCGGCGACGTGGCCGATGTGCAGGGCGGAACCACGGGGGAGGGCATCCACCTCGGGGCCATGGCGGGCACCCTCGACCTCGTCCAGCGCGGACTCACCGGTTTCGAGTCCCGCGACGGAGCACTCCTGCTCAACCCCGTGCCGCTGCCGGAGCTGTCGTCGTTCGGCTTCTCCGTGCGCTACCGCAGCCACTGGGGCGTGCGCATGCGGGTGGACTGCGGCGGGCTCGAGATCGCGGTGCCGCCGTCCGACCGCACCTCCATCGACATCCGGCTGCCGGGCCGGGCGCTGCGTATCGAGCCGGGGGAGACACGCCGGGTGCAGCTCCCCGACTGAAGGGCCCGCGCCATACGCGGTCCCCGCGGGCCGGGCTGCCCACTCCCGTCACCGTGCGCGCACCGGGTCGGTGCTCGGTGCGCGGTCAGGGCACGACGTGGCCCGCCAGTGCCACGATGTCGTCGGACGCGACGTCGTGCAGCCTGATGGCGAGGTCCTCCAGCGCGCGGCTGGCGGCGAGTTCGTCGCCGATCTCCGGGATCGGCCGGTCGGTCGGATTGCGCCGGGCGGTGCCCCGGCCCGTGACGATCGACGTGTCCTGGGTGCTGAGCACGGCACGCGCATGGGTGTCGTCGCCCTCTTCGGTGATGTAGATCTGCACGGTCCACTGCTTGGCTTCCATGGTGATCACTTCCGTGCGCTGAGGTGCGGCGCGGCCGAAAGGCTCGAGGGCGCGCGCCGAGAGCCTTGCCCGCGGGTCCTCCGAACCGGGTGTCCCGCGTCGGGCGTCCCCCTTCTCAGCCTGCGCCTGCCGACGGGCACCGGTCCAGTCGTCCGGATGCCCGCCGATCGGCGCACCGGGGTGATCGGCGGCCGCCGACGTGCCCGGCGGCCGCACACCCCGACGCGGTCACCGCGCCCGACGGCGGGGGCCGGCGCGAACTCCGCCGGGGCACCGGCGCGGCCCGCACCTCACTCGAACCGTGATGTGTCGCCCGCACCCTTGCGCACGATCTCGGGTTCCCCGCTGGAGAAGTCGACGACGGTGGTCGGCTCGGTGCCGCAGTCACCGGAGTCGACGACCGCGTCCACGACGTGGTCGAGCTGCTCCTTGATCTCCCAGCCCTGCGTCATCGGCTCCTCCTCGCCCGGCAGGAGCAGCGTGCTGGACAGGAGCGGCTCGCCGAGCTCGGCCAGCAGCGCCTGTGCCACCACGTGATCGGGGATACGGACGCCGACCGTCTTCTTCTTCGGGTGAAGCAGCTTGCGCGGCACCTCGCGCGTGGCCGGGAGGATGAACGTGTAACTGCCCGGTGTCGACGCCTTGATCACTCGGAACACGTCCTTGTCGACGTGCACGAACTGGCCCAGCTGCGCGAAGTCCCGGCACACGAGCGTGAAGTGGTGCCGGTCGTCGAGATGGCGGATGGCCCGGATACGGTCGATGCCGTCACGACTGCCCAGGCGGCAGCCCAGCGCGAAGCAGGAGTCCGTCGGATAGACCACGAGCGCGCCGTCACGAATGCTGTCGGCGACCTGGCCGATCGTGCGTGGCTGGGGGTTGTCGGGGTGAACGTCGAAGTACTTGGCCATCCGCCGAGTCTCGACGACCGGAGGGGGTGCTGTCCACGCGAAGACCCCTCGGGAGCGTGAAGACGCCGGACGCCCGGCGTGTCGGACACTCCGTCCTGCGATCCTGCGTGCCCGGCTGCTTTGTCCTGCGATCCTGCGTGCCCGGCCACGACATACGGTGGCCGGGCACACAGGACCGTCATGACCGACGGTTCAGTCCTTGAGCCGGTCGATCTGCCGGATCTTGTTGGTCGCGTCCAGCGCGGCGACCTTGTACGACTCCGCGAGCGTCGGATAGTTGAAGACCGCGTCGACGAGATAGTCGACCGTACCGCCGCACCCCATCACGGCCTGGCCGATGTGAATCAGCTCGGTGGCGCCGGTGCCGAAGCAGTGGACACCGAGCAGGGTCCGGTCCTCCGGGGAGACCAGCAGCTTCAGCATGCCGTGCGAGTCACCGATGATCTGCCCGCGGGCCAGCTCCCGGTAGCGGGAGATGCCGACCTCGAAAGGCACGCGGTCCTCGGTGAGCTGGTCCTCGGTCCGGCCGATGAAACTGATCTCCGGGATGGTGTAGATGCCGATCGGCTGGAGGTCGAACATCCCGTGCACCGGCTCGCCGCAGGCGTGGTACGCCGCCATACGGCCCTGCTCCATGGAGGTGGCCGCCAGGGCCGGGAAGCCGATCACATCGCCGACCGCGTAGATGTGCGGCACCTCGGTGCGGTAGTGCTCGTCGACCTTGATGCGGCCGCGCTTGTCGGCGGTGAGACCCGCCTTGTCCAGGTCGAGTCCGTCGGTGAGCCCCTGCCGTCCCGCCGAGTACATCACGGCGTCGGCAGGAATCTTCTTGCCGCTCTCCAGAATGGTCAGGGTGCCCTTGGGGTGCCGCTCGACGGCCGCGACGGTCTCGCCGAAACGGAAGGTGACCGCCAGGTCCCGCAGGTGGTACTTCAGCGACTCGATCACCTCGACGTCGCAGAAGTCGAGCATTCCCGGCCGCTTCTCGACCACGGTGACCTTGCTGCCCAGGGCGGCGAACATGGAGGCGTACTCCATGCCGATCACCCCTGCCCCGACGATGACCATCGAACGCGGTACCCGTTCCAGGTCGAGAACGTTGTCGGAGTCCATGATCGACCGCCCGTCGAACTCGACGCTCGTCGGCCGGGCCGGCCGGGTCCCGGTGGCGATCACGATGTGCTCGGCACTCAACAGCTTTTCGTTGCCGTTCAGTTCGAGGACGGAGACGGTGTGCGGGTCCGCGAACCGGCCGGTACCGGCGAACAGGGACACTTGATTGCGGGCGAGCTGGTTGCGGATGACGTCGACCTCGCGGCTCACCACATGACGGGTGCGCGTGATCAGGTCGGCGACGGTGATGTCCTCCTTGAGGCGGTAACTCTGTCCGTACATATCGCGCTGGGTCAGGCCGGTGAGGTAGAGGACGGCCTCGCGCAGGGTCTTGGAGGGAATGGTCCCGGTGTGGATGGAGACTCCGCCGACCATGTCGGGGCGGTCGACGACGGCGACCCGGCGGCCGAGCTTGGCCGCGGCTATCGCGGCCTTCTGGCCACCCGGGCCGGATCCAATGACGAGCATGTCGAAGTCGGGCACGCTCCGGAGTCTGACAGGCCAGAGCCCCTGGCCGAAAGAGCCGAGTTGGCGGGACGGGTGCCGCGAGTGCCCCCGCGCCGCGGGCGGTCCCGCAGTGACGGAACGTGTCACATGCCTCCCGTGGGGTCCACCCTCAGGGTGCCGCCGGACGCGGCGCGCCGGAAGGCCGTCAGGCGGGCCGCGCCAGGCGTTCCGTCAGCACACGGGCCCGGGCCCGCTGGACCGCGCCTGCCTGGGTGGCGGCGAAACGCAGCAGGCCCGGGGGCGTCCGCAGGTTCAGGGTGTCGATGACGACGCTGCCCGAGTCATGGCGGTCGATGGTGAACCGGTAGCCCATCCGGACCCGGCCCGGGCTGCGGACCTCGCCGGAGATCTCGGCGGACTCCGGGAGACCGTCCGGAGCGGCGACGAGCGTGACACCGATGATGTTGTCGTGCCGCAGGAGGCCCAGGAACCGGAAGCGTTCCACGGCCGTGTAGCGCACGGTGCCGCCGTCGCGGCGCACATCGCGGACGGCGACCAGAAGCGGCGACAGCCCGATGTAGTGCGACGGTTCGGCCAGATGCGCGAAGACCTCCTCCGGCGGCGCGGCGATGTGGAAGGTGTGCTGCAGCTCGGCGGACGGCACCCGGGACCCCTCCTCGACTCGGCAGGGCGATCCTTCCACCGCCAGGGCGGATGCGGCGGCGATCGGGCCGAACTGCCGGGACTTCCGGCCCTGGACCCCGCAGCCCGGGCGCTGGGGAGGTCCGTGATGACGGCGCCGTCGGCGACGGCGGGACGGCGGCCGTTCCCGGCCGGCAGGCGAACGGCGGCCCGAGGCGCGACGATGGGACGAGGGACCGATATCCGGAGGTACGGATGACGGGCAGCGGACGGGACCATCAGGGCGACGCGACCGTGCTGGGCGGCGATGCGACGTGACGGCCGCATCCGGCGTCACCGGAAGCCATCGCAGACCCGGACTCGCCGACCAGACCGTCGCCGTGATCGGCGGCTCCGCGGGTATCGGCCTGGAGACCGCCCGTCAGGTGCGCGCGGACGGCGGGCAGGTGATCCTGGTCGGCCGCGACCCCGAGAAGCTGGAGCGAGCCGCACACGAGCTGGAGCCCGTCGGTACGGCGGCGTTCGACGTCACCGACACCGACCGCCTCGAGCAGTTCTTCCAGGACCTGCCCGGGCCGATCGACCATGTGATGGTCACCGGCAGCGGCCCCACGTACACGCCCTTGGCGGAGATGGACCTCGCCGCCGCCCGCAGCGACTTCAGCCGGCGACTCGCCATGACACTCGGGGTCGCCCTCTGCAGTCGTGACAGGGTCAGGGCCGGAGGAACGCTGGTGTTCATGGGCGGTACCGGTGCCCGGCGCCCCGCCGTCGGTATGGCGGTCGTGTCCGCCCTCACCGCGGCGCTGCCCGCCCTCGTCGCCGACCTGGCGCTGGAACTGGCGCCGATCAGAGTGAACCTCATCGCCGCCGGATTCGTCGACACCCCGCTGTCGGCCGCGCTCCTCGGCGATCGGCTCGAGGCCCGCCGCGAGGAGTTGCGCGCCACTCTGCCCATCCGACGGGTGGTCGGCCCGGCCGATGTCGCCGCACTCGCCGTGCACATCATGTGCAACGACGCGCTGACCGGCGCGACGTACGACATCGACGGCGGCCAGCAACTCCTGCCCCACTGACGCGGGACGGCGCTGCTCGTCCTCGGCAGCCGTGGAGGCCGACGCCGAGGACGAAGGGCCCGGACCGGGCTCTCCGCTTGCGCTCGGCGCCGCGCCGGTCGTGGCTTCGGATCTTGGATCGCCGTCCGTCCCACTGGTGCACCCGGCCAGCAGCAGCGCCCCCGCCACCGTGGCCAGGACCGGTCTCCACTCGGCCATCCCAGCTCCCCACCCCTATGGAACGCGCTCCCGCCCTGTGGTGCCGCGTATGGAAGGAAGTGTGGCGCACCATGTGACGCCGGAACACCAACTCGGCTTGTATGAAGCAGACTTGAGCCGATTCCATGACCTGGGTGTCGGGGTGTCGTCGAGTGGTCACGGGATGGTCGGGACTTGGTCCTCCGGATCAGGACGTCAAACGCTCCGGGCTGCGGAAAACCGTCGGAGAGACGCTTGGGAGAACAGTGTTCCTGTCCTCCCCGCCCTGCGAGCGCGGGTGTGTCCACGTCGACACCGCGACGGCCGCCGCCTCCACATCCGGCTTCGCTCGTGACAGCGCGGTGGCGCGACCGCGGCTGACTCCCTGTCCTCAGTGCCGCACCAGGCAGAACGGATGCCCCGCCGGATCGGCGTAGACACGCCAACTCCGCCCTCCGGAACCGCCGTCCAGCACCGTCGCCCCCGAGGCCAGTGCTTGTTCCTCCGCTCGGTCCAGGTCCGCGACACCGAGGTCCAGATGGAACTGCTGCGGACGGGTCGTGTCGGGCCATCGCGGCGGCAAGTAGTCGGTCACCCGCTGGAAGGCCAGGACGAGTCCGGACGGCGTGTGCAAGGTCGCCCAGCCGTCGCCCAGGGCCCATCGCCGATCCTCCCGATTGACGGCCCCACCCAGCAACGCCCGGTAGAACTCCGCGAGTTCCGTCGGCTCGGAACAGTCGAGCACCACACACTGCACGTCAGCGATCATGGGCTGATCCTAGGTGCCGGCCGACGGCCCCGAACCTCGATATCGAGGAGCGCGGCGAGGGGCCCCGAGACGCTCGCGCGCCGGGCGTGAGGAGAACATGAAGTCCGTCGCCGGCCACCGACCTTCCGGAGGGACTGCGGATGGCAGTCAGTGCCCTGGTGCGCGCCGAGTTGGCGCGGCACGACTGGAAGTCCCTGGCATGTATGTGCGGTGACTCCGCCGAGCATGTACCTCTGCTCTTCGAGACCGTCATCACCGCGGAGACGCCTCGGGACATGATCGGGTACACCCTCGACGGTCATGTGGAGGGCGACACCAACATCACGGAGTGCACGGCACCGGCCGTCGGCGTGATCATGGCCGCCCTGGCAGGTGAGCTCTCGTCGTCGGCCCGTGGTGCTCTGCTGCAGACGCTGCTGTACATAGCCGCCGGCGCGGGGGACGGCGGTGCGTGGCCGTCAGGGTGGGCACTGGGGGACGAGTGCCGCGCCACGGCCCTGGAGGGTTTCTGGGTGCTCGTCGGGATCGGTCTGACGGGCAGCGCGGACGACGCCGACATGGTGGCCGACATCTGCGAGTACCTCGATCCGGGCGGCGAGAAGTCGATCCACTACCAAGCGCTGCTGCGTGAACGCGCCCGACGAAAGACCAAGCGCCGGGCGCGCCGCTGGCGGTGAGAGGTGCCCGTGCCGGGTCCATCCATCAACTCGACGTGCAAACCCTGCGCTTCAGCGTCGGGTCGTCGACAGAGGCTGCTCGGCCCAGACGGCCTTGCCGTCGAGGCCGTAGCGCACGCCCCAGTTCTGGGCGAGTTGGGCGACGATGAACAAGCCGCGCCCGCCTTCGTCGATGGTCTTCGCGTGGTGCAACCGCGGTGCGAGGGGATTGCCGTCATGGACCTCGCAGGTGAGTGTGCGGTCCTTGATGAGTTGCAACCGGAGAGGCGGAGTGCCGTAGCGGACCGCGTTCGTGACAAGTTCGCTGACGATCGTCTCGGTGGTGTAGGCGGTCTCCTCGTCCACTCCCCAATGAGCGAGCTGGTGTCGGGCGTGCCTGCGGGCCGTGCCGACCGCTCTGGGCGCGTATTCGAGGTGCCACGCGGCGACCTGGTCGTCGGGCAACGCGTGGGTGCGGGCGAGCAGGAGGAACACGTCGCCGTGGCAGGGGTCGTTCCGCAGCCGGTAGAGCACGTCGTCGCAGAGATCCTGCAGTGGCCGCTCGGGGTGGCGCAGCACCCGTTGCAGGGTGTCCGGGGACGGTGAGATCTGCGGGAGGGACGCGGTGTAGAAGGCGAGGACGCTGCCGTCGGCGACGGAGAGAGTGGTGGTGGCGAAGGGCGGTCCTTCGGCGCTGCCCAAGGGGGGTCCGCTCGGCGCCTGAAGGATCTCGGTGGTCCCGTCGGGATGGGCGACGACGGGTGGCGGGTGTCCGGCCAGCGCGATGGTGCAGGTCTGGGGGAGCGGGTCGTACACGGCGTACACACAGGTTCCGGCGAGCGGCGGACGGTCGGCGGGAGGCAGCACCACACGTTCCTCCGCCAGGCTCAGGGCGGTGTCGTTGAGGCGTGCGAGCAGTTCGTCGGGCTCCAGGTCGAGTGACGCCAGGGAGTGGATGGCCGTTCGTATCTGTCCCAGTGTGGTCGCCGCGTGGACACCCTGGCCCGCGACCTCGCCGACCATCAGCGCGGTCCGGGCGCCGGACAGGGCGAAGGTGTCGAACCCGCCGCCTCCGCCCGTCTCGGAGGGCACGTGCATGTGCGCGGTCTCCACCGTGGTCGGGGTCGCCGGGCGGAGAGGCAGCGCATGGCGCTGGATCGTCAGGGCGATGGTGTGTTCACGGGTGAAGCGGCGTGCGTTGTCGATGCACAGCGCGGTGTGAGCGGCGGCCGCCACGGCGAGGGTGACATCACCGGTTTCGAAGCCGTCCGTATGGCGGGTGCGGTACAGGCTGAGCAGTCCCAGTACGGTCCCACGCAGCGTCAGGGGCACGGTGATCAGACTGTGGGCCCCGGCCGCACGGATCGCCTCGGCCCGTCGCGGGTCGGCCGCCAGCCAGGGAGTGTCCGGGCCCAGCGCCACGAGGCGGGGCTCGAGATCGGCCAGGGTCTGGGCGTAGGGCGTCGTGAAGGGCAGGGCGCGGACGTCACCCACCGGATGCGCCTGAATCTGCTCCTCGCCGCCACTGCGACAGACGGCGGCACGGCGCAGCGGCACCTCCCGTTGCAGCGGGGACGGCGGAGGGTTCTCACCACGGACCACCGCGTCCACCACCTCCACCACGGCGATGTCGGCGACGCCGGGCACCAACTCGCGCACGAGTTCCTCGCAGGTGGTCACCACATTGAGGGTCTGTCCCACGTACTGTCGCACCGCACCGTAGACGTGCACACGGGCGCTCACCTTTTCGCGCTCGGTGACATCGAGCATCTCCGCCAGCAGCCCCCAGACCCTTCCCCGGGGGCTTTCCAGACGAGAGACGGAGACGGAGAACAGGTACTCCGGCCCTGGCGCTCCCTTGGGACGCACCCTCACCAGGTGTCCCTGTGCGGGCGCGCCGCTCTCCAGCACCCCGTCCAGCATCTCCTGCACCTCACCGGGAGCCGAAAGGTCGTAGACATCGGTGATGTGCCGGCCGACGATCTGGGCGAGGTCGACGTTGTGGAGGGCCGGCCTGGTGAGGTTGATCCTCAGGATTCGCAGTTCGGGATCCAGGATCAACAGGCCCGTGGGCGAATGGTCGAACAGGGCTTCCAGAACTGCCGCGTCCTCGGCGGGCGAAATGGTTTCGTCTTGAGCCACGGCAACCCACCTCCACTACCCAGCCTGCCCCTGGCTCCGACGTGGCGCTCTCTCGCCCGCGAGACGGTGGTGGCGGCGGCCGGATCCGCTGGGTGTTCGGACGAGTGCCTTCCGTTGCCAGGACGCGGTTCCGATGGGGAGGGCGCAGACTGGCCGGGGCTTGGGCCACGACACCGTCCAGCAGCGCACAGGCATACGGACATGCAGCTGAGCGCGGAGACGGCGGGGCTTTGGCGTTGAGCGGTACGCGCGCGGCGCGTCGTCCAGCATTGATCGACCGGCATCCCAGCGCCGGACACGACGAGCCGTATTCGCTCCGCGACCGCCGTCGTCTGTCCGATGCCGCGTTGCCGCATCGACGCGACAGCTCATGAGGCCGGCGTCTCAGCTCCGGCTTTCCAGGAGGGGGGCTCCGATGGTCAGGTCCTCGTCGAGCTTTGCGACCACGGCGGCAGCCAGGGGCGGGGCGTAACGGGCTGCCCACTCTTCCACACACGCGAGGAAACCGACGAGTTGGTTCCGGACCGAGCCCAGGAGCTCCGGCAGCAGCGCCCGAGGCAGCTCGATGGGGAGCCCTTCCAGGCGATCCGCATCGGGCCACAACCGGACGATCGCTCCGACGTGCTCGACGCGCGGCGTGGGATCGTGACCGAGCCACGGCTCTTCGCCGTCCATCAGAACGAGCCAGTCTCGCCAGTTCTCCAGACCGAAGCAGCATCCGGGCGATGCTGTGATTCCGGTTTCGGTGTCCCGGATCAACAGGCCGCCGGGAGCGATGACACGTTCGGTCGTCACAAGATGTCTGACCTGCGCCCTTCCGTCCTTGGAGTCGAGGTCCCGGCGCTCGTGATCGCTGTTGTCGTAACTGGTCAGGACTGCCATGGCCGTGCCCAGCTCACGCACGGACAGCTGGCCGGACAGGGGCGGGAGGTGGTCTGCGGGCGGGTCGGCAACGGGCCACGGAGCGAAGTCGGTGGCCTCGTAGGTCTCCAGAACGGGCTCCATGATCAGCACGTCTCCAGTGTCGTGCTGCGGACAGTGTGGTCGCCTGGGCATTTTCCAAGGAGCCGGAGTCCTCACGTCTCCCGGGTCGGCCGGTGCGGTGACAGTTCGTAGGATGCCGATCGTGGCGCGATTTGAGGAAGTCAAGGCGGCGTTGTGGAGCGGTGGAACGTACGGTGTCCAGCCGTCGCTGACGGACGAGGCCGTCACAGAAGCCGAGCAGGTGCTTGGCGTGCGGCTTCCCGTGTCGCTGCTCGAACTTCTGAGAGTCCAAAACGGTGGCGAGGTGTCCTCCGGACGGGACGCCTTCCCGACCGACCAGCCGACTTCCTGGAGTGCGGACCATGTGCCCTTCGGTGAATTGATGGGCATAGGTCGCCGAGAGCGCATGGTCTCTCTCCTGGACACTCCATACCTGGTGGATGAATGGGGCCTTCCCTCACCGGTCGTGCTGCTCTCCGGCGATGGGCACTGTTGGATTGCCCTTGACTACCGGGATTGCGGAAGACTGGGCGAGCCCGCGGTCACCTGGCTCGATGCTGACTTCGACCTGGAGCTGCGCCTTGCTGCGGACTTCCGTTCATTCGTCGAAGGCCTGACGTCCGAAGGGCACTTCGTCGGTGATGTCGACCGAGCTGAGCATCGAGGATTCAGAGGAGCCTTGGAGCCACCCCCCTCGCCCGGATACTGAGGGCAGGCCTCCCTCGTCTTCATGACCTTGCCCGGAATCGGATCACGTCGCGGTGGCCAATTCGACGAGATGCCGGGCGGTGCCGGCGGGATCGACGATCTGATGCAGGTGTGCGCCGGGCAGGTGTGCCACACGCCAGCCGCGTTCACGTGCCTCGGCGGCGAATTCGTCATACGGAGGGCCGAACAGCAGGTAGGAGCAGGGATGGTCGTCCCAGCCGCCGGGGACCGGGACGCGCTGCCGGTAGTAGGACAGCGGCAGGGTGGGCTGCTCCTCGATCACGGTCTGTCGCATCGTGGGATCGGAGAACATGGGTGCGACCTCCGCCTCGTCCCACCAGTCGGTCCAGCGTGGAAGCCTGCCGTTCACGGCCATCGGGCCGAGGAACTCCAGCACCTCGGGTGAGGCGACAGCGGTGGGTCCGATCCGGGCCGGCAGCGCGGCGTCGACGAAGACCGAGCTGGTCACGGGATGGTCCAGGCTTGAGCGGATCGCCGGAAGAAACAATCCGGCATTGCTGTGTGCCACCAACACGACGGGGTTGTCGGCCGGGACCTGCCGGATGCCGTCGCGGACCGCACTGACGATGCGGGGCCAGAACGGCGGAGAACCGGCGCCGACGTGCAGCAGGGACGGCACCAGTACCTGATGTCCGGCAGCCGTGAGGTGTTCGGCCACGGGACCCCAGGTCGAGGGGCCCACGGACGGGCTGTGCACGAGAACGAAGATCGGCTGCATGGTGACGATCCTGTCGCCCATGTCATCGGGGCGCGACAGTATCGGCCGACAGCAGAACGCCTCGCATCGGCCAGCTCGCGAGTTGCTTGTCGACAACCACGCTTGTCAAACGCCTGGGCGGTCAGTCCCTGAGTTGCCGGAGGTCTTGACCCGCGGCGCAATTGAGAGACGCGCATCTCCGAACGGCTCAAGCCGGTCGAACGGCCACTGCTACGAAAGGTGTAGCGATGAGACTCGCGACGTTCGACGGCGGTACGGGACAGCACGTCGGTTTCATCGACGGTGACGAGATGGTGGACCTGACGGCCGCCGACCCGTCGTTGGGCACGATGATCGAACTACTGGAGCGCGATCCGAAGGTCGTGGGGGCCACCTCCGGCTCGGCCCCGAGGGCGTTGCTCTCGGAGGTGAAACTGTGCGCTCCGGTGCCAAGGCCGCCCAAGTTTCTCGCCATCGGCTACAACTATGCCGCCCATCTCGAAGAGACCCATATGGAGCGGCCGACCCGGCAGGCCTGGTTCAACAAGCAGCAGACCAGCATCATCGGGCCCGGCGATCCCATCTGGATTCCGGCAATCGCCCCGGACGAGATCGACTACGAAGGCGAACTCGGACTGGTCATCGGCAAACGGTGCAAGAACGTCCCGAACGACAAGCACGCGGTGCTGGATGTGACCGCGGGCTTCACCATCGTCAACGACGTGAGTGTGCGCGACTGGCAGACACTCGAGCCGGGCATGGTCGTCAGCAAGTCATTCGACACGCACGGCCCGATCGGTCCATGGATCGTCACCCCGGACGAGATCGGCGACCCTCTCGATCTCCGGTTGCGCACGTACGTCAGTGACGACCTGCGCCAGGACGGCCACACAGCGGACATGCTCTACGACCTGTACGAGCAAGTCCCCTACCTCTCCAGTGCGTTCACCCTGGAGGTCGGCGACGTGCTGTCCACCGGGACCCCGAGCGGCATCGCCTGGCATCGACCCGGCATGTATCTCAAGGCCGGGGACACCGTTCGCGTCGAGATCGAGAAAATCGGGACGCTGGAGAACCCTGTCATCGACGAACCTCGCTGACCGTCTGCTCCCCATGCCTGTGCCCGGCCACAACCTAACTGACTGCCCTGCTCGTTGAGCCTCGGGAAGGGCCGCACGTGAGCGGGTCCCTCCCGCCGGATGTTCCGGCGGGAGGGACCCGCTCAGTTGCGTTCTGGGCCCCGCCCCGGACCACCGGCCCGTGTCTGCACTGTGCCCGCGCCCACGGGCCCCTGAGCGCCTTACGTCAAGAAGGGCCTCAACTTGGCCGGGGGGACGAGCAGGCCTGGAGCTCGGCTCGCGTCATCGGGCCGCTTCGCAGGTAGAGACGGTCCTGTCCGGTAGGTGCCGGCTCGTCGAACCGGCCGGTCAGCGTCTGCGCACGGCCCTCGTCGGTGACGCGCGACGTGGGGACGGAGGGTTCCTGAACGGGGGCACTTGACGATGACTGACGGCTTCCCGGCGCCGTTCGTGACGGCCGTGCCCCGCGTCGCGTGCCCACACCCGCCGAAGCGCACGGGCACGGGTAACGAACCTTCCCAGACGCACATCTGACTGCCCGACAGCAGCTCACGGGGTACCCGTCGTCTACGGACGGCGGCGCGACTTTCAGGTGGCTGCGCCGGCCCGTCCTGCGCGTGCAGACGAAGGGCGGGCCCGCGCCGTGGGGCGCGGGCACCGTCGTACCGGTGGGACTCATCGAACTCGGTCGTGCTCCGACGGGGCCCGGCCCCACCGGAGGACGGCGTCAGACGAGGGCCGTCGCCGGCTCCGCCCACTCGGTCGACACATCCTCCCGCTCCCGCGCGGCGGCGTCCGCCGTGAGGGGGAGGGCGCGGGGCAGCGGACGTGTCTCCCGCAGGCTCGGCGAAGGAGCCACGGGTACGAGCAGGGCGTGATCGCCGGACCGTGCCCGCTGCGAGAACCAGATGATCTTGCCCCCGGTATCGGTCGCGCAGCACCCCCAGCCGTTGCTCAGCGCCGCGATCTGCGCCAGGCAGCCGCTCGGCGCGTAGTGCGGCCGGATGTCCCGCTCGCTGTCCTGTACCGCGGTGATGAGGTGATGTCCGTTCCACCACATCTCGATGGTGGCGTTCTTGTCCGCCGCGTGTGCGTCGATGGTGCGCAACAGTGCGTCCGAACACCGGCAGACGGGCTCGACGAGCATCTCCAGGTCCCAGTACCGGAGATGGGCGGCCAGGATCCGCCTGACATGCCCGATCCGCTCGGGGCTGATCTCCACGTCGAGGTGGTAGTAGTAGGGCGCTGCGGTCTTCATCGTCGTTGGCTCCTCACCGGTGAAACTCGCGCTCCTGCTCGTCCCTGCGGGCCGAGCCCCGAACACGAAGCGTGAGCATTCATCGCTCCTGAGTCAGTCCCAGGGTGCGAGCACTACTCCATTCGTGCAACACGAAGCACACCCACCCAAAGTGGTTCAATTCCGAACAGGACGCTGCGTCGCCCACCGTGCACCATGGGTGAAGGTCTCGAGCGCCGTAACGGACCAACCCCACTCCGTGCACGGCCTTCGCGCACCTTTCCGGACCGCGACCCCGCGAACCGTCCGGATCCGTGCTCGGGCGAAGAGGTTGGGAGGTGACCGGTGCCATGTTGCTGCCAGCCAGAGACGAGGTCGCCAGGCATCTCGAGCGGTACCGGGCGTGGGAACGCCTGATGCTCGCGTCCCCCGACAACCGGGCGGTACGCGGCAGCTTCGAGGACACGGGCTACACGCTGTGCGTGCTGATGGGCAAGCGCTGCGCGCGCGAGGCCGTCGACGCCGCCGAGCTTTATCTGAACACCCGTGAGCCCCGTGAGCGACCCGTCAGTGATGTCTGGGCCGCACCGTCCGCGAACGCGTAGCGGGGCGCCCGCATGCGGCGGAGGAGCGAAGGCCGGAGGGCCGACTGCGACCCGAGGGGACCGGAGAGCCGGTGTCCACCGAGGCTCGATGACGGCGGAGGAGGCGAAGTCCATGGAAGGGCAGGCCGTGCGCCGTGGCGGTGCGCCTCCCGTCACGCCGGCTCAGGAATCTGCACTTCCACCACGCCGACAACGACGAGGTGATCGTGTACAGCAAGCGTTCGGGTCCGGACGTGGTTGTGGTGGTGGCGAACCTCGATCCGCACCACACCCAGGAGGCGACGGTGTCGTTGGACATGCCGCGGCTCGGTCTGGACTGGCACGAGTCGGTGCCGGTGCGTGATGAGCTCACCGGTGTCACCTACCACTGGGGCAGGACCAACTACGTGCGTCTTTCGCCGGGCGAGGCTCCCGCGCACGTGCTGACCGTCCTGCGACCGTCCTCACTGCAGACCGGAGGGTCACCCACACGATGATCGTCAACGAGCCCGTCCCGGACACCTTCGAGGACACTCCCGCCGCGGACCGTGATCCGCAGTGGTTCAAGCGTGCCGTCTTCTACGAGGTCCTGGTCCGGTCCTTCCAGGACAGCAACGGCGACGGTGTGGGTGATCTGAAGGGGCTGACCGCGAAGCTGGACTATCTGCAGTGGCTTGGTGTGGACTGCCTGTGGCTGCCGCCGTTCTTCAAGTCGCCGCTGCGGGACGGCGGTTACGACGTGTCGGACTACACGGCGGTGCTGCCGGAGTTCGGTGACCTGGCGGACTTCGTGGAGTTCGTGGACGCCACCCACCAGCGCGGCATGCGCGTGATCATCGACTTCGTGATGAACCACACCAGCGACCAGCACCCGTGGTTCCAGGAATCGCGCGCCCATCCCGACGGCCCCTACGGCGACTACTACGTATGGGCCGACGACGACAAGCAGTTCCAGGACGCGCGGATCATCTTCGTGGACACCGAGGCCTCCAACTGGACCTTCGACCCGATCCGCAAGCAGTACTACTGGCACCGCTTCTTCTCCCACCAGCCGGACCTCAACTACGAGAACCCGGCCGTGCAGGAGGAGATCATCTCCGCGCTGAGATTCTGGCTGGACCTGGGCATCGACGGATTCCGCCTCGACGCCGTCCCCTACCTCTACCAGCAGGAAGGCACCAACTGCGAGAATCTGCCCGCCACGCACGAGTTCCTGCGGCGGGTGCGCAAGGAGATCGACGCCCACTATCCGGACACGGTGCTGCTGGCGGAGGCCAACCAGTGGCCGGAGGACGTGGTCGACTACTTCGGGGACTTCGGCAGTGGTGGCGACGAGTGCCACATGGCCTTCCACTTCCCCGTCATGCCGCGCATCTTCATGGCGGTGCGGCGTGAGTCGCGTTATCCGGTCTCGGAGATCCTGGCCAAGACCCCGGCGATCCCCTCCAACTGCCAGTGGGGCATCTTCCTGCGCAACCACGACGAGCTGACCCTGGAGATGGTCACCGACGAGGAACGCGACTACATGTGGGCGGAGTACGCCAAGGATCCCCGTATGCGCGCCAACATCGGGATCCGCCGCCGGCTGGCTCCGCTGCTGGACAACGACCGCAACCAGATCGAGTTGTTCACCGCGCTGCTGCTGTCGCTGCCCGGCTCGCCGATCCTGTACTACGGCGACGAGATCGGTATGGGCGACAACATCTGGCTCGGGGACCGGGACGCGGTCCGCACCCCGATGCAGTGGACCCCGGACCGCAACGCGGGCTTCTCCTCGTGCGATCCGGGCCGGCTCTTCCTGCCCACGATCATGGATCCGGTCTACGGCTACCCGGTGGCGAACGTGGAGGCGTCGATGTCGTCGCCGTCCTCGCTGCTGCACTGGACCCGCCGCATGATCGAGATCCGTAAGCAGAACCCGGCGTTCGGTCTGGGCTCCTTCACGGAGTTGTCGTCCTCCAACCCGGCCGTGCTGGCCTTCCTGCGCGAGTACAAGGACGACCTGGTGATGTGTGTGCACAACTTCTCCCGGTTCGCCCAGCCCACCGAACTCGACCTCAGCCGCTTCAACGGCCGCCACCCGGTGGAACTCATCGGCGGAGTCCGCTTCCCCGCCATCGGCGAACTCCCCTACCTGCTCACCCTCGCAGGCCACGGCTTCTACTGGTTCCGACTCCGCAAGAACGTCCCACAAACCACCACGGTGAACCTGTTCGTGGGCGGTTGACACTCCGCGCTGATCCGCCGGCCGTCAGGGAAAGGACGCGACGCCATGGCGAAGACCCAGACCGCAACGCTCCGCCCGGACAGCCTCGGTGCCGCTGCGCTGCTGCCCTCGCTCTCCGGCCTGCTGCGTGAGTGGCTGCCGCGTCAGCGCTGGTTCGCGGGAAAGGGACGGCCCGTCACGGATCTGGCGCTGTTGTCGGTGACCGAGCTGCATCCGGACTGCCTGCACGTCCTGATCCGCGCCGATCACGCCGAACCGCCCGCGATACGCGGGCCGGGCGGCGCCCCGGCGCACGACTGCTATCAACTCTTCCTGAACGCGGGGGAGTCGCCGTCACCGCGGCCCTCCCCGGCCCTCATAGGGCGTGCGACCGAGGGCCCCCTCGCAGGTCTGCCGGTGTACGACGCTCTCCAGGAACCACGCTCGGCATCCGTGCTCCTGGAGCGGCTGCGCACGTCGGACACCACGGGCGCGCTCCGCTTCGAGCGTGACTGGCGGGTGTCGATCCCCGCCGGACTGGCTCCGCGGCTCCTCGAAGCCGAGCAGTCCAACTCTTCGCTGGTGTACGGGGACTCCTACATCCTGAAGATCTTCCGGCGGGTACGCCCGGGAATCAATCCGGATCTGGAAGTGCCCTGGGCGCTGGCCCGGCAGGGGTGCACCCGGGTGCCCGCCCCGGTGGCCTGGTTCCGCACGACGAGCCCGTGGAACGCGACGCTCGGTGTGCTCCAGCCGTTCCTGCGCGGCGGCGTCGACGGGTGGACCCAGGCTCTCGAGGCACTCGCCTCGTCGCACGAGTTCACCGAGGAGGCCTTCGAGATGGGGCGGGCCACGGCCGAGGTGCATCTGGCGCTGGCCGCCGCGTTCCCCCTGAAGCCGCAGGGCCCGGCCGAGAGCAGTCGGCTCGCGTCCCGGATGGTGGAGCGCCTTCGGGACGCCATCCACGCCGTGCCGGACCTGCTGCCGTACGCGTCCGGACTGCGGTCGGCGTTCACCGAACTGGCGGCGCTGGATGTGCCACGGCCCGCTCAGCGCATCCACGGCGATCTGCACCTGGGCCAGGTACTGCGCGCGGAACAGAAGTGGCATGTCATCGACTTCGAGGGCGAGCCGGCCCGCCCCCTGCCCGAGCGGCGGCGCTCTCAGTCCCCGGTGCGCGATGTCGCGGGCATGCTCCGCTCCTTCGACTACGCCGCCCACGCCCGACGGCCCTGGGACCCCGAGTGGGCGCTGCGCTGCCGCGAGGCGTACTGCGCGGGCTATGCAGCCGCAGCGGGGTGGGATCCCCGGGCGGAACCGGGTTTGCTGCGCGCCTACGAGACGGACCGTGCGGTGTACGAGGTCGTGTACGAGGCCCGGCACCGCCCCGACTGGCTGCCGGTCCCGATGACGGCGGTCGCGCGACTGGCCGGCGCCGCGGACGAAGGAGGCTGACCTCGTGACGCTCGAGACCGCTGCACAACCGCCGCACACCTCACCGCAGTTGGGCACTCCGATGGCCGCGCCCGCGACACCGGGCGACCGGGACCGGCTGCTGTCGGGGACGCACCATGATCCGCACTCGGTGCTGGGTGCCCACCCCGTGGCGGGCGGGATCGTCTTCCGTGTACTGCGCCCGGCCGCGCTCTCGGTCACCGTCGTGACGGAGGACGCCTGGGCCGAGCTGTATGACGACGGTGGCGGCTTCTTCTCGGGGTTGCTGGCGCTGCCCGGGATTCCGGAGTACCGGCTCCTGGTGGCCTACGAGGACACCGTACTGGAGTCGGACGACGCCTACCGTTTCCTGCCGGCCCTCGGCGAACTCGATCTGCACCTCATCGGTGAAGGGCGCCACGAGCAGCTCTGGAAGGCGCTCGGTGCCCGTGTGATGACGCATGGAGGAGTCCGCGGTACACGATTCACGGTGTGGGCGCCGAACGCCCGGGGCGTACGCGTGTCCGGTGATTTCAACTTCTGGGACGGCACCGGCCACCCGATGCGTTCGCTGGGCTCGAGCGGTGTCTGGGAGCTGTTCGTGCCGGGCGTCGGCGAGGGCGCGCTCTACAAGTACGACATCACCCGGCCCGACGGGTCCAGGACGCTGCGGGCCGACCCGCTCGCGCGCCGTACGGAGACTCCTCCGAACACGTCCTCGATCGTGCATGCGTCGCATCACGAGTGGGGGGACGGGGAGTGGCTGGCGCATCGCGCGGACACCGCGGTGCACCGGGCGCCGTTCTCCGTGTACGAGGTGCATCTGCCGTCCTGGCGGCCGGGGCTGACCTACCGTCAGCTCGCTGGGCAGCTTCCCGCGTATGTGAAGGAGCTGGGCTTCACGCATGTGGAGCTGATGCCGGTCGCCGAGCACCCCTTCGGCGGTTCCTGGGGCTACCAGGTCACCGGCTTCTACGCGCCCACCGCCCGGCTGGGCGGCCCCGACGACTTCAAGTACCTCATCGACGCGCTGCACCAGGCCGGTATCGGTGTCCTGATGGACTGGGTGCCGGCGCACTTCCCGCGCGACGACTGGGCGCTGGCCGAGTTCGACGGGCACGCCCTGTACGAGCACCAGGACCCGCTGCGGGCCGCCCACCCGGACTGGGGCACCCTGGAGTTCGACTACGGCCGGCGCGAGGTGCGCAACTTCCTGGTCGCCAACGCCGTGTACTGGTGCGAGGAGTTCCACATCGACGGGCTGCGGGTGGACGCGGTCGCCTCGATGCTCTACCTGGACTACTCCCGCGAGCCCGGTCAGTGGAGCCCGAACGAGCACGGCGGCCGGGAGAACCTGGACGCGGTCGCCTTCCTGCAGGAGATGAACGCCACCGTCTACCGCCGCTGCCCCGGCGTCGTCACCGTCGCCGAGGAGTCCACCGCCTGGGACGGCGTCACCCGCGCCACGCACCACAGGGGCCCGAGCGGCTTCGGCGGTCTGGGCTTCGGACTGAAGTGGAACATGGGCTGGATGCACGACTCGCTGCAGTACATGAGTCATGAGCCGGTCCACCGCAGGTACCACCACCACGAGATGACGTTCTCGATGGTGTACGCCTACAGCGAGAACTACGTGCTGCCGATCTCCCACGACGAGGTCGTGCACGGAAAACGCTCGCTGGTGTCGAAGATGCCGGGCGACTGGTGGCAGCAGCGCGCCAACCACCGCGCCTACCTGGGCTTCATGTGGGCCCACCCGGGCAAGCAGCTCCTGTTCATGGGACAGGAGTTCGCCCAGGGCGCGGAATGGTCCGAGGCCCACGGCCCCGACTGGTGGCTGCTGGACCCGGCCTACGGCGCACAGGCCGACCACCGCGGCGTACGCGACCTGGTACGCGACCTGAACGCCGTCTACCTGCGCACCCCGGCCCTGTGGCAGCGGGACACCGAACCCTCCGGATTCCGGTGGACGGTCGGGGACGCCGCCGAGGACAACGTGTTCGCGTTCCTGCGCTACGACGACGAGGACACACCCGTGCTGGCCGTGTCCAACTTCTCCCCCGTCGTACGCCACGACTACCGCCTCGGCGTCCCCGACGACATCCCCGCCTGGCACGAACTGCTCAACACCGACCTGGCCAAGTACGGCGGCAGCGACATCCACAACCCCGACCCGATTCCTTCCGAACCCGGTCGCGGACACGGTGTGCGCCTCACCCTCCCTCCCCTCGCCACCGTCTGGTTGCGACCCGCCGTTCCATACATCGACGGCGGGGCGCAGCCGCTCTCGGAACGGTGAATCCACCATTCACAGAGGAATTCCCGGACCGTTTTTCGTGAATTCTCTTCCCGGTGTCACGTGCCGGAATCGAATGAACGCCGAGAGTCATCCGGTGGTGTAATTGTTTGCCGGAATGGAATTCGGGAATGGCCTTATCAAGTGCTTCGGACAGGAGGCACGTTCGTGGGAGCCGGCCCCACCGGATCCCGGGTGTCCGTCCTGTTCGCGTGTGCGCGCCCTCCCACGGTGACTGTCCAGTCAGCCCCTTGAGGGAGTTGAAAAGCACCATGCGCATCACGGTCAAGACCAAGCAGCATCCGCACGACGACGCTCCCGATACGGCCGAGGCCTTCGCCCGGCTCCGGGCTCTGCCCGACGGCCCCGAACGGCACACCCTGCGTGACGGGATCGTCCAGTCGTGGCTCCCCATGGCCGAGCGCATCGCACGCCGCTACCGAGGCCGGGGCGAGTCCATCGAGGACCTGTGCCAGGTCGCCGCGCTGGGCCTGGTCAAGGCGGTCGACCGTTACGACCCCGGTCGCGGGTACGCATTCGAGAGCTATGCCATACCCACGATCACCGGGGAGATCAAGCGGCACTTCCGCGATCACATGTGGGTGCTGCACGTGCCTCGGCGCGTCCAGGACCTGCGCAATCGGGTACGTGTCGCGGTCAAGGAGATCTCGCAGGAGACACCCGGTCACGGCCCGACCGTCGACGAGATCGCCGAGCACGCCCACCTCAGTGAGGAGGACGTCCGGGTGGGCCTGGAGGCGATGGACAGCTTCACCGCCCTGTCCCTGGACGCGGAGGTGGCGGGGAGTGACGACGGCTACGCGCTGGGCGACGCCCTGGGTGAGTCCGATTCCGGATACGACCTCATCGTGGACCGCGAGGCCGTGAAGCCGTGCCTGCAGTCCCTGCCGGAACGCGAGCGCACGATCCTCTATCTCCGCTACTTCCGTGGCATGACCCAGAGCCGGATAGCGAGTCAGCTCGGCATTTCCCAGATGCATGTCTCGCGTCTGCTCAGCGGGTGCTGCGCGCGAGTGCGTGAAGAAGCGCTTGCCGACAGATCCTGATGCCGAAACCCACCCGCTCCGCCACCTCACCGGGTCCGGCCTGCATCCGGCCGCCCGGCCGCTCATCGACCGGACGGCCGTTTGCGGTGGGCTCACTGCCGAACCCTCCCGGGAACGGTTGGCCAGTGCGCCGACCCTTTCCGGACTATCCGCGAGGAGGTATTCGAAACACTCCTGCGCCGGACGGAGAGGCGAAATCCCTGAGCTGCCGCCGTCGGGGACCCCACCGGGGCGGTCGGTCTCAGTGGGTCGGCGGGTCCTCCGGAAGCTGCGTCGGGCCGTACCGGTCGAGTGTCTCCTCGAGGAGAACGCGCAGATGTTCCGGCAGCTCTCCGTCGCGGCCCCAGACGAGTATCAGCTCCGCGACGTTGCGCAGCTTGATGTTTGCATGCTGGGAGACCTCCCTGAGTACCTCCCACCCCTGGTCGGGGCTGACATGCCCCAGGGCGACGAGCATGCCGATCGCCTGGTCCACGACCGCGTGGGAGGCCACGGCCTCCTTGAGCTGGTCGACCTCCTCCTCCAGCTGAAAGATCCGCTCCGACTCGGAAGCGGTGGTGTCCGGCTCCTCGTTCCCCGGACGGGGTCTCGTGGTCATCGTCCCCTCCGGGTGGCGAGGCTTCGGCACTGTCTGGCTTACCCCCCATCGTCGCCACTCGACCAGGTGTGTGCGAGCCGGGGGAGGGTACTGGGGCGGCACAGCGGGCCACGGAGGTGATGCTGTCGTGAGCCGTCCCGACGACTACGGGGCCGGCGCCTACGACGCCACCCCCTTCCTGCCGCATGGCGGCGGGCTCGAGGCGTACCGGCGCGCCGCCGAAGGCTGTCGGGGATGCCCCCTGTACGAGAACGCCACGAGGACGGTGTTCGGCAAGGGTGACGCCTCGGCGCGGATCGTGCTGGTGGGAGAGCAGCCGGGCGATCAGGAGGACCGGACGGGTGAACCCTTCGTCGGCCCGGCCGGGCGTCTGCTGGACCGGGCGCTGGAGGAGGCAGGCATCGACCGGGGCGCCGCCTATGTCACCAACGCGGTCAAGCACTTCAAGTTCACCGTCGCCGAACGCGGCAAGCGGCGTATCCACAAGGCGCCCAGCCTGCGGGAGGTGTCCGCCTGCCGGCCGTGGATGCGCGCCGAGCTGGACCTCGTGCGACCCGAGGTCGTGGTGGCGCTGGGCGCGACCGCGGGCAAGGCGCTGCTGGGCAGCTCCTTCCGGGTGACCAGGGACCGGGGGAGCGTGATGCCGATGCCCGGCTCCGACGATCAGCGGTGCGTCGTCGCGACCGTGCACCCCTCGGCGATCCTGCGGGCCGACGACCGGGAATCCGCGTACGCCGGGCTGGTCTCCGACCTGAAGGTGGTGGCGAGGGTGCTCGACGGGCGTGCCTAGACCCGTGCGGACCGGTCGACGCCCGCCCGTCCCGGCGGGCGGCACCCGTACGGCCGGTGGCTGTGGGAGGGGCCCCGGACGGCTCAGCACAACGAGCGTGACCGCTCGCTCCGCCGGTGCAATGGACGGGTGACCGCGCCTCCGGACGACTGCCTCGCGCGCAACGAGTGGATCTGCGGCGAGTATGTGCGCAGTCGCCGGCACATCCTGTTCGACGCGGTGCTGCAGCATGTGGAGCTGACCGGCGTGTCCGTGCTCATCGCCCTGGTCGTCGCTGTGCCCCTGGCCGTGCTGGCGCGCCGCTGGGGGTGGGCAGCCACCCCCGTCCTCGCCGTCACCACGGTCCTCTACACGATCCCGTCGCTGGCGATGTTCTCGCTGCTCCTTCCGTTCTACGGGCTCTCGGCGGCGCTGGTGGTGGCCGGTCTCGTCCTGTACTCGCTCACCCTGCTGGTGCGGAACATCCTCGCGGGGCTGCGTGCCGTGCCCGAGGAGACCCGGCAGGCCGCCCGCGGCATGGGATACGGTCCGCTGCGGCTGCTGCTCACCGTCGAACTGCCGCTCGCTCTGCCCGCTGCCATGGCCGGGTTGCGCATTGCCACCGTCTCGGCCGTCTCGTTGGTCACGGTCGGGGCGATCGTCGGATTCGGCGGGCTCGGGAACCTGATCTACGCGGGCATGAACACGTATTTCAAGGCGCAGGTGCTGACCGCGTCCGTGCTGTGCGTGGTGATCGCGGTGGCTGCCGATCTGCTGCTGCTCGCGGTGCAGCGCCTGATCACCCCCTGGACCAGGACGAGACGGGGATGAAGACCCTCGACGACACCTGGAACTGGCTCGCCGACTCCGCGCACTGGGCGGGCGACGACGGCATCTGGCACCGGTTGGCGCAGCACCTCGTCCTGACCGTCACGTGCCTGGTCGTCAGCTGCCTGATCGCGCTTCCGGTCGCGTTCGTCCTCGGGCATATCGGCAAGGGCGGCGTGCTCGCGGTCAACATCTCCAACGTCGGCCGCGCGGTCCCCACGTTCGCCGTGCTGGTGCTCCTGCTGCTCACCCCGGTCGGCGCCTGGGGCGAGGGACCGACCGTCGTCGCCCTCGTCCTGTTCGCCGTGCCGCCGCTGCTCACCAACGCGTACGTGGGCATGCGCGAGGTCGACCGGGATGTGGTGCGGGCCGCACGGGGGATGGGGATGACGGGCCGCCAGACGCTGTTCCGCGTCGAACTGCCCCTGTCGCTGCCGCTGGTCCTCAACGGGGTGCGGATCGCCGCCGTGCAGCTCGTCGCGACCGCCACGATCGCCGCCCTGGCGGGCGGCGGCGGGCTCGGACGCATCATCACCGCGGGATTCAATCTGGCCAGTACGCCGCAGGTGGTCGCCGGGGCCCTGCTCGTGGCCGGCTTCGCGCTGATCGTCGAAGGGATCTTCGAGACCGTCGAGCGGCTGGCACTGCGCCGGACCAGGGGCGCGCCGTGAGGTGGTGGGCCGCGGCGGTGGGAATGCTGCTGATCGCGGGTTGCACGACGGGACCCTCACTGGAGACACGGGGCCGGGTCACCGCGCCGCCCGGGGACAGCCGGCATCTGACCGTCGGCTCGGCGGGATTCACCGAGAGCGACCTGCTTGCCCACATGTACGCAACTCTGCTGAACCACGCCGGTTACCGCACATCCGTCCTCACCGTCGCCAACCGCGAACTGTACGAGCCCGCGCTGGAGTCGGGGCAGATCGACGTCGTACCGGAGTACGCGGCCACTTTCGCGGACTGGCTCAACACCAGGACCCATGGGTCGGACGCCCCGCCCGTCGGTTCGCCGGACCTCGCCGCCACCATGCGGTCCCTGCGGGAACTGGCCGCTCCGCGCGGACTCTCCGTGCTCGACCCCGGCCGCGCGGTCGCCCAGAACGCCTTCGCGGTGACACGCGCGTTCGCGCGCCGGCACCAGCTGAGAACGCTCGGCGACCTCGGCCGATCCGGACTGAAGGTGCGGCTCGCGGCGGGCGACGAGTGCGTCCGCAGACCGTACTGCGCACCGGGCCTGAAGAAGACGTACGGCATCGACATCACGGCCGTGGACCCCAAGGGCGTGGGGACGGTCCAGGCGAAGCGGGCCGTGCAGAGCGGGCGGGACCAGATGGTGCTGACCACCACGACGGACGCGACCCTCGACGAGTTCGGACTCGTGCTGCTCGCCGACGACAGACATCTGCAGAACGCGGACTACGTCGTCCCGGTCGTCAACCGCGCCCGCGCGGGCACCGCACGTGTCGCCAAGGCGCTCGGCGCCCTGGCCCCCGTACTCACCACGCAGGACCTGGCGTCGATGAACCGGCAGGTGGACAGCTGGCGGCGGCTGCCCGAGGACGTGGCGCGCAACTATCTGCAGGAAAAGGGCCTGCTGAAGTGACGCGCCGATGCCGCCCGGCCGGTCGTGAGCAGGTCATGCGGAAGGAAAATCTGTTCCCATCGGGCGAGGGGGCGGTGCGTGCGGCGCGGTAGAAAGGAGCCATGCCGCAGAGCGAGACCCGAGCGGGGGCCATGGACGATGTCGACGCGGTCACCCGTGCGGTCCTGACCGCGTCCCGCCTCCTGGTCTCGGTCTCGGCCCGCTCCCTGGCCGAGGTCGAGGAGCGGGTCACACTCCCGCAGTTCCGCATGCTGGTCGTGCTGGCCCTGCAGGGTGCCACCAAGCTGGTCGCGCTCGCCGACCTGCTCCAGGTGGCACCCTCGACGGCGATGCGTATGGTCGACCGCCTCATCGCCGCCGGTCTGGCCGACCGGCAGACCAACCCCGACAACCGCCGCGAGACGCTGCTGCGGCTCACCGACGAGGGGCGGAAGGCCGTCGACGACGTCACCGCCAGGCGACGTGCCGAGATCGCCGCGATCGTCGCACAGCTCGCGCCAGGGCAACGGGCGGCGCTCATCGAGGCCTTGACCGTCTTCAACGAGGCCGGGGGAGAGCCGCCCGTTCCCGGCGCGGCCGACGCGGAGCCGCATCCGCTCGGCTGGGCGGACCCGTCGCCCGCGCACGACGCCTGACCCCGCTCGGGCGTCCGGCGCAGGGCTCCTGGTTCAGCCGACCGTCGGGCTGGGAGCCGGACTGGGGGCGGCGGTGTTCACGTTCAGGTCGGGGCGCGGCGTGAGGACGACCATCGGTTCGCCCGCCTGGGGCGGGGGCGGCGTCATCTGGTCCTTGGGGAGCTTGGGCGGGGTGGTCTCCTGGAAGAGGACCTGATCGAAGTTGATCACACCGGTCTTCTCCATCATGGTGATGTGGTCGAGCACGGTGTCGTTGGCCAGGTCGGCGAGCTGACGCACCAGGGTGTTCTTCGTGGTCCCGCGGATCTTGGCGATGACCGGGAAGATCTGACCGTGGGTCACCCGCATGATGTTGGCGGCCGTGATGTCGAACTGCTTCCCGTTCTCCGCCGCCGAGGTCGCCACGAACTGCTGCTGTTGCGGGCTCGCCTGGTTCGGGAGGGTGATGCCCAACTCGGGGGCGATCTTGCGGCACATAGCGTCGAGTCCGGCGTGCCCGACGATCAGATGCTTGCCTGCCTCCTTCATCTCCGGAGACGCCCCCTTCTTCAGCGCGATCTCGCCCAGGGGGTACTCCCACAGTCCCGCGGCACGCACCTTGACCACGAAGTCGCGGTCCGCCTCGGTGAGCGGGCCGTAACGGGTGTTGGCGATGACGCGGTCCGGGGAGCTGGACGTCGTCTGGACACCGAGCATGGCGGGGTAGGCGAGGGCAGTGAGGGTCAGGCCCAGCGCACCGGCCACGAAGACGGTTCCGGCCATGTTGCGGGATATGGGCATGCTGTCTCCAGGAGCGAGCGGCTGTAATGCCAGTGAGTACGTAGCGGTCGCTCCGATCCATCATTGCCCAGGGTAAAAATTGCACGCTGTCATGTGTCATGCGTCACATGGCGTGCCGCGGCGCCTCGTTCCGGCGTCCGGCGGCCTCCGAGGGTCGACCGGACCACGGCGCCGGGCCCGGGACCTCCCGGGGCGGTCGAGCGCGTCGTGGACGCGAACTCCTCCCGACAGTACGGCGAAAGCCCGCGTCCACGGTCGTTCCGATCGGCTCACACGGCGGTGGGTGCACCGAACCACTTCGGCAGTCGGCCGAGCAGCTCCTCGGGGTCGTCGCCTGCCCAGACCACATGACCGTCCGGACGCAGGAGCACGGCGGGTGCGTCCAGTTCCTCGGCGGCGTCGACGACATGGTCGACCCGGTCCTCCCAGCCCGCCACCGAGAGCCGGCCGGTCCGGTCGAGCAGCAGCCCGCGGCCGGCGCGCATCCGCTCGTAGAGGCGCCCCTGCTTCAGTCCCATGTCCCGCAGTCGCCGGCCGAGCAGTTCATGGCCCGCGCCGAAGTCGTAGCGGATCCCGATCGCGATGATCTTCTCGGTCAGATACCGGTTCACCTCCTCGAAGGCCATCAGCTCGGTCACCAGTTTGCGCACCGCGCGGGCTCCCGGCTCGAGGGACATCAGCTCCATCTGCGCGCGGGTGTTGTCCAGTACGTCGGCGGCCACGGGGCGCCGTTCGGTCTCGTAGCTGTCCAACAGTTCCCGCGGCGCCCAGCCGTCGACCTCGGCGGCCAGCTTCCAGCCGAGGTTGAACGCGTCCTGGATACCGAGGTTGAGTCCTTGCCCGCCCGTCGGCGGGTGGACGTGCGCGGCATCGCCGGCCAGCAGCACCCGGCCCACCCGGTAGCGTTCGGCCAGCCGGGTGCCGTCGCCGAAGCGCGACAGCCAGCGCGGCGAGTGCACACCGAAGTCGGTGCCGGCGACCACCCGGAGCTGCTCTCTGACCTCCTCGAGGGTGGGGGGCACCGAGCGGTCCTCGGCCACGCCCTCGGCGGGCACGACGAACCGGAACACCCCGTCCCCGAGGGGCATGAACCCGAACCGGAACTGGGTCTTGCGGACTTCGGCCATCACGGCGGCCAGTTCCTCGGGCGGGGCGGTCAGCTCGACCTCGCCCAGCAGCGTCTCGACCCGGCTGGGTTCGCCGGGGAAGCCGACGCCGAGCAGTCTGCGTACCGTGCTGCGGCCGCCGTCGCAGCCGACGAGGTAGCGCGAGCGCAGCCGTGTGCCGTCGGCCAGTTCGACGGTCACCCCGTCCTCGTCCTGGCTCAGCCCCACCAAAGTGCAGCCACGGCGGATCTCGGCGCCGACCTCCACGGCGTGTTCGGCCAGCAGGCGGTCGGTGACGGTCTGCGGGATGCCGAGGACGTAACCGTGCGCGGTGTCCAGCCGCTCCGGTGAGGGCTTGCTGATACCGGCGAAGAAGCCGCCGACCGGATGCTGCTTGCCGAGCGCGAGGAACCGGTCCAGGAGACCGCGCTGGTCCATCACCTCGATACTGCGCGCATGCAGTCCGAGCGAGCGGACGACCCTCGTCGGCTCGGCATCCTTCTCCAGAACGACCGCGTGCACGCCGTGCAACCGCAACTCGCCGGCCAGCATCAGGCCCGTCGGTCCGCCGCCGGCGATGATCACGTCGATCACAGAAATCCCCCATTCGATCCGGTGCATTCCCGCCGGGCCGCTGTGCGGAGCCCTGCGGTGCGCACAGCCGCAGCCGTGCGCGGCTGGAGATTCTGCAGTACGACCAGGGCCTTGCGGCAAGGCCCCCCGTGCGCTATACGTTGAGAAGGGTAAGGGGCAGTGATCCCCTTGCCCTTTGTCGTCTCCGGACCGAGGACGCTCCTCACGGTTCGCTCGCCGCCCTGAGGTCCGACGCCGTTCAGCCGCGCACCCTCGATGACACGGCGCACCTCCATGAGCCCTTTATGCGTCCGCCACCGACTCGAACCGAACCTCCCCCCGCGGGACGCCCCGTGCATCCGCGTCCACCGAGCGGCGCAGCGCCTCATGGAGTTTGGCCGGGGTCAGCACACCGAGGAAGCGCGCCCCGTCCAGCACCGCCACCCACCCGGCGTCGTGCTGCAGCATCTCCCCGAAGGCCTGCTTGAGCGAGGCGCCGACCGGGACCCAGGCGTTCATCCGGCGGGCGTGGTCGCGGACCAGGCCGCCCGTACCGAGTTCGCCGGCCCCGGCCCACCCGTGCAGATCGCCCACGGCGTCGAGCACCACGGCCCAGCGGGAGCCCTCCGCGCGCAGGCGGTCCGCGGCCCGTGCGGCGGGTTCGTCGAGGCGTGCGACCGGTGGCTGTGCCAGGTCGCTCGGTTCGATCCGGGTCACGGAAAGCCGCTTCAGACTGCGGTCCGCGCCCACGAAGTCGGCGACGTACGACGTGGCGGGCGCGCCCAGTACCGCCCCCGGCGTGTCGAACTGCTCGATGCTCCCCTGCCCGTACACCGCGATCCGGTCGCCGAGCCGGACCGCCTCCTCGATGTCGTGCGTGACCAGCAGCACCGTCTTGCGGACGGCCGCCTGCATCCGCAGGAACTCGTCCTGCAACTGCTCCCGCACCACCGGGTCCACCGCCCCGAACGGCTCGTCCATCAGCAGCACCGGCGGGTCCGCGGCCAGCGCCCTCGCCACGCCGACGCGCTGCCGCTGGCCGCCCGACAACTGGTCGGGATAGCGCGGCCCGTACGTCGACGGATCCAGACCGACCAGATCGAGCAGCTCGGCGGCCCGCGCCCGGGCCCTGGCCCTCTTCCAGCCGATCAGCGAGGGCACGGTCGCCGTGTTGTCGAGAACCGTGCGGTGCGGAAAGAGGCCCCCCTGCTGGATCACATAGCCGATCCGCCGCCGCAGACGCACCGGGTCGACGGCCGCGACGTCCTCACCGTCCACGAAGATCCGCCCCGAGGTCGGCTCGATCAGCCTGTTGACCATCATCATCGTTGTCGTCTTGCCACAACCGGACGGTCCGACGAGGGTGACCAGCTCGCCCTCGGCGACCGCGAAGGACAGGTCCCGCACGGCCGTGGTGCCGTCCGGATACCGCTTGGTGACCTCCTCGAACCGGATCATTCCCTCACGCTAACGGCGCCGGTCACTCCTCGCTCACCAGCACCACCTCCAGGGTGCGCGGACCGTGCACCCCCTCGACCCGGTCCAGCTCGATGTCGCTCGTGGCGGACGGCCCGGAGATCCAGGTGAGCGGGCGCGCCGGGTCGAGACGCTCCAGCGCCTCGGGCACGGACGACACGACCTGCCCGGGCACGCGCACGACGCAGATGTGGTGGTCGGGGACGAGCGTGATGCGGCGCCGGCCCTGGTCCGGCGAGCCGTCCAGCACGATGGTGCCGGTCTCGGCGATGGCGACCGCACAACCGGTGACCACGCTGTCGACACCGTCCAGCTCGTACGGGGTGCTCTCGGCGCGGTCGGGGACCTGCTCCACGCCCGAGAGCCAGCCGGGCGGCAGCCCCTGCGGCACGGCGACCCGGTGTGCGCCCCGGGCGGTAAGCAGCCGGGCGAGGAGCGCCGGGAGGTGCTCCGTGTCGCTGCGGTGCACGATCGCGCGATAGTCCGCCAGGTTCTCCGCGAGGAGGTCCACGGTCTCCTCGACGGTGCGGTCGCCGTGCCGCCGCAGATAGGCACGGGACATCGCCTGCTCGTACGGCGTGTCGTCCCTGCCCGTGTCCGCCAGCGCGCGCCGTACCCGGCCCAGGACGAGATCCCTGCTGCTCACCTTGCCTCCTGCCCTCCGTGCGTACGCTGCCACCAGTCGCGGAACGGTTCGGCCGGCACCGCGGGCAGCTCCCGGCTCGCGCTCCAGGCCCTGCCGGGCCCCGGAAGGGTCCGCGGCAGGAAGCGGCGCGAGCGCGACGCGAGACGCTGGCCCGAGCGCAGCGCGCCCGGGTGGCCGAAGGCCCAGCGTGCGGCCCGCATCGCCGCCCGCTCGGCGGCATGGCCCTTCGCCGGCTTCAGCACGACCTTGTTGCCCGCCCGTGTCACGGTCCCGCCCTCCACGACCCGCTCCCGGAGATGCACCAGCACCTCCGGGATGTCGATGGCGACCGGGCACACCTCGTAGCAGGCCCCGCACAGCGAGGACGCGTACGGCAGCGAGGCGTCGATCTCGCTCTCGGTCCCTCGCAGCTGCGGGCTGAGGATGGCGCCGATGGGGCCGGGGTAGACCGACCCGTAGGCATGGCCGCCCGCCCGCTCGTAGACCGGGCAGACATTGAGACACGCCGAGCAGCGGATGCAGCGAAGCGCCTGGCGTCCGACCTGGTCGGACAGCGTGTCGGTGCGGCCGTTGTCCAGCAGGACGAGATGGAAGGCCCGGGGGCCGTCGGCCGTCTCGGCGTCCGTGGTACCCGTCCACATGCTGGTGTACGGGTTCATCCGCTCCGCGGTCGAGGAGCGGGGGAGTGTCTGCAGGAACACCTCGAGGTCCCGCCAGGTCGGCACGATCTTCTCGATGCCCACGACGGAGATCAGCGTCTCTGGCAGGGTGAGGCACATCCGACCGTTGCCCTCCGACTCGACCACCACGAGCGTGCCGGTCTCGGCGACCATGAAGTTGGCACCGGAGATGCCCACCTTGGCGCGCAGGAACTTCTCACGAAGGTGCAGCCGGGCCGCCTCGGCCAGTTCGGCGGGTGTGTCGGTCAGCCCGTCGGGGGCCGGGCGCCCCCATTCGCCCATCTCGGAGCGGAAGATGTCGCGGATCTCGCCGCGGTTGCGGTGGATCGCGGGGACCAGGATGTGGGAGGGGCGGTCCTTGCCCAACTGCACGATGAGCTCGGCGAGATCGGTCTCGTACGCCCGGATGCCCTCCGCCTCCAGCGCTTCGTTGAGGCCGATCTCCTGCGTGGCCATGGACTTGACCTTGACGACCTCGGACTCGCCGGTCGCCTTGACCAGTCCGGTGACGATCCTGTTGGCCTCGTCCGCGTCGGCCGCCCAGTGGACGGTGCCGCCCGCGGCGGTGACCGCCTCCTCCAACTGCATCAGATAGCGGTCCAGATGACGCAGTGTGTGGTCCTTGATCTGCCGGCCCGCCTCCCGCAGCTGTGCCCAGTCGGACAGCTCCGCGACCGCCTTGGCGCGCTTGGCCCGGATGGTGTGAGTGGCGTGCCGCAGATTCCCGCGCAGGGTCTTGTTGCCGACCGCCGCGTGCGCGGCCTCGGGGAACGACGGCATCCCGACGAATGTCCCGCTCATGCGATGAGCCCCTTCACCCGGACGACGGTCCTCATACCAGCGGGTCCCCCTTCGTGCTCGCCAGGATCTCCGCGATGTGCACAGGGCGCATCCCGACATGCAGCCGGGCCATCGTCCCGCCGATGTGCATCAGGCAGGAGTTGTCGGCCGCGCACAGCGTCTCGGCGCCCGTGGACTCGGCGTTGCGCACCTTGTCGACGCCCATGGCCGCCGAGACATCGGAGTTCTTCAGGGCGAAGGTGCCACCGAAACCGCAGCACTCCTCGGCGCCCGGCAGCTCGACCAGTTCCAGTCCCTCGACGGCCCGCAGCAGCCGTTCGGGACGGTCGCCGAGGCCCAGGCTCCGCAGGCCGTGACAGGTCGGGTGGTAGGTGACCCGGCGGGGGTAGTAGGCGCCCACGTCCGTCACGCCCACCACGTCCACGAGGAACTCCGTGAGCTCGTAGGTCTTCGGGACCACGGGTGCCAGAGCGGTCGCGACGGCTTCTCCGCGCCCCTCCGCACGCGCTCGCTCACCCATCCGCGGGTACAGCTCCCGCACCATCGCCCCGCACGACCCCGAGGGTGTCACGATGGCGTCGTACTCCCGGAAGACATCGGAGAACTTCAGCGCGAGCGGCTCCGCTTCATGGCGATACCCCGTGTTGTAGTGCGCCTGCCCGCAGCAGGTCTGCGCCATCGGGAAGTCGACCTCAACGCCCAGCCTGGACAGGAGTTTCACCACGGCGCGCCCGGTGTTCGGATAGAGCGTGTCGTTGACGCAGGTCAGGAACAGGGCGACACGCATCGCGGCTCCTTGTGGTCGATCATCGGATGAGTGCAGCGTAATCGGCATGCGTGGTCTGGGCGAGACCCCGGTTCACGGCGTGGCGATCCGGGCCTGCGCATCACGCCAGGGACCCGTGTCGCCCTGTGGCTCGTACCGCGTCAACCGCTGCGTGCGGGCAAGCAGTCGGCGCATCCCGGCACGGTCGCCGACGAGTCCGTGGGTCCGTGCCTGGACCAGCACATTGCCGAGAGCCGCGGCCTCCGTCGGGCCGGCCACCACCGGCAGCCCGCACGCGTCGGCGGTCAGCTGGCACAACAGGGCGTTGCGGGCTCCCCCTCCGACGATGTGCACGACGTCGACCGGATGGTCGGCGAGCCGCTGGGCATCGGCGACGGCCCGGTGGTGGGCGAGTGCGAGGGAGTCGAGGATGCAGCGGGTGATCTCGGCCGGAGAGTTCGGCACCGGCTGACCGGAGGCGCGGCACGCCTCGGCGACACGTGCCGCCATCCGCCCGGGGGCGAGGAACGCCGCGTTCCCCGCGTCCACGACGGACCGCAGGGCGGGCTCGCCTGCGGCAGCGGACAGCAGCGCGGGCAGGTCCGGCTCGCCCCACTCCCGCAGACACTCCTGGAGCAGCCACAGTCCCATGATGTTGCGCAGATAGCGGACGGTGCCGTCCAGCCCCAGCTCATTGGTGAAGTTGGCGGCGCGGCCCGCCTCGGTCAGCACCGGAGCCGCGAGCTCGAGTCCGGCCAGGGACCAGGTGCCGGTGCAGATGTAGGCGAACCGCTCACCGGCGGCCGGTACGGCGGCCACCGCGGACGCCGTGTCGTGGGACCCGACCGTCGTCACCGGAACGGGGCCGGCCAGACCGGTCTCCTCCAATACCTCGGGACGCAGCACACCTGCCGGATCGCCGGGCCGCCGCAACGGGGCGAACAGGCTCAGATCGATGCCGAGACGGCTCGCCACGTCGTAGGACCAGTCCCGGGTCCGGGGATCGATGAGCTGAGTGGTGGACGCGTTGGTCAGCTCGGTGCCCTGCTCGCCGGTGAGCCAGTGGATCAGCAGGTCGGGGATGAGCAACAGCCTCCTCGCCCGGTCCAGTTGCTGCGTGTCACGCGCCGCCGTCAGCTGGTAGAGCGTGTTGAACGGCGCGTACTGCAACCCCGTCGCGGCGTACAGCTCCCCGGGCGGGACCGTCGCCCACACCTTCTCCGCGGCCCCTTCGGTGCGGGTGTCGCGGTAGTGGACCGGATTGCCGAGCAGGGCGCCGTCGGCGTCCAGGAGGCCGTAGTCGACCGCCCAGCTGTCGATGCCGACCGAGTCGACCCGGCCTGCCGAGCGCAACCCGTCGAGAACACCCGCGTACAGCGCGAGGATGTCCCAGCGCAGCCCCTCGGGGACCCGCACGGGCCGGTTCGGGAACCGGTGCGCCTCGCTGAGTTCCAGGGTGCCCGGGCCCACGCGGCCGACCATGACACGCCCGTTGGAGGCGCCCAGGTCGACCGCGGCGTACGACTTCACGGCCGCACTCATCGAAGGAACGCGGCCGCCACGCCGGCGTCCACCGGGACGTGCAGTCCCGTGGTGTGGGTGAGGTCCCCGCCGGTCAGCGCGAAGACCGCGGCCGCCACGTGCTCGGGCAGCACCTCCCGCTTGAGGATGGTGCGCTGGGCGTAGAACTCGCCGAGCTTCTCCTCCTCCACCCCGTACACGGCCGCCCGTTGGGCGCCCCAGCCGCCCGCGAAGATGCCCGAGCCGCGCACCACACCGTCGGGGTTGACACCGTTGACGCGGATGCCGTGCTCGCCCAACTCCGCTGCCAGCAGCCGTACCTGATGTGCCTGGTCGGCCTTGGTCGCCGAGTAGGCGATGTTGTTGGGGCCGGCGAAGACGGCGTTCTTGGAAGCGATGTAGACGATGTCCCCGCCCAGTTCCTGGGCGATCATCACCCGGGCCGCCTCGCGCGAGACGAGGAAGGAGCCCCGGGCCATGATGTCGTGCTGGAGGTCCCAGTCCTTCGCCGATGTCTCCAGGAGCGGTTTGGAGATGGAGATCCCGGCGTTGTTGACCACCAGGTCGACTCCGCCGTAGGCCAGCACCGCCGCCTTGAACGCCTCGCCGATCTGCTCCTCGGATGTGACGTCCACGGTGACCGCGACGGCCCTGTCCGCGCCGCCGAGTTCCTCGGCGACGGCGGCGGCCCTGTCGGCGTCGATGTCCGCGACCACCACGCACGCGCCCTCCGCGGCCAGGCGGTGCGCGATCGCCTTCCCGATGCCGCTGCCCGCGCCCGTCACCAGTGCCACCCGGGTGGCGAGCGGCCTGGGCTTCGGCATCCGCCGGAGCTTGGCCTCCTCGAGCGCCCAGTACTCGATGCGGAACTTCTCCGACTCCTCGATCGGCGCGTACGTCGACACCGACTCGGCGCCGCGCATCACGTTGATCGCGTTGACGTAGAACTCGCCCGCCACCCGGGCGGTCTGCCTGTCCTTGCCGAACGAGAACATGCCGACGCCCGGCACGAGCACGATCGCCGGGTCGGCACCGCGCATCGCGGGCGAGTCCGGCAGGGCGTGCCGCGCGTAGTAGGCCGCGTACTCCTCGCGGTAGGCGGCGTGCAGCTCCTTCAGCCGGGCCGTCACCTGCTCGAGCGGGGCTGTCGGCGGCAGGTCGAGGACCAGCGGCCGGACCTTGGTCCGCAGGAAGTGGTCAGGGCAGGAGGTGCCGAGCGCGGCCAGACGCGGGTGCCCGGAACGGGCGAGGAAGTCGAGGACGGCGTCCGCGTCGGTGAAGTGGCCGACCTGAGCCCGGTCCTGGGAGGCGACGGCACGGATGTGCGGGGCCAGGGCCGCCGCCCGCTCCCGCCGCTCCGCCTCCGGCAGTGCCTCGTACCCCTCGATCACCGGTCCGAACGGCTCGGGCCTTCCGTGTTCGGCGAGGAAGGCCTCGGCGGTACGGATGATGTGCAGCGAGTTGCGCTCGCACTCCTCGGAGGTGTCCCCCCAGGCAGTGATGCCGTGCCCGCCGAGAACACACCCGACGGCCCGCGGATTGGCCTTCCTCACCGCGGCGATGTCCAGGCCGAGTTGGAAGCCGGGGCGCCGCCACGGCACCCACACCACCGTGTCGCCGAAGCACTCGGCGGTCAGCTTCTCCCCGTCGGCGGCGCAGGCGAGCGCGATGCCGGAGTCGGGGTGCAGATGATCGACATGGGCCGCGTCGACCATCCCGTGCATGGCCGTGTCGATGGAGGGGGCCGCGCCGCCCTTTCCATGCAGACAGTAGTCGAATGCGGCGACCATCTCGTCCTCGCGCTCGACGCCCGGATAGACCTCCGTCAGCGCCCGCAGCCGGTCGAGCCGCAATACGGCCAGGCCCGCCTCGGTGAGGGTGCCGAGGTCGCCACCGGACCCCTTGACCCACATCAGCTCGACGTCACCACCGGTCACGGGGTCGCGGTCGGTGCCCTTCGCGGAGGCGTTGCCACCGGCGTAGTTGGTGTTGCGGGGATCGGCGCCGAGCCGATGGGAGCGGGCCAGGAGGGCGGCGGCTTCGGGGTGAGGTGCCATGGCTTCTCGGTCCTCCGGTGGGACGGCTTGAATCGTTTCAGGAACGTAATGGCCGTCCGGGTCCGACGTCAAGACATCGGTCGTCGGCGGACGGCCGCCGTCTGTTCGAGGGCGGGGTGCCGGCAAGCCCCCCGTCGGTGACATAACGGACATCGCTCGGCACTCTGCATGAAACGATTCATGTACAGGAACGAGAAGGCCTACGGCTGCGGCGTCAGATCGCGACGGTGGGCGTACCGTGAGCGCCGGACTCGAGCCGCGTCGCCCCGGACCCGTCAGGGGCCGCGGCCCTCGCTGCTCCCGCCCTCGGGACGACCTCGGTGCCCCTCGTCCGCCGCGATCCTGTCGACCATGTCGGAAAGCTGGCTGCAGGCCTGCTGGATGTCGTGTTGGGTCTGATTGCGCTCGCCGACCGCCGCCCCGAGGAGCAGCGCGGTGAATGCGATGGAGCCGTTGAACGCCTGCAACGTGATCATGTTCGTGAGCAGGTTGTGCGCGGCGAAGGGGCCCGTTCGCTCCGCGGCAGCGACGATCGCGAAGGTCGACAGCGCCAGTGCGCAGGGTGCGGCCCCTGCCCGCTGGAACCGGAAGGCCGCCCAGATCAGCACCGGGAAGCCCAGGAACAGGAGCGGAACGGGGCTGGTCTGGAGAAAGCCCACGCAGACGGTCGCCGCCACGAGCAGGGCCCCCTCCAGCCAACGGGCCGCAGGAACGGACCGCGGTCGGCGGAGCGAGCGGAGGACGAGCAGCACGGGGGCGACCAGCAGGACGCCCATGGCGTCGCCGGTCCACCAGACCGACCAGGTCGGCCAGAACCCCTGGGCCGACAGCACACCGGCGAGGAGCAGGGTGACGCTGCCCACCGTCGCACTGACGAGCATCCCGGTGAGCGCACCGAGGAAGACCAGGGCGAGGGCGTCCCGCAGCCGGTCCATCTCCGTGCGGAAACCGGCACGGCGCAGGAGCGCGTACGAGCAGAGAGGGGCGAGCGTGTTCCCGGCGACGATCGCGAGCACGGCGGGCAGCGACGGTCCGAGCCACAGGTTGATCAGGAGCGCGCCCAGCGCGATGCCGGGCCAGATCCTGCGGCCGAGGAGCAGCAGGCCGGCGAGCGCGATGCCGGTCGACGGCCACAGCGGGGTGACCTGTCCGCGCACCAGTTGCTGGAGGAGGCCCAGCCTGCCCACGGCGTAGTACAGCGCGGCCACGGCGCAGATCTCCAGGGCGGTGATGCCACCGCGCCGGAGCCTTTCACGCCGCACGCCACTCATCGGGAGGTCTCCCCATCGGCTCACCCCCGATCTCCATCGTCCGTCCCCGGCGCCGGATGCACCACGTCGACGGCGGGCGGCCGTGTGCGGGGTCAGGACCGCACGGCGGGATTCAGCCCCTGGGCGTCCTGATGGCCAGGATGGCCATGTCGTCGTGCCCGTCGCTGGGGTGGCTGTCGGCGAGGGCCTGGACGAAGTCCTCCAGGGGCAGATCGGCGTGGGAGGCGGCGAGCGCGGCGAGCTCGTTCAGACTTTCGTCGATGGGATGTTCGGGATGCTCGACGAGCCCGTCGGTGAAGAACACCACGGTGGTGTCCGGGGGCAGCGGATGGGTGTGTTCGGGGCGGGGCTCGCCGGTGTCCACCCCGAGGGGCAGCCCGGGCTCGGCGAACAGATACTCCGTTCGCCGGTCGGGGGTGAGGAGCAGCGGTGGGATGTGGCCCGCGGTGCTCCAGTTCAGCCGCCACGCCGCGCCTTCCGGTTCGATGCGGGCCAGGCACGTCGTCGTGACGGGTGGGTCGGTGACGGCCTGCAGGATGCGGTCGAGGTGGGCGAGGACCGACCCCGGCGGGTTGCGGCGGTCGAAGAGCAGGGCCCGCAACATGTTGCGGGTGCAGGCCATGGTGGCCGCGGCGTGCATGTCGTGGCCGACCACGTCGCCGATGACGACGGCCACCACGTTGTCCGGGAGCAGGATGGCGTCGTACCAGTCACCACCGAGACGACTGGGTTCGGCGGCGGGCCGGTAGATGGCAGCTGCGGTGAAGGGCCGCAGATCGGGCAGGGTCGGCAGGAGCAGCCGCTGGAACTGCTCGGACGCGGAGCGCACCCGTTCGAACAGGCGGACGTTGTCGATCGCGATACCGGCCGCGCTGGCGAGGGCCAGCACGATGTTCTCGTCGTGTACGTCGAAGGACTGTCCGTCGTGCCGCTCGGAGAGGTAGAGATCACCGTAGATACGGCCGCGAATGGTGATCGCGACCCCGAGCAGGGTGTGCAGGCGGGGATGGCCCGGGGGGAATCCGGCTGAGGCCGGGTGCGCGGAGACGTCGTCGATCCGCAGCGGTTCGGGGTGGTGGATCAGATATCCGAGCACACCTTCACCGAGCGGCAGGCCGACGGCGGCCAGGTCGGCACGTTCCTGCTCCGTGAGACCCTCGGTGATGAACTCCTCCAGGTGCTCCCCGGACTCGTTGAGCACACCCAGCGCCCCGTACCGGGCACCGACCAGTTCCATGGCGGTGGTCACGATACGGTGCAGCACCGCATGCAGTTCCACCTCGCGGCTGATGGCCACCACCGCGTCCAGCAGGCCCTGCAGCCGGTCCATCGCGGCGAGCAGGGCACGCAACTGCTCGTCGATCCGGCCCAGCTCTTCGCGCAGACGCAGGCGGAGGGCGGGAAGCCCGGGCTCCTTCGACTCCTTCCCCTCCTTGTCACCGGCCATCACAAGTGCCTGTCCGCCCACCGACCGCGGCGGATCCGCTCACCCAGCCACTCACCCGAGCGGTACACCGCGGCCTCCCGACTCGACCGTGATCGACAGCACCACAGCCTGACACGACGGGACGGAGCACCGCGCCGATTACTCCGCACGCGGCATGCCACGTCGTCCGGGAGACGGACGGGACCGCGCGAGGCGTTCCGTCCGGCGGGTGGTGTCGGCCGGGGGAGTGCTGGGAGTCCTGCGCCGGGTGTGCCGGGTGGGCCCGAGGAGCCCCGGGCGTTCCCGTAGGGGTGGGTCGGGTCGGCCCGACGAGCCGCGGCGCCCCGCCCGGTGTGGTGCGTCGGGTCGCGACCGGGAGCCTCAGGCGCCCCAGCCGGCCTGTTGCCCGCCCACCCGCTCCACCGCGATCTTCTCGGCCCAGCCTGAGCGCCGGTACGCGGCGATCGGGTCGGGATCGAGGCCGACCTCCTGGCGGACCTCGGCGAGGAGAGGGCGTACGTCGGTGTTGTACGCGTCCATCAGCACCGCGTTCGCCTCGAGGACGTCACCGGAGCGCTGTGCCGCGACCAGCGCGTCCCGGTCCACGAGCAGCGCCTTGGCCGTCGCCTCCTGCACGTTCATCACCGAACGGATGATGGCCGGGATCTTCGCCTCGATGTTGTGGCACTGGTCGAGCATGAAGGCGACGCCCGGACCGAGCCCGCCACCGCGGACGACCTCGTACATGATGCGGAACAGCTGGAAGGGATCGGCGGCACCGACCATGAGGTCGTCGTCGGCGTAGAAGCGGGAGTTGAAGTCGAACCCGCCGAGCTTCCGCTCGCGCAGCAGCGTGGCGACGATGAACTCGATGTTGGTGCCGGGAGCGTGGTGACCGGTGTCCACGACGACCTGGGCCTTCTCACCGAGCCTGAGGCAGTGGGCGTAGGCGGTGCCCCAGTCCGGGACGTCGGTCGAGTAGAAGGCCGGCTCGAAGAGCTTGTACTCCAGCAGCATGCGCTGTCCGTCGCCGAGTCGTCCGTAGACCTCGGCGAGACCTTCGGCCAGCCGGTCCTGACGCTCCCGGATGTCGTCCTGACCGGGGTAGTTGGTGCCGTCGGCGAACCAGAGTTTGAGATCCCGTGAGCCGGTGGCGTCCATGATGTCGACGCACTCGAGCAGGTGGTCGACGGCCTTGCGGCGCACGCCCGGATCCGGGTGGCAGATGCTGCCCAGCCGGTAGTCGTCGTCCTGGAAGGTGTTGGAGTTGATGGCGCCCAGCGTCACACCGCGCTCCCGCGCGTACTGCGCCAGAGCGGCGTAGTCGTCGACCTTGTCCCACGGGATGTGCAGGGCCACCGTCGGCGCCGCACCGGTGAACTCGTGCACCTTCGCGGCGTCGTCCAGCTTCTCGCGCGGATTGCGGGGCACCCCCGCTTGCGCGAAGACCTTGAAGCGTGTGCCCGAGTTCGCATACGCCCATGACGGCGTCTCGACTGCCAGTGTCTTCAGAGCGGCCTTCACCGCGGCGAGCTCGGTCACTTCGGGGCTCCTGAGGCGTCAGTTGAAAGCATGCTGCATGAAACGATTCAGGGAGCGAAGCTATGAGTCCTCCCCGGAGGTGTCAAGCCTTCCGGCAGCTGATGCCTACGAAGACCGTGCGGCGACCTCTGGCTATCGAAAGTTTTTCGATGCGACCCCATTGACGTGACATGGTCGGCGCGCCTAACGTCCCGGCAACCGAGTTGAAACCTTTCACGACGCAGTGAGGGATGTCCCCGCCGACGTCGTCGAGGAGCTTCCATGACCCACCCGTCCGACGCGGGTCCGTCCCCGGTGCTGGCGCTCAAGGGCATCTCCAAATCCTTCGGCGCCGTGCGCGCCCTCAGGGACGTCTCCCTCGAACTGTTCCCCGGTGAGGTGCACGCCCTCGCCGGCGAGAACGGCGCGGGCAAGTCGACCCTCATCAAGACGCTCGCCGGAGTGCATCGGCCGGACGCCGGCCAGGTGCTGCTGGACGGCGAGCCGGTCGTCTTCCACGGCCCGGGCGACGCACGCGACGCCGGCATAGCCGTGATCTACCAGGAACCGACGCTCTTTCCCGACCTCTCGATCGCCGAGAACATCTTCATGGGCCGCCGGCCCAAGCGGGCGCTCGGCCGCATCGACCACAAGGCGACGAACGCGGCGACCGCGGCCCTGATGCGGCGCCTCGGCGTCGAACTCGACCCGGAGCGCCCGGCTCGCGGCCTGTCCATAGCCGACCAGCAGATCGTCGAGATCGCCAAGGCGCTGTCCTTCGACGCCCGGGTGCTGATCATGGACGAGCCGACCGCGGCCCTTACCGGCAGCGAGGTGGCCCGGCTCTTCGGTGTCGTCCGCACGCTGCGCGAGCAGGGCGCGGCGGTGCTGTTCATCTCCCACCGGCTCGAGGAGATCTTCCAGATCTGCCGGCGCGTCACCACCCTGCGCGACGGCGCCTGGATCGCGAGCGAGCCACTGGACGGGATGACCGAGGACGACCTGGTCCGCCGGATGGTGGGACGGGACCTGGACGAGTTGTATCCCAAGCAGGACGTCGAGCCCGGGCGGATCGCCCTCAGCGTCCGCCGGCTGACCCGCGAAGGCGTGTTCACCGACGTGTCCTTCGACGTGCGGCAGGGGGAGATCGTGGGTCTAGCCGGACTGGTCGGTGCCGGCCGCACCGAGGTGGCCCGGGCCGTGTTCGGCGTCGACCGGTGGGACGCGGGCGAGGTCGAGGTCGACGGCCGGGCGCTGACGAACGGCGCGCCCTCCACGGCCATGGCCGCAGGACTCGCGCTCGTCCCCGAGGACCGGCGGGCCCAGGGCCTGGTGATGGACATGTCCATCGAGCGGAACATCGGCCTGACCGGGCTGCGTACGACGGTCAGGGCCGGACTCGTGGACCGCGGCGCCGAACGCAGCCGGTCCCTGGACTGGGCCGTCAAGCTGCGGGTCAAGTACGCCCGGATCGCCGACGCCGTCTCCACCCTCTCGGGCGGCAACCAGCAGAAGGTCGTCCTGGCCAAGTGGCTGGCCACCGGCCCGAAGGTGCTGATCGTCGACGAGCCGACGCGCGGCATCGACGTCGGTACCAAGGCCGAGGTGCACCGGCTGCTCGGCGAACTGGCCGCCGACGGGGTCGCCGTCCTGATGATCTCCTCCGACCTGCCCGAGATCCTCGGCATGGCCGACCGCGTGCTCGTCATGCACGAGGGACGGCTCACCGCCGAGATCCCGCGCTCCGAGGCCACCGAGGAAACGGTGATGGCCGCAGCCACCGGGAGGGCCGCCGCATGACAGCCGACAAGAGGGCCCCTCTGCTCACCGGGAGGCCGGACGCATGACGGTGACCGTACCCAACCCCGCCCCGACCGCCGACGTGCCGAAGTCGAGCGGCACCCGGCTCGTCGACCGCGTGTTCAAGATGCGCGAACTCGCCATCCTCGTCGTCTTCCTGGTGATGATCGTCGTCACCCAGCTGGGCAACAGCGAGTTCCTCTCCGAGCAGGGCATCAAGGACCTGCTGCTGAACGCGACCATCCTCGTGCTGGTCGCCACCGGCCAGTCCCTGGTCGTGATCACCCGGAACGTCGATCTGTCCGTCGGCTCGACCCTCGGTATCAGCGCCTTTGCGGCCGGCACCTGGTTGCACGGCGGCGGAAACCCGGTGATCGGGCTGGTCCTCGCCGTACTTCTCGGCATCGGTTTCGGGCTGCTGAACGGACTGCTCGTCAGCCTCGGCCAGGTGCCGGCCCTCGTCGTCACCCTCGGCACGCTCTACATCGTCCGGGGTATCGACTCCATCTGGGTCGGCGCGCGCCAGATCACCGCGGCCGATCTCCCGGGCGGGTTCGTCGACTTCGGCTCCGGAGGCATCGCGGCGATCCCCTGGCTCGCCCTCATCGCGCTGGTGATCCTCGTCGGCACCGCCTACTACCTCAAGCACTTCAGCAGCGGACGCGAGCTGTACGCGCTCGGCTCCAACCCCGAGGCCGCACGGCTCGCCGGCATCCCCGTACGCAAGCGGATCCTGGCCGCCTACACCTTCTGCGGCGCCCTCGCGGGACTCGCGGGCGCGCTCTACCTGGCCCGGTTCGGCAACGTCGACTCCGGCACCGGCAGCGGCTACGAACTCACCGTCGTCAGCGCGGTCGTGGTCGGCGGCGTCGTCTTCACCGGCGGCTCCGGCAGCGTCTACGGCGCGGCGCTCGGCGCACTGCTGCTGACGTCCGTCAACAGCGTGCTGCCCGCCCTCGGCGTCAGCTCCGTCTGGGTGCTCGCCATCAACGGCATCCTGCTCCTGCTCGCCATCGCGGTCGACCGTGTCGTCGCGCTGCGCGTGGGCCTGGCCCTGAAGAAGAGGAACGCCCGCCATGCCTGACTCCTTGACGCGCGCGGTCCGCTGGGACACGGTTGTCGGCGCGCTTCTCCTGGTCCTGTTGCTGCTGTCGTTCTCCCTCGTGGACGGCTTCGGCAACGCCCTCAACCTCTCGTTCCTGATCGGCAACACGCTGCCGATCGCGCTGATCGCGCTGCCGATGACGCTCCTCGTTGTCGCGGGGGAGATCGATCTGTCGGTCGCCTCCACAGCGGGCCTGTCGGGCGCCGTGATGGGCAAGTTGTGGAACGAGGGCATGGCGATCGAGACGATCATCCCGCTGTGCCTGGTGCTCGGTGTGGTGTGCGGACTGGTCAACGGCCTGCTGGTGACCCGGCTCGGCCTGCCGTCCCTCGCCGTCACCATCGGCACCCTCGCCGCCTATCGGGGCATCGCGCAGATCGTGCTCGGCTCCGACGCCGTGACCGACTTCCCCACGCAGTACCTGGACTTCGCTGCCGGGCGCATCGGGGACAGCTTCCTCCCGCAGGCGTTCCTGCCCTTCCTGGTCCTGCTCGGCATCGCGGTGGTCGTTCTGCACGCCACGCCGTTCGGCCGGTCCCTGTTCGCGGTCGGCGCCAGTCAGGAGGCCGCCCGGTTCGCGGGCATCCGGGTCAGGCGGGCGAAGCTGATCCTGTTCACCGCCACGGGGTTCATGGCCTCGCTCACCGGTGTCTTCTGGGCGCTGCACTACGCCAGTGCCCGCTACGACAACGCCACGGGACTCGAACTCTCCGTCGTCGCGGCGGTGTTGCTCGGCGGCATCGACTTCGACGGCGGCAAGGGGACGCTCGGCGGCGCGATCGCCGGGGTCTTCCTGCTGGGCGCGCTGCAGAACGTGATGAGCCTCATGAACGTCTCCGCCCAGTCGCAGATCGTCGTCACCGGCGTACTGCTCGTCGTCTCCGTGCTCGGCCCCCGGGTCGCACGCCGGCTAGCCGTCGCGAGGGCGGGCCGCCAAGCCGCCTCGACACCGACCTCGTCACTCCGCTCACCCTCGTAAAGGATCTCGCCTCATGCGCCAGACATCGATCCGTCGTGCCTGTGTGACCGTCGCTGCCGTCGCCTCCCTCGCGCTCGCCGCCACGGCCTGCGGAGGCACCACCAAGAACGACGTCAAGGACTCGGGCGGCGGCTCCGCCGCCTCGGCCGGCAAGGCCGACCCCAACGCCGCCCTGAAGAAGGGGCTGACCGTCGCCTTCCTGCCCAAGCAGGTCAACAACCCCTACTTCACCTCGGCCGACAGCGGCGGCAAGAAGGCGCTGGAGGAACTGGGCCAGAAGTACAAGGAGGTGGGCCCGAGCAGCGCCACCGACACCAGCGGCCAGGTCAGCTACGTCAACACGCTCACCCAGCAGCAGGTGAACGCGATGGCCGTCTCCGCCCAGGACCCGGGCGCGCTCTGCACCGCGCTCAAGCAGGCCATGAGCAACGGCATCAAGGTCGTCACCTATGACTCCGACACCAAGCCGGAGTGCCGCAACGCCTTTGTCTCGCAGGCCGCAGCCGAGGACCTCGGCCGCACCGAGGTGCAGCTGCTGGCCCAGCAGATCGGCTACAAGGGCGAGATCGCGATCCTGTCCGCCGCGCAGACCGCGACGAACCAGAACACCTGGATCGACTTCATGAAGGACGAGCTCAAGGACCCCAAGTACAAGGACGTCAAGCTCGTCAAGATCGCCTACGGCAACGACGACGCCCAGCAGTCCTTCCAGCAGACCCAGGGTCTGCTCCAGCAGTACCCGAACCTCAAGGGGATCATCTCCCCGACCACCGTCGGCATCAAGGCGGCGGCCCAGTATCTGTCCGGGTCGAAGTACAAGGGCAAGGTCAAGCTCACCGGTCTCGGCACCCCGAACGACATGCGCCAGTACGTCAAGAACGGCACGGTGGAGGGTTTCGAGCTGTGGGACCCGGCCAAGCTCGGCGAGCTGGCCGCCCGCACCGCCGTCGCGATGGCGTCCGGACAGATCACGGGCAAGGAGGGCGAGACCTTCACCGCCGGTGGGATGGGCAGCTACACCATCGGCAAGGACGGTGTGATCACCCTCGGCAAGCCGACCGTGTTCGACGCCAAGAACATCGACCAGTTCAACTTCTGATCCGGGAGCGGTACTTCATGCAGCGCGTCTGTTTCCTCCTCAAGGTCCGTGGGGACCGGATCGCCGAGTACCGCGAACGACACGCCGCCGTGTGGCCGGAGATGCTGGCAGCGCTCTCGGCCACCGGCTGGCGCAACTACTCGCTCTTCCTGCGCGACGACGGTCTGCTCGTGGGGTATCTCGAGACGGAGGACTTCTCGGCGGCCGTCGCCGGTATGGAGGCCACCGAGGTCAACACCCGCTGGCAGGCGGACATGGCCCCGTACTTCGAGTCGCTCGACGGCGCCCGCCCCGACGAGGCGATGAAACCCCTCAGCGAGGTGTTCCACCTCGCCTGACGCATCGATCGGCGGAGCACCGGGCCGAGACGACGCCCCTGCCGTCCGGTGTCCTCCCCGAGGCCGGGGAGGACGCCGGACCTCGGTCCCGACGGGGCCGACGAGGGGGGGCGGCAGGCGGACGCCCGGGAGAGGTCCGGTGGCCCGCTCCCGGTCACGGCCGCCGCGTGCCCCGTGTGACCGGCTCTTTCCTACGGGGCGGTGACGGTAATGTGAAGGCCTGCCTGCCGCCCCTCGTCTTCATGGAGGTCCCCGCCTGATGGCCCAGTCGGTGGGTATCAAGGACGTCGCCCGCGCCGCCGGAGTCTCGGTGGGTACGGTCTCGAACGTCATCAACCGGCCCGAGACGGTCGCGTCCGAGACCCGTGCCCGCGTGCAGTCCGCGATCGACCGGCTCGGCTATGTGCGCAGCGAGTCGGCCCGGCAGCTGCGGGCGGGACGCAGCCGCATCATGGGGCTGCTCGTGCTCGACATGGGCAACCCCTTCTTCGTGGACGTGGCACGCGGCGCCGAACGGGCAGCACGCGAGGCGGGACTCGGGGTGATGGTCTGCAACAGCGCCCAGAGTCCCGCGGAGGAGGCCGACTACCTGTCGCTCTTCGCCGAGCAGCGGGTGCGGGGAGTGCTGCTCACCCCCGCCGACGCGTCCGGGCGCAACATCGAGACGTTCCGGCGTCACGGTATCCCGTTCGTCCTGGTCGACCGGGTGGCCGAGGGCGCCACCGAGTGCTCGGTCTCGGTCGACGACGTGGCGGGCGGGGCGCTGGCCGTCCGGCATCTCGTCGACGCGGGGCACCGCTCCATCGCGTACGTCAGCGGTCCGCCCGGACTCAACCAGGTCAGGGACCGTCGCACGGGGGCCCTGAACGCGTTGGCGGAGGCGGGACTCGGGCCCGAAGCACTGCGGGAGCTGCCGACCGAACGGCTCGACGTCGCCGCAGGGCGGGACGCGGGTGCCCGCCTCCTCGGGCTCGCCGACCGCCCGACCGCCGTGTTCTGCGCCAACGACCTGCTCGCGCTCGGTGTCCTCCAGGCCCTCTACGCCGCCGGTGTGAGCGTGCCCGAGGAACTGGCCATCGTCGGCTACGACGACATCGAGTTCGCCGCCGCGGCGGCGGTGCCGCTCACCTCCGTGCGGCAGCCCGCGGTCACCATGGGCGCGCTCGCCGCGGAACTCCTGCTGGAGGAGACCGAGGCGGAGGACGGGGTCCGGGCGCACGAGCACCGGCGGGTCGTGCTCCAGCCGGAGCTGGTGGTGCGCCGCTCCAGCCTCGGGGCGCGCTGAACCCCGTTCCGACCCGTCCCCTGCGGCTGCCCCCGGGGCGTTCCGGTCCCCGTGGGGTGTCACGATTCCGGCTGAGCGGCCGGTCAGTAGTGATTTTTCTTGATCCCGGCCGCCGACCCCACAGGACCATGTGCTGAACTGGGACGCGGCCTTGAAATCGTTCGTCCCGGGAGCACCCTTGAGCCTCAGCTATCGCCAGCCCGGCGTCGTCCTCACCGACCGTCGCTTCACCGTGCCCCTCGACCACGACAACCCGGGCGGAGAGACGATCGAGCTCTACGCCCGGGAGGTCGTCGCCGGTGCCAAGGTGGATGCCGACCTGCCCTGGCTGCTCTATCTCCAGGGCGGCCCCGGCTTCGGGGCGAATCGTTTCATCGGTCAGCAGGCCTGGCTCGGACGGGCCCTCGAGGAGTACCGCGTCCTCCTCCTCGACCAGCGCGGTACCGGCGCCTCCACGCCGGCCAACCGGCAGACGCTCCCGCTGCGCGGCGGTCCCCGCGAGCAGGCCGACTACCTCACGCACTTCCGCGCGGACTCCATCGTCCGCGACTGCGAGGCCATTCGCCCGCAGATCACCGGCGGTGCCCCGTGGACGGTCCTCGGGCAGAGCTTCGGCGGCTTCTGCACCGTGAACTACCTCGCCGCGGCCCCCGAGGGTCTGCGAGCCGCCCTGATCACCGGCGGCCTGCCCTCACTCGACGCACACGCGGACGACGTCTACCGTGCCGCGTACCCGCGCATCGAGCGCAAGGTCGCCGCCCACTACGCCCGCTATCCGCAGGACGTCGAACGGGTTCGCCGTATCGTCGAGTACCTGCTCCAGCACGAGCCCGTCCTGAACAGCGGCTACCGCCTCACCGCGGAGGCCTTCCAGTCCCTCGGCATCCTCCTGGGCGGCAGCGAGGGCAGCCACCGCCTCCACTTCCTGCTGGAGGACGCCTTTGTCCGCACCGCGCAGGGCTTTGCGCTCTCCGACGCCTTCCAGGAGGAGGTGCACGGGCTGCTCTCCTATGCCGCCCACCCCCTCTACGCGCTGGTCCACGAGGCGAGCTACGGCCAGGACGACCGGCCCACCGCCTGGGCGGCGGAGCGGGTGCGGGGGGAGTTCCCGCAGTTCGACGCGGCGAAGGCCCTGTCGGGCGACGGACCGGTGCTCTTCACCGGAGAGTCCGTGCACCCGTGGACGTTCGACAACGATCCGGCGCTGCGCCCGCTGCGCGAGACCGCGGACCTGCTCGCGGAGCGCACCGATTGGTCGCCGCTGTACGACTCGTCCCGCCTCGCCGTCAACGAGGTGCCCGTCGCCGCGGCGGTCTACCACGACGACATGTACGTCGACACCGCCCACGCCCTTGGGACGGCCCGTTCGATCCGCGGTCTGCGCACCTGGATCACCGACGAGTTCGAGCACGACGGCGTCCGTGCGGGCGGACCCCGGGTCCTGGACCGGCTGGTTGCACTGAGCCGGGACGAGGTCTGACGCGGCCGGGGCACATCGCTCGGTGAACGGCCGCACCCCGCTCTCCGGCGGCCGTTCATCACACACCCGACCGGCCTTCGGCGAGGCGGCGTCGGGCTGTGGACATGATCGAGCCCGAGAACGCCCGGCTCGAGTCCATGCCCGACGACCGGCGGCGGGCCCTCGCCGCCGTCGCCGAACCCCGACGACCTCCGGGACGGCTGCGCGGCCGTCGCCGCCGCGACGTTCCGGCGCGGCACGGTCCCCGTATTCGATGACGGCCTCCCGGACGCAGACCATGAGCGAGCGCTGTGGGCGAACCGGCCCCGGCGGCTCGGGCTTTTCGGCCGCCGTCCGCAGGCGGCCTCGACTGAGTGCCGGTGCCGTGTTCTGATCGTGACGGCGCCCACGAGGACGGCTTTTCGAAACGGGGATCGATGGACGACGAAGAACTGCTGGCGGACCGCTTCCAGGCGCACCGCGGGCATCTCAGGGCGGTGGCCTACCGGATGCTGGGATCACTCAGCGAGGCCGACGACGCCCTCCAGGAGACCTGGCTGCGGCTGAGCCGTTCCGACGTGAGCGAGGTGAAGAACCTCGCAGGGTGGCTCACCACCGTCGTCGGCCGGATCTGCCTCGACATGCTGCGCTCCCGCACCGCGCGGCGTGAGGATCCCATGGTGGAGAGCTTCGTCCCGGACCCCGTGATCACCCCTGTGGAGCGTGTCGACCCCGAACAGGAGGTGCTGCTCGCCGACTCGGTCGGACTCGCCCTCCTCGTCGTACTGGAGACACTCGAGCCCGCCGAGCGGCTGGCGTTCGTCCTGCACGACATGTTCGCCGTTCCGTTCGACGACATCGCCCCGATCGCGGGGCGCACGTCCGCCGCGACCCGGCAACTGGCCAGCCGTGCCCGCCACCGGGTCCAGAGCGCCGAGCCCGCAGCCGATCCGGACCTCGGGCGCCAGCGCGAGGCGGTCGAGGCGTTCCTCGCGGCTTCGCGCGCCGGTGACTTCGACGCCCTGGTCGCCGTGCTCGACCCGGATGTCGTACTGCGCGCCGACTCCGGCCCGCTGGTCACCGGCCTGGCCGCTTCCAAGGTGGCGCGCGGCGCGGCGACCGTGGCGAAGGGGGCGCTCATGTTCCGCCAGTACGCTCAGCACGCCCGGCTCGCGCTGGTCAACGGTTCGATCGGGCTCGTCATGGCGCTCGAGGGCCGGCCCATGTCGGTCATGGGCGTCACCGTCGTCGACGGCAGGATCACCGGTATCTACATCCTGGCGGACCCGGAACGGCTGGAGCGGCTGGACTTCGCGGCTGTCTGATCGGGCGGATCGGACACCGCCGCGCAGTGATGTGTGCGGCGGCAGGCCCGCGCCGTCGCCCGCCGGGGGGCAGGGCGACGGCGCACCCGCCGGGCGAGCGGCGTCCCGTCCCGGCAGTACGGTGGCGGGTCAGTACCCGGGTGACGGCGCCGTTCGCCCCTCGACGTACCGGGCGTGCCCGAAGGGGATCCGAGGAGGCCGCGGACGACTTTGGTCTGCGTGTACGCCGACTCCGGGGTCACACGCGCCCATGGTCGAGGGCGCGGTCCCGGGCCTCGTGAGCGTTCCGCCGGGGCGCCGAAAACGGTTTCCGCGGCGATGGACCGGGTCGTTAGGGTGGACGGCATGCACGTCACCTCCGTCGGCCCGTCCGGACTCCGTGCCGACTGCGGCAACTGCTTCGCGCTGTGCTGTGTGGCGCTGCCCTTCGCGCGCTCGGCCGACTTCCCCGTCGACAAGGACGCCGGCACGCCCTGCCGGAACCTCCAGGACGACTTCCGCTGCGGTGTCCACTCCGAGTTGCGGCCGCGCGGCTTCTCCGGCTGTACCGTCTACGACTGCTTCGGCGCCGGACAGAAGGTCTCGCAGGTCGTTTTCCGCGGCCAGGACTGGCGGTCGGGAGGACGGGAGCACGCCCGGCGGATGTACGACGTCTTCGCCGTGGTGCGCCAACTGCACGAAATGCTCTGGTACTTGACCGAGGCGCGGAGCATGCCCGCCGTGCGCCCGGTGCACGGCGACCTGCGCCGGATGCTGGAGAGGACGGAACGGCTCACCGCGCTGTCCCCCGAAGAACTGGGGGAGTTGGACGTGGGCGCGCATCGGCAGGAGGTCAATGTGCTGCTGCTGCACGTCAGTGAGCTGGCCCGTTCGGGGGGCGCGCGGCGTGTCAAGGATCGGCGGGGCGCCGATCTCGCCGGTGCCCGTCTGAAGGGCGCCGACCTCAGGGGCGCGAATCTGCGGGGCGCCTGTCTGATAGCGGCCGACCTCACGGGTGCCGACCTGCGCGGGGCGGATCTGATAGGAGCCGACCTGCGCGACGCGGACCTCACCGACGCCGATCTGACCGGTGCCTTCTTCCTGACGCAGCCTCAGGTCAACGCCGCCCGGGGCGGCGTGGGCACCAGGCTCCCGCCGTCAGTCTCGCGCCCCGGTCACTGGACAGCGCGCCTGTGACGACGGATCGTCGACGGCGGCCGGGGTCCGCGCCACGGGGGCCCTGCGGTCGAGGTGCAGCCGCAGTCCCTCGGGCATGAGCGTCAGCCGCTCGGCCACGCGCAGCCGGTAGCCGGGGTCGGGTCGCAGTTCGTAGCGGCGCAGCAGCAGGCCGAGCACCAGAGTCGCCTCGTGCAGGGCGAACTGCCGCCCGATGCAGGCCCGGGCCCCGGTGCCGAAGGGCTTGAAGGTGTGCGCGGCCCGCGCCCGTACCGCCTTCGCGTCGAACCGGTCGGGATCGAACCGCTCCGCGTCGGCACCCCACACCTGCGGATCCCGGTGCAGCATCGTCGTCAGGACCAGTGCCCAGGCGCCCCGTCGCATCGGATGCGTGTCGTAAAGGACCGTGTCCTCACGTGCCTCGCGTGCGAAGGCGGGAGCCGTCGGCCACAGCCGCAGCGACTCGTCGAGGACCCGGCGGACGTACCGCAGCCTGGCGACCTGGTCGTAACCGGGGCGGTCCACGTCGCCCCAGACCCGGTCCACCTCTTCGCGGGCCCGTGCGGCGACGTCCGGGTGCCGGGAGAGGTAGTGCAGGGCGAAGGAGAGCGCCCCCGAGGTCGTCTCGTGGCCGGCGACCAGGAACGTGATGACCTGGCGCCGGACGTTCTCCGCGGTGAGCCGTTCCCCGGTCACCGGGTGGGCGGTCTCCAGCATCCGGTCGAGCAGGTCGCCCTCGCCGCGGGTGGTCCGCCTGGTCCGCACCACCTCGTCCACCGTGTGGTTGAGGTAGGCCGTGTCCGCCTCGTTGCGCCGGGCCGCGCCGCGCAGCAGCAGGGGGGTCAGCGGTCCGGGGACGACATTGCGCCGCTGGGCGAACGTGAGCGTGCCGACCATGGCGTTCACGAACGGGTGCGGCCTGGCGCGCTCGAAGGAGCCGAAGTCGTGACCGAAGCCGGTCCGCGCGATGGTCTCCAGCGTCAGTTTGGTCATGTCGCCGGGCACGTCCACGGCTCGGCCCGCGGACCGCTCCGCGTCCCAGCGGCCCGTCAGACGCTCGGCCACGTCCAGCATCATCGGGTGGTAGCCCGCCATGGCCTCACGGCTGAATCCGGGAGCCAGGACGTCGTGCGCCAGCTGCCAGTTGGGCTCGTGGTTGTACGCGGTGAACAACCCGTCCCCGGCGACGGGCCGCAGATTGGCGACGCCGAGGCCGACATGCTTGGCGAACCTGGACTCGTCGGCGAGGTCGGCCGCCAGGCTTCCGCCCCAGACGAACACGATCTCCCTGCTGAAGAACTTCCGCCGGAAGACGGGCCCGAGCAGTCGGCCGTAGCGCATCGAGTCCTGCACCGGCCTACGGACGTCGGCGCCGAACACATCGCCGACGAGCGGGATCCGGCGCGGCGGATGAGGGATGCGCTCCAGCTCCGGCCAGCCGAGTTCCGCCCCGCGAAACCCCTTGGGCAGCGCGGTCGCCGTCGTCTGCGCCATGGTGCGGCTCCCTCGATGCGGAGGACGTGGCACCCGTCCCGCGCGTGTTGTACATGGGTTCAATAGCGGTTCAGTGTGGTCCCGTTGCTGAACCGGCGTCAAGTACAGTGCGGGCATGGCCGCGAACCAGGGGGAGCGCACGCGTCGCCGGCTCAGCACCGGGGAGCGCAGGGAGCAGCTCCTCGCGGTCGGAGCGCGGCTGTTCTCGGAGAACCCGTACGACGACGTGTGGATCGAGCAGGTCGCGGAGATCGCCGGTGTCTCGCGCGGACTGCTCTACCACTACTTCCCGACCAAGCGGGACTTCTTCGCGGCGGTCGTGGAGCGGGAGAGCGCCCGCATGCTGCGGATGACCGCGGCCGCCCCCGGGGTCCCGCTGCGCGAGCAGCTCACCACCGGTCTCGACACGTTTCTTTCGTACGTCGCCGAGCACGCGCACGGCTTCCGGGCGTTCCATCGTGCGGACGCGGCGGGGGACCAGGCCGTGCGGAAGGTCTATCGGCAGTCGCTGGCGGCACAGGAGCGGCAGATCCTGGCCGCTCTCGCGGCCGATCCCGAGTTCGGCTCGGTGCCGCAGGAGCGGCCGGATCTCGAAGTCGCCGTCCGCGGCTGGCTGGCGTTCACGACGGCTGTGTGTCTCGAGTGGCTGCGCGGCGCGGAACTGTCCCGCGAGCAGGTGCGCGATCTGTGCGCCCGCGCGCTGCTGGGCGTCCTCGAGCGCTGACGAGCACCCTTCGGATGTCCAGGCCGGTTGGCGTGCGCCCCGATCTCCGATAACTTAGGCAAGGCTTACCTAAGGAGGTTCGGGATGGGTGACCGTCACGACTGGACGGCCGCGCCCGCTGCGGCGCAACGTGCCCGCTCGGTTCTGGCCGCAGCGGGCTCCTGCGCGGTGACCACGGAGACCGGCAGGGAGGAGGCGGTCGGCGCGCACACCGTCACCGCCGACGGCCGGGTCCTGCTGCGCCTGCCCGAGGACAGCGCGCTGCTGACCGCCGCGATCTGCGCCCCGCGCGGAGAGCCGTCCACAGTACTGGAGTTCGCCGATGTCGCACCCGTGCCGGTGCGGTCACGGATCCGTGCCCGGCTCTGGCTGGCGGGCTCGTGCGTGCCGGCCGAAGGTCATCTGGAGTTCCGGCCGACGCGCATCGCGCTGCGCAGGGTGAACGGTGTGGTCGTCGTGGATCCGGACGAGTACGCGGCCGCCGCGCCCGATCCGCTGGCCACCGCCGAGGCGGGGCTGCTCACTCATCTGGCCGACGCCCATCCGGACGCCGTCGAGCGCCTCACCCGCCTGGTCGAGCCGGACGGCCTGCACGGTGCCGTGCGTGTCCGTCCGCTGGCCGTCGACCGCCACGGGCTGACCCTGCGCATCGAGCGCGCCCGTGACCACGGAGACGTACGGCTGACCTTCCACCGGCCCGCCGACGATCTCGCACAGCTGACCGAACGGATGCACGCCCTGCTCATCCACGCGTCCCGGGCCTGTCCCCGTGCACTACAGAGGCAGCGCACACACGGCGACCGGTGACGCGAACGGCTCTCCCGCGAGCCGCAGTTCCCCGCTCGCGCGGTCCAGATGGAACACGGTGACCGTGCCCGACCGCTGGTTCGCGGCGAACAGCAGTCCGCCGTCGGGGGACAGCGCGATGTGACGCGGGAAGTCCCCGCCCACCGGCACCGAGTCGAGCAGCCGCAACCGGGCGCCGCCCGCCTCGATCGCGTACCGCGTCAAGGTGTTGTGGCCGCGGTTGGCGAGGTAGGCGTACGCCCCGTCCGCGCTCACCACGAACTGCGCCGGATAGTTCGTGCCCTTGCCGGTACCCGTGGACTGCGGGTCGCCCGGGACGAGGCGCCCGCTCGCCGGGTCGTAGGCGCACACGACGGCCGTGTCGTCGACCTCGTTGGCCAGATAGGCGAAGCGGCCGTTCGGGTGGAAGGTCAGATGCCGGGGGCCGGCACCCGGCCGGGTGTGCGCCTGGGAGACCTCGGTGAGCGTTCCCCCGGACGGGTCGAGACGGTAGGTGTAGACGGTGTCGGTTCCCAGGTCGACGGCGAGCACATGGCCGCCGTCTGGGCTGGTGACGACCTGATGGGCGTGCGGTCCTTGCTGGCCGGGCCCGGGCGGTGGGCTGGAGTGCGTGACGACGTCGGTGAGTTCACCGAGCGCGCCCGAGGTCTCGACACGATGCACGGCGACGCTGCCCGAGCCGTAGTTGGCGCTCAGCAGCCAGCGCCCGCTCGGGTGCACGGACAGATGACAGGGCCCCGCTCCGCCGGTGCCGCGGGAGCCCAGGATCCGGTGATCGGGCAGGCCCACGGCCGTCACTGCGCCGGCCTCCCGCTCGTCGACGGCATAGAGCGTGTGCCCGTCCGGGTGCACCGCCAGATACGACGGATCGGCGACCCCGCTCAGTGTGCCCGTGCCGGTGATCCCGCCCGTCCCCGGGTCGTACGTGGCGAGGCCGATGCCCTTGCCGCCGCCCTCGACGGAGGTGTACGTGCCGACGTAGAGCGGCCGGGGACCTGGGGGGCGGCGCGGCGGTGAGTGCCGCTCGGCCGGGGCCGCGCCTGGTTCGGGCGGCGACGACTGCCGGGGCGCGACCGGCGCCGGGATCGTCGTGACCGCGGTGGCGGCCGCGGCGGCACCGAGGAAGCGACGCCTGCTCCAGCCTCCGCCGAGCGAGCTTTGCGCCGGTTCCGCACGCCTGTCCATGCCGCCCCTCGGGAGTCGATGGCCTCAGCCGACACAGCCACCATGGCGCGTAACGACCGTCAGGTGCAAGACGGGCAACCGGCATTGCGTGCGGTGCAACAAGCCCGACTACCAGTCGCCGTCCCCGACGGGCTTGCCCGGTGCGTCGCCCAGCGGCTTCACCTGCTGCGGTGACGGCTCCTGCCACGGCTCGTGGTCGTCGCCGAGCCAGTCGCCGACCGGCTTGACCTCACCGAGCGCGTCCGTGGGCGCGAGGTCCTCGCCGTCCTGGTCGTAGTAATCGAACCACGGCAGCCCCGCACGTGTGTACGCCGCGCGGTCCACCGGAGACGGCGGGGGCGCCTCGCCCGTGATCCGCCGCCACTCCGGCGGTGTCACCAGATGGACGAACACCCGCCCCGCCGGCTCCTCCGCCCAGCTTCCGGCAGGCCGGTCGTCCTTGTAGACCTCCTGCCGCATGGACCCACCGACCCCGAGGCCCATGGCGGCGGCGCGGCGCGGGCCTCCGCCGGGGGCGGCCATGGCCGCGGGCGCCGGTACGGCACCCGGAGCGGGCGGAGGCCCTCCGTACGGTCCGGACGCCGAACGGGTCCTGAGCGCCCGTTCTTGCCTGCGCCGCTCCTCGTCCCGCCACTTGGCGAGCGGCGCCTCCTGGAGCGGGAAGGTCTGGAGCTGGACGCCGCCCCACACCTCCTCGCCGGTGACCTGGCCCTCGACCGTGGCGCCCAGACCGAGCGGCACCGCCACGAACTGGCGGACCGTCCCCTTGCCGGAATTGATCCCGTCGAGCCACGGCTGGCGCGGCAGCACGACGTAGTTCTGCGGGCGGCGACTCAGCCGGGAGCTCCACGGCCTGCCCGAGACCGCGCACACCTTGCCCGCGCCCACTTGGAGCGCGGCGGGCTCGGTGGCGCCGAAGCCCAGCCACATCGCCTCGCGCAGATAGACCGGCAGCATCACACCGCCGCGTGCACGCCACTCGGCCGGCACCGTCTGCGGGTAGTCCTCGACCCGGCGGACGGGGAACTGGCCGAGGCCCGGAGGCAGCGCGTGCGTGCCCGTCTCCGGCAGGCGCAGCGTCCGCATGAAGCGGACCCGTACACCGCCCGGCAGCACCAGGGAGTCCCCGTCGATCCGCACCGATTCCATGCGCACTCCCCTTCCCCGCCGGATCGTTCGTCCTCACCTAGAACGCCGGGGCGCGCCCGGACGGTTCCGGTCCGTGAAAAGACCACGCAACCGGGCCGAGCGAGGGCCGCGCGCACGGTCCCGCAGTCTGGCCAGGCGCGGATTGCGCTCACGCTGCTCCCGGGCGCCGCGGTCCAGCTCCTCCAGCAGCCGACGGGTGCGGTGCTCGGTGTCCATCTCGTCCAGGATCCGGTTGACCTCGGTCAGGATCGCGCCGTGGAACTGCCACTGACGGGTGTCCCGTTGGACCTCCTCCAGCAGCAGCTGGGCCAGCTTGTCGCGGGTCGCACCCGCCGTGATCAGCTCCTCCGCCAGCCGGGTCTCCGCCGACTCGGCGCTGCGGCTGACGTCGGTGGTGACCAGCACCGCGAAACTGACCACGGCGTCGGCGATCTCGGACAGCAGCCGCTCCAACGTCGCCCCGATCTCGGGCTCGAACAGCGGCTCGGCCTCCCGTTCCTTCGCGAGATCCGCGAGGGTGCGCGCGATCACCCGCAGCACCACCGTGACGATCTCGAGCGTGTCGAGGCCGGTGCGCAGCACGATGCGGTGGAGCAGTCCCTCGCGGACCCGGGGGTTGAGCTTCAGGCTGTCCTCGGCCTGCCGCAGCGCGGCGTCCACGCCGACGATCTCGTGGTCGAGGCGGCGCGCCTCGTACAACCGTGCGGTCGCCAGCGAGGCGGACACACGTCCCGCGGCCTCCTCCCCGACCCGCAGCATCAGCTGCCGTACGCGCCGCGCCATCGCCTCGATCTCCTCCCCGGCGGCCGAGACCCATACGGGAGGAGCGATGAGCAGATTGATCCCCAGGCCGACCACGGCGCCGATCAAGGTCTCCAGGACCCGCGCCCACGCCGTGCTGCCCACCTGGGTCACTCCGAGGATCAGCATGGCGCTGATGGCCACTTCGGGCACGTACTCCTCGACCCTCACCAGATGGCCCACGGCCAGCGAGGCCAGGATGATCAGGGCCAGACTCCACCAGGTGAGGCCCACCAGGATGCTGAAGCCGATGGCGATGACAACGCCTGCGACCACCGAGTTCACCCGGCGCACACCGTTGGTGATCGTCGCGTAGAGGGTCACCTGCACGACCAGCAGGGCTGTCAGCGGCGCCGTCAGGGGCGCCGCCTCGGGGCTGAGGTACAGCGCGATCACATACGCGAGGGTCGCGGCGGCAGTCGAGCGCACCGCCTGGACGACCTCGGGCTGCCGGCGCCACCTTTCGATCCGGGCGCAGACCATCGCCCACGCATCACGCACATCACGCATCCCTAGGGGCCTTCCCGTTCCACCCGGGCGACGAACGTAACCATGAACACAAAGAACACGTTCGAACGTCGTCCGGGGGAGCGCCCGCCCTGCTCAGCGGCGTCCGTGCCGGGCCGGGACTTCACCCTCAGGCGTACAGGCCGCCGAGGAAGGCGGACAGATTGGCCACCATCCGGTCGATCTGCTCGCGCATGCCGAGGGTCTCCTCGAACCGCAGCCCGGCCTCGGGCACCTTCTTGCCGCGTACATAGAGGGAGCACGTCAGGTCGGTGCACATGTAGACGCCCACCGAGTTGCCCTCGCGCCCAGCCGCTCCCGCCTTGCGCGCCGTCATCAAGGAGACGCCGCTTCCGGGGTGGGTCGTCAGGCAGAGCGAGCACATGCTCCGGTGCAGAAAGCCGCGTTGCGACGACGCAGAGCGCAGTGCGACGCCGACGAGCCGGTCGGCGTGCTCGGTGACCAGATAGCTGCGACCAGGTGCACCGAGGTCGCGCCAGCCCAGGAAGTCCAGGTCGGCCCAGGGGCGTTCGTCGAGGTCGCGGGGTATCGGCAGACGACTTGCATCGCCCTTCGAGCAGTTGATGAAGGAGTTGCGGATGTCCTGCTCGGAGAGTGGTCTCATGGGGATTCCTCCTGGGGCCGTTACAGGAACCTAGAGGCATTAGGTTTACAGCTAGGCTACCTAGCTCCATGGGGGGAGAGCGAGTGGATTTCTCGTACGACGGGGCACTCGATGCGGCCGCACGGCGGGCCCTGCGCCATGTCGCGGCCAGGTCCTCGGGGCCCGGGGTGAACAGAAGCCTGCGGCTGACGCTCAACTTCCACCCCGACCGGATCGTGCGCGGGCGGCCGATTCTCCACGCCATGGCGGAGGACGGCGTGTACCGCTCGCAGTTCGTCACCGGCATCAGCAACGGCGGGCTCACCGCCCACCCCGGCGGGGACCGCTGGCGCTGGGAGAGCCGGATCTTCGGGCAGGCCTACGACGACGCGCCCGCTCACGAGCGCCCCGTGTACGGAGCACTGAACTTCCGTCGTCAAGTGGTCGGCGCGGCGCCCCGCTTCGGCTCCTCCCACTTCCGGCTGACCGCCGCGGTGCTCGACAGGGCCACGTTCTGCTACCCGGACAGCGCGGCCGAGCCGGCCCATTTCGGGGTGGCCGCCGGAATGAGCCTGATCGAGCCGGCCGAGGCCGACGACCAGGACGCCCTCAACGACTACATCGAGGCCCAGGTGCACGGACCCGTCGTGCTCGAGCGGGACGTGGAGGCACTGGTCCTGGACGCCGGCTACCGAGGCACCCCGGTCGAGACCGCGGCCCGGCGGCTCCCGTGCCCGGTTCGGTGGCACCCCGGATACCGGCTGTCCGTCGCGGAACTGCGCCGCCACGCGGACTACCGCGGCGCGGAGTACGTCGAGCTGGGGGAGCGCATCGCCGAGTTCGGGCATCTCGATCCCCGGATCATCGGAGACGCCGCGCGCACGGGCCGGTACGAGGTGCAGGACCTGAAGATGGTGTGGCACTGCCTGGCCCGCTTCGGGGCGCCCGCGGGCGCCGGGACGGCGGAGACGGAACGGCCTGCCGCCGCCACCGCCGTCCCCGCCCCGGAAGGCGACCCGGCCGGTGCCCAGGCGGGATCCGTCGGTACCGGCGCGACGCCGGCCGCTGTCACACCCCCGCCCTAGGGTGGCAGGCATGGACACCACTGACACGCTGCGGGTCAGGCTCGAGCCCTGGGCGGAGGGCGACTTCTGGCTGCTGCGCAGGACCAACTCCGCGGAGATGACGGAGCACCTCGGCGGCCCCGAGACCGAGGAGCAACTCGAGGTACGCCATCGGCGCTATCTCACGCCGGGAGCCGGACGGATGTACCGGGTCGCGCTCGCGCAGACCGGTGAGACGGTGGGGTCCACGGGATTCTGGGAGAGGGCCTGGCGGGACACGACCGTGTGGGAGACCGGGTGGGGGGTACTGCCCGAGTTCCAGGGGCGGGGCCTCGCCGCGCGGGCGGCCCGTGAGATCGTCCAAGCGGCGAGGGACAGCGGGACGCACCGGTATCTGCACGCCTTTCCCGACGTCGGGAACGACGCGTCGAACGCCGTGTGCAGAAGAGTCGGTTTCGATCTGCTCGGACCGGTCGCGGTCGAGTACCCGAAGGGGCACTGGATCACGTCCAACGACTGGCGGATCGATCTCGGCCGCCCCTGAAGCCGCCGCCCGTCGAGCGCAGGGACGGTCAGAAGCCCTCGGTGGGCTGCCCCGCCCCGGCGTTCACCTCCGCCTCGATCTCACGAAGCGGCCTGCCCTGCTCCTTGGCATACTCGGTGATCGCGATCTGAAGGTCGCGGTCGAGGTCCCGCCAGGCCCGCAGTGCGGTCTCGTACAGATCGGTCTGCTGCTTGGTCCAGGGGGTGGCGGTGGGCGGACCGTATTTGTCGCGCAGTTCGTCGGCCTTCGACTGCGCGTCGTTCGCCGCACGCCGCATCTCCACGAGTTCTTCAAAGGTCGTCGCCACGGCCCCGGATACTAGGCCCGGGTCGACGGGACCGGCCTCTCGACCCGCACGCCCGGCACCGAGATCGACCGGTCGGCCCTAGGGTCGAACCACCCGGCCGCGTGAACCTGTGAGCACGGACAAGGGAGTATGTGGGCGAAGGCTCACCTGGCAGAGTGACTCCCGACGTGAGCGGGGGCCCGCGTGGACGGCGACAAGTGGGCCCGGAGTCCCGGCGGGGCCGGAACGGCGCAGCGGCATGGTGACCGGTGACACGTGCACCCATCCGCACCCCATCGTCCTCATGTCTTAAATTAGGGTCTGATTTAAGACGGCGAGGAACGCGTGTTCCAGCCCGGCGCAGGGGTATCGTGCAGGTCGGGAAGGGTCGGAGGGAGCCACATGGGCGGGCGGAACGGGCGCACCGTGCGCGATCTGCGCCGGGGCAATCGCGCCGAGGTACTGCAGCGGCTGTATTTCGACGGCCCGATGAGCCGTTTCGAACTCGGCCCGGCGACTGGTCTGAGTTCCGGTTCGATCAGCAATGTGGTCGCCGAGCTCGTCGCGGACGGACTGGTCGAGGAGGCCGGCAGCGTCGACTCCGACGGCGGCCGTCCGCGCACCCTGCTGCGGGTCGCTCCCACCAGCGGCCACATGATAGGCGTCGACGTCGGCGAGACCCGTGTCCGTGTCGAACTGTTCGACCTGGCCCTGACGGAACTGGCCCGCACCGAACGCCCCCTGGAGCATCAGCGGTACGACGTCGAAGTCGTCGTCGGCCACATCCGCGACGGGATCGACGAGGTCCTGGCCACGGCCGACATCGCCCCCGAGCGGCTCCTCGGCGTGGGCATCGGTGTGCCCGGCATAGTGGCCGGCACTCAGGACCTGGGGGCCGTCGTGCACGGCCAGACCATCGGCTGGGACGCCGTCCCGGTCGAATCCCTGCTCCGCTCCACCTGCCGGCTCCCGGACTCCGTCCCCTTCTTCATCGACAACGGTGCCAAGACCCTGGGTCAGGCCGAGATGTGGTTCGGGGCCGGACGCGGCGCCCACAACGCGGTCGTGGTCCTCTTCGGCTCCGGTGTCGGCGCGTGCCTCGTCACCGAGGAAGTGGGCAGTGGCCGGGCCGTGGAGTGGGGCCATCTGACGGTACGGGTCCGGGGGCGCCGATGCCGCTGCGGTGCCCTCGGCTGTCTGGAGGCCTACGCGGGTGCGGAGGCGCTCCTGGACCGCTGGCGCGAGCAGGGCGGGCGGCCGCCGCAGAACACGGACGAGGAGACCGCGCTGACCGCCATGCTGGCCGCGGCCTACCCGCCCGAAGGCACCGAGGCCGACCCGGTCGCGCTCGCTGTTCTGGAGGAGACCGCCGAGTACCTGGGCGCGGGACTGTCGGATCTGATCAACCTCTTCCAGCCCGAGCGGATCCTGATCGGCGGCTGGGCCGGCCTCCAGCTGGGGGCCCGGTTCCTTGCCGCAGTGCGCCGCTACGCGACGTCGTACGCCCTGCGGTATCCGGCGGAGCGGGTCTCCATCGACCTCGGCAGGCTCGGTCCGGACGCCGTGACGGTCGGCGCGGCCATCCTGCCGCTCGCCGACTTCTTCGCGCGTGGCGGCCGTCGCGCGGAGCCCGCGACCGAAGGGCGGCCGCCCGCATGGCGGACGGCACTGGAGGAGCGGTCGCCGCGCTGACCGGCCGGACCGTGCCGATGCGGTGATCACGGTTGCCTCCCAGGGGTTTGGTCGATGCCCCTCGCGGTACTCGCGGCCTCGCCCGGCAAGGGGGCCGCGTGGGTTCGCGACCCCCCTCTCGGGGCGAGGAAGAGGAGGACGCCGTGACCGATCGGCGGCAGGAAGGCCCCGGGGAACGCTCCGGGCCCATCCCGCGGGACATGCCGGACCAGCAGGCCCGCGAGGAGGAGGACCCCTGGGACGCCCGTCCAGGACGGGGCCCCGGGAAGAACGCCGAGGACGAACGCGCCGACGACGTGCCCGACACGGACGAGGCGGGCACCGGCCGGCGGGGTGGTCCCCGTTCCCGCACGGTCCACCCCGACCACCCGGAACCGGACGAGCCCTCCGGCTGACCCGTGCGGGGAGCGGCGGCGTAAACGCCGCTCCCGATCGCGCGGAGCGGGCGGCGAGCCCATGCGAGCGACCGACATGCCGCGCGCGGGATCACCCGGTCACCCTGGATAGGCTGACCGGGTGGGATGGTTCAAGGGAGAACGGCCGGGCGCGACGGCCACCGCGCTCATGCCTGCCCGTGCGCACGGCTGCGGGCCCGGCCGGGACCGGTGCGGCACCGGTCCGAAGGCGGTGGCCCGATGACGGACTTCGAGGCGATCGACGCCCTGCTGGCCGGTGCCCGGGAAGAGGCGCCGCTGCCGCCCGCCGGTGAACGGCGCGCGCTGCGCGAGGAGTTGAATCTGTCCCAGGCGCAGGTGGCCCAGGCACTCGGCGTGGGCCCGTCCACGGTCGGGGGCTGGGAAGCCGGCCGCGACCCGAGCGGCGAGGTACGTGACAAGTACGCGTACTTCCTCGAAGGCGCCCGTACGAAGCTGGCGGAGCGGGCCACGGCCCGGCCGGCCGGGCACGAGCCGCCGACGGCCGAGGACGAGGAGGGCGGTCCGCAGGCGTCCCCGCACGACGGCGACGGCGACGGCGACGACGGCGAGGCGCTGCACAGAGAGCAGCCGTGCGTACTGTGCGGTCGGCCCGCGCGTCATCAGGTCGCGGGATTCCCCCAGCATCTGGACCCGGGGGAGTGCGGCACCGCGCCGACCGGGGAGAGCGACGCGCGGACTGGCAGCGAGTCCGCCGGGACCGTGAGGGTGGTGCCCGCCGGCCGCCGTGTCCGGACGGCCGACGAGTCTCCCGACCCGATCCGTGAGGCCGTCGCGGCCGCGCTGGCCGCACACTTCGGAGATGTGGAGGCGGCGACGGCGGCCCTGGTCGCACGAGCCATCCCCGACGCGATGGCGTTGCTGGACGGGACACGCAGGGGCGGCCGCTACGACATCGTGGCGCACCCCTGGATCCCGGACATCCTGCGCAAGCAGACCGCACGCGGCCCGGACCGGATCTGGGAGGCCCGACCCAAGTGGGCACGGCCCGAACTGCCCACCGGCCGGCACCAGGTGACGGCCCTCGACATCAACGGCGCCTACCTGTCCGCCCTCAAGACCCACCTGCCCATCGGCCAGTTGGAGCACTCCAGCGGCTTCGGCCACGACCGCAGGCGAGCAGGCGTCCACCTGATCACGCCGCCGGTGTGGGAGCACGACGCGGTGCTGCCCAATCCTCTCGGCAACCGCGACGAGCCGGGTCCGTTGTGGGTCACCGAGCCGACCCTGCGGCTGCTGTTGCGGCTGTCCGGTCCGAAGTACGCACTGTGCGATCCGCCCGAGATCCATGAGTCGTTCACCTCCGGCGCGACCGAGAACCTGCTGGAGAAGTTCCGCGTCGCGCTCAAGGAGGCCCGGGAGCGGGCCATCGCCGAGGAGGACGAGGTGACGGTGGAGTATGTGAAGGCCATGTACTCCAAGTTCGTGTCCACGATGGGCGAGTCGAACTACAACCGGGAGCTGTACCGCCCCGACTGGATGCATCTGATCCGCTCCCAGGCCTTCGCCAACCTCTGGATGAAGGCGTACAAGGCCCATGAGGAGGGGCTGGTCGTCGTCCGCGCGATGGGCACGGACGAACTCCATGTGCTCGGGGAGTGGCGGCGTGTCTTCCCGGAAGGGCGCGGCGTTTCCGAGGTGAAGGTCAAGGACACGTACACCGTGGGCTGCGACACTGATCCCGTCGCCGCGGACGAACACGGCGACTGAAGGGGAGAGGAGCGCGAGTGCCGCAGCACACCGGCGACTTCGGCGCGTACGGCGCCCGGGGCGTCAAGGGCAGCGAGGCGGTGGCCCGCCAACTGGACACGCTCGCGGGCGGGATCGCGACCCCGGTGACGACGCGGCGTGGCCTGCTGGCCCGGCTGCACTACCTCACACGCACGGAGCACGCGCGTGCCGCGGCCCGCGAGGCAGGGCTGACGGTCACCGATCGCACGCTCAAGGCATGGCTGGCGGGCGGGCGCAGTCCGTCGCGGCCCAATCTCGAGCGGATCGAGACGGCGTACCGTGCGGTCCGCCGCCACAACGTCGCCCGCTATCTCCTCGGCCGGCTCAACCGTGAGGGCCGCGGCACCCGGGTCGAACTGCATCCGCTGAACCAGTCCCAGGTCCCCCGCCCCCGCCAGCGGTTCGTGGAGTTCCGCACCCTCAACGTCCGGCACTGGGACGCCATCGTCCGCGCCTGGACAGAGGGCGACCTCCAGGCCCTCGACGACGCCTGGACCGACCAGATCGTCGATCTGGGTTCGCAGTGGGGCCAGTACGAGTACGTGACCAACGTGGGCTTCGCCGCCTGAAACCCCCGCAGTCATGACGTGTGAGGTGACCGACCGCCGACGCGGCGCACACGAGCATGGAGGACGTCCGCACGATCCGACTGCGTAAGGACGTTTCATGCCGTACTTCGAAAGCCCGGCCGACGGCACGCGGCTCCATCACGTCGACTACGGTCCGGCCGACGGACCCGTGGTCGTCTTCGTGAGCAGTACCTATCTGGGCACGGAGATGTGGGAGTACCAGATGGTGCAGCCGGCCGAGGCGGGTTACCGCTGCGAATGATCGCCGAGTTCGACCCGCCCGTCCTCACCCTTGCCGACCGACTCGTCGCGGACATCCGGGAGTTCATGGCGGGGGAGTGAGGGGCCGGCCGGGGCGCGGCCGGCCCCGGTCCCTCAGGAACGGGACGCGAACGCGTCGACGCCGGTGAGTTCGGCGGACAGGGCCCACAGGCGCGCCGCCTGCTCCGGGTCGGTCGCCCAGTCCTTGACGCCGGTGCGCGAGCCGTCGGGCGCAGCGGGCTCCGCGATCTCGCAGTCCTCGCAGTACACCCCGCCGAGGCCCGCGAGCCGGGGGGAGGTGGCGGCCCACACCTGGGTGGCCGCACCCTGCTGCGGTGTCTTGAAGGCGTCGGGGTCCACCAGGGCGCCGGTCTCGTCGATCCAGCCGCGCTCGATCATCTCCTCCTTGGCGAGGTGACGCTGCAACGGCGTGAGGATTCCGCCGGGATGGAGGGCGAAGGCGCGGACACCGTGCTCCCGGCCGAGCTTGTCGAGGTGCACGGCGAACAGGACGTTCGCCGTCTTCGCCTGACCGTACGCCCCCCACTTGTCGTACCCCTGCCGCCAGTGCGGGTCCTCCCAGCGGATCCCGGAGTTGTGGTGGCCGGTGGACGACACCGACACGACCCGCGCCCCGCCCTGCCGCATCGCCGGCCACAGGTGGTTGACCAGCGCGTAGTGCCCGAGGTGGTTGGTGGCGAACTGGGCCTCCCAGCCCGGTCCCACCCGGGTCTCCGGGCACGCCATGACGCCGGCGTTGTTGATCACGATGTCGATCGCGCGGTCGGAGGTCAGGAACCGCTCGGCGAAGGCCCGCACGCTCTGCAGGTCACCGAGGTCGAGTTCGTCCACCTCGACCCGCTCGAGGCCCGCGAGTGCCTCCTCGGCGGCGGCGCGGCGCCGAGCGGGGACAGCACCCGGGCGCCCGCCTTGCTGAGTGCCCGGGTCGTCTCCAGACCCAGTCCGGAGTAGCCGCCCGTCACCACCGCGAGGCTGCCGGAGAGGTCGATCCCCTGAAGTACCTCGTCCGCGGTGCTCCGGGCACCGAAACCGGATCCGATCTTGTGCTGTGCAGTGCTCATACGGCGCACGCTACGAATTCGAGGGCGCTCGAAGTCAAGCCCGGGTCACCCCTGTGGAGCACGGGCAGGAAGAAGCCCCGACCGCGACGGGGGAATCACGGTCGGGGCAGCCGATGGTGGGTGCGGACGGCGGTCGCCTCTCGGCGAAAGGCTCCACAGGGCTTCAGCCGAACGATCTTCCCTGTGGGCGAGAGATGAGGCCCGGGGACACTGTTCCGTCCGCTCCCACGCCTGGTTCAACGGGAAACTATCGATCGGTGTTCCGGGAAACCCGTGATGTCCCTGTGATCTGCCTCACCGCCCTTGGTGACCAGAACTCCTAGGTGTCCGGCGCCAGTGGGCTGTCCGCCAGCATGGCGAGCAGGTGCGACGGGTCCCGGTAGATGGCCCGGGCTCCTGCCTCCCGCAGGTCCGCCTTCGGTATTCCGCCCGACAGCAGGCCGATGCAGGTGACCCCGGCCCGCGTCCCGGCTTGCATGTCCCATACGGTGTCGCCCACGAACACCGCTGCCTCGGGTGGGACACCGGCCAGTTCCAGGGCGTGTTCGACGGGCTCGGGCGAGGGCTTGCCGGCCTCCACGTCGTCGGCGCTCGCCGTCGCCGCGATGGCGTCGTCCGCGGCGATGGCCTGGCGCAGCGCCGACAGCTCCCGGCCGCCGGCCGAGGTGGCGAGCACGACGTTCCAGCCGTCCTGGTCGAGTCTGCGCAGCAGCCGCCCGGCGTCCTTGAGGGGCGGCAGACGGTCGAAGAACGTGCCGTACAGCGCGGTGTGCGCGGAGACGAGCAGGTCTACCTCGTCGCGGTTCCGGCGGCCCAGCAGGTGTGCGATCAGATCCTCCGAGCCGAGGCCCACCGACCGGTGGATGGCGTGCATCGACACCCGGTGACCGGCCTGACGGAACGCCTCCCACCACGTCGTGACGTGCAGATGATTGGTGTCGACGAGGGTGCCGTCGACGTCGAACACGGCCGCCCGTCCCATGCCCAGTCCTCCCTCGTGTGGGGGGTCGGGTACCACGTCAGGGCCCCGCCACACGTGTGGGCGCCGTCCGCTCGCGCGTCCAGGCCAGCAACTCCTCGGCCGTCCAGGTCGTGATCACACGCTCGGGGGGCACCCCGCACTCCTCGGCCCGGGCGCAGCCGTGGATCTGCCAGTCCAGCTGGCCCGGAGCGTGCGCGTCGGTGTCGATCGAGAACAGCGTCCCGGCCTCGACCGCCTGCCGCAGCAGCCGCCGCGGCGGATCCAGCCGCTCGGGCCGGCTGTTGATCTCCACCGCCGTACCGGACTCGGCGCACGCGGCGAACACCGCCTCGGCGTCGAACTCGGACTCGGGCCGCCCCCGCCCGGTCACCAGCCGACCCGTGCAGTGACCGAGCACGTCGGCGTGCGGGTTGCGCACGGCCGCGATCATCCGCCGGGTCATCGACCGCGCGTCCATGCGGAGCTTGGAGTGGACCGAGACCACCACGACGTCGAGCCGTTCCAGGAGAGCCGGCTCCTGGTCCAGCGAGCCGTCGTCGAGGATGTCGCACTCGATGCCCGTGAGCAGGCGGAACGGCGCCCATCGCGTGTTGAGCGCGGCCACCGCCTCCAACTGCTCCCGCAGCCGCTCGGCGGACAGCCCGCGGGCCACGGTGAGCCGGGGGGAGTGGTCGGTGAGCACGGCCCACTCGTGACCGAGCCGTGCGGCGGTCCGGCCCATCAGCTCGATCGGGCTGCCGCCGTCGGACCAGTCGGAGTGGAGATGGCAGTCGCCGCGCAGCAGAGCCCGCAGGCGTTCGCCGCCGTGCGCGAGGGGCGCAGCGGCCTCGGGCTCCAGCTTCTCCAGGTAGCCGGGGGTCTGCCCGGCCAGCGCCTCCCGCACCACCTGGGCGGTCGTCGGGCCGATGCCCTTGAGGGCCTCCAGCGTCCCGGCGGCGGCGCGCTCCGCGACGTCGTGCCGGGGCAGCGCGGACAGCACCTCTGCGGCCGTGCGGAAGGCCCGTACGCGATAGGTCGGGGCCCCGGCCCGCTCCAGCAGGAACGCGATCCGGTCCAGGGCTTCGACGGGCTCCATCGGCACCTCCTCACCCCAGCGTTGCCCAGCGTCGTGCGGCGCGCACGACGAGGGGGTCCGGGGGCGGCTTCACCCGGGTGGGTCAAGGCCCCGGACGGCCTGCCTGGCGGGGCGGGGCCGCCCCGACGTGCGGTAACCCACCCCCTGAGCCGCTGAGGTGCCGCGATGCGTTCTACCCTTTTTGCATGACAGAAATAGCAAGCCCGCACATCTCCCATCCACGCATCACCGTGCTCGGGGTCCAGCCCGGCACACCTCCGTTCCGGATCGTGGAGGTCGACGGCGAGATGGTTGGCCGGGCGAGGTCGCTCGTCGACGTGCTGGACGTGGCCTCGGAGGCCGGAGTCCCGGTCCACGATCTGGACGACCCCGAGGTGATCCGCTGGGTGGGCGGCGACAAGCTGACCTGGTACGTGCACTAGGCACTTGTCCCGTGCCGGGCGCACGGAGCGGCGCGGTGCGTCGTGGAGCGGCCGTAGGCCGGCGGCGCCCTTGTCCGGCCGGCCCGTGTCGGGCGGTCGAGACGACTCCGTCCGCCCGCGGCGATCACGGGCGGACGGGATTTTCATCGTGGTCGTGCCAGGACGATCAGCCGACCGTCCACTTCTGGTTGGCGCCACCCGAACAGGACCAGATCTGCAGCCGGGTGCCGTTGGCGGAGTTGTTGTCCGTCACGTCCAGGCACTTGTTCGCCTGGGGGTTGACGATGTCGCGGGCCCCGGTGACCGTCCATTTCTGGTTGGGTCCGCCGGTGCAGTCCCACAACTGGACCTTGGAGCCGTCCGCGGTGCCGTTGCCGACGACGTCCAGGCACTTGCCGAGGGCGCGCACCGTGCCGTCCGAACCGACCGTCCACTTCTGGGCGGTGGTTCCGTTGCAGTCGTAGAGCTGGACCGCAGTGCCGTTCGCGGGGTTCGCGCCCGCCACGTCCACGCACTTGCCCGCGAGCCCGGTGATCGGCGAACCGGTGCCGCCGGAGGTGTTGCTCGTCGTCACGGTCACCGAGTCCACGACGAGTTGCTGCGGGAACGCGGTGGAACCGTCGGGGTCGCCCGGCCAGTAGCCGCCGACGGCGAGGTTGAGGATGAGGAAGAACGGCTTGTTGAACGCCCAGGCCTTCCCGCCCAGATCCGCAGGGGTGCGCCGCTGGTAGACGTTGCCGTCGACGGACCAGGTGATCGAGTCGGGCGCCCAGTCCACGGCGAAGGTGTGGAACGCGTCGGCGAAGGCCTGGCCGTTCGGCAGTGAGTACCCGGCGCCTATGCCGCCCGAGCCCGAGTATCCGGGACCGTGGATGGTGCCGTGGACGGTGGAGGGCTCGAAGCCGACGTTCTCCATCACGTCGATCTCACCGCTGTTGGGCCAGCCGACCTGCCCGATGTCGTTGCCCAGCATCCAGAACGCGGGCCACATGCCCTGCCCGCGCGGGATCTTCATCCGAGCCTCGACATGGCCGTACTGCGCCGTGAACTTGCCGGAGGTGTTGAGCCGGGCGGAGGTGTACTGGCAGGTGCCGTACCAGCACTGGTAGTTCGCGGGGTTTTCGCGGCGGGCCGTGATGACCAGATGGCCCTGCCCGTCCAGAGCGGCGTTCTTGTTGCCCGATGTGTAGTACTGCCGCTCGTGGTTGTTGACGTTGTCGCCGGTCTCGATCTGCCACTTGGAGGAGTCGACGGCCGATCCGGCGGAGCCGTCGAAGGTGTCGGAGAAGACGGTCGCATCCGCCGCCTCCGGTGCCGCATGGGCCGGGGCGGCGGTGAAGGCCGATGCGGCGAGTACCGCGGAGAGTGCGGCGAGCAGACATCTGCGGAGCAGACGCGGGGAGTTCATGACGCTCCCTTCCACGGCCACCCGGGGCACGGGTGGGCCGACTGAGGTGGGGGGTGCCGGCGCGGCCGCGGTCGCAGACCGCGCCGGATGGGTTCCGTGGGGCGCTGTTTCGCCTCTTGATTCAAGAGGTGAAGTAAGGGAACGTCAAGAACCTGGTACGGACCAACAGCCGGACTTGTCGAACGGCCCCGCGCCGGGGCCGGCTCAGGCCCGGCTGCGCTCGCGGGCGTGCACGGCCCGGCCGAGCCGCTTCCCGAGGAGCAGGTAACCGAGCAGTGCGCCCGCGGTGTTGAGGATGACGTCGTCGATGTCGAAGGCGCGGCCCGTGATGACCGCACCCTGGACGAGTTCCACCGTCAGCATGACGATCGCGGTGACCGCGCCGACCCGCAGGATGCCCCGGGTCTTCGGGGCGAGGACCGGCAGGATGATGCCGAACGGCACCCCCAGCAGGATGTTTCCCCCGATCTGCTTGACGGCGTCCCGCGTGGCCGGTTGGTCCAGGTAGGCGCGCAGGGAGCTGCCCGGACGCAGATTGCTGTGGATGAGCTCCTGGGACGCGGGTGACGGCTCGAGCGTCATCCGGGCCAGTGCCACGGCGAACGCCACCATCGCCGCGAAGGCGAGCGCCATGGCCAGCAACCGAAGGGGGAGCGGGAGCGGTCGGCGCTTGCGTGGGGTCGCAGAAGTCCGGCGGCGTGCGGACTTCGCGCTTCGGGCGCCTATCGCTGTACGTGCCATCCAGCCCTCCCGTTTTCGTCTTCCCTCTGGGTAATTGGGCCTACCCCCGAAAGGGCCTCTGATGCCGGATCAACGGGCGGTCGGCCCAAGTCGATCGCCGGCGGTGAGGGCGGGATGCGCCGCCGTCGGTTTCCCTTCCCGCGGGCTGGGCACTCCGGGCGGCAGCCGCTCGCGCGCCGCAGCTCCACGGGCTTCGCGCAGTGCTTGGATGACATACCAGGCATATCGGGACCGCGGTGGACGGAGGCAGTGCATGAACGCGCGTACGACGGGCCGGGTCGTACTCGAGGTCCTCGGCTGGTGGGCCGGCCTCACCCTGCTCTGGCAGGTGTTCATCAGCACCGCGGACACCCTGGAGTGGGTCGTCGGAGCGTCCGCCGCGCTCGTGGGCGCCCTCGCGGCGCGGGCCGCACGACGGGCGGTGGGCGCCCGGTGAACGGCTGGATCCTGACGGCCACCGTGGGGCTCGGCGCAGGCGTCGGAGCCACGGTGTGGGGTGTCGCGACCGGACCGCTGCGCCGCCGGGTCGTCGCCCAGAACATGTCCAGTGCGGTCGCCTGCCCCGGACTGCTGCTGCTCTCCCAGGGTTTCGGGCGTCCGGCATACCTCGACCTGGCCCTGCTCCTCGCACTGCTCGGCCCCGCCGGCACCCTCGTCTTCGCCCGGCTGCTCGCCGACGACCTGGCCGCGGACCCGCCCCACGCCCGCGCGGTCACCCTGGCCGTCGCGGGCTACGGGGCCGTGGTCGTCCTGGTCCTGTGCGCCGTGACCGGGCCGGGCCGGACGATGGCCAAACTCCTCGTCATCGGGGCGCTGTTGATCGGCGGCAACCTCGTGGCCTCCCGGGCCCTGTCCGGCGGATTCGCCGCGAGCCGCCGTGGATGAGCCGTTGATCGTCGTCGTACTGCTGCTGGTCGCCGCCTCGGCGACGGCTGCCGTCGCCGTCCGCGACCCCGTCCACCAGGCCCTCGTCCTCGCGGTGCTGGGCGTCGCCCTCGCCCTGTTGTTCACCGTGCTGCAGGCGCCCGACGTCGGTCTCTCGCAGCTCGCCGTGGGCTCCGTCCTGACCCCCCTCCTGCTGATGCTCTCGGTGCACAGGGTCAGACGGAGAGAGAAGGGCCGGAAGGGGAAGGCACGATGACGCGCGGCGTCCGGCTGATCGTTCTGGCCCTCGGCGGTGCGGGTCTCGCGGCCCTGCTCGTCGCCGCGTGTCTCGACCTGCCCGGCTTCGGCGGCACCTGGCACCCGTACGGCGACCGGGCCGTCGAGGCCTCGCTGTCCCGCAGGACCGCCAACGCCATCGCCTCCGTCAACTTCGACCAGCGCGCCTTCGACACCCTCGGAGAGATGAGCATCCTCTTCGCCTCCGTCGTCGGGACGGTCGTCCTGCTCCGCCAGACCCGCGACGAGAAGCGCGGGAAGCCGGAACCGGAGGAGGTCGCGCTCCCCGTCCGCCGCTACGCCCTGATCGTCCTGCCCGTCGCCGTCCTGAGCGGCCTGTACGTGATCGCCCACGGCCAGCTGAGCCCCGGCGGCGGCTTCCAGGGAGGAGTCGTCGCCGCGACCGCCCTGCATCTGCTCTACCTCGGCGCCGACTACCGAGCGCTCGAACGCGTCCGGCCGGTGGGCCTGTTCGAGGTCGGAGACGCGCTCGCGGCCTCCGCCTACGTGGTCACGGGACTTGCGGCCGTCCTCGCGGGCACGGCGTTCCTCGCCAACACCCTTCTTCCATACGGCACCTTCAACACCCTGGCGTCCGGGGGCACCGTGCCGCTGCTGAACGCCGCCATCGGCATGGAGGTCGCCTGCGCGGCCGTGGTCCTGCTCGCGCGCTTCCTCGACCAGGCGGTCGAGATCGAGAAGGAGAACGGGGAACGATGACCGTACTGCCGTACCTGGTGGCCGTCTGGATCTTTCTGATCGGCTGCTACGGCCTCGCGACCAGCCGCAACCTGATCCACGCGGTCGGCTGCCTCGCGGTCTGCCAGTCCGCTACCTATGTCCTGCTGCTCGCCGTCGGCTACCGCGACGGCGGCACCGCGCCCGTCTACTCCGACATCAAGCCCGGCTCCCGTCCCGTCGTCGACCCGGTCGTGCAGGCCCTCACCCTCACCGACGTCGTGGTCGGCGCCACGGTCACCGCGCTGCTGCTCGCCCTCGTCATGCAGGTGTCCAAACGCCATGGCACGGTCGACCCCGACGAGCTGCGGGAGTTGCGCGGCTGATGAACCATCTGCTGCCGCTCCTTGTCGCGGCTCCGGTCCTCGGCGCCGCCCTGCTGATCGCCTGCGGACGCCGGCTGCCGCGGGTGGCCGCCGAGAGCATCGGGTGCGCCGTCTCGGCGGGCACCGCGGGCCTGGCCGTATGGCTGTGCTTCGACTCCTCGCCGCCTCTGATCGAATGGGTCGGCGCCTGGACGCCGGTCAACGGCCGCAGCGTCGGCATCGTCCTCGTCGGGGACGGACCGGGGCTCGGACTTGCCGCGCTCGCGTCCCTGCTCACGGTGGCCGCGCTCGCCTACTCCTGGCACTACTTCGACGTGTCGCCACGACGGCACGCGGGCTCCTTCCCCGCTCTCATGCTGCTGTTCCAGGGCGGTATGTGCGGCTTCGCGATCACGGGCGACCTGTTCAACGCCTTCGTCTTCTTCGAGTTGATGAGTGCCGTCGCCTACGCCCTGACCGGCACCCGCGTCGAGGAGGCCAAGGCGGTCCAGGGCGCGCTGACCTTCGGCGTGGTCAACTCCCTCGGCGCGTACGCCATGCTCATGGGCATCGCGCTGCTGTACGCGCGCACCGGCGAACTCGCCATGACGCAGATCGGCCGCGGGCTCGACGCCCACGGCGGCCCCGACGCACTGACCCTCGCCGCCTTCGTCCTCGTACTGACCGGTCTGCTGGTCAAGGCCGCGGCCGTGCCCTTCCACTTCTGGCTGCCCGACGCGCACGCCGTCGCCCCCACCCCGGTGTGCATGCTGCTGTCCGGTGTCATGGTCGAACTCGGCGTCTACGGCGTCTGGCGCGTGTACGGGACCATCTTCTCGGGACCCGGCGGTATCCCGGTCCCCGACCTGGAACGGGCACTGGTCGTGCTCGGCGTCCTGACGGGGGTCGTCGGCGCCGTCATGTGCTGGTACCAACGGCATGTCAAACGCCTGCTCGCCTGCTCGACCGTCGCGCACACGGGCCTCTTCCTCATCGCCGTCGGCACCCTGCGACCCGAGTCCGACGACGGGGCGGCTCTGTACGTGCTCGGCCATGCGGGCGTGAAGGCCGCCCTGTTCGCCTGCACCGGCGTACTCCTCGACCGGTTCGGCTCGGTCGACGAGCTCGCGCTGCACGGCCGCGCCCGGCCGCTGCGCGGGGTGGCGGTGATGTACGTGATCGGCGGACTGGCGCTCGCCGGACTTCCACCGTTCGGCACGTCCCTGGGCAAGTCGGTCATCGAGGAGGCGGTGGGAGTGCCGCTGACCGTGCTGTACGTCCTGGTGTCCGCGGTGACGGCCGGCGCCGTGCTGAGGGTGGCCGCACGGGTTTTCTACGGGCTCGGGCCCAAGCCGCACGGCGGCACCTCCTACGAGACCACGGGGACCGGTGAGGAGCCCGAGACCCGGCACCGGCTGAGCCGGATCCCGGACACCATGACCGCCGTTCCCGCCCTGCTGCTGGCCGCGTCCCTCGCGGTGGGCGTGGTCCCGGGCTTCGCCGGGTCCGTGGCGCACGCAGTCAACGAGACGGGGTCCGGCGGTGCGCCCGCCGCACCCCACTGGGCCGTGCCCGGAGTCCTGCTGGGACTGCTCTCCACGGCCCTCGCGGTCGGGCTGGCCGCGCTCGCCGTCACCCGCCAGGAACCGCTGGGCGAGCGGGGGTGGACGCTGCCCCTGCGCCGAATGCAGTCCGGGCACATCGGGGACTACGTGGCGTGGGTGCTGGCGGGCGCGGCACTGCTCGGGGCGCTCGTCCTGCCGGGACTCCCGGCGGGCTGAGAGCGCCCCGAGCATCGCTCAGGTGCCGTAGGACACCTTCACCTCCTTGAAGCCCAGGGACTTCAGCAGTCCCTCCAGCATGCTGGTGGTGTTCGTCTCGGCGCGGTCGGTCAGCTCGCTGTCCTTGGCGGCCTCGCCGATGTGCTGGACGGCCAGCTTCTGCACGGCGCGTTCGCTGTTGGGGTTGTCCGAGAAGAGGTCGCCGAGGCGGTTCAGCAGACCGCGCTGCTTGGAGACGGCGTAGGAGCGGTCGGCGTCGAGGGCGGGCTTGCCCAGCGCGGCGTGGGGCAGCCGGAGCGTGGCGGACGTCCGGTCGTCGTTGACCGACACATCCTTCTCGCCGACCTTGCCGAGGTCGACGTAGGCGTCGACGGTTCCGGCACCCACGTAGAGCGTGCGGGTACCACGGATCGCCGACGGCAGGAACCTGGAGTCCTTCTCCAGATCCACGACCACCTGGAAGTTCCCGGACGCCGCCTCGTAGCGGCTCATGTCCTGTATGGACCTCAGCAGCGTGGGGCCCGACCGGTCGTGCGTCTCCGTGCCGAACAGGTCACGCAGCCCCGGCAGCACGCTCAGCCGCAGCCCGGCGAACAGCACCGCGAGTACCGCGACGATGGCGATGACCGCCTTGGTCCACCCGGACATCGGGCGTTTCACGGACGTCGGTTCGGGGGCCTGCTTCGTGGACGTCGTCATGTCGACAGTCCTCCTTTCTGTATTCCGGGTGCCCGCCATGTCCCTTGCAGGAACACGGTGTTGGGGCTCGCAGAGGTCGACGGTAAGGGTGCGATGATCAGACGAGGACACCGCCGCCGCGGTTCCCCCGAAGACCCGGACGACCTGCGGTGTCCGGTGCGTCGAAGGGTCCGGTGGGCGATCTCCGGAGGCGGCCTCGGGAGGTGGTCAGTAGCATGTGGCGGCAGACCCATTTCCGATCATGGTCACGCCGAAACGTGCCGCGATCGGGTTGTGACAGGACCGGATCACGAGGACCGATCGTGCGAGGAGCGGATCGTGCGTGACATCGCCGTCTTCAGCGGCAGTGCCCATCCCCGGCTGGCTGCGGATGTCTGCACGCACCTCGGGGTGCCGCTCAGTCCGGTGCGGGTCAGCCGGTTCGCCAACGACTGCCTGGAGGTGCAGCTCCAGGCCAACTGCCGTGAACGAGACGTCTTTCTCGTGCAGCCGCTGGTCACTCCGGTGCAGGAACACCTCGTCGAACTGTTGCTGATGTGTGACGCGGCGCGTGGCGCCTCCGCGGGCAGGATCACCGTGGTCATGCCGCACTATTCCTACGCCCGCTCGGACAAGAAGGACGCCCCGCGGATCTCGATCGGCGGACGGCTGGTGGCCGATCTGATGGTCGCCGCGGGAGCCGGCCGGGTCCTCGCCATGACGCTGCACTCACCGCAGGTGCACGGCTTCTTCTCGGTGCCGGTCGACCATCTGCACGCCCGGCGCGAGCTGGCCGCGCACTTCCGCAAGTACGACCTCTCCCGGGCGACCGTCGTGTCCCCGGACCTCGGCAACGCCAAGGAGGCGGCGGCCTTCGCCCGGATGATCGGGGCACAGGTGGCGGCCGGCGCGAAGCAGCGCTACGCGGACGACCGGGTGAGCATCAGCGCCGTCATCGGTGATGTCGCCGGGCGGGACGTGATCGTGCTGGACGACGAGATCGCCAAGGGCAGTACGGTGCTCGAACTCCTCGAGCGGCTGCGTGAGTCGGGGCCGCGATCGATCCGCCTCGCGTGCACCCACGGCCTGTTCGCGGCCGGTGCCCTCAAGCGGCTGAGCGAGCAGCCGGACGTCCTGGAGATCGTGTGCACGGACACCGTCCCCATCCCGGTCGAGGAGCGCACCGGGAAGCTGAAGATCCTGTCCATCGCGCCCGCCCTGGCCGAGGCGGTGCGCCGCATCCACAACGGCGAGTCCGTCAGTGCCCTGTTCGACGAGCCGCGGAGCGTCTAGTGCGGTGACCGCCCCTCAGTCCGGGCGCACTCGGCGCAGTGCCGAGGACGGCTCGGAAGCGGTGGACCGAGCGGCAGCATGAGAATCCCGAGGCATCCGAAGCCGTCGACGCGGCAACACGGCGAATCCGGGTCTTCACGAGCCCCGCAGCGTAGGGGAGTTGTCAAGATTCTGAAGTGGTGTGTGTGACCCGTGAACTGGGGTGATGGGCCGTATCGCCTTTGAGGCGGCTGTGAATTGGCGATGTGTTTGAACACGGCCGCACGCGTCTGCGTACAGGGAGGGGGATGTTTCATGCCCGGACCGCCATGACGTGTAGGAGTACTCCCGTGGGACGCAACTCGCGCAGACGCCCGACAGGCGCACGGCGCGCGACCTTTGCAGCGGTCGCGCTGATCTTGGGCGGAGGGGGACTGGTAGCGGCGAACGTCTACGCCTCGGCGAGCGAAAACTGGGGCGGGGGAGCGAACCAGAACGGCACCGACCAGGTGAAGTCGGGGACCGTCACGATCGACTGCCCGGACGTCGGCCAGAAGCTGACCGATGTGCCGAACGCCGCGAAGCAGAACGTCGACACGGAGCTGTCGACCCTCGACAAGCAGATCACCGAGGCCTACGAGCGGCTGGCCTCGACGCGTCAGGCGCAGGCCGACGACGCGAACTACGTGCAGAACGAGATTCTCGGCCCGCTCAAGGACAACCGCTCCGCGGTGATCGACCGCATCAAGGCCGACTACCAGAAGGCCGGCGGGACCGCACCGGGCGCCGTCGACGGCATGGCGGCCTGTACGGGAATGGCGGCAGACCAGGGCCAGCCCCCCGCCGACGGCCAGAACGGCGAGGGGGGAGGCGATCAGCAGAACGGCAGCGGCGGCCAGGACGCCGGCCAGCAGCAGGGTGACGGCGGTCAGGCCGTGAGCGGACCCGTCGCCTCCGACTTCGTGGACATCACGACCGTGCAGCCCGACGTGCGCAAGCCCGCACCGCAGGCCGGGGCGTCGACCGGTGAGTTCGTCACCAAGTGCGGTGTGAACGAGAACGGCAAGCACAACACCGACAACGTCATCGTGGCCCCCGGCGTGAAGAACGGCGCACACCACCTGCACGACTACGTCGGCAACCAGTCCAACGACGCCTTCGCCACCAACGACACCTTCGCGGCCGCCGAGACGAGCTGCGACGACCAGGGCGACAAGTCGTCGTACTACTGGCCGGTGCTGCGTGTGCAGGACGGGACCCAGGACTTCGACCAGGATGCCGACGGCGGCGGCAAGGAAGGCAACGTCGGCCGGATCCTGGTGGCCAAGCAGGCCGAGATCAAGTTCGTCGGCAGCCCGACCGGTGAGGTCGTCGGTATGCCGCGGTTCCTGCGGATCATCACCGGTGACGCCAAGGCGTTCACCAACGGTCCGGCGAACGCCAACGCGCACTGGAGCTGCACCGGCTTCGAGGACAAGGTGCAGCTGACCGACAAGTACCCGATCTGCCCGCAGGGCAGCCAGGTGGTGCGGTCGTTCGCGTTCCAGAGCTGCTGGGACGGCCAGAACATCGACAGCGCCAACCACCGTACGCATGTGGCCTTCGCGGACGCGGGCGGCAACTGCCAGAACGGCTTCAAGGCGATCCCTCAGCTGACGATGCGTCTGGTGTACGACGCACCGCAGCCGAGCATCGACAACGGCCAGGTCAAGAACGCCTATGCGGTGGACGGCTTCCCGGAGCAGCTGCACAAGCCGATCACCGACCACGACGACTTCATCAACGTCATGACCGACGATCTGATGAACCAGGTGGTCGGCTGCATCAACGACGGCCGGCAGTGCGGCGGCGGCGCCGACGACCAGCCGCCGGCCACGTCCGCACCGTCCGACCAGCCCTCCTCCGGCGGGGACAACGGAAGCGCCCCCGGCAACGGCGGCGGTACCGGTGACGACAACGGTGCCGGCGGCAACGGCGGCGGTACCGGTGACGACAACGGCGGCCACGGAAACGGCGGCGGGAGCAACAGCGGCGGCGGCAACCAGACCGAGCAGCCCCCGGTGGACACCCCCGGCACCGCACCTGACGCCACCCCGGGCGGCGAAGGCGCGGGCGGCGGCTCGCACGTCGACCACGGCGGCGCCACCCCCAAGGTCGACACGACCCCCAAGTCCGCGCCGAACGACGAGTCCGCAGCGCCCCAGGGCGCCTCGGGCGACGACAACACGGGGCAGGCTCCGGTCACGGGTGACGCCACCGCGGCGGCCGCGACACCGGCCGGCGGCGGGGACACATCCGTCCCTCCGGCGCAGACCGAGCCTCAGGCGGTCACGGGCGGACTGGCCGAGACCGGCGCGCAGCTGTGGCCTGCGGCGATCGGCGGAGTCCTGGTGATCATGGGCCTGCTGCTCCTGCGCCGCATCGGACGCCGTTCCGTCTGACGCCGTCCTGGTACGGCACGAACGAAGGCGACGGGCCTGCCGACAGGCCCGTCGCCTTCGTGTCTGTGCGTGTGCGGGTGTGTGCGCCTCTGCCGCGCCCGCGAACCCGCTCCCGCAGGCTCAGCCCGTTTCCACGGAACCCGCGGCCTCCGGCCGGCTGAGGGCCTCCGCCACCGACGCCGACGGCGGCAGCACCTGGGTCAGTCCGGTGATCCGCAGGATCCGCAGGGTCAGCGGCTCGGTGCAGACCAGGTGCAGCGTGCCGCCCTGTGCGAGCACACGGCGCCGCGCCCGGAAGAGCAGACGTAATCCGGAGCAGTCGAAGAACTCCACCGGGCGGAGATCGATGACGACCCGCGGCGCGGGACGGCCGGTCGCGGAGTCGAGGAAGGGTGTGATCTCGGACGCCGCGACGACGTCGATCTCACCGTGGAACTCGAGCACCAGATGACCGCCGTCCCGATGGATGCGCAGGTGCCGGGTGAGCGGTGCAGGGTCGTGATGCACGTCGACATCGCCTCCAACCGACTCCTCGCCCCCCTGCAAGTTACCCTCGCTAGAGTGAATTTCAGCATGTTCGATTGACATATGTCTTCGAAATGCGGGCGGGGCGTCCGATGAAGTGCGTGGCGGCACTACGACGCCGGACGGACGCCGCGGACACACCGACGTCGGCGACGTGCCCTCGGCGCCCCGGTCGTCAGTCCATCAGCAGCACCAACTTGCCCGTCGTCCGGCCGGTGTCGCCCAGCTCATGCGCCTTGGCGGCCTCGGCCAGCGGGAAGGTCCCGGCGATCGTGGCGCGCAGCTTCCCGGCCTCGACGAGTTCCGCGACCGTCCTCATGCCGTGGCGGTCGGCGTCGACCAGCATCTCGGTGGCGCGCACACCGAGTGCCTCCGCCTGCCCGGCCAGCTCCTTCGAGCCCCGCGGCAGGATCGTGACCAGGATTCCGCCCTTGCGCAGCGTCCGCAGCGAACGCTGGACGTAGTCGCCGCCGACCGTGTCCAGGACCACGTCGACGTCCCGCACCGCTTCGGCGAAGTCGGTGTCGTGATAGTCGATCAGCTCGTCCGCGCCCAGTCCGCGCACAAAATCGTGCTTGCCGGCGCTCGCCGTGCCGATCACATGGGCGCCGCGTGCCTTGGCGATCTGCACGGCCACGTGCCCCACTCCGCCCGCGGCCGCATGGATCAGCACCTTCTGCCCGCGCTGCAGACCCGCCGTCTCGACCAGGGCCTGCCAGGCGGTCAGGGAGACCAGGGGCAGGGCGCCCGCCTGGACGTGGTCGATCGACGACGGCTTGTGCGTGAAGGCCCGGGCCGGGGCGGACACGTACTCGGCGTGCGAGCCGTGCCCGAAGGGATAGGACAGCAGACCGAAGACCTCGTCGCCGGGCTTGAAGGTGGCGACACCGATTCCGGTCTCCTCGACCACGCCCGAGACGTCCCAGCCGAGGACGAACGGAGGCTTGCCGAGGAATCCGCCGGTGGCGCGGTGCTTCCAGTCGGTGGGGTTGAGTCCGGCGGCGCGCACCCGGATCAGCACCTCGTTCGTGCGCGGTGCGGGGCGTTCCACCTCTACCACCTTCAGGACCTCGGGACCGCCGAGGACGTCCTGGCTTACGGCTCGCATGGTGTTCACAGTGCTCATGGTGTCCCAGCGTGCCCGTGCCCGCCCTCCGGAGAAATGGCACAATTGCCAAGCTTCGATAAGATCGTGCCATGCAGCGAGCAGAGCGAGTCGTCGTCCTGGCACTTGACGGCGTGTACCCCTTCGAGCTGGGCATCCCCAGCCGGATCTTCGGTGCCGCCGACGACCGGTACGAGGTGCTGACCTGCTCGGTGGACGGGCGGCCCGTGCGTACGAACGCGGATTTCACGATCGCGGTCGAGCACGGACCCGAGGTGCTCGCCACGGCGGACACCGTGGTGGTCGCGGCCATAGCGCCACCCCACATCACCGCTGAGCTCCCTGTCGAGGTGCTCGCCGCCCTGGCGCACATCCGTCCCGAGACGCGGATCGTCTCCGTGTGCACCGGCGCCTTCGTCCTCGCCGCCGCGGGGTTCCTGGACGGCCGGAAGGCGACCACGCACTGGCAGCTCGCCGAGGACTTCCGGCGCATGTTCCCGCACATCGCCCTGGACCCGGACGTGCTCTTCGTCGACGACGGCAGGGTCCTCAGCTCCGCCGGAGCCGCATCCGGTGTCGATGTCTGCCTGCACGTCGTCCGCAAGGACCACGGCAGCGAACTGGCCAACAAGGTGGCCAGGCGCTGCGTGGTGCCGCCGTGGCGGGACGGCGGCCAGGCCCAGTACATCGAACGGCCCGTGCCGCAGTCCTCGGCCGCCGGGACGGCCGCCACCCGGGAGTGGGCGCTGGAACGCCTCGGAGAGCCGCTCGCACTGGCCGACCTCGCCGGTCATGCCGGGATGAGCCGGCGCACCTTCGCCCGCCGCTTCGGCGAGGAGGTGGGCATGAGCCCCGGCCGCTGGCTCATTCAGCAGCGCGTGACCAGGGCCCGCCATCTGCTGGAGTCCACCGATCTGCCGGTGGACCAGATCGCGGGCGAGGTCGGCTTCGCGACGGGAGCCTCCCTGCGCCAGCATCTGCATGCGGCCATCGGCGTGTCACCGCAGGCCTACCGGCGCACCTTCCAGGCGGCCCGCTGACGACCGCCGCTCACCTGCTGCGGTGCAGGGCGACCAGCAACTGCCAGGAGTGGTCGGCGATCCGGTCCGGGGTCGCCTCGATGAGCCCGTGCAGCCAGTCGGCCAGCACGCCCGTGAAGGCGGCGGCCACGGCGGACGCGACCAGGGGCGCGTCGACCGCTCCCGCCCGTTCACGCTCGGTGAGGCCGCGGGCGCGCAGATCCCGGTGCAGGACGCGGCCGAGCGGACCGCCGCCACCCGGAGCGAGGAGGGCTCGGTAGAGGGCCCTGTGCGGGGTGAGTCCGGCGAAGAAGGCGTGCAGCGCCGGCGGGGCGTGCACCGGATCGGGGCGGCCGCTCCAGGCGTGCAGCGCGTCCACCGCCTCCCGTACGACGTCGGCGCAGGCGTCGACCGCCAGCGCCTCCAGGTCCGCGTAGTGCAGATAGAACGTGGCACGGCCGACTCCCGCCCGCCGTACTACGGCGGCCACCCCGACCTTCTCCAGCGGACGCTCGGAGCATTCGAGCAGCAGTGCCTCCCGCAGCCGTGTGCGGGTGCGGGCCGCTCGAGGGTCCTGTGCGGGAACCACACTCATCCCGCGGCGAGCACGGCCGCCAGGGCCAGGGCGCCGGGCAGCGCCTGGGCGAACAGGATCCGGCGGTTGGCCGTGACGGCACCGAACACGCCGGCGATCACCACGCACACCAGGAAGAAGACCTGCACACGGAAGCCGGTCGGATCACCGGCGATCAGCCCCCACACCAGACCGGCCGCCAGAAAGCCGTTGTAGAGACCCTGGTTGGCGGCCATCGGCGCGGTGGTGCGGGCCAACTCCGGTTCGAAGCCGTGCAGTCCGCGTCCGGGCTTCCTCTCCCAGAGGAAAATCTCCATCACCAGGATGTACATGTGCAGGGCGGCCACCAGTCCGACCAGCACGTTCGCCAGAATCTCCATATGTCGACGTCCCCACCCGAGGTTCACTGACTTCCTGGACAGGTGTCCAGGAAGATGACCGGAGCACTATAGCGGCGCGGCGTTCAGGAGTTGACGCCCGGGCCGGATGTCACACGGGCAGGCTCCCGTACGTCGTTCCCGTGACGACCGCGATGAGGAGGCCGCACCGAGATGAACCCGCCCGCCCGCACCGCCCGGCAGCGCACGCACGACACCCTGCACCGGCTGGAGCACGACGTCGACGCCTGGATCGCCACCGCCGACACCGCCGGGGGCGGCCCCTACCTCGTCCCGCTCTCCTACCGCTGGGACGGCAGCACCCTGCTGGTCGCCACCCCCGCGGAGAGCCCCACCGGGCGCAACCTGCTCAAGACCGGCACCGTGCGCCTGGGGATCGGGCCCACCCGGGACGTCGTGATGATCGACGGCGCGGTGCAGGCGCTGGAACCCGCCGAACTGACCGAGGAGGTCGGTGACTCCTTCGCGGCGAAGACGGGGTTCGATCCCCGCCGACTCGACACGGTCTACCGGTACTTCAGGATCACGCCGCGGCGCGTCCAGGCGTGGCGCGAGGCGAACGAACTGGCCGGGCGCGATCTGATGCGGGACGGCGAGTGGCTCGTCCTCGACTGAACCGGGGCGACCGGGATACCCGGGGAACGTATGCGGGCGGAGGCTCGCCCGCCCCGGATTCCCAACGGAGGAAGCATGACAGTGGTGGTGGCGTCCGTCGTGGTCCTTGACTGTGCCGAACCCGAGAAACTCGCTGTCTTCTACAGGGAGTTGCTCGATGCGGAGGAGGTCGACGCGACCGCGAACCGAGTGGAGATACGGGCCGTCGACGGGGTGCGGTTGGCGTTCCGCCGGGATGTGAACGCCACCCCGCCGAGTTGGCCACGCCCGGAGAACTCCCTCCAGGCCCACCTGGACTTCCTCGTCGAGGACCTCGACGAGGCCGAGCGCAAGGTGGTCGCCCTGGGGGGCCGGCCGCTGGAGGCCAAGGACGCGGCGGGGCCGTACGAGGAGCGTGGCTGCTGCGACCCCGCCGGGCACTCCTTCACCCTGCGCCTCAGGCGCGACACGGCGCCGAAGCAGGGCTAAGGCCTGCCGTCCGGATCAGGCTGGCGTCGGTTGCCGACGCTCCGCCTGCCCGCCCTCCCACGCCCCGTTCGGGTCGGCTGAAGAGCGCAGTCTCTCTCGGCCGACCCGAACGGGGCGGACAGGCCCCAGGCGGCCCGTCGTTGCACAGCGGCGGGCCGCCCGGGGCCCGGAGGGGGTGTCAGTCCCGGCCGCCCTTCCCCACGGTCGGCCACACGCCGGTCGACCGCTCGATCGCCTTCGCGCCCGTCCGGTCCGCGGCACTGCGGGCCACGGCGAAGAGTGCGCCCTGGATCGCCGCGGCGAGCAGCACCTCGCCCCAGCCGCGGTCCCTGTCCAGGGCGTCCGGCGCATCGTCCTCGTGGCGTATCGCCTTCCAGGTCCTGCGGAAGGCCATTCCCGCTAGGGTTCCGCCGACCCAGCCGAGCGCGAACCCGACGGGCCGGTAGACGAGCGGAAGCTTCGCCTTGGTCTTCTTGTTCCTCGCCACGTATCTCTCCTCTGCCGACTGCGATTCTCGCCGCGCCCCCTACAGGTGCCCCCGATACGGTCGAAGTCGACGGTGTCACCGAAATCGGACGCCGGGTAGGGGGCGTGCGGTGAGCCCGTCGCGGCCGCCGGGGCCGGGGCGCGAACCGGCGGATCATCCTCACCACGGCCGGAACATGCGGCTCGTGTCGTTGATGGAGCCCCCTGGCCGCGAACGTGCCGACTCCGCGCCGATCGGTTCCCCCGCCGGTGTGTTGAGCATCGTGTGAGACGCGCGAAGAGGGGCAATCGGGCGAAGTGAGTGGTACTTCCTCGGACGCGAAACGGCTGGACACGACTTCCCCCGGGCGCAAGCCCCGGCGCGGCGACGAGCCCCGGCCCGGGCCTCCCGCGCGCCACGGCTCCTCGGACCGAAAGACACGGGTCACGGTGCTCGTGGCCCTCGGCGCGAATCTGCTGATCGCCGTCGCCAAGGCCGTCGGCGGCCTGTTCGCCGGGTCGCCCGCCCTGTTGTCGGAGGCGGCGCACTCCGTGGCGGACAGCGTGAACGAGGTCTTCCTGCTGGCCGCCCTGCGCCGCAGCCGCCGCCCGGCCGACCGGCGACACCCCTTCGGCTACGGCAAGGAGCGGTTCTTCTGGTCACTGCTGGCGGCCGTCGGCATCTTCGTGATGGGTGGCTGCTTCTCCTTCTTCCAGGGCTTCGAGGCACTGCAGGGCGGCGCGAAGGAGTCGCACGAGGGTTATGTCGCGGGCCTCGTCGTCCTGGCGGTCGCGCTGGTGTCGGAGGGCGTCTCCCTGGTGCGGGCCCTCCATCAGGTGCACCGGCAGGGCGGTACGGCCGCGCAGGGGCTGCGCGACCCGGCGCTTCGCACGGTGGTCGCCGAGGACAGTACGGCGGTGCTGGGCGTGGTGCTGGCGATGGTCGGCATGGCGCTGCACATGGTCACCGGGAACGTGGTGTGGGAGGCATCTGCCTCGCTCGCGATCGGCGCCCTTCTGGTGTACGTCGCCTACCGCCTCGGCCGGGACGCACGCGACCAGTTGATCGGACAGGCCGCCGATCCGGAGCTGAGCGACCACATCCGGCAGCTGCTGGAGGTGCAGCCGGAGATCGACAGCGTGGAGGAACTGCTCACCATGCAGCTGGGCCTCGACTCCGTCCTGGTCGCCGCCCGCGTCGATGTGATGCCCGGCCTCGACAGCGAGGAGGTCGAGGAGATCTCGCTGCGCATCCGGCACTCCCTCATGCACGCCGTGCCGGAGGCGGACCAGATCTTCCTCGACATCACCGACGCATCCATCCATGCGGCGGGCCGCCGTGCGAACGGCGACACGACGGGCCCCGCCGCGACGGGGGAGCGCGGCGGGGCCTGACGGACGGTTGCCCCGGCGGGGGCGGATCATGCCCCGGTCGTCCGTGATCCCGGCTCGTTCCTCACTCGGCCCGCCCGCCGGTGCGGTGGCCGCGCGGAATCGCGCGAGGGGTCAGCCGGACGACGGGGGCGCGGCCCGCAGGCCGTCGATGATGAGGCCGAGCACGCGTGTGGCTCTCGCCTCGCCGTCCCGTGCCGGATCGATGCGCCACAGAACACTGAGCTGCAGTAGGACGTCCTCCGGGTCGAGGTCGGGCTTGAGCGAGCCCTCGGCCGCGCCCGCGTCGACTAGTACGCCGATGGCGGCGACGAAGGGCCCGTAGTACTCGTCGTCCACTCCGGCGTTGGTGGCGGCGTGGATGACCTCGGCGACGCCGTACTTGAGCCGTCCGTACCGGGCCACTTCGTCGAACCAGAGCCGGAGGGCGGTGAGGGGCGGGTTCTTCGCGAGGAGTGCTGGGGCGAGGTCGATGAGCTGCTGGATGTCGTGCCGGTACAGCTCGAGGATCAGCGCTTCCCGGGTGGGGAAGTGGCGGTAGAGCGTGCCGATCCCGACGCCGGCCTTCTTCGCGATCCCCGTGAGCGAGGCGGAGGTCGAGGAGGCGAACGCCTCCCGGGCGACGGTCAGGATCCGGTCCCGGTTGTCCAGGGCGTCCTTGCGGGTCGGTTTCGAAGGCAGCGAGTTCACGGGTGTCAGTCGTCCGTCCGGTGCGATTGCTAAGCGGAGGGTCCTCCGGTACGTTGATGGGCATAGCGGAGGGGCCTCCGCTTCATTTTGGCACATCCCACCCACACCGTGGAGGAACAGTCATGCCCGAATTGGTCCTGGTCACCGGGGGAAGCGGCTACATCGCCGGTTGGTGCGTCGCCGAACTCCTCCGGCGCGGTTACGAGGTACGGACCACGGTGCGCGGCCGGGACCGGGAGCAGGCCGTCACCGACGCGGTCTCGACCGTCGTCGACCCGGCAGGCCGGCTGAGCTTCGCCGTCGCCGACCTCACACACGACGACGGCTGGGACGCCGCGCTCAAGGGCGTCGACCGAGTGCTCCACGTCGCCTCGCCGCTCGGCACGGCCTCCAACGACCCGGGCACCCTGGTGGCCACCGCCCGCGGCGGCACACTGCGGGTCCTGCGCGCCGCGACCGCGGCCGGGGTGAAGCGTGTGGTGATGACGTCGGCGGCGAACGCCGCGAGCCCTTCGTCCTATGCCACGCAGGGCGTGACCGACGAGACGCTGTGGACCGACCCCGACGACCCGACCCTGATCCCCTACCGCCGCTCGAAGACCGTCGCCGAGCGAGCCGCCTGGGACTTCATGCGGGAGCACGACGGTCCCACCGAACTGACCACGGTGCTTCCGGGCGCGGTCTTCGGACCCGTTCTCACGACGGGCAACATCGGATCCGTCGGCATCGTCGGCAGGATGCTGACCGGGGAGATGCGCGGCATTCCGAGGATCGGCCTGGAGATCGTGGACGTCCGGGACCTCGTCGACGTCCATGTCCGGGCGATGACCGCACCGCAGGCCGCGGGGGAGCGCTTCCTCGCCACGGGTGAGTTCCTGTGGATGTCGCAGATGGCGCACGCCCTGCGCGACGGCCTCGGCGCCGAGGGCCGTCAGGTGTCCACGCGGCAGGTGCCGGACGTGGTCGTACGGCTCCTGGCCAGGTTCCGGGACCCGTCACTGCGGGAGATCACGCCCTCCCTCGGCCGGCGCAACCGCCACACCACCGAGAAGGCACACCGGGTCCTCGGCTGGCAGCCCCGTCCCGCGCGGCAGACGGTGCTGGACTGCGCCGAGAGCCTGATCGAACACGGCGCCGTCCGGATTCCGCCCCGGGCGGGCAGTGGCCGGTAGGCGGGGGCCAGGTTGAGGTAACGCATCCGAGGGATCATTCTGGACCATATGGAGGAAGTCGCCGCAGCGGCGATCGTCGACGCCCGGGGCACGGTGACGGGATGGAGCGAAGGTGCCCAGCGGCTGACGGGTTACCCGCCCGAGGAGGTCGTGGGACGCGCGGCGCAGGATCTCCTCGCAGAGGGCACGGTACCTCCGGCGCTGACCGCTCTGACCGGCACGGTCGTGGTGCGGCATCGGGACGGGCAGCCCCTGCCGCTGCACCTGAGCGCCGTCCCCATGACCGGCCCGGACGGCGACCCGGTCGGTTTCGTGGTGGTCACCGCTTCCGCGTCCGAGGAGAACCTCCTGGTGGCCCAGGCGTTCCAGCAGGCGCCGGTGGCGCTGTCCGTCTTCGACACGGCGCAGCGCTTCCTCAGGGCCAACGACAGGGCCGGGGAGCTCATGGAGGTCGATCCGGACGGCCTCGCCGGACAGTACTTCCCTGACACCGCGGATCCGTGCGACGATCACAACCAGCGGTTCCAGAGCCATCTGCGCCAGGTCGCGGAGAGCGGCCTCCCTGTGCACTACGAGAGCTTTCGCCACAGCCCCTCGCACCTTCGCAAGCGGGCCTGGACCATCGACATGTGGCCGGTGTACACCACCTCGGACCAGGTGACCGCCGTCGCCATCTCGGCCTCGGACAACAGCGAGCAGCACTGGGCGCGCCAGCGGTTGATGCTGCTGAACGAGGCCGCCACCGCGATCGGCACCACGCTGGACGTGGTGCGGACCGCCGAGGAGCTGCTGGAGGTGGCCATTCCCCGGTTCGCCGACTTCGCCAGCGTGGACCTGATCGACTGGGTCCTCGACAAGGACGAACCCCCGAAGTCGGCCGGCGACGACATCGTGCTCCGCCGTATCGCCCACCTCTCGGTCACCGAGGGCATCCCGGAAGCGGCGGTCAGGCTGGGGGACGCGGACAGCTATCACCCGCTCTCCCCTCCCGTCAGGGCGCTGCGCGAGGGACGGGCGGTGCTGCGCAGGGCCGGGGAACCCGACTTCGACCGCTGGGTGCAGCAGCGCAACGCCCAGGCCATCGGTGATCCCGCCTTTCGCAGGGGCGCCCATTCCATGGTGACCGTGCCGTTGCGGGCCCGCGGCACCACCCTCGGTGTGGTGGTGTTCGTGCGCATCGCCACCCCGGACCCCTACGCGGCCGACGACGCCGTCCTCGCCGAGGAGCTGGCGAGCCGGGCCGCCGTCTGTTTCGACAACGCCCGCCGCTTCACCCGTGAACGGTCGACCGCGCTGGCCCTGCAGCACAGCCTGCTGCCGCGCGGGCTGGCCGAACAGGCCGCGCTCGAAGTCGCCCACCGCTACCTTCCCTCCGGATCACAGGCCGGGATCGGGGGCGACTGGTTCGATGTGATCCCGCTGTCCGGGGGGCGGGTCGCCCTTGTCGTCGGCGACGTGGTGGGGCACGGCATCCGCTCCTCCGCCACCATGGGCCGGCTGCGCACGGCCGTACGGACCCTCGCCGACGTCGACCTGCCGCCGGACGAGCTCCTCACCCACCTCGACGACCTCGTCACGCACCTGGCGGCCGACGAGAGCGGTGAGGAGGAGGTCGGCGAGCTGGGCGCCACCTGCCTGTACGCGGTCTACGACCCCGTCTCGCGGCGCCTCGCGCTGGCGGCCGCGGGCCATCCGGCGCCGGTCGTCCTGCAGCCCGACGGCGATGCCCGGCTCGTCGCCATGTCCGCCGGGCCGCCGCTCGGCGTCGGCGGACTGCCCTTCGAGGAGACGGAACTGGAGCTGCCGGAGGGCTCCTTGATCGCCCTGTACACCAATGGGCTGATCGAGGGGCGCGACCGCGATCTCGACCGCGGCGCCACCGAGCTGTGCCGTGCCTTGCAGACCTCGCGCGGCTCCCTGGACGACCTGTGCGACAAGGTCGTGAAGTCGGTGCTGTCCGACGAGCCGGGCGACGACGTCGCGTTGCTGCTGGCCCGTACCCGGGCGCTGGGCGCCGACCAGGTGGCGACCTGGGACGTGCCCCCGGACCCGGCCCAGGTCGCCATCACACGTCAGTGCGCCATCGAGCAACTGGCCGAATGGGGCCTCGGCGAGGTCGCCTTCGTCACCGAACTGGTCGTCAGCGAACTGGTGACCAACGCGATCCGCTACGGCGGGGCGCCCATCCAGCTGCGGCTGATCCGCGACCGCTCGCTGATCTGCGAGGTGACCGACGGTAGTTCCACCTCACCCCATCTGCGCCGTGCGCACGCCTTCGACGAAGGGGGCCGCGGTCTGCTGCTGGTCGCCCAGCTCACCCAGCGATGGGGGAGCCGGCAGACCAACGAGGGAAAGACGATCTGGGCCGAACAGCCCTTGCCCGCCTGACCTTTCCGGCGACGGCGAAGGGCCGCACGGGAGCACCCGTGCGGCCCTTCGCCGTGAGTGTGCTCACTTCCCGGCCGGCTCCAGCACGAAGAGGGGGATCTCACGGTCGGTCTTCTTCTGGTAGTCGGCGTACGGCGGGTAGGCCGCGACCGCCCGCTCCCACCACGCGGCCTTCTCCTCGCCCGTGACCTCACGGGCCGTCATCTCCCGGCGCTCTGGACCGTCCTGGAGCATCACCGTGGGGTGGTCCGTGACGTTGTAGTACCAGACGGGGTGCTTGGGCGCGCCGCCCAGCGAGGCGACCGCGGCGTAACGGCCCTCGTGCTCGACGCGCATCAGCGGAGTCTTCCGGATCTTGCCGCTCTTGGATCCCAGGGTCGTGAGGATGATCACCGGCAAGCCCGTGTCCTGGAGCGTCGTCCCCCGAGTGCCGCCGGAGCTCTCGTACAACTCCACCTGATCGCGCACCCACTGAGTCGGGCTGGGTTCGTACTCGCCCTCAAGAGGCATGGCATCCGTCCCATCGTCGTGTACGACTGCTGTCACGTCCGTGGTGTCCTGGTACGGGCGTTCCATACCTGGGACCACACGTCTCGAAATTCAACACCAGCCGCTCACGGTTTCATCCGCACCGCGTGTCCGACACGGCAGCCCCGACAGGGATCGGCCAGGCGCTCCCGGTGGCCGGGGCGCGATTTCGGTCAACTCGGCGTCACCAGCATGCGCACCGCGAGCGCCGCCATCACCGCGCTGGAGGCGAACGCCGTCATCAGCCGTCCGCGCGGCCCGGTCAGCGCCCTGCCGAGCAGCGCGCCGCTCCCGGCCAGCGTCAGCTGCCAACTGGCGGACGCGGCGAAGGCCGCGAGGACGAAGAGCCCCTGCTCCAGCGGCCCTGCGGAATCGGTCGTACGACTTCCGAGGACCAGCGCCGCGAAGTAGATCACGGTGGTCGGATTGAGCAGCGTGACGCCCAGCAGCCCCAGAAAGGCGCGCGCGGGTCCCGGAGGTGCCGCGGGGACCGCGGCGGCGTCTCCCGCGGAGCGGTACCTGCGCAGACCGGTCACGGCCGCGTGCAGGGCGAGGGCGGCAAGCACCAGGGCCGAGGCCCAGCGCAGGGGCTCCAGTACCGGTTGCAGGGCTGCGGCGAGCGCGGCGCCGCCGGCGGTCGCGACCAGGGCGTAGATCCCGTCGGCGCTGGCGACGCCGAGTGCGGCACACGCGCCGGTCCGCAGGGACGTGCGGGCCGTGAGGGAGACGAGGTAGGCGCCCACGGCTCCGACGGGCACGGCGATGCCGTAGCCCGCGACCAGCCCCGCGACGAGCGCGCCGGTCATGATGGTGAGAGCGAGTGCCTCCGCGGACGGCCGGGCTGCTGTCGGCGTCCCACCGGGCAGACGGCGGCGGAGGTCGGCGGCAGCAGGGCTTCGAACGTCGGCATGCGCAGATCTTGGCGAACGACGAAGGCCCGGGCAAGCGGTTTACGATGGCACTTGCGCAAGCACGCGGCGCGTCCCGGCGCCGCGGCGCCACGAGCCGGCCGACCGAGGACACGTTTCGGCCCCCAGGGCATCCGGCGGCATTCGACCGAACTTCGGGTGGCCCTGTAGATGCCTTGGGCATCTAATGGAGCTCGGCAAGAGGTGAATCTTCGCGTGCGAGGTCATTCATGATGAAACCCGCTACAACCGCGTCAGAACCGGTCACATTCCCCCAGGACCGCACCTGCCCATACCACCCGCCGACCGCCTACGATCCGTTGCGCGAGGGAAGGCCCCTGAGCCGGGTCACCCTCTACGACGGACGGGACGTGTGGGTGGTCACCGGGCACTCGGCCGCCCGTCAGCTCCTCGCCGACCCCCGGCTGTCCTCCGATCGGACCCGCGCCGCGTTCCCGATGACCAACGAGCGCTTCGCCCGCTCCCGCGACCGCAGGCTCACGCTGCTCGGAGTCGACGACCCCGAGCACCACGACCAGCGCCGCATGCTGGTGCCCAGCTTCACCGTCAAGAGGGTCACCGCGATGCGCCCGCGCATCCAGGAAACGGTCGACCGGCTGCTGTCGGACATGGTGACCGTGGGGCCGCCGGCCGAGCTGGTGCGCGCGTTCGCACTGCCCCTGCCGTCGATGGTGATCTGTGACCTGCTCGGCGTCCCCTACGCCGACCACGAGTTCTTCGAGGAGCAGTCCCGCCGGGTGCTGCGCGGCCCGTCCGCGGCCGACACCCAGGACGCCCGCGACCAGCTCGACGGATATCTCGGGGACCTGATCGACAAAAAACGCGCTGAGCCGGGGGACGGGCTGCTGGACGAGCTGATCCAGGAGCAGTTGCGCGACGGCGCGCTGGACCGGGCCCAGCTGGTCTCCCTGGCCACGCTGCTGCTGGTCGCCGGGCACGAGACGACCGCCAACATGATCTCGCTGGGCACGTTCACCCTGCTGCGCCATCCGGAGCAGCTCGCCGAACTGCGTGGCGAGCCGGAGCTGATCTCGGGCGCGGTGGAGGAACTGCTGCGCTTCTTGTCCATCGCCGACGGGCTGCTGCGGGTGGCCACCGAGGACATCGAGTTCGCGGGTGCGACCATCCGGGCCGACGAGGGCGTGCTCTTCTCCACGTCCGTCATCAACCGGGACACCGCGGCCTTTGCCCGGCCGGACACGCTGGACTGGCATCGCCCGGCCCGCCACCACGTCGCCTTCGGGTTCGGGATCCACCAGTGCCTCGGTCAGAACCTGGCCCGGGCCGAGCTGGAGATCGCCCTGCACACCCTCTTCGAGACGCTGCCCGGCCTGCGGCTCGCGGCCCCGGCGGAGCAGATCCCCTTCAAACCCGGCGACACGATCCAGGGGATGCTGGAACTCCCCGTGACCTGGTAAGAGGCTTGACTCCATGACCGGCGACATCTCCATCACGATCGACAGGGACGTCTGCATCGGTGCGGGCCAGTGTGCCCTCGCCGCGCCCGGCGTCTTCACCCAGGACGACGACGGCTACAGCGAACTGCTGCCAGGCAAGGAGGACGGCGGCGGTGACCCGCTGGTGCGGGAGGCCGCGCGCGCCTGCCCGGTGAGCGCCATCACCGTCACCGAGAAGGGGGCCGAGACCTCTCCCGCACACTGAGTCGAGTTCGCTCACGCGTCGAGGACGGCCAGGGAGAGCCGCCGCAGTCGTACGGGATCACCGATCGCCTCGTACGAGGTGACGCTGCCGTCCTCGACCGTGACCCTGAGCACCAGGAGCAACCGCCCGCGAGGGGCCACGACAACGCCCACGACCCCGTCCCCGAGCGCCACCCGGGCGAATCGGGCCCTCGCGCGCAACAGCACCGTCTGCTCGGCCACGCTCCCGGCCCCACGCAGCTCCGGTGCCCCGCCCGGTGGCAGCGCCGCGGCGTCCGCCCGCCGTACGGCATCGGGGGCCGGCACAGCGAGCAGACCGTCCAGATCACCGCCGCGCGCAGCCACCAGGAAGGCCTCGACGACCCGCCGGTGCCCGTCCAGTTCGGCAGGAGCCAGCACCGGGTTGCCGCGCACCTTGTGCCGGGCCCGGCTCGCGAGCTTCTTGGCCGCCGCGGTCGAGCGGCCGACGACGGGCGCGATCTCCTCGAACGGCACGGCGAACGAGTCGTGCAGCACGAACGCGATCCGCTCGGCGGGGGAGAGCCTGTCGAGCACCACGAGGAGGGCCGGCCCGATCGCATCCACGAGCAGCGCCTCGTCCTCGGGCCCGGGCCCGCCGCCATCGGCATGGACCTCGGCGGGTGCCTGCGGGCCGAACAGTTCCTCACGCCGGGACGCACGCGCCCGCAGCATGTCCAGGCAGATCCGCGCGACCACCGTCCGCAGCCATCCGCCGAGGTTCTCCACCTCTGCGGCGTCGACCCGTGCCAGCCGCAGCCAGGCCTCCTGAACGGCGTCCTCCGCCTCTCCGAGCGAGCCGAGCATCCGGTACGCGACCGCGCGCAACCGGCCGCGCTGTTCCTCGAACCGCCCGGCCAACTCGTCCTGCCCGTTCATGGGTCACCTTTCCTCGCCGTGCGCCGTCACCCTTCTGACGTACCCGACCGGGACGAAGTGACAGGAGAGACCCCATGGCCCACGAACGGCTCCGGCTGTTGCACCTGGACTGCAGCGCCGGCCCCGCCGACGAGTCCCTGACCCGCCGGCTCACCGCGCAGTTCGCGGAAACCTGGCGCACCCACCACGGCGCGGACGGTTACCGGCACCGCGATCTGGCCGCCGACCCGGTGCCCCCGGTGGGGCCCGCCCATGTGGCCCTCGGCAGGAGGCTGGAACGAGTGGGGGTGGTGCCCCCGGAAGCGGTCGGGCGGCTGACCGGGACCGCCGAAGAGCGGCGCGAGTGGGATCTGACCCTGCCCCTGGTCCGCGACCTGAGGTCCGCGGACACGGTGCTGCTCGGTGTGCCGATGTACAACTTCTCGGTGCCGGCCGCGCTGAAGGCCTGGATCGACCGTGTCACCTTCCCCGGCGCCTTCCTCGACGCGGATACGGGCGGCAGCGTGCTGCGGGACACCAGGGTCGTGGTGGTCATGGCACGCGGCGGTGCGTACGGGCCGGGAACGCCACGGGAGGGCTTCGACTTCCAGCGGCCCTATCTGCGCGCGTATTTCACCGAGTACGGCGTCGCCGAGGAGAACCTGCACTTCGTACAGGCGGAGATGGCCCTCGCCGGGATCGTTCCCGCACTGGCCCGGTTCCGTGAGTCGGCGGAGGCCTCGTTCGCGGCGGCCCGGGACCGGGTGATCGAACTGGCGGGCCGTGCACCGGTCCCGCTCTACCGGTAGGCCTCCAGCAGGAGACCGGCCGCCAGCCCCGCCTGCACGGCGGGTTCCGCGCTGCCCTCTATGCCGGCCGTCACCATGGCACCCTCGGCCAGCAGACACAGCTGGCCGCCCAGCGGCTCGGGCAGTTCCGCGTCGGCCACCAGGCCGGCCACATAGGCCCTGAACGCCTCCTTGTGGGCGCGCACCTGGGCGAGCACCCGGGGGGACGTGGCACCCAGCTCCCCGTACGAGTTGATCCACGCGCAGCCGCGGAAGTCGGGCTCCAGGAACCACAGCCGAAGCCAGTCGAACACCGACAGGATCCGCTCGCGAGGGTCCGTGCATCGGTCCACGTGGGTGGCCAGCCGCTGCCGCCAGGCCACGTCGCGCCGCTCCAGATAGGCCTCGACCAACTGCTCCTTGGCCGGGAACAGCTGGTACAGCCGCTTCAGCGACAACCCGGACGTACTGCGGATGTCGTCCATCCCGACGCTGTGTATGCCCCGGCCGTAGAACAGCTTCTCCGCGGCGTCCAGGGCGCGGTCCCGGGCGACTTCGCTGTCCATGTACGAGCCCTCCTGGGCGCCCTCGGGGAGAACCGACGTTCTCTACCGTAGCAGTCATTCCGGACCCGAGATCGTTCAGGGCCCGGCGGGAAGGGTCCGGCACCCCCTAGAGTGCTCGGGTGACCGAAGTCGCTTCGAAGCCCTTTCTGTACGTCGTCGTCTGCGCCTCGGGCATCGCCGAGGACATCAGCAAACTGATCACGGCCGCACAGGAGCGGGGCTGGGAGGTCGGCGTCGTCGCCACCCCCCTCGCGCTCCGCTTCTTCGACACCGGCACGGTCGAGACACTGACGGGCCGCCCGATCCGGTCCGCCTGGCGCACGCCGGGCGAAACGCGGCCGTTCCCGGCTCCGGACGCGATCGTCGTCGCACCGGCCACCTTCAACACGGTCAACAAGTGGGCCGCCGGCCTGGCGGACACCCTTGCGCTGGGCACCTTGTGCGAGGCGTACGGCCTCGGCGTCCCGATCGCGGCGCTGCCCTGTGTGAGCGAGGCGCTCGCGGCCCATCCCGCCTACCGTGCCAGCCTCGAACGGCTGGGCGGCATGGGGGTCCGGTTCGGCGCGCCCTACGCCGGGGGCACGGACAAGAAGGGCGGGCGCCCGGACTTCGGGTGGGAGCGTGCCCTCGATCTGCTCACGCCGCTGAGGTGACCCGAGGGGCGGTGGGCGTCCCACCCGGCGCCGCCGCGGCATACGGTCGCCGCAGCGGCGCCATGGGGCCTCTCGCCCTGTATATCCCATCTGTCAGGACTGGACGCTTTAGTGTCGTTCCATGACCGGAGACCGTTTCGAGCTGGCCGTTCACGATCACGGGGGCGAGGGTCCGCCCCTGCTGCTCCTGCACGGCGCCGGACGCACGCTCGCGGACTGGGCCGCCGTCGCACCCCTGCTGCTGACGCGCCACCGTGTGCTGGCCGTCGATCTGCGCGGCCACGGCCGCTCCCCGTCCGGGCCATGGCGTCTGCCCGCGGTGCTGGGGGACCTCGAGCGTGCACTGGCGGCGCACGGGATCCCCGCAGCCGTCCCCGTCGGGCACTCGCTGGGCGGTGTGCTCGCCGTGCTCTACGCGCTGGAGCACCCGGAGGTGACGCCCGGGGCCGTGAACCTCGACGGATTCGGCTGGGGGCGCCCCGACCAGTACATGGGTCTTGATCCGGACTACGTCCTGCGGCATCTGGGCCTGGTGCGGGCACTGAACGCCGAGGGACTGGGCAGGGAACTGTCCGCGGACGGGCTGAAGGAGCTTCTCGCCGAGCAGCGTGCGATGTCCGACCGGCTGGGCGTTCCCTACGAACTGCTGGAGGCGGGCGTTCTGCGCTCCGTGCACGAACGCGAGGACGGGGTTCTGGAGGTACGGCCCGGCCGGGGCGAGGCGGTGCAGATGCTCGCGGAGATCGACTCCCTCGACCTCTTCGCCCTGTTCCGCGCGATGCCCGTACCGCTGCTGCTGGTCCGCGCCCAGCGGGTGGAGCCGGCCGTGTCCGGCCTCGGCTGGTTCGAACCGATGATGGCCGCCTACGCCAAGGGGCTGGCACGGGACCTCGGTGCGCTGGCCGAGGAGCGGCACCAGCTGACCGTGGCCGCTGTCGACGCCACGCACGCCATGCTGCTGGAGAACCCCAGGGCGGTCGCGGAGACCGTCCTCGGCTTCACCGCCTGAGGGGGGTCGGTGCGGGCGGCTCCGCGGCCGTGAACTGAGAGCCGCGCGGGTTCTGGTGGGTGCACTGCGGGGACCGGGGTTCCTGGGCGCCCGGCTTGCACCGTACGGCAAGGGCGACCGGCTGTACGCCGTGGCTGCGGGGCACGGGCGGAACCGTATCGAGCGGGCGTTTTGGCGGTTGCTTGCCGACGTGTGCCGGTCGGGCGACGGTGCGCCTCCCGGTAGCGTTTTGCGCACCTTTTCACGGAACGGCTCGGTCGCTCATCGATCAACGTGTTGCGCGAGGCCCGACTGCGGCATGCCGCGGGGCTGTTGGAGGAGACCGGTCCACCGGTCGACCGCGTGCCCGGTGCCTCGGGATTCGCCGGCCCGTTCCACTTCGGCAGGCTCTTCCGTCAGTGCTTCGGAACCCCAGCCGATGCGTACCGGTCCCGAGCCGAGGCGCCGGCAGGTGAATTCCCGGGAGGACCGGACGGACGGTCCCGGAATTCAGGGCGCCGAGTTTGACTGACTCTTTGTCAAGTAGGTGCCGGGGAAGTGGGAATGGGAAAGAGAGGGGGTCTCTTGTTGGGGCAAGCCGATCTGTGAAAAGGTGTCACCGTCGGCGCGTGGACCTCGACCATTTCCGCTGCGCATACCGGCGTTGTCGTTCGCCGCCCCCTTCGAGGCAACTCTGCGGGGCGGATGTTCGAAATGCTGATGACCTCATGGGCACTTCCCGCATGGGCGGTCGGGCCGTGCCTGTTCAGGTCTGTACCGAAGAACTTCCGCGTGGGCTTTGGAGGATCGTGGACGTGCACGTGGGGGTCCAGGAAAATTCCCCCGGCCCCGTTCCTTCGTACGGCCCGACCGACGAACAGCTGGCCGCCGAGCTGAAGAAGTCGGCCGGGAAGAGACCCGTGCACCATCCCGTCGGTGAACTGCTCGACCGGCACTGGGAGTCCGCCTACGTCTACGCCCGGTTGTGCACAGACGGCGCCCATCCCGCCGGAATGCTCACCACGGCGGCGTTCACCCGGCTGTTCGAGGACTCGGCGGGCCAGGGCGGACCCACGGCCGCATGGCGGCCCCAACTACTCGTGACGGTACGGCGACTGGCCGGCCAATGGGACACCGACCACCGCCGCTCGCTCCTCCACCCGGACCTGCGGTCCCGGCCCGACAGCGCCGAGCGCGCCGCGCTGCGCCTGCTGCCGTCCGAGAACCGGCGGCTCGTGTCCCGCGCCTTTCAGCGGCTTCCCGAGCCCGCCCGCTGTCTGCTGTGGCACGTCGAGGTCGAGTGCGAGGAACCGGCCGTGCCCGCCGCCCTGTTGGGGATCGACCCGCTCGACGCGGTGATGAGGCTCGAGCGGGCGCGTGAACTGCTGCGCGAGGTCTGTCTGGACATCCACCGTGAGTCCGCCCCCGACGAGGGCTGCCGCCGCTACGCCCGGCTGCTGGACGTCTCGCTGCGCCGGAACGGCACCCCGCTCGATCCCGATCTGCGGCTGCACATGGACGGCTGTGCGCACTGCCACAACGCCGCCGAACAACTGGACGGCTTCCACAAGCGGCTCGCGCTTCTGCTTGCCGAGGGTGTGCTGGGCTGGGGTGCACAGGCCTATCTGGACGCCAAGAGCGCTCAGGCCCGGGCGGCGACTGCGTCCGCTCCCGGGCCGGTGGGGGGAGAGCCGCTGATCGACCAAGTCCACGCGACCTCGGTCCCCGAGCCGCCCGCACCCGCCGTCGTGGCACCCGACGCCCCGGGCGGCGGACTGCGGCGCTTCTCCGGTGCCGCTGCGGCCGTTGTGCGCGCCCGTTCCGCGGCCGCGCACAAGGCTTCCCGTCCCTCGCCGCACCGCCGGCAGATCGCACTCGCCGTGGCCGCTGTCAGCGCCCTCGTCCTCATACCGCTGGCGGTGTGGTCCGGCTCGAGAGCGGACGGGCAGGCCGCGACGGGCGCGGGCGCACCGTCCGGCGACCCGGGTCACGCGCCCGAAGGCGCCTCGGCTTCACCCTCCTGGGTCGGTGCCGCCGCCGATGTGCCCACCGGTGCCTTCACGGGCCGGCTCCGCCACCAGGACAGCGGCCTGTGCATCGGCCTCGACCAGCAGGGAGCGGTTGTCGGCGCGGAGGCCGTGCTCGTCTCCTGCACCTCGCCTGAGGCCCAGCAGTGGTCGTACGAGGCAGACGGTCTGCTGCGCAGCGCCACCGACCCCGGCCTGTGTCTGGACTCGCACCTCGGCTATGCGGTCCAACTCGCCGCGTGCGCGGACGAGTCGCAGGCCGAGGCGAAGAACGTGCGCTACGACATCACCCTCCAGGGCGTCATCGTGCCGCGCTGGAACCAGGGCCTCGCCCTGGCCCCGGCGGCGCCCACGGCCGACGTGGGGTTGGTGGCCAAGGCGCGCACGCAGGACGGCACCCAGCGGTGGGCGGTCGACACCCCGAGCGCGCAGCAGATGCAGTCGCTCGACCCGGCGGCCTCCGCCGCCGTGCGCGGTGACCCCTTCGCCGCGCCCTCGGACATGACCAGGATCGGGACGGAGCCGACCACCCCACCCGGGTCCGCCGCGGGGGTGGATCCGTCCTCCGACCCGGGACGGGACACGTGCCCCGCAGGGGACTGTGCGCCGGGCGACCAGGGCGACCAGGGCGACCAGGGCGATCAGGGCGATCAGGGCGATCACGGGGAGTGGGGAGACGGAGACCACGACGGCCGGGGGTCGTACCGGGGCTGGGGCCGTCACCACTGAGCCGCGCGTCCCGCGACGTCACTCCTCGAGCAGGTTCAGCTCCGCCCAGATCGTCTTGCCATCCGGGGTGTGGCGGCTGCCCCAGCGCTGGGTGAGCTGGGCGACCAGGAGCAGGCCGCGACCGCCCTCGTCGTAGGTCCTGGCCCTTCGCAGATGCGGGGCGGTGTGGCTGCCGTCCGAAACCTCGCAGATCAGCGTGGCGGTGTCATGGATCAGCCGGAGCCGGATCGGCTGCTCGCCGTACCGGACGGCGTTGGTGACCAGTTCGCTGACCACCAGCTCGGCCGTGAACAGGGCCTCGCTCAGCCCCCATGCCGCGAGCCGGCCGACCACCTCCTTGCGGATCGCCGCGATGCGTGACGGCTGTGAGGGCACAGACCAGGTCGCGACCCGTTCGGCGGACAGCTCCCGGGTGCGGGCGACCAGCAGCGCCACATCGTCGGCCGTCCCGTCGACGGGCAGCAGGGCGCGCAGGATCCGGTCGCAGGCGTCATCCAGCGAGTCCGCGGCCGATGCGGCCTCCTGGTCCGCCGGTGCCCCGGAGAGCGCCCCGTACAGCAGCAGGCGCCCGGCGTCGACGTCATGGTCGCGGGTCTCGATCAGCCCGTCGGTGTACAGGCCGAGCACGGTGCCCTCGGGCAGGACGATCTCTGCCGACTCGAACGGCTGCCCGCCGAGGCCCAGCGGGGGGCCGCCGGGCAGCTTGATGTCCCGGGGCGACTGGCCCGGCGCCATCATCACCGGCGAGGGGTGGCCGGCACGCGCGAGCGTGCACCGGCGTGAGACCGGGTCGTACACCGCATACAGGCAGGTGGCACCCACTTCGCCTGTCGTACTGTCCTGTCCCGCCTCCTTGGAGAGCTGCACGACCAGGTCGTCGAGATGGGTGAGCAGCTCGTCCGGTGCCAGATCGATGTCGGCGAGCGTCCGCACCGCGGTGCGCAGCCGTCCCATCGTCGCCGAGGCCTGGATGCCGTGGCCGACGACGTCGCCCACGACCATGGCGACCCGCATCCCGGACAGCGGGATCAGATCGAACCAGTCGCCCCCCACTCCGGCGCGTGCGGCCGGCAGATAGCGGGAGGCCGCCTCCAGCGCGGCGGTCCGTGGCAGGCTGCGCGGCAGCAGGCTGCGCTGAAGAGCGAGCGCCGTTCTGCGTTCGCGCGAGAAGCGGCGGGCGTTGTCGATGCAGACGGCGGCACGAGCCGTGATCTCCTCGGCGAGGAGCACGTCGTCGGGGGTGAAGGGGTCCAGTCGGCGGTAGCGCGTGAGCACGGCCACGCCGAGCGTCCCGCCACGGGCGAGGACCGGCACCGACATGGTCGAGTGCACACCGAACTCGCGCACCCATCGGCGACGGGCAGGGTCCCAGTCGAGCCACTTGGTGAGCATGGTGGCCGCGTCGGCCACGACCGTCGTCCGACGGGCCATCAGTGACTCAGTCTGCGGTGAGCCCTCGGGGTAGACGCCGATCCCACCCGGCTCGACCAGTACCTCGGGAGAGCCGGGGGTCACGGACTGATGGGCGGCCCGGCGCAGAGCGATCGGTGCGGTGAGCGAACTCGGATAGGTCTCGGACCCGTCGGTCGGCGGATCCAGCAGATCCACGGCCACGAAGTCCGCGAGAGCGGGCACACAGACGTCGGCGAGCTCCTGGGCCGTGCGGGTCACGTCGAGCGTGGTGCCGATGCGCACGCTCGCCTCGTTGACCAGCTGGAGTCGCTCGCGTGCCAGGTAGTGCTCGGTGAAGTCGTGCGAGGCGATGCACACACCGAGCACCCGGCCGTCACCGTCCGTCAGAGGGGCGTACCGAACCAGCCAGGCGTGTGCGCTGTCCTCGCCGCTCGAGCGCAGGTAGGTCTGCACATCGCGTCCCTGCCCGCTCTCCAGGACCTCGCGCGCCCGGTCCTCGAGGGACTCGATCTCGGGCGTAGGACTGACCTCGGAGATCCGAAGACCGCGGATGCGCTCCGAGGGCAGCCCGATCACACCGGACATCGCCTCGTTGACGCCGCACAGACGCAGGTCGTGGTCACAGACCGCGATGGCACACGGCAGGTACGTCATCGCACTTCGGACCAGCGCATCCTGCGCGGGACGCGCTCCGTCGTCCAGCGGTGCGACCACGAGCCAGCCGCCGTCTCGCTCGGGTGGGCGGTGATTGGCGAGCAGCCACACCGACAAACTGTGGCCGTCCCGATGCCGCAGCTCGACCGTGCCGCTCCACCGGACTCCGCCCGGCGGGTGCGGCGGCACGGGGCTGCCCGGGACGAGCAGCTCGGCGGCGGGACGGCCCACAGGCTCGTCCTGCTCATAGCCGAGCAGCCGGCGGGCGTGCTCGTTCCACTGAGCCAGGATGCCGTTGTCGTCGACGACTGCCCGAGCCGTGGCCGCCTCGCCTGAGGGATGGACCGGGCTCATCGACCCCACTCCCTTGAGCGAACTCCCAGTGACCAAGCGCATCACTCGTGTTTCCAGCGTAGTGCGTGGCCGGATTTCGTACCGAGCGGATGTGACCCGCGCGCCAGAAGTGTGGGGACGGACCCTTGACGCACGACTGTGCCCCACCGTCAGAATCTGTTTGGTCACGATCAGTTGTGAGTACTTCTGGGCCCTGATGAGGGAGAGCCGCCATGACGGTCACTCGCAGATCGATATTGATCGCCGGTACGGCAGCCCCGGCAGCCGGCGCATTTCCAGGAGCCGCCGTCGAGGAGGCCGCGGCGGCCACGGGCACACCGGGCCGCCGGATCGTCGCGCTGCGCGACGGCTGGCGGTTCGCGCTGGTGGACCCGGGCGGTGTCACCGACCCGACGGGCGCGTACGCGGACGCCGCCGCCCCCGGTTACGACGACTCGGGGTGGCGCCAGGTCGCCGTGCCGCACGACTGGAGCACCGAGCAGACACCCACCACGGAACACGGCACCACCAGCGGCACGGGCTTCTTTCCCGGCGGCCTCGGCTGGTACCGCATCGCCTTCACTCTGCCGCCCGGCTCGGCCGGCAAACGGATCTCGGTGGAGTTCGACGGCGTCTACATGGACTCGTACGTCTACTGCAACGGCACCGAGGCCGGCAGGCACCCGTACGGCTACACGGGCTTCGCCCTCGACCTGACCGATCTGGTGCACACCGACGGCACCACCGAGAACGTCATCGCGGTCAAGGTCCAGAACCAGCTGCCCAGCAGCCGCTGGTACTCGGGCAGCGGCATCTACCGCGAGGCCCGTCTCGTGATCACCGAGCCCGTGCACATCGCACGCTGGGGCACCTATGTGACGACACCGGAGATCACCGCGTCGCGGGCGGTCGTGCGGGTGCGGACCTCGGTGGTCAACGACTCGGGCGCCGCCAAGGAGGTGGAGGTCCGATCAAGGATCACGGACCCCGACGGCCGTACCGTCGCCCGTACGTCGTCCACGGTGTCCGTCACCGGCACGACGACCGAGACCCATGAACTGACCGTCCCGAAGCCCCGGTTGTGGGACTTCTCGACCCCGCGGCGCTACACCCTGGAGACCGAGCTGCGGGTGGGCCGCACGAGCACGGACACCTACCGCACCACCTTCGGCATCCGCTCCTACCGCTTCGACCCCGACGAGGGCTTCCACCTCAACGGAGCCCACGCCAAGATCAAGGGCGTCGACCTCCACCACGACCTGGGCGCCCTCGGCGCCGCGATCAGCATCGACGCCGTACGCCGGCAGATGACCATCATGAAGTCGATGGGCGTCAACGCCTTCCGCACCTCGCACAACCCGCCCTCACCGGAGATGATCCAGGTCTGCGAGGAGCTGGGCATCGTCATGATGGTGGAGGCCTTCGACTGCTGGCACACCGGCAAGACGACCTACGACTACCACCGGTTCTTCGACGACTGGTGCGAGAGGGACGCCACCGAGATGGTGCTGGCGGCCCGCAATTCCCCGGCCGTGGTGCTGTGGTCGATCGGCAACGAGGTCCCCGATTCCACCTCCACCGCCGGGCTCGCCATGGCCGACCGGATCATCACCGCCATCCGCGCGGCGGACGACACCCGGCCCCTTGTCATCGGCTCGGACAAATACCGGAGCCTTCCGGCCAAGGGCTCGGCAGCCGATCTGATGCTCGCCAAGCTCGACGGGCTCGGCCTGAACTACAACACCGCCAAGTCCGTGGACGCACTGCACGCCGCCTATCCGCACCTGTTCCTCTTCGAGTCGGAGTCGTCGTCGGAGACCTCGACCCGGGGCGCCTACCAGGAGCCCGAGCACCTCAACACCGGCGAGAACCACACGCCCGGCAGACGTGAGACCTCCTCCTACGACAACAACCTCGCCTCCTGGACGATGAGCGGTGAGTACGGGCACAAGAAGGACCGGGACCGCAAGTGGTTCGCCGGCCAGTTCCTGTGGTCGGGCATCGACTACATCGGCGAGCCCACGCCGTACAACGTCTTCCCGGTCAAGGCCTCCTTCTTCGGTGCCGTCGACACGGCGGGATTCCCCAAGGACATGTACCACCTGTTCCGGAGCCAGTGGACGAGTGAGCCCATGGTCCATCTGGTGCCGATGAGCTGGAACCACGAGGCGGGCGAAACCGTCGAGGTGTGGGCGTACGCGAACGTCGACACCGTCGAACTGTTCCTGAACGGAAAGTCGCTGGGGACGCGGACGTTCGACACGAAGACGACCACGGACGGGCGGACGTACCTGGAGACCACCGAGGAGACCGGCGACGACAAGACCTTCACGGACGGTCCCCACCCCGGCAGCTACACGAGCCCCAACGGCGGTGCGGGCAAGCTCCACCTCACCTGGAAAGTGCCCTACAGGCCCGGAGAGTTGAAGGCCGTGGGGCGACGCAAGGGCAAGGTCGTCGCCACCGACGTCCTGCGAACGGCGGGTGCCGCGCACGCACTTCGCCTCACGCCCGACCGTTCGTCGCTCGCCGCCGACGGCCGCTCGCTCCTCTTCGTGACGGCCGAAGTCGTCGACGCCCATGGCGTGGTGGTGCCCGACGCCGAGCAGCTGATCAGCTTCGAGGTCACCGGCGGATCCCTCGCGGGCCTGGACAACGGACGGGAGGAGAGCGCCGAGCGGTACCAGGCGAGTACCCGAACCGCTTTCCACGGCAAGGCACTTGCCATCGTGCGGACCGGCACCGAGGAGGGCCGGCTGAAGGTGACGGCCCGTGCCGACGGGCTGCGTACGGCCACCACCACCGTACGCACCACCAGCGCCTCCTCGAGGGCGACCACCCCGGCGCCCGTGTTCGAGCCCGACCACCCGGCGGCCGCCACCTACCCCCTGGCGGACGCCGGTTACTCGGGCCGCACCGACACGCTGCCCGCCGCCATGCTCGACGGCAACCCGGCCACCGGCTGGTCCAACGCCTTCGCCAAGTCGGCCACCGCCCTGCTGCCCGCGTTCAACGGTGCCCGGGCGAAGGACTGGGTCTCGGTGGACTGGGGCCGGACCCGGCGCTTCGACCGCGTCGAGGTGTCCTTCACGCTCGACGCGACCCACGGCCTTCCCGCCTCGGTCGAGGTGTCGGTCTGGGACGGCAGGCGGTACACACCCGTCGAGGGTGCGGTCGTGGACTGGGCCACGGCGTCCGACTCGCCCACCGTGATCACTTTCGACGCGGTCCGCGGTTCACGCGTCCGTCTCCTCCTCACCAGCGCCCACCCTGGTGCCTCCGACGGCGCGGTGCGCATCAGCAGGCTGGAGGTGCCCGTCGGCTGACGCACCGTCACGACGGTGCGCGGTGAGCGTGTACCGCCGGGCAGGGGAGAGCGGCTGCCGTACCTCGACGTACTCGCCGTGGGGCAGCCGCTTGACCATGCCGGTCTCGCGTCCGTGCTCCACCAGCTCGCGGTCCTGGGCCTGGAGTGCCAGACAGATACGCCGGGTCACGACGAAGACCAGGACCGGGACGACCAGTACCGCGATCCTGATGGTCCACGTCAGCGCATTGATGGACAGATGCAGATGCGTGGCCAGGATGTCGTTGCCGCCACCCGCGAGAAGGATCAGATAGATGCTGAGCCATGCGGTGCCCAGCGCCGTGCGGAGGGGCCGGTTGCGCGGCCCGTCCAGCAGATGGTGTTCGCGTGTGTCCTTGGCGACCCATGCCTCCACGAACGGGTAGACCCCGATGAGGACCAGCAACAGGGGGAACACCACCACCGGGATCAGAACGCCGAGGATCAGCGTGTGTCCGCCCACGGTGATCTCCCAGCCGGGCATGATGCGGACCAGCCCCTCGGCGAAGCCCAGATACCAGTCCGGCTGGGCCCCCGTGGACACCTGGTCGGTGCGGAAGGGCCCGTAGGTCCAGACGGGATTGATCGTGGCCACCGCGGAGACGAGCGCGATCACCCCGAAGACCAGGAAGAAGAAGCCGCCCGCCTTCGCCAGGTAGACCGGGAAGAAGGGGGCGCCCACGACGTTGCGTTCCGTCTTCCCAGGACCGGCGAACTGCGTGTGCTTGTGGTAGACGACCAGCAGTACGTGGGTGACGACGAGTGCCGCCATGATCCCCGGGACGAGCAGCACATGGAGGGAGTAGAAGCGGGAGACGATGTCGTGGCCGGGGAACTGCCCGCCGAAGACGAACATCGACAGATACGTGCCCACGATCGGCACCGACAGCAGGGCGCCGTTGACGAACCGCAGTCCGGACCCCGACAGAGCGTCGTCGGGCAGGGAGTAGCCGAACAGCCCCTCGAAGATGCCGAGGACGAGCAGCAGCCAGCCGAACAGCCAGTTCACCTCGCGCGGCTTGCGGAACGAGCCGGTGAAGAAGTGACGCATCATGTGCGTCAGCATCGCCGCCACGAAGATCAGTGCCGCCCAGTGGTGGATCTGCCGGATCAGCAGACCGCCGCGCACGTCGAAGCTGATGTGGAGTGTCGAGGCGTACGCGTCGGACATGCGGATGCCGTTCAACGGCACATAACCGCCGTGGTAGGTCACCTCGGTGGTCGACGGGTGGAAGAAGAGCGTGAGATAGATGCCGGTGAGCACCAGCACCACGAAGCTGTAGAGGCATATCTCGCCGAGCAGGAACGACCAGTGGTCGGGGAAGACCTTGCGCAGGTACTTCCGGCCCAGCGAGTGGATGCCGAGCCGCCCGTCGAACCAGTCCGCGACGCGCTGCCCGGAGGAGGCAGGTGCGGACCGTCGTCCGTCTGTCGTCATGCCGACACCTCCTCGGCCGTGGTACCCGCGTCACGTCGTACGTGCGTGAGCTTGTCGGGGTTGGTGACGATGAAGACGTCCGAGATCTGTTCGCCGTCGGGCGTCAGATCCATGACCATCACCGCGTACGGGGCGTCTCCGTCGAACACCACCGCGGAGTCGTCGCCGTTGACCCGGCGGTAGCGGATGTCGAGGCCCGACCCGCGCCGGGTGGCGTAACCCGCCAGCAGACGTGCGGCCTTGTCGCGGCCGCGCACGGGCCGCAGGCCGGCCGCCGCCTTACCGCCGCCGTCCGCCCATACGGTGACGTCCGGTGCCAGGATCTCCATCAGCGCGACGATGTCCCCGCCGAGCGAGGCCCGGACGAAGCGCTCGGTCGCCTCTTGACGCACTCGTGGATGCGCCCGGTAGCGCGGGCGCCGGGCGTGGACGTGTGCTCGGGCGCGGTGCGCGAGCTGGCGAACGGCAGCGGGACTGCGGTCCAGGACGTTCGCGATCTCCGTATGGGCGTACCCGAACACCTCGTGGAGGACGAACACCGCCCGTTCCAAAGGGGTCAGGGACTCCAGCACCACGAGCAGCGCCATCGAGACCGACTCCGAGCGCACCGCACGCTCGGCCGATTCGTCGGGTGCCGCCTCGTCGAGCAGGGGCTCGGGGAGCCAGGGGCCCACATAGGTCTCGCGGCGGCGCGCGATGGCGGCACGTCGCGCGAGCGCGTGGTTGACCGCGATGCGGACCAGATAGGCGCGTGGGTTGTCGATGCGGTCGGCTTGGGCGTGAGCCGTGCGGCCGGTCCACGACAGCCAGGTTTCCTGAAGAACGTCTTCGGTGTCGGCGACGCTGCCGAGCATGTTGTAGACGATCGCGAAGACGAGTTCGCGATGGTCGACGAACACCTGGGTCGCGGTGCCGGCCTGGTCGCCTGCCGGGTGATCGGTCCTTTCGGGCATGACGGTCCTCCCTGAGGTGCGCTCCTCCAGTGCGACTCCCGGAAGGGGGCCGAATGTGACACGACACGGCCCGACGTGACGCAGATCTCACCCGCCGGTTGCCTCCGTGGGTCGCGGAGCCGGGCGCCGGCCGCCGCGGCGGTACTTGCCCGAGGGGCCGCGGCGACACTTGCGGTACCGCTCGCACCCGGCGGAGAGGTCGGTGACCACGGACTGGTCGGACAGCTCGGCCGACGCGCGATTCGCCCGCGCCATCGCGGTCGCGTACATGTTCGGATGTACGCGAGTGGCGCCCGAGTGCGCAGGCCGGCCAGGCGGCGCGGGAAATTTCGAATGCCGGTGCGAAGGACCGTAGTTGACGTGGTGTCTAACCGAATTTCCCTTGGGCACCGATGTTGTCCAAGTGCCTTGTTGGTCATGAGTGACGTGTGCAAGGGTGAGCCTTCCCAGGCATGGGCAATGGCCGGGTCCGAACCGCTGCTCGTCATTACGGATCGTCGGCGGGCTCAAAAGGCTCACGCTCCGACGGTCGTCGCGCGGCCCTCGCACGCGGCTCTTTCCCGCGCCCGTCAAAAAGGTCCGCACCAATACCGCTCCTTTTTGGCGAACGCAGAACTCCGTGTGCCACCTTGCGCCTTGGAAGGAAACCGCTCAGTGCACACCCCCCACCCGCCACGTCCGCTTCATCCTCCCCGTCCCGGCATGCCACCCGGGGAATCCGACGAGACCCTGGCCACTCGGCTCAGAGGCCGTCCCGTGGGCGAGGACACCCAGCCCGTCGCGCTGCTGATGGCGCGGCACTGGCAGGCGGCTCACGACTACGCAGCCATCTGCCTCGCCTCCACGTCGGATGCCGCCTCGATGGTCACCGCCACCGCCTTCCACCGCATACTCGGCCATCTCCAGCGCTCCGGTTCCGCGGCCGCGCTGCGTCCCCAACTCCTCGTGGCGGTACGGGACACCGTCCGGGAATGGTCGACGGAGGACCGGATATCCGGCGTGGTGCCCGCGTTGAGAAAACCCGCGGGGGGCCGCGGGATGCGCACCGCGAAGTCGCTGACACGGGAAAATCGGGCCCTCGCCGAACGCTCTTTCCAATCGCTGCCCGGACTTGCCCGGTGTCTGTTGTGGCACGGGGAGGTCGAGGCCGAGCACATATCCGTGCCGGCCGTCCTGTTGGGCATGGACTCCGAGAGCGCGGCGGCCGCACTGGAACAGGCGCGCGAGCAATTCCGGGCGGCCTGTGTGCGCTCGCACCGTGAACTCGCCCCCACCGACGATTGCCGCTATCACAACCGGCTGCTCGACGTCCCCATGCGCCGCGGCAGCGCCCTGCTTCCGGAAGTCCAACAGCACGTTCTGGAGTGCCGCTACTGTCGTTCCGCCGCCGAGCAACTGAGCCATTTCGAAGGCGGACTCGGTGGACTTCTCGCCGAGGCGATTCTCGGTTGGGGCGCACACCGCTACCTCGACTCCCGTCCCGGACGCGTCTCGTCCTTTCCCCGTGGTGGCGGCGGTTCCGGCCTCGGCGGAAGACGCGCGGGCGGTGGCGGGCGCCACCGGCTGCTTCCTGGGGTCCCCACGCGGGTCGGCCGCGGCATTTTGGCGGGGGAGCCCCAGACCCGCGCGCTGCTGACCGGTGCGGGCATCGCCGCGGCCGTCGCGATCGCCACGCTGCTGGCCGGCGGCATCTGGTCGGACGACGGCGGCGCCGACCCCGTGGCCACCAGCGCGAGCGGCGGGCTCACACCCGGCGCGGACCCGGACGCACCGCCCGCCGTGCCCTCGCCGCCCGACTCGGCCGGTCTGTCCACGCAGCCGCAGCAGACCAGGCTGCGTTATGCCGCGGGCGACCTCTGCCTCGACATCCGCGGCACGGTGCAGTCGGGCGCGGGCACCCGGCTCGCGGCTTGCTCCTCGGCATGGACACAGCAGTGGTCGTACGAGAGTGACGGCCTTCTGCGCAGCGTCGCCGACCTGGGGCTGTGCCTGGACTCCCACGCCACCGACGGGGTCGTCACGCTGGCCCGGTGCGACACGGACGAGGCGCGCGCGAACGACGTCCGCTACGACCTCACCGTCCGGGGCGAACTGCTGCCGCGCTGGAGCGAGAGCCTCGCCGTCACCCCCGCGAACGACGAGCCGAACGCAGACGTCGTCGTCAGGAACCGGGACGGCTCCGGCATCCGGCAGTGGGCGACCGACCGGCAGTCGGCGCAGTCCCCGTCCCTGTCGATCGCCGGCACGGGCGGTCCGCCGGCCGCGCAGGCCCCTCGGCCGCCGTCCCGGGCGCAGGGCCTCGGCCTCTGACCACCGCCGGGTGAGCGGGCGGCGTCGGCCGAGTCGGCCCTGAGCCGGCCGGTGGGCGTCCCGCCGCAGGGTGTGGCCGCCGTCGCGGCGACCGGCGTGGCGGCCGACGTGAGAGCAGGGCCGAAAGTTTCGCCACGTTTGCGGTGCTCTGCCGCACCGGTCCGGGACGCGGGGGTGTGCCGCGAGGAAGGGGACGCGCCGACACGCCCGGCGCGTCCCATGGCGGACGGTCGGTGTTCACGAACGGCGCGCCCCGGCTGACTACGCCCGGCCGCCGCCGAAGTCCTTTGCGCACACGGTCTCTTGACGGGACGGGGAGAGCGGCGGCCCGCTGCCGGAAAGGGCCGTCACCGCCGCGCGGAACGCTCAGCTGCTCTTCGGGGGCGCGGTGCTCTGCCGTACCACCAGGTGGGTCGCGAGCTCGATGCGCAGCGCGGACTTACCCGTATCGTGCGGGCGCAGCAGCATCCGCGCCGCCTCCTCGGCCATCTGCCGCAGCGGCTGGTGGACCGTGGTCAGGGAGGGACTCGACCACTGCGCGAGCGGTACGTCGTCGTAGCCGACCACCGACAGATCGTCCGGCACACTCAGGCCCTTCAGCCGTGCCGCCTCCAGCACACCGAGCGCCTGCAGATCGCTGCCGGCGAAGATGGCGGTCGGCCGGTCCGGGCGCTCGAGCAGGTCCATGGCCTGTTCGAAGCCACCCTGCACATGGAAGTCGCCGAAGCGCACGAGGGCCGGGTCGACCTCCAGGCCCGCCATCGTCATGGCCGAGCGGTAGCCGTCGAGCCGCGCGAGGGAGCACATCATGTCCTCAGGGCCGGTGATGATGGCGATGCGCTCGTGCTGGAAGTCGGTGAGGTGGCGTGTCGCCGCCAGACCGCCGGCCCAGTTGGCGGAGCCGACGGAGGGTACGTCGGGATCGGGATCGCCGGCCGGATCGACGATGACGAACGGGATCGCCCGCGACCGCAGTTGCTTCTTCACCTTGTCCGGGAGCGCGGAGAAGACCAGGACCACACCCAGGGGCCTGCGGCGCAGCACCCCCTCGATCCAGTCGGATCCGGGCGCATGCCGCGTGCCGCTCTCCGTGAGTACGACGCTCGCCTTGTTCTGCTTGGCGACGTTCTCCACCCCCCGGATGAGTTCCATCGCCCAGACGCTCTCCAACTCGTGGAAGACGAGCTCGATGAGCGGGGCCTGGGGCGGGGCCTGGGACCGGCGGCGGTAACCGTGCATGTCGAGGAGATGTTCGACCTTGGTGCGGGTCGCCTCGGAGACATCGGAGCGGCCGTTGAGGACTTTCGAAACCGTCGACAGCGACACACCGGCCTGCTCGGCCACCTCGGCCAGGGTCACTCGGCCGTCCACCTCGTCGTTTTCACGCATGTCCGAAGGATAGGCCACGAGCGGCCGATAACGGTTTGGTCGCGCGTGTGCACCCCCGTTGACCGTATGGGGTGCCTCCCATACTGTCCGACAGCAGCGACTTTCGGCGACGTTGCCGAAACTTTCGAAAGGCAGACGATGAAGATACGCGCACGGTTGCCCCGTCTAGTCGCCGGTGGCGCGACGCTCGCCCTGGCGCTGAGCCTCTCGGCCTGCGGGAGCGGAACCGGCGGGGGCTCGTCGGACGACGGGAAGATCCACGTTCTTGTCTACGGAGACGCCAGCAACAAGGTCGAGAAGCAGATCGTTGCGACGTTCAACAAGACGTCTGACGTCAAGGCCGTCCTCGACACCATCCCCGGCGCCGACTACCAGCAGAAGCTGCAGACGATCATCAACACGCCGCAGGCGCCCGACGTCTTCTTCAACTGGGGCGGCGGCAGCATCCAGCCGTTCGTCAAGGCCGACCTGCTGATGCCGCTGGACGACTTCATCAAGGACGACCCCGCTCTGAAGTCCAACTTCCTGCCGTCGGTCTTCAACAGCGCCGTCGTCGACGGCAAGGCCTACGGCATCCCGATGCGCGGTACCCAGCCCGTCCTGCTCTTCAACAACGGCAAGGTGCTGGACGACGCCGGAGTGCAGCCGCCCAAGACCTGGGACGAGCTGCTGAGCACGGTCAAGACGCTCAAGGGCAAGGGAGTCACCCCGATCGCCCTCGGCGGCGGCGACCAGTGGCCCACGCTGATGTGGTTCGAGTACGTCTACGACCGCGTTGCGGGGCCGGAGCTGTTCGAGAAGGCGCTCGGCGGTGACAAGAGCGCCTGGGAGAGCCCCGAGAGCAAGAAGGCGCTGAGCATGCTCAAGGAGCTGGTGGACGCCGGCGCCTTCGGCACCAACTTCGACTCCGTGAAGTACACGAACGGCGCGTCGCCGGCCCTGGTGGCCAAGGGCAAGGCGGCCTTCGAGCTGATGGGCTCGTGGTACTACGCCCAACAGCAGCAGGACGCCAAGGACTTCGCGGCCAAGGGCCTGGGCTACACCACCTTCCCGGCCGTGTCGGGCGGCAAGGGCGACCAGGCGGACGTCGTCGGCAACACCAACAACTTCTACTCGGTGCTGAAGAAGACGAAGCACCCCGAGGCCGTCGAGAAGTTCCTGAAGCTCATGTACTCCGACGAGTTCGTCAAGGCGCAGATGGCGATCGGCAACCTGCCGACCACCACCAACACGGAGAAGTTCCTCGACACCTCCGCGAGCCCGGCGTACTCGCACTTCCAGTACGACCTGGTCAAGAAGGCACCGTCGTTCCAGCTGTCGTGGGACCAGGCGTACCCGCCGTCGGCCATCACGCCGATCCACCAGGCCGTGCAGCAGTTCTTCAACGGCCAGATCGACGCCGACGGATTCATCAAGGCCATGCAGGCCCTCCCCACTGAATGAACCGCTCATGACCACTGAAACGACGAGCGCTCCTCCTGCCGCCGGGTCCCGTACCCCGGCCCGGCGGCGGTCGGAGGGCTCCTACACCGCCCACGTGGGACGCCCGGGCTTCGCCTGGGCGGTCCCCGCCACCCTCTTCTTCCTGATCTTCGCCATCGCACCGCTCGTCATGGTGGCGGTGCTGTCCTTCATGAGCTGGAACGGCCTCGGGTCGCCCCGGTTCGTCGGCATGGACAACTGGTCCCGGGTGCTGGACGACCCGGTGATGATCAAGAGCATCTGGCTGACTCTGCTGGTCACCGTGCTCGGCGTGGCCATCCAGACACCGTTGAGCATCCTGCTCGGCGTCTGGGCCGCGGGACAGCAGCGCAACCGCGCGGTGCTGTCGGTGATCTACTTCATTCCGCTGCTGCTGTCCTCCACCGCCGTCTCGGTGCTGTGGCGGGCGCTGCTCGACCCGAACTTCGGTATCCCGGCGCAGGCCACCTGGCTGTTCGGCGACGGCAACCTGTTCGGCAAGCAGGCCAGCGCGATAGGTGTGCTCGCGTTCGTGAGCACCTGGCAGTTCACCCCGTTCCACACGCTGATCTACCAGGGTGCCGCCCGCGCGATCCCGCAGGTCCTGTACCAGGCGGCGGAGATCGACGGTGCGGGGCGCTACCGGCAGTTCTTCCACATCACCCTGCCGCAACTGCGCAACTCGGTCGTGACCTCGATGATTCTGATGATCGTCGGCGGACTCACCACGTTCGAGACGGTCCTCATCCTGACCCAGGGCGGCCCCGGGACCGACACCACCATCAGCGCCTACTACATGTACCAAAAGGCCTTCAAGAGCTTCGACTTCGGCGCCGGCGCCGCCATCGCCCTCGTCCTGGTCGTCGCCGCGACGATCATCTCGCTGATCGTCGTGCGCGTGTCCGGCTACGACAAGATGCGCAGTTCCATGGAGGGTCTGTGATGAGGCGACGCCCCAACCATCTGGCCGGCGTGGGCTCGGTGGTCTGGCTGTTCCTGGTCGGCCTGCCGCTCTACGTGATGCTCGTCGCGACGGTGCAGCCCCAGTCCGAGTACACCCGGAACGGTCCGCTGTCCTTCCCGCACAGCTTCACATTCGACAACTACACCGGGGCCTTCGACTCCGGCTTCGGCCAGTACTTCCTCAACACGGTGATCGTCACGGCGTGTGTGGTCGGACTGGTGCTGCTGCTCGTCCCGCCGCTCGCCTACGCGATCGTGCGCAGCCGCAGCAGGGTCACCTCGCAGGTCTTCCGGCTGTTCCTGCTCGGGCTCGCCATCCCGGCGCAGGCCGTGATCGTTCCGATGTTCTACCTGATCAGCAAGGCCGGTCTGTACGACAACCTCCTCGGGGTCATCCTGCCGACCGCCGCCTTCTGCCTGCCGATGTCGGCCCTGATCCTCAGCGGCGCCATGCGCGACATCTCCCCGGAGCTGTTCGAGGCCATGGCCATGGACGGGGCCACTCCGCGGCGCATGTTCTTCCAGCTCGTGGTTCCGCTCTCCGGGGGCGGACTGTCCACGATCGTGGTGTTCTCCGCCCTCCAGGCATGGAACGGCTTCCTGTTCCCCCTCGTCCTGACCCAGTCCGACTCCACCAAGCTGGTCACCCTGGGTCTCTACAACTTCCAAACCGAACACGGCATCAACATCCCCGGGCTGCTGGCAGCCGTGGTGTTGTCCATGGTTCCCGTCCTGCTCGTCTACCTGTTCGCCCGTCGCGCCCTGGTCCAGGGGCTCATGGGCGTCGGAGGAAAGTGACCGCCAACGTGGCAGTTGAGACCACCCCCGAAATCCCCGTCTGGAACGATCCGGCCCGCGACGTCAACACCCGGGTGACGGCCCTGATCGGCGCCATGACCCTCGAGGAGAAGATCGCACAGCTCTACGGTGTGTGGGTCGGCGCGTCCGACGAGGGGGGTGAAGTGGCCCCCCATCAGCACGACATGGAGGAGGCCGTCGACCTCGACGCTCTCCTGCCGAACGGCCTGGGCCAGCTGACCCGGCCCTTCGGCACCGCTCCGGTCGACCCCGCTCTCGGCGCGCTCTCGCTGCTGCGCACGCAGTCGCGCATCACCTCGGCGAACCGTTTCGGCATCCCCGCCGTCGCGCACGAGGAGTGCCTGGCCGGCTTTGCGACCTGGAAGGCCACCGCCTATCCCGTCCCGTTGTCCTGGGGCGCCACCTTCGACCCGGACCTGATCCACCGCATGGCCGCCGCCATCGGCCGCGACATGCGGTCCGTCGGCGTGCACCAGGGCCTCGCCCCGGTGCTCGACGTGGTCCGCGACGCCCGCTGGGGCCGTGTCGAGGAGACCATCGGTGAGGACCCCTACCTGGTGGCCACCGTCGGCACGGCCTATGTACGGGGACTTCAGTCCTCCGGCGTCGTCGCCACGCTCAAGCACTTCGTCGGCTACTCCGCCTCGCGGGCCGGGCGCAACCTCGCCCCGGTCGGCATGGGTTCACGCGAATGCGCCGACATTTTGCTTCCGCCCTTCGAGATGGCGGTCGGCGAGGGCGGAGCCCGGTCCGTCATGAGTGCCTACAACGACACCGACGGTGTGCCCGCGGCGGCCGACGAGAATCTGCTCACCGGGCTGCTGCGCGATGTCTGGGGATTCGACGGCACGGTCGTGGCCGACTACTTCGGCATCGCCTTCCTGCGGACACTGCACGGGATCGCCGGCGACTGGAGCGAGGCGGCCGGCACCGCCCTGCGCGCCGGAGTCGACGTCGAACTGCCCACCGTGAAGACGTTCGGCGCACCGCTCGTCGAGGCCGTGACCGCCGGACGGGTACCGGAGAGCATCGTCGACCGTGCCCTGTACCGGGTGCTTTCCGAGAAGGCCCGGCTGGGACTCCTCGACGCGGACTGGAGCCCGGTGCCTGCCGCCCTCGCCGGCGCCGACCTCGACGACCCGGACGCACTGCGCGGCACGGTGGACCTCGACACGCCCGAGAACCGGGATCTGGCCCGGGAGGTCGCCGAACGGGCGGTGGTGCTGCTCGCCAACGACGGCACACTGCCGCTGGACCGGCCCCGCCGCATAGCGCTGGTCGGCCCCAACGCCCAGGAGCCGACGGCCGTGCTGGGCTGCTACTCCTTCCCCCTGCACGTCGGCGTGCACCACCCCGAGGTCGCGGACGGGATCGCCCTGCCCACCCTGCGCGAGGCCGTGGAGCGCGAGTTCCCCGGCGCGGACGTCACGGTGGCCCACGGGACGGGAGTCGACGACGGCGACACCGCCGGCATCGACGAGGCCGTCCGTGTGGCGCGTGAGGCCGATGTCGTCATCGCGGTACTGGGCGACCGCGCGGGACTCTTCGGCCGCGGCACCAGCGGCGAGGGCTGCGACGCCGAGTCGCTGGCGCTGCCCGGAGCCCAGCAGCAACTGCTCGACGCGCTCCTGGACGCGGGCACCCCGGTGGTGACGGTGCTGCTCGCCGGGCGGCCCTACGCGCTCGGCCGTGCTGTCGACGGCGCCGCCGCGATCGTGCAGTCCTTCTTCCCGGGAGTGGAAGGGACCACCGCCCTTGCCGGCGTGCTCAGCGGCCGTACCGACCCGGGCGGCCGGCTTCCCGTCAGTGTGCCGCGGGGCCCGGGCGCCCAGCCCGCCACCTACCTCGGTGCGCGGCTCGCCCAGTCCAGTGAGGTGTCCAACATCGACCCGACACCGGCCTTCGCGTTCGGGCACGGACTGTCGTACACGGCCTTCGACTGGAGCGACCTCGCGATCGAGGAGAAGGAGACGGGCACGGACGGCGCCTTCCGCCTGGCGTTCACCGTGCGCAACACGGGGGAGCGGGAGGGCACCGAGGTCGTGCAGCTCTATCTGCACGATCCGGTCGCCTCGGTCGTCCAGCCGGTACAGCGGCTCATCGGTTACACCCGGGTGCCGCTGGCGGCCGGCCAGGCGCGGCGGCTGCGGGTGACGATTCCGGCCGACCTCGCCTCCTTCACCGGCCGTGGCGGACGCCGCGTCGTTGAACCGGGGGATCTTGAGCTGCGTCTGGCCGCGTCCAGCGCCGATCCGCGTCTGACGGCGACGGTCACGCTCACCGGCCCGGAGCGGTCCGTGGACCACACCAGGCGGCTCCACGCCGTCTTCGGTCAGGAGGCCGAGCCGGCCGAGTGACACGACGGCGGCCCGGACCGTCTCGGACGGTCCGGGCCGCCGCACCGCCCGAGCGCGGTGCCGGTCTCAGGAGACGATGTCCCGCGGCTTCTTGCCGGACAGGAAGTCGGCCGCGTTCTGCACCGCCGCCAGGGCGATCCGTACCAGGGTCTCCCGGGTGACGCCGGCGACGTGCGGGGAGAGCACCACGTTCGGCGCCTTGAGCAACCTCAAGGCGGACGTGGGAGGTTCGGGGTCGAAGACATCGATCCCCGCGCCGGCCGGCGTACCCTTCTCCAGCGCGTCCGCGAGCGCGTCCTGGTCGATCAGCGCGCCCCGCGCCGTGTTGATCACGAACGCGGTGGGCTTCATCAGCGCCAGGCGCTCGGCGTCGAGCAGATGCCGGGTCGCGTCGGTGAGCGGCGTGTGCAGCGTCACATAGTCCGAGATGCGCAGCAGTTCGTCGAGCTCGACGTGGCGGGCGCCGAGCCGTGCCTCGATGTCCGCGTTCACGCGCTGGGGGCCCGCGTACACGATGGTCATGTCGAAGGCGACCGCACGGCGTGCGACCTCCTCACCGATATGACCGAGCCCGACGACGCCGAGGGTCTTGCCGGACAGCTCGGTGATCGACCGCTGCAGCCGCGGCAGCGCCCAGTCGGCTTCGACGAGCGCCGTGTGCGCCGGTACGAGCTGCTTGGCGAGGGCGAGCATGAGCGCGAAGGTCTGCTCGGCGACGTTCTGCTTCTCCGCGCCGCTGGAGCCGATGTTGCACACGGGCACGTTGCGGGCGCGGGCCGCTTCCAGGTCGACGTAGTCGAAGCCGTGGCTCGCGCACTGGATGAGCTCCAACTCCGGTGCGGCGGCGATGTGTTCGGCGGTGACGGGGGCCAGCCCCGTGACGATGACATGTGCCGTGCGCAGTGCCGCCGGATCCTCGTCGGGCCGCTCCACCACGGTCACATGGGCCTCGCCGGGGAAGACGGAGGCGAGTCCGGCGCCGGTCGAGCGCCCGCCGACGTGCGGCGAGACCACGGCAAGGACGTTCTTGACGGCGGTCATGCGGATTCCTCGATCAGGTCGTCGATGCCGAGCGTGCCGGGACCGGCGTGCCCGGACAGGGCGAGGGTGAGGTCGAACTCGGCCAGCAGACACCGGATGACGTGCTCGACGCCCGCCTGTCCGTCGAGCCCGAGCCCGTAGGCATAGGGCCGTCCCAGAAGTACCGCCCGCGCGCCCAGCGCGAGGGCCTTGAACATGTCGTCGCCGGTGCGGACGCCGCTGTCGAACAGCACGGCGAGCCGGTCCCCGACGGCCTCCACCACCCGCGGCAGGGCGTCCGCGGCCGCCACGGAACCGGCCACCTGCCGGCCGCCGTGGTTGGAGACCACCACGCCGTCCATCCCCGCGTCGACGGCCCGGCGGGCGTCGTCCGGGTGCAGGATGCCCTTCAGCACGATCGGGCCGTCCCAGTTCTCCCGCAGGAACGCCAGGTCGGGCCAGGTCTTGCCGGGGTCCGCGAACATGCCGACGAAGTGCATCACGGCCGCGTCGGGGTCCTCGTGCACCGGTTTCGCCAGGCCCGCCCGGAAGGCCGGGTCCGAGAAGTAGTTGGCGGTGCCGACACCGTGCAGGAACGGCAGATACGCCTGGTCGAGGTCCCGGGGCCGCCAGGCCAGCAGCGGCGTGTCGAGCGTGACGAGCAGCGCGGTGAACCCGGCCGACTTCGCCCGGGTAAGGAAGCTGCGCGTGACCTCGCGGTCCTTGGCCCAGTACAGCTGGAACCAGCGCTCTCCGTCGCCCGAGGCCTCTGCCACCTGCTCCATCGGAGTGCTGGAGGCCGAGGACAGGACGAACGGCACGCCCTGCGCGGCCGCGGCCCGCGCCGCCGCGGGCTCGGCGTCCGGATGCATGATCGACAGGACGCCGATCGGCGCCAGGGCGAGCGGAGCGGGCAGCGAACGTCCCAGCACCTCGACGGACAGATCGCGTTCGTGCACGTCCCGCAGCATCCGCGGCACAATCCGGCGCCGCTCCAGCGCGGCCCGGTTCGCCCGCGCCGTGCTGCCGGTGCCCGCGCTGCCCGCCACATATCCGACCGGGCCGGGCCCGAGTCGCTGCTCGGTGAGCTGCTCCAGTCGGGTCAGATCGGTGGGCAGCCGCGGTACGGCGCCCGTCATGCCGTTCAGATATATCTCGTACTGGAAGTCCGCCCAGTGCCTTGTCATCCGTACGTCCCGTCCTCTCGTCCCTGGGACCGAGCCCTGTGCCCACGATCCTTGCGACTGTGACAAGGCCCGTCCAGCGTGGTGCACACAACGCGCGGCCGGGATCATCACCATGTGATAAACGAACCCCTCGAGGCCCGCATCCGCGTCCGGGACGAGATCGTGGCCGATCCCCGGGTCGTGGCGGCGGTTGTCGAGGCGGTCAACACCCAGGTGCCGGTATATGCCGCGCTCGACGACAGCCGCCTGCCCGAGGTGCGGGCCATCGCCGCCTGGGGTGTGGACCGGCTGCTCGACCTCTGGGCGAGCGACGGCACGCTCGGCCCGGCGGACCTGCGCAGATTCCGTGGCATCGCGGCGGCGCGCGCGGCCGACGGCCGGCCGGTGCAGGCGGTGCTGCGTGCCTATCGAGTGGCGGCGGCCGTCGTCACCGACGAGGTCGCCGCCCGTGCGCACCACCTCACGGCGAAGGACGGCCTGTCCCTCGCCCGGGTGCTGCTGACGGCGCTGGACACCCTGTCGGAGGAGATGGCCACGGCATACGCGGCGACCACCGAGGACCTCGCCGGGGACCGGGACCGAGCGCTGCGGTTGCTGCTCGACGACCTCGTCGCAGGCAGGCACGCCTCGGTCGGCGCGCGCACGGACCGTTCGGCCCGGCTGGGCGTCCATCTCCCGGATCCCTACTGCCTCCTGGTGGCCGAGCCGGTGACGGGCGAGGGCCCTGACATGCCGTACGAGGCCGCCGCGGGGCTGGTCGGTGCGCTCGCCGACGGCGGTACGGCACTGTCGACGGTCCGGGGCCCGCGCGCCGTCGTGCTCTTTCCCGCGCCGGCCCTCCACCGAGCGCCGGCCCTGCTCGTCGAGCGGCGCTGGCGGGGCTGCGCGATCACCGGCGAAGGCCTGGACCGGGTGGCCGTCGCCCACCGGCTCGCCGCCGACGCGCTCGACACGGCGCCCGACCACGCCCATCGGCCCGGCCGCCTTCTCACCGACGCCGACGCACACGTGCTCGCGCTGCTCGCCGGGCATCCGGCCGTCGGCGCGGACCACATCGCCCGCCTCGTTCTCGGCCCACTGACGGACCCCGGACAGCGCCATCTGCTGGAGGCACTGAGCGCGTACATCGACGCGGGGTCGGCGACGGCCGCCGCCAGGGCACTGCATCTGCACCCGCAGTCGCTGCGCTACCGCCTGAGGCGTGTCCAGGTGCTGGCGGCCCGGGACCCACGCGACCCCTGGCAGCGTCTGACCCTGGACATCGCCCGCACGATCAGGCCCTGACCGGTGCCAGGGGCCGGACCCCGCGCCGAGGACGACGCCCGGTGAGGGCACCGGTCCGGCGCAGGGCCGGCCGCCCGCCCAGGTGACCCGCGCAACCGCACGGCGTACTAGGACTGCCCCGTCGGCCCCCCGACCCGGGCCACGGCCCGGACCGGGCCGCCGTCCGAGCCGGGCAGGTGCAGAGGGAACAGGAACACGTCCACCGGGCGGCCGGACTCCTGCGCGGCGAGGACCCGGTCGAGGCCGGTGAGGTTCTCGGCGATCACACCGGCCGCGCCGCACAGCACGCGGTGAGCCGGCAGGTCCTCGTTGCCCGTGGGATCCACGCTCAGCGCGTCGACCCCGATCGTGCGGACGCCCGCGTTGACGATCGCCTGCGCGGCCTCCGGGGTCAGCCACGGATGTTCCAGATAGGCGTCGGTACCCCAGTGCGCCGACCAGCCGGTGGCCAGCAGCAGGATCGCGCCCGGCTGGAGACGCAGCAGGCTCAGTGCGGGCGCGAGCAGTTGAGGGGTGATGGCCGCCCGGGCCCGCAGGCCCCGTACGTCCGCCACCACCGCCGGACCCGCGAACCGCTCAAGCGGCAGCGCGTCCAGCGTGGCCCAGGCCGAGTTCACGTGATACGGCGCGTCGACATGGGTGCCCGACTGGGAACCCATGTGCAGGGCCAGGACGTTGACGCCGTCCGTGGCCACGCGCAGCGCCCGTTCCACCTCGACCTGCGGGTCACCGGGATACACGGGCATCCCGGTGACCACGGGCACCGACAGGTCGAGCCAGGTGTCCATCAGCCGCCCTCGACCGCGAGCGCCGGGGCGTTCTCGTCCCAGGCGCCGGGGCCGGTGATCGGCGGCACCGGCGACTCGACCGTGCGGGCCAGTCGGGCGCCGTGCGGTCCGTATGCCGCCCGGGGCTCGGGGAAGAGCCTCAGGAGCGCCAGGAACAGGACCGCGGCGACGGCCAGGGACAGCGGCAGGCTGATGTCGACACCGTTCGCCAGGTCGCCCAGGGGGCCGACGAACTGGCCGGGAATGTCGGTGAACAGCACACCGATCACGGCGGAGACCCACCAGGCGGTCATGCCCCTCCAGTTCCAGCCGTGCGAGAACCAGTAACGGCCGCCGCGCTGGCGGCGGTTGAAGACCTGAAGCGCGTCAGGGTCGTACCAGCCGCGCCGAGTGTAGAAGCCGAGCATCATCACGACCATCCACGGAGTGGTGCAGGTGATGATCATCGTTGCAAAAGTGGAGATCGACTGCACGAGGTTCAGCCCGAATCGGCCGATGAAGATGAACGCGATCGACAGCACACCGACGACCAGCGTCGCCTGCACCCGCGAGAGCCGGGGGAAGACCGACGAGAAGTCCAGCCCGGTCCCGTAGAGCGACGTCGTGCCCGTCGACATGCCGCCGATGAGTGCCAGCAGGCACACCGGAAGGAAGAACCACGTCGGGGAGATGGCGAGCAGTCCCCCGACGAAGTCCGGGGCCGCCGGGTCGACGTACTTCGGTGCCTGCTTGGCGATGATGCTGGCGGTCGCCAGACCGAACACGAACGGCAGCAGCGTCGCGATCTGCGACAGGAACGCGGCGGTGACCACCTTGCGGCGCGGGGTGTGCGCGGGGATGTAGCGCGACCAGTCGCCGAGGAAGGCGCCGAACGACACCGGATTGGACAGCACGATCAGCGCGGCGCCGATGAAGGACGGCCAGAACAGCGCCTTCGTCGCGGGATCGGCCGAGGCGGTGAAGGCGCCCGCGTACGACGGGTCGAAGTCACCGCCGAAGGCGATCGCCCCGAGCAGGAAGAGCACGGTCGCCGAGGTCACCGCGATCTTGTTGACGAACAGCATGAACCGGAAGCCGTACACGCACACCGCGAGCACCAGCCCGGCGAAGAGCGCGTAGGCGACGACGTACGACAGATTGCCGCGATCGAGGCCGAAGAGCCGGTGTGCGCCACCGACCAGGGCGTCGCCCGAACTCCACACGGAGATCGAGAAGAAGGCGACGGCCGTGAGCAGCGAGAGGAAGGAGCCGACCACACGGCCGTGCACACCGAGGTGGGCGGAGGAGGAGACCGCGTTGTTCGTGCCATTGACCGGGCCGAACACCGCCATCGGGCAGAGGATCAGGGCGCCGACGACCACGCCGAGGAGGGTCGCGGCGAGTCCCTGCCAGAAGGAGAGGCCGAACAGGATCGGGAAGGCGCCCAGAACGCACGTGGAGAAGGTGTTCGCGCCGCCGAAGGCGACTCGGAAGAGATCGAACGGCGTCGCGGTGCGGTCCGCGTCGGGGATGCGCTCGACGCCGTGGGTCTCGACCTCGGTGAGGGACGGGGGCGCGGCGGGGGAGGCGGGGGTCTCGGGCAACGGAGCTCCTGCTGGGGAAGGGCGGCGGAGCGCGTTCGTGGCGCGGTGGGCCGGTCCGGCCCGTGCCGTCGCGAGGGTGTGCGGGGCGTGGCGGGCCGTCCGTAAGGGTTTCGCAGACTTTAGGCTCGCACGCGGGCACCGCACCAGTGGACGATCCATCCAGCCTCCGTTCCCACGCTGGATGGTTCATCCATACCGTGTCGGCGAGGCGGGGAGGCCGGGGCTCGGCCTTGAACAGGGCGTTCTCCCGACTGCGCGTGGAGCCATGGTCAAACTTGACAAGAGGGAACTCAGGTTTTATTCAGGCAGTAGAGGCAGTTCGCGGAACGCGGGAGATGCTCCACGTCCCTGCAGTGAAGTCGTCGGCGCGGGTACTCGCGGAGCGGACCTCTACAGGAACGATGCGAGGAGGCAAGAGCCCCATGGCACGTCCGGTCGGTATCGACCTCGGCACCACGAACTCGGTGGTCTCGGTCCTCGAGGGCGGTGAGCCCACCGTGATCACCAACACCGAAGGCGCCCGGACCACACCGTCGGTCGTGGCCTTCGCCAAGAGCGGCGAGGTGCTGGTCGGCGAGGTCGCCAAGCGGCAGGCGGTCACCAACATCGAGCGCACCGCGCGCTCCGTCAAGCGGCACGTCGGCGACTCGACCTGGCGCTTCCCGGAGAGCGGCGCCGTCGACGGCAAGCAGTACACCGCGCAGGAGATCTCCGCGCGGGTGCTGCAGAAGCTGAAACGGGACGCGGAGGCGTATCTGGGCGAGGACGTCACCGACGCCGTGATCACCGTGCCGGCGTATTTCGACGACGCCCAGCGACAGGCCACCAAGGAGGCCGGTGAGATCGCCGGTCTGAACGTGCTGCGGATCATCAACGAGCCCACCGCGGCGGCCCTGGCCTACGGCCTCGACAAGGAGAACGACCAGACGGTCCTCGTCTTCGACCTCGGCGGCGGCACGTTCGACGTGTCCCTGCTGGAGATGGGCGAGGGCGTCATCGAGGTCAAGGCCACCAACGGCGACACCCGTCTCGGCGGTGACGACTGGGACCAGCGCGTCGTCGACCATTTGGTGCAGCAGTTCAAGAACGCGTACGGCGTCGACCTCTCGAAGGACAAGATGGCGGTGCAGCGTCTGCGCGAGGCCGCCGAGAAGGCCAAGATCGAGCTGTCCTCGTCCACCGAGTCCTCGATCAACCTGCCCTACATCACGGCCTCTTCGGAGGGCCCGCTGCATCTGGAGGAGAAGCTCACCCGGGCGCAGTTCCAGCAGCTCACGGCGGATCTGCTGGAGCGCACCAAGGGACCGTTCCACCAGGCGATCAAGGATGCCGGGATCAAGCTGTCGGACATCGACCACGTGATCCTCGTGGGCGGTTCGACCCGGATGCCGGCGGTGACGGAACTGGTGCGGGAGCTGACCGGCAAGGAGCCGCACAAGGGTGTGAACCCGGACGAGGTCGTCGCCGTCGGCGCCTCGCTCCAGGCCGGTGTCCTCAAGGGTGAGGTCAAGGACGTCCTGCTCCTCGACGTGACCCCGCTGTCCCTCGGTATCGAGACCAAGGGCGGCATCATGACCAAGCTGATCGAGCGCAACACCACGATCCCGACCAAGCGGTCCGAGATCTTCACCACGGCCGAGGACAACCAGCCGTCCGTGCAGATCCAGGTCTTCCAGGGCGAGCGTGAGATCGCGGCGTACAACAAGAAGCTCGGCATGTTCGAGCTGACCGGTCTGCCGCCGGCGCCGCGCGGTGTCCCGCAGATCGAGGTGTCCTTCGACATCGACGCCAACGGCATCATGCACGTCACGGCGAAGGACCTCGGCACCGGCAAGGAGCAGAAGATGACCGTCACCGGCGGTTCGGCCCTGCCGAGGAACGACATCGACCGCATGGTCCGCGAGGCCGAGCAGCACGCCGAGGAGGACCGCAACCGGCGCGAGGCCGCCGAGACCCGCAACCAGGCCGAGCAACTCGTCTACCAGACGGAGAAGCTCATCGCCGAGAACGGGGACAGGATCCCCGCGGACGCGAGGAGCGAGACGGAGAGCGCCATCGGCGAACTCAAGGAGGCGCTCAAGAGCGAGGACTCCGCGGAGATCCGGCGGACCATGGACAAGGCCGCCGCCGCGGCGCAGAAGATCGGCAGTGCCCTGTACGAGCAGGCGCGCCCCGAGGGCGGCACCGGGCCGGAGCAAGGCACGGCGAGCGGCGGCCCCCGGGCCGAGGACGACGTCGTGGATGCCGAGATCGTGGACGACGACAACACCTCACAGGCGGGCTGACCATGAACCAGAGCCCGCCGCAGAGCCCGGAGTTGCTCCGTCTGGTGGACGAGCGCACCGCCGATCTGCAGCGGGTGAAGGCCGAGTACGACAACTACCGCAAGCAGGTGCGCCGCGACCGTCTGGCGGTGCGCGAGATCGCCACGGAGAACGTGCTGAGAGCGCTGCTGCCCGTTCTGGACGCGGTCGAAGGGGCCCGTCGGCAGGAGGCCATGACGCCGGGTCTCAAAGCCGTCGCCGACGTCCTGGAGACGCAACTGGCGTCCCTGGGGCTGAAGGCGTTCGCTGAGGTGAACGAACCGTTCGACCCCACGCGCCACGAGGCGGTGACGCATGTGGTCGCGCCGGACGCCGAGCGGCTGACCTGTACCGAGATCCTGAGCCGCGGGTACCGGGTGGGTGACCGGCTGCTGCGTGCCGCGCGCGTCACGGTCACCGGCCCGCCCGCCTTCGGCAGGGGCGGGGGAGCGGAGGGGACCGCCGGGGGCTGCGGCACCGGCGAGCACCGGGACCCGTAGGGGTGATCCGGCGTATGTGACGCCGGACCCCCGGTCATTCCTCCTCGGTGGGCGCGTCGGCCGGTCCGTCCCGGAACTCCGTGTCGGGGCCCTGGGCCCGGACCCGCTGCACATGCTCCAGCGACTCGCGCAACTCCGAGAGCCAGTCGTCGGTGTGCCGCTGCACCAGGCGCACACACCAGGCGAGCGCGTCACTTCGGCTGCGTGCGACCCCGCCGGCGATGAGCGTGTCGAGCACCTGACGCTCGGGCTGGCGCAGCCGGGTCATCACGGGGGCCGCGATGTGCGTGAACAATGCACGCTCACCTCCGCACTGCACACCCCAGGAGACCTTCTTGCGGAACCGGTGCTCCGCCTCGCGCGCCACCGCGATCCGTTCCTCGCGCGTGCGTTCACGGAACTCCTGGACACGGGCCCCGATCGCCGCCGACCTCTCGGCGGGCGAGGCGCCCTCGGTGAGCCGGGGCTCGGGGATACGGCCGACCACGGTGATCTCCTCGCGGTCGACGACGACCTCGAGCAGGCTCTCGAAGAGGTCGTCGGGCAGGCGGCCGGCGAACCAGCCGCGTAGCTGCTCTTGCTGTTCGCTCGTAATCATGTAATGACGATTACTCCGCTTCGATGTGAAGGCAAGGGCGCGGAGGGTCTGTTTGCCAGGGGCTGAAGACAGCGCTTGCATTCACGGCCAAGCGGAATGTTTCAGGCCGATTGCCGAGCCGCGGGATTCCGGCCAGAAGGCTGCTTTCCGATCCCGATGCCCATGCGGCGCCCGGCCGCACCCGTTCGAATTCTGTGACTTCACGCCACTGATTCAATACTCAAAGTTACCGAAACGAGGGGGGTCGATGTGAGTTTCCCGCTCGGACTCGGCAGACTCCGGCTCGCCGAACCGGCACCTCGAACGGTCCGGGATCCCGCACAGGCACCACCGACCCGGACCGCGACCCCGTTACGAGCGGAAGGATGCACACAATGCCGAACACCGCGCGCTGGGCAGCGGCCCTCACCCTCACGGCCACCGCCGTCTGCGGCCCCCTCACCGGGTCCGCCCTCGCCGCCCCGAACGCCGCCCCCGCCTCTCTCTACGCCCCCTCGGCGCTCGTCCTGACCACGGGCCACGGCGAGAGCGCGGCTCTCGTCACGCCCCAGCGTGCGGTCACCCTGACCTGCGCTCCGGGCGCCTCCGGCAGTCATCCGGACGCCGTCGACGCCTGCGCCGAACTACGCGCGGCCGGCGGTGACTTCGATGCGCTGGCGATCAGAGACGGCGTCTTCTGCACCAAGCAGTACGACCCCGTGGTCGTCACCGTCCAGGGCGTCTGGCAGGGCAAGCGCGTCGACTACGAACGGACTTTCGCCAACGAGTGCGTGAAGAACACCCACGGGACAGCCGTCTTCACGTTCTGAGAGACGCGGATCGCGAGGTGCCCGCATGTGTCGATCCAGGGCTTGTGACTGGGGAGTGCAAGCCCTGAGCGGTGCTCCACGCGATCTCGCAGCGGAGCCGGCCGGACGGAGTGGGGCCGTCCGGCCGGCCCCCGCAATCACTCGCCGCTGATCGACCAGCGGCCCACCTCGCGGTAGCCGGAGTCGTGGACGACCGACCCGTCGCCGGGCTCGAGCTCGAAGTGCCCGAGGTTCCCGCCCCAGTAGCGCAGGATCCGCCCCAGCTCCGAGGCGGCGTTCCCGTCCCAGCCCGTGTCTCCCATGTCGACCTCGAGAACGAACTTCACTTACGCGTCTCCCCTTCCAGCGGCCGTCCGTAGGACATCGGCTCCATCGTTTCATCGACGCCTTCGTCGGGGCCCGGCACATTCCGCCGGTGGCCACAGGCGGGTGAGCGGGCCGCCTGCGCGAAGCACTTGATGCATACGGGGTGTCTCCGACACCAGACGATGGCGCCCGCCATGCTCCCCGGCCCTGGTCTCCGCCCGGCACAGCACACGAAGGCCGGAGCGGTCGAAGGAGTCGACCGGCCGCAGAGCCACCAGGACATCCGGCGTGGAACGGTCGGTGGCCGCCCCCACGTCCGCCGAAGGCCCGGCCGCGACGGACACCGGGTACCCCCGGACGGTCGGACGGCAGCCCGTACGATGGGTCCACGACGAGGCGACGGCGCCGACGACACAGGGACCCTACGACAAGGGATGCGATGGAGATCCGCCGAGCGCCCGCCGGGGCCGGGCTGCCGGACACGACTCCGGTCCGTGAGCCGGCCTTCCGGATCCTGCCGGACCCCGGGTCCCGGCAGACGTGCGCGACCCCTGCACGCCCGACCGGCATCGCCACGGTTCGGATCAGGGCGCATGACAGACATCCCCGCGCCGTGCGCGAACCGGCGGCCCAGTCGGCTCTCCTGCCGACCCGCGCCTCAAGAGCACGGGCCGATTCCGCCCATCCGGAAGGGCTGTTACGGCCGCCGGCGACCGCCGCGGGTCGGCGCGCGCCCACAGCCGTCGTGCCGTGCCGTGTCGGACCGTGCATCCGCGCCCGGAACGACTGACCCCGCACCCCCGACCGCGCTCGCCCGGACGCGGACAGCTCCCCGATCGCCGCCCCGCACAGGAAAGCAGGCCATGTCCTTCACCACGCCCACGTGTCTCCCGACCTCCCCCGAACTGCCGGGCGAGCCCGTGGACATCCGACTCGTCGTCACCGACATGGACGGCACGCTCCTCGACGGTGCCGGGCGGATACCCGAGGACCTCTGGCCGCTCCTCGCCGAACTGCGCCGTCGCGGCGTGCTGTTCAGCCCGGCCAGCGGACGCCAGTACGCGACCCTGGCACGGCAGTTCGCCGACGCGGGGGACGGCATGGTCTTCGTCGCCGAGAACGGCACCTACGTCGTACGCGACGGTGTGGAACTCGGCTCCGATCCGCTGGACGCAGCGGTGGCCGCCCGCGTGATCGGGAGGACACGGCTGCTCGCCGCCGAGGGAGTGGACGTGGGCGCGGTCCTGTGCGGGAAGGAGTCCGCCTACGTCGAGCGCGCGGACGAGGCCTTTGTGACCGAGGTGAAGCGGTACTACGCCCTGCTGCGCATCGTCGACGACCTCACCGCCGTCGAGGATGAGTTCCTCAAGGTGGCGCTCTACGACTTCGGGCCCGTGGAGCGGACCACCGCCCCCGCCCTCGCGCCGTTCGCGAAGAGCCACCAGGTCGTCGTCTCGGGCGAGCACTGGGTGGACATCATGAACGCCACCGCCAACAAGGGCGCCGCTCTGCGCAGGCTCCAGCGTGAGCTGGGCATCCTGCCCGCGCAGACGCTGGTGTTCGGCGACTATCTCAACGACCTCGAGATGCTCGATGCGGCCGAATGGTCCTTCGCCATGGCCAACGCGCACCCGGACGTGCTGCGGCGCGCCCGCTATGTGGCACCGCCGAACACCGAGTACGGCGTCCTGAGCACGATCTCCCGGCTGATGGGGCTGCCCACGCGCTGAGAACGGCGCTGCCCCGGTTCACACCTCCGGGCGGCGACGGATGCGGGCAGCCAGGACCGCGACGTCGTCCTCCGCATGGCGGGCGTCGAGCCGGGCCAGGACGTCGGCGAGCAGGTCCTCGACGCTCGCGCCGGGCCGCAGCCGCAGTCCGGCGAGCCGCGCCAGGGAGACGTCGATGTCCTCCTCCCGCCGCTCCACGAGCCCATCGGTGAACAGCAGCAGCGTCTCCTCGGGCGAGAGCGTCCGGGTGACGAGCTCGTAGCCTCCCACCCCCGTCCCGAGGGGCGGTCCGACCGGCACGTCCAGCAGTTCTCCGGTCCCGTCGGCGCCGAACAGCGCCGGCGGCAGATGCCCCGCGCTGGTCAGCGACGCCGTACCCCGTGCCGGGTCGACCTGGACGAGGACACAGGTCGCCGGACGGCGGCTTCCGTCCTCGGCGACGGCGGCGTCCAGCCGGCGCAGCACCCGATGGGGCGGCAGGTCCGTGGAGGCGATGTACCTCAGCATCGAGCGGTAGGCGTTCATGTCGACCGCCGCGTCAAGGCCGTGACCCATGACGTCGCCCAGGACCAGCAGGGTCCTGCCGAAGTGCAGCCGCACCGTCTCGAACCAGTCTCCGCCCACCAGGGCGCCGCCACCGGCCGGCAGATAGCGGGTGGCCAGGTCCAGGTTGGGATGCGGCCGCCCCGGCTCGGACAGCAGCGCCCGCTGGAGTCGGTACACCGTGCCGCGCATGTCCGTGTACCGGCGTGCGTGCCCGAGATGCACGGCCGCCAGTCGCGCCGCGAGATGGGTGAGGACGGTGTCCTGGTCCGCGAACACCGCGCCGTCGCGCACCAGCAGGAGCACCCCGTACAGCCGGCCGTGCCCGAGGAGCGGAACGGTCATGGCCTGGCGTTGCCCCTGCCCGGCCGGGTCCGCCGAAGCGGTGATCGGATGCCCTTCCGCCAGTGCCCGCACGGGCAGCGAGCGGAGGCCCCCCTCGCCCCATGACCCGAGGAGGTCCGCCCGTCCCGCCGTCGCCACCCGCTCCAGGTCCGGGTCGGACACCGGCGACATCGAGGGGATGTCCTTGGGCAACAGGTCCACGACGGCCGCGTCGCACACCAGGTCGCACATGTAGTCGACCAGTTCCTGGCAGGTGGTCCGTTCGTCGAGGGTCGTACCGATCGACTCGAGCGCGTTGTCCAGGCCGTACAGCGTCGACGACACCTCGGAGCCCACGCCGTACGGCGGGTCCGCAGCGTGGCCACCGCCCACAGTGCACCTCCGCGACGACGCCTCTCCGAGTCCATCCACGCACGGGACCGCCCCGCACGCACCCGCGCCTGCCTGGTCAGAGATCGTTCACCAGCACGGCCGCCCCGTCGAAGCGCCCGGCCTTGAGATCGGTGAGGGCCCGCTGCGCCTGTGACAGCGGATAGGGGTGCGTCGTGGCGCGTACGCCGTACCGGGCCACGAGCTCCAGGAACTCCCGGCCGTCCTGACGCGTGTTGGAGGTGACACTGCGCAGTTCCTTCTCGTAGAACAGCTCGCTCTCGTAGCGCAGGCCGGGCACGTCGCTCAGATGGATGCCGGCGACCGCGAGGACGCCGCCCCGGTCCAGCGCCCGCAGCGCCACCGGGACGAGATCGCCGACCGGTGCGAACAGGATCGCCCCGTCGAGCGGCTCCGGCGGTGCGTCGTAGGCATCGCGCGCCGAGGCGCACCCGAGGTCGAGCGCGAGTCGCCGGGACGCCTCGTCCCGGGTCAGGACGTGCACGGTGGCCCCCTGGGCCAGGGCGACCTGCGCGCACAGATGAGCGCTGCCCCCGAAGCCGTACAGCCCGAGGCGCCCGCCCGACGGCAGCGACGTCCGCAGAAGTGCCCGGTATCCGATGATCCCCGCGCACAGCAGCGGCGCCAGCGCGACGTCGGGCACGTCCGCCGGGAGCCGGTAGGCGTACGCGGCCGGCACGGTCATGTACTCCGCGTAGCCGCCATCGGAGGTCCAGCCGGTGTACTCGGAGTCGGGACACAGGTTCTCGGCCCCGCGCAGACAGTACCGGCAGGTGCCGTCCGTGCGGCGCAGCCATGCGGCCCCCACCCGCTCGCCGACGGTCCATCCGCTCACGTCCGCGCCCGTCCCGGCGACCTCGCCCACGACCTCGTGGCCGGGTGTCACCCCCGGTCGGCGCACCGGCAGATCACCCTCGGTGACATGCAGATCCGTACGGCACACACCGCAGGCCCGCATGTGCACCAGCAACTCGTCGGGCGCCGGCTCCGGGACCGGTCGCTCCACGAACCGCAGCGGCTCCCGCTCGACGGGAGCCGGCCGGTCCACCACCCATGCGCGCATCGTCAGTGCCCCGTCCCGTCCCAAGACCGTCCCCGTTCCAGCGTGGATCAGGACCGCGGTTCGGCGCGCGGTGCGGCACGGGCCTGGCTAGCGTGAGGAACGCAGCCCGATCCGTCGTACGGGGAAGGTCGAACGCCATGGCGGTTCAACCCGAGGGAACGCCCTGCTGGGCCGACGCGATGTTCACCGATGTCGAAGCGGCCATGTCCTTCTACGGCGACGTCCTTGGATGGACGTTCGGGGAGGCGTCCTCCCGGTACGGCAACTACACGCAGGCGTACGCCGACGGCAGGGCGGTCGCCGCGGTCGTGCCGCCCATGAACGGTCAGGAGGGCCAGTCGGCCTGGTGTCTGTACCTCGCCGCGGCCGACGCCACCGCTACCGCCAGGAGGATCAAGGACCACGGCGGTGAGGTGCTGATGGAACCGGTGCAGGTCGGGGACTTCGGCACCATGGCCCTGGCCCGCGACCCGAGCGGCGCTGTCTTCGGCGTCTGGCAGGCCGGCGCCCACGAGGGTTTCGAGGCGCGGGACGTGCCCGGCGCCTACTGCTGGGCCGAGGTGTTCACTCGGGAACCGGAACGGTCCGACGCGTTCTTCCCCGCCGTCTACCCCTATCGAGCCAAGCAGATCGAGGACGAGGCGATCGACTTCCGCGTCTTCGAACTCGACGGGAACCCCGTGCTCGGCAGGATGAAGATGACGAACGACTTCCCGCCGGAGCTTCCGCCGTACGTCAATGTCTACTTCACCGTCGAGGACTGCGACGTGGCCGTCCAGCGGGCCGTCGAGCACGGAGGCATCCTGCGGTTCGGCCCGATGGACAGCCCCATCGGTCGTTTCGCCGCGCTGAGCGACCCCCAGGGCGCCAACTTCTCGGTCATCGACATCACCACCACCCACGGGCGGATGCCGGACACGACGGATGTCTCCTGACGGCTGACACCGGGGCAGCGGTGCGCACGTCACGGCGGCACGCGCGGGCGCGTTCGGGCCGCGGTCCCGCTCGGCCGCCCTCTTCCGGCAGCACGGGCCTGCACCCCGGGAGCCAGGGCGGGGTCCGGAGCGTGGCATGATCGGAGGCATGCGTGAACGTGTTGTGGCCGCCTGTGACGGGGCTTCGAAGGGGAACCCCGGACCTGCCGGATGGGCCTGGGTCGTCGCCGACGAGGACGAGATCCCGACCCGCTGGGAGGCGGGCCCGCTGGGCAAGGCGACCAACAACGTCGCCGAACTCACCGCGCTGGAACGTCTGTTGACCGCCGTCGCGCCGGATGTCGCGCTGGAGATCCGGATGGACTCCCAGTACGCGATGAAGGCGGTCACGACCTGGCTGCCCAACTGGAAGCGCAACGGCTGGAAGACCGCGGCGGGCAAGCCCGTCGCGAACCAGGACCTTGTCGTGCGCATCGACGAGCTGCTGGACGGCCGTGAGGTCGCGTTCCGCTACGTCCCCGCGCACCAGGTCGGCGGCGACCGCCTCAACGACTTCGCGGACCGCGCCGCCAGTCAGGCGGCCGGCGTGCAGGAAGCGGCCGGCAGCGCGTACGGCTCCCCGGAGCCGCCGCCGTCGGCGCAACCGGCGGCGGCCGGCGCGTCCCGCCGCCCGGCACCCGCGAAGAAGCGCGCCGCCGCGCGCACCCTCAAGGCGAAGTTTCCCGGTCGCTGCGCCTGCGGCCGCTCCTACGCCGCGGGCGAGTCGATCGCCAAGAACGCCCAGGGCTGGGGCCACCCCGAGTGCCGCACGGCCGGCGACGCCTGACGACCGGGGAAGCCTCCACCGCGGTGGCGTGACGGCACGGGCCGTCTGCCGGACCGCTTGTTGTCCGGTTCCGGTCACATAGCGTGCAGGGTCGCGTCGGTTCGCCGGATGCACAGGGGCGGAGTACACCGGAAGTGGGACACCCGAGCCGCTCGCGGTGCGCACCGCCGTCGTGCGGCACTGGAGGTGACTTCCATGGCGGAAGGCCGTGGGGGCAGCGACGCACGTGACGCCGGGATGGCGACGCTGGACGCCTTGTTCGCCCGGTCTCCGATCGGCCTGGCCGTGCTGGACACCGATCTGCGCGTGCTGCGGATCAGCACGGCAGGCCCGACCGTGCGGGGCCTGCGGGAAGAGGACCTCGTCGGGCGGCCGATCCCCAACGCGCACCACGTGGTGGAGGAGAAGGCGGCAAGGGACCTCCTGCGCGGTGTGCTGAAGGACGGCGTTCCGGTGCAGGGACGGGTCATGCGGGCGCGGCCGCCCGCGGACCACGGTCAGGAACGTCTGTACGAGATCTCGGCCTTCCGGCTGGAGGAGCGTTCGGGCACGGTCCTCGGCGTGGCGATGACGGTGGTGGACGTCACCGACCGGGAAAGGGCCCGGATCAGGCTCGGCATCCTGGACGCCGTGCGAGAGTGCGTGGGACGCACCCTCGACGTCGTGGCCACATGCCAGGAGCTGGCCGAGGAGCTGGTCCCCGCGTTCGCCGACGTGGCGGTCGTGGAGGTGGTGGACGCCGTGATCCGGGGCGACGACCCTCCGCTGTCCCCGCTGCCCCGCGACGTGCGGCTACGGCGTGTCGCCTTTCGCAGCAACGCGGCGGGAGCGCAGCCGCAGGCGTACCCGGTGGGGGACGTCCGGGCCATCCCCGGACCGACCCCCTACAGTCAGGCCGTGGCCGACCTGCGACCGCGTACCGTGGCGCTGCGCCCCGACCTGCCATGGCTGACGGCCGACCCGGCGCGCGCCCGCGCCATCAGCGAGTCCGGGTCGCACAGTCTGCTCGCCGTCCCACTGGACCTGCGCGGCACGGTGATCGGTCTGGTGTGCCTGTACCGCGCCAGGACGCCCGGCGCGTACGACGAGGACGACCTCGAACTCGCCCGGGACGTGGCCCGGCACACCGCTCTGTGCATCGACAACGCCCGGCGTTACACCCGGGACCACACGGTGGCGGCGACGGTCCTGCGGCACATCCTCCCGCTGTTCCCTGCCTCGCTCACCGCACTGGAGTCCGCAGGCATCGCCCGCCCCGGTGAGGGCGGCAGCGGATGGTTCGACACCATCGGCCTGTCCGGCGCACGGACCGCCCTGGTCGCCGGAACGGTTGCGGGGGGAGGCATCCAGGCGGCGGCGACCGTCGGGCAGTTGCGCACCGTGGTCCATTCCTTCGCCGCGCTCGACCTCGACCCGGAGGAACTCCTCGCCCGGCTGAACGACACCGCCGCGCTCCTCGCGGCCGAGCGCGCGGCGGTCCCGCCCGGCACCCCGCTGCACCGCGAGCCGCTGACCGCCAGCTGCGTGTACGGCGTGTACGACCCGCTGACCCGGATGTGCACCGTCGCCCGGGCGGGGCACCCCGCGCCGGTCGTGGTGCATCCCGACGGCACCGTCGACCGGCCGGACACCCCCGCCGGGCCGGGGCTGGGCAGTACGGATCGGGCGCCGTTCGCCGCCGACCACATCCGGCTTCCGCACGGCAGCGTGATCGCCTTCGCCGGCAACGCGGTGCTGGCCTCGCACCTGACCTGTGAGAGAAGTCCTCTTCGCCTGGCCGTGGCGGACGGCGACCAACCGGTACAGCAGCTCTGCGACGACATCCTGTACGGCCTGCCGGCCGACATGGAGGCCGACGACGCCGTTCTTCTGGTGGCCCGTACGCGTCCCTTCCCCTGCGACCGCATCGCCACCCGGCGACTCGACGACGAGCCCACGGCCGCCGCGACGGCCCGTGGGTACGCGCGCGACCGGCTCGCCGACTGGCGGGTGGGTCAGGAGACCGCGCTCAACGCCGAACTCATCGTCAGCGAACTGGTCACCAACGCCCTGCGCTACGGCGGTCCGCCCCTCGAGTTGCGCCTGATCCTGGACCGGGGCCTGACCTGCGAAGTCAGTGACTGCAGCGCCACGGCACCGCATCTGCGGCACGCCCGCACCACCGACGAGGGCGGACGCGGACTGTTCATCGTCTCGCAGCTGTCCCAGGCATGGGGGACCCGTTACTCACCCGACGGCAAGACCGTGTGGACCGAGCAGGCGCTAGAACCACCGTGATGGCACACGCCCCGGCGGAACCCCGTCGCGGTCGGACGGGTCCGAGGCGTGCACCGTGGCGAACCTGCCGGGCCGGGCGCCGGAGTCGGTCGTTCGGGGGAAATCGCCCCGCGCGCCGGCCCGTACGCGTGTCCGCCCGCGCGGGGGCGCGTTGAAGGGATGTGACGAACCAGAACACTCGACTGCCCCGGCAGCTGCGGGAGCTGATCGAGTCCGGCCCCATGGTCCACCTGAGCACCGTCAACCCCGACGGCAGCCCTCAGGTGACCGTCATCTGGATCGGGCTGGACGGAGACGACGTCGTCAGCGGCCACATGGCGCGCCATGTGAAGCTGCGCAACATGGAGCGGGACGCCAGGGTCGTGCTGTCCTTCGACGCCCCCAGGGTCCGGGGCGCCTTGCTGAACGAGTACGCCGTGCTGCGGGCCCGGGCCACCGTGCAGCCGAGCGACGGCACCTGGGACCTGCTCAACCGCCTGGCCAAGGTCTATGTCTCACCGGAGACCGAGTTCCCGGCGCCGAAGGGCCCCGGCTACATCGTGCGCTACTCGGTCGAGCGCATCGGCGGGGTCGGCCCGTGGGCGGCACCCTCGCACTGAGGCCGACCGGGCGTTCGCCGCCGGACACCGGTGCCTCCCGGAAGGCGTGCGCATCGGGCCGGGCGCCTTGTTCCGCACGACCGGCCGCGCCGTGTCACCGGGGCCGTCCCGGAGGTGGCCGGTGGCCGCCCCGCCGTCGGGGGCTGACCTTTCGCCGTCGCTGCGGGTCATGTTCTCCCGGCCCTGTGGGTGCCGCTCGCGCGCTGGTGCCGATCAGGCCCGACCGCACATGGACCGCCTCCTGAACGCCGTCTTCGTTCTGCGGAACGAACGAGCCGGAGCGTAGGACGCCCGTGAAGGCGTGTCAACGGCCCACGTCCGGTGCGTAGTTGTGATGCATCCGACCCCGATGTACCCATCGCGAGCAGTCGACGGCCGTTCTTCGAACCGAACCTTCATGTCCCCATTGACACTCTGGAAACGGCCCACATACTGTCACTCAGCAACTCGAACAACGGTCGAGATATCGAACAATCGGTAGGGGTTGATCTCCCGCGGATCCCGACCGCGCGCCCGCGCCGTCCGGCCCCGCTCGTGCCCCGTCACGCACCCGCCCCGTACGCACTTGTCGGAACGTCACGGCTTCCCCGTCCCCGGCCGGAACACACAGGCGGGCCGCCCGAGCCTGCCGTCGCACCGTCCCGGCCGCACAGGACCCCCGTGGCCTCCGCCGTCACCGAGGAGTTCACCATGCCCGAGTTCTCACGGCGCGACGCACTACGGCTGACCGCGCTCGCCACCGCCATCCCCGCGTTCCAGGCGATGTTCCCGACGGCGGCCGGCGCGGCGACTCCCGCGACGGCCGCCGCGGTGGGGGAGGGCTCTGCGGCGGGGGCCGTCGGGGCCTCCGCCTCGCCCGTCCCCTCGTCCTGGGTCGTCAAGCCGTTCGACAACACGCGCGTGACGCTCGCGCCGAGCCTGTTCACGGACAACCGCGACAGGGTGCTGAATTTCCTGCACGCCTACTCGGCCGACCGCATGCTCGCCGTCTTCCGCACCAACGCGGGGCTCGACACCCTCGGGGCCCAGCCGCCCGGCGGCTGGGAGACGGCGGACGGCAACCTCAGAGGCCACTACGCGGGACACTTCCTCAGCGCACTGTGCCTGGCGTACGCGGGCACCGGCGAGCCGGCCCACAAGGAGAAGGCCGACTACATGGTCACCGCGCTGGGCGAATGCCAGGACGCCCTCGGCGCCCTGGTCGGCACCGACGACCCGGCCGCGCCCAGCCACGTCGGCTATCTGGCCGCCTACCCCGAAACGCAGTACATCCGGCTTGAGCAGTACGCGACGTACCCCACGATCTGGGCGCCCTGGTACACCTGCCACATGATCATGCGCGGGCTGCTCGATGCCTATCAGCACACGGGCAATCACAAGGCGCTGGAGATCGTTCTGGGCATGGGCGACTGGGCGTACAGCCGGCTCGGACACCTGCCGCGCACCCAGCTCGACCGGATGTGGAAGATCTACATCGCGGGCGAGTACAACGCGATGCCCGTGGTCATGGCCGACCTGTACGCCCTGACCAAGGACGAGAAGTACCTGACCACCGCCAAGTGCTTCGACAACACCTACCTGTTCGACGCCGCCGTCGCGAACGAGGACACCATCGACGGCGAGCACGCCAATCAGCACATCCCTCAGTACCAGGGATACCTCGAGATCTACGAACAGACCGGGGAGCGCGAGTACTTCGACGCGGCCAAGAACTTCTGGGACATGGTGGTTCCGCACCGCACCTATGTCGACGGCGGCATGGCGGGCTCGGGCGAGATATTCGGCGCACGGGACGTCATCGCCTCCACGATCCAGAAGAGCAACGCCGAGACGTGCTGCGTCTACAACATGCTCAAGCTCAGCCGCAGCCTGTTCTTCCACACGGCCGACCCGAAGTACATGCAGTACTACGAGCGGGCCCTGTACGGGCAGATCCTCTCCTCGCGGCAGAACACCTCCAGCGACACCAACCCGCTGCTGACCTATTTCGTGCCGGTCAATCCGGGTGCCCGCCGCTCGTACGGAAACCTCGGCACCTGCTGCGGCGGCACCGGGCTCGAAACCCACGCCAAGTTCCAGGACTCCGTCTACTTCAGCTCCAGGGACGGCTCCACGCTCTACGTGAACCTCTACCTTCCGTCCACCCTCCACTGGCCGGAGCGAGGGCTGACCGTCACCCAGTCCACGCAGTACCCGACCGATCCGACCGGCACCAGCAGTCTGACGGTGACCGGCAGCGGCCACCTCGACCTTCGGCTGAGGGTCCCCTACTGGGCCGAGCAGGGCTTCACCGTCCGGCTAACGGAGTCCGCCAGCGGATCGACGCCAAGCCCGGCAGGTACGTCTCGCTGAACCGGCGCTGGCGGACCGGGGACCGGGTGGAGATCGCCGCGCCGTTCACCCTGCGGATCGAACGCGCACTGGACGACCCCGCCACCCAGGCCGTCGCCTACGGCCCCGTCCCCCTGGTGATCCGCAGCTCGGCCACGGCGTACCAGAACCTCACCCTGTACCGCGACTACCCGCTCAGCCGCGATCTGAGCAGCGCCATCCGGCCGACCGGGGAACCGATGACGTTCACCACCAACGGCCTGACGCTGGCGCCCTTCTACATCAACACCACGGACGACTACCACGTCTACTTCAAGCGCACCGAACCCGAGATCGTCTTCGGTGCCACGGCCACCGGCATCGAGAACCGGCCCGGCGCCGAAGGCCTGACCTTCCTCGACGAGGTCTGGGACCGTGGGCCGTTCCGCAACAGGGGCGGCCTGGTGCAGGCGGTCACCGCGGTCAGCCGGGATCGTGTGGCGGCCGGGGAACTCACGGCCGACGAGCGCCACACGCTGATCAAAGCAGCGGCCCGGGCGGACATCGCCTCCTGACCGCATCCCCGTACCGGCTCTGCCCGGCGCCCCGACCCGTCCAGGCGGTGCCGGGCGGGGCCGTGCCCCGGTCGTGACTAGGGGACGACGGGGCGCTTGGTCGCAGCCATGTCCGATTGCGCCGCCCGCCACCGCCCCGGCCTCCCGCCGCCGTTGCGGACGGGTGGGTGGGGCCGCCGACCTGACTGTCGCCGCTATGCCCAGCCGGCTGGACCGGCAGCCGTGACGCCTTCGACAGGCATCCCGGATGTCCCCGCGGGCCCGGCACGGTCAGCTCTGAAGATGGCCTCGGTCGCCCGGCGGCTCGGCCCGTACACGCCCATGGCGCTCTACCGTCATGTACTGAACAAGGACGGCCTCTTCGACCTCATGCTCGACCACGTCACCGGTGAGATCCCGCTGCCGTCGGAACCCGGCGGCGACTGGCGCGCCGACCTGCGCCAAGTGGCCCTCGACAGCCGGCACATGGTCAAGCGTCACCTCTGGTACGCGCAGCTCGTCCCGACCCGCCCGCCACTGGGCCCGCGGATGATGCGCCGCACCGAGTTCCTGCTGCAGGTCCTGATCCGGCAGGGGGCCACGGTGGGCGACGCCATGACCTACCCGGCACTTCTCGACCGGCACATCTTCGGCAGCGCGCAGCAGGAGGCGGAGGAACTGGCCATGCGGCGCCGCCATGGGCTGCACACCCCGGAGCAGTTGACGCAGGCGATCACAGCGGCGCGCGAACTGGCGGCGGCGGGGGCACGACATCCGGCGCTGACCGAGTGGATGACGTCCCCGACGGGGGCGGACATGGACGAACAGTTCGCGCTGAGCCTCGCCTTCCTGATCGACGGCATCGCGACCCGACTGCCCGCCCCTGAGCGCTGAGCCGATACCGCACAGGAGGACCGGGGCCCCTCGGGGGCGGTGCGGTAGGCGGAGTGCGGGTTCAGGTCATCGGGGCAGGGCGCGGCCGTGGCGGTGTGACGTGCCCGAAGGGCTACGGCGTCACGTGCCGGCCCCTTGACGCAGCCAGCCTCGTTCGGCTGCCAGGAGCGCGATCTGGAAGCGGGTCCGGGCCCCGAGGACACTGCCCGCCTCACTGACGTGTTTTTGGACCGTACGGCGGCTGACGTTGAGTACGCGGGCGATGGCGTCGTCCTTCATGCCCGTGGCCATGAGGCTCAGGATCTCGCGGGTCCGTTCGTCGATCTGTGCCGTCTCCCGGTCCTGCCGCGGCACGGGTGAGTCCTGCCTGCTCTCCAGCGTCGCGGGCGTCGCGTGCTCCCAGATTGTTTCGAAGAGGGCGACGAGCGCGTGGACGAGGGCGGGGGAGCGTACGACGAGTGACCCCGTCGAGGGCCGGTCGCTGTGCAGAGGCAGAAGAGCGGTGGTCGCGTCGAACAGCACCAGTTTGATGGGCACGTGTGCGCTGAGCCGGAGCCGGCCACCGCCGACCGTGCCCCGCAGAGCGGTCTCCAGCGACACGGTGTCGGTGAGACCGTCGGTCTCGTAGACCGATCGCAACCGAACACCGTCCCGGACGGCCGCCTGACCGGCATCCGCGTGGGCCGGCCCGTCCGCAGGCCCGGTCACATAGGGCGGCTTGGCCAAGTGCAGCACTTCGTGGCTGCTGCTCTTGAGGAGATGCACATAGCGCGCTGCGACCTCTCCGCCGTCCTCCACGGCTTCCACGAAGTGCGTCTGCGAGCCCGACGCCGCGTCGTAGATCTCGTGGAGCCGCTCCATGTAGAGCTCGGTCCGGGCCAGTTCACCGCGTTTGCGGGCAAGCAGGGGTCCCAACGAGGAGCGTGGCGGGACGGCCTTCCAGCGCGGGGGACGGGCGTCGACACGGATCACCAGGAGAGCATCCTCAAGGGCCTCAAGTGCTCGCGCGGTCTCTTCGGGGGAGGCGTGGACCGCGTCGGCCACGGCGAGGCGGTCCGCCGACGGCCGGCCCACCAAGTACTCCAGGACCCGGCCGCTGAGCGGCTCGAGGCCGCTTCCCGTCCACGGGCTGTCCGACGTGACGTCCATGGGGCCTGACACTCCTGTGGTGTGCATGATTGCTGCTGATCGTATGTCCTCGACGCCGGCCGTGCTCCGGTGCCGGGCGGCGCCGTTGCCTTCGGGTCCGTCCCGTTGCTCGCCCAAGCGGCCATCCACACGATTCGCCCGAGATTCAAGATCCCTTCGCCGAGGCTCCGACTTGCGGTGTCCTGTGACCATGCCGGTCACGGGCCCGCGTGTTGTGCCGGTGCACCGGAGCAGGTGCAGGACTCGGGCTGCGCGGGCCACCTACCCGGCCGGAGCCCGCCATCGCGATGATGCCTACCTCGCTGCCGCGAGCGGATGCCTATGCCCGAGCGGCCACGGCTGTGATGCCGGAGGCCCGTAGCCTGCGCGCCACATGTTCCATCTCCGGGAGCGTGCCCGTACAGTCGCCGCTCAGCACGCTGCGCAGCACAGCCCTCGTGGCCGCCAGGTCGGTGCCGAACTCGGCGCGGAGCACACGCATGATCACGACGCTGTTCGGTGACGCGCCGAGCACCTGCAACACCGCTGGTCCGTGCTCGGCGAGCAGTTGTTCCCGCCGTTCGCCCGGAAGGTCCCCGCCGCACAGGGCGAGGGCGAATCCGCAGGACGGGCACGCCGACTCGACATCCCATCGCAATCGGCCGCCGACAAGGGCCTGGACCCCGTGGCATTCCAGCTCCGCGCCGCAGTCTTGGCACATCGCGGCGTATGTGACCGATGCAAGAACGACTTGCTCCATCCCCACCCCCGATTGGATATCCAATTGCCCATTGTAAGGTTGTATAAGTGAGTGTGGCCGTGATTGAGTGAGTGTTAGGGTCGGGGTGTGTATCTGACGGAATGAGCGAGGACGCAAGATGTGCATCCGCAGACTGCGTATCGCTGGTTCCGGGAGGGCACGTTGCCGGTTCCGGCTGAGCGGGTGGGGCCGCGCACGATTCATGTGAACGTGGAGGCCAACACTGCACCTGCACCTGCAGCGGTCGCTGGTATCGGCCTGTACGCCCGCGTGTCTTGTGATGACCGGAACGCTGATCTCGAGCGGCAGGTTGCCCGGTTGGCGCAGTGGGCGGCACGGGCCGGTCATCGTGTGGTGCGGGTCGAGTCGGAGATCGGCTTCGCTATGAGCGGCGGTCGGTCGAGGGTGAAGCGTCTGGTGGCCGACCCGAACGTGACCGTGGTGGTGGAGCACAAGGACCGGCTTGGGCGGATGAACGTGGAGTTGGTCGAGGCCGCACTGTCCGCGCACGGACGTCGCCTGGTTGTGGCGGAGGACGGCGAGGTCGAAGACGACCTGGTGCGCGACATGGTCGAGATGCTGACCTCGTTCTGTGCTCGTCTGTATGGCCGTAGGTCGGCGAGGAACCGCGCCTGTAAGGCGTTGGAGGCCGCCGAGCATGGCTGAGCAGCGCAAGCCGCTGCGGGAAATCCGCCGGCCGTTCGTCGCTGACGGCCCGTCCGGCGTCAGCATCCGTGACCGGCTGCGGGGCCTCACGGTCCAGGACGAGACGGTGCTGCGCGCGGTGGGCGAGCACATGGGCCGCCTGGCGTCCCGTGACCTGGCCCGCAGGTGCCATGACGGTCTGCAGCACTCCACCGATACGTGGGCCGAACGCAAGCGGGAGTTGACCGCGCAGTCGTCGTCCCGGTGGGCCGGATCGATCACGGCGAGCACCCATGACCAGTGGGGCCTGTCGCGCCGCGCTCAGGCAGCGCACCTGCAATCGCTCGATGCGGGTATCCGCATGCTGCGGCACCGCCTGTCCCTTCCCGTCGGGGACAAGGGTAGCCGCGGCACACCAGGCGGATACCGGTCCCGCCACGAGTGGTTCCACAAGTCACGGCGCCTGGCGGTCCTTCAGAGCGAGTACGAGCGCGTTCGTTGCGAGCGCCGGGTCGGGAAGGTGTCCGTCGCCCGGGGCGGCCGTCGGCTGCTCAAGCAGCGTCACAACCTGGCTGCCGCCCACAAGACACAAGCCCGGTGGCGCCAGGAGTGGGAAGCTGCCCGCTGGTTCCTCACCGCTGACGGCGAGTCCGGCAAGCGGTTCGGCAACGAAACGATCCGCGTCACCCCGGGCGGCGAGATCGGCATCAAGCTGCGCACCGCTCGCCCACCTGGCAAACGCCCGGCACGGCCGGTACATCCTCACCGCGAAGGTGAGCTTCCCGCACCGGGGTGACGAATGGCGCGACCGTGTTGAGGACAACCGGGCTGTCGCTTACCGCATCCACCTGGACGTGACCAAAGGCCGCTGGTACCTGGACGCGTCCTGGACCCGCAAGAGCCTGCCGGTCATTCCCCTCGCCGCCCTGCGATCGGAGGGCGTGATCGGTGTCGACATGAACGCCGACCACCTCGCCGCATGGCAACTCGACCAACACGGAAACCCGGTCGGCACACCGCGCCGCTTCGATTACGACCTCACCGGCACCGCCACCCGCCGTGACGCACAGATCCGCCACGCCCTCACTCGCCTGCTGCACTGGGCCAAGGCCACGGGCGTGCAGGCCATCGCGATCGAAGACCTGGACTTCACCGACTCCAAGACCAGGGAGAAGCACGGTCGCAAGAAGTGGTTCCGGCAGCTCATCTCCGGCATCCCCACAGGCAAACTCCGCGCCCGACTGCTGTCGATGTGCGCAGAGGCCGGCATCGGTGTGATCGTCGTCGATCCCGCCTACACGAGCAGGTGGGGCGCCGAACACTGGCAAGTCCCACTCACCACGACCACACGCAAGACCACTCGCCACCAGGCTGCCGCCGTGGCGATCGGACGACGCGCCCTCGGACACCCGATCCGGCGACGGACGGCACCGCCCCGCCAGCACCAGAGCGATGCTGGCGGGCATCGGACCGCCCAGGCCCCCTCGGGTACCCCAGGGCGTGAGGAACACCGCCCCCGCGTACCCGGACCACGGACACGATCCGTGCGTGCTGGACACGGCAGGAACGCGGTCGACCAGAACCCCCAAGACCGTTCGGGGCGTTCGACTGAGCCTGGGTCCTGGCAACAGGACCCACTCCCGCTCAGTCCTTAGGAACGGTGAGGGTAGACCAACGCCGACTCGTTGCGAGAGGCCGTTTCCGTCCCCTCAGGCATGACCGGGTCAGCCGTAAAGGACTCCTTGACGGGTCGGCGATGTGCAGGCAACCGAGGTCGTGTCCGTGCGCGTGGTCCTGTTCGTGAGCGGACGCGGACGCGGGCGTGGGCACGTGCGCGGTGTGCGGGGCGGCGACGGCTCGCGTGTGGAGACCGGCGGTGGCGGCGACTGCGGCACCGGCCGTGAGTGCTCGGCGGCGGGTGAGTGCGGGCATGCAAAATCCTTCCGGGCAACGGGGGTTCGACGATGTGTCCTGCCTACCCGTCGGCCGGGCGGCTCGGGAAATCGCGGCAAAGAGGTTGGCCGCGATCAGGACAATTGCCGACATCTCCTGCAAACTTGAACCAAGTTGATCTAGCCTCACCGGGCGCCGTCCCGGCGCCGGACGGGAAGGTTCCGCCCCGTCAAGGAGGGCAGAGCGAGGTTTCTTCGCGAGAAACGGCCCTCCGGTGACCCCGATCACTCCCGGAACGTGACGTGAACTGCACTGTGAGACCGCCGGTGTTGATGGTGTGTCGCCGTCGCCGGACAGGAGCCGACCGGGCGGTCGGCGATTCGGTGAATGGCAATTCACCGGCTAGGGTGAATAGGAATTCACCTCATCTCCACATCGACCGCCGGAGCACCCATGGCCCCGATACCCGCCCCGTCCGATCGTTCCGCACCCCCCTTGGAACCGGTCGGGCGCACGGGACTGCGGGACCGGATGACGGTCCCCGTGCTGGCCTTCGGCGGAATCCTCATGGCCGTCATGCAGACCGTCGTGGTTCCGTTGCTGCCCGATCTGCCCCGCCTCACCGGCTCGTCCGCCGGCACCGTGTCCTGGATGGTGACCGCCACCCTGCTGTCCGGTGCGGTGCTCACCCCGGTACTCGGGCGTGCGGGAGACATGTACGGCAAGCGGCGCGTGCTGGTGATCGCACTGGCACTGATGACCGCGGGCTCCCTGATGTGCGCGCTGTCGTCCGACATCGGGGTGCTCATCGCGGCCCGGGCGCTCCAGGGCGCTGCGGCAGCGGTCGTCCCGCTGTCCATCAGTATCCTGCGCGACGAACTGCCGCCCGAGCGGACCGGATCCGCGGTCGCCTTCATGAGCTCCACCGTGGGCATCGGCGCGGCACTCGGGCTGCCGCTCGCGGCGCTCGTCATCCAGTACGTCGACTGGCACGCCATGTTCTGGCTGACCAGCGCCCTCGGTGCGCTCGGTCTCTTCCTCGCCTGGTGGGCCGTGCGCGAGTCGCCCGAGCGATCCCCCGGCCGGTTCGACGTCCTCGGTGCGCTCGGTCTTGCCGCGGGTCTCGCCAGTCTGCTGCTGGCCGTCTCGGAAGGCGGTCAGTGGGGCTGGAGCAGCCCCCGGATCGTGGGTCTGTTCGGCGGTTCCGTCGTGATCCTGGCGCTGTGGTGCGTGCAGCAACTGCGCGCCGAGTACCCCCTCGTGGACCTGCGGCTCGCGGCCCGTCCGCGGGTCGCCCTGCCCCACCTCACCGCGCTTCTCGTCGGCTTCGGCTTCTACGCGAACTCCCTGGTGACGGCGCAGCTCGTCCAGGCCCCGAAGGCCACGGGCTACGGGCTCGGGCTGTCGATCGTGGGTAGCGGACTGTGTCTGCTGCCCGGCGGAGTGATCATGCTGCTGTTCTCGCCGCTCTCGGCCCGGATCTCCACGGCCCGCGGTCCCCGGGTCACCCTGGCCCTCGGTGCGGCGGTGCTCGCCCTCGGATACGCGGTCCGCATCGCGGACAGCCATCACCTGTGGATGATCATCGTGGGTGCCTCGATCGTGGCGACCGGTACCACCCTCGCGTACTCCGCGCTGCCCACACTGATCCTGCGTGCCGTACCGGCCGGGCAGACGGCCTCCGCGAACGGTGTGAACGTGCTGATGCGCACCATCGGCCAGGCCACCTGCAGCGCCGCCGTCGCGGCGGTCCTCGTCCGGCACACGAGCCTCGTCGACGGAGCCTCCGTCCCCACCCTGCACGGCTATCTGCTGGCGTTCGCCATGGCGGGTACGGTCGCACTCGTCGCTTGTGCCGCGGCCCTCACCATCCCCGGAGACAATGCTCCCGACGGCGGTGCCCGCCGGCTCCGGCGGCGGACGGCACCGGCCCATGAAGAGGCACTGGAAGGAGCGTGATCACGGTGACCGACGGGCGCGCCGGCGCATCCATGGACCGGATCACCGGGCAGGCGACGGCATCCGCGCACGAGTCGACGGCGACCAGCCGCGATGTCGAGGCCGCGCCCAGGACGCCCGGACCACGCGAGGGCGGTCAGGGCAGGTCACCGGGGCGCCGCGACGCCGGATCCACCAAGGCCGCCATCCTCCGGGCCGCCCGGCACCTCCTCGCCCGGCACGCCCATGGGGACATCACACTGAAGGCGGTCGCCGACCGGGCCGGGGTCAGCCCTCCCCTGATCCTGAAGTACTTCGGCAACAAGGACACGCTCTTCTCGCAGGTCATGTCGTTCGAGGCGGATGTGGCAGCGCTGCTCGACGCACCGCTCCCCGACCTCGGGCGGCACATGGTGCGCCATGTTCTGACGAGCCAGACCGAACAGGGCGCGGACCCGATCCTGCGCATCGTGTTCGCGCCCCTGCACGGTGAACAGGGCGACATCCTGCGCGCCAACTTCCGCTCCCAGGTGAGCGATCGTCTGGCCGCGCGTCTGACCGGACCCGACGGGGGCCTGCGCGCCGAACTCGCGCTGGGATCGCTGCTCGGCCTGGGAGTGATGTTCGGGATCGCACGCGGCACACATCTTCGCGCCACGGACCTCGACGACATCGTCGACCGCTGCGCACCGGCCGTCCAGGCGCACCTGACTCCCTGACCTGACCGCTCTCAGTTCACACCCCGCGGCCGGAACTGGATGCTGATCCGGGGTCCGGTCGCGCGCGTGGACTTGAGGATGGCGTGTTCCCAGGTCCGCTGGCAGGAGCCGCCCATCACGATGAGGTCGCCGTGCCCGAGCGGGCGCCGGATCGTCTCACCGCCGCCGCGTGGGCGCAGAGCCAGGTCGCGTGGCGCACCCACGGAGAGGATGGCGACCATGGTGTCCTCCCGCGCGCCGCGGCCGATCCTGTCCCCGTGCCAGGCCACGCTGTCCTTGCCGTCGCGGTAGTAGCAGAGGCCCGCCGTGACGAAGGGTTCCCGCAGTTCGGCGGCGTAATGGGCGGACAGTGCGGTGCGTGCCTCCTCGAGCACGGCGTGCGGGAGTGTCTCGTCGGCGCGGTAGTACGAAAGCAGACGCGGCACGTCGACCATGTGCTCGTACATCTGCCGACGCTCGGCATGCCACGGCACCTCGGCAGCCAGCTTCTCGAACAGGGTGTCGGCCCCGCTCAGCCACCCCGGCAGCAGGTCGATCCAGGCCCCTGCGCCGAGCAGGGTCCTTTGCAGCCCCTTGAGTGAGCCGAGCCGGATGTCGTCGGTCTGATCGAAGAGCGAGCCCTGGAGGTGCATGGCCATAGAGGCAGGGTACCCCTTCATTCGAAAATGTGTTCTGTTGTCGACCGCTCCCCGAAGGTCACCCTGTGAGCAGTTGTGTGCCTACGACGTTCAGCAGCGCCAGACGGTCGGCGTCCTCGGTGCCCGGCCGGGCCGTGTAGACCATGATGCGCAGGTCGCTGCCGGCGACGCCGAGGACGTCGCAGTCCAGGGTGAGGGCGCCGACGTGGGGGTGGTCGACGGTCTTGCGGGCGGCTTGGTGTTCCGCGACGGTGCCTGATTCCCACAGATCGTTGAAGCGGGTGCTGCGGCGGCGCAGTTCGGTGATCAGGGACTGCAGGTTCGGGTCGTCGGGGTAGCGGCCGGCGATGCGGCGCAGGTCGGCGACCTGCGCCGCTTGGAGAGCGCCCCTCGATTCGGGGGTGTGACGTACGCGGCCGTGCGGGTTGAGGAAGTTGCGCCAGACCGCGTTGAGGTCGTTGCCGTGCCATTCCCCCATGAGCGCCGTGTAGAGGGGGTTGGCGAGCAACTGGGTCCAGGCCGCGTCGAAGACGGCGACCGGTGTGCCGGTCAGCCGGTCGAGTATGCGGTGGACGCCGGGGGTGATGTGCCGTGGGATCGTGCCGGGACCCGGTGGGGCGAGGCGTGCCAGCCGGAAGAGGTGGTCCCGTTCGTCATGGGTGAGCCGCAGGGCGCGGGCGAGGGCTTCGACGATCTGGGGTGAGGGGTTGGTGGCGCGTCCTTGTTCCAGCCGGACGATGTAGTCGGCGGAGACCCCGGCCAGCTGGGACAACTCCTCACGGCGCAGTCCGGTGGCGCGCCTGCGCCCGCCTGTGGGCAGACCGACGGTCTCGGGCGAGACCTGATCGCGCCACTGGTGCAGGGCTGCGCCGAGTTCTGTGGTCGCCATGCCCTTGATTGTGGCAAGAGAGGCTCTTGTCTGTCCTGGTACTGCCGTTCCCATGAAGGTGGGTCTACTACCTGATCAGGTGTTTCCCGCCGACCGTGGAGGCATGAACGAAGCACAGGCGCCCGCAGGGCCCGTCGTGGGGTTCATCGGGCCTGGTGACCAGGGTCTGCCCATGGCCACCGCGATCGCCGAGGCGGGATTCCCCCTGCATCTCCGGGTCCGGCGTCCTGCCTCGCTGGACGGCCTCGGCAAGGTCCCCCACCAGCGGCACAACACGGTCGGTGAGCCGGCCGCAGCCTGCGCCATCGTCTGCCCACCTCCCCCGGTAACCCGGGCCGGCCGATGACGTGACGTGGCTGGTCCTGCGCGAACGCCGCAGTCGGGACCGCGGACGGTGCGGGCGGATCGCCCGGACCACCTCCAGCTACGGGAAGGTTCGCCTGCTCCCGGTTCGCCCGGACAGCCTGTTCGCCGTCGGCCCGGCCGGCGGCCGTCCTGCCGATATCCGGCTCGGTGCCTGAGTCGCGGAAGCCGCGGCGCCGGCGACCACCAACTCGGTGACGACCGGCCCGAGGCATGCACCCAGCGGTGCCGGACCCAAAACCCCAGCTCCACCGGGGCCTCACCAGGCCGCTCCGGCCTGCATCCGAAGGGAAAAGCATCATGAGCAAGCTCGCCCTCGTCACCGGCGCCACCTCCGGCATCGGCAAGGCATTTGCCGAACGCCTCGCCGCGGACGGCCACGACCTGATCATCGTCGGCCGCAACCGGGAGCGCCTCGAGGAGTTCGCCGCCGACCACACCGGTACCAAGGTCCGCACCGTCGTCGCCGACCTGTCCACCGACGACGGCGTCGACACCGTCGCCGAGATCTGTGCCGACGAGCCGCTGACCATGCTCGTGAACAACGCGGGTGTCGCCCACTACATGCCGCTGGCCGAGCTGCCGGCACACAGGGCCCGCGAACTCGTCCACGTCAAGGTCGTCGCGCCCACCATGCTCACCCGTGCCGCGGTCGCCGGCATGCAGGAGCGGGGCGAGGGCGCAATCGTCAACGTGGCCGGGATGATCGCTTTCAGCGGTCCCGCCGACAAGTCCGTCATGCCCCGCCGCGCCGTCTACGCCGGTTCCCTGGCCCACCTCGTCGCCATGTCCCAGACCCTCAGCGCCGAGCTGGAGGACACCGGCGTCCAGGTTCAGGTGCTGTGCCCCGGTGTCGTCGCCACCGAATTCCACACGCGCCAGGGACTCGACATGAGCGTGGTGCCCCGCATGAGCGCCGAGGACGTCGTCACCGCAGGGCTGCGCGGCCTCGAACTCGGCGAGGTCGTCTGCGCACCCGGCGTAGAGGACACCGCTCTCCTCGACGCCGTCTTCAGGGCGGATCTCGACGCCTTCGGCGGACAGAGCCCCGAACTCGCCTCCCGCTACCGGTCCAACTGAACGGTCCGGGGACGCCACGGGGCCCGGTCACACGGCCGGGCACCAACAGGCGGATTCCTCAAGGGATTCGCCGGCCGAGAGTCGGCAGCGGAAGGGGCCCCGCCACCGCGGCGGGGCCCCGGCGGTCAGTGCTCCTTCTGCGGGGTCGCCTCGCTGGGCCGTACGACCACGTATCCCTCGCCCTCCAGCTTCAGCTGGACCGCCTCGCCCGAACCGCCGCGCAGCATCGACCCGATGGACTGCGACCGGTGCAGCGACGTGTGCAGGTGAGCCGTCCAGCCCACCACAGCGTCGGTGTCGACGAAGACCGGATACTGCGACGTGACGGGTATGACGAGCGGATTGCCCTCGCAGATCAGGCCCAGCTTGCCGGACCCGGTGAACACGCTGTTGAACAGGCCGCCGCCGGCGATACCCGCGCCCTTCACGGTCTGGATCCGGTACGACAGGGTCGCGTCGAAGCAGAGCACGTTCCGCCCGTTGACGGTGAACTCGTCGCCCTGCTCGACGTCCACGACGAAACAGTTCTGCGCCTCGTGCGCGAACCACGCCTCGCCCTGGCCGCGCACCGCCATCAGCGGCAGCCCCTCACCGGTGACGGCCCGCTTGAGCATCCCGCCCACGCCCTGGCCCTTGCGTTCGAACTGCAGATTCCCGCGGAAGGCGACCATCGCCCCCTGCCGGGCCATCATCTCGCCATTCACGACGTACCGGATGGACTTGGCGTTCTGCACCGACATGCCGGGCGCGGAGGCCGGCTGGACCATGTGGTCACTGGAAAAGAGGTCACCCTTCATGCGGGCATCCTGTCCCGGAGGGACTCCCTCCGCCAAGATCGCCGATGTCCTGAAACGGCAACAACCCCGACCGGTGCCGGGAGCGCCCGGCGAGAACGGTCCTTCCGCCGCCCCGGCCTGACGAGTTCCTCACAAGTGTTCGTCAGGGTCGGAGCATGATCACAGCAATACGTGTGCCGGCGGGCGTCCTCGCCGTCTCGCTCCTGGTGACCGGGTGCGCACAGGGCGGCCACGCGACGGCGCCGCGCGCGGCGGCCGCCGAGGCGGTCCGGCAGACCTCCGTGCCCGCCCCCGCCCGTTCTGCCTCCACCGCGCCGAGCGAACTGCCCGGCCTCGGACCCGGGACCCTGGCCGAGGTCCCCTCCACCGCCCGGCAGGTCGTCGTGGTGACCGGAGAGGGCAAAGACTCCTCCGACGCCACCGTGGTGCTCCACGAGCGCACCGCCTCCGGCTGGCAGGCCGGCCGGGAGTGGCCCGCGCACAACGCCCTCAAGGGCTGGACCAGCCACCACACGGCGGGGGACCTGCACTCGCCGATCGGCGTCTTCTCCCTCACCGACGCAGGTGGACTGCTGCCCGACCCGGGCACCCGGCTGCCGTACGACCACTCGGGCGGCTTCGCGATCGTCGGCACCGGCTTCGAGGGCGAGTCCCTCTCCGGTTCGTTCGACTACGTGGTCGCGATCGACTACAACCGCAAGCCGGGCACCTCGCCGCGTGACTGGACCCGGCCCCTCGGAGCGGGCCGCGGCGGAGGCATCTGGTTCCACGTAGACCACGGCGGTCCCACCCACGCCTGCATCAGTCTGAAGAAGGCCGACATGAGAGCGCTGTTGCGAGCGCTGGATCCCGCCCGGCACCCGGTGGTCGTGATGGGCGACGCGGCGTCGCTCGCGCGCTGAAGCCTCGGCCGGGCGGCCCTGCACAAGGAGGTGAGGCGTACGTCAGCGTGTGGGAAGCCGCTCTCGCCGGCCCCTGTGCGGAACGCCGCACCCGGGGTCTGCCGTTCGGATCATGCCGGCGTCGATCGAAAGGCGCGGTCGCTCCCGGCCGACCTGATCCGGACGGCGGACCCTAGCATCGGCTGCGTGCGCGCATATGTAAGGGTCGTGGACGACGACAAGCAGCAGGCCGAGCCCATACGCCCAACGCGGCCACGGGAGCGGCAGACCGCGACCGTGGTCCACGGGGGTTCGACGGCCCGCGATGGGGCGGAGGCCGGTCCCTTCCCCTCGGTGCCACCCGCGTTCCGTGGCGGCCGTTCCCGCGGTGGGGACCTCCGGTGAGCCGGGACCTTCCGCTGCGCAAGAGCCTGCTCGTCCGGCTGATGGTGACCTCGGTGCTGGTCGCCGTCTGTTCGGTGGCGGCGACGGCGTGGCTGGCCGTGCAGACGACGACCCGGGCCATTCAGGAGGAGCAGGGGCAGGTACTCGCCGACGACACGGAGATCCTGCGGGAACTGAGCGGATACGCCGCCACCCACGCGGACTGGTCAGACGTGGGCAGGACCCTCCACACGCTGTCGGTGCGCACGGGGCGGCGCATCGCCCTGACGACGACCGAACGCGTGCCCGTCGCCGACTCCGCGTCCCGCCCCACCCCTCTGCCGCCCCGGGCCTCGGCCGTCGTGGACCCCTTGCGCACCGACACCTACTCGGAGCCCGGGGCACAGCTCAGCGGGATCGACCCCCGGGCCGTCGGACCCTTTCGGCTCACATCGAAGGAGCGGGCCCGGGTACACGCCCTCGCCCTGGTACGGCAGAAGTGCTTCCGTCGCGCGGGGTTCGAGACCACGGTGAAGACCTTGCCGAGCGGCCGGTCCGTGCTGACCGGTGAGGAGGCCGCGTCGGGCGACGGCTACGTCTCGTCCGAGTGCACCGACGGAAAGCTCAACACCCCCATGCCCGCCGAGCACAGGGCGCTGGCCGTCCTGACCGACCTGACGCAGGCATGCCTGGCGCGCACGGAGGCGCACCCGCCGCAGGTGTTCCTCTCGGTGGGCTTCTCCGTCAAGGGCGTCGAGCCCGACTACATCCGGGGCGGAAAGACCAGGACGGGACATCCCACGGCCGCCGACGCATCGACGGACAACTGCGTCATCGACTCCCGCAGGCAGCAGCTCGACCCCTACGTCGCCCCCGTGGCCGATCTCTTCCTGGGCAACGGCACCCTGCCGCGGTTCGACATGTCCTCCGGCAACAAGGCCAAGGTCGTCGGCGTCACCGGACTCGTGCTCGTGCTGACGGTGACCGTGACCGCGGTGGTCGCCACCCGGCTCGTACGGCCGCTGCGGGCCCTCACCCATGCCGCACAGCAGCCGCCGGAGCAGCACGTCCGGGTCCCCGTCACCACCCGGGACGAGACCGGCATCCTCGCCGAGGCGTTCAACGCGCTGACCGAACGCAGGGAGCGTCTGGAGGCGCAGCGCAAGGCGCTCGTCCACGACGTCGCCCATGAACTGCGCACTCCGCTGACCAACATCCGGGGCTGGCTGGAGGTGACACGCGACGGCGTCGTCGACCCGGACCCCGAACTGCTGGCCTCGCTCTACGAGGAGGCTCTGGTCCTTCAGCGTGTCATCGACGACCTGCAGGACCTGGCGGCCGCCGACGCCGGAACCCTGCGACTGCACCACGAACCCGTACGCGCGGACGACTTGCTCGCGCAGGTCGCCGCCGCGCACCGGGTCGCCGCCGACTCCGGAGGCGTCCACCTGGTCACCACCGTGGACGGCTGCCCGTGGCTGGACGCAGATCCGGTCCGCATGCGGCAGGCGGTCGGGAATCTGGTGTCCAACGCGATCCGCCACACCCCCGCCGACGGCACGATCACGCTCTCAGCGCGGGCCGACGGCGACCGGGTGGTCATCGAGGTGGCCGACACCGGCACCGGCATCGCGGCGCAGGATCTGCCGTACGTCTTCGACCGGTTCTGGCGCGCGGAGAAGTCCCGCAGCAGACGAACCGGCGGAAGCGGCCTCGGTCTGCCCATCGTTCGTCAACTCGCCGCCGCTCACGGCGGTACCGTCACCGCCGCGTCCGAGAAGGGCGTCGGTTCGGTCTTCACCCTGGTACTGCCCGGGATGGCGGCACCGGAGGACGGCTGAGACGTCAACAGCGCGGTACCCACTTCGCGTTGCGAAAGCTGATCGTCCCCGAAGAGGGGAACGATGTCCCCGGAGTCTCTATGCGGAGGACGGGAACGGATGACGGTGCTCGGTGTCGACATCGGTACGTCCAGCAGCAAAGGCGTGCTGGTCGGTGGGGACGGTACGGTTCTGGGCACCGCCGTGCGCCCGCATGCGGTAAGTCGGCCCCGGCCCGGCCACGTCGAGATGGACGCACGTGTCTGGTGGGACGAATTCATCGCGATGGCCCGCGAGTTGGTGACGCCGGGCACCCTCGTCGACGCGGTCGGCGTCAGTGGCATGGGCCCCTGCGTCGCCCTGGCCGACGAGACGGACGCACCGCTGCACCCGGCCGTCCTGTACGGCGTCGACACCCGTGCCACCGACCAGATCGCCCGGCTCGACGCCGAACTGGGCCGCGATGCCGTGCTCGGGCGCTGCGGTTCCCTGCTGTCCACCCAGGCGGTCGGCCCCAAGATCGTCTGGCTGGCCGAGCACCGCCCCGACGTCACCGCCCGTGCCCGGCGGCTGTACATGCCGAGCTCCTATCTCGTGCGGCAGCTCACCGGTGTCTACGTCCTCGACCACCACTCGGCCAGCCAGTCCGTGCCGCTGTACGACTCCCTGGGCCAGGAGTGGTACCGCCCCTGGGCGCGACGCATCGCGCCGGACATCGAACTGCCGCCCCTGCGCTGGCCGGGAGAGATCGCCGGCCGTGTCACCGCCGAGGCGTCCACCGCCACCGGGCTGCCCATCGGGGTTCCTGTCGTCACCGGCACCATCGACGCCTGGTCGGAGGCGCTGAGTGTGGGCGCGCAGGGCACCGGCGACCTGATGCTCATGTACGGCAGCACCATGTTCCTGATCAACACGGTGTCGGAGCGGCTGCTGGTGCCCCAACTGTGGAGCACCGTGGGGGCCTTGCCCGGAACGCGCAGTCTGGCGGGCGGCATGGCGACATCGGGGGTGATCACGGACTGGCTGCGGGACCTGCTCGGCGTCCCCGACCATCACGCGTTGCTCGCCGAGGCCGAGGCGTCCGGCCCGGGCGCGAAGGGCCTGCTGATGCTCCCGTACTTCGCGGGCGAGCGCACCCCGGTCGCCGACCCCGACGCCCGCGGGGTGATCGCGGGTCTGACGGTGGAGCACACCCGAGGTGATCTGTACCGCGCCGCGCTGGAGGCCAGCGCCTACGGCGTGCGGCACAACGTGGAGGCGATGCGTGCGGCGGGCGCCGACATCCGCCGGGTCGTCGCCGTCGGCGGGGGCACCCGGGGCGGTCTGTGGACCCGGATCGTCTCCGACGTCACCGGCCTGGAACAGGAGATCAGGACCGTCACGATCGGCGCGAGCTACGGAGCCGCGTTCCTCGCCGCCGCCGCGATCGCGGACGTCGACATCGACACCTGGAATCCGGTGCACGAGCGTGTTGTACCCGATGTGCGCCGGCGGTCCCGGTACGACGACCTGTACGGCCTCTATCTGCGGCTGTACCCGGCGACCCGGGACATCGGCCATGCGCTCGCCCGTCATCAGCGCGCCCTGGCCGAGGACCCACCGCGGTGAGAGCGTCGGGACGCACGGCCCCGCCGAGGTCGGTCGAGCGCGCGACGGACCTCGGCGGCGGACCGGCTCAGCCCTTGATCTCGGTCCAGGCCTGGACCCACTTGGCGTACGGCACGCACTTGATGTTCTCACGGCCGTCGAGGCACTGCTCGATCGGCGTCGTCCAGAACGCGATGTCCTTCCAGTAGCCCTCGTCGGTGGCGTGGAAGGTGTCGCAGAAGGCCGGGTCGCTGGTCTCGTCGCAGGACTTGATGTTGGCAGGCGCCTCACCGTAGTACTCGGCGACCTGGGCGTTGACCTTGGGCGAGATGATCCAGTCCATCCACTTGTAGGCGCAGTTGGGGTGCTTGGCCTTGGCGGAGATCATCCAGGTGTCGGACCAGCCGGTGGCGCCCTCCTGCGGAAGCACGGCCTTGACCTTGGCGCCCTCGCTCTCCGCGAGGTTGGCGATGACCTGCCAGGTCGTACCGATCACGGAGTCGCCGCTCTTGAAGGAGGAGATCTCCTTGAGGTAGTCGCTCCAGTACTCGCCGACGTCGGCGTGCTGCTTCTTCAGCAGATCGACGGCCGCGTCGAACTGCTCCTGGTCGAGCGCGTACGGATTCTCGATGTCCAGGCTCGGCCGGGTCTCGCGCAGATAGAGAGCGGCGTCCGCGATGTAGATCGGCGAGTCGTAGGCGGTGACCTGCCCCTTGTACTTCGACGCGTCGTCGAAGACCGCGGACCAGGACATGGGCGAGGGCGACACCTCCTTCGTGTTGTACATCAGCAGGTTCGCGCCACGGCCGTGCGGTATGCCGTACGCCTTGCCGTCGACGGAGTTCCAGCTCTGTTCCTTCAGCCCGAAGAACACGTCCTCGTAGTTGGGCACCAGATCCGTGTTCACCGGGGCCACCTCGCCGGAGGCGATGAGCCGGAGCGATGCGTCGCCGGACGCGGAGAGCGCGTCGTAGGAGCCCGACTTCATCAGCTTCACCATCTCGTCCGAGCTGGCCGCCACCTTGTTGTGGACCTGGCACCCCGTCCGCTTCTCGAAGGGGGTGACCCAGTCGGCCTTCGGGTCGGAGGAACCGTCCTCCACGTATCCCGCCCAGGAGACCAGATTGACCTGCCCCTCCGTCGGACCGAGCTTCGACTGTGCCTCGATGTCCGGTGGGTTGAAGCCGGATGAGGAGGACGACGTGCTCGACTCGGCGAACATGCCGCAGGCGCCCACGAGGAGCAGGGAGCAGACGGCGGCCGTCGCTTTGAAGGATCTGTACAGGCGCAAGGGAATCTCCACGAAGTGGGGAAGTGGGGGGAATCGGGGGGCAGAGTCGTGACGGCCGATGCCTGGGGGGCGTCGGACGTGCAGGATGCGACCCGGGTCAGGGCGCGGCGGTGCCGTGAACGGCACCCGGTATCGGACGGCGTGGTGACCGAGGTGGTCTTCGTGCGCCGCGGATCAAAGCGGCGTACGAGGGCGTGGCTCCTGGTCGACGGGTGGATCGGCCGATTCACCCGGGGTCCGCTCGGGGACGGGTGGCGTCTCCGGGCGGTCGGCGTGGCCCACACCATACGGAGGGTTGCATGTCGGTTCAACTTCGGTCTGTGGAAAGGGAGTTGACGGAGCGTCAAGATGCGGTGAAGCGATCGAGGCGTATACGGTCGCGGTCATGTCCGACTCCCTGCACCAGCCCGGATCCTCGCCCTGTCTGGTTCCGTACTCCGTGCCGACGGGCACGAGCACGGCCGCGAGAGACGGCGGCCGCCGCACAGGGGCGGCCACGGCGACACTCGACCCGGCCACGGAGGCCGGCGTCGCGGCCCGGGTGCGCCGGACCCTGGAGGCCGTCTTCGACACCGTCGCCCACACCCGGGCCGACACCGCGGCGCTGCTGACCCGGATCGCCGCCCAGGGCCGTGGCCCCGTGAGCGCCGATCTCGCGGCGCTGCGACCGGGCCTTCATCTCCACCTGGCACGGCAGGAGCTGGTCTCCGGTGTCGGATTCATCGCGGCACCGGGGCTGCTCGGTGATGTGCCGGCGTGGCTGGAGTGGTGGCAGACCGGCTCCGACGGTGCCGTACGGCCGCTGATGCTCGATCTGGATCCACGGCAGTCCGCCTACTCCGACTACACGCACTGGGACTGGTTCGCCCTGCCGCGGGACACCGGACGCCGTGCGGTCGCAGGGCCGTACGTCGACTACCTCTGCTCCGACGAGTACAGCCTCACCCTGTCCGCGCCCGTCCATATACAGGGCCGTTTCGCGGGGGTCGCCGCGGCGGACGTGTATCTGCGGCACTTCGAGGCCGCCGTGATTCCCCTTCTTCAGGGGTTGCCCGGCCCGGCCTACCTGGTCAACGCCCGCGGTCGCGTCGCCGCCTCGGCCGATCCGGCCCATCTGGTCGGCTCGCTCACCAAGGGACCCGACTTCGGTGCGCTGCTGGCCGAGGGACGGCCCGGCCGCCACGACGGGCTGCGCCTGGTCCCCTGCGACGACATCCCGCTCGTGCTCGTCGTGGCGGGCGACTGAGCGACGTTCTGTTCTGCCCCACCCGGGGGCGCGCCGAGATCCGGCACGCCGATCACCGGCACCCGAGCCGTGCCCCGACTACCGGCATCACAGGTGGATCGGTGATAGTGAACCCGGAATAAATAGATGTACGAGGCAGTCAGGAAGCCCGTGGACACGAGTGAGAGCACGACCGACGACAAGACGGCCCCGGACGACGGTGCGCCGGACGAGCAGGAGAGACAGAGCAAGGGCTGGCGCCGCTGGGCGATGGACACCCGGCCGCTGCGCCGCCCGGCCTTTCGCCGCCTGTGGTCCTCGACGATCGTGACATCCGTCGGCAGCCAGCTCACCGCGGTCGCCGTCCCCAAGCAGATCTACGACATCACGCACTCCTCCGCATGGGTCGGCTATGCGAGCCTCGCCGGTCTGCTGCCCCTGACGGTCTTCGCTCTCTGGGGCGGCGCGATCGCCGACCGGATGGACCGCCGCAAGCTGCTGCTGCTCACCAACCTGGGCCTGGCCGTGACGTCGGTGCTCTTCTGGGTCCAGGCCGCCATCGGCCTCGACTCGGTGCTCACCCTGGTGGTGCTGCTCGCGCTCCAACAGGCCTTCTTCGGCCTCAACTCGCCGGCTCGCAGTGCGTCCATCGCCCGGCTGGTGCCGCCGGAGGAACTCCCGGCGGCCAACGCGCTCGGTTCCACCGTCATGCAGACCGGTCTGGTGGCGGGCCCCCTCCTCGCCGGCGCCCTCATCCCGGTGATCGGGCTGTCCGAGCTCTACCTGATCGACGCCCTGGCCCTGTGCGTGACCTTGTGGGCGGTCGCCCGGCTGCCCGCCATGCCGCCGCTGACCGCGGCGGCGAAGGCCACCACGGGATGGCAGTCGGTAGCGGAGGGATTCCGCTACATCTCGGTCCACAAGGTCCTGCTGCTCTCCTTCCTCGCCGACATCATCGCCATGGTGTTCGGCATGCCCCGCGCGCTGTTCCCGCAGCTCGCCGCCCAGACCTATGCGCCCTACGGCGAAGGCCTGGCGCTCGGTCTGCTCTTCGCGGCGATCCCGATCGGCGCCGTGCTCGGTGGTCTGATGTCCGGCACGTTCTCCCGGGCCCGTCGCCACGGCCTGATGGTCATCGCCGCCGTCATCGCCTGGGGAGCGGCCGTCACCGGCCTCGGGCTCAGCACGAACCTCTGGGTGGCCGTCGCCTTTCTGGCCGCCGCCGGAGTCGCCGACATGGTTTCCATGGTTTTCCGCGGCGCCATTCTGCTGTCCGCGGCGACCGACGAGATGCGCGGCCGAATGCAGGGCGTCTTCACGGTCGTCGTCGCCGGCGGACCGCGCCTGGCGGACGTGCTGCACGGCACGGTCGGCTCGGCCGCCGGCGTCCGTGCGGCCATCGCAGGCGGCGGTCTGATGGTCATCGCGGCCACCCTTGTCCTGGCCCTGGCCACCCCGGCCCTGCGCGAATACCGCATCTGACCGAGCCCCCTCGGCCCGGCCCGTGCGGGGGCGCCCACCAGCACCGGAATTCCCCCGAGAAAATCGGAATCAAGATTCCCGGAGAAATTCTCCAGGAGCCTTTCCAATTCAACGGGGGTATGGTCATGGCATGAATACGGCGAGCCTTGTAGTACTGGCTGTATCGCAAGAACAACTCAACGTGTTCTTCGCCTTTATCGGCGGCATGGTGGTAGCCGGAGCGTTGATCTGGGCCGTCCGGCTCGGGATGGACGTAAGGGACCGCGAACCGGCACCCCCCAGCCCCGAGGAGCAGCCCCGTCTGCCCGAGGGCGGAGCGGTCCATGAGGAACGAGAGGTGCGGGAACCCAGAGAGGTGCCGCGCGCGTCGCAGGAGAGCGAACGGCTCATGCCGTACCAGCTCCACCATGCGGCCAGCCAGCGCTGCGAGAACCAGAAGCGCAAGCGGTGGCTGCCGGGGTCCAGCGGCGCGTTCGGCAGCGGAGGCCCCGGTCACGTCTGAACCGCGGCCGACCGTGGGGCCACGGGCGCCACGGCGGTCACGGCAGATCGGCGGCCGAGTCCTCCGGTGCCAGATCCGGGCGCAGACGCAGCCAGGACGGTTGTCTGAGCAGACCGGACCGAGTGCGGGTGCTGTAGCGGACCTCGCCGACCAGCCTCGGCAGGACCCAGCGGGCATCCGGCACCCTCGGGTCGCGGTCGAAGGGGCAGACGCGCGTTTCGACCGTGCCGAGCAGCCTGGCGAGGTCGGTGCGCTCGGCCTCGGTCCAGCCTGTTCCCACCCGGCCGACATAGTGCAGACGTCCGGCCTCCCGCTGACCCACCAGCAGTGCTCCGGGCAGCCCGGACAGGCGCCCCCGGCCGGGCAGCCAGCCGCCGACGATCACATCCACGGCCCGGACGTTGCGGATCTTGATCCAGGAGCGCGAACGCACACCGGGCTCGTACACCGAGTCCAGCCTCTTGCAGACCAGCCCTTCCAGGCCGCTCTCCCTGGTCGCCTCGAGCGCACGCGCCCCGTGCCCCACGAGCGCACCCGGCGTCGACCAGTGCGGTCCGGCCAGCCCGAGCTCCTCCAGCCGGGCCCGGCGGCGCGCATAGGGAAGCGCGGTGAGGTCACCCCGAAGGAACATCAGGTCGAACAGCACGAGGTGCACGGGAGTGTGTGCCGCACGGCGCGCCGCCAGCGCGGGGGAGTGGGCCAGTCCCATACGGGACTGCAGCCGCTGGAAGTCGCCGTGCCCCCGCTCGTCCGGCGCCACCACCTCGCCGTCCAGTACGGCGGGTGCCGCACCCAGGACCTCGCCCAGCGGGCCGAGTTCCGGATAGGCGCCGGTGATGATCTCGCCCGACCGGGCGCGCAGCTCGAGGGTGCCGTCGCCCGGGAGGTAGACCACCGCCCGCTGGCCGTCCTGCTTCGTCTCGTAGGCCCACTGGGTGTCCTGCCGCGCGGGCGGCAGGACACCGGGGGTGGCCAGCATGGGGGCGATCAGCGGCAGTCTCACGGGTCAGTTGTGGACGCCTCGGCCCGCCCTCACGCGTGCCGGCCGGGCGATTTCCCCTGAACGGCGCCCTTGTCCGGCACCGCCCGGTCGCTCACCCCCGAGCGGCCTGCGCGATCAGCTCCTGCAACCGCAGTCCGCGCCGCGCGTCCAGCTCCCCGGACACCCCGGTGCGCACGGCCGTGGCGAACTCGCGGCGCAGCACCGGCCACGCATCCTCGTAGTCGAGCCCCGTCGTGTCGTACACCAGCGGGGGCTCGGAGCCGAAGAGCTCGATGTGGGTACCGCCCTCCGGGACGTTCACCGATCCCGACAGGGAGCACTGACTGACCGCCCCGCCCTCGTGCTCGCAGGTCAATTCGATCCAGCGGCGCGGATCCCCCGCGCTGCGCACCCGCTCGATGGGGCCGATCGCCGCGTCCAGCAGGTCGAGCAGATGAGGGCCGACGTCCAGCAGCGCGCCGTGCTCCAGGCGCCACGGGGTCGCGAAGTCCCCGCCCAGGAAGGCACCGCTCAGTCCGCGGGACCGGGCGCCGGCCACCTCGAGTTTCCGTGCGGCGGCCAGGAAGCGGCGCGCGGCGGGGTGGTAGCGGTTGGACAGGACGAGTTGCGAGACGACGCCCGCCTCCTCGATGGCGTCGGCGAGCCGCCGCGCCGAGGACAGATCCCCTCCGAGGGGCTTCTCCAGCAGCAGGGCCTTGCCCGCCTTCACGGCCCGCAACGCCAGCTCCGCCTGGATCGCGGGAGCAACCGAGAAGGCCACCGCCTCACAGCCCTCGAGAAGTTCGTCGAAATCGGCGGCGACGTCCGCGCCGTAGGGGGCCGCGGTCTCCCGGGCCGCCTCCTCGCGGCGTGCCCACACCGACGTCAGCCGGGTCTCGGGCCCGGCCGCCAGCACGCGCGCGTGCACCGCGCGCGCCCAGGGGCCCGCCCCGACCAGCCCGACCCTCACCGGTTCCCCGGTCCATGGCAGCGAGATGTCCGTCATGGACGGAACTCCATCATGATTCGACGGCCTTGAACAGATGCGTCCCGAGCGTCCGGTGAACCTCGCGAGGCGCAAGGGAACTTGACCGAACCGAGGCGGTCCGCTGGCGCCCCGGCCTCCTAAGCTGACCCGGCAGTGATCAGCCCCCAGCCTCAGGAGCAGCCGTGACGCCATCCCGTCGGCACCCCGTCACACGCACCACCCTCCTGCCCGGACCCGCCGTCGCCACCGTGGTCCCCTTCGCCCTCGCCGCCCTGCTCGCCGGGGCGGGCCCGGCGGCCGCGGGCACCGTCGGGGCGGCGGGCGCGGGCGACCCGTACTTCCCGCTGGAGGGCAACGGCGGTTATGACGTGCGCCACTACGACCTGACCCTCGGCTACGACACCGGCAGCGGCCGTCTCGACGCCACCGCGGTCCTGAGCGCGCGTGCCACACAACGTCTGAGCCGCTTCGACCTCGACCTCAAGGGCCTCAAGGTCACCGGCGTGACCGTCGACCACGTCAAGACGTCCTTCCGTCGCGACGGTCAGGAACTCGTCGTCACGCCACGGCGTGCGCTCGCCCGGGGCCAGGCCTTCCGCATCGCCGTCGCCTACCAGGGCAAGCCCGGTCCCGTCACTGACCCCGACGGCTCGCCCGACGGCTGGATCCCCACCGACGACGGCGCGTTCGTGGCGAACGAGCCGCAGGGAGCCATGACCTGGTTCCCGTCCGACAGCCATCCCACGGACAAGGCGTCGTACGACATCACCATCACGGTGCCGCAAGGGCGGACGGCCGTCTCCAACGGTGTGCTCGTCGGCCGGAGGACGGTGCACGGGCACACCACGTTCCACTGGCGCCAGTCCGAACCGATGGCGGCATACCTGGCCACGGCCACCGTGGGCACGTTCGACGTGGAGAGCTACACCACCCGCGACGGAATCAAGGTCTACAACGCTGTCGATCCGCGTGAGGCGTCCGCGGCGGCCCCCGTGCTCAAGGAACTCCCGTCCGTCCTCGCCTGGGAAAGCAAGCTCTTCGGTCCGTACCCCTTCCGTGCGGCCGGTTCCATCGTGGACAGGGCACCGGACGTCGGCTACGCCCTCGAGACCCAGACCCGGCCCGTCTACGACCGCGCGCCCAGCCTGGGCACGCTCGTCCACGAGAACGCCCACCAGTGGTTCGGGGACTCCGTGAGCCTCACCCGCTGGCAGGACATCTGGCTCAACGAAGGCTTCGCGACCTACGCGGAGTGGCTCTACAGCGAGCAGCACGGCGGCAGGACGGCCCAGCAGACGTTCGACGCCCTGTACGCCCGCCCGGCGAGCGACGACGTGTGGTCCTTCCCGCCCGCCGACCCCGGCAGCGGGGCGCACATCTTCGACAGCCCCGTGTACGACCGCGGTGCCATGGCGCTGCACAAGCTCCGCACGGCCGTCGGCGACGCGACGTTCCTCCGGATCCTGCGTACCTGGGCGGCGCAGAACCGGGGCGGCCATGGAACCACGGCCCAGTTCACCGGCCTCGCCGAGCGGCTGTCGGGCAAGCACCTGGACGCCCTGTTCCACACCTGGCTCGACACGGCGGGCAAGCCGTCGATGCCCTGAACCGGTGCCGCACCAAAGGCACCGTTCGCCCGGCGGCACGGGGACGGTGAGTCAGGCACCGGCCGGCCTGTCCGCCATGGGCTGCGGCGCATGAGCCGGCGCGTCACCGATGCGCCGGACGAAGTCGATGGCCTCGGCATTCCCGTCGAGGCCATCGACGGGGCGGCGCCGTACGGGGACGTCCGGGCGGACCGGCGCTGACTTCGGCGCCCCGGTACGGCGGTGGTCCGACCGCAGGCCCTCGACGCCGACACCTTCGAAGGCCCGCCCGTGCGAGCTCTAGGGTCGCCGGAAGATCGTGATCGAGTGCCCGACGTCGTCGATCGCCCTGCTGCCGCGGATCAGCTGTTCGAGGCGGCCGTCGGCCTTGGCGATCGACGTGTCGGACACGACGAGCAGCCCGTGCACCCGGTCCGGAGAGACCTTGAGCGGGTTGTGCCCGTGGATGCCGTACCAGGAGGGCACACCGCTGCCCTTGTAGACGAGCCAGACGTCACGGGTGCCCGGGTAGCGCTCGCGCAGCCGGTCGGCCAGCCGGCCCAGATCCTGTCCCCAGTCGACGTTCGAGTCGTGCAGCCGCAGGTGCGTCTTCGCGGGACCGCCGAACGCCTCGTTCGAGTACGGCAGGTAGTACGGATACGTGCGCAGCGAACTGAGCGCGACGAACACGACCAGGACGGCCGTCACGGCGTACGCCCACCGCCGCCGCAGCGCCGGCAGACAGGCGGCCGCAACGGCGAGGAACACCGGTACGAAGAGCGCGTAACGCACCCCGAGGTCGCGTGAACCCTGCATGGCCGCGGCCAGCAGCAGCGCCGGGGGAATCAGCACGTAGGGGGCGGCGGCACGCAGCCGTGGCACCGCCGTCATGGCCGCGGCACCGGCGAGCCACAGCACCAGCATGCCGAGCGGCGTCTTCACCAGCAGGGCGGCCGGCAGGTAGTACCAGAGGGAGCCCGTGTAGAGCCGGCCGAACAGATACCCGCGCCAGGTGTCGCTCTCGAAGCCGAACTGGATGCGCATTCCGTCGCGGTAGGGGTCGGGGAAGGGCAGCCGGTCGATCAGCAGGGCGCGCAGGCCGTGCACCGTCGGCACGTCCGAAGGGGTCGTCCAGCGCAGTCGCGGGTCGACGACCAGATACGTGGCCCATACGACGCCCACCAGAACCACCCCCACACCGAACGCGGCCGCAAGCGCGCGGACCGTGCGCCGCGCCCTCGGAACTGCGCCCCCCACCGAATGCCAGTACGACCACCCGGCCAGAGCCAGCAGCACGGGGACCGCGGGCAGCGTGCTCATCTTCGTGGCGACCGCCGCGCCCGACGCCACCCCGGCGAGCGCCAGACAGGACAGCGGTCTGTACCGGGCCCGCCACACCATCCATGCGGCCGTCACCACGAAGCCTGCCGCGGGCACGTCGAGCGTGGCCAGCGAACCGTTGGTGATGAGGTCGGGTGAGAACGTGTAGAGCGCGAGTGCCGCCAGACCGCCCATGGAACCGACGAGATCACGGGCGAAGCCGAAGACGGCCAGCCCGAAGAGCAGGGTCACCACCATCACGGGCAGCCGCGCCCAGAACATCACCTGCCACGGGTCGTTGCCCGACTCGTACAGCAGCCGACGGCCCAACTGCCCTTGATCGCCACGGAACCCCGGCTCGAGACGCGGGTGCGCGAAGACCGTGCCACTGGCGATGATGAGCTTGCCGAGCGGCGGATGTTCGGGGTTGAACCGCAGGCTGTGCTCCCGTACGTACACGACCGCCGTGCCCACGTACACGGGCTCGTCGATCGTCGGGGTCTGCCGCACGGCGGTGCTGACCATGGCGAACGCCATCTGCGCCAGCAGTGCGAAGACCGCGAGCACGAGCAGCGGCCGCCGGTGGCGCCGCAGCCGCGTCCAGCGGCCCGGGGCGCACCGCTCCGGAGAGGACGGCCCGGGGCGGGGCGTCCCGGACGGCGCCGGAGGCTCACTGCGCTCGCGCGCAGGGAGCGACTGCTGTTCGTACGTCATCGTCCGCGCCCCCCGGTGTACGTGCGGACCGGGCCGCCCGCGCACCCGGCGCCCATGAATGCTGCCATGTCCTGTGCTACGTCGGCACGGTGGGGGCTTGCTCAATCACGGGTGTGCCGGATCGGCGAAGGAACGGGCGGCCCGGCCGGCCGTCATCGCTCGCAGGGCTGCTCCACGGGCCGTGCGGGCCGGCTGCGTGAGACGACGCGTACACCTCGGGCGTCCACCAGGCGGACCTGCAGCGAACCGCAGGCACAACGGGTCCACAGCGTCCGGCCGTCGGCAGTGCCGTGCCGGGAGAGCATCCGGAACGGCGCCGCGTGATCGGGCCATCCGCAGTACGGGCAGGCCGGGGCTGGGGTGCGAGTCATCACGGACTCCCTTCTGGTGCTTGACCGCAACCATGTCGATGCCACCAGGGTGGGCGCACACCGCCGTTCACGTCCACGTTGACTTGCCGGACACGACCGTGAAGCGTGGGCTTCATGATTGACCTACGCCGACTGCATGTCCTGCGGGCCGTCGCGCACTACGGCACCGTCACCGCCGCGGCGCGTGCCCTGCACTTCACGACGTCCGCCGCATCCCAGCAGATCCGGCAGCTCTCCCGCGAGCTCGGTGTCGAGTTGCTGGAACCGCAGGGTCGGGGCGTACGGCTCACACCCGCCGCCCGTGGACTGCTGGCACACGCCGACGCCATACGGACGCGATGGGAGCAGGCCGAACACGACCTGCGCGCCGACGACGGGGAACTTGCCGGAGTGCTGCGGGTGAGCGGATTCCCGGTGGCCGTCTCGGAGCTCCTCGCCCCGATGGCGGCCCGCATGCGCGACAACCATCCCCGCCTGTCCGTGCAGATCCGGGAAGCGGGGCTCCCGGAGGCCTTCGATCTGCTCTTCGAGGGGGAGACGGACCTCGCCGTCGTGGAGGTGACGCCGCACAATCCGCCCCGCGGTGACGTCCGCTTCGAGCAGGAGCCGCTGATGGACGACCCGTTCGACCTCGTCGTGCCGGACGGTCACGAGCTGGCGGGCCGCGAGTGCGTCGATCTCGCGGAGGCGGCTCTGGAGCCCTGGATCGCCCCGGTTGCGGACAGCCCGTGCCGGCCGCATGTGGTCTCCGCCTGCGCTGCGGCCGGATTCACGCCGGACGTCGTCCATCACGCGCTCGACTGGAACGTCGCAGCCCATCTCGTCGCCCATGGACTCGGGGTCGCCCTGATACCACGCCTGGCCCGGCTGCCGCCGCACCTCGAGCTCACCCGCGTCCGCTGCGCCGGTGACCCGCACCGCAAGTTCCTCACCTGCGTACGCGCCGGGGGAACGGTCCGACCGGCCGTCGCCGCGGCTCTCGCCCAGGTGCGTGAACTCGCGGCCGCGTCGGTCGGCGGGTCCATGGCTTCGGCCGGCTCGCAGTAGTGAGGGGAGACGCGCGGCCGCCGCACGGGGAGGAGTCGATTCCGGAACCGTGGACTCAGCGCCGCGCGCGGACGCGCGGCGGGGCCACGGACGGGCACAACGGGGCCGCGGCGCCGTACCGGGCTGTCAGGGGCGGGCGTACTCCTGTCTGACGACCGCGGCGAGTTGGGCGAGGGCGTCCTGGGCAGCGGTGCGATCGGCGGCGTCGAGCACGGCGAGGGCGTCCGCGGCGGCCTCTCGGACCCGCTGTGACACCTCGTCCAGCGCCGCCATCCGATAGGCGACCGTGCGCCGCGCGGCACGCTCCTCGGGAGTGACCCCCGTGGGCCCGCTGCGCGGGAAGACGGCGGCCTCGTACGCGGCGATGTGCAGGAGCACCCCATGGGCGATCCCGTCGGCATAGCCGCGCATCCCGGCCTCACGCCGGGCCGCCTCGAAGTGCGTCCACGCACGTCGGCGCAGGAAAAGGGCGCCGAGCGCGCCCGCCGCGCCGGCACCGGCCGCGGTGAGGAGAGCCAACCCCGCACCGCCGAAGAGCGCGCCGATCAGCGCCCCGCTCGCGGTGGTCAGGCACACTAGTCCGCTGACGAGCAGCAGCAGAGCACGGGCGGGCGTGATCGTGGTCATGAACGTGCAGTGTGCCAGCCGTCACTGTGGCATGCGGCCCGGGCACCGGCTCCGGGCGTGTGATGGACGTGATGTGTGACACGTGCGGGATCGTGGTGCTGCGGCCGGACGGTGGATCCATGCTGCGCACGGCTTGATCGGTGATCAAGCGTGGCATATCCGCTGGCCACGTGGTGTTCCGTGCATTTGACACTTTGTTGCGTGCGCGGATAGGAAGCTAGGCGCGGAAGTGGAGAGGTGGACTGTGCGCGAGCCCAATGTGATCGGCGACTGGCAGGAATGCGCAGACGAGCATGCCGGTCTGCGTGTCCGCGTCTCCGGTCTGGAGAGGGCCGAGCCGCCGCGCGGGCGTGACGAGGCCGCCGAAGGCCTGGCCTATTTCCGCTTCCGGGTGACCGTGGAGAACCGCATGGGGGAACCTGCCGGAATCCACCTCGAGGACGGCCAACTCGACATCCGGATCGGCCCCGACGGCGAGAGCGCGTTCCTCGACTGGCGCAACTCGCAATTCATCGAGGGCTTCGATCTGTATCCGCTGCGCCGGGCGACCGCCGTCCTGTACGCGGCCGCCCCGGAACCGCTGCTGAATCTCGTCGACATCCAGGTGCAGTTGAAGGCGGACGACGACTGGGCCGACCGGTATCTGTGGTCCGGAGACATGACCGCGTCGGACGGCGAGCCCGGTGTTCCCGCACGGAACGACAGCGTGTCGGAGAGCCTGGCCGGCCAGATCACCGCGTTTTTGCGTGAGCAGGCCGAACGGGGCCAGAACTGAGTCGTCGGCCGGTGCGCGGCTAGTCGCCACGATGCCGCCAGTACCACACCGCGCCTGCGGCGAGGGCGAACAGGAGGATCAGCGGCACGATCAGGCCGGGGATACGGGCTGGGCTCATGAAGTCGCTCGAAAGGTGGGGCGGCTGTACGGATGTGCGATGGGTGCCATGGCGTGATGGTGCCCTGCTCGATGGCTTGAAGCCATCCGTTCGACGTCTGGATCTCTGTACGAGTGTGGTCCCGGCGTCCGGTCTCGCCGTGGATGTCCGTCACTCGCGGTAGACGGTGAGCACGGCACCGTTGATCTCGATCCGCTGCGGGGTGGGACCCTCACCGCGCCGGAGCATGGCGAGACACTGGTCGAAGAGCGCGAGTTCATCCTCGCTGAGCACGGCGGCCGCGAGGTCGAGCAGTTCTCCGATGGAGGTGTCGGTCAGATCGGCCGGAAGCTCACCGGAGAGCAGGACCACGGATTCTCCCGTCGGTCCCTTGACGATGGCGGTGGTGGGGCCGCCGTGTACGAAGAGCAAGGTGTCCCCCAGAGGCCCTGGGGTGTGCGGCTCACGCGCCCAGGCAGGAGGAGAGACTAGCGCCGGATCATGCGTGTTTGGGCGGAAGTGACTTCTTCTACTGCAAGTGGCCCGTGGGGCGGGGGTGCGCCCTTCGTACCGCCGCCGGGGGTCAGGAGTCGCCCGAAGGGCGGTTGAGCAGAGACTCGACCAGCGCCGCGACATGGCGACGGTCCTCGGACGAAAGTCGCTGGACGCTCGCGATGAGGACGTCCACCTCGGGGTCGCCGGGAGCCTGGGGCGTGGGCGCCGACTCGGCCGCGGGGGCGTAGAGATGAATGCCGCACGCCTCCGCCGCGGCCTGGCGGATGGTCTGCAGTGGAATTCCCAGTCCCTGCGCGAGTCCTTCGAGCGTGGCCGGCTGAGGCATACGCGCCATGTGATCGGCGGTCGCCAGATGGTGGACCGTGGAGCGCGGGATGCCTCCGCGGCGGGCGACGTCGCCGTACGACCAGCGCTCGCTGTCCAGCCGGTCACGGATGATCTGCTGCAGTGCGTTGGCCACCGATGGTCACTTCCTGCTCGCCGCCGGGCGGAACTTTTCCGCGTCGGATCATTCTAGGGGCGAGTTGGGTGAGTTACGGAAGGTGTTCTCCTGAACCGCTTGCGTCACCCGCTTTCCAGCCCCTAGTGTCCAATCTCGTTGGACAGCCCGTCCGACAGAGTTGGACGCGATCCGGGGGGACCTGATCGTGTCCGACGGGAACACACCTCGAACCCCGAGGGGGAATCGATCATGATGGATCCTCGTGAGCTCGACGCCGAGTCCGCGGAGCTGCTGCCGGGCCGTGAGGCCCTCGGTCGCCTGAAGTTCAGCTTCGGCAAGACCGTGAACGTCAGCAAGCACATCGCCAATGTCTCCGCCCACAACGAGTCGGCCGCCCTGAACGACCACTCCGCGTGGTCGGTGGCGGACTCGGGCGCCGCCCAGGCCATCAACATCCACCAGTGATCCGGTGTCGCACGGTCCGTCGCCCCGGAACCGTGCGGCACCCGGTACCGCCGCGGCGAAGCATCACCACACCTCCGCCCGCCGCGGCGGTACCACCACCGGGCACCGGTATCCGACGGGATATCACCAACCTCGCCGGGCGGCGGTCCGATTCCGCCCGGCTCCCACACGCTGCCTAACGAAGGTCTTGAGGAAAGGACACGCCATGAGCATGAACGCACACGAGCTGGACGCCGAGTCCGCGGAGCTGCTGCCGGGCCGCGAGGCCCTGGGCCGGCTGAAGTTCAGCTTCGGCAAGACGGTCAACGTCAGCAAGCACGTCGCCAACGTCTCCGCCCACAACGAGTCGGCCGCGCTCAACGACCACTCCTCGTGGTCGGTCGCCCAGTCCGCGGCCTCGCAGTCGATCAACATCAGCCAGTAACCCCGTACGACGAGGGCAAGTTGGGCGGGCCGCACAGGGGGCTGGTGCGGTCCGCCCTACGGGGAGGAAAGCGCATATGACGCTGCTGGGGGAGAACACCGCGGCTCTCTACGACACCGGCCCGGTGCCGGGTCCCGGGGGGATGCCGGTGACGTACGAGCAGGTCGCCACCGGCGAGCTGACCGTCATCGGTATGGAGAAGCCGATCGTGCCGCGGTTGAGCGCCGGGCTTCGACTGCACGGTGAATACCAGGGGTCCGGGTTCACCGAGCCCAGGTACATCGCCCGTCGGGGGGACGGGCAGGTTGTGCAGTTGTCCCGACTGCTGCACCTGGTGGCGTCGTCGATCGACGGAAGCCGCGACATCGAGACGATCGCCCACCGGGTCAGCGCCCGGTTCGGGCGCGAGGTGAGCGCGGAGAACATCCGCTATCTGATCGAGAACAAGCTGGACCCGCTCGGCGTGACGGTCCCCGAGGGACTGCGGGACGACCAGATCTCGGCACCCAGGTCGGACCTGCTCCTCGCGCTCAAGGGCCATCGAGTCATCTTCAACGACCGCCGGGTGGCGAAGATCGCCCGTGCGCTTGCCTGGTTGCACCGCCCTCTCGTGGTGGTGGCCGTGCTCGCCGGTGTCGCCGTCCTGGACGTGTGGCTGTTCGCGTACTTCGGCGCGATCACACCAGTGCTCGAGGTACTCGATCAACCGGTGCTGCTCCTCGTGGTGTTCGTGCTGACGGTGGCCTCGCTCGTCTTCCACGAGTTCGGCCACGCCTCCGCGTGCCGCTACGGCGGTGCCCGGCCGGGCAGCATCGGCTGCGGACTGTTCCTCATCTGGCCCTCGATGTACACGGACGTCACCGACGTCTACCGCATCGGCCGGGGCGGGCGACTGCGCACCGATCTCGGCGGCATCTACTTCAACGTCGTCTTCATGCTGGCGCTGGCGGGTGCCTACGCCCTCACCGGCCAGCCGTTCTTCCTGGCCGCCGTCTATCTGAACCACTTCGAGATCCTCGAACAGCTGATGCCGGCCGTGCGCCTCGACGGCTACTACATCCTCGGCGATCTCGCCGGTGTCCCCGATCTCTACGGCAAGATCAAGCCGATCCTGCTGAGCCTGATCCCGGGAGTCAGGGGCAGCAAGGCCCGGGCCGAGGTCGCCGCGCTCAAGAAGTCGTCCCGGGTCATCGTCGCCACCTGGGTCCTGACGATGGTGCCGCTCATCATCGGCGAACTGGGGTACGCGCTCTGGAACCTGCCGCGTATCACCACCACGATGATCCGGTCGCTGACCGAGCAGATCGTCGGCACGGGCGGTGCCTTCGCCGAGGGGGAGATCGCGGCGGGCCTGATGGGCGTGGTCGGCTGCATCATGCTGCTGTGCCCGATGGCGGGCGTGGTCTATCTGTCGGTGAAGCTCGGCGGACGCCTGTGGCGGGGTGCCGTGAAGTCGACGGACGGCCGGCCCCGGTTGCGCGTGGCCCTGTGCGCGTTGCTCCTGGTCGGACTCGGCGGTCTCAGCTACGCCTGGGTGTCGGGCATGACCCCGGAGCCATTGCCGAAGAAGCCGCCGATCGCTCCGATACTGCAGCCGGGTGTGTCGTCCTCGGCGCCGCCGGCCCGGCGGGCCACGACCCCGGATCCGGACGATGCCGCGCCGTCGGCCGGCGTCCCGAGTGCTTCGGCCGGCACCGCCTCCCCGGAGGCCTCGGACGGTCCTTCGGCCTCGGCGAGCCCGTCGGATTCCGCGAGTGCGCAGCCCAGCGCCTCGAAGTCGCCCCCCGAGGGCACGGTCGGGCAGCCCAGCGGCAGCCCCGAGACGAGCGGCCAGCCCCCGGTCTCCGGGTCGGAAGGCCCCGGATCGGGCTCGCCCTCCGCTCCTGTGCCGTCCGAGAGCCCGACCGCGCCGGAGAGTTCCAGCGAGCCGCCGGTCGACTCGCCCACACCCAGCCCTTCCTGATCACCCCGGGCCCGTCCCGGGGCTGAGCGGACCGGCCCCGGGCCCAGCACCGGGGCCGAGCCGCCTCCGCCGGTCCGAGAGCGCAGTGCGTCCCCTGTCCTGCGGAACTCCGTCCTACGGCATCACTCAAACGGGAGTCCCACGTGAACCAGCACCGCAAACCCCGTCCACCGTCCGCCCTCTCCCAACGCGCAGTGCGCGTCGGGCTGTTCGCGGCCGGTGCGGCCGGTCTCGCGACGGCCGTGCCCGCACAGGCCGCGACGGCGGCCCCGCGGCACGCCGCGGTCGCCGTCGACCAGACCTTCACCCGCGCCGACTTCCGGCATCACACGCAGACCAAGGACTCCTTCACCGTGCGCCAGCTCGGTACGGTCAGCGCCGCGACCGTGCGCAACCAGGCGAACGCCGTCGGGGTGGGCTGTTCGGTCGACGACCGCTGCCGCTCGGTCGCGCTGTCCTTCCAGATCGTCACGATGGCGGGGGAGCGCACCCATCTGACGGCCGTGAACCGCGGTGACGCGGTCAACAAGTACTGCGACGGCTGCCAGACCCTTGCGGGCGCCTACCAGTTCGTCGTCTCCACGCCGCGCCCCTTCGCCCTGGACGGCGAGGCACGGCGGCGCCTCAACGACATCCACCGGCGGCTGGACGTACTGACCCGCTCCACGCTTCCGGCCGCCGACATCAAGACGCGGGCGGACGCGCTGGCCGCCGAGGTCGACAAGGTGCTCAGCGAAGCGGTCGCGAAGGCGCCCAAGGGCCACGAGCGACCCAGGGTCACCCTCCATCGCCACCTCGACGGCTGGCCCGCCCACTGACCGGGCCCGCCAAGGCCCGCCGTCCCGTGAAGTCCGGGGCGGCGGGCCGCCTTGTGTGCGCCCGGCGGGGTCTGCACCGCGCCGATTGGCCGGAGATCGCCGTACCGGCAGGCGCCCGGAGTACATACGATGCGATGGCCCCGGCCTTCACAGCTCCTTCACAGGTGGGGACATGCATGCCTGCATGACATGTACATGACGCAACGCGGTATCAGATCCAACGCACTGGTCCGCGACGGCCCCGTGCTCACGCGCGGGGCCGCACCCCCCGATACCCGGCGGTGCACACCGCCGGGACACCGTTGCAACGGATGGGAGAACCATGGCTGGTGGAATGCTCCTGAGCGGTGCGATAGCGGCGCTCTTCGCCACCGCACTGCCCGTGCACGACCCGTCGTCCGGGATCGTCGATCCGCCCCCCGACAAGATCGCCATCAAGGTCGCCACGGTGAACGGCTCCGGCTGTCCCCAGGGGACGGCCGCGGTCGCCGTCTCGCCCGACAACACCGCCTTCACGGTGACCTACAGCGACTACCTCGCCCAGGTGGGGGGCAGTGCAGACCCCACGGCGTTCCGCAAGAACTGCCAGCTCAACCTCATCGTCCATGTGCCGCAGGGCTTCACGTACGCCATCGCCAGTGCGGACTACCGCGGATTCGCCTCGCTTCAGCGTGGTGCGTCCAGCACGGAGAAGGCCTCGTACTACTTCCAGGGGTCGCCGAACACGGCGGCCATCACCCACCCGTTCCGCGGTCCGTACGACGACAACTGGCAGGCGACGGACGTCACGGACTGGGCGCAGCTGGTCTGGGCGCCCTGCGGTGTGCAGCGGAACTTCAACATCAACACCGAACTGCGCGTCAGCGCCGGCACTTCGACGCCCGGCAGCACGAGCTTCATGACGATGGACTCCACGGACGGTGACATCAGCACCGTCTACCACCTGGCCTGGAAGGAGTGCCCCGAGTCCTGACCTGCCGTCCGGCGGGCCGTCACCGGCTCCTTCCCGCCGGAGCCGGTGACGGTACGGCGGGAGGCGGCCGGGTGCCGAGGCGTACGGGATCGGTCTCGTCCATTTTTGGACCAAACAGGTTGTTCAAATTTGGAGGAGAGGTTAGCGTGGGGGTCATCCAAAATTGGATGACTCGATCACCGCACTGTCCCGCCCCTCTTCCGCTGGAGAACTCTCATGACCGTCGCCGTCGAAACCGGACTGTGGCAGCTCGACCACACCGCCTCCACCGTCGCCGTGCAGCACAAGACCATGTGGGGGCTGGTCACGGTCAAGGGTTCCTTCAACGCCCTGAGCGGTCAGGGAGAGGTCAAGCCGGACGGCACCGCCCAGGGCACCATCACCCTGGACGCCGCATCGCTCGACACAAAGCACACCAAGCGTGACAAGCACCTGCGCTCCGCGGACTTCTTCGATGTCGACCACCACCCCGAGATCACCTTCGCGGTGCAGCGTGCCGAGGCGCGGTCGGACGACACGGCTCAGATCACCGGAGAGCTGACCGTGCGCGGGATCAGCCGGCCGCAGTCCTTCACGGCACGCGTCACGCAGGCGGACGCGGAAGCGGTCACGCTCGAGGCCGAGTTCACCGTGGACCGTGCGGAGTTCGGCATGGGCTGGAACCAGTTGGGCATGCTGCGCGGCCTGACGACGGTCGTCGCCACCCTGCGTCTCACGCGCACGGCGTGACGACGGGGACGGAGTCCCCGCTGCCGTCGTCGTGACCCCGCGGCGGGGCTCCGGCCTCCGACTCCCGCATGGCCGTCGCCCTCCGTCGCTTGCCTGATCCCTGGAACGAGGAGTCCTGGGAGGACGACGAGCCCGATGCGGCCGGCTGCCCTTGCAGGAACGAGGAGACGTCGGCCCGGGGCCCCGGAAGGCGGCGAATCGACGTCCCGTACCGTCGGCCGTCAGTCCGTGCGGGTGCGCAGGGCGGCCAGCGCCCGGTCGGCGTGCGCGCTCATGCGCAGTTCGCTGCGCACCACCTCAAGGACCTTGCGGTCCTGGTCGACGACGAAGGTGACGCGCTTGGTGGGGGTCATGGAGAAACCGCGCCGGACTCCGAACCGCTCCCGGACGGTCCCGTCCACGTCGGACAGCAGCGGGAACCCGAGCGTGTGGCGTCCGGCGAACTCCTGCTGCCGTTCCACGGAATCGCCGCTGATACCGACCGGCCGGGCGCCGACCGCCGCGAACTCGGCTGCCAGGTCCCTGAAGTGGCACGCCTCCGCCGTGCAGCCGCGGCTGAGGGCGGCGGGGTAGAAGAACAGCACGACCGGTCCGTCGACGAGGAGTTCCGAGAGCCGCCGCTGCGCACCCGTCTCGTCCGGCAGGTCGAAGTCCTCGATCACGGTGCCCACTTCGACGTCCGCCATGCCGACCTCCGCGTTCCCCGGGATGTTACGCGCCCACAGGACCGGGTGCGCCGGGCCTGATATTACTGGATGGTACGGCGGTGTTCCGCGGGTGTGCGGTCCCGGACTCCACCCCGGGCGACCGGTCGTGCGGGACGGTCCGTCACCCACGCCCGCCGGCTGTCCGATGCCGATGACGACCTTTCCGAACGGCGTGGCCGACTCGTAGTAGCGGTAGGCCGCCACGGCTTCGTCGAACGGGAACACCCGGTCGACGACCGGCCGGAGCCGATGCGCGGAGATGGCTTCGTTCATGCGCGTGAACTGGGCGCGACTGCCGACGGCCACGGCCCGGACCGTCGCGGCGACGCCGAACAGCAGACGGGGCTCGATCGGTCGCAGGCCGCCGGACATGGACCCGACGAAGGCGACATGCCCGTCCATGGCGAGCGATTTCAGCGACTGCTCCAGCGTTCCCGCGGTGTCGACCACGCGGTCCACTCCCCGCCCGCCGGTGAGTTCACGTACGGCGGTGTGCCAGTTCGGTTTGTCGTGGTAGTTGACGACCTCGTCGGCTCCCAGATCGCGAAGGCGCTGCTCCTTGTCCGCGCGGCCGGTGGTGGCGATGACCTTCGCACCGAGGAGTTCGGCGAACTGCACCGTGAACAGGGAGACGCCCCCGGAGCCGGTGGTCAGCACGGTCTGTCCGCGCCGGACTCCGCGGCCGTCGCCGGTCAGGGCGTTCCATGCCGTGACGGCGGCACAGGGAAGCGTTGCCGCCTCGGCGTAGGAAAGGTGGTCGGGGACGGATACCAGGGCCTCCTCGGGAAGGACGGCCAGCTCGGTCAGCATTCCGTCGAGTGAGCCACCCAACTGCGGCAGACAGTGCGGTTGCAGCGGGCCGTCCAGCCACCGCGGGAACAGCGCCGCAGCGACGCGGTCGCCCGGGCGCACCCGTTCGACATCCGGTCCCACGGCGACGACCTCCCCGGCACCGTCCGAGACCGGGACGACGTCCGGTTTGACGGGCAGTACGTACTGCCCCCGCAGCACCAGCAGTTCGCGGAAGCCGAGGGAGGCGGCTCGGACGGCCACCGCTACCTCCCCCCTCCCCGGAGTGCGTGGTGCGTGCTCACGCAGCGAAAGGCCCTCGATGCCGCCGCCGCTGCGTGCGTGGTAGCTGCGCACCGCCGTAGGAAGTACGGACATCGCCCCGTTCACCCTTCGATGAACTGGTAGTCGCTCACGATGCGGCCGTCGGGGCCGAGCACGAGGATCTCCAGTCCCGCGCTCGCCGCCGCTCCACCCTCGCGGGGCACCATCTCCCAGCCGAACTTGACCATGTCCCGGAGCCGGTCGGCGTTGCCGCGCGACCGGAAGACGAAGGCGCCCGGTGCGACGAACTCCTCGTAGGCGCGGGACACCCGGAACTCCAGTGCCCGGTGCCCGCGTGCCTGTAGAACGAGACGATCGAAGCCCAGCCCCTCGGCGGTGCGCAGGATCTCCTCGGGGGGCCGGACCACATGGACCGCATCGGCGGACCACAGCTCGTGGACCTCGGCGCGGCGGCGTTCCGCGTCGGGCTCGTTCCATACGGCGACGTAGCGGTCGGTGAGGTGGTGGATGTCGGTGTGGGTCATGACGTTCCCTTCGGCCGTTCACGGTCGGGTGTGCGGCAACGACCGTCCTGCGTCGGCCGCCGCACGGCAATTCCCCGCAGGGAATCGCGGACCGGCGGCCGGGGGGATACACAGGAGCGGTGATCAGCGAATCGACACAGGGTCCGCTCGCCGGCGCGCTGCGCGAGTGGCGCACCCGGCGGCGCGTCAGCCAGCTCGAACTGGCGGTGCGCGCGGGCACCACGCAGCGGCACGTCAGTTTCATCGAGAGCGGACGGTCGGCCCCCGGCCGATCAATGATCATCCGGCTGGCGGAATCCCTGGAGGTGCCGATCCGTGAGCGCAACGAACTGCTCCTCGCGGCGGGGTTCGCACCCGCCTACCCGCAGACGCGCCTGGACGACCCAAGGCTCGAGCCGATTCGCACCGCCCTCGAACGCATTCTGCAAGGGCACCTTCCGTACCCGGCGGTGGTCGTCGACCGGTTCGGCGACCTGGTGTCGGCCAACGCCGCCTTCCACAAGCTCATCGCGGGTGCGGCCCCGCATCTGCTCCTCGCGCCGATGAGCGTTCCCCGGGTGCTGCTGCATCCTCAGGGCCTGGCGCCGCGTATCGCGAACCTCGACGAGTGGGCGTGGCACATCATCGAACGTCTTCAGGCGGAGAGTGCGCGGAACCCGGACGTCCGGCTGCAGGACCTGGTCTCCGAACTCCGCGCCCTGGCACCACCGCGTCCGCGCGAGTCGCCGGACCACCTCGGCCTCGCCGTACCACTGCGCCTGCGGGCCCACGATCCGGCTGACACACGGGAGTTGACGCTGGTCACCACCCTCACCCACTTCGGCACCGCCGTCGACGTCACCATCGCCGAACTCCGCCTCGAGGCATTTCTGCCCGCTGACGAAGGGACCGGCGCCATGCTGGCCGAACTCGTCGAGCCATGACCGCCCCCGTCCGGCGCCCCCGCGGGCACACTCGACGCCCGTATCGCCAACCATGCTTGATCTACCGGCAGTTGATTACCGATCAGGTGGCTTGGATTCCGCATCCTTCGTTCGGGGACTGGCATCGGGAAACGTCGGGTCTCTAGGATGGAGTGCCCGCCGAGCCGGTTCCGACGGCGCGGCCCGTCTCTGGGGGAACGATGCAGCCTGGCAGGCAATTGTCCACGTCGATCGACGCCACGGTGCCGACAGCCGCCCGAATGTACGACCACTACCTGGGCGGAAAGGACAACTACGCGGCCGACCGGGCAGCCTGCGAGGAACTCGACAAGGTCGTCCCCAGCACCCGGGCGCTCGCGCTGAACAACCGCAGGTTCCTTCAGCGCATGGTGCGCACCCTGGCGGAGGACTACGGCATCAGGCAGTTCCTGGACCACGGATCCGGGCTGCCCACGCAGGACAACGTCCACCAGGTCGCCCAGCGTGTCGACCCCACGAGTCATGTGGTGTACGTGGACAACGACCCGATGGTTCTGGTGCACGGACGGGCGCTGCTGGAACAGGACGACCGCACCGCCGTCATCCAGGCGGACATCCGGGACACGGAGGCAATCTTCTCTCATGAGGAGACCCGCCGCCTGATCGACTTCTCACGTCCGGTTGCCGTGCTCTTCAACTCGGTGATGCACTGCATCCCGGACAGCGACACCGAGGGGCCGCCCGCCCTGGTCAGTCGTGTCGTCGAACAGCTCGTGCCCGACAGCTTCATGGTGATGTGTCAGCTCGTCAGCGAGGACCCGAAGGTCCGTGAGTTCGTCACCGACTTCATGGCCCAGGCCACCCAGGGACACTGGGGGCGTGTGCGCCAGGAGAAGGACGTCGCCTCCTGGTTCGAGGGGATGGACATCCTTGAGCCCGGACTGGTGGAGGTGTCCACCTGGCGGCCGGACACGGAGGTCGCACCCCGCCAACTCACCCAGGAATGGATCGAGTTCGGCGGCGTCGGCCGGATCCGCTGACCCAGGGCCCCGCGATCGGCGGCCCTGTGGTCAGTTGCGGGAGTAGCGCTCCTCGAGCGTCCTCTGCAGCAGGGCCACCGATTCGCGGGGGTTGAGGGCTTCGTCGGCGAGCCGGTCGAGTGCCATGCGGTACTCCTCCGTCTCGTCGCGGTCCTCGAGGAAGTTGGCGCTTCGGATGTGCTCGAGATAGACGATGTCGGGCAGATCGAGACCGCCGAAGCGCAGATAGGTGACCGGTATCGCGGGCGCCGAGGCGTTCGTGACGTCCAACGGCACGAACTGCAGGGTCACATGCGGATACTGGGCCATCTCGACGAGATGTTCCAGCTGTTCGCGCATCACCTCGCGGCTGCCCAGCACTCGCATCAGGACCGACTCGTCGACGATCGCCCACAGTTGTGGGGCGTCCGGACGGGCCAGCAACTGCCGCCGCCGCATCCGCAACTCCACGCGTCGTTCCACCTCCGTCGCCGAAGCGGACGGCAGTCCCCGCTCCACCACGGCCCGGGTGTAGGCCGCGGTCTGCAGCAGACCGGGAACGTACTGGATCTCGAAGGTGCGGATGGCTGCGGCCGCCTCCTGCAGTCCGACCAGGCGATCGAACCATTCGGGCATCAGCCGTTTGTCGTAGCGCTGCCACCAGCCGGGCTCACCGGCACGCTGCAACAGCTTGACGAGGACCGCGGCCTCGTGGTCGTCGGCCTTGTACAACTGCAGCAGCGAGCGGACGTCGTTCTCCGTCGGCGGCTTGCGGCCCTTGCCCGCCTCGATGCGCGACAGCTTGGCGGGGCTGAAACCGAGCGCTCGCGCGGCCTGCTCCTGGGAGAGGCCGAGACCCTCACGCATACCGGCCAACTGCACCCCGACCAGCATCTTCAGGAGAGTCGGAGCGGGCTCCGTCCGGTTGAGATACGGTTCCAGTCGAGAGACGCGGCGGGACTCGACGGACATCCTGACTCCCAGTCGGTCGGCAGACAACAGACCATCAGTATCGCACTCGACCGGTCCATGTCGCGTGTGCCGACAGCATTGTGCCGCCAGGAACCTCACACCAGATGGTCGAACTCGCCCTCCTTCGCGCCGGCCAGGAAGGCCGCCACCTCGGCGGGCGTGTAGACGAGTGCAGGCCCGTCCGGGTCACGCGAGTTGCGCAGCGCGACCGCCCCGTCGGCCAGAGCCGCCACCTCGACGCAGTTGCCCTCGGCGTTGCTGTGCCGGCTCTTGATCCAGCGGGCGCCCAAGGCGCTCGCCCGCACTCCGTTTGGCACTGAAGGCACCACTGTCTCCTTGCTCACGTTCCGACACGGGGCGCCGGCCCACGTGGGACGGAACGCACCCGACGGGGCCCCCGTGGTTCTCCTACCCATCGTGCAATTTCCCATGCAATTGCATGATGCTGCTGACTGCGTGGACAATAGCGGGGCGTCAATCGCTGGACTGGCGCCGTGCGCTGACGTCGCATCAGGGAGACCACCGTGTCCTTGCCTGCACACCGGGTTCCGAGCCGCCCTGGCGGGCGAGGCTGTGCCCCGGGCAGGGAGCGCGGCCTGCCGGGTCATGACGCCGAGCGCGCCGTCGCGACGGAGAGGACGACCCCCGGGGCCTGGCCCCACACTGTCTGCGGGGAGCGGAAATGACCACACCACTCAAGGACTTGGGGCACGTGCCGTGGGAGGCCATCAAGGACTCCAGCGGGTCGGCGGAAGCCATCCCTGTCCTGCTCCACAGTCTCGCCTGGGGTGACGAACCCACTGCCCGGGCGGCCCTCGGCGACCTGAGGGAACGAATCTGCCAATATGGTTTCGTCGTCGACCAGGCGACGGCCGCCACCGTCCCGTTCCTGTGGGAACTTGCCCGGCTTCCCCAGGTGACGTGTCGGGTTCAGATCATCCACCTGCTCAAGAACATCGCGGATGCACGGCAGTGGGAGAGCACGGCTACCGCCTATCCCAAGTTGCGCAATTACCCCCATGATTACGTGAGTTGGGAGCGGCAGGCTCGTCGCGCCGTCCATGCCGACCTGGGCGGGCTGCGTCAGCTGCTCGCCGAGCCGGACGTCGAGCTCGTCGAGGCCGCGACCGAACTCGCCTCGACACTGGCGGCCTGACGATCGAAAACCTGCGTCCGCGGGTCGCCGGACGCCCACCGGGAGGCCGTCGCGCGGTGGGCGCCCCGGTCTCCAGTGAGGGAACGACGAAGGTGCCCGCCTGCCCGGAATGGCCCCCGGAGACACGGGTATCCGCTGCTCCACACCCACCGTGGAAGGGAGCATCGTGACCATCGAGAGGCCGTGGATGTACGAACCGGGCAGCGGCCACGTCGAGGGACAGGATCTGGCCGGCTTCACCGTCGACGCCACGGACGGAACCGTGGGGCATGTCGACCGGCAGGCCGACGGGCCGGGCATGCGGCATCTGATCGTCGACACCGGGGTGTGGGTGTTCGGCAAGAGCGTGCTCATTCCCGCGGGCGTCGTCAGTGGCATCGACATCGACGCACAGCAGATCACGCTGGCGTGCTCGAAGGACGAGGTGAAGGACGCACCTCTGTTCCGCACGGATCGCGAGACCCTCGATCCCGAATATCTGGCCAAGGTCGACGACTACTACCGTGGTCTGCCACCGCGACGTGCGGAGTGACGGCGCGGGCGCGGGGTCACCCGGCACCGCATCATCGGGCACGTCGCGCCGGGTCCGCTGTGACACACCCATGGCTCGTGCGCGGCCGGGTAGACGGTGACCGATGAACGAACGAAACCATGTCACATCCACCCTCGTCCGCCGGGCGCCCGGCAACCGGCCGCCCGGCGGACGAGGCCCGCTGCCCGAGGGCGAGCGATGACACCGGCGGAACCGCCCCCGGGCGGTGCACCTCCGGCCGCCGTCGGTGCGGCAGGGAAATCCGGCGGGGCCAACATGGACACTCGCCCGGACGGCGCGGGCGTTGAGGTCTGCGCGCGGCTGCGTACACCGATCCTGGCCGCCTCGGGCGTCACCAGCGCGGCGACGGCCCGCGACCACGTGCTGGCGGTCCTGCGAGGCCGCGAGCGAGCTTCGGCGGCGCAGCCGAACGATCAGGCCGTCACCGATCTGCTGCTGGTCACCTCGGAGCTGGTGTCCAATGCCATCCGGCACGGCGGTGGTCTCGTGGCCTTCGCGGCGACACCCACGCGCGAAGGGGTCCGGCTGCATGTGCACGATCGCAGCGCCGAGATCCCCTCGACGGCTTTCGGCCCGGGCGCCCTTCCGGCAGGGGACACGGTCGGGGGATACGGATGGCCGTTGATCATCACGCTGGCACGGGACATCGCCATCGAGCGGTGTCCGGACGGGGGCAAGATCGTGACCGTGCTGGTGCCGCTCGGGTGACGGCGCGTGTCCGGGGCTCTGCGAATCATGACGCCCCGGAGCCCCGACGGGTCGCCCGATGAGCGGCCGGCCGGGCACCCGGGGCGGGTCTGCCCGCCGCTACCAGGGAAGGAAGACGTGCACGTCCTTGCCGTCCGGATGGACGACGACACTCACCTGGTCGCACAGCGTGTTCACCAGATGCCAGCCGATACCGCCGGCGCGGCCGGGGCGGAAGGGCCGTGGTGAGGGAGGGGTCGTGCTGGTGTCGTGCAGTGTCACATGCACTCCGTCGAATGTCGGCCGCATCCACAGTCCGAAGGGGCCCGGAGCGTACTGGACGGCGTTGGCGGCGAGCTCGTCGACCACCAGGAGTATGTCGTTCCAGTGCTCGGGGCTCGTCGGAGGCGATGCCCGCGCCAATCGGCGCAGGAACTCCTCGGCCGCCAGTCGTGAGTCCGTCACATCGTGCAGTTCGCCCTTGAAGCCGGCCTTGAGGCTCTCCACCGACTCGAACGGCCAGGTCTTGTTGTCCCAACGCGGCTCGGTTGCCATGCCGTCCTTCCCCCGGCCGGCGCACCGGCCGGTTGTCCTCGTACGTCGCGCTGACGCCCGGCCCCCTCTATCACGGTTGCCAGAATGACGATGACTACGCCTCCTGGATCACAGAAAAAACGACGCATATGTCCCTATGTGCCGGAGATAAGCGCGTCCTGCATCGATCCCGTGAAGGGGCCGTATTCGGTCGTGTACTCCCAGGAGTCGCGGGTAGGGGCGCCGAACGGATCGACCGTGTCGGTTCGAGGCGGAGGGCGCGGCAGGTGTGGGAAGCGCGGTGGGAGTTGACCGTGAGGTGACCGAGGCAGAGGAGGCGGGCAGCTGCCCCAAGGCGCTGGCCCGCCAGGTCGGGGACGCGGTGGAAAGTCTGGTGTCGCTGTGGATCGCGGCATCGGACGCGGTCACACCGCGTCTTTCCAGACATCAGTTGAAGGCGCTCACGGCGGTCCGGTACCGCTCGGAACTCAATCTCACGGCGCTCGCGGAGACGCTCGGCATCGCACTGCCCGCGGCCAGCAGACTGTGCGACCGGCTGGAGGTGGCGGGACTGCTGGAGCGGGTGGCGCATCCCCACAACCGGCGGGAGCTGCAGCTCAGGGTCACCACTCAGGGACGCAAGCTGCTCACCGAGGTGGCCGAGCGCAGGTCGGCGAGCCTGGCGGCGGTGTTCGCCGCCATGACACCCGCGCAGCGCGCCTCGCTGGAACAAGGACTGCACGCCTTCCGCGAAGCCCATGAACCAGGGCCGAACCGGCCGGACCATGGGACGTAGCAGGACCTCCGGCGAGGTGGTCGCAAGGCCCCGGCGGTCCCCCGCCGGTGCGTCCTCACGCCCGTGACGCCTCCTGGCCGCTGTCGACATGGCACAGAAGCAGACACACGTCGTCGTCACGCTCCGAGTCCCGCAGCATGGGATCGAGCACCCGGTCGGCGGCGCCCTCCAGATCGCTGTCCAGATCCGATTCCGCGAGATCGGCCATCGCGACGGTGAGCCGCTCGATGCCCGGGTCGATGCCCTGCGTCCGCCGCTCGACCAGGCCGTCCGTGTAGAGGGCGAGGGTCGAGCCGGGAGGCAGCGCGGCGGTGTGGTCCTCGATGTCCTGCCGCAGCGGAATGCCCAGCATGGCGCCCGGCTTTGCGTCGAGCGTGTGCACCCTGCCGTCGGGCGTGCGCAGCACCGGCGGTGGATGCCCCGCGGCGGCCCAGGTCAGCACACGTTCGCCCGGTCGGAAGCGGGCGATGACCGCGGTGGCGTACAGATCCGGCTGCAGATGGTGCAGGAAGAGGTGCAGCCGGGTGAGGAGGCGGCCCGGGCTGCCTCCGTCGACGGCGTACGCGCGCAGGGCCGTGCGCAGCTGGCTCATCATCACCGCTGCACGCAGTCCGTGCCCGGTGACGTCGCCCACGACGGTGATCAGGCTTCCGTCGGGCTGGCGGAAGGCGTCGTACCAGTCACCGCCGATATTGAGACCGTGGGTCGCCGGGAGGTACCGGGCGGCGAGCCGGAGCCCGGGGCCGCTGGGCAGATCGGTGAGCAGGGCCCGTTGGAGCGTCTCGGCGATGTCGCGGTTGTGTTCGAAGCGCTGCGCGTTGTCGATCGCGATTCCCGCCCTGCGGGCGAGCTCGATCAGCATCACGGCGTCGTCCGGGTCCCACCGGTCGCCCGGAGGGGTGAGGATCAGCACGCCCAGAGTCGTCCGGCGCGCCGACAGGGGCACGCACAGGAGGGGCACGGTGGGGTGGAGGGCCGAGGGGGGCCGGTCGTTCACGCCTGGCAGCCCTCCGGGATGGGCGGCCGCGTACTGCGGTCTGCCGGTCCGCGCGGCCACCACGGCGGCTGCCGGACGGGGGGCGTGCCCCCGCTCCGCCTCCTCGTCCGCCAGCAGCCACACATCGACGCCGCGCGCATAGGCCGGCGTCAGCAGCTCCGGAAGCAGGCGCACGATCTCCCCGTGGTTGAGGGACGCCGTCAGCGCCGCACTGGCATCGGCGAGGAACGTGAGCCGGCGGCGTGCCTCCTCCGCCTCGGTGCGGGCGGCCCGCTCGGCGGCGAACAGCTCGCGCTGCGCCTCGCCGGCGGCGTCCAGCTCGGCGTGCAGGGCCAGGACACCCTGGTTGGTCTGATGCAGCTCCTCGCGGTGGAAGGCGACCACCGCCTCCTGCTCCGACAGGGCGTCCAGGACCCGGGCGGCGTCGTCGTCCGCGCTGAAGAGCGCCTCGGCCAGGGCCGCCGGGCTCGTGCGCGCCGGCTCGGCACCGGGACCGCCGGCTTTGCCGTCCGCCGGGACGGAGGCACGCCAGGTGGGTGCCCCGGTGTCGTCGGGGCCGGGACGGAGGCTGAGCCGCAGCTGCCGCCGCTCGTCGCCGCCGGAAAGCGGTGTGGCGCGTAGCATCAGCCGCCAGGTGCCGCCCTTGGTCAGGCACTGGCGCAGTTGCGCGGTGAGCGAGGTGACCAGACGGGAGCGGTCGACGACGGAGACGCCGTGCTCGGCCGTGAGCCTGGCGATGGCGACCCGGGCCCGGGCCGCGTCGACGACGGTGGTGATCTGCCAGGTGTGGGTCATGGTTCACGATCCGACGGTGTGGGCGACAGCACGGCCACCGTGGTGTCGTCGCGGACGGGCCGGGCGGAACTGCTGGCGTCGCGCACGATCAGGGCCGCCGTCACCGCCGGGTCCAGGGCCGAGGACGGCACGCCCGCCTTGAGGGACCAACGGCTGGGCAGACCGTCGCTGTGCAGTACGAGGAGGCAGTCGGTGGACCAGGGCAGCCGCTGGTGGGGGAGGTGCGCCGGGCGGTGGGCCCCGACTATGCCGGGATGGGACAGCAGGTGCTGCCAGTTGCCGTCGGAGCGGAACCGGGCCCCCACGTTGCCGACGCCGGAGAACGCCAGACGTCCCGCGGCGAGGTCGAGTTGGGCGACGGCCACGGCGGCGCCCCGGGTGTTGCGCAGCGCGCCGTGCAGCACCCCGAGCAGTTCCGGGGGCGTCAGATGGGCGGCCTGGCGCAGTTGCCGGACGGCGGCGTCGGAGGCGTCTGCCGCGGCGGGGCCGTGTCCCAGTCCGTCGGCGAGGAGCACCGTGATGCGCTCGCCCGAGCGCACGCAGGCCCAGCCGTCGCCCGAATCTCCGGCCACGAAGGGGATGTTGACTCCTCCGGCCCGTACCGGGACGGCGTCGCGCCGGTACGGCTGCTCCGTACGGGAGGAACGGGCCCTGGCCGAGGCCTGTATCCGCGCGAGGGCGACGGTGCCGTGACCTGGTGTGCTGTGGACGTCGAAGACGTCCGCCAGACGTCGGCACGTGCCGAGACCCGCGCCCAGGGATGCCGTGGTCGAGAAGCCGTCGCCTAGCGCGGCCGGGAGGTCCGGGATTCCCGGCCCGTGGTCGATGGCGACGATCTGGAGCGCCGGCTGCGGGGCGGACGCGTCCGATGCCGGCTCCGCGTCCACCGTCTCGATGAGGATCTGGCCGCCGCCCGCGTGCTTGAGCAGGTTGGTGGCGAGTTCGGTGGCGACGAGCTCCGCCGCGGCCGCGCGGTCCGCCGGGAACCCCGCCAGGCCACAGGCGTCGTTCGCCGCCACCCTGACGTCCCGGACCCGGGTCGGGTCGTGTACGGGTACGTCCCGGACGCGGGTCATCGTGCCTCCTCACGAGGGCGCGGCGGTACACCGACCCAGCAGACCACGGTGACCGAAGTGCCATGGCCCGGACTCGTGTCGATCGAGAACTCGTGGACCAGCCGCCGTGCTCCGCCCAGCCCCAGGCCCAGTCCGCCGCCCGAGGTGTAGCCGTCGGTGAGGGCCCGCTCGACATCGGGGATGCCCGGACCCTCGTCGGTGAAGGTCAGTCGCAGGCCGCGGGCGTGGCCGCGGTCGAGGAAGACGGACTCCACCTGCCCGCCCCCTCCGTGGACGAGCGTGTTGCGCGCGAGCTCGCTGGCCGCGGTGATCAGTTTGGTCTGCTCCACCAGACCGAACCCGACCTCGGCAGCCGCCTGCCGCACATGCTGCCGCACCCATGCCAGATCCGTGTCCGAGCGGATGGGCAGGCAGGCGGCGACGCGGCCCGATGTCTCCGTCACGCGTTCTCCTGGCGACCTTGACCGGGGGACAGGGGACTGGATGGCGGCGCCAGCATCCGCAGCGCCTCTTGGACGTCGAGCGCGGTCCGCAGACCGGGCAGGGTGAGTCCGAGTTCGACCAGGGTGATGGCGACCGCGGGGCGCATGCCGGCCACGACGGTCGCGGCGGCGAGCAGCTTGGCGTTCGCGGCGATCTCGGCGAAGACGCGGCCGAGGAAGGAGTCGACTATCTCGACGCCGGAGACGTCGATGACGACGGTGCCGGCCGAACTGCCCGCGACGGCCTCGCCGATGTCCTGCTGGAGCTGCTCCGCGGCCTTGTCGTGCAGTTCGCCCTGGAGGGTGACCAGCAGGACGTCACCGATCCTCAGGACGGGGACGTGGGTGCTGACGGGGCCCTCGAGACCCCAGCTCATCGTGGGCCCCCCGCGCCCGTCGCGCGGTCGACGATCACGGCGCCCTCCTGGTGCAGGGCGTAGGCGAGAGCATCGGCAAGGCTCGCACGGGTGATGACCGAGCCGAGGTCGATCCCCAGGTGGACGATGGTCTGCGCGATCGCCGGACGGATGCCGGAGACGATGCACTCCGCCCCCATCAGGCGTGCGGCCGCCACCGTCTTCATCAGATGCTGGGCCACCAGGGAGTCGACGGTCGGCACGCCGGTGATGTCCAGGATCGCGAACTTTGCCTGCTGGTCGACGATCGCCTCCAGCAGGCTCTCCATGACGACCTGGCTGCGGGCGCTGTCCAGGGTGCCGATCAGCGGGACCGCGACGATGCCGCTCCACAGCTTGATGACGGGCGTGGCGACTTCGAGCAGTTGGACTCGCTGCCGATCGATGATCTCCTCACCGGCGCTGAGGGCCGTCTCCATGACGAACAGCCGCAGTGTGCCCATCAGGACGGTGAGCGTGATCACATGCGGACCCGACGCCTCCCCGTCCGAGCCGGCCAGGTCGGTGATCAGCAGATCCGTGATCGAGGGGCGCAGCGCCGCGACCTCGTCGGCGATCTGGGAGGGGGCGGCGCCCCCTCGGGCCCGTGAGCCCGCCATGCGCGTGAGCTGTTCACGCACGCCGGTGAAGCCCGGAGCCCGCAGGTCCTCGATCCGGCCGGACAGGGCGACCGAGGCGAGCGCCTCCACCAGGGATCCGGCGGCTTCCGCCGCCTCGTCGCGGGAGACCGTGAACACCGTCCGGAACAGCGCCTCGTCCGCCCAGCGCTGAGCGATCTGTTCGCGACGGCGTTGCAGGAAGTCGCTGATGATCCGTGTCGACGTTCCCCGGTTCGCTGTCGACTGGTCCGTCACGTCCTTGGTCTCCTTCGTACGTCTGCGCCCCGGCTGCGAGGGAGCCTCTTCGGAGAGCGCGGTTCATTGTCGCGCGACAACTGTAATCATGCGGGATCGCACATGACACCCGTGGCTGTCCAGAAGATCGTCCAACGAAAGAGGGACCTCGCCGACTGCCGTGCGGACACATGGCTTCCGTTCGGCGCGGCGCGAGCGCCGGCGTCCTTGAAGACCCTATGGGGTCTGCCCGCCGAACCAGTCGAGACATACCACCAGTGCGTCGTCCTCCGGGTCCGGTCCACCGCGGTGGACCGAGAGCTCTCTGAGAATGGCGCGCGGTACGGCAGCGGCGGGCAGAAGCCTCGTCGACGCGATGGCCTTGGCCAGTGCCCGCTCGCCGTACTCCTCGCCTCCGGGAGCGATGGTCCGGTAGACGCCGTCACTGACGAAGACGAGCCGGTCGCCCGGTTCGACCTGGAACTCCTGGGCGACGTAGTCGGTCTCCTCGAACATGCCGAGCGGCAACTGGGCCTCGAAATCGACACGTTCGACGTTCCTGCCGCGCATGCGCAGCATCTGCGGGGAACCGGCGTCGACCACCTTCACCCGCCCTGTGGACAGTTCCACGTCCAGCAGGAGCACCGACAGGTAGCAGGCGCCCCGGTACTGGGCGTAGACGGCCTGGTCGGCGAGGGCCGCCTGGTCCTCGATGGGGATGCCGGCGCGCCGCGCGTTGCGCAGTGCGTTGATGCCCAGGTTGGTCAGCAGCGAGGCCTCGATACCCTCACCCATGCCGTTGGTGATGTACACCATCAGACCGTCGGACCCCGCGGACCAGTCGAAGTTGTCTCCGAAGATCGCGTACGCGGGCTCCAGTTGCGCGCCCAGCGCGTACTCGGGCCGCGAGCACGACCGGCCCGGGAGCAGTTGCCACTGCATCTCGGCCGCGAGCGTCAGGCGGTCGCGTCGGCTGGCCCGGAGATAGACGTCCGTGTCGCGCGCGGCGACGATCACCTCGTGCCCCAGGACCTCGGCGATGTCGATGAGCTCGGGCAGGGCCTCGGCGGCACCGTCCGACGGGAGTACGACCACCAGCACACCGAGCCGGTCTCCGCGCACGGTCACCGGCAGGTGGATCCTGACCCGGTCGCCGATCTCCTCCGTGACCGGGTCCTGGGCGCCGAAGGCCCGCCCCGCCGTGCTGCCGTGCACGGGGACGGGATCCGAGGTGCAGGGCTGCGCCGCGACGGCCTGGAGTACGGAGAGCCCGTAGTCGGCCATCAGAAGTTCGACCGACTCGGCCGCGTACGCGCTGCGCAGCACTTCCCGGAGCGCGTCCACCAGACGGTGTGGCGACGCGTTCCGAAGCGCTCTCTCAGCTGCGACGAATCTGTTCACGATGTCGGATACGCCATTCTTCCTCTAGTACGACCCCGGGTCCGCGTCCCGCAGGGGGGTGCGCGCCCGGGCGCCGGTGTCCCTATCTATCGTTGTGCCTGAGCTGTGGCCTCGGCAGGCCGACACCATCCGAGAAGTCTGGGAGAGTGAGTAGGTGACTTCCTCCAGCCCACGTCCGGAGCCCAGTGAGGTGGCCCGTGTGACCTCGGAGGCGGCGGAGCTGCTGGAAGTCCTGTGGGGACGCGCATCGACGGCCCCGGTCTCCGCCTCCCAGCTGCGGGTGCTCTTCATCCTCGAGCACAACGAGGGCATCAACCTGCGTACGCTCGCCGACGCCCTCGGCTCGACCCCTCCGTCGACGAGCAGGCTGTGCGACCGGCTGCAGGCCGTCGGGTACATCGAGCGCGTGGCCAGTTCGACCAGCCGGCGCGAGCTGCGCCTGTACCTCAGCCGTCGGGGCGGATCGTTTCTCGCCGAGCTGCGGTCGCGTCGTGAGCACGCGCTGGAGTCCGTGCTGGCCCAGATGCCGGCTGCCAAGCGCACGGCGCTCCTGCAGGGCCTCGAGGCATTCGTCACCACTGCGGCGGCCCAGCTGCACGAGGTCGACGGAGCCGACGCCCGCACGGCGTGATCCGGGGGAGGACAGCTCCTCCCCGCGGGGACGCCGAGAGCGCGCCGCGGTCTGTCGGCGCAGGCAGAAGGCTCCGCCCACCGCAACATCCCAGTTCCCTCCATACGTTCGACGACCCACACTTTGTTGCCTGGTGACTACAGTTGTCAAACGGCAAGTGTTGCCGCCGTGTAAGCCGCCCGCGTGCGCGAACGCCCACGCGGGCGGCGAGGGGGCTGTGCGGGCGGTGTCCTGCGTAGGAGCCCCCGGGCTACGGCCTGCTCAGCGTGTCGTTCGTCCCCGTGAGGGCCTCGTCGACGCTCGCGAAGGAGGGCACCGTGAGGCTGACGCCCGTGAGATCGAGGATGCGCCGCACCGCCGGGGCCGGCGCTATCAGTCCCACGGAGCCTTCGACCTGCCTGGTCTCCTTGTAGGCGCGGAGAATGATGTTGATGCCGGACGAGTCCATGAACGGCACCGCCGACAGATCGAGCAGCAGATGCCGTCGACCGTGGTGCACCTGGTTGGCGAGGTGATGGTGCAACTCCGTCGCCGTGTCCACATCCAGGAAACCCTTCACGACGACCAGCGCGACATCCTCGCGGGGCATCGTCACATCGATGGACAGGGGGGTCTGCTCAGCCGACACAATGTCCTCCCATGGTTACGACGAGCGTGCGGGGCTCCGCCTACCCCGGAGCGAGCACCGGATGCAGCGCCGGCCACGCTCCGGCAGTGATCAACATCTCGCCGCCGGGACGGTGCCCGGCGGCGATTCCGGCACCAGGTACCCCTCGGACCGCCCACCACACCTGCCTGTGGCGGACCTGCGGCAGATGTGGCGCACGGTGCCGCGCGTACTGATCCCGGCGGATGAAAATCGGGCACGCGGCGGACGCATACTTCGTCCGTGGCCGGGCACCAGATCGCAGACCGCTCGTGGGCGCCCACCCCCCTTGGTGCCCCCGAGCCGTCCGGCCCCGCCCTTGCCATCCCCCCCCGGCATGCGGCGGGGCCGGCTCTTTTCCGTCCGGCCGGACACGGGGACGTGCCCTCCGGCGGTCGCCGGAGGGCGGGCGCGTTCGCTCCGGCTACCGCCGGTCGTGGGCCTGCGAGGGATCCGGCGCAGACGGCGGAAGCGCGGTGGGCTCCCCGTCCGGCCCGGCCGACGCCGACTCGCCGTCCGAAGTGCCGGTGCCCGGCGCGCGGTCCTCGGCGCCGGGACGGAGCAGTCTGGCGCCCTCGCGCACTCGGTCCAGGGGTTTGGCCAGGGAACGCAAGGAGAAACCTTCCCGCTTGCGCGGCTCCTGCCGTGGCGCCGGAAGGGAGCCGAAGGACTCCTGGTAGGCCGCCAAAGCCTCATGGGCGAGGTCGGCCGCCTCCCGGTACAGATCCCGCGACTTCGTCATGGCGTCGAGGGCCTCGGCGTAGGCGGCGGCCTGTTGGCGCGCCATCGCCAGTTCCTCCTCCAGGGTCGTCAGGTGCCATTGCTCGCGCAGTCGGGTCAGCGCCTCCTGCGCCCCGTCGGGCAGCGGCGACGGCGACCGGGCGGCACGGCATACCGTCTCGATGAGTTCCATGGGCAGCGAGCCGTCGAGGAACACCGAACGGACGCTGAAGTTCCGGTCGTCCGCGCCGGCCGTGGCCGGACCCCGGGGGAGCACCACGGCGCCCCCGCGCGGCACCCGCACCCCCAGGTCGTAGAGCGCCCAGTTCACCACCTGGAACTGCTCGGGTGCGGCCCGGTGCTCAACGACGCGATGGCGCAAGGCCGTCGGCAGCAGGGACGCCAGCGGGCGCAGCCCCCGCTCGTCCGGGGTCATCGCCTCGTGGACCACCACATGGATGCTCCACGAGCGGCGTGCGCAGTCCTTGAGCAGACGCCGAAGCGCACGGTCGTCCGCCGGGAGGCGGTTGATCCCCCGGAAGCGAAGACCCGGGACGACGTCGTGGTCCCAGGGGGCGTCGGCGTCCTCCGGCCAGAAGACCGTGGCCGGCGAGGGCCAACCCGGGTCCCAGGGCCGGTCCGCCTCGGCCACGAGCACCCAGGTCCGCTCGTCGTCCCCGAGGTCGGGCGCCGGCTCGATGTTCAGCCGGGCCCGCACCACGATGTCGTCGTCGACCAGCCAGCGGGCCTCGAAGGAACGATGGGCCGCGTCGTCGTCCGAGCCGTCGAACTCGAGATGGTCCTGGACGCCCTCGCTGCTCCGGAGTTCCCGCAGCCGACGGCGGACGGTCTCCTCGGCGCCCGGGCCGGGATACCGCCCGCGTGCAAGCCACACGGTGTCGGGGGCCGTGTCGGGGACGGTGGGGGACTTTGCCATGGACCACTCTGCGGGGTGAGGACGGGGGACGCCTCCCAGTATGGTCCGCGCACAGCGCGGGCCCGGAGGCGAGATCGGTCATGATCGCTTGTTCCACCGTAGTGCCCGGCCATGCATTGATGTACGCCACATCGACGAGACACGCCTTCCGTCGCCAGGAATCGACTCCAACGGACAGTGTCCGGTCAGGTGGACTCCGTGACTGCCGAAGTGGCCCTCCTTGGTTGCTCAGGGACCCCGTTACGCGTGATTCCATTGTTCGATCAACCGATTCTATTGCGGGGTCTTGTCTCAGTACGGAATTCCGCCGTACGGTCCACGCCATCACGTGTCGCCGGAAGTCTGGGGTACACCATGGACCGCGCCCGACTGCGCCGGCTCCTCGCCCGCGAGAGTGCCGAAGCCCAGGAACTGAACCCGCGTTCGAAGGCCGCCTACGAACGCGCCGACCATCTCTTCGGCCGGGTGCCGATGACGTGGATGAACAAGACCGCGGGAGCGTTTCCGCGCTATCTGGCCGCAGCCCGCGGTGCTCGCGTCACGGACATCGACGGTCACGACTACATCGACTTCTGCCTCGGTGACACCGGCGCGATGGCCGGTCACTCGCCCGACGCGGTCGCCGCGGCGGTGCAGCGGCGCTTCACCGAGCTGGGTGGTGCCACCGCGATGCTGCCCACGGAGGACGCCGAGTGGGTCGGCGCGGAACTGACCCGGCGTTTCGGATTGACGCGCTGGAGTTTCTCCCTGACGGCGACCGACGCCAACCGGTGGGCGATACGGCTCGCCCGGGCGGTCACCGGCCGCCCGAAGATCCTCGTGAACAGCTACAGCTACCACGGCAGCGTCGACGAGTCGCTGATCGTGGTCGGCCCCGACGGGCGTGGGGCCGCTCGGCCCGGCAATGTGGGCGCGCCCTGTGACGTCACCCTGACCAGCCGGGTGGCCGAGTTCAACGATCTCGCCGGGCTGGAACGGGAGCTCGCCCACGGTGATGTGGCGGCCGTCCTCATGGAACCCGCACTCACCAACATCGGGATCGTCCTGCCGGAGCCTGGATACCTCGAAGGCGTCCGCGAGTTGACCCGGCGGTACGGCACCCTGCTGATCAACGACGAGACCCACACGTTCTCCGCCGGTCCCGGAGGCTGCACCGCGGCGTGGGGTCTGGAGCCGGACATGCTCACCATCGGCAAGGCGATCGGCGGCGGCGTTCCGGCGGGTGCGTACGGGCTGTCCGCGGAGCTGGCGGAGCAGCTGCTCGGCCGTGCGGACCTGGACCTCGTCGACATGGGAGGTGTCGGGGGCACCCTGGCCGGCAACGCGCTGTCGGTCGCCGCGACCCGGGCGACCCTCGAACACGTCCTCACCGACCAGGCGTTCGCCGCTATGGACGAGCTCTCGAGGCGATTCGAGGCCGGTGTGCGGGCCGGGATCGAACGATGGAACCTGCCCTGGTCGGTCTCGCGGCTCGGCGCCCGCAGCGAATACCGCTTCGCGTACCCGGCCCCGCGCACCGGTACGGAGTCCGCGGCCGCCTCCGAAACCGACCTGGAGGACTACCTCCATCTGTATCTGGCCAACCGGGGACTGCTGCTCACGCCGTTCCACAACATGGCGTTGATGTGCCCGGCGACCACCGACAAGGATGTCGACACCCACACCGAGGTGTTCGGCGCAGCCCTGTCCGAGCTGTTCGGCTGACGCGGCTCGCCCGGCGGGGCAGCCACCACAGGAAAGGAAGAGCGTGGACGAGATCGACCGGGCCATTCTTCGTGAGCTGCAGACCGACGGCCGCATCGCCTACTCCGACCTCGGTCCCCGGGTCGGCCTCTCCGCCTCCGCGGCCCGTCAGCGTCTGCAGCGGCTCCTCGACTCCAAGGCCGTCCAGGTGGTCGGGGTCACCGATCCCATGCGGATGGGCGGCCAGGCGATGGCCCTGCTCGGAGTCGGGGTCGACGCGGACCCCCGTGCAGTCGCTGAGGAGTTGGCCGCCCACCAGGAGGTCGTCTACTCGGTGCTTACGTCGGGAGGGTTCGACCTGTTCGTGGAGGTCGTCTGCGCGGGGCCCCGTGAACTGCTCGATTTCGTCAACGACGTGGTGCGGGAGACCGAAGGCGTCGTACGGATCCAGTCCTTCCCGTACTTCGGCATTCATACCCACCGGTTCCTGTGGAATGTGGGTTAGGGGGAGTTGTGCGACGTTCCGAGCTGCGAGCGGCGATAGCATGTCAAAGTGCCCCTCCGGGAACGTAGTTGTGCATGAACAGTCCGTGACGGGGCACTCGGCTCGACAATCGAGAGAGAGGGCCTGGTCGTGCTCGTTCCGGATTCGAAGGTCGTCAGAGAGCTGCTGACCCGGTACGCCTCCCTGCAGATCGCTCTCGCCGAACGGGAGACGCCCGAAAGGGTGCGGGAGCTCGAGGATGTCAGCTACACGCTGTGCATCATGATGGGGACCCGGAGTGTGTTCGACGCGATCTCGGCGGCGGACGCGCTGCTCGTCGCGGAGGCCGGGGTCGTCGGAGCCCAGGAGTCGGACGGTGAGAGCGGGCTGCCGGTGCCGGCGTGACCGGGTGACGACCGCCACCGAACCGGGATCACCGCGCCACGGCGGGGGTCGCGGGGCGGTGAGTCCGGAGCGGAGGCGTCAGGGCAGCAGCTTGTCGAGCGCGGCGTGCCCTTCGGAGGCGAGTTTGCGCTCGGCCCACGCCAGAGCGCTGGGGGTGATGTCCCTGCCCGAGGCGAGGACCAGGTCGTCCGGTGAAGTCTCCGTGGGGGCAACGTGCAGCAGATAGTCCGGAGTGGCGTGATCATCGGACGGACGACGAGACGCATCAGGCTGTGACGTCGACATCTTGTCTCCTATGCGAGTCGATCCGCAGTGGTGGCACCCGCCGACCGTCGCGGGCGGACACCACCTTTCCCTCACTTTTCATCGAGATGACGCCGCGCGCATCCCGAGAGGCCAGGCCTCGCCGGACATGAAGCCGACCGTGATCGAGCCTTCACACAACGTGAGTTGACGTTCGGTGTGCGAGAGGGTGCATGGCGACGGATACCTGCCCGGCCGAGACGTCGTGCACCTCCCGGGCGGGGTGGCGAGCCATGTACAAGGTGCGGAGCGACGGACCGTACACCGCACTTCATGCGGCGTACGGTGGACGCATGGACATGGACGCACTGGACCGCGCCCTGCTGCGCGAGCTGCAGGACGACGCACGGCAGACGAACCGGGACCTCGCCGCCAAGACCGGTGTGTCACCGTCCACCTCGCTCGAGCGGGTGCGGCTGCTGCGTGAGCGGGGGGTCATCACGGGCTACCACGCTGCCGTGGAGCTGGAGGCGCTGGGCCGTCCGGTACAGGCCCTGATCGCGGTCCGGATCCGGCCGCCGGCCCGCCCGGTCATCGAGGGCTTCCGCGAGTGGGCCGCCCGACTGCCGGAGACCATCGGGCTGTTCGTCACGTCCGGTTCCCACGATTTCCTCATCCACATCGCCGTCCCGGACGTCAACGGCGTCTACGCCTTTGTCATCGACCGGCTGACCGAGCGCCGCGAGGTCGCCGACGTGCAGACCACGCTGGCGTACGAACATGTCCGCTCGCGCCGCATCGAACCCGCCGCGGAACGGCCGCGCGACCGGCGCAAGGGCCGCTGACGCACAAAGGGGCGAGGCCGCACATGTGGTGCCGTGGGCCCGGGATCGCCGCACGACGTACGGAGCCGCGCCTCCCGCGTACCCCTCTTCCGAGCGAAGTTCGGCCACGATGTCCCGCGCCCGCATAGACGCCTACGCTCTCCGTTCCAGACCGCAGAAATGCACAGGAGAGCAGACAATGACCGACGAATTGGAATCCACCGCCCCCATCGGCTTCGCGTCCGAGGAGATCGACCCGACCGTTTCGACCCGCGCGGCGCGCCTGAAGTGGGTCGTGGTCGTCGACCGCGACCTTCCGCCGGGACGCGCCGTGAACGCCGCCGTCTGCGCTGCGGCTGCCACGCAGTCGTCGGTGGCGGGACTGCTCGGTGAGGACGCGGCCGACGCCGAGGGCACCGTCCACCCGGGGCTGCCCTGGAGCGGCTGCTCGATCCTGGCCGCCGACGCGGCAGCCCTCCGCGCCATCCGTGCCAAGGCGGCGTCCTACGCGGACACGTTCGTCGCCGACATGCCGGCCCTTGCCCAGGAGACGCTGGTCTACGCGGACTACCGCGCCGCCCTGGGCAAGACCGCGGCCGAGGACGTCGCCTACTGCGCGGTGAGCATCGTGGGTCCACGCAACCGGGTCGGCAAGCTTGTCGGGAAGCTCCCCCTTCTGCCATGAGCGTCGGGTGCACGGTGTCCGCTCCGTGAGCGCCCGAACCGGCCGCCCCTGCCTCAGGACACGGCGTCGACCACCGCCGCCAGCGCCGAGGCGAGTCGGGTGAGCCCGGGCCCGGCGGCCCCGCCGGGCTCCGTCATGTAGGTGTCGCGCCGGATCTCCACCATCAGTGCGGCGACCCGTGAGTCCGCACCGTAGTGCTCGAGTGGAACGTAGGTCCCGGAGAAGGGGCTGTCGACCTCCGTCCCGCCCGACTCCGCGAACGCCTCACGCGCCCGGTCGAGCAGTTCCTGCGGAGTGTGGAAGGCGTCGGTGCCCAGACACACCGGCGGGCGAGGGCCCTCGCCGTGCATCTCGTAGGGCAGCCGCTCGGTGGGGTAGGAGTGGACGTCGAGCACGACGGCCCGCCCGGTGGCCGCCAGCCGGCCGGCGACGGCCTCGGTCATCGACCGTGCGTAAGGACGGAAGTAACGGTCGATCAGAGGTTGCGGGTCGAGGTCGGCGGGGCGCAGCGCCCGGCGGTGCGTCGTGCGGGTGTACACCGCCCCCATCCCCACGGCGAGCATCTCCTCCCGCTCGTCCGGGAACCGCTCGGGGTCGACCACCAGCCGCGACAGCCGGTTGACGAATCGCCAGGGAGCGACCGCCGCGGTCTGTGCGGCGAGACCGGCCAGGACGTCGGTGTGAGCGTCGGTGATGTGGTCCAGCTCGCGGGCGAGTTCCGTGTCGTCGAGGAGGATGCCGGCCCGCACGTCCGCCGGTATCTCGCGGGCGGAGTGCGGCACATGAAGAATCACGGGGGACTCCTCGGCACCGGGCAGCAGGGCGAACGGCGCGGCGGCTCGGGACACGCAGGCTCCTTACGGTCGACGACCCGGTGACGGTACCTCCGGCCCGTCCGCGGTCCGCAACGCGGCCTTCCGCGCCCGTGCTCCGCGGTCACCCGGTCAGGGCCGCACGTGCCGCGGCCAGCGCCTGCTCGGCGTAGCCGCGGCCGAACAGCACCGTGTGCACCAGGAGCGGGAAGAGCTGGTGCAGCCCGACGCGATCCCGCCAGCCCTCGGCGAGCGGCGCCGTCTCCCGGTAGCCGTCCAGCACGCGGTCCAGATGCGGGCAGCCGAAAAGCTGGAGCATGGCCAGATCGGTCTCCCGGTGCCCGCCGTGCGCGGCCGGGTCGATGACCCAGGCATGTCCGTCGACGCCCCACAGGACGTTGCCGTTCCACAGGTCGCCGTGCAGCCGCGCGGGCGGCTCCGCGGGGCCGGCCAGTTGCGGCAGCCGCTCGCAGACCTGCTCCACCACGGCGGCCTCGGCGCGGCGCAGCGTGCCCCCGTCCACCGCACTGCGCAGACAGGGGAGCACCCGGTGCTCGGCGTACCAGAGCGGCCAGTCACCGCCCGCGACGTTGCGCATCGGGGCCAGACCGATGTACGCGTGCTCGGGGCCGTCCGGGGGCGGGGCGCCGAAGGCCGGTGCACCGGCCGCGTGCAGGGCGGCCAGGTCACGGCCGAAGCGGGCCGCCGCCCCGGCGCTCGGGCGGCCGGCCGGGACACGGTCGGTGACCAGCCATCCCGTGTCGTGGCCGTGCACGACCGGGACCCGCACCGTGCCGGCGTCCGCCAGCCAGCGCAGACCCGCCGACTCGGCCCGCATCGCGCCGGGATCCGAGCCGCGCTTCACCATCACCACATGACCGTGGTCGAGGGTCACCTCGGTGAGCGCCCCGGACAGCGGGCGCTCATCCGTCACCGGGCGTCCGGTGAGCCGGGCCGCCGCGGCCCCCGGGCCTTCGGACATGGTCGGCACCTCGTCGCCTCGCTCGGGACCTCCGGGAGGAGGCCGGACCACACCGTACGACGGGGGCGGTCCCGGCCGCTCGGTCGAGGCACACGGAGGCCCCACCGGGTTCAGCGGGCGAGGACGGTGCGGAACCACTCGATCGTGCGGCGCAATCCGTCCTCGGTGTCCACCTCGGGCTCCCAGCCGAGTTTGCCGCGGGCCTGCGTGATGTCAGGGCACAGCGCGGCCGGGTCGCCCGTCGGCCGCGCGGCGAAGCGGATCTCCGAGGTGGAGCCGGTGAGTTCGCTGACGAGACGGGCCAGGCGAAGCACGGTGACCTCGGCGGGATTGCCGATGTCGACCGGGCCCCGCATGCCGTGTGCGGCCGCCGCGAGGATGCCGCGCACGGTGTCGTCGACGTAGCACAGCGACCGGGTCTGCCGGCCGTCACCGGTCACCGTGAGCGGCTGGCCGCTCAGCGCCTGCCGGATGAAGGTGGGCACGGCCCGTCCGTCCTGGCCGCGCATCCGCGGACCGTAGGTGTCGAAGAGCCGCACTATGCCGGTGTCGGTGCCCTTCGCATCCGCGTGCGCGGTGGTGAGGGCCTCTCCGAAACGCTTGGCCTCGTCGTACACGCCTCGCGGACCGACGGGGTTCACATGGCCCCAGTACCGCTCGTCCCGGGGGTTCTCCTGCGGGTGCCCGTAGACCTCGCAGGTCGAGGCGAGGATGAAGCGGGCGCCCGAGCGATGGGCGAGGTCCAGGGCGTTACGGGTACCGACGCTGCCGGTGTCCATCGTGTGCAGGGGGAGCCGCAAATAGTCGGCGGGGGAGGCCGGTGAGGCGAGATGCAGCAGCAGATCGGGAGGCCGGCCGACGGTGAACCCCTTTGCGACGTCGGCCTGTATCAGCGTGAATCCGGGCCGGTCCAGCAAGTCGGACACGCTCTCGCGCCGGCCGGTGCTGAAGTCGTCCACGCAGGTGACCGCGGTGCCCGCATCCAGCAGGGTGGCGCACAGGTGCGAGCCGATGAATCCGGCGCCGCCGGTGACGACGGCGTGTTCCCACTGCCGTGACAAGGCGTTGGCCATTCACATCCTCTTCCTGTGTCGGCGACTGCGTATCGAGCGCGCTCGGCACCGGACGGCTGACGACGCGAGGGCGCCGAGTACCCCGATCAGCGTCCGTCCGCCGGACGCGGGAAGCTCGGTGGTCTACGGCAGACGGGTGATTCACGCAGAGCGAGTACCCAGGTCGGGACCGTGCCGCCGGACGGCCGGTGCCTTGTCGGGCCACGAGGGCCGACGCCGGCCTCCGGACACGGTCAGTCGACGGGAGGTCCCGTGTCCGTGACCACGGGGGCGAACCGGGGTTCGGGCGGTTTTCGCTGGCTTGCCTCGCGCCGGGGACACTATGGAATGAGGCACAGCGCCCACCACGCGGCAGGAGCAGAGGCGTGGTATCGGCTGTGAGAGGAAGATCGGGCATGGGCAGGGCGGAGTTCTTGGGGGCAGACCAGGGCCCGGCTGCGGCCGGCCCGGCGGTGCCGCCCAGTGGCCTGCTCGATCTGCTGAACGTCGCGGCGGTGGTGCTGGACGCGGAGGGCCGGGTGGTCTTCTGGAGCCCGCAGGCCGAGGAACTGTTCGGGTACACGCCGGCCGAGGCACTCGGTGAGTTCGCAGCCCGGTTGATGGTGCACGAGGAGCACTGGGACGAGGTCATCCGGCTCTTCGGCGCGGTCATGGAGTCCGGCATCGGCTGGGCCGGAGCCTTCCCGATCCGGCACAAGGACGGCAGCACCCGCCTGGTGGAGTTCCGCAACATGCGGTTGCTGAACGACGTCGGCGAGTCCTATGCCCTCGGCCTCGCCACCGACCACGCCACCGTCATCCAGGTCGAGCGGGACGTCGCCCTGTCCGCGCGTCTGGTGTCGCAGTCCCCGATCGGGCTCGCCATCCTGGACCCCGACCTGCGCTACCTCAGCGTGAACCCGGCACTCGAACGCATCCACGGTCTGACGGCCGCCGAGCACCTCGGGCGCCGGGTCAGGGACGTCCTCACCTTCCTCGACGGCGTCGCCATCGAGCGCGTCATGCGGCAGGTCATGGAGACCGGCGAGCCGGTCGTGGACCGCTATGTCGTCGGCCGGACCCACGCCGACCCGGATCACGATCACGCCTGGTCCGTCTCGTATCACCGGCTGGAGGACTCCGGCGGGCGCATGCTCGGCATGGCCGACTCCGTCATCGACATCACCGAGCGACATCGGGCCGCCGCCGAGGTCGCGGCGGCCCGCCAGCGCCTGGCACTGATCGCCAAGGCGTCCGCCTCGGTCGGCACCACCCTGGGCCTGGAACAGACGGCGCGCGAGCTCGCCGACGTCGTCGTACCGGACCTGGCCGACGTGGCCGCGGTGGTCGTGCTCGACCGGGTCCTGGACGGCCGGAGCGCGCCGGGCGCGGCCTCGGGCCGGTTCCGCTCACTGGCGGTCAGCGCGGCCCACCCGGCGGGGACCGAGCATGCGGCCGGCCCGCTCGAGGAAGCCGCCGCGCACGACGCCGACCGACTGATCACCAGGAGCATCCAGACCCGCAAACCGGTCGTGGTCGCCCACACCAACCACCGGGATCCGCCGGGCGCCGTGCATCCCGAGGAGGCCACCCCCTTCCTCGCGGCCGCCGGGGTGCACTCCTATCTCGCCGTACCGCTGGTGGCCCGCGGCGAGGTCCTCGGCGCCCTCGACCTCAAACGCACCGACGTCGGCGGGCCCTTCACCGAGGACGATGTGTTCCTCGCCGGAGAACTGGCCGCCCGCGCCGCGGTGTCCATCGACAACGCCCGCTGGTACCAGGCCCAGCGTCAGACGGCCCTCACCCTGCAGCGCAGCCTGCTCCCCGATCCTCCCTCGTACCTGCCCGGCCTGGTGGTCGCCTGCCGCTACCAGCCCGCCGGAGCCGTCGGTGAGATCGGCGGCGACTGGTTCGACGCGATACCCCTCCAGGGGGAGAAGTCGGCCCTGGTGGTCGGCGACGTCATGGGCAGCGGGATCAAGGCCGCGGCCACCATGGGCCAGCTGCGCAGTGCCAGCCGGGCCTTCGCCGAGCTCGACCTCGCCCCCGCCGAGGTGCTCCGGCACCTCGACCATCTGACCGAGGGCGTCGAGCAGACCATCGCCACATGCATCTACTGCGTCTACGACCCCCACAGGGGCGAGTGCCAGATCTGTCTCGCCGGCCATCTGCCGCCGGCCCTCATGCGGCCCGGCCGGGCGGCGGAGCTGCTGGACCTGCCCACCGGCGCCCCGCTGGGGGTCGGCGGGGTCCCCTTCGAGACCGTCACGGTCCCCTTCCGCCCCGGCGACCAGCTCGCCCTCTACACGGACGGTCTGGTCGAGACCCGGCGCGACCCCATCGACGCCCGCCTGGACACCCTTCTCGACGCCCTCACGGCGACCCACGGCCGCAGTCCGGAGGAGGCGTGCGACTACGTCCTGGACGCCCTCCGCCCGCCGGGCGGCGAGGACGACGTCGCCCTGCTGATCACCCGAGGCAGATCCTGACGAACACGCCGGGCCGGTCGCGCCGGGTGCTCGGTCCGCCTCGGGGCACGGCAGGTGCGGGATGCCATAGGGGAAGCTCCTCGCGGGGCTCCCGCTTGCCGGGCCGTGCGTCGGCGGTCGCCGGGTCGCCGCAGGGTCGGGACCGCAGCGGCGTCATCGACCGCCGCTGTCCGCGGCCGCGTGCACGGTGGGCACCACCCGGCTCAGCAGGAGCACCCCCCACAGGATGCAGCCGACGCCGATCGCCTCCGGGAGCACCCACCAGCCCGTCCGGATCCGCTCCCCGAAGAGGGTGATACCGAGCAGCAGGCTCACCGTGGCGTCACCGATGGTGAGCGCCGGCTGCGAAGCGGCGAGCCAGCCCGCCTGAAGGGCGTTCTCCAGCAGCAGGACGGCGCAGACGCCGGTCAGTGCGAACCCGTACGTCTGCCAGGACGTCAGGAAGGCGGCGAGGCCCCGGTCGGAGAACGTGCCGGTGGCGGACTTCAGCAACGCCGCGGTGAGCGCGTTGCCGATGGCCGAGGCCGTGGCCAGTACGGCGGCCCGGAACAGCGGCGGGCGTCCCGGGCGGGCGAGGGCGACCGCCGCGGCCATGAGCCCCACGCAGAGCGCCACCGCCGGGATCCAGCGGACCATGGGTGCCTGGTCCTCCACACCGGAAGGGGCGGCGGCACCCAGGACGAGCGCGAGGCCGGTCACCACGCCGGTGATGGCCCACCAGACCGGGGGCGGCAGTCGGCGACGCATGAGCGAGGCGCCGATCAGCAGGGCGAAGGGCAGCTCGAGGACGAAGAGCGGCTGGACCAGGGCCATCGGGCCGTTCACCAGGGCGAGCGCCTGGAACAGTGCCGCACCCGCGACCCCGGCGACTCCGATCATCCAGGCCGGACGGTGGGCGAGGGCGATCAGGAGCCGCAGACCGCCGCCGCGGGCGACCGTCGACGCCGCCTTGCGCTGGAACGCGGTCCCCACCGCGTTGCTGGCGGCCCCCAGCACGGCGAACAACGCGGCGAGCACGATCATCTGTCCAGCATGCCCTGTGCCGGGCACCGGTGCGCCGCAGGCCGGCCGCGCGGCGCCGGGTCGCGGGTACTCGCGGGCCGCGGGACGGCACGCATCCGGAGCCGCGGCAGCACGCGCCGCGCTCCCTGCCGGGGTGGGCGTCGAGTCCGGCAACGAGGCCCTGGCCCGGGCGCTCCGACGCATCGGTACGACCCCGAATTCACCGTGAGCAAAAGGGAATTCCCGCAGCGGCCGACTCCCGCGGCGGCGAGGTCCACCGTGGCGACGACGATCGACCCAGGATCGCCGGGGCCGTTCCCATGGGCTCGGAACCCGCCGCCCGTGGGCTGCCTGGTGTGGGTGCGACTGCTGTGCCACACCGTGCGCACGCGAGTACATCGCCGGCCGCGACGGAGCCATGTGAGGGGACCCCTCGGCACCGTCCCGTCGACCGGGCGGGGGAGATCTTCGAAGCCCAACTCGTGGGCGTGGCGATCGTGTTCGGGGTGCGGCCCGGCTTCCTCAGGCGACCGTCCGTATCGGCGTGCAGGAGCGGGACGGTGGCCCGGCGCCTGCTCCGCCGTCAGTCCGCAGGGGACGGTGCGAGGCCCGTCGCGCCGTGCGGTCCGCTCGGCCGCGCCGCGGCCGCCAGGCTCGGCTGGAGGCGGCGGGCGGCATCAAGATGGTCGGCGGTCCAGATGATGCGGACCGCGGTGGCGGTGGCCTGCCCACGGTCGTCGGTGAGGTCCTGACGCAGCGAGTCGACCAGGCGCGCCTCGGCCGACGGACTGTGCGGCAGCGGATCGGGCACGGGGGTGTGTCGCGTGAGGCCCGTGGCGAGGGCCCGGTACCAGCCGGACACGCGGCCCGCGATGGCCGTCAGGACCAGGCGGGCGTCGGCCCGGTCCGTCTCGCTGTCCGGTTCGCCGTCGCGCCGCCACAGGCCCAGTACGGCGTCCGCGGCCAGCCGCAGGCCGACGATGCCGGTGACCAGGGTGGTCATCTCGGCCAGGGGCACCGGTTTGGCGCCGCGTTCGGCGAGGTAGCTGCGGAAGGCGTCGTCGAGTCTGCGGGCGGCGGCGGCCGCCTGACGGCCCTCGTCCAGGGGCGCGCCGGCCGGAACCGGACCGGGACCGCAGCGGCCGACGGCGTACTTGACCGCTCCGGCGAGATAGCGGGCGCTGTCCGTGTACGCCCTGGCGAGGGCACGGTCGACCGCGGCTGCGGCACCGCGCGGCCAGAAGAGCAGGCCCACCACCACGCTCACGGCGCATCCGATGGCGATGTCCTGAAGCCTCAGCAGGGCGATGTGCCAGTTGGGGTCGTGGCCGACGTTGAACAGGATGACGAGGGTGATCGTGAAGGCCGCCTGACCGGCGGCGAACGAGATGGCGGAGGGCGCGATGCCCGCGACCAGGACGGCCAGGGGCAGCAGGAACCACAGAGACGTGCCGTGATGGCCGAAGACGTGGAGCAGCCCGGCTCCGATCACCGAACCCGCGATCGTTCCGCCCAGGGCGCGCAACGCCTTCTGCCCCGTGTTGAGGGCGTTGGAGCGCAGTACCGACAGGGTCCCGAGAAGCACCCAGAACGAGTGCTCGACACCCGCCAGGTCCGCGAGGGCGACCGCCGCGCCCAGGCCGAGCGCACCCCGGAGACTGTTGTGCAGCCAGACCGAGTGCCGTTGCAGATGCGCCGCGGCCCGTTCGCTCGCCGCTGCCAGCGGTGCGCTCAGGCTGCCGGGTTCGTGTCCGAGCAGGCGCTCCGGCCAGCTGCGCCGTTCGGCGGCCGCGGACAGCGCGACGTTCTCGGCGATCTGGAGCGTCGCGAACCCCAGTTCCTGGGCGCGGAACGACAGATCCAGGGTGCCGAGGAAGGCGCTGACCGCCGACTCCGTACCGGGCGGCGGTTGGTGTGTGGGCAGCCGGGTGGTCGCGCTGCGCTCCATGTCGTTCATGGCCGAGCGCAGATCCTCCAGGGCGGCGCGCAGGGCGTCCGGCGGGTCGCCCGGCGCGTCGAGCAGGTCGGCCGCCCGGTCCAGGGTCTCGGCGGCGGCCCGGCGTACCGAGTGGGCCGCTCGGTCGCAGGGCGGCGGGTCCTCGCGCGGGGTCACGCTGTCGGCCACGATGCTGCACAGCCAGGTGAGTTCGTCGACCAGGCGGACCAGGGCGCGCGAACCGACGGACAGCCCGGTGGGCCGGTAGAGGGTGCCGTCGAAGGCGCGCCGCAGGTCGTCGGCCGCGGCGGCGGCCTCGTCGGCGGCGGCATGGCAGTCACCGCCGCTCGGCGCATGCGGGCCACGGGCCAGCCGGGCCGCGTCGGCGTGCAGTTGGGCCGCCACCGCGCGGCACACACGCGAGGCGGGTGCGCTGAGCGGATCGGCCGCCGGACGCGGCCACAGCAGGGAGATCGCGAACAGCGCGGCGACGGCCGCGCATCCCGCTCCGGCGAGTCGCTCGGGCAGCTGAGACAGCGACGTGGGCGTGGTGACCGGGAGGACGAAGGCCAGCAGCAGCGCCGTCGACGCACCCGCGAGGACGGAGCTGACCACACCCGAGAAGAGGATCAAGAACGCCACTACGACCGTGGCGGTCACCGCGAGCCACGTCTCGCGGGCCACGAGGGTGCCGACGCAGATCAGCACCCCCCAGACCACCGCGAGGCCCAGATGGGCCCGCAGTCGCTGCACCATCGGTCCCGTGAACTCCACCAGGAGCAGCATCGCGAACGAGGCGAACGCCGCGAAGGTCGCCATCGTCGGTGAGCCGAACCCCTGACCGCACAACGCGAACAGGGCGGGCATCACCAGCGCGGTCCGCGCGGCCCTCCGGGTCGCCGCCAGCTCCGGATCGTGCGCACGCAGCCATGCCGGGGCCCGTCCGATCATCCGGAGGCGGCCAGGTCTGCGCACGCGCCCACGCCGCTCTCAGAAGTTCCTGGGCCACACCTCGGGCCCACCGCCATGCCACTCGATCACGGGGGACTCGGCGACATCGACCTCGTCCCAGCCCTCGAGCCCGGCACGCTGAAGGAGCACCGCCAGCTCGTGCAGGCTGTACGCCATCCCGAGGATCTCGCCGTCGGCCCGGATACGCCGGCCGCCTGTCTCGGAGGGCGGGGAAACGATCACGCGACGCTCGGCCATACCCCCAGATTCACTCGTCGGAGGCGGGCCCGCATCCGCGGCCACCCGGGTGTGCGACCGAGCCACTCAGCGATGCCGGGGGCCCGCACACACAGTGATATCGAAATGTCGCCTGGTAATTGTGAAGGAGCGGTTGACGCGGCGCGCCTGGAATGCAAAAGTCCGGCAGCTCCACCACGCGTGACCAAGAGGTCACTCAGGCATATGCCCAAGGCTCCGATGGGCTTCGTGCCGCGTGAGTTCCACCTGCCCGAAACCTGAGGAAGAACATGCGCTACACCGCCGCCGCATTGGCCGTCGCCGCGCTCGTGTTGACGGGTTGCTCCCAAGCGAGCTCCGGCAGTGACGGGTCCGCCGATCCGTCCTCCACCGCCGACCGAGCCGCCAGCGCGGAGCAGATAGCCGCCTGCACGAACGCCCTCGTCGCCAAGAAGAACGACACCGCGGACAGCGGCACGCCGGAGTGCAAGGCGCTGTCCCCCGAGGACTACCTGAAGGCGCTCCAGGCGGCGAAGGACAAGGCACAGGACGCGTCTCAGGACGGTGGTGCCGACGCGTCGGAGTCCGCCCAGGGGTAGCCGCCCCCCGGACACCCGCCCCCGCCGCCGAACTCACTTCGAAGCGGGGGGAGCCGGCCGGGGAAACGGCGCTGCGGGTTCGCGGCGCCGTTCAGCCGGCCGGGGCGAGCCAGCTGTGGCCGACCGGGAGGAGGGCGTCGGTCTCCCGGGGGCCCCAAGTGTTACGGGGGTAGGGGTGCACCGGCACGACGTCACCGAGGACGGGGTCGACGAGGCGCCATGCGGCCTCCACGGTGTCCTGCCGGGCGAACAGCCAGCGGTCGCCGGACAGTGCGGCGCCGATGAGCCGGTCGTACGGCCGCATGTCCGAGCAGGGGAGCCGGCTGAACGCCAGCTCCTCCTGCTGGGCCTCCCAGCCCTCGCCCGGCTTCTTACCGGCGAGGGAGAGGGACACCTGGGTCTCGGGCCAGACGCGGAAGCGGAGCATGTTGGTGGCGGGCGCGGGACGCAGCCCGAAGACGTCGTGCGGAGGGCGGCGGAAACGGATGCAGACGTCGGTCGCGGTCACGGGCAGGCACTTCCCCGCGCGGATGAGGATCGGGACGTCCGCCCAGCGCCAGGAGTCGGCGGCGAGCCGGACCGCGGCGAAGGTCTCGACGCTCGAGCCCGGGTTCACGCCGTCCACGTCCAGATACCCCTCGTACTGCCCGCGGATGACGGTCTCCGGGGTGAGCGGCCGCAGTGAGGAGACGACCTGGGCCTTGGCGTCCTGCCAGGACTGCAGTCCCGGCCCGGAGGGCGGGTCGGCCATGACGGTGGCCAGCACCTGCACCATGTGGTTCTGCATCACGTCCCGGATGGCGCCGGTGCGGTCGTAGAAGCGGCCCCGGTCGGAGACGTCGAAGGCCTCGGCCATGGTGATCTGGATGCTCTCCACGTGCGTACGGTTGAGCAGGGGTTCCCACACCGAGTTGGCGAAGCGAGCGAAGAGGACGTTCTCCACCGGGTCGAGGCCGAGCCAGTGGTCGACACGGTAGATCGCGTCCTCGGGGAAGTACTCCTGCAGGGTCGCGTTGAGTGTGCGCGCGCTGCCCAGGTCGTGGCCGAAGGGTTTCTCGACCATGATGCGGGCGCCCTTCGCCCGTCCCGCCGTCGCGATGCCCCGGGCGATCCGGCCGAAGAGGGCGGGCGGTACCTCCAGATAGAAAAGGGCGCGCTCGCCACTGCCCATGGCCTCGGACACCGCCGCGTACGTGGCGTCGTCGTCGAGGTCGCCGTCGACGTAGCGCAGCAGCCCGAGCAGCTTGACGGCCGCCGGCGACCCGGGATCGATGTGGTTGAGGGCGAGTGAGGCCTCCGCGTAGGAGCGGAACTGGTCGACGCTCCAGCCGGCCTTCGCCACGCCCACCACGGGGACGTCGAGGACGCCGCGTTCGACGAGGCCCACGAGCGCCGGGAACGTCTCGAGTTTGGCCAGGTCACCCGTGGCGCCGAAGATCACCAGCCCGTCCGTCTGCCGTGCTGTCATCGCTGACCCTCCTGAGACGAAGCCTTGCGGACGTACCTTCGTGGCACCTGCGGTCGAAGCCGGACGGGGACGCCGCGGAGCCCGTCCCGGTGGACCACCCGGAACCGGGCCGCGGCGGGGTGCCGGATGCTCGGGACGACGGTCATTCAGCCGCTCCGCTTCGCGTCGAGGGCGTTGTCGAGTGTGCAGGCGGCCATGATGAGCGACAGATGGGTGAAGGCCTGGGGGAAACTGCCCAGTTGCTCGCCGGAGGGACCGATCTCCTCGGCGAACAGGCCGACATGGTTGGCGTACGTGAGCATCTTCTCGAAGGCGTAGCGGGCCTGCCGCAGGCGCCCCGCGCGGGCGAGCGCGTCCACGTAGAGAAAGGTGCAGAGGCTGAACGTCCCCTCGGAGCCGCGCAGGCCGTCGGGTGAGGCGGCCGGGTCGTAGCGGTAGACGAGGCTGTCCGAGACGAGTCTGCGGTCGATCGCGTCCAGGGTGGACAGCCATGCCGGGTCCTTCGCGGCCAGCAGGCCGACGCGGGGGACGAGCAGCAGCGAGGCGTCCAGTACGTCGCTGTCGTAGTGCTGCACCAGGGCCCGCTGGGAGCTGTTCCAGCCCCGGACCATGATCTGCTTCAGGATCGCGTCGCGGGTGTGGCGCCAGCGCTCGATGTCGGCGGGCCGGCTGAAGTGCTCGGCGAGTTTGATACCGCGGTCGAAGGCCACCCAACTCATCACTCTGCTGAAGGTGAAGTCCTTGCGGCCGCCGCGGGTCTCCCAGATGCCCTCGTCGGGCCGGTCCCACTGGTCCGCGAGCCAGTCGAGCACATCGGCCGTTCCCTGCCAGGCGTGGTAGCCGGCCTGGACGAGGCCGAGCTCGCGCGCTTCGGACAGGGCGTAGAGGGCCTCGCCGTAGATGTCGAGCTGGAGCTGGTCCATGGCGGCGTTGCCGGCCCGGACCGGATACGAGCCGCGGTAACCCTCGAGGTGCCGGAGAACCTCCTCGCCCAACTGCGGATCGCCGTCCACCCGGTACATGATCTGCAGCCGTTCGCCCGGCAGGTCGATGCGCTCGCGCAGCCGGTCGCTGAGCCAGTGGGTGAAGGCCACCGCCTCCTCGGCGAAACCGAGGTCGAGGAGGGCGCGTACGGACAGGGACGCGTCGCGGACCCAGGTGAAGCGGTAGTCCCAGTTGCGCTCCCCGCCCTCCTGCTCGGGCAGGCCCATGGTGGCTGCGGCGACCGGTGCACCGGTGGGGGCGTAGGTGAGCAGCTTGAGCGTGATCGCCGAGCGGCGCACCATATTGGGCCACCGGCCGGTGTAGTTCGCGGTGCTCACCCAGTCCTGCCAGAAGTTGACGGCGGACCACAGCTCGTCGGTGAGCTGTCCTTCGGTCGGTACCGGCGGTGCGTCGCCGTCCGCCGCACACACGGTCAGGACCGCTCCGGCGGCCTGCCCGGCTTCGAGCGTCACCGTGCCGCGCACGTCGTCGCCCGTGCCCTCGAGCGGGAAGGTCGCCTGCAGGTGCAGCGCGATGCCGGGGGTGCGGGCGACGACGTGCGCCGTGTCGAGACGCAGGTCGTGCGTGGCGCGACCGTAGTCGAAGCGCGGCCGGCAGTCGAGGGTGAAGCGGACCGTGCCCCGCACGGCGCGGATCACGCGCATCAGAGTGTGGCGGTCGGTGGGACGGCGTGAGGTGTTCGGGGGCATCCAGTCCATCAACTCGCCGACACCGTCGGAGGACATGAACCGGGTGACGAGAACGGCCGTGTCCGGGTAGTAGAGCTGGCGGTAGGTCACGCCCTCGGTCTGCGGCGCCAGCCGGAAGTGACCGCCGCGGTCGTGATCCAGCAGCGCGGCGAAGATGCTGGGTGAGTCGAAGCGGGGAGCGGCGAACCAGTCGAGCACGCCTTTGGCGGACACCAGCGCGACCGTCTGCAGGTCGCCCACCATTCCATGGTCGGCGATCGGCGGATAGCGGTCCATCACCACACTCCGAGCTGTCCGGTCGGCTCCCCGGAAAACTAGTCGAGCCGGGTGAGCCCGGACGCGTACGCCTCGGCTGTCGGGCGACGGATCCCCCGTACGGCCGAGGCGCGTAGGGAGGCCGGGACACGGCGGGCGGCACATCGACGCGCGGGGGGACGACGTTGTACGACCTCTGCGGGCCCGCCGGCGTCACTCGATCGTGCGTCGAGGGACGGGAGCTGAACCTCGACCGCAGGGTGAGACCGGCGGGCACACGACCGTTTCCGGGGTTCGGGCCTTCGCCGCGGCCCCCTGCGGCCCGTTCCGCTTCAGGCGGCCGCGGACCCGCCGCGCTCCTCCGCGGCGCGGTGAATCGGTGCCGTCGAGTCCGTCAGCGGGACGCCCGTTCCTCCCCGCAGGGCCGCGACGATCTCCGCCGCGATCGACACGGCTGTCTCCTCGGGCGTACGGGCGCCCAGGTCGAGGCCGATGGGCGATCTGAGCCGGGCCAACTCCCGCTCGCCGACACCCGCTTCACGAAGCCGCCGGTTGCGTTCCTCGTGGGTGCGGCGGGAGCCCATCGCGCCGACGAAGGCGACCGGCAGACACAGCGCCGCCTTCAGCAACGGGATGTCGAACTTGGCGTCGTGGGTGAGTACGCACAGGACCGTGCGTGCGTCGGTCGCGGTCCGCCGCAGATAGCGATGCGGCCAGTCGACCACGATCTCGTCGGCCTCGGGAAAACGGACGCGTGTGGCGAAGACGGGGCGGGCGTCGCACACCGTCACGTGGTACCCCAGGAACTTGCCCGCCCGCACCAGCGCCGCGGCGAAGTCGACCGCCCCGAACACGATCATGCGAGGCGCCGGGACATTGGACTCCACGAGCAGCGTGACGCCTCCGGGGCAGTGCGATCCGTCCTGGGAGACCTGGACCAGGCCGGTGCGGCCGGCGTCCAGCATGGCCCGGGCCTCGGCGGCCGCCGTGCGGTCGAGGTCCGCGTGGCCACCGAGACCGCCCTCGTACGCACCGTGGGGCGGGACCAGCAGGGCCCTGCCGAGCAGATCGGCCGGGCCTCGGACGACCCGTGCGAGAGCGGCGGGCTCGTCGCGGGCGGCCGCCGAGAGCGCCGAGCGGAGCACCGCCCGGACCGGCGCCCGGGAGCCGACCGGCGTGACCACGACGTCGATGACCCCGCCGCAGGTCAGCCCCACCGCGAAGGCGTCCTCGTCGCTGTAGCCGAATCGCTCCAGGACGGTCTCGCCGTCCCGCAGCGCCTGGACGCACAGGTCGTACACCGCGCCTTCCACGCAGCCGCCGGAGACCGAGCCGATGACCGTTCCCTCGCTGTCGACGGCGAGGGCGGCCCCGGGGCCCCGCGGTGCGCTGCCGCCCACGGACACGACGGTGGCGACGGCGAAGTCGCGGCCCTCCTCGATCCAGTCGTGCAACGCCTCGGCGATGTCAAGCACGCAGTGCTCCCGTTCCGGCCGGCAGGACGCGGTCGGGCCGGATGGGCAGACTGCGGTGCCGGACGCCGGTCGCGTGCCACACCGCGTTCGCGATCGCGGCCGCCGCGCCCACGATGCCGATCTCACCGATGCCCTTTATCCCGACCGGATCGTCCGGGTCCGGGTCGTCGATCCAGTCCGCCTCGATCCGCTGGACGTCGGCGTGCGTGGCGACGTGGTAGCCCGCGAGGTCGGCGCCGACGTGGCCGCCCGACGCCAGGTCCCTGACCGCCTCCTCGTGCAGGGCCATGGAGACGCCCCAGATCATTCCGCCGACGAACTGGCTCCGTGCCGTGAGGGGGTTGACGATGCGGCCCGCCGCGAAGACGCCGAGCATACGGCGTACGCGCACCTCGCCTGTGGCGACGTCCACGGCGACCTCCGCGAACTGGGCTCCGAAGGAGTGCCGTTCCTTCTGGGCGAGGGCGCCGATGGCGGCGGTGGTGTCCGAGCGCACGGTGACCCCCTCCGGGGGGACCGCGGTGCCCAGAGCCAGCCTTTCCCGCAGTTCGCCGGCCGCGGCCGTGATGGCCCACGCCCAGGAGCGGGTGCCCATCGAGCCTCCGGCGATCATCGCCGGTCCGAAGTCGCTGTCCCCGATCCGCACCCGGACGCGGTCCGTCGTCACCTCCAGTGCGTCGGCGGCCACGAGGGTGAGCGCCGTCCGTGCCCCGGTGCCGAGGTCCGCCGCGGCGATCCGCACCGTGAAGGTCCCGTCCGCCTCGGCCGTCACGACCGCGGTGGACGGTCCGGCCCCTGCCGGGAACGAGGCGGCCGCGGTGCCGGTGCCCAGCAGCCAGCGCCCCTCGCGGCGCAGACCGGGACGTGGATCCCGGTCCGCCCAGCCGAACCGGCGGGCACCCTCACGGAAGCAGGCGAGGAGATTGCGGCTGCTGAACGGCCGGCCGGACACGGGACCCCGTTCGGGCTCGTTGCGCGCGCGCAGTTCGATCGGGTCGATCCCGCACTTCTCGGCGAGTTCGTCGAGCGCCGCCTCCAGCGCGAAGGACCCCGGTGCCTCGCCCGGCGCACGCATCCACGTCGGGGTCGGCACATCGAGCCGGACCACCCGGTTGGCCGTGTGGTGGGCGTCGGCGTCGTACATCACCCGGGCGACGCCGGCGCTCGGCTCGACGAACTCGTGGACCGTGGAGGTGAGGTTCACCGAACGGTGGTCCAGGGCGCGCAGCCGGCCGTCGGCGTCCGCACCGAGCCTGATCCGCTGTGCCGTGGGGCTTCGGTAGCCGGCGAGGGCGAACATCTGGCGGCGGGTCAGTACGACGCGCACCGGGCGCTGGAGCACGGTCGCGGCCATGACGGCGGCCACCTGGTGGGCGCGGACGCCCTTGCTGCCGAAGCCGCCACCGACATGCTCGGACCGCACCCGCACCGACTCCGGGTCGAGCGAGAACAGCTTGGCGAGTCCGTCCGCGACCCATGTGCTGCCCTGATTGGAGTCGACGACCTCGAGCCGGCCGCCGTCCCACCGGGCGGCCGCCGCATGGGGCTCCATCGGGCTGTGGTGTTCCTCAGGGGTGGTGTACTCCTCGTCCACGACGACGGCGGACGCGGCGAGTTCTGCCTCGAGATCACCCTTCTCCGTCACCGCGGGCATATGGCCGTCCAGGGCGTAGACGTCCGGGTGGCCGCCGGAGAACGCCACGTCGTGCGGCTCCGACTCGTAGTGCACGACAAGCGCCTCGGCCGCCTCCCTGGCCTGTTCGGAGGTCTCGGCGACGACCAGCGCCACGGGCCAGCCCATGTGCGGCACCCGGTCGTGCTGGAAGACGACGGAGGTCGGCTCCGGGGGGACACCGAGCAGGCCGATGTGGTCGCTGTCGACGCGGGGCGCGTTCTCGTGGTGCAGGACCGCGAGAACGCCCGGCATCCCGAGCACGGGCGCGGTCTCCAGGGAGCGGACACGGCCACGGGCGACCGAGGAGAGCACCAGCCAGCCGTGGGCGAGTTCGGCGAAGGGAATGTCACCCGCGTAGCGGGCCGCTCCGGTGACCTTGTCGCGGCCCTCCACGCGCGTGTGGGCGGTGCCGACGGCCCGTTGTGCCGTCGTGGTCCTGGTCGTGGCGGTGGTCATCGGGCCACCCCTTCGGCGAGTGCGGTCAGCTCGGACACCACGAGGTTGTGCATCAGGGTCACCTTGTATCCGTTGCGGGGCAGCGGCTTCGCCGCCGCCAGTTCGGCGTCCGCGGCCGCGGCGAAGGTCGTGGCGTCGGCGGGGGCCCCGACCAGCACCTCTTCGGCCGCCCGGGCCCGCCACGGCCGGGACGCGACCGCCCCGAAGGCCAGGCGCGCGTCCCGTACGACTCCGTCCCGGACGTCGAGTGCGGCGGCGATCGAGCCGATGGCGAAGGCGTACGAGGCGCGTTCGCGTACCTTGCGGTAGCGCGAGCGGGCGGCGACCGGGGCGGCCGGCAGGGTGACGCCGGTGATCAGTGCTCCGGGCGGCAGGGCCGTCTCCAGGTGCGGAGTGTCGCCCACAGGCAGATAGAACTGCGCCAGCGGCAACTCGCCGGGCCCGTCGGCGCTTTCGTAGCTGACGGCGGCGTCGAAGGCCGTCAGTGCCACGCCCATGTCGGAGGGGTGGACGGCCACACAGTGGCCGGAGGCGCCCAGGATCGCGTGGTTGTGGTGCTCACCCTCGACGGCGGGACAACCGCTGCCCGGGACACGCTTGTTGCAGGGCTCGGTCACATCGGCGAAGTAGCCGCAGCGGGTGCGCTGGAGGAGGTTGCCGCCGACCGTGGCCATGTTGCGCAGCTGCCCCGAGGCGCCGGCCAGCACCGCCTGCGTCAACGCCGGGTAGCGTCGGCGGACTTCGGGATGGGCGGCCAGGTCGCTGTTGGTGACGGTCGCACCGATGCGCAGTCCGCCGTCCTCCGTCGACTCGATGCGGTCGAGGGGGAGTTCGCGGACGTCGATGAGCAGGGCGGGCCGCTCGACCCCGGTCTTCATCAGATCGACGAGGTTGGTGCCGCCGCCGAGGAACCGTGCGTGGGGCTCGGCGTCGAGCACAGCGACCGCCGTGGCCACGTCGGACACCCTCCGGTAACCGAACTCCCTCATGCCGCCGCCCCCTTGGGCTGCTCTTCGGACGCCGCCGCCCGGGCGACCGCCTGGACGATCGACACATAGGCGCCGCAGCGGCACAGATTGCCGCTCATCCGTTCCCGGATCTCGTCGTCGGTCAGCGGTGGTGGTCCCGCCTCGGGCCGGACGTCGTCCGTGACGGCGCTCGGCCAGCCCGCCGCGTGCTCCTGGATCACCGCGACGGCCGAACAGATCTGTCCCGGTGTGCAGTAGCCGCATTGGAAGCCGTCGAGGTCGAGGAACGCCTGCTGCACCGGGTGCAGCCGCTCGCCCTCGGCCACGCCTTCGATGGTGGTGATCTCCCGTCCCTCCGCCGCCACCGCGAGTTGCAGACAGGACACGGCCCGCCTCCCGTCCAGCAGGACGGTGCAGGCACCGCACTGGCCCTGGTCGCAGCCCTTCTTGGTGCCGGTCAGATCGAGGCGTTCACGCAGGGCGTCGAGCAGTGTGGTGCGGTGGTCGACGGTCAGCGTGAACTTCTCGCCGTTGATGTTCAGGGTGATGGCGCTGGACGTCGATGGGGCCATGATCAGCCTTCTTTCGCGGATCCGGAAGAACGCCCGAGGGGAACGGACCGGTATGCAAACGAGTAGGAGACAAAGGGATGGCGCTGTACTGAGCGGGTTGACGGCAAGCACACGAGGCATCCGCGCAGGCGACGGCGGCGGGGGCCACCGGGAAACCGCCTCGGCCGCTATGGTGGTCGTAAGCGGACAGCTGTCCGATACGCGGAAACGTACCGGACAGCTGTCCGGTTAGCAAGGTGGGGTTCCGGCCAGGACCCCGCGAGGAGGACGAGTGGAGCGGAAGAAGGGCACGTCCCCTCTGCGCTCGGATGCGGAACGCAACCGGCGGCGGATCCTCGAAGTGGCGCTGGCCGAACTGACACGTTCCGCGGACGTCCCACTGAGTGTGATCGCCAAGAAGGCGGGGGTCGGCCAGGGCACGTTCTACCGCAACTTCCCCAGCCGTGAGGCACTCGTGCTCGAGATCTACCGCTTCGAGATGCAGCAGCTCGTCGACAGCGCCGCCGAGCTGCTGGAGACCCGCGAACCGGACCGGGCCCTGCGCGAGTGGATGGACCGCTTCGCCCGGTTCGCCATGGCCAAGGCCGGTCTGGCGGACGCGATCCGGCAGGCCACCAGCGGTCCCGACCAGCCGGCGAAGCCCGGCTACGCCCCGGTGACGGATGCGGCCGAAGTCCTCCTTCGTGCCAACGAGGAGGCGGGCACCATCCGCCCGGGAGTGAGCTCGGACGACCTCCTGCTCGCCATCGCCGGGCTCTGGCAGATCGATCCCCGCGGGGACTGGCAGCCGCGGGTCGCCCGGCTGCTGGACTTCGTCATGGACGGCCTGCGGGTGGGGGCACCCGGACGGTGAGCGCGTCGGACCCTCCGGCGTGGCGGTACGACCACCACAGGGGCACGCGTCTGGGGGTGGGCATCCTCGCCGCTATCGCCTGTGCGCCCTGTAGTGCTTCATCAATGCGGTGATCCGTGACCGGTCCGCCCGCCCGTTGAGCTCGGTGAGGAGATCGTCGGGGCACAGCTCGTAGAGGTCGCCCCACCATTGACGCCCCCTGTTGTCCCAGATCCGGTAACCACCGGGCACGCCCCTGGCGACGTAGCGTCTCCTGCTCACGGTCCCCCTCTCCCGGCCCTCGTGTCCTGCCGTGGTCCGACCGGGTGATGGGCAGCGGCCCACCGGGTGAATATGGCGCATCGGCCGGGCCCGGCGCCATACGGATTCGGCGTCCGGGGGCCCGTGGGTGTTCGAGCCGCCGCAGGCATCGGCCGGGAGCGGTACCGACGCCGTCCGGCGCAGGTGCTCCGCGGAGTCCCGTAAGGACAAGGGGGAGGCTCGTTGCTCGGCCCGACCCGGGCGTCCATGAGCGGGGTCGCACCCGGCCTCTATTCTCGATGCCCTCGGCCCCGACGGCGGGTCCCGATGCGCCGTCAGGCGCCCATGCCGTGCTCGGCGAGCGGGCCCACCGACAGGCCCGCGCCCCTGCAGGCGGCGACGACTTCGGGGAGCGCTCCGAGCGCGGCGTGCCAGCACCCGGCCGCCGAGGTGCGATCCGAGTCGTGCAGCAGAAGCGTGCCCCCTCCACGCAGTTCGGACTCGATCGTCGTGCGCACGGACGCGGCCGTCGCGTCGGCGGTCCAGTCCCTGCCCCAGGCGGACCACAGCACCGTCGTCAGTCCGCATCTGCGGGCGGCGGCCCAACGGCCGGAGGTGAGGATCCCGTACGGCGGCCGGTACCAACGGGGGCGGCTGCCCGCGATGTCGGTCACCGCCCGCACCGTACGGGCCAGTTCCGCGGCGTCACGTACGGGTGAGGGCAGCCAGGGCCGATCGTGGGCCCAACCGTGAACGGCGAGTTCGTGCCCCCGTTCGACGATTTCGCGGGTCAGCGGCGGGTGACGGACGACGCTCTCGCCCAGTACGAAGAACGTGGCCCGCACGCCGAGTCCGTCCAGTGCGTCGAGGAAGTGCGGAGTGGACGCCGGATCGGGGCCGTCGTCGAAGGTGAGGGCGACATGGTCGGCACGGCCCGTGCCGGCGAGCCGGGGGAGGAGGCGGCGCCGCAGCCCGGGCAGCCAGGTGACGGCCGGGCCGATGTGCGCGGCCGTCATCGCGGCGAGCGGCACCAGTGCGATCGCCGCTCGCCCCGCGGTGACGTGGACTGGCTGAACGGGCATCTGCCGAATCCTCCTCCCGGGCGCCGTGCACCTCGGACCGTCGCGTCACGACCTCTGCGGGGTCGGCTTCTGGGTACCGGGATCGGTTCCGTTGTGGCCACCGGCAGGGGTGTCCCACGCGCCGCTGACCGACGGAGCGCTCGCCAGCCCGATGCTTCCGGCCCCGATGAGAGCGATGCCGATCACCTCGGGAAGGACGCTCACCCCGAGGGCGATCTGCTCGTCGAACAGCGCCCATCCCAGTGCCACGCTCGTCAGCGCGTCCCCCAGTGTGAGAGCGGGCTGGGACGCCGTCAGGGTGCCGGCGCGCAGCGCGCTCTGCAGCAGGAGGAAGGCCACCGTCCCGATGCCGACGGTGGCATACGGCGGCCACTGGGCCAGAACGGTGCCCGGATCCTGGGCGAGCCGTCCCATGACCTCCTTGAGGAGAGCCGCGGTGGCGGCGAAGGACACGGCGGACGACAGCCCGAGCAGCGCCGCGCGGGGCGCGCCCTTGACGGGCCGGGCCGCGACGACGAGCAGTGCGGCGAGGCCCAGGACCGCCCCTCCCGCCATCAGCCAGCGCTCCGCGGGGGCCGTGGACCGGCCGGCCGAGGGCTGTGCGGCGCCCAGGAAGACGGCCAGACCGATCGCGAGGGCCGCGAACGCCAGCCATGTGCGACCGTTCGGGCGGCGCCGGAAGACCAGACTGCCGACGGCCAGTGTGAACAGCAGTTCGGTGGCCAGCAGGGGCTGGACTACGGACAGGCTGCCCACGGCCAGCGCGAACGCCTGCAGAACGGTGGAGAGGGCGAGCAGGCCGGCACCCGCGAGCCAGTGCGGTCGGCGCAGCACCCGCGCCAGCCACCGCACCGCCTGGCGCACCCCTGCGCCGCCCTCGGGCTCCTCCGTCGCCGCCCTGCGCTGCAGGACGGAGGCCGAGGCGTTGGAGAGCGCCGCCAGCAGGGCGAGCAGCACGGTCAGATAGCTCACCCGGACTCATCCGAACCGTGCGGCCAGCCGTCGGTAGACCGAGGGAGCCACACCGCGGACCCGGGCGGGAAGGCTCAGCCAGCCGGGTACGAAGATCTCGTCCCGGCCCCGGGAGACGGCGCGCCAGACGGCGTCCGCCACGCGCTCGGGCGGTACCGGCTTGGGCCGGGACCGCAGGTAGGGCACACCGCGGCGTTCGAAGAACGGGGTGTCCACCACACCTGGCACCACATGGCTCACCCCCACACCCGTGCCCCTCAGTTCGTACCGCAGGGCGTCGGCGAACGTGCCGAGTGCCGCCTTGGCCGCGGAGTAGACGGCCTCGCTGCGCACCCCGACGGTTCCGGCGAAGGAACCGATGATGACCACGCGCCCGGAGCCCGCCTCGACCATATGGGGGACCAGATGCCGTATCAGATGCATCGTGGCGAGCAGGTCGACGTCGATCAGCTCGTCGATCGCGGAGGTCGGCATGGTGCGGAAGTCGCCCGCCCAGCCGATGCCGGCGCAGGCCACCAGCACATCGACCCGGCCGAGGCGGTCGAGGGCGAATTCGGCCAGTTTCCGATGTGCGCCCGGCTGGGTGTGATCGGTGGGAAAAGCAGTGGCCGACGCCTCTGCGGCCACACGGGTGAGCCGGGCCGGATCGCGCCCGTTCAGCACCAGACGCCAGCCGCCCTCGGCGGCCAGCCGATGGACGACGGCGGCACCGATGCCGGAGGAGGCGCCGGTCACGAGCGCGGTGCCCTGCTGAAGCGCCGGAACGCCTCGGGGCTTGCAGGGGGGCGTATTTCCCGCGGGCAGTGCGGGGCCGGATCGGACACGGGACGGAGCATGTGACATGGCGGCTGACCTCAGCTGCGACGACGAACACCGAAGTGACGGGCGGAAGGTGGCTGCTCCCGGGTTCGAGGGAGGAAGCGGACGTACTGCGGTGATCACGCCTGGAATGCTCCGGAACGCTGGAGCGGGTGGATGGTTTGCGACAGCGTGGCAGGGGACATTGGCTACCAATGTGTGCATTTTCCCCTGCGTCGCGACGACAGGCGACGCGAGCGGCCGCCGGTCATGGCTGAAGCCGTGCACCCCGGCGCGCGGTCGGGACACGAGTCGCGGCGCGTCCTGATCGTCAGCGCGAGCATGGGGGCGGGGCACGACACGGTCGCCCGGGAACTGGCCCGTCGCGCGCGGGACCGTGGTCACGAGGCGCACATCGTGGATGTCCTCGGCCTGCTGCCGTACGGCCTGGGCGCCGGTCTACGGGTGGGCTACCGGTCGTCCGTACGGCACTTCCCCTGGGCGTACGGGGCCGTGTACCGGCTGTTGCTGCGCCGCGGGGCCGGGTGCCGCCCCAGCGGCGTCCCGTTGGCCCGCCTCGCCGGAACCCGGCTGGCGGAACTGGCGGCACGCACCCGGGCGGACGTGGTGGTGCCCGTCTTCCATCTCGGCGCCCAGCTGACAGGCCACCTCCGGTCCCAAGGGCGGCTTCGGGTGCCGAGCGTGGTCTTCCTGATCGACTTCGCCGTGCACCGGCAGTGGCTCCATCCCGGCAACGACCGGTACCTCTGCCTCACGGACGAGGCCGCCGCCGAGGTGCGCCAGGACATCCACACGCCCGCCGAGGCCATCGGACCGATGGTGGCGCCGGAATTCTTCATGCAGGGGCGCACGACGGCGCTCTGGACCCAGCGCTTCGACCGGTACGCGCCCGGACGCCCGCCGGTACTGCTCTCCGCGGGCGCCTGGGGGACCGGCACGCGCCTTTCCGCGACCGCCCGGCTGCTGGCCGGACACGGCTTTCTCCCGGTTGTCCTGTGCGGCCGGAACGAACGGCTCCGGGCCGGCCTGGCGGCGGTTCCGGGCGTTCTGGCGCTGGGCTGGATCGCCGACATGACCGGTTTGATGCACGCGTCCGACGCACTGGTCGACAACGCGGCCGGCCAGACGGCCGTGCAAGCCCTCGCTGCGGGACTTCCCGTGGTGGGCTACCGGCCGTTGCCCGGCCATGGCGCGGAAGGGGTGCACCGGATGGCCGCGCTCGGTGTCTCGGACCTCGCCGTCGACGAGACCGGTCTGCTCGCCTCGCTCGGCCGGCTCGCGCCCGGAGGTCCGGTGCGTGAGCGCCACGTGGCACAAGCCCGTTCGCTCTTCCGGGGCGACGTCCTGACGCGGCTGGAGGAGTTCCTGGGCGTGGCCGTGGGGTGAGCCTCCGGCACCGGTGTGGCGCCGTTCACCACCTGCCCGGTGACCGGCGAATGCGTGCCGTACCCGTGGACCCACGTGGGTCACCCGGGTGCGGCACGCTGTTCGCCGCTACGTGGTGTTGGGGGTGTGATGACGACGACGGTTCATACCGACGGTCAGACCCATTGCGGCGAGACCCAGCAGGGCCGTGACCGCACCCACTACGCAGTTGTTCCAGATGATGCCGGTCCCCGCGCCGTGTGCCGCAGTGACCACCCAGGGGGAGATCAGAAGCCACACGCCGAGAGGTACGATCACCCACGCCAGTCGGAACATCCGTTCGGGTGCCAGCGTGAGCCCCAGCCCGATCATGGCGATCGCTATGCCGATGATCAGGTTGTTGATGGTGAGATTGCGCTCCGAATTCGAGAAGTGCACGACCCAGGGTGAGATCGCGGCATAGGCACCGGCCATGAGGATGAGTCCTTCGATGGCGATCGCCGAGCCGCTCGAGGCTGTGCGTTCGAGCCGTTCCCGCATCTCCGCGAGTTCGGGATGCGTGCCCATTCCACTGGGCTGCCGCGCGTACGACATCGCAGTCGGCTCCTCTCCATGAGGAGAATATTTCCCTTAGGCAACGAATTCCCCTATTTGGGTGATTTATTCATCGAGTCGGCCGTTGTTGCCTGAGGTCGCCGGTCTGCCGTGCCGGAGCTATTCTTCGGCGGTTCCGGTGCAGGGCGCGGGGTTTGCGCGCCGGACGTGACGCTGCCGGTGGGTCCGGAGGCGGAGGCGCGGACAGCCGAGCCGGAGCGGGGTGACGCCGACGTCGACCGCGGTCCCGCCGTGAGGGGGGATCAGTTCGCCCATGACGCGGAGCGGTTGGCCGACGCGGGTGAGCGGGTCGGGTTCCGGTGCACGGGCGCCGGACCGCGAAAGGCCCCTCCGACGAGGGGCCTTGGTGTGATGAACCGTGCCGTGCCGCCGCTGGTCCCGGGCTTGTCGAACGGATGGGAAGGCCGTGACCGGCTGCGCTGGCAGGGTGTCGGCCGTCCGGGGTGCGGAGGTGATCCGGCGCGATCGGTGGGGGAATCGGCCTTCCGGAACGACGGGCCGAGCCCCGGTGCCCGACCCGCCTCCGGAACCCGCGGTCTCAGCCCGGTCGGCCTCCGTGGCCGCGCGCCTTCTCCAGGTGGTCCAGGAACCACTGGCCGGCGACCTCGGCGACTTCCTCCAGGGCGCCCGGTTCCGGGAAGAGGTGGGTGGCGCCCGGTACGACATGGATCTCGTGCGGGGCCGACAGCCGCTCGGCGGCCTCCCGGTTGAGGCCGAGGACCGCCTCGTCGGCGCCGCCCACGACCAGAAGGACCGGTGCGGTCACGCGTTCAAGGGCGTCACCCGCCAGGTCGGGCCGCCCGCCCCGGGACACGACCGCGTAGACGCGCTCGGGCTGCTCGGCCGCGGCCATGAGCGCCGCGGCGGCTCCGGTGCTGGCTCCGAACAGGCCGGCCGGAAGATTCCTGGTGTTGGGCTCCTGTGCCAGCCATTCGAGAGCGGCGACCAGACGCCGGCTGAGCATGGGAATGTCGAAACGGTGCCGGGCGGTGGCGGCGTCCTCGCGTTCCTCCCGCTCGCTCAGCAGGTCCAGCAGCAGTGTGCCGAGACCTGCCTTGTGCAGTTCGGCCGCGGCCGCCCTGTTGCGCACGCTCAACCGGGAACTGCCACTGCCGTGTGCGAACAGGATCACCGCGGGCACGTTGCCGGGTACGACGAGATCACCCGTGAGCACCGCTTCCTCGGTCGGGACCATCACCAACTCGGAGATCATCATGTTCTTACCTCCCCACGGCTGATCTATATCCCACTATGTCGGATACCCCCCGCGGACCGGCGCACGCGCGTGGCGTCGCGTCAGGCCGGATGGAGCTGCCGCAGGGCCTCCTGTATCTCTTGGTCGGTTATTTGTTCGAATTCGGCGTAATGCTCGTCCATCGGCATGCGGTGGGCCGGCTGGTCGAGACAGACCAGGGCGTCGACTTCGCCACGCAGGGCGCGGGCGGTGTCGCGGCTGCAGACGGGCACGGCAAGGACGAGGTACGCCGGTCCCTGACGGCGCAGGTGGCGCAGAGCGGCGCGGGCGGTGATCCCGACGGAGCTTCCGTCGTCCACGAGCACGACGGTGCGCCCGGCGACATGGGGAGCGGGTCGCCCCGCCCGGTAGAAGCCTTCGTTCCGGTACAGCGCGGCCCGTTCCCCGGCGATCTCCGAGCCGAGCTTGTGCTCGTCCAGATGCATGGCCGCCAGTCCGACCGAGTCGAACAGCGGGGGATCGTCGTCGGCGATCGCCCCGATACCGACTTCCGGTGCGCCGGGCACGCCGATGGTGCGCACGACCAGTACGTCCAGGGGAACCCTCAGGGCCCGGGCCACCTCCACCGCGATCGGGACGCCGCCACGTGGGAGGGCGAGCACGACGGCCTGGGCGAGGTCGTCAGCGCCCATCTGTTCAAGAAGCCGTTCGGCCAGCTCCCGGCCGGCCTGTCGGCGGTTGTGGAAACGCACGACGCTGCCCCCTTCCTCGGAGCCCGGTGCGGGCCGGAGGGCCGAGGTGCGCGGAGGAAGGAATGCGTCCTCGCGTCGCGGTGACGCGGCGGCGCGCCTCGAGGCTTCGGCCGAACCGGAATGCGTGAAAGTCGTGCGGAAGTACGTGCTGCGCCCGGGTACCCAGGGCGGCCCGTCGGACGCCTGATCCACCGGGTCGATTACCGGGCGGGCGCCACGAACGGTTCCGGCGCCGGCCGGATCACCGGCGTTCGCTTCGCCGCCGCATCCGCTCGTCCTGCTCCTCGTCCTCGTCCTGGTCCGGGAGCGGGTCGGGGAGGCGGTAGGCGGCCAGGGCGGCGGTGTCGTCCCGGAGCTCTGCGCCGCTGAAGGCCAGAAGGTCCTGGTGGAGGTGGTCGAGGAGATCGCGGGGCGGAAGGTTCCCCCAGGCGCGGATGCGCTCGATCAGAGGGTAGAAGTTCCCGTCGCGGTCGCGTGTCTCGGTCACTCCGTCGGTGTACAGCAACAGCTGTTCCCCGGGGCGGAAGGGCTGCACCTCCGCGTGGTAGTGGTCCCCGATCAGCACTCCGAGATTGATGGGCGGTGACGGATCGGTGGGTTCCAGCTCGGTGACCCCGTCCGGGCCGATGAGCAGGGGCGGCGGGTGGCCGCAGTTGACGATGCGGACGATCTTCTCGTCCTCGGCGATCTCGGCGAACACGGCGGTGACGAAGCGCTCGGCCGTCTCGGTGCCCGACAGCTCCGTGGCCCTGCGGCTCATGCTGGTCTCGACCCGGTGCGCCACCCCGACCAGGTCGGGTGCGTCGTGGGCGGCCTCGCGGAAGGCGCCGAGCATGGTCGCGGCCGTCTCCACCGCGATCAGGCCCTTGCCGCGAACGTCCCCGATGAGCAGACGGACTCCGTGTGCGGTGGGCACCGCCTCATAGAGGTCGCCGCCGATACGTGCCTCGGCCGCGGCGGACAGATAGAGGGTCTCCACGCAGACCCGTCCGAGGCGGTGGGGCACGGGGCGCAGCAGCACGCGCTGCGCGGTCTCCGCCACGGACCGCACGGTGGCGAGCGTGCGCTCGCGGTGCGTCCGGTGGGCGGCCAGGATCGTGCCGAGGAGCCCGACCAGCGCGGTGGAGATGTAGGTGGCCACATAGTGGCGGTCCCACAGATAGCCGACCGAGCGGCCGGCGCAGCACGGAGTCCCGGCCAGTACGCCCTCGAGCAGCACTGCGAAAACCGTGACGACGGCGACGGTGGCGGGGCCGTACGCGAAGGCGGCGACCACGGGGAGGGCGATGAGGAGGAAGCTCACCGGCCACTGCACGGGAGTGATCGGTTCGAGTGCCAGGACGGCGACGACATAGATGGCCGGCAGCCAGCGCATCCATAACGGCGGCGCGGGCACCGACAGGTCCGTGTCGCTCCACTGCTCCGTGCCACGGCCTCCGGCAGTCCTCCGTTCGCGCCGCCTCACGACCGGCTCCGCCGAGGGTGCGCCGACGCCGTCCGAGCTCTCGGCGGACCCGCTGGGCCCACGGCAGGGTGGCCCGGCGCCGGACCGCGGTCCTGGCGGATCCGTTCACTCGGCCTGTGCACAAGAACTCCTGGCAGGGCTCGATCAGGACAACCGGACGTCCACGGGTCGACAGTCACCTGATCATTGCTCCGACAAGGGCATTTCAGGATCTTCTCGGTGATACTACGGCACAAGGATCACCCTGGGGGGTGTTCGTCTGCATGTCCTGACACACGCGCGGGGCCTGGGTGACCGAGCCGTTCCACGACTCCTCACGCACCCGGACGTCCAGCGCAAGCCAATCGTCGGCGCCGGTCCCGAGCGCACTCCGCAGGGGAGGTGTCCGGGTGGGCCGAAGTGCGGCCGCTGCCTGATCCTCGATGTCCTCGCGCACGTCCGCCCCCGCCGTTCCGGCGGGTCGTATCGGGCGCTCGTAAAGGGCGGACCGCGCCCGGGTCGCGGGAAATACGGCTGGTCAGGGAGCCGGGACGGATGCCCAGGGCCCCGCGCCGGACCGCCACCGCACGCCGGCCCCACGACGCGGACCCGCTGATCCGAACGGCAGTGGCTAACCGTGCCGGACCGGCGGCCGTCCGGGCGGGGCGATGTCGGAGTCCGCCCTGTAGACCGTGGTGAACGCGGGGACCAGTGCCGCCGACGCGAACAGCAACACCCTCCCGGCGGCCGTCGGCCTGCCCTGCAGCCGGAGCGCCCTGGCTACGAGGTTGCGGATCTCCGCCGCGCCGACCGCCGGCGCGGCCGCGACGATCCCCTCGGCGTCGATCAGGACCGCGGCCGGGGTGGCCGTGACCCCGTAGTCGGTGTGCACCCGGCGGTCGGGGTCCACCAGCATCCGTCGTGGTCCGTCACCGCCGGCCGTGGCGAGGGGCACGGGTTCCGGGCCGCCGCTCAAGACGGCGATCGTCACATCGTCCTCGTGCGTCCGCTGCCACCGGGCCACCTGGGGAAGCAGCGCGGCGTGAGGACCTGAGGGGAGATCGCTGAAGACGAGGAGGAGCGGGCGGCCCGGCGCCAGCAGGTCATCCAGGCTCCGGGTCCGCCCCGACTCGTCCCGCAGCGAGAACGGGGGTGCGAACAGGCCCGCACGCACCTCCCCGGCCTCCCTGGCCCACAGCCCGGCCCACAGCGCCGACATCACGACCGCCAGCCCAGCGAAGAGCCAGTGCGGATGTCCGTCGGCGGCGACGAACGCCGCAAGAACGGCGATGAGCGCGTTGCGGGCGACGGTCGACCAGCCGACCGGAGTGGCCTTGAGCCCTCCGAAACAGTCGCAGACGGGGGTCCGTCCGAGCATCAGGTTCAGCGCGATCACACCACTGAACAGGGTCAGCAGAAGCAGCGCCCCCAGTCCGCCGACGCGCGCCCACGGGGGCACGACGAGCGCCAGGGCGACGGCGAACTCGCACGTCACGAGGGACCGACCGAGCGGGACCGCCGTCCGGGGCGGTACACCGAAGCCGACCAAGGCGCGGCGCAGCCCCTCCAGGTCGGTCGACTTGACGGCCGCCGCGACGCCGAAGACCATGGCCGGCACGATCGCCACCGGCAGGACCATCTCGCCCATCCCACAACACCTCGCATTAGGCTTCATGGCGCGGGGACGGAGAGAGCGGGCGACCGCCCGACGCGCTGCGCCCGCGACTGACTCCTACCGGCTTCCGGCCTGGAGCAGCCCTGAAGGACCGCAACAACACCCGGACGCCCGCGGGTATCCGCACAATGGTTGCCCCGGGCCATCGCCGGCGCGAGACGCGCTCCCGTCGGGTCTCCGGTGCGGCCTGGACGCCCCTGGCGTTCTCCCGAACCGGCCGCCGGATCCGCTGCGTCACCGGGCACGACCGTCGGTGCCCGAACGGCACTTCCCGGGCTGGGCAGGGTACTCGGCCGGAGGCAGCATGGAAGTACCCGCCGCCAGGCCCGGCATGAAGCTGTGCGGAAAAGGGCAGCAGGCCGCGCCCCGGCACGTGGAGGAGACCTGGGATGACAGACGAATCCTTCCAGGGCGATGGAAACCGGACGGGCCCGGGCACGCCCCGCCAGAGCGGGCTGCTCGACATGCTCAGTGTCGGCGCGGTGGTGCTGGACTCCAGTGGGCGCATCGTCTTCTGGAGTCCGCAGGCCGAGGAACTCTTCGGCTACACAGCGGAAGAGGCGCTCGGCACCTACGCGGCGCGCCTGCTGATCCAGCCGGAGCATCTGCAGTCGGTCCTCAGTCTCTTCATCGAGGTGCTGGAGACCGGCCGCAGCTGGGCCGGCGCCTACCCCATCCGGCACAAGGACGGCCACACGCGCCTGATGGAGTTCCGCAACATGCGGTTGCTCGACGGCGATGGCGAGGTCTACGCCCTGGGGATCGCGGCCGACCACACCACCGTTCAGCGCGTCGAGACCGACCTCGCCCTGTGCGAGCGGCTGATCAACCAGTCACCGATCGGCCTGGCGCTCATGGACCCCGACCTGTGCTTCCTCCTGGTCAACCCCGCCCTGGAGCGCATCGACGGCATCCCCGCCCATGAACACATCGGCCGTCATCTGAGGGAGATGCTGACCCTCCCCGACATCGACACGATCGAGTCGGCCCTGCGCCAGGTGCTGGCCACCGGCAGCCCCGTGCTCGACCAGTACGCCGTGGGCCGCACGTCCGCCGACCCCGACCAGGACCATGCGTGGTCCCTGTCCTTCTATCGTCTGGAGGACCCCGGCGGGCGGGTCCTCGGTGCCGCCACCTCGGTCGTGGACGTCACCGAACGGCACCGTGCGGCCACCGAGGCCGACCGGGCGCGCCGCCGCCTGGCGCTCATCGCCGAAGCCTCCGTGCGGGTCGGAACCACCCTCGAGGTGGAGCACACAGCCCGGGAGCTGGCCGACATCGCGACGCCGGAACTCGCCGACGTGGTGGCCGTGGACGTTCTCGACTCCGTGCTCGCCTGCCGCCGGACCAGCGCACCCGACAACGGTCCTGAGCTGTTCCGGGCCCTGGCACTCAAGGCGGCCCAGCCCAGCGTGGCACTGCGGGCCGCCGACCCTCCGGGCGACCTCGCCACCTACGATGGCGATCGCCTGGTCACGCTGTGCGTCCACACCGGCAGACCGGTGCTGGTGCGCCATGTGGCCCCCGACGACCTCAAGCGCATCGGCCGCGACCCGGAGGCCACCTCACTGCTGGCCCGCGCCGGTGTCCACTCCTATCTCGCCGTACCCCTGATCGCCCACGGCGAGGTGCTCGGAGCCCTGGATCTCAAACGCACCGACAACCCGACGCCGTTCGACCAGGACGACGTCGTCCTGGCGGGCGAGCTCGCCGGCCGCGCCGCCGTGGCCATCGACAACGCCCGCTGGTACCAGAGCGTGCGCAACACCGCGCTCACGCTCCAGCGCAGCCTGCTGCCCGACCACCCGCCGCACCGGACGGGACTGCAGCTCGCCACCCGGTACCAGCCGGCCCAGGCCACCAGCGAAGTCGGCGGAGACTGGTACGACGTCATCAGCCTGAACGGGGACAAGACCGCGCTCGTCGTCGGCGACGTCATGGGCAACGGCATCGACGCCGCGGCCACCATGGGGCGCCTGCGCACCGCCACCTGCGCCTACGCGGATCTCGACCTCGTACCCGACGCCGTGCTCCAGCACCTCGACAGGATCACGTGCGGTCTCGAGCACTACATCGTCACGTGCATCTACGCCGTCTACGACCCGCACGAGAGGCGGTGCCGTATCGCCAACGCGGGACACATGCCGCCCGCGCTGGCCCGCCCCGGCCGCGCTCCCGTGCTGCTCGACCTGCCCACCGGAGCCCCACTCGGCGTCGGGGGCGTCGCCTTCGAGACCACGACCGTCGACCTGGACCCCGGCGATCTGCTCGTCCTGTACACGGACGGGCTCGTCGAGACCCGCCACCACCCCATCGACGACCGTCTCGACCTCCTCCTGGGTCTTCTCGGGGAAACCGGCCGTCCTCTCGAGGAGACCTGCGACCTCCTGCTGTACGGTTTGCGGCATCCCGACGACCACGACGACGTGGCCCTCCTCGTGGCACGTGCGCAGTGAGCCGGGGCGAGAGAGCGCGAGAGGCGGGGGACGTGGTCACGGACTGGGAGTGGGACGAGACGCTGTTCGCCGGCACGGCGGCCTACTACCGGCGCGGCCGACTTCCGTACGCGCCCGGCCTCGCGGACATGCTGGACGACGTCCTGGAACCGGACGGGCAGGGGCGCCTGGTCGATGTGGGGTGCGGGCCGGGCACGATCGCGCTGACCCTCGCGCATCTGTTCGCCGAGGTCGTCGGAGTGGACCCGGACCGCGGGATGATCGAGGAAGCCCGTCGCGGGGCGGCCGAGTCGGGCTTGACCGGGAAGACACGATGGGTCCGGTGCCGGGCCGAGGAAATGTCCTCGGACCTGGGCACCTTCACCGTCGCGACCTTCGGCCAGTCGTTCCACTGGATGGACCGCGGACTGGTGGCGGGCACCGTCCGGGGCCTCCTTCGGCCCGGTGGTGCGCTGGTGCATGTCTCGGACGAGAAGACGGAGTCCCGTGACGTCGACGGTCTTCCGCATCCCGCGGTGCCCTACACCGCGATCGAGGAGCTGATCAAGCACTACCTCGGTCCGGTACGGCGTGCCGGCCGGGGGCGGCTGCCCAAGGGGACGCCGGGGAACGAGGCGGCGGTGCTCACCCGGGCGGGTTTCGCCGGTCCCCGGCGCCATGTCGTGCCCGGGGGACAGCCGCTGGAACGTACGCACGACGATGTCGTCGCCTGGGCCCACTCGATGTCGTTCTCCGCTCCGCACCTGTTCGGCGCGCGTCGCGGCGACTTCGAGGGGGACCTGCGGCGGCTGCTGGAGCGGGCGTCGCCATCGGGGGTGTTCTCCGAACGTGTCCCGAGCACCGAGGTCTTCGTCTGGTGGCGGGATCCCCCCGGCGCGCCGGGGAGCGGCCGTTAAGCCCTGCCGGTTTTCGCGACGGGAGGCGTGGACCGGGGGAGAAGGCCCAACTGCTGGGCACGGAGCACCGTACCGAGCCGGTCTCGGGTGCCCAGTTTGCGATAGATCTTCTCGATGTGCTTGTGGACCGTGCGATCCGATATGCCGAGCCGTCGGCCCATGGCCGCGGCGGTCAGGGCATCGCCGAGCAGAAGCAGGACGGTCGTCTCGCGCGGCGTCAGATCGCAGTCGGCGGCCAGTTCGCGCGGGGAGGCCGGGGCATCGCCCGCCGCGACGACGTGCCCCCAGCGTGCGAGGAGTTGCCGGTGCTGCTCGACCGCGGCCAGGAGAGGCTGCAGGCGCTGTCCGAAGCGGATGCCGTCATCGTCGAAGTCCGTGCCGGAACGGTAGATGAGACAGCCCGTGATCGGGGCCGTCGTGCCGGGCAGCGGAACGGCGAGTACATGATCCGCGTCGATCGTCTCGTGGATCAGACGTGCCGTGGGACTCGTGGACCAGTCGGGACCCGCCGCCTGCCGTGCCGTGACCGGTGCATGACCGTGTCCCCGCGTGTAGTGGTGCGCGAAGGGGTAGCCGGCCCGCAGCAGCCCCAGGGAATCCTCGTCGAGCAGATCGAACGCCGGGGCGACGCCAGGGGACAGGCCCAGCGTGCCGCTGCTCTCGTTCCACTCGTCCAGTTTGTAGATCAGCGCCTCGCCGCCGCACACACCCGGCAGGACGGATGCCATCAGGGGCCACAGACGCTCAGGTTCCCGTTCCTGGAGTGCCGCCACGGCCACCGACAACATACGTTCGTAGGCACGCTCCTGACCGGTTCTCACGTGTCCCTCTCCGCCCGTCCGTGTACGCAGTTCTACCCATACCAGCCGAGCACGACGTCGGCGCAGACTTCAACCGGGCAACAGTGACGTCGACGGACGTACGTCGCTCCACCGACCTGCGGGGTTCACCGTCCGCGGTGCGTAGGCGTGCGAGCAGACCACGAACGACGGGCGGTGTCTCCGGCCCGGCAGGTTCCGTGCGGGCCGCCGGTACAGGGGAGCGGCGGCCCGCACGGTTTTCTCGCCCCGGACCTCGGTGCTCTCAGACCCTGCGCCAGCGTGCCAGGGCGAAGGAGAACAGGCCGAAGAGCACGACGCCGCCCGCGACCAGGACGAGCAGCCACGGTCCGAACGGGGTCCCGGCGAACCAACGCAGTGTGTCGTCCAGCCCCTTGGCCCGGTCGGGCCGGTATTCGACGGCCGCCCGCAGAGCGAAGGCTCCTGCAGCGGCGAACACCACTCCGCGCGCGGCGCCCCCTCCCACACCGGTCACGTCCACCAGACGCCGGACCTTCGGGCTCATCGCGCCGAGCCGGAGATGGTCGTGGTAGTCGCGCCGTACGGCCCGAACACCGATCCAGACACCGGCCACGACGATCCCGGCAGCCGCGACGCCCACGATCCACTGGCCGGCGGGCATTCCCAGAACACGTGCGGTGACGTCCCGGGACTGCTCGTCACTCGATCCGCCCCCGTCACCGGAGCCCGCCGCGAAGGACATCACGGAGGCGGCCACAAACGCGTAGAACACGCAACGGGCGAGTGCCGTCAGTCGTTTCGTCGCCTTTCGGCCGTCCGGACCGACCGATCCGAACGCGGCCTCGGACAGCCGCCACACCGCCATGCCGACGAGTCCGATGCCCAGAGCCCACAGCAGCACGGAACCGAACGGCTCGCGCGAGATCTCGGCCAGGGCACCCTGGCGGTCGGCCTGGTGACCGCCGTCCCCGAACCCGATCCGCAGAGCCAGCACTCCTATCAGCAGATAGATGACTCCGCGAGCGGAGAGCCCCGCCCGTGCTGCGCCCCGTGTGACCGAACCCCTCGCCGCGCGCCGCCCCTCGAGCCGTCCGGTACGGGCCATGGCCCTCAAGTCCATCTCGACCTCCCGGATCCGTGTGCCCCGGCAATCCGGGGGCACACCCGGCAGGGTGGCCAGGCCACCGAGGGGGCACCGCCCGTGTCCGGCCGGGCGACCGGCTCGTGTTCGTTCCTTCGGCGCCGTCCATCGACGGGCACGGCCCGCGCGCCTCGCTGTGGTGGTCGTCTTGTCCCTCCCGGCACTGCGATGCGCGATGATCTGGGCATGGAGCGACGACAGACGGTGACATTGGGCATCGACCTCGCCGCGAGCGCCCGGCGTACCGCGGTGTGCCGGATGGTCTGGGGCCCGGGACGTGCCGTCACCGCCGAGTTCGAGGTACCGGACGGAGAAGGGGAGTTGTCGGCGCTCGTCCGGCGGTCCGACAAGACCGGGCTGGACTGCCCGCTGGGCTGGCCGTCCGACTTCGTGGCGACGGTCCTCGCACACCATCGGTGCGAACGACTGCCGCCTCCCATGAGGTTCCCTCAACGGGCGGACGGGCGACCGGGGTTGGACGCACTGCGCTTCCGGCTCACCGACGACCTCACCTGGAAGGCGACCTCGATGCGGCCTCCGCTGTCGGTGTCCACCGACCTTCTGGGGGTCGTTGCCCTGCGGGCCGCGTATCTCCTGGACGAACTGGCCGCGGCAGGTGTCGCCGTGCCCCGAGACGGCTCGGGGCCGGTCGCCGAGGTCTACCCGGCGGCCGCGCTGCGGCGATGGGGGATCCACCTCACCCGTAGCTACAAGAGCGCCACACCGGAGGCGCGTGCCCTGCGCGAGCACGTCGTCGGCGCGATCGAGGCGGGTTTGGAGATGTCCCTGTCCGAGGCGGTGCGTGAGAGGTGCGTCGACAGCCACGACCGTCTCGACGCCGTGGTCTGCGCGTTGGTCGCCCGTGCGGTCCAGATCGGGGACACGGTGTGGCCGGGCTCGGCCGAGGAGCGCGAGGCCGCCCGGCAGGAAGGGTGGATCCATCTACCGGGCACGGACCTCCGTGCCCTCGCGGGCATCCCGGACTGACGGACCTCCGTGGACCGGCCGGCGCCCCTCCGGCGGCTACGGGCGGGTGGGGGCCGGCGTCCCGTGACGAGGTGCTCTAGGGCTTCGGCCGCCGACCCGACGTCCGGCGTCTGGGCTCGACTCTCCGGCTGCCGGCGCTCACCTCGTCGAAGTCGAGTATGTCGTCGCCGTACAGGTCCTGAAGCCAGTTGATCTGGTAGATCGTGTCGAGGTACCGCTCGCCGAGGTCCGGCGCGATGGCGACCGCGGTGAGGTCGCGCGGCTCGTTCTGGGCCAGCCACTGCATCGCGCCGCTGACCACGGTTCCGGTGGAACCGCCGAACAGGAACCCGTGCCTGGCGAGGCGGTGGCAGGCACGGATGGTGTCCGCCTCCTCGACCTTGACGACCTCGTCCACATAGGACTCGTCGAGCAGCGGGGGGCGCATGCTCATGCCCAGGCCGGGGATCATCCGGCGGCCCGGCTCGCCGCCGAAGCTCACCGAGCCGACGCTGTCCACCGCGACGATCCGCACCGGGTGGTGCCAGTCACGGAAGTAGCGAGCGCAGCCCATCAGCGTCCCGGTGGTGCCGGCGCCGATGAACAGCACTTCCAGCCCGGGGAACTCATGGGCGATCTCCGGCGCCGTCTTGCGGTAGTGCGCCCGCCAGTTGCCCGGGTTCGTGTACTGGCTGAGCCACACGTACCGGTCGTCGGAGGCGCACAGTGCCCGGACGTACTCGATGCGCGCGCCGAGGAAGCCGCCGTTGGCGTCCAGATCCGCGATGATGTGCACCTCGCTGCCCAGGGCCTCCATCAGGAGTCTGGTCGAGAGGTTGCAGCGCGAGTCCGTCACGCACAGGAACCGGTAGCCCTTGCTCGCGGCGATCGTGCTCAGGGCCACGCCCAGGTTTCCGGACGAGGACTCCACCAGCACCGAGTCCGGCTTCAGGAGCCCGTCCCGTTCGGCGCTCTCCACCATCTCGATCGCGGCCTTCAGCTTGATCGAGCCGGCGAAGTTGAAGCCCTCGCACTTCAGATAGAGAGAACGCCCGAAGATCGACTTGAGGTCGACATACAGCTGGCTTTCGTTGAAGGCGTAGGGAGTGGAGATGACGGGCACGGTGGCCTCCTGGTGCCAGAGCCGACGTTCAGCCGTATCGGCGCAGCTCGTGGAAGAAGTGGTCGATGAGGTGGAGGTGTCCGGCCAGGGCGACTTCGTCGTAGACGTAGTTGCCGACTGCGAGGTCGAGGACGCCCAGTCCGAAAGGGGAGAAGATCACAGGCCGGTCTGTCGGCGGGGTCACTCGTCCGGTCATGACGTCGTCGAGGGTCCCGTCCAGGAAGTCCCGGCTGCCTGTGAGCTGCTCCGCCAGGTGCGGGGAGGTGTCGGCCTTGAGGCAGTGCTCGACGTCGTCGACGAAGTTGGCGGAGTCGAGCAGGATCTCGGGAGCGAGGTCGCGCAGTGAGACGTGCAGGACCAGAGGGTTGTGTGCGAACCAGGCAGGGTCGGTGACATGGGGTTTTCCGGCGATGGTGGCGAAGACGACCAGATCGCTGGAACGGATCAGGTCCTCGGCGTTGTCGTGCACCGTCACCTGTGCCGTCTGTCCCGCGGCGCCGGCCTCCTGCAGATAGCCGCAGAAGCCGTCGGCGCTGTCGGCCGACACGTCGTACACGCCGACGCTGTCGAAGCTCCAGCCGGTGCCGGCCAGGAAGGTGTGGATGTAGCGGGCGATGAGCCCCGTGCCGAAGAAACCGACACGTGCGGGGCGGGTCCTGCCACGGCTGAGCCAGTCGGCGGCCAGGGCGGCGGATGCCGCGGTCCTGGTGGCGCTGATGATCGAGCTCTCCAGGCAGGCGAACGGGTAGCCGGTGTCGTGGTCGTTGAGGATGAGGACCGCGGAGGCCCGGGGGAGTCCGGCTTCCACGTTGGTCGGGAAACTGGAGATCCACTTCAGGCCGTCCACGTTCACCGACCCGCCGATGGAGGCGGGCAGGGCGATGATTCTGGCCGTGGGACGGTCCGCGAAGCGCAGGAAGTACGACGGCGGGTTGACCGAGTCCCCTGCACCGTGCAGCCGGTAGGTGGCCTCGACCAGTTCCACGATCTGCTTCTCGCGCCCGCGGAGCGCCTGCTGCACCTGGTCGCCGGGGATCACGGCGAACGTCGGTGCCGTGGCCCGGTCGCGAGCGGTGGGCCGGGTGGCGGAGGAGGTTGTGGGGGTCATCGCTGGCTTGCCTCCGGGGTCGGGAAGCCGTCCGCCAGACGCTGGGGCTCTGCCATGGCGACCAGCACCTGGCGTTCTCCGCTGAAGGCTTCTCTGCTGTGCGCGGTACGTACGTTGTCGACGAGCATCAGATCTCCGGCCTGCCAGGGTTCGCGGCGGGTGTGGTCCTCGTAGGTGGCGTTGAGCAGTTGGACGACGTCCTCGCCGATGGGGCTGCCGTCTCCGAAGCGGGTGTTGAAGGGCAGCCCGTCCTCGCCGTAGATGTCCACCAGGTACTCGCGCACCTCAGGGGCGAGCGTCCACTCGTTGAGGAAGGCGATCTGGTTGAACCAGCAGCGCCGGCCGGTGACCGGGTGCCGCACCACGGCGCTGCGGCGCTGGCGGGTGCGCAGTGATCCGTCGGGCTGCCAGTCGAACTCGATGGCGTGGTCGCGGCAGTACTGCTCGATGGCCGCGGGGTTCTCGGTGCCGAACGACTCCTCCAGGGAGGCCCCGATCTCGTCGTTGTAGGAGCGGGTGAGCAGCCAGCCCTCACGCTCGAACCGATCGGTCAGCGCGCCGGGCAGGGCTTGGAGGACGCGTTCGGCGTCGGCCACCGCGGTCGCCCCGCCCTCGCCGGGCGCGGACAGGCAGGCGAACAGCATCAGGCCCGGAATCTCCAGGGTGTAACTCAGTTCATGGTGCATACACATCGGCTGGTTGGCCGGCCAGGTGGCGGAGGAGTAGACCCCCTGGCTGTACCTCTCGCGCGGGGCGAAAGCTTCCTTCTCCGTCATCAGCTCACCGGCCGTCGCCGTGAAGACGGCACTGACCTGCTCCATCTCCCGCAGTCCCAGGCCGCGCACAAGCACGACACCGTGCTCGTTGACGCATGCGCGCAGGGCGTCGCGGTGCTCGGCCGCCCAGGCGGTCGGGTCTCCGGGCGCCTGAACACGCAGGATCGGAGGTCTGTCCGGATCCAGCTCCACCTCGAGCAGCGAGGCCAGGGAAGAGGAGGAGGACATTTGCTTTTCCTTTCGATCGTCTCTGTGATGGCTGGGGGAAGGATCAGGGGGAGGCGAGCAGTTCGGCCGCACCCAGGACGGCCCGTGCCGCCTGGACCGGACGGGTGCGCAGGAAGTAGTGGCCGCCGTCGGCGAGCTCGTGCAGATCCACGTGCTCGGCAAGCAGCTGCCAGTCGCGGTATCGGTCTCGGAAGCCGGTCGTGTTGGGGTCGTCCGCGGCGATGACCACGGTGATCGGCGCGGACAGCTTCCACGTCGGCGGTGCCTCGAGGGCGTCGGCGAAGTAGTGGTGTGCGGCGGCACAGTCGTGGCGGTAGGCGGCACCGACATGCTCGGCGTGCGACGCGCTCAGTTCACCGAGTTCGGTGTAGCCGCTGTCCGCGGTGAGTTTCGCGGCGATCTCGGCGTTGGTCAGTCCGGTCAGCTTGTCGACGGCCGCGCGCCGGTCACCGGCGGTGCCCGGGAGCTGAGCCGCGAGGAACACCCGCTGGACCGTGACTCCTCGCCGCTCCAGCCGCCTCGCCGTCTCCACGGCCGTCGCGGCTCCCGAGGAGTGGCCCCACAGCATGACCCTGGTCAGCCCGCGCCCGGTGATCTCGGCGACGACCTGCTCCGCCACCTGTGCCAACGGCGCGAACTGCTCGTCCCGGTCGGCCGGATCGTGACCGGGCAGGTCGACGGCGTACACCGCGGGTCCGCCGGCGGCGAGCGCGCCGGCCATCGGCCGGTAGTTGACCGCGTTGCCGCCCGCGTAGGGGAAGCACACCAGAGCGCAGTCCGGGACACCGTCGGACTGCGACAGCGGCTGAAGCAGCCCCGTGCGCTGCTGGGGTGCGCCGTCGAGGAGTGCGGCGAGCTCGGCCAGCACCGGGTGGCGGGTGATGTCCTTGAGGGACACGGCACGGTTCAGGGCGATGGTGAGCTTCACCGCGGTCAATGAGGTGCCGCCGGAGTCGAAGAAGTGGTCCTGCCGGCCGATGTGGTGTTCGGGGACACTCAGCAGCTCCGCCCAGGCGGCCGCGAGCCGGCGCTCGCCGGGTGTGCGCGGAAGGCGGTCCGCGTCACCGGCGGTGTCGCCGTCGGGGGCCGGAGCGTCCTGTTCGGCCAGCGCGGTCAGGGCCTTGCGGTCGATCTTGCCGTTGGCGGTGAGCGGCAGGGTGTCCTGCCAGTGGAAGGCGGAGGGGACCATATAGACGGGCAGCGCGGCGCCGAGGGCCTGGCGGAGCACCTCCACCTGCTGGTCCCGGCCTGTGTAGTAGGCGATGAGGTGCTTGCTGCCGTCGGCCCGTTCGGCGACGACCACCGCGCCGTCACGCACCCCGGGAACCCGCAACAGGGTGTTCTCGATCTCGCCGATCTCGATACGGAAGCCGCGGATCTTGACCTGGTTGTCGCGGCGGCCGAGGAACTCCAGCTTGCCTTCGGGGTGCCAGCGCCCCCAGTCGCCGCCCAGATAGAGCCGCTCGCCCGGCCGGTACGGATCCTCCAGATAGGCGGCGCGGGTCCGCTCGGGATCGTTGACGTATCCCCGGCCCACGCACACACCGGAGAACGCGATCACTCCGGGGGCGCCCAGCGGAACCGGGGACAGGTGTTCGTCGACGACGTGGACGCGCACGTTGTTGACGGCGCGCCCCAGCAGCACCCGGTCGCCCTCCGGCATCCGGTCCATGATCTCGTGGTTGGTGTCGTCCGAGGTCTCCGTCAGGCCGTAGGCATTGACCAGCTTGATCCTGGGCTTGATCGTGAACCAGCGCTGTACCAGTTCCGGTTTCAGCGCCTCACCCGTCACCGACACATACCTCAGGTCCGGCAGGTCGCGGGGGTGCTGCTCCAGGTACGCGGCCACCACCTCGAGATAGGAGGGCACGACCTGTGCCACGGCGACCCGGCCGCGGACGAGGGTGTCGACGAACCGCTCCACGTCCAGGATCGCCTCCTGCTCGACCAGCAGTGTGCGACCGCCGACCAGCAGCCCGGCGAGCAGTTGCCACAGTGAGATGTCGAAACACTGCGGTGCGGTCTGGGCGACCGACTGACCCTCGTCGATACGCAGATCGTCGATCTTGGCGAAGAGATGGTTGAGCATGCCTGCGTGCTCGCACATCGCTCCCTTCGGCTCGCCCGTGGAACCGGAGGTGAAGTAGATGTACGCGAGCTGATCGGCGCCGACCTCGACCTCGACGTCGCTGTCGGCGTGCTGCTGCGCGCAGGCGTCTTCGATCAGCAGCTTCTCGACACCCGGCACCGTGGTCAGGGCCTGGTCCAGGGTGTCCGTGCTGCCGGGCTCGGTGAGCACCAGCCGGCACCCGGACCGTGACAGCGTCGCCGCGATCCGTACGGCGGGGAAGTGGGGCTCGATCGGCAGGTAGACGCCGCCGGCCTTGAACACCGCCAGCACGGAGGCCAGCCAGTCGAGGTTGCGCTCGGTGACCACCCCCACCACGTCTTCGCGGTCAAGTCCGCGGGCCAGCAGGGCCCGGGCAAGGCGGTTGGCCCGGCAGTTGAGCTCCGTGTAGGTCCAGGTGCGATCGCCGTGCACGGCTGCGACGACGTCCGGATGCTTGCGCACCCGCTGCTCGAAGAGTTCGTGTGCACGCGCGTCCGGCAGTTCCCGGCGCGGTCCCGCGAGTCCTTCGAGCTGGTACCGCAACTCCTCGGGAGACAGCAGGCTCTGCCGGGCGTGCTCGGCGTCCGCGTCCGCCGTCATCAGGCGCAGTGTGCTCACGTGGTAGCCGCAGATCCGGGCCGCGGACTCGGTGTCCAGTACCTGGGTGCGATACCGCAGCCGCACCACGAGTCGCCCGTTCTCCTCGCGCCAGCCCACGCCCAGTGCCGCGTCGTCGACCAGTCCGCCCTCGGTCCCCGCGGGGTCGAAGACGACCTCGTACGACGGCCCGGTCACCCGCAGCTCGCGCCGCAGATCGTCCACCGGGAACTCCCGGTGCGCCAGCAGCTCGGACTCCGCACGATGAGCCCTCGACACCAGCAGGCGCCATGATCCGGGCGCCGTCGTCAGCCGGCACGGCAGCGGTCCGCGCTGCGTTCCGGCGACGTAGCCGGTCACCACCTCCGACTCGCCCGACAGCACCGCGAGGACCTTGGCATGGGCGGCCAGCAGTACCGCGCCGGCCGGCACGCCCAGTGCCTTCGCCAGCCCGCGCACCTTGTCCGAGAGGTCGTCCGGCACGGTCGTCTCGTACTCGGCCACACCGGCCACCGGCTCCCGCACCCATCGCGGAACGGCGGTGGCACCGCCTGCGGTCAGGACACCGCTCCAGAACTCCCGGTCCGTCTGCACGTGCGCTCCCATCGGATGACCTTCCTCAGCTCGCCGTCGACGTCTGGCCGTCGGTCGAGGCCGTCACTGCTGCTGCCGCCGGCGTGGATGTCGAGGTCCCCGATTCGACGCCCACGAGGGGCTCCTCGTGGGCCCCGGTCATCTCGACCGCGGGGTTACCGCCCCACAGTGCGTTCGCGGGTACCTCCTCGCCCTTCATGAGGAAGGAGTCGGTTGTCAGCACGGCTCCGTCACCCAACGTGACGCCGTAGTGCACATGAGCACCGACGCCGAGAGTGCAGTGATCACCGAGCGTGCTGTAGTCGGACTTGAAGGTGCCGTCCTCCTGCGAGTGGCACTGGATCTTGCTGCCGGCGTTGAGCGTGCAGCCGTCTCCGATGGCGGCGAGCGACCGCTCCGTCAGATAGCAGCCGTCGTCGAAGACCCTGCTGCCGATGCGGACTCCGAGCAGGCGCCAGATGACGTTCTTGAAGGGGGTGCCGTTGAACAGGTTGAGGAATTCGGACGGCACCTTCCACAGCCGCTCGTGCCACCAGAAGTAGGGGTCGTAGATCGAGCACAGCTGAGGGCGCAGCCTGCGGAACAACAGCAACCAGCGCTCCACCAGAACGTAGTAGAGGGTGGAGAAGCCGAGGGTGAGTGCCAGATAGCAGGCGATCACCACCTGCCCCACGGCTCCGTAAAGGACGACGGAGACGAGTCCCAGGGCCGTGAGCACGAAGGTGTGCAGCCAGCGCAGGATCAGGTGGAGGGCGATGGTGCACAGGTTGTAACGGTTCTTCATGCCGAGGTGCCGGCGCAGCTCGTTTCCGCTCCTCAGATGGTCGAAGCGGGTGTCGCGCTCCACGGAGCGCGGGATCTCGAAGCACGGCGAACCGAGCAGCCCGACCCCTTCGCGGACGGGACCGTCGAGGGGGATCATCACCTTCGTGGCCAGCAGACAGTTCTCGCCCGTCCTGCCGCCCGCCGGATACACGATGTTGTTGCCGAGGAAGTTGTGCGGTCCGATCGACGCCCTGGACACCTGGAAGGACGTGCTCGAGTATTCGGCGTTGACGATGGACAGCCCGTCGGCCACCATCGTCCCCCGGCCCACGGAGACCAGGTACGGGGACTCGTGCTTCACTTCCGTCCCGAAGTTCGACCCGGTCTGCTCGACGCGCGACAGGTTGTATCCGAGGCCGCGCAGATAGTGGACGATGAACGAACTGTCACCGAAGAGCCAGGCGTAGAACCGGATGTTCGTCATCTGGGAGATCATCCGGTGCGCCGCGTACTGGAAGCCGTAGAGCGGATAGGGCTTGTCCGGCTTGATGGCCAGATTCAGCAGGCGCGGAACGGTGTAGAGAGCGGCGAGACCCACGACGACGAAGCCGAAGAACAGCACGGCGGACAGCGCCAGCGCGTCGATCAGGAAGTGCGACACCGAGACGTGGGACGTGTCCGGATCGAGCCGGTCACCCAGAGCCGGGACCTCGATGAACAGCATGTACACACCGCCGACGGCCAGCGGGATGTAGACGAGGAACAACTGCAGCAGCGTGCTCAGGCCGAAGCATGCCCGGCGGAGGGTCCCGCATCGGGCCGGCGCGACCCGCACATGGTCGACGTCCGTGCGTTGTGCCGGAGAGCCGTGGTGACTCTCGCCCTGCGGGATCGTCTGACCACGGTAGAGGGCGGAGGTGTGGCCGAGCTGGGTGCCGTCGCCCATCGACGTGTCGATGTCCAGCACGGTCTTCTCGCCGATGAACGCGTCGCGGCCGATGGTGACCGTGCCGGTCTGGATGCGTCCGGCGTGTGCCCGGTAGCAGAGGAAGTGGGAGTCCTTGCGGACGATCGTTCCCGCGCCGATGGTGAGCAGGTCGGTGCAGACCGGCACCTGACGGGAGAGGATCGTTACTCCTTTGCCGATCCGTGCGCCGAGTGCGCGCAGATACAGCACGTAGAGCGGATTGCCGACGAACAAGATCATCGGGTTGGCGTGGAGCAGCACCTTGACGATCCAGAAGCGGAGGTAGGCCGGGCTCCAGACCGGGAACTCACGGGGCGTCCAGCGGCCGACGAGGGTCCACTTGGCCACGATCGGGAACGCGCACATGATGACGAAGCCGAGGCTGCCGAACGCCATGGACCGCAGATAGACGTCGAGGAGGTCCGACCCGGTGGAGACCCACTCGTAGCCCGTCGTCGCGACGACTCCGGTGACGAACGAATATGCCAGGAACACCAGCAACTGGAGTGTCCCGCACATCACGTAGTCCAGCCTGCTCGCCCGGGTCACCTGCGGTGCGGTGACGTGTTCCGGCGGCGATGCAGGCCGCGTGCCGTTGACGTGGGTGGGCGTGCTCGTGGTCTGGTTCTGGGTGAGGGCAGCCGCCAGGCTTCGGATCGTGGGATGCCGATAGATGTCCTTGATGGTGGCGGACGGCAGATCCGGGCGCTTCCTGACCCGCGCGCAGAACTGCGCCATCACCAAGGAGTTGGCACCGAGGTCGTCGAAGAAGTTGCTGTCGGCCGACACCTCTTCGACACACGCGACATCAGCCAGTACTTCGGCGAGTTTTGTCTCGGTGTCCGTCGTCGCCGGGCCGCCGCTCCCGGACCTGGCGATCACGGAATCACCGGACCCGGTTGTCAAGACCTCGGCAGACTTCTCCACCATTCGAGCTCCTCGAAGTATTTTCGACAACCAATGGCCAGTGGCCGGTCGGGCGCCCTTCCGTTCGGAAATGACCTGAACGATCCGGGAATTGCTTAAGCTGTAAGGCCGCGCTCTCGTCCGATCCCGAAACCACGGGCTTCAGTGTTAGTCGGCCACTGTCAGATTGCCACTCGGACTCGCTTGGGATGACATGACGACGCCGCTCAACAACCTGGAATTTTTCGGCTCTTTACTTCACTGGAAGGGCGCGGTTCACTCAAGCGGAGCAACGCTCCACGCGGTCAGCTCCGAGGCTGAGCGCCTAGTCCCCGGCACGATGCCCGATCGTTCCCGAAAGCGGGACTCGCCCGACTCGCATCGATGGACGCGACCTGGTCGATGTTCAGCCGACTCGACAAGGAGTCACTTTTCGTGGCTGGAACACCAGGCAAGCGGTTCGGCGTATCTGACGAAGGCGGGTCCGTCGACCTGTGCGCTCACCGGTGCTGTCCGGTGAGCCGGTCACGCACGCCCTGTCGGTGGGGATGGATCGCCGTGTGAAAATCGGCGACCCCGTGCGGACTGCGACCGTCCCTCTCGACGGGCGCCACGACGAACCGATGCGAATGTCGGCCGACTGCGATCTGGAGTTGGTTGTCGGCACTGAAAGCGGTTGGGGAGACTCTGTTTCCTGGCGGCTCACCTGCCCACAGAATCGGTGCTCCGGGACTCAGTTGTTTTTCGTCTGCCGTCCGGCGGTGCATTCGGAGGTCGCCTGTCCCGTTGGCGACGCTGTCCGGGCCGAGGGCTTGAGCCGGCTCGCCGGAGACGACCCCGCGGTCATCTCCCGCCCTCGAAAGCTTCACCGGTCCATACCCGGGTCCACTTACCGCGCGGTCCACGGACCATTTTACCCACCACTTCGTGACGCAGCACGGCATGCCGTTACTCGCGCTGTTACCGGGCATGCGGGCTCGGTAAGTGCCCCGATTTCTCGGGCTTGCCGGGCGGTGGGGGTGCGTATGATCCGAGGGCGGGAGCCGCTCGGCAGGGCCGGCCGTCCACTGCCGGGCCGAAAGCCGGACGGCCTGGGCGGGCACGGGCATGGGCGGCCGGCGCGAGCCGCCCGCCGAAGTGCGGACCGTCGGGCGCATTGGTCGGGGTCGACGCCTGGAGCTTCGAACGCGGCCGGACGGCCGGGCGCCGGGCCGAGAGCCGCCGACGCCCGCGGGCCTCGACCCGACTGTCGTGCGACGGCGCGGAGTGCTCCTCGAGCCCGGCGCGCCGGGCTCGGCCGGGCGCCGTCGATCGTCGACGCGCCGTGCAGGCGGCGGCGGGCCGGGGCCTCGTCGGGGCACCGCCGGACGCGGTCGGTCAGGTGCCGGGCAGCGGACGGACCGTGAGGATCTGCTGGGCATGCCCGACCGGCCCCCTGATGTCGTGCAGAACAGTGCTGGTGAGACCCTGTCCGGTCGGGCCGAAGGTGACGGTGGTGTCCAGACCCGTCCAGCCGCCCTCGGGTTGGCGGTGCAGGTGGACGGTCAGATCGATGTTCGGGAACATCCACTCCGTCGGCGGTTGTCGTGCGGCGATGCCGTTGGCGGTGTCGACCAGGGCGAGGTAGGACGCGAGCGGGCTGCTGGATTCGCCGGCGACGAGGTCCAGGCACGTGGAGACCCAGGCGGTCGTGCGGCCCGGCTGCGGTGGCGCGACCGGGCGGACGTCCAGGGAGGCGATGTAGCCCCCGGGCCACACCGATGTCATCGGCCAGGTGGCGAGGGCATCGGGCGGAGTGAGCGTGCCCTCGAAGCCGCCGCTGACGGCCCTGGTGTCGACGGTGGCGAGAAGCCACGCGCGGGCCCGGACCACCGGGCGGCCCGCGATGAGCACCACGGCCTCGAGGAGTTCGATGGTGCGGCCGGGCCGGACGGTCTCGACGCGGATCTCGCATTCGTCCAGGGCGAGCCGTCCGAGGATGTCGTAACTGATCCGGGCCGGCGTCAGACCGGGCCGCGGGCGGCCGGCCAGGTGGTGGTCGATGGCGTGGGCGATCAGGCCGCCCAGCGGGCTGAAGTGCTGCTCGTCGGCGTCCCATGCGCCTCCGGCGTGCGGGGTGGGCTTGTAGCGATGCTCGTCGGTGCGCACGTAGTAGCTGTCGGGTCGGTGTGTGCCGCTGGTCAATGGACGCATCTCCTCGAGGTGATCAGGGGGTGTCGCGCAGGACGCGTGGACGGCGGTCCCGGCTCGTCGGCGCGACCGGGGCGATCCGCGTGCCGGCGGCCGTCAGGGCCACCGGCAGCGGTTCCGCCCGGGCGGGGACGAGGTGGGGAGCGCGCCACCGGGGGGACGGGGAGGATTCCACGGCCTGCCGAAGAGGAGCCGCGCGCCCGCTGCGTCGGCCGGCACCCGGTGGCCGGAGCGTCGGGCCCGGGCACCGCCGCCGGGGTCGGAACGTCGGCTCGCACTCAGTCATCGTCTCGTGGAAAGCACGCCATTTGGTGGCGAATATTGCCCCTCCGGCGCTGCGTCGTGCAATCTTCTTGGCATGGATGCCATTGACAGGGCAATCATCGCCGAGCTGGAGCGGGACGGACGTCTGACCAACGTCGAGCTGGCGCAGCGGGTGGGGCTCACCACCGGTCCCTGCCTGCGGCGCGTCCAGCGGCTGGAGGCGGACGGGGTCATCCGCGGCTACCGAGCCGTCATCGACCCGTCCGCCGTGAGCCGCGCCTTCGAGGTTCTCGTCGACCTCACTCTCGAAGCACAGGACGCGGAGACCGTGGAGCGGTTCGAGCAGACCCTGGCGGGCGCCGAGGAGGTCCTCGAACTGCGCAGACTGTTCGGCAGTCCCGACTATTTCGTTCGCGTGGGCGTCGCGGACCTGCTCGCCTACGAGGCGTTCCTCACCGGGCGTGTCATGACGATCCCGCGTGTCAAGAACGTCACCTCGCACTTCACCATGAAGATCGTGAAGGGTGCCCACTGATCCGACGTGCGCCGACTCCACGGTCGCGGCGGGCGCGACCGACGCGAGGCAGGCCGCAGCGGCCCGCGCAGCCGGTTGCACCCTGAGCCGTACGGGCGTTACCTGGAGGTACTCGGCGGTGAAGCGAGAGCACTCGGGGCCACGGTCGCAGGTATCCCGTTCTTCGCGTATGTGCTCCGGGGTCAGTGGCCCACCGTCGCCGCCGTCATCCAGCGCTCGACGCGGAGGTGACCCAGGTGAAAGCCGTCGTCTATGAGAAGCCCTTCAGTGTGGCTGTGAGGGACGTAGACGATCCACAGATGCAGCACCCGAACGACGTCCTCGTACGGGTCACGTCGACCGCCATCTGCGGGTCTGATCTGCACATGTACGAGGGCCGCACGGCAGCCGAGCCGGGCATCGTCTTCGGCCACGAGAACCTCGGCATCGTCGAGGAGATCGGTTCGGGTGTCACGTCCCTCGCCAAGGGGGACCGTGTGGTGATGCCCTTCAATGTGGCCTGTGGATTCTGCAAGAACTGCCTGGCGGGTGAGACGGGCTTCTGCCTGACGGTCAATCCCGGCTTCGCGGGCGGAGCCTACGGGTATGTGGCGATGGGTCCGTACGAGGGCGGCCAGGCCGAGCTGCTGAGGGTGCCGTTCGCCGACTTCAACTGCCTCAAGCTCCCGCCGGGGGAGCAGTTCGAGACCGATTTCGTACTGCTCGCCGACATCTTCCCTACCGGCTACCACGGCTGTGAACTCGCCCAGGTGTCCCCAGGCGAGAGTGTGGCCGTCTATGGTGCCGGCCCGGTGGGCCTGATGGCCGCGTACTCGGCGCTTCTGCGCGGCGCGTCCAAGGTGTTCTGCGTCGACCGCGTGCCCGAGCGGCTCGCCAAGGCGAAGGAGATCGGAGCCATCCCCATCGACTTCACCAAGGGCGACGCGGCCGAGCAGATCAAGGAGCAGACACACGGTGAGGGGACCGACAAGGGCGTGGACGCGGTCGGGTACCAGGCCCAGGCGCACGACGCGAGCCACGAGGAACCCGCCGTCGTCCTCAACGCGCTCGTCGAGACGGTACGGCCGACCGGCAGGCTCGGGGTACCGGGTCTGTATGTGCCCTCCGATCCCGGCGCCCCCGACGAGCACGCCAAGCACGGCCAGCTTCTGGTCTCCATCGGCAAGATGTTCGAGAAGGGCCAGAAGATGGGCACGGGTCAGTGCAACGTCAAGCGGTACAACCGGCAGCTCCGTGATCTGATCATCGCCGGCCGGGCCAAGCCCAGCTTTGTGGTCTCCCACGAACTGCCGCTGGACCAGGCACCGTTGGCGTACGAGAAGTTCGACAAGCGGGTCGAGGGCTACACCAAGGTGGTCCTGCATCCCGGTCACGCGCTGGCGGCATAGGAAAAGCGCCCCGGGCGGACGAGGCCCGGGGCCGCTGCTGCGCGCAGCCGTGTCCACGCGACTTCACGGCCGGTCCACCGCCGGGTCCGGCGTCGGCTCCCGTACCGGCGCCGGACGTGCCCGGCTGCGGTTCGACGGCTGGATCACCGGGATCGGTACGTCCTCAGGCGTACGGGCGGTGGTCGGGCACTGGGCTCGTTCGCCGTTCGGGCCGTTCAGCGACGTGATGATCGAGCGGCCCGACGGGCACCGCATACTGCTCGCCCCCACCCGGGAGACGGCCGACTTCATCGCCGGCACCTACGCCTTCGACGAGGTGCGGGTGGTACCGGTCGGGGTGGAGGTCGTGGGGAGGGCCTGGACGGTCGGTGCGTCCACGCTCCGGCTGCACTTCGTCTCCGGTCGGAGGGGCCTCGCCGGACTCCTGCTGAGGGCCGTACCGGGCTCCCTCGCCGCGCGCCCCGCCTGGGCCGCGGCGGTCGCTCTCCCCGCCCGCGCCCTGCTGAGGGTGAGCACCCGCGGCGCAGCGGGCCGAGGGCGGTACGAGTGGTACGGGGCACGGGACTTGCGGCCCGTGCTGAGTGCCGTGGCCGTGTACGAGGGTCGCGACCTCGGTGTCCTCACATCGGTCCTGCCCCCGGTGCGCTTCGGGTTCAGCTCCACCCCCTGGAAGCCGTGCGTAGTGCGCGTCACGGTCACGGTGTCCCTCGAGCGCGGGAGCGGCGCGGAGGTCCGACCCGACGGCGGGGGATCGAGCCGGACGAGCTGAGGCGGCCCGTCGATCGCCACAGGATCCGCGCGGGTACGAGGTCTCTGAAGCCCTGGTCCGCGGACGGGCTCCGCCGCCGGTGCTGCCGGGACGGGCGCCTGGTCCGCGTCCCGTGCGACAGCGCGCGCCGAGCCGGACGAGAGCCGGGAGGCCGGTGGCCGGGGCACGGGGATCGCGCCGCCGCCCGTCGTCTGTCCTCCACGAAAGGACGACGCCGGTACACCCCGCGGTTGACCCCGAAACGGGTGTCTCTGCCCACCGTGCGAGGGCGCAGTCCAGTGAACCCGGCAGAGCCCGGGAGCGCGGAGGAGGGGGCGGGAACACGACCCGTACCGCTCCACTGCGGGGTAGGCCGCGGCGCAGTCCGCGCACAACTCCAGCCCAGACGCTGTTTCCCGCCGTGAGCTCGTCCCCCGCCTCCTTGGAGGAACTCCCGGACGACGGCTCGGGACATGCGGATCGACGGAGGCGTCGGCGCGGAAACCTTCGATACACCGTCGGGCGGCGCGTTGTCGCGCCTGAGGTGCGATTCCGCGGTCCGGGCCGAACATTAGGAGTTACGGGTCTCCGCCCCGAGACCCCGAGCCGGGGCGGAGGCTCGCCATGTCGTGGCGGCCGCCGGACGGGGGAAGACGGCCTGCGAGTACGGGGGCGGCCGACGGTCGGCGGGTGCCGCCCGTGCCGTTCGCGGAAGTCGGCACAGGCGAAACCGGACCGGTGCGCCGATCACCCGGGCGGGCGAAGGGCGCCACTCCTTCGGCTCAGCCCGGCGGGCCCGTCGGGGGGAGCGCAGCAACGCTTCTGGAGGAAGTTCCCCCCAGAAGGAGGACGTTCATGAGCGCCACCCGACGCTCCCGTTCGCTGCGCAAGCCCCTGGCCGGATTCACGGCGCTGATCGCCATCGCCGCCCTGACCGCCACCGCCCCGGCCCTCGCCACTCCGGCTGCTGCCGCCTCCAAGTCGACCTGCGGCGATCCCCGGGTGGCCCTCGAACCCACCGCTCAGGGGTTCCTCGACAAACTCGCCGCGGCGGACGGCCCCCCGATCCAGGAACTCACCCCCGCCGCCGCCCGTCAGTCGCTCCTGGATCTCCAGGCCGCGTACCCGGTGACCAAGCTGCCCGCCGACATCACCACACGCACGATTCCCGGCGGCCCCACCGGTTCGGTGTCCATCCGCATCGTCCGGCCGCACGGCGTGACCGGCGAGCTGCCCGTGGTGATGTACTTCCACGGCGGCGGCTGGGTCCTCGGGGACGCCTCCACCCACGACCGGCTCGTACGCCAGATAGCCAACGGCGCCCGGGCCGCGGTGGTGTTCGTCAACTACACCCGGTCGCCCGAGGCCAAGTACCCCGTCGCCAACGAGCAGGCCTACGCCGCCACCCGGTGGGTCGCCGAGCACGGCGCCGAGATCAACGTCGACGGCTCGCGGCTGGCCGTGGCGGGCGACAGCGTCGGTGGCAACATGACGGCCGCCGTGACCCTGATGGCCAAGGAACGCGGCGGTCCCAAGATCGCCCAGCAGGTGATGTTCTACCCGGTCACCGACGCGTCGTTCACCACCGAGTCCTACAGGCGCTTCGCCACCGGCTGCTGGCTCACCGCCGCGGGCATGAAGTGGTTCTGGGACCAGTACGCCCCCGACACCTCGGTCCGCTCCCGGATCACCGCTTCCCCGCTGCGCGCCGGCGAGGCCGAGCTGCGCGGCCTGCCGAAGGCACTGGTCGTCACGGACAGCGATGTGCTGAGCGACGAGGGCCGCGCATACGCCGAGAAGTTGCGCGCCGCCGGAGTGCCCCTGACCTACCTCCACTACCCGCGGATGATCCACGACTTCGTGATGCTCAACGGCCTCGCCGACAGTGAGGCGGCCAAGTCCGCGGTCGCGCACGCCAACGCGGCTCTGCGCCGGGCCCTGCACACCTGAGGTGCCGGGCGGCCCGGTCCTGTCCGGCAGGGGGCCGGGCCATGCGCCGCCGAGTGCAGTCCCCCGACCGCCCGGGTGCGGGCTCGTGGGTGAGAGCCGGACCCGCATCCGGGCCACGACGTGTGTCAGCGACCGGCCGCCGAGGCGACGGCGGTCCGCGCGGTGCGCTCCACCAGCGAGATGCCGTCGTTCATCGAGGCATTGCCGGCGGAGAGGATCGCGACCAGGTAGCGGTGCCCGTTCACGGTCACCTGCCCGATGCTGTTGATGTCCCACAGGCCGGTCGCGCTGCGCTGCAGCCAGCCGTTCTTCAGCGCCCAACCGGAACCCGCCGCCGACGAGACGCCCCACGACTGGTCGCTCTCGATGTGGGCCATGAGCGACGTGATGTACGCGCGGGACGCCTCGTTCAGCGGGCCGGTACCGGTGTTCGACACCGAGCCGGTGCCGAACACCGCGCCCAGCAGACGTATCTGGTCACTCGCCGTCGTCTGCGTGAGCCCCCACAGGAATCCGGCACCGCCCTCGGTCGAGGTCAGTCCCAGTCGCTTGTTGGCCGCCTCCAGACCGGGGGCCAGGCCGATCTCCCGCCACAGGGCGTTGGCCGAGTCGTTGTCGCTGTGCTTGATCATCGCCTCGGCGAGAGCCCGCTCGTGGGCGTCGAGCGTCCTTCCGGCGTCCTGCGCCTGGAGCAGCAGCGTCGCGAGGATGTCGACCTTGATGATGCTCGCGGTGTCGTACGGGGTGTCATCGCCGTAGACGGCCGTCCTGCGGTCCCGACCGTCCATGCTCAGCACCGCGGCCGTGACCTGCGGCCTGCTGTTGGGCTGAACCGACGCGGGGACCTCGGAGGGGCCGTCCGGTCGTGTCGCCGGAGCCGCCGCGGTCGCCGGTGACGGGTCGAACGTGCCGGCGGAGACGAGCGCCGTCACCGACGCCAGGAGCACACCGGCGCAGGCGACGGCACGCTTGCCCCGGCGCTTCGCCGCGGTCTCCGGATGCCGCTGGGGGAGCAGTCGGTAGCGCATGGTGGAAGTGGCCTCTGCAGTTCGTGGGGGAGGGACACCGAACTGCGAACGTAGACAAAACCCCCGTGCCGTGAGGTGACCGCCGTCACTACCGCCGCCGATTCGGCCGCAATGTGGGCAGAACCACACACCGTGGCCGTGGGCCGCGTCACAGCCGCACCGCTCCCACCTCGCCGGACGCGCCCGCGGCGGCCACACGTGACCGGATCGTTCCACCGCCGGCCCGGATCGGGCCTGCGCCCGGTGCGTTCCGCCCGGTCACAATCGATGCCATGAATCGCGCACTGATCGTCATCGATGTCCAGGAGTCGTTCCGTGCCCATCCGCTGTGGGGCCGGATCTCGGATCCGAAGATCGCCGAGCAGGTCGGCCGGCTGGTCGCGTCGGCCCGGGCGGCCGGTGACCTGATCGTCTGGGTGCTGCACACCGAACCGGGCTCCGCAGGGGTCTTCGACCCGGAGTCGGGCCATGTCCGCCTGCTGGAGGAGCTGGAACGGCCGCTGCCGGGCGAGCCGGTGCTCCACAAGACGTCCCACAACGCGTTCACCACCACCAACCTTCAGCAGCTCCTCACCGAGGCGGGCGTCCGGGAGCTGCGGGTGTGCGGTATCCGCACCGAGCAGTGCGTGGAGACCACCACCCGGATCGGCAGCGACCTCGGCTACCGCATGGTGTTCGTCACCGACGCCACCGCCACCCACCCGATCGGCGACCTGAGTGCCGCCGCGATCATCGAGCGCACCGAGGCCGTGCTGCGTGACCGATTCGCCCGTATCGCCACGGTGGCCGAGCTGGAGGCGGAGGCGGCCGGAGCGTGACCCGGGTCGTCTTCGTCCTGGTGCCGGGCGTGCACCTGCTCGACCTGGCCGGACCCGCCCAGGTGTTCAGCACGGTCGGGCAGTTCGGGCGGCCGTACGAGCTGACGTACCTGGCGGAGGACGCGCGGGTCCCCAGTGCTCAGGGGCTGCCGCTTCTCGCGGAGACCGAGTGGCCCGAACTTCGGGCCGACGACCTCCTCGTGGTGCCGGGCTGGAGCGGGCCCGCACTGCGCGACAGCCCGCCGATCGGGGACGAGATGCTGCGGCGGCTGCGTGCCCACCATGCGGCCGGCGGCACGGTGGCCAGCGTGTGCGCCGGTGCCGAGGCGCTCGGCCGGGCGGGACTGCTGGACGGACGCCGCTGCACCACCCATCACGACGTGCAGGACGAACTGGCGTCACGCCATCCCGGGGCGATCGTGGTCCGGGACGTCCTGTTCACCACGGACGACCGGGTGGTCACCTCGGCGGGCATCGCGAGCGGCATCGACCTCGCCCTGCACCTGGTCGCCGCGCGGCACGGTCCGGCTCTCGCCGCCCGCGTGGCCCGGGAGATGGTCGTGCACACCCGGCGCAACGGCCATGAACCCCAGTCGAGCGCCATGCTGCGGCACCGCGCTCATCTGGACGACGCCGTGCACCGCGTGCAGGACCTGATCGACGAGCGCTTCGCCGTACCGCTGCCGTTGGCGGCTCTCGCGTCCTTCGCGGGTGTCAGCGCCCGCACCCTCACCCGACGCTTCGGCAGTGCCACTCAGGGGCTGACACCGCTGCGGTACCAGCAGACCCTGAGACTGGAACGGGCCGAGCACCTCCTGGGTCACGGCGCCACGATGGAGAGCGCGGCCCGCGAAGTGGGATTCGAGGACGCCCGTATGCTGCGCAGGCTGCGCGGCCGCCCGGCAGCTGGAGGCGACCCCCGGCCGACCTGATCCGAGCGACAGGCCCTGGCGTCGTGGCGTCCGGCTCGACGCCGTCCGTGCGGGTGGGTTCTCGTCCCGGGCCCGGCGCCCGGGCACGGCGCGTCAGGAGTCGTCGGCGCCCGTGGCCGCGGCAGGCGGTCTGAAGCACGCGTGGACGATCTTGCCGTCGGGGCAGGGCCGGGCGTACCACTCGTCGGCCAGCGCCTCGACGAGCAGCATCCCGCGCCCGCCGAGGCGCTCGGTGCTCGGAGGCCGCCGCGCCGGCAGATCGGTGGAGGCGTCGTGGACCACCACATGCAGACAGCGCGTGTCCCAGGTCAGCACCAGTTGCGCGGAACTGTGCGCGTGGACGTGGGCATTGGTCACCAGTTCCGAGACGGTCAGCAGAACGGCGTCCACCGTCTGCGGCGCACGCTCGGTCCAGCCCAGTGCCTCGAGATGTTCGCGGGCCCAGTCACGGGCCACCTTCACCTCACTGTTCAGGGGCAGGGAGCGTGCCCATCCCACTGCCCTCATCGACGATGCGCTCACCGTGTCCCTCCCTGCCGGAGCCATCCACCTCGCGGGTACCCGCGCAGAGCGTGTTGACGCGGCACGAACGCCCGTCGGCGACGCTCCCCGTCCGGGCGGTGTTGCGGGGGACTCACGGCCGGTTCATCCGGCGCGGTTCGCCGGAAGCCCCGAGGCCCCTCGTTACTGTTGGTGACCGCCGTCGGGAGGAGCCGGGATGGAAACCCACGCGGTACCGACTGGCAGCACGGACCGGGTGATGCGGATCGCCGTGGTCCTGCTCGTGGCCGCGTCCGGGGCAGTGGAGACGATCTCGTTCACCGCGCTGGACCATGTCTTCGCCGGTGTGATGACCAGCAATCTCGCGCTGCTCGGGATGGCGATCGGCCAGGGCCGCGCCACAGGGGTGAACGCCGCGCTACTGGCACTGGCGGGCTTCGGTGTGGGTGCCGCGGCGGTCGCATGGGTCACCCGCGGCCGTGAGGGCGTGGCCACGCACTGGCCGTCGCGTGTGCTGTCCTGCCTGGTCGCGGAGGCGGCTCTGCTCGGGGTCGGCGCAGGCGCCTGGGCGGCCGTCGACGGTGCCCCGGACGCGATGCTCCGTGACGTGCTGCAGTTCGGCGCCGCGCTGGCGATGGGGGCGCAGGCCGCCGCCATGGTGGCGGCCGGACGCGCGGCGGCCCCGACCACCTATCTGACCGGAACACTGGCTACCTACATCGTGCGGGGTGTGGGTCGTTCGCGGCGGGCGGACGGGTGGGTGCCCGCCCGGCTCGGCGGTCTGATCGTGGGGGCGGCAGGTGCCATGGCGTTGCGACGGGTGGCCCCCGCGTGGGCGGGAGCGCTCCCCGCCGTGCTGGTCACGGTGGCCGTCGTCCTCGCGTGCGGGCCCCTCGTCAAGGTCCGCCGCGGCACGGTCGCCCCGGAGTGAGGGGTGAGGGGTGACCAGGGCGATGTGCGCCGGGGCGGCTCAGGCGCCGCCGACGGCCATGGCCCGCCGCGAGGCATCACGCAGCACCTCGGCGCTCTGCGTCAGGGCCTGATGCTCTTCGGGAGTCATGGCGGGCTCGTGCATCTGCTGGACACCGCCCGCGCCCAGCACGCTGGACAGGGACAGGGTGACCCCGTAGCGGGGACAGTGGGCGGCGACCGGCAGCACCGCCCGTTCGTCGCGCAGAACCGACTCGACGAGCCGGGCGGACACGGCCCCGATGCCGTACTGGCTGGCGCCCGTGCCTTCGATGATGGCGATGTTGGCGTACCGGATGTCGTTCTCGACCTCTCCGCGCACATGCTCGACGGATGCGTCGTCCTCGGTGAGCAGCCGGGTCACGGGGATGCCGCCGACCGTGGCGGACGACCACAGGAGCACCTCCGAGGTGCCGTGTTCACCCACGACCAGTGCCTGCACATCACGCGGCCGGACGTGCAGCCGGTCGGCGAGCTGGACGCGGAAGCGCAGGCTGTCGATCAATGTGCCGGTCGAGAACACCCGATTGTGACCGGCGAGTTCACGGGTGAGGTCGGCCAGTGGGTCCGGTGGGTCGGTGACCACCATGAGCACCGCCTGCGGTACGACCGCGACCACCCGCGGGACGATGTCGGCGTACACCCTCGCATTGGAGTCCAGCAGCCGCAGCCGTCCCTCCGGGTCGGACCGGTCGGTGGCACCGCCGGCCTTCTCGTTCGTCCCCGCCGTGATCACGACGACCGCGGCATGGGCCAGGTCCTCGTAGCGTCCGGAGCGTATGTCGACCGTGGGGGACAGCGGCGTCGCGTAGCGCATGTCGGCCGCCACACCGTCGGCCCGGGGCGTGTTGCGGTCGATCAGCACGATCTCGCGGCAGGTTCCGCCCCGTTCGACCAGGGACAGTGCCGTGGCCGCTCCTACCGCGCCCACCCCGACGACTCCGACTTTCATGCGGGCACCTGCCCTCCGACGGCGTCGGGCCCCGGTGCGGGTGCCTCGAGGGCCACCACCGCCTCGCTGGTGTACACCATGAAGGTGAGCGTCTCCTGGAAGTACAGCCGCACGCTGTCGTCGTCGTGCGACAGATAGCCGATGGACACGTCCTGGCCGATGTGGAGTTCGAAGTCGCCACCCCGCGTGGACAGCAGAAAGGCGCCGTCGATGGCGGGTGCCCAGACGATGTCGCCGTCCAGGAGGCGGGCCATGTGCCTGATGACCGGGTAGCCGTAGTCGGAGGTCTCGCTGACCGCGGTGTACGCCTCCGCGCTGAGCGCCAGCGTGTACGGTCCGCCCACGCCCGCCAGACGCAGAGCGGTCACGGCCTGGCTGACCGCGTTCGGGTACTCGCGCACCTCGTAGGGCAGTGTCAGGGGCTGGTTCGACGAACTCTCCCGCAGACCGGTGACGCCGGCCGCGGCATAGCCCTCGAACACCGCTCGGTCCTCGGCGTGGGCGAGTTGCCTGGCGGCGTCCTTGACCGGCTGCCAGTCGGCGTCCTTGGCTCCCCGCGCGACGTCGTCGACCTGCCCGCGGTCGACGACGAAGGGGACACGCAGCTCCACCAGGGGCTGGACGAGACGGGTGCGGGCGGTGATCCCCGTGGCCGGCGGGTCGATGGTCTGCAGATGACCCGTGCCGACGCCGGACAGGTCGAGTCCGCCGGGCTCGGGCACATCGACGATGCGGCGGGCCGCGACATGCCGCTCGAACGTACGCCGGGCCTCCTCCTCCAGGTCCGCCCAGGCGACGGCGGAGATGGGCGCCAGTTCGCGGTGAAGGTTGTTCATCGGCGTCACCTGCCCTTCAGGTCGCCGATCCCCAGGGAGCCGTCCGGTGCTCGTGTCTGCCCGAGGAGCACGGTGTCGGTGTGGACGCAGGGGGAGTCGGCGCCGGTGTCGGATTCGGTCTCGCTCTCGGACCCGGACTCGTCCGCGCCGGGCGGGTCGGGAAGGTCGTCGAGGAAGTCACTGGTGGGCACGTGGAAGAGGGAGCCGGTGACGGGGGTGGAGAAGTCCAGGATGCGGTCGTGCGTCGCCGGCGGAGCGCCCAGGAACATGCGCTCCAGCATCGTCTCGGTGACGTCGGGGGTACGGGCGTAGCCGATGAAGTACGTGCCGAACTCGCCCTCGCCGACGGTGCCGAACGGCATGTTGTCGCGCAGGATCTTGCGCTCGGTGCCGTCGGGATCGACGACCGTGGTGAGCGCGACATGGGAGTCGGCCGGCTTGGTCTCGTCGTCCAGTTCGACGTCGGACAGCTTCCGGCGTCCGATCACCATCTCCTGCGCCTCCACCGGAAGGGCGTTCCACGCCTGGAGATCGTGAAGGTACTTCTGCACGATGACGTAGCTTCCGCCGGTGAAGGGCGGGTCCTCGTCGCCGATCAGCACGGCCGCGCTCGCCACCGGCCCCACCGGGTTCTCCGTGCCGTCGACGAAGCCGAGCAGGTCCCGCACATCGAAGTACTTGAACCCATGAACCTCGTCCCGGACCGTCACGGCACCGCGCAGTCGCTCCATGATCTCGGAGGCCAGCGCGAAGCACAGGTCCAGCCGGGCCGCCCGGATGTGGAACAAGAGGTCACCGGGTGTCGATACGGCGCGGTGCACCGGTCCGGCCAACTCGCGAAAGGGGTGCAACTCCGCGGGGCGCGGCCCGGCGAAGAGGCGGTCCCAGGCTTCGGAGCCGATGCCCGTGACACAGCTCAGCATTCCGCTGGAGGAGGCGCGGAAGCCTACGGCCCGCTGCAGTCCGTTCAGATCGGACAGCAGCCCGCGGGTGGGCTCCTCGCCACCTCGATCGATGGTCATCACCAGGAAGATCGCGGCAGTCGTCAACGGGGACAGCACCGACTGGGGCACAGGCTCGGGGGAGCTTTCGGCCACGGGCCACACCCCTTCCCAGGTCACGAGCGGGGCATCCGGACACGTCCACGAGCCGCCGCCTCGCCCCTGCGGGCCGCACATCGGCCGTTCACGATGCCGACCGGTGCGGCGGTGACGGGAAACGTCTTTTCACTCTAGGGCTGCCCCAACGGGTCTGCCACCGGTCATCGATGCGACCGGGTCGATGGGGGCGTCGTCGCTGCAGGCACCGGGGCCGCCCGCCCGAGACCCGCAGCCCCGTGTCTCGCACGTGGCGCCGTCCGCCGTCGCGAGCGCGTTCGCCGCGCGGGCCCCGGCCGCGGGCGGAGGCTGTGCGGGCGGACCGGCCGGGGCGAGCACCGGTGTCAGGCCGCCGCCGGTGCCGTTCGCCCTGCGGCAATGGTGGTCAGTTGACTTGACGTACCGTCAGCCATGTTCGCCGCATGCGCAGTTGGCTTTGTGCAGGCATGTGCGTAGGGGTACGGGGCGGCAGCGGCCTTGGCCCTCGCCGGAAGGGCGACGGTCAGCACGCCGGCCGCACCGACAACGGTCACGGCCATGAGCAGACGTCTCATCGGAGATCTCCCGCAAGGTCGGAGGAGGGGCTGTCCGGTCAAGAGATACGCGCACCTCGAGCGTGATCCCCGAGGGCCATGCCGTGTTGTGGCGGCAATACCACCAGACGGACCATCAGATGTTCGTACTGCGCCGAAATGTGTGCCGGACCTGTCAATCCCGTCGACCGGGAAGCCCGCGGCACCCCGAGCCGCCCGGCACGCGACTTCCGTACGACAGGCGCACTCTCTCCCCGTCCCGGGCCGCGCCGCGCGTTTTGTGCAGCGACAACGGTCGGATCGTGCAGGCGTTCACATGAGCGTAACTCGCAGACTCGATGGCCAAGCACACGGTGCGTGAACACCGACATGCGGAGGCGGAACTCAATGCGGACGTTCGTCTATACATCCCGTCCCTCACGGGTGGTCTTCGGTACCGGTACCGTCGGCCGGCTTCGGGAGGAAGTGGAGCGGCTCGGCGGTAGCCGGGTGCTGCTGCTGTCCGGCTCGTCCCCGACGGGGGCCTCCGCCCGGGTCCGTGAAGCACTCGGTGATCTGGTCGTGGCGGACTTCGACGGCGCGGTGATGCACACACCCGTGGAAGTGACCGAGCAGGCGCTCGCCGTGCTGCGGGAGGCGGCCGCCGACTGTCTGGTGGCCGTCGGCGGCGGCTCGACGACGGGCCTGTCGAAGGCGCTTGCCCTGCGCACGGATCTGCCGCAGGTGATCCTGCCGACCACGTACGCCGGGTCCGAGGTGACCCCCGTGCTCGGCGAGACCCGCGACGGGCGCAAGGTCACACAGTCCTCCGCGGCGATCCTGCCCGAGACCGTCGTCTACGACATCGCCTTCACCTCCACCCTCCCGGTCGGCATGTCCGTGACCAGCGGCGTGAACGCCATGGCGCACGCCGTGGAGGCGCTGTACTCGGCCGACGCCAACCCGGTCACCGACCGGCAGGCCCTCGAGGCGATCTCCCGTATCGCCCGGGCGTTGCCCCGGCTGGCCGACGACCCCACCGACCCCGGGGCGCGCGCCGATCTGCTGCACGCGGCCTGGCTCGCCGGCACCTGTCTCGCCACCGTCGGCATGGGCCTGCACCACAAGCTGTGCCACACCCTCGGTGGCAGCTTCGACCTGCCGCACGCCGAGACACACACCGTCGTCCTCCCGCACGCCATGGCCTACAACGCGGCCGCCGCACCCGACGCCATGCGCCGTATCGCCGAGGCCCTCGGCACGGCGGACGCGCCCTCCGGAGTCCATGACCTGATCGCCTCCCTGGGCGGTCCCACCTCACTGCGTGATCTGGGCATGCCGGAATCGGACTTGGCGAAGGCGGCCGAGCTGGCCGCCGCGACCCCCTACCCGAACCCGCGCGAGGTGACCGCCGAGGGCGTGGCCGCGCTGCTGTCCGACGCCTGGTCCGGGCGCCGACCGAGCACGGCGACCGACACCGTCACGGCCCAGGTGGCCCGCCTCACCGAGCAGGTCGTGGGCTCCTTCGCACAGGCCCCGGATCCACGCGTTCGCGGCCTCCTCGCCGACCTCGTCCGGCGTCTGCACGCCTTCGTGACGGACAACGACCTCACCGACGCCGAGTGGCAGTACGCGATCGACTTCCTCACCCGCACCGGGCAGATCTCCGGCCCGACCCGCCAGGAGTTCGTGCTGCTGTCGGACACGCTCGGGATCTCCAGCGCCGTGGATCTGCTCACCAACTCCCGTACGCCCACCACCACCCCGTCCGCGGTGCTCGGGCCCTTCTACGTCGAAGGCCCGCCCGAGACCGAGCACGGCAGCGACATCTCAGGTGGCCTGCCAGGTACGCCGTTGTGGGTGGACGTACGGGTGCTGGACACGGCCGGCGAGCCGCTCAAGGACGCCGTCGTGGACGTCTGGCAGTCCAATGAGGACGGCTTCTACGACGTCCAGCTCCCCGATCTGGACGGGCCGGTGCTGCGCGCCCGGCTGCGCACCGACGCCGAGGGCCGGATGACCTTCTGGTCGCTTCTGCCGGCCGCCTACCCGATCCCCGACGACGGACCGGTCGGGCAGATGCTGGCCGCGGTCGGCCGCCACCCCTTCAGGGCGCCCCACCTCCATTTCATGATCGACGCCCCGGGTCACCGGCGGCTCGTCACCCAGCTGTTCGTGGCGGGCGGCGCCTACCTCGACAGCGACACCGTGTTCGGCGTCAAGGACGCGCTCGTCGTCGACTTCACGCCGCACACCGGCCCCACCCCCGACGGCCGCCCCGTCGACGGGGAATGGCGCCGCCTCGAGTACACCTTCCGCATCGCCCCGTCGGCCGGCTGACCAAGGAGCGCCCACACATGACCCGCACAGACACCTACGACACCGACGTCCTGGTCGTCGGCAGCGGCCCGGCCGGAGGTTCGGCCGCTCTGCTTCTCGCCACGTACGGCGTACGCACCCTGCTGGTGACGAAGTACGGCTGGCTGGCCAACACCCCGCGAGCGCACATCACGAACCAGCGCACCATGGAGGTGCTGCGCGATCTCGGCGTCGAGCCCGAGGCCCGCGCGGTCGGCAGTCCGTCCCACCTCATGGGCGACACCGTCCTGTGCACCGCCCTCGCCGGTGAGGAGATCGGCCGGATCCGCAGCTGGGGCACGGGCCCGGCCACACTGACCGAGTACGCGTCCAAGAGCCCCTGCGAGATGATCGACCTGCCGCAGACCTACCTGGAGCCGATCCTGGTGAGCAAGGCGGCCGAGCGCGGAGCGAAGATCCGCTTCGACACCGAGTTCCTGAGTTTCACCCAGGACGAGGACGGTGTCACCGCGCTGCTGCGCGACCGGATCCGCGGCGACGAGTTCACCGTGCGCGCCCGTTATCTCATCGGCGCGGACGGAGGACGCAGCACGGTGGCGGAGCAGCTCGGCCTGCCCTTCGACGGGCGGATGGGCAAGGCCGGCAGCATGAACATCGTCTTCAAGGCCGATCTCACGCGGTACTGCGCGCACCGTCCGAGCGTCCTCTACTGGGTGCTGCGCCCGGGAGCGGAGACGGGCGGCATCGGCATGGGCCTGGTCCGTATGGTCCGTCCGTGGAACGAGTGGCTGCTGGTCTGGGGCTACGACATCGAGCAGCCGCCGCCCGCGGTGGACGAGGAAGAGGCACGGCGCATCGTGCGCGACCTCATCGGTGACCCCGATCTGCCGGTGGAGATCACCTCGACCTCGTTGTGGACCGTCAACCACAGCTACGCCGCCTCCTACGGAACGGGGCGGGTGTTCTGCGCGGGTGACGCCGTGCACCGGCACCCGCCGTCCAACGGTCTCGGCTCCAACACCTCGATCCAGGACTCCTACAACCTCGCGTGGAAGCTGGCCATGGTGATCCGCGGTGAGGCGGGGCCCGCGCTGCTCGACAGCTACACCGCCGAACGCGCCCCCGTCGGACGGCAGATCGTGGAGCGGGCCAACCTCAGCCGCGACCAGTTCGGACCCGTCTTCGACGTGCTCGGCGTCGGAGCGGGAAGCGACGAGGAGACGATCGCCGAGGGCCTCGCGGCGCTGCGGGCCTCGACCGCCGACGGTGCGAAGAAGCGACGCCTCCTCGAGGACGCGGTCCAGCTGAAGAACTACGAATTCAACGCGCACGGCGTCGAGATGAACCAGCGCTATGTCTCCGGTGCGGTCGTCCCGGGCGACGGTCCGGACGAAGGCCGCTCGGCGGACCCGGAGTTGGTCGCCCGTCCGACGACCAGGCCCGGCGCCAAGGTCCCGCACGCCTGGCTGGTCGACGCCGGAGGCGGACGGATCTCCACGCTCGATGTCGTCGGCAAGGGCGTCTTCACCGTCCTCACCGGGCTCTCGGGCGGGGTGTGGGAGTCGGCTGCGGACGCCTGCCGGGACGAACTCGGCGTACCACTGCGGTCCGTGCGCATCGGAGACCCCGACTCCCGTGACGCGTACGGCGAATGGAGTCGTGTCTCGGAGATCGCCGAGGACGGTGTGCTGCTGGTACGACCGGACGGCCATGTCGCATGGCGGTGCACCGGTGCCCCCGGGAACGCGGCATCGGCCCGGGCGGAACTGCTGGGCGCCCTCCGTCAGGTGCTCGGGCGGTAGGGAGCAGTCATGGACAAGCAAGTGGCAACGGCCGAGGAGGCCTTGGCGGACGTGGCGGACGGCCGGTCCTTCGCCGTCGGAGGCTTCGGGCTGAGCGGCGTGCCGGAGGTCCTCATCGGCGCCCTGTACACGAGCGGAGTGAGCGATCTGCGGGTGGTGTCGAACAACTGCGGAGTGGACGGCCGCGGCCTCGGCGTCCTGCTGGCCGCGGGCCGGATCGCCCGGGTCACCGGCTCGTACGTGGGTGACAACAAGGAATTCGCGCGCCAGTACCTCGGAGGCGAACTGGAGGTGGAGCTGATTCCGCAGGGCACCCTCGCGGAACGGCTGCGCGCCGGAGGCTGCGGCATTCCGGCCTTCTTCACCCCGGCAGGCGTCGGCACACAGGTCCAGGAGGGCGGTCTGCCGTGGCGCTACGCCCCCGACGGATCGGTCGCCCTCGCCTCACCGCCCAAGGAAGTGCGGGTCTTCGACGACACCGAGTACGTCCTGGAACGCGCCATCACCACGGACTACGCCCTGGTCAGGGCCGCCCGCGGGGACCGGCACGGCAACCTGGTCTTCCATCGCGCGGCCCGGAACTTCAACCCGCTCGCGGCGATGGCCGGCCGCATCACGGTGGCCGAGGTGGAGGAGCTGGTCGAGCCCGGTGTGCTCGACCCCGACGAGGTGCACGTGCCGGGCGTGTTCGTGCAGCGCGTCGTGGCGCTCACCCCCGAACAGGCCGCCGACAAGGGGATCGAGAAGAGGACGGTGCGCGAGCGATGAAGCGGCTTCTCTCCCGGCGCTCGTACGAGGCGGTGTGCACACAGTGAGCTGGAACAGGCACGAGATGGCGGCGCGGGCCGCGCGCGAGCTGCGCGACGGAGACTACGTCAACCTCGGCATCGGGCTGCCCACGCTGGTGGCCGACCATCTGCCACCGGACGTCGACGTCGTCCTGCACTCCGAGAACGGACTGCTCGGCGTCGGGTCGTACCCGGCGCCCGACGAGGTCGACGCCGACCTCATCAACGCGGGCAAGGAGACCGTCACCGTACGGCCGGGGGCGTCCTTCTTCGACTCCTCGCTCTCCTTCGGCATGATCCGCGGCGGGCACATCGACACCGCCGTCCTGGGTGCGCTGCAGGTGTCGGCGCGCGGGGATCTGGCCAACTGGGCGGTTCCCGGAAAGATGATCAAAGGCATGGGCGGTGCCATGGACCTCGTCCACGGCGCCCGCCGGGTGGTGGTGCTGATGGAGCACACCGCCAAGGACGGCACCCCCAAGATCGTCGAAGAGTGCACGCTGCCGCTGACGGGACGCGCCTGCGTGGACCGGATCATCACCGACCTGTGCGTTCTGGACGTCACCCCGTGGGGCCTGGAACTGGTCGAGACCGCGCCCGGCGTGACGGTCTCCCAGGTGGTCGCCCTCACCCCCGTCGTCCTCAACTGCTGACCCGCAAGGAGCCCCCGATGATCGAGCGACCGCGAGATGTGTACATCGTCGACGCCGTCCGGACCCCGTTCGGCCGCTACGGCGGCGCCCTGTCCGGCGTCCGCCCGGACGACCTGGCGGCAGGCGTGCTGCGGGCCCTTCTGGACCGCAGCCCGGATCTGGACCCGGCCCGCATCGACGACGTGCTGTTCGGAAACGCCAACGGAGCCGGAGAGGAGAACCGCGATGTGGCCCGGATGGCCGTCCTGCTTGCGGGACTCCCCGTCACCGTGCCGGGGGCAGCGGTCAACCGGCTCTGCGGTTCGGGGATGGAGGCCGTCATCCAGGCGGCCCGCGCCATCGCTCTCGGTGACGCCTCCGTCGCCGTCGCGGGTGGCGTCGAGTCCATGAGCCGCGCCCCCTGGGTGCTGCCCAAGCCGGAGCGGGCCTTTCCCGCGAAGGACCAGCGGCTGCACTCCACGACCCTCGGCTGGCGGCTGGTCAACCCGGAGATGCCCCAGGAGTGGACGATCCCGCTCGGCGAGAGCGCGGAACTCGTCGGTGCCAAGCACGGCATCACCCGTGAGGCCCAGGACGCGTTCGCGCTCGCCAGCCATCGCAACGCCGCACGCGCCTGGAGCGAGGGGCTGTACGACGGCGAGGTGGTTCCTCCCCGAGGCGTCACGCTGCCGCGCGACGAGAACATCCGCGACACCACCTCCCTGCAGGCCCTCGCCGCACTGAAGCCGGCGTTCCTCGCGGACGGGACCATCACCGCGGGCAACGCCTCCCCGCTGAACGACGGGGCGGCGGCCCTCCTGCTCGCCGACGAGGACGGACTAGCCGCGATCGGCAGGGAGCCCCTCGCACGGGTACGGGCGGCCGCGGTCACGGGCATCGACCCGCGGTACTTCGGACTCGGGCCGGTGGACGCCATCCGCAAGGTGCTGGCCAAGGCGGAGGTGGCACCCGACGACCTCCGTACGATCGAGCTCAACGAGGCCTATGCCGCCCAGGTGCTGGGCTGCCTGGCCGCGCTGCCGGAAATCGACCCCTCGGTCGTCAATCCGCGCGGCGGGGCCATCGCCATCGGTCATCCGCTGGGCGCCTCGGGTGCCCGGATCACCGGGGCGGTCGCCCACCAGCTCGCCGCGGCGGGCAGCGGCAGGGGGCTGGCCGCGCTGTGCATCGGAGTGGGACAGGCGCTGGCACTGGTGCTGGAACGCTGAGGTGCGGGTGCGTGACCGGGCGCCGCGGTCTCAGCCCGAGCGGCGCAGAGCCGCCGGAGTGGTGCCGAGCCGTGCGCGCATCACCCGTGTCAGATGCTCCTGGTGGGAGAAACCGGATTCGACGGCCACCTCTCCGATGGCCATGGTTCCGGCGCGCAGCAGCCGGCACGCCTGCTCCAGCCGCAGTGACAGCAGGTACTGGTGCGGTGAGGTCCCCGTGCTCGCCCGGAACTGCCGGGTGAACTGGCTGCTGCTCAAGGAGACCGCGGCGGCGAGATCGGCGATCGGCAGCGGTTCGGCGAGGCGCTCCTCCATCAGCTCGCGCACGGTGGCGAGCTGCTTGCCGGACAGCCCGGACCGCAGCGGCCGCGGTTCGACGGGGCGGGTGCCGTGCCGTCGTACGAGCTGGGCGGCGAGCATCTCCGTCAGCTGGTCGGTGTAGGTCCGCGCCGACGGCTCCCAGCGTCGCGCAGTGCCCTCCAGCGCGAGGACGAGCTGCTCGGCGAGCGGATCCGAGGTCCCGAGTTCCTCCGACAGCTCGACGGCCCGTCCCTCATTGGCTTCGCGCAGCGCCTCGTCCGTGAGGTAGGCGTGGACCGTGTCGAGCCGTCCGCCGAGCTCGACGGACAGGGTCCGGCCGGCCGGCTGCAGGAACAGCCCTCCGGCGGGGATCTTCCGCGTACGTGTTCCCGTGCCGTGCCCCCGCCGCACGGTGACCGGCCCGCTGAGATGAAGGATCAGCAGATGCGTGGGTGCCGGATCGAATTCGGCGTGGTAGGGCTGCTCCTCCTGGGTCGAGAGATACAGCCGCTCCCATCCGAGCCCGGCGCTGCTGCGTCGCGTGCGCACGCCGGGCTGCCCCAGAATCCCCACCGTGTCGCTCAGTCCGAGCTCTGTCATGGTGCGACCTCCTACTGGCCCCCACTGATTGAACAATAAACGACGTGCTTTGTGAACGCGCGGGGAAACGGAAGGGCAGGGTGCAGGAGCGCTCCGCTGCGGGAACGCGGTCCGGGCCATGGGCGAGGGCGGTCCACAGGGCCCGCTCCCGGGGCCGGAACGGCGGCACGCCCTGACGGACGCGGCGGCCGACACCTACGGCCCGCTGCCGGCGGCACGACCGCACCGCACGCGAGACGGTGCGTGACGGCACCCGCTCCTGCCTGGACGGGGAGTTGGCGGTTTGTTCCCCGAAGATCGGTTGTCCCGGACCGTTGCCTGCACCGACGATGACCGCCATGAGTGAAGCTGATGCCCACGAGGAAGCCCACGACGGGATCCGCGGCCTTGTCGAGCGGATGAGTGAACACCACCGCGACGCCGTCCGGCGGAGGGAGGACGAGGAGCTGGCGCACGCGGTGGACGACGCCGCCTTCGATCTCGGCACCGACATAGCCCACCCCACGGTCGGGCACTCCGCGGTCGGATTCGACGCCGACACCGATCTCGCCCTGGACAACGAGCCGCCGGAGCTGCGCGGACCCGCGGCCGGATGAGACGGGGCGGCCCCCGGCGACATCGCGCCGGGGGCTACCGCGGTCGTTGCACCCGCCGGACGCCGGACGCCGGACGCCGGACGCCGGACGCCGGGCGGCACGGCACCCGGGCGGACCGTACGGGCCCGGTCCGTGCGTGGGCCGATCACCCGGCGAGGGAGGGTCCGGTAGTCACCCACCGACCGCGGTACGGAGAGAAAATGACTGCATGGCCCACAACGACACGCTGAGCCACTTCATCGGGGCCCGTGGCCCGGTTGTCCTCGTGCCGCCGTGTGTCCGCGGCCGCCTCCGGCCCGCCGCTTCCCCGCTTCGGGCGCCGGCGGGGCGACGGTCCTGCCCGTCACCGGGGGAAGGCCATGGGCAGCGCTGACGAAGCCGCTGCCGACCGCGATCCCCTTGCGAGCGGTGAGGGCGTGGAATCGGACGGCGCGGTGACGGCGGTCATCGATGCGGACGGCACGGTCGCCGGCTGGACGCAGGCCGCCCACACCCTGCTGGGCTACACCGCCCGCGAGGTGCTGGGACGGCCCTTGGCCGACCTGCTCGCCGCGGCCGACGCCGGCCCGTTCGTCACGGCCGTCCTGCGGGGAGCCGCCGCACCGGGAGGCTGGTCGGGCACCGTGCGGCTGCGCCACAGGGGCGGTCATCACCTGGACGTGCAGTTGCGGATCTCCAGGCTCTCCACGCGGGACGGCGCGACCAGATGGCTGGCCGCGGCCAGCGACGGCCGTGCCGCCGCCTACCGGCGGCTCGTGAGCAAGCGGCTCATGCTGCTCAATGAGGCCGGCACCCGGATCGGCACCACGCTGGACGTCATGCGCACAGGGCAGGAACTGGCCGACTTCGTCGTCCCGCGCCTGGCCGACTACACCACCGTGGACCTCGCGGAGGCCGTACCGCTGGGTGAGGAGCCCCTGGCGCGGCTCGGGATGGATGCGGGACGCATCCCCGTCTTCCGGCGGGCGGGGGTGGCCTCGATCCACGAGGGGATCCCGGAGTCGTTGTGGGAGCTCGGGCAGCCGGTCTACGTCCCCTCGGCCTCACCGTTCACACAGGTCCTCACCAGCGGGGAGTCCTATCTGGAGCCGGTGCTGAACCCGTCCCTGCACTCCTGGCTGGTGAGCGATCCCCAGCGCTCGCGCGTCATCCATGAGACAGGTATGCACTCCGTGATGATGGTGGCGATCCAGGCGCGCGGCCGTGTGCTCGGTATCGCGGTCTTCGTACGGACCGACAACCCGGACCCGTTCGAGAGGGACGACCTGCTCCTCGCCGAGGAGCTCGTGGACCGCGCCGCCCTGAGCCTCGACAACGCCAATCGCTACACCCGCGAGCGGGCGGCGGCCCTGGCGCTGCAGCGCGATCTACTCCCTTCTCATGTGTCCGGCGGGCCGGCCCTCGATGTGGACTACTGCTATCTGCCCGCCGACATGGAACACGGGGTGGGAGGCGACTGGTACGACGTGATTCCGCTGCCCCGGGACCGGGTGGCACTCGTCGTGGGCGATGTCGTCGGGCACGGCATCGCGGCGGCGGCCGCGATGGGCAGGCTCAGGATCGCACTGCACACACTGGCCGACATGGATCTGCCGCCTGCGGTGCTGCTGAGCCGGCTCGACCGCACGGTGGTCCGTCTGGCGCAGGAGAAGGCGGACCACGCGGATCTCGCCGTTCCCAGTCTGGCCGCGACGTGTCTGTACGTCGTCTACGACCCGATCGAACGGCTCCTCGACGTGACGCGCGCGGGCCACCCCCCACCCGTCGTCGTCGACCCCGCCGGACGGGCGACGGTCCCCGAGGTCCCCGCAGGCGTCCCCATCGGGCTGGGGGTGGGACTGTACGAGTCGGCCCGCATGAAGATCCCGGACGGCACCCTGATCGCCCTCTACACCGATGGACTGGTGGAGTCCCGGTCCGAGGACATCGAGTCCGGCATACACCGTCTCGCCGCCGCCCTGGCCCATCCTCCGGCGGCGCTCCACGAACTGTCGGCGAAAGCCGTCGCCACCGTGCGCAGCGACCCACCGTCCGACGACGCCACCCTGCTCCTTGCCCGCACCCGGCCTCTTCCCCGCCTTGCGGACACCGGGGAGCGGCGGCGCCGGGACACCCCCGCGCATCCCTGACGCCCACCGCAGCAAGCGGTGGATCGTCACTGCCGGCACGCACACGCAACGGACCACTTCGTAAGGGTCTTGAGCAGCGCTGCTCCGGCTCTTGCCGCAGGCTGCCGTGGCTGATTGGGTGGCGCAGCTACGCGCACGACGAGCGCGGCCGGTACGACGAGGGAGTGCAACGCCATGGATGCGGGGACGCGAGTGGACACCGAGGGCAGTCTGCCCGCGGGCTTGGGGCGGGCGATACGCGAAACCGCCGCAGACATCGCGACCCTGCTGACCGAGGTGGCCGACACGAACGGACCCGTGCCGAACTCGCAGTGGACCGTGGGAGAGGCCGCCGCCCATCTGGCGCAGGCCAACGAGCTGATGGCCGATCTCGCCGCAGGGCGCGAACGCCCCTATGGGGACGGCACGCCCCAGAGTCTGGCCGAGGCCAACGCGCGAGCGCTCGCGGCGTTCGGGGAGCGTGGCGCGAGGCCCCTGGCGGCGATGATCGTGCAGCAGGCGGAGGCGTTCCTCGACGCGGCGGCGCAGGCCGGGCCGGACGGGTCCGCGGACGGGGCACTCGTCACACCGCTCGGCCCCATGGACCGCTCCGTACTGGCCTCCTACCTGCTGACGCACATGCTCGGCCACGGCTACGACCTCGCCCGGGCGGTGGGCCGGCCGCACATGATCGATCAGGCCCGGGTCGAGCTGTGCCTGCCGTTCCTGCTCGCGGCCATGCCACGTGTCGCCGACGCCTCGGCCGTCGCCGGCCTGACCGCCCGGTACACGCTCCGCCTGTGGGGCGGGACCGAATTCGGCGTCACCTTCAGCGGTGGCACCGTCGACGTGACACCGCAGCGGCCGGCCCGCTCGGACTGCACACTGCTCACCGAGCCCGTCACGTTCCTGCTCATCGCCTTGGGGCGGTGCAACCCGTGGCTGGCCATGAGTCGCGGCCGGGTACTTGCCTGGGGGCGCAAGCCGTGGCTGGCGCCCCGCTTCCCGACCCTGTTCGTCGCGCCCTGACCCGCATCCGACGCCCGGACCCCGGCACGCCCCGCCCCCGCGGGTGAGCGCGGGGGTGCCTGTCCGGGCCGACGATCAGGAGAGGCTGCCGAGGCGGGCGCTCTGCCACAGGTCGACGCCCGCGTCCGTGGCGTACTTGTCGATCTCGGCCAGTTCCTCGGCGCCGAAGTGGAGGTTCTCCAGCGCGGCGACGTTCTGCTCCAGCTGCTCGACTCGGGAGGCGCCGATGACGAGGGACGTGACGCGTTCGTCCCGCAGGGCCCACGCGAGAGCCATCTGCGCCAGCGACTGGCCGCGGCGGGCGGCGATGTCGTTCAGGGCCCGCAGCCGGTGCAGTACGTCCTCGGACAGCCAGGAGGTGTCGAAGGACTTGTCCTGCGCGGCCCGCGAGTCGGTCGGGATCCCGTCGAGGTAGCGGCCGGTCAGCAGCCCCTGCGCGAGCGCGGTGAAACCGATGACGCCGAAGCCCTCCTGCTCCGCCGTGTCCAGCAGGCCCTCGGTCTCGATCCAGCGGTTGAACATGTTGTACGACGGCTGGTGGATCAGCAGTGGGGTGCCGAGGTCGCGCAGGATGGCGACCGCCTCACGGGTGCGCTCGGCGTCATAGGAGGAGATACCGACATAGAGGGCCTTGCCCTGGCGGACGGCGGTGTCCAGCGCGCCCATCGTTTCCTCGAGCGGCGTGGTGGCGTCGAGCCGGTGGGAGTAGAAGATGTCCACGTAGTCCAGGCCCATACGGCTCAGGGACTGGTCCAGCGAGGCGAGGACGTACTTGCGGGAGCCCCCGCCCTGACCGTAGGGGCCCGGCCACATGTCCCAGCCGGCCTTGGTGGAGATCACCATCTCGTCCCGGTACGGCGCGAGGTCCTGCTTCATCAGGCGCCCGAAGTTGATCTCGGCGGAGCCGTACGGCGGACCGTAGTTGTTGGCCAGGTCGTGGTGGGTGATACCGAGGTCGAAGGCCCGCAGAGCGATCTCTCGCTGGGACTCGAACGGCCGGTCGTCTCCGAAGTTGTGCCAGTAACCCAGGGACAGGAGGGGAAGGTCGAGTCCTGAGCGCCCGGTGCGCCGGTAGCGCATGGTGCCGTTGTAGCGCTCGGGGTCCGCGACGTGGTTCATCGGGTGATCTCCGGGTGGTGCAGGGACAGGGTGCCCCGAAAAAGGGGGAGGTTCCCACACTGCCCGGGCGTGATCCTGAAGTCCAATAGCTCCTTTTCATCGGATTCAGCGGTGTCGCTTCTGAATGATGGGCATGGTGGAAGCCGACCCTGCCCGGTCAACCGTACGGGGGCCGTCCCCGACGGGACGGTCCCGGCTCCCGGGCGGAGAGTGACCGATCAGAGACTGGTGAGCAGGCCGTCGAGCGGGGCCGGTATGCGGTCGGAGTCGAGCGCCGCGACGAGCACATGGCCGTAGCGGATCTTGCGTCCCTTCTTCGTGCCGAGGAAGCGCCGCAACTGCTGTTGTGAGCTGCGGTCCTTCTGCGCGGGCTGGTGCAGGAAGGTCTGCAGCGCACGCAAGTCGCCCTCCTCCCGGACGAGTTCCTTCACCCGGGCCACGCCCAGCGCGCGGATGAGCTCGTCCTCCAGATCCGCGGCACAGACGAAGAACTCCTCTGCCGCGTCGGCCCGCTGCAAGCCGCGGGCGTAGTAGGACCGCTCCGCCGCGTCGCACAGTCCTGTGAGGCGGAGGCCGAGACCGGGTGGCCCGAGCAGACGGGCATAGCGCCCGACGTTCATGGCACCGCCCATCGATACGACGCAGACTCCTTCGGCGGCGAGGTTCCGGCCGCGGCTCGCGGCCAGCGCGTCGACCGCAGCGACATCGCTCGGCCCTTCGAGCAGCACGGCCGTCCGGACGGGCAGCCGGGCGGCCAGATCGCGTGCCCGGTCGCCGGGACCACCGGCCGCCCACGCCGTGATCGCTTCCCGGAACGCCCCCATGTCAGCCATGAGAGGAGTCTCCGTCATATCCGGCCTCTACGGCCGGGAATTTCCGCACGCGCGTCGATCGCCGGTGAGAGAGAAGGACCGACCGGCCCCGCTGTCGCCGGGGTGCCGATCACTCCGGCCCACCGACCGGACCCGGACAGGTCCGGGCTACGATCACGCCCGACACGAGCGCGGTTGGGGGCGGAACCAGGTGAAGCGGCGGCTGATGTGGATGGCAGGCACCGGAATGACGGCTGTGGCGCTGCTGGCGGGTTGCAGCGACACCCCCGCCGGGACCGGTGCGCACCGGGCGGCGTCACCCGTCGCGTCCGCGGGCCGGGCGGCGGCCACCGAGTCGTCCCGGGCGGCAGTCGCGGAACACGTCAGGACGGTCGTCGAGGACCGTCTCTCCGCCGATGAGACACGGTTCGGCTCGGGCACGGGATCACCCTGCTCAACGTCGTCACCCGCGATGTTCACGGCCCGCTGCGGTGCCGCGGCACAAGCCACGGGGGCGGATGCGTCGTTCGCCCTGGAGCAGATCGACCGGCGCGAGGGTTTCGCGACTCTGCGTTCCGTCGCGAAGAAGCTTCGCACCGCCGTGGCCGGATACGAGCGGCTGGGCTGTGCCGACGCCCCGACCGATGCGGCTGCTCGGCATGCGTGCCTCGAGCCCGCGGCCCTGATCGCCCAGGGGTTCCCTGACCTCCGCAGCGGTACCGATCTCGGGCTTCGGGGTGCCTAGACCGATGACCTCTGCTCGGCGGGCTCAGGGATAAAGGCCGGCCCGGAAGGTGAACGAGACGAGTTGCGCTCGATCACGTGCACCCACCTTGGTCATGGCCCGCACCGCATGTGTCTTCACGGTGAACGGCGACACGGACAGCCGGGCCGCGATCTCGTCGTTGCCGAGACCGCTTGCGACAAGAACGACCACGTCCCGCTCCCTGGGGGTGAGAGCGTCGAAGCGGCGCAGCAGTTCCCGGTCGATCACCGGGGGCGGACTGTGGGTCATGTGACCGATCAGTGCGGCCGTCGCGGCGGCCGACAGAGCACCGCCACCGCCGACGACCTCGGCGATTCCGGCGACGAGTTCAGCGGGGCTCACGGTCTTGCTCAGAAAACCGTTGGCGCCCGCGCGCAGGGCTGCGAGGACGATGTCGTCCTGGTCGAACGTGGTCAGCACGATCACCCGCGTCTTTTCGGGCGGATGCTCTTCGCGGATCCGGCGGGTGGCTTCGACACCGTCGATGCCAGGCATCCGGATGTCCATCAGCACCAGGTCGACGGGGTGGTCCCGGAGGAAGGGGACGACCTGGAGTCCATCGGAGAGATCACCCGCGACAACAAGACCCGGGTCGAGCCGAAGCATGGCCCGGATCCCGGCCCTGATGTCGTCCTGGTCGTCGACGATCAGAATGCGCGTCATCGGACGACGGCTCCCAGGGGGCTGAACTCCGCGTGCACCCGGAATCGCCCGTCGTGATTGTCGATCGTCAGCCGCCCGCTGGAGGACTCGACGCGTTCGCGCATCCCCACGAGTCCGAGTCCGCTGCCCGACCCGGAGCCGCCGGGGGTGCGACCGACGCGGTTCTCCACCGTGACGCAGATCCTGCCGTCGCTCTCGCCCACATCCACCGTTGCCGTCCCCTCTCCATGCCGGTAGGCATTGGTGAGTGCCTCCTGAACGACCCGGTAGACCGTCACGCCGACGCTGGGTTCCACGAAACCGTCGGGGATGGCGATGGAGGGCCGGATGTCGAGGCCGATGCTCTCGAAAGAGGCGATGAGTCCTTCCAGACCGCTGAGCGCCGGGGTCGGCCGCAGTGCCTCGTCGTCGTACGCGTCGTCCCCGAGGCGCAGGAGCGCGAGGATGCGTTGCGTCTCGACGACGACGGTGCGGGCGCTGGATCTGGCCGAGACGAGGGCCTGCCGGGCGGACTCGGCGTCTTCGGGCAGCCCTATCTCCGCCGCACCGAGGTGCAGGCTCAGCATCGCGACCTGGTGGCCGATGACGTCGTGGAGGTCTCGGGCGATGCGGAGTCTTTCTTCGGTCACTCGTCGGGTGGCTTCGATCTCGCGGGTGGCGATTGCGCTCTCGGCTCGTTCCTCGAGGGTCCACCAGTGCTCTCGATGGATGCGGAGCGCGGTCCCCGTCGCGCCTCCCGCCACGGCTGAGAAGAGGGCGGCGGCTCCCACGACCGCGCCGCCGCGGAATCCTCCGAGCGTCATGAACGCCCCCAGGAAGAACGCCGCCACGATGCCGGTTCCGGCCAGGGGCTGCTTTCCCCTGAGGGTGACCGAGAACAGCACGAGTACCGCCATCATCCACACCGACAGGGGGTCGTGGCCCACCGCTGTGACGGCGAAGGACGCCGCGCTCGTCACGACCAGTCCTGCCCACGGCTTCCACCACGAGAGGGTGACACCGCCGCCGGCGAGGAGCACGGAGAGGGCCGTCGGCCAGTCCGAGCCTCTGAGTACGGCTGCCACGATCTGACCGGTGAACACCAGCGCGGCCGCCGCATAGGCGACTCGGTGCAGCACCTCGGGGCGGCGGACCCACAGCGGTGCCGCGAGCCCGTCCTGACTGTTCTGCGCCTCGACCATGAACCGATTCTCGTTCACGTGTGCGGCGACCGTGTACTTCGAACGATGTAGACGGCGGAGCCGCCTCGGTCGACGGAGGCGGCGGAAGTCATTCCATCGAGGTGGACGGCAGAACTACTTCGTTCGAAGTACGCGGCTCCTCCCGAAGCCGCTGAGACTCGTCATCGAGGCGACCGTCTCACACCGTCACGATCACAACGGGACACCCGATGACTCAGACCACCATGACTTCGACAACGTCGACCGCGGCCACGACGACGCCCTCCGGGCTGCGATCGCTCTATCTGATCCGGGTCGCCTTCTCCCTGATCTGGGTGGCGCTCGTCCTCACGACCTCCGCCTCGCTCGTATCGACGGACAGTCCCTCGGTGATCGCGGCCGTGCTGCTCATCGTCTACCCCCTGTGGGACGCCGTCGCCACGCTCCTCGAGCGTCGCCTGGCCGGCGCCGGCTCCACGAACCGCGTCAGTACCGTCAACATGGGTCTCGGCGTCGCCGCCACCGCCGGAATGGTCATCGCCGTCTTCTCCACCATCGGGACGGCCCTGCTCGTGTTCGGCCTCTGGGCCCTGCTCTCCGGAGCCATCCAGCTCGTCGTGGCGATTCGACGCCGGCGCACCGTCGGCGCCCAGTGGCCCATGGTCATCAGCGGTGGACAGTCCGTACTCGCCGGTGCGACCGTCGCCGCCACGTCCGCCTCGGCGACGAGCAGTCTGTCCACGGTCGCCGGATACTCGGCCTTCGGTGCCTTCTGGTTCCTTGTCTCCGTCATCGCCCTGAGCGTCCGCACCCGACGCGAAAAGCGCTGACCTCCGCCGTGGAAGTCAGCGCCCGTTCTGGGGGCACGGCGTCTGCACCAGAAGCACGACCACCTGACGGACCTGACCAGCGAACTCGCGAGCCGGACCCGATATCGGACTCGCTCGTCCAGGTCGGGCTCCGTCAGGTGTCGGCTCCTGACCCGTCGGCCGACCAATCGCGCCAGCTCCGATAGAAACCGGCGTCCTCCTCAGAGGGCTCCAGAGGTGCGAACTGCTTCAGTTCGCCGTCCCGGATCATCCACAGGCGGAAGAACGACTCCTCCTGGTCCATGACGAACAGTTGCACGGCGTTGGGCTCCTGCCACGGGCACTCGGCGACACGCTGTCGGAGGGCGTCCAGATCGGCGTGGTTCAGGGCACCTGCCCACACGCTGCACTCGGGCCACTTCCAACCGCCCCAACGGGATTCCCCGTCGGTGGTGTGGGTGAGAAAACCGACGCCGGAAACACCTGGCTGTTCACGTCGGGGCGCCTCCTCACGCAGCCAGTGACTCAGCGCTTCGACGTTCTCCGCGTCGGAGGCGTCAGCCGAAATCATGACGTTGGCCACCCAGCTCATGTGGATTCCCCCATCCCCCCGGCCCCACCCCGGCCGGTGATCGGCAGCGTACATCCCGAGCCCCGACACCGGCCGGGCTCGGACCGGCTCGGTGCCGTGCCGGCCGAGCCCGGCATCAAGAAGCGGGCGACGGGCGATGTCGGTGAGCGATCCCGCCGCGGCCGTCCCCCGCTCCGGCGGAGGGCGGTCGCTCGGACGTCAGTCCGGCTTGTCCACCGGGACCTTGAGCGGACGTGCCAGACCTGCCACCGCCTCGTCCAGGCGCTGCAGGTGCCGCAGCACCCGGTCGGTGACGCGGTCGTAGCGCGGGGCGCCCAGGGTCCCCGGTTTCAGCATGGACGTGATGCTGGGGCCGGTCTCGATGCGTACGGTGCTGTGCTCGTCCTCGACGTGTGCGGCGATCGCCGCGATGTTGGCCACGATGCGCCGACCTGCGACGCGCAGCCGGGGATCCGCCGCGATCGAGGGGTGCTCGGGCAGCAGCTCGGCGGTCGCCGCCAGGGAGCGGGCGTGGTACGCGCAGGTCTCCAGCATCGCGACGATGTAGCGGGCGGTGTCCCGGCGCGCCCGCAGAGGCGTGATCGGATGGGTCAGCGGCTGTGTCGAGGCACGCAGGTCCGCCAGTGCCTGGTCCAGGTCGCGTGCCTTGTCGAGGAGGTCGACCGCCGGGCCGCCGCTGAGCTGGTCGACCGCGGCGTCCGTGACGTCGTCGAGTCGTGTCAGGACGGTGGCGAGGAGTTCGTCCGTACGGCGGTCGGTGTGCACCGGCAGGACCAGCGCCGCCGCGACGATTCCGCAGGCCGCGCCCAGCGCCGTCTCCTCGATGCGCATGACGAGCACGGTGGTGCTGTACGTGTGCAGCAGGGTGTAGAGCAGGCCCAGCATCGCGGTGACGAAGAAGGACATCAGCGTGAACGACAGCGGGGCCGTGTAGAACATCGCGAAGATGAACACGAGCACCAGCGCGAACGCCGTCCATGTGTGATGCCCGACCAGCCCCGCGAGGACGATACCGGCCACCACGCCGAAGACCGTCCCCAGGAGCCGGCGGTACCCCTTGACGAGGATCTCGCCGGTGGACGCGGTGTTGATGAACACGATCCAGCAGGTCAGCACCGCCCAGTACCAGCGCTGGCTGGAGATGAACTCACCGCCGACGATCGCGAGCGACGACCCGACGGCGACCTGTACGGCCGCGCGCGTGGTGGGGCGCTTCAGGCCGGTGCGTTCCGCCTCCTCTTCCTGTGCCTCCTCGCTGCCGCTGATGGCGGCGTCCTCCGCGTGCAGTTCCTCCCGCGAGCGGGTGGTCGCAGGGGTGTCGTCCGTCTCGTCCTGAGGACCTTCGAGGGCCATCCGCAGTCCGAGCACCGCGCGCGAGGCCTCGCCGATCCCACGGAAGACGTCCTGGACCGCGGTCGGCCCGGGCGGCAGGTTGTCCTCCTCCCGGTAGCCGAGGAGCCGGTTGCGCACCTGCGCCAGCCCGGTACCTCTGGCCTCGGAGATCGGCTGCAGGAGCAGCAGGCGCAGTGCCTCGAGGTCGCGGCGCAGCGTGGCGGTCGTCCCGTCGTGCTCGGCGAGCGGGCCGCCCGAGGGCAGGGGCGCGCCGGGCAGGTGCAGGGTCAGCGTGTCGGCGCGCTCGGTACTGCGCGCGGTGAGCAGCAGAAGCCCCAGCCGTTCGGCGGTGATCTCGGCGTCGGCGATGCGTCGCTGCACCAGCCGGGCCACCGCTTCGTCGGAGGTCCCCTGCTCCAGCCACCCCTGGATCATCATCGCGGTCTCGTGCAGGGCCGCGGTCCTGTCGCGAGCCTCCTCCAGGGCCTTCTCCCGGTCGTCGGGGCCGGCGTCGAGCAATGCCACCTGGGCCGAGAGCAGTTGGGCGAAGCGGGCCCGGAAGGCACGGCGCAGCCGGTCCAGGATGCCCGCCGGTGTCTCCGGCACGAGTGCGAACCGCACCAGGGCGCTGCTGCCGAAGGCGAGGAGGATCGTGCCGCACAGCCCCGGGAGTGCGGAGACCGTCGCGCCCACGAACAGGGAGAGGAAGTAGACCTGGAAGCCGATCAGGCCCAGCGCCGTACCTCGATCGCCGAAGCGCCGTCCATAGACGGCACTGAAGATGAGGGCGACGAAGAAGATGTCGCCCGCCACCACATGCGACCTCAGGAGCGCACCGAGCGAGACGGAGGCCAGCGCGACCGGCAGGCCCAGGGCGAGGGTGACGGCCTGTTCCGGCCGCTCCTTCTCCCGGATGGCGAAGGTCGCGACCATCGCCGCGATCGCGCCTGCCACGAGATGGGACACGTCCGTACCCAGCACCGCGAGGACGGCCAGCGTGAGGGCGATCGCGCACACCGTTCTGAGTCCGGCCGTCAGGCGCAGCAGACCTGGGTCCGATGCCGCGATGCGATCCCACAACTCCGCCCGCACCGACCGACCTGACACCCTCACTCCGTTGTGCTCTCTCCCGCGTCCCGTCGTGATCTCCCGTCCAGCATCGCACGAGGTGGCAATCGGTCCGGCTTCGGACGCCCTTTGGGTTCGTGCAACGACGGCGGTCGCGGCCTCCCCGATGCGTGGCCGAGCGTGGCGTGTCCACGGGTGGTCCAGGGTGTACTGGCGGCCGACTTCCGCGAACCGGTACTGGCTGGAGGATCGGGTCGGAGGGCCCGCCGTCTTTGCGTTGCCTCGCGGGGACAAAGCGATGCCTCGTCCCTGCGGTGTGGTGAACCCGGCTTGGTCTGTGCGCTTCCGTCACATCGTGTGAGCTGCACTTTTGATGCCTTGATCCGTTCAGAGGCAACTGAGAAGTGCCTGTGCCAGGCTCGGGCCCTGCACCTCGACAGGAGTCCTTGGATGTCTCTGATCAACGGTCTGCCCGCCCACGTCCTGCTGGTCCACGTGGTCGTCGTGCTGATCCCTCTCACCGCACTGGCCTTGGTGACGGCAGCGCTGTGGCCACGTGCCGCCCGGCGGCTGGGTTCGCTGCTGCCCGTGCTGGCCCTTGCCGCGTTGATCAGCGTGCCGCTGACCACGCAAGCAGGCGAGTGGCTGGAACGGCACGTCGACAACAATGCCCTGGTGCGCCGGCACACGGAGTTGGGTGACGGGCTGCTGCCGTGGGCCTTGGGCGTGTTCGTGCTGGCCGTGGTGGTGTGGTGGACGGCCGGACGCGCTGCGGCGGAGCCTCGCCAGGGCGGCGCCGCAGGTCGGGCCGCGCTGCCTGTGCGGATCGTCGTGGGGGTGCTTTCGCTGGCCGTTGCGCTGGGGGCGGTTGTGGACGTCTACCGGATCGGCGATTCCGGAGCGAAGGCCGCCTGGCATGACGCCTACTCGCAGGCGTCGACGGGGTCGAAGAGCGCCTCCTGAATCGGGCCCTGACCGGGTTCCCGTTGTGGCCCGGAGCCGGGACACCGCGGTCCGCAGGTGTACACGCCTACGGCGGTACCTCTTCGTTATCACCGTCTGCACCGTCGGAGGCGACGGTGAGCAGCCGTCCGTCGAGGCTGGAGGCGCGGACATACGGGGCGCGCCGCGCGTTCGGAGGCCGTCCGGGCAGACGGGATCGTGGCGCGGCAGGCATGCGATCCTGGTAAGGAGAAGGTCTCCCTCATGTCACACCACGCCGCGACCGTGCCGGGATCCACTTGGGTGGCCAGGTGGGCGGGAGTTCTGCTGTGCCTCGCGGTGGCCGCCATCCATGTGGTCGACCAAGGCGGCATCACGGCGACGAGGGACCCGCACTACATCGGCGTCGCCTATCACGTCCTGGAGATCGCGGCCGTGGTCGCCGCCGTGTTGCTCATCGTCGGCCTCGTCAGACTTGGATGGTTGCTGGCCGCCATGGTCGCCGTCGGTCCGCTGCTGGGCTACGTCCTCTCCAGAGGCCCCGGACTGCCCGACTACAGCGATGACGTCGGCAACTGGACGGAGCCTCTCGGGCTGGTCAGCCTCGCCGTTGAAGGAGCCCTGCTCCTGTTGTCGATTCCGCTCTTCATGCGGAGTCTGCGCCGCAGAACCTGACGCCGGGCCGCTCGTACATCGGACACCCCTGCGAATGCCCCGCCCAGGTCGTCCTTCGTCGTATGTGTCCCCTTGCACGTCGTGCCGTCTCTCCGGTGGGCGGCACCACCGGAGAGACGGGTCGCGAGGATCGGACGGAATCGCTCGCCTTCACGCCGGTCCATCACCGGCACACGCTGCGGCGAGCCGTGCGATGCGGTTGCCTTTGGGCGGACTGCCTCCGGAACCCGCACGCTTCGTGCACCGGCATCAGATCGTCGCCGGAACCCCAGCCGGTCAGCAGCCTCCGCAGTTGTAGTACAGGACGTCCCAGTGGTTGCCCTCGTCGGCGTAGATGTTGCCGGAGCCCGACTGGTACTGGGGCGCCCCGTCACCGCGCAGGCCGATGTAGGCGAAGTTGCCCTTGATGTAGTTGGTGACACAGGTGTTCTTGCCGTAGTCGAGCTTGTAGCCGTTCCAGTGCGAGTAGGTGCCGCTGGCGTGGCCGGTCTCGGTGCCGCCGGTGATGTTGAGTGCGCATCCGGAGGCACGCTTGAGGGTCTGGGCGCCCTGAGCGGTGGCGAGGTTGAGCTGGGTGAAGGAGGTACAGGTCGCGTTGTTGCGGTCGGAGCAGTTGCCGGAGGACGACCAGGTGATGCCGACCTCGCGGAACATCGAGGTGGCGGTGGCGTGGGAGATCTTGGTGACGGCGGCGGCCTGGGCGCTGTCCTGGGCGGCGAGCGCGTCCCCGGCGCCGCCGAGGACGGCGAGCCCGGAGGCGACGGTGAGCGCGAGGGCCGTGAGGGCGGAGCGGAACTTCATATGAGGACCTTCCTGCGAGTGGGCCGTGTCTCCTGTGGGGCGGCTGTGCAGGTGGTGCACGCAGATGGTGCCCGAGTTCTACGCGCGTCCGCCAGAGGCAGAATCAGGCAAGACTTCGGGCGAATCGGTCTACTACGGACCCGTCGGTGCGCGATTTCATGACAGTGATCGCTTCCGGGACTCCGGGAGGGATCGTTCAGGGGCCCGCTTCGTGGGCCGTAACCACGCGCGCACGCACGGGAGTTGTTCATGCCGCTCGATCACTACGTCACGTTCGGCCGGTCGGGGCTGCGGGTCAGCCCGTTCGCCCTCGGTGCGATGACCTTCGGCGAGGACCCCGGCGGCGCCGGGTGCAGCGTCGAGGAGTCGGAGAAGATCCTCGCCACGTACCTGGACCTCGGCGGGAACTTCGTCGACACAGCCAACCTGTACACCAACGGCCACTCCGAGAAGATCCTCGGTGACTTCTTCGCCGCGCGCCCCGGGCGGCGTGAGCATGTGGTGCTGGCGTCGAAGTTCTTCGCCAATCTCTTCCCCGGAGATCCCAACGGGGGCGGCGCGGGCCGATCGTCGATCATCGCGCAGCTCGACGAGACCCTGCGCCGGCTGCGGACGGACTACCTCGACCTGTACTGGTTGCACCAGTGGGACCGGCACACCCCGATCGAGGAGACCATGCGGACCCTCGACGATCTGGTGCGGGCGGGCAAGATCCGTTACGTCGGCTTCTCCAACACGCCTGCGTGGGTGACGGCTCAGGCCCACACCACCTCGCTGCTGAAGGGCTGGACCCCGCTGGTCGCCCTGCAGGTCGAGTATTCGCTGCTCGCCCGCACCGTCGAGGGTGAGCTGGAACCGTTCGCGTTCGACCAGGGGATGGCGCTGGTGCCGTGGAGCCCGCTGAAGAACGGGTTCCTGTCCGGCAAGTACCGGCGTGGCGCGGAGGTCACCGATTCCGCACGTACCCCCTTCGTCGGCGGTCCCGCAGAAGAGGAGTTCGTGGTCATCGACGCCGTCGCGGAGGTCGCCGACGCCCTCGGAACCACGTCGGCGGCCGTGTCACTGGCCTGGCTTCGCGCCCGTCGGGGCACCGTCGTGCCGATCGTCGGCGCAAGGCGTCTCGAGCACCTCGAGGCCAATCTCGCCGGCCTGGAGGTGACTCTCGCCCCCGAGCATCTGCGACGGTTGGACGAGGTGTCGGCGCCCGCCCTGGACTACCCCGTCCCCATGCACGGCGCACTGCGGTCGATGCTGCAGTTCGCGGGCGCCACCGTCGACGGTGAGACGTCCGCGGTGTATCCGCCGCTGGTGCAGAGCGACGTGCGGTACTGAACGGTCCACGGGTCCCGCCGACGCGACCCGTGGTGCGGGCACGCGTACGGCGACGGCGGGCGGGTCCCCGAGGGCCGCGGCGCCCGCCGGCCGTCACGAGGGCGTGCGGGCGGGTCAGCGGGCGTCGTCCGTCGCCTCGCCGAGCAGCGCGTGAGCCGTTGTCAGCGCGACGGCACGGTCGGCGGGGACCAGCCCGATGCGGGTACGCCTGTCCAGCAGGTCGGCGGTGTCCAGCGCCCCCTCATGGAGCACGGCCCACAACAGTTCGGCGCGGGTGGTCGGGTGGCCCGGGAGGACGGAGCCGGCGAGGTCCGGTTCGCGCGTGACCAGAGCATGGACGGCCTCGGCCTCGGTGCCGTAACGGCTGATCAGGCGTTGCGGCGCGCGCAGGGCGGCCAGCACCCGCGGCGGTGCCGCGCCGACCAGCGGCACCGTCGCGGTGGGGGAGGGGCCCGCGGAAAGCCGGTGGGCGGCGACGGCGGCGTCGACGGCGTCCTCGGCCATGCGCCGGTAGGTGGTCAGCTTGCCGCCGACCACGGTGATCACGCCCTCCGCCGAGGTGAGGACCGCGTGCTTGCGGGAGATGTCGGCGGTGCCGGTCGCCGTGCCGGAGCCTGTGGTCGTCGTGGTGTCCAGCAGGGGGCGCAGCCCGGCGAAGGCACCCACCACGTCGTCGCGGTGGACCGGCACGTCCAGGGCGGAGCCGAGGACGTCGAGCAGGAAGCCGATATCGGTTTCCGGGACCTCGGGGACGTCCGGGATGTCGCCGTCGACGGGCTCGTCGGTGAGTCCCACGTAGACCCGGCCGTCCCCCTGCGGCAGGACGAGGACGAAGCGGTTGGTCTCGCCCGGGATCGGGATGTGCAGGCCGGCCGGCAGGGAGCCGAAGCGGTCCGCGCGCAGCACGAGGTGGGTGCCCCGCGAGGGCCGTATGTGCACGCCGTCCACGAGGCCGCCTGCCCAGACGCCGGTGGCGTTGATCACCGCCCGGGCCCGGATCTCGCCCTCCTCACCGGTGAGTTCGTCGCGTACGCGGGCGCCGGAGCGGGTGAGTTCGAGAGCGCGCACCCGGGTCAGGATGCGTGCCCCGTGCCCCGCAGCCGTGCGGGCGATCGCGGTGACCAGCCGGGCGTCGTCGGTCACGCGTCCGTCCCAGGACAGCAGGCCGCCGCGGAGCCCGGCGCCGCGCAGTGACGGGGCGAGACAGCGGGTTTCGGCCGCGGAGAGCCGACGCGGCGCGGGCAGCGTCGTCCGGGCCGTGCGCGCCGCGAGGCGCAGTGTGTCCCCGGCGCGGAACCCGGCCCACGCCAGGGCGGCCTGCGGTCGGGAGACCAGGGGGGCGAGGGGCAGTACGAAGGGCTGGGCGCGTACCAGATGGGGCGCGGTGCGCTCCATCAGAACCCCCCGCTCGCGTGCGCTTTCGTGGGCGACGTCGAACTGGGCGGAGGCGAGGTAGCGCAGTCCCCCGTGGATGAGTTTGGAACTCCAGCGGGAGGTTCCGAAGGCGAGGTCGTGGGCGTCCACCGCGGCAACCGTCAGTCCCCGGGCGGCGGCGTCCAGTGCCGCTCCGGCGCCGGTCGCGCCGAGTCCCACGACCAGGACGTCCACCTCCGAACCGTCGGTGGACAGGGCCAGTTCGCGTCGGCGGCGGGTGGCGTTGAGGGATGTGCCCGTAGGCGGGGCCGCGGGCATGGACGGAGTGCTGCTGGTGCTCATGGCGTCAGGGTCCTCTCGAGGATGGTCCGCAGTTCTCCGTAGAAGGCCTCGGGGCTCAGCTCGTCGTCGCCCTCGTCGGTCATGGTGCGCAGGGACAGCGTGAAGGACTGGGCGACCAGGAGCAGCGCCCTGGCCTGGCGTTGGGGGTGCCCGGGGCATACCGAGCCGTCGGTGTGGCCCTTTTCGACGGAGTCGGCGAGCAGTTCGAGGAGGGCTTCCTGGCTCGCCCCGCGCCGGTCGAGCACATAGGGGAGCAGCAGTTCGGGGTCGACGTCGACGATCTTGCGGAAGAGCGGGTGGCGGCGAAAGGCGTCGACACCACGGACGAGCCCTTCCACGATCAGGGTGCGTGCGCTCGTCCCCGGCTCGGGCTCGGGCATCGCGCGGGTGGCCGCCTCGATCCACTCCCGGGTCATCAAGTCCCCGACCAGCGTCCGCACATCGGGCCAGCGGCGGTACAGGGTCATCCGGGAGACGCCCGCGCGGCGGGCCACGTCCGTGAGGGTGGTGCGCCGGACGCCGACGGCCAGGACGCAGTCGCGTACCGCGTCGAGTACCGGATCGCTGTCCGAGGCGTTGTGACGAATAGGCGTCATGTGTCACAGTGTAACGCGCCCTGTGGCCGTGCAGGGCGGCACTTCGTCGAGACGACCGGTGAGGACACGCACCATGGACATGCTGTGGAGCGGCTGGGGAGACCCGGCCAGGGCGACGCCGCTGCCCGAATCGGTGATCGGGCTGCTGCGCGACATGCTCGGAGTCAAGCCCCGCAGCGCCGAACCCGTCGCACTGGACGAGATCTCCGTGCCCGAGTCACCCCTGGACGCCGCCATGCGCCAGGCTCTGCTCGCCGCCGTCGGCGGCGAGCACCTGCGGACCGACGCGGAGTCGCGCATCCGGCACATGCGAGGCAAGTCCACCCCCGATCTGCTGCGCATCCGCGAGGGCGACACCACCGACATCCCCGCGGCCGTGGTGCTCCCGGCGAGCCACTACGAGGTCCTCGCCGTGCTCAAGGCCTGTGTCGTGCACGACGTGGCCGTCGTGCCCTTCGGCGGCGGAACCTCGGTCGTCGGCGGCCTCGCCCCCGAGGGGCGGCGACTCTTCGTCGCGCTCGACCTGCGCCGTATGGACGCACTGCTCGCCCTCGACCCGGTCTCCCGCACCGCCACCCTGCAACCCGGTCTGCGGGCTCCGCACGCCGAAGCGCTCCTGGCCGAGCACGGCTTCACCCTCGGTCACTTCCCCCAGTCCTACGAGTGGGCGACGATCGGCGGTTTCGCCGCCGCGCGCTCCAGCGGACAGGCGTCCGCCGGCTACGGCCGGTTCGACGAGATGGTGCTCGGCCTCACCGTCGCCACTCCGGCCGGCACCCTCGAGGCCGGCCGCGCTCCGCGGTCGGCCGCCGGTCCCGATCTTCGGCAGCTCGTTCTCGGCTCCGAAGGCGCGTTCGGGGTCATCACCTCCGTGACCGTGCGGATCCGCCCCGTCCCGCGGATCCGCCGCTACGAAGGCTGGCGCTTCGACTCCTTCGAGGCCGGTGCCGCCGCCCTGCGGCGTCTGGCCCAGGACGGGCCCCGGCCGACGGTACTGCGTCTGTCGGACGAGACCGAGACGCTGGTCGGTCTCGCCCAGCCCGACGCCATCGGTTCCGCCGGTGCGGAGCAGGCCGTCGGATGCCTCGCGATCGCGGGCTACGAGGGCACCGAGGAGGACACCTCGTACCGACGGGAGCGGGCGGCGGCGGTCCTGAGCGAGTGCGGTGGTACCTGTGTGGGACCGGAGCCCGGGGAGCGCTGGGTCCATGGCCGCTACTCGGCGCCCTATCTGCGGGACGCGCTGCTCGACGCGGGTGCGTTCGCCGAGACGTTGGAGACCGCGGCCTTCTGGTCACGCCTCCCCGAGCTGTACGCCTCCGTCCGCGAGGCCGTCATCGGCACGCTCGGCGCCTCGGGCACCCCGCCGCTGGTGATGTGCCACATCTCGCACGTCTACGAAAACGGCGCCTCGCTCTACTTCACCGTGGTCTCCGCCCAGGGTGACGATCCCGTGGCACACTGGGCGCCCGCCAAACAGGCCGCCAACGAGGCGATCATGGCGGCGGGCGGCACGATCAGCCACCACCACGGTGTGGGCACCGACCACCGAGACTGGTACGTCCAGGAGGCCGGACTGCTCGCAGTCGACGCCCTCCAGGCGGTCAAGCGGCGTCTCGACCCCACCGGGCTGCTCAACCCCGGCATCCTGCTGCCGGCCGACTGATCCCGTTCCGTCCACCCGACCACCGTCCGTCCACGATCCGTCAGGCGCCTTCGGAGGCACACCGATGCGACAGTTCACCGCCATCGTCAACCCCACCGCCGGCGGATCCAACGGGGTCGCGACGCTGCTGAGCGTGGCCCGGCTGCTGCGGGAGGCCGGGGCCGAGCTGGAGACGGAGTACAGCAGCAGTCTGGCCCACGCCCAGGACCTGGCACGGCAGGCCGGAGAACGGCAGCGGGTGGTCCTGGCCGTCGGCGGTGACGGCACCGTGGGCGGTATCGGTGGGGCCCTCAGCGGCACCGACACCGTCTTCGGCATCGTTCCGGCGGGCCGTGGCAACGACTTCGCCCGCGCGCTCGGCCTTTCCTCCGATCCGGCCGAGCTGGCCGAGGCGCTGCTCCACCACGAGCCGCGGCGTGTCGACACCATCGAGGTGGAGTCCGCACGGGGCCGCACCGTCGCGCTCGGCAGCGTGTACGCGGGTGTCGACGCGCTCGCCAACCGCCATGCCAATCACGCGAAACTCCTGAGCGGAGCCGCCTCCTACTACGCGGGCGGACTGCGGGCGGTCGCGACCTGGCGCCCGGCCACCTACCGGATCACCGTCGACGGCGAAGAGCTCACGCACCACGGCTACACCGTGGTGGCCGCCAACTCCGCCTTCTACGGCTCCGGCCGCATCATCGCCCCCGAGGCACGCGTCGACGACGGCCTGCTGGAGGTCGTGATGATCCGCCATGCGCCTCGCCGACTCTTCTTCGCCCTGATGAACGAACTCAAGACCGGCGCGCACGTCCACCGGCGCGAAGTACGGATCGTACGGGGCGCGGAGATCCGCATGGAGGCCGACCGCGACGTGCCCTACGGGACCGACGGGGAGGTGGACGCCGTCCTGCCCGTGACGGCGAGAGTCCTGCCCGGGGCGCTCGCGGTGCTGTGCTGAACGCCCCGGCCGGTCGTCGCAGCCGAACGTGGTCGAGCTCCTCGGGAGATCAGGCCGCCGGGCCGGATGTGCCGCCGCTGCGGCCCGAGCGGTGAAGGCTCCAGCGCGCCAACGGCTGCAGTGCGTCCACCAGAGCCCGGCCGTCCTGGGACAGCCGGTAGCGGATCTGCACGGGGGTGGTGGGCGTGACGGTGCGCTGGATGAGACCCGCCGTCTCGAGTTCCTTCAGGCGCTGTGAGAGCAACCGGTCGGAGATACCGTCGATCACGGCCCGGAAGTCGCCGAACCGGGAGGCCCCCCGGCGGGCCGCGCTCAGGATCGAACCCGTCCAGCGGCGCCCGATCAGCTCGAGGGCGTCCTGGAAGCTCGGGCAGCTGTCGTCGTGGATGGAGCGACGCTCGAGGGACGGGGGTGCGGCGGGAGACGACTCGATGGGGTTCACTTACAAAAGGTTAGCACCTTACTTGAAGTTTGGTCTGTGAGGCGTTGCCCCGCACCGTGGACGCATGACCGACTACGGACGCCCTCTCTCCTTCGGGGTGAGCCTCGACCCCGCGGCCGACGCCGTGCACCGGACCCGGCGCCTCGCGCGTGCGGCGGAGGACCAAGGCCTGGAGTACCTCGCCGTCCAGGACCACCCCTACCAACCGGGCCATCTGGACACCTGGACCCTGATCACACACCTGGCCGCGGCAACCGACCGCATCACGTTCCTCACCGACGTGGCCGATCTGCAGCTTCGCCCGCCGGCCATGCTGGCCAAGGCCGCCGCGTCGCTCGCCGTCCTCACCGACGGCCGGCTCCGGCTCGGTGTCGGCGGAGGTGGCATCCCCGACGCCATCGCGTCGATGGGCGGCCAGGCGCGACGCGGCGAGCCCATGGTCGCCTTCACCGAGGAGTCGCTGACCGTCATGCGCCGGGCGCTGGCGGGAGAGGTGGTCCGGCTGCGGAGCCCGCACCATTCCGTCGGCGGATACCAGGCCGGTCCGGTGCCCCCGAAACCCGTCGAACTGTGGCTCGGCGCGCAGAAGCCCAAGATGCTCGCCGTGACCGGCCGTTCGGCGGACGGCTGGATCTCCCCGCTGAACATCTACGTCCCGCCGCAGCAGGTGCCCTCCCGCGGGCAGATCATCGACGAGGCGGCCTCGGCCGCGGGACGCGATCCGCGGACGATCCGCCGCGTCTACAACGTGATCGGCGCGATCGGGGACCACCGGGGAGCCCCGGGCCTCGTCGGCGACGTGCGGCGGTGGGTGGACACCCTCAGCGAGTGGGCCGTCGACCTCGGTTTCGACACCTTCGTCCTCTGGCCTGCCACCGACCCCGACCGGCAGGTCGCCCTCTTCGCCGGCGAGGTGGTTCCCGCCGTACGCGAGCGTGTGGCGGCTCTGCGGAGCGGGCGATGAGCGCCGACCCGGTACCGGCACCCGCCGAACTCGCCGGGAAGCTGATCACCCCCGACGACAGCCGCTACGGCCTGCTCCGCTCCACCTACACCACGGTGGGCCGCCCGGCCGTGGTCGTCCTGCCGCAGTCCGCGGCCGACGTCGCCGCGGCACTGCGGATGGCCCGCGGGCGTCGCCTCCCGCTCGCGGTGCGCAGCGGTGGGCACGGGCTGAGCGGCAGGTCCACCAACAACGGCGGCCTCGTCGTCGACCTCAGCGCGATGAGGCGGGTCGAGGTGGTCGACCGGGCCGCGCGCCTCGTACGGGTGGAGGCGGGTGCCCGCTGGGCGCGGGTCGCCCGCACCCTGGCCCCGTACGGGCTCGCCATCAGCTCCGGCGACCACGGCAACGTCGGAGTCGGCGGCCTGGCCACGGGCGGCGGCATCGGATGGCTCGTACGGCACTACGGGCTGACCGTCGACCGCATTCGCGCCGTCGAGGTGGTCCTGGCCGACGGGACGATCACACGAGCCGACCCCGGAACCGATCCGGATCTGTTCTGGGTGATGCGCGGAGCGGGCGGCGGCGCGGGTGTCGCGGTGGCCTTCGAGATCGAGGCCGTCGAGTTGCGTGAAGTGGGATTCGCACAGCTGGCCGTGCCGGTGGATCCGGCCGGTGAGACGCTGCGCCGCTGGGAGTCGGCCATGACGCAGGCACCGCGGAAGCTGTCGACGGCGGTGACACTGGCGGCCCAGGGACCCTCGGTGACCGCGTTCATCACCGCGGTCGTGGCCTCCGACAGCCCCGCCGCGATCCGCCGGGCCCTCGAGCCGCTCCTCGGGATCGGCCGCGTCATGGTCCAGCAGGCCCACCTCGTCCCGTACACCGAGCTGGTCTCGACCGCCCATCTGCACCCCAACACCGGGCAGATGCGGTCCACCACGACCAACGGGCTGTTCACCGCGACGGGTCCCGCGACGGCCCGCGCACTGGTGGAGGCGGCGACAGGGCCGCATCCGGTGCTCGTCCAGTTGCGTTCGCTCGGCGGCGCGTCCCACGACCCGGCCCCGTCCGCCACGGCCTTCGCGCACCGCCATCAGCGGACCCTGGCCGTCGTGTCGGCGTTCCCGCCGGACGACCGGCCGACGGCGGCCGCCGCCTGGGCACGGCTCGCGGCACACGCCGACGGCGCCTATGTGAACTTCGAGAGCGATCCTGACGAGACGACGTTCGCGCGCGCCTATCCGGGGCAGACCGGTGCCCGGGTGGCGGAGCTGTGGAAGCGCTACGACCCCGACGGGCTCCTGCGCGGGCGGGCCGACTGACGGCCGCCACGGCACACGAGTGGGAGAGCAGGCGTGCGGCGCGGGGTGTGTCCCGGCACGGCGATACCGACGCGGGCGTTCGTTCCGCCCGGCGGCGGGTTCACTTCCGGGCCGACTCCACGCACGTTTCGGTGGCCCCCATGCAGGGCTCGGCATCCGGCAGATGCGTCTGCGCCCACTGCCCGAGCGCCTTGAGCGCGGGCTCGAGTGCGGCCCCGGACTCCGTCAGCCGATAGGAGACCCGCAGCGGCGGGCCCTCGTCGACCTCGCGCACCACCAGTCCGGCGGCGCCGAGTTCGGCGAGCCGGTCGGAGAGCATGCGCTCGCTGAGGCCCGGAATCGCCCGTCGCAGGTCGGCGAAGTGCGCCGGCTGGTCCACGAGCACCGCCACGATCGGGCCGCTCCAACGCTTTCCGAGCAACTGGAAGACGCGGGTGATACCGCCGTCCACCTGCTTGCATGCCGCCACGTCGTGACCCTGAGCCGCCATGCGTACAGCTTACTACCCCGACAGGGGATGAAAAAAAGTAAGCTCCTGTGTTAGATATAGCTCTGTACGAATTCTTAGCCCGGCTCGTCCGGGCTCGGGCATGTTCTTTGGAGACCCCCATGGCCACCCTGCTGCACATCGACTCGTCCGTCTTCTCGGGCGAGGCGTCCGCCTCGCGCACCGTCGCGGACGCCTTCCGCAAGGCCTGGCAGGAACAGCACCCCGACGGCACGGTCGTCTACCGGGACCTGGCCGCCGAGCCCGTGCCGCACATCACCGCCGAGTCGCACACCGCGGGCTTCGCCGACCCCGCCACCCACTCCTCGGAGCAGGCGGCCGCCTTCGAGGAGCGCATCGCGCTGATCGAGGAGCTGGAGCAGGCGGACGCGGTGCTGATCGGCGCCCCGATGTACAACTACTCGATCCCCTCGACCCTCAAGGCCTGGCTGGACAACGTGATCCTGTTCGGCCGGACCGCGGGCGAGACGTCCTCCATCAAGGGCCTGCCGGTCACCGTCGTCGCCAGCCGCGGCGGCTCCTACGCGCCGGGCACGCCGAAGCAGGATTTCGAGTACGTGCAGAACTACCTGCGGGCCGTCCTGGCCGACACGCTGGGGCTGGAACTCGACTTCATCGTCCCGGAGCTCACCATGGCCCCGCACAACCCGGCCATGGCCGAGCTGGTCCCGCTCTACGAGGCCTCCCGCGAGCGTGCCTTCGGTGAGGCGGCGTCCAAGGCCAAGGAGCTCGCCGAGCGCCTCGCCGCATAACCGGCGAGGAGCGGAACGCCGTCCACCGCCCGCGTCGCCGGGCGCCGGGCGGCGTTCCCCCATGTCTGCCCCGTATACCCCGGGGAGCAGGCGAGAACGCTCCGCAGACCGTAGCCTGACGGAAGGCCCGCAGCGGCTCGTGCCGGTTGCCGGCGCTTCGGCGATCCCATGTCGGCCGGCACGTGGCATCCCCCTCACACTCACCGCACTCCATGCACCGCCGGTGCGGCGGAAGGACGATCGCGGAGGTTCTGATGACTGCGACGGTGGACCCGGAAAGCTCCGAATGGGACGTCATCGTCCTCGGCGCCGCAGCCGCCGGAGAGAACGCCGCCCAGTACGCCGCCCAGTTCTCGGGTCTGTCGTCGGTGCTCGTGGAGAACGTGCTCGTCGGCGGTGAGTGCTCCTACTGGGCGTGCATGCCCAGCAAGGCTCTCCTGCGACCGGTCGAGGTGGTCGACGCGGCCGCGCACTCGCCCGGAGTCACGGCGCGGCTCGAGCCCTCGGCCGTGCTCGCGCGGCGCGACGTCGTGATCAACGGCCTGGACGACACCTCCCAGGTGAAATGGGCCCTGGACACCGGCATCGACGTGGTGCGGGGATACGGGCGGCTCACCGGTGAACGCAGGATCGCGGTGAGCCGGGACGACGGACCGGTCCGGGAACTGACGGCCCGACACGCCGTGGTCATCGACACGGGTTCCTGCCCCGCCGTACCGGACGTCCCCGGACTGCGGGCCGCGCTGCCCTGGAACTCCCGCGATGTCACCACGATGAAGGAAGTACCCCGCCGGGTCGTCGTCCTCGGCGGCGGGGTGGTCGCCTGCGAGGCGTCCACCTGGCTGCACGGCCTCGGAGCCGCCGAGGTGACCGTCGTCCAGCGCGGACCACGGCTGCTGGCCCGCTCCGAGCCGTTCGCGGGAGAGTTGGTCGCCGAGGAGCTGCAGGACTGCGGTGTGCGGCTCTGCCTGGGTCGCGGAATGTCACGGGTGGAGCGCTCCGACCCGCGGGACACCGGCCAGGGGCGTGTGCACGGCGGTGAGGTGAGGGTGACCCTCGACGACGGCACGGTGCTCGTGGCGGACGAGATCGTGGTGGCCGCCGGCCGTACCCCGAACACCGGCGACATCGGCCTGGAGACCGTCGGACTGTCGCCCGGCGGCTACCTCGACGTCGACGACCACCAGGCTGTGCACGGCGTGCCCGGCGACTGGCTGTACGCCATCGGCGACGTGTGCGGGCGTGCCCTGCTCACACACATGGGCAAGTACCAGGCCCGTATCGCCGGAGAGGTCATCGCGGCACGCGCCGGCGGTTCCCAGGACCTGCCCTCATCGGCCGAGGGACACCGAGGGCTGCCCCAGGTCGTCTTCACCACCCCGGAGGTCGGCAGCGCCGGTGTGACCGAAGAACAGGCACGGGAGGCGGGTATCGACATCGAGGTCGTGGAATACGACCTCGGTGCGCTCGCGGGCACCTGGGTCATGCGCCCGGACTACCGGGGGCGGGCCAAACTCGTCGTCGACCGCGCCGAGGACATCGTGATTGGGGCGACGTTCGTGGGGGCGGGCATCGCCGAACTCGTGCATTCGGCGACCACGGCGATCGTCGGACGTATCCCTCTGTCCACCCTGTGGCACGTGGTGCCCAGCTATCCCACGGCGAGCGAGATCTGGCTCCGGCTCCTGGAGACACTGCGATCGCAGCGCCATGCGGCACGCGCCGGGGGAGACGCGGCTGGGGAACGCGGCTGAGGCATCGGCGGCCGGGCAGGACGGCGTCCTCGCCCGCCGGGGAGGGAGTCCGCGTCGCCTTGCGGTGCGGGAGGCGTCGCGGCAGGGTTCGACGGTATGGCCACCTTGCTGATCGTGCATCACACCCCCTCGCCGAACTGCCAGGCGCTGTTCGAAGCCGTCGTCTCCGGTGCGACGGCGCCTGAGATCGAGGGTGTGCGGGTGGTGCGGCGTGCGGCGCTGTCGGCGACCGCGTCGGACGTACTGGAGGCCGACGGCTGCCTGTTGGGCACCCCGGCGAATCTCGGTTACATGTCCGGGGCCCTCAAGCACTTCTTCGACCAGATCTACTACCCGTGCCTGGACGAGACGCGCGGCCGGCCGTTCGGCTACTGGGTGCACGGCGGCAACGATGTGACCGGGGCGGTACGGGGGATCGAGTCCATCACCACGGGGCTCGGCTGGCGACGCGTGGCCGAGGCGGTGACCGTGACGGGCGAGCCGGGCAAGCCCGACATCGAGGCGTGCTGGGAGCTGGGAGCAACGGTCGCCGCCGGACTGATGGGCTGACCTCGCCCGGCTTGCCCGGCTTGCCCGGCCCTGCACAGGGGACGCATCACGGAGCCGACCGGCTCACCGATCGCACATCAATCGACCTGAGGCCCGCCCGTCTCCGGGCCGAGAAGTCCGGAGCAGGGGGCGGTCGATGCGGCTTCCGGCGCTCGTCACAGATTCAGCATTGTGGACGACGTGGCCGTCCATACGACAAATCGAAATGGTGATTTACGGCGTGGCGTCATCACCCCGATGGTTATGTTGACCCTGTGAGAACGGAACGTGCATGGGAGAAGCGGCAGTTCGGGCATCGTGCTCGGTCGGCACTGGTCCCTGCGCAAGCCCGGCTCATCGACGTCCAGGCCCACGCCGCACGGACGACGTGGAATCTCCTTCACGACTTCTGGACAATGACGCCGAAATGCCGGCGGTCGCTGAAGGTCGCTGATGAGGCGATCCGGCAGGCCCGCAAGGAGATCGACTGGCTCGGCGTTCTCCCGGCCCAGGCAGCCCAAGCCGTACTCAAGACCTACCACCAGGCTTGGAAAAACTGCTGGGAGGGCAGGGCAGGGGAACCGACTTTCAAGACACGCACGCGTTCGGTGATGTCGGTGGACATTCCTCAGGGGCGTGACCTGCAGATCAAGCGGGTACATCGCCGTTGGGGCATGGTCAACATTCCTAAGGTCGGACGGGTCCGCTTCCGCTGGACCCGCGACCTGACCGTGGGCAAGAAAGCCTCCGAGGACCATCGCATCACTGGAGCTCGGCTGGTCAAGGACGCCCTCGGCTGGCACATCACTTTCCGCGTCCAGACCCTTGTACCCCCATCCGGGCCGCACATCGGAGCCGAGGTCGGCATCGACGTGGGAATCAACGTCCCCCTCGCTTTGTCCGACGGCAACCACCAGGACCATGGCCGGCTTGCGTGGCCGGCGGACGGCACAGCCGACCGCGATAAGTGGCCAAACCTCCATGAGAAGGCCAGACTGCTGCGCCTGGAACGGCGCGCGGCGCACCGCAGGAGCTTCCGTAACCCCGGCGAGAAAATCTCCCGCCGACTGACGAACACCTACGCCCAGATCAAACGGCTACGCGCAACAGCCACGCGCCGCGCCACCGATTGGCAGCACCAGACCACTACGTACCTCGCCCGCACCTACGGCGTCATCGTGGTGGAGAAACTGGAAATCTCGAACATGATCAAATCAGCCAGGGGCACCATCGAGAACCCGGGGAACAACGTCGCGAAGAAGTCCGGCCTGAACCGCTCCATCAGCCAGGAGGCATGGGGACGCACCGTGACGATGCTGGCGTACAAGACTGCCCGCAACGGCGGCACCCTGCGCAAGGTCCCTGCCCCGAACACGTCCCGGCGGTGCTCTGCATGCGGTTTCATCACACCGGGGAGCAGAGAGGACCAGTCCACGTTCGTGTGCAAGAACCCCGACTGCGGCTGGTCAGGCAACGCCGACTACAACGCCGCCCGGAACGTTCTGCACCTCTACCGGATGGGCCACGCGCTCGTCCCGGCTGCCGGAAGGGCAGTCGTCAGGCGCGCACATAGCGTCCAGCCCTCCACCGCAAGGTAGGAGGGAATCTCCCGGCTCCAGCCAGGAGAACGCTTCAAGACAACAGCCCCAGCGTCACAACTCCGACTCGCACAACGCACACGCCGACAACGTATTCGCTCGGACGACAGGAACCAGAGAGCCGCCCTCACATGGCCGACGACACAGAGCAGATCCGGGCCTTGGTCGAGAAGTGGGCCGCGGCCGTGCACCGGGGCGAGATGGAGGGGGTCCTCGCGGACCACGCGGACGACATCGTGATGTTCGACGTGCCGCCGCCCTACCAGGGGGTGCCCGGCATTCGGGCCTACCGAGACGTCTGGCCGTCGTTCTTCGCCTGGCAGGCGGTGGGTGCCGTCTTCGAGATCGAGTCGCTCGATGTCACCGCCGGGAGCGACGTGGCGTTCGCCCACGCCTTGATTCGCTGCGGAACGCCGCAGGACCTGACCGAGCGACCGGACAACCGCCTGAGACTCACCCTGGGATTGCGCAAGGAAGGGGACCGCTGGGTGGTGGCCCATGAGCACCACTCCTTCCCCTACGTGGAGACCGGGCCCTGACACGTGCCTGCTCCGGTCCTCTCCAGGCGGCGGACGCCTTGACCACGAGGTCGTCACAGACCGCGTCCGCGGCTGTGACCTGGGCCGTGTACGCCGCGGGGGCCTTCTTCGCCTGGGCGGACGGGGGCGCCGTGGAGGCGCTACGGAGACTCTTCCGGCTCGACGACGGCGGTGCGACGGCCTCCCGCGCGGTCCGCGGTGTCGGCCGGCGGCAGTGGTGTCCACTGCAGGCGGAGCAGGTTGTACATACGGTGGAACAGGAAGACCGCCATCGGGAGTTCGACGAAGACGGCCAGAGCGGCGGAGGCCCAGACGGCGGGTGTGCCCAAGGCGAGCGAGACGTCGAACCAGGCGTCGCACACCAGCAGCACGGCGCTCGACAGTGCGGGGATCACCACGGCCCGGTGACGTCGTCTGCCGAGCACGGCCGTGGCCCCCAGGGCTATGAGCAGCAGTATGTCGAAGCCGACCCAGGTCGTGCGCCAGGCGTGGACCCGGTAGTCGGTGGGCAGTGTCACGCCCAGGACGACCGTCCAGGGGACGAGGGCCAGCGCGCACACCGCGAGCAGTTCGACCATGTGCCGCCGACGGCGTTCGCGCGGGTCGTTCCGCTCCGGTCGGCCCGTCGATGCGCCGGGCAGTGGCTTTCGGGTCGCCAGGAAGGGGTCGGTCGCCATGGTGCCGTCGGTCGCCTGACTCATCGGTGCACCGAATCGTCCGGGGTGGTGCGTGACGACCCGGGATACCAGGCGGCGATGCGTCCGGTGGTGAACCAGCCGATTCCGGCCAGGAGCACACCGGCCACGGCATTGGGAAGGTGCCGGCTCAGCACCATCACGGCGGCCGCCACATCCAGAAGTACCGCGAGCAGGACAAACGCGGCACGCTGCCATGGTTCACGAGGCGCGGCCGCGGCCACCGGGCGATGGGGTCTGCTGCGCAGGAATCCCGGTGTGAGGTGGCTCATCGCGGACCCCTCGCCTGCCTCATGTGCCTGCTGTCCATGCCCGCCTCCAGTGCGCCCACCCAATGCAACCACCAACCTGAGGGGGGTCTCCATATATTTCCCAGGAGGAGACCCGAGACGTGACATTCCCACGTGATCTGCGGCACACGGGGGTGAAAAGCCCTATTAATTGCTGATTATCACCTTTGTTCATGGAGTCTCGGGGATACGCCACGATGTTCTGCGGCGGTGTCGCCTCGGAGGCCCGCCGGCCCTCCGGTGGGGCGCTTTTCGGCCGGTGTGTGGTGCCGAGGCGCCGGCTCGTTCGACGGCGCCGACAGGGGGAGGCGTTCTTCCGTAGACTGATGCCCGCCGTCCGCCGCTGTCGCCGACACGCGCCGCGCACCGCCTCTGCTTCCGTCCGGGCAAGCCGCCCGCCGCCCGCGCCACCCCGTCCGTGCACCGCCGTTCTTTCGCCGAGGTACGCATGCAGACAAAGTTGACCAGTACCTGACAGGATTGGCAGCGGCCCTGGTGCTGCTCGCCACGGCACCGGGAGCGGTCGCCGCGGCCCCGCAGCCGCCGACCCGCACCGCGCACGCCACGGACCAGGAGGCCGACGCCTGGCAACCGCCGCTGTCCACCCGCGGCCGCTACATCGTCGATGCCACGGGTCGTCGCTTCCGGCTGAGATCCGCCAACTGGGACGGGGCCCAGGGATCGTGGACGGGCAGCAGCAGTACCGCCGACCCCGCCAACCACCACGCCGGACAGAACTCCTACGGCATACCCCTCGGCCTGGACCGCGTCCCCCTGCCCGAGCTCCTCGCCGACTTCCATGACCTCGGCATCAACAGCATCCGGCTCCCGTTCTCCAACGAGATGATCCACGCGACGGCCGCCGTGCCCGACGAACACCTCGCGCTGGTGCTGCGGCATCGACGGCAACGAGCGGTGGAACAGCAGCCAGTCCACCGGTCAATGGGCGGACGACTGGGTCTTCATGGCACGCCGGTACGCCTCCGACCCCCGAGTGGTGGGCGCCGACCTCTACAACGAAGTACGCCGCGACATCCTGGACGACCCCGACTGGGGAGCGGGCGACGAGCACGACTGGTTCGCCGCCGCCCAACTCGCCGCCGACCGCATCCTCACGGAGGCGAACCCCGACCTCCTCATCGTCATCGAGGGGATCAACTGGACGGGGCTGCCCGTCGACGGACTGCCGCACGGCCGACCCACCCTCACTCCGGCACGCACGCTCTCCCACACGCTCGTGGCCACCCACAAGTTGGTGTACTCCGCCCACTTCTACGGATACACGGGGCCCCACCACAGCGGTGCGACCGGTATCGGCGAGACCCACGACCCCCGCTACCAGGACCTGACCCGTGAGGAGCTGTACCGAGAACTCACCGACGAGGCCTTCTTCATCACCGAGGAGGGGAGCCACTACACCGCTCCCGTGTGGATCAGCGAGTTCGGCATCGGAGCCGGTGAGACCGGGGCCGCCGCCCGGACATGGTTCGGCAACATCACCGACTACTTCGCCGACCACGACGCGGACTTCGCGTACTGGCCACTGGTCGGTTGGGAAGGCCACGACGACTGGGCCCTGCTGCGCTACGACACCGAGGGCCACCGGCACGGAATCCTGGACCCGGCCGACTGGCGCGGCACCGCCTGGAGCCATCTCATGACGGCGCCGACACACACCGGACCGGTCGCCCCGGTTCCCACGTGGCGCATGCTCACCACCGACCACGGGGACCAGGTCCAGTCGCTTCGGGTGCGTGCGGGCGGGGACTGGGATCCCGGCGCCTACAAGGCGGCCTGCCCCGACGGACTGCGGCTGATCGGCCTCAGCCACACGGCCGGACGCGGTCTGTGCACCGACACCGGCGGGGGCGATCTGCGCGCCGAGGGCAACGCCCGGACGGTGGTCACCGACGAGCGCCACGTTCCGCAAGGCGGCGACTGGGCCTCGGGCTACACAAAGTTCCAGTGCCCCTCCGGTCAGTTCCTCATCGGCTACAGCCGCCGCGGTGGCCGTGTGTCGGCGGCGCTGTGCGCCCCCGCCCGCATCGCGCTGGGCGGCACGGGGCGGACGGTCTGGTTCGACCGCTACGACAACCGCCCGGCCGAAGCCGACGGCGGTGACTACGCCTACGGCGACTACAAGGGCCAGTGCGCCGACAACGAGTACGCCGCCGGGATCGCCTTCACCACACGTCTGGGCAGCACGGCGGGCCCCGCAGCCGTACTGTGCCGCACGCTGTCCTGAGCAGGGGCGGGGCGCCGGAGGCCTGCGGCGGGGAGTGCCGGACACCACCGAGTGCCGTACCGCGGCCCCGCCGGCGCCCGTACCGCACGCCGTGTGCGCCGAGCGGCGCGGTCCCCGGGGCGCACCTGCCCGGGGACCGCGGCCGGCCGCGTGACCTGCGGCGGAGCCACGGACGATCAGAGTCAGGAACGCTTGCCCGGCCCCGGGTACGCCGTCCCGTCGACCGCCTCGGTGGCCGGGCCTCGACCGCGCCCGGCCTGCCCGGGCGGGAACCGCAGACCGCCCGCGCGCCGCGGCAGCCGTCCGGTCCGGCCGGGCCGGGAGAAGAAGGCCCGGCTGGAAACCGCCGACGCGAGGTGCCATCGTGGAACAGGCCCAGGCAGACCCGCCATGAGCAGCGACAAGAACGGAAACGCCGTACCCGCGCACCCGGCGCGGGACGTGGAAGTGGTGCGTTCGGGATGATTCTGGCAGTCGTATTCGCCGTCCTGGCTGCTGGCAGCAACGCGGTGGGAACCGTGTTGCAGCGGCGTGCCGCAGTCGAGGTGCCCGACTCCTCGGCCCGGCTCGCCCTCGTCCGGCACCTGCTGCGCAGTCCCATCTGGTTCGGCGGCATTCTCGGGGTCGTCTTCGCCGCTCTGTTCCAGGCCCTGGCCCTGAGTGCGGGCCGGCTGGCCATGGTCCAGCCGCTCTTCATCCTCGAGCTCCCGCTGGCGCTCCTGGTCGGCAGTCTGGTATTCCGCGTACGGGTGTCGGCCAAGGCATGGTTCTGCGTGGCCTGCATCTTCGTCGGCCTGGCTCTGGGTCTGTTCTCCGCGGCCCCCTCCGGTGGACGCGATCAGATTCCGGGGGTCTGGTGGGTGCCGACGCTCGCAGCCGTCGGCGGGGCCGGTGTCGTACTCGTGCTGACCGGACTGCGCCGCCCACAGGGACTCGCCCGAGCCGCCTGCCTGGCGGCCGCCGCCGCCATCGGCAACGCGCTCACCGCGGCGCTGGTCAAGTCGTCCATGGCCATTCTCTCCGACGAAGGGGCGACGGGATTCTTTCTCGCCTGGCAGACCTATGGATTCGCGGCCGTCGGATCGCTCTCGATCTTCCTGCTGGGATACGCCATGCAGGGAGGCCCGCTGATCGCGTCGCAGCCGGCTCTCACTCTCGGTGACGCCTCGGTGAGTTTCATCCTGGGTGTGACCCTCTTCGCGGAGTCCCCGCGCCTCGGAATGTGGCTTCTTCCGGCCTTCCTCGGCCTCGCCCTGCTCTCCTACGGCGTGTTCGCCCTGTCCCGCACCCGCTGCCTGGCGAAGTGCATCGACCGGGACGACGAGGAAGCGCAGCAGGAGGAGCAGCATGCCGCGGCGGCCATGTAGGGCGAACCGCCCCCTTCCGACGGACACCGCGCAATCCGCCGACCCCGAGAGTGCCTCTCCCACGGGGGCGGCCGTGGACGCGGGTGATCACCGGGTCGAGCCGCCCGCGCTCGGAGGAGCGGTTGTTGTACGGCGGGGCGTTTCGTCGGTGCCGCGTCCTCATGGTCACCTCGCATGGCCGAGGCCGCGTGCGGTCGGCGCCACGACGGCCACGATGTGTGACCGTACGAAGCACGCTGTGAGCCGGCGCCTCACGGGGGAGTGACGCGAGGTGCGAGCCGCGTGGCCTGGACGCCGGAGAGTTCGTCGAGGGAACAGCCGCGCGGCTCGACGCGGATGACGAGGGTGATCAGGAAACCGAGCGCACAGGCGGCGGCCACCGCGTAGAGCAGTGCGGCCTGGCCGATGCCCGCCAGCAGCACGGGGAAGAGGAAGGTACCGAGGGCCGCTCCCAACTTGCCGCATCCGGCGGCGAAGCCGTGTCCGGCCGAGCGGATCTCCGAGGGGAACACCTCTGCGGGCAGAGCGAAGGTCGTGGCGTTCGGGCCGAGATTCATGAACATGTTGAAGAGCCCAAACCCGATCAGCACCATCGGCAGATGGGCGCCGGCCCCGCCGGGCAGTTGGCTGCCGACCGCCAGGACACAGAGTGCGACGGCCATCACCGCGAAACCGACCAGTTGCAGCGGTACGCGGCCGACACGGTCGATCAGGAAGATGGCCAGGAGGAATCCGACGACGAGGAAGACGTCGAGCAGTGCGGTCCCCTTCGTGGAGACGATGTCGTCGGCGATGAACGTGGTGTTCGCCCCGTGCACCGTCAGGGAGGCGAGGAGGGTGGGGGTGAAGATGCCCACCCCGTAGGTGGCGATGTCCATCAGGAACCACGGCGCCGCGGTGAAGACGGTCCGTCTGCGCCACTGACGTGAGAACAACCGGGGCTGAAGGAACGCACCGACACCTTCCGCGGGGGGCTCGTGCCGTTCCTTGTCCGCGTCGGTCACCTGGACGGGCACACCCACGAGCGCCCGGCCGATGTCGCGTGCCTCCTGTTCGCGGCCGTTCTGGGCGAGCCATCGGGGACTCTCGGGCACCCGGCGGCGCAGCCAGATGATGATCAGGGCCGGGAGCAGCCCGAATCCCAGCATGATGCGCCACGAGGTCACATGCGGATTAGCCTCGAGGATCACCACCCCGGCCGCCGCGCCCAGCAGGATGCCCGCCGCCTGCAGACTGAAGGCGGCGACCAGCCACCGCCCACGGGCCCTGGAGGGCAGGATCTCCGCCAGATAGCTGGCGGCGATCGGGTAGTCCAGGCCCACCGCGACGCCCAGCGCGAACCTGAAGACCATGAGGGACCAGACATCCCACGCGACCGCGCACAGCGCCGAGAAGACGACGAACAGCCACAGATCGACCCGGAAGATACGGCTTCGGCCGACCCGGTCGCCCAGCGGTCCCAGCAGCGCCGCACCGAACACCGAGCCCACCACCGCCGCGGCGGACAGCAAACCCTTCTCGACGGCACTCACCGAGAAGTCCGCGGCGATCAGCGGATTCGCCACACCGATGATGAAGAAGTCGAAACCGTCGAGCAGAACGCCGAGCCCGGCCAGCAGCCAGAACCTGAGGTGCAGTCGGGAAACGGCGGCGCCGTCCAGCGCTTCGCCCAGGGGTTTCGATCGGTCGAACACATGCTGGGCAGGCGGAGTCTTGGTGGCCACGCCGTCCTCACCGGTCGCTGTGCAACAGTGCTCGCCGCACGCCATCTTGCGGACAGATCACTGGCACACGGGCATTGGGCCGACGTGGCTCCGCCAAGGCACTCGAACGGCCGAGATCACGGGCGGGGGCACCTGCAGGTGGTGACGGGAGCTTTCCCGGCCGGCCGGGGGTGCCGGAAGAAGGAGGTACCGGTGAGAGTGTGTCGGGGGCGGCTCCCGGAGGTTGCTCAGGGATGCCTGACCGAGTCGAGGTGGGCGAACACCACCACGTTGGATTCGTAGTCGTGGGCCTTGTGGTTGTAGGTGCCACCACAGGTGATCAACCGCAGCTGGGGGGTGGTGTTGCCGGCGTAGACCCGCTTGTCGGGGAACTTCGCCTTGCTGAAGGTCTCGACGGTGTCCACCTTGAAGCTGGTGACGACGCCGTCCGCGCGGGTGATGTCGAGCTTGCTTCCCGGCTTCAGGGTGCGCAGCAGCACGAACACCGCCGGTCCCGTCTTGGTGTCGACGTGACCCACCACGACCGAAGTTCCCCGCTCACCGGGTGAGACCCCGCCCTTGTACCAGCCCACCAGGTTCTTGTTCGTCACGGGCGGTGGAGTGAGGTGCCCCGAGGCGTCCAGCGAGATCTCCGAGAACGGCGCGCTGACTCCGATCTGCGGAATCACGATGCGCTTGGGGGCGGACCGCGGCAGCTCCTGCGCCGCCGGAAGGCCCTTACGCGGCCCGGTTCCTGACGGAGCGACGAGTGCGGGCGGGGTCACGACCACGGACGGGGGGACGACGGCCGCGGGCAGAGTCGGCGGCTTGGGATCCGACGGGCTCGACAGCGAGTGGTGGATGAGTACGGCGCCCAGCCCCACAGCCGCCGCCGGCAGCAACAACAGGGCACGGTTGACGGTACGGGACGTGGGCCTGTTTCGCGGCTGCTCCGGCGGGGCCGGTTGAAAGAGGGTCATCAGTCAACGCCTGTTCATGAACGAGGGCGGCGGTAGGACATCAGGGGGCCGGACAACCGGCCCCAACGCCGCAGTCGCGGGCGCCGTCACCCTTCGCGAGTGACGGCGGCCGCGACCGCACAGTCGGCCGACGAGTGCCGATCAGGCCTCCGCCGCGCGACGCCGCAGCATGTACGCACCCGCGCCGAGACCGCCGAGCAGCAGCACCGAACCAGCGGCCAGGCCGTTGCTGGACTGCGCCAGCCCGCCGCCACCGGCTTTTACGGCACCGCTGGGCGCCCTCTCCGCGCCAGGCCTGCCGGGCCTGCCCTCGTCGCTCTGGTCCTCGTCCGAGGCAGCGGGGTCGCTGCTCTCGTCGTCGGCTCCACCGGCGTTCTCGTCGGCGCCCTCGGCGCCCTCGGCACCCTCGCCCTGCTCGTGGTGCGGTCGGCCGTGGTGAGACCGGCCGCCGTCGTCGTCGCCGGGCTGGGTCTGCGCCATCGCCAGAGCACCGCCACCGGCCTTCACACCGCCGCTGGGCGCCCTCTCCGCGCCAGGCCTGCCGGGCCTGCCCTCGTCGCTCTGGTCCTCGTCCGAGGCAGCGGGGTCGCTGCTCTCGTCGTCGGCTCCACCGGCGTTCTCGTCGGCGCCCTCGGCGCCCTCGGCACCCTCGCCCTGCTCGTGGTGCGGTCGGCCGTGGTGAGACCGGCCGCCGTCGTCGTCGCCGGGCTGGGTCTGCGCCATGGTCAGAGCACCGTCACCGGCCTTCACGCCGCTGGCCAGCGACACGGCATGCGCGGCGGGAGCGGAGAGCGCGACGGCCGCGGCGACCGCAGCGGAGGCGAACATTGTCCGGGTCACTCGCATCAGAGGTAGTCCTTTCGCCGCCGCCACGAAGGCCGGCACTATGCCGGCACAGCGGAATCGCAGCAGCAACGTGTTCACCCTCAACCCGAAGACCGCCTCCGACCGCTGCATGACACGGGAAGTGAGCAAGCCCGTACTCCCTCCGGGTGTCTCCAGACCGAAAAGTAACCCGTTCGGCAGCACCCCCATCGGTACCAACATCATCACTAATGCATGGAGAGCGAACGCGTGTGCCGACGCCGATGTGCCGCATTCACACGATCGATGACGTTGCATCAAATACTCGTGCGAACGACCGTGAGGCGGTGGAGCGCGATCTTCGGCCGTGGCCTTGGGTGTGGTCGGCCCGCGCGGGCAGCGACCCGATCAGGTGTGCGAGATCGGCATCAGCGGCTCGGTTTCGTGCCTGATTATCGTTTTGACGGCCGGTCATGGACGGTGCGTCGCCAGGCTTTCGGGACGTGGGCTTGGCACCTGTGTACAGGGTGCGGACCGAGACCGGGGTCGCCGTGGCCAGGACGCCCGAAGCCGCCGTGGGCCCGCCGGAGTCCGGCCTGTGGCCATGGTGACGGCGCTGGGCCCAGCGACGGGCAGTCCGAGCACCGGCAGGCACAAGGCTCCCGTACGAGCCCTTTCTCGCGTCGGTTCCCACGACCGCCTCGGCTCGCCGACCTTCCCGGCGGCCGGAGGCGTACGCGGGCCACGTACGCGCCCCGTCGAGGTACTGCCGAACAGTCAGCGGCCCGACGTCCTCGAGGCGGTCGCCGGCGGGCGGCGACGACCGCGTGCGAGGCGATCACGACCCACGGCCACCGCCGGGAGGTGACTCGCGGACTTCCCACAGCTCGATCCGACGAACTCCGCCCGGGGTGTGCGCTCGCGGAGGGTCAAGACGGCCAAAGTCGTGTATGCGGCCTTGAGCGCGTCGGCCGTGGCCATGGTCCTCGATCGTGACATCTGCTCCGCGACACGTGCGCGGAGAGCAACACTTGTCGGCCTCTTTGTCAGAGGTGCTTCACCCCAAAGGCCCGTGCTCAGGGCTCAGTTGATGCCTGACGAGTCGGCGTCGGGTGGGTCTTGAAGCGTGTCCTGGGCATCGTGCGTTACGGTCCTGCCATGCCGGACCGTTTCCCCGAGATCACCTCAGTCGCGGAGTTCATCCGACTGCGCACGAGCGAGGATCCGGCGGAGAGGGACCGCTCGGCGTGGGCGGCCATGCCGCTGCCGGTCTGGCACGAGTTGGTGCGAGAGCATCCGGACATGCGGTTCTGGGCTGCCCACAACCGTAGTTGTCCGCCGGAGATCCTTACCGAGTTGATCATGGACGACGACTGGCGTGTTCGCAGCAGGGTGGCGAGCCGTCGCAACTGTCCGGCCGAACTGCTGGAGGAATTGGCCGACGACCCGCACGACGCTGTCCGCAGCACCGTCGCCACCCATCAGCACTCCCCACGCAGTGCGGTGCTGCGCCTGACGGACGACCCTTGGGCCGTGATCGCCGAAGCGGCCCGAACCCGTATCGCCAACTGGCCCCAGTCGGCTCCGAACGAGACGTAGCACCTTCACACGAGCTTCCATCGTTGGTTCTCGCCGGACTTCCGCACGACCAGGTCCTTGGCGCGGGCGCGGGGGACCGTGCTGCCCCGGTCGTTGACGTGGAAGATCTGCATGACGGTGTTGTCGGGGTGTTGCGACGAGGACTTGATGGCCTCAGGTGCGGCCCGGTTGGACGGGCTGGGGTCGGTTCAGCTGTCCGTCGGCTCGCCCTGTCATGGGGTGAAGGCGGACTGCGCGCATGAGTGACAGCGACAACACCAACCGTCATACGCTCGGCCTGACATGGGTGGATTCCATGGGCGGCCCGCTGATCGTCGTTCCTGTGTCTGTACTGCACCAGTGGAGCGGCTGCACCGAGGACGGCATCATCGTCGGCGGCACCGACGAGCCGGACGACTACGATCGGGCCTGCGCCGTCGAGGGGCCCGCCGAGGCGATCAGCCTAGGTGACGCCGAGCACGTGTCCGCGTTGGTGCTGGGCGACGAATCAGCAACGACCTGCTACCTCCCCGAACAAGGGGCCTTCGTGCGGTGGCTCGGCGCCTGCTCCGAAACCGAGCTGGTCGCCGCGGCCGGTGCCGTCCTGAGCGATGAGGCGACGCCATGGACGGTGTGCGGAGTCCGGGAGACCGACGGCCCGGCGGTTCTGATGGACTCAGCCGAGGCCGGCGAAGGCCTCGGCGTGCCCTACCCGGATGGTAAGGGCCGACCGGACGAAGCCCCGGTGCCCGTGGCCGCAAGACGATGGAGAGTCCGTGCGTTCTACAAGACCGACGGATGCTGTTCGGTGGGCGTGTTCCAACTCCTCCCAGCAAACGGTCCTTGATTCACAGGTGGCGTGCGGGCGGCGCAGGCGCGACCTGCGTATGGGACCTTCCAAACAGGACAGCAGCCGGTCCGGTCGCTTCGCGACGACGAGCTGGCAGTGCCGGGGCGGCAGGACGCTCCCGCCGACGGCGCCGATCGACACCACCACGGATCACGGTGTCGTGAACCCGGACCAGGCGGAGATGTCCGGCTGAAGGCTGTGGGTCTCGACGTGGCGAATCGACACGACCTGGTCGAGCTCACCCTGCTGGTGCAGGATCGGCAGCACGTCGCCCTCGGCGAAACGGCGCGATGAGCCAGGCCGCCCCCCGGCCGATGGCCAGGATCTGGGCTTCGGGCGGGTTCGTCGCCCGGGGTGTGCGCTCGCCGCGCGGGGTGTCGGGTGCTCGTCGGCAATCCGCGGGCGGCACGAGCGGGGGAGCCGCGGAACGACGGGGCCTGGGCGGCGGCTGTCGGGGTCCCCGGACAGCGTACGAGAGAAGCGCTTGGGTACAACGAGAGCGCCTCTGGTGCCGCCGATCGTCTCGGGCAGCGGTGGAGGCGGGAAACCGCCTGCTCGGGGTTTTCCCCCAGGCTCAGGGGCACTCGGACTGTGAGCGTGGAGGTACTGAGATGAGTACCGGAGAGAAAGCCAAGGCAAAAGCCGAACAGGTTGTAGGCAAGACCGTGCGGAAGGTGGCCCACGCGGTGCACAAAGACACCCTCGCAGCAAAGGGTGCCGCCCTGGAGGCGCGGGGGAGGATGCGGGGCGCGAAAGAGACCACCAAGGGCTCCTTCAAGCGCTGACAACGTCATGGCCGTCCCTGCCGTGCAGTGCGTGCGGCGGGAGCGGTTCGCACCCCCGTGCGGTGGGCGTGCGACACAGGTCCGAGGCAGTGTGTGCCGCTGACGGCCTGTGCCACTGACGTCCCCCTGGCGATCCAGGTCGCGGGTCATGAAGCCAGGTGATCGACGCTCCATTCGACGCAGCGGAAGGAGGGCAGCTGAGGGGTTACGTGTCACGACGACCCCGAGAGGGGCTCCGCACCGTCGTAGGCCGCCAGCGCAGCCTGGCGGCATTCCAGCAGGTCGCCGAGGAGCTCGGGGGTCAGGTGTTCTTGGGCCAGTGCCACCGTCGCCCTGGCCTCGACGGAGGCCCATGCGTGCCGGGCGCGCTTGTTGGCGCGGCGCCTGGTGTCGCTGCGCAGGAAGCCTGCTCCCGCCGCGAACCCGGCTGAGGCCAGAGCGGCGAGGGCGGCGGGAACACGCGCGCCGGCCGAGGCCAATCCTGCCGTTCCCGCCGTGCCCGCGAGCAAGGCCGCGGGGAAACCGAGGGCGATGTCCGTCTTGGTCCAGAACTCGGCCCGGCGGTGGGCGAGTCTCCTCTGTTGCGTCGCCTCGGCTTTCAGTCGCTCGATCTCGGCACGCAGGCGGTGCGCGGGCTCGTCCGGGCTCAGGCTGGTGGTTCCGTCAGCGGCAGTGGCCATGAGGAAATTCCAACACGTCTGTGTCAGAAGGTACTTGGTGATTCCGCACAGCCTTCGGGCGCGGTGGACGTGAGCTTCCCACGATGCGTGCCGTCACATTGTGTAGTCGGCGTCGCCGATGATCTTGGCCGTCGCTCGGCTACGTTCCGGTGACTGGCCGGCTTACCCAGACTGCGCAGGCTGACGTGCCTGCAGTTCGAGGGTGACTGCGGGAGCCCGAATTCGGTTCGTTAACTGGGTTTTTGCTACACGTGATCGGCTACACCACTTGAGCGGATGGGTCCTTGACCGCCCGTCGTCGTGAAGTCCGACAGGGGGAACCGTTCGTCCCGTTAGGGTGTGGCGTATGAGCGACGACGCCCCGGACTGTCCCGAGTGCGGTCAGCCGATGAGGTCCGGTGGTCTCGTGCTCGCCTGGCGGTCGAATGACGGCCGGCGGACCTGTCGGTCACTGTGGAAGTGTGCCGGTCGGCACGTCTGGTGGCGCTGGGCCGACCGGCCGGAGGAGCCGTTGGTGCCCTGTCCGTTTCCGGGGCTGTTTCGCTGACATCCGGCGTTGGCATATACGCTCCCGATCATGACGGCATCTCCGACGGGCTCCGAGGCACTCCGCCCGACCGCGTTGTGGGGCGTCACCTTGGCCTCGCTCGGCGTCGTCCTCGTCAGCTGGGCGCTGTGCTGGGTGAACGCGTACGTCGTGAATGACGACCTGCCGAACGCCTGTGGCGACCTGCGTCGACAGAGCTTTCCGCCGGAGGTGGCGTGCGCGTCCGCGAACGGCACGCTCACGGGTGCGAACGCTGGTTGGATCGAGGCCCTGTTCTTCGCCTCGCTCGTGGTGTTCGTGCTACTCGCGAGCATGGTGCTGGCGCTTGCGTCCGACCGTAGGAAATGACGCATACGGCCTTGTCCCATACCCCAGCCGTGCCCGATCGGGCGGGGAACTCGGGGATGGACGGGTTACTTGCGGTCGGCGCGCACCACTGTGGCCCCTGACCGTTCCGCCCGGTCAGGGGCCGTTCGGTTGCGCGGTGGGTGTGGCGTTCCAACTCACGACGACTCGCGCGCCAAAGCGATTTCCAGGACGGCTTCAATCGCCGAGGAACCAGAGATAGCGGTGCGGTCCGTTCAGGACGACCTGACACATCTCCCGAGCCTGTACGACCCAGGCGCCACCACATGCGTCCGGAAGCCGGTCGAGTTCGGTGAGCAGCAACGGAACCTGTCGATGGTTGAACATCGCGTCTCCGTATGGGATCAAGGCCGTCAGCATCGGGAAGGCGGCCGGGTCGAGCTCGGCGAGGGCGTCCGTCCATTCCACCCCGGCCCGGGTACTGGCCACGAGGTCCCCCTGGTCGCCGCGTACCTGCATGTTGATCACTCGTTGATGCTATCGGCGCCTTGTGCTCGTTGCGCGCCCATTCCGGCGGGACACAACGGGGACTCACAGCGAACAGCGGCACAGACCATGCTCCGGCCCAGGCCGGGCACTTCGCAGGTCGGCCGCGATCGGCAAACGCACCTTCCGGTTCCTGAAGGGACAGGGCTTCTTCCCGGTGGTAGCGGTCCGCCCGTCCTCAGGCGGGCACCACGGGCGCGTCCCAGTCGATCCGGTACCGGTGCGTCCAGCCGAACATCTTCTCCGGCTTCAGGAACGTGCGCGTCGTCAATGGCATCAGCAGAGCCGTGATCCTCGTCGCGACCGGGCCCATCGACTTCTGGCTGTTGGTCTTCGCGGCCTGCGCTGCGACCTTCTCCACCCTGCCCCGCCTCAGCTGCTCGTACGTCGCGAACGCCGAGCCCACATCAGGGATGTCCCGCAGACAACGCGCCAACTGCACGGCGCTCTCGACCGCGAGGGACGCGCCCTGACCGGAGCTGGACGAGGGCGCGTGGGCCGCGTCGCCGACCAGGACCATCCGTCCCCGGTGCCACGTAGGCACCGAAGGCAGGATCTCCAGCCCTCCGAAAGTGAGGAGTTCGTCGTCGCCGGTGCCCCGGAGCAGATCGCGGCCGGGGACGTCCCCGGCGAACCTCTCCCGCAGGATCCGCATCCATGCGGCCGACGGCGTCGAACTGGCCTGCTCCGCACTGAGCGGCTTTTCGTACGGCAGGTTGCCGAACCAGGCGGTGCCTCCGCCGGGCGCCGGCCAGTAGCCGAGAAACGCGTGCTGGCCGAAGGCGAAGTACATGGTGTCCGGACGCGCCTGAGGGACCTCCGTCTTGGAGTGGGCGCCGAAGCCGAGCAGGCCGGTGTACCGGGGGCCGGGCGCTGCCGGGTCGATCAGCTGCCGGACCGTCGACCGGATACCGTCCGCCCCGACCAGCACGTCCGCGGTCACCCGGGTCCCGTCGGTGAACTCGGCGGTGACGCCGGCCGGGGTTTCCTCGGCCCCGGCCAACCGCTTGCCGTACACGGTCTGTACGCCCGCCGCGGCGGCTCGCTCGCGCACGGCCCCGTACAGGTCGGTACGCCACATCACCTGGCTGGGCGGCAGGCCCGTCAGGCCTGCGAACTCGCCCATCCGCCGGCCCCGCCCATCGGTCATGACCATGCGGTGGATCGGCTGACCGGCCAAGCCATGGTCCACACCGACGACTTCGAGGGCGCTGAGCCCGTTGGGCGCGACCATCAGCATGCCACCGAGGCCGTCCGCCGTGTTCTCGTAGGCCTCGTAGACGGTCGCCTCGATGCCCGCCCTGCGCAGTGCGAGGGCCGTTACCGGTCCGGCTATGCCGCCTCCGATGACGGCAGCCGTCTTGATCGCACTCATGCGTGTGTCCCTTTCCCGCGCCGGGGTCGGATGTTCAGTGGCCGTGCGAGCGTGCCGGGTCGTCGACGGTCGGGTGACCGCCCGTCCTGTGGGCGAGCCGCAGGTCCCGGAGGTAGGCGCGGGAGCACATGGCGTTGAGGACCGCGATGCCGCCGCGGTGTACGCGGACCTCGCCGTCGGCTGCGACACCGGTCAGACGGATCCGGCGGGCGTCGGCGAGGGCCGAGTCCTCGGCGGTCCGGCCCTGCGCGTCCTCGACCTTGCCCCGGGCGGTCCAACCCAGGGCCCAGTGGTCGACGACGGCGTCGTCCGGCACGAGCAGTTTGACCGTGGCGCGCTGGAGTTCCAGGTGCAGGTCGATGTCGTCGGGCAGGTCCGGGGAGCGCAGATCGAGCACGGCCAGGCCCCGGCGGGCGCGCACCTGGATGTGTCCCGTGCGGGTCCAGTTGCCCAGCCGCTTGATCACGGCGTGGTCGGCGTGGATGCGCTCGGTGGCGTCGGTGGTTTCAGTGCTGGTGGTGGTCATCTCCGTGGTCTCCGTCCACTCGTGGTCCTCGCTTCCCTGATAGTTGTAGTGCGACTAGTCTCATGTCAACTAGTTGCAGTGGGGGTAATATGCCGGCATGAGCACTCCGACCCGCAGTTCGCCGCTGGCGCTGACCGTGCTGGCCCTGCTGCACTTCCAGCCGCTGCACCCGTACGGGATCCAGAGACTGATCAAGCAGTGGGGAAAGGACCAGGTCGTCAATGTGGGCCAGCGCGCGAGCCTCTACCGGACGATCGACCGGCTCCTAGCGACGGGCCTGGTCACGGTCCGGGAGACCGGCCGCGACCAGCAGTACCCCGAGCGGACGGTGTATGAGCTGACCGACGCGGGGCGCTCGACCATGAGTGTCTGGCTCAAGGAGATGCTGGCCGCGCCGAAGCAGGAGTTCCCGCAGTTCCCCGCCGCGTTGTCCTTCGTCCTCATGCTGGCCCCGGAGGAGGCGCTCGACGTGCTGGAACAGCGCGCCGCGACCCTCGCGCAGACCCTCGAGGCGCACGACAAGTCCTTGGCGGAGCAGACGGAGGTCCACGGCCTGCCGCGGGTGACGACGCTCGAAGAGGAGTATCTGCGCGCGATGACCGCCGCAGAACTGGACTGGATCCGGGCAGTCACAGACGATCTGTCCAGCGGTCGCCTCAGCTGGAGCGTTGACGAGCTGACCGGTATCGCCCAGAGCACCGGGCGGCAGGCCCTGACCGACCAGACGTCCTCGGAGCCACAGCACGATCCACGGTGACCGCGCGCCGTCTTGGGCGCCCTCGGTGTGGCCCAGCCCGTCGCCGAGGCGTTGCTCCGTGCGCCGGCGGCGGACGTGGCGCGAATGCGCCAAGTGCCGCCGCGCATCCTGGCGTACGGGCGCCCGGGTGCCCGCGCACGACTTGTCGAGCTGTAGCGCGTAGAGCGGCGGAGTACAGCAACTACAGCGTTCCCGCAGTGCCGGTAGCGCCCTCGAAGCGCCGAGTCACGCCTGCGACCGCCGACGGCCGTTGCCCGCAGAGCTACACACCAGAAGGCCGTTGCTGTGAATGCGAGTGGTACCGGCGGGCCGGACTACGGGTGATGAGCCAGTAGACGAAGGCCGCCGGGGGGCAGAAGCACAGCAGCAGGATCAGTACCTGTGGGTTCATCTCGGTCGAGGTCCGCTCGGAAGTCTTGCCCTGCGCCGGTAGATCCGCGGTGATGGCGCCGAGTTGAGCGACAGTGGCTGCCTGGTAAGCGACGGCCGCGCGGTCTTCGAGTTCGGACAGAGTCAGTCGGCCGGCCACGTAGTGGTCTTTGAGCCGCTCCACGGCGATATCGCGTTCCGCGTCCGAGACTTTGACCGCGAGCTTGTCGCGGGGTTCTTCAGCAGGGTTCATCTGGGCCTCCGTGCGACGGCGCGTTGTCGGACGGGCGATCGTGCAGGTCGACCACTGCGACGACGACCCGGGTCCAGACCCCTGGGGCGTCGTGGTTCCCGAACCGAGAGGCGAGTTCCTCGATGTGCCCGCGCAGCTCGGCAAGTGCCTCGTCGGTCAGGCGCAGAGCACCGCGATGCAGGTCGACTTCTCGCCGCCGGCCAACCTGTCTGGCTTGGTAGGCGGCGTTGATGTCGGCCCGGGTCGCGTCGAGCATGGACCCGAGGGACGCCGCCTGCTCCTCTGGAGTCGCGCCATCCGCCGGTGGCTCGGTGACCGCCGGGGCGTAGACCCGTTCGACCTTGCCGCGAGCCAGCGGCCGGTATTCGGCGATCTCGATGAGCCCTGCTTGCTCCAGTCGACCCAGGTGGTAGTAGAGCCGATCAACCGGCAGCCCGATGAAGTCGGCAAGTTCGCGAGCAGAGCGCGGCATCTCCCACATCGCCTCCAACAGCCGAATGCGCAGGGGGTCGGCCAGCGCCTTGTGCACTCCATGCCACCGCCGGGTCGAAGGGGGAGAGGCTTCCGCACTCATTGACGACCAATCCGCATGTTGAAGACGACTCCAGTCATTGGAATTTTCTGCAACGATGTACCGTACAGCGGCAGTTCGCAAGACACGCGACGCCGGAACCGCGGCGGACAGAAGGGAGGATGTGCCCCGTGCCCCAAGGTCCCCGTGTCACTCAACGCCCGCTCGCGGGAGCTCACTTGGGAAGTCCGCCTCCACACGCCCGGCCTGTGACAGTCGAGGCTCCCGCTCTTCCCCGTCCCGGTTCTATGCGCATAGCATTCGTTGTCATGCGCAACTCAATATGACGCCGAAGGTCTGACGCAGGCCGCACGGTTCCCAGAAGAGGAGTGGCTTCCATGGATTGGGCACGACACTCCGGTCGAAGCATCGACCGTCGTACTGTGCTGAAAGGCGCGGCGGCAATGACGGCCGCGCTCGGTATGGCCGCGGCCGTCGAGGTCGGCTCCGCCGGCACGGCCGCGGCCTACGGCTGGACTCGAACCCTGCAGCAGGGCGTGTCCGGCTCCGACGTGGCGGAATTGCAGATCCGTGTCGGTGGCTGGGCCGCGTCGGGCGCTCAGCAGACCTATGTGGCCTGGGACGGAGAATTCGGTCCGGCCACGGCCGCCGCAGTCCAGCGCTTCCAGTCCGCCTACGGGTTGTCGGCGGACGGTGTTGTGGGTCCCCAGACCCAGGGTGTGCTCGACAGCCTCGAGAAGAGCGACGGATCGACCGCCCACTTCGCCTGGAGCGAGTTCACCTCCCATGACGGCTCGGGCTTCGGCGGCGGCAAGGTCGGTTCGACACAGGTCAAAGAGAATGTGCGCCGGCTGATGTACAAGCTGGAGGCGGTGCGCAAGAAGGCCGGAAACAGTTCGATCACCATCAACTCCGGCTTCCGCAGCACGTCCTACAACGCTTCGGTGGGCGGCGCGTCCAACAGCATGCACGTCTACGGAGACGCCGCCGACATCGTGGTCTCCGGTCACACCACCCTCCAGGTGTACCGAATCGCCGAGACATGCGGCTTCTCGGGCCTCGAGGCGTACACACATTCCTGGCAGCACGTGGACAGCCGTGTGCAGTACCCCTCCTACGGCTCCGGCTCATGGTGGTGGGAGAGCGGCGTCGTGTAGTCACCGCCTTCGGGACATGACGAAGCGCGCGACGAGGGCGGGGTGTTCGGTGTGTCAGCCGGCCGTGTTCTCGACCCGCAGCCGTACTTGTTCCTGAAGGTTCCGCAGGCTGGCGTCGAGGGCCTCCTGTACCGACCGCTCGCCGGGATCGTGGTGTTCGTCGAAGAACGACAGATGGACAGTCACCTCGCTGGCGCCGCTGCCGATGCCGGCGACCTGGAGCCATCCCGCGTAGTAGCCCTCGTTGCGGGTGCCCCACTCGAGCCGCATCTGCTCCGGGCGGGCGCTGAGCAACGCGGAGGTGTCCTGCTCGTCGTGATCGTCGTGCACGGTGACGGCGGGCGGGTCCTCCACGTGCACGTGGAGGGCGTTCGGTAGCCAGCTGTCCAACCGGTCGAGGTCGGCGGCCTGCTCGAAGACCTGCTCGGGCAGCGCGGCCATGGTGCGTGAACGTTCGTACTCGGCCATCGGTACCGCTCCTCGTGTCGAGGTCGTACAGCCGGACGAGTGCCCGTTCCGCCGTAATCGAAGCGGTCCTGGGACCGGCCGCCGGAGCCCATGACGCCCGCATGCGCGGTGATCCCCCTGCGCGGCCCGTGCTGTGGCATCCCTGCACCCACGTCGTTACATTACTTTCAGGCGCTGTAATGAATCGATGGCGTGGTGCTGGACTGCGCCGGGAGGTCGGCGGATGAACAGGGGTGATCGCGACGTCGGCGGCGGAGGCGGCGAGGCGTCGCGTCCCGGCACGAGTGACGGGATTCCCGCACGAGCCGGCGGTCGGCCGCGTGATCCGGCGATCGAGGACGCGATCATCCAGGCGACACGCAGACGTCTGGTCACCGACGGCTACACCCGGATGACGATCGGTGACATCGTCGCCGACGCCGGTGTCACCCGGCCCACGCTCTACCGTCGGTGGGCCAACAAGTACGACCTGGTCGTCGATGCTCTCGCGTTCGGCTTCCGGGCGCAGCGCGAGGCGTATCCCGATGTCGAATTCGATGAGCTGTCGCCGCTCGAGGCGTTCCGTGAGGCCGTGCGCCGACTCGATCCTCGGTACCACAACAAGGCCGCGATGGAGCTGCACGGCAACTTCATGGCGGAGGCCGAGCGCGTCCCCGGTCTCCTCGAGCAGCTGCGTGAGCATGCGGTACAGCCTCGCTGTGAGGAGCTGACGGAGGTTCTTCGGCGGCTCCAGGAGCGTGGTGCCATTCGGAAGGACGTCGACCTGGACGTCGTCGTCTCGCTGTGTTTCGGAAGCTACTTCGCGGACTATCTGCGCACCGGTGAGGGCGTCACCGACTTGCCCGACCGGGTCGTCCGGACACTCTGGCCCGCTCTTGCGGAACAGCCCGCGCCCACCGACTGACCGGCGCTCTCAGGCGGTCGGTGCGCACTGGACGGCAACGAGCGCCACGTCGTCGTCGAGCCGGCCGCCCGTGTGCCGGACGAGGTCGTCGAGCACCCGCCGGAGAAGGGCCTCCGGGTCGCCCTGCTCCGAGTGCCAGTGGGTGCCACGGTCCGCGAGCGCATAGAACCCGCCGGAAGCGTCTCTGGCTTCGGCGAGGCCGTCGGTGTACAGCAGGAACACGTCGTACGGGGCACAAGCGACGGTGTTCTGCCGGTAGGCGGCCGGGTCGAGGCTCGCCAGGCCGAGGGGTGGAGCGGGGGCGCGGCTGGACAGGGTCGTGATCCGGTGGTCGCGCAGCAGGAGGGGCGGGGGGTGTCCGCAGCTGACCGTTCTCATGACGGCCCCGTCGCCGGGAAACTCCACCAGCAGCGCGGTGACGAAGCGTTCCGCGGCATCGGCGTCGGTGTGGGACGCCTCTGCGACATGGCGGCGCACGCTGCGTTCGAGTGCCGCGGCCAGGTCCGGAAGCGCGGCGTGCTGGTGGGCCGCCTCACGGAAGGCTCCGAGCAGCGCCGCCGCATCGTCGAGCGCCCGCAGACCCTTGCCCTTGACGTCCCCGATGATGAGCCGGGTGCCGTACGGGGTCCGCGCCGCGGCATAGAGGTCGCCTCCGACCCGGGCCAGGCTCTCGGCGGCACGGTACGCAGTGGCCACCCGCAGATTCGCGATACGGCGGGGGAGCGGCCTGAGTACGACGTGCTGGGTCGCCTCGGAGATCGCCCGCAGCTGACCTGCTTCCTTGCGGACGCGCTCCCGCGCACGGCAGGTGGCGACGAGGAACACGGACACGGCGAGCAGGGCGGCGGCGTGGACGGGCATGACGGCGGAGTGGAGCAGGCCGTCACGGATGTCGCAGATCATCGCGGCCAGGAGCGAGAGGGCGGCCGCACCGCCCGTCCAGCGCGCCGTCGAGAGCGCGGCCACCAGGATGGGCGCGGCGATGAGCAGGGAGCCCAGATGAACGCTGGTGGGCACCACGAGGGCGATCACGCTGATACCCACGACCGGTGCGACCGATGCGGCTGTGGCCGGGCCATGTCGTACGGGACTGCTCAAGGCCTTGTCTCCTTGCCCATCTTCTTTGCGAGGTCCCCGTCCGGTGCCGCCGGGTGAGACGTGCGTCGCGAGGGGAATTGATCTACGGGAAACCCCAGGTCAAGCCCATGATTCTTGGGCGAGGAGTTTCTTTACAGTCATTGTCTCTAACGAAAGGGATGTCACAGTGATTCCCGGAAACGGAATGCGCGGCCGCCCGGAGCTCGGGCTCAGGACGAGGTTGACATGGGGATGTCCGTATCTGTGGGGAGCTCGTCCGTTCGGCCATGGCGGACGCCGGGGGGAGGCGGGAGGCTGGAAACACGTCGGATCGGCGGGTGATCAGGTGTCGCCGAGCCGCCGGACCTCACACATGATGCGAAAGGCCAGGTGACGACCATGACCACCGCTTTGACCGCCGTTGCCGGGGTGAACGTGCCGGACACCAAGCTCGCCCGCGAGGCGACGGAACTGGTGCGTGACACCACCAGTGAGCTGCTCTACCACCACTCGCGCCGCGTCTACTTCTGGGGAAGCCTTCAGGGCCGCAACCGCGATCTGAGCTTCGACCCGGAGCTGCTCTACATCGGCGCCATGTTCCACGACCTCGGACTGTCCGAGCGCTTCCACGGCAGCGGGCGCCGCTTCGAGGTCGACAGCGCGGACGAGGCGCGGCGTTTCCTCACGGCGCACGGGGCGCCGGAGGACAGCGTCCGGCGTGTGTGGACGGCCATCGCGCTGCACACGACGCCCGGCATCCCCGAGTTCATGGAGCCCGAAGTCGCGCTGGTCACGGCGGGTGTGGAGTACGACGTCCTCGGCATCGGCTATGGGGACGTCGGCGACGCCGATCGTGAGGCCGTTGTCGCGCTGCACCCGCGCCCGGACTTCAAGACGCGCATTCTGCAGGCCTTCACCGAGGGGATCCGCAGCAAGCCCGAGACGACGTTCGGAAACGTCAAGGCGGATGTACTGGCCCACTACGTGCCCGGATTCGAGCGTGGCGACTTCGTACGCACCATCCAGGACTCGCCGTGGGCGGAGTAGGCCGGAGCTCCTCTGCGCCCCATGTGGTCGCCGTGATGGCCTTCGACCAAGTGCAGTTGCTGGATGTGACGGGGCCCGCCGAGGTGTTCACCACGGCCAACACTTACGGCGCCCACTACGACGTGCGGATCGTCTCCGTCACGGGGGAGGACGTGCGCACCTCATCAGGGGTGAGGGTCGGTGTGGACGGGGATGTCGAAAGTCTGCCGGAGCGTGTCGGCACCCTGGTCGTGCCCGGCTGCGTGCCCTGGCAACGGGCCGTCGCAGACAGGGAGTTGATCGATCTCACCACCGCCCTGACCGAAAGGTCCCGGCGTATCGCGTCCGTCTGCGCCGGCGCCTTCGTCCTCGCCGAGACCGGTGTGCTGGACGGACGCCGTGCGGCGACTCACTGGGAACTCACGGGCGAACTGGCCACCGCCTACCCGAAGGTGGTGGTGCAGGCCGATCCGGTGTTCGTCCGGGACGGCGACATCGCCACCTCGGCGGGCGTCACCGCGGGCATCGACCTGTCGCTCGCACTCGTCGAGGAGGACCACGGATCCGATCTCGCCCGCAGTGTGGCCCGGCACCTGGTCGTCTTCATGGCCCGACCCGGAGGTCAGTCGCAGTTCAGCGTCCGGATGGCGCCGCGAGAGGCCCAGCATCCGGCAGTGCGGCAGGCCATGAACGCCATCGCGGCCGACCCTCGGGCGGACTGCACCCCGGACGGCATCGCCCGCCATGTCGGCTTGAGCAGCCGGCATCTCACTCGGCTGTTCCGCAACGAGGTCGGTATGACGCCGGGCCAGTACCTCGAATCGGTTCGGCTCGAGGCTGCCCAGGCGCTGCTCGAGGCGGGCAACGACTCGGTCGACGTCGTCGCGGAGGAGGCGGGATTCGGCTCGGCGGAGACCATGCGCCGCGTCTTCCAAGTCACGCTGGGCGTCGCCCCGACGGCGTACCGCGCCCGCTTCCGGACCACCGCGCCACAGGGCCGCTTCCAGCTCAGTCCCTGATGCGCCGGACCGTCGACGAGGGAGACCGCCGTCACCGCGGTCGTACGCCCAAGGCCCGTACAGCGGCTCGAAGCACCCGGTCTCCGGGCCAGGAGCGTAGGTCCGGACGTCGTGGTCGGTCCTTGGTGCGAAGGCCGTGACGCGGGGGCCGGCTACGCTCGGCCGCTCCGACCTCTGCCTCCCTTCGGCGGCGTTCGCCGAAGGGAGGCAGGCGCCCGAGGCAGGAACGGTCATGTCGGTGGGACCGAGAGGCGAGGGCCCCGAGCGGTCAGTCCGTGACGGAGTAGGAGTGGGCGCCGGTGCCGGCGAGCGCACCCCCGTCCACGATCAGGTACTCGTCCCGGATCGGCCGTCCCGCGAACCACGACTCGAGGATCTCCCGGGTACCTGCCGCGTAACGGGCCTGAGCGGACAGTGACGAGCCGGAGATGTGCGGGGTCATCCCGTGGTGCGGCATGCTGCGCCAGGGGTGGTCCGCCGGTGCCGGCTGCGGGAACCAGACGTCGCCGGCGTAACCGGCCAACTGCCCGCTGCGAAGGGCTCGTTCGACGGCGTCCTGGTCGACGATACGGGCCCGTGCCGTGTTGATGAGATACGCCCCGCGCTTCATCGTGCCGAGCAACTTGTCGTCGAAGAGGCCTTCCGTCTCAGGGTGCAGCGGAGCGTTGATGGTGACCACGTCGCAGTGCGGGACCATGTCGGCCGCGCTCTCGTGGAAGGTGAGGCCCAGTTCCTGCTCCACCTCGCGGGGCAGCCGGTGCCGGTCGGTGTAGTGCAGCTTCACGTCGAAGGGGGCGAGACGGCGCAGCACCGCGAGTCCGATGCGGCCGGCGGCCACCGTGCCGACGTGCATGCCCTCCACATCGTAGGAGCGGGCCACACAGTCGGCGATGTTCCAGCCACCGTCGAGGACCACCCGGTGGGAGGGCAGGTAGTTGCGGACGAGGGACAGCGTCATCATCACCACGTGCTCGGCGACACTGATGCTGTTGCAGTACGTGACCTCGGCGACCGTCACACCGTGGGAGATGGCGGCATCGAGGTCGACATGGTCCGATCCGATGCCGGCGGTGACGGCGAGCTTGAGGTTCTTGGCCGCGGCGATGCGCTCGGGGGTCAGATAGGCCGGCCAGAAAGGCTGGGAGATGACGATGTCGGCGTCGGGCAGCTCCCGGTCGAAGACCGAGCCGTCGCCGTCCTTGTCGGAGGTGACGACCAGGGTGTGCCCGGCCTCCTCCAGGAAACGGCGCAGACCGAGTTCGCCCGAGACGCTGCCGAGAAGGTGGCCGGGGGTGAAGTCGGTCGACTCGGGGGTGGGGGTGGTCTGTCCACCGGGGTAGTGGCCGATCACGGGGAGATCGTCACGAGCGTACGAGGTCGGGTAACCGTCGGTGGGGTCTTCGTACAGAACGCAGAGCACCTTGGCCATGTCGCGGCTCCTCAACTCCGATGTGCGGGAGCTCTGCCGAACTCCCGTGCGGGAAGGTGCACTTCACGATCCTCGCGGTCGAATGCGCAGGTCAAAGCGAATGTTGCTATGGCCGTATAGCCGACGGCTATCAACTCCCGTCGCCCCGACCGATGTCGAGGTGCGTCTTGAGCAGTTCGTCCAACGCCTCCCGTACACCGGCCTGCCGCGCCACCCTCAGCAGGGCCCCGGCCAGTACGGACGGAGGGTTGTCCGGGCCGGTCACCAGACCCACGCGCGGTCCACGCGCGGGCCCCTCCAGTGGAACCACCCGCATTCCGTCCGGCACACCGAACATGTGCAGCCACGCATGTGAGATCACGCTCGACCAGCGGCCGCCGGGCAGGTGTGCGTACAGTCCGGCGACGCTGTCCGACTCGATCGCCGGTGCGGCCACGGCGCCGTCGGCCGCGAAGCACTCGTCCATGATCCGGCGGTTGCGCATGCGTGCGCCGAGCAGGCACAGCGGGAGCGACGCGGCCTGCGACCAGCGGGCTGTGGACGCCGTGGCCATGGGGCCGTCGGCCGGAGTGAGGAGCACATAACGCTCCTCGTACAGCGGGAACCTGCGTGCGCCGCGCAGGCTTTCGTCGTCGAGGTATGTCATCGCCGCATCGAGCTCGAACTCGCCCAAGCGCTGCGTGATCTCGGCGGACGACAGCGAATCGACGCTCACTCGGGCCCGTGGGTGGCTCTCGCAGAACGGAGTGGTCAACAGGGACGCGGCAGGCAGCGCCGTCGGGACCACGCCCAGCCGTAGCGTGCCGGTGAGGCCGCCGCGAAGTTCGGACAACTCCTGGTGCAGGGCGTCGCGCTCGGCGAGGATCCGGTGCGCCCAGGCCAGCACCAGCTCGCCCTCCGGGGTCAGTCCCTCGTACCGTCTGCCGCGACGCACGATCGAGACGTTCAGTTCGTGCTCGAGCCGGCGTATCCCGGCGGACAGCGAGGGCTGCGAGACATAGCAGGCGGCCGCCGCCCGGGCGAAGTGCCGTTCGCGCGCGAGGGCGACGAGGTACTCCAGCTGACGCAGCAGCATTGTGCGGCCTCCGGACGCGGTTCGGCCGAGGGCGAGCGGTTCCCCGCGGAATCCGGCGAACTCCCTCTGCCCGTCGGCGAGATGAAACTCGAGGGCCCGGTGGCAGCGGTTCCCGATCCGGTCGGTGCGGCGGGGTGCTGTGTGATGGGCGGACGTAATCTACGGCCCCCTTCCGGCACTGTCGATCCGGGCGCCGGGGGATCTCGCCATCGGATGCCCGTGGTGTCCGCCCGCCGACCCCTCGGTCACGTCATCGACGGACGGCCGCGGAGGGTGCCTCCGGCGACCGCGATCGCCGGGGGAGGAGGTAGGGCGGCGCTCTTGCGGCGACCCCTTTGCAGGCCTGTTCGCTCGTGTTCGCACCTCTCCGACGTGCTGTGATGAGCCTCACCGCAAACATGAGGCACCCCTCGAGTACGCTGGCACAGGTGAAGATGAGGGGTGCCTCCGGATGAGGCCCCCGTCACTCGGAACCCGACTGGTCCGGAAACCCCGGATCACGGCGGTCACCCGGCCGCCGGACCTTCGCAAAGACAGGGAAAGACCATGAACAAGATGATCAGGCGCGCATCGATCGCTCTCGCTTCCACCGCGATGGTCGCCGGAGGCGTCCTCGGCGCCGGCGGCGCGGCCTCGGCGGCGACTGCCGCACCCGTCGACCAGGCCCAGTCCTCGGTCACCGCAGTCGACGCCGGTCACGCACGTGACGGCTACCACATGGAGCGCCACGAGGGCTGGAACCGCGGTGGGTACACGCACGACCGCAAGGAGCTCCGTCACGGCCACCACTCCGCGTGGGACGGACGTGGAGACGTCCACCACGTCCGTGGCGGTGACGACCACCGGTGGGTCGCGGTGTCCTCGTCGCACGGTGTCACCGCCGAACGCTGGTACCAGGACCAGCTGGACCTGTTCAACCTCTGATGCGACCGCAGGTCGTCGCGGTTTTGCCGAGTCGCAAGGACGTGGCCCGAGGGCGCGCCCTTGCCCCGTCGGCGGTTCGCTCGCCGGACCTGAGTCGGCCCGGGGCCGATGGGATCGCTTCCGGCCGAACGGGGTACACGGAGAAGCCGTGTGCGCTGTCTTCGCCTTCCTACGCTTCAGGGCGCGCTGTGATGCCACCAGCCCCCGAAGCACTGTGGGGCGATCGGGGTGCCGGACCGGCGGGCGTAGAGGAATGAGGAACAGTGAGATCAGTCAGAACCGTGGCACATGAGCTGCCCGTGCGACTTGTCGTGTCGCACGAGACGTCGATGGAGATGTTCGCAGGGCTTTGGTACGAGGCGGACGATCCGTATGCCGTGCGTGCCGCCTTCTATCCCGTGGACCGGAGCGGAAGGGTCGAGTGGTGCCTCAGCCGCGAGATGCTGGCCCAGGCCTTGAGCGAGCACACAGGGCATGGCGACGTCCGGATGTGGCCGGCCGGTGGCTCGGGACGCGATGCGCTGTACATCTCTCTTCGTACCCCGCGGGGCTCCGCCCTGCTCGAACTCCCCGCACAGGGCGTGGAATCCTTCCTGCGTGAGACGTGGTCCCTGGTACCCCTGGGGACGGAGTCGGAGCGGCTCGACCTGGACGGCGAGCTTGCGCAGCTGCTGGCGGGAAGCTGAACGTCGCTCCCTGGCTGACGAGCTCCCCTGGAGCGTGCGGGCCCCGCGGCCGATCGTGCCACCGGGCCTGTTGTGTGGCCGGAGCCATCCGAAGTCCACACGATGTCGAAGCCTCCTTCGACCCCCTCGACGAACTTTCCCCGCGCCGTGACGTGCGTCCGGCGTCGGGCAATGTCGCCGCCTCGCGTACACCGGGATGCATGGAATGCGCGGTCATGAGCGGTCGGCGTCACATCGTTTCCGACCGGAGTCCGGCGCCGAGAGCCGGGCCGACGGCGAGATCGGTGTGCGGAAGGCCGACGCCGAGCTCCCGGGCGAGGTGGTGCAGCAGCCCTCCCGGACCCGCCCGGCCGTGGTTCCCGCCTCGGGCACCCAGCTTCTGGAACCCGGTGTCGCATTGGTGCGCAGCGCCTGAGCCGTGTCCTCACCGAGACGTCTTGCACCGGGCGGTCGGCGTCGATGTACGGCCGACCGCCGTGTTCCCAGGCCCCCTTCCCTCTCACCGGCACGCGCTGACGACGACGTACAAGCCATCGCCGTGACGGTCGAACTCGTCTTGGAAGTCCACTCGCCCGCGCCCGGCCGGACGGTCACCGGAACGTGTCCGCTCGAGCAGCTCTCGCGGAGCCGGGTGAGGTGCGAAGGCGAGGCTCAAGAGCGCAGGGTCCCGCTCGGCGTTCAGCTCGGCACGGTCATTCGGATGCCCCCGCTGAGACGGGGTTCCTCCCGGAGCACACCCGAGGCTCACGGTGGCGTCCGGGGGCCGTATCCGGCCGGAAACGGGCTACTCGTCCGCATCGGCAGTGGTGTTCGCCACGAAGACGCTGAGACGGTAGGTGGTCGGCTGAGCCAGGCGCCCGCACGACGTGTCCATGCGTACGGCCGTCCAGTCGATCCGCTCGTCCGACTCACGCAGCCGGTGGATACGGGCGCGCCACTCCGACTCGTCCTGAGTCTCGAAGAGAATGTCCCAGTGGCCCGCACCGGCCGCGGCCTGCTGCCTCACGTCGCGCCGTCGACGTCTCCTCCTGCGCTGCCCTGGCATCGGATCAGCATCGCCGGATCGCATGCGGGCAGCAAGCCGATGACTCGTGCAGACCGACAGAACCGTGCCGATCACATGTCACAAAGAGGCTGCTGTTCACTCGCCGTACAGGCGCGGACGGTCACGCCTCTTCGTGGCACTCGCCGCATTCCTCTTCGGGACACTCGACGGTGGTCAGCATCTGCTCGACCTGGTGGGCGGTCAGCGGGGGTTCCGGCAGCTCCTCGTGGGAGCAGTCGGCGCGGAAGGCGTCGAGCATCAGGTGCAGATGGCGACGCCAAGCTTTGGGCGCCACGGTACGGGTGGCCTGGATGATCCCGGCCTGCGACCAGATCACGAAGGCGAGGTCTTCCGGGGTGACGTCGTCGCGGAGCACACCCTGCTCCTGGGCGTTACGGAAGATCTGGGCGCCCAGTTCCTTCGCGCGTGCGTCCATGTTCCGGCCGATCGCGTGGGTGGGCAGCCGGGCCGAGATCAGGTCGTTGAAGGCCCGGTCGCAGGCCTGGAGCTCACACAGCTTCTCCAGGTAGTGGCAGAACCCTCGCCAGGCGTCGTCCATGCCCGCGGCATCCTCGGCCGCTACGAGCAGGTCCGTGAACTTCGCCGTGAAGAGCTCTTCGATCAGATCGAGGCGGCTCGGGAAGTGTCGGTAAAGCGTTCCGATCGCGACGCCGGCCTCGCGGGCCACGCCCTCCAGAGAGGCGCCCAGGCCCTGTTCCGCGAAGGCCGTGCGGGCGGCGCACACGATCGCGTCCCTGTTGCGCTGCGCGTCACGGCGCAGCGGCTTGGCCGACGCCTGGGACGCGGACAGGACGGTTCGCTGGCTCATGCGGCGAGCGTAACATGAGGGACCCCTCGAAATAGGGGGACTGTGACCTTGTAGACACCGTGACCTGCACCGCTCCACCGGCACGGCGACGGGGCGCGCACCTGTTGCGGCGCGCCCCGTCGGAGGGTGAAGCCTCAGGCCGCGGGAGCGGATGCCCGGGGCCCTCGCTGCTTGAGTTGTTCGGCGACGTTGGTGAGCAGTTCGTCGGACAGGCCGGCGTCTGCGACCGCCCGTGACATGAGGACCGCGCCCACCAGCGCGCTGAGGGTGAGCATCGCCTCGGCGCGGGTCTCCTCGGAGTCCTCGTCGAGCCCGGCGATCAGGTCCAAATAGGTGCGGACCTGGTGTTCGTAGGGCTCCTTGAAGTGCTCGTCACCGCGGCCGGCGGCGGCACCCAGGGTGACCAGGGCGCATCCGGTGGCGGGGGAGTCGCGGTGCTGCTGCCCGAGATAGGCGTCGATCAGACCGGTCCGCGGCTCCTGCTCGTTCCTGCGCGCGGCGCGCTCCATCTTCGCCGTGCCCTCGGCCAGGGCCAGGCTCGCGGCCTGGGAGATCAGATCCTCGCGCGAGGTGAAGTGCTTGTAGAAGCCGCCGTGGGTCAGTCCGGCTTCCTTCATGAGGTCCGTGATGCCCGGGCGCGTCACGCCCTCCGCGCGCACCTTGCGGGCCGCTATGCGCAGCACCCGTTCGCGGGACGCAGCCTTCTCCGCCTGTGAGTGCCCCATGCCGGGCCTCCCTCCGAGAAATGGCGCAGACGCCTGAAGAAATTTAGATGATGCACATCATACACATGGGTTGGAAGTTTGGGCTGAGCTGCTGATATTTGACTTCCAGGATGATGGGAGTAATCCTCATTTCTGGATGCTACTCATCATCCAGATTTTGAGGAGAGACCATGTCCGAGAGCTACGACCCGCGCCGCACGGCGGTTCTGCTCGTCGACCCCTTCAACGACTTCCTGTCCGAGGGAGGCAAGATCTGGCCGCGGCTGCAGGCCCAGGCCGAGGAGGTCGGTCTGCTGGACAATCTGCGCTCGGCCGTCGCCTCCGCCCGGGAGGCCGGTGTGCAGGTGCTGTTCGTCCCGCACCGCCGCTGGGAGCCTGGGGACTACGAGACCTGGGACCATCCCAATCCCACCCAGCGCAGCATCATGAAGACGCACAGCTTCGCTCGCGGGAGCTGGGGCGGGGAGTTCCACAGCGACTTCCAGCCGCGACCGGGCGACGTCGTCGTCCAGGAGCACTGGGGGCAGAGCGGGTTCGCCAACACCGACCTGGACTTCCAGCTCAAGCAGCACGGCATCAGCCATGTGGTGCTTGTCGGCCTGCTGGCCAACACCTGCATCGAGTCCACGGGCCGCTTCGCCATGGAACTCGGCTACCACGTGACACTGGTCCGCGACGCCACGGCCGCCTTCCGGCCCGAGATGATGCAGGCCGCGCACGAACTGAACGGCCCCACCTTCGCCCACGCGATCCTCGACACGGGAGAGCTCGTCGCCGCCATCGAAGGGGGCAAGGCGTGACGCTGACCGGAGAACTTCTGATAGGAGCAGCCGCCGTGCCCGCCTCGGCAGGCACGATGAGGGCGCTCAACCCGGCCACCGGAGAGCTGATCGAGCCCGAGTTCGCCTTCGGCGGTCACGCCGAGGTCGACCGCGCCGTCCGTCTCGCCGACGAGGCCTTCGACAGCTACAGCCACACAGGCCTGGCCGAGCGGGCCGCGTTCCTCGACCTCGTCGCGGACAAGCTCGAGGCGGTCAAGGGTGAACTCGCCGCACGCACCTCGCTGGAGACTGGCCTGCCCGCGGCCCAGTTCGAGGGCGAGACCATCCGGACGGCTGCGGTGTTCCGCAAGTTCGCCACCGTGGTCCGCCAGGGGCGGTTCCTGCAGGCGACCATCGACCCCGCCCAGCCGGACCGGCAACCCGCACCACGCGTGGACCACCGGATGCAGAAGGTGGCCCTCGGTCCTGTGGCGATCTTCGGCGCGAGCAACTTCCCGATCTCCTACTCGGTGGCGGGCGGCGACACGGTCTCCGCCCTGGCCGCCGGCTGCCCCGTCGTCCTCAAGGCCCACAACGCCCATCCGGGCGTCTCCGAGATCGCCGGCCGCGCCATCCAGCGGGCCGTCGCGGAGGCGGGACTGCACGAAGGCGTCTTCTCGCTGGTCCGGGGCCCTGGCAACGAGATCGGTGAGGCCCTGGTGGATCACTCCCTGGTCCGTGCGGTCACCTTCACCGGTTCCGAGGCCGGCGGAATGGCGCTCTTCCGCCGGGCCCAGCAACGCCCCGACCCCATCCCCGTGTTCACCGAGATGACCAGCGTCAACCCGACCTTCGTCCTGCCCGCCGCCGCCGCGGCCCGTGGTGCGGAGATCGGCGCGGGGCTCGCCCAGCGTGCGCAGTACAACGTCGGGCAGGCCTGCCTGAAGCCGGCCGTCCTGCTGGGTGTCGACGGCCCCGGCTTCGAGGAGATGCGCGAAGCGGCGCGTGCCGAGGTGGAGAAGGTGGCCGCGCGGACCATGCTCACACCGGGCATCCACGACGCCTACACGCGCAATGTGCAGCGGCTGGAGGACAGCGGTGCCACGCGTATCGGCGCCGGCCCGGATCCGATCCGCGCATGGGACGGCCAGTCCCTGCTGTACGAGGTGAGCGGTGAGCAACTGCTGGCCGACCCCGCCCTCCGTGAGGAGGTCTTCGGCCCCGCCGTCCTGCTGGTCCGGCTGACCGGCCTCGAGCAGCTCTTCGAGGCTGCCCGCGCATTCCGTGGGCAGCTCTCGGCCACCATGCACGCCGACCGGCCCGATCACGCCGCCGCGGCACGGCTCCTGCCCATCCTGGAGCGCCGTACCGGCCGCATCGTGGTCAACACCTTCTCCATCCCTCAGGAGGTGTCCTACGCCTCCGTCCACGGTGGGCCCTTCCCCGCGACGTCGGACAGCCGGTTCACCTCCGTCGGAATGAGCGCGATCGAGCGGTTCCTGCGTCCGGTCACCTACCAGGGATTCCCGGACGAACTGCTGCCGAGCCCGCTGCGCGAGGCCAACACGCTGCACCTGTGGCGGCTCGTCGACGGCGAACTCACCCGCGACTGACGCCGCCCCCCGTCCCGATCACCGAACAGGCCCCGTCCCGGCACCGGCGTCCCCACGCCGGTGCCGGGCGGTGCCCCCGCTCACCCAGTGTCTCCGTGAAGGGCCCCATGACCCCGCCGTCCCCCGCCCCGGCCATGAAGCGCGGCACCATCCCCGTCTTCGCCGTCGCCACCGCCATCACCGTCGCCAACATCTACTTCACCCAGCCGCTCCTCGAGCGGATCGCCCTGGACCTCGGTGTCTCCTCCACGGCCGCTGGAGGCGTCGCCACGGCCGGCCAGATCGGCTACGCCCTGGGGATCGTCGCGATCGTCCCCCTCGCCGACCGTGCCCCGCTGCGCAGGGTCTCCCGAATCCTGCTCACCGTCACCGCGATCGCCCTGCTCGCCGGAGCGCTGGCCCCCTCGATCGCGCTGCTGAGCCTTGCCACCCTCGTCCTGTCGACGACCACCGTGGTCCCGCAGATCATCATGCCCACCGTCGCCTCGCTGGCTGCCAAGGGCCAGGCGGGCCGAGCCCTGGGGGCCGTCGGCACCGGACTGACTCTGGGCGCTCTGCTCTCCCGCACTGTGTCGGGAGCCCTCTCCCAGGCGACCGGAACATGGCGCGCCGACTATTTCGCCGCCGCGCTCGTCACGGCCTGCCTCCTGTTCGTCCTGCCTCGATACATGCCGGAGCGCGGTGCGAACACCGGTGAGAGCACAACCGGTTACCTGAAACTGCTCGCGTCCATGCCCCCGCTCGTCCTCCGCCACCCCTCCCTGCGCCTGTCCGCCCTCCTCGGCGCGGGGGTCTACGGCGCCTTCTCGTCGTTCTGGGCCACCCTTGCCTTCCACCTGTCCCAGAAGCCGCTGGAACTCGGACCGGCCGCGGCGGGACTGTTCGGTCTCAGCAGCGTCCCCGGCGCCTTGGCGGCCCGTTACTCCGGAAGGCTCAGCGACCGGTACGGCCCCGACACCGTCAACGTCATCGCCCTGGTCTCCGCCACGACCGCCTTCCTCGTCTTCCTGCTTGACGGCGACTCCCTCGCGGCCCTTGTCATCGGATGCAATCTGCTGGGCTACGGCACCACGAGCGCCCAGATAGCCAACCAGACCCGGATCTTCGCAGGGCCCGTGGCGGTACGGGCCAGGCTGAACACCCTCTACATGTTCTCCCTGTTCGCGAGCGCCGCGGTCGGCTCCGCCCTCGCCGTCGCGCTCTTCGAGCGCCATGGCTGGACGGCGGTGGCCTTGGAGGGGATGGCCTTCCTCGCCCTCGCGGCACTCATCCTCACGGTCCACGCCGTCAACCGGCACGGCACCCCTGAGGTTCCGGGGACCCGACGTGCCTCCCGTGCCGCACACCCCGAGCCCGCCGTGAGTGAACACCGGTAGGCGACCCCGCGGAAGAAAGGAACACCCCCATGACCACCCTCCACCCGGCACACACCGACAGCGAACGTCAGGCCTGTGAAGCGGTGCGCAGACGGCTGATCGGCGCATGGACACTCGTGTCGTACACCGCGACGAGCGCCGACGGACATGTCATCCACCCGCTCGGCCCCGCACCGCAGGGACTGATCGTCTATACCGCCGACGGTCATATGTCTGCCCAGTTGAGCCGTGGCGACCGTCCGGCCACTGGCTCCGAACGTCTCGAGGACAGCCCGCCGGAGGAGTTGGCCCGGGCGGCGGTGACCTATGTCGCCTACGGAGGCCCCTTCGACGTCGTGGACCCGACCACCGTCGAGCACCACGTCACCACCAGCCTGTTCCCCGATTGGGTGGGACGGCCCCAGGTGCGGAAGGTGACGTTCGACGACACATGCCTGAAGCTCGGCCTGGCCACCCCCGTGCGCATGTGGGGCGGGTACCGCACGGCGGAATTGACATGGCGGAAGCCGTACTGAGCTTCCCGCCCCGACAGCCCCGGCCCACCGGCGACCTCGAGTACCGCAGCATCAGGTGCTCCGGTCTGCGGGGCGTCGGACCTCCCCGGCGTGGCGGGCGGGTCACTCCCGCTCCGGCGCTCCCGCCTTGACTGTCGGGAGGTGACGCAGGGAGCCGTGGGGACGACGTACGGCCGGTTGCCGCGAGCCCAGGTCGTCGGGGGATCGGGACCTCCGCCATGCCGGGATGCGGCAGCCGAGCTGTGTGGGCCGCCGGAGTTGGTCGGGCGGGGGCTCGGGCGCGGGCGGAACACCGTCCGCGCCCGCCACATGTCGGATGCGATCCACAACCGCGGCGTCCTGTTCGTCACGTCGGCGGTCAGGGGCGAGGCGTCAGGTGCGCATGCAACGCAGCGCGAGGGCCGCGATGTCGTCGTCGAGCACTCCTTCGCTGTAGCGGAGCAGGTCCCGGTGCAGCCGGGCGAGCAACCCGCCGGGCGGCGTCGGCCACTGCTGCCGCAGCCAGTCCGGCAGGGGGAAGAAGTCGCCGTCGCGGTTGCGGGTCTCCGTCACGCCGTCGGTGTAGAGCAGCAGTTGATCGCCCGGCACGAAGGCCAAGGTGTCGACGTAGTAGCGGTTCCCGACCAGGGGGCCCAGATTGAGGGGCGGTGAGACGCTGGTGGGCTCGGCGACGCGGATCTCTCCGCCGTGCACCAGCAGCGGTGGGGGATGGCCGCAGTTCAGGAGTCTGACGCAGTCGCCGCCGTAGGGGATCTCGGCGATGAGCGCGGTGGCGAAGTGCTCGGGCAGGTGCTGGGTGGGGAACGCCACACCGTGGCGGGCGATACAGGTCTCGAGGCGGTGGACGATGCCCGTCAAGTCGGGCTGGTCGTACGCGTTCTCGCGGAAGCAGTTGATCAGCGCTGAGGCCGCGCCCACCGCGGACAACCCCTTGCCGCGGACGTCGCCGATGAGCAGCCGGATCCCGTACGGCGTCTCGGCCGCCTCGTAGAAGTCCCCTCCGATCCGGGCCTGTTCCTGGGCCGCCAGATACAGCGACTCGATCGCGACGTCCCGGATGCGGTTGGGCAGCGGTCGCAGCAGGACCTGTTGGGCCGTGTCGGCGACGAGCCGGACCTGGACGAGCGTCTCCTCCCTCTGCAACCGAAGACGGCTCGCATAGGCGGCCGCCAAGGTGACCGCGACGATCGCCGCACCCGTGTAGGGCGTCCCGAGATCGGAGTAGAGGAAGCTGAGCCCGATCATGACCAGCAGACAGCAGACTCCCAGAAGCACCGTCGCGAACACGGACCACATCGAGGCGGCGAGCGCGGGCGCCGCGGGCAACAGGCGGCTGATGGCGATCTCCCTCGGCGTGGAGAACGCGAGGCTCGCGATGAGGACGGTGACGATGACCGGGGACAGCAGCGCGGATCCCCGCCGTCTCGCTCGCTGAGGACGACGATGGGGGAGCCTTCCTGTCCTGATCACAAAAGGCACCCTATCGGGATGAACCGGGCATAGAGTGGCGATGTCCGGTGCCGTTGTCGTGATGCCGCGGCGAATGCGGCAGCCCACGGCCGCTCAGGTGGCGGAGTGTGCCGAGGCGCCGGCCTGTGTGTAGGCCTGCCACGGGGTGAGGGGCCCGTGCCGGCCCTCCCCGCAGACGACGACGGTCTCCAGCGGTTCACCGCAGTCGCGGTGCCGGACCTCGAGCGGTGGTCCTTCCGGGTCCGCGGTGTAGTGGTCGCCCCACTGCTTCAGCGCGATCATGACGGGCCACAGGTCCCAGCCCTTGCGGGTGAGCCGGTACTCGTGGCGCGTGCGGCGGCCGGGCTCCCGGTAGGGGACGGTCTCCAGGATCCCGGCACCGACGAGCGTGCGCAGTCGGTCGGCGAGCACGGCCTCGGAGAGTCCCACATGCCGTCGGAAGTCGTCGAAGCGGCGCACGCCGTTCATGGCGTCGCGCAGCACCAGGAGGGACCACTTCTCCCCGATCAGGTCGAGGGTGCGCTGCACCGTGCAGTTCTCGGTGCTGGTCTCGAGCCACGTCATGGGTCCATCGTAGGCTGACTTCGACATTGACATCCAGGGGTGTGCATAGCTAGCTTCGAACATGGAAGGCAGCTGACGAGGAGACACATATGAGCAGGTCACGCACGTTCGAGTGGGAGGACCCGAGGGTCTCCGCAGCCGCCGTCGGGCAGCAGAGCGGTCTCGACTTCCTCCGCAGCGTGATCAGTGGACGCCTGCCCGCACCTCCCATCGCCGCGACACTCGGCTTCACCCTGGAGCAGGTGGAGTTGGGCAGTGCCGTCTTCGCACTCGAACCGGGGGAGGAGCACTACAACCCCATCGGCAGCGTCCACGGGGGTGTCTACGCCACTCTGCTCGACTCGGCTGCCGGCTGCGCCGTGCAGTCCGTCCTCCCGGCAGGCATGGGCTACACCTCGCTCGACCTGAACCTGAAGTTCCTGCGCCCCATCACCGTCGACACGGGCAAGGTGCGCGCCGTCGGCAGCGTCCTCAACCAGGGTCGGCGCACCGCACTCGCACAGGCCGAGCTCTTCGACTCCAACGACCGCCTGCTCGCCCACGCGACCAGCAGCTGCATGCTGTTCCCCGTCCCTGCCGCCTAGGGCCGACAGGCCCGCGGCTCGTACGGGTTCTTGAGGATTCCCGGACCGGTTGTGTGCCGCGCAGCACGGTGAAGCGGTTCCCACGAACGAGCCCCGGCCGTCGACGTTCGGGGTACGCGTACGCGAGTCCCGCCGCCCATCGTGCGCCGATCCGTCGACCCGGGCTGCCGTGAACGGACCCGGCGGAGCCCGAGACGCGGTCGGCGGTCCTGACAACTTCCTGAAGAGTGCCGCTCAGGGTGGTGATCGGCATCCTTCCGCCGGCGTCGCCGGGCGAGCGGAGACCCCGGGCCGCGCGCGCCGGGGCCGCGCGTCCGGCGGCGCGGCATCCCGACGTATCCCGGAGTCCCACCCATGCGCCACACCCGTGCCGTCCCGGCCGTCGCCACCCTGTCCGTCACGGTCCTGCTGCTCACGGGCTGCGGCGCCGGAGGCCCCGAGGCGACCAAGGCGTCGCCCTCGGCCGGCGGCGCGTCCCAACCGCCGGTGGTCCTCACGCTGAACGCCTCGGACGGCCAGAAGCACGTGTCCGTCACGCGGGGCGGACAGGTCCGGGTCACCGGCGGCAGCATCACCCGGGTCTCGCTGACCACCGCGGACGGGGCCCCGGTGCCCGGCGTGCCCTCCGCGGACAGAAGGAGTTGGGCACCCGGGTCCCCGCTTAGGCACGGCACCTCCTACCGGTTGACCGTCACCGCCGCGGACGGGCACGGACACACGGTGAGTCGGCGGATCGCGTTCACCACACTCGCCGAGGGCGACCGCTACCTTGCGACGCACGTTCCGGAGAACGGGTCCACCGTGGGTGTGGGCATGCCCGTCTCCTTCACCTTCGACCGTCCGGTGAGGGACAGGAAGGCGGTGGAGTCCGCCTTTCGCATCACCACCGGCAGCGGACAGACGGTCGTCGGGCACTGGTTCGGGGACCGGCGCCTGGACTTCCGGCCCGAGCAGTACTGGGAGGCCGACTCGGACGTCACCGTCAGGATCGGCCTCGACGGGGTCGAGGGGGCGCCCGGAGCCTACGGCGAGCAGGAGCAGACCATCCACTTCCACGTCGGCCGTCGGCAGGTCTCGACCGTGGACGCGAGCGCCCACACGATGCGCGTGGAGCGCGACGGGGCGCTGTTGCGGACGATCCCGATCACGGCAGGCGCGCCCGGCAGGACCACCTGGAACGGACAGATGGTGATATCCGAGAAGCTGCGTACGACCCGCATGAACGGTGCCACGGTGGGCTTTGCCGGGGAGTACGACATCCCCGACGTCCCGCACGCGATGCGGCTTTCCTCCTCCGGCACGTTCGTGCACGGCAACTACTGGGGTCCCGACTCGGTGTTCGGGCACGAGAACATCAGCCATGGCTGTGTGGGGCTCAACGACATCAAGGGCGGCGGCGACCAGGGTCAGGACGCGGCCTGGTTCTACGACCACTCCCTGGTGGGCGATGTGGTCGTGGTCAGGAACTCGAACGACCGGACCATCGCGCCGGACAACGGCCTCAACGGCTGGAACATGTCGTGGAGTCAGTGGCGGGCCGGTTCGGCGCTCTGAGTCCGTCCCGGCCCGGGCGGGCCGCTCCGGTCCGCCACGGGCTCGGTCCCGGCCGGGTGCACCGGCCGGGACCGGTAGCCCTGCGAGCCGCGGTCCTCGCGCAGCGATACGCCCGCTGTCAGCCGCGATCCCCGCTCACCTTGTAGCCCACGCCGAACACGGTGAGCAGACGTACGGGCCGGCGGGGGTCGGCCTCGAGCTTCTTGCGCAGGTTCATGATGTGCACGTCCACGGCCCGCTCCGTGGACTCCCGGTCGATGCCCCGGGTGTACTGCAGCAACTGGCGCCGCGAGAACACCCTCCCCGGTTCGGAGACCATGGCCAGGAGGATCTCGAACTCGTCCGGCGTGCACTTCACCGGTTCGCCGTCGCAGAGCACTTCGCGCCGCGCGGAATCGACGGTGATCCTGGCGGCACGCACGACTTGTTGCTCCATGTGCTGCCGAGCGGTGCGTCGCAGCACGGTACGGATGCGCGCCATCAGTTCGCGAGGACTGTACGGCTTGGTCATGTAGTCGTCCGCGCCGAGGTCGAGGCCCTGCAGGACGTCTTCCTCGGTGGAGCGCGCGGTGAGCATGAGGACCGGGACGTCGCCCTCCTGCCGCAGCACCCGGCACACGCCGAACCCGTCGATCACCGGCAGCATCAGGTCCAGGACCACGAGGTCGGGACGATTGCGCCGGACCGCTTCCAGGGCGGCCCCGCCGTCGTGGACCACGGTCGCGGTGTGACCCTCGCGAAGCAGTGAGCGGCGTATGAGTTCGGCCTGATTTTCGTCGTCCTCGGCGACGAGTACATGTGCGTGCACGCTCGGGATCATAAGAAATGCATCGGGACTTGGACGACGGCGGGGTTGACCCGGGCACCACCGTGAAGCCTCGAGCCGATGATCTGCGTACCGCCGAGGCACCCGACCGGACGGGCGCCGGCGGTGATCGCGGGTGTCAGCCCTCGAGCGCGACCTCGCCCCGCAGCACGGAGTACAGGACCATGTCGCGCCAGGCACCGCCGCGGAAGCAGGCTCCGCGAAGCACTCCCTCCCGCGTGAAGCCGGCGGATTCCAGAGCCTTCTGCTCCGCGATGTTGGCGCTCTCGGTGCTCGCCTCGATCCGGTTCACCTGTGTGTGGGCGAACAGGTACTCGGCGAGCCGCCGTTGGGCGAGCTTGCCGAAGCCCTTGCCGCGCTCGGCGGCAACGAGCGCGATGCCGATGTTCCAGCAGGGGGAGTCAGGGCCCTGGAACACCTGCCGCCACTGCACCTCACCGACAAAACGGCCGTCCCCCGCGGCAACGGCCAGGCGCCCGCCCTGGTCGGAGACGAAGCCCTGCTCCGACCACTGCCTACGCAGCTGACCGGGGTTGCGGTAGCCGAAGAAACCGAAGTCCCCTGCCTGCGAAGGATCCTCGTAGAGGCGCTCCAGAAGATCGAGGTCGGATTCGACGACGGGGCGCAGGCGCACGGGCTCGGACATGGCGCCACAGTAGCCACCGCTGCGGCACGCCCGGCCAGCAGGCCACGCCGGCACAGTGCGTCCGCCCCGGCGGTATGTGTGCGCCCCCGGCGGGTGACACAGTCCCCCCGGCCTCGACACCCCAGCCGACCGTCGTCGGCGCGGCGACCCGTCGTCTCGTGTGGAGTGTCGGTGTCGCGGCGGGCGCCCCTCCGTCCGCCACCGCCGCGGGCCGCAGGGACAGGGGCCCGGTTCGGCCGCCTTGGTCACGAAGCGACGCCAAGTCCTCGGTGCAACCGGGGGGGGGTCACCCGAACGGTGGCCCCGTGATCGTTACAAAACCCATTGCTCCGGTCGAGGGAGGCAGGGCGGTGTCCTCATGAGGAGCGCCGTGCGATGCCGACCGCTTTTCTGCTGATCAGAGCGCAGTTCGGGGCAAGAGTGGACCAATGGTGCACGGTCCACCGGTATCGATGCCCTATACAAGGGAGTGTTACGGATATGTCGGTGTTTCGTAACACGAACCCTGTTGTTGATCTAGCGCCCCGGCGACCGGCCACAGTTGCGGACCTCGGCACCGAGCCGGGAAATCGGATGGCACGCCGGTCCTGAACAGGACGGGTGTGCACGAAAGTGAGGGGACAGCGCATGTCTGTTTCTCGTACCACGGTCCGCCTGTTCGCCACATTCGTGGCGTCGGGCGCCCTAGTCGCGGCGGCCGCCATGCCGGCGCTGGCCGACAGCGGCAGCCACGGCCGCGACCACGGCCGGAGCTACTCGCAGGCCCACCGTCCGGGCTTCCTGCTGGGCGGCCACGACCGGGACCGCAACCGTAGCCGGTACGGCCACCACTTCAACCACGGTCGCTACGGCAACTGGGGCCGGCACCACAGCCGGAACGGATGGCAGCGCTGGCACAACGACCGTCACCACCACCGCTTCCTCGGTCGCCGCTAGTCGGATTCGTCCGGAGGGCCGTCCCGATCCGAGCAGGATCCCTGTGATGTGGTGTCCGTCCGCGTGGACGGCGGCGGCGTTGCCGTAGCGGGTGGCGACGCCGTACCACTGCACCGGGCGCTCACGATGTGACGGTGCCGACCGGGTGACGGTGTGATCGCTCGGGTGGTAGGCCGGGGCCCTCTCGGGGGCCCCGGCCGTTTGCTGTTGTGCGCGCACGGACGTGCGGTCCACGTGCCCGTTTCCCCAGGGGTACGGTCGCGCGTGACGGGGAGTGCCGGTGGCCGGGAGGAGCGTGCGGCTGCCCGGGGAGCGGTCCGTGCTGCGCCGATCGGTGGCTGCTGACGGCGGGTGGTCCTGCCGACCGCCGGCCGGGGCATGGATGCTGCGGAGGTGTTTCCATGCTCGGCGGTGGCGTGCTCATGCGAGTCGATGAGAGCGGGCGGGTGATCGAGTGGAGTCCGCAGGCCCAAGCGATGTTCGGGTGGTCCCCGGAGGAGGCCGTCGGCCGGTCGGTCGCCTTCCTCGTGCATGAGACCGCTGCCGATGCGGTGCGGCGTCGGGTGGGCTTCGACGGCATGGGCTCGCTGCTGGTGAGGCCGGTGCTGACGGGTTCGTCCGTGGACTGGGAAGTGCGTGGCGCGGGGCATGCGGTGTCGGACCAGGATCTGGCGATCCTGCAGGCGTTGTTCGCCCAGTCGCCGGTCGGGCTGCATGTGCTGGACGACCAGTTGCGCATCGTCCGGATGAACACGGCCACGCGCGCGTTGCGCGGTGCACCGGTCGGCCGTCTCGTCGGCCAGGTGTTCACCGAGGCCTATCGGCTTGCCGATCCGCAGGAGGAGGAGACGGTCGCCCGCCAGGTCCTGGAGAGCGGGGAGCCGTCCCTGAACCGGCTGGTGCGGGGGATGCGGGTGTACGGGGACGAGAGGCGGAGCATCTATTCGGTCTCCTACATCCGGTTGGAGAACGCGGACGGGGACGTCCTCGGACTGGTCGCCTCGGCGGTCGATGTCACCGACCGGGAGCGGGCACTGCAGCGGCTGTCCGTGCTGGACGAGGTGCGCAAGAAAGTGGGGGAGCGGCTGGATGTGATCGCGGCTTGCGAGGATCTGGTGGACGCTGTGGTGCCGGCGTTCTCGGGGATCGCCGTGGTGGAGGTGATCGAGGACGTCGTCCGCGGTGAGGCGCCGCCGCTGGTGCCCGTGGACCGGGATGTGCCCCTGCGCCGCGCCGCGTTCCGGGGGCGGGTGACCGCGTATCCGGTGGGGGACGTACGCCATCTGCCGTACGGGACCCCCTTCTCACGGGTGCTGTCCGATCTGCGCCCGCGGCTGCTGCCGATCGACGAGGACACCCTGTGGCTGGCGGCCGATCCGCCCCGGGCCGACGCCATCAAGCGCTCGGGCGTCCACTCCCTGATCGTGGCCCCGCTGGCCCTGCGGGGCGAGGCGCTGGGCGTGGTCAGCTTCTACCGCCATGACCTCGAGGACCCGTTCGAGGAGGAGGACCTCGCGCTCGCCGCCGATGTGTGCGCACACGCGGCGCTGTGCATCGACAACGCCCGCCGCTTCGCCCGTGAGCGGACCATCGCCGCCACGGTGCAGCGCCGGCTGCTCCCCCAGGCTCCCACGGGGTCGACCACAGTGGACTTCTGCCATCTGCACCTCCCCGGACCCGAGGGCGGGGGCGCCTGGTTCGACGTGATCACTCTGGCGGGAGCGCGGACGGCCCTGATCGTTGGTGACGTCGCCGGTCAGGGGATGGCCGCGGCCACCACGATGGGACAGCTGCGGACCGTCATCTACTCCCTGGCGGCCCTGGACCTGGAGCCGGACGAACTGCTCGCCCGGCTGAACGACACGGCCGTACGGCTGGCCGCGGAACGCGCGGCGCTGCCCACCGGCGACCCCCTGCATCGGGAGCCGCTCATCGCCGGCTGTCTGATCGCGGTGTGCGACCCGGTGGATCTGACGATCACCGTCGTACGGGCCGGGCTGCCGGAACCCGTCGTCGTTCTCCCGGACGGCAGTTCGTCCACCCTCTGCGTGCCTGCGGGCCCACTGCTCGCCAGCACGGGCAACGCTCCGTTTCCCGCCACCACCGCCGACCTGCCTGCCGGAAGCCTGGTGGCCATCAGCACGGCAGGACTGGCCGAGAAGGTCCTCGCACCGTCGGCGGCGCTGCGATCGGTTCTGGACGACGGTGCGGACCGGCCGTTGGGCGAGTTGTGCGACACCATCGCCTACGCGCTCAAGGAGGGCGGGTGGCCGAGCGAGAAGTTGCTGCTGCTGGCCCGCACCAGAACGCTCCCCGAAGAACGGATCCTCACCTGCCGACTGCCCGACGGTCCCGAGGCCGCACCCTTTGCGCGACGGACCGTACGCCGTCGGCTCGCCACCTGGAACGTCGAAGAGGAGACCGCTTTCACCACGGAACTCATCGTCAGCGAACTGGTCGGCAACGCGGTGCGCTACGGCAGTCCGCCCCTGACGCTGCGCCTGATCCACGACGCCATGCTGACCTGCGAGGTCAGCGACACCGCGCCCAGCGGGCCGCATATGAGACACGCCCGTACGGTCGACGAGACGGGACGCGGCCTGTTCATCGTCGCCACCCTTGCCACCCACTGGGGCACCCGGTTCCAGACGGAGGGGAAGACCGTCTGGGCGCAGCAGTCCACCGGAACGACATGAGCGGGCGCAGAGCCACCGGGGGAGATGTGCGCCGACTCACGCGTGGACGGATCCGTACGCGTCTGCGGGCCGGAACGGAGCGGTGGCCTGCTTGACGGGCGCGAACACACGCTGGGCCGCGACAGCGGCGCCACCCCGGGCCCACTCCTCGAAGGGCAGCGGCCGGACCACGAGATCGCAGTCCGCCGCGGCACCGAACGCGTGATCGGCGAAGGTCTGCCGGATCTGATCGGCGAACAGGTCGTAGGAGGCCACGCCCTCCCCGGAGATGACGATCCGTTCCGGGCCGATGAGATTGGCCACCGAGGCGAGGGCCAGGCCCAGGGTGTGTCCGGCATGGGTGAAGACCGCTCGGACGGCAGGGTCGCCGGCGTGGGCGAGCCGTACGGCCTCGTCCATGGTCAGTTCGGGATCGCCGGTGGCCTGCCGCGCCTGTTCGGTGATCGCATGGGTGGAGGCGACCGCCTCGACGCACCCGGTGTTGCCACACGTGCAGGTGCGGTCAATGGCGCCGACGGGAAGGTGGCCGACCTCGCCCGCCACACCGTGCGCCCCGGAGATCACCCTGCCGCCGACGGAGAGTCCCGCACCGATGCCCGCGCCCACGGTGACCAGAGCGAAGGACGACAGGCCCGCTCCCGCGCCGAACCACTGCTCCGCCACCGTCAGGGCCCGTACGTCGTTCTCGATGACCGTGGGAACGCCGGTGCCCGACTCGACGAGCTGGGCGAGCGGCACCCGGCGCCAGTCCAGGAAGGGCGAGTACTGCACATGCCCGGTCCGCCCGTCCACGTCGCCCGCGATGGTGACGCCGATGCCGTGGATCGCGTCGGACTCGACGAGACCCGCCGCCTCACGCAGTTCGTCGACGAGCCGGCCGATCGCCAGCACCACCGTGCCCACATCGCGTGATCCGAGCGGTGCCCGCCGGGAGGCCAGCGGCTGTGCGGTCAGATCGGCGAGCACGCCGATGAGTTCGTCCCCGGTGACCTTGACCCCTGCGAACCGGGCACGCGCCGCCCGCACGGCGATCAGCGTCGCCGGACGTCCGGTGGTCCGCTCCACGCTGGGCCGGCCCGCTTCGGTGATCCAGCCGTCGGCGATCAGCGGAGTGGCCGCCTTGGTGACGGCACCCGGCGACAGTCCGGTGCGCCGGCCGATCTCGGCGCGACTGAGTGGGCCGTGCTGGAGCAGGGTCTGGAAGACCAGAACGGCGGCGGGCGACTGGTCGGCGAGGCTCATGTAGGGACTCTACATTTCCACTGGAAATTAATGCAAGGGCGGTATGGGAGGATTTGGGCCCTGTCGGAGGTCGACCTTGGGAGGGTTTCCCCGGTATTCCGGAAAGTAGCGGCGGGCAGTAGGTGGACTATCCGGACCTGACTATGTTGACGATGGAAGGAAAGTCTGCCTACATTCGCCGCACTCCTCGTCGGGGCGGCCCAGGCACCCCGGTGGGGAGCGTAGCCGCACGCTCCTCTTCGATCTCTTTGGACGGTGCTCCGGGACCAACCTCGCCCACCGGTACACCGGCCTCGATCCTGCTCGATTCCTCCAGGCGGAAGGCCGCTTGCAGTCGCGCCGAGATGGAGTACGTCCATGGCTCGTCCCGTTCGCCCTGCACGACTTCGAACGGCTGACTGCGCTGCATGTTCGTCCGGCAAGAAGGTAGGCAACCTCGGCTACGGCGGATCGGTGGCGATCCACAACGTCTCGGCGCCCGCGGACGGCACCTACCTGATGAAGATCGACTACACCGAAGGCTCCTCGGGTCGCACGATGGTCGCCACCACGGGTGGAACGTCCTTCCAGGTGCCGCTGCCCGGGAGCAACGACAACAACTGGGGCCGCCCGAAGTCCATCACCGTGCCCGTGCACCTGAAGGCGGGCGCCGACACGATCACCTTCGGCAACGCCGACGACTACGCGTCCGACGTGGACCGGATCACCCTGTGATCACCCACCCAGGAACCGGCACCCTTGTTGTGCGGCTGCGGGGTCGACCGGCACCGTCAGCGACGTCGAACTGCTGAAATATGTGGGACACGAGCAGGAAGCTGCTCACGAAGAGCTGAACAACCGACAGCGACCGGCGTCCGAAAGCCGGTCACCCGGTGTCCGGCCCGCGGTAAACGGCCCCTGACCAGGTGCCGACCGGCGGACCGGCACAAAGGAAAGGAAAGGACTCTGCATGTCTGACACCACCGCGCGGATCCTCGCCCTGCGCGCGGCCGGCACCTCACTCGTCGTGGAGCTCGCCGAGCCGGTGCCCAGAGTCCTGCACTGGGGGGCCGACCTGGGCGACCTGTCGGAGTCCGCCCTGGCCGCGCTCGCCCTCACCGGTGAACCCGCCGTGCTCAACAACTCCATCGACATCCCGCGCCGATTCACCGTCTGGCCCACCGAGGCCGACGGATGGTCGGGGACCCCCGCCCACCAGGGCCATCTGGCCGGCGCCTCCACCGCACCCCGGCTGAGCCTGGCCGGGACCTCGTACCAGGCGCAGGACGAGGGCGGGGAACTGTCCCTGCGGCTCACCGAACCCGGGGCCGGGCTGGACGTCACGGTCACCTACCGGCTGGAGCCCTCCGGGGTGCTTGCCGTGGAGAGCCGGATCACCCGGCACGAGGACGCCGACCCTGCGCCGTACGACCTGGCGCAGGTCGCCACCCTGCTGCCGCTGCCCCGCAGGGCTCAGGAGATCCTCGACTTCACCGGCAAGTGGAGCCGTGAGCGTTCGCCTCAGCGCAGACCGCTGGGCTTCGGTACCTACGCGCGACAGGTGCGGCGTGGAAAGCCGGGGCTGGACTCGCCGTATCTCGTGACGGTGGGGGTGCCCGGCTTCGGGTTCGCAGCGGGCGAGGTGTGGGGCGTGCACATCGCCTGGAGCGGCGACCAGCAGTACCTGGTCGAGCAACTTCCGGAGGGCGCCGGGGCCCATGCAGCGGTGCTCGGCGGCGGCGAGCTGCTGCGGGCGGGAGAGATCCGCCTCGCCCCGGGGGAGTCCTACACCACCCCGGTGTGCCACTTCGCCTGGTCCGGCCAAGGGCTCGACGGACTCGCCGAACGCTTCCACACCCTGCTGCGGGACCGGCCCAACCATCCGCGCGGTCCGCGCCCGGTCATCCTCAACAGCTGGGAGGCGGTGTACTTCGACCACGACCTGGACCGGCTGCTGCGACTGGCGGACAAGGCCGCCGAGGTCGGTGTCGAGCGGTTCGTCCTGGACGACGGCTGGTTCCGCGGACGCCGCTCCGACAACGCCGGTCTGGGGGACTGGACGGTCGATCCGGTCGTGTGGCCCGAAGGACTCACGCCGCTGGTGGACCATGTGCGCTCGCTCGGCATGGAGTTCGGCCTCTGGGTCGAGCCGGAAATGGTGAATCTCGACTCCGATCTTGCCCGGGAGCACCCCGACTGGGTGCTCGGTCCGTCCCGCGGAGCGGGCCCCTCCTCACGGAACCAGTACGTCCTGGACCTGGCCAACCCCCAGGTGTGGGACTACCTCCTGGACGCGCTGAACGCCGTGGTGGACAAGTACGGCATCGGCTACCTGAAGTGGGACCACAACCGTGAGCTGCACGAAGCCGTTCACGGCGCCGGGGACCGTCCGGTCGCCCACGCCCAGGTGCTCGCGCTGTACCGGCTCATCGACGCCCTCAAGGAGCGCCACCCCGGCCTGGAGATCGAGAGCTGCGCCAGCGGCGGTGGTCGCGTGGACCTCGGCATCCTGGCCAGGACCGACCGGGTGTGGGCCTCGGACTGCATCGACCCGGTCGAGCGTCAGAGCATTCAGCGGTGGACCGCCCAACTGCTGCCGCTCGAGCTGATGGGCGCCCATGTCGGCTCCGCCACCAGCCACACCACCGACAGGATCACCTCCGACACCTTCCGGTTGATCACGGCCCTGTTCGGGCACGCCGGAATCGAGCAGGACATCACCCGCTGCACCCCCGAGGAGCTCGCCCGGCTCACCGCCTGGACGGCTCTCTACCGTGAACTGCGCCCGCTGCTGCACAGCGGCCGTACCGTCCGTGCGGACCTCGGCGGCGACGCGACCCTGCTGCACGGGGTCGTGTCGCAGGACCGGGCGTCCGCGGTCTACTGCTGGGCGCGGGTGGCCACATCGCCCGAGGGCCAGTACGGACGGGTACCCCTGCCCGGGCTGGCCGCCGAGGCGACCTACCAGGTCCGGGTCCGTACCGAACTGGGCCTGCCGTCCCTCCACCAGACCTCGGGCCCGGCCTGGCTGGCTTCTGCGCTCGACGGTTGGCTGACACTGCCGGGGGCCGTCCTCGTTATCGCCGGACTGCCCATGCCGAACCTCAACCCGAACCAGGCGCTGCTGCTCGAGGTGCGCCGGACCGAGGAGTCGGCCGGCGCCTGACGTTCCCGGAGGGGACCGGTCCGAAGGGGTGGCCGGGGTGCGACCTGTGCAAAGGGTCCGCCCCGGCCACCACTCGTTCCTCTCCTGGCTTTGATCGGGCCCCCACGGACGACCGCGCCGCCGTAGGTCACGCCCGGGCTCCCGCTCGGTGGCGGTCGCCTCGAGGCTGGACCTGGGCCCTACGCGGCCCGGCCGGGGTCGGTGGACAGGGCCGCCGGGCTGCCGGTGCGTGCGTCGAGGATGACGGTCTCACCTCTGGGGCGATCGAAGGGCCGTCACATGCCGCCGGGCGGGACCGCTGTCGGCGGCCACGCCCGGCGGGTGTGCGCATCGGGCGACGTCAGCGCAGGCCGAAGGCCCGAGTGATCGTCTGCGAGACGCTGTTGCCGTCACTGTCCCGGGCCGTGACCCGGAGGCTGACGAAGCCGGCGGACCTCGGTGCGCGCAGCGCCGTCCTCCATCCCTCGCCCTGGGCGCCGAGCGCGGCCCGCTGCCAGGTCGCGCCGTCGTCGTACGAGACGTCGAGCGTGGGCTTCCCGATCGAGGCCTTTGTACCGGGCAGGTGGGACGCGGCCACCGACAACCGGGCGTGCCGATCGGCCCGGCCGGCCCTGTCGGTGTCCACCCCGTAGTCGAGCTGGATGAGCGGCAGGGACACCGCCGAGTCACTGCCGGTGACCGCGGAGGTGAAGTCCCACTCGGTCAGCGTGTGCGTCGAGTACGGGTTGGCCCAGGCGCCCCGGTCGTTGTCGACCACGAGCCGGTAGGGCAGGCGTTCCGCCCCGAGCCCGGGGACCTGCAGCCACTCGGCGTTGCCCCAGTCGAGTTGCTGGTCACCCTGGTAGAGGGACATCCAGTCCTTGACGTCGAAGTTCGCTCCGGCCTCGCCGACATGGCCGGATCCCGAGTCGCCCCAGCCGGGCGCGGTGATGTACATCGTGTCGAGGTAGCGCACCGGTTGGTAGCCGATCGGACCCATGCGGGGCCGCTGGATCGGGCCGAACCAGTCGACCTCGGCGGTCTTCCTGGCGGGGTAGTGCAGGACGTCGATCGCGTGCTGTCCCGTCTCGCCCTGGATGAAGGCGTCGTCCAGCCAGGTCGCGCCGGAGGTGACCCAGTCGGTCCGCTCGCCCTGGGCGGGTGTGGTGAGCTGGTTGCCGACGGCCCAGCCCCGCCAGACGTCGGGACGGAACTCCATCGCCTTGCCCTGACGGTAGTTGCGGAACGAGACGTCCACCCGTCCCAGGTCCTTCGAATCCTCTCGCCAGGTCGGGTCCGCCGGGACGGCACCGGTCCAGTGGTGCACCACGTCGTAGACATAGTCGGTCGTGGGGTGGGAGGTGACCTTGAGCGCGACAGCGCCGTGCCGGAGCGATCCGATCAGTTCCGCGCCCTGGTCGGCGTCGAGGGTCGCCACCGTCAGCGGAGCCGGGCTCTCCGGGCTCCAGGGAGTCTCGTCCCAGGGCTGGAGTCGGCCGGTGCCGTCGTTGACCACCACGAGCACCTGCGCGCCGGCGGCCGCGGCGGCGTCCGCCTGTGCCTTGATCCCGGCCGTGCCGTCTCCCTGGACCACCACGGCCTTGCCCCGCACGTGCTGCCGCGCGAGCTCCTCGGCCGTGCCCGTACCCGCGTAGACCGCGGTGAGCGTCCGGGTCCCGGCGGGCAGCGGCCTGGCGGCACGCTTGACCAGCGGGTCGGCAATGGTCTTCGACTTCGTGCCGAGGGTCAGCGCCGGCTGCTCCAGGCGGAAGCGGGCGCCGAACTCGAACTCGCCCGCGGTGACCTTCTTCCCGGTCGGAAGCGCCCAGATGCTGTCGTAGGACGGATCGGGCAGCATCGACGACTCGACCAGGCTGTCGGTGAACGACCTGTGGACGTCCAGGCGCGGTGCCACGGCCGTGGTCTGCTGCGGCACGCGTGCCAGAATCCGTCGCATCTTGCGGCCGTCCAGGCTGACGGTACGGTCCTGGTCCAACTGCACGTCGTTGAAGGCGAGCAGGGCCATGCCCCGCGAGTGCGGGCCGCCGGCACCCTGCACATCGGCGGTGAGCCAGCCGCTGTAGCTCCCGACGGGCAGTCGTGCCGTGCCGGTTCCGGATGCGTCGAGGTCGAGCACCGTGAAGAGGTGCTCGGCGCTGAGGAGGACCCTGCCGGCCAGCGGATTGCCCGAGCGGTCCTTCGCGACGACGGTCAGGTTCTGACGCCGGCCCTCCCGGGCCGCGCCGATCAGCGTACGGGCCCTGACCGCACCGGAGTCGTCGGTGCCGGTGATCATGGCGCTGACCGACTGGTCGCCGGCCAGACGGTCCAGCTCCGCGGTCAGCGTGACCGAGGCGGTGCCGTGCGCGGGGACGGTGACCCGGTTCTGCGAGAGCGTGAACAACCCTGTCGGCACGGTGCCGTTGATGGCCAGGTCGAGATCGACCGGAGCGTCGCCGACGTTGGTGTACGTCACCTTCTGGACGTCGGTCTCACCGGGCTTCGGGGGCCAGGTGTGGAAGCCGGAGTAGGCGGTCGTGGTGGCGAAGACCGTGGTGTGCACCGCGGCCCGCGCGTCGAGCCGCCCGGCGCCCGCCTCGTAGGGGGTGTACGACGGGGTCGCCTTGGCGCTGCTGACCAGTGCGTCCTTCAGCTGCGCACCCGTCCAGTCGGGGTGCTCGGAGGCGAGCAGCGCGGCGGCGCCGGCGACGTGCGGCGTGGCCATCGAGGTGCCGCTCATCGTGGTGTAGTAGCCGGAGCCGCGACGGTAGTGCGAGCGTGCCGCGAGGATGTCGACCCCGGGTGCGGTGATCTCCGGCTTCAGCCCGGCGTCGCCGTCCCGCGGACCCTGGCTGGAGAAGTCGGCGAGCTGGTCGGCCGAGTCGACGGCGCCCACGGTCAGGGCCGCGTCCGCGGCACCGGGGCTGCTGATGGAGTGCGGGCCGCCGTTGCCCGCCGCCACGACGAACAGCGCGCCCGTGTCCTTGCTGAGATCGTCGACGGCCTGGCTCATCGGGTCGGTGTGGTCACCGCCGCCGCCCAGGCTCATGCTGATGATCCTGGCGTGCTGGTCCCGGGCCGCCCACTCCATGCCCGCGATGATCCACGACTCCTGGCCGCTGCCCTCGGAGTTGAGTACCTTGCCCACGGCCAGCCGGGCCCCGAAGGCGACACCTCGCTCCTGCCCGTCGGAGGCGCTGCCCGTGCCGGCGACGGTCGAGGCGACATGGGTGCCGTGACCGTTGTAGTCGGCGATGTCGTCCTCACCCGGGACGAAACTGGCACTGCTGTCCACCTGCCCGGCCAGGTCCGGGTGTTCGGTGTCCGCGCCGCTGTCGAGCACGGCGACCTTCACACCCTGACCGGTGTTCCCCTCCGCCCAGACCTGCTGAGCGCCGATCTGGGCGGTGGAGTCGGCCAGGTCGGCGGTCACCTTGCCGTCGAGCCAGACCTTGGAGACGCCGCCGGCGAAGGACGGCTTCGTGGACCGCGCCGTAGCCGCGGTACCACCGGTCAGCGAGGCCCAGAACTGCGGTGCCTGCTTGCGGTTCTGGGCGAGGGCCGCACCCTGGATGCTGTCCAGGCGGCGGACGACGGTCGAGCCGGCCACCTTGGGCTGGGTGCGGGATCTCGCGGCGGCGTCCGTGTACTTGACGATCAGTGGCAGCCGGGAGCTGTGCGCGTCGTCGTAGCCGTCGGCGATCATCCGGGTCACGTTGAAGAGCTGTTTGTCCAGCTTCCCGGCGCTGACGTACGGCAGGACCTCGTCGGGGTACACATAGGTCGAGCCGTCGACGACCGCGCGGTGGAAGCCGGACGTGGCGCCGTCGGGGCTCTCGAAGGACCGGACGACACTGCCGTCGGCCGCGGTGCCGATCGTGACCTTGTCACCGGTGATCAGGGTGACGCTGTGGGTGTCACCGCGGCCCGCGGGCCGATGCACCGCGTCGACGGCCGAAGCCGCCCGGCTCGCATCACGGTGCGCCGCGGCGCCGGCCGGGATGGCCGTCGCCGCCAGCGCGGTGACGACGGCAACCACGAGCGGCCCTGGTCGGAGTCTGGGAACGATAGGCAAGGAGCACTCCTCAAGGGATGCGGAGATCGGAAAACCACCTGAGGATGTGCTCGGCCCGAGCCGCGGGCAATGTCGCGGGACTGGCGCAACTGGCCATTGCGCAGATGCGCCAACCCCCGGGGCGTGCGACCCGCCGTGCCGCAACCGGCGCCGAACAGGGCGTATTTCGCGATTCCCGCGCGACTTCCCGAGGCGCTCGGCCGTCGTCAGGCCATCGGCGGCCGACCTTCACGCCCGGAACGATCTCCACTCACGAACACGGCACGTGACCCCCCACACGACGAGGGCGACCACTGCGACGGGGAGCCAAATGCCTGCGTAGACCAGGGGATCGGGCTCGTGCAGGGCGGAGGTGACGAGACCTGCAAAACACGCGGCCGCGCCGGATACCGCGATCACCCTGCCGGTCGGTGTGAGGCTGTCGTCCGGCTCCCGCCCGGGCGGGAACTCGTGTGTCCGGCGGCGCAGCCGGCCGACGGTGTGGAGGGCGAACACCCCGCCGTGCAGCAGAACCAGACCACCGGCCAGCCACAGGCCCGGTACCAGGGGCGGCGCCGTGACGGCTTCCTGGACGCGCCCGTCGAAGGTGATGCCGGTCCGGCGGCCGTGCCACAGGAGGATGCCGACGCGGTCACCCCTGCTGAGCCTGGACAGTACGGGATCCGGGTCGTCGAGTTTGATCCGGCCCGACACCGACGCCAGCCCCCGGACCTCCACCCAGTACTCGCCGCCCCGGCCGTTGGACATGTTCCTCAGATCCCGAACCACCGCGGGGATGACGACCGAACCGGACGTCTCCTGGTATCCCCGTGCCGTCGAGAGGCTGTGCGGGTACGGCAGCGCCAGCAGGGTGAGACCTCCGAGCAGAAGCAACAGCCCCGAAACCGCCCACCCGGACGTCCGGTGGCGGACCAGCCATTCGGTGGCACCGGCCATGACGTCACCCCCTCGGGAAGACATGACTCGGGACGCCCTCGGACGGTTGTAACGCGGGCCCGGAGTCACGCCGGTGGTGGTCAGACCGGCAGCAGGCGAGTGATGAGAGCGCTGAGCTGCCGGACGTTGCGGCACTCGTACATCTCCAGGAGCCCGGCGTAGTCGGGCGCGGCGGAATCACCCGTGCCCCACTGGGCGCGCGGCTCGGGATTGAGCCAGTGGACACGGCGGGCCCTCTCCGAGATCCGCCGTACCGCGGCGAGGTTCGGGTCGCTCATGTTCGTACGTGCGTCGCCGAGGACGAACACCGAGGTGCGGGAACCCACCGCGTCGGGGTACCGCTCGGCGAACTCGCCGAAGGCGGACCCGTAGTCACTGCTGTCGTGCCAGCCCGTCACCGTGGTCTCCGACCGGATGCGGGCGGCCAGTCCCTGCGGGTCGGTCCCGCCGTGCACCAGGAGCCCGGTCACCTCGTCCACGCGGTTGATGAACGCGAACACCCGCACCTTGCTGAACTGGTCGTGCAGCGCCTGCACCAACAGCATCGTGAAGTCCGAGAATCCCGCCACCGAACCCGACACATCACACAGCAGCACCAGTTCGGGCCGGACGGGACGACGGCGACGCAACACCGGATGCATCGGCACCCCGCCCGTCGACAGCGATCCCCGCAGCGTCCGCCGCAGATCGATGGTCCCGCGGGCGGCGCGACGACGGCGGGCCGCCAGCCGGGTGGCCAGTTTGCGTGCGAGCGGGTGCACCGCCCTGCGCAGTTCGGCGAGTTGAGTCCGTCCGGCGAGCAGGAAGTCGACCCGGTCGGAGGTCGGTGCGACGGCGCGTCTGGCGATCTCGTCCCTGCCGCGTCGTTCGGCCACCCGGCGCCGGGCCTCGGTGGCGACCTGCCTGCGGAAGACCTCGATGCGCCTGCGGATCTCGTCCTCCAGCAGCCGGTCGGTGAACCCGGACGCCGCATTCTGCGCCCTGAGGGTGTCGCGCACACGTGCCAGCAGGGTCTGTGGGCGCAGCCGCTCGAGCGTCTGGTACGACGACCAGCCGTCCGAACCGGGCGAGGAGCCGTAACCGCCGAAGCCGTCCACCGCGTCGACGGCCAACTGCGCCGTCATCACCTCGTCGTTGGCGGCCAGTGCCGCCGCGAGCCGGTCCCGCAGCGCCTCCCGGTCCATGTCCGCCCGAGCCTCCGGGCCTCCCACGCGACGCGGGAAGTACACGTCGAAGACCGGGTCGAACACCTGTCGTTGGGCCTCGCCGTGCAGCAGAGTGGCGGCCAGTCCCTCGCGCAGCCGCTCCCGGTCGGCGAGCCCGAGTGCCTCCAGCGCCTGTGCGGCGTCCACGGTCTCACCGGTGCCGATTCGCACGCCGTGCCCACGGAGGGCGCCGACCAGACCCGTCAGCCGTTCCGCGATCCCCGTCTGCGCCGCCGGCGAGTTCACACGGCGCCCAGGTCGAGTTTGGCGGCCGCCTTGAGGACGTCGTCCTGATGCTTGAGGAGTACACCGAGGCTGTCCCGTACGACGGCCTCGTCGAGGGTGCCCGCCCCGAGCGCGAGCAGGGTGCGCGCCCAGTCGATGGTCTCGGCGACCGAGGGGACCTTGCGCAGATCCATCTCGCGCAGTGCCCCGACCACGCGCACCACGGACTCCGCCAGCGCCTCCTCGAGCCCCGGCACCTTGAGCCGGACGATGCGCCGCTCCAACTCCTCGTCGGGGAAGCCGATGTGGAGGAAGAGGCAGCGGCGGCGCAGCGCCTCCGACAGCTCCCGGCTCGCGTTGGAGGTGAGGACGACGAAGGGACGGGTGGTGGCGGTGATCGTGCCGAGTTCCGGGACGGTGATCTGGAAATCGCTGAGCACTTCGAGCAGCAGCCCCTCCACCTCGACGTCGGCCTTGTCGGTCTCGTCGATCAGCAGGACCTTCGGGTCCGTGCCGCGGATGGCGGTCAGCAGCGGACGTGCCAGCAGGAACTCCTCACCGAAGATGTCCGTACGCGTCGCGTCCCAGGTCTCGTCGCGTCCCGCGCTGATGCGCAGCAGTTGCTTGGCGTGGTTCCACTCGTACAGCGCACGTGCTTCATCGATGCCTTCGTAGCACTGGAGCCGGACGAGGCGGGCCCCCGCGACCTCGGCCACCGCCTTGGCGAGTTCGGTCTTGCCGACGCCGGCCGGGCCTTCCACCAGTAGCGGCTTGCCCAGCCGATCGGCCAGGAAGACGGTTGTGGCCACCGCGGGCGATGCCAGATACCCGGTTGTGGCGAGACGCGCGGAGACGTCGTCGACGGATGTGAACAACAACGTGGCCTCCGGGTCATGGCGACGGACTCTGACGCTCAACTATCTAAGCGCTTGCTCACCCATCCTGTCACCTGTGACGGAGGCCACGTCGACACCGGGCGAACGTGTCAGCCGGCGATGCCGACCGTGCGCCTGACCGTCTCCGGCTGGTCGATGACCCGCAGCATGTGATGCGCGACGTCGGCGCGCGATACCAGCACGCCACCGCGAGGATTGCGCCCGATCGCCGTCCGGTAGGCGCCGCTGAGCGGTTTGTCGGTGAGCCGCGGTGGCCGTGAGACGGTCCACTCGAGATCGCTGCGGCGAAGAATGTCCTCCATCAGCGCGAGGTCGGCGTAGTGCGCGCGGAACATGGTGCGGGCGAGCGGGCTGCCCAGATGGCGCATGAAGAAGCCGTCGCCCGGATCATGCTTCGGCGGATGCGGCCGGTCGGGCGAGGGCACCGTGCCGATGGGCGACGCGCTGACCACCACGAGACGCCTCGCGCCGGTCGCCTGCATCGCCGCCACGATGGCCCTCGTCCCGTGCGATGTGATGCCCGCGTCGGCCTTCGGGCGTCGCGGCCCGAGTCCGGAGAGCACGGCGTCCCTGCCCTCGACGGCGGACGCGAGCAGGTCCGCGTCCGGCGCGGCCAGGTCGGCCGTGATCACGTCGAACCGGCCCGCCCTGCCGGTCAGGGGCCGGGGGTCGCGTACGACCGCGGTGACGTCGTGGCCGGATGCCACGGCTTGTTCGAGCAGGTGGCGGCCTATGCCGCCGGTGGCCGCGAAGATCGTCAGCTTCATGGGTCGTTGTCCTCTTTCGGCTGGTGCCGCTTCGGGGAGCGGCGGTGTGCCGACAGGCGCGAGGGCCTCCTGCCGTGTCTGCTTCCTGGGAGCGGACACGGTGCGGGACTGTGACATCCGAGCCGGGGATGTGACCCACGTCGCACGGAGCGCGACGGAACGGTCGACCTATCGGGACCGAGGCGTAGAGCGTGTCCAGGGGCCTGTGCACGGACGCGGCACAACGCGCCCTCGGCCGACCGCGGCACGGCCGGGCGCCGCACCGATGCGAGCCGCGATGTCGGCGGTGCCGGCGGGCTCGGCGAGAGCGGGCACGCGTCGTGCGAGGGGGGGCTTGGGCATGGGACCGCACCCGGATCCCGGGTGCGGCCGTAACGCGTTCCGTGGGATCCACTTCTGCCCCGTTGTTCTCAGAACGGGACAAAGCCCTCGCGAAACCTCCGACGGTGATGCGGAATGAGCCGAAGAGGATCCCGTCGGGGCACCGGCCGCCGGCCTCGGGCCCGGACGGTTCGGCCGGCCCGTTCATCACCGGGAGACATCGTCGGTGTCACGGCCGCCGGCCCACCTCAGCGTCAGAAGGGCCGTCGCCCCCGCGGCGAGGCCAAAGGTGAGTGCGGCCGGGACGCCGCCGCCGAGCGTCGAGAAGAGGTACACAGGCCCCCACACGGCGGCCCTGTCGCCCGTCGCCGTGCGCAGCACCTGGCTCACCAGCAGCCCCAGCACGGTCGCGCAGACCGCGCCGACCGCCATCGCCGGCAGCGAAGCCCGCGTGAGCAGGCCGGGCAGCAACCGCAGTGACCACCACACCACGGCGAGCAGGAGCACGTCGGCGGCTCGCAGGAGCAGCCAGTCGCCGAGCGGCGTGGTTCCCGGCGTCGTCCAGCCACCGAGCAGCAGCCACTCGCGCAGCAGGTCGCCGGGTTCGGACAGCAGCCCTCCGCCGCCGAACGACGTCTGGATCCCGGCCGCGACCGAACCGTACGACAGGATCACCAGCGACAGCGCGATCACCGCGGTTCCGGTGCTCGCGGCAAGTCGGGCAGCACGTGGCGGCACCTGTCGCATGGGCACCGGGTCAGCATCCTTGGCGGTGATGCGTGCCACGGGCACCGTGAGCAGCGCGGTCAACAACGCCGCGAAGACCGTGATCGGACCGCTCGACGCGATCACACCCGCCAGTTGTGGCAGGAACCGGTAGCTGCCGTGTCCGCGTGACGCGATCAGCCACGGCGCGGAGACGGTCACGGCCAGTGTTCCGGCCACCGGGCCCCAGGCCCACAACGCGAGCAGCGTGGCCGGTGTGCGGCCGTGAGCGGGCGGGATCCTGCGGATCAGGAGCAGTGCGCCGGCCAGGAAGAAAGCGAATACCGCCACGAATCTGATCTGCATCGCGGTGTTGTACAGATCGGCGTACTGGGTACCCCCGCTCAACGCCGTGTCCCCGCCCCCGGGTCCGCCGGACATCGGCGCGCCCGGGGATCCGTAGGACCAGGGAGTGAGCCATCGCTGGAGTTCGGCCGCGGACTGAACGTCGAACACGTTGGCGGTGCCGGGCAGTTGGAGCGCCGGCGCACTGGCCCCCGCCCACCACAGGAACAGCGTGATCAGCAGGCTCCCGACGAGTGCCGGTATCACAGCGCGCCGATATGACATGAGTCTTCCCCCGCCTCGGCCTGGAGCCGTCGATGTTTTGATCATCCGAAGGGTAGGGGGTGTTGATCACGTGTGGGCATGTGTTCGGTAGCACGTCGGACAAGGCGCCCTGAAACCGGCGTCGTCCCGGGCGTGGCGGCCCGTAGTCCCGGGTGCCGGCACCTGTCACGCATGGGCGCTGTGATGAGCCGGGCGGTCCGGCGAACCGCAGTACCCGCCCGCGACGTGCGCGGGCGGGTACAGGCGGGTCGGCCGTGTCAGGAGCGGTTCACAGCTCCTTGATCCGGATGTCCCGGTAGGAGATCACATCCGTGGTGCTGTGCACCTGCAGTCCGATGTACCCGGAGGCGAACCGCCGGCCGTCCGTGCCCGGGTCGTCCGAGCGCGGCGGATAGAACTCCTGGCCTCCGATGTTGTCGAACTCGTTGATGAGAACACCGTTGCGGTAGATCGAGTAGTGCTGGTCGACCACACGGATCTCGTAGTCGTTCCACGTCCCCTTCTGGGTGACCCCCGCCCCGGCGAGCCCCACCCGGTCGAAACCGTAGATCGAGCCCGTCTTGTACATGTCGCCGTCGGGCCGGTCGAACACCTGCACCTCATGCCCGTACTCGATGGCGACCCATTCCGGTCGCGACTCGACCGGGTGGTCGTGCACCCCCGGGAAGCGGACGAACACACCGGCGTTGGCGTTGCCGGTTCCGGGCGCGTCGTCACGCCATTGGAGCTTCAGCGAGAAGTCGCCGTACTTGCGCTGAGGGAACCAGAGCATGCCCAGGCCCGCCTTCGTGGTGCCGCTGGTGATCGACCCGTCGGTGTTCAGGGCGAACGAACCACCGCCCACCTGCTCCCACTTGGCGAGGGAACCCGGGCTTCCGTCGAAGATCTTGCGGTAGCCCTCGGTCTGTCCGGGCTTGCCGATCCCGGACTGACGGGCGGCCCGCTGGATCGTGTTGTACTCGCGCTTGTCGACGACACCTTCGTCCCGGAGGCCGTCCAGCACCTTCTGCACGTGCTTGAGGAACAGCGCGTGGGACGTCCACTCCTTCTCGTCCTCGATCAGCTCGTTGATCCGGCACCGGTTGTTCGTGACCCGGTTGGGGACACCCGAGTCGACCGTGCCCACGATCACCGTCAACCGCTCGTCGTACTCGGGACAGTTGGGCGCCGGGACGCCGCCTCCCGCCACGACCGTGAAGTTCACGGTGCCCGGTGTGGAGGTGTTGCCCGCCTTGTCGCTCGCCCGGTAGGCGAGGGAGTGGGCGCCGGCACGGTCGACCACCACGGGTGCGGTGTACGCCAGGTAGGGGCCGGCATCGAGGGAGTACTCGACGCTCGCCACACCGGAGCCGCCGTCGTCGGTCGCGCTCACCGTCACCTTGGCACTGCCGACGTACGCACCGTCGGAGTTCTTCGTGCCCTCCACTGCCACGCCCGTCACGGGCGCCGTCGTGTCCTGCGGCGGCGCCGCCACGACCGTGAACTGCACGCTCTTCTCGTCCGAGACGTTGCCCGCCTTGTCGGTGGCGCGGTAACGCACGGTCTGGGCGCCGACCTGGTGCACCATCACCGGCCCGCTGTACGCCTGCCATGCACCCGCGCCCACCGCGTACTCGATCGAGTTGACCCCGGAACCGGTGTCGGAAGCGGTGACGGTGACCGTGGCCATGTCGATGTACGCCCCGTCGGCGTTCCGCTCGCCGCTCACCGTCGCCGAGGTCTCCGGCGGTGCGGTGTCGTCGGACGGCGGTGCGACGACGGTGAACTCGACGCTCTTCTCGGCCGAGACGTTGCCGGCCTTGTCCAGAGCCCGATGGCGGATCTTGTGGCCGCCCGTCCGGTCAACGACGACCGGTGCGGTGTACGGCTGCCAGGCGCCGGTGTCCCCGATCGCGTACTCGATCCGGTCCACGCCGCTGCCGCCCTCGTCGGTGGCCGCGATCGTCACGGTCGCCGCTCCGACGTATTCGCCCTGGGCGTTCTGCGCGCCCGTCACCTGGGCGGACGTCTGGGGCGGTGTCGTGTCCGAGCCGCCGCCCTCGGTCACCACCAGTTCGCCCTGCATCTGCCCGTGTCCGGGGATCGTGCAGTGGTAGAAGTACCGGCCGGGGGTGAGCGTGACCTCGGCCGTGTGGCGACCGCCCATGTCGTCGTTCGGGTTGGCCAGGATGTTGATCTGGACGTCGCTGTTGTATTCGGGGTCGCTGGTCACGAACGTCAACGTGTGCGGCATACCGGTGGTGTTGCCCGTCGCCGCGCTGTTCTCGAAGACGATCGTCGCCGGACCCGCCACCGCCGTGGTGGGCGCCGACCCGTACTTGGTGATGTCGTCGCCCGCGGTCCAGGTGAGCACCTGCGCGGCGTCCGGTGCCTCGGCCCGCGCCGTATCCTGTCCGGCAGCGGACGTCGTCTGCAGGCCGAGCATCATGAGCAGGGCGGCCAGCAGCGCCGCCCACATTCTCCTGTGCCGTATCACTCGGTCCTCCTCGCCAGTTGGTCGGCGGCCGGCGTCGGCCCACCGCCCGTGTAGGTGACCCGCCACAGCGCCGACTTGGAGTCGCTGGTGAAGAATCCGCGGCCGTAGTCGAGGACGTACAGCGAACCGTCGGGACCGAACTTCCAGTCCATGAGGTTCTTGATGCCGTCGTTTCCGATCGGCACGATCTTCTTCAGCGACTCGGAGTGGACCGGCAGACCGCCGTCCCCTTGGGTGGCGGGGTCCATGAGCACAGCGTTGCGTGGCTGATCGGCGTCGTAGAAGTCGCCGATGAACCACTTGCCGTCCCAGTAGGCAGGCCACTTCGTCGCGTTGGCGTTCGCCGCGTCGTATCGGTACACCGGCCCGTTCATCGCCGCCTGACCGCCGCCCTTGAGCCAGGGCAGCCGGTAGGTGGCCTCCTCCTGCTTGTAGGACGGGATGCCGTTCGCGTCGCGGGGGTAGTCCGGGCCGCCGCCCTGCGGCGAGTACCAGACGTTGTTGCCGGTGACCGGCGGCAGGTTGACCAGGCCGTCGTTGTTCGGCGACTCGTTCTTCGGATGGTCGCAGTCGTACCAGCCCAGTGGCTGCGAGGGGTCGGGCAGGTTGCGGTCCCGGTAGGGCTGCTTGTTGCCCATGCAGTACGGCCAGCCCCGGTTGCTCGCGTTGGTGATCACCGCGAAGGTGTCGTACTTGGCGGGCCCCCAGATCGGCGACGGCTGGCCCGCGTCCGGACCGACCCAGCCCGCGTAGAGGATGTCGGTCGACTTGTCGACGAAGATACGTGCGGGGTTCCGTACACCCATCACATAGATCTCGCCGCGGGTCTTGCCGCCTCCCTCGGCGGTCTCCTTGCCGGTGAAGAGGTTGCCATCGGGAAGGGTGTACGTGCCGTCGGGCTCGGGGTGGATGCGCAGGATCTTGCCGTTGAGGTTGTGGGTGTTGCCCGCGGTGCGGCGTGCGTCCGCGAAGGAGACGCCCTTGTAGTTGGGCTCAGGGTTGTTGCCCGAGTAACCACCGCTGAATCCACTGGAGTTGTTGTCTCCGGTGGCGATGTACAGGTTGCCCTTGGAGTCCCAGGTCATCCCGCCGCCCGCGTGACAGCAACTGTGGATCTGTACAGGCCACTTGAGCAGGACCTTCTCGCTGCCGAGGTCGAGCTTGTCGGTGGCGAGGTCCAGTGTGAAGCGGGAGACGCGCCGTTCGGCCATGTGTGTGTCGCGGTTGATCTGCGAGTGGGGGGTGTAGTGCAGGTACACCCAGCCGTTCTGCTCGAACTTCGGGTCAAGCTCGATGCCGAGCAGCCCCTCCTCGACCTTGGTCAGCTCGTCGCCGCCGCCCTTGTTGCCGAAGACCGCCAACTCGCCCGCGAGGGTCACTTTCCCGGTCTTCGGATCGTAGACGTGGATCTGGCCCTTGCCCTTGCCGACGTCCGGGTTGTTCCAGTCGGTGATCACGGGCTGGGAGCCGTCGGCACCGCCCCGGCCGATGTACAGCACGCGGCCGTCGGGTGCGGCCACCAGGCCGTGCGGTTCGCCGATCTGGTCGCTCCGACCCGGCTGGTTGGGCTGGGTGAGGCGCTCCGCCTTGTAGTTGCCGGTGATCGTCGCCTTGCAGTCGGCCTGCACCAGCCGTGTCGTCCACAGCAGGGCGCCGCGCAGATGGGCGCGGAAGTCCGTCTCGTCGTACGAGGAGACGGTGCCGCCCATGCCGGTGTAGAAGGAGCGTCCGCCGTCGTAGTCACGGCACCAGCTGACCGGGTGGTCCGAGCCGTTGCCGTTCGCGCCCGGCTGGTATGTCGACTCGCGCACCCGAGCCACGGTGTGCACCTCGCCGGAGGGGTTCTTCGCCCAGTTCAGCCACTGGTCGGGCCGCTTCCACTGCACCGGCAGGTCCTTGGTGGCCGGGTGCAGCCGGTCGCCCACCTCGACGGTGGCACGCTGGAGGTTCGCCGGGCTGTTCGCGGCCGGCCGGGCTCCCACGAGGCCGGTGAACCACTCCGAGTACGGCTCCGCGCGGGCCGCGTCATGGATGCCGACGAATCCGCCGCCCGCCTCCATGTAGGCCTCCAGGCCCGCCTCCTGGTCCGGGTCGAGGACGTCGCCACCGCCGGTCAGGAACACGACGGCGTTGAAGCGGCCCAGCTTCTTCTCGTTGGTGAAGACCGAGGCGTCGTCCGTCGCCTCGACCTTGAAGCGCTGGTTCGCCGGGCCGGTCAGTCCGATCTTTTCGATGGTCTCGATCCCGGCGTTCACCACCGGGGACTCGTCCCCGGACGCGGCGGAACCGTGGAAGATCAGCACCCGAACGTTCGCGCCGCCCGGCGGCGACTTGATCGACATCGTTGTCTGGGACGGTTCCGGGGCCGGACGCGCGCTGGCGGTGGGACCCGACAGCAGACCGGCCGAGAGGACGCCGGCGGTCAGGGCCGCCGCCCAGAGTCGTCTTGTTGTGCCCTTTGTGCTCAACCCGCGTAAGTGCGTGGGTTCTTGATGCGAGGTCAACCGCATGTGGTCACCCAACCCTCCTCGGTCGCAGCAGCAGCGCCAAGGAAGCTAGACCTCTTTGCTCGGTTCGCCAATAGGTATGACCGCGATGCAACGAACTTTGTCCTGAGTGTGGATAAACGGGGCTTCGGCCGGTACCGTCGCACAGGTTCATCACAGCTACGTCTTTGCAAATCCCGTATCAGTGTGGGGAGTTCGCCATGGACAGACGCAGCTTCAACCGGCGGGTGCTGCTGGGTGGTGCGGCCGTCGCGACATCGTTGTCCCTGGGGCCGGAGTCCGCCGTGGCGGAGGGCCCGGCGACGACGGCCGCCGCCGGGGGCGAGGTGAAACACATCAAGATGTACGCCGAGCAGCTCGCCGACGGGCAGATGGGTTACGGCTTCGAGAAGGGCAAGGCGACGGTCCCCGGCCCGCTGATCGAGATCAACGAGGGCGACACGCTGCACATCGAGTTCGAGAACACGATGGACGTCCCGGCCAGCCTGCATGTGCACGGCCTGGACTACGAGATCTCAAGCGACGGCACAAAACTGAACAAGAGCGACGTCGAACCGGGTGGCACTCGCACCTACACCTGGCGCACCCACGCCCCGGGTCGCCGCAAGGACGGCACCTGGCGGGCGGGCAGCGCGGGCTACTGGCACTACCACGACCATGTCGTCGGCACCGAACACGGCACCGGCGGGATCCGAAAGGGCCTGTACGGTCCGGTGATCGTCCGCCGCAAGGGAGACGTCCTGCCGGACCGGACGTACACGATCGTCTTCAACGACATGACCATCAACAACCGCGCACCGCACTCGGGACCCGACTTCGAGGCCACCGTGGGCGACCGGATCGAGTTCGTGATGATCACGCACGGCGAGTACTACCACACCTTCCACATGCACGGTCACCGCTGGGCGGACAACCGCACGGGCCTGCTCACCGGGCCCGACGACCCGAGCCGGATCATCGACAACAAGATCGTCGGACCGGCGGACTCCTTCGGGTTCCAGGTCATCGCGGGGGAGGGCGTGGGCGCGGGCGCATGGATGTACCACTGCCATGTGCAGAGCCACTCGGACATGGGGATGGTGGGGCTGTTCCTGGTGAAGAAGACCGACGGAACGATCCCCGGGTACGAACCGCACGACCACGAACCGGGTCACGAGCACTGACGGGCCGCGGCCCACTAAAGGCGCAAGCCTTCCGAGGCCCGGCCGGACGACGACTTCCCCGTCATCGGCCACGGGCCTGGAGGCGACCGCGGGAGCGGAACACGCGTGGACATGCAACACGCTGCGGGCGTGTGGACCCGTTCCGTCGCGCCGCAAGGGGGCGTTGCGCTTTCCCGCCCGGCCGGGACGGGTCAGCGCAGTCCGGCGAAGAGGTCGTTCTCGGGTATGGCGGCGCCGGTGGTGTCGTGGACACGTAGGAAGGTCTCCGTGCCCATCAACTCGCCGAACCTGTCCTTGCCCATGTCGAGGAAGAAGATGTTGTCGCCCTGGCTGGCGTGGGCGGCCAACGCGTCGAACTTCTGACCGCTGAACGCGGTGGTGTCCACCCAGGTGGTGATCTCGTCGTCGGGCAGGCCGATCTCGGCCATCGCGGCGGCCTCGGCCGGATCCGGTTCCGGCATTTCTTCATGGAATTCGCGCATGATCTGGCCGAACCGTTGCATCATCGAGTGCGGCATCGTGGTCCAGTACACCTTTGGTGTCGGCGCGGTCATCTCCAGCGCAGCCATCGTGATGCGGTGGGCCTGGATGTGGTCGGGGTGGCCGTAGAAGCCGTTCTCGTCATAGGTGACGACCACATCGGGTCGGTACTGCCGCATGAGTTCCGCGAGCCGGGCCGCGCCCTCGTCCACGGGGGTCTGCCAGAACGCTCCGGGAGCGTTGTTGCTCGGCCAGCCCATCATCCCGGAGTCGGCATAGCCCAGCATCTCCAGATGGCTGATCTTCAGGATGTCGCAGCTCGCCTGAAGCTCGCGGCGGCGCATCAAGGCGACCGCTGCCGAATCGTGCCCGGGATCGCCGGGCTTGATGCCACCGGGTCCGTCACCGCAGCCGCCGTCGGTACACGTCACGAGAACCGTGCGAATGCCTTCCGCCGCGTACCGGGCGAGGATGCCTCCGGTTCCGGTGGCCTCGTCGTCGGGGTGAGCGTGCACTGCCATGAGCGTCAAGGGGCGGTCGGGCATGAAACAGTCCTCCTGCAGAAATACGTCGTGGTCCGCCTGCGCGGCGTATGTGCCGCGCCTGTTGGGGCCCGGATCCTGGCGGGGTGGACGACCGTGTGGTCCCCCGGTTCCCCGCCTGCATGGCGCTGGTCCCTCGGCCGGTGCAACCGTGCCGGCGGGCCCGGCTGTTCCCGACGTGGCCGCTCGCCCTTCCAGGCGTCGCCGTGCAACGCGACCAAGGTACAGGCGCGACCTGCACGTCTCGGCGTCACGTCGGCTTCGACGTCCGTCGGCATCCGCCGGGACGGCACTTTCCAGCGCGAGCCGTGTTCCGGTCCGTCCTGGTCCGGCGGGCGAAGGCGAGTACTTCCTCATTCGTGCCCGGCACGTTCCTTGCCCTGCCCGGCTCTTGGCCCCGGACCCGGTGTGCCTGGGGGAGAGGTTTGTTCGGTCGGCCCTTTGAAGCCCGAGCTTGTGACGCTCACGGCGAAGGGGCTCGTACCAGGGACGTGTCGTTGTGGATGCCAAAGTTGGATGGCAGAAGGCCGCGCCCGAGGGGAAGCCGACGTCGGCGAGCAAAAGCCGCTTTTCCGGCGAACTGCCATGTTCGGGCACCGCGCGGTTTCGTGAACACGGAGGTCCGATCGACGGGTGCGCTGCAGGAGCCGTGGGATCGGTTCAGGGAATGTCGAGGCGCTCGGTCAGTTCGGTGAGGGCCTTGCCGAGTGGGAGCGCTGCGTGCGCGTACGCGAGGTCGTCGCCGCGTGTCGGGCCGAGGTTGATGATGGAGACGGGCTTGCCGTCCTTCGCGGCGCGACGCACGAACCGCAGTCCCGACAGGACGGCCAGCGACGAGCCGAGGACGAGTAGCGAATCGGCCGCGTCGATCAGGTCGAAGCAGTGCTGGATGCGAGGCTTGGGTACGTTCTCGCCGAAGAACACGACATACGGCTTGAGTACACCGCCGCAGTGCCGGCACGGGACGATGCGGAAGGTGTCGACGAGGTCGTCCGGCAGTTCGATGTCGCCGTCAGGGTTGACGGGCAGTCCGGCGGCATCGTGCGCGGCGGGGAATTCCATGTTCGCGGCGAGTAGTCGGGCATCCAGTTCGTCGCGGGGACCGATCGTTGCGCAGTCGAGGCAGATGACACGGTCCAGGCTGCCGTGCAGTGGCACGGCGTCCGTCGTCCCGGCGGCCTGGTGCAGCCCGTCGACATTTTGTGTGATCACGGCGTCGACGTACCCGGAGGCGCACAATGCCTGCACGGCGTGGTGTCCGGCGTTGGGCCGGGCGCCCGCGATGGCGCGGCGCCCGAGATAGCCGCGGGCCCAGTAGCGGCGGCGGTTCGCCTCGTTCGACACGAAGTCCTGGTAGGTCATGGGGGAGTGCCGTCGGTGCCGCCCGGTCGCGCCCCGGTAGTCGGGGATGCCGGATTCGGTGGAAATCCCGGCTCCGGTCAGGACGGCCACCCCGCCGGCGGCGAGTTGCTCGGCGATCTCTTCCATCCCACCGGCGGGACGTACACCGGTGTCGGGTACAGGGCCGACGATCGGACGTATGCGCACACATGCAGTCTAGGGCGCCTCGGGTGCAGCTTGCCTGTACGTCGGCCATCCACGCGGCCTTCCGGCTGGTCGGTGCCGGGTGGATGACATGGCTCAGTCGAAGCGGTTCGCCGCGAACCTCCACGAAACCACTGGTGGCCAGCTCCTGCTCGACGGGGCCCTCGCACAACGAGTCACGTCCTACCCGATGGCGGGAACCGCCGGCCCCCGGGCGATCAGGACGTCGGCTTTGTGGTGCCAGCCGAGGGAGGAGTACAGGCGCTGGCCTTCCTCGCTGGCAATGAGAAGACCAGTGCGGGCGCCTTGGGACACGGCGGCCTCCGCCAGAGCGCTCATCATGGCGCGACCCAGGCCGCGCCGGCGGTGCGCCGCGTCCGTCTCGATGCGATCGGCGATCGCATCATCGCCGACCACGGCGATGGATCCGCGCGCTGCCACCTCTCCGGAGGGGGCGTGGAGGGAGACGAGCGTGACCGGTCCCTCCGTGCGCACCTCGCGCTCGTACGGCGCGGCAGGCTCGTGCCGCGGGTGCTCGGTCAGATCAGTCGTCATGAACCACTCCGACCGGTGGAGCACCTCCAGTCCGGCGGCGTCGACGACGGCCTCGACTGTGCCTGGGTGCAGCGTAGGCACCGTGAGCCAGGTGATCTCCCGTGCGGCGGCGACGGCTGCCGCCAGTCGTGCCAAGGAGTCCGGGTCCTCGTCCGCACGCAGTGCGAACACCTCGACCTCGCGGCCGGGTTGGGCGCACTTGGATCGCAGGCCGTCCCCGGCGGGCTCGACCTGCTCGGCCTCGGGCAGGGAGCGGGCGACGGTCCAGCCGTCCAGCCAACGTCGTATGAGCCCTGATTCGATCTTCGTCATCCGGCGATTAGAGCATGACCGCAATCGGTGGGCCGGTGAATAAACGTCGCCGTTGGCCGCTGCCACCGACCGACGCGGCCCTCCATCTGCCGGTCGGTCCCGTCAAGGGGGCCTCCTCGGCCGACCAGAGGTCCGCCGTCAACCCTGGGTGAGCGCGCTGTCACGCTGTCCGATGGGCGCTACGCGGAAGGCTGGGGCGGGGTGCCACCTGGAGGACGGTCCAGTGCTGCTGACAACCGACGTGTCGGTATTCGGGCGGTCACGTCCCGTACGGCACGTCCGAAACGTAGGGCCGTGAGGGACGTACCGTGTGGCGGTCGCCCCGGGGTACCAGGCCGGGACGGCCGTGGTAGCGGAGGTCGCAAGGGACCCTAGGCGCAATGCCGTTGCTTTTACGGGTTCGCCGGTTGGGGTCTTATGACGAGGACGGCTTGCGTGCCGGTGCGGGTCGGCTGCGGCCAGGCACGATGCTCGGCTCGTCTGAGGTGGTAGTTGGACATCTTGCGTTTCACGACGCGGGGCTGGCTGCGGAGCCGTCTGACAGGCAGGAGTCGTTCCAGGAGGTCCTGCTCGAGCATCACCAGTGCTCTGACCAGGAGGTCAGGGGGAAAAACTGCCCGGCGTGACGGTCACGCTGCGCCGGGCAGAGCGCAGGGTCTCGGTGAAGGAAACCCGATCAGGGTCCAGGCCACGGGTGGCAGCCGTTCTCAGCATGAGCTCGCGCAGTGCGTGGTGGACCAGGAGGTGTGCCCAGATCTGCTGACGGACACCTTCGGGTGTCTTGCTGCTGAGGACGACGCGTGCGCCGCGCTGGTGTGTCTTGATCTCGGCGAAGACGGACTCGATCTCCCAGCGCTCGCGGTAGAGCGCGGCCAGTTGCCGGGCCGGATACCGTCGGGCGTCCAGCAAAGTGGTGACCAGGCGGTATCCGTCACCCCCGTCCGCGCCAGCCTGTTCTTTGACCCGGTAGGCCAGGACACGCACCACGACCGGCTGATCCCGGGCGGGGCCACTGCTCGCCCGGATATGAGAGAGCCACGACCCGTCACGGAACTGCCTGATCACCGGCAGGACGCGGTTGGCGGGCACTCGCCACAGCAGGTCGGCGCCGGTCGCGGTGAACGCCTGCCACAACGGGACTCCGAGGAACTCACGATCGGCCAGGACGAGCTGACCCGGGCCGACCGACCGGGGCAGGCGGGCGACCAGGGTGACTTCCCCGGTGCGGCAGCCGGCGAGTTCCGCATCCAGCACCGCATGACTGCCCACCTCCACCAACGCCGCCATCCGCACCTGCGGGAACGCACTCCTGCCCGACCCGCGGCCACTGCCGGGACGTCCGAAAGCGGCTTCGTTCGCCTCGCTGTCCGCGACGTCCCAGCAGGTTCCGTCGACGGCCAGCAGCCGTAAGTCCCGCCAGAACGCACCGGGAGTCGCCTCAGTGGCCATCGGCTTCGCGGTCGCGGCGAACAGCACCCGCAACGGTTCAGAGCCCAGGCGCTCCCGAGCCCTGAACAGCGAGGACTTCGCCGGAACACGCCAGGTACCCAGCAGGCCCACACCCCGCAGTCCCTCGACGAGGTGCCGCATCACTTCCAGATACGGAGCAGGCGAGAACAGGGCCAGCCCCAGCACGAAGTACACCACCAACCGGGCGGGAAGCAGCCGCTGACGCTGCTCAGAACGCCCACACGCGGCCACCACCCGATCCACCAAACCTGGCGGATACACCCAGGTCAACAAGCCAAGACCCGATAAGTCAGACACACTCGCAGCCACCCGAACCACCCCCGAGACCCACTGCCAAGCAGACTACGCCCACAGCAAAGGCAACGGCATTGACCCTAGGCGTCCGACCAGGAGTGGAAGACGGCGGCCTGGCCGTGGTGGACACCGTCGGCGTCCGTCACGTTCCACATGGTGACGTCCTCTATCCAGAAGCGTCCGCCCGTCCTGGTCCGGCGCAGACCTCGATATCCCGAGGCGTAGCCGTTGGCGGCCACTGACGCGATGAACGAGTCGCGACCGGGCTGGTCGTGAGGTGCCGCGGACAGGCGCGAGGGCAGCGCGATGAACTCCTGCCAGGTGTATTCGAAGCGCTGCTGCGCGGTGCGATTGGCGTAGACGAACACCGGATCGTCGGCCGTGTCATGGACGAGCAACCCGAACGGTGCCTGCCGGTACAGCCACTCGGCCGCCTCCTCGTCCGAGGACCAGGCGGGCGGGCACAACGGCCGGCCCGTCTGCCGTTCGTAGCTGGACAGCAGGAGCCGGGAGAGGGCCGGATTCGCTCCGTCCGGCAGATTCTCGTGGTGCATTGATCCTCCGTGCGCGGCCCACCCGTCCCGGGCGCCTGACCGAGAAATCGAACAAGTCGATAAACATGATGCATGTGCGAAGTGGGGCGTCCTCGAGCGGGGTGCGCCGTTCCGACCGGTCGTCGACTCGGCATGGCTTTCGAACCATCGGGTGTCACGTTCGCAAAGGGGCATTGTGGCCGAGGAGGACCGTTCTGCCGGGCGAGCGTGGCGCTGCCGGGATGTTCGGCCGGTCGCAGGGGGTGATGTGCGCGGGGTCGGCCGGATCCGGCGGGAGCCGGTTGAGAAGACGATCACCTTTCGGCTTCGTGCGCGCCGGTCAAGGCGCTGCACTGCCGAAAGCCGACGGGCCGACCCCGCTACGGCCCATCGTTGTGCATTCTTTTAGTTGTTGCAAGTTATGTGCAATAAAGCTATGGCGTGTCCCCGGTTCGCAGCGCGGGGCCCCACGAAGAAGGGATCAGCAGAGGGGTGAAGCCCGGGTGCGGCCCCTCGTGGCGAGCGGCCGCACCCGAAAGCTCAGTTCCCGGCCATGGCGGGCGGGGCGGCATTGGCGCCCCAGTTCGTCGGCTTGTCGGAGAGCTTGATCTTGATCGTGCCGGAGCGCAGCAGGTCCTTGTGGGAGAGCCAGCTCTGGCGCAACTTGCCCTTGCCCGTGTCTACGGATGACACGTACTGGAGCTGGGATGCGTCGGCGCCCGGTGCCTCGATGGTGATCGTGCGTCCGTGTTCCGGCCGGATCTGGACCTTGTCGAACATGGGCGCGGTGATCACGTAGTTGGCTGCGCCGGGCTGGGCCTCGAAGATGCCGGCCATGGCGAAGACGAGCAGCGACGAGGTGGCGCCGAGGTCGTCATTGCCGGGCATGCCGTACACGCTGTCGGTGAAGAGCGTTCGCATCGCGCGCAGCACGGCCGAGGTCTTCCACGGCGCGCCGGTCCACGTGTACATCCACGGAGCGTGGAAGTCGGGCTCGTTGTTGGGGTTGAAGGCGAAGTTGTTGTGGTAGTCGTAGGCGCCGGTCACCCAGGAGTCCGAAGCGGCCTTCGCCGGATCGGTGAGCACGGTCGGCATGTCGAAGAACTTGTCGAGTCGCTGCTCGGCCTGCGCCTGACCGCCCATGAGTCCGAAGAGGGTCTGCGGGTCCTGCTGGGCGAGCCACTGGTACTGCCACGCGGTGCCCTCGTGGAACGGGGCGGTCTGGGTGGGGTCGGGGTTGCCCGCGACGGTGCCGTCCGCGTTCTTGGCGACCGGGAACCCGGAGAAGCCCTGTGAAGTGACGGCGGGGTCCCAGAGCTTGGAGAAGTTGTCGCAGCGCGAGGCGAGCGTCGCGGCCTTGTCCTGGTAGCCGAGGCCGTCGGCCATCGTGGACAGGGCGCAGTCGGCGAGTGCGTACTCGAGTGTCGCCGAACCCGCCTGGCGGCTGTCCCCGTACTTGTACCCGGGCAGGTTCTGGTAGGCGACCCAGCCGTTCTGGACATACGTCGGGTTGCCGTCACGGCCGCGGAATATGGACTGGTCCGCGGGGACGTCGTTGACGTTCTTCCAGAGCGCGTCGAACAACTGCCGTGCGGTGGCCTTGTCGAGCAGCCCCCGGTTGTAGATGTCGACGATCCACGGAGTGATCGGGTCGCCGCTCATCACGTTGGTCTCGCTGTTGCCCAGCGCCCAGCGCGGTAGCCAGCCACCGTCCTGATAGATGTGCAGCACGGACTTGGCCATGTCGGCGGCCTTGTCCGGGTTCAGCAGTGCCACCAACTGGTTCTGCGAACGGTAGGTGTCCCAGAGCGAGAACATCTGGTAGTAGGTGGAGTCCGCGCGGTGCACCTGGTCGTCGAAGCCGCGGTAGCGCTTGTCGACGTCGGACCCGATCGACGGGTGCAGCAGCGAGTGGTAGAGCGCGCTGTAGTACGTGCGTTGATCGGCGGTGCTGCCGCCGGCCACACGCATGCGGTTCAACTCGTCCTTCCAGGTGGTGTGCGCCGCGGTGCGGGCCCTGTCGAACGACTTCGGCTGCTCCGCCTTGCGGTTGAGGCGCGCGCCGTCGATCGAGGTGTAGGACAGACCCACCGAAGCACCGACCTGGTCGCCCTTGGCCGGGTCGAACGTCACCCAGGCACCGGCGCGCCTGGTGCCACGTGAGGCGTCACGCTGGTTCGGGGTCAGCGTGCCGTCGCTCCATGTGCCGAAACTCGAGAACGTACGGTCGAACGTGGCACTGAAGAAGATCCGGTAGCGCTCCTTGCCGGTCTCACCGCAGAAGTTGCCGCCCTGGAGCCAGCCCTCGACGGTGTTGTCGCCGACGACGTGGACGTCACCGGCGTAGGTGCTGCCGTTGCTCTGCCCGACCTCGATGAGCACGTTCTCGGCGCCCGACCCGGCCGGGTAGGTGTAGCGGTGCTGGCCGGTCCGCTGTGTCGCGGTGAGCTCGGCCTGGATCCCGTTGTCGAGCTTCACACCGTAATAGCCCGGCGCACGAGTCTCGTTGTCGTGGCTGAACTTCGCACCGTACTGAGCCGGGTCGGACGACGTGACCGCGCCCGTGGTCGGCATGAACCGGAAGTTGCCCATCGTCTGGCAGCCGACACCGGACAGGTGCGTGTGACTGAAGCCGAGGATGGTGTCCTGCTTGTAGTCGTACGACGCGTACTGGTTCAACTGTGTGTCGGGACTCAGCTGCACCATGCCGAACGGCACGGCGGCGCCCGGGAAGGTGGTTCCGTCGCCGTTGTTGCCGATGGACGTGTCGACCAGCGTGGTGGGATCGTCGGCGAACCTCGGGCCCTGCGCCCTGGAGTTCGCGACGCCGGAGGTGGCTGAGGCGGCGACCACGGTGGTGGCGAGCAACAAGGCGGTGAACACGCGTTGCAACGCTCTCATCGCGTTCCTTTCTTGCGACAACGTTGTCAATCTCGCGCCCTCGATCTTTGTCCTTCGAGTGGTGTCCCGTCAATGCATCGTCGGTCTCCACTGGTTCGCCCCGGTATGGTGTCAACTGCCGGGATCATGGAGCCACATGAGAGGCTGCGCGCGGTAGGAATGAGACGATTGCGATGTTCGGTTGGTCCACGTCCGGCTGGGGGAGAGGTGCCGGTCGACGGCAGATCCTGTTGCAGCGGCGCCGATCGGATGTACTCGACCGTAGGCGCGACTCCATGATCCAATGCCGTGGCGGAGCCTGACCGGGGCGGTTTCAACCCATTCCCGCGTGATGTGGCGGACCCGACGCATCAGGGATTTCCCCCGGGCGTGACCCTGACCGGAGTCCGTCGGTCATGTCGCGCAGCGGAGGGGCGTCGTCGGCGTGCGTGAATCGAGCGCGAGCGCGAGGCTGGATGTGTGGCTGAACGTCGTGTGATCGTGTATCCACCCTCGGAGACGGGCGGTCGACGGGTGCGTGCGGACGGGGCCGTCCTCGGCACCGCGTATTCGCTCCAGGAGCTGGCGTTCTTCTTGCAGAACCAGGGCATCATGGATCAGGACGAGCAGTCCGTCAGGACATGTGACCTGATCGAGTGGCGCGGTGGTGGGCCGGACGTGTGGGAGCACTGAGCGCACCCGCGGGTCGGCGATGGAGGCTCACCTCCCACGCCGAGGTGGCCGAGGCGGGGTCTCCTGGCCGGCCTCTCCTTCGATGAGGACGAGCTCGAGCGGGCGCTCCGCGAAGCATCGGCACATGGGTCTACTACTGGGCACTGCCCGCCTGCCGGTTGGCGCCTCGGGCATCGGACGGCAGCCCGTGTTCAAGGTGCTCGACATGAGGCGCGCGGCTAGGGTCGAAAAGCACCTCAAACAGCCGTGCAGGCCATCCGTACCAGACGCTGCGGCCGTCCACTTCGGCCCCGCACCGATGGGTGGCCTCTTCCTGAAGGAGCGTGGTCGGCGTGGCCCGGAATCGCCGTCTGATCCTGAGCTCGCCGTCCGAGGTCTGGAGCCTGCTCTCCGACGGTCACCGGTACAGCGAATGGGTAACGGGAAACCAGCAGGTCCTCGCGGCCGACCCGCACTGGCCGGATGTTGGTGCACATCTGCAACTCCGGGTAGGTGTCGGCCCCCTGGCTCTTGAGGACACCTGTGTCGTCCGGGTCTCCGTACCGGAACAACGTCTGGAGCTGGAAGCCAAGGCAGGCCCCTTCGGTGCGGCCCGCATCGCCATGAACCTGATCCCCTGGGGCGAGAACACCCTCCTGATCCTTGACTGGCACCCCCTGCGGGGGCCGGGCACCAGGATGCACGGGGTCCCCGTGGACTACATCATGGCAATCCGCAACGGCATGATGCTGACGAAGCTCGCTCGGATCGCGGTGCGCGAGCATGGCAAGAGGGACAGCGGTACCCCGGTGAAGCTGTGACGGGCATTCGAGCCGACAGCCCGGCGTATTCTGCCGTCCTCTACGTGCTTGGCGGTCCTCTACGTGCTTACAGCGCCCCCTGCGCGAGCAAGCAACGCCGCCCAGCGCAAGCACCCCGTGGCGCGAGTAGGGCGTCCGCCGGGGCGGACGCCCTACTCGCTACAGCCCGGTCACGTGAAACCCGGCGGGGAACATCCGCCCGACGTACCACAGGCAATGCGGTACCGCACTCCGGGACGCGTTGGGTCCGCCTGGAGCGGCGACGGCATCGAGGTCGTCGGCGCATGATCCAGGGTCATGCCGACCCGGCGCCGACCCCGGGCTGCCACGAAGCCGGCGGCAGCTGCCACAGCAAGGATCTCGGAAGCCCAAGGGCATCGAAGACGCAAGCCACGACCGCACTTCTCCGCTGCGACGGGCGCTCACTGACGACGTCCTGAGCTACCGCTGTGGCGGGTTGTCCCGACCTCGTTCGCCGAACTGGTCCCTCATCTTGTCCTGGGCCGTGTCGACCTGGCTCTGGTACTTGTTCTGTGTCCTCTCATCGACGTAGTCCCCCGCCTTGTCGATGGTCTGGTCCGATTGAGCCTCGTGGCCCCGCAGCATCTGCTTGAGCTTGTCCATCACGGACATCGTGGTCCTCCTCGAAGCAGTGGTTCCGCGACCACTCCAGGATCACCCTCCATGGCGTGAGCTGCATCTGCTGCGTTCTTACCCCTGTGCCTTTCAAGGCCGGGATACTGATCAGACCGGCATGACGGGCTCTCCGGAACGCCTCACGGTGTCGTAGCCGACCGCGGTCGCCCCGGACTCCTCGCCGGCGTCCATGGCGTACGAGCCCGCTGAAGACGGCGTATGAGGGCGTATGAGACCTCCGGGCGAGCACGATCCCAGGAGTCCGACAGACGGCCCGCGGAGTTCCCTGACGGCGGCCTTGCCGACAGATCAATGCTTCTGTGTCGCCACCCCGGCGAACAGGACGGTCGCCGCACCGAGGAGGAGCAGGTAAACGGACCCGGCGACCCAGAGCCGCAGGGCCATCAACCCGCCGCCCGCCACCATCGCGGCACTCGCGCTGATCCATGCCGCTCGGCGCGCGGCGACCGCCGTGCGTCTACCGACGTTTCCGAAATCCTCACCCGAGAACAGGACGTGAGCCCAGTGCCAGAGGATGAACAGCCCTGACGCCGGAATGAGGGCGATCGCGACCAAGAGATCCAACCACCACGCCGGCTGCCGCATGTCCCCACCATGCCGCTGCCGGGGCGGATGCAACTGAGTATGCGTACTCATGTTGCGCCCCGACCCCGACTGAGGTGCGGTACACCGATTTCCGCCGCTGGAGTGCCGGCGAAGCCCGCATCGATGCTCCGAGACACCACAGCCCGGCGCGGCAGTGATGGGCGGAGCCCTCGGCGGTCTCGTCTAGTTGGAGCGGTCCTCCAGATAGCGGGTGTGGATCTCCTGGCGTCGTGCCTCGGTTTCGCGCAGGGCTGTGGCGAGCCGGCCCGCCTCGTCCTGGAGCAGGCCGAGCTGCCGGTCGAGATGGCGTTCCGGTGGTTCCTGCCCGGGCGCGAGACGGTTCCACCAACGGATGCGCACATAGGTGTCGACAGCTTCCGGTACGTCCTGCCGCACGACGCGGGAGAGCATGTGGACGCCCTCCGGGTCCTGCGCGAGGACCTCGGCGACCCAGCCCGGGTCGAGCAACGCGCCAATCAGCTCCGTCAGTTCGGTGAGCCTGCCCGAGGCGGCGGGCGGTAGCTCGACGTCGGCGAGATACACACGCAGCTTCTCGAAGTCGGAGCGCAGTTCGTCCAGTTGCGCCGACGGGTCGGGGAAGTCGGGTGGCGCCGGACGCTCCGGCGGCGCGATCAGGGCGCCCGCGCCGTAGAGGCCGGCGACCACGACGGGCCAGTACGCGCCCGCGACGCCGGTGAAGGTGAGCCCGAGGCCCACGATCCCACCGGCGCTCCCGAGGAGGTTCTTGCGGGATTCGACGTAGCGCATGAACCTACTGGTAGCCACGGATCTCCTCGAAGGCCCCGTCGAGCGAGCCCTTTTGGGCGTCGAAGAGACGGCCGCCGGTGAGTTCGGCGATGTGCTCCAGTTCCGTCTTGTCGGAGTCGCCGAACAGGATGGGGAAGACGGGGATGTCGCGCTGGTGGCCACTGAGACCGCGATGGAAGCCGTCGAACTCACCGGCCCTTGACCCGCTGGTGTTCTCACCGTCGGTCATCAGCACGATCGACGTGAAGGTGTCGCGGTCGTCACCGAGGTGCTCGTAGGCCTTTTCGAGCGATGTGTAGATCGCGGTGTTGCCACCGGCTTCGAGGGCTCGGGTGTCCGCGCGGATCGCGTCGAGGCCCCCTTGAGGATCGGTGGGCTCGACGATATGGGTGCGCACACTCTTCACCTCCGAGCCGAACGGCATCAACGTGACCTCTTCACGGTCGCGGAAATCTCCCGTGAGGTCCAGCAGGGCCGTCTTGAGCCGTTCGAGGCGCTCGCCCTCCATCGAACCCGAGGTGTCCAGCACGTACACCGTGCGGGAGGGCCGGCGGAGCTTGTTCTCGTACGAGTCGAGGAGCCGGTCGGCGACGGAACGGGTGCCCGGGAAGGGGAGTTCGCGGCGCCGGCTCGTGTCGAGCCCCGGGCCGGGCGCTACTGAGGCGACCACCGGGCGGCGGTGGGTGCGCTCGGTGATCAGCCGCTGTACGGCCGGGGTGCGCAGCGCCTCGGCGAGCCGGCGGACCTCGTCGCGTGTGTCGGGATCGGACGACGCCAGAGAGGAGAGTGGATAGTCGGCGGTGACGACGCCGTCGCGGGGGCGGATCACGGTCAGGCCCGGGATGCCCTTGAGGACGGACTCGTAGTTGAGCAGGGCGTCGACGTTGCCCCGGTGGGCATAGGCGGAGGCCAGCCAGCCGGACGACCCCGACGTCAGCTTCTGTCCCTTGAAGAACTCCTTGAGCTTCGGGGTGGCCTTCTCGACGTCCGCGTCGGTGAGGGCGGACTGGGCGCCGGACAGACCGGACGCCACGGAGATCAGTGTCGAGAAGCCCGAGTTGGAGCGGGCAGGATCGGTCATGCCGTACGTCAGCCTGCCGTCCTGCACGGCCTTCTCGATCTGCGACCAGGTGACGTGATCGGGTTTCCAGCCGAGGGAGCGCACGGTCTGGGCACGGACACCGATGGCCACCGGGCTGGACATGACCGGTGTCTCGGAGACGACCTTCTTGGCGGCGTCGGGGCGCAGCCGGAGATAGTCGTTGGAGGACAGCCAGAGGGCGTCGTATGCGCCGTCCGCCTTGCCCTTGGCGAGCAGGTCCACGGCATCGAGAGTGCCGATGTAGGTGGGGCGGACCGTGATACCGGTGCTCTTGCGGACCTGGTCGAGGACCGGGGCCATGTCGCTCAGTTCACTGGACGCGAGAACGCGGAGGGTGCCGGGCCGGGGCTGCGCCCCGTCGTCCTCGGACTGCTGGTGTTGTGTGGTGCAGGCCGTCAGCAGGAGGGCGAGGCCGGCGATCAGGGCGAGGCGTCGTCTCACGCGAGGCCTCCCTCCAGGGCACCCTGCGACCGGCTCCGCTGCAGGTACGCACTCGCCTGCTGCAGTTCCGACGTCAGCGACTCCACGGTGACCGCCATCGTCTCGGTCGCCTGGGCCTTGTAGGTGTCGATGGCGTCCAGGGTGCGATAGATCTGCTGGAAGGCCGAGCGGAGGGTCTCCGCGCCGACGGCCGGGTCCGCGGCGATGCGCTGGATCTCACCGCTCTGCGTGGCGAGCATCTCGGCGTTGCCGCGGATCAGATCCTCGGTCGTGCCGCGCAGGGCGTTGACCTGGTCGACGACCTTGCGCTGGTTGTCGAGGGCCGAGGCCAGCATCACGGAGATACGCAGGGCCGAGACGGTGGTGGTGGCCGCCCGGTCCACGCCCTTGATGAGCTCGTCGTTGTTGCGCCGTACGACGTCCATCGCGAGGTATCCCTGCGCGCACACCGCGAGCTGGGTCAGCAGGTCCTGGTGCTTCTGCCGGACGGGGAAGAGCACGTCCGCGCGGAGTGTGTCGGCCTGGGCCGGGTCGCTCGCCTCGACGCCGGAGATGTGCTGCTCGACCGCCGTGTCCAGGGCTTCGGTGAGCACGACGTACTCCTGGAGCTTGCCCATGGTCTCCCACAGGCGGACCCGCTCGGTCTGCAGGGCGGCGTTGTCGCGGCGCAGCTCGTCCTGACCGCCGCGCAGGGATCCCACGATCTTGTTCAAGGTTCCTTGTGCGGAGGCGTACTTGGCGACGTGGTCGCGCAGCTTGTTGCCGCCGGGGAGCCGGGAGAGGAACTTGCGCCCCTTGCTCGCCGGCATGTCGCGGGGGTCCAGGTCCTCCACCACGCGGCGCAGTTCGACGAGCGAGCCGCCGACCCGGGACTGGGCGTCCTCACCCTTTCCGGGCAGGCTGCGCACGGTGCGCTCAAGCATGCGGTTGGACTGTGCCGAGGCTGCACGCATGTCGCTTGCGCCCAGGGCCGTGATCTCCCCGATCTTCCCCGCGAATTCGGGCGAGCGGGCGTCGAGCGAGGCGAGCCCTTCGACGTAGCCGGCGGCCTTCCTGGCCATGTCGTCGCGGACGGAGTCGTCCAGCGGCACGAGCCCGGCGGCCTTCTCCCGGGGCACGGGTGCCACCGGCTCGGGCGGGGTGAGGGTCAATGCCTCGTTGTCGGTGTTCGTCATATGTGGTTCCCCCCTAGTTCCGGGCCCGGCGCGCCATCTCGTGCAACACCGCGGAGGTGGGCACGGGCACCTGCCGGATGCCGGTCAGTTTCTGGTTGATGTACGAGGCGAACGGGGCCGTGGCCGCCGTGAATTCGGCGCTGTCGCCCTGCGGCCGGAACCCGTGCCGCACAGCGAGCTTGCGCAACGCGGGGTCGGTGCTGAGCAGTTCACCGAGGTCGCGGCCGGCCTGCGTGAGCGGTACGACCGTGTGGTCGCTGTTGGCCGTCGTGTCCGGGTAGAGGACGGTGAGGTCGTCCACGCCCTGGCCGTCGTGGAGGAGGGCGGCCACCTGGGACTCGTACACGAGGACGAGCGGATTGCCGACACCGCTGACGAAGTCGCGGAACGCCGCGTCCGAGCTGGGTTGTTGAGCGCCTTGGACGCTGATCAGCTTGTGCATGAGTGGTGCCGTGCGGTCTACGTCGGACTTGCCGGCCGCCACGCGACCACCACCGGCCACGTAGCTCGCCGCGGCGAGATACAGAGCGCCCGAGTTGGAGGTCTCCGGGTCCGTGGTCGCGATGTACAGAGTTCCCGTCAACTCCGCATGCGACCGGGCCCCCTTGAGCTGCTGCCAGGTGCGGTCGTGGCGTGCCGCGTCGAGGTAGGCGGCCATGTGGAGGGTGCCGCGGTCATGGTCCAGGGTCGCGAGCCCGTTCGCGGCGAGCACCTGGGCGGAGCTGCGGTGCGCCACGACGACCAGCGGTGAGTAGAAGGGCCGCGGCAGGGGCTGCCGTGCGTGGTACTTGTCGGCCAGTGCGTCGGCCGGTGCCTGGCTGGAGGGGAAGGCGAAGTCGTACCCGTCCAGTTTGAGATCCTCCATGGCCCAGGAGCCGGAGGTCTCCGTCTTGACGGTGTAGCCCTTGGCGGCGAGGGCTTTCACCACGGCGGGATCGGCGAAGAAGTCGGCCTTCTCCGAACCGATCACTCCTCGCACGGTCTTCGTTGCCGTGCCCGTGTCCTTACCTTCACGGCCTGCTACGACGGCTGCCACCACACCGCCGATCAGCAGTACCGCGAGGACGATTCCTGCGATACGTCTCACGCGGGGGAGCGTGCTCTCGGAACCCAACGTTCCCCCCGTCAAAGGGTGAACGCCGGGTGACAGACACATCCCGGTATGCAACGGGAACAGACGGTTCCGCCAGGGGAGGGAACGGCGGGGCGTCGGGATGCCCTCAGGGGCACTGCAACGGTGCCCTGTTGGTCTTCCCAAGAGGATCGGCGCAGCAACTGCCGCGGCTCGTCCACAAGTTCCCGGGACGTCGTAGACGTCGTCCGATGCACAGGAGTTGACTCTCCAAGATTGTGAGAGAACACTCTCACATCATGGTGCAGGGAAATCGTCTGGGTGACATTGAGATCACCGATCCGAAAGCCATGCGGGCGCTGGCGCATCCGGTGCGGCTTGCTCTCCTCGAACGTCTGCAGCGGTACGGGCCCGCCACGGCCACGCAGTTGTCTCCGCACGTAGGTGCCACCCCCTCCGTGACCAGTTGGCACCTGCGCCACCTCGCGGGCTTCGGACTGGTCCGCGACGCCGAGGCGGGCGGGGACCGGCGGGAGCGGAGATGGGAGGCCGTCGCACGGGGATTCCGGTTCGAAGTCCCCGAAGGCGACGAGGGGCAGTCGGCCGCCCATGCGCTGTCCCGGCAGATGTTCGCCGGTGCCGCCGAGCTCCCTCACCGATGGCTGTCCGAAACCGAGCCGGAACTCGAGCCGCAGTGGCGGAGGATCGCGGGCCTGGCCAACACCCGGGTGGTCGTGACCGCCGAGGAACTCGCGGCCATCGAGGACGCGATGGAAGCCGTCCTCGCCCCGTATGTCATGCGCGATCCGGCACAGCGACCGCACGGCAGCCGTGATGTGCGGCTGTTGCGGTATTTCCTGCCGGAGGCGGCAGCAGAGGAGCGGAGAGGAGACACGGAGTGACCTCCACACCGGACACGGCACCCAAGGCATCCACGGCGCCCAGGGCGCCACTGTGGAGGGACCGGCGCTTCCTGCGCTTCTGGGCCGGACAGACGGTTTCGCAGTTCGGCGACCGGATCACCGAGCTCGCGCTGCCTCTGATCGCCGTGGCGGCGCTCAACGCCTCGGCCGGCCAGGTCGCATGGCTGACCGCGTTGATCTGGGCCCCGAATCTCCTTGCCATCGTGCTGGGCGCCTGGGTGGATCAGCGAGTCCACAAGCGACGCCTGCTGATTCTCGCCGATCTGATGCGGGCGGGCGTGCTGCTCACGCTGCCGGCCGCGTACCTCCTGGACGCGGTGACGCTCGGCCAGTTGTATGCGGTGGCAGTACTGACGGGCCTCGCCGGGGTGGTGTTCAACACCGCCTATCCGCCCTTCTTCGCCCACCTGGTGCCGCCGTCCTCCTACGTCGACGCCAACAGCAAGCTCAGCGCAGGCCGTTCGGCTTCCTTCGTCGGGGGACCCGCGCTCGGCGGTGCCCTCGTCCAGGCCTTCAGCGCGCCTCTCGCCCTGATCGCGGACGCACTGTCCTTTCTGGCATCCGCGGCGCTCATCGGCACGGTACGGGTCGACGAACCGGTCCAAGGCAACCTCGGGCCGACGGCGGACTCACTGCTGCACCGCGCCCGAGACGGACTGGTCTTCGTGGTCCGCCACCCGATACTCCGGGCAAGCCTGGGCTGTGCGACGACCGTCAACTTCTTCACCTTCCTCACAGGCACCGGTCTCATCGTGCTGTTCGCCGACCGGGTGCTGGAGCTGTCCGCGGGGACCATCGGACTGGCATTCGGCGTCGGGTCCATCGGGGCGCTGCTGGGCGCCGTGACCGCCCCGAGGATCTCGCTCCGGATCGGAGTGGGACGGAGCATCGCTGTCGGCGCGGTCCTGTTCCCCGCCCCCATCGCCATCATCGCCGCCGCCGGCGGTCCGCCATGGGCAGCCGCAGGGACGCTGGCCGGAGCCGAGTTTCTCGTGGGGTTCGGCGTCATGCTGTTCGACGTCAACCTCAACTCCCTCCAGACCGCGGTGACCCCGGACGGCATGCGGAGCCGCGTGGCGGGTGCGTACAGCACCGTCAACTACGGCATACGCCCCCTCGGTGCCGTGGTCGGAGGCGTGCTCGCCACCTTCTTCGGGCTGAGGGCGACGCTGGTCACGGCCGCCGTCGGAGGAGCGCTGTCGGTGCTCTGGCTGCTGAACTCCCCGATACCACGTATCCGGTCACTGGATCCCGGCGAACAACTCACCCTCCACGGCAGCGCCGAGAGAGCCGGTCGGTCATAATGCAATGACGAGATGGTGCTCGTGACCAGAAACTTTCCCCGCTGGACGTAACGTCAGGGCGCAAGGTGCCGTTGTTCGCAATGTTCGGCCCGATCGTGATCACGCTCCTCCTCGTCGTTGTCGGGGCGGTTCCGTATGCCTTGTGGGTGACCTGGAGGAAGCCCTCCGGGCCGGCCCGCTGGGCTGTGATCGGGATCGCAGCAACGCTCGCCGCCTACGGCGCCGGAACCGTCTACGGGCTCGCCTTCACGAACCCGCTCGACATATGCGGGGACAAGACCGGCGACGGCGTGTACATCGATGCCCGCCGGGACTACAGCCTGACATCGGTGGACGTGGACAGCTTCCCTCCGTCCGTCACCTGTCACTGGACCGGCGACCACAGCACCGAAGTGGTGTGGCCGTGGGCGGCGCCCCTGCTCTACGCAGGGCCGGCCTGCTCCGTCTTCTGCTTCGCCCGGCTGCTCATCAACCGCCACAAGCGCCGCAGGACTCCCCACGACCACGAGTTCGAGGCATAGACGGCTTCTCTCCGTCGCAGCCGGGGTCGAGGCCGCCCTGAGACTGCCGAAGGGTTGGCGTCAGGGGTTGCCGTCTCCGGCACGCGGCGTCCACGTGGGCGCGGACGGCGAAGCGTCGACGGCTCAGATCGAGATGACCATGAGCGTGGCGGTGGGGACCAATGTGCCGAGGAGGCTGAGCAGCCAATAGTGATGCGCTGCGAGCCGGGTCCGTCGGGCAAGGGGCCGGTTGGCCAGCCACCACAGAAGTGCACCCGCTGCGACGACGGGTCCGAATACCACCAGACCCACACCCAGGCCGTCGTTCTCGGTCGGCTCCCGCTCTGTCACTCCAAGGCCCGCGAGCGGCCAGTTCGCCGCGATGTACCACAACATCCAGATCGGAATCACGCCGGGAATCCCAAGCAGCACGTTCAGGCCCAGGGCCGAGTACCAACGTCCGGCCAACTCCACCCCTTCTCGTGATCACCTGCGGGAGACCGTACACCGTTGGTCGGCGTCACGACGTCGGGCGGGAAATCACAGTGGCCCGGCAGCCGTCGTCCAGCCGGCACCGGCACAGCTCATGGCGCCGGGCCCACGAACCTCTAGGGTCGCTCAAACGTGCCGTACATGGTCGCTCTCGCCAGTGCGTGGCTGAACAGGAGGAAGTCGAGGTAGGCGGGGGGCGTTTCCGCGGACACCTCCAGTGCTTCCACGTCGACGGCGTGCACCACGAGAAAGTAGCGGTCCGGGCCGTTGCCCGGCGGTGTCGCCGGACCGAGGTACCTTCTGCGGCCCGCGTCGTTGGCCAGCGTGATCGCGCCGCCGGGCAGATCCTTCCCGTCGCCCGCGCCGGCCGGAAGGTCGGTCACCGATGCGGGCAGGTTGGCCACCGCCCAATGCCAGAACCCGGAAGCAGTTGGGACGTCCGGGTCGAACATCGACACAGTGAAGCTCCGCGTCTCCTCCGGGAAGCCTGCCCAACTCAGTTGCGGCGAGATGTCCGATCCCCCCGCCCCCAAGATGCCGCTCACCTGCTCTTGGGCCAGTTGCCCGCCGTTGGCCAGGGACTCGGAGGTCACCGAGAAGGTGATGATCGGCGGCATGAAGTCGTAGGGGGCATAGGGCTTGATCATGGCAGTCCTCGGGAAGCGCCGGACCGGGTCGCTCTGTGTCAGGTTGCAGTCTGCTCCCGGGCGGCGTGGTCGAGACGCGTCGCGAGCCGTACTGGACCTGCTCAGGCGCCGGAGGGCCTGCGCCGACCGGCCGGTCCGGCCCAATCCACCGTATGACCACTTGACAAAACCGGCAATTCACCCATCCTTCGCGCTCTCGCTCGACCCTCGGAACGCAATGTCCCAACGGCGGAGGCATGCCATACACGGCGTTTCGCGAGCCCGCGGCCCGACCGCCGCCACCCGGCGAACACCCGCCAAAGCCGCTGCCGATCACCGGCACACCACCGGATGCGCCGCCGGTGGGGTCACGCGAACATGGTCATATCCGAAGCGGGCGAACTCGGTGACCGACACCTGACCCCGAGTCCTGCCCACGCTGCACGGCCCTGGCCGCATTTCCGCTTGCCGGCGAAAGCGAGGCACACGTGATGCAGATGAGAGCAGCCCGGATGCACGGATACCAGGAACCCCTTCGGATCGAAGAGGTCCCGGTACCTGAGATCGGGCCGGACGAGATTCTCCTGAAGGTGGCCGCAGTGGGCATGTGCCGCAGCGACTACCAGCTCCTCGACGGCTACTTCAGGGGACCGTTCCCGGTGGATCTCCCCTACATACCCGGTCATGAGGTCACGGGCCGAGTGGCGGACCTGGGCAGCGCCGTACCGTCGGCAGTGGGCTACTCAGAGGGTGACATGGTCGTCGTCAACCCCAGCTGGGGAGACGGTACGTGCCGGCAGTGCCGCGAAGGCAACGAGCAACTGTGCAGTGGCAACGGCAGGTGGGTGGGCTTCGGCCCTCCAGGGGGTTTCGCCGAGTACATGGCCGTGGAGCACCGGCATGCGATCCGGGTCTCCGAGGAGGCGGCGAAGACTCCCGAGCTCCTTGCCCCGATGACAGACGCCGGCATGACCCCGTACCGAGGCATGAGGAAGCTGCGGGACGCAGGCAAGCTCGGACCCGACCGCACTGTGGCGGTCACGGGCATAGGCGGACTGGGAAGCTACGGGATCCAGTATGCGAAGCTGCTCGGAGGCGGTGCGACGGTGGTGGCGTTCGCGCGCACGGACAGCAAACTCGACGTAGCCACGGAGAACGGCGCGGACCACGGGATCAACGTCAGGGACAAGTCAATCGAGGCCATTCAGGACGAACTGGAACGCCTCACCGGGCGGCGGACGGTCGACGCCATCCTGGACTGCGTCGGCAGCGAGGCGTCCGTCTCCATGGGATTCGATCTGCTGGGTCCCGAGGGGGCGCTTGCGGCGGTCGGCCTCATGAGCCACCGCGTGGAGCATCGTCAGTTCCCCTTCGTAGGGACGGAGTTGTCCTACCTCGGGTCCTTCTGGGGCAACCACCTGGACCTCGTCGAGGTGCTCTCACTGGCCGAGGCCGGACTCGTCAGACACAACGTCACCAAGGTCCGGCTCGAGGACATCAACGAAAATCTGGAAGCCCTGGGCCGCGGCGATGTCGTCGGTCGTCAGGTCATCGTCTTCGAGTGAGAAGGCGCGGCAGGGGCGGCGTATCCCCGTGGACGTCCCGGGCCCGTTCACAGGCGCACGATGACGAGGGCGGTGTCGTCGGTCACGCCTTCGGGCGGGAGCAGGTCGCTCAGCAGGGCGTCGGCGAGAGCCTCCGCGTCGGAGGCTCGCCGGTGGTGGGTCAGGCAGTCCGCGAGCCGTGCGACGCCGGTGTCGATGTCCTCGCGTCGGCGCTCGACCAAGCCGTCGGTGTACAGCGCGAGGAACGCGTTCTCGGTGAAGTCGATGGTGGCCTGTGGCCAGGCATCGTGTTCCAGGCGGGCGCCGAGCGGAGGGTGGGTGGCCTGGTCGAGGAATGACACGGTGCCGTCGCCGTGCAGGAGGGCCGGCGGCAGGTGCCCGGCACTGCTGTAGGTGATGTCGTGGGCGTCCCAGTCGACGAACGTGCAGGCCGCTGTGGCGTTCTCGGCGCCGGCGACGGACCGCGCGTACAGGTCGAGTACCTCCAAGGCCCGGGCGGGACCGGGGGCGACGCGGGAGGACGCGCTCAGTGCGCTGCGCAGTTGCCCCATGACACCGGCCGCGGACAGACCGTGTCCGACGACGTCGCCCACCGCGATGCCCAGACGATCGCCGGGCAGGTCGACCAAGTCGTACCAGTCACCGCCCACGTCCAGTGCGCTGCCTGCGGGCCTGTAGCGCACGGCCACCGGATGGCGCCCGGTCGGACGATGAGTGGGCAGCATGGCCTCCTGCAAACTCAGAGCGACCGCGCGGGCCTGGATCAACTCCGTGACTTCCTCGGCCCGGTGCAGCAGGAGCACCAACTGCCCATTGGAGTCGAAGACGGGAATGTTGGTCATGCTCCAGTAGCGGGCGTCCAGTGTCTCCGGCCGGCCGTGAGCCTCCGACCGGTCCTCGTCCCTCACCGCGGGTCGGTACAGCCCCTCCGGCTCGAAGCGCTGCACCTCCATGGCGTCGCACTCGCCAGTGTCGGCGACCCGGCGCAGTGACGCCTGGAGGTTGCGTACCACCGTCGCGCCCGCGCTGTTCGGGCTGGAGGCGAAATCGTCGGGCAGGTAGCGGCCGATCTCCTGGTCACGAGCGCGGCCGAGTATCCGCAGCCATTCCCCGTTGACGTCCGCATAGATCAACTGCGGGGTGAGGAGGGCCACTGCCCCTGGCAGGGCCTGGAACACCGCCTTGTAGTCGATCTCCGGTTCCGCCATGTCTGTCTCGCCTCGACGAACGGACCTTTTTCTCATGCTAGGCGCGCCGAGCCGAAGCGGCAGCACTTCCCTTGGGGCCGGGCCCTCCGGGCCCCACTCATGCTCCGAGTATCTGCGAGCTGGACCGTGGTCAGCCGCAATGTCCATCCCGCTCACCCGCTGGACCGTCACCTCAGCCGGAGCACCGAGCGGACCGCTCCTGCTGGTGGATCCCGGACGCGCCCCGCGCGGTGACCGGGATCCGCATCTGCCGCAACGAACGGATCCGGCGGTGCCTTTCCCCGGCACGGCTGGATCCACGTGCCTTCCGCGACGTCAACTCAGCTACCGCGCGCGGCCGCGCGCCCGCTCCGCGCCCGGACGGGCGACGGCCGCGGAGAACGGGAGGTCCGGCCTCCCCGCTGTTTCAGGCCGCCCGCGCGGCCAGGCTCCGCAGGGTCCGCGCGGCGGGTGATCCGGGGTCGGCCGTGATCAGGACGACCTCCTGATCATCCTCGGGTACGAGCAGGACGTCGCAGTTCAACCGAAGGACGCCGGCCTTCGGGTGGTCCAGTGTCTTGGTGCGGTGCCCGGGAGCGTGGACCGGACGCGTCTCCCAGATCCCTCGGAACTCCTCGCTTCCCGCGTGCAGTTCGGCGAGCATGGCGGTCAACTGCGCGTCATGCGGGTAGCGGTCGGCGGCGCGTCGCAGCCGGGCCACCACGATGTGCCCGAACTCCTCGGCGCTGGAGCTCTCGTGCATCCGCCCTTGACCCAGGAAGCGGCGCCGGGCCAGGTTTGTCGTCCCGCCTGCGAAGTCGCCGCCGAGCAGTGCCTGGGCCAGGGGGTTCCAGGCGACGACGTCGTACGCGGCGTCGGTGACGATGGCACCGGTCTCCGGCAGTCGCTCCAGCATCCGGATCACGTGTGGACGCACACCACGTACGGCGCTGGGGCCGGGCGGCACGCTCGATCCCGCCAGACGGAACAGGTGGCTGCGCTCGGCCGGTGTCAGGCGCAGCGCCTGGGCGAGCGCGTCCAGGATCCGGGCCGACGGCCGAGGTCCGCGGGCCTGCTCCAGACGCGTGTAGTAGTCGACCGACATATGGGCGAGCTCCGCCACCTCCTCGCGGCGCAGGCCCGGAGTACGGCGGACGGTGCCGGTCGCCCGGACGCCGAACTCGTGCGGTCGCAGTCCCGCACGGCGGTCGCGCAGGAAGCGGGCCAGCTCCTGACGTGCCATGCCGTCTCCTCCCACTGCCTGGTACAGGCTGTCCCTGGCAGGGCGGCCGGAGCCAGGCAACCGTAGTCCCCATGAACGATCGCACAGCACTGGTCACAGGTGCCAACAAGGGCATCGGCAAGCAGATCGCCCGGCTGCTCGCCGCCGAGGGCTTCACGGTGTACGTGGGCTCCCGAGACGCCGGGCGCGGGCAGCAGGCCGTCGAGGAGATCGGCGCCGGCGCCCGCCCGCTGGTCCTCGACGTGCGGGACCCCGACGGCATCGTGAGGGCGGCGGCTCAGGTGGAGCGCCTGGACGTCCTGGTCAACAACGCCGGGGTCTCGGAGTCACTGGACCTGCCTGCGGAAACCGACGTCGAGGAGTTCCGGCGTACGTACGAGACCAACGTATTCGGGGTGGTGGCGGTGACCAACGCCTTCCTGCCCGCCCTGCGCCGGTCCCCGCGCCCGCGCATCGTCAACATCTCCAGTGGCACCGCATCCCTGACCTGGAGTACGAACCCCAACCCCCAGTTCACCCCTGGAAGCGGTGGCGCCGCCGCCTACCGGTCGTCCAAGGCCGCCCTCAACGCCCTGACCGTGCTCTACGCCCAGACGCTGGCCGAGGACGGCTTCAAGGTCAACGCGCTCGCTCCCGGCCTGCGGGCCACCGACCTCAACCCCCGGGCCGCCGCTGCCGGCGGCGACCCGGCCGAGGCCGCGCAGGGGGCCGTCCGCCTGGCCCTGCTGCCGGACGACGGCCCCACCGGTGGCTTCTACTCCTGGGACGGAACGCCCGTGCCCTGGTGAGCGGGCTGGCACCCGTAAGCGACTCGTCGGGCGGCTGACCGGCGTACGCGTTCCCGACCGGCTCGATGTCAGGTCGCGCAAGGCACCTTCCGGATCATCCCCGCGGGCGCCGCGCGGGCTTCGGGGCCGCCGCATGACGGCCGTGGCGGTTGCGGTGAGGGCCTCGAGGGCGTCGACGGTTGCGGAGCTCAGGCCCCGGAGCCACCCGTCTCGGCTCCGGCGGCGGCGCGAGCGAGGGCAGCGAGGTGTTCGTGCAGCGGGTCGGCCGGCTCGGTGAGCTCCGGCACCGTGTCCTGCGCAGTACGCGGCAGATGTTCGCGCCGCAGCGTGGCGCACCGGGCGACCCCGGACACCTCGGTGGTGATCTGATCCATCTGGGCAGTCGACCAGGCGCCGCGGTACTCGGCCGGCTCGGCGTGCGACTGCTTGGCCGCGGCATTGAGGTGCTCCCTGACCTGGCGTGATCGTGCCCGTAGCGTGTCGAGGGCCGCCAGATCGGTTGCTCCGACGTCTGCGTAGCCGGTCAGCAGCTGGGGGAGCAGTCGGTCCTGGACCCGCAGCCATTCCACGAGCAGGCCCGGCAGCGTCCGGGTGGACCGTGTCGGCCACAGCAGGAAGACCAGTACGGCGAGTGCGGCGCCGACCACCGTGTCGGCGGCGCGTGCCCATGCCGTGGGCCCGGGCAGCCCGCCGACATGGTGGATCAGAAAGACGATCCAGCCGGTCAGCCACAGGTTGAGCATCAGCTGGCCGGTTCGCAGGGTCAGGAACGCGGCCGCGGCGAGCACCACCGCGACGACCGCGAGGCCGGTGGGGGACCAGTGCCACCAGCATCGCGCGGACCGAAGTCCGGGCCGACCTGCTTCCACGTAGACCCCGGACACGGCTTCCGTATGCACACCTTCACACTGTGGTCGAAGGCGGCCGGTCGGACGGCGTCCCCATCCCGAAGGACCCCGCCCACTGACCGGAAAGCAGGTGGTCAGGGGCGATCCAGACCCCACGTCTGCAGGGCGAAGGGCCGTCCCTTCTCCTCTCCCCTGATCAGCGGCACGTCGAGCAGTGTGAAGCCCGCCTTGACGGCCACGGCGACGCTGGCCGAGTTCTCCGCCTCCAGCTCCAGGATCACCTGCTTCACGCCCAGCTCGTCGAAGGCGTACGCGGCCATCACCCGCACCGCCCGTACCGCCAGCCCCTGGCCGCGGTGGGCGGGGCCGACCGCATAGCCGAGCTCCGTGCCCTCGGGGGCGCGCCGGAGCATCACCTCACCGAGGGGTGCGCCGCCGTCGACGGTGATGGCGAGCAGGATGGCCGTGCCCTCCGCCCGCAGCTGCCGGTCCCGGTCCAGCCGGGCGCGGCCGGCCGCTTCGTCGAAGGGCGAGACGATCGGTGTCCAGTAGGCGATGTCGGGGTGGTCGAACAGCTCCGGCATCGCGGCCAGGTCCGCCTCCGTCCAGTCACGGAGGACGAGACCCTCTCCCGAGAGTTCGATCCTCTCGGGAAAGGACGACGTGGTGCTGCTCATGGTGGGTGACCTCCCTGGCCTGTTTCAGGACGAGGCAGCATAACCGGGGCGGCGAAGGGCGCAGCGACAATTTGCGGGGGCGCTCCCGAATACCGGCCGGCCCGGGAGCCGGCTTCGACCAGACCGTCCTTGCCCGACACCCCGCCCACCGCACCTCAGCGGTTTGCCGAGGCCGTCGCACCGGGCCGGGATGTCGGACCGCTCATATCGCCGGACGGTAGAAGAACGTCCTCCGTTCACTGATGAGCCCATCGGTGATCCAGTACCAGTCCGCGAACCTTTCCACGAGGCTGTCTCCCGAACGGGACAGTCCGGAGAACTGCCCCCAGCAGCACGCCTGGTCCCCGCCGCTGAGGCACCCGTGGATCTCATGTCTGCCGTGCGCGACCACACGTTCGTTCCGGTAGAAGGTGGTCAGGGCGGAGATGCCGCAGATGGGCGGGTATCCGGGCCGCTCATAGCGGACGGACTCGGTGAACAGCTGGGGTAGGGCGTCCCAGTGCTCCTCGTCGATGACGGTGAACAGCCGCTGGACGAGGCGCTCGTGTCCGGCCATGTCGCTGTCTCGGGCCTCATGCCGCGGGAAGCTGGTCTTCGCGGGAGCGGAGGTCCTGAGTGGTGAGGGAGCGGTGTCCACCACGCTGCAACTCCTTGAACCAGTCGATGAAGTGGTCCGTCACGTCGCCCTTGGTGTCCTCCACGATGGCGATCCCGGTGAGCTGGAAGTGCCCCGTCTCCGCCAGGGCGCCGACCTGGATGTGCTCGTTGACCTGCCAGATGATGGTGCCGCCGACACTGCCGTTGTTCTTGCGCTTCACCACCACGAAGGAGATGGGGTACTTGGCCTTCACGGCGTCCAGGGACGCCTCCTGGCCGGGGGCGTTGGCGGTGAGGCCGACGATCCGCCTGTAGTGCTCCAGGTAACTCGGCTCTATGGAGTCCGAGAGGAACAGCGACCGGTCGTCGAGGACGTCGAGGGAGGGGAGTTGAATGAGCCGGTGGTAGACGGCGCCGTGCAGGAGCCGGTTCTCGATGCGGCGCAGATACGCCTCCTGCAGTTCTTCGATCGCCGGGTCGGAGCCCTGCTGGAACACCTCGACGAACGAGTTCACAGCCAGGATCTCATCACCCTGACGTGCCTTCTCGACGACCTCGCCCGCCTTGCGGTACAGGGTTCTTGCCTGTTCGAGGTGCCTTGCCTCGGTGCCGCGGCGTGCCGGGTAGTAGCGGATCGACGCGCCCGTGCGATCCCGGAACTCGTCGAACGACTCCTCCATGCTCTCGCGCATGCGACGCAACTCTGCGCGGGTGAGCTGTCCTTCGCGGGCCGTGTCGGACGACGTGCCCATGGTGGCGTAGACCAAAAAAGCGAGCAGGACCAGCACCCCGATGAGAAGGCCGGTCTGGGATGCACTGATGCCGTCGCCGAGCCAGTCCTGGAAGATGTTCAGTACGGCGGCGAACGGAATGGCCGCCAGGAACGTGGCGATCAGCCGGATCACACGGAGCCGTACGGTGCTGCCCTCTTGCTGACCGTCCGGAGACGAGTCCCCCCGCTGCGTGGCCATGGCGCATGGTTCCTCTCGTCAGGCGCTCTTGTGTCCTCATGGGGCGGTGTTTGAGGGGGTGGCAAAGTCATTGTCCTGTTTAGCAGTGTGTGTTCAGCACTGGGAAGTCCCGTACCTGGGCGGGTGGATGACGACATCCGGCTGAAGAGATGTCGTCATTACGGAGCCTTGGGTTCCCCTGGTCCGCGGCAGCGCGCAGGCCCGTCGACTCCGGGCGCGACGGACGGGTCCGCCCGTCATCCAGCTTCAAGGAGTGCGGAGGTCTCCGACCCTGGCGCACTTCATCGCTTCACCTCTTGACGCGACTGGTTCAGACCTTTAAGTTCACAGGTCACCACCGCTCCATGAATGCGCTCAACGTTCAGCCTGTTGAACTCAGCTCCACGGCTCCCCCCACCATCAGCCGTACGAGAAAGGCTGGAATCCCCATGGCCGTGCCACCCCCCACCTCACCTCGCAGCGCACGCGGACCAGTTGCGGTCACCCGCGCCGTACTGCGGCTGGTCGTCCTGCTGGCAGCACTGCTCGGTCTGTCCGTTCCGCCCGCGCAGGCGACGACACAAGCTTCCCCGTTCAAGGTTCTGGCCCTCTACAACGGCACATGGGACGCCGCACACATCAGTTTCGTGCACGAGGCGAACGACTGGTTCCCCCGACAGGCGGCAGCGAACGGATTCACCTACACCGCCAGCAACGACTGGAATCTCCTCGCCAACGGCGGGGTCAACGGTTACCAGGTGGTGCTCTTCCTCGACGACCTGCCGCAGACCGCGTCACAACGAGCCGGCTTCGAGCAGTACATGCGCAACGGCGGGGCGTGGATGGGCTTCCACGTCTCGGCCTTCACCACCGACGCCTCGAGCTGGTCCTGGTACCACAACCAGTTCCTCGGCAGCGGAAACTTCAAGTCCAACACCTGGGGACCGACGACTGCCGTCCTGCGCGTCGAGGACCGCACCCACCCGTCGACCGTGAACCTGCCGTCCAGCTTCACCTCTTCGGTCAGCGAGTGGTACAGCTGGTCCAACGACCTGCGCCAGAACCCGGACATCAAGATCCTGGCCTCCGTCGACCCGAGCGGCTTCCCGCTCGGCACCGACCCCAACCAGACCTGGTACAGCGGCTACTACCCGATCCTGTGGACGAACACCAAGTACCGGATGCTGTACGCCAACTTCGGCCACAACGCGATGAACTACGACACCAACACCACCCTGTCGTCCACCTTCGCCAGTGCCACACAGAACCGGTTCGTGCTCGACGGGCTCAAGTGGCTCGGCGGAGCGGGCGACACCCAGCCGCCGTCCGATCCGATCTCGGGGACCGCCTGGTACACGGTGCGGAACACCGGGAACGGCACCTGCGTCGACACGCGTGCCGCGGCCACCGCGAACGGCACCGCCGTCCAGCAGTACCTGTGCAACAACACCGGGGCGCAGCAGTTCCAGTTCCAGGCCACCGACGGCGGATACGTCCGTATCGCCGCCCGGGGCAACCCCCAGCAGGTCGTCGACGTCACCGACCGCTCCCAGGCGGACAACGCCCCACTGCAGCTGTGGTCCTACGGCGGCGGTCAGAACCAGCAGTGGCAGCCGGTCCAGGAGGCGGGCGGGCGCTACCACTTCGTCGCCCGCCACAGCGGCAAGTGCCTCAGCGCCGCCTCCACGGCGGGCAACAGCATCCAGCTCACCCAGCGAACCTGTGACGGATCCGGCGCGCAGAGCTTCCAGCTGACGGCGCAGTGAGCCCGCCGCGCTCTCCCCTCCTCGGAAGGCCCCCCACATGACCCGTTCCCAGTTCCTCGCGACGACCGTCGTCGCGGGTCTCGTCGGCACGCTGGCCGTCTTCGGCACCGGCAGCGCCAACGCCGCCAACCCGAAGGTGGCGCCCGGCGGGAACTTCGACCTGTCGATATGGCAGCTCCAGGAGCCGGTCGGTTCCCCCGGCTCCCCGACCACGATCCCCTCGTCCAGGCTCCAGGGAGCCAACGGCTACCAGGACGACTACTTCTACACCGACACCCGCGACGGCGCGATGACCTTCTGGGCGCCCGAGAAGGGCGTCACCACGCCCAACTCCAACTACGCCCGCTCCGAACTACGGGAGATGAACCGCGACGGCAGTGCCGCGAACTGGTCGCTCAGCGGCACGCACCGGATGAGCGCCACCCTGCGCGTGGTCTCCGTGACGTCCAACGTGTGCGTGGGGCAGATCCACCTGGGCACCGGGGGCTCGTCCACCAAACCGCTGCTCGAGCTCTACTACCACTCCAACGGCGACATCGTGCTGGGCACCGAGAACTCCCCGTCCGGTGGTCAGACCCTGCACACGGTGGGACATGTGTCCATCGGCAAGACCTGGACCTACACCATCGGCGTCTCCGGCGGGAACACCATCGACCTGACGGTCAACGGCAGCACGACCCACTACGCCATCCCTTCGTCCTTCAAGCCGTACAAGCAGTACTTCAAGGCCGGTTCCTACAACCAGTCCTCCTCGGACAGCACCACCAAGGGGGCCCGGGTCGGTTTCTACGGTCTGACGGTCTCCCACAGCTGATCGGCCGGTCGCGGCGCGATCATCCGTCTCTCCTGACCTCCGCGCAGCCTGTGGGGCGTTCGCGGCACCGCGGCGCCCCACAGACCGGACCACCGCGCGCCGGGGAGGGGTGCCCCGGGCCGGGATCCGGGGTACCCGAGGTGACACCTCGACCAAGGAGCGACATGACCACGTACGTGATCTCCGTGCCCGGCACCTTCACCGACTCGCTCGCGGCCGGGCGGCGAGCCGAGCTGGCACGAGCACTGCGTCCGGCCGATCCACGACGGACCCAGCTGGGGAACGAAGAGGATCTGGACGTGCTGAGCGTCAATGAGGACAACACCTTCACCATTCGTCTGACCGTCGAGGCGGAGAGCGGCCCTCATGCGGAAGAGAACGCCCGGCACCTCGCCGACTCCGCCCTGCGCGCCGCAGGGCTGGACGAGAGCAGCGCACCCCTCGGCCCGGCGGTGATCACCGGAATCGACTCGGACATCTGAGGCCTCCGCGGCTCAGGGCTGCCCCTCGCACCCCGCACCGGCGTGGACGGCATGCTCGGAACATCGCGGTGGGGTGTCGAGCGGCGGCGAATTGCCCGGACCTGGCATCGGAAGGATCATGGAAGACCCCGCAGGGGTCGCTGAGGGATCCACCCGTGCCAGTGAGGAACGCGAAGATGCCCGACCCGACACCGCCGCGCACGCCGACGACGGCCGAGGAGCCGGAGCCGGGGTCGATGGAGCAGGCTCTGCCCACCTCCTTCAGCGTGCGACTCGGAGTACTGCTGGCCGTGGTGGGCGGATCGCTGGACGCGTACACGTTCGTCAGCCGGGACGGAGTGTTCGCCAACGCCCAGACCGGCAACATCGTTCTGCTGGGCGTCGAAGCCGCAAAGCGGCAGTGGTGGCAGGCCCTGCAGCACGTGCCTCCGGTTCTCGCCTTCCTTGTGGGCGTTGTCGTCGCCGAGTCCCTGCGGCGGCCGCGCGTGGTGGCGGTGGTACGCCGGCCCGCCCGAAGCGCCCTCGCCCTGGAGATCCTCGTGCTGATCGGCGTCGGGTTCATCCCGGGCCGCGCACCGGACACCCTGGTGACCGTGCTGATCGCGTTTGTCGCATCGGTGCAGGTCACGAGCTTTCGCACACTGGTCGACACGGCGTACAACACCACGATGACCACGGGGAACCTGCGGACCGTGATGCAGAGCGCCTTCCTGGCCGTCATGGAGCGGGACAGCGCGGCGGCGCACCGGGCGCGTCGGTTCGCTGCTGTGATCTGTGGGTTCCTCCTGGGAGCGGTGGGTGGCGCCTGGCTCACCGCGGTCCTCGGCACCCACGCCGTCTGGGTGATGTCCGTGCTGCTGGTCATGGGGCTGGCCCTGTTCCTTCATGACGAGCGGGTCCTGGCCCGCCGGGTCGCGGGGCGGGGGTGCCGCCATGCGTGACCGCACGTGCTTCTGCGCGGCTGATCAGCGGCGTGGCTGCTGCGGCTCGATGCGCGCGGGCCAACATAATGGGCCGTTCCGTCTGATCCACTACGGTCTGGAAGGCTTCGCACCATGACGCACCCCGGCCTGCCTCGTGTCAACGGCGTCGTACGTCGTGGTGTGCTGCGCGCCGTGTCGGCCGTCGGAGGGACCGCCGCCGTCGCCGCACTGGGCTCGCCGTTGCGTGCCGGCAATGTCTCCGCACAGGTCTCGGGCGCGCGGCCGGGCACGCCGCCCGCCTCCCGGATCGGGCCCGCGGACCCGGAGAAGGCGCAGGAGATCCGGGCCGAGTTCCTGCACGCCTGGAACGGCTATCGCAAGTACGCCTGGGGGCATGACGAGGTGCTGCCCGTCTCGGGCGGCTACCGTGAATTCTTCTCAGGCCGTCATCCCGTGGGCCTGTCCATCGTCGAAGCCCTCGACACGCACTACGTGATGGGCCTGGACGACGAGGTCGACCGCTGCGTTCAGTGGATCCGGGCCCGGCTGGACTTCGACCTGGACACCGACTTCCACGTCTTTGAAGCGATCATCCGCCTGGTGGGAGGGCTGCTCGCCGGCTACCTCGCCACCGATGACCGACAGCTGCTGGCGCTGTGCGTGGACCTGGCGGACCGGCTGCTGCCCGCCTTCACCAAGTCACCCACCGGCATGCCCTACCGGCGGGTCAATCTGCGGACCGGCGCCGTGTCGGGCTCCAAGGTGCCGCTCGCGGAGATCGGCACCAACATTCTGGAGTTCGGCGTCCTGTCGCAGGTCACCGGCGACCCCCGCTACTTCCGCGCGGCCAAGCGCGCACTCGCCGCCGTCGTGGAGCGCCGCTCCTCCCTCGATCTGGTCGGTACCACCATGGACGTGGAGACCGGCCGCTGGCTCGATCGCGCGGACATCGGTCCCAACCCGCCGGCGGACTCGTTCTACGAGTACCTCTGGGGTGGCTGGGCGATGTTCGGTGACACCGACTGCCTGAACTGGTTCCGCATCTTCGACGCCTCCCTCAGGAAGCACCTCGCGGAGAGGACGGGTGGTCTGCTCTGGTTCAAGCAGGTCGACTTCCGCACCGGAGCCCTGCTGGGGCGGCGCCAGTCCTGCCTGGCCGCCTGCGTCCTGTCGGTCGGCGGCGACGAGGCGCTGGCCGCCGACTACCACCGGTCCTGGACGGCGGTCCAGGAGAAGTACCTCGTGCTCCCCGAGGAGATCGACTACCGCCGCCTGAGCGTGCTGACGCCCGGCAACGCGTTGCGCCCGGAGTACGCCAACAGTGCGTTCGACCTGTACTGGCGGACCGGGGACCCCGTCTACCGGGCCGCCGCCTGGCGCTACTTCCAGAGCCAGAAGACGTTCCAGCGGGTGCCGGGCGGCTACACCGTCGTGACGGACGTGACGAGGCGGCCCATGCCGAAGGGCGACTACTGCCCTGCGTACGTCTTCGCCGAGAACTTCAAGTGGCTCTACCTGACCTTCGCCGACGCCGAGCGCTTCGACTACGGCACCGGCTATCTCAGCACCGAGGCGAAGATCCTGCGCGGTCTGCGAGGCCGAGGCACCGCACCCACCGTCACCGGAAAGGCCGTACCGGGCGCGTGAATACCACGCGCCCTTCCGCGTTACCCGCTCACTCGGCGCGCTCGGGGCGGCGACCAGGGGGCTGTGAGGGTTCCGGCAAGGGGGCCGTCGCCTTGATCGGCCGGACCTGCGGGGCGTCGGGGGTGAGGTCCACCGACTCTCCGTGGTGAACGATCCGAAGGGATTCCCCGCCCACGAGGGTGTACGTGGTCTCGGACTTCGTGATCTCGACACGCAGGCACCGGCCGCGGACGTTGACGGAGAAGGCGAGCCGGTCGAGCGCCTCGGGCAGCCGGGGCGCGAAGTACAGGGACTCGTAGTGGTGGCGCATGCCACCGAACCCGGAGACCAGCGCGATCCACGAACCCGCCAGTGAGGCGATGTGCAATCCGTCGCGGGTGTTCTTCTCCAGGTCGTCCAGATCCATCAGTGCCGCCTCGCACAGGTAGTCGTAGGCCAGGCGCAGATGGCCCACCTCGGCGGCGATGACTGCCTGGACGCACGCGGACAGCGAGGAGTCCCGCACGGTCAGCGGCTCGTAGTAGGCGAAGTTCCGCGCTTTGTGGGCGTCGTCGAAGGCGTCGCCGCGCAGGTACATCGCCAGTACGAGGTCCGCTTGTTTGATCACTTGCTTGCGGTACAACTCGCTGTACGGATAGTGCAGCATGAGCGGGTAGTCCTCGGGGCGGGTGCGGGAGAAGTCCCACGCCTCGTGGCGGGTGAAGCCCGCCGACTGCTCGTGGATGCCCAGTGCGCTGTTGTGGGGCACGGCCATGGCCTTGGCCGCTTCGCGCCAGGCGGCGATCTCCTCCGTGCCCACCCCGAGTTCGTCGGCCTTCACGGCGTGACGTTCGGCGGAGTCGGCGGCGGCCTGCAGGTTGGCCTGCGCCATGAGGTTGGTGAACGTGTTGTCGTCCGACAGGGCGCTGTACTCGTCCGGGCCGGTGACGCCGTCGATGTGGAAGTGCCCCTGGGAGTCGTGGTAGCCGAGGCCCGTCCACAATCTGGCCGTCTCCACCAGCAGTTCCACGCCTGTCTCGCGCTCGAAGTCCCGGTCGCCGGAGACCGAGACATAGCGCAGTACGGCATGGGCGATGTCGGCGTTGATATGGACGGCGGCGGCTCCGGCCAGCCAGTAGCCGGAGCACTCCGCCCCGTCGATGGTGCGCCAGGGGAAGGCGGCGCCCGGCAGGCCCAGCTGGCGGGCCCGGGCACGGGCCGTGGGCAGGGTGTCCTGGCGCCACTGCAGCGCCGCCGTGACGCTGCGGGGGTGTGTGAAGGTGAGCACGGGGAGGACGAAGGTCTCCGTGTCCCAGAAGGAGTGCCCGTCGTATCCCGAACCGGTCAGGCCCTTGGCCGGGATCGCCCGCTGCTCGGCCCGGGCGGCCGCCTGCAGGACGTGGAAGAGTGCGAATCGGACGGCCTGCTGGATCTGCGGGTCGCCGTCGACCTCGACATCGGCGTGCTCCCAGAATTCGTCGAGAAAGGCGCGCTGCTGGTCGAGCAGGCCCTGCCAGCCGACGCTGCGGGCGCCGGCGAGCGCGGCTTCCACCTGGTCCCGCAGCGAGGGCACCGAGCGGATCTGGGACCAGCCGTAGGAGACCATCTTTTCCAGCCGGAGCGTCTCCCCGGGCTTGAGGTCGGTGATGATGGTGAACCGAGCGACGTCGGCGGAGCTTTCGCCGGCCGACTCGATGGGCTCCGGGCCCAGGACGTTGTGGTCGGCTGCCGCGGCGACGCGCAGACCGCTGCGCTCGGTCTGGTGGATCAGGCGCAGGCGAGCACCGTTGTTGTAGTGCTCCTCGCCCCGGAGAGGGCATTGGAGGGCTGCCGCGACCCGCGGATCGCCCTCCGGGTGCGGCAAGGGCTCGTTCGCCACGAGTTCCGACTGGACGACGAGGCGGACCTCCTCGTCCAGTGGCTCCACCTCGTAGGCGATGGCCGCGACGGCACGATGGGTGAAGGAGACCAGGCGGGAGGAGCGCAGGCGGATCCTCTTGCCTGCGGGCGAGGCCCACTCGCACACCCGGTGCAGGACCCCGGCTCGCAGGTCGAGCATGCGTTCGTGTGAGAGCAGTCGGCCGTAGCGCAGGTCGAACTGTTCGTCGTCGACCAGGAGCCGGACCAGCTTGCCGTTGGTGACGTTGATGACCGTCTGACCGGACTCGGGGTAGCCGTATCCGGCTTCGGCGTAGGGGAGTGGATGCACCTCGTGGACGCCGTTGAGGTAGCAGCCGGGCAGTCCGTGCGGCTCACCCTCCTCGAGGTTGCCCCGCCAGCCGATGTGGCCGTTGGACAGGGCGAACACGGATTCGCTCTGGGCCAGGACGTCCCAGTGCAGGCCGGTCTCACGGACGCACCAGGGCTCGACGCTGTAGGCCGGATGGCTGATCACGGGCGCTCCTCGAGCAGTTCGGCCAGGTCGTCGACCACGGTGTCGGCGCCGTGTCGGCGTAGGGCGTCCGCCTGGCCCACTCGGTCGACGCCCACGACGTAGGCGAAGTGGCCCGCCCGTCCGGCGTCCATGCCGGCCAGGGCGTCCTCGAAGACGGCCGCGGCGGCCGGTTCGACGCCGAGATCGGTGGCGGCGGCCAGAAAGGTGTCCGGATGCGGCTTGCCGGGGAGGCTGCGCTCCGCGGCGACCACTCCGTCGATCCGGACGTCGAACCGGTCCTCGATGCCCACCGACACGAGGATGTCGCGGCAGTTGGCGCTGGAGGAGACGACGGCCGTGGCGAGACCGGCCGCGCGGACCGCCTCCACGTAGCGGACGGAGCCCGGGTAGGCCTCGACGCCCTGTGTATGGATCTTCTCCAGCAGCAGGCCGTTTTTGCGGGCGCCCAGACCGTGCACGGTGTCCCGTTCCGGAGGGTCGTCCTCCGCCCCCTCGGGGAGTTCGATGCCCCGCGAGGCGAGGAAGGACCGGACCCCGTCGGCGCGTGGCCGCCCGTCGACGTATTCGTCGTAGTCGGCGACCGGATCGAACGGCCGGAATCCCGGGCCTTCCCGGCGCCGGAGGAAGTCGTCGAAGGTCTCCTGCCAGGCGGCGGCGTGCACCACTGCGGTCTTGGTCAACACCCCGTCCAGGTCGAACAGGCATGCGCGCACGGCGTCTGGAAGGCCCAGGTTTGTCATGTTTTATGGTTGCCCGCTCCGCCGCGGCTCCATACCCGTCAGTCGTCCGACGAGGCGGTCGCCGCGGCCGGCCCATGGCCCATTCCCGGCGGCCGTAGAGGCACGTACGGCGATCGGTCGCGCGCAGGACGGGTTCGCCGGACGGGCCGATCGGGTGAGGCGGTGGCCGCGCCCTGGATTCCGAGAGCCCGCCGACGTGGCCTTCGCCGGCATCCAGGAAGCGCCGCGGGGCGTGTGTGCGCATCGTTTCGCTCCGGTGCGACAAGCGCCCGTCGTCACCCGTTCGGCCGTGCCGTCGAAAAAACCTGTGCGACGGCGATGAGTTTGGGCGAAGGTAAAGGTCTCCCCATGCGTAGCCCAAGCACGCGGAAGGACCCAAGCATGAAGACGCAGGCATCCGGCCTGGCGGTGGAGACCGCAGGCCTGGTGAAGACGTTCGGTGAGACGAGAGCCGTGGACGGAGTGGACCTCGCGGTCCCCGCCGGCACGGTCTACGGAGTCCTCGGCCCCAACGGGGCGGGCAAGACCACCACGGTCAAGATGCTCGCCACTCTCCTCAGGCCGGACGGCGGTGAAGCCCACGTCTTCGGCCATGACGTCGTGCGCGAGGCCGACGAGGTACGCGGCCGGGTGAGCCTCACCGGGCAGTACGCATCGGTGGACGAGGACCTCACCGGCACCGAGAACCTGGTCCTGCTCGGCCGCCTTCTCGGGCACGGCAAGAAGGCCGCACAAAACCGTGCGGGGCAGCTGCTGGAGACCTTCGGGCTCATGGACGCGGCCGCGAAACAGGTCAAGCACTACTCGGGCGGCATGCGACGCCGCATCGACATCGCCGCGTCCATCCTGAGCACGCCCGATCTTCTCTTCCTGGACGAGCCGACGACGGGTCTCGACCCACGGAGCCGCAACCAGGTCTGGGACATCGTGCGCGCGGTCGTCGCCCAGGGCACGACCGTGCTGCTCACCACTCAGTACCTGGACGAGGCAGATCAGTTGGCGTCGCGGATCGCCGTCATCGACAAGGGCAGGGTCATCGCCGAGGGCACCAAGGGCGAACTGAAGGCGTCCGTGGGAGCCGGGTCCGTACATCTGCGGCTGCGGGACCCGGACCAGCGGGCCGAGGCGCACCAGGTGCTGCGGACGGTGCTGGCGGCCGAGGTGCAACTGGAGCCCGATCCGGTGGCGCTGACCGCCCGCCTGGCCGCGGAGCCCGGCGACGGCGCGGCCGACCGAGCCGCCCAGGCCCTGGCGGAACTGTCCAGGGCAGGGATCACCGTCGACAACTTCTCCCTGGGGCAGCCCAGCCTGGACGAGGTGTTCCTCGCCCTGACCGGGCACGACACAAAGGACGAGGTGGCGGCATGACCACGGTCACGAGCACCGAAGACGGCAAGGAACTCGCCCCGGTCAGGACGGAGTCGCTGGCCGCCCTCCTGGTCACCAAGGAGCGGCCCCCGCGGCCCAGTTCCCTGTCGACGTCGCTGACGTTCGGATGGCGCGCGATCCTCAAGATCAAGCACGTGCCCGAACAACTCTTCGACGTCACCGCGTTCCCCATCATGAACCTGCTGATGTTCACCTACCTCTTCGGCGGTGCGCTGGCAGGGTCGCCCAGCGAGTACATCCAGTTCGTACTGCCGGGCATCCTGGTGATGTCGGTCGTGATGATCACGATGTACACGGGAGTCTCCGTGAACATCGACATCGAGAAGGGTGTCTTCGACCGATTCCGCTCACTGCCGATCTGGCGGCCGTCGGCGATGGTCGGCTATCTGCTCGGCGACGCCCTGCGCTACACGATCGCGTCCGCCGTCATGCTCACCGTCGGTCTGGCCCTCGGCTACCGACCCGACGGCGGCATCGGGGGCGTGCTCGCCGGGATCGCGCTGCTGCTCGTCTTCTCCTTCGCGTTCTCCTGGATCTGGACCATGTTCGGGCTGATGCTGCGCACCGAGAAGTCGGTGATGAGCGTGAGCATGATGGTGATCTTCCCGCTCACCTTCCTGTCCAACGTCTTCGTCGACCCCAGGACCATGCCGGGCTGGCTGCAGGCCTTCGTCAACAACAGCCCGATCACCCATCTGGCGGCCGCAGTGCGCGGGCTGATGGCGGGCGACTGGCCGGCCGGCGAAGTCGCCTGGTCGCTGGGCTGGGCGGGGCTGTTCCTGCTCGTCTTCGGTCCCGTGACGATGCGGCTGTACAACCGCAAGTAGCCGGAGTCCCGACCGGATTCACGGCAGCCGTCGCGGGCTATGAGCCGAGGGCTGGGCATCGGGGAGCGTGGGTGGCGAGCTGCGGCACGCAGCCAGAAGGGTCGCACCCGGTGCCAGGACGTCGTCACGCTCACACGACCGCGGGCGGCCGCCGCCACAAGTGGGCGCCCACCGCGGCGACGAGCAGGATCACGCACCCCGCGAGCACCAGGCCGGCGTCCGCCACTCCCAACGCCCTGGTCAGCGCGCCGACTCCGACCACGGGAAGCGAGATCCCCACATAGGCGACGACGAAGAACGCGGAGATGGTGGCACCGCGATGCATGTCCGGGGCCGCGGAACTCACCGCGGTCAGGCCCGCCCGGAACGCCATGCCCTGTCCCACGCCCGCGATCACGGCCCCCACGACGAGCACCGGCAATGACTGCGCCAGGAGGGAGGCTCCCACCAGGAAAAGGCCTACGACGAGGATGAGGCATCCCAACGGAAGTGCGTTACGGGTGCCCACGCGTGTCATGAGCAGTTGTCCGCTCGTGGAGGCGCAGAACAGCGAGAAGACGACGGCCCCGACCACCGCCAGATTGTGCTCGCCGAGTGTCTTGGCGAGGAAGTCGGGGGCGACCGCCGTGAACAGGCCGAGCACCGCGAAGCCGGCGAAGGCCGTGAGAGCACACGGCGCGAACACGCCACGCACCTCGGGCGGGATCTTCAAGCCCTGTAGCCGCAGCGGGGGCCGGGGGCCGCTGTGGTGCACCGTCTCCGGGAGCAGGCGGGTCATCGCGAACGCCACCGCCAGTAGCGCCAGGTGGACGGCGAAGGGCAGCGTGAGCGGCCAGGGGGTGTACTCGGCGAGGAGGCCGGCGACCAGGGGGCCGAGGCCGAGGCCGCCCATGTTGGCGGCCGTCGCCGCGAATCCGGCGCGGGCCCGTCGTTCCCCGGGAGCGAGTTCGAGGACGGCGGCGGTGCCGGTGCCGCTGAACAGGCCCGCGGAGAAACCGGACAGCACCCGGCCGACGTACAGCAGTGGCAGACCGGCCTCGGACAGGAAGCACACCGCGCTGAGCGCTGACAGGCCGATCGCGAGGAAGAGGACGGGACGTCGTCCCACCACGTCGGAGAAGTTGCCGGCGATCAGCAGTGCGCTGATCACGCCCAGCGCGTAGACGGCGAACACCACGGTCACGATCAGTTCGGAGAAGCCGAGCTCATCGCGGTACAAGCCGTAAAGCGGTGTCGGCAGGGTGGTGCCCATCATGCCCACCGCGAAGACGCCCGCCGCGGCCACATACCCCGGCCGGGAGGCCCGTGACCGGTGTGGGGTGTCACGAGTGATCACATCTCATCTCACCACAGCTGTCCGCGGCGGTGCGGCAGGCGAGGTCGCCCAAACCCCGTGCCCCGGTCCGGTGAGGGACCGGGGCAGTGCCTGTTCCGTTGTGTCGCACCACATTGCCGATGGTGGCCTTTGAGCCGGGTGTGCGGCGGCCGCACTCCTGAACGCGGTACGGGTGCGTCAGCCGGCCGAGTCGAGATGCTCGACGAGTGCGACGCGGAAGGCGTCGGGCCGGTCCAGATGCGGTCCGTGGCCGGAGTCGGGGATCACCACTTCACGGTAGTTGCCGTAGGTGTCGAGGACCGCGCGCGTCTGCGACACCATCGGCTGCGGCGGGAACACCTCCGCACCCGGCCAGCCGGGCACCGCACCGATCGACCCCAGATAGGCAAGGTCGTACAGGGAGGTGTCCGAGACGATGACGTCGTCGGCGCCGCGAAGCCAGAGCACGGGCGGCTTGGGGTCGACCGAGGACAGATCGGGGATCCGGAAGTGGACCGGCGCCATGGTGTTCAGCACGCCACGGTCTCCGGGGGCGATGCCGGGCCATGCCTCCGTGGTGGCGACGGTGCCCGGATAGTGGTCGTCCCCGGTGCGTGTGGACAACATGGAGGCGACCAGCGTGTCCAGATGCTCCGGTACGAAGGGCGGTTTGACGTAGTGCGCGAGCAGGACCTGGCGCGGGGACAGAGGGGACTCCTCCCCGGTGTCGCCGGCGGCCAGCCGCTGTGTGAAGTCCGGGTTGGCACCGCCCGCGCCGGAGCCCGCGCCGCTCGGATGGCTCAGTGCGCCCTCGATGCCGCGGGTGCCGCCGAAACCGAACGGCGAGACGGGGTTCACCAGGGTCAGTGAGGCGATCGCCGTCGGCTCGTCCAGCAGGTACTGCAGCAGCACACCACCACCCATGCTCCAGCCGACCAGGTGAGCGGGGGCGATGTCCATGGCGGACACCAGTGCGGCGAGGTCGTCCGCGTAGTCGGACAGTCCACGGGTGGCGTCCACCGGTTCGGGGTCGGTGGCACCGAAGCCGCGCAGATCCACCGCCAGCGGGCGGAAGCCGTCCGGCAGGGCGAGCATCGTCGTCTGCCAGAACAGACTCGAGGACACATTGCCGTGGACGAACACGACCGGTGTGCCGGTTCGTCCGTCCACCTCCAGCACATTGACGGTCAGTCTCTTGGTGGTGATCCGGCGTGCGCTCACGCCGGGCAGCAAGGTGGTCATTCTGGTTCCTCTCTCAGCCGAGCCAGCTTGCGACCTGTGACTCGACGGCGGGGTACCAGCCGAGTTCGAGATGGTTGGCGCCGGCCACCAGTGCGGTGCCGGCCACCGTGCCGATGCCTGTCCTGGACAGCGCGCTGCTTTGGAACACCACTCCGTCGCTGGGGCCGCGGTTCTCGTTGTAGATACCGACGACCGTGGGGGATCCCCCCGCCAGCAGATACGTCTGCACCGATGCCGGAACTCCCGCCTGCTGGATCCGTGAGATCAGCGAACCGGCGTTGATCGCGGCCTGGATGCCGGGACCGGAGGTGTAGAAGCCCTGGCCGCCGTAGTACGTGGTGTACCAGTCCTGTTGGGTCTGGTCGATGCCGTAGGTGCCGTCGAAACGTGCCAGCATCTGCCGCTGCCCCGGATAGCAGTCGTACCCTCCGCTCGGCACGAACGAGAACTCCGGATGGTGGGCGTAGACGCCGTAGCACGTCATGTACGTGTGCGGCGCGGGGGAGTTGACACTGCCGCCGCACTCCGGCCAGATCGAGAGGTCGTGCGCCCAGCCGTGTGCGAAGGGGTAGTCGTAGCCTGCGTTGGGGCCGCCGAGCGTGATGAGCTTGCGTACGTCACCGGCGTAGGCACGGCCCCAGCTGGGCTTGACCGACGACACGTACATCCGCGCGGACATCTCGCCCTTGCTCCAGCCGACAAGATCGACGCTGGACACGCCCAGTTTGGCCTTGATGATCGCGACCGCGTCGCCGACCTCCTGGGCCTGCATCAGGTTGTCGCCCTCCTTGTGCGCGAACCCGATGGCGAACACCCGGTACCCGGCGTGTGAGAGGTACTGCACCATTCCGGTGCTCGGGCAGCTCAGGGCACCGCAGCCGAAACCGCCGGACTCGCCGGGATCGGCCCACGCCCGGTCCGGGTTGTCATTGGCGCCGTGCACCAGCAGGACGGGTGTGGCCTTCGGGTTCGAGTTCCAGCCGGGTGCGTGGTAGAGCAGGAACCTCCCGGAGAACGGTCGTTTGACGTTGTCGAAGTACGTCAGACGCTGTCCGTCCTGGTCACCGCGACCGTCCGGCGGGTAGCTCTCCTGAGTGAAGCCCGGCGTGGTGTCCAGGTACCGCTCCACGGTGGACCAGCCGTTGGCGACACTGGAGTAGGTGGCCTCCAGGGAGAGGTAGGAGGGTACGGCCGCGTGGGCGGGGGCCGGCGCCATCAGCGCGCCGAGCACCGCCGCGACCATGACCATCCATAAGCGACGCATACGCATGCAGATGCCTTTCTGGTTACAGGGTTTCGGCGACCGAGGCGGCGCCGTGCGTACCGAGCAGGATCGTGTAGTGGTTGCTGCCGTCGACGGTGCGCACCGGCATCCGGGCTGCGATGGGTGCCGGGTCCTGGTAGAGGCCCGGCAGGGCACCCAGCATCCCGAACTCGGCGCGCAGAAACTGCACTTCGTGCCGCAGCCGGGCCCATGCTCCGGCAGCGGCGCCACCGGTGTACAGGTCGACCGAGTCGTCCCTGACCGCGTCGGCCGAGGCCTTGCTGCGCAGTTCGCCCGGCTCGCCCGTCAGGTCGTAGTCCACGTAGGCCTCCACGGCCGGAGACCAGTCGGCGAACGCCGGGTGCGCGTGCCAGTGGTCGCGGTAGGCCTCGCGGTCGTGGAAGCGCATGGTCAGCCGTGCGGCGGCGGGACCGATGACGGCGGCGAGCTGCTCCTCGGGCGTCTCGCCCGGCGGCAGCGGCAGCGGCGGGCCGCCGTCCACGAGAATCAGCCGCTGCACCCGTTGCGGATGGCGGTCGGCGAGCACCAGAGCGACGAAGCCCCCCATCGAGTGCCCGGCGACCACCGCGTCGGCACATCCGAGGGCGTCCAGAACGGCCGCACAGTCGTCGGCGTGCCGTGCCATCCCGTACGGGCCGGGCAACGCGGCGCTGTCACCCCGTCCCCGGAGGTCCGGCGCGATGAGCAGGGTGTCCTCGGGCAGTCGCTCGGCCACGAGTCGCCAGGCCTGGTGCGAAGAGGTGATGCCATGGACGGCCAGCACGGCCCGGCTGCCACTGCCCCACACCCCGACGGTCAGCTCACCGTCCGTCAGTGGCACGGACATCCGCCGGTACGCGGTCATCGGGCACTCCCGTCGCCGCTCAGGTCGGTGGTGCCGCTGATGTGTGCGGCGTCCGGACGGCGCGGGCGCAGAACTGCGGGGGAGAACTCGGGCCGGTCGGCGAAGCTCCAACTGCTGGGATCGGTTCGCATCTTCAACTCCACGATCTTCGATGATGGGCCGCAGGGCGCGGGACCTCGGACGGCACCCGAACCCGATCGGTGCCGCACGCTGAATTCGGGTCATGCCCGTCAGGCAGTGAGAGGTCGCGTGCGGTCCCCTCCGGCGCCCTCACTCCTGCACTCCGAGGATCCGTGCCACGACCGAGGCCGTGTCGGCCAGTACCTTCTCGGGGACCGGCTCGTTGTCGTGCCAGAGCACCCATCGCATGCCGACCATCTCGCCGAGACCCATCAGTGCCCAGGCCATCAATTCCGGTTCGCCGGGCGGGATCTCACCCGAGTCCATCGCGGCGCGCAACCGCTTGGTGTACCCGGAGACGATCCGGTCGTAGTGCTGACGAAGCTGGTGAGGTGCCACGAACTCGGCCTGCCGCATGATCCGGTAGAGCCCGGGATGCTCGGCGACGAACGCGAAGTAGGCGGCGAACCCGGCTCGTTCGGCGGCGAGCCGCGAGCCGCCCGACTCGGACGCCGTGGTCATCGCCTGTCGTACCCGGCGGTTGAGGTCGTCGACCAGTTCCTCGAACAGCTCCCGCTTGCCGGGGAAGTAGATGTAGAACGTTCCCTGCGCGACCCCGGCCGCCTCCGTGATCTTCACGATCGACGCGTCGTGGTATCCCAGTTCCACGAACACCGCCTCGGCCGCGTCGAGGATGCGCTGGCGCGTACGGTTGCCCTTCGCGCCGAGCCGGCGGCTGCGGTCGGCCGTGGTGCTCATCGTGCCTCCCTTGCCATCTCGCGCAGCACATCCCGGCGCACCTTGCCGAGGCCGGTGGTGGGCAGGCTCTCCACGACGGACACCCGCGCCGGCACCTTGAAACCGGCCAGGCGCTCCCTGCACCAGGCCCGCAGGCCCTCCTCGTCGACCGTGGACCGTGCCACCACGAACGCGACACCGACCTCGCCCCATCGCTTGTCCGGTATGCCCACGACCGTGGCGTCGACCACCGCCGGGTGCGTGCACAGGACACGTTCCACCTCGGCGGCCGTCACGTTCTCCCCGCCGGAGACGTAACCGTCGTCCAGTCTGCCCACGATGCGGTACCAGCCGCGTTCGTCGCGCTCGGCCAGGTCGCCGGTGTGCAGCCAGCCATGATGCGGGGGTCCTCCCCAGTAGCCGCCGAACACGGCCGGGCCCCGTACCAGAAGCTCTCCCGTGCCGGGCCCGGCGGCCACACCCGCGAGCGCGACCTCGACGCCCTGGTAAGGCACACCCGTCCACCCCGCCGACGCCTCCACGGACCCGGGGGGTACGCACAGTACGTTCGGCCCCGCCTCGGTCAGCCCGTAGCCCTGGCACAGCGGCACACCGCGCTCCCACCAGATACGTGCGAGCTGCCCCGGCAGCGCCGCACCACCGCACACGGCGAGCCGGAGCGACGACAGATCGGCCGTGCCGAAGGAGGCGCTGTCGGCCATCATGCGGTACATCGTGGGCACCGCCATCGTCACGGTGGCATCGGCGAGTCGGTGCAGCGCCCGGTCCGCGTCGAACTCCGGCTCGACGATCAATGTGGCGCCCCGCGCCAGCGCGAGCAGCGGCAGCACGGTCCAGCCACCCGTGTGGTGCTGCGGCAGCAGCTGCACCACCACGTCGTCCGGCCCGAGCGCGGCCACACCGTCGAGCGCTTCGCCGGTTGCGACGCACATGCGGTGGCTCAGCGGCACGCCCCGCGGCCTGCCGCTCGACCCGGAGGTGTGGATCAGGAGGACAGTCCCTTCCGGATCGACGTCTCCGGATCCCTCTGCGGCACCACGGGGCTGAACCAGCGGCGACAGGACCGGCCGATGTGCGCACCGGCGCAAGGTGTCGGCCGCGAGGTCGCCATGCCCTGCGTCGTGCAACAGCAGTGCCGGCGTCGCATCGGCGACCAGCGCGGCCAACTCCGGTGGGCGCAGCCGGTACGACAGCGGCATGAGCACCCGGCCGGCACGGGCGCAGCCGTACAGCAGGGCGATCTGCTCGATCGACGACCGGCACAGCGTGGCAACCCGGTCACCCGGCCGGGTCCGCTCTCGCAACCACGCCGCCCAGGCGTCGGCGTGGGCGTCCAGCTCACGGTAGCTGACCGACTCGTCGCCGCAACGCACCGCGGTGCGGCCGGAGTCGCCCTGGTGCCGCAACTGGCCCGAGAGGTCGGACAGGTGGGACATGCACGCCCCCGGGAGCGGAAGTGGGAAGTGAATCACCTGTCATATTTGGGGCGTTGCCCGGGCGCGTCAAGGGGTAGGCGTACTTCTCATGCGCCGAGTCTGTTGATGTCCCGGCTGTAGAGGATCCGACTGTCGGTGGTTCCCGGACGGGTGAGAGCGAGCATGGCGCGGCCGAGATGATCGGTGGTCGTGGTGTGTCCCGGGGCGACACGGCGCAGAAGCGGGTAGAGCCAGGACGTGAGGGCGTAACCGAGGCGGTAGGCGCGTGTCCTGGAGACGGCTCCGTGCATGGGCTGGATGTACCCCGGACGGAACATGTAGGCGTTCATCGGCAGGGCGAGCAGCGCGTTCTCGGTGCGTCCCTTGACGCGGGCCCACATGGTGCGGCCGCTCTCGCTGCTGTCGGTGCCTTCGCCGGAGACGTAGGTGAAGGTCAGTCCGGGGTTGTTCGCGGACAGGGCTAGGGCCGCGGCGAGGGTGAAGTCGTGGGTGATGCGGGTGTAGGCGGCTTCGCTGCGGCCGGCGGAGGAGATGCCCAGGCAGTAGAAGCAGGCGTCCAGCCCGGTCAGTTGCTCCGTGAGGGCGGACAGGTCGGTGAAGTCGTGATGGACGATCTCCTGCAGTTTGGGGTGGGTGATGCCGAGCGGACTGCGGACCACCACCAGGACACGAGTGACCGAGGGGTCCAGCAGGCAGGCACGCAGCACGCCGTGTCCGACCATGCCGGACGCACCGAATACGACGACGTTCACAAGAGGCTCCGATGCAGAGGGAGTCGAGAGTCAGGCCCGCAGGATCGCGCTGGCCGTGGCGACGATGGTGGCTCGGCGGCGTTCACGGTCGATGTCCGAGCCCACGGCGGGGATGAGCGGGGTGTTGCTCAGGGACAGCAGAATCATCAGGTCGCGCAGTTCCTCGGCGGGCAGTGCCGTGGTCACCAGGCCGTCCTTCTGCGCCTGGGCGATCAGTTCGACCTTCTCCCTCTGGGCGTCGTGGACGACCTGAGGCAGCGCGTGCTCGGGACGCTCGAGTTGCCGCCAGGCAGCCAGCCGCACGACGTCGGGGTGTGCCTCGTAGTAGTCGTACAGACGCCCGGCGTAGCCGGGAAGGTCGGTCGGGTCCAGGGGGACGGCGCTGACGATCTCGGTGACCAGACGGCTGTACACGGTGTCGAAGAGGTCGACCTTGCTGCCGAAGTACCGGTAGAGCAGGGCGTTGTTGACCCCGGCGGCCTTGGTGATGCGGTCGACCCGGGCGCCGGCGATGCCGTACTGGGCGAACTCGTCGGTTGCTGCCTCCAGGATCTTGCGCCGGGTCTCGTCTGCGTTGCGTGCCATGGGTGCACTCTAAGTAAGTAGGTACCCACTTGCAAAGTCGCGCAGGCCGTTCTACCGTCGTAAGTAGGTAACTACTTACATGCGGGGCGGTCCTGCGGAACCTACCGGTCGCCCCACCGCTTCCCCTCTTTCATCCGCACCACCGGCCCGCACCTGGTGGCCGCGTTTCAACAGAAGGCGTCATGATCAATTACGAGCAGTTGTACATAGGCGGTCGCTGGGCCGCCCCCACACTCGACGAGCGGATCGAGATCCGCTCCCCGCACGACAACTCATTGGTCGGCCATGCCGCCCAGGCGGCTCCCGCCGACGTCGACGCGGCGGTCGCCGCCGCCCGCAAGGCCTTCGACAAGGGCCCCTGGCCGACCACGCGGCCCGAGGAGCGCCGCGCGCTGGTGGCCCGCTTCGACGAACTGCACGCCGCCCGCGCCGGCGAGATCGCCGCACTGATCACCGCGGAGAACGGGACGCCGGCCTGGTTCACCCAGTCCCTGCAGACCGCAGTCGCCGAGCAGACGGCCGCGTATCTGCGGGCCGCCGATCGGTTCGGCTGGGAAGAGGAGACGGTGGGACCGACCGGCGCCAAGACCATGCTGCGGCGCGAGCCCGTCGGTGTGGTCGCCGCCGTGATCCCCTGGAACGCACCCCACCAGTCCGCGCTGGCGAAGATGATCCCGGCGCTGCTGGCGGGTTGCACCGTCGTCCTGAAGGTGGCGACCGAGACGCCACTGGACGGGTTGATGCTGGGGGAGCTGTTCTCCGAGGCCGGTTTCCCCGAGGGGGTCGTCAGCATCCTGCCCGCGGATCGGGAGACCAGCGAGTATCTGGTCATCCACCCCGATGTCGACAAGATCGCTTTCACCGGCTCCACCCGGGCCGGACGACGTATCGCGTCGCTCGCCGGTGAACAGCTCAAGCGGGTCAGTCTGGAACTGGGGCGGAAAGTCCGCGTCGATCGTCCTGGAGGACGCCGACCTCGAGACCGTCGCCCAGGCCACCCCGTTCATGGCGTTTGTCAACAACGGGCAGTCGTGCGTGGCCCACACACGACTGCTGGTGCCGCGCAGTCGCCACGAAGAGTTCGTCTCCGCGATCGCGGCCGCCGCGGAGAAGGTCACCGTCGGTGACCCCGCGGACCCGGACAACTTCGTCGGCCCGCTCGTCACCGCCGTACAGAAGGAACGAGTGCAGAACTACATCCAGTCCGGTCTGGACGAGGGCGCCCGTCCGGTCGTCGGCGGCCTCGGTGCCCCGGAAGGCTTCGAGCAGGGCAACTACGTCAGGCCGACCGTCTTCGCGGACGTCGACAACTCCATGCGCATCGCCCAGGAGGAGATCTTCGGACCGGTGCTCGTGGTCATCCCCTACGAGGACGAGGACGACGCCGTACGGATCGCCAACGACTCCCCCTACGGGCTGGGCGGTGGTGTGTGGACCCGCGACACCGCTCGCGGCCTGGCGGTCGCCCGCCGCATCCGCACGGGAACGTTCGTCGTCAACGGTGCGGCGATCGGCTTCGACACCCCGTTCGGCGGCTACAAGGCCAGCGGCGTGGGTCGTGAGTTCGGTGCCGTCGGCCTGACCCAGTACGTCGAGCACAAGTCGATCGCGCTCTGACGCCCGGCGCGGCGAGCGCAGGGCCCCCGCGCGGCTGTCGCGCGGGGTGAGGCCGCTACCGCTCGGCACCACCCCGCCTGCTCGGCGGCTGCCCGGACGCATCGGCGGGCGGCTGCTATCGCCCTGCCGTGCCCCAGGGAGGAGGATGGGAGGTGAACGAGCTAGGGAGGCCCACCATGAAGACCGGTGCCTCGAACGAAGACGCCTGGCTGTACTCCCACACCCCGTCCCAGGCCGAGGGCGAGCGTGACGAACCGGCCGAGCGTGCGGCCCTGCACCCGGATGTGCCAAGGACCGAGCCGTCCCAGGCGGAAGGCGAGAGGGTGGACGACCTCGGGCCCTCCTGAACGGTTCATTGATCAACAGACGGGTGTCTGCGGCAGGGCCCCGCCGCCGCGCGCATGCATGGCGACGGGGCTCGACGCTGCTCGGCGCCCGGGCCCGAGCACGACACCGCGCTGTACAGGGTGCCTTCGACTCCGGCCCGACGACGAGGCGACGCAGACGCTCCGTGCGGCGGTGTGGCGGCGAAATTTCTGTAGGCGTCAAGCGTCCGTCCGGGCTCGACTCGGGGAAGCCTGTTGCAGGAGTGGCACGCAATGGGCTGTACGACGCGTCCGCGGAAGTGAGAAAGTGGACCATCCACCCTGCTCGCGACGCTGCCGGGGTCGTCCCTCATCCGATCGTGCAGGCGATCGGCGCCGGCGTCCGGGTCGCGGTGGAGGGCTGAAGACGGCCGGCCGACCGGAGGACGAGGCCGGCAGGGAACTCGATTCGATCGGCTGCCGCGCGCCGGAGCGGGGCACCGGAGACCGGAGCGGGACCCCAGGTGGGGCAGGGTGTCCGGGGTACGAAAGGCGCAAGCCTGGATCGTCATCGCAGCATTCGGGGGGCAACATGGAAGAAACTCTCAGCAGGTAAGGCCCCCGGGCTCCGGCAGGAGGGAGCATTCGCGGATGGGCGCAGAGGAGCGGCGCCAGGACGAAGAGCGGGACCGTTCGGCGGTTCCGTCGCCGCCGGGAGGGCTTCTCGATCTGCTCAGCGTCGCCGCGGTCGTCCTGGACGATCGAGGGCGGTGCGTGCTGTGGAGCCCACAGGCCGAAGAGGTGTTCGGTTACACCGCAGAAGAGGCTCTGGGGCAGTACGCGGCCCAGATAATGGTTCACGAGGAACACATCGAACTCGTGATCAAACTGTTCTCCGAGGTGATGGAGACCGGAGCGAGCTGGGCCGGTGCGTTTCCCATCCGGCGCAAGGACGGCACCACCCGCCTGGTGGAGTTCCGCAATGTGCGGCTCCTCGACGACAACGGCGCGATCTACGCCTTGGGCATCGCCGCCGATCACACCACGTTGCAGCAGGTCGAGACCGACCTGGCCCTGTCCGAGCGCCTGGTGTCGCAGGCCCCCATCGGCATCGCCCTGATGGACACCGAACTGCGCTATGTCCTGGTCAACCCGGCCCTGGAGCGCATCAACGGGATGCCGGCCGCCGACCACATCGGTCACCGCACCCGCGATCTGCTGCCGTCCTTCGACGCCGAGGCGATCGAGCTTGTGATGCGCCGGGTGCTCCACACGGGCACCCCGGTGATCGATCAGTACGTCGTCGGACGCACCCCGGCCGACCCCGACAACGATCACGCGTGGTCGGTGTCGTTCCACCGGCTCGAGGGATCCGGCGGACGCATCATCGGCGTGGCGACCTCCATCGTCGACGTCAGCGAGCGCCACTGGGCCACGATCAAGGCCGAGCGTGCTCAGCGCCGTCTGTCTCTGATCGCCGACGCCTCCGCCCGCGTCGGTACGCGACTGGAAGTGGAGAAGACCGCTCAGGAACTGGCGGAGGTCGCCGTCCCCGATCTCGCCGACCTGGCGGCAGTGGACGTCCTCGATGCCGTTCTGGCGTTCCGCCGCAGCAACGGAACACAGGACGAGGGTTCGGAGCTGTTTCGCACACTGGCGGTGGCAACCGCCTATCCCACCGACGTCACCGTCGGTGTGAAGCCGGGTGACCAGACCACGTACGGCGAGGACCGCCTGATCACCCGGTGCGTCCACACCAGACAGGCCGTTCTCGTGCCCTGCGTCGAGGAAGCCGATCTCCAGCGCATCGCCCGCAGCCCCGACGGCGCCGCCGCCCTGGCCCGTGCCGGACTGCATTCCTACCTGGCGGTGCCCTTGATCGCCGGCAGCGAGGTCCTCGGCGCACTCGAACTCCTGCGCGCCCGCAATCCCCTCCCGTTCGACGAGGACGACGCCATCCTCGCCGGTGAGATCGCCGCCCGTGCCGCCGTATCCATCGACAACGCACGCTGGCACCAGAACGTCCGCAACGCCGCCGAAACCCTCCAGCGCAGCCTGCTTCCGGGGCATCCGCCACAGCTCGTCGGACTGGAGGTCGTCTCCCACTACCAGCCCGCCGGAGCGTCCGCCGAGGTCGGCGGCGACTGGTACGACGTCATACCCCTGGCCGACGACAAGACCGCCCTGGTCATCGGCGACGTCATGGGCAACGGAATCGACGCCGCCGCGAACATGGGCCGCCTGCGGACCGCGACCGGCACACTGGCCGACCTCGACATGACCCCGGACGAGGTCCTCCGACACCTCGACAAGACCACACGCGGCCTCGAGCAGTACGCCACATGCATCTACGCGGTCTACGACCCGCACCGTCGTGAATGCCGCATCGCCAACGCCGGACACATGCCGCCCGTTCTCATCCGCGACCGCCGCCATCCCGAACTGCTCGACCTGCCCACCGGGGCGCCCCTCGGTGTCGGCGGAGTCCCGTTCGACACCACGACGTTCGCACTCAACCCCGGCGACCGGCTCGTCCTCTACACCGACGGACTCGTCGAGACCCGGCACGACCCCATCGACGAGCGTCTGGACACCCTGGTCCACACTCTCGACGGCCCTCGCCGGCCGATGGGGGAGACCTGCGACTGGCTTCTGCAGGCGCTCCGGCATCCGGACGACCACGACGACGTGGCTCTCCTCATCGCGCAGGCCGGCCCGGTACCCGGCCGGCCGACGCACGACGCGGAAGCGCCCTCCACCTGACCGAGCCCGGTCCTCGGGAACGCTCGCGACCCGGCGGCGGGTGCGCGGTGGACTGCCCACGCCCTCGTCCGCGACTAGTCGGCCGGACGCGTCACCTAGATGATCAATTCCAAGGGGTCAGTGATCGTATGGCGTGAGCGGGCAGAGGGTGGCTTCTTCTGTGCGGTCGTTGTGCACCATCGCCGACGCAGACGCCGTTGCGGGCCAGGCAATGGCCTCCTGCCTCACACTGGAAGCCAGTCCGGCCACCACGGTGGCACGTTGTCGGGCACACAGAAGCTGACCGGATAACCGTCAGGCGCGTGCCAGATCGCCATTAAGGGCCACAGTAGGGCGGCGGCTGCGGCAACGGTCATGAGTAGGGGAAGCAGCAACTGGCGACGGCCGGTGACCTTGCGCATGAGCCCCCACAGCAACGTGGAGGCCATGGCCATAGAGGTCGATGCCATGACGAGGTCCCCGAGATTGGCTGAGGCGTTGATACCGATGTCGCAGTCATGCCAGGCATTGCTCAGCAGCACGGAGGCCGCATAGCCGGATCCCAGGAAGGTGACCCAACCAACGGCCCAGGCTCCGGCGCTGTACGGCGCCCTCTCGCTGTCGTTCACAGACTTCCTCACCACTGGGTGATCAATGGATCGTGGACTCCACGCCCGTGGAATGCGGCCACTCACGGGAGACCGAGAAACGCTCCGACCTGGCCGGATGGGCCCAGTACGGATACTGCGCCAGCCACAGCAGCTTCTTCCGGGGCCTGCGCCTGCACCTGATATGCACTCTCCAAGGTCTGCCCGTCGTCTTCGCTCTGACCGGGGCCAAGGCCGACGAACGCGAGACCCTGCTGGACCTGCTTGCGACCGAACCGCACTTGGTCGCCGCCCGCTCCGGCCAGGCACTGATCGGCGACAAGAACTACTTCGGCCGCGACTTCGAACGCGAACTTACCCAGCAGGGCATCCAGTTGCTACGACCGACCCGCAAGGGCGAACGGCAACGGCCCGGCGGATCCCTGATCAAACCGTTGGGACAAGTCATCGAGTCGATCAACGAGACCTTCAAAGGACAACTCGACCTTGAACAGCACCGAGGGCGCACACCCCGCGGCGTCATCGCCCGCGTCATGCAGCGCATCCCCGCGCTGACTACCGTGATCTGGCACAACGACCGCACCGGACAAGCCACCCTCCGCTCGCTCACCTCGTACGATCACTGACCCCTTGGAATTGATCATCTAGGCCTCCGTCTCCCCGGCGGTGTCCAAGACCAGGACTGGGCCGACTCGGTGGCCGGTGCGGACACAGTGCCGACGGCTCGCTTGAAGTCCGGACAGTCCACGATCGGCTCGTGATCGCAGACGGCCGCGTGCCGGAGGCTGTCGCGCAACCGTGTGAGCCGGACGATCCGCTGGTCGAGATCGCGGGCCTTGGCCGCCATACGGTCACGCAGGTCCCCGTCCGACGGCCGCGCCACCAGGAAACGGCCGATCTCGGCGACCGAGAAGCCGGCGCCGCGCGCACACGTGATCAGCCCCAACTGCTGCAGCACTTCAGGGTGATACGTACGGCGAAGGCCGTTGCGTCCCGCCGCGGCGATCAGGCCCTTCCGCTCATAGAACCGCAGCGCCGAGGGCGCCAGCCCGGACCGACGGGCCACCTCGGAGATGTCCAGCAACGGCTCGTCCATCACGGCCCCCCTTGACTTGAATCGCGGTTCAAGTCGCAGCCTACTCGCCATGGAAATCCGTCACTTGAACTGCGGATCGGTTCGGACCGTCGAGGCCACCTACGACGGCCCGCAACCCGCACCCGCCGTGAACCACTGCCTGCTCGTGGAGACCGACACCGACGGCCTGGTCCTGGTCGAGACGGGCCTGGGCCTCGGTGACATCCGGGATCCGGACGGCACGCTGGGGACCGATTGGGTGGAGCTGACCCAACCCGTCCTCGCCGAGGAGGAGACGGCCGTCCGGCAGATCACCCGACTCGGACACGCACCCTCGGACGTGCGGCACATCATCGTGACCCACCTGGACGTGGACCACAGCGGCGGTCTTCCCGACTTCCCCGACGCCCAGGTCCACGTCATGGCAGCCGAACTCGACGCGGCGTCCGCCGAGGCGCCCAGCTACCGCTACCGCCCGGCCCACTGGGCCCATGGACCCAAGTGGGTCACCTACCAGCACGAATCCGATGAGCGGTGGTACGGCTTCACCGCGGTGCAACCGACAGGGCTGCCGCAGGAGATCAAGCTGATCCCCCTGGGTGGTCACACCGCAGGCCACACCGGGGTGGCCGTGCACAACGGTGACCGATGGCTTCTCCACTGCGGTGACGCCTACTACTACCATCGTGAAATCGGTGAACCGAAGGAATCGCACCCGCTTCTCGACATCGTCCAGTCACGCTCGCAGGTGCACCGCGACCTGAGGCTCGGAACCCAGGCCCGGCTGCGTGAACTTGTTCGCGACCACAGCGACCAGGTCGACGTCTTCTGCGCGCACGACCCATGGGAGTTCGCCCGCCGCGCGGGGTGAAGTGGCGCCCACCGGTCGTGAGTTGGGCGCGGGTGCCCGAGCAGGTATGCACACCGACGTCCATCGGGGCGTCTTCGAGGGCGATCATGGGTGTTCCGGGCGGTTCCGACCGCCCGGAACACCCACGGCGCCGGGTCTTCGTGCCGGCTTCCGCGGATTTCTCAACACGAAGTGATGTGTGATCCTCACCTTCTCCACCGCGAGACTCTGCGCAGTCGGTTCACCGTCGATGTCGACCCGGACGCGAGAGTGTCGTTGAGCCACGCGCTCGCCGCCTCGAACGCGGCCACCTGGTTCGCGTGCGCGAGGAAAATTGCCACCGGTACTGCGCCGTGGATCGGAACCCGGATGGCGGCCATGATCCCTCCGGCGTCGGCGATCAGGACCACATCAGGCGCCATGACCTGCATCAGCCACGGTCGGCATGACGAACGAGGCACTTCCCGCGAGTTCGACGTCCTCGGCGATGTCCGGGCCGGTCAGAGCCCGCGCGGCAAGGCCGGCAGATCCACTTCGCTTCCGTCACACGGACATCTTGGCTCCGCGGCGGTCGATCTCGCGAGCCCGACAACGCTCCTTGACGTTCAGGGGCGACGGCCGTCGTCACCGGACGGCGCGGCTGAGGACCACACACCGAACCACTGCTCTGCGTCGAACTCCTGGAACCGTTCCACCTCGGTGAACCCCAGCCTGGCCGCGAGGCGCATCGAGCGCTTGTTGGCGGTCTGAGTGCAGAGCACCACCGGTTCGCCGGGGAGTGTGTCGGCGAACCAGTCGAGTGCCGCTGCGCACGCCTCGGCGGCGTACCCGCATCCCCACGCCTCCGACAGGAACATGTAGCCGAGTTCGGCCTCTTCGGCATCCGGACGGAGATGACCCCGCCGTTCCGCGGCGCGCCGATCGAGCGTGATCGTACCGATCATCGATCCGTCGAGGTCGACCACGAAAAGGCCAGGGCGCCGCCCGGGCACCTCAGGCACGGCGCGTTCGAGCTCATCACGCGGCATGGGGCCACCGAGGTATGTGCGCACCTCTGGCGATGCGAAGAGCTCGACGAACGCCGCACGGTCCCGGCCCTCGGACTCGCGGAGCACGAGCCGTTCGGTCCTTATCGGGGCAGGTGGCCAGGCGACGGGTCCGAGTTCAGTCATGGCGGGCAACTTATCGCAGGCCCACGAGAGCCGTCGGACGGAGAAGACCTGGCCCACGTTGCCGTGCGGCCGGCCCGCGCGCGGTGTATCGGAAAGCAGGGCCGGGGATTGCCGTTTCCCCGTGGTGTTCGGCGCCGGGTGCACGGCGCAGTCGGCAGCTTGCCCACCTGGTCAACGACACGTGCGGGGCCCGGCGGGGTGTCCGGGTACGACGTTCGGTTGCCGTCGCGCCCGGACACCCTCGGCTTTTTGGAGCCCCTTCAGGACGCCCGAAGGAACGCCGACCGTGCGGCCTTGCCGAGGTACGTGAAACGCGTGTCGCCCGCAAGGTGCTTGTCGAGCGCTTCCTTGATGCCCGGCCAGTTCGGGTCGCGGTAGTCGTCGAGGACGACGATCCCACCAGGCGCCGCGATCTCCTCGGCCCACTCCAGGTCCTTGGCGACTCCCTCGGCCGAGTGGTCGCCGTCGACGATGATCACGCCGTAACGGCGGTCGGAGACTGCCGCGCGGGTGTCAGGGTCCTCCGAGAAGCCCTGCTGGATCCGGGCGTTGACGCCGGCGGTGCCGGCGAGCGCCAGGTTCGTCCGGACGGCGTGCTCGTCGACCGGCGTACCCGTGGGGTCGGCTCGGTGCTCGGTGCCGGGCTGGAGCTGCACGCCGGCGAAGGGGTCGACGATGGTCAGACGCGGGCTGCGGCCGTCGCGCTCCAGCATCCGGATGAGCCCGGCGGAGAACATGCCGTAGAGCGTGCCGATCTCCAGGATCTCGTCGTTCGGCGGGTCCAGCAGCGGTATCGAGCCCAGCTTGCCGCAGATGTTCATGGTGCCGCCCGCGATCCTGCCGACGCCCAGCGACTCCAGCGCGACCAGCAGACGGAAGGCGGCGGCGAGGTTGCGCTCGGCCGCCTTGCGGTCACCGCCGCCCAGCGTGGCGACCTCGTCCTGCAGACGGCCCATGGCGCCGGGCACGACGATCCGGGAGATGCCTCGGGCCCCGGGGCCGACCAGTAGATCGAAGGTGTACTGATGCTGCCGCAACACTTGAATGTCGCGCTTCAGCTCTTCGTTCTCCGACTGCGACCGGGCGACCGCGGAGCGGACCTGCCGCTCGATGCGCTTGTCGAGAAGCTCGGCAACGGGGCGGAAGAGGCGCCGGGAGGCTGAACTGCGAAGCAGGGAGCGGCTGTTCATGGAACAGAGGACCTCAATGTCTCGCGGAGGATCAAAGGTAGGAGAAAGGTTAGGGTTGACCCTCCAGAGCGGAAGGGTTCGGAGTTGTCCGACAGGAAAACATCTGCCGAACTTCGAATGAAGGCGGCATGGGTCGCTGCGTAAAGGGCACTGGCCTGTGACACGCCCTTCTCGCGGGTGATGCGCCGCTCACCCCTGCGCAGTTCCCTTGCTCCCGGCTCGGTCTTCTTTACGCTCTCTCACCCTGCCGAGTCGTCTCCGTGCCGCAGCCGCCTTGAGAACGCCTGAATGCGATCTCACCGAGGCCCATTACGGCGAACTCTCCCGAAGGGGGATGGATGTCTGAACACGGCTGGTTTGCGACCTACTGCGATTTCGTCCGACTCGTTCACACTCAAAAACATGGAGACGACAAGTGATCGGGACCTGCCGTCATGCCGGCATTGTCGAGAGCCCGGCCGGACGGTCCGCAGCCGTGGGCGTATCGATCTCATAGCCGAACTCTGCGACGGCTGTTGGAATCGACTCGCGAACCGGATGGCGATGGACGAGGGCGCCACAGCACCACCGCGGCCGGATCCGGATGATGTGATCTTCGTGGAGCCGCCGAACTGCGTGCGGTGCGGCTCCCGGTTTCGTGTCTATCCGACCGTCTACGACCGATGGGTGAATCTATCCTTGGCCGAGCTGCCGGCCAAGGATGTTCCACCGCACTTCCGCTGGCGCCTGGTCAACGTTGCAAGCCCTTACGCGCCCGTGGTCATCGATGTCTTTGCCGTCCGGGTGCGGGGTATCGAACCGCTCCTCGGTGAGCTGGTGATACCCACGCATAAGATGCTGTGCGCGGGGGAGAGGGCGAAGCAGCAGTCCGCCGAGAAGTCGCCTGACTCCGACAGCAACGGATGACACGAAGAGAGACGTACACAGGCGGGTTCTACCGCGACTTTCCCACCCTCATCAACGTCGTTCCGCCGTCTCGGGATTCGTCACACCTTCCGGGCCAGTCCGGCGGCGATGAGGCGCTCCCAGACGGTGAGTTCCCGATCGCCGCTTCCGGCCCAGGCGTTGTCGGTCGCATCAGGGCGCCACAATGGAGCGGGGACGATTCCGGGGTCGAGGATCTCCAGCCCGTCCAGCAGGGATTCGATTTCCCCGTCGGTACGCCACCGGCCGCGGCCGAAGGTCTTCTGGAGGACCTGCTCGGCCTCCGCCGTCTCCGGGTTGTTGCCGGAACGGAAGTGGCTGACGAAGAAGTAGCTCCCCGAGGGCACGCGCTCGGCCCAGTAGCGGACGATCCCGGCGGGATCCTCCTCGTCGTTGACGTGGTGGAGGATGGCGCTGAACATGACGGCGACGGGGGCGTCGAAATCGATCAGTTCGCGGGTGTCCGGGTGTGAACGGATGTCCCCGGGGTTGCGCACATCAGCCGCGACCACCCTGGTCCGGTCGTTCGCTTCCAACAACGCCCTGCCGTGGACGAGTACTTGAGGATCGGTGTCGACGTACACGACCCTGGACTCAGGGGCATGACGTTGTGCGACCTGGTGGACGTTGTCAGCGGTCGGCAGTCCACTGCCCAGGTCGATGAACTGCCGCACCTGGGTCGTGGTCGCGATCTCGCGAACCGCGCGGGTCAGGGCGGAACGGTTGGCGAAGGCGATTGCCACCGAGCCGGGCAGGTCCCGTTTGAATACGTCGCCCACCTGGCGGTCCACGGCGTAGTTGTCCTTGCCGCCGAGCAGATAATCGTAAACGCGCGCGATGCTGGGCCTGGTGGGGTCGATGGTCGAGCCAGCATCCGTCATGGCGACCATCATCCTCCGCGACGTCGCCCGTTGACCATCACTTTGGAAGCTCTGGCAGCAGCAATTTCTTCGCGATCGCACCAGGCAGCGGTGCTCTGCCGGTTCGGAAGGCCGCAGCGCCGGACCGGACCGATGGCCGGGGGAGGATGTTCCGTCGTCGGCAGCGCAGGTTTGCCTCTGCGAGCGACCGTTCCAACGCGGTCCACTGACCCGGCGCGGCGGGAGAGTTTCGGGCAGTCGAGGATGACGTACGTGCCTGCGAGGTGTGCGCTGCGATGTCGGCGACGGACTGTAGCGTCCGCGCATGGCCATCAGACCGTCCATTGCCTGGCGCGACGAAGTTGCGCGAAACCCCGCGTCCGAGGAGCTCTACGCCCCGGCGATGCTGCGGGCCACCGAGGCAGCGCTGGCTTCGTTCGAGGAAGACGCGCGTAGTGTCGGCGGTGCGTCAGACGAGCCCGTACTCGCCGCCGTAGAGCGCGTCGTCGAGCAGCTGAACGTCATCGACGAGGAGCATGGGACGTACTGCACCATCGAGCGCGAGGACCTCTGTGATTACATCGACGACGTCCTGACGGAGCAGGGTGTCGACGTCGCGGCTCTCCTCGCCCGCCAGGACATGGCGGAACTGACCGAGCGGTGGCGGGAAGGGTAGGTCGGGCGGCGGTACGTCCACGCGGCCGCGTGCAGACGGCCGCGTGGGGCGGAACGTCCTCGTCGACGACGGTCCGTATCAGTGGTCCAGGCGCACCGGCATCAGTATCGAGAACGTCGCCTCGTCGCCGGGCAGACGGATCGCGATGGGCGCCGTGGGGACGCCGAACTCGAGGATCACTTGATCGCCTCCTGCGGCGGCAAGCGCGTCCAGCAGGAACTCACGGTTGACGGCAATGTGGTTCTGGTCGTCGTCGCCGTCGTCGCAGATGACCACGGAGCCGTCGTGTGCCACCTTGAGCACGCTGAGGTCATGTGACGCAGCGCCCTGTTCGCGGGCCTCGCTCGTGCGGACCGGTCCATTCTCGAGTGCCGTTCGGAAGGTGGTTGCGTCGACGAGGGCGCGGCTTCCGGTCGGCAGATGGACGAGACGTCGGTAATCCGGGAAGGCGTGGTCGAGACACCGGCCGGACGCCTGACCGTCTCCGGTCTCCAGTGTCACTCTGTTGCCGTCCACGTCGAGTCGGACAGGTCCTTCGCGGTTCAGCAGCGCCCGCATCGCATCGACCAGTGGGGCGGGCACGATGACCTGTGCAGGGGGTCCGCCGTGCCCGGTCGTCTCGGCTCGTGCGACAGCCATCCGATACCGGTCCGTGGCCACGACGTGAAGCGTCTCGCCCTCGAAGTCGAACAGGACGCCACCCAGCATCGGCAGCTCCGGGTCGGTGCCTGCCGCGAAGCGTACCGCGTCCAGTGCGGCTGCCAGAGCACGAGCCGAGGTGGTCAGTCGGATCGTGATGCGACTTGGAGTCATGGTGTTCTCCCTGCGTGCGAGAAGTCCCTGGAGCGTGGAGAACTCAACTCGGGCATCCGACAGATCCGCTTCGAGACGGCGCAGGTGTGCCTGAAGCAGTTCACGCACCAGGTCTCCGTCCGTGCCGGACCAGCCGGCCAGGACGAGCCGTACGTCCGCCAGAGGCATCCCGGCCCGGCGCAACCGGGCCAACAGGCGCGCCTCCTCGAGCTGCGCGGAACCGTACCAGCGGTAGCCGCTCACCGGGTCGACCCGGGCCGGGACCAGCACACCGGTACGGTCGTAGAACCGCAGGGCGCTTACGCCCAGTCCGCTGTCCCTGGCCATCTCACCAATGCTGCGCATCTCGCTCTCCACACCCGGAACTCTGACCCCTGTACAAGGTCGAGGGTCAAGTTCGGCCCCGGAATCCAACCGTGGTCAGGCGTCCGGCGTGGCCGGAGCAGAGTGGGATGACCTCCGGTCTGCAGCGTGCGGGACCACGACGAACGGGCGGTATCGGAGCCGATGTCGCACCAGTGGGGCAGCGGAGGGGACCGCGGTCTGTGCGTGGTCGACAAGGCGGTTGCAGCCCCGTCGCCTTGGAGCGGTCGCTACCGTGGGAACCTCAAAGAGAGGGGGGTCTCGTGGCGGACTACGCTGCACATGCTCACAAGGCTCAAGAGCTACTGGCCGCGGGTGAGAAGTGGGCGAGGGGGCGACTCAGTGCCGATCAGCTCATCGCGACAGCCCAGGTGGAGGCGCTGCTCGCGCTTGCTGCCGCGGTGGCGCAACGGAGTGACACCAAGGCACATGTTGTTGCTGAGAAAGGTTCCGCAAGTTAGGTCCGGCGCAGCGTCCACACCGCGACATGACCACAGCCGCGGCCGGCGCGATCAGGGCACCGCAGTCCTTCGTATCCGGTTCCGTCAGAGCGATCCGCTCACGTCGATGCGCTGGGGCCCGAGTACGTTCAGAAGGGCCAGCGCCTCGGCATCGGGGGATCCCTGCGGCGCGCTGTAGAGCACGAGGTGCTGGTCGCTGTCCGTGAGCGCGAGCGAGTCGCAGTCGACGGTGACCTCTCCCACGACCGGGTGTCGGAAGGTCTTCGTGAGCATCGGCGCAGCCTGCACGTCGTGCCGCTCCCAGAGCCGGGCGAATTCGGGGCTGCCGTCGCGGAGTTCCTCGATGAGTCCCGTCACCGCGGGGTCGGTCGGATACCGGGCGAGGGTGGACCGCAGCCCCATGACGGCGTGGTGCCGGAACTCCGCGGTGTCGGAGACCCCGTACAGCGTGGCGCCGGCGCGGACGGGCCCGAGAAACGCCCGGCGCGCGAGATTGCGGTCCTCGGGGGCGAGCTCGGCAAAGTTCTCCATGAGCGCCGCCGCGAGGTCGTTCCACGCGAGCACCTCGAACACGGCGGACGTCACGAAGGCGGCCGTCTGCGGCAGCCTCTCGAGGAGCGCGAGGATGCTCGGGCGGACATCGCGCCGATGCAGTCCGGTACGGGTGGGCGCGGTGCCCGCGAGCACGTGCAGGTGATCGAGCTCGGCGTCCGTGAGCCGCAGCGCTCCTCCGATACCGGCGAGAACCTCGCCCGAGGGTCGAGGCGCCCTGCCCTGTTCGAGTCGGACGTAGTACTCGGTGGAGATGTGCGCGAGGACCGCCACCTCCTCGCGGCGTAGGCCCGGTGTCCGGCGTCGCGAGCCCGAGGGGAGGCCCACGTCCTCCGGGAGGAGCCGCTCGCGACGGCTGCGGAGGAACGCCCCGAACTCGTGCTTGTCCATACTCCAAGTCTGCATGCCGCGCGGTGACGGATCCTGGTACAGCCTGTGCCTGCATCCGGCCCGGAGTCCGACCTGACACTTTCGCCATGACGTACAACATCGACATCGCACCCAGTGGCCTGCTCACCGGCAAGGTCGTGTTCATCACCGGCGCCAGCCGCGGCATCGGGGCCGCCGCGGCCCGACTCTTCGCACACGAGGGTGCCGCGGTGGTGCTCGCCGCCCGCGGCACCGAAGCCATTCAGCAGATCGTCACCGAGATCCGCGCCGACGGCGGCGTCGCGGATGCCGTGACAGTGGACCTCGCCGACCGTGAGAGCATCCGCGCGGCGGTCGACCGCGTGGAGGAGCTGCACGGACGGCTCGACGGCGCGTTCAACAACGGCGCGGCGATCCAGCAGCCCGGCCCGCTCGACACGACGAGCGACGATGACATCGAGGAACAGTTCGCGGTGAACTTCCGGGGGCACTGGACCGCCATGACGCTCGAAGCCGAGCTCATGCGCCGGGGCGGTGGTGGGGCGATCGTCAACACCTCGAGCATCGGCAGCCGCCGCGCGAACCCGGAGCTCCCCGCCTACGGCGCGATGAAGCGCGCGCTGAACAGCATCACCGAGACGGCCGCCGTGACGTGGGGGCGTCAAGGGGTCCGCGTGAACGGCATCACCCCCGGTGGAACCGCGACGGAGATGATCGACCGGTGGGAGGCGGCGTCCCCGGGGGTCGTCGAGCGCATCAACGCGGCCATTCCGCTCGGCCGCATGGCCGAGCCCCGTGAGGTGGCAGAGGCCGCCGCGTGGCTGCTCAGCGACCGGGCCTCGATGGTGACCGGCGCGATCGTGCCGGTGGACGGCGGTGCGGGCGCCTGAAGGAACGGAGACCGCACGGTCGGCGCGGTGCCGGGCCGCGATGGCGCACGGAACCGCTGTGAGCAGGGTGCGCGGCAGAGCCTCTTGCCGCCGTTGCGTCGCGTGCCATACGGTCCAGTAACTTACCAACGGGTAAACAACTGGAAGGGCGACTCGTGGCCGACAGCAGCACACCGACCGTGCGTCCCCTCGAGTCCTCCCGGAACCGGTCCTGGTGGGGCTGGGGCGCCACGGATCAAGCCCTGCCCGACGCCGAGTGCATCGCTCTCGGCTCCCTGGTCCCGGGTGCGGCACAAACCCCGCTGCCTGTGCCCGACGTCGCCGCCCTCGCGCTGCCGACGGTCCGCGTCGAAGCCCCGCGCGCACTTGCCGCCTTGATGTCGTCCACGCCCAGGGACCGGGCCTCGCACACCTACGGCAAGGCGTACCGCGATGTGATCCGCGCTCTGAGCGGCGACCTCGCCCCGGCGCCCGACCAGGTCGCACGGCCACGGAGCGAACTGGAGGTGATCGACGTCCTCGACTGGGCGGCGGGCGCAGACGTGGCCGTCGTGCCCTACGGCGCGGGCAGCTCGGTCGTCGGAGGGGTCGAGTACCGCGCGGACCGGCATCGGGGAGTGGTGTCCCTGGACCTCTCGGCCCTCGATCAGGTACTGGAGATCGACCGGGTCAGCCGCGCCGCGCGGATCCAGGCCGGCGCCCTCGGCCCCGGTCTGGAGGCTCAACTGCGGCCACATGGGCTGACGTTGCGCCATTTCCCGCAGAGTTTCGAGTTCTCCACCCTGGGCGGCTGGCTCGCCACGCGTGCCGGCGGCCACTACGCCACGCTGTACACCCACATCGACGACCTTGTGGAGTCACTGCGCGTCGTGACGCCCGTCGGGGTCAACGAGTCGCTACGGCTGCCCGGTTCGGGTGCGGGCCCCTCTCCCGATCGGCTGTTCCTGGGCTCCGAGGGGACACTCGGTGTGATCACCGAGGCCTGGATGCGGCTGCAGGACCGGCCGAGCCACAAGGCCTCGGCCACGGTGCTGTTCGACGACGTCCACGCAGCCTTCGAGGCGATACGTGCCGTCGCGCAGTCCGGACTGCACCCGACCAATTGCAGACTCCTGGACCCGGGCGAGGCGGCCCTGGCAGGAGTGGCGCAGGACAGCCGAAGCGCACTCATCCTGGGTGTGGAATCGGCCCACACCCCCGTCGGCATGCGCCTCACAGAACTCATCGGCCTGGCCCGCGACCACGGCGGCACACTCGCATCGACGGCGCCTGAATCGGCGGACGCCGCCGCGGACACCTGGCGCTCCGCGTTCCTGAGAATGCCCTATCTGCGCGATGCACTCGCCCGGATGAGCCTGATCACCGAGACGTTCGAGACCGCCTGCACGTGGGACCGTGTGCCGAAGCTCTATGAGTCGGTACGCAGCCGACTGTCGGATGTAGTGAGGGATGTGACCGGTTCGGCGGGCACGATCAACTGCCGCTTCACCCATGTCTATCCCGATGGCCCCGCGCCGTACTTCACCGTCATCGCACCGGGGCGGCGCGGTGAGGAGGTCGCGATGTGGGACCGGATCAAGTCTGCGGCCATGCAGATCCTCCACGACCTGGGCGCGACCGTCACCCACCACCACGCGGTCGGCCGTGACCACCGGCCCGGGTACGACCGGCAGCGTCCCGAGCCGTTCGCCCTCGCGCTCCGTGCCGCGAAGACGGCACTCGACCCGGCGGGGATCCTCAACCCGGGTGTCCTCCTTGACTGACCGTCGGAGGCGGTGGCGCGGCCGGACGCTGGGCTCTGCCTGGGCAGCATGCGAGAGCTTCGTGATGCCTACGCTCGGGGAACGGCGGTCGGCTCCGCCGAGGAAGCGTCCCTGACGGCACATCGGCGTACGGCCATGGCGGAGATGCGGCGCCTCATGCGTGAAGACCTGGGCTTCGGGCCACTGGGGATCCGGTAAGGGTGTCCCCATGGCATGGCGGGTTTGAACGACTTGTTTAAAACACTCCGTTGACATCGGTTCATGCGCTGCCTCATGCTCGTGGCATGTCGTCCACTCCCGATGAGCACACCGACCCCTTCACACCTCCGCAGCCGGAACAGGCTCGAGCGCACCGCGTATACGCGTCCCTGTCTCGTATCTCCGAGCGGCACGCCGCCACCGACGAGCAACGGCGCCGACAGATTCATCCCTTGGTCGTCGGGCCGCACGAGGCCGTCAGGCTAGTGTCGTTCCTGCTCAGTGGGGCGGCGCAACCCGATGACGGTGAACCGGCGGTGGACCATGCCGATATCACCGCGGCACTGACCCTTGTCCCGCTGGTTCGCGGAGAGATGGACGAACTCGAGACCGGACTCCTGCAGATGGCCCGGGGACGCGGTATGACCTGGCAGGAGATCGCCTTCGGGCTTGGGCTCGGCACGCCGCAAGCGGCCAGGCAGCGCTATGAACGACTGGCGAGCCGCGCCGCTGTCGATGCTTCGGAGCAGTGCGCTGCTTCCCCTTACGGCCCCTCGACCGGCTGACCTGTCGGCGAACAATAGGCGCATCTCACCGAAGATTGAGTGACAGGTCGTATGTGTGGAGGTTGCTGCCACGGCGCCCGGTGTACTGTCCCTGCGCCATCGATTACAGGGGGGCACATGAAGCGGTGGGCGAACGAGGGACCGAACGGCCCGCACCCGATGACACCAGCTCTGCAGGTGGAGATCAGAACGGAGCTCTCTCAGGCGCGGGTACGGATGGTCATGGGGGTCGTGCTGGCCCTCCTGGGTGTCGGAGTGACAGTCTGGACCTTCGTCAGCGGCGAGGGGAGGATCGTCATCCTCGGCGGCGGGCTCGCGTTGGGTTTTGTGGTGTTTCTGACCGGCTACTTCTGGGACATGCGCATACGGGGATACCTGAGCAGGCACGGTGTCTCGATGGAGGCCGTGAAGTCGGATCTCTGATTGCCGGAAGACCTGGGTGTGTGTCCGGGCACTCCGGAGCTGCACAGAGGCCGCCGGCTCTCCGGCCCGATCGGTGTTGTGCCCCGGCCGGGTAAGCGGACACGCTGCCCCGGCCGCGAGGGGGCGCGAAGTGAACGCGTAGCGTCCGTCCAACTCGTCGTTCCGTCGACCGGCGGTTGCATCTCGCGGTGTAGAAGCGGATGTTCACGAGCCGCTAGGGTCGCGCACATGGGAGCCACGACTGCCGCCATGGTCACTGCCGTCGTCGGTGTGCTCGGCACGCTTCTGGCGCCCGTGATCGCGAATTGGACGACGAAGCGCCAACGCGCCGAGGAATCACGCGTTGAGGAAAGAAGACGCACCTTCGAGGACCGGCGCGCGGCATACACCGCGATGAACCGCGCCTCCCGCCACTTCCACACCATGCTGAAGGATGCCCTGCACCGTCTGCGGGACGGGGTCTACAGCGACGAGGACCGTGCCCAGGTCGAGGAGGCGCGGCGTGACTACCGGGATCGCTATGCCGAGTCCCAGATGGTCGTCCCTGAAGCGGTGCTCCGGGCATCTCGCGAGTTGAACGTCGTCCTGGCGGCGATCGACGCCACCGCCAAGCGCATCGACCGCGGTCTCGCCGGGGAAGGGGAAACCGCGGAGCAGGCACTGGCCGACCTGAAGGCTGCAGAGCCGGCACTCACCGCATTGCGCCGGATCATGCGTGAGGACCTGGGCGTACCCAACTGACCAGGCGCCGCTTCGGGGTCCGTACACGTCGGGGCTTCGGTCCCTCGTGCCGTGCCTACCATCCCTGGGGGGCGCACAGCAGGGCGGCGGCTGTCCTTCACTGTTCGGCCGTTGAACAACCCGGTCGGTCATCCTGCGTGTTCATTCGGTTGCACACGGTGCTCCTCCCGCGGCGTGGACCGGTGCCCTGCCGGGCAGCCGGCGTAAGGGAAGGCTTCTGTTGCGCAATCTCGCCGCCGTTCTACCTTGGCTTTTAGAACGGAAGCGAGAAGGGAGCAGGTCATGGTCGGCACGACGACGCACCCCGCGACGCTCGCGCTTGCTCGCTCTGTCGCCCGGCTGGAGATTGCGGTCGAAGACGATTACGAGCAGTTTCGAGCACGCTATGAACAGGCGGTCCCTCCCCTTGACTACCGGCGCACTTTTGATCTGGTCACGGTGCAGGCGCCGTGGAGCGCGGTTCAGGATCTCGCCGACGAGAACGCCCCCTTGGGATTCATGATCTTCTGGCGGTTCGACGCCCAGCCGTTGTTCGGCGTGGCCGGGGATCACGCCCGCTGCACCGAGTACCTGATGGGCAATCATGTCATCGCCGAGCGTATGTACCGGCATGACGCGGGGGCCCTCCTCTACGTCCCCTTGCGCACCACGATCCACGAGTCTCCCTCGGGGGAGGCGTTGTTCGCGATCGATCGCCCCAGTGACACGGTCGCGGTACTCGGTAGACCCGAGATCACCGAAGTGGGGCGGGAGTTGGACCGCAAGGTCGGGGCCCTCCTGCGTCATCTCGGCGCACCGGTGCCGGATGAACTGACGTGATCGGCTGAAACGTGGACGCCCCTGCGGAGCTCGTGGAGTTCCGCAGGGGAGGCCGACGAGGGGTGCGCCCGATGAGGCTGACGAGGGACGGCCGCCGAGGGACGGCCGCCGAGGAGGCATCCTCATGCCTGCCATGGGCGCGTCGGCCCCTGGTTCTCCGTGCCGTCGGCGGTCGTCCGACTCAAGTGCAAAACGATCCGTCGTGGTCCCCTTCACGTGCCGGTCGGCCGCGTTCGTCGGTCGAGCAGCCCGAGGCAGGCGACCGCGGCGACCAGTTCGATGACCGCCAGGGTCCACCAACCGTGGACGAACGCATCGTGAGTGGTCGCGTAGGTGCTGGTTACGCCGAGGATCGCGACGACGATGCTGACGCCGAGCACAAAGCCGATCTGGCGGGTCATGTTGATGACACCACTGCCGGTCGAAGTCCGGTGTGCCGGCAGTGCGGCGGTCGCGGAGGACAGGAGGGTCGGCAGCGCGAGCCCGATGCCGACTCCCGAGACGAGTTGGCCCGGCAGCAACTCGCTCGCATAGCTCGAGCCGTTGGGGCCGGCGAGCGCGAGGGTCATGATGATGCCGGCTGCGAAGGCCAGACAGCCGAGGGCTGTGAGCACACCGGGGTGGACACGCCGGCAGTAGCGTTGCACCAGCACCGTGACCACGGGGACGATCGCGGGACCGGGTGCCACGGCGAGGCCGGTAGTGATCGTCGACCAGTGCCAGACGTTCTGCATCCAGAGCACCACGGTCAGGAGGTAGCCGGCGAAGCCGATGCTGAAGGTGATCATCGCCACGTTGGCGGCGGCGAAGCTGCGGACCCGGTAGAGATCGGGTTCGACCACCGGCACCGGGTGGCGCTCGGCCCGCCGGACGAACCCCGCCAGGAGCAGAGCCGCGACGACGAACGAAGCAATCGTCCTACCGTCCCCCCAGCCCCAGTCGCCACCCTTGACCAGGGCCAACGCGAGGGTCCCGATGCCTGTCGTGAGCAGCCCGGCGCCGGCCAGGTCGGGAAGCCTGGAGACCCGGGAGTCACGTGAGTCCGGGACGGCGCGGGCGGCCGCCACCAGCGCGATGAGCCCCACCGGCAGATTCACCAGGAACACCCATCGCCAGCTCGCGGTGACCAGAATGCCGCCCAGCACGGGCCCGGCCGCCGCCGCGATGCCCGCCACGGCGGACCAGAGCCGGACATAGGGCATGCGCCTGTCCGGCGGCGCCGTCGCCAACAACAGGCCCAACGACGTCGGGGTCAGTGCAGCTGCGCCCGCGGCCTGCAGGATCCGGAAGGCCACCAGCCACCACAGGCCCGGAGCTGCCGCGCACGCCATGCTCGCCGCGGTGAACACCCCGAGGCCGAGCAGGAACACCTGCTTGCGGCCGACCTTGTCCGCCAGGCGGCCCAGGGGCACCAGCAGTGCTGCGTAGAAGATCGCGTACGCATTCAGCACCCAGCTCACATCACCGAGCGACGATCCCTCGAAGCTCTCGCCGATCCTGTCGAAGGCGACGTTCACGATGAAGACGTCCAAGCTCGCCATGAACGCGGCGAGCGACAGGATTGCGAGGATCACGCGCGGATTGCCCGTGCCGGCCCGTTCGGCCGCCTGAACAGGGGCGGTCACCTGGCTTTGTTTGCTCATGGCCAAGACCGTAGAGCCGTCTACTTCATTTTTGCAAGTTCAGTAGTGAAACAGAAGTAAATATCGAGAAGAAGAGTCAACCCCGACCCTCATTCGGGCCGCCGAGTGCGGGCTGGTCGGGTTGGTCGGGACGCGTGAACTCCTCGCGGCCTTCATCCGCGGGTTCTCCTCGTCGCAGGCGGTACAGCAGGGCAAGCAGTCCGAGGTGCAGGCCCTTTGACTCGCGCAGTGCGGCGACGCCGAGACCCGCGCTCGGCCGAGTGTGTCTGCCGTGTCCGAGGCCGGTGAGGACACCGCCGGCATCGGGTCCCGGTGGTTGTCACCACCGGGGAGCGCCGTGCGGCGCAGGCTGTCCGGGTGGTCGGACCGGCGACTGCGGCGTGCCGACGGTGCGCGGTGGAGGACAGCCGGTTCGATCACAGTCCGTCACCGTCAACTTCTGCACCGGCTGACGGACGCACGGCGATGACACACACATGCCGCTGACCGCCCACCGACGTCAGTGCGGCGGACCAGGACGGGCCCGTGTCCAGCGGCGTTCCGGTCCCGCTCCCGCCGGGCTGCGTCGGGCTGACGGGGTGGTCCGGAGCGGCGGCGGGACCCGTCGGCGGCGTGGGTTCGGGGTATCGGGCGCGGATCGACGTTCAATCGCGGTACAGAACCGACACGGCGGGCGGCAGTGCGCGCACAAGCGAGCCAACGAGCACGTCCTGACAGCGTCTGTTTGAGGGAGACTGCGATGAGCGACACCACGGCTTTGCCGGCACCGTCCGGTCCCTACCTGGGTAAGGGGCTGCTGCCGGCCGACTTCTACGCCTATGCGGAGCAGCTCTCGGCCGCGGAACGCGAGAAGATCGAGTCCATCCGCGAGTTCCTCCGGACGCAGGCCGCACCGATCGTCGACGACTACTGGGCCCGGGCCGAGTTCCCCTTTCAACTGGTCGAGGGCTTCGGGAAGCTCGGCCTCATGGACTGGGCCGACCCGGACTCCACGCAGTCACAGCCCAGCAACCTTCTCGCGGGCTTCGCCGCCTTGGAGTTCGGGCACGCCGACGCATCTCTGGCCACGTTTTTCGGTGCGCATGCCGGTCTGGCCATAGGGACCATCCTCGCGTGCGGTTCCGATGAACAGAAGCGGCGGTGGCTGCCCGCGATGAGCCGGCTGGAGAAGGTCGGCGCCTTCGCATTGACCGAGCCCCACGGCGGCTCGGACGTGGCCGGCGGCCTGAAGACGACCGCACGCCGCGACGGGGACGGCTGGATCCTCGACGGAGCCAAACGGTGGATCGGGAACGCCACGTTCGCCGATCTGGTCGTCGTCTGGGCCCGCGACGTCGAGACCGATCGCGTGCTCGGCTTCGTTGTGGAGAAGGACACTCCGGGGTTCACCGCGACCAAGATCGAGCACAAGATGGCGCTGCGGATCGTCCAGAACGCCGACATCGTCCTCGACGGCTGCCGTGTCCCGGAGACCAACCGGCTGCAGAACGCGAACACGTTCAAGGACACTGCCCAGATCCTGCGCAAGACGCGCAGCGGGGTGGCGTGGCAGGCGGTGGGAGTGATGTTCGCCGCCTATGAGATCGCGCTGCAGTACGCGAAGGAACGTGAGCAGTTCGGGCGACCGATCGGGAGCTTTCAGCTCGTGCAGGACCTGTTGGTGAAGATGCTGGGCAATGCGACGGCCTCGTGCGGGATGGTGACGCGACTGGCCCGGTTGCAGGACGCCGGGGTCTTCAGGGACGAGCAGTCCGCGCTGGCGAAGGCCTACTGCACGGTGCGGATGCGCGAGAGCGTGGGATGGGCCCGGGAACTGCTGGCAGGCAACGGCATCGTCCTCGACTACAAGGTCGGCAGGTTCGTGGCCGACGCGGAGGCACTCTATTCCTACGAGGGGACCCGGGAGATCCAGACCCTCATCGTCGGACGTGCCGTGACCGGCGGCCTGAGCGCCTTCGTGGGGTGACAGAGATGACCGACGACTTCGTCTTCAGCGGCCTGAAGGTCCTCGACGCCTCGAGCTTCATCGCGGCACCGGCCGCGGCCACCATTCTCTCCGACTTCGGAGCGGACGTCATCAAGATCGAACCTCCCGGGAAGGGCGACCCCCAGCGGCGGCTGAGTTCCGTGCCACCGAGTCCACGCGCACAGGCCAATTACAGCTGGCACCTCGCCAACCGCAACAAGCGCGGCATGGTGATCGACCTGAAGTCCCCCGCGGCCCCCAGGATCCTCAAGCGCCTCGTCGAGTGGGCCGACGTGGTGATCACCAACTTCCCGCACGGCACGCGCGAGAAGCTGCACCTGGGCTACGACGAGGTCTCGGGCTGGAACCCGAAGGTCGTCTACGCCGACATCACGGGCTTCGGGGATGCCGGTCCCGATGCGGGGCAGCCGGGGTTCGACCTGACCGCCGCATGGTCGCGCAGCGGGCTGCTGGCCTCCACCCGGGACGCGGGAGCCCCGCCGACGGTGCCGGTCTGGGGCAGCGGTGACTACATGTCGGCCGTCGCCATCTACGCGGCGATCGTGACGGCCCTCTACCGGCGTGAGCGGACGGGACAAGGGGCCAGCGTCGGGACGTCGTTGCTCGCCACGGGTATCTGGGCAACGGGAACGCTTGTGGCCGCTGCGCTCGCCGATGGCACGCCGTTCGAGCTGCACGACCGGAAGGCGCCCCTCAACCCGCTGACGAACTCCTACCGGACGGCGGACGGCGAGTGGTTCATGCTGGTCACCTCAGCCCCGAACTGGCCAGGACTGACACGGGTCATCGGGCACCCGGAGCTGCTCGAGGATCCCCGGTTCGCCGACGTCGAGGGCTTCGTGGAGCATTCCGCCGTACTGACAGAGCTGCTCGACGCCGAGTTCCGTTCGCAGCCCTTCGCCCACTGGAAGGACGCCCTGAACCGGGAGCGCATCACCTTCAGCCTCATCCAGACTCCGGAGGAGGCCGCGCAGGATCCGCAGTTGCGCGCCAACGACATCGTCGTACCCCTGGAAGGCGTCAGCGATCTGAAGGAGACCATCAGCAGCCCGATCAATCTGCGCGGGGTGCCGAAGGCGGTGGCCAAGCGTGCGCCGGACCTCGGCGAGCACAACGACGAGGTCCTCGCCGAGCTGGGCTTCAGCCCCGCCGAGATCGCCGAGCTGCGGACCCAGGGCGCGATCCCGACCCCGCCGAGAGCGGAGATGTAGCAACGAGCAGGGTGCGCGAAGCGGCCGTCGCGTGGGCCCATCGTCAGCACGCGCCGGTGGCCGACGGCCCCGATACGAGATGCCACGGCTCGCTTCGCGCACGGCCGGTGACAGCGGTCGGCGGGTCCGCTGTGTGAGGCGCCGAGGCAGTGGTCGAGCGGATCGGCTGCCTTCGCAGGAATCGATATCGCGCTGCCCACGGCCTGGAGCCGGGCGGCGCGCGTCGTGGTGTCACCGCAGACGGCAGACCAGTTCGGTAGGAGCGAGCAGGCCATCCTCCATGTGTCGCAGCACGTTCGCGATCTTGGCCGACGCATCTGCTCCCATCGCCACGTTGACCGACGCCGGTCGGGCGTCGGACGCTCCAGGGCCTTGCGGGGCGCTGCCCTCGTGGTGAGCGTCCGCGGTGCGGAGGCCACGGAGTGACCGGATGCCCTGGGACCGACGATCGTGCTCGGCCACGATCTCGAACCCTGCGTCGCTCAGCGACGCGCGATACTGCTCGGGCCGGGCGATGAAGCTGTGCGACGGCTCCGAGGCCCAGGGGAGTGGGTAGCTCAGGAGGGAGGGATCCCCGAGGAGCATGACGTCGTACACGATGAAGAGGCCGTCCACGGTCAGGACGCGTCCGATCCCATTGAAGAGCCGGGACTTGTCCGCGACGTTCATGCCCACGTGCAGCATCCATGCACGGTCGAAGTTCCCTGTGGGAAACGCCAGTTCAGTCACATCGCCATGCACGAAGCGCGTCCTGCCGGCGAGGCCCACGCGATCGGTGAGCCGACGTGCGACCGCGACATACTCCGCGGTGAGGTCCACGCCGGTGACATCGACGTCTGCCTGCTGCACCAGATGGCGGGCCGGCCCGCCCAGCCCGCTCCCCACGTCCAGTACACGCATGCCCGGCCGCAGGCGCAGGTGCTCGGTGATCTGTCGTGTCGCCGCATGGCCTCCGATGTGGAACTCGTCCACGCCGTGGAGTTCGTCGGCGGTGAGTGAACTGCGCCCCGGGTACAGCCGGTCGAGCGCGTCATCGATCCTCTGGTGCAGGTCACCTTGTTGGTAGTGGTGTGTCACGGCGTTCGAGGGCGGCTGTGCGGTCACCTCGGTGTCCTTTCTGCCACGGGTGAATGGAGAGTTCTGCGCCTCTATGGGCGGCCGTGCCGTCGGTGCGCGGGTGTACGGCGGTAGCAAGTCGGCTCAGGTGAGCTGGTCGACACCACCCGCCGGCCGGCCGAGCGCGCCGTGCGACCGGTTTCGAGCCCCGGTCCGGGGGACGGACCCGTGACGAGCTCAGGCGCTCATGGCGTCTTTCCTCGGCTGTTCAGGCGGTGTGTGAGTCGAACGACGCCCGGTTGAGGGCGACGAAAGTCTCGACGTCGACAGGGTCGGTACCACCGATCCTCTTCACCAGGTCGTTGGTGCCGGCGAAGATGCCGTTGCGGTAGTCGATCGCGACGGCGAGAAGGTGCTGCACGAGGTGTTCCGGCGCGCCGCGCCCGTGCAGGATGTCGCTGAATTCATCGAGTTCGACGGGCACATAGGTGACGTCGCGTCCCAGCGCCCGTGACATCCTCTCGGCAATCTCGAAGTGGTCGAGCTCCTCCGGCCCGTGCAGCGGGTAGATCTTGCCGGCATGCGGGGAGGGGTCTTCGAGGATGGTCGCGATCACCTTCGCCTGGTCGGATTCCGCGATCGGGGCGTGGCGTCCATCGGCGAAGGGCAGTCGCAGTTCGCCCGTTGCGCCTGCCCAGTTGTCGATCAGCCACTGGGTGAAGAACGTCGGCCGGAGGTGTGTCACAGCGACGGGGGAGCGGTCCAGCAGCCGCTCGGCGACCCAGTGCTGACGTGCGGCGTTGCTGGCGGCTTCGCGGCGGGCGGAGATCTGGGACATGTTCACGATCGCCTGCACCTCGTTCTCCTCCGCGGCCTGTGCCACGTTCGCCGTGGCGTCCATCAGGCCGGTACGGATCGGATACGTGAAGTAGAGGGCGTCGATCCCCTTCGCCGCGCGGGCCACGGAGTCGAGGTCGAGGACGTCGCCTTGCACGATGTCGGCGCCGAGGGCGGCGAGCCGCTCGGAGCGCTCGTCGGCTCGGTGGACCAGCGCGCGGACGTGGTGGCCGCGCTGGAGCAGGAGGTCGGCGGCGCGGCTACCGGTCTTGCCGGTCGCACCGATCACCAGGAGGTTGCGTTCCACGATGGGTTGTCCTGTCCGGTCGGGTGCCTGTGGTGGGAGAGAGTCCGTCGAGGGTGTGGCACGGGATCAGTGAGAGGTCGCGCTTGGTTGTCGAGCAGGGAGGCGGTTGGACCTCCCACCCGGCCGTTCAATAAAAAGGGCTTGACAGCCCCTTTTTAGCTAAGCCCATGGAACACCGCAAAAAAAGGGTTGTCAAGCCCATTCTGGTGATAGGGTCGAAGCCATGACCACCACCGGCGAAGCGCCGGCTCGGAAGCTGACAGCCAAGGGCCGGGCCACGCGCGACCGCATCATCAAGGCGGCAGCGGAGCTGATGTACGAGCACGGGGCGCAGAACACCAACAACGAGCAGATCCGCATCGCCGCCGGGGTCAGCGGCTCCCAGCTGACCCGTCACTTCCCCACCAAGGAAGCCCTGGTGCGCGCGGTGCTCGCCCGGCAGGCCGACGTCATCCGCGCCCGCCATCAAGTGCCCGAGTTCGCCGAGCTGGACAGCTTCGCCGCGCTGCGCCGCTGGGCCGACACCTTCACAGCGTCGCTGGACATGGTGCGTGGCGGGTGCACGTTCGGCTCCTTGGCCGCCGAGGTCGTCAAGACGGAACCCTCCTACCGTGATGCGGTGTCCGACGGCTTCGAGCAATGGCAGGAGCTGTTCAGGCGGGGCCTGAGCATCATGCGCGAGCGTGGCGAGCTGCGGCCGGACGCGGACCCGGTCGCGCTCACCCACCTGATCGCCGCCGCGTTCCAGGGCGGAGCGCTGCTGGACCAGGCGGTCGGTGACAGCAAGCCGCTGCGTGACGCGCTGTACGGCGCCCTGGCGTACGTCGAGTCGTTCGCCACGCGGCGCTGACGGGCAGTCAGCACGGCGTGACAACTCCCGTTCGACCAACGACTCCCTGCGCAACCCGGTGGAAGTGCCCGGACTGCCGCGGTCGTCGACTCGAACCGCCGCGACCACACCGCGCGGATATGTGTTCCGCACGCAGACCCAAGGCGGCGGAACACCAGCGCTCGCCACTGCGACGCGTCGCTTGCCCTCAAAAAAAGTCAGCCCAGCCCAACCCTGAGGAGCCCTTTCACGGCCCGTCGTCGGGGCGGGGACGCCCGTTGGAGCGAACGGTGAGGTGGGTGCACCTCGTCCCCTGCTTCCGGAGTCCAACAGCGCTACCGCGGCGCTGAGATGTAGACCCTGACCTGGTCTTTCGGCGCCCTCGGCCCTACGCTCGCGCTCTGTTGAAAGGGGGCCGGATGGACCGGACCGTGCGCACCGTCGAGGATGTTCTCGCGCTCTTGGACGGGCTGTTCACCAGTCAGAACGGCCAGTGGGCCACGGGTGACGGTGCGGCCTTTTGGGACAGCTTCTACGCCGACCGTTCGAGGGCCGTCCCCTTCTTCGTGGCCAAGCCCGACGAAAGCCTGGCCGCCTGCCTCGACCAGGACCTGATCACCCGGGGCCGAGCCCTGGACCTCGGTTGCGGTCCAGGCCGAAACGCCCTGTTCCTCGCGTCTCGGGGATTCGAGGTGGATGCCGTCGACCTCTCCCCGGCGGCTCTCGCGTGGGCGGAGGACCGGGCTCACGAGACCGGAGTCGACGTCCGCTTCATCTGCGGCGACGCATTCCAGGCCGTCGGCACGGAACTGACCGGCCCCTACGACCTGGTTGTTGACTCGGGATGCTTCCACCACCTGCCCCCGCACCGCCGCGTCAGCTATCTGGCCCTCCTCGACCGGGTCCTGGCTCCCGGCGGTCACCTCGCGCTTACCTGCTTCGCCGCCGGCGCGATGGGCTCGGAACTCTCCGACGCCGACCTCTACCGCGAACTCCAACTGCAGGGCGGACTCGCCTACACCCCGGAGTCACTGCGCTGGATCTTCTCGGACCTGACAGAGGTCGAGCTGCGCCGGATGCACGACGAGCCGCCCGAGTCGAAATTGTTCGGCGAAGCGTTCCTGTGGACCGCGTTGTTCCGTCGCGATCCGGAGACATCCACCGACTGACCGCAATCCACTGGAGTCTCTGGTCCCCTCACCGGCGTGCGCCGAGTTCGGGTGTCGGGCCCCTGTTGAGGTGCCAAGTGGTGCGGGGGGATGCGGGCCGGCAGGTTGCCCCGGGCGAGTCGGCCCTGGACGGGATTAACGATCGCGCGCAGGACCTGGCACCAGTCCCACGCCTTGGAACTGCCCCACGGCCGCCGGTGCTCCCGGCCACCGGGAGCACCTGCGTCGGCGGTGCCCGCTGCCCGTCCGTCATCGTCCAACAAGGGCCGGAAATGCCACCGCCGGTCGAGACGCGTCAGTGGTGGTGGCCCTGTCGGCCCAGTGTCTCGACGGGGGTTGCGCCAGGGCGGGTCCACTGTGGCACGGGGCGGGTGGTCGGGCCCCAGGCGGCGTTCCCGTCCGCGTCCGAGCGCCAGTACCAGCAGATGGGCGCCCCATGACCACCGACCGGGGAGCCGACTTGAGGAGCCTTGGGCCAGCCCTCGGGGTTGTCCTCCCACCCTTCGCGGCGGCCGTAGGGCGTCATGTCGAGCAGGGACAGGGAACCGTTGACCGGCTCGTTGCCACGACCGGTCGTGGAGTAGGTGAGGAACACACGGTCGCCGTCTCGCAGGAAGCAGGTGATATGCCCCATGTCGCCGCCGACCGGCGCCTCCACGTCGCGCACCGAGTACCAGGGCTGGGTGTAACCCATGAACTCGACGTACGAGGCCACCTCGTCCGGACGGCCCGTGGTCAGGACGGCGAACGAGACGCCGCGGGCGTTGAGGTAGACGGCGTCGTCCAAGTGCCAGGCCGTGGTGGTGCAGCCCTCGCACTGCCCCTGGTGCGGTGCGCCGTCGTACCACATGTGCTTGTAGACCACGAGCTCCTCGCGGCCCTGGAACAGGTCCAGGAACGGGACCGGTCCGTCGGGTCCGACGACCTCGACCGTCCCGTCGAATTCCACCATCGGCAGCCGGCGGCGGGCCGCGGCGATCGCATCGCCCTCGCGGGTATGCGCCTTCTCGCGGACCAGCAGCTCGTCACGTGCGGCCTGCCAGGTCGCCAGGTCGACGACGGGCGGGCGGCCGGGCAGAGCGGTGGTCGGGTCGTCCGGCGTGGTCGTCATGGTGTCCTCCGTGGTGTCTGGTGCCGGGCAGCGTCGTGCGGTGTCCTACGACGGTCACCAGAACAGACCGGCGTCCGGGCCGTAACTCATCGCTGCGGTGGGATGCTGCCTACGCCGGCCAGTGCCCGTACTCCGCCGTGGATCGCCGCAGACGGGCGGGGGTCGTACCGGTGGTGGTCCGGAAGGCTCGGCCGAAGGCGGAGGGCGAGCGGTAGCCGACACTCGCGGCGATGTCGTCGAGGCTACGCTCCGTGGTGGTCAGCAGATCGGCTGCCACCGTCATCCGGGTCCGGGTGAGGAAGTCGGCGACGCCCATGCCGGTCGCCGCGGAGAAGCGCCGTACCAGAGTGGCCCGGGAGACCCCGGCGAGGCGGGCGAGGCGGGCGATCGTCCACGGTCTGTGCGGCTCGAGGATCACCGCGTCGACCACGGCTCGCAGAGCGGGGTCCACGACGGCGGTCCAGGGCGGGGGGACGGCTGCCGCCCGGGGACCGCTGGAGCCGTCTCCGCGCAGGACGAGTGCCAGGAGGGCTTCGCAGAGCGAGGCCAGCAGGGCCCCGGCGCCGGGGCCGTCGAGGGTCGCCTCGTTCCGCATCAGCTCGCCGAGCAGACGCAGTGGCGAGTCGGCCCCTGTGCCGAAGGAGGCGTGCAGGACGTCGGGCAGCCCGGCGAACAGCAGCTCCCCGGCGCCCGGCCGGTAGGTGAAGTGACCGCAGAAGAGATCCACAGTGGTGGGTCCCTCGCTGCGCAGGGTGGCCACCGACCTGCCTTCATAACGGTCGGCGGGCACCGGCGGCTCCAGGGCGGTGACGCGCACGCGGTGCCGCCCGGCGCGGGGGAGTACCAGTACGTCGCCCGCGCGCAGTTCGACGGTGCGACCGCCGGTCTCGACCATGCACAGGCCGTCAAGGAGGAGATGGAAGGGCACCATCCCGGTTTCGCCGGGCGGGTTGTCCAGGGTGTGGCTTCCGGCCAGCATGCAGCGCACATCGACCGCGCCTTCGAGGCGGGCCATACGCAGGAGCGTGCTGATCGTGTCCATGAGCCTATCTCGACGATAATTGATCCATTGGCGTCTTGCCGGATCGGCAGCTTCGACGGAGTCTGACGCCCATGGACGAATTGCATGCGGATCTGCTGGTCATCGGCTTCGGCAAGGGCGGGAAGACACTCGCGGCGGCCATGGGCCGACTGGGACGACGTGTGGTGATGGTGGAGCAGTCCGCCCTGATGTACGGGGGCACGTGCATCAACATCGGCTGTGTACCGACCAAGGCGCTCATTCACCGGGCTTCCGCCCGTCCTGAGGACGCGGATCCGCAGGCGTGGTACTCGGCGTCCGTGGCATCGACGGCAACGCTGACCTCCGCGATGCGCGACAAGAACTTCCGCATGCTCGACTCACTGGACTCGGTGACGGTGGTGACCGGCACCGCGGCCTTCCTCGACGACAAGCGGGTGGAGGTCGTGGCGGGCGACGACCGACTGGAGATCACCGCCGACACCATCGTGGTCAACACCGGCGCGGAGTCGGTGGTGCCGGACATCCCCGGCCTGCGCGGCAGCGCGCATCTGGTCACCGGCACGGATCTGATCGGCTCGCCCGACCTGCCACGCCGACTCGCCGTCATCGGCGGTGGCTACCAGGGGCTCGAGTTCGCGGCGATGGTGCGCCGCTACGGCAGCGAGGTCACCGTCCTCGAGGTCGCCGACCGCATCCTGCCGCGAGAGGACGAGGACGTGGCACAAGCCGCGGAGGAGATCCTCCGGGAGGAGGGAATCACCTTCGTCACCGGAGCCCGTGTCTCCCAGGTCGCCGACACGGCAGACGCGGCCATCGTCCACTACGAGGCAAACGGCGCCGCGGGCACCGTCGAAGCCGAGGCGGTGCTCGCCGCTGCGGGACGTGCACCGCGCACCGCGGAACTGCGGCTGGAGGCCGCGGGTGTGCGCACGACCGCCAACGGCGCCATCGAAGTGGACGAGTACCTGCGTACCAGCCGACCGCATATCTTCGCGATGGGTGACGTCAACGGCGGACCTCAGTTCACCTACATCTCCCTCGACGACTACCGGATCGTCGCCGACCAGCTTTCGGGCGAAGGCAAGCGCTCCACGACCGACCGGGTGGCGGTCCCCTACACACTCTTCATGACGCCGCCGCTGGCTCGGGTGGGCCTCACGGAGAACGAGGCGCGGGCCGCCGGCCGATCCGTGCGTGTCGCGTCCAAGGCGGTCGCGGACCTGGCGGCGATGCCTCGGGCGAGCATCGTGGGTGAAGTGCGCGGGCTGATGAAGTTCGTCGTGGACGCCGAGACCGACGAGATTCTCGGAGCGGCCCTACTCAGCGTGGACGCACAGGAATTGGTGAACACCGTGGCGCTGGCGATGCGCAGCGGGGTGACGGCGAGCGGCCTGCGGGACGCGATCTGGACCCACCCCAGCTCGACGGAGGCCTTCAACGAGGTGCTGGCGACGGTGGTGCGCTGACCCCTCGGGCAGGCGAGTAACGAGTACGGCCTAGAGGCGCCGACGGGATCGCGGGACCCAAGACGATCAGCTGCTTCGAGCATGTGAACGGCTGTACCGAATGGTGAGCAGGACGGCACGGGCCTGGTCCGGGCAGGGCACGGACGTCCGGTGAAGGCCTCCGGCAAGCGCTCGGTGTGACTCCCGGTGGACGGAGGGGATGGTCACGGCACTGTGCGCGCCGGCCCTGGGCGACCCGGCGCGCACGGTCGTTGCAGCAGCCGGGGCTGCTCCCTCAGTGGGACGGTCCGCCGTCGGAATCGTCGGTCAGGCGTCGGCGTCCCGGAGGCCGACCGCGTCGTGCTGCCAGAACAGTTGCGAGTAGACCAGAGTGCCCGTCATCCACTCCTCGTACCTCGGAAGCTTCAGCACCTGGAAGGCGGCGTCGGGGATGCGAAGGGACGGCTTACGAAAGCCCAGCTCCCCGCCTGGCACGAACCCGAAGCGCGAGTAGTAGGCGGGGTCCCCCTCGAGGAAGACAAGCGGAACCGGCCGCTTGGAGAGGATCTCCAGGCCGCTTCGTACCAGGGCCGAGCCGACACCCCGTCGCTGGTGACCGGGCGCCACGGCCAGCGGGCTGAGCACCTGCACCTCGACGAGGCACCGCGGGGCGTCCAGGAGGTTGCGAGTGAACATGACGTGGCCCACCACATGCCCGGCCTGCTCGGCGACCAGCGACAGCCCGCCGTCGGGCGCGAGGGTGCCGCGCAGGTCGTCCGTCAACTCGGCCACGACAGAACCGTGATCACCGAATGCCTCCCGATGGAGACTCCGCACGGCCTGCCCGTCCTCCGGTCGCTCTTCACGCAGATCCATGGGCCTGAGAATAGGGAGAGTCGAGTTTGCGGGCGAGCGGTTAACCCTTCAGCTGTAGATCGCGATCTTCATGCTTGAGCGGCTTGTTGCTGGTAGTGGCTGGTCTGGGATCGGGCCTGGTGGCGACGGCGACCTGCACCAGGGTGCAGCGACACGTGGGTGGCTGAATGGCAGCGGTAGAAGGCGAGTTCACCGGTGCGCCGGTTGCGGCCCACGAGCAGCTGGTGGTGGCCGAGCCGGTCGTCGGCGATGTCGGCCAGGGCCCAGTCGTAACAGCGGTGGCCCTTGGTTCTGGCTCCGGCGGAGAGTTTCTGCCCGGCCCGCCTCGGCGGCCTCTTGACCAGGGTGTCGGCGCGGAACTTCCCTGCGTGGGTGGCGATCTGGTGGTCACGCGCAACGGCGAGTACGTAACCGACTTGCCGTTGCTCCAGTGCGGTCCGCAGGTGCGGGTTGCCTCCGTAGACTTCGTCGCCGGCTACCCAGGACGCGGGGACGCAGGCGTGCAGGGCGCGGCCGATCATGCGAGCGGCGAGTGCGGGCTTCGTGGCAAAGCCGACAGTGTCGGGTATCCCGGCGGCCTGGCAGCGTGCCGTGTCCTCGGTCCAGGAACGGGGGACATACAGTCGGTCGACGACCAGCACCACCGCGGTGTCGTGCAGTTTCCCGACGACGAAGCCACGGATGTCGTCGCGTACCGCGTCAGCCTCCCACTTGGCCCTCGACAGCAGGTGCTGCAAGCCGTACGGGTTTGCGTCCCCAGCGTGCTCGGCGAGTGTCCAGCAGTTCTTGCGTGGCAGGTCAGACAGCAATCCGAGCACGAACGCCCGTGCCCGGCGCCGTGGTTCCACCCGGACGAACCGTCCGGCCCATCAGGACCTCGAACGTGTCCTGCCAGCGGCCGAGATCTATGCTGTGGCCCGCGGTCGCCGTCTGATCTTCTGTCTTCACACACCGATGATCAACGGCGGCCGTCCCGCTGTCCCGTCGCACAGGATCTGGTCCGCGAAACCGGCTCAGACCTGGAGCGACCAGACCAAGTGAGACGCGGAGGCGCCAAGGAATCTCAGGTGATCTGGTCCGAGGAAAGTGGATGCCCGTGGCCGTCTCAGCTGATCTGGTTCAGCTGAGGCGTTTCGAACTGGTGCCACGCCTGGGTGGTCAGTACAGGCGAGGGAGACCCGCTCCAGGAGCAAGACGGCGTCGATCGCCTTCGTGCCGGCCAGTCGCAGGATGGCCGCGCAGATCGCGCGAGGGGCGATATCGACCGCGATGGTGGCTCTATACACCGGGTCGCGACGCGCCCGTTTGGGGTGGCCGCTAAGTTTTTTTTCTCGGATTCCCGCCGAGGATGTCGAAAACGCCGGGCGTGCTTCTACCTACCCGTGACAGCCCCCGCCCGGGGGCGGGCACGACGAACGAGGAGCAGAACCATGAAGTACATGCTGCTGATGCAGTTCAGCGAGAAGAGCGTCGACTTCCCCAAGCTCGACGAGTGGAAGCCCGAGGAGATCCAGGCCCACATCCAGTTCATGAAGCAGACCAATGCCGGCCTGGCCGCCGCCGGTGAGCTGGTCGACGCCCAGGGCCTGGCCATGCCGGAGACCGCCCGGATCGTGCGCTCCCACAGCGGCGGCGCGCCGGTCGTCACCGAGGGCCCGTTCCCGGAATCCAAGGAGTGGGTGGCCGGCTGGTGGATCGTGGACTGCGACACCGAGCAGCGGGCGATCGAGATCGCCGCCGCCGTCTCCGCCGCTCCCGGCCCGGGAGGGCTGCCGCTCAACATGCCGATCGAAGTGCGCCAAGTCATGGCGGCCCCGCCCACCGAGCTGTGAACACCCCCCTATGACGACCTTCGAACCAGCCGTCGACGACCTGCTGCGCACGCTCGCACCGCAGGTCGTCGGCGTGCTCACCCGCCGCTACGGAGACTTCGCCGCCGCCGAGGACGCCGTCCAGGAGGCCCTGCTGGACGCCGCCACCCAGTGGCCAGCCGAGGGTGTGCCGCGCAACCCGCGCGGCTGGCTGGTTCAGGTCGCCAGTCGCCGGATGACCGAGCAGGTCCGCAGCGAGCAGGCCCGCAGTCGGCGCGAGGAGCTGGTGGCCGGGCAGATCCCGACCGACCGGCGGTCCGCACCGGGGGCCGACGCTGGAGACGAGGGTGCGCACGACGACACCCTCACGCTGCTGTTCCTGTGCTGCCACCCTGTGCTGTCGCCGGCCTCGGCGATCGCGCTCACCCTTCGCTCGGTCGGCGGGCTGACCACGGGCGAGATCGCCCGCGCCTTCCTGGTCCCCGAGGCGACCATGGGCCAGCGGATCAGCCGGGGCAAGCAGCGGATCAAGGCCTCCGGGGTGCCGTTCCGGATGCCGGATGACGCCGAGTGGCCGGCCCGGCTGGACGCGGTGTTGCACGTCCTCTACCTGATCTTCAACGAGGGCTACGCCAGCAGCACCGGCCCCGAGCTGCGGCGCGTCGAACTCTCCCGGGAAGCGATCCGCCTGGCCCGGGCCGTCCACACGCTGCTGCCGGACAACGCCGAAGTGGCCGGCCTGCTCGCGCTGATGCTGCTCACCGAGGCGCGCGGGCCCGCCCGCACCAGCCCCGACGGCGAACTCGTCCCCCTTGCCGAGCAGGACCGCAGCCGATGGGACACAGCTGCGATCGCCGAGGGCGTCGCACTGATCACCGCCGCCCTGCCGCGCGGCCCGGTCGGCCCGTACCAGGTGCAGGCGGCAATCGCGGCCGTCCACGACGAGGCGCCCACCGCTGCCGAGACGGACTGGCCGCAGATCCTCGCTCTGTACGGGGTGCTCGCCCGTATCTCCGACAACCCGCTGATCACCCTGAACCGGGCGGTCGCCGCCGCCATGGTGGACGGCCCCGCCGTCGGCCTCGCCCTGCTCGCCGACCCACCGCCCGCGCTCGCCGGCCACCACCGGCTGTACGCCGTCCGCGCCCATCTGCACGAACTCGCCGGGGAGAGGGAGGCCGCCATCGCCGACTTCCGCACCGCAGCCCACCGCACCACCAGCCTCCCGGAGCGGCACCACCTCAGCCTGCGCGCCGCCCGACTGGCCGCGCGAGCGGGAACGGGAAGGTGAGCCACCGGTCAAAGCTCGGTGAGGCAGGACAACTACTGACGTCGGCGAACCAGGTCACCTGAGATTGCAAGCGAATCGGAGCAGGTCATGTGAGACTGGGACCAGATCTCTGGAGACGGGACACCCGTTCACAGACTGGCCCCGACCAGCAAGTGTCCTGTGCCATCGAAGTTTGACCATCAGTGAGGTAGTTCGCGCGCCCCTCGCCGTCGAGCTCGAAGGGGCCCTCAGGGATTGCCCTCGGGGTCCGCCATCACCAGGAACCCGCCGCCGGCGTACTGCTCCAGCCTGTGCCCGCCCAGCATCTCGATCCGTTGCTGCTCGGCGGCAGGATCGGGAGAGGTGATGTCGAAGTGCATCCGGTTCTTGGTCGACTTGGGTTCGGCAGTTCGCTGAAAGCCCAGACCCAGGCCGTTCTCCCGCCGCAGCCACACGTATGGGCCCATACGTCCCACGACCGACCTACCGAGCAGCTCGGACCAGAACGCAGCGAGCCGCTCGGGGTCTGTGGCATCGACGATGAGGGCATTGATCCTGCATAGATGAGTCCGCCATGCCCCGATCCTCTCAAACGGGCGCTCAGCAGCGGCTGTGACCTTCGTCGGCATCCGCTCAAGGCGCGATGGCGCAGGACAGCAAGATCGCGATCTACAGCTGGAGCATTAAGAGCCGTCCCGGTGAGGGCGTCGCGCCGGCGCTGCCCTGCGAGGCGCCTGATCCGTTGTTCGTCGCACGGCCGGAGCAACGCACGGTGGCCATGGATCTGTTGGCGCCGAGCCTCTACGGCAGGGGCCGGGTCGCTCATGTGAACGGGATCTCGGAGTCCAGGAATCGGGTGACGTGGGCGCAGAAGAGTTCCGGGTACTGGAAGAGTGACCCGTGCCCGGAGTCCGGGTAGATGATCAGCTGGGACTGCGGAATGTGCTGCGCCAGAATCCACGAATTGATCGTGGGCACCATGATGTCGTTGCTCCCGTTGACGACCAATGTGGGCTGTCCGATGCGCCGCAGTTCCGCGAATCGTTCTCCGCGAGGGCTGTTCCAGTCGGCTCGGAGCGCGTTCTGTGCACGGACGCTGTCGGCGCCTGACTCCGGGTCCACGTCCACGGTGCGTTCGTGACGGCGCAGCCAGAACTCCCGGCCCGCGTCGCGGCTCGCAGACCAGGGGCCGAAGAACAGGTAGAGGTAGTCCTCTTCGGTCAGTACGTCGTGGGCCACGACCTCGGGGACCCGTTCCCCGAGGCCCGCCATCTCGCCGGCGCGAGGCTTCGTGCCGACGAGGACCAGGCGGCGTACCAGGTCGGGGCGGGCGAGAACCAGTGCCTGGCTGACGTATCCACCCACGGAGAACCCCAGTAGGTCGATCCGGTCGGTGCCGAGTGCTCCAAGGAAGTGTGCGACGTTCTCGGCGAACCCTTCGGCGGTGTCGGGTGTCCGGCCGCCCGACGCCCCCACGCCGGCATTGTCGAACAGGACGACTTGCCGTCGGGTGGCAAGCCCGTCGGTGACACGTGGATCCCAGTGGTCCATTCCTGCCCGGAAATGCGGAAGCATCAGAAGCGGAACACCCGAATCACGCCCGAAACGGCGATACGCATACCGAACCCCTTCTGCCTCGATGTACTGCGTCGGTGCGGTGACATGCGTGTAAGGGGACATGGTGCTCCTTGGTTCTTGCGGAGTTTCTGCATCCTAGCGAATGCCGCGAAAGATGCCGGCATCTGCTGCGAGCGGTCCGGGCCGGGGACGGTCGGCCGGTGGACCGCATTCGCCGGTGCGTGAGCAGGAATCGCCCCGCTGTGGACCCCGGAGGGGGACTCTCGGCTGCTTCCGAAAACGCTACGACAGGATCCGCACCGTTTTTCCGCCTCAAAGGGAAGGGATGGTTGCCTCTTGGTGCCGACCGGTCGCAAGGGTGCGTGGCAGGGCGTCCCGGTCGGCAAGATCTGCCGTGCAGACAGCCACAAGGAGACGACAACTGCTCACCGGCCGGGCGCTGTCCGGGACGACGATGCCCTCGCGGCATCGCGGTCGTGGCGGCGGGCGCGCGGGGGCGGAAGCCCGCGATCCAGCAATAGGAAGGGTCTTTGAATCGCGGGACAGTACGGCGACATTCACATACGTCAACCTTCGGTACGGGAAATGGAAGGCCACCACTGCACGCACGCGATGACGTGTTGGGGAAGCCGCGGCGAATTGACCGTACCGGTTTACAGCGAGAGGCACATTCATGACCACCATCCTGCTCGTTCACGGAGCGATTGCGGACGGGTCGTCCTGGAGCAAGGTGATTCCGATTCTGCAGTACGCAGGGCATGAGGTAATTGCGGTCCAGCAGCCCTTGTCGTCGATTCCGGACGACGTCGCCAAGGTGCGCAGCGTACTCGACGAACTCGAGGGCCCCGTCGTCGTGGTGGGCCATTCCTTCGGTGGCGTCGTCATCACGCAGGCCGCCCACGACGCACCGAATGTGAGTGCTCTGGTGTACGTCGCGGCATTCGCTCCGGACGAAGGCGAGAGCGCGCAAGGCCTGGGCGAACCTTTCGGACAGCTTCCCTCCGCGTCTCACTTCGAGATCGACAAGCAGGGGAGGTTCACGCTGCCGCAGGACGTCTTCCCGCAGTACTTCTGCCCGGACGTGGACCCGCAGGAAGCCCGAGTGCTGGCGGCCGTCCAAGGGGCGAGCGACATGGCGCGTTTCGGGTTCGTGTCCGGGCCGCCGGCCTGGCGCGAGCACCCGACCCATTTCGTCGTGGCGGAGAACGACCAGATCATCCCGCCGGACCTGGAGCGCTTCGTCGCGGAACGCATGGGGGCCACGACGACCTCGGTGCCCGGCGCCGGCCACCTGGTGATGATCTCCCAGCCGCATGCTGTCGCCGACGCGATCCTGGCCGCGGCGGGCTGACGTGTTCCCGGGGATGCGTCGCCGGTGAGCTGAGGACCGAGTTACTGCCTACAGCCGCCACTTCCCGGGCGAGGAGTAACGGGGGCGCCCGCACACCTGTGTGCGGGCGCCGCGCCCTGCCGCCCCCTCCTGGGCCGCCGCCGACGGGGCTTTTCAGGCCGGGGGCGCCCTACAAGAGGCCGGCGCGGATCACATAGGCGACAGCGTGTGTGCGGTTGCTCACGCCAAGGTTGTTGACGATCGCATGGATGATGCTCTTGATGGTCCGCTCCGAGTAGTTGAGCTGTCGCGCGATCTGAGCCGTGTCGAGTCCGTCGGAGAGCAGGCCGAGAACGGAGAGTTCCCGTGGGGCGAGGCCCAAGCCGCTCTCGGAATCGTGCCGACCAAGGCGCCTGAGGTGACGGATCAACTGGCCGAGAAATTGCGGAGGTACGTCCGGCTGCCCCTTGTACGCGGCTACGACGGCCTCCCTGATGCGGGCGAAACTGGCCTGCCGGTGCAACAGCACGCTGACGACGCCCAGTCCGATCGCCCGCACCAGACAGGGCTCCGTTACCGACTCCGCAACCAGTACCACCGGAACGTCCGGGCGGGCGGAGGTGAACTGCTCGATTCGTCCGAGCACGGTGTTGGAGAGGTCCTCGGCGAACGCGATGACGACCTGTGCCGTGCCGTGGCTCTCCCATGGGAGTACTTCGATGTCGGGATAGCCCGAAAGGGCGGCCACGGCACCTTCGTAGGTGAGCCGGTTGTCCGTGAGGACCACGAGGGAGACCGGAGGACAGGAACCGTTGCCGCCGGCCGTTTCGCCGAAGGGGCACGGTCTGCCCGTGATTCCCGCGCCGTCCGAGAGCGCGATCCGGTCATCGCGCACAGGCGGGTGGAGCAGCGGTCGTTCTCTGGTGTCCACGCAGGCCTTCCCCTTTCGTATGCGATGTGGGCGGCGGGATCGTGGACCAGCGGTCTCTCCGCGCCGAAGGCAGTGGCCGACGGCCAAGGCGGTCTCAATCGTATACCTGCCCTAAATTTGCGTCCAAGCCTAGTTTTGAGTCCTGGTGTAAAATGGGCTCCATGTCACAGCAGGAGCTGCCGCCAGGTTTCCCGATCGATCGTCCGATGGACGTCCTGGATGCGGCCTGCCCAAGCCGCGATGTCTTCATCGACCTGGCCGACAAATGGGCGTTGCTGATGCTGCTGAGCCTGCGCCAGCACGGTACGCAGCGGTTCTCGGAGCTGCAGAGGTCCGTCGGCGGCATCAGTCGCCGGATGCTCTCCCAGACCTTGCGCACGCTGGAACGCGACGGTCTGCTGCGTCGTACCGTCGACCCGGACCAGTCGCCACCCCTGGTGCTGTACGGGCTCACGGAACTGGGCAGCGAGATCGCCGAGGAAACCCACGTGCTGTGCACCTGGACCCATGAGCGAGCGGCGAAGATTTTCTGGGCGCGCATTGCGTACGACGAGCGGGCGTCATCGGTCCGTACTTCGGAGCAGCCCGCTTGAGGTCGGTTCGGGCATTCCCTGGCTGAACCGGCACCGAATGCCGACGTGCACGCGACGACTGGCCGAGGCGGAACATCCAGTCTCTCGCGGACTGTTCAACAGCGCGTTGGGTGCGCATCGCGGAGCGCGGCGGAACAGGGCTCGATCGAGACGCAGTTGCGGGTGCTGACGATGACAAGCACCCCGCCCTCGATGAGCGGGCCCTGCCGCGGTCGTCGTCACGTCACATCCGGACCACGGGCCGATCCGTTGCCCGGCGCGCCACCGCCGCGGTTCGCCTCGCACACGGCGTAGCACCCCGGCCCGTCACACGATGCCGACGATTCGACGAACCGCTTCGGTGACACGTCGCGCTGTCCTCACACACTCACGACACATGGAGCAGCGTTCCTTCTGTTGCTCGGTCCATGTGTGTGCCCTACGGCGTCAACGCGTCGTGAACCAGGCAAAAGCCTGTCTCTGTAGGCACGGTGGATACCTCCGGGGCTCGCGTGCAGTGGCACACACTGCCCGATGGCCGGTGATTTGCTTCGCGATCGCCCTTGACTCGAACGGGATCTTCTGACGGGGGTGTGACTGCGCGTCGCTGTTGACCTTGGAGCCGCCATACTCGATCCGTCGACGCCACGAGGAAGCGGTACAGCGGCACTTGCCCGTGTGCTGCCCCATGCGCAGAACGCCGTGAGCGCAGCCGGGGCCTGCAATCCATCGACCTCCCTGGGCCTGTGGCGAGCGGTTCCGTGCCGATTGTTCGAGGCGGGCCTCTGCCTGTCTGGGTGACGTCTCGGCGTGCCGCACGGGAAGGCCCGGTCAGTGGGGCTCGCGTGCGGCGTTGCAGGCAGTCCCGGTACAGGCGCCATGTCTCAGCGCCGGAAAGGAAGCGGTGTGGGCTTGGGTGCAGACGAATCGGTCGTCCTGAATGAGCGAGGTCAGGTCGGCTCGAGGGGGCCCACGCACGCTGATCGGTCCGTAGAACATCAGTCTGTGGAGCCCGTTCCGCCAACGGACGGGAGTGAGCGTCTCCGTATGGCTCCTGAGGCCGCGGGGCCGGTCTCCGTGGCGGTCCTCTCGGACGACCGACTCACCTACGAGGGTGCTGTGGCGGCACTCGCGGGTTTCTCCTGCGTCCGCGTGCTGTCGCGGCAGAACATCCGGGAGGCGAACGTACTCGTCGCCTTCACCGACGACGTGTCCGACAAGACGTTGGAGCGACTTGAGCAGATATCGGCGATCGGCCAGGACATGCAGGTCGTGCTCGTCATGAGGTCCGTCACGGAGCCGAGACTGCTCCGGGCGATCGGTCTCGGTGTGGTGAGCGTCGTGCATACCGCAGAGGCAACGTTCTCCGACATCGCTCATGCCGTCGTCGCGGCACACATCGGTCATTCCGATGTACCTCCCCAGATCCTGAGCACATTGATCCGTCACCTGAGGCGCCTTGAACAACGTGGCCCCGGTGCGGGAGTGGGCTTGCGCCCTCGCGACATGACGGTGCTGGGGCTGCTGTCCGACGGGCTCGACACCGCCCAGATCGCCAGACGGCTCAGCTACTCCGAGCGAACGATCAAGAGCATCATCCACTCGATCATCAGCACCCTCGGGGTGAGCAACCGAACGCATGCCGTCGCGTACGTCATTCGCGCCGGCCTTCTGTAGACAGCGCGCACGACGTCACCACCGTCGTGCACCTGAGAAGTGGCGGGCCGGCGCCCCTCCCCATGGGGCAGGAGGCACGGCACCAAAGTGCACCGGTTGCCGCGCCAGGCCTCATTACCGCGCGATGGCGGTGGCCCGGGGATACGATGACCTGCGATGTTACGTCCGCACCAACCATGTGTGTGCCGAAGGACCTGCATCCGGCATCCCCCCTCGGGGACACAACCACTGGCGGGGAAGGAAGTCCTGGCCGACACGGACCAGGACCTTCGCCCACGATCGTCAGAGCCTGACCGGCTGACCAAGGAAAGTCATGACCACTCGCAGATGCGGCCGCGACACGCGGTCGCGGCCGCACCGGTCCGAGCCGTTCGGACGGCCCGCGGATCGACGCCTCTGTACACCTCGGCCTTCAGTCGCTGCCCCGCCACGGCGACTCGTCGGGCAGGACCGACCATCGTTCGATGCCGACCATCGCCCGGTCCCGAACGCCCTGCGCAACGACGGAAGTCCTGTCACACGAAGTTCCATGCAATACACGGAGATGAAGATGAACGACCTGCTGAGTCACGTCCTGGACGCTCACGGCGGCCTGGATCGATGGTCGCAGATCGATCGACTGCGGGCCGACATCGTCCTTCACGGCCCCTTCTGGGCCGTGCGCGGCTTTTCGGAGAAGCCGTTGAGGGAGAGACTGACGCTCGAGACGCGCAGGGAGTTGATTCGCTTCAGCCCCTGGGGAGATCCTGAACACGAGATGCTGTTGCGGGCCGAGGACGACCGGGTCGAGTTGCGAGCGGTAGCGGACGACACCGTCCTGAAGAGCAGGTCCGACATCAGGTCGACCTACGCCGGCTACGAGCTGACCTCGCCCTGGGAGTCACTACAGGTCGGTTACTTCATTGGCTACGCCATGTGGAACTACCTCACCACGCCGTTCCTCTTCACCTACCCGGGTGTCACATCGCGTGAAGGTGAGCAGTGGACCGAGAACGGGGAGGTGTGGCATCGGCTGGAGGTGAACTTTCCGCCGACCATCGCCACGCACTCTGCACAGCAGACCTTCTACTTCGGCGACGACGGTCTGCTGCGGCGCCTCGACTACAACGTCGATGTCAATGTCGGAGTCGCCGTCGCCCACTATGTCGGCGCGTACACGGAGTTCGACGGGATCAAGGTGCCCACCAGACGTCGTGTGCACCGGCGAAACCCTGACAACTCCGCAAGTGGGAACTGGTCCATCGGAGTCGACATTGAAGGCGTTTGGACGGTCTGATCCGGTCAGGGCACGGCCCCGGCCTCCCATCACAGGCAAGGGATGCGAAGCCGGGGCCGGTTCTCCGGGTACGCTCGGGGGAAAGCGAGGCCCGGATGTCAGTCAACGTAACAGCGCGACGCGACGCGCGAGCGCGCCGAACGTCGTTCGGGCAGGACGGCTGCCCGAACGGACCATGTGAGTTCCACATCCCTTGTCCCCAGAAGCCCATGACAGGTCGTGAACCATCACGATGCACGGAGCAGTTGGGCCTCAGTGATGGACAACCCGGCGTCCGCCGGCACGCCATAGCCCGGCGTCCGAACGAGGTCGGCACCGCGGGCTACCCTCCGGTCCGTTTCCGCACGTCATCTACGGCGTGTCCGTCTCGGGCGGTGGTGACCGGGAACCAGACACCGACAGAGAAAGAGAACTGCGCGATGCGTATCGCTGTGCTGGACGACTATCAGAGGGCCGCTCGTCGTTTCGCCGACTGGGACGGTCTCGGGGCGGAGGTGGTGTTCCTCCATGATCACTTGGGGGACACGGATGCGGTGACCGCGGCTCTCGACGGTTTCGACGTCGTGGTGGCGATGCGCGAACGGACGCCGTTCACGGCGGAGCGTCTTGAAGCGCTGCCCGCGCTCAGGCTGCTGGTGACGACCGGTATGGGCAACGCCTCCATCGATATGACGGCGGCGCGGCGGCTCGGGATCACCGTGTGCGGGACCGGGATCCTTCCGCACGCCACCGCCGAACTGACCTGGGGGCTGATCCTCTCCCTCACCCGGCACATCCATGAGGAGGCCGCCGGGATGCGGCAGGGCGCGTGGCAGCGCACCGTCGGTGGTGACCTCGCCGGACGGACTCTGGGTATCGTCGGCCTGGGCAACCTCGGCGGGCGCGTGGCTGCGGTCGGCGCCGCGTTCGGAATGCGGATGGTGGCCTGGAGCACACATCTGGACCCCGCCCGTGCCGCGGAACACGGCGTGACGGCGGTGGACAAACGGGAGTTGTTCTCCACCTCCGACATCGTCACCGTGCACTACAAGCTCAGCGAGCGCAGCATCGGCCTGATCGGCGCGCAGGAACTGTCCTGGATGAAGCCGACCGCCCTGCTGGTGAACACCTCACGCGGCCCGATCGTCGACACCCCGGCCCTGGTCGAGGCGCTGCACCAGGGCCGGATCGCAGGCGCGGCTCTGGACGTCTACGACACCGAGCCGCTGCCCGTCGAGGACCCACTGCGCGATCTGCCGCATACCCTGCTCACACCCCACATCGGCTACGTCACCGAGGCCACCTACGACGTGTTCTACCGGGAAGCCGTCGAGGACGTCGCCGCGTACCGCAACGGAACCCCACTACGCGTCCTGAATCCCTGACCGCGGCACGACGCTCGGCCCTGTCCGTACCGGACACTCACTCGAGAATGGTGGTCGGCAGCGCCAGAGGAGCCGCGACCGCGTGATGGGGTAGGCCACGTGCGGGGAACCCGCGACCGGCCTACGCCCCTTCGTCCCCGGCGGGGAGGTCGACGAACGTGTATCGCACGGACTGCCCCTGGCGCGAACGCTGGGCGATGCCCCTGGCCACAAGGGCCTCGAGGGTATTGCGCACGACGACCTTTCCCGAGGCGCGGACCGCGCTCGGCAACGCCTCGAACATGTCGTTGACGGACATGGGCCCGTCGGACGCCCGCAAGCGCCGCAGTACGGCAGCCCGTACGGATCCCCGTCTGGCGGGGCGGCCGCGGGTGCCGTCGACGGACGCGGGAGCGGGTGCGGAACTCTCCGGAGTGCCGTGACCGGTTGCTGCCGGTCCCTTCCGGTTCGGGGCAGGTGCCGCAGACTCCGCGGCCACGGCCGAGAGGTTCTCCCAGAGCTTGCCCAAGAGCACCCGGTCCGCATGGAGCGACTTGAGCCGGGTTTCCAGCTGTGCGATCTCACTGTCGACGCGTTCGAGATCAGCACGTACTCGTTCGGTGTACGCGTTGGTCAAGTCCACCCGTGCGTCTGCCTCTATGGACATGCTCTTCCTCCCTATCGGGAAGAGTATCCAGCATCGCAGAAGCCCATGTACGGGCGCCGGGGCGTTCATCGCCGGCAAGGACGGTCCACTCAAGCGGGAGAACGGTGCGCATGCGTCGCATTGACGTAGCGAACTCCTGGTTCGAACTCCCTGACCGTCCGGGCCGGCCGACGGACTGCGCCGCCCGGTGCTTTCCCGCTCGAGTCGTCACCGGCGCAGAACAGTTGGGTCAAGTGGCACAACGCGCCGTACCCGTCAGGCGGACGTGGATGATGCGATGTGTTCGCGCGCCGTCTCAAGGATCGTGTCGGACAGGGCTGGATCGGCATCGGCCACGGCCCGCGCCAGCGTCAGGGCGCCGATGATCGTGGACAGAGTGGCGAAGTCGGGTGCGGAGCCATTCCCCTCCTCCGACTCCGCTGCGTCCAGCCTCCTCAGCCGTGCCAGCGACTCCGCCATACCTGTGATGCCGGACGCGAAGATGCGCTGGATCTCGACGGGGCTGCGGCCGGCGTCGCGCGCCAGCGCCCCGACGGTGCATCCGTGCTCCGGGGCGTCCCGGTGTTCAGCCGACACATACTCCCGCACAAACCGCTGCAGCAGCGCACCGCCGACTGCTTCCTTGTCGCCGCTGTCGTCCGTGGCCACGGCCTCGACGGCGGCGACGCTGTCGGCTACTCCGCGTTCACAGATGGCTGCTTCCAGCGCGTTCTTGGAGGCGAAGTAGCCGTAGAAACCGCCGTGGGTCAATCCTGCGGCCTTCATCACGTCGGCGATCGTCACATCGTCGAAGCCGAGCTTCCTGAACTGCTGACCTGCGCTGACGATGATGTTCTCACGGTTTGCGGTCACTTGCTCACGGGATGCGCGCATGGATGCCTCCGGCCGGAACAGCTCTTGCTTGACACTTTACATGACGCTCATCATGATTAAGTTATTCATGATGCTCATCATGTAAAGAGCTCAGGGCTGCGCCCCTGACGCCCATGCGGTGCCGACGGCGCCCCTGGACCACACACCGAGAGGAAACCCGTGAGCAATCGCAGCTACCCCCCAGAGCGGACGGCGCTGGTCGTGGTCGACGTCCTGAACGACTTCCTCGCCGAGGACGGAAAGCTCAGCGAGCAGATAGGCCCCATGCTGGACAGGTTGGATCTGCGCGCCCAGCTGGGCCGTCTGATCGCCGGTGCCCGTGACGCCGGCGTCACGGTCTTCCATGCGCCGCACGGCCTGCATGCCGACGCCTTCTCCGGCGTCACACACCTTCTGCCGCGCTTCCAGTTCGCGGTGGACAACCAGGTCTTCTGGGAGGGCACCTACGGCGCCGAGTTCTACCCGCCGCTGAAGCCGCAGGCCGGTGACGTCGTTGTCGGGCGCCACCACATGTTCGACTCGTTCGCAGGAACCGACCTCGACGAGCAGCTCCGCGGCCATGGCACAGAGAAGGTCGTCCTGGCCGGTCTCACCTCGCAGACCTGCATCGAGGGCACGGGGCGGCATGCGCTGGAAGCCGGCTACCACGTCACCTTCCTCACCGATGCCGTGGCGGAGTTCACCGAGGAAGCCCATCGCGCCGCCCTGGACATCTCGTATCCCACCTTCGGGCACGAGGTCGCCACCATCGACGAATTCCTCACCGCCGTCGAGCCCGTCAAGGTCGCCTGACGACCGCTCATCTCCCGATCCGGTCCAAGGCCTCAACTCACCCGGCGTTCCTGCGCCCGATGAACCCACATCGCACCCGCAGCGGACGGCTCACCGGTGATGTGATGGCGGCGCGACGTTGAGGACTTGTCCTCAACGCGGCGCACGGGCCCGGCCCGGAAACTGCGGCAGGATCACAGGCGAGGCCACCTGCTCGCGCGGCTGTTGTGCCGTGGGGCGTTCGCTTGCCGTATCGGACAGCTCCCGTCGGCTGACAGTGACGCAGGTGGCGTACCCGTCCTCTTGCAGCAACCTCTGGTATGCGCCGGAAGCCTCGGTGTGAGTCCTTCTTCCACACATGCTTCGTTGCCGCATCACCCGCCCGTGGTCACATATCCATGTGTCCACCACGGCTTCCCCGGTCCGCACACGCGGACGTGTATCGCACTTCAGATAGGTAATCTCCATGGCTACAGTGGCCGTTGTCTACCACTCCCCGAACGGACACACCCGTGCGCTCGCCGAACACATCGCACAGGGAGCGAAGAGTGTGCCGGATGTCGATGTGCACCTGGTCGAGATCCGCGGCGACCAGGTGTCGGAAGGCCGATGGTCGGACGCCGCGACGATGGAACTGCTCAAGCGGTCCGACACGATCGTGTTCGGCGCGCCGACCTACATGGGCAGTCTGTCGGCGGTGTTCAAGGCGTTCCTGGAGGGCGCGTTCTATCCGTTCCTCGGGCAGGAATGGAAGGACAAGCTGGCCGGAGGCTTCACCCACTCCGCATCCCAGAACGGGGACAAGTTGTTCTCGTTGCAGCAGCTCGCCGTCTTCGCCGCGCAGATGAACATGCAGTGGATCTCGGTCGGCGACTCGGCCGGCAACAACTGGACCGGCGGCACGATCTACGACGTCAATCGACTCGGCTCCTGGCTCGGTGTGATGGGTCAGACCAACGTGGACGAAGGCCCTGACGCGGTCAGCGCGCACGGCGACATGGTCACCGCCGAGCGCTACGGCACTCGCCTCGCGGAACTCACCGCTCGGTGGGCGCACGGACAGGAATACAGGATCCGGCGCCATACGGCGGAGGACTTCCGGGAGATCTCAGCACACAGCGCGGCCGCGGCGGCTGCCCGAGGTTGAGCCGGTCCCCGGTGTTGTCGCCGTCCGCCGGAGCGAGGAGTGCTCCTCGGCGACACAGGGCCGGGGCGTATCGCATGTCATCACCAGAACCAGGGAGATCATTGATGTATCTGCATGTGACAGGAACGGTCACCGACCCGGGCGGGCTGGCTGCGCACGCGGCGGGCGAGGCCCGGGTGCTGCGGGAGCTCAAGGCCGACGGCGTGGTGCTCTCGGCGTTCCGCCGCCACGACCGGCCCGGCGCGTTCCTTCTGGTGGAGGCCGAGAGCGTACAGGACGCCCGGGACAAGCTGGGACGGCTTCCTTATGCGGCAAACGGGCTGCTGACCTTCGAGTTCATCGAGGTCAGCCGACTCTGAACGACGCCGTCCCAGACGACATGCCGGAGGGCTCCCGCAAGCATCCTGCGTTTCGGGAGCCCTCGATGGGGCAGTGCGGTGGTCTGCTGAACGTTCGACGCCGGGTGCGGGTGCGGGTGCGGGTGCTGTTATTGAGCCTCACAGTGCGGTGCCGCACCGGATGGCGGACCATCGGAATGGGAGGGGAGAGGGCTCCCGGCGCCGATCGCGGGCGCACGAGACCTGGGCAGGCCGTGTTCCTCCTGGTCGCCGCCTCCCCCTTCCGAAGCCACCGCTCCGACCGCGGCGCGCAGCAGTCAACCGATCATGGAACTCGCCCTTCGCTCCGGGAGACACCATGTTCCGCGGCACTCCGTGAGTACGAGCACCGGGAACCACCAGCGATTTGTTCCCACGCGTCCTCGCTGGGTACTCGTGTCCGCCGACACGGGTTGATCCTGGAAGTGCCACCGGACGAACGGAGGAGTGGTCCATTGTGCCCCGTCCGATCGGCGGTCGGCAGGCGTCTACCACTGCGTCGAGGAACGACGGTCGGGCCGATGGTCCGTGGGTGACACGGTATCCGGTGTGGAGCATGTCGATCGGGGCGCTGTCCGTATCGGCGTCAGCCGTTCTGCTCGATCTGGCACGCACCTCGCCGGGTACCGCGTCCTTCTACCGATGTGCCCTCGCCCTGCCGGCGTTGCTCGCGCTGTCGGCCGCGGAACGCCGACGCGCCGGCGTAATCCCGAGGCACCGGTACGGGCTTGCCATGTCCGCGGGGGCGCTTTTCGCCGGTGACATGCTGCTGTGGACCCAGGCGATCGGCGAGGTCGGGGTTGGGCTGTCCACGGTGCTGGTGAATGTGCAGGTGGTGATGGTGCCGCTGCTGGCCTGGGCGGTCGACCGGGAACCGGTACCCCACCGATTTCTGTGCTGGCTGCCCGTGCTGCTGGTGGGAGTGGTGTGTACCGGCGGCCTGCTGGAGCAGGGTGCGACGGTGGGCTCCGATCCGCTCCGGGGCACGGTCCATGCGGTGCTGGCGGCGGTGTGCTATTCGGGATTCCTGTACTTGCTGCGCCGCGGGGGTCGCACCGGGCAGGTACGGCAGGTGTACACCGCGGTCGTGGCCTCGGCGACGGTGGTCTCGCTGGCCGCGGGTCTGCTGTGGTACGGGTTCGACCCGGCACCCGGGTGGAGGGTCCTCGGCTGGCTGCTGGCGGTGGCCGCCTGCAGCCAGGTCGTGGGGTGGCTGCTGGTCGCAACCGCTTCCCCGAGGCTCGCCGGCCATGTCGGAGCCGTCCTGCTGCTGCTCACCCCGGGAGGCGCGGTGGCGCTGGGTGCGGTCGTCCTGGGCGAGCGCCCGACTCCGCTGCAACTGGCAGGCTGTGGAGTGATCCTGGCCGGCGCGTACGCCATGAGCCGGGGCGATACGTCGGGCGATGCGCGGGGCGGCAGTCGACGGAGGCGGTGAAGTGATGTGCCGATCCTCGCCGTTCGGCCGGGCGCCGAACATGGCAGAGTTCCGGCCTCGCCACTTCACCGCCGGCCACTCAGCCGTTGCGGCTCACATCCCTGGCACCCGCTTGCCGCGACGCCACCGCCCTCCCCGATACCAGGACAGCGAGGGTGCTGCGCGCTTCACGCCGCAATGTGCCGCGTGAAGCAAAGGTCGCCGTAAGGGCGAGGATGGAGACGGTGCCCCCGTAGAAAACACCGGCAATCGTGGAGAGGAGCCCGATCGTCATCGGGCACGCACCTTTCTTCCCCCGCTCGGCCCACCCGGCTCACGGTCCGGTGCGGGCGTTGATGCGTTTCATGCCCAGCATACGCGTGCCGTCAACTCCCCCTCGCCGCATTGCAGATGGGCGACCCCTCGGCGATCACAGCTCCTCGGGGAACCCGGTGCCGGGAGCCCGTGCACCGCGGGGGAGGGGCCGTAGGCGGTCTCCCGGCATTGGGAGTCGAGCGAACTCGATGGGAATCCGGCAGCGCGGAACTCACCGACCGGGATGGCTGCCGGGGCGAGCTGTCGCCCCTGCTGCCGCCGGGGCCGTCGCCTCCGTGCCGCCCGGCTATGAGCGTGGGTCAGTAACGAGCGAGCGGCGTGCTGGTCGTGATCGATGGGATTGCTCGCGGTCGCCCCCGTCTGCGCCTGTAGAGCTGAGGTTGGGGCCCTGACGGTCGGATGTGCGGCCGGGTAGGGCGGTGACTGACCGGCTGGTCAGGGGGCGAGGGTGGCGAGCCTTTCGGTTCCGGCGTGTCGGAAGAGCTTGCGGAGGTTGTGGCGGGCGGCTGGCGGTCGCCACTCGCCGCGGGCCCCGACCTTGCCGCGAAGGGGGAGTTGCCGGCCGTTGTGGCAGGTCATGACCTGGTCGAAGACGGGTTCGACGATGGTGTTGCGGCAGCCGTAGGCGGCCCTGTCGGGTTTGGTCCGCGGTTTGCGGGCCATGCGTTCCCTCAGTGTGGCGTTCGCCGGGATGCGTCCGCGGAGACCGCGATCATCCCTGAGTGATCACGATTCGTAGGCGGGTTGCCCGTCACTGAGACACGCGCTCCTGAACAACTGGCGCGCCGTTGGGGGGTACCGCACCCCGGCCAGCGACGAATCCCGAGAACTCGGTCAGCTGCTCGGGGGCGAACGCGCGCTTGGGGATCACGATGAAGAGCCGCGGTGACGGGTGAAGTAGGAAGGCTTCGCTTGTCTCGCGGATCTTGACGATGGCAGCCCACTTGAATTCACCACGCTCAAGATCCGTTTCGATCGTGAACCGATTCGCGGTCAGAAGCACTTGCGTGGGCTTGCACAGGCGAGAGGCTTGCTTCTTGACTCCCATCCTTGTGCCGAGTGTCAGCAGCAGGACGTACATCACCCCGACGCCCAGGCAAAGGAAGCCAGTGGAATCCGGGCCGTGGTCACCGCGCCCCAACGTCAGGGCAAGGCCGAGTACGAGAAACACGATTGCGACGGCCCACACGATGATGCGTCTTCGCCGGGCCATCCTGAGGCGGGCATGTATGAGCTCGTCCGGTTGCAGTACGTATGACAGATCGATGTTCACCATGGACCTCCGGGGCAGCGATGATGCGGCATCCTCCCAGCGTGTCCAGGATGCGATCAAGTTTGTACGGCACCCCGAAAACATCGATCGCCGGTGTAGCCGACCCGGGCTCGCCGAAGGCGCGCTTCATCAGCGATCGACCGTCCAGGACGAATCTGGGGGCCAGGCACCCCCGCTCAAGATGTGGCCGAGGATCCTGAACGCCTCCTCAAGCGGCATGGTGTCCTCGTTCGGATACTCGTCGTGCTGACCGTTGGAGAGTACGAAGCCTTCGCTCGATCCGACCGCTTCTGGGTCCACCGCGTGCTCGCCGGGATCTGCCTCGTCGTCGAGCAACGACATCATCGCCCGCTCGTGGTTGGTCACAAAGGCCAGCAGGCGACCGGACGAACTGGACAGCCACGTCTCAAGCTGTCCTTTGTCGATCCTCGCCCGAAGCATCTCCCGCACAGTGTCGGACGAGACGGGCGCACCACTGCCGTCGTCGATCACCCAAGACTCGATCATGCGCACGACGATCCCATAGGCGGATCCAGGAGACGCGCTCTAGGCCTGACGAGGCCTCTGGCTGTGGTACCTGGAGCGCATCGTTCCGCGCGCTGTCGTGTGGGTGAGCACGGTTTCGTCCGACGGGATCGCCAACCTGGCGCGCATCGTCGGGGACGACGGGGTCGATCACGTGGTATGGGGGCGCTGACCGCCGTGGGTCGTTACGGGCGGGTAGGGAGAGTGTGGAACCGCTCGGTTCCCTCCAGGCGGGCGGGTGTTCGGGTCAGTGCGTGTGGTTGTGACCGTCCCGGTGGTCGTGGCCGGGTGGCCGTTGCGCCAGGTCCCGTGTACGTGCGGTGACCTCGTCCGCGGAGACCGTGCCCTGGCTCACGAGCAGGTCTTCCAGGGCGGCAAGCCAGAGGCGGTAGTAGTGCCAGGGCTCGTCGCGAGTCGGCCCGGTCTTCCAGGCCCGGATCCGGGTGACCAGCGCGGTCCGGAACTCCGGCCATGTGAATCCGCCTGCCTCGTACAGGCTGACGGCCATGCCGAAGGCGCGGCTCTCCCACGGCTCCGAGAACACCAACTCGCCATTGGCGCGGGGCGGTGCGGTCGGGCCCTCGATGTCCAGGGGCGCGCTCATGGCGCCTCGACCTTCGCGACGCCGACCATCGCGTCACGGGAGACCAGCGGCACGAGCTCCTCCTCGGTGAGGTGCTCGGTGCCGGCGGGACGTTCGGGCAGTACCAGCCAGCGCACCTCACTGGTGGAGTCGTGGACGGTGATGCGCACGTCGTCGGCGAGTTCGAGACCCATCTCGGACAGCACCGCGCGCGGTTCCCTGACGACGCGCGAACGGTAGGCAGGATCCTTGTACCAGCTGGGTGGCAGGCCGAGCACCGGCCATGGGTAGCACGAGCACAGTGTGCACACCACCACATGGTGCCGGGTGGGGGTGTTCTCCACGACGACGATGTGCTCGCCCTGGGGTCCGGAGAAGCCCAGCTCCTTGATGGCGGCGGTACCGTCCTCGAGCAACCGTCGCCGGTACTCCGGGTCGGTCCACGCCTTGGCGACGACCTTGGCACCGTTGAGAGGGCCCACGTTGGTCTCGTACTCGGTGATGATCCCGTTCATCACCTTGGGGTCGATCAAGCCGCGCTCGGTGAGCAGTTGCTCGAGTGCTTCGGTGCGCAGGGCCGGGGGAAGGTGCTCGCCCGATCCGGTGGTGGTCATCAGGGCGTCTCCAGGTAGGTCTCGTACATCTCCAAGATGAGCGTGAAAGGCTCGGCGTCGGCGCCCCACAGTTCGTGCGAGTCGAACCGCACCGAGTAGACGTGCTGCGGACTCTCCCCCTGGAAGTGGGCGTTGGTGTCAGGCAGCACCGCGGCCGGCTGGACGACCTCGACAACACCGGTGTGCCCCCGCACGTAGCCCGGCAGCCGGGTGTGTCCTGGCACGGACATGTGCTTGGCGCGCACACGCTGGCCCAGGGTGAAGGCAGGGGTGGTGTCCACGGTGCGCAGCGAGCCCTCGGCGGTCGGCGCGTAGTCGGGCCTGGTGGGCTCCGGGGCCGGCGGTTCCTCGACGCCTTCGTCACGCAGGTTGCGGGCGCGGGCTTCGATCGCGCCGGGCGCCAGGACGGCGCTGTCGGTGAGCATCAGTTCGGCGGCGTTGAGCCATCGCCCGTAGTAGCCGTCGTCCAGGTAGGCGGCTCGGCCCAGGCGTTCCTGCGCGTGCCGGAAGGCGTCCGGGTTGATGCCGTCGCATGCGATGCGGCTGGAGAGAATCGCCAGTGCGAACGCCCGGCCTTGCCAGGACTCCTCGAAGACGGGTTCGTCGCGTCTCGGAGGGCGCACCGGGCCCCACCCCCTGGTGCCGCCCATGTCGGCGATACTATCCACGGCATGCTCTCCGATATAGGGACGTAAAGGCTTGAAGTCCTCGAATCGTATGTGGTTCGCGTCGACGTCTCCACGGCACAGGCCGCCCGCGGATCATTCGGCCCCGGCGCCACTCTCTCGGGGTAGTCGGCCGGAGACGTCTGCGGCTAAGCCGTGATCGCGATCCCGTTGGTCACGGACGGGAGTCGACCAGAGACTCCCAGTCAAAGGCCCTGGTCCACGCCTCCTCTCGACGCCAGGGCGCCCTTTTCGGTTTGTGAGCAGATGCTCCTATCATTGAGGGAGAGCCCTGGAGGAGACCATGACCGCTACGTCCGCGAGCCGTGACGATCTGTGCAACAACCTGGCGCTGCGCAAGGCGGCCCGGTACCTCGGTGCGACGTACGACAAGGCTCTGGCGCCCGCCGGTCTCCGAGGGACGCAGTTCAGCATCCTCCAGAGGCTCAGTGCCCAGGGGGAGATGACCATCACCACCCTCGCCGACGTGATCGCCATGGACCGCACGACGATGGCCTCCAACCTCAAGCCGCTTGCACGGGAAGGCCTGGTCACCGTCGAGACGTCGGCGGCGGACCGTCGTGCCCGGATCGTCACGATCACGCCTGAGGGTGTAGCCCGGATGAAGGCCGCACTGCCCCTGTGGGAAGGTGTGCAGGCCCAGTTCGAGGGGAGTTTCGGGGTCGACGACGCGGCCCGCCTGCGCGCGTCACTCGAAGCCGTCCTCCATACCGGCTTCCAGCCCTGGGCGGAGTGAGAAAGGCCCTCTTGCGGGCGGGAGGGTGGAGTGGCGCGAGCACGACGCGTCCGGCGGGACGAGCCGGCCCTCTGTGTCCACCCCTGGTCGCCCACTTCCGTCGTGATGTCGAGAGCCGCGAAGTGGCGGGTGGCGAGCGCGTCCGCACCGGTCGGGTGACCGGTCCGCCGGTCTGGTCGATGGTTGCGGCAGGGCTGTGATCTCAGGTCGTTGACGTGCCGTCGTGGTGGCCGCGCGATCAGTTCGGTTGTGCACGAGCACCCCCGGTGTGACCGGGGGAGTCCCTCCGTGCCTTGCGTTCCCATCGATACGAGCATATGCTCCTAATATTGATGCGTGCACATCCGTGGGCACTTGCGTCGGCTGACCGCGGTGGGCGCACCGGGAATCGGAGCGGCGTCATGGTCGGTGTCTCGCGCCTGATGGCCGTATGTCGCGGGGCCTTCCCACGCACACACATGACTGCTCACCCGGCTACTCAAGAACCTCGAAGGAGACTTACCGATGGTTGCCAGCAACCGTGTCCTGATCGCAGGCGCAGGCGGCGTGGGCCGTACCGTTCTCGAACTGCTCCGAGCCCAGGGCGTGCCCGTAAGGGCGATGGTCCGCCGCGACGACGAACGTGCGGCCGGGTTGCGCGCGCTGGGCGCGGAGGTGGTCCTCGGTGACCTGACCCGGCCCGAGAGCGTGGCGGCGGCACTGGAGGGCGTCGGGCGGATGTACTTCGCGATGCCCGTGTCGCGCGACCACCTCCTCGCGGCGACCGTGGTGGCCACAGTGGCCCGAGAGCACGGTCAACTGGACGCTCTGGTCGGCATGTCACAGATGACGGTCTCGCAGATGACCGCCACCAGCACCGCGGAGTCACATCAGCAACGACTGCACTGGCTGGCCGAGCAGGTGCTGAACTGGTCCGATCTGCCGGTGGTCCACATCCGGCCGACGTCCTTCCTGGACAATCCGCTGTTCACCACACTGGCGGCGCGATCGATCCAGGCGAGCGGAACGATTGCGCTGCCTTTCGGCACCGGGCGCACATCGCCCGTCGCGGTGGACGACGTCGCCCGCGTGGTCGCCACCGTGCTCCGTGAGCCGGCCTCGCACACAGGCAACGTCTACGAGCTCACCGGGCCCCGCACCCTCGACATGATCGAGATGGCCGAGGAGTTCACGCGGGCGCTCGGGCGGCAGGTGACCTATACGGACGTGCCGCTGGACCGGTGGCGGGCCGAGGTGCTGGCGAAGGTGCGTCTGCCGCAGCACATCGAGGACCACATCGCCGTCATGGCAAGCCTGCATCAACAGAATCGCTACGACCGCGCGTCGGACCACGTGGAGCGCGTGACGGGTGTACCCGCCCGGACGGTCGAGGAGTTCGTGGCCGACCGCAGGGACTTCTACCTGGGGTGAGACCGCCGCTTCGGGCGGATGCGACGCCGATGTTCTGCGGAACCACATCGTGGTGACTGATGCCGTCGGTTCGATGACGATCACAGACATACGAGTCGGGCGGAAGGCTGACGACACGGAAGGAGGACCGTTCCGGCTCACGCCCTCAGATAGGCCAGGACCGCCAGGACCCTGCGGTGCGTCGCGTCCGCGGGCGGCAGGTCCAACTTGGCGAAGATGCCGCTGATGTGCTTGCCCACTGCCGCTTCGGACACCACGAGTTCCTGCGCGATCGCGCCGTTCGACCTGCCCTCCGCGATCAGGGCGAGAACCTCGCGCTCACGCGGTGTGAGCCGCTCCAGCGGGTCGCGACGACGGCGCAGCAGCTGGCGTACGACTTCCGGGTCGACGACCGTGCCGCCGCCGGCGACCTCGCGCAGGGCGTCCACGAACTCTTCGACCTGCCCGACCCGGTCCTTGAGCAGATAGCCGACACCCGATCCGTCTCCGGAGTCGAGCAGTTCGGAGGCGTATGCCCGCTGCACGTACTGGCTGAGGACCAGGACGGGCAGGGTGGGTGTCCGCTCCCGCAGACGTACTGCCGTGTGCAGCCCTTCGTCCTGGAATCCGGGGGGCATGCGGACGTCCGTCACGATGATGTCGGGTGAGTGTTCCTCGACAGCGGCGAACAGTGCCTCGGCGTCTCCGACGGCCGCGACGACCTCGTGACCGCAACGGTGGAGAAGGCCTATGAGTCCCTCTCGCAGCAGGACACTGTCCTCGGCCAGCACTATGCGGAGCGATCGGTCGGCCGGCAGGGATCGCAAGGGAACTCCACACTCAACTGGGTCGGTCCGCCAGGGGGACTGGACAGGGTAAGTCTGCCATCGAGGACCGAGACCCGGTCCGCGAGGCCGGTGAGCCCGGTGCCGATCGAGGCATCGGCGCCGCCCCCGCCGTCGTCGCGTATGTGCAGGTGCAGTCGTCCGTCGCGATGGCCGCCGCTCACCTCGGCGCGGCTCGCCCCGCTGTGTTTGGCGATGTTGGCGAGTGCTTCGCAGACCACGAAATACGCGGCTGATTCGACGGACTGGGGCAGGCGCCCCGACAGTTCCAGGGCGACGTCCACGGGTACCGGGGATCGGTCCGCGGCATCGGCGACGGCGGCTTCCAAACCGTAGTCGGCGAGCACCTTGGGGTGGATGCCGTGCACGAGTTCACGCAGCTCCGCGAGTGCCTGGCCCGCCTGGTCGTGCGCCTTGGCGAGTTGGTCGGCGAGTGGGCCCGGGGGTGCGTCCAGCCGTGCGAGACCGAGAGTCATCGTCAGGGCGACGAGGCGCTGTTGGGCACCGTCGTGCAGGTCGCGTTCGATGCGACGTCGCTCCCTCTCGAAGGCGTCCACCAATCGCACACGGGAGCGGGTGAGTTCGACCACCTTGGCGTCGAGGCCGCCGTCGCGCGGGGCGAGGAGCAGCCGGGTCAGTTCGGCCCGTGCGCCGGCGGCGACCCCGAGGGCGTAAGCGCAGGGGGCCAAGAGGACGAGCCCGAGCAGTGCGACACCGAACGCGGTCGGCCAGGTGTTGATGGCCCACTGCTTGAGCACCTTCGTCTGACGGCCGTCGCCGACCGTGGCCATGAGGAGAGGAGCCGCCAGCATGGACAGGGGGAAGAGCAGCGCGACGGTGACCGCGACGGCGTCGACCGGCCACAGCACGCAGGCGAAGAGCAGCGTGTAGCCGAGTTCCTGCCAGGTCGTGCGCTCGCGCAGCCGAGTCGTCAGCCAGGACCAGAGCCCTTCGGCGGGGGGCCTGGTGTGCCGGTCGGGAGCCGGGTCCAGGTCGACGAGGCGTAGCCTGTGCCGTTCCGCCCAGGCCACCGGAATGCCGGCGAGCGCGGCGAGGACGAGCAGCGGCAGTCCCACGAGCACGATGGCGAGTACGCCGCCGACCGCCGCCGAGGTCACCAGCCCCGCCAGCACGACCATGCCGGTCACCATGCCGGTGAGCAGGTATGCGACGGAGCGCCACGGCCAGGGCGACACCAGGTAGCCGGGCCGGGACATGGCCTGCCACACATTCCGAGGGTGCATGGCACTCACCGTAGAAGGCCCGGCGGGGCCCACACCATCGGTCCAGCCGGTGGATCGTGGGTAGGGCCGGCCCTACCCCAGGTCTCGACTCTGCCGCACTGCGCCGAGGTGCCCCCGCACTGTTGTGTTGAGGCACCGAAATGACGAGGCAGACGGCGATCGCATGGGGGCTGGGTTCGCCGCACTTCCTCTGCCGGAACCGGACGAGTCGTCGGGCCGGAACGCCCGACCGCCGTCGCAGACAGACAGTTTCGGGCGCCCGACCGGCTGTCCCGGCAGTGGCCTTCCGGCGTCGTCAGCCGAAGACTCCACCCGCCTGCCGTGCGGGAGGACCGACACTCAACGAGGTGGACAAGTGGTCGATCATGCAATCCAGTTGTGTTCCGTCAGCCGACGGTACGGGTCGGGCGACAGCGCCGTGACGGCGCTCGACCAAGTCTCGCTCTGCTTCCCCGTAGGTACGTTCACCGCCGTCATGGGGCCTTCCGGATCGGGCAAGTCGTCCCTGTTGCAGTGCGCTGCGGGCCTCGACCGGCCCACCTCCGGCTCGGTCACCCTGGGAGGGGTCGAACTGACGAAACTGACCGAGACCCGGCTGACCCTGCTGCGCCGGGAACGCATCGGCTTCGTGTTCCAGACGTTCAATCTGCTGCCGGCCCTGACGGCCGAGCAGAACGTGGCCCTGCCCTTGAGGCTGGCCGGCCGCCGGCCCTCCAGGGCGGGGGTCCGCGAGGCGCTGCGGCAGGTCGGCCTCGGCGACCGGGCGCGACACCGGCCCCATGAGATGTCCGGCGGCCAGCAGCAGCGCGTCGCCCTTGCCCGGGCCCTGATCACCCGCCCCGCGGTGCTCTTCGCCGACGAGCCGACCGGAGCCCTGGACTCCTGTACCAGCCGCGAGGTGCTGGGCCTGCTGCGCGGCATGGTCGACCGCGACGGCCAGACGATCGTCATGGTCACCCACGATCCGGTGGCCGCCTCCCATGCCGACCGTGTGGTCTTCCTCGTCGACGGACGGGTCAACGGCGAACTGGTCGCGGCGAGTGCCGACAACATCGCCGCACGCATGACCAAGCTGGAGGCAGTGCCGTGCTGAGCGTCGCCCCGCGTACCTTGCACACCCGATGCGCCACCTTCGTCGGAGCCTTCGTCGCGCTGTCGCTCGGTGTCGCGCTGCTCACCGTGATGGGCCTGGCGCTCGACTCCTCGTCCGACGCCCCCGGCCGAAAGCCCGAGCGGTTCGCGGCCGCACCGGTCGTCGTCAAGGGGACGGACACCTTGCGGGTGTCCACCCCGATCGGCGAGCGTACCCAGAGGCTCGCACACCCGCGAGCGGTGCCCATCGAAACCGTGCTGAAGCTCAAGGAGCTCGGCACCGTCGTCCAGGACCGGACGTTCTCCGTGAGTGCTGCGGACGGCCCCGGGAACCTGGTGGGTCACCCCTGGTCCGTCGCGGCCTTCGCGCCGTACGAGATCACCGCGGGACGGGCGCCGAAGACCGCCGACGAAGTCGTCGTCAGCGGTGACTGGTCGAAGCCCGGTGAGCGGTTTCGTACCGGCCGCGGCACCGTACGGGTCGTCGGCACCGTCGCCGACCGCGGCTTCGAGAACGCCGTCTTCTACACCGACGCACAAGCCGCCCGACTGTCGCCGATCAGCGTTCAGTCGGCTGTCGACGCCGACGCGGCGGCCGTGCGCAAAGCGGTTCGCGGCGAAGGCGTCGAGGTCCTGACCGGCGATGCGCGCCGTCGTGCCGACCCCGACCTCGACCGGGACCGTGAGGCCATCACCGCGATGACCGCTTTGTTCGGCACGGCCGGCGGTGTCTCCGCCTTTGTGTCGGTGTTCGTGGTGGCGTCCACCTTCGCGTTCACGGTCGCTCAACGGCGGCGGGAGTTCGGACTGTTGCGCACCGCCGGGGCCACTCCGGGGCAGATCCGCCGCATCGTGTTCACCGAGGCACTCGTGGTGGGCGTGATCGCCTCCATCGCCGGCTGTCTGCTCGGCTCCTACGGCGCACCTCGTCTGGCCTCATGGTTGGTCGACGGGGGACTCGCGCCGAGCTGGTACACCATCGGCAACAGCACATGGCCGTATCACCTGGCCTTCTGGACAGGACTGCTCGTCGCCTTGTGCGGCGCGGTCGCCGCGTCCTGGCGGGCCGGACGGACGAGTCCCACCGAGGCGCTGCACGATGCCTCCGTCGACAGCGGGGTGATGACGTGGGGCCGCCTGCTGTCCGGCGCTGCCTTGTTGCTGACCGCGGCGGTCACGATGGGCATGGCTCTTTCCGGCGACCCGAGCGAGTTGCTGCACCGCAAGTCGTACGTGAGCAGGCCCATGCTGCTGATCACCGCGTTCGCGTTCCTCGCACCGATCGTCGTGCGCCCGTCGGTCCGGCTCGTGGCCCGGCTGCCGGCCCGCCTTCCTGGTGCAGGGGGCATGCTGGTGTGCGAGAACGCGGCCGCCGGTGTGCGTCGTACCGCGGCGATCGCCGCGCCCGTCCTGGTGACGGTCGCCCTCTCTGGATCACTGCTGGGTGCCACTGCCACGCTGAACAGGGCGAAGGCCACGGAGACGCGTACGCAGACCACCGCCGCCTTTGTGATCACCGCGGCGAGCGGAGCAGGTTTCGACGAGGTGACACTGACCAGACTGCGTGCCGTGCCGGGCGTCACGGTGTCGCCGACCTCCTCCACCGCCGTCCATGTGATGGAGGACGGTGTGGCGCTCGTCAGGTCCGAGGCCCGTGCGGCGGAGCCCGGCCTGCTCGCGGCCACCACCCGGTTGCCGCTCGCCTCGGGAGAGGTGAGCGACCTCGACGACGACTCGATCATCGTCAACGAGGAGTGGCAGCGGCACACCGTGGGACAGCGCGTGCAGGTGTGGCTCGACGACGGCACGAGGAAGACGCTGCGGATCGCCGCGGTGATGACCACCGGTACCGGCAACAACGGCGCCTATGTCACTCCGCGCAACGCCCCTGGCTCGAGTGTGGACCGCGTCGACGTCACGCCGGCCACCGGCGCCGACGCGGGCTCCGTCGCCGCGGGACTGCGAGCGGCGTTGCGGGACTCGGGTGGCCGGCTGCTCACCAAAGCCGAGTGGGTGCGGGCCACTTACCCGGAATCCGACCCTACGACCCGGCTCGGCTTGATGCTCGTACTCGGCATCGCCCTTGTCTACACGGGTATCTCCCTGGCCAACACCATGGTCATGGCGACCTCGGACCGGGTGCGTGACCTGGCCGTGCTGCGCCTCGCCGGTGCGACCAGGTGGCAGGCGTTACGGCTGGTGGGCGCCGAGGCGCTGATGGTGGTCGTGGTGGGCGCACTGCTCGGGCTGTTGGTCGCCTGTCTCGACGTGGCGGGCATGTGGGGCGCGCTGGGTCTGCTGTCGGTGTGGACATCCATCGAGCTGCCCTGGGCCGTGATCGGCGCTGCGGTCGCCGCCTGTGCCCTGCTGGCCCTGGTCGCGTCCGTCGTCCCGGCTTGGTTCGCCCTGCGTCGCCGGGCCGTGGAGTCGGCGGCCGGACGGGATTGACCCTGGCGGCAGTTGGCGGATCGGAGCCCCCGGGTAGCCGGTGCCCGGGTCACAGTGCCGAAGTCGTCGTTGCCGAGGGGGTGGTCGGCTTCTCCGCGTTGCCGACCGCCCCGCGCCTACGACGCACTCTGGGCGCGTTGCCTTGCCCGGTAGGCCCGCAGGTTCGCCGCGTTGCCACAGACCTTGACACTGTGCCAGACCCCGCTGTTGTTGCGGGACCGGTCGAAGAACACAGTGCCGCACCGGTCGTTGCGGCACAGTTTCAGCCGCTGCCAGGTGCCCGCCCGCTGGGCCTGGAAGACCTCGATCAGGACCAGCGCCGCCACACGCCTCCACCCGGTGCCGCGTGGCTCGGGACGGACCTCTCCGTCCCCGCCGAGCTGCATGGCGACGGACGCTGTGTGCAGCGGGGGGAGCGCGTCGTCGTGGCCGAGACCTGCCGCCCGGCGCAGATCGTCGCGGAAGGTGCGGAGCTCCTCCTGGTCGTGCGGGTCGAGCTGGACCCCGGCCAGGGGTTTGCCGGTGGCCAGGCTCCACTCCTCCAGCGCCTGGTCGAGCCAGATCTGAGCGGAGCCGGGATCGGCCAGAAGGTCGTTCGTGCGGGGCTTGCCGGCGGGGATCGTGTTCATGAGGTCCTGCACGAAGGCGAGCCCCTCCGGGGCCGGCTCCGTGTTGTAGCGAGCCGTGGCCGGCCAGCTCATTCGGATCACTCCCCACGCCTTGTGCCATGTGTCCGACGACAGATGTATACAGCCTACATCTCTTACTCGGTATCTGAGGGACCAGGGTGGGTGATCCTTGTGTCACTGCCCTTCTCCGCACCAAGTCCGGTAGGGGCTCATCGCTCACGGACCGAGCGGCCGGCTGCCACCCCATGCGGACCGTGCTTCCGCGCGGACGCCAAGGCACGCTGTGCTCAGGCGAGATCGAACAGCGGGACCATCTCGCCGGGCAGTCCGTCCAGGGGCTGCTCGGTCCAGATCGTCTTGCCGCGCCGTCCGTACCGACTGCCCCACCGGCTGGTGCATTTGGCCACGATGAACAGCCCGCGCCCACCCTCGTCGGTGGGTGCGGCCCTGAGGAGTCTGGGCTGGGTGTTGCTCGGATCGGCGACTTCGCAGATCAGTACGTTCTCACGGATGAGCCGCAGTCCTACCGGGCCGCCGGCGTACCGGATCGCATTGGTCACCAGTTCGCTCACGACCAGTTCGGTGCTGAGCGCCAGTTCGTCCAGTCCCCATCGCTCCAGTTGCCTGGTGACGGACTCCCTTGCGTCCGCTACCGAGGCCGGCTCCGCAGGGAACTGCCAACTCGCGGTGTTCTCCTCGGAGATGATCCGGGTGCGGGCGAGCAGGAGGGCCACGTCGTCGCTGGGGGGCCGGTCGGTGAGATCGCCGATAAGGTCGCGACCGATGGCGGCCAGGCTCCGGTCGGCCCCCGTCAGGACCGCAAGTCGGTTGCGGAGCTGGTTGATTCCGTGGACGGCGTCGAAGCCTTCCAGTTCGAAGAGTCCGTCGGTGTACAGCGTCACAACGCTGCCTGCGTCCAGAGCCACCGTGGTCGACTCGAACGGCACACCCCCCACACCCAGCGGCGGACCGGGGGAGACCTCTATGTCCCGCGCGGTGCCGTCCGGCCCGACGACAACAGGAGGGGGCTGTCCCGCACTGGCCATCGTGCATTTCCCGGTGATGGGGTCGTAGACGGCGTACAGGCATGTGGCACCGACGACATCCCGCTGCTCGGTCGGGGTCTCGGAGGCCAGTCGCTGCACCAGGCCCTCGACATGGGTGAGGACCTCCGCCGGGTCAAGTTCCAGATCGGCGAAGGTCTGGATCGCGGTCCGGAGGCGACCCATGGTGGCGGTGGCGGACAGTCCGTGACCGAAGACGTCCCCGATGACCAATGCGACCCGCAGTGACGGGAGGGGGATGGCGTCGAACCAGTCACCGCTGATGCCGGCGCCCCCGACCGCGGGGTGGTAGATGCCCACGGTCTCGAGGCCGGCGGTATCGGTCTCCGCGCGTGGCAGCAAGCGCTCCTGCAAGGCCGCCGCCGCCCTGTGTTCCCGGGTGTACCGCCGCGCGTTGTCGACGCCGAGAGCCGCGCGCGAGGCGATCTCGGTCAGCAGCGCCCTTTCGGCCGTGTCGAAGGGATCCGGCTGCTCGGTTCGCCAGACCGATACCGTGCCGAGCATGCGACCGCGTGCCAGCAAGGGCGCGATGGTCATGGAATGCGCTCCGACGGGGATGAGGCGCCCTCTCGTGAGCGGGCTGCTCGGCACCTTGAGCATGTCCTCACGGTCGAGCGAGAGGGCCTGCCCCAGCTGGAGTTGATGAATGTGGACCGTGCCGAACGGCTGGCTGAGCGACTGTCCCGGTTCGAGCAGGCCTGGAGGCCACTGCTTGGCTCCCGACGAGATGGCGACCCGGACCAGATGCGATGGCATCCCCTCGATGACGTTCAGCGGTTCGTCACCCACAAGCACCGCGTCGGATATGTCCACGGCGGTGAGATCCCCGAGTTCGGGCACGAGGACGTCGGCCAGCTCCTGCGCGGTACGCACGACGTCCAGCGAGGAGCCGATCCGCACGGCCGCCTGGTGCTGCAGATCCATCTGACGACGGATCCTCTGCTGCGCCGTGGTGTCGTTGACGGTGACAGCGATGCCGGAGGGAGCGCCGTCGGGGTCCTGCAATCTGAATGCGGACAGCGAGAGGTCCCACTGATACCCCGAAACCGTCGAAGAATGAATTTCCAACCTCTTCCGTACAAAAGGCACACCGGTTTCCATCACCTGGCCGAGCAGGCGCTCTATCATCTCGGCGTCCTCTGCGGAAATAACACTTTCCAGACGGATTCCCGGTACGATGGGCGGCCCTTCGAAGATCTCGGTCCTGATGTTCGTGCGTATGACATTCATATCTACGTCGTGAATTGCGATGCCCATTTGGTCCTGGGCGAGCAGTGCACGCAAGAATGCCCCGCCGAATCGCCAGTCACTCGAGGAGTCGGCCGGCGCGGCTATGATCACGTATTCGTCCGGCGAGCCGTCGAGAGGCAGGACACGGAGGTCCACATCGAGGGTCCCGCCGGAGCCGAGACGAAACGTCACGACTCCCTCGGCGGGCGGTTGCCCTGCGCCGCTGTTCCGGCCCGTGCCCGGGCTTTCGGCGAAGAGGTCCTGGACGGGATGACCGCAGATGTCGTCCTGGCTGCGGCCGAGCAGGTCAGCGACGGTCGACGAACAGCGGACCACCGTGCCCTCACGGTCCACAACCGCTGCCCCGACGGCGAGAAGGGGTGACCGCTGCCCGTGTCGATCGCTGTTCGCCTGGTCCATGCGGGGACTCCTGTGCGAAAAGGACGCTCATGCCACAGGCAACTGATCCCATTGTGCTCCTGCGCCCCCTCCTCCGCGAGGCGGAGGTTGTCGGCGATATCGCAACGCATTTGGTGCATCAAATTCGGTGATCCGTGCGACGAAGTCCGTCGGCCGGTGCGGCTTCGTTGTATTTGTGTCGCGTGCAGGGGACCTTCGAGCCACTGGAAAGAGAACGCACCCCGCCGGGGGACGCCGCGCCGCCTCGCCGGCCATGAGGAAAAGCGGCCCCGGCACGCTCCCACCCGGCCGGAAGCCGGGAGGAGCAGAAGAAGGCCGGCGGACAAAGACGGCCGCGAAGCCCCGACCGTAGAAGCCCTGCGCGGATCACGTCCAGCGGATCGTCGCGGCGACGAGGCACATGCTCGGGACGAGATCCGGAATCCGTCTCATGGCCGCCTCGTGCGGTCAGGCGGCCGCATAGGGGAGAGGGCGGCCGGGCCTCTCCTGACCTTGGGTGTGTGCGACCTCTTCGATCCCGGTGAGCAGTGCCATGTCGTCGTAGGGCCCATGATGCCGCTTGCCGTTGATGAAGAACATGGGTGTGCCGGTGACCGCGTTGGCGTCCGCCGATGCCATGTGGCGCTCGACGGTGGGCCGGTGCACCCTGTCGCGCAGATCGACCGCGCTCGAAGCGCCGGACGTCGAGGCCCAGTTCGTCTGCATACGCGATGAGATCGGCGAGGTCCAGGTGGTCCTGGCGTTGCAACAGCAGCGCGTGCATGGGCCAGAACGTTCCCTGTGCCGGGGCGGCTTCGGCTGCCTCCGCAGCCAGGGCCGCGTGCGGGTGGACATAGTCGAGCGGGAGATGGCGCCAGACGTAGCGCACCTGCGGGTAGGTCGTGAGCAGTTCGCGGGTGACCGGCTCGGCCGCGCGACAGTGCGGGCATTCGAAGTCCCCGTACTCGACGACTGTGATCGGTGCGTTGGGAGCGTGCCGGTGACCGCCGCTCGGTGTCGCCGAGCAGTGCCTGCCTTCGGCGAGGCCCGGGCAGCAGGGCGATGAGCCGGTACAGAAGCCAACTTGACGTACTGCTCCGGCCGGATGTTCGACCAGGCCAAGGCGGCCAGGATGGCGCCGATGAGGGCGATCGCGCCTCCTGATGGCCCGAGCGGACTGCCTGCCTTGCTCGGGCCGTCGGGATCATGTCGTGGCGCGGAGGGTCGAGCCGTCGGGTGCCGTTCCTGGGAGGCATGGCCTGAACGCACTGTGGGACGGCTGACCGCATCACTCTCTGCCCATCTGGTACGTCGTGCGTGGATCGCGCGCGACGGCAGCAAACTGCACCGGTGAGGAATGACGGCCGTGGCCAATCGTTCCATTCTAACTGCCGAAATTGCTATCAGGAGTTAGGTTGGGTCATCTCTGAGGTCAACAGGGTCGAAGGGGTTACGGTGAGCCGACCGCGCGACTCCTGATCCTTGCCTTTCTTCGGGTCGACACTGCCCGATTGCGGTGGCCCGGCGAGTGGCGTCCGTCGGTCCCGGACCGCGTGGCGCCCACACCCGCAGGAGTCATGGGTGGGCGGTTGTCGGCCGGTGTTCCGGTCAGTCGTCGAGCCAGCGTGAGCCGTCGCCGTCGGCCTGGTCATGGTCGGTCGAGACGCTGAGGTACCGCCACTTCTCGTCCTCCTTCAGCCTCTTGGTCCAGGCGGCGTGTCCATAGGCGTAGGCGTCACTGCCCAGGAGCAGGCGCAACGGGGGCTCGTCGAGGTCGGCGACGGTGAGCACGACCCGGGCGACCTTGGCCGGGTCGCCGTTGGCTTCTTCGGTGAAGTTCCGCATCGCCGTGGCGGCGGCCCCGACGGTTCCTCGGTAGGGCTCGCTGATGGGCGGTGTGTGCATGGACGATCCGGCCCAGTCGGTTCGCATGCCGCCGGGTTCCAGGACGGTGATCTTGATGCCAAGGGGCGCGACCTCGGATGCGAGGACTTCGGAGAAGCCGCCGACGGCCCACTTCGCGGACTGGTACGCGGTCATGCCGGGGCTGCCGATCCGGCCGCCGAGCGAGGAGATCTGGATGATGTGGCCGCCGCCCTGCCGGCGCAGTACCGGCACCGCTGCCCGGCTGACGTGGACGGTGCCGTAGAAGTTGGTGTCGATCTGTCGGTGGAACGCCTCCAGGGTGGTGTCCTCCAGTGAGGCGCGGTCGCCCTGGCCCGCGTTGTTGACCACGACGTCCAGGCGCCCGAACGCCTCGACGGTCTCGCGTACGGCGCGCTCGGCGGCATCCGCGTCGGTCACATCGAGATGCGTGGTGCGGATCCGGTCCCCATGGGCGGACACCAGGTCGTCCAAGGAGCGTGGGTTGCGGGCTGTGGCCATCACCAGGTGCCCGGCGGCCAGAGCCGCGCTGACGATCTCGCGGCCCAGGCCACGAGAGGAACCGGTGACCAGGAAAACCTTTGACATGGGGCGAACTCCGAACGATGCGGGCTGATTCGTGGGGGTGGGCGGCGCTTCCGGGTGGCCGGGCGCGGTCGCCGAGAGATAACGCAATCCAAGTGCGTTAATGAGACGGTAGCACGCGGACACCATGTAACGCACTCGGGTTGCGTTAATGTGGAGACATGCATCGCCGAGCCCGATCGCCCGAGGCCAAACTCCGCCGTACCGAAGACCTCCTCGAAGCCACCCGCGGCCTGGCCGCCGATCGGGGCGGCGTCCGCCACATCACCCTGGCCGCCGTCACAGAGGCCGCCGGACTGCACCCCTCCGCCGTGCGGCGCTACTTCGAAAGCAAGGAGGAACTGCTGCTGGAGCTGGCCGAACGCGGCTGGGGCGAGTGGCGCGACGCCCTCACGTCCCACCTCGCCGGGGCCCGCGACCTCACCCCGGAGCAGACGGCGGCCGCGGTGGCAGGCACCCTTGCCTCACAACCGCTCTTCTGCGACCTGCTGACTCATGTCCCGCTCAGCCTCGAGGGGGACGTCGACATCGAGCGGGCCCGCCGGTTCAAGACCAACTCCTTCGCCGCCTACGACGCCATCGTCGACGTACTGACCGCCGCGAGCACCATGACCAGCGCTCAGGTGCAGGGCGTCATCACCGTGGCGCTGGCGCTGACGGCGAATCTCTGGCAGCTCTCGCACCCCACGCCCACCCTCGCCGAGCTCTACGCCCAACATCCGCGCTGGGGTCACGTAGCGCTCGACTTCGAACCCCGGCTGACCCGACTGCTCCAGGCGACGGCGTTCGGCCTCGCCTCCGACACCGGTCCCGTCACCATGGCCCGCGGCCCAGAAGTGCCGTAGTGGCAAACAGAGGTAGGTGTCCGCCGAGTGCCGTGGAGCCTCCGGAGGCCGGGCGGTCGGCGCGGGTGAAGTCCGCCGCGGTGCCTGCAAGGCCCGATGCGAGCGGGCGTGGCGAACCGGGGCGGGTGCCGGCCCGGGCCCGGCCGGACGGCAGGTCAGGTCTGGTAGATCGACTGAGACTCCTCGTACGCCTGCAGTCCTTCGGGCCCCAGCTCTCGTCCGAGGCCACTGGCCTTCATGCCCCCATAGGGGGAAGTGAGGTCCGGCAGATAGCCGTTGAGTCCCACGGTGCCGGTACGGATGCGGCCGGCGACGCGGACGCCGTGGTCGAGATCGGTGGTCCAGACGGTGCCGGCGAGGCCGTACGCAGAGTCGTTGGCGAGGTGCACGGCCTCGTCCTCGCTGCCGTAGGGCATGATCGAAAGGACGGGGCCGAAGATCTCTTCCCGCGCGATGGTCGACGAGGCGTCCACGTCCGCGAAGACGGTCGGCTCCACGAACCAACCCGACTCGAGCCCGGCGGGGCGGCCACCTCCCGTGACCATCCTGGCGCCCTCCACCAGTCCCTGCCTGATGTAGCCCTCCACTCGTTTGCGCTGCCTGGCGCTGACGAGTGGGCCGATCTGTGTGGCACGGTCGAGTGCGTCGCCCACGACGGCTCCCTGAGCCAGCGCGGTGTAGAACTCGACCACCTCCGAGTACCGGCTGGTGGGGGCGAGAATCCTCGTACTGGCGTAGCAGGTCTGCCCGTTGTTCAGAAGGCTGGCCATGAAGACCTCTTCTGCTCGCGCGGTCAGATCCGCATCGTCCAGGATGACCGCGGCCGACTTGCCCCCCAGTTCCAGGGTCACCGGCCTCAGCAGGAGAGCGCAGGCGGCCGCGACCTGACGGCCCGCCGACGTCGATCCGGTGAACGACACCTTGTCGACGCCCGGATGGGAGACCAGATAGGCGCCGAGATCGCTTCCGCCGGGCACGATATTGATCACACCATCCGGGAAACCCGCAGCCTCCACCGCTTCGGCCAGCAGCGCGGAGTCGAGCACCGTCTCCGGTGCCGGCTTGAGTACGAGTGTGCAGCCTGCCGCAAGAGCGGGGGCCAGCTTGAAGAAACCGATGGTCTGGGGGAAGTTCCAGGTCATGATGGCAGCCACCACCCCGACGGGTTCCCGGCGGACGAGCGTGCTGCCACGGGGCAGACCCACACGGCGCTCTTCACGCGACGCGTTCGACACCAGGCCCGCGTAATAGCGCAGCAGCACGGCCGGGACCGTGCCCTCGAAGGCTTCGGCGGTGGTGATGGGCATGCCGTTCTGGGCGCTGACGGTGCTCGACATCGCCTTGCTCCGGGCGTCCAGCTCGTCGGCGAACTTCACCATGACAGCGGCGCGCTCGTGGGGTTCCCAGGTAGGCCATCCGGCAGGGGAGTCGAACGCGAGGCGGGCGGCCCGGACGGCCCGGTCGACGTCCTCTTCCACCGCGGCCGGCACCGAACCCAGGTATTCACCCGTACTGGCGGACAAGGCGGTGATGGTGTCGTGGCCGGACGGAGCGGCCCACTGCCCCCCGATGAACAAGCGATTGGCATGCATGACACGGTCTTCTCTCAGCTGCGTCCGAACCGGGCTGATCGCCCCGTGGTCGGCTGGAGGTGGGTCAATGGCTTTGGGGTCCATGAGCGGTTCGGGCCCGCGTACCGGGCGATACGGCGCTCATCCCCTGAGCCATCCGCGGACGGCTGGGTCCCGCAGGGTGGCAACTCGTAGGGCTCTGCACTTGAGTGTGACCCACGTTACACCTATCTGAGGGCACGTGCCCTCAGATGGCCCCAGGCTCGTACGACACTCATCGGACCTCGGTCCGAACGTACCCACGGGCACATGTGGACGCGCCCAGCACGGCAATAATGGACGTTGACGCGACAGCACGCGCAGCCGCTCAGCGATATGAAGGCCGAGAGGTCTACCGAGATGAGAACGTATGGCGGACTCACCGCCGGAGAGCGCCAGTCGGCACGGCGTCGACGCATCATGGATTCCGCCCTCGAGCTTTTCGCCACGCAGGGATATCCCCATACGTCGATCCGTTCGGTTCTTCGTCACAGTGGCGTGCAGGAGAGGTATTTCACGGAGAGCTTCTCGTCCCTCGACGCACTGATGGCCGCGGTCCTCAGGGAAATCCAGGAGGATGAGGCCGCGAGATGCCAGAGGGCTCTGGACGAAGGTGCAACCCGCCGCGACCGAGCACGTCGCATGCTCGATGTGCTGACCCACGCAGTGACCGATGATCCGCGGAAAGGGCGTGTCAAACTGATCGAGTCCCTCTCGGCCGGCCCCCTGGCGGCAAGGGAACGCCGACGGGGATTGCGGCGCATCGCCGACCAGGTCGAGTCCCTGCTCCTTGCGGACCGGCACGATCCGCGCATTGACACCACCGCGATGGCGATGGCTGTCGTCGGTGGTGTGAACCAGATACTTCTGAACTGGGCCGACGGAATTCTCCGCACCTCCCGCGAGGACGTCGTCCAGCAGTCGCTGTATTTCTTCGAGGCAATTGCAGAATTCGGATCCGGCGCCTCCTGAGTTCCGTTACGGAAACCTCGATGGCGACGCAGATCCCGGTTGCAACGGCCCTTTCCTGGATTCTTCTCGAGTCCGGGTGTCGGTAGTGGCTTCAGGACTGGACAGCGCGACCGTCGGACATTGAGGTCGTAACTGTGGAGGGCGTCGGCGTATGCGCGGGGGTCGTCCCTCGCAGGGAGGGCGGCTCTCTGATCGAGCGTACGGATTCCAACCTCTCCTGTCGGATTTCGTCGGTTTGCGGAAACCTGTCATAGTGTTACGCTCGACGTTCAGTGGCTTTCGAGTCATGAATCTTTTATTGGTCTGGCTTAGATTCTGCGAATGGCAACTTTGCGAGCGTTGGAGTGCCTGGTGGCACTCGTCGAAACGGGATCCGTGACGAAGGCGGCGGCAGCGCTGCACATGTCACAGCCCGCCCTCTCCCACCAGATCGCTTCCCTCGAACGGGAACTCGGCACGCCCGTTGTCGAACGCCTGTCCCGAGGGGTGCGGGTCACCGCGGCCGGCCTGGCCGCGGCGGCGGAGGCGCGCGTGGCGCTGCGGGTGGCCGAGAGGGCCGTGCAGGCCGGGCGGGATGTGGCCGCCGGAGGTGCGGGCCGGTTGCGGTTGGCGTGCGCGGAGACGATGACGGTGTGGCTTCTCGTTCCCGTCCTGAGACGATGGCGTTCGGACCGGCCCGATGTGCAGCTGGAACTCATGGAGTTCACCAGCAGCGACAGGATGGTTGAACTGCTCATGGCGGGCGAGGCGGACCTGGTCGTCGGGCCGGAACCCAGCGGCACCACGGCTCATGTGGAGCACCTCGGGGACGAGGAAATGGTCGTCGTCGCCTCGAGCGAGCACCGATTCGCCGGGATGGCGTCCGTCGCGGTCAAGGAGCTCATCGACGAGCCGTTTGTGCACTACACGCTGGACAACGGCAACGCCGCCTGGCTCGATCAGTTCGTCTCCGCGCACCAGGTGTCCCTCATGCCCGTCCTGCGGACCCGCAGCCCGCGCACTGCGGCGCAGTTGGCGGGGGCGGGCATGGGTGTCTCCATCGTCCCCACGTCGGCGCTGACCGCGCAGCCCGCGGGCGTGGTACGCCCACTGGAGCCGCGTGTGTACCGCGGAGTGGTCGCCGTCGCGGCCGCACCCTCCGATGCGCTGGTCTCGCTGTTTCTGCGCGACTTGCGACGGCGTGGTCTGCCGGGTCCGATCGCTTCCGTCTGAGCAGTCCTCCCGCTGCGTGGACGGTCCTCGGCGGCCCTGTCTGTGACCACCACGGACAGAGGGCGTCGGAGGGTATCGGCGGGCAGTACTTGGCGTTCGGTGCCTCGGTGCCTCGGTGCCTCGGTGCCTCGGTGCCTCGGTGGCCGGGTCGGTCCGGACCGCCGGGCCGCCTGTGCAGTGCCGCAGTCCTCCATGTGTCGAGAGCTCCGATCGATTCAGGGGGGACGGTCGTCCGGCCCGGCGCCGGGGGAACCGATCTGGGACGGTGCGGACCGACGAGGTGGCCTGCTGCTGACCTTGTGATGTGCGGAGGAGGGCTTCTAATGCTCGGAGCGGTCGATCAGGCGTTATAGAGACTGGGTGGCGGGGCGGCGATGAGAGTCGGATATACGAGGAGCATCAGCCCTGCGAGGGTCCTTCCATCGAAGTGGCTAATGGGTATAGTGGGCACATGAGTGTTAGGGCCAGCGTCGAGGAGATGCAGAGGGCGGGATTCCCCATGGGGGGCGAGCCGCTGGTTGCGGTGGACCTGGCCGACACGGTGATGACGGCCGTGCGGCCCGCCGAGGACCTCATCGCCTCCGCAGAGGCGGCGGAGAAGTGGTGGCAACTCGAGGCATCCGGGCTGCCTGCCGGACCCATGCCCGCCCCCTCGGCCCTTCGCCGACTGCGGACGGCCGTCAGGAACCTTCTGGACGCCCAGCTCGAAGGCAGGGAAGCCCACTCGACCGCTCTGGAGGACCTGAACGCCGCAGCCGCCGGCGCACCGACGAGCCCACGACTGGTCATGACACCCAAAGGGCTCCAGGGCGAACGCCGTTGGCACACGGAGCTCGGCGGGAACGTTGCACTGGCCGCCATCGCAGGGGAAGCGATCACGCTCTTGGCCGACCCGCAGCGGTTGAGCACATTGCGGCGTTGTGCCAACCCGGCGTGCTCCATGCTCTTCCTGGCCGAGAACAAGCGGCGCAAGTGGTGTACCGGCAACCTCTGCGGCAACCGGGCGCGCGTCGCCCGTCACTACGAACGCAGTCACCGGGAGCGGTCCGCGGACGCGTGACCGTACCCTCTCCAATCCCTCATCCGACATGAGCGATCGACAGGAACGCCGATGAGCACTGCAGGCTTTCACGAGGGCGAACGGACCATCCAGCGCCTGGCCGGAGTGGTCGACGAGGCTGACCGGCTCCAGGGCATGCTCCAGCCCCCGCGCCCCGGCGGAGGGCTGGGCGCAGTACTCGCGGCGCGCTCCTTCGCCGTCCTCACCGGTCGAGATCATGACGGCACGCTGTGGACCTCGCCGGTCCACGGGGAGCCGGGGTTTCTTGTCGCCGACGGAGCCAACGTGACCGTGCACACTTCGCCGCCCGCGAGTGACCCGCTGCACGACGCGCCCGTCCCTCAGCACGTCGGACTGCTTGCGATCGATTTCGGCATCCGCCGCAGGATCCGTGTCAACGGAGAACTGACCGACGGCTCGGCGGACACGCTGACCATCATTGCTGACCAGGCCTTCGGAAATTGCCCTTCCTACATCCAGCAGCGTGACCTCTCGGTGACACGGGCGCCCGGTCACGGGGCCGACGCCGGGTACCCGCGGGACACGTCAGACGCAGGGTCGCTTCGTCAGGACCACATGGAACTGATCCGCAACGCCGATACCTTCTTCCTCGGCACGACCCATCCCACGCGAGGTGCCGATGCCTCACACAAGGGCGGCAGGCCGGGGTTCGTGAGGGTCGAGGGCGGGGAGATCTGGTGGCCCGACTACGCGGGAAACAACATGTTCAACAGCCTGGGCAATATCGCCGTCGATCCCGCTGCGGCTTTGCTGTTCATCGACTTCGCCACGGGGCGCACGCTGCAACTCTCGGGTGTGGCACGGGTCGAGTGGCTCGACCCCTCGGCGGACGAAGGCCGGACCGGCCGGCGCGTACGGTTCACACCGCGCTGGATCCGCAGCGGTGAAATCCCGCTCCACGGCGACCTGTTGAGCTACTCGCCGTACAACCCCGCCGTGACGACGCCCCGCGCCGCGTGAGCCCTCGGCCGCCTGCGAGCGGGTGCTTCCGCAGGCCATTGCTTGAACCGGTGGGCTGGTGATGGGGTACGCGAGTGGTCCGACGCGGTGGGAGTGCGAGGCTGGGAGTGGGTCCGCGCAGCGACGTAGCCGGTTGCTCGGGCTGCTACCTTCTTGATTGGAGCGCTCGGGAGCTGCTGATTTCCCTCTAAGCTCTGCCGCATGGAGATCACTGTGCGGCCGGCTGCCGACCAGGACCTGTCATCGCTGCTGGCTCTTTACGGCGAGTTGAACCCCGAAGATGCGCCGCTTCCCCAGGGGTCGGCCGAAGGCATATTGGCGGCAGTGTTCGCGCAGGAGGGACGGACTGTCCTGGTGGCCGAGGCGGACGGTGTTGTGATCGGAACCGCGGACTGCATAGTCCTGCCGAACCTTACCCGTGGCGGCCGGGCCATTCTGTTCGTGGAGAACGTGGTTGTTACCGGCTCCTTGCAGCGACATGGCATCGGACGCCGATTGATGGAGGCAGCTGTGGGGCTGGGTGAATCGGCTGGCTGCTACAAGGTTCAGTTGCTGGCGGCCGACGACGAGTACGTCCATACCTTCTACGAGTCGTGCGGCTTCATGGCTCTGGCACAGGGATTCCGGCGCTACATCGAACAGGATGGCTCCACCCGCACAATGGCATGACATGGCAGCTGGTCTTTGAGCGTGTCGGCATGGAGATCGCCGCAAGACTCGTACCTGAATACCCAGGGCTGTGTCTTGGTTGAAATGGTTCCACCGGCCCGAATCATTGCCGATCACTTGCTCGGGTTCATCGGCGTCGCCGCAGCATGCATCTGCAACTGCCGCATCACCAAATGAGACGACTTTCAAGGCATCGCTTCCTACGCTGCTCGATGCAGATGAGGGTGGACTCACGACGTTGTTGGGGGGGCTGGGGCCAAGGCGCAGGTGCACCCTCTGGCCTCGGGCCCTTGTCCTGGGTCATGATCGCTGCGTGACGACTGGACGACAGCCACTCCTTCATCATGAGTGGCTCGGACCCCTGTGGAAGCAGGGTGATGATGCACTGTTGGCCCAGATCTCCCTCGATCCCGCCGTTCGGGCGCCTCGCCTCAACGGCGGGGCGGATGCCGAGGTGATTTTGATGTGGGGCGAGGTCGAGCCTGGGCCGGATCTCGACGGACGCCTCACGGCCGTGACGGCAAGGCTTGAAGCCGCCCTGATCGTCCTGTCGGAAATCAGGTCCTACGCGGTATCGCACGGGCCGAAGCCGTGGCGTGATCACTATGGGGCCCTGGACGAGTCACCTCTGGCAGACCGCCTCTTCCTTGAGTGCTTCGAAGTTGACGCGGCGCTGAACGTAACAGTCTGGTTCGACTTCGGCGGCCTGGAGATGATCGCCGTAGTCCTGGATGCTTCCGGCCGAGGCCGGGTGGCGGAGTTGCACCCCTGATCCTTTGGCGGCAGTGAGACCCGATGAGGACCCACAACTGGAGCCAGATTCCAAGTCCATAGCCACGACGAGCGCTTCATCCCTTACGAGACTATGAGCTGGTTCCTGGGCACGTGATCGAGCAAGTAGCCTGCTGTGGCTGGGATTTCCGCGGGGAGAACCTTTAGGACCGGAATGATCGTGCATCGGCTGATGTGAACAGGGTGTCGGAGCCTTTCTGGCAGATGGCAAACAGCGGTTGGCGGGACAGCTCAGGCAGTCGAGGACAGCCATGCGGACCCTTGGTGCGTGAAACTACGCCGTCAATCGACACAAGCGACGAACACAGCGCTCGGATCCGCGTGCCGCATGCGCACATTCTCACCGTGCTATCCAGAAAATGCATGATTCCCGGTTTCCTCATGGACGCGTGGTTCGTCAACACTGGAGGAATGAAACTTTCCCTCGAAGTCGTCACGTTGGCCGTTTTGGACGTCGACCGAGCCCTGACGTTCTACACAAAGCAGGTCGGGTTTCACCTCGATGTGGACTACGCGCCCGACGACGATTTCCGGGTGGTGCAACTCACCCCGCCGGGGTCAGGCGTCTCGGTCCAGTTCGGCGTGGGCCTCACCGTAGCCGAGCCCGGCAGCACCCGGGGAACCTACCTCGTCGTGACCGACATCGAAGTTGCCCGGGACGCGCTGGTGGCACGTGGGGTGCGTGCGAGTGGGATCCGGCACAAGTCCCGACTCCCCGATTGGCGTGGCGGCTTCGAGGCCGGGATCGATCCCGAGCGTCGCGACTATGCCAGTTTCTTCGACTTCACGGATCCCGACGGGAACCAGTGGCTTGTCCAGGAACGAGGTCACGAGGCGAAGGCCGGCGGCTTGTGAAGTGCCCTGCAACAAGCCTTGAGCCCTTCCGACGCCGGGCTGGGCAGGCCGGGTTGAGCCCGGAAATCGGTCGCGCCCCGTGAGGCGCAACCGTTAGCCTCCGCCTGAGCGGGGCGAGGTACGTGACCACGAAGGGGGCCGGTCATGGAGACCGAGGGCGTGCGGACCGATCGTTTGGGCGTGTTGCTCGACCAGTTCGACTCCGTCAGGGAGAAGGCGCAGGTACGGCTTACCGGGCTCAGCGACGAGGAGTATCGGTGGGAGCCGGTACCCGGTTGCTGGTCGATCCGCCGCCGAGGCGAGGCGACGACGCCCAGGGCGTTCGGACCGGGCGACTGGCTCCTCGATCAAGGTGCCCCGGATATCCCGGCGAGCGAGTACGCCGAGGTCGCCCGCCAGGCTGCCGATGGGATGTCGGTCGTCAAGATCGCCGGCGACTGGAGTGTGAGTGTCGAGCGGGTGGAGCAGATCCTTGGGCACGTAGGCCCGCCGGAGCCGGACGAGTCACCCGTGACCACCATCGCATGGCGGCTGGGGCACCTGCACTTCTGTTTCGCGGGCGGATGGGAGTGGGCGTTCGGTGAACGACGGCAGGAGCCGAAGGGGTTGGTCGACTTCACCCCCGACGCCGGCTTGGCCGTGGAGCGGTTCTGGACGGTGATGGACCGCTGGCGTGAGAGCATCGCCACCGTGACCGAGGAGCAGCTCGACACGATCGGCTTCTCGCAGTATCCGTACGGCTCCGACCCGGACGAACCTTTCATCGCCGTGCTGTGGGGGGCCAACCTCGAATTCATCCACCACATGGCCGAGATCGCGCTGCTCCGCGACCTCTGGAGGGCGCGCTTCACCGGTCGCGATTAGGTCGGGTCGCACAGCGGGCGTTCATGATGAGGGCGACCGTCGCCTCTACCGGACTTCCGACGCCGGTGGGCGTTTGCGGCCACCAACTGATCGGCTGTCATCGGCTCGTCGTCCCATTCGCACTTCACCATCCCGAGCGCAGCCTGGGCCGCCACGCCACGGCGGGAGCCCGGACGGCGAGCGCATTCCGAGTGCCGCGCTGCGCGATTCCGGCAGGATCCACTGCCAGAGTATGGTGCGGGGCATTTGGTGAGCGCTCAATTCGCAATGGTCATGCTTCGACTGCCGCCTCGCGCAGCCGTCGGTGTCGCGCCGCTTTGGTGATGTTGCCGCAGCGCTGCATCGAGCACCACTTTCGGGGTTTTCCCTGACCGGTGTCGAGGTAGATCATCCGGCAGATCTCGGCGTCGCACGCGCGCAGGTTCTGCCTTCGCGCAGGATCCGAGAGCAGCGTGATGAGATCCCGCGCGATCGTGGAGAGCAGGGCCGGGGCCGAAAGGGCGGTGTCGGTCGCCGCGGCGGGAAGCCCGTCGGCTCCCACTTCCAGGTGAGGGACGGGCGGATTCACCTGGGCCAGCCGGTTCAGGAGCCGCACCGATTCGCTTCGGGGAGCTTGGCCACGTAGGTACCCGGCTGTGACTTCGTACGCGCAAGCCCGCAGTTCGTGGAGGGCGGCGAGCACACTCCCCGGATCCTCCTCCGGGCGCACAGCGAGCCCCACCCCCGCAAACCAGGCCGTGAGCCGTTCGATGTCGCCCATGCGCTCGATCGGTGTGGTCGGGCGGCGACCGACCGTCGCGATGAGGTTCAGCGAAAGCGATCCGGCGTCGAAGCGCAGTTCACGCTGCCGTGCCGTGATCCGCGTGCGGCGGCCGTCGTGTGTTCCTTCGGTCACTCCGTTATAGTAACCCTGTATGGGGTTACTAAGGGGCGAGACATGAAACCATGGATGCGCGTCGCCCTCGCGATGTTCGTCGTGGGTTGGGGAGCCAACCAGTTCTCCCCTCTCCTCCTGGTCTACCGGCGCGGTGGAGCGGTCTCGGAGTCCGCGGTGACCATGGCGTTCGGGGCGTACGCGCTCGGTCTCATCCCGGCGCTGCTACTGGCTGTCCCCATCGCTCGCCGCTGCGGGCAGGTAAGAACGATGCGGGCGGTCCTCGCTCTGTCCGCCGTCGCGTCACTGATCCTTGTGGTCGGAGGCGAGCGGATGTGGGCCCTTGTGCTCGGAAGGCTGCTCGCCGGCGTCGCCTCGGGCGCCGCGTTCGCGCCGGGTACGGCCTGGGTCAAGGAACTGTCGGACGGCGACTCTCCCGGCGCCGGGGCGCGCCGCGCCGCGATGGCCCTCTCGGTGGGGTTCGGGGGCGGCCCGCTGGTGGCGGGGGCGCTCGCTCAATGGCTGTCGGCACCGGAAGTGGTGCCCTACCTGGTCCACATCGGCCTGACGGCCTGCGTGGCCCCATTGGTGTGGAACGCTCCCACCGGCATCACATCGGAAGCGCGCCATGACGAAGCGGGACTGGGTGGGCTTAGCGCGATCTTCGGACACAGGGGGTTCCGTTTCCAGGTCGCACCGACGGCTCCGCTGGTGTTCGGGGCCGCCACCACCAGTTTCGCTGTGCTGCCCGCTCTGGTACCACCGCACGGCCCCAGCGTCGCTGCCAGCGGCGGTCTCGCCGGTCTGACGCTGGCCAGCGGTGCCGCCGTGCAACCGCTGGCCAGACGGATGTCGAAGCGCAGCCGTCACGCGATCCGCCACTGGGGCCTGGCGGCGGGGACTGCGGGGTTCCTCCTCGGCGCCGTGACCGTCCGGCTGCACGATCCGGTTGTCCTCATCCCGGCGGCGATCACCCTCGGCGCGTGTTACGGCATGCTGATGGTGGCAGGACTGAGCCGCGTGGAGGCGCTGGCCGCGCCGCACGAACTCGCCGGTGCTGCGGCTGTCTTCTACTGTCTGAGCTATCTGGGGTTCGCGGCCCCCTACCTCGTGACCGCGGTCGGGCACTGGGTGCCACCGGCCGTACTCCTGATCTGCGCCGCCTGCGTTGTCGCCGCGCTGATCCCGGCCACAGCGCTGGTCCGCGGTCCGGATTCCGGCGGTGGCCCCTCTACGGGGCGTGGCCGGTCCGTCCGGCGCGGAACCGAAGGTCCTGCCGGTACGCCGAGTGTCCGGCGTGAATCACACCCAGATCCCGCATGGGAAAGGAAAACGTCATGCGCATAGCCGTCGTGGGAGCGGGCGGTGTCGGAGGCTACTTCGGTGCCCGGCTCGCCGCAGGGGGGCACGAGGTCACCTTTGTCGCCCGTGGCCGGCATCTGGAGGCCATTCGGGAACATGGACTGCTGGTACGCAGTCCGCTGGGTGACCTGAAGGTCCCGGCGACCTCGGTGGTGGCGACCATTGCCGAACTGGACCCCGTCGACGTGGTGCTCGTCGCCGTGAAGCTGTGGGACAGCGAGGATGTCGCCGCTCAACTGAGTGCCGTCGTGGACGAGGGGACCCGTGTGATCTCCCTGCAGAACGGTGTCCGCAAGGACTCGGTACTGCGGCAGCATCTGCCCGCGCAGAACGTGTGGGGAGGAGTCTGTTACATCTCGGCCGTCATCGAGGAACCGGGCGTGGTCTCCCACCGCGGGGAGATGCAGAAGGTCGTCTTCGGTGCTTACGACGACGCCGACACCCAGCGGGCCGAGGACTTCCTGGAGGCGTGTGTCTCCTCCGGAATCGATGCGGAACTCAGCGCCGACATCGAACGGGTCATCTGGGAGAAGTTCGTGTTCCTGGTGGGGCTCTCGGCGACCACCGCTGCCGTGCGTCAGCCCATCGGCGTCATCCGTTCCGACGCCCACTCCCGGGAACTCCTGCACGACGTGATGGCGGAGGCCGTGAACGTGGGCCGCGCCGCCGGAGTGCATCTCGACCCGCGGTTCGCCGACGAGCGGCTGGAGTTCTGTGACACCCTGCCGCCCGGGATGACCTCCTCGATGTACCACGACCTGATGCAGGGCAACCGCCTCGAAGTGCCCTGGCTCAGCGGCAGTGTCGTCGATCTCGGCCGCGAACTCGGCGTCCCCGCACCGCGGAACCGTACGATCGCCGACGTTCTCGCCCCCTACGAGCTGGGACGGCCCGATCCCGACCGGTGAATCGCGAGTCGGCTCGCTTCTGTCTTCCGCCGGAAGAAGTGGCTGCCGCAGCGCGCTTCCTGTCTCCCGTCGAGACTTCGAAGGCCCGTAGCCGACCGGGCGGGCGACTGCTGACGTCGTTGAGCCGGGTGTCCCGTTGGGACATCCGGACACGCTGGTCAAGTCGCGTAGGGAGGATCAGGGATCTGTACGTTACGGCACGGCCGACAGGTGATGCCGTCGCGAGGCTCGTCCGGCGCCGTCCGGCTTGCTTGCGTGCACGGCACCCCTGGGTGGCTCAACTCCCCTGGCCCACAGGGAGTTTGGATTCGTATGCGTTGAGGCTGGTCTGTGGCCTCAGGCGTGTGGTGGCGGCGGTGGTGCCGGGCGACGCGCATGCGGTTGCCGCAGGTGGGTGAGCACCATTTGCCTGCGTGCGTGGTTCTTGACGAAGAAGAGCAGGCAGTTGGGTGCCAGGCAGGGGCGCAGCCGGTCGCGGTCGGGGCCGGCGAAGAGCTGGACGGCCTGGTGGGCGAGGAGCTGGACGGCGTGGTCGGCGGCGGTGCCGGGTCCTCGGTAGGTCCGTGTGGGGTGCCCGTCGGTGGGCCAGACCAGCTCGGGCCAGGTCTGCGCGAGGCGGTTGAGGGTGCCGATCGCTTCCGGGCGGGCCAGGCCGGGTGCGGTGGCGGGAGGGCGTGGGTCCTCGGTCGTCTCCGCCGCGAGCCGTCGTAGTGCGTCGCGCAGTGCGCGCAGGGGGCCGGCGACCGCGCGCACCGCGTCCTCGTCCAGCTGCTCGGCGGTGATCGCGCTGTCGGTGGCCAGCCGGTCGGCGACGGCACGCAGCCAGGCGGCGGCGCCGGACTCGCTGTCGAGGGCGTCGTGGGTACGGCCGTGGTCGGCGGTGACGGTGTTCATCAGCTCGACCGGCAGTGGTTCGCCCAGCAGCGGCGCCCTCGTGATCACACCCTCATTGCTCATACCCCCAGGATAACTCTGCGACTAATGGAAAAGTCTCACTCCATCCATTTGACCGATGAGCAGCGGCATGGCACAGTCCTAATGGTAGAAACGCTTCCAGTCATTAGTCATGCGCCGAATCCTCCAAGGAGATCGTTATGTCCACGCTGTTCCAGATCCGCCCTTCCGAAGCCACTGGTGAGGCGGCAACCCTGCTCGCCGAGCTCAAGAAGAACATCGGTGCCGTTCCGAACATGGCGAAGGCGATGGCCAACAGCCCGGCCTTGCTCAAGGGGTGGATAGCACTGTCTGCCGCGCTTGCCGATGGCGTGCTGCCTGCGCCGGTGCGCGAACGACTCGCGCTGGCATCCGCCGAGTACAACCGCTGTAGTTATTGCCTGTCCGCCCACACCTACCTGGGCAAGAACGTCGCCAAGCTGGACAGTGAGGAGATCGAGCGTGCCCGTCACGAGCAGTCGGCCGACCCGCACGCGGCCGCGCTGCTCGCTCTCTCCGGCGCGATCGCCCGAGGGCGCGGCGCCGTGGACGAGAGCACGATCCAGAGCGCTCGGGCCGCCGGAGTAACAGACGCCGAGATGGCCGAGGTGGTCGGCAATCTCGCACTGAACATCCTGACCAACTACTTCAACCTCGTCGCCGGCACGGAGTCCGAGTTCCCCGTCGTCACACCTCACCGGCACGCGTGACGACACCGACCGTGCGGGTCGGCGCCCCGTCCTGTTGACGTGACCCGCGCGGCCGTCTTTCTGGACTGGAACTGCCGCCTCCCAGGCGGGTGGTGGGGCCGGAGCGCGCGTGTTCGCGGGTAAGTTGATGTACGCCGTCGGCACTTGTCACGCGGCACGTCCGGGTACTTCTCCGCTGCCTGCTCTGCGCGGCGGATCCGCGGACCGCACGGCCCGGTCGGTCCGACAGACGCGTCACTGCCAGGGCCCCCAGCGGAGTTGCGACGTCAGCAGGGGTCACGCGGAGGAGTCCACGGGAAGCCGGTCGGGGGTGAAAGTGACCGGGAGGTGTTCGGGGCCGCGCAGGCCGCTCGGTCTCCACCGGAGTTCGCCCGGCGGCACGGCCAGGGCGAGGTCGGGAAGACGTCGTAGGACGGTCCCGATGGCGACTTGGCCCTCCAGGCGGGCCAGCGGTGCCCCCAGGCAGTAGTGGATGCCGTGCCCGAAGGCGAGATGGGCGTTGTCCCGGCGGGTGATGTCCAGATGATCGGGGTCCGCGAACCGCTCCGGATCGCGGTCCGCGATGGCGGAGGCGACGACCACCGTGGCGCCGCGAGGGATCGTCACGCCCGCGATCTCGACATCCTCGCGTGCGAACCGGGCGATCCCGGGGTTGACCGGCCCGTCGTAGCGGAGGAATTCCTCGATCGCGTCCGGCAGCAGCGCAGGATCATCCCTCAGCGATCGCAGTTGGTCGGGATGAGCCAGCAGCGCGGAGATGCCGCCGCCGATCAGGTTCACGGTGGTGATGTATCCGGCCACCAGCAACAGGAAGGTCATGGCGACGAGTTCGTCCTCGTCCAGTCGCTGTTCCGCGTCCCGGGCGACGATCAACGCGCTGAGCAGGTCGTCCGCCGGCCGGTCCCGTTTGGCCTGCAGCAGCCCGGTGAGGTACGAGCGCATGTGCCGCCAGGCGCCGTCCACGACGGCCGGATCCGGCGGTTCCGAGCCCCGGCGGATCATCTCGTCGGTCCAGCGCTGGAATTCGTGCCGGTCGGTCGAGGGGACTCCGAGCAGTTCACTGATGACGGTGACCGGCAGGGGCAGGGCGAAGTCCGTGATGAGGTCCGCGCGGCCCGTCGGTACGACCGCGTCGAGCAGACGGTCGCTGATCACTTGAACGCGGGGGCGCAGTTCGGCGACCCGACGAGCGGTGAACGCCTTCGACACCAGGCGGCGCAGGCGGGTGTGGTCCGGTGGGTCGGCGCGGAGCATGGTGCTCAGAAAGGACTCGCGCTCCGTCGAAGGCAGTTGCTGCATCAGCCGGGGGTCCGAGGCGTCGCGGATGTCGCTGCTCAGCCGCGGGTCGGACAGGGCGGCGAGAGCGTCCTCGTACCGTGTGACCAGCCAGGCCTCCAGGCCGCCTGCGATGACGGCGCGCCGCACCGGACCCTCGTCGCGCAACTGCCGGTAGAACGGGAACGGGTCGGTGAGGAAGTCCGGGTCGGCGTAGGGCAGAAGGACCGGCTGCTGGCTCATGATGCCTCCCGAAGTACGCCGCGATCACGTCCCATGAATCTGTCCGGCTTTGAGATTCTATGCGTCGATTGTGCCGTATCAGGGATTTCAACCAAGGGACGGGACGAAGACTCTGGCCCGTGTTCCGCCGAGGACGTCGCACGGATCGGCTCCCGGGCGAGCAGCGGGGAGCCGCCAAATCCGCCCGTGGCCTCGCTGTGGACGGACATACGCGGGGGCCGAGAGCCCACGGACTCCCGGTCCGCCGAGAGGAGGGAGCGGGGCCGCAACCGCGACGAAAGTTACGTCGCCGTGTGTCTTCGGCCATCCTCGAATCGGAAGAAAGAGATCGTTCCCGCGCTTCCGGCAAGGCCACTGTGGAGGTAGTCCGGGACCGAGCCGTCGGCCCGCGTGCGCATCCTCTTGGAGGCCCTTCGATGAGTCGCCACCGCTTGGTCGCCAGGCTTCGCCGCGATCGTCATGCGCCCTCCCAGGCACGCCGAGTCCTCGCCCGCCTCACCCCGACCGGCTGCACGATCGCTGACACCGCCGCACTGCTGGTGTCCGAGGCGGTGTCGAACGCGGTGCTCCACTCGGACGGTGCCGACATCACCGTGGCGGTCACGCGCAAGGCAGGCGGGACGATCGTCGGCGCGGTCTTCGACACCGACCCTCGGATGGGACCCGGCGCCCGGGTGACGCACCTGCGGCAGGCCGAGGCGGCCGAGTCGGACGTGTGCCTGGAGAACGGTCGCGGTCTGGACCTCATGGACATGCTGGCCTCGTCCTGGGGCGTCTCCCCGGTCGGTGGCCGGGGGAAGTGGGTGTGGTTCCAGCTCGAGGCCACGTGTGACTGGGCATCCGTTCCCGCGTGAGACCGTCGTCGGCATGGGCACATGGCAGTGGCTGCCCTGTGCGGCATGGCAACGATCGGAGCGTGGGCCCGTCCCTGTGTCATTCGGTCGACGGACGGGAGGGCAGGTGGAGCGCCACACGGAAGCCGTCGGCGCTCGGGGCGGCGTCGATGTGCCCGCCGAGCAGGGCAGCGCGTTCGCGCAGACCCACAAGGCCGTGGCCGCCGCTCGGCAGATCGTCGTCAGGTGACCGGGTGGCCGGACCGTTGGAGACCGTCAGGTGCACACCGTCCACCCGACAGTGCAGATCGACGTCCACGGACGCGCCGGGAGCGTGCTTGGCGGCGTTGGTGAGCGCCTCCTGAAGCGTGCGATAGAGGGCCTGCTGTACGACGGTGGGCAGCGCCTCGGGAAACCCCTCCACGCACAGGGAGATCAGCTGCCCGGTACGTCGGCACCGCTCCACCAGGCCCGACAGTTCGTCGGCGTCGGGTCGCGGAGCTCGCGGGGCGCGGCGGCCGGGGGTGAGGATGCCGAGGATCTCGCGGAGTTCCTCCAGCGCGTGACGCCCTTCGCGGCGTATCAGTTCGGCGGCATCGGCGATCTTGGGTTCGTGTGCTGCGGCTCCGACGCGCAGGGCACCGGCTGTCAGCACAATATGACCGACCCGGTGCGCGACGACGTCGTGCATGTCCCGGGCGATGCGCGACCGCTCCTCGACACGAGTGCGCTGGACGAGCAGCTCCTGCTCGCGTTCCAGGGTGGCCAGCTGGGCCCGGGCGGCGGTGGTGAGGTCCCGGCGCAGACCGACCGCTCCGCCCACGGCCAGGGGACCGATGGCCAGGGCGAGGGTGTATCCCGCTTCCCGTGGGTCCCACGCCGCACCCGACCACAGGGTCCCGATGTCGGCTCCGCTCGCGACGATCACGAAGAAGGCGAGCACCCGTGCCTGCCGGCGGTAGGCGGTCCCCACCGTGTACAAGGCGATGGCCAGCGCCGTGGGGGTGAAGCAGAGCAGATGGCAGAGTACGACCAGACAGCCGACGGCGAACGGATGCCGTCGCCGCCACCACAGCAGCAGCCCCACCGCACCGGAGACCGTGGCGGTCAGGGGCAGCGGCGCCCCGGTCAGCAGCAGACCGTTCGAGGGCTTGATCCAGCTGTTGCCCACGCCGAGCGTGGTCGCGGCGATCACCAGGGCTGCGTCCACCCGCCGCGGCGACCAGAACGACGCGGAGAAGACGCCGGACGCCACCCCTACAGTGGATCAGGTCCTGGTCGCCGATGGCACGCCGAGACCCTCCGCGGATCGCCGGGGACGCTGTGGGGCGGTGCCGGTGGCCTCGGAGGTCAGCGCTCCAACCCCGCCCGGTACGCCAGCCGCGCCGCTTGTACGCGGTTCTCGGCGCCGATCTTCGCCAGCAGCCTGCTGACCTGGCCTTTGACGGTGCCCTCGCTGACATGGAGGGCGGCGCCGATGTCCGCGTTGGAAAGTCCCCGGCCGATGAGCCGCAGTACGTCGACCTCGCGTTCGGTCAGCTTCGCGAGGGCGGACTGCTCGGCTTCGGTGAGGCGGACTCCGTGCTCGGCGAGCTGCTCCATGACCCGTCCCGTGACGGCCGGGTCGAGCGCGCCCTTGCCCGCCGCGACCTGACGAACGGCCCGCAGCAGGTCCTCTGGGGGCGTGTCCTTCAGCAGGAAGCCGCTGGCACCCGCCTGTACCGCCGTGTCGACGTGCTCGTCCTCGCCGAACATCGTCAGGATGATCACGCGAGGCGGCACCGGGAGAGCGCGGATCTCACGCGTCGCGGCCAGCCCGTCCATGCCGGGCATACGGATGTCGAGCAGGGCGACGTCGGGGCTGAACTGCCTGGCCGCGTCAACAGCGCTCCGACCGTCCCACGCCTGGGCGACCACGTGTACGTCGTCCGCGGACTCGAGCACGTCACCGATGCCGCGGCGCACGATCTCACTGTCGTCGGCCACAAGGACGTGGATCACCATCCGGTACCGCCCCGTCGCTCTCACGGAGGTGCTCAACGGTGATCGCCCGCCGTGCGCGTGCCCATGGGCGGACTGCACCTCCAGGTGTTCCACTGTGTCCCATCATGGCGGGACCGGCATGTTGCGGCATGACTGACGCGTTCGCCCGGGGCGGGGCTGCACGCGCATGCCCCATAGGGGACGAGGTCTCGGCATGAAGTGTCAGAGCGAGCCGGTGTCGCTATCCGCGACCGTGAGGACCGGCTGGGTGAGCAGGTCCTCGACGAGGACCCTGCAAAGATGCTCCTGGCGGAGAGCTTCTTGTTCTTCGCGTTCGGATGCTGGGCCCTCGGCGGACGGGACCGCACCTGTCCTTCGTCGACGAGCCCCGGCTGCCCGGCTGACAAGGCGGAAGGGGCGAGCGGCGCGGCACCCGGTGCCCGGCAGGCGACGCTCCCTAGGATGTGCGGGTGCGATTCGCGATCTCCATTCCGCAGTTCTCCGCAGACGGCGCGTTCGATCCGGCCGCGTTCCGCGCCTACCTCACGCGTGTGGAGCAGTCGGGCTTCGACAGCGCCTGGACGCAGGAGCAGATGCTCGGTTCCAAGCCGCAGCTCGGACCGATCGAGACCATGACCTACGCCGCCGCGTGCACGGAGCGCCTACGTCTTGGATGCGTGGTCTTCGTGTCCACCCTGCACAGTCCGGTCCACCTGGCGAAGAGCATCAGCTCGCTGGACCAGCTCAGCCGCGGCAGGATCGAGGTCGGCTTCGGCACGGGTGGCAAGCAACGCCCGTTCGGGGCCTTCGGCGTCGATCCGGAGCGCTACGTCGCCCGCTTCTATGAGGGCCTCGACGTCATGACCCGGCTCTGGCGCGACTCCAAGACCGACTACCGAGGCGAGTTCTGGCAACTGACGGACGCCGCCATGGAGCCGAAGCCGTTCCAGAAGCCCAACCCACCCATGTGGTTCGGAGGTAGCGGGCGCACCGCACTGCGCCGGGCCGTGATGAGCCCGGGACTGTTCAGCGGCTTCTTCGGCGCCGGACAGGTCTCGACCGCGAAGTTCGCCGACCAGGTACAGATCGTGCGGGAGGCTCTGGCCGAGTCCGGCAGGCCGGTGGACGACTTCGCGATCGCCAAGCGCGTCTACATCGCGGTGGACGACGACGCCCGGTCGGCCCGCGAGCGGATCAACGCCGAGCTGGCCGCGCTCTATATGAGGAAGTCGCCCGAGGTGGAGGCCGCGGCGATCGCGGGGACTCCCGCGGAATGCGCTCTCCAACTGCGCGAGGTCATCGCCGCGGGTGCGCAACTCATCCTGTTCACACCGCTGTTCGCGCAGGCCGAACACCTCGAGCGGCTGGCGTCGGAGGTCATGCCGGGACTCGGCGCGGGGACGTCCGGATAGCAAGGCGCCGACTCGGCCACCGGTGGCCGGCCAACGGCTCTGTCGCCGGCGGCCGATTGCGGGCCACTCGCTCGGGCGGCCGATGACCGTGCGGGCCGCCTCGACCGGCGACAGGAACCGTCACTCTACGGATACCGCACAGGCCTCCGCCAAGAAGAGAGAGGACGCTGAAGGCCCTCCATGCAGAAAGCTCGCCGCCGTCTCGACACGGCGGATCGGCGGATCACGGCCGTGCTGATGGCGTCACCCCGTGCGTCCTGGCGGAGCGTCGCGGCGGTGCTGGGCGTGTCCGAGCGCACGGTCGTACGGCGTGCCGCCCCGCTGTACCAGGATCGCACCCTGCGGGCCACCGCCGTACGCAATCCCGCTCTCTTTCCCCACCTGGTCCCGACTGTCCTGCGCATCCGCTGTCGCCCCGACCGGATCACCGCGATCGCCGCCGCCCTCGCCCGGCGTTCCGACACCGTCTGGGTCGACATCCTCGGTGGGGGAGACGAGATCTGCATCGTGGCCTTCCTCGACGGACCCGATGCACGCAACAACCTGCTCCTCCGCGACCTGCCGGCGACCGCGGCAGTGCAGTCCTGGACGGCCTACGACCTGCTGAAGGTCTTCCCCGCGGGATTCGCGTGGAGCGCGGGACTTCTGAGCGAGGAGGAGTCCCAGGTGCTGTGGCCTGACTTGACCCGGCCCCCCGAGGCGCTGTCTCCACTCCCGGAGGACAAGCCGCTCATCGACGCACTGGTCGAGGACGCCCGTATGACCTATGGAGAGCTCGCGCACCGCACCGGCAGGACCCCGAGAGCCGTACAACGGCGCCTGCACGCCCTGGTGGAGGCGCATGTCGTCAGGCTGGCCACCGAAGTGGACCTGGCACTGCTGGGGGTGCACGCCGAGGCACTGCTGTGGATCACGGTGGATCCGGGGGCATGGGAAGAGACGGGGCAGATCCTCAGTCAGCATCCTCAAGTACGTTTCACGGCGGCCACAACGGGCTCCAGCAGTCTGCTGGTGGCGGTGGCCGCCACCGATCTCAGCGCGTTGTACACCTTCCTGACCGGCACGGTAGGGGCGTTGACCGGTGTTTCCGCAATAGAGGTGACCCCCATCCTCACCGGAGTCAAGCGCACCGGCCTTGTGCGCCACGCCGCGGTGACTCTGTGACGAGGCCTCAGGTCGGTGTCGACCTGGCCGTCATCCGGGCAGGCCAAGGGAACTGACGGCGCATCATACCGTCATCGAGTCTTCCACCGCCCCCGGCACACCGCATTTCCGGCTGTTCCAGGTCACTCAGCCCAATGGCACCGCCGGCGCTACTGGCCGTGTTGCCGTCCACCCGGCTCGACGTGACGGAGACGGTGCTCCCGGGCTGACCGTTTGGGTGACCGGAAACACCGCCACCGCTGGCCCCGGCGGTGGCGTGGCCATGCTCGGCGGAACCGGCACCTTTGAATCCACGCACGTGACCCGGAACACGGCGGCCGATGTGGATGGCGGCATCTCCGCTCGGGCGAGCTGAACGTCCGTCGAACCACCAGTCGCGGTCCGAGGGCTCGCAGACGGAGGACTGTCTGCGAGCCCTCGGCGCCGTGTCGCAGGGACTTTCCGGGCAGCAGGACCAGGAGGAACCTGCCCGTTGCGGAGCCCGACCGGTCCGGCGGGAGTCATCCCCTGAGAAGGTGGAGGACGCCAAGCCGATCCTCCGCAAGACGCTCGACAAGGACGTGACGTAATCATGGGGATGACCGAGGTCCCGTCGACCGCCCGGCTAACGGAGGAGGAGCGCGCCATCGTGGAAGTGGTCGCCGACTTCGTCGACAACGAGGTGCTCCCCGTGGTTCGGCAGTTGGAGCACTCCGACACCTACCCCGAGGAGCTCATCGAGCAGATGAAGCGGCTCGGGGTGTTCGGCCTGCTCGTGCCCGCCGAGTACGGCGGCGTTGATGTTTCCACCGCCTGCTTCGCCCTGGTCGCCCAGGAGCTGGCGCGCGGCTGGATGTCGCTGGCCGGTGCGATGGGCGGGCACTCCGTGGTGGCCTATCTGATCCGCACCTTCGGCACGCCCGAGCAGAGGGCGACGTATCTGTCCGCGATGGCCACCGGCGCCTTGCGTGCCACCATGGCGCTGACCGAGCCGGGCGGTGGCTCCGACCTGAAGGCCATGCGGACCAAGGCGGTACTCGCGGACGGCACATGGACCGTCAACGGCTCGAAGACCTGGATCACCAACTCACGCCGGGCCGGACTGATCGCGCTGCTCACCCGCACCGAACCCGAACAGGGCAGGGCTTCTCCATCCTTCTGGTGGAGAAGGGTGCCGGTTACGAAGTCTCCCGAGACCTGCCCAAGCTCGGCTACAAAGGTGTCGAGAGTTGTGAAGTGGTCTTCGACCAGGTGCAGGTCCCTGAGTCCGCCGTCCTCGGCGGCGTGGCCGGCAGCGGCTTCCCGCAGATGATGCGCGGACTGGAGATCGGCCGGATCCAGGTGGCATCCAGGGCGCTTGGTGTCGCCCAGGCGGCGCTCAACGACGCCACCCGCTATGCACAGGAGCGGGAGGCCTTCGGCCGTCCGATCTGGGAGCACCAGTCGATCGGCAACTATCTCGCCGACGGTGCCACCAAACTGCGGGCGGCGCGCCTGCTCACCCTGGACGCTGCCGCCCGGGTGGACGCCGGCGAGCGTGCCGACATGGAGGCGGGCATGGCCAAGCTCTTCGCGTCCGAGGTCTGTATGGAGGTCACCCTCAACGCGATCCGGATCCACGGCGGTCACGGCTACTCCACCGAGTTCGACGTCGAGCGCTATTTCCGTGACGCCCCGCTGATGATCGTGGGTGAGGGCACCAACGAGATCCAGCGCAACGTCATCGCCAGGCAGTACATCGCCCGCAACCCGATCGACGGCGGAGGCCGCTGATGAGCCGATCCGACGCCCCCACCACGCTCCGCGCCCCGAGGCAGGGGCGGCGCACCGGTGCCGGACCCACGGGCGCCGAAGCTGCGCCGGCAGCCATAGGGGAGGCACTGGGATGAGCGGCGCGCCTGAGCATTTCGCGGCCATCGAGGCCGATTGGCGTCCGGGGCCCGTCGAGGCCGCGGAGTTCGTCACCGCGGCGCCCGTCCGGGCCTTGGCGGGGCTCTTCGACCAGCCGGTCCCGGCGCTGGGCGTCGGCGATCCGCTGCCCCCGTTGTGGCACTGGCTGTACATGCTGGACCGCCCGGCCCAGGCCGATCTGGGCGAGGACGGCCACCCTCGCGACGGCGGGCTCTTCCTGCCACCACTGCCGGACCGGCGTCGGATGTTCGGTGGAGGACGGCTGGAATTCCGTGCCCCGATCCGCGTCGGCGATCTGCTCACCCGCCGTTCCGAGGTCGCGAGCGTACGCGCACGGCACGGCGGATCCGGTTGGCTACTGCTGGTGACGGTGCGTCATGACTACCTCGTCGACGGCGAGATCCGCACGGTCGAGGAGCAGGACCTCGTCTACAAGCAGGCAGGCATCGCGCCCGTCCCCGAGCCTGCCGGGGAAGCGGTCCCGGCCGCGCCGACCGAAGTGCCCACCGCCCCTTGGGCGTTCACCCTGCGGCCGGACCCGACACTGCTCTTCCGCTTCAGCGCGCTCACTTACAACGCCCACCGCATCCACTACGACCGCGACTATGCGCGGGACGTGGAGGGCTACCCGGACCTGGTCGTGCATGGCCCCCTGCTGGCCCTGTCCCTGCTGGAACTCCCGCGCCGCTGCGCCCCCGGAACGCGCCGTCGCCGCCTTCACGTTCCGCTCGAGAGCCCCGCTCTTCGCGTCGAGGGACATCGAGGTGACGGGCGTTCCGGAGGGCGACCGTGCGGTGTTCTCGGCAGGTCTTCCGGGCTCCGCTCCCGGGATCTCCGCGTCCGTGACCCTTCGCTGACTGAGCAGGACTTCCGGGCGGTCGGCGCCCCGCAGAAGGGCGCGGAGGCCGCTGCGGGAGGGCCCGGAGGACGTCGTGAACTCCTCGGTCAGACCGAGCCGTCGGCGTGCAGCGCCTTGATCGCTTCGTTGTCGTAGCCGAGCGCCCGCAGCACGGTGTCGGTGTGCTCGCCCACGGCCGGGACCGGGTCCATCCGCGGGGTGACTCCGCCCAGGGTGGCAGGGGGCAGCAGGGCCCTGATGGGCCCGCCCGGTGTCTCGACATCGCGCCATCGGTCACGGCCGGCCAGAACCGGATGGTCCCAGTACTCGGCGACCGAGTTGAGCCGGGCATTGGCGACATTGGCCCGGTCCAGCAACTCGACGGCTGCGGCGGCGTCCAGGTCGGCGAAGCGTTCGCCGATGAGCGAGTTGAGTTCCTCGCGGTTGGCCACCCGGGCGGAGCCACGGTGAAAACGCTCGTCCGCGGCGATGTCCGCGGCCTTGAGGAAGATCTCGCAGAACGAGGCCCACTCTCGTTCGTTCTGGATGGCGAGCAGCACGGTCCCGCCGTCGCGTGCCGTGAACGGCCCGTAGGGGGCGATGGTGGCGTGCTGGGCACCGAACCGGGCGGGCTCGAGGCCGCTGTAAGCCGTGTAGTAGGCCGGTGAGCCCATCCACTCCGAGAGCGCCTCGAAGAGGGAGACCTCGACCGGGGTGCCGCGGCCCGTGGTGGCGCGCCGGATCAGCGCTGTGAGGATGCCGGAGTAGGCGTACATGCCGGCAGCGATGTCGGCGATCGAGATGCCGACCTTCGCGGGTTCCTCGGGGGAGCCCGTCAGGGAGACGACGCCGGTCTCGCACTGGACCAGCAGGTCGTACGCCTTGCGGTCGGCCCATGGGCCGCGGTTGCCGTAACCGGAGATGTCGCAGACGATCAGCTTGGGGTGGCACTCCGCAAGATCCTCGGCGCCGAGGCCGAGCCGGCGGGTGGCGCCGGGGGCGAGGTTCTGGACGAACACGTCCGCGTCGACAAGCAGCCTGTCCAACACCTCGCGGCCGCCGGGGGACTTGAGGTCGAGGGTGACCGACTCCTTCGAGCGGTTGAGCCAGACGAAGTAGCTGGACTGACCGTGCACCGACTCGTCGTAGGCGCGGGCGAAGTCACCGACGCCGGGGCGCTCGATCTTGATGACCCGGGCTCCGAGGTCCGCGAGCTGGCGGGTGGCGAAGGGAGCGGCAACGGCCTGCTCCAGGCTCACCACCATGATCCCTTCCAGGGGCAGGGCGGTCACTGGGCCTCCTCGGGTCCGGCCGACGTCGTCGAGCAAGACCATCACATCCTGGCCCCCGCTGCGACCAGGGGCGCGGACACGGTGCTTCGGAGATGTCGGGGCCGCCATGTCCGGACCGGCACTCCATGCCCAACGACCGGGGGGAGACAGGTCACCGGGTTCCTCCGAGGATGCCCCGGCCATCAGGTCGGGGAGGAATCGGACTCCTGCGGGGCGGAGCGGGGCGGGGAAAGGGCGATCGCCGCGAGGGCGATTGGCCGTCCACCACGGGACGGGGTGAGCAGGCCCGCCTTGATCAAGAGCTCCCGACTGTCAGTCCTCCCGGATGGATTCGGGTTCATGACGGCGGACGCGACGACGAATGGGGAGGCCGGGCACGTCCGGTACTCGTACCGCCTTCGGGTGTCCGCCGGCGCGCGGGCTGCGCTCGAAGCGGAGTGGGACGGGTGCCGCTGGATCTGGAACGAGTGCGTGGCCAAGTCCAAGGCCGTGTATCTGCACAACAAGGTGCGTTCCGAGGACAAGCTGACGTGTGGTCCAGCGCAGCTCGACAAGATGCTGACCGAGGCGCGCCGGGTGACGTCGTGGCTCGCGCAGGGCGCGAGCGTGCCACAGCAGCAGGTCATACACGACTTCGCGACATCGCGGGCGAAGGCGTTGGGGGACATCAAGGCCCGGCTGCCGATGCGGCAGCGTGCAGGGATGCCCCGCTGGAAGAAGAAGCGGGAGGCGGACCCGTCGTTGAACTACACCCGGCGTGGGTTCCGTCTCAAGGAAGGGCGCCTGCACCTGGCGGGCGGGATCGTGCTGACGGTGGTGTGGTCGCGCCGGCTGCCCAAGCCGCCGTCCTCGGTGCGCGTGTACCGCGACAGCATCGGCCATTGGTACGCGTCCTTCGTGACCACCGCCATCACTGAGCACCTGCCGGAGACCGGCCTCATGATCGGGATCGACTGGGGCGTCAAGGAGACCACGACCACTACGAGCGACGACCACGACCTTCCCCACGCCCAGCATGGGAAGAAGGCCCAGGCGAAGCTCTCGCGCTATGACCGGATGATGGCCCGACGCCGACCGGCCAAGGGGCAGGCCGCCTCGAAGGGCTACCGCGAGGCGAAGAAGCCGCGCGCGAAGGCGTACGCCAAGGTCGCCGGGCAGCGTCAGGATACCGGCCGCAAGTGGGCCAAGTCCGTGGTCTGCGACCATGACCGGATCGCGGTGGAAGACTTCCGCCCGAAGTTCCTCGCGAAGACCACCATGGCCAAGAAGGCGGCCGACGCTGCTATTTCGGCTACCAAGCGCGCCCTGATCGAGATGGGCCGCAAGCATGGGCGGGATGTGCGCCTGGTGCATCCCGTGCACACCACGATGGAGTGCGCAGACTGCGGAGCGAGAACCAAGCACGCGCTGCCTCTTTCGGAGCGAACGTATACCTGCACGCGATGCGGAGCCGTGCGCCCTCGGGACAAGAATTCCGCGTTCGTGATGCTGGTCCGGACGGGTTGGTGCCCGGCAGGTGCTGAGGGCGTAAGACCTCCCGGGCCGCTGGCCCGGAAGGCTGCCTGAGCCTGGGATTCCCACACACGCCTGAAGGCGCCCCGCAAGGGGCGTCCGGCCGCAAGGCCGGACGGGAATCCCTCGCCTCCAGACGGGGGAGCCTTCAATTAAGGAACGCAACCCCGAGGGAGCAGTTCACGGCCAGTGCGCTGAGCGGGTCTCTCCCGGCATCGTGCTCATCACGCCGCCTCCTCTTCCGGAGCGCCGGGGATCGCTCCCTGGCTGCGCAGCCGGACGACATCGGCGGGGCCGAATCCCAGCTCGGCGAGCACCTCGTCGTTGTGCTCGCCCAGGTCCGGCGCACGCTTGGCCGCCACCTTCGGCACCCCGCGCAGATTGATCGGGCTGCTGACGGTCTCCTTGAGATCGCTGACGCCTTCCAGGGGCACCACGATGTCGTTCGCGCGCAACTGCACGTCCTGCGCTGCCTCCTCCGGAGTCTGGATGAGGCTGAAGGTGATGCGCTCCCGGTCCAGGGCGTCCTTCCAGTGGGCGAAGGACTGCGAGCGGAACTCGGCGTCGAGCACCTCGCTCACGGCGGCGGCGTTCTTGAGCAGGCCCTCGGCGTCGGCGAAGCGGGGGTCCTCGAGCAGCTCGGGACGCCCGACGGCGCGCGCCAGTCCCGGCCAGTGCAGGGACGAGGTCGCCAGCATGAACCACCGGCCGTCCGCCGTGCGGTAGGGGTTGGTCAACGCGTTCACCGGTGCGTTGCGGTCGTGCAGCTCGAACGGCGTGCCCCCGGCGAGCGCACCGGCGACGAGGGTTCCGGTGGCCCAGACCCCGGTGGCGAGCAGTGAGGTTCCGACACTGGTCCCCTCCCCGGTCAGCTCACGGCGGTACAGGGCTGTCACGATGGCCCCGTAGAGCGCGACGGCGGAGGTGTAGTCGCCGCTGCCCCAGACCGGCACCGTCGGCGGGGCTCCCGCGTCCCGGGTGGAGGCCAGCAGCCCGCTGCGCGACCAGAAGGCGGTCAGGTCGAAGCCCGGCTGCCTGGCGTCGGGGCCTGCATCACCGAAGCCCGTGATGTCGGCGTAGACGACCCTCGGGTTCCAGCTCGACACCTGGTCGTAGTCGAGGTGCAGCTTTTCGCGTGTGCCGTGCGGGAAGTTGGTGATCACCACGTCTGCCCACTGGACGAGGCGCTTGAGAACCTCGGTGGTCGCCTGGGACTTGAGGTCGATCACCATGCCGCGCTTGTTGCGGTTGGCGAGGTGCCAGCCGTAGTTGGCCTCCGCCCGGGGGCTGGGCGGCACGAAGCTCAGCCGCCGCTGAGGGTCGCCCTGCCCCGGCGGTTCGATCTTTATGACGTCCGCTCCGAAGTCGGAGAGCATGGTGGCCGCCGCCGGTCCCGCGATGTAGGTCGACGCGTCCAGGACCTTCAGGCCGGTGAAGACGGAATGTGTGGTCATCGCCGTCACCCCACGAACGCGCTGTGGCCGGTGATCGACTTGCCGACGATGAGGGTCTGCATCTGGTGTGTGCCCTCGTAGGAGTAGAGGGCTTCGGCGTCGGAGAAGAACCGGGCGACGTCGTAGTCGAGGAGGATGCCGTTGCCGCCGAAGAGTTCGCGGCACCAGGCGACGACCTCGCGCATTCGGGCTGCGACGTACTCCTTGGCCAGGGCGGAGTGTTCGTCGCGGAAGATGCCCTGGTCCTGCAGCCGGGCGAGCTGTATGAGCATGCCCCATGAGGCGGTGATGTTGCCCAGGCTCTTGACCAGCAGGTCCTGCACCAGCTGGAACTTGGCGATGGGTCGGCCGAAGGCGATGCGCTCCTTCGCGTAGTCGAGCGCGAGTTCGTAGGCGCCGATCATGACGCCGAGGGCCTGCCAGGCGACCCCGCTGCGCGTCTGGCGCAGCACCTCGGCGACGTCGCGGAAGCCCTTGATGTTCTGCAGCCGGTTGGCTTCGGGCAGACGGACGTCGGTCAGGGTGATCTCGGCGTTCTGTACGATGCGCAGTGCGATCTTGCCTTCGATCTTCTCGGGCCTGAAGCCGGGGGTGCCCTTCTCGACGACGAAGGCCTTGACCTTGTTGTCCTCGACATCCCGGGCGAAGACCACGACGTAGTCGGCGAAGGTGGCGTTGCCGATCCACTTCTTGGCGCCGTTGAGGACCCAGGTGTCGCCGTCGCGCCGGGCGGTGGTGCGCATGCCGCCGGAGACGTCGGAGCCGCCGAGCGGTTCGGTCAGCGCGAACGCTCCGATCTTCTCCATCGTGGCCATGGCGGGCAGGAACCTGTCGCGCTGCTCCTGGCTGCCGCCGTAGTGGATGGAGTAGAAGCCGAGACCGTTGTGGACGCCGAAGAAGGTGGCGGTGGAGGCGTCGACGCGGCCTAGCTCGGTGGCGAGCATGCCACCCAATAGGTGGCTGCAGGCCGGCTTGTGCTCGCCGTACCCCTCGTAGGCGAGGGCGGCCAGTCCGCTGCCGCGGAACTTCTCGATGTACTCGAAGGGGAATTCGGCCTTGCCCCAGTACTCGTTGACCAGTGGCTTGATCTCCTTGCGCAGGAAGGCGCGGGCGTCGAGCAGTATCTTGCGCTCCTCGTCCGAAAGCAGCGTCTCGTAGCGGTAGAAGTCGGCGGCCGGCAGGTCGTCCATCGGGGCGGCGGGGGTGGGGACGGGGGTGGTGGTCATCTCAGTTCTCCTTCTGGTGCTGATTACGACGGATGTCCGCCAGGGCGGACAGGACGGCGAGTTGCCTGCGGTCACGGACTTCGGCGAGGTCGGCGTACGGGGTGGACTTGTAGGCCTTCTCCACCGCTTGGACGACCCGCTCCTGGTCCTCCGGCTCCTGGGAGGGCTCGCCGAGGGACATCTGCTGCATCGACGAACCGATGTGCTCGGTGATGTGGCGGTAGCCGCCGGGCCCACCGCCCAGGTGCGCGCCCAGGAACGGTCCGACCGTCGCCCAGCGGATGCCGAGCGAGTGGGTCACCACCGTGTCCAGGTCCTCGGGGGTCACCACGCCCTGCTGGACGAGGTAGACGGCCTGGCGGCTGAGCGCCTTCTGGAGACGGTTGCCCACGAACCCGGGAATCTCCTGGCGTTCGACGACGGGCGTACGACCGACGGCGGTGTAGAAGGCGACGGCCGCCTGCACGGACTCCTCGGTGGTGCGCTTGCCGGGCACCACCTCGACGAGCGGCAGCAGGTGGGGCGGGTTGAACGGATGTCCGATGAGGATGCGGCCCGCGTCCTCGATGTCCGTGGTGAAAGCGGTCGCCGGGATCGCCGACGACGAGCTCAGCAGCAGTGCGTGTCCAGGGGCTTCCCGGACGAGCTGGGCGAACAGCTCCTTCTTGAACTCCACGCGCTCCGGGGCGTTCTCCTGGACGACGTCCGCGTCGCGGACCGCTTCGGTCACATCGGCGGCGAGATGTACACGTGCGGCGAGGCCGTCGGTGTCCAGGCCCTGTGCGGCCAGGTGCGGACCGAACGCGGCAAGCGCCTCGGCGACCGCCTCCGCCAGATCGGGCCGAGGGTCGCTGACGCGGACGATCAGACCGTGTGCGGCGAACAAGGCTGTCCAGGACAGTCCGATGGTGCCCGCCCCGATCACGGCGGCGGTGCGGATGGGGTGTGTCACTGCATGTCTCCCTTCAGATAGTCGAAGACCGGCTCGACCGGAGCGAGGGTCAGGTCGGTGAGGATGTGGCTGGCGGAGACGATCTCGAGCACGGGCAGGTCCGCCAGCGGGGCGAGGACGTGGGCGAAGAGCTGGAGCCGTGCGGGGCCGGTGTAGGCCTCCTTGACGACCACGTCGGTGATCTCGGTGCGCACCAGCTCCTGGACACGCATGCCACGCCGGTAGCCCGGGACGGCCTTGAGCATGAAGGTGGGCACGGTGATCTGGGCCCTGGCCGTGTCCTCGTCGAGGGGCTGGTGCTTGTAGCCCATGGTCGCGGTGGCGACGCGAAGGGTTCCGTGGTCGAGGGTGCCGACGAGCGCCCCGTGGTCGACGTACAGGCTGGGTGCGCCGATGACCTTCGGATATGCGCTGACCTCGCGCCCGGACGCGGTGGCCGGGAAGTTGTCGAGGTACATAGCGTGCAGGTACTCGCCCTGTTCGCCCTCGAAGTGGACCTGGATGGCCTGTCCCGCCTCGGTGTAGGGCCCGAACCCGCTGACGTCGCCCATCTTCATGACCTCGAAGCGAACCAGCGGTTCGCCGATCCCAAGGGGTTCGGGGACGACGGCACGCAGTGCGCCGGGGTCGGTGCGGTAGACGACGTTCAGGTACTCGCGGTCGGTGAAGCGTGGGACCGTCGATGTGTACGCCGGGCTGGTCAGTGGGGTGGTCAGGTTCTTCCTGACGTCCTCGATGCGCATGTCACCGCCCCGTCCACCGAGGGGTCCGGCGCTCGGCGAAAGCGGTCATGCCCTCGCGCACGTCGGCAGAGGCCATCAGACCGGCCATCACCGTGCGCTGCGCGGCGAAGGCCTCGGCCTCGGGCACGCCGTCCGCGGCCCGGGTGACCGCCTTCACGGCGGCCAGCGCGAGCGGGGCGTTCGCAGCGAGCTGCTCGGCGAGCAGAAGGGCCTGTTCCACGGCCTGTCCGGTGGGCACGACCCGGTTGGCCAGGCCCAGTTCACCGGCCCGAGCGCCGCTCACCGGCTCGCCGGTCAGCAGGAACTCCATCGCGAGGTGGTACGGGATGCGCCGGGGCAGCCGGATCACTCCGCCGCCTGCGGCGATCAGTCCCCGCTTGACCTCCGGCAGGCCGAAATGGGCGTCCTCCGCAGCCACGATCAGATCGCAGGCCAGAGCCAGTTCGAATCCGCCGCCCATGGCCCAGCCCTCGACGGCGGCGATCAGCGGCTTGGTGCGCTCCACCTCGGTCACCCCGCCGAATCCACGCCCGGGGACGTTGGGGGACTCACCGCGCAGAGCGGCCTTGAGGTCCATGCCGGCGCTGAAGGTCCCGCCGGCGCCGGTCAGCACTCCGGTTCGGAGTTCCGGGTCGGCCTCCAGCTCGTCCAGTGCCTTGGCCAGGAGCGTGGCGACCACCGCGTTGACGGAGTTGCGTGCTTGCGGACGGTCGATCGTGATCAGCAGGGTTGTGCCCGCCCGCTGGGTGCGCACGTCGGTGGTGCTCATGGCTCGCCTCTCTCGGTGAGGTACAGGGGGGTGGGGTTCAGTGGCCGGACAGCTCGGCGAGGACTTCGGCGGTGTCCTGGCCCGGTACCGGGGCCAGACGGCGGATCGAAGCGGGTGTCGCGGAGAACTGCACCGGGATACCGATCGTGCGGATCGGTCCCTCGGTGGGGTGGACGACGGGCTCCAGCAGATGGCCGTCGCTGACGTAGGGGTCCTCGTGGGCGTGTTCCAGCTCCAGCACGGGGGCCATCGGGATGCTGTGCTTGGCGCACACCTCTTCCCACTCGGCCGTGGTCAGCGCCGGTGCGCACTCGTCGGCCAGCAGGGCAAGGCCGTCAAGGTCGGCCATGTCGATGGTCGCCCCGTTCACCCGGGGGTCGGCGGCGAGGTCCGGTCGCCCGGCGGCTACGAAGAAGTCGCGGAAGTTCTGCGGGGTGTAGGGGATGAGGCAGGCGAGGCCGTCCTTGGTGCGCCGTGCCCGGTGTTCCTTCGACATCGACCTGGGGTGGCCCGTGGGGCCGATCGCCGGCTCGAACTCGTGCCCCGCCAGATGCTCCACCAGATTGAACGCCAGGAGCGTGTCGGTCATCGGCACCTCGATGTGCTGTCCCTGCCCGGTGCAGCAGCGGTGCAGCAGGGCGGCGAGCACGCTGTAGACGATGGTCAGGGCGGAGACCTTGTCCCCGATGATCATCGGCAGGTACACCGGTGTGCCGAGCGCGCGGCGGGTGATGTCGACCAGCCCGGAGGCGGCCTGCACGGTTTCGTCGTAGGCGGCGTTGCCGGCCCGGTCGGAGTCGCTGCGGAAGCCCTGACCGTGGGCGTAGACGAGGCCCGGGTTGCGTGCGGCGACGTCGGCGTAGGTGAGGCCCAGTCGGTGCAGTGCGGCCGATCGCATGTTGGTGATCAGCACGTCCGCCGTGTCGATGAGCTTCAGGGCCTGCTCGTGCTGCGCCGGGTCCTTGAGATCGAGGGCGACGCTGCGCTTGTTGCGGTTGACGTTGAGGCTGAGGGCGGTCATGCCCGGGGTGACGTGATACCGGCCTACGCGAACGGTGTCGGAGGGCGACTCGATCTTGATCACGTCGGCGCCGAGATCACCCAGGATCTGGGCCGCGTACGGACCCATCACCACGGTGGACATGTCGATCACCCGTACGCCGTCGAGCGGTCCGGTCCTCAAGGATTCCGCCATCTCCTCTTCCTTTCGCGCCGTGCTTCGTCGTGCCTGATGCACAACGCTAATGAAGAGCGATGCCAGGTGGAATTATCGAAATAGGAACGGCGGTGTGACCGCAGCGGTCACACCGTTCACCGGGATTTCCCGGACGGCGTTTTCCGGGTATCGGACCGACGGTGGACGGGCTTGTCGAAAATGTCGCACGCGGCTGTGACCAGCTCCTTGAGGTCTCCGTCGGCACGGTCGCGGCGCCACACCAGGGCCGTGTCCAGGCTGGGGTGGAAGTCCGTGAACGGCAGTACCGTCACATTCTCGATGCTGTATCCCCGCATCGGGCTGTCCGGCTCGAGAATGGAGATACAGAATGCCGACCCGTTGGAAATGACCTCCGATATTCCGGCGTAGCCGGTGTCGGTGAGGGTGATGCGATTGCGAATACCGTGCTCCGTCAACGCCTGATCCAGCACTTCGAAATACGGGGGCCTGATGTCCTTGGGCGGGGGGATGTACGCGAGATCGGCCAGGTCGGCGAGGGCGACGGCGTCGCGGCCGGCGAAGCGATCGGCCGGTACGGCCGCACCCATGCGTTCCGACATGACGTTGATCAGGTCCAGGGCGGGGTCGGTGAACGGCAGTCGGGCCAGCGCCAGAGCGAGCCGGCCCTCGCGGACACCCGCTACCAGGGCCTGGGTGCTGCCCGGCCAGCGTTGGAGTTCGAACAGCCCTTGGACGCGGTCGGCGAGGGTGGCGACCCGCGCTCTCAGCTCGGGATTCAGTCCCGGAGGTATGCCGATCAGCGCGGTGCTGCGCTGCACCCGGGTCGCCTCACGCAGCCGCCATGGGATGGAGCTGAACTGATCGAGCACGTCACGGGCGATCGGAAGGAGGGCGGCGCCGGCCGGAGTGAGCGCGACGCTGTGGGTGTCCCGCTCGAACAGCCGCTGACCCAGTTCGCGCTCCAGATCTCTGATGCGCTGGCTCAGGGGGGACGTCGCCATGTGGAGCCGCCGAGCCGCTGCCGAGAAGTTGAGTTCCTCGGCGACCGCGACAAAATATCGCAGATGCAGCATTTCCACGTATTCAACGGTAGCCCCGCTTCGCCCGGCGGGCAGCGGAGCGTGGCGACGTCGAATTCGGACGTGTCGTCGCTTTCGGGCTCGCGTGGGGCGGTCCGGGTCAGTCGTGTGGAGAAGGCTGGAAAGGGGCGTGCGCCGATCGGCGCAGCGAGCGCCGGTCACCGGATCGGGCTGCGGAGCCCTGAGGTGTGACGGGTGCCCGCCACGGCCCTACAATGGACTGCGTAGTCCATTTTGAGGGGACGGGTCATGCGCGGTGAGCTGACGGCCAAGGGCAGGGCTACGCGGCAACGGATCATCGAAGGGGCGGCGGCGGTGCTGCGGGAACGGGGAGCCGCCCTGGCCACGCTGGACGACATCATGGCCAGAACCGGGACGAGCAAGGGTCAGCTGTTCCACTACTTTCCCGCAGGCAAGGACGAACTGCTTGTCGCGGTGGCCCAGTTCGAGGCGGATCAGGTCCTGGAGGACCAGCAGCCGTATCTGGGATGCCTGGACTCATGGGAGGCCTGGCAGCAGTGGCGGGACGTGGTGATCGAACGCTACGAAGCCCAAGGGGACGAGTGCCCGCTCGGTTCGCTGTTCTTCCAGATCGGTCGCTCGACTCCCGGCACGCGGGCGATCGTCATCGAGCTGCTGCGCCAGTGGCAGGAGAGCCTGGCGGCGGGCGTCCGGGCGCTCCAGGGAGCCGGGCTCATCCCTGCGGACGTCGATGCCGACATCAGGGCCGCGGCGCTGCTGGCAGCGATCCAAGGGGGCGTGTCCATCCTGCTGTCGACGGGCCGGTCCACCCATCTGCGGGCCGCCCTCGACCAGGGGATCGCGGACCTGCGCGGTACGAGCCACGCCGCGGTCTGACCCCGGCCGTCCCTTGCCCTCGGACCGGGCGGCTGTCCAGGCCGGCCGCATCACGTGCTTGACGCGGCCCGCCTGGGCTGGCGCCCGGCGGGGGCCGAAGGGTGGCTCCGCCGAAACCGCAGCTCCCGGGCGCTGACGGGCTCGGCGCCGTGCGTCAGGCGGCGATGACTGCCGCGGTGGTGCGGCCGCCGTCGACGTCGAGCACGATGCCGTGCACGAACGAGGACTCCTCGCCGGCCAGATACAGGGCGGCGTTCGCGATGGCGTCGGGAGTGCCCATGCGCCCGGCAGGGGTGCCCTTCATCATGACCTCGCCGGGGTGGACCTCTCCCGGCGCCGGGGTAAGCACCACGCCCGGAGAGATCGCGTTCACCCGGACACCCTGCGGTCCGAACTCCGCCGCCCAGGCCCGGGTCAGGGTCTCCACCGCTCCCTTGGTCGAGCTGTACAGGGCGCCGACCGGAATGCCCAGGCGCGCGATCCAGGAGCCCAGGTTGATGATCGAGCCCCCACCGGCCGCCACCATGGCGGGCGCGACGGCCGCGGTCAGGAAGAACGGGGCCTTCACGTTCACCGCGTAGACCTGGTCGAAGGTCTTCTCGTCGGTCGCCGCCGTGGTGTCGCCGGGGTAGATGCCAGCGTTGTTGACCAGGACGTCGATACGGCCGCCGAGGACCCGCGTCGCCTCCCGGGCCAGCCCCTCCGAGGCCGTGGCGCTGCCGTCCAGGTCGGCCTGCACGAAGTCGGCGCGGCCGCCACGGGCGCGGATCCGGTCGACGACCTCATTGCCCCGTTCGGCGTTGCGGCCCGAGACGGCGACGTGCGCCCCCTCGGCGGCGAAGGCCTCGGCGATCGCCCGCCCGATGTTGCTGGTTGCCCCTGTCACCAGGGCGGTCTTGCTCTCGAGCCGCATCGACATGGTCCACTCCGTTGCTCGCGTCTCACCGTGATCCCGAACGGCCGATTCGCATGGTGACGCCGGCCGGACGGGTGCCCTGGCGACCAGGGCGAGTGCCACTGTGCGACGACAAAAATGGACCTGCAAGTCCAAACTTTGAGGGCTCGACGCAGTGCGCCTTCCGGTACAGAGCGCAGGAGACGGTGACCGGGCCGCGGCTCGGGTGAGCGAAGGCGATCGGTCTGCCGTCCGTACTGCCTGTGCCGACCGGTACTACCGCGTGCCCGGCCTCTGAACGAGTCGGCGCCCCATGGGCGGCGCCGACCTCAGTCGCCGGCGGCCGGGTGCGGGGGTTGTCCCAGACGCCCGGAAGCCGGCTTGCCTCAGCCGAAGTGCCGGATCCCTGCGTCGGCCCCACGCGTGTACGCAGGCCAGTCACTCGCGGCGCCGGTGGCGACGAACGCCGCGACTGCCGTGGCGAAGTCAAGCCCCAGTGCTCGCTGACCGTCTCCCGGTTCGCCCAGCATCGGGCTGTCCGGGTAGCTGTCGAACGTCATGAAGAGGAAGGGCAGATCCACGCAGTGCGTGGCGCCCAGATGGTCGGGGTCGCCGGCGGGACGGTAGTCGAATTGGTAGACGTACGTGCCGTTGCCGTTGCCGTTGGCGGCGTGGTGGTCGGCTATCCGGAGCGCGTCGTTGCGGAAGAGAGCATCCGTGTGCAGCGCGGTGAAGACCTCGGCCGGTGTCCCGTGCGGGAGCTTCGTCGCGTACTGCCGATACACCGCCGGTGCATCGGAGCCGAGCCGCTCGGCCAGGAGGTCGAGGGCGCCTTGCTGTGTGAGCGACTGAACGCGGGAGTCGAAGGCGAAGAACGCGGTCATCTCGTTACGGGCGGTGCCGATCAGGAGGTCCTTGCCCTGAAGGCGCCCGTCCGAGAGGGCCTGCTGCCAGGAGGAAGGGAAGCCGGCGCCGCCCAGCACCGGGTACATGGGAGGGGCGGCGCTACCGGGGCGTGCCAGTCGGGCCCCCAACTCGGCATACGCGGAGAGTAGTTGCTCGACGGGAAGTGATCGGAGTGCCGCTCCGGGGTCGGCACTGCCCTCCACGCCCAACAGCTTCAGGTACTCCTCGGCGGCCTCGGCGGCCTGCTCCGGGTCTTGTGGCGCAAGGCCCCAGGGACCGCTCTGCAGAAGCAGACGATCGACCATGGAGCTGGTCGCGGGATCCAGTGCCAGGTAGAGGGCCGAGTACGCACCGGCCGACTGACCGCCGACGGTCACGGCGTGCGGATCGCCGCCGAAAGCAGCGACGTTGTCCCGTACCCACCGCAGCACAGCGCCCTGATCCCGAACTCCGAGGTTGTCGGCCCCGATCTGCGGCAGTTGCAGGTAACCGAGCGGCCCCAAACGGTAGTTGGCGGTGACCACCACCACGTTGCCGGTCTCCGCCAGACGGGCTCCGTCGTACCAGTCCCAGCCGCCCGAGCCGCTGGTGAAACCGCCTCCGTGGAACCAGACCAGAACGGGGCGAGGGCTCTTGTCCTCGAGGGCCGACCGCGGAGTCCACACGTTCAGGGTGAGGGAGTCGTCCTCGCTCCAATAGGGCTTGCGATGCCCCATGATCCGCTCCAGCCGGGACGGCCCCTGCGGTGCGGCCGTGCCGGCGCCGACGGCCTCACGTACTTCCGACCACCCTGGATGGTTCTGCGGTGCGGCCAAGCGCAGCGCGCCTACCGGTGAGGCGGCGTAAGGGATCCCGCGAAAGGCAAACACCGGCCCCTCGTCCGAGCCCCGGACCGTGCCTCGGTCCGTGGCCACAACCTGACTCATGAGGTCCGTCATCGTCTCCACCTCTCCTGCGCCATATGTGTTCTGACCTCGTTGTAATGCCGACGGCGCATGTATGCCAGAAGAGGTCGTGATTACGGCGAACGAAGGACAAGGGATCGGGTGATCCGACGAAAGTACGCTATCGAAGCGGGCGATCCTGCATCGCGAGCCCTCGCCCCGGCTCTTCTCGGGCATCCGGCCTCCTTTCGCCGCCGACTGTCAGGACTGCGATGCTGTGAGGAGGCGGCGGGGCGCCTTCACGGCGGCATCGCAGTTCCGCACGAGCCGGGGCACAGCCGCTGCCCCACTCCGGATGGACCGTGCCGGACCGAGGCCACGGTTCGCCTGCATCGCAGCGGAAGACGGCTTCGGGCGGACGGCGCATGGTGACGCCGGCGTCTCCGGGGTCCACACGCGGCGATCCGGTTCGGAGGTCGACATGGCGGGCACGGTCCAGCACACGTTCTTCGCGGTCAACGGGGTCAGGCTGCACGTCGCCGAGCAGGGCGCAGGCCCGCTTGTCGTGCTGCTGCACGGATTTCCGGAGAGCTGGTACTCGTGGCGGCATCAATTCGGTCCGCTGGCTGCGTCGGGGTACCGCGTCGTCGCCCCCGATCAGCGAGGTTACGCCCGCAGTGAGCAGCCCGAGGCCGTCGAGGCGTACACCCTGCTGCATCTCGCCGGGGATGTCATCGGGCTTGTCGATGCGCTGGGTGAGAAAAGGGTGGTGCTCGTGGGGCACGACTGGGGTGCCTTTGTGGCCTGGGTGACCGCCATGCTGCGTCCCGATGTCGTGCGCGCCGTCGCGGGCCTGAGCGTCCCGCCCGTACTGCCCGGGGGAATGAGTCCGCCGTCGATCACGCGCAAGAGGTACGGCGACGGCTTCTACCAGGTCGCCTTCCAGGAACCGGGAGTCGCCGACGCAGCGCTCGCCCGGGACCCGGAGACCACGTTCCGCCGGGTACTGTTCGGGGGCTCGGCGGACAACCCGTCCAGCATCGACCCCTGGATCGTCCCCGAAGGCGGCACGCTACTGGACTTCATGCCGGAGCCGGCACAGCTGCCGGAATGGCTCACCCAAGTGGACATCGAGGCCTTCGCCGACGACTACGTCCGTCATGGCGAACGGGCCTTCACCGGCGGCCTGAACTGGTACCGGAACGCCGAACGCAACTGGGAACTGCTCGCGGCCTTTCGCGGCCGACGGATCGAGGGGCCGGCGCTGTACATCGCCGGGGACCGCGACATGGTCGTCGGCATGTCCGGAGGCGGGGACGCCATCCTCAAGAGGGTCGAGCAGGCTGCACCACATCTCCGGCGCGGAGTGATCCTGCCCGGCTGCGGCCACTGGACCCAGCAGGAACGCCCGAACGACGTCAACCGGGAGCTCTTGGACTTCCTTGCGCAGTTGCCCTGACCCAATGACGACCGACAACTCGGCCCGAGGCTGTGTGGCGTCAGTGGGCGGCGCTGCGGCGCGCGTAGGCACGGGCCGCCCGGGCGCGGTCGCCGCAGCGAGTGGAGCACCAGTGGCGGCGGCCGTGGCGGAGCAGGAATCGGTTGCAGGGCGTGGAGCCGCATGCGGTGAGGCGTGCGGCGTCGGGGCCGGTGAGCAGGTCGGCAGCGTCGGCCGCGAGCGTGGCCAGGGCGTGGTCGACCATGGCGGTGGTGGGGTGGCGGATGGTCCGGTACGGGCCGGTTCTGTCATCCCACTGCAACAGCGGGGCGGTGGAGACGCGGGTCATCGCATCGTTGACGGCCGTGATGGCGGTGGGGTGAGCGGGCAGGCCGGAGGCGTGGGAGGCGAACAGCGATCTGATCTGTTCGCGAAGCGAGCGCAGTTGCGATGCGCACATCTCCCGCATGCCGGCGTCGACCGGGGCGAGGCCACGCTCCGTCAGCCACTGATTCGACTGCTCGGGAGTGCCCAGAAGATCCACGGTGAGGCCGCCGGGCAGCGCGATCGCGCTGTTGGCCAGGGCGATGGAGAGGTGCTCGTCCTCGCCTTGTGCGGGCGGCAGGACGGGCTGCTCGGTCACGGGCTCCTTCATGGTTCTCATGGTACGGATTGCGTGCATCCGTGAGAAGCAGCTACGGTCGTATCACGGTTCACTCGAATCTATCCGTGAGGTGTTTGGTGTCCTCTCTCCCCGCAGCGACCGAGCAGTTCCCCGTCCAGGTGTTCGGCGGCCCGACCGCAGGCTTCGAGTACGGCGGACTGCGGTTGTTGACCGATCCGACGTTCGACGGCCCTGGTGCATACGGCCGGCCGGGCCGCGTCCTGACCAAGACCGCCCCCGCCACCACTACGCCCGCCGACCTCGGCCGCATCGACCTGGTTCTGCTCTCGCACGACGAGCACCCCGACAACCTCGACAACTCCGGCCGCGCCCTTCTCGACGACGTTTCCCTGACCTTGACGACGCCCGGCGGCGGGCAGCCCTGGGGGGCAAGGCCAAGGGCCTGGCCGACTGGGAGTCCATCGAACTGAACCGTCCCGACGGCGGCACGATCACCGTCACCGGGGTCCCCGCGATCCACGGTCCAGGCCCGCGAGAGGAGGTGGAGCCGATCACCGGCCAGGTCGTCGGCTTCGTCCTGACCGGCGAGGGCCTGCCGACCGTCTATGTCAGCGGCGACAACGCTTCGCTGGACGCCGTTCGGGAGATCGCCGGCCGCTTCGCCCCGATCGACACCGCCATCCTCTTCGCCGGTGCCCCCCGCTTCCCCAGCCTTTTCGACAACCAGCTCATCGTCCTGGACAGCGCTCAGGCGGTCGAGGCCGCGGAGATCCTCGGCGCCCGTCGCGTCGTTCCCGTGCACTACGACAGCTGGGCCCACTTCACCGAGGGCCGCGACGACATCGAGGCGGCCTTCATCACCGCCGGGCTGTCCGACCGGCTGGACTGGGGCGGACGGAGCTGACGTCCGGGTACCCACGGCGGCGACAGAACGGGGAAGCCGGACACTCGTCATCCCGGGGCCCGGCCGATCGACCGGGCCTCGGCCGGGTGACGGCAACGATGTCGGAGGTCTGTTGGCCGTTCTGTGCGGCTGGGCACCACGGGAACGGGTTGCCCCCCACCTCAGCCGCGGCGTCGAGACACAGGGTGATGAGCGCCCGGCTCGCTCGGCCGACGACGAGCGTCAGTGTCAAGCTGAGAGTGCGAGAAGCCTTCGACGGCCATCAGCTCCGTGAGTGGGACTCGGACCCGGCGTCCGGTTCATCCGCACCTGCAGGCACGCCGCCCAGGTGTCTGCCGTGTCGAGTCGTCCAACTCCACCCGCGAAAAGACCGGAGCGAGGAAACGATGAACGACCAAGAGAGCGCCTACCCGCCGGAAGAGACCGCGCTGCTGGTCATCGACCCCTACAACGACTTCCTGTCCGAGGGCGGGAAGCTGTGGCCCGAGGCCAAGGAGGTTGCGGAAGGCGTGGGACTGCTCGACCATATGCGCGCGATGCTCTCCGCGGCCCGCAGCCTGGGTTTCCACGTCTTCATCGTGCCCCACCACCAGACCAAGCCCGGTGACTACCGCACGTGGGACCACCTGTCCCCGACCCAGCAGCATGTCGTCCAGAGGCAGGTGTTCGCCGCGGGCAGCTGGGGAGCCGAGTGGCACCCTGACTTCGTCCCGCGCGAGGGAGAGCTCGTCATGCGCCAGCACTGGGCGTCGAGCGGCTTCGCCAACACCGATCTGGACATGCTGCTCAAACAACATCGTGTTCAGAAGATCGTACTCATCGGCATGAAGGCCAACACCTGCGTCGACACCACAGCACGCTTCGGCCAGGAACTGGGTTACCACGTGACGCTCATCCGTGACGCCATCGGCGCCTTCAACTGGGACGAGATGAGGGCGACGTTCGACATCAACGCGCCCGCGTACGCGCACGCCGTACTCACCACCGACGAGTTCCTCACGATGGTGGACAAGCGGCCTCACGAAATGGCCTGATGACGTGCGGGCTGCGCGAGCCGCTCGCCACGGAGGACACGAGGCGGGCGGGTTCGTCACGTGAAGGGGCGTACGTGACCCCTCCGGTGAACGGGCTGATGAGGAATCGCGGAGGCCTGAAAACCCCCGACTGTCCTGGACCTCGGATGCAAGCCGCTGTGTCACCTGACACCGTGTGATCCCTGCCCCTCGTGCCCCTGGATCGTTGACACGCGCACGTCCAGGCCGAGGGTCCCGCCGACCGGAACGGGTCCCACACCTGGTCACCGGGAGGACCGGGCCGCCGTCCTCGAGGAGCGGCCAGACGAGGAGCGACGGCTCCGCGACCCATGTGTCCGTGGACGCGCCGCCGACACCACGGCGCTCATGCGTCGACCGCGCGGGTGGTCTCGGCCCAGGTGTCCAGGTCGGCCAGGCGCGCGGTGAGGGCGTTGCGCATGGCGTCCGCGCCCGAGGCGCCCAACGCCAGTCGAAGGGGCGGTGTGTCGCTGGCTGCGGCGGTTCGGATCCCGGCCGCGATGCGCGCCGGTGATGCGAAGGCCGACGCGGGCAGTTCACCGATCGACTTCTGGACCTCGCGGACGGTCTGGTCGTAGTCGGGGACCACGGCCGCGAGGTCGAGGTTGTCGAGGAACGCGGTGGCGGTGGGTCCGGGCTGGACCATGGTGACTTTGATGCCGAGCGGGGCGAGTTCGTCGACGAGCGCGTCCGACAGCCCCTCGACGGCGTACTTGGTCGCTGCCAGGAGGCCGACGCCGGGATGGGCGCTCTGCCCGTAGAGCGAGGAGCCCTGGAAGACGTGGCCGGAGCGCTGTGCGCGCAGCACGGGCAGCGTCGCACGGAGTACGTTGAGGACGCCGAAGACGTTGGTGTCGAAGATGGCGCGGGCCTGCTCGTCGGTGGCCTCCTCGACGGCGCCGAAGAGGCCGTATCCCGCGTTGTTGGCGACTACGTCGATGCGGCCGAATCGGTCGACGGCCTGCTCGACCGCCGTGGTCACGGCTGCCTGGTCGCGTACGTCCGTGTCGATCAGGAGCAGCCGGTCGGGGTGGGCCGCCTGGAGGTCCTTGAGCGATGCCGTGCTGCGGGAGAGCGCGGCGACGTTCTCTCCGGCCTCGAGCGCTTGGGCGGTGAGCTCGCGGCCGATACCGGAGGTGGCGCCGGTGATCAGCCAGGTGGGGGACTGGGATTTGTGTGTCATATTTACGACCGTAATGCGACTCTCGTGCTGCTTCGACCGCACCCGTATCGATGGCGCCTGCAGTGGACCGGCAGTGCCGACGAACAAGGTGTGTGTCCCCTGTCGAGGCCGTTCAGCACGGCGGCGATTGCCACCCAGATCGCAGGCCGAACCGCAGCGCCGAATGCCGGTCGCCCGGCCGTCTCGCGTCCAGCCGGCCGCCCCCTGGTGATCGCCTCGGAGGGTCCTGCCGTGACTTGTCCGGCCGGTCGGCCGACGTGTCCCGCGAGCGGATCGCCGGGTCGGCCTCCGGTCGCGCCTTGACCCGATCCGTGGACCTCGCTGCCCGGGTGGGTAGCAGGGTGCCCTCCACGATCAGCACCGCGTCCTTCGCGAACCGCTTGCGTGGCTCGAGCGCGAGCTTCTGGCCGAGGTGGTCAATGACACGACTGACCGGGGACTTCAACACGCCGGACGGAGGGTCCAGTTGCCGCAAGGTCGGGTCGGTGCACAACGGATCATTTCAGTTGCCGACGCCCCTCCCCCCGACTGATCCTGGGCACCGGGCAAGCAAGGGGGACAAGATGGGACTGGTGCTCTTTCCAGGCGACGACGACGTGGCGAGCCCGGACATCTCCTGGTCCTACTCCGGCTTCGGCATGTTCAGGAAGTGGTTGGCCCAGGCCGAGGGGTTCACGCTCGCCGAGATGGGCGGCTTCGGTGGAGATCGCCAGTGGTGCAGCGTCTCCACCGCGCTGGCACTACTGCTCAACCATCCGGACGACGATGGCCCCAACCTCGCGCCCGCTCAATGCGAGGCAATGTTGCCCCGGCTGGAAGCGATTCTCGACCAACATCAGCCTGACGACAGCGACCCCGATTTCCGACGGCCACTCGAAGACGTCAGCCAGTTGGTCACCGTCCTGCGGTTCTGTGTAGACAAGGACGTTGAGCTCATCTTCGGCTGACCACGGGAGCGGGGCGCCCCATCGTTGAGGGGATGGCCCACGGTTACGGGACAAACCAGTGGCGGGCGCGCTGATCGTCGACCAGGGCGAGGCTGTGCTGTCCGCCTCCGTCGATGGTGTGTACGTGGGTGAGGAATCGGGTGCAGGGTGCAGTTTGGCCGGGCGCGCACACTCGAACCGGCGTGTTCCGGTCGGCGGTGGTGCCGTCACCGAGCTGACCGAGATCGTTGTTTCCCCACGCGAGAGCGGCGTCCTTGGCCAGCGCCAGGCTGTGGCGTCCGCCTGCGGTGATGGTGCTGACGTGGGTGAGGAATCGGGTGCAGGGGGCGGTCTGGCCGGGCGCGCACACGGGAACCGGTGTGCGCCGGTTGGTGTTGGTGCCGTCACCCAGCTGACCGGCACCGTTGTTGCCCCAGGCGAGAGCGGCGCCGCCATCGCGCAGCGCCAGGCTGTGAGTGCGGCCTGCGCCGATGGTGTGGACGTCGGTGAGGAATCGGGTGCAGGGGGCGGTCTGGCCGGGCGCGCACACCCGGACCGGCGCGCGCCGGTTGGTGGTGGTGCCGTCACCCAGCTCACCGAAACCGTTCTCCCCCCAGGCGAAGGCTGTACCGTCCTTGCCCAGCGCCAGGCTGTGAGTGCGGCCTGCGGCGATGGCGTGGACGTGGGTGAGGAATTGGGTGCAGGGGGCGGTCTGGCCGGGCGCGCACACCCGAACCGGTGTGCTCCGGTTGGTGGTGGTGCCGTCACCCAGCTGACCGAAACCGTTGGTTCCCCAGGCGACGACGGTGTCGTCCTTGCGCAGCGCCAGGCTGTGCCCGCCGTGTGCCGTGATGGTGTGGACGTGGGTGAGGAATTGAGTACAGGGGGCAGTTTGGCCGGGCGCGCACACCCGGACCGGTGTGCTCCGGTTGGTGGTGGTGCCGTCCCCCAGTTGACCGCCGCCGTTGTTGCCCCAGGCGAGGACAGTGCCGTCTTTGCGCAGCGCGAGGCTGTGGCTGGTGCCTGCGGCGATGTCCACCACGTCGGTGAGGAATCGGGTGCAGGGGGCTGTCTGGCCGGGCGCGCACACCCGGACCGGAGTGTGCCGGTTGATGGTGGTGCCGTCACCCAGCTGACCCGAATCGTTGTCTCCCCAGGCGAGGACAGTGCCGTCCTTGCGCAGCGCGAGGCTGTTGGTGGTGCCTGCGGCGATGCCCACCACGTCGGTGAGGAAGCGGGTGCAGGGGGCTGTCCGGCCGGGCGCGCACACTGAAACCGGCGTGCTCCGGTGGATGGTGGTGCCGTCACCCAGCTGACCCGAGCCGTTGTCTCCCCAGGCGAGGGTGGTGACGTCGGGTTTGCCGGCGTCGGCCGCAGGGGTCTGCCATGCGCCAGGGGACGCGGCGGTAGCCATCAGGGCCGCCACGGCGACGGCGACAACGCGCCTGTGCAGCGGCCTGCCATCGCGTGCGAGAAGCATGGGAAGCCTTTCATGCAACTGGAAGCGGGCCGGCCCCCGAAGGAGTCGGCTCGGTTGAACGTCATCAGACAGATTTGCGGGGCTCCTCGGAGATTCCTCATCCATAAGGCGCGATACGCCGGATTTCCCCCTGATGGACCTGACGAGCGGGCTCTTGTAGTTGGAGACCGGTGCTGACTTCGAGGTATTTCTGAGCCGAACGGCTTCTGCGCGCCGACTCCGGGACATCTGGTCCCGGCGGCACGACGTCATGCTCAAGACGGGCAGCCGTCGGCCTGGACCGGCCCGTGTCATCGACAGCCTCCATGCCGGAGGACCGGCCCGGGTCCACAAGGCGACAGTCACCCGACAGCAGAGGCGTTTCGTTCTCTTCCTCCCGGAAGACCTGACTCAATGGGTCGCCTGATGGTGACACCGCCTCATTGTGCTGGGCCCTCTTCAGTCACCGTCCACATGCGCCGGCTGTTCGAGTCGCCTTGAGGTGCACTCGGCGTCGTGGTGCTGCACGGCGACGAGGGCAACATCGTCGTCCAGGCGCATTTCACCGCCCACATGGTCGGCCAGACCGTCGAGGACGTAGCGGAGCAGGTCGCCGGGGTCGCAACCCGACCATGCGGCGATTCGGGCGTCCAGTTCGTAGAAGTTGCCTCCTGTGTCACGCGCTTCGGCGACACCGTCCGTGTAGAGGAGCACGATGGCGCCGGTGGCCAGGGGGAGCACAGTCGTGGCGTAGTCGGAGGTGCGCGTGTTGTTGAGCCCCAGCGGGGGTGCGGGCAGCATCGACGGGAGGGAGTGAGCCTTGCCGTGGTCGATGACGAACGGGGGAGGGTGGCCGCAGTTGATCATGCGCACGCTCGATCCGTCGGCGGGTATCTCCAGTAGCAGCGCGGTGATGAAACGCTCCGCGGCATTGGGGTCCGTGGCGGAGATTTCGTCGAAGTGCGCCTGGACGGCCTCGTCGAGCGTGGCCATGAGCTGCGAGAGGGACGGTGTTCTGCGGGCGGTACTGCGGAAGGCGCCGAGGAGGGCGGCTGCGTCCTCCACCGCGGGCAACCCCTTCCCTTTCACGTCCCCTATCAGGATGCGGACGCTGTGGGGGGTGGACGACACAGCGTAGAGGTCGCCACCCACCAGCGCATGAGGATGCGAGGCATGGTATTCGGAGCGGATGCGCAGTGAGCCGATGGACGGAGGTAGCGGGCGCAGTAGAACACGCTGGACGGTCTCGGCGACCGTGCGCAGTTCGATCAATTCTCGAGTATTGCGTTCCCGCAGGGTCCGAAATGCGATGACGCAACCTGAAACAAGGATTATTGCCAATAGGTGCACCGCGAATATGGAGGTGCCGAGCAGGCCGTCGTACGCGTCGAGCACCAGGGAACCGACGCACGAGAGGCCGGCGATCACGGCAGTCAACCGTGCACCGGCGAGAGTGGCGGTCGCCGCCGGGACGGTGGCCATCAGAGAGGCCAGGTGCTCGGATCGGGGAAGCATGAATCCGGCGACCATAATGGCGGCGATCATCGTGAGCGCGATTAGGAAGGGCCCATAGCGGGTGGTGACAAAGGAGCCCCACGTTGGCCTCAATCCGGTCCTCAGCGCTATGTCTCGCAGAAGTTCGGGCTGGCGCACCACAAACCCAGTTTATCATGCAGAATCATGGACACGGGAAATTACTTCGGACGGGGATGCGTTGAGGATTTTCGCGATGCGTGTACCTGCATTCCGCATACCTCTGGTTATGCGTGTGAAGAAGGGTCGCATCTTGCATGGAATGCCGGCCGCTTTCTGTCTGAAGCGCCATCCCTGGATGCGGTGGCGCGCGCATCGATGCGCGCGCCACCGCATCCAGGGATGGCGAAGCGGGGCAGCTTCGGGCAGGCCGCGGCCGAGCCGGTTTCAGGACAGCGCCACCGGGTCGCCCGCGAGTGCGGCGAGCAGGTCGTCGCCGCACTCGGCGGAAGTGTCGGCAGCCCAGCCGACATAGCCGTCAGGGCGGATGAGCAGGGCGGCGGCCCCAAGATCGTCGACGCAGGTGGCGCGGACCAGGTCGACTCGCGGCGGAAGTTCGAGTTCGGCCGGGACGGCGCCGGTGAGATCGAGCAGTACGGCATGTCCTGAGGCGAAGAGCGCCGAGAGTCGGGTGGGGCCCGCCGTGGTGACCAGGTCGGTGTCCGGCACGCGCCGTCCGGTCAGCGGGTGCTTTCCGGGCAACTCGTAGCGGAGCGAGAGCCCGGACATCAGGCCCGCCAAGTGACGGTTGGCGTCCGGTAGTCGCATGAGGTCGATGAAGATGGCACGCAGGGCGGCCACGTCCTCGTTCGGGTGCGGATCGGCCAGCACCCGCTGCGCCGAGGTGTGGTGCAGGACCTGGGCTCCGACCGGGTGCCGTTCGGCCTGGTAGCTGTCCAGGAGGTCGCTGGGCGCCCGACCCTGGACGACCGAGGCCAGTTTCCACCCGAGGTTGAACGCGTCCTGTATTCCGAGGTTCAGTCCCTGGCCGCCCAGCGGGGGGTGGATGTGTGCTGCGTCGCCGGCGAACAGGACCCGGCCCGCACGGTAGTCCTCCAACTGGCGCGTGGCGTCGCCGAATCGCGAGGAGTTGTCCACGCCGCCGAGCGAGGTCTCCTGGCCGTACACCGCCCGGAGCGCCGCGGTGATCTCTTCGTGGGTGACCGGAGTGTCGCGGTCGACGTCCGCCCGGTCCGCGCGTCCGAAGGTGAAGCGGTACCGGTCGCCGCCGAGAGGGGCCAGCATGGCCCAGTAGCCGCCCCCTTGGCGGGTGAGGGTGCTCATGTGCCCCATCTCCTGAGGCACCAGTGGCGAGACGGCGGACAGACGGATGTCGGCCAACACCGCCTGATGCGTCCCGGGCCTACCGGGAAACGGCAGCCCGAGCAGTTTCCGCACCGTGCTGTGGCCACCGTCGCAGGCCGCCAGGTAGCTGGCCCGCACGTGCAGGCCACCCGCCGCGACGACCACACCGTCGTCGTCCGCCTGGACCGCTGAGACCGCGGCGCCGCGCAGGACCCGTGCACCGGCGCCGATCGCCCGCTCCTCAAGCACCTCCTCGATCTCCCACTGTGGGATCGCGATCGGGTGGGGGTGCCTGGTCCGCCACGGAGCGCAGTCCAGAGGCACGGGCAGAGCAGCGAAGTGCCCGCCGATCGGCTCTCGCAGCACGGCCCGGCGCCGCAACGGTTCGAGCAGCCCGCGCAGTTCCAGCATTTCAGCGGTGCGGGGCTGGATAGCGCCGCCCTTCACCTGCCGGATGCGTTCGGGCAGCTTCTCCAGCACCACGGTCTCGACCCCCGCCAGGGTGAGTTCACACGCAAGCATCAGTCCGGTCGGGCCTGCGCCCACGACGACGACCTCGGTCTCGATCTCGGTCAACACCTTCACTCCCTCAGCATTTCTCGCCTCGGAGTAAATGTATACCAGGTGCAGAAATATCCTCGGGGAAGATCTCTGTTACGGTGTGCGTCGTGGACGGCAGGCCAGGGCTACGGGAACGGAAGAAGCGGCGGACCCATGCGGCGATCTCCGACGCGGCGATCGCGCTGTTTCTCGAGCACGGCTTCAACCAGGTCTCGGTGGCGCAGGTGGCGGAGGCCGCCGAGGTGTCCAAGCGGACGCTGTTCGCCTACTTCCCGACCAAGGAAGACCTCGTGGTGCATCGCCTCGCCGACCACGAGACCGAAACGGCGCGTGTTGTGCGGGACCGCTTGCCCCCCACCGCCCCACTGACCGCAGTGCGCCAGCACTTCCTCAAGGGGCTGGACGACCGGGACCCGATCACGGGGCTCAACGACCACCCGCAGGTGCTGCGGCTCACCCGGATGATCCTCGACACGCCTTCACTGGTGGCCCGGATGGAAGGCTTCAAGGCCGGCGCCGAACGTGCGCTCGCCGATGCGTTGCAGGAGACGGCCGCAACCCCGGAGCTCACCGCGCGGCTGGCCGCCGTCCAGATCGTCGCGGTCCAGTGGGCGCTGGCGCAGGACAACGCCGCACGTCTGGCGTACGGAGAACCGGCGGACGCGCGTCATCCGGGAGCTGTGGCCGACGCGGACCATGCGTTCACGCTGTTGGAGAACGGACTGGGCGATCTGTCCCGCAGCCGTGACACCAGTGCCCGATGATCGCCCCATGGCAGGTCTCGCCGACGGCGACGCTCTTCGGTGACCGTCTGTCGTGCCCTGGGTCCTGCGGTTAAGGTCCCGGGGCACGGGCGGTGTCGGAAGTGCGGGTGGTGCGTGAGGTGTTGGCGTCTCCCGCGGAAGAGAAGGGTGGCGCTGGTGAGGATCGAGAAGGCGATCGAAGCGGATGTCGAGCTCGTGGCGCACTTCCTCGGCGAGGTCGAGGCCTACTACGGCGGGGTCGACACCCGCGTGGATCAGGAGCAGATCCGCGTGGCGCTCTTCGGCCCACAACCCGTTGCCACCGTCTTGATCGCCCGCGAAGGCGACACAGCTCTCGGATTCGCCTCGTACAGCTTCGTCTGGCCTGCCGCCGGCGCCGACACGTCGATCTATCTCAAGGAACTGTTCGTACGTGAGGCTCACCGGCGCGACGGTGTCGCGGGGCGGCTCATGGAAGCCGTCCGCGAGGCGGGCCGTGCAGCCGGCTGCTCGCGGATGGAGTGGACCGCGGACGCCGGCAATCCTCCGGCCCTCGACTTCTACAGAGCCCAGGGTGTCGAGCCGCGTGCGGACAAGCCCTTCTATCGCACCAGCCTGTAGCCCGTCGGCCTCGCCATGCCCGCTCGCCGCGCGGGTCCGCGGTGGGGCTCTGTACCGCGCGGGCCGTCCCCGAGTGCCGGTCCGGCCGGGGCGGCAGGGGTCGTGTGCGCCGCTGCGGGTGCGGTGTTCGCCCCGGGTGCCTGAGGGCGAGCATGGGATATATGGGCGCGAAGTCGGATAT